>OY970200.1:0-3740380 GCA_963708235.1 uncultured Acidimicrobiia bacterium | reverse complement strand
GACGCATCGTCATCGTCGCTGGCGCCGCTGTACGGCTCGAGCGTGTAGCGGAAGCGTCCGTCGTCCGCCTGCGCGCGCGCAATGTAGTCGAATGCGAGCCGTGAGGCTCGAGTGAGCTCGGCTTGACTCGGCTCGCCTCGGGCGTCCTCCACATCGAGCTCGACGAAGCGAGCATCGTCTGCGGCGAAGCTGCGCGTTTCGATGCGCACCAGCGTTTCGCCTGCTTCGACTCCGAGCAAGGAACGGAGCGCGTCGAAGCGCACGCCGAAGCCCGCGTCCGCCACTGCATCGAGCGGGCGATAGCTCGTGAAGGCACCGAGTGCGACCAGCTGCCAGGGAGCCAGACAACGCTCCGCCGAACACACGCCGTCCTGGCCGGGACGAAGCTTCAAGGCATCGAGCAGCGGAAGCGCCGAGCTCAAGCGGTGCACGCCCGATACGAGCTCGAGACGAAGGGACTTCGGTGGAGAATTGCCCCGGCGGAGGTGAGCGCCCAGCGCGCGAGAGAGCCCCTCGGCGTCGCGGGCCTGCAGGCACGTGTGCTTCTCGCTACGCGACGAGACGAGCAGCGTGAGGCGCTCGGTGGAGATGGGTTCGTCGCATCTTGCGACCTGCCGCTGTAGCGCGTCTTTTCCTCGTTCCTTGGGTCGGAGCGCTTCCGCGGGCGCGTCTTGGGCTTGGCCGACTGCGCTCCGGGGTCGGGCGTCGCCTCTGGAGACGGAGCTTTCGCCGCTGCTAGTTGGTCCGCTGGCGCATCTTCGTGTCGCCGTCGGATCGCCCCGCGGAGAAGCTCGATGAGGCGCGGGTCGCTTGCAACGACGACCGACTCTGCGCGCGCGCTGCGACTCACCAAGAACGTAGAGGCCACCAGCAGCACGGCGGTACCGCCCGCGCCCCAACCAGCCAAGGGCGCGGCAGCCCGAACGGCAAGCGCGCGCCGAGGGCCAAACCCCACAGCGAGATGGGCAGCGTGAAGAGCGCGACGACGCACCAGACACCGATCAGACCAGCCGCCACCGCTTGGCCCACGCCGCCGTACAGCCCCGACAAGTAGAGGCCGGTGCTGAGGAGACTCCAGGCCGAGCAACGCGAGCCCTGCGCACTTGAGACGTACGCGACGGCTGCCCACAGCACGAGCAGCGCCGTCTGCCTGCGGAACAGCGCCAGCACGCCGAGCGCGACGTGCGCCGCGGCGAGACCGCCGAGCGGCAGCGAGAAGGCGTACGCCGCATGCCAGGGCAAGGCGACTGCCATCCACGCGAATACGATGGCGTGCAGGAGCGAAAGAACCGCGAGGCTCACCCGTGGAAGAGGCCGCTCGGGCTGCGTGGTCTGTGACGGTGAGCCTTCGGACATCCATGCGGGCGGTAACACGGCCCGCAGACGCCGAAAACCCGTGGAACAGGCCCACTAGCGTGGGCCGCCCAGCCAGGGCGCTTCGGGCAGCGCCTCGGGAAGTGAGCCCAGTTGGGCGGACGCGGAGGGCGGAGGTTCCGCTCGGTCGGGCGCCGTTCGGCTCGGTGTCACCGGGGGATTCGTGTCGGTGTGCTGGCGCGCGGCGTGACGGCCGCGTGTGCGGAGCTTTGCGCGAGCGTGGTGGGCGTCGTTGCCAGACGCGGGATGCCGAGGTGCAGGTGGTCCTTGTGGTCCGCGTCGTAGTCGGGCGTGATGAGCCTCGAAAGAGCGCCGTTTCGCGAAGATCGCAGGCCACGCGGTTGACGAAGGGGATGTTTTTTCCGCAGCCAACGGCGCGCGCAAAGTCGTGCTCGACTTCGTACTTCGTGCCCTGGGTGGTCGTCAGCTCGTGAATGTCGAGCGCTAGGCCGTTGGCGTGCAAACTGAGCTTGCCGTGCCGCGTCAGGCGATACACGTACGCGCCAGAGAACCTCACGCGCGTGACGCCGTGGCGCGTGAGCAGCGGAGCAATGCTGAGAGGGTGAGACCATGCGGCAGTCGACGATGAGTTGGAGCCCGTGAGCGAAGTACGTCACGCCGCCTACGGAGCCATCGATGCGCACGGGCGTCTCGATACCCGGTCGTTCCCCAAGCTCCGGAAACGCACTTTCTTTGCCGTGAGCTCGGCGAGGCAGCGCTCGCCCGCGCGCGAAAGCGCCTGGGCGGGCTCGGGTGTGCCGGTGGGGTGACGCTTGCCGGCGCGAGCTGCCTCCGCGTCCGGTTCGAGGGAATCAGTCGCAGCCGCTTCGTGCGTGTCTTTGGCCAGGCGATCCGCCGAGCCGCCCCGCGGGGATCGAGCGAGCTCTTTGTCGCGCTTCGAGCTCCAGTCGCCGAGGGCCAGCCCGGAGCCTGACGGGCGTTCGCCCTGGGCCGCGCGGCCGACGGCGGAGCCGGGCGCGTGCGCGGCGCAGCCGAACAAGGCGACCCCGCAGAACAAGAGCCCGAGACGCATACCGGATACGATGCGCCAGAGCGGACTCGCAGGGCAAGAAGGTGCAGCCGGGAGGTCCCACCCTAACCCGTCAAAGCACACCGCCAGCGCGCAGCAAGCAAGCGGGGCTGGGGCCCCGCGCGCAGCGGCAAGCACCGAGCCCGCGAAGGTGCGAGGTGCGGCCGGAGGTGGGAGGGGGCCCCTGAAATCTCATTTCTAGGGGGAGGGTCTGCACCAGACCCTCCTGGCAAATCAGCGCGGTTCGAGCCAGGGACTGCGAGTCAGCTCGCGCAGGAGCTGGGTCGCGAACCCTCCGGCAGGAACACGAACGAGAGGACCAGCTCTCCCGCTTCCCCGGGCTCGACCGCGATTTCCTCCAGGCTTACGCGCAAATCGCGCCGAGTGCCGGGAGCCGCGTCGGCCAGGCGCAGCAGCTCGGGTTCGGAAAGTCCGAGCTCGGCGAGCGCAGCATCCTCCATCCGGCCCGCTTCTGCGGCGGCATGTACGGTTTTCGGTCCCACCATGGGTCCAGTCAGGTGGATGTCGCCCTGCTGGAGGCGGGGCAGCTCCTTTTCCGGATCCTCGACCGTGAACACCTTCGCGGAGCCTTCGAGGCGCACGACCTCACCCGCCAGCAACGCTTCGGGACGTGCCAAACGCGCGCTCAGGTAGCGATTGAACACGTCCGACTGCAGCACGCTCGGCAAGAGCTTGTTCTCGAAGCGAGCCTTGGGGCCGCGCTTCTGGCCGCGGCCGCTGCCCGGCGCGCCTCCGCCGTTCGAATCTTGGCCCTGCCTGAGCCAAGCGAGCGCTTGCTCGAAGCTGCGACCCTGGCGACCGAAGCGTTGGGGACCGAAGTAGTTGGGCAAGCCTTCCGCGCGCAGGCGCTCCACGATGGGCGCCGCGTGGGCGAGGCCGTCACTGGGGACTTCTACCAGCGTGATGCGAAAGCGATTGGCGCGCAGTGCCCCGTGCGCAGCTTGTTTTTGTGACGCGACTGCGACAGCACTCGCACCGCGTCGGGAAGCTGCCAAGCGGCGGGCTCCGGCGCCTGACCCGGCACGGAAATCCACTGGCGCGTGACGCCCTGCTTGTCTTTCATGCCGGCGCAGCCGATGTCCGAGGCGCGCGCGCCCGAAGCACGCGAAACGGCAAAGTTCATGTCCTGCGTCGTGAGCCCGCGCTTCTCGATGAAAGCGTACCAGTGGTCGCCTTCGCCGCTGGCCTCGTAGAGCGGAAGCTCCTCGACGACGAAGTGCTCTAGCTCGGGTCCGATGCGACCGCCGACGGGCGCCAGCTCTTCGGTGAGGAGCGGCGGGACATGGAGAGTCATTTTTCGTGAGCCTTGCGCACGCGGACCAGACCTTCGAGGAACGAGTCGCTGGCTACGTCCGCGCCGGTAGTGAACTCCTCTATGCCCGTAATGAGAAGCTCGGGCTGGGATGTTTCGTGAGGCACGGCGGGCGGAGGCGGAAGCTCGGCTCTTTGTCCCAAGGCGTGGTGGGCGCCTCGTCCTCCTCGAAGCGGAGCTCGCAGTCGACCACGACGACGGCGACGTTGTCGGCGCGCCTCAATCGTAGGCGAGCTCGACGAGCAGGTGAGCAACCATGTCTGGTGATTCGGGCTGCGCGAGGGCATGCGCGAGGTCGAGCGTGCCGACCGGGGTGCTCAGACCATCGCTACACAAGAGATAACGGTCACCAGCGCGGGGCACCAGCGTTCGCACGCTGACGCGGAACGCCTCCTCCGTCATACCGAGCGCACGAGTGACGACGCCTCTCGGCAGGCGCTCGAGCACCGAGTCGTCCAGATCCGGGCGCTGCTCGAGCAGATCCTGGGCGATGGCGTGGTCTTCGGTGAGCAGCTCGAGATCTCCGCCGCGCAGGCGGTAGCAACGGCTGTCCCCGACGTGCGCCACGTGCAGCAGGCCAGTGCGCGGCGCGTGCAGCAGCGCCACCAAGGTGGTGCCCATGCCGCGATGGCTCGCGCTCGTCCTGGCAATTTCGAGCACGTCGCGGTTGGCCTTGTGGACGGCGCTCGAGAGGCGCTTGGCCTGATGCGGAACACCCAGTCGGTCGAAATCCGGGCGCTCGTGGGTCGCGCGCACCGTGGCGCCGACGTAGTTACCTACCGAGCGCACGGCGAGCGCAGCAGCCACGTCGCCGGACTCGTGGCCACCCGCGCCGTCGGCCACCAGGTACAGGCCGAGATCGTCACGCACCGAGGCAAAGTCCTCGTTGTGGGTGCGCACGAGACCGACGTCGGTCAGCGCTGCCGCACGGAAAAGGAGACCCGGCCAGATTGTTCTCTAACGCGAAGGGGCGCGCTGGCGAAAGGGGGCCCACATGAAGGAGCAGTCTCAGGCCACCTGGTGCCGGGGCCGTCCCCCCGAAATGCGGACGCCGCGCCCGTGAGGAGCGCGGCGTCTGTGGGCGCGGCGGGGTGATGCTCGTCGAATTCAGAGGTGACTGAGCACCGCGGCGCCGACCTGCTCGTATTGGCCGCGGCGCCGCCGAGGTCGCGCGTGCGCATGCCGCTCTGCAGCGTCTTCTCCACGGCCTTCTCGATGGCCTTGGCCTCGGCCTCGAGCCCGAGCGAGTGCCGCAGCAGCATCGCGGCGCTCAGGATCGTGCCGAGCGGGTTCGCGATGCCCTTGCCGGCGATGTCCGGCGCCGAGCCGTGGATCGGCTCGTACAGGCCGAGCGTGCCCTCGCCGAGCGAGGCGCTCGGGCAGCAGGCCGAGCGAGCCGGTGAGCACCGCGGCCTCGTCCGTCAGGATGTCGCCGAACATGTTCTCGGTGACGATCACGTCGAAGCTGCCGCGGCGCGGTGACCAGGCGCATCGCGCACGAGTCGACGAGCTGGTGCTCGAGCTCGACGTCGGGGTACTCCTGCGCCGACCTCGGTCGCGACCTCGCGCCACAGCCGCGACGACTCGAGCACGTTGGCCTTGTCGACCGAGGTCACGCTTCTTGCGCCGGCCGCGCGCGAGCTCGAAGGCGAGCGCGACGATGCGCCGGATCTCGTCCTCGGTGTAGTCGAGCGTGTCGACGGCGCGCTCGGCCGCTCGCCGGCGCTCTCGCGGTCTGCTTGCCGAAGTAGAGGCCGCCGGTGAGCTCGCGCACGACGAGCAGGTCGACGCCCGCGACGCGCTCGGGCTTGAGCGGCGACGACGTCGAGCGAGCGCCGGGTAGCGTCTTCACCGGGCGCAGGTTGGCGAACAGGCCGAGGCCCTTGCGGATGGCGAGCAGGCCCTGCTCGGGGCGCGACCTTGGCGCTGCGGGTCGTCCCACTTCGGGCCGCCGACGGCGCCGAGCAGCACCGCGTCGGCCTTCTTGCAGGCGGCGAGCGTGGCGTCGCGGAGCGGCTCGCCGGTCTCGATCGATGGCGATGCCGCCGATCAGGTGCTCTTCGAAGCGAGAAGGTCGTGGCCGAACTTCGCGGCGACCGCCTCGAGGACGCTCTGCGGCTTCGCGGACGATTTCGGGACCGATTCCGTCACCGGGCAGGAGGACGATGTTGGCTTTCATGGGGGCGCCGGGTTTCTATCAGAGCCGGGCGCCTCCCGTCATCCCGGAAGCGGCCGCGCGCAGGCAGGGCGCCAATCTATCTCCCCAGAGACCAGGCGCCGTGGTAAAAGGCCCGGCCATGCGCACTCGACACTTGATTCTCCCCGTTCTGACCGCCTCCCTCCTTGTTGCCGCCGTTGCTTGCTCGGACGATTCCGGCGGCACCAAAAACAACAACAACGCGACCGGCGGCACGACCAGCACCGGCGGCACGACCAGCACCGGCGGCTCGACCAGCACCGGCGGCACGACCAGCACCGGCGGCACGACCAGCACCGGCGGCACGACCAACGTCGACACCTACTTCCCTGCCACGATGGCTGGCCTCGATGTCGGCCTCGGCACGTACAACTACTTCGACATGGGCGGCAGCACCGTCGCCCTGACCAACCCGGAGCAGGGCGAAAGTAGCACGGGACAGGCAGCTCAGGTCGTCGACATGATGTGGTCGTTGTCTTGGGGCGCCGGCATCGCCGTGCAGCTGGTTCATGTCGTGGCCAATCCCACTGCGCCTCCGTTCGATGCGAGCGCCTACGATGGCTTCTCGTTCACCCTGGAGGGCGTGCCCACTGGCGAGCTCCGCGTGGGCGTCACCACCACCGTCGACCCGAACAACGCCTTCTTCACAACGAAACCTCGTCGACAGCGCGAACCCCGAGAAGAAGACCGTCGTCAACGGCGAGAACACTCTCTTGTGGAGCAATCTCGCGCAGGGTAGCTGGTGCGCAGACCAGCCGGCGGGTTGCATTACGTTCGACGCCACGAAGCTCAAGGACATCCAGTTCCAGGTGGCGAGCAATGAGGCTGCACCGGTACCGTGTTCGACTTCTGCGTCGGCGACATCCAGGCGTGGGTGGACGACGGCATGGGCGGCGCGGGCGGCATGGGCGGCGCCAACCCCTGAGCTAACCCCTCGGAAACCCGACACACAAGAACGCCCCGTCTTCCGGACGGGGCGTTTTTTTTGGCGCGCGGCCCAACCCACCATCGCGTAGGCTCCGGGCCATGCGGAGCGGTCGGGTTGGACGGAGCTGGGGCTTCTCGGCGCTTTCGTGCGCGCTGCTGCTTGGTTGCAACAGCCCGGAGACTCAGCGCTGCAAGGCGGAATACGACTCGTCGCAAAAGGTGGTCCTCGGCATCGATGGCTCGTCCATCGACAGCGTGAGCGAGAGCCTACGCGCCGTCGACGGTGCCCTCGACGCGTGCAAGGCGGCGCAGCGCAGCGGCGAGGTCGACAACTTGGTCAAAGCGCGCGCCCAAATCCAAGCGCAGCACGACGCGCTCGTGAAACGCGCGGGCCGCACCAAGCGCACACCGCTCACCGCAGACGAGCTGGCGCGTTTCAAAAGAGCGGCGACCCGAGCTGTCCCCCAAGGGGCAAGGCTACGAGCACGGCGCGACCAAGACGCTCATCAAGTGCAGCGGTCCGCAATCGCCGAGATGCCTTGGCCGCTTGCGTCGAAGTACTTCGAGTCGCATCATCTCAAACTGACGAAGACGGACACCCAGCTTTCCGCCGAGTACGGCGCCGAGAAGTTCACGTTCACGTACCGCAAGCAGAACGACGCGGGCCCGCCCGTGTGCCTCGCCATCGTGGCCGCTCCCGGCATTCCTTGGCAGGAAGTCACGACGCGCGCGAGCGGCGTGCACCCCGACCGCATGAAGAGGGACGAGCCTCTGAAGATGGGCGGACGCAGCGTGCAGCTCGCCGTGGGCGGCGACGCGACACAGGCAGTCGTGAGCCTCGGCGAGTGCGCGGCGAAGCGCTGAGGGCGAATCTGCGGAGACCCTTCACGCAGGTTTTGGCCGGTGAGAAGCACTCAGGCTGACTGGAACAATTCGATCGCGCTCGAAGAAGTGGCTGTTTTTGGCTACTAATCCAGCGCGGGAGATTAAGCCCAAGACACCGCAAATGGTGGCAGAGAGTGGGTCCCATGATTCGCCGCCCCGCAGCCTGGTTGCTTCCGGCCCTCTTCGTCGCGAGCACCGCGAGCGTCGCGACGGCTCACATCACGCTCCTCGAGCCCGCGCCGAGACACCCAGGCGGACGATCTGAAGTTCGGTCCCTGCGGCCTCCAATCGGGCGACGCACGCACGAGCGATCCCGCCTCTCATCACCACCTACCAGGCGGGCGAAACCATCACCGTGCGCTGGACGGAAACGGTCAACCATCCGTCGCACTTTCGTATCTCACTCGCGGCCAGCGACGCCGAGTTCGTGAACCCCACTGGCTTCGAGGACACGAGCGGCGGACCGACCGTGCTGGAGGACGGCATCGTGGACACGGGAGGGCCCAACGGCACCCAGTACGAGCAGCAGCTCACGTTGCCCGACGCGCCGTGTCCTACCTGCACGCTGCAGCTCATCCAGGTGATGAAGGACAAGGCTCCCTGGGGTGACGGCAACGACATCTACTACCAGTGCGCGGTATCTGGTCATCGAAGGCGGCGTCGTCAGCCCATCCGGCGGCACCGGTGGAGTTGCGACGAGCGGCGGCGGTACCGTGGGCGCGGGTGGTGCTCAGGCACGGGCGGTACCGGCGGTACGTTGGCGACCGGCGGTACGTTGGCGACCGGCGGCACGTTGGCGGCCGGCGGTGCGGTGGCAGCCGGTGGAGCGGTCACGGGCGGCGCAAACGGCGTGCCGTCGACGGGCGGGCAGACCTCCAACGACGTCCCGCCGCAAGACTCGGACGATTCAAGCGAGACCGGCTGCCAAGCAAGCGCCGGGTTGAGCCCCACAGGGGCCCAGCGCCCTGCTCTGGCTGGGCTTGGGCATCGTGAGCCTCGGCCGCTTCCGCCGGCGCTGGGCCTGAGCGAGGCGAGTCGCGAGGCCTTTCACCAGCCGCGCAGCGTGCGCATCTCGTTCCAGGTGCGGCGAAGCAGCCAGGTGTCGCCGACCGTCGGCTTCCGCCATTCTGCGAGCCCACGATCATGAGCGAGCCGCCGCTGGCTCCGAGCCTGTCCCAGTCGTAGTAGTCCTGAAAGCCGAAGCCGTGGCCGATCTCGTGCTCGATGACGTTACTGCCGCTCTTGCCCAGGCGCTGACGAACGATGCGACCGGCATGCGCAGCCCCCAGTCGCCGCCCACCGCCGCGGCGCCTCCGCCGCCGGGAAGTTCACGGCAGTGGATGGCGTCGTCGACGCCGTCGACGCTGACCCACGGATCCTCGACCTGCTGGTCGGGTCCGTCAGTGGCATCCGTCTGGACCTCGCCGTCGAGGGTTCGTACTCGTCGCGGATTCGATCCCGTCGAACTCGTACTCGAGCACGATCTCCTCGTGGTCCTCGACCGGCAGGGGTTCGGTGTCGATGTTGAACAGGTCGCGATCCATGTGCCCGCTCCTCGTCACTTCGGCCAGTCCCCAGCATGCCTGTCTTTGAGGGATTGCGCCAGAGGAAATGGTCCCGGACTCCGATTCCGTGGTCTGGGGCGCTGGCCGGCACCGACGTCACGAAGCCGCCCGGACGTGCGAAACCGCCCGAGGTCTTCGGGATGACACCCACGTCTGTCGGGTCGGTCACTCGCCGGTGGGTCGCACCTGACGGTCCTCCGGGCCTGGCGCACGCGGTGGTGCGACGGGCCATCTGATAACCGAGTGCCGCAAAGATCCCGGTGATGGCCTCCGGGCCCTGGAGGAGCTTTCGACCCTCGAGGTCCTGGCGGGCCGCCGTCGAGCACTCTTCGCAGAGATCGCTGTTGAGGCTGAGACCGTGACGGGACGCAAATTCTCCCCATCGACGGCCACCGTGAACCCCACCGAAGGCTCCGGGCCGCAGTTGTCGCAGATGGCGTCGGCGGGTTCGGGTCGATCGAGGTCGATCTCGGCGGGTGCCGCCGACCCGTCTCCGGCTGCGCGATCGCCAGACCCGCCCTCGGGGAGGTCCCCGCCGACGGCTCGCCGTTGGTTCCGGTCGTAGTCCGCCCGCCTCGTTCCGTCGGAGAGCACGGTGTAGGCCGAGGTGAGCCGCTTGGCGGCATCCTCGTCCCCGTTCTCCACATCCGGATGGGCCCGCCTGATGGCGGCCAGATAGGCGCTGCGGACCTGTTCGATGGTTGCATCGGGCGGAATGCCCAATGCGGCATACAGGTCGTCCATTGTTTCCCCCACGTTCCCCCTGGCCATCCCCCCGGCCCTGCCGGTGAGACGCCCTACCCGGCGTCACACCTACCGGGGGAAGTTTGCAGCGTATTGCGAACCGTGCCGTAGGGCATGGGTCCACCGGCCCGAATCGGTGAACGACCGGGCAATGGTGGCGGGGCAACCTGGTCGCAATGGTGAGCGGGAAACGGGGAAGACCCGGCCGGCAAGATGCCGACCGGGCCTTCTTCGTGACACCGAGGTGTCGTCTGGTCACCACATGGAGATGCCGTACTTGGGGCCGAAGTAGGCAAGGCTGTCGGCGACCGGGAAGTACCAGGACGTGTTGGCCACACCGACCTGCTCACCGCACTTGAAGTCGGCGCCGTACAGCGTGGCGCCGCTGCTGACACCCTCGGCGGCGTAGCCCAGGGTGAAGCTCAGTGGGAAGAAGGAGGTGATGTTGAGCTTGACGGAGACGTTGGCGCCGCCGGAATCACCCTTGCGGACACAGGCGTTGTGGCGGGTGAGCCCGTACACGGTGCCGGAGCCGGAGTAGGTCACGCTCTGGTTCTTGGCGGTGATCTGACCACAGGTGTACTTGGTGGTCTTGCCGGACTTGCAGATCGCCGTCCCGATCGGGGCGTCGGTGAAACCGGAGACGATGTTGACGCCACCGTTCGACGGGTTCTTGTCGATCCACGGACCCTGGGTCCACAGCCCCGGGTTGTCGTTGCGGGCAAGCGCATCGTCGTAGGTGGGGAACCACTCCTCGAGCACCTTGCCAAAGTTGTTGCCGTTGGAACCCTTGAGCGTGGCGTTCTTGGTGACACAGTGACCGGCGGTCAGCAGGTAACCCTGACCGGTGTTCTTGTTGCGGAGGTTGAACCCGGCGGAACAGTTGGTACCGCTGCCGCCCTTGCCGTGGATGCCGTCGCCGCCGTCCATGAAGGCCGCCGGCAGCGCCACGCCGCCCTTGGGGGCCTCCTCCAGCGAGACGGCCTCACCGAACTGGGCCAGGTACTTGGCGGCTTCGTCCAGCTTGCCGTGTTCGGCGGTGACCCGGATGGTGTTGGATTCGGGGTCGAGGAACCAGCCCTGGAGCCCGGCGAGGATCACGGGGCGCTTGACGGTGGGACGCTCGCCGGGTCGTGTCGGCTGCTGGTAGCCGGTGGCGGCATCGAGGGTGGCGGCGATCCGGTTCAGCTCGGCGCCGCTGCGGGCGACCAGCTTGACCTCGGCGCCGGCGCGCTCGGCGGCGGCTGCGGCGTTCTTGTCGGAGACGAAGACCCGGAGACGTCCGGACTCGATGTCGAACACCGATCCGGCGAACGCATCGCCGAGTTCCTGCTGGAGCTTGGCGTCGAGGACGATGGCGCGATCTTGTGCTTCGACGACGGCGAGGGCCTGCTTCTCGGTGAGTCCGAGATCCCGCTCCAACGCCTTGAACACCTCCCCGTGCTCGTCAGTTGGTCTATCCGATCCGTCACCGGATTCACTTGCGGCGCCCGGGGCGATGGCGCTCATCAGGAACACTGCAATGGCCATGGCGGTCAACAGGACACGTCGGAAACTCATGATCATCCCTTCTCGGAGGTACGAGCGGCTCGCATCGTCCGCTCCGGTACACGAGAGGGGTGAGCCCCGACCTTGATACAGATTTCCGCGTGGCGAGCCCCGACCTCGTCCGCCGAGACCGGTCAGCCTTGTCAGCCGGCGACGTCGGCGACGGCCCGGTCGAGGATGCCGAGCCCCAGATCGATCTCGGCGTCGGTGACGGTGAGCGGAGGGGCGATCCGGAAGACCCCGCCCATCCCGGGGAGACCGACGATGTTCATCGACAACCCGAGCTCGAGACAGCGGCGGGTGATGGCGTCGCCGATTCCCGAGGCGGGTTTCTTCGATTGCTTGTCGGTGACGATCTCGACGCCGACGAGGAGGCCACGGCCCCGGACATCGCCGATGCAGTCGTAGCGGTCGCGGAGGGTCTCGAGCCCGCTGCGGAGGCGGGCACCGGCGGTGACGGCGCGCTCGGCGAGGTGATCCCGCAGCACCACCTCGATGACTTTGAGCCCGACGGCGGCGGGGAGCGGATCGGAGACATGTGTGGTGTAGAACAGGAAGCCGGCGTCGTGGGCGCGCTGTTCGATCTCTTCGGTGGTGAGCACTGCCGCCAGCGGGAGCCCGGCGCCGAGGGTCTTTGACAGGGTGAGGATGTCGGGGACGATCCCGTCGGGTTCGAACGCAAACATGGTGCCGGTGCGCCCGATCCCGGTCTGGGCCTCGTCGAGCATCAGCAGCATGCCCCGCTCCCGGCAGCGCTCGTGGAGGGCGGCGAGGTACCCGTCGGGGAGTTCCAGGATCCCGCCGGAGGAGAGGATCGGTTCGGCGATGAAGGCGGCGGGAGCGCCGGCGCTCTGCCGGTCGATGAGGTCGAACCCGTCGTCGAGTTCGGCGAGCCAGTCGAGGTTGCCGTCGGCGTCGACGAACCGCGGGCGGTAGGTGTTGGGGGCGAACATCGCCATCGAACCCGACGGGGCGGGCCCGTGGCCACGGCGACCCGCCGAGTAGGTGGCGGCGGCGGCACCGCCGGTCATCCCGTGCCAGCTCTGGGCAAACCCGACCACCTCCCAGCCACCGGTGGCGGCCTTGGCGATCTTGAGCCCGGCCTCGTTCGCCTCAGCGCCGGTGGTCAGCAGCAACACCTTGGTCAGCCCCGGTGCCAGGGAGCCGAGCGCTTCGGCGAGGTCGATCACCGGTGCGGACAACATCCCCGAATACAGGTGGTCGAGCCTCCCGATGAGGTCACGCACCACCGCCACGATCTCCGGATGCGAATGTCCGAGGATGGCGCTCATCTGGCCGCTGGTGAAGTCGAGGATGCGCCGCCCCGAGGCGTCCTCGACAAACGACCCCTCGGCCCGGTCGGCAATGAACGGCATCCAGGTGCCGCCGTACCGGATCATATGGCGTTCGGCCCGGGCGAGCCCGTCATCGAGGTTCATGGCGGCATTGTGGCATCCGGCGGGCGCGTACTGGCGATGGGTCGCCGGGGACCGCCATAGATCGGTGCGGACCTGCCCGTGGTCGGCCGGTACGCTCCCGTCGATGCCTGACGCCCTCGAGAACCCGGTCGTGGTTGATTTCCCTTTGCGTGGGGAGGGCTGGATGGCGGTCACGACACCGGCACACCGGGTGCCGAGCCACGGCACCGACATGTTGGGTCAGCGGTATGCGTATGACCTGCTCAAGGTCGACGGGCGCAGAGGGGTCCACTATCACCCTGCCGGCAGGGTGCGGGGCCCGATCTTCGGTGGCCGGACCCGTGAGTCCTACGCATGGGGAGCACCGGTCCACGCCCCGTTCGACGCCGAGGTGGTGGCGGCGAGCGACGGGATTGAGGAACGGGCCTGGATCCATCCGCTGCGCGAGATCGCCCTTGCCCTCAAGAACGCCGTGACGTTCCGGCCGGACAAGATCCCGGCGATCATGGGCAACCACGTGATCCTCCGCTCCGGCGACGTCTACGCCGGTTTCGCCCACTTCGCCCCCGGCTCGGTTGCGGTCGCCGCAGGTCAGCATGTCCGCACCGGCGACATCATCGGCCGGATCGGTCACACCGGGAACTCGACCGCCCCCCACCTGCACTTCCAGCTCATGGACTCGGCGGACCTGATGAACGCCCAGGGCATCGCCTGCGCCTTTCGCAGCTACGAGGTCGACCGCAACGGGGTGTGGGTCGAGATCACCAACGGAATCCCCGGGCGCCGCGAACGCATCAGATGGACCGAGGCCCACACCACTGCACCCTGACATCGCCGGGCTGCCCCGTCGACATCAGGGCCAGCACATTCGGCCCCACCGCCCAGTGCGAGTCGCCTCCGTCAGTGAGCAGGCTCGGTCTAGCGGAGAAGGTCACGAACCGTCGACGGAACGAACTCGGGCCACCTCATCACCGCGGGCGGGCTGACTACTGGTAGCGGATGTTGTCAATAGTGCCCGGTCCGGCGGGCTGCAATCAGGCTTGCTGCCGTGAACGGTTGAGCCGGCGGAGGTGGATGGCCTTGTCGATCGCGGTGAATGCCGGTGCGACGAGCGACAATCCGAGGACGAGACCCCATTGGGCACCGGTGAGCGGGACAGTGTCGAGAAGGCGCTGCAGCATGTTCAGCTCGACGGCTGCCCAGGTGAGTAGCCACCCTCCGATGATCCATCCGAGGTAGGGGAACATCGGTGTGGACCACCACGCTTCGCGTTCGCGGCGCATGACGAGGCCGTTGTTGACGGCGCTGAGGGCGACAACCGCAAAGGCCATCGTCATCGACACCGAAGCGTCCGTGGTGCTCGGCTCGTCGGGGCCCCAGGCCAACAACATCAACGCCAGGGAGGCGATGATGAAACCGGTGATCGCCCAGCGCACAGTCTGGGGGCGGGTGGCGATCCGCGATCCCGGCGTACGCGGAGCCCGCTGCATGACACCGGGGTCGGGCACGTCGACGATGAACCCGACGACCACGGTGACGACGACGAAGAACTTGGCGAACAACAGTTGCATCGGGAACAGAGCGACGCCGCCGTTGATGTTGAGGATGGTGGCGAACAGCATCAGCTGGAGGACCGACGACAGGATGGTCAGCTGAAGCTTCACGTACGACGAGATCCGGCGGTAGATGTCCCGCCCGTATTCGACGGCCTTCACCAGGGTGGCGAAGTTGTCGTCGGTGAGCACGAGCTTTCCGGCCTGCTTGGTGACTTCCGAGCCGCTGCCCATGGCGACGCCGACGTCGGCCTGCTTCAAGGCGGCGGCGTCGTTGACGGCGTCGCCGGTCATCGCCACCACCTCGCCGTCCTCCTGCATCAGCCGGGCGAGGCGAACCTTGTCTTCGGGGGCGACACGACCGAAGACGTGGAGCTGCGGGAGCTGTGCGATCACTTCGGCGTCGCTCAGGTGGGAGAGCTCGGTGCCGGTGATGACGCCCGGGCCCAGCCCGAGCTCGTCGGCGATCGCCCGGGCGGTCACGGTATGGTCGCCGGTGATCATGCGGACATCGATCCCGGCGGTGCGGGCGATACGGACGGCATCGACGGCCTCGGCGCGCAACGGGTCGATGATGCCCACGAGGGCGATGAGCATGAGGTCGTGCATCTCGCCCATCGGGTCGGCGAGCGCCGCGGTCATGATCTCGGGCGGGAGGTCGCGGGCGGCGAAGCCCAGCACCCGGAGCCCACGCTCGGACAATTGCCGGTTGGCGTCGAGCAGCTCGTCGCGGACTTGCGCCATGGGGACCAGCTCCCCGTGCCACAGCGCCGTCGCACACCGGTCGATGATGACGTCGGGCGCACCCTTCACGCTGGCGAAGTGGGGTTCCCGGAGGACACCCCCGGTTGGCGCCGCCGGGCGGTCGTGGAGCGTGGCCATGAACTTGTACTCGGAGTCGAACGGCACCGCCCCCCGCCGTGGCAGTGTCCGACGGGACTCCTCGGCGTCGACACCGATCTTGGCGGCGAGCACCACCAGCGCCGCCTCGGTCGGGTCGCCGATGATCGACTCGTCGTCGGCGACGGTGGCGTCGCTGCAGAGCACGAGCCCGAGCGCCAAACGGGTGAAGTCGGGAGTGGGGACGCCGGCCGCACCGAGGATGGCGCCTGACTTCTTGTAGCCGCCGCCCTCGATCTTGTACCAGTCGCCCCCGGCCAACATCGTCGTCGCCGTCATGGCGTTCATCGTCAGGGTGCCGGTCTTGTCGCTGTTGATCACTGTCGTGCCGCCCAGCGTCTCCACGTCGGTGAGCGACTTGACTACCGCCTTGGCCTCGGCGAGCCGCTGCGCCCCGGACGACAGCATCAGCTGCACGAACGTCGGCAGGCCCGTCGGGATGGCCGAGATCGCCGTCGATACGCACAACAGGATCAGGGTCTCGGTTTCCTGGCCGCGAGCGATACCGACAAGGGCGATGACCGCCACCGCCGCCCAGGCGAGGATGCCGAACAGCTTGGTCAGACCGTCCAGCTCCCGCTGCAGCGGTGACTTGGTGCGCTTCGTCGCCGTGACCATGCCGGCGATGCGACCCATCTGCGTCGTCGCACCGGTGGCGACCACGACCGTGACCGCCGAGCCCCTGGTCACCTGGGTGTTCTGGAAGACCAGGTTGGTCCTGTCGCCGAGCGCCGTCTCCCCGGCGGGTAAGGTCGTGGCGTCCTTGGCGATCGGTGCGCTCTCGCCGGTCAGCGAAGCCTCCTGCACCTCCAACGAGGCCGCGGTGAGGATGCGGGCATCGGCCGGAACCAGCTCACCGGCTTCGATCAGTACGATGTCGCCCGGCACGAGTTCGGTCGACTCGACCTGCTCGACGCTGCCCGACCGACGCACCCGGGCGTGGGGAACCTGGAGCTGCGCCAGTGCCTCGACGCTGGCCATCGCCTTGCGCTCCTGATTCGTCCCCATGGTCACGTTGAACGACACCAACGCCAGCACGATCAACCCGGTCGCCACCTGCCCGATGGCCAGGCTGGCGACGCCCACGATCAGCAACATGATGTTCATCGGGTTGGCCAGCTGACCCTTGGCCACCTCCCACAACGTCGGTGGCGGTTCGGTGGCGATCTCGTTGCGCCCGAACTCGGCCAGACGCCGCAGCACCTCTTCAGGATCGAGTCCGTTGTCGGCGTCGACCCCCACGCGGGCGATGACATCGTCCGCCGACAACGCATACCAGTCCGCCTCCGCCGTTTCTGGCTCGATCATTGCCATCCCATTGCCCCGATCTTTCTCGGTTTCGAGCCGTACGTCGTCACAACCCCTGCCGCGCTCGGGCCTGCAACTCGCCGGCGAAGAAATCCAACGCTGTCTTGGTCTTGGTCTGCTGCTCCCCGGCGAGATCGACGCCGTGCTCGACCAGGAAGGCCTTCGTTCTGGCGGCGACATCGAAAGCCTCGGCCGGCGCACATTTGGTGGAAAGCTCGAGAATGCGCGATCCATCGGGATAGAACCACAGCTCGGCCACCAGTCGCTGACCGAAGTCGCCAGGTGTGAACTTGAGCTTCATGATGTTGATCGGTCCGAGCAGTGAAAGCTCGTCGAGCCCGATCGCCTCCGGTGCGTGATCGGCGAAGAACCTGCGTTGTTCCTTGGTGAAAAGCTTGGATATCCGCCGGTCGCCGGCGAATGCCGCTTTCGCCTTCACCGGATCGAGCTGGGCCTTCATCGATCCGGAGCAGACGAAGCCACCCGGCATGGCGTCGACCTCGATACCGAAGCTGGGCGACTGGCGGACCTTCTCAGGAATCTCATCGGGCACGATGGGCCGCAGCTTGACGATGGAATCACCCGGCTTGCCCTGGATCCGCCGCGCCCGCACGACGACGCCGTTGTTGTTGAGCGCCAGCTCCGGGGTATCGAAGAAGGCGACCTGTCGAATGTGGGCATCGAGCACATCCATGCCGAGGGCGGCGATCGCCGATCGGTGGTCGGTGTCGGGCACCGTCAACTTCAGCTCGACGCTGTCCGCTCCATCGATGAGTCGGAGCACTTCCGAAACCTGTTCGGCGGAGAGCACCGGTGCGACCTTGCCGACCATGACTACCTCGATTCGTGTGTACGGCAGCTGTAATGCGAATGAACCCGCCCCGGGTCACCCGGGTTGTCCGACCGGCAGGTCGACGCGGTCACGGTCTGGGCGGCGACCATCCCACACCTCCGAGCGTCGCACGCCGATCCGTCCTGACCCCGAGAACCCTCACATCGGGTACGTCCACGGGAGCGTTCAATCTCGAGCCTTGCGGCATGTCATGGACCACGGAGCGCAACCGGTCCGCCGCAGCCCGCTCGATCAGCACCGAGAGGTAGTTGCGCACGGGTGCGTCCTCGAAGGTCGCGATGCATTCGCGCAGACAACGGTCCACCTCTTCGGCCTGCAGCGGCGGGCTGAACCTCGACAAGAGCCGACGCCCGATGGACTGGAGATCGGCGGATTCGCCCACGTACGCAAAGGTCTTGTCTCGGCTCATTCGAAACTTCTCCACGTCCACAGGGCAGCGGGTCCGTCGACAGGTGATTGTCGCGCCGACAACCCATCGGCATATCGTCCAGACGGGGTGATATCCGATCGCGGGACGGATCGGCGGTTACTGGAATAGCGCCGCTTCGTGGCCGGGTCGGGTGGGGGCTGGTATGGCCCCCCGCTCGTGTGAGGCTCGGCGGGCGACCTCGTCGGCCTCGCGCTTCATGGCAATCTTCATGGCGATCAACAAGACCCTCCGCTTGCGCCGCTCCGGTTCGGTCCAGGGCCATGCCCGCACCCGGGTTCCGATCACGGCCCGAAGCGTTCGACCAGTAGCCCGTGTCGCAATCCACGGTCACTGATGGTCAAGGATTCCTTTCCGAGCTTGCCCATCACTGTCTCGACGATGCACGCTCCGGCGAGGATCACCTCGGCGCGTTTCGGTTGGAGCCCCACGATGGAGCGGCGGTCCTCGGTGGGCGTCGCCGCATACATGGCGATCTGCCGGTCGATCTCGGTGCGGTCGAGGACCGACCCGTTGACCACGTCGGGGTCGTAGACGACGAGGCCGTGGCTGACCGCGCTCATGTTGGTGACCGCACCTCCCATGGCGACGAGAGCGTCGGGGACCGGGCGATCGTCGATGGCGCCGAGGCCGTCTGAGATGGCCTGCATCGCCTGGTCGAGCACGTCGGTGGTGACCACTCCTTCGAGGTGGAAGCGCTCGGTGGTGGTGACGGCGCCCACGTTCACGCTGAACCGCTCCTCGACGGCCGTCCCGTGGCCGAAGGTGAACTGGGAGCTGCCCCCGCCGGTGTCGAACACCACGATGGGCCCGTCACCCAGGTGCAGACCCGCCTGGACCGCCATATAGGCGAGCCGGCTCTCGTCGTCCCCCGAGACCACTTCCACGGTCAGCCCGGCACGCCGGCGGATGGCGGCGACGATGTCTCCACGATTCCCCGCAATACGCAGCCCGGCGGTCCCCACGGCGGCAACGGCGCGCGCCCGGTGCGTCCTGGTCTCTGCGACCATGCCGGCGATGGCCGTCGCCGTGCGCTCGAGGGCCTTCTCGGAGATGTCACCGGTGGCGCCGAGACCTTCGCCGAGCCGCGTCACTTCGGCGCGGTCGACGATGGTCCGCCACGTCCCGGCCGGGGATCGTGCGGCGAGGTGGAACTTGACGGAGTTCGTCCCGACGTCGATTACGCCATAGACGGCATCGTGGCCCTCGACCGCAGCGGTGAGACCCTCCGTGTAGTCGGTGTTCGCATACCCGTCGAGCCCCATCGCTCCAACCGCGTGTTCGACGGCCGCCGCATCCTCGGACTCGATTGCGATCGTGCGCATGGGCTTCCCGTCCGCAACGACGTCGGTCACCTCCGAGCTGCACCCCTCGACCGTATAGCGCACCCTCCTCTTGGTGACCGCAACCGGTCGTATGCCTGCGGGTAGGACAAGCTCGGACAGGAACTGGTCGAGCGTGTACGACTTGCGATCGAGCTGCGGAAGTGGGGTCCCGAGGGCGGCGAAGACCTGCTCGAGCTCAGTGACCATGAGGGGGAACGCCGCCTTCATCGCCGGATTCCACTGCTGCAGACCATGATCGTCGACGCCCTCGAGCAGCTTGACGTCCATCAGGTCGGCCCGCACCTTGACGTTGGCGCCGGTAGCACCCGACAGCAGGTACATCTCCTCGCTCTCCTGGACCCCCGTCGATTCGAGCGCGGCGTAGCGCGGCTCGGCGACGACGAACCGCCGATCGAACGCTCGCCACTCCCACCGCGGGACGATCCCACCCGCTGCTTCCGTCATCTGATCACCCTCCGTCGATATCGGCGCATACGGCCTGATCCCTGAGAGCTGCGCTCCCGACATCCGACTCTACGGACGGCGCACACCACATGGGACTGGAGGACGCCTCCCTCCCTCATGCGATGGCGAGAACGGTCGAGCCCCCGTCAGCGGACGTCGACGTAGAGGATCTCGATGGCGTTGTTGCCGTACCCGAGGCGATTCCAGGGCGGCGAGTCAGGCTGGGTATGGCCGGCGGTATCGGTGGCTCTGGCCCGGATGGTATGCCGTCCGGGAGCGGTGGCGCTCCAGTCGTATGTCCAGTCCTGCCACTGATACGGGCCGCCGGCCGGCGCCACGTCCGCCGGGTGCCATCCGGTCTCACCGCCGAAACTCACCTCGACGGTGGCGATCGCACCGGCACCGGACCACGCCTTTCCGCGCAGACGGTAGGTTCCGGCGGGGATGACGGCGGCGGGAGCCGGGTCGGTGATCCGCGCCCGGACGCGCATGATGGTGACCGGTTCGTGAGGCCGGTCGGCCCATTCGTACATGTAGTGGCTGTCCTGGAACTCGCCTCGGTACTCCTCGGTGATGACGTCGATCTGCTTGAGCCACTTCACCGAGGCGACGCCGTACCAGCGGGGCACGACGAGCCGAAACGGGGCACCGTGGTCGGCGGTCAGGGGCTCACCATTCATCTCGTAGGCGATGAGGATCTCAGCGGCGGGATCGATCGCATGTGCGAGGTCGAGCGAGCGGATGTAGGCGATGTCGTCGTACTGGTAGTACGGCCCGTGATCGGCACCTTCGAATCGGACGTCCACGCCGTCTGCCTGTGTTCCCGCCTGCTCGAGCACCTGGTGCAGGAGCACGCCGGTCCACTCTGCGGTTGACACGGCGTACCAGCCCCAAGGTTCACCGATGGGCATCGGCGACTGACCGAGGCGGCCGTTGCCGGCGCATTCGAAGGTGACTGCCCGGGTGACGGCGGGCATGGCCCGCAGATCGTCGAGCGTCAGCGTGAGCGGGGTGTCGACCGCCCCGCCGACGCGAAGGGTCCCGTCATGGTCCGGCAGCGCAAAGTTGCTGCGCACGTAGTGCAGGTCGGTGGGGGTGACATCGCCATGCAGCGCCTCGGGTGGCGCTTCTGCATTGAACGGCTCCGGTTGGATCATGACCAACTTGGCGCGCTCGGCGTCGAGGCTGCGGCTGTCTAGCGTCATCGGGGCTCCTTGTATCAGTAGTCGGGGTCGTGAAAGTCAGGATCGCGACCGTCGTTGAACGCACCGATACCCTCGGCGCGATCAGGGTGTACGGCCGAACGCCAATGCGCTTCCATCATGATGCTGATCGCCTGCTCGGTGGGCTGACCGATTCCCATTCGGACGGCGGACTTGACGGCCTGCACGGCGGTCGGAGAGTTGGCGGCGATCGTCCCGGCGATCCGCCGGGCAGCGTCCATGAGGTCGTCCGGGGCATGCAGCTCGTTGACCATACCGAGGCGAAACGCCTCTGCGGCGTCGATCGGCTCGCCGGTGAACAGCATCTGCATCGCCCTACCGGGCGGCAGGAGCCTCGGCAGGAAGACCGGTGACCCGCCGCCGGCGGATAGCCCGATCATCGCTTCCGGCTGACCGAACGTGGCGTTGTGGGAGGCGATGATGAAGTCGCAGCTCTGGGCCAGCTCGGAACCTCCGCCGTAGGCGATCCCATTGACGGCGGCGAGGATCGGCTTGCGGAGCTGGCGGACGGTGTAGAGCGTCCGGTCGAACGCTTGACGTTGCCGGAGCCAGTCCTCTTTGGTCATGCTCTTGCGCTGACGGAGGTCGCTGCCGACCGAGAACGCCCGCGTTCCGGCGCCGGTGAGGATCACGGCTCGGACGGAGGTGCGAACGGCAATGGCCTCGACGACCTCGGTGAGGGCGGCACCCATCTCGGTCGTGATCGCATTGTCGGCGTGAGGACGGTTCAACGTGATGATGGCAATGCGATCGCCGGCGACGTGCTCGACGAGCACCGGTCGATCGGGTTCGGCCAGACCGTCGGGTGGTGGACCGAAGTCAAGGGAGGCCCAGCGGTCGGTGCCTGTGTTCTCGATCATGTTGTCCCTTCTCGGTGGGGAGCGTCAGGTGTCAAGGTCGGCCAGCCACCGCATGCCGCTCAGGCTCGGGGCGAAGAAGTATTCGCCGCCCCGGTTGACGACGAACGGCGGGAGGTCGCGGAGGCGGCGCCGGATCGGTTGTTGGGGGATCGTGAACGAACCGGACCCGTCGTTGGGTCCGACGAGCGGGTCACGCTCCGCCGGTGCGCCGATGAAGATGCCGTCGTTGATCCATTGAGTCTTCACGAACTCGAACTGTCGCTTCAGGTGAGCCACGGCGCACACGAAGATGATCCCCCGCTCGACGCCATCATCTTCCATCACGCCCTCCGGAAGCACCGGTCCGAAACTGGTGCTGCGCCGGATCATGCGGTGGAGACGAACGTTGACACTGCCGTCACCCTCGAATGCATCTCGCGGGTTGGCGCGCCGGGCGTGGGAGCCGGCGGGACATCTCAGACCGCGAGCGTCATCTCGATAGCTGAAGTTGTTGTTGCGCCGAGGGTCGGCACCGAGGTCCGGGTCGTCGGCGGACGGTGCGAGGGTGAGTGGGGCGCCACTCGGCCAGCGTCCCACCATCTTGGCGTCGAGCAGGAGCTCATCGTCTCGGCTTGCGGCTCGGTCCCTCAGGTAGCGGCGGTAGTCGGCAACGCGGGTGTGCAGCTTGCTGACAACGATGTAGGTGCCGTTGCGGCCCAACGCCGTGGGGGTTGGCATGGGGGCGATGCCGCCCGTCTCGTCCGGATAGCCGAGGAGGAACTCCCCGGCCTTGATCGGCGCCTCGGTCGGGTTGGTCGGCGGCACGCCGCTTCCCTCGATCGCCGGCTGGCTGATGCCGTCTTTGTGCCCGAACGAGGTCTTCCCGTCCGGGAGCTGGTAGCAGTCCTGGCGCCAGATCACCTCTACCCCGCTGATGCCCTCGTACGTGCGTCGTGCCCGATCCAGCACCGATTCGAGTCGGGCAGCATCCGGCGACAGGGCGGTCAACCCGATGTGCAGGTCGGGGCTGCCGAACGGCTTCTCCCAGAACTCAGGGCTGCTCTCACCAACGTCGCCGAGCTTCGGTTGCCCGCCCGGCCATGCCCTGTTGGAACTCCGGATCGAAGCTGTCGAGGGATGGCTGGGGCACCCCGAGTGCCCGGAGGCCTTGGAACGTGAATGCTGCCGTGACCCAGGCGCCACCGACCGGTTCCGGAGATGCGTGTGCCGAGCCCACGACGGAATGCAGTCGTCGGACCAGTTCCCGGCCGGCGGAGCGATCGTCGACACGGATAAACAGATAGGTCCCCACGTACGGCGAGGGGCGTTCGCGAATGGCCCCGCTCTGGATGTCGTCCAGCTCGAGTCGAATACCGGTTCCGGCATGCTCGGTCGCGCCAAGCTCGCTCAATGGTGATGCTCCGGCATCGTGGGTGGATCCGGGTTCGGCGGCGACAGGTAGGGAAAACTCTCGGAGGCGGGTCGTGTCGAACGATCGACCCCGTCGCGGATCACCGGGCCATTGCCGGCGTTGACGAGCAACGTGAACATCGTGTCGATCACGTCGTCATTCAATGTGCGCCCGCCGCATGTGGAGTGCGGGCGGCCATCGAGTGCTGCGAGTTCGATGTCGAGGTAAGAACCGGTCGCGACATACGGCTTCGACACGTCGACGACAAGGAAGTCGTCGAGCACGAGCTCCGTCAGCGGGTGTGCGCCATCGGCATCGAGCGGCCAGTCAATCGTGTCGTCGAGCCCGTCCCAGAAACCGAGGTTGGCGTTGAGACGCGCCCGGTATGCGCCGAGATAGCCGTCCTGGAGATCGAAGGCGTCCTCCATGTTGTAGAGGTCCCGGATCTCGAGGTCGCGGTTCACCGTGTCGAACTGCCTGGGTCCGAGCATCATGTTCTTCACTTCCGGTCGCCCGACTCGTTCGATCCGGACATTCAGGGGTCCCCGCGTCAGTGTCTCGCCGATCACGCCGAGCAGCGACACATCCCCGAAAACCGTGGCGCACTCGAACTCCACGACGAGGGAGAGGACGTTCTTGCCGTCGAGATAGATGGAGCCGGGATCCGTGAACGCCAGCCTGCCGGTGGCAATTGTCTTCAAGGCCGCGGGGGCGTCCATGATGAATGGGTCCCATCGCACCCCGGCGAACGCCCGGACTCCGATGGCCTCGCCGCCGGAGTCGTCGTTGACCTGGAACGCAACGGTGTCACCGTTCGGCAGCGTGCAGGCGCCGTCCTGGCGCAGCACCCCATCGGTCTCGGTCACCGCAGAGAACGTGCAATCGATCGTCCATTGCTCATCGCCGGGAGCGAACGCCGAACCGGCCCCGCCGCTCCGAGCGCTCAGCGGTCGGAGACGGAAACGGTAGATGAGGCCTTCGGAGAAATGGTCATCGGTCTGCGCGAACGGCAACGTGTTGACGATGACGGTCAACCATCCGGGGCGCTCCGGGCTGACGAAGGCGTAGAGATCGGTGATGTCTGCGATTGGCTCGGCGAGCGCCCGCGGTCCGGAGATGTGGTCCGACATGAGAGATGCTTTCTTGGACGTCGTGTGCGGTGCAGATGGGACTAGTGCAGTGGTCGCAGCACTAGTCGGCGGCTTGGTCGAGGAGCGGCTTCAGGGCCGGGTGTTGGAGTGCCTCCGCTGCTGCCGGATCGTCGAGCACCTGCTGGAACGCGGCGTTGACGCGCTGCGCCTTGCGGATCTCCTTGACCGTGCCTCCGTAGTTCCGCGCATACGCAGCACCCGTCACCTGGGCGCTGAGGATGAAGCTCTTCACCGCCGCAAGATCGGGAATCCCGCTGTAGCCCTCGACATGTTGGAAAGCGGCGTCGAACAGCGCCAACGTCGTCCCGGACGTGAAGAAGTCCTCCATGTAGGAATCCCACGGCCCGTCGAAACTCGTGATGAAGGCAAGTCGGGTGTCATCGTCGAACAGCACGAAGCGAGCTTCGTGGATCGTGGAGACCGGAATCTGATATTCGCCCGGTCGGTACCCATCGCTGTTCTGCATGGCCGTCAAGGCTTCCCGCAGTTCGGGGCCATGCCCTGCCCGAATCTTGAAGAACAGCGAGAACTCGTTCGTCGGCCCGGTCGACAATCCGGGGCCTGCCACCGGTATCGGTACCTGTTGTCATCGCACCCTCCAATCAAGGTTTCGGCCCGCATTCGACGTGATATCGACTCGATTCGGGGGTGGACACCCCGCCCGCTGCGGGCCCGTATCGCATCGCGACCTGAAGGCGGCCCGACGGGCTTTGCGCCCGATCGCACCTCCGAACGTGCGGTCCGGAATCGACAGCGCCTCCTCCGCCACGTTGCTCTCCTTCATGCTCGATGACCTGCCGACGGCCTCGGATGCGATCCGGGCCACCGACGAGCGGTGCGGGCTTGGGCCACGCGCATGACCATCCAACACCCAGGTCGGCTCGACGTCATCACCCCCGACGAATGAATGTCGCCCCTTCGGATGCCCAACAGGTCTTGGCGGGAATCGCAGTCGCAGGCGGGCGACGCCGCCCGGAACCGGCGACCGACGGGTGGCCACCGCACCACGCGCCAGAACGGTCCCCAGGCTCACGCCTCGCCACACTCGCCGTCTCGGGCGGGGCGCGCTGTCCGAGCGCCGCCGCGCAAGCCCTCGAAGGTGCACCACCCCCGAGAGGCGGTCCTTCACGGGGGTCCTTGCGTTCGTGCGCCGAGAGGTCACCACACATCCCGGGAGGATGCGCTGCCCATCTGATCGGCTACGATGACCGGCACGAAAAGGCCGAGCGCCTTACATACCAACGCTTCAAGGGCCCATAGCTCAGCTCGGTTAGAGCGCATCCCTGATAAGGATGAGGTCCCTGGTTCAAATCCAGGTGGGCCCACTGTTGAAAGCCCTTGCCCCGCAAGGGCATCTCGTGAACGGCCGAGCAAGCGAGCCCGCGAGCGCGTCGGCGCGACGTCCGCACCCGACTCGATCGGCTCACACGACCAGCCGATCCGATTGGGTTCCCACAGAATCCGGCGTCCTTGGCACGGGCTACTTGACGTCGAGATCTCGGCGACGGAAGGCGACGAGCCCTGCAGCGGCCATGCAGGCGGCAACCAGCAACAGAAGCAGTAACGCCAACCAGGGGCCGGTGTCCAGGGGAGGTTGGCCGACGTGCTCCATCGGAACGAGCCTGAGTGCCCACTGGGGCAGGTCCATGATGGGCCCAAAGAGGCCGGCGAACAGGCTGAAGCCGAGTAGGGCCCAGGTGGCAGGGATTGCTCTTGGATAGACACCGAACAGCAGGGCGGCGATGCCGAGGGAGACCAGCACGGCCGGGGCGTAGGTGAGGTGGGCGAGGACCAGGTCCCAGATGTAGGCACCGTCGCCGACCGAGATGGCAGCCCCGGTACCGACGGCAAGGCCGACCACCAGCAATAGCACGACCAGTCCGGTGGCGGCCACGGTGAGGTAGCTACCGAACCAAGCCCAGCGGCTGACGGCAGTCGCCAGCAGGGGCTCCGCTCTGCCCTTCGTCTCCTCCGACCGCATCGCCTGGACGGCCAGGACCATCACGATGCCTGCCAGCACCGCCATGAGAACCGTGATGACGCTGAGGTAGCCGTCGACCAGGGTGTCGAGCGAGCCGCCGAACATCTCGACACGGTCGTCGCTCATGCTCTCCGGGTCGGCGATCTGGTCGGCGAGGCCACCGAAGATGAACCCGAACACGGCCAGAGCAACCGTCCACCAGGCCAACGTGGAACGCTGTAAACGGAACGTGACGGCGAGGGCTGAGCGGAGCCAACGGGCCGCCACCGCGGCACCCGGGCGGGCGGCGACCAGTCCGGCCCCGACGTCACGGCGGCCCGCCAACAGATAGCCGACCGCGGCGGCAGCCGATGCCAGACCGATCGAGATCAGCAGCGGCCACCCGCGACCGTCCACATAGGGGCGGGTCTGGTTCGACCAGGCCAGGGGCGAGAACCACGACAGTGCGCTGCCGTGATCCCCGGTCATGTCGCCGGCGACACGGACTGCCCAGGCCGCCCCCAGGACGGCACCGGCCAAGCCGGTCGCGGCACGCGGGTACTCCGTGACCTGGACGGTAACGGCGGTGATCCCGGCGAAGACCAGCCCCACCGCTGCCACACCGGCGCCGAACAGCAGGCCATCGGCGACCCCGAAGCCGTTGGTCGTCATCACTCCGCCGAGCAACAGCGCCAAGACCACGTTCGCCCCGGCGGCGAGCGCCAGCGCCGCGGTGAGCGGGGCATGCCGCCCGACCACGTTGGCGCGGATCAGTTCGGCCCGCCCACTCTGCTCGTCGACCCTCGTGTGCCGCCCGACCAGCAGCAGGGTCATCAGCGCGGCCAGCACGAAAAAGAACAACCCGTAGACGCCGACGACATACCGTTCGGCCGTGATCGCCTCACGCCCGTATCCGGGGCCGAACACGGCGCCGACCGCGCCCTCCATGAACCGGCCAAGATCCTGCAGCCCCTCCTCGGTCTCGGTGATCTCCGACACCACCGCCACAAGGTTGACCAACAAGACCGTCATGCCTAGCAGCCACACCGGCAGCCGGACCCGCTCCCGACGGAGCGCAAACCTGACGAGGGCGCCGGTACCGGCGAAGGCATCCCACCGAGAGCGAATAGTCGGAGCATGCACCGGAGCCCGGGTGGCGACCGACGTCATCGCCCCGCCCCGTTCCCGCTCCCGTTGCCGACAGCGGCGAGTTCGTCACCGTAGTGGCGCAACATCAGTTCTTCCAGGGTCGGCGGTCGGCTGGTGAGGCTGCGGATCTCGAAGCCGCTCAACGTCCGGACGGCTTCGTCGAGACGGTCACCGTCGACAGCGAACCGCACCCGGTGACCGGCGACCTCCACATCGTGGACACCTGGCAGTGCACCGAGACCGACGACCGGCTGTCCCGTATCCGCCTCGATGGTGGTGCGGGTCATGTGCCGCATCTCGGCGAGCGTCCCCGACTGCACGATGCGACCTCGCCGGACGATGCTGATCCGATCGGCGAGCTTCCTCGACCTGGGCGAGGATGTGGCTCGAGAGCAACACCGTGCGCCCCTCCGACTTCACCTGGTTCACCACATCCTGGAACACCACCTCCATCAGCGGATCCAAACCGGCGGTCGGTTCGTCGAGCAGCAACAGCTCCGCCCGGGAGGCAAGCGCCGCCACGATGGCGACCTTCTGCCGGTTGCCCTTCGAGTAGGTGCGGCCCTTCTTCGTCGGATCGAGGTCGAACCGCTCGATGAGTTCGGTACGGCGGACCTGGTCGAGACCACCCCGGAGCCGACCCAACAGATCGATGGCCTCGCCCCCGGTGAGGTTGGGCCACAACTCGACATCACCCGGGACGTATGCCATCCGGCGATGAAGCGCCACGGCGTCGAGCCACGGGTCGCCCCCGAGCACCTCGACCCGGCCCGAGTCCGCCCGCAGCAACCCGAGCAGCACCCGAACGGTGGTCGACTTCCCGGCACCGTTGGGGCCGAGGAACCCGTGCACCTCACCGATCCTCACGGTTAGGTCGAGACGATCGACCGCCCGGGTCGAACCGAAGGCTTTCACCAGTCCCGACGTGGCAATCGCAGCCGTCACGGCGTCATTCCCCGTATCAGGTGGCGTAACGTCGGCCACATCGGCGTTCACAGTCATGACATCTCCATCATTTGGAAGCTCGACCATGAGACACCGCGTCATCGGGCGTTGTGACAGGCGGGCGGATCTTGGAGGAGGCGGGGCCAAGCGGCAGCGCTCGATCGATGAGCCGAGCTGGAACGGATCGGATGGTTCACACCAACGGCACGCTGAGGGGCCTCCACTCGCGGAATATCGATTCCTGCGATGCGGAGGACCATGGATCCGAACGTTCCCGCTTTCGTGCACGCTTGTGGCCGTGTTTCGGTTCGGCGGCATATGCAACAAGCGCGTATCTGCGGGGATCTTCCGTGATCTCCCTACGAGGACAGGTCCGAGGAGAGGAAGGACCGGGCTGTGGTCGATCATCCGCCGGAGCGTTGCTACGTACTCGAGGGGCGTGTTGTCACGATGGGGCCCGAAGGGGTCCTGGAGCGAGGCGCCATCTACGTCGACGACGGGGTCATCGAAGCGGTGCAGTCGGCCGGGGATCCGGTTCCGGACGAGAAGTACCGGGCCGCCCGCAGGGTCAACACCGGTGGGACCATCTACCCGGGGCTGATCGAGCTGCACAACCACCTGGCGTACAACGCCATCCCATTGTGGTCGGTGCCGAAGCGGTACACCAACAACGGGCAGTGGCGGGGCATCGAGCCGTACACCGCCCGGATCACCAAACCGTCCCAGGTGCTGGGACAGACACCGGGGGCGGCCGAGGCGCTGGTTCGCTACAGCGAATGCCGGGCGCTGCTGGGTGGCACCACCACGACCCAGGGAATCACGCTGGCGAGCGCCGGTGGGATCACCAAGTACTACCGGGGGCTGGTCCGCAACGCCGAGGATCCCGACCACCCCGACCTGGCCCGCGCCGGCACCAACATCGCCAACCCGACCAACGGCGGCGCCGCCAAGTACCGCGACACCCTGGACCAGCACCGCTGCTACCTGCAACACCTCTCCGAGGGCACCGACGACACCGCCCGGGGCTGGTTCCAGCGGCTCCAGATCGACGACGACACCTGGGCGGTCACCCGCGCCCTCGGCGCCATCCACGGCACCGCCCTCAAACCCGAGGACTTCGAGATCCTTGCCGCCGCCAACGCCTCGATGGTGTGGTCACCGCTCAGCAACTACCTTCTCTACGGCGCCACCACCGATGTCGCCGCCGCCAAGACTGCCGGTGTCCGGCTGTGTCTCGGCGCCGACTGGTCCCCCAGCGGGTCGAAGAACCTCCTCGGCGAGCTCAAGGTGGCGTGGCTCGCCAGCCGCGAACTAGGCGATGTGTTCACCGACCGGGAACTGGTCGAGGCGGTCACCGTCAACCCGGCCATCGCCCTCGGCTGGGAAGGACGGCTCGGCACCATCGCCCCGGGACGGCTCGCCGACCTGGTCGTCATCGACGGCCGCAGCGACGACCCCTACCGGGCGCTGATCGAGGCGCGGGAAACCTCGGTGACCCTGGTGGTCATCGGCGGTGTCCCCCGCATCGGGCAGGAGCGGCTGATGCAGCGCTTCTGGGACGACCCGCTCGACGGGCAACCGTGGATCGACCGCATCCGCATCGGTCGCTCCCACCGCACCCTGTACCTGGAACACGACGACGACCTGCTCGACGGACTGCCGCTGAGCCGCGCCATCACCGAGCTGTCCGACGCCATGGCCCGGCTCCCCGAACTGGCGGAGCGCGTCGACGATGCCATCGCCATCGCCGGGGGCAACGCCGGCGACACCGTCACCGTTGGCGGGATCGAGGAGCATGGGACGACGTTCCGGGTGGTTCCCGACTTCGAGGAGGAGGACACCGAGATCGTCCGCCACGCCCTCGGGTTCGCCCTCGCCGCCCAGCCCTACTCCTACTGGGTGACCGACGCCATCGACCTCGACCCGATCACCGCCGTCGACGACCGCCGCCATGTCCGCAGCCTGGTCGCAGCGGCGAACCTCCCCGAGTTCATCAAGAAGGAGCTGCCCGCCCTCCTCGGCCACCCCATCTCGCTCCCCGACTCCGCCGGGTTCCTCGACTCGGCAGGGTCGGCCGTCGACCCGCAACTGGTCGCCACCACCACCGACCTGCGCACCCTGCTCTCCGCCTTCGGCGAACTCACCCTCGACGACCGCAAACGCATCGTCGACCAGGCGCTGGTCCTGCTGGTCGACAACTACGTCCACCTCCCCCTGAAACGGGCGATGTATGCCGTCGACCCGGTCCAGCGGCTCCGGCTACTCCGCCAGCGACTCGACGAGACCACCCCGGAAGCGATGCCGCCCGAGATGGAGTTCCACACCGAGATCACCGACATCTTCAACTCGCTGCGGGACCTGCACACCGGATACCGGCTCCCCCGACCGTTCGGGGACAAAGTGGCCTGGCTGCCGTTCCTCGTCGAACAGATCCACCACCACGGCGAGACCGCCTACATCCTCGCCAAATGGGTGGCCGGCGCCTGGCCCGACCCAGAGATGCAAGGTGCCCGGGTCACCCACTGGAACGGGATGCCGATCGCCACGGCGGTGGCCCGCAACGGCGAACGCCATGTCGGTGGCAACCCGGCCGCCCGTCACGCCCACGGGCTCAACCGTCTCACCGTGCGTCCCATTGCCCGTGGTCTCCCCCCCGACGAGGAGTGGGTCACCATCCGCTGGGTCGACGAGGACGGCGACACCCACGACCACACCGAGACATGGCTCGTGTTCGCACCCGGAGCGACGGTGGGGCCGGGTGCCCTGACGGCCGAGTCCGCCGCCGTCGGGATCGACGATCACGGTGACGACATCCAGCAGGCCCGCAAGGTCCTGTACGCCCCGCAGGTGGCGATGGCGGAACGCACCGGCGACGGTCAGTTCCTGGACGCCCCGCTGGGGGACGCCGCCGCCGGTTTGGAGTCGCACATGCCCGGGGTGTTCCGGGCCATGGAGGTGCGCCGCAGCGACACCGCATCCGACGACCCCGCCTTCGGGTACATCAGGATCTTCACCTTCAACGTCCCGGCGGCGGAACCGTTCGTCGACGAGTTCCTCCGGCTCGCCCGCCTGCTCCCGGACACCGGGCTCGTCATCGATGTCCGCGGCAATGCCGGGGGGCTGATCTTCGCCGCCGAGGAGTTGCTCCAGGTGCTGACCCCGCAGCAGATCGAACCGGAACCGGCGCAGTTCGTCAACACCCCGCTCAACCTGCGGATCAGCCGACGCCACCGCCCCTCCACCAGCGTGCCCGGTCTGTCGCTCGACCCGTGGGTGACGTCGATGGAGGATGCGATCCGCACCGGCGCCACCTACTCGCACGGGTTCCCGATCACGTCGGCGCAGAACGCCAACCGGTTGGGGCAGCGCTACCACGGTCCGGTGGTGCTGGTCGCCGACGGCCTCAGCTACTCGGCCACCGACATGTTCGCCGCCGGTTTCCAGGACCACGGGATCGGAACGGTGGTCGGTGTCGGGGGCGCCACCGGCGCAGGGGGCGCCAACGTCTGGTCGCATGCGTTTCTCCGCAGACTTGCCGAGCCCACCGACGCCGACGCACGCCCGTCGCCGTACGAAGCGCTGCCGAGCGGCGCCGATCTGCGGGTCGCCATCCGGCGCACGACGAGGGTCCGCACCAACGCCGGGAACGTGCTCGAGGACATCGGCGTCGTCCCCGACCAGGTCCACCAGATGACCAGGGCCGATGTCATGGAGGGCAACCGGGACCTGATCGACACCGCCATCGCCGCCCTGGCGGCAGGCCAGCGACATTCGATCGCCATCTCGGCGGTACGGCGCCATCGTGACCGGGCGCCCTCGGTCACCATCAGGACCGTCAACGTCGACCGGATCGACGCCAGGGTCAACGGTCGGTGGCTGCGGACCCGTGACGTCCGCCGGGGACGGGCAACGCTCGACTTCGCCGAGGTGCTGCGCTTCGGGACGGGTCCCGAGATCGACCTCGATGTGCAAGGCTACGCCGGTGAGGCACTGGTGGCGGCCCTGCGCGACAAGGTCCTCACATGAACGTACGGACTCTTGAACCTGGCGTCTCATCGAGAGGAAGCCCCATGAGCCGATCCTTCGACCGTCTCGTCGTCGCCGGGTACCGGGGACGCACCGCCGCCGAGCTCGCCGACGCACCGGCCGACGCCCTCATCGGGGTCTCGGCGGGTGACGCCGAGCACCTCCGCGCCGCCTTCGGGATCTCGACGGTGGGACAGCTGGCGACCCAGCGTGCCTGGGGCGCCGCCGCGGCCATCGCCGGTGCCGCCACCGACACCCCGGGGTTCGACCCGGGTCCGCCGCCGGTTTGGGCGGCACGGTTAGAGGCGGCGCCGCTCGATGTCTACGAGCAGCGCCCCGACCTGTTCCGCATCGACTTCGGCCCGGTGTTCTACCGGGGAAGGCTCGACGGGACCGCCCGGGTCCTCGTGGTGGGCCAGGACCCTTCGGTCAACGAGATCCTCGCCCAGCGTGCCTTCGTCGGGCAGTCCGGGCAACGTCTCCAGGGGTTCCTCGGCAAGCTCGGGCTCGCCCGGTCGTATGTGATGCTCAACACGTTCCTCTACAGCATCTTCAATCAGTTTGGCGGCGCCAACGCCGCCCTGTCCCGCCAGGACCCGATCCTGGGCTACCGCAACTCCCTGTTCGACGTGGTTGCCGAGCGCAACCCGTTGGAGGCGGTGATCACCGTGGGAAGCGCGGCTCGCGACGCCGTCGACCGCTGGGAGGCTTCCGGCGATTACACCCGGACCCACATCCTGCATCCGGCGTTCCCCGACACGGGGCGACTGCTCGACGACTGGAACCAGGCCCTCGGTGCGCTGGCGGCAACAGTCGCCCCCGATGATGGTCACGTCGCCGGCGCCGCTTACGGCTCGGACCTCGCCCCGGAGGACACCGTCCCCATCCCCCGACGCGACCTCCCCTTCGGGCTCCCGGCGTGGCACGGCACCGCCGATCACGGCAAACGCAAAGGCGACACCATCATCGAATGGCACCGCAACCCAGTGTGACGACCTGCCTGCTCCCGGTCGGCGGGCGAAAAATCGGGTTCCCGCAAGGCCGGACGGGGCGTAGGGTGTGATGGCGGGCCCGGGTTCATGACCGAAACCGAAGAGCCGGTGATCGAGGGTGAGAAGCCGGCCACCCAGGTGGCTGATGCCAGACAGAGGTCCCTCCATGTCTGTTCCCGGGTCCGCCACCTTCCCTGCCTGCGGTGCGGCGGGCGTCCTGACTGTGGTGGTCGCCAGCGACGCTGCGCTCGATCCGGGTACCACGGACAGGGTGCCGAACCTGGTGGTCTCCTGCCATGCCTCGCGGCGACGTTCAGACCGTGGCTAGGTCCCGACCCCTCGTGGGCCGACCCAGTGAGCATCTACGGGATGGGCCGCCGGTCCTGGGCGCGCCCGAAGGGCTCGGGCTATCCTCCCCGGCGGGAGGAGACGTCGGTATCCGGTGGGGGCCATTGGAGGAGGCGTCGGTGGGCACAGCCATCTGGGCACAGACCCGATTACAGAGCCGTAGAGCCGCGGTGTCGGTCGCTCGGACCCGCCCTCGCCCTGAAATCCGCATCGGGATGACGACATGACTGGCGAGTCGGCGATCGGCGCACACCTGCGCTCCGCAACGTGACCGCCATCCGGATCACCCGACTCGAAGGGTCGCCCGCCCGGCGCGGGCAGACCCACGGCTCCCACCACACCGCCGCCGTCCGGGCCTTCCGGGACGAACGGATCCGGCTCTCGTCGCTGGCGAGCGGGTGGGACGACGACCGGCTCACCGAACTCGCCGAACGGATGGTCCCGGCCCATCAAGCGTACGACGCCGACCTCTTCGCCGAGATGGAGGCGCTCGCCGAAGCCGCCGGGATCTCCCCTGCGGAGGCGGTGATCGTCGGCGGTTACACCGATTTCGCCGACACCCTCCGTGCCGCCGCCGGGTCGGCCCCTACACCGGAGACCTGCACCGCCGCCCTCGTCTCCGACACCGCCGCTGGCGGTGCCGGCTTCCTTGCCCAGACCTGGGACATGGAAGCCTCGGCGGCGCCCTACGTCATCATGCTCGACGTCCGCCCCGACACCGGTCCCGCATCGCTCGTCTTCACCACCACCGGCACCCTGGGCCAGATCGGTCTCAACGAGGCGGGAATCGCCGTCGGCATCACCAACCTCACCGCCGCCGACGGCCGCCCCGGTGTCACCTGGCCGTTCGTGGTCCGCCGCGCCCTGGCGCAGACCACCTTCGATGACGCCGTCGCCGCCGTGGTCGACGCCGATCTCGCCGGGGGTCACACCTTCCTCGTCCTCGCCGCCGACGGCAACGGCGCTTCGATCGAGGCCATGCCGACCGCCACCCACGTCGAGCGTCTCGGGGGACACGTCATCGCCCACACCAACCACTGCCTGGTGCCGGCCACACACCGTGTCGAAGCCGAGCGACCCGCCGACCTCGCCATGTCGTCGCAGCTCCGCCTCGCCCACGCCGCCGAGCTGCTCGCTTCCCGTCCGGTGACCGTCGACGACCTGATGACGATGACCTCCGACGAACGCGCCATCAGCCGCCACGGCGCACCCCCGTGGTACTACGAGACGTGCGGGGCCGTGATCATGCGCCCCGCCACCGGCGATCTGTGGGCGTGTTGGGGTGTGCCATCGGAGAACGACTTCGAACATTTCCAGATCGGGGGTGGATGATGTCCGATGCGGTCCGGCTCACCGGGGTCACCAAACGATTCGGTGACGAGTCCTCGCCGTCGACGGCCTCGACCTGACGATCGACGACGGCGAGTTCTTCTCACTCCTCGGGCCGTGCGGGTGCGGCAAGACGACCACGCTGCGGATGATCGCCGGATTCGAGTTCCCCACCGAAGGGTCGCTGATCCGATCCACGGCAAGGAGATGGGGCTGGAGCCACCCAACCGGCGACCCGTCAACACCGTGTTCCAGTCGTACGCCCTCTTCCCACACATGACGGTGGCCGACAACGTGGCGTTCGGTCTCAAGATGCGAAGGCTCGGCGGCGTCCGAGGTCGGCGACCGGGTGCGGCGCGCTCTCGACATGGTGCAGCTCTCGCACCGCTCGGCGGCCAAACCGACCCAGCTCTCGGGTGGGCAGCAGCAGCGGGTGGCGCTCGCCAGGGCGCTCGTCAACGAACCCGAGGTCCTGCTTCTCGACGAGCCGCTCGGAGCGCTCGACCTCAAGCTGCGCCAGGCGATGCAGCTCGAATTGAAAGACCTCCAGGACCGCGTCGGCATCACGTTCATCTACGTCACCCACGACCAGGACGAGGCGTTGACCATGTCTGATCGGATCGGGGTGATGAACGCCGGGCATCTGCTCCAGGTGGGCCGCCCAGCGAGATCTACGAACACCCCACCTCCCGTTTCGTGGCCGACTTCATCGGTGAGATCAACTTCGTCGCCGCCACCGCCGTCGACGGCTCGACGGTCAGGCTCGGTGACGGCAGCACCGTCACCGCCGCCACCCCCGTCGCTGCCGACGGACCGGTGACGCTGGCCCTCCGACCGGAGCGACTTGTGCTCCGCCACGGCGGCGACCCCGTCCCCGCCGGCCAGAACCATGTAGCCGGCAAGGTGACCCGCCGTACCTACCACGGTGATGTGTTCCACTATGCGGTCGACGCACCGGCCGGACCCTTCGAGGTCAAGGAGGAGAACCGCCCCGGGGTGCGGATCTTCGAGATCGGCGAAACGGTCACGGTGACGTGGAGACCCGTCGGCGTCGACGGTGATCGACGAATGAGCGCCGTGCGCCTCCGACGGCGCCGGAGCGGGGATTCGGAGGCGCCGCTGCTCGGTCTGGAGGATGCAGGACTCGCCGCCGACGCCCGCCGCGGGTTCCTCCTCGCCCTGCCTTCGTGGGCCTACCTGACCGTCCTGTTCGCCATCCCGATGCTGATCGTGGTGGTGATCTCGTTTGCCAGCCGCAGCTCCACCGGGATGACCGTGCTGGCGAACTGGAACATCGAGAGTTACCGCCGGTTGTTCGACCCGCTGGTGGGGGAGATCGCCCTCCGCAGCCTGGTACTGGCCGGGGTGACCACGGCGATCTGCCTGCTCATCGCCTACCCGCTGGCGTATCTACATCGCCACCCGACGCACCGCCCGCTACCGGGCGATCCTGCTCGTGCTGGTGATGATCCCGTTCTGGTCGAACTTCCTGGTCCGCACCTACGCCTGGAGGGTCATCCTCGGGTCCGACGGCCCCATCGCCCGGGTCACCGAGTCGCTCGGTTTGAGCCGCTCCGGCTGCTGTTCACCAACACCGCCGTGCTGATCGGCCTCGTCTACGGGTTCCTGCCCTTCATGGTCCTCCCGCTGTATGCGGCGCTCGATCGGATGGACTGGCGACCTGGTCGAAGCCGCCCGCGATCTCTACGCCGACGGGTGGCACCGCGTTCCGCAAGGTGACGTGGCCGCTGTCACGACCCGGGGTCGTCGCCGGCTCGATCCTGGTGTTCATTCCCTCCCTCGGCGCCTACGTGACCCCGGCCCTGCTCGGTGGCGCCAGCACGGCGCTGATCGGGGACTACATCGTCAGCCAGTTCCTGGCCGCCCGGAACTGGCCGTTCGGGTCGGCGCTCTCGGTGGTCGTGATGCTGGTGCTGCTCGTCGCCGTCACCGTCTACTTCCGGGCCGGGGCGAAGAACCTGTGAGCGGCAGCGCCGGTCTCCGGCCTCGCGGTCCCATGGACCGACTGCTCGCCACCCAGTCGTGGCTGGTGTTCGCTCTTCTTCTACGCCCCGATCGTCCTGCTCGATCGTCTTCTCCTTCAACGACAACAACAACGTCGGGATCTGGACCGAGCCGTCGACCCGCTGGTACGGGGAGATGTTCGCAGAACGGGCGGTGATGAGCGCCCTGCGCAACTCGCTGATCGTGGCGTTGGTCGCCACCATCGTGGCGACGGCACTCGGGACGATGGCGGCGCTGGCGCTGGAACGGTACCGGTTCCGGGGTCGACGGGCTCTACGACGGGCTGGCCTATCTCCCCATCATCATCCCCGACGTCACCATGGCGGTGATGCTGCTGCTCTTCTTCTCCCAGAGCTTCCGGATGATCGGGGACATCGTGGGCGTCCAGCCGCCAGTTCGGTCTGACCACGATCATCCTGAGCCACATCGCCTTCAGCATCTCGTTCGTCGCGATCGTGGTCCGGGCCCGGCTCAGCCAGCTCGACTCCTCCCTCGAGGAAGCCGCCGCCGATCTCTACGCCAGCCGGTGGCAGGCGTTCCGGCATGTCACGCTGCCGCTGATCATGCCCGGGGTCGCCGGTGGCGCACTGCTGGCGCTCACCCTTTCCCTCGACGACGTCGTGGTCACCAGCTTCGTCGCCGGTCCGGGTTCGACCACATTGCCGGTCTACGTGTTCGGTCTCGTCCGCAGGGGCGTCACCCCGCTGATCAATGCGGTGAGCGTGGTGATGCTGGTCGCCTCGATGGTCCTCGTCGGAATGTCGCTGCTGTTGCAGCGCACGACGGCGGTCGTCGAACCACCAACGGAGGACAACCATGAAACGACATAGCCTGATCGCTCTCCTCGCCATCACCCTGGTCCTCGCCGCCTGCGGCAACGGAGACGCCGGCGGCGAACCCGCCGACTGCGAACCCGGCCAGGTCGACGGCGACCTGAACCTGTACAACTGGTCCGAATACATCGATCCGGATCTGATCACGGCGTTCGAAGCCGAATACGGCGTCGCCGTCATCGAGTCGTTCTTCGAGTCGAACGAGGCGATGCTCGCCCAGATCCAGTCGGGGGTGAACTACGACCTGGCGGTCCCGTCCGACTACATGGTGGGGATCATGATCCAGGAGGGCCTCCTGCTCGAGCTCGACAAAGACGCCATCCCGAACTACGCCAACGTCGACGCCGACTTCGCAGCGCTGCCGTTCGATCCCGACGGCGCCTTCTCGGCGCCCTACCAGTACGGCACCACCGGGCTCGGGGTGAACCTGACCGTGGTCGGCGACGACTTCGAACCGACCTGGGATCTGCTCTTCGACCCGGACCTGACCACGACGTTCGGCGGCGGGGTGTCGGTGCTCAACGATCCCCGCGAGGCGATGGGCGCCGCGCTGTATCACCTGGGGTACTCGGTGAACGACACCGACATCGACCATTTGCGGGAGGCGGCGGACCTCATCTCGGCGGCCAAGCCGGGCATCACCACCTTCGACTCCGACCAGTACACCGAGGCGCTGGTCAACGGCGAGGTGGCCGTGGCACACGGCTACTCGGGCAACATGCTGGTGTCGATCAGCGACGCCGCCAACCCCGACGATTTCGTCTACGTGCTTCCCGACGAGGGGGCCACGCTGTGGGTGGACAGCATGGTGATCCCCGCCGGGACGACGGCGCCGTGCACCGCCCACGCCTTCATCAACTTCCTGCTCGACGCCGAGAACGGTGCCGCCCTCACCAACTGGAACTGGTACGGCTCCCCCAATTCGGCGGCGATCGAGCAGGGTCTGATCGAGCAGGAGATCATCGATTTCTACGCCGAAACCGACAGCGCCGACCTCGAGGTGATCGAGGACACCGGCGACTTCGAGATCAACTTCACCGACGAGTTCGCCCGGGCCCGAAGCTGACGTGCACCCGGGCTGCGGCCTCCCTGGCCGCAGCCCGGGCCGCAAACCCCTCGGAGCCGTCGCAAGGAGCGGCGTCCGTGATCACCGCCCGGTGCCGAACACCCGAGTTCTCGGCTCCAGGTATTCCATCAGACCCTCATGGCCGGACTCACGGCCGAGCCCGGATTGGCGCATCCCTCCGAAGGGCGCTTCGGTGGATTGCGGGTTCCAGTCGTTGACGCCGACGAGACCGAAGTCGAGGGCGTCGGAGACCCGGAGCGCGGTGTCGAGATGCTGGGTCCAGACAAAGGCGGCGAGACCGACATCGACCGAGTTGGCCGCCTCGATCGCGTCATCGACCGCCTCGAACGGGACGATCGGCATCACCGGCCCGAAGATCTCCTCGGTGAGGGCGGGAGCATGTGCCGGGACCTCGCTGAGCACCGTCGGCTGATAGAAGAACCCCGCTCCGTCGGGTGCGGCCCCACCGGTGCGGAGCCTGGCGCCGTCACCGACGCTGTCGTCCACGATCCGGGAAACCCGGTCCCGCTGGGTGGCGTTGATCAGCGGCCCGATCGTCGTCGCCGGGTCGAGCCCGTGACCGACCACCTGCCGCTCGGCGGCCGTCGTAGCCGCTACGGCGAAGTCGTCGGCGATGGACTCATGGACATAGAACCGCTGCGGGGCGACACACACCTGCCCGCCGTTGCGAAACTTGCTGACGACCCCTGAGGCGGCGACGGCGTCCACATCGGCGTCGGGGAACACGAGCACCGGGGCGTTGCCGCCGAGTTCCAGCGAGAGACGGGTGACGGTCTTCGAGGCACCGTCCATGAGCAACTTGCCGACCCGCACCGACCCGGTGAACTGGATCTTGCGGAGGCGCGGGTCATCGAGCATGGCCTGACCCATCGAGCCGGCGTCGCCGTTGACCACGTTGAACACCCCCGGGGGCAGCCCGGCGTCGGCGAGGATCCCGGCCATCAGCATGGCGCTGCGCGGGGTGTACTCGGAGGGACGGACCACGACCGGGTTGCCGGCGGCCATGGCGGCCGAGGCGGCGCGGATCACGTTGTAGACGGGGAAGTTCCATGCGGTGATGATCCCGACGACCCCGATCGGGACATAGGTGACGTCGATACGCCGCCCGGGGCGGCTGGCGGGGATGATCCGGCCCCCCACCCGCTTCGCCTCCTCCGCCATGAAGGTCAGGAACGAATCGAAGGTGGCCCACTCACCAGCCGCCTGCGTCAACGGTTTGCCCGACTCCTCGGTGGTGATCCGGGCGCACTCGTCGCGCCGTTCGGCGGCAATGGCGGCAGCCCGGGTCAGGATCTCGGCGCGCTGGTAGACGTTGGTCGCCGCCCATGCCGTGCGGGCGCCCTCGGCGGCATCGATGGCCCGAGCGACGTCGGTCCCGTCGCCATACGGGACCGAACCGAGTGGCTCCTCGGTGGCGGGATCGACCAGGTCCCAGGTCCCGCCGTCGGCGGCGTCCTCCCACTGCCCGTCGATGAACATCCTGAACGTCGCCACCACGCCGCCTTTCTCCACGCCTCGTTCGGTCCGGGCCTTCAGTCTGCCCCCGGCCGCTGCCAGATGACGCTACCGCCGATCATGGTCAGGTCGACACCGAGTTCGTGGATCGGGTCGGTGTACGGGTTGCCGCCGACGACCACCAGGTCGGCGTGCAGCCCCGGCTCGATCCGTCCCGAGTCGGTGTCGAAGTGGTTGACGTGGGCCGATCCCTCGGTGACGGCGGTCAGCGCCGTGATGACATCGAGCCGCTGTTCGGGGAGGTAGGGCTCGTGGATGCCGGCGGCGGGGTCGTTGCGGTTGACGGCGACGGCCACCTGCTGGAGCACGTCGGGGGTGCTCACCGACCAGTCGCTACCCATGGCGAGCCGGGCGCCTGCCCGGACCAGATCGGCAAAGGGGTACTGGAGGGCGGCTCGCTCCTCGCCGAGGAAGGGGATGGTCAGCTCGGTCATCGCCGCATCCGCCTGTGCCCACAGTGGCTGGATGGTGGCGACGGCACCGAGGGCGGCGAACCGGGGGATGTCGGCGGGGTCGATGACCTGGAGGTGGGCGAGGTGGGGTCTGGTGTCGCTCGGTCCGTTGGCGGTGCGGGCAGCGGCGATCGCATCGAGGGCGTTGCGGACGGCGCCGTCGCCAAGCGCATGGAAGTGTGTTTGCAGCCCGGCGGCGTCGACGGCGGTCACGATCTCCCGCAGCTCGCCGGGTTGGATGAAGTCGAGTCCGTGGTTGGTCGTGGCACTCCCCTCGCCGTCCAGGTAGGGGTGGAGCATGCAGGCGGTGTGGTTCTCGACCACACCGTCGAGCATCAGCTTGACGCTGCGGGGGACATACCCGCCGATGGTTGCGGCGCTGCGCTCGACGATCTCGGCGAGCTGATCCGGCCCCCGGTTCCGGTCCCAGACGAGTGCGGCGCGGACCCGGGCGAGCAATCCGCCTTCGGCGGCGAGCGCCCGGTAGGCGGCATCGACCTCGTCGGTGACCCAGGCGTCCTGCCAGGCGGTGATCCCCAGCGACAGCAGGTAGCGCTGACCCGCCTCGAGGGCGCCGACCAGATCCTCGGGGGTGTCGGCCGGGACGGCTCGGTCGATGAGGTCCATGGCGCCTTCGTGAACGGTTCCCTGCGGAGTTCCATCGTCGTTGCGGACGATCACCCCGTCGGCGGGGTCGGCGGTGGCGGCATCGACCCCGGCGAGCCGGATCGCCGCCGTGTTGGCCCACCCCGAGTGCCCATCGGCGACGGTGAGATAGACGGGCCGGTCGGTGATCCCGTCGAGCAGCGACGCCGGCGGATTACCACTGGGGAACCACTCGTAGCGCCAACCCCCGCCGACGATCCACGGGACATCGGGATGGTCGGCAACGTACCGCCGGACCATGTCGAGCGCCTCGTCGGGACCGGTCGCCGCTTCGAGGTCGCAGCGCATCCGGATCAGCCCACCCCACACCGGATGCACATGGGCGTCCTGGAACCCGGGTAGCAACATCCTTCCGCCGAGATCGATCGGCTCGTATCGACCCCCGACGGCCCTCCGTACGTCGGCCATGTCGCCGACGGCGACGATCGAACCGCCGATCACCCCCACCGCCTCGACCGGACGGCCACCGGGCCGGAACACCGGTCCGCCGGCGAACACATGAGCGACGCTCCCGCCGGCGACCGGGCCTGATGTCATGGGTCAAGCGTAACGTGGCTGTCCCGGGGTCTCGGGCTCCCGCAGCGCCTCCGTCCCGCCCCGCGAGGCGGTTACAGCGCCAGATGGAACCGCAACGCCTCGTCGAGTTCGCGCATCGGTCCGGCTGGGACGGCACCGATGCGATCCCCGATTCGGCTGATCGATACCGACCGGACCTGTTCTGCCTGAGCTTTGGAGTCGGTCGTCAGGCCGGAGCCCTCGGCGGGAATCACGACCTGGAAGGGATAGACGCGATCGACGTTCGGGGTCAACGGGACCACGGTCACCACGCCCCGACCGAGCCTGGCCGCCGTGAGATTCGCCCCATCGTTCGACACGATCACCGCTGGTCGACGCTTACTCGCCTCGGCGGACCGGACTGGCTCGAGATCGACCGTCCGGATCTCACCGCGCAGCATCGGACGTCACACCGTCATCGGCGGCGATCTCCCAGAGGTCGGCATCTCCGGACCTCGACCATTCGTCCCACGCATCGGCGTACGCCGCCGCGAGGTCGGCCGACTGCAGGATGCGGACCGCACGATGGACGACCGCCGACCTCGACCCATAACCTTGCTCCCGAACGTACTGGTCGAGGAACTCGACCACGTCATCGGGGAGGCTCACACTGATCTTCATACCTGCATCCTACTCCGGTATGACCAGGGTGCTACCCGACGAAGGTGAGCGCTGGTCAGGTCGGTCCTATCTGGTCTTACCGCGGAGCCAGTTGCCAAAGCGGCCGAGGCGGGAAGGTTTCCCGGTGCGTTCCTCCATGCGGTCGGCGGTCTTGGCCATCCACAGACCGGCGTTGATCCCGGCCCAGCGGAGCGGTTCGGGTTCCCAGTCGGGCCATTGGTGCTGGACCCAGGGGAGGGTGACGAGGTCGGTGTCGCGTTCGAGGATGAGGTCGGCGAGGGTACGGCCGGCGAGGTTGGTGGTGGCAACCCCGTCACCTACGTACCCACCGGCGTAGGCGAGCTTGGCGGTGCGGTCGATGCTCACCGAGGGGCGCCAGTCCCGGGGGGCGCCGAGGACGCCGCCCCAGCGGTGGGTGATGGCGGCGCCGTCGAGTTGGGGGAACAGCTCGGTGAGGACACGCAGGATCTCACGGTGGACCTTGTCGTTGATGTCGTCGGCGGAGCGGATGCGGGAGGCGAACGGGTACGGAGCGCCGCGACCACCGAAGGCGAGGCGGCCGTCGGCGGTGCGCTGGCCGTAGATGATGAGGTTGCGGAAGTCGGCGAACGTCGGGCGGGTGGCGAGCCCGATCTGGTCCCAGACCGGCGCCGGAAGCGGTTCGGTGGCGACCATCAGCGAGTAGAGCGGGGCCATCCGGCGGCGGAGTCCGGGGATGTCCGGGGTGTACCCCTCGGTGGCGCGCACCACCATCGACGCCGTCACCCGACCGGCGGCGGTGACGACCACGCCGGGCTCGATGCGCTCGGCAGGGGTCGACTCGTAGATGCGGACACCGTGACGCTCACAGGCGGCGGCGAGACCGTGGACCAACAACGCCGGCTGGATGGCCGCCCCGTGCGGTGACCATATCCCCCCCACGACCGATGTCGCCCCGAGCATGTCGCTGGCCTCGGTCTGGGAGAGCAGCACCAGGTCGTCAGGGTCGAGCCCGATCTCACGCACCGTGGCGACCTCCTCCTCGGCACGGTGGAGCTGGAGCGGGCTGCGGGCAACGGCGAGCACGCCGCCTTTGGCGTAGTGGCAGTCGATGCCCTCGGTCTCGGTGACCCGGCGCACCTCGTCGACCGTGTCGTGGAGCGCCCGCATATGCCGGACCGCCTCCGCCTTGCCGTGGTCGGCGGCGAGCACCTCGATCCCGAGCGGGTATTCGGCGTGACACCAGCCGCCGTTGCGACCGGAGGCGCCGAACCCGACATGGCGGGCCTCGACCACGGCGATCGACAGGTCGGGCTGGTGCCGGGCCAGGTAGTAGGCAGTCCACAGCCCGGTGTACCCGGCGCCGACGATCGCCACATCGACATCGAGGTCCCCGTCCAATGCGGAACGGGTCGGACGGGCGTCGACGGCGTCCCACCAGTACGGCCGGGTGGCCGCCTGCTCCAGCCTCACCCGGCGGCCCTACGCCGCTCGGCTATCCCGTTGTCACCCATCGGACGGATCCGGCGGAGACGCCGCCGCCCGCTCGGTAACAAGCGCATCGGGATCATGGTCGGGGTTCCGCCAGACGATGAGGCATGCGTTGTCGTCGACGGCGGGGTCGTGCCAGTACCCGGGGAGGGCGCCGAGCGCCTCGAACCCGTTGGACATCTGGAAGCTGAGCGTCGGGTCGCGCAATTCCCCGGCGGCGACCTTGGTGATGTACTCGTCGGCGGTCAACTCGTGTTTGTGGTCGGCGTAGCCGGGGATCACCCCACCAGCGACGATCCCGGCCCGGTTGTAGCGGCGGACGAGGTCCTTGCGGACGTCGTAGAGCATCCGACCGATCCCCCGGCCACGCTGGTCGGCACGGACCACGATGTCGGTGCCGTAGTACCAGGGGGCGTGCGGGTCGTGGTTGTCAGACCCGAGCGGTCCGACGACGTCGTCGATGTGATGGACGGGATGGTCGAAGTCGAAATCGACGAAACACCCGAGCCCGAATCCGACGACGTCTTCGCCGTCCAGCACGACAAAGCCCCCTTCGGGGAATACCTCGCACTGCAGCAGCACTCCGGGCACGCTGAGCAGGTCGTCGGCGGAGGCGGTGGGGAAGGCCAGCCGCTCCAACTCCACCAGGGCCTCGGCGAACCGTGGCTGCACCTGCACGATCTCGATCGTCATGTCCACCATCCTGCTCGGACCCGCATCCCACCGGTCCGTAGCCTATCCGCCGGAGCTCGACGGATGCGGCAGCCGTCACCGGAGCGGGCCGGGGCGTAACATGGCGGGCGTCGACGTACGCCGCAAGGAGGGGCCCGGTGAGCACGTTCCAGGAGATGGCCCGTGACCACATGTGGTTGCATTTCGCCCAGGTGCCCGCCGACGGTCCGACCGTGATCGCACGAGGTGAGGGCTGTTACGTGTGGGACGATCAGGGCAAGCGCTATCTCGATGCGCTCGCCGGATTGTTCGTCACGCAGATCGGTCATGGTCGCAGCGAGTTGGCGACGGCGGCGGCGAAGCAGGCCGAGGAACTCGGCTACTACCCGGTGTGGGGGTTCGCCCACCCACCGGCGGCGCAGCTCGCCGCCCGGCTGGCCGAACTTGCGCCGGGTGACATGGACCGGGTGTTCTTCACCGCCGGTGGCTCCGAGGCGGTGGAGTCGGCGTGGAAGCTGGCCCGGCAGTACTTCGTTCTCAAGGGCGAGCCGGAGCGGATGAAGGTCATCGCCCGGGAAACCACCTATCACGGCACCACGCTGGGGGCGCTGTCGATCACCGGCATCCCGGCGCTGCAGACCCCGTTCGAACCGATGCTGGTGCCGCTGGTGACCCACGTCACCAAGACCGATGTCGACAACTGCCCGTTCTGCGACGGCCCGTGCACCTTGGCGTGCGCCGACGAGATCGAACGGGCCATCATCGCCGAAGGTCCCGAGACCGTCGCCGCGGTGTACCTCGAACCGGTGCAGAACTCGGGCGGCTGCTTCACCCCGGCGCCGGGCTACTGGCAACGGGTGCGGGAAATCTGCGATCGCCACGGCGTGCTGCTCGTCTCAGACGAGGTGATCTGCGCCTTCGGTCGGCTGGGTACCTGGTTCGGAGGTCAGCGCTTCGACTACGTCCCCGACATGATCACCTTCGCCAAGGGCGTCACCTCCGGGTACGTCCCGCTTGGCGGGGTGATCACCAGACCGCACCTTGCCGAGCCGTTCCTAGAGGCGGGGTCGATCTTCACCCACGGGATCACCTTCGGCGGCCACCCGGTGTCGTGTGCGGTGGCGATGGCCAACCTGGACGTGATGGAGTCCGAGGGCGTCCTCGACAACGTGCTCGCCCACCAGGACCATTTCCGCACCGGGTTGGAGACCCTGCTCGATCGACCGCTCGCCGCCGAGGTCCGCGGCGCCGGCTACTTCTACGCCGTCGAGTTGATGAAGGACCGCGACGCCGGGGTGGCGTTCACCCCTGAGGAGTCGACGGCGCTGGTGAACGAGCATCTCAAGCCGGCGCTGAGGCGCCATGGCATGCTGGCACGCGCCGACGGCCGCGGGGCGCCGATCATCCAGTTCTCACCGCCGCTGATCGCAGGTACCGCCGAGATCGACGAGATGGTGGAGACCACCGGCGTCATCCTGGACGAAGCTGCGGCGGCGCTGCGGCGATAGGTGCCCCTGACCGTGGTCAGGTGCTTCGGGGGGGGATGGGGCCCCAGTGGCCGGCAAACGCGCTGTCGATGGTGTCGAGTCTTTGTTCGAGGTTGAATCCGACGAGGCCGCGGGGAAGGAAGGCTGGGTCAGGGTCGTCTTCGGCGAGTCGAAGGGGGAGGTGGAGGTCGCCTCGGGGTCTGATCCAGGTGAGGGTGCCGCTGGGGTTGCCTTCGATGCGCCATCCCTGGCGGTGCAACATGCGGTGATGAAAGACGCAGAGGGTCACCAGGTTGCAGAGGTCGGTCGTACCGCCATGCGCCCAGTGGTTGATGTGGTGGATCTGGGTCCAGCGGGTTCGGCGACATCCGGGGAACCGACATCCCTTGTCGCGTTCTGCGACGAGACGGGCCAGCCACGGCGGGATGGTCCGGGTGGTACGCCCGACTCCGATGGGAGCACCGTCGGGACCATCCACGACGAGTTGGCGGCGCCCGTCGCAGGTGAGGAAACGGATGGTTTCGGCGCTGAGCGCGGGCCCGGCAGGGACATGGCCGATTCCGTCACCGGCCAACGCCGTGTAGTCGACGTGGACCAGGACCGAGGCGCGGTCGGAATCACCGTCGCTGCCCAGGGATTCCGAGGCCATCTGAACCAGGGCCCGGGCCATTCTCTGGTCGGGGTGGTCGAACTGCCCGGTGACCGGGTCTCGAGGCTCTTGCACGGAGAGACGATTGAGGGCCAGTTCCACGATGGCACCATCGACCCCGGGGACACGACCGGAAAGGTGGAGGAAGCGGCCGTGTTCGTCCCACCAGGTCTCCACCTCGGCGTTGTCGTGGTCGGCGTTCTCCTGGCTGGGGGTGATGTCCCGTGGCCGGCGGGCCAGGCGTTGGAGCTCGGTCACGGTGTGGTGCTTGGCAAGGTCGACCAGTTCGGCTTCGACCTCGGCGGTTGCCATCGGGTCGGGCAGAGACCCCGGACCGTCCGGGTCGTCCGGTCCGTTATCTACGGTGAACCGTTCGTCCTGGGCGGCCAACCGGCACAGGGGACGGGCCTGGTCGATGGAGATCCGACCGGCCCGGAGCTCGGCGGAGATCAGCGGGAACGTGCCGAGGTTCCGGGCGACTTCCAGCCAATGGCGCGCAGTGGGGCGCGCCAACCCGAGTTCTTGGGCCAGCCACGCCACGGCATCGGTGGCGCCGTCGGCAACCCACGCCTCGTCGGTCTCGAACGCTGCCAGCTCGGTGAGGAAATCATGCAACGACGCCGACAGGCGCCGGTGCAGCTTCCCAAGCCGATGACGAGACCCGGGCCGGTGACGAGAAATATCATCCATCTCCGCATCGTATCGACAGGCAGTGACAGAAAAGCTCGGCATTCTCCCCATGCCGGAGATTCTTCAACGCTGAGCTTCGGCGACGAACCGCCGAGGCGGTGCGGTCCCAGTTGCTTCTCCGGAACAAATCGACACGGTCCGAGTCGATGCTGCGAGGTCTGCAGTCTGGTTCGCTCAGCGACGGTGTCGCGTAGGTGCGATGGGGGCGCCGATGAGAAAGGGCGCCGGCAGTCGTCTTAGGACGGTCCGGTGAACGCACCGCGCCCATCGAGGGAGAACAACGAGATGAGACCACTGCGATACTCGATCAACGTCACGCTCGACGGCTGCTGCCATCACGAGGCAGGGCTCCCGCCGGACGAGGAGTCGATGCGCTACTGGACCGCTGAGATGGAACGAGCCGATGCGCTGCTATTCGGCCGGGTGACCTACGAGATGATGGAGTCGGCGTGGCGGCAGCCGGCCACGGGCACGTGGCCGGACTGGATGGACGAGTGGGAGATCCCGTTCGCCGAGACCATCGACCGGGCGAAGAAGTACGTCGTGTCGAGCACGCTGAGCGGGGTCGACTGGAATGCCGAGCTGGTGCGAGGCGACTTGGGGCAAGCGGTTCAGCGGCTCAAGCAGGAGCCAGGCGAGGGCCTGTTCGTTGGCGGCGTGACGCTCCCCCTTGCGTTGGCAGATCTGGGATTGATCGACGAGTACGAGTTCGTTGTGCAGCCGGTCCTTGCCGGACACGGGCCGACGTTGCTCGCCGGTCTGCGCAAGCGCATCCAGCTCGAACTCGTGGATCGTCATGAGTTCCGGTCGGGGGCGGCCGCTCTGCGATACCGACCCGCACCGGCTACGGCCTGACGTGGTTGCTGCCGGCACGTTGGCCGCTACCTCTCGCCAAGGTCCGGCATCGTGCACGCACCTGCGACCGTCCCGCTGTGGCGACGGCCGCAGGTGCGTGATTCGGATGCGGGGTCTCAGCCTGCCAGGAAGGCGATCTCCTCGAGCAGGGTTGCCTTGGTCTCGAGATCATCGACGTAGAGCTCGATCACGGCGCTGAGACGGTCCCAGTCGCGGGCGTTGAGGGAATCGACCATCCGCCGTAGCTGGGGCAGCGTCGGTTCGAGTTCGAAGATCCGCTTCATCAGGCCGGCTTCGGTCGCGATCACGGTGAAGGTGCTCGATGCGGTCGCCTCGCCACCTTCACCTTGCGCCGTCGCCACGACGGTGTGGGCACCGAGCGACAGCCCCGCCGCCGGGATCGGGACGTCGTTCGCTACGGGCTCGCCGTCGAGGGAGACGGTCACCTCGTCGGTGTCGGTGGTCGAGGTGGCGATGACGATGTCATCTCCACGCTCCACCGAGGCACTGTCGGTGGGTGCCACCAGGGTCACCGTTGGCACCTCTGGGACGATCTGGGCCTGGGCTTCCTTCCAGCCGATGAAGGCGCCGGCACGGTCGGTGATGATCCCGTCGACGCCCAGATCGGTGAGGCGCCGCCAGTCGCTGGCGGCGTTGATGGTGTAGACGAACACCCCGACCCCGGCTGCGTTGAGGTCGGCGACCACCGACGGCCGGGACGACACGGCGGCATTCGACGGGTTGTAATACACCGCATTCAGCTCCCGGGCCTTCGCCACGGGGTCGGCGTCGAGCGAGCCGCGCAGCAACCCGAGCGGGATCTGGGGGGCACGCTCGTAGGCGTAGCGGAGCACGTTCTCGTCGAAGGACTGGATGATCATCCGGTCGGCCAGGTTGGCGGCGACGATCATGTCGACCATCCGGTGGACCTCGTCACGGGTCTCCGGGCCTTTGATCTCGAGCAGCATCCCGGACGAACCGGTCCGCATCAGGTCGAGCATCATCTGGAACGTCGGCGCCGGCTGGGTGGCGAACGCCGGGCTGAACCACGACCCCGCCTCGAGCCCGGTGAAGTACGACGCCTGGAGCACGGCGACATCGCCGGTGCCGTCGGTGGTGCGGTTGACGGTCTGGTCGTGCATCACCACGGGCACGCCGTCGACGGTGGTGTGGACGTCGATCTCGACCCACTCTGCGCCGGTGCGCATTGCCGAGGCGTACGCCGCCAGCGTGTTCTCCGGCGCTACCGATGAGTAGCCGCGGTGGGCCGCAGTGAGCGGCAACGCCCCGGCGTCGAGCACCGGGCTCCGGGGCTCGATCTCGGTGATCACGATGTCGTCGATGGCGATGCGGGCACCGTCGGCCGAGAAGCCGAGCACCCCGTTCTGGGAGCGGGCGATGCGGCCTTCAAGCACCTTCTGGCCTTCGTAGATCCATGTGGCGTAGCCGCCCTGAACCTCGATGGCGATCCGTACGTCGTTCCCGACCCCGGCGTTGCTCGGTGCCGCTGCGGTGTAGGGAACGCTCCAAGCGTTGCCGACGGTGCGCTCGGCGAGCTCGATACCGTTGCCGGCGGTCGAGGTCGAGCGCATCGCTGCCTGCCACCATGGGAGCGACCCGTCGGCGGCGATGTCGAGGATCGGCGCCATCCAACGGGAGGCGTTGGTGACCTGCTCGAACCGCACCGTCGCCTCGAAGCGGTAGTTGTCGACGTGGGGCCCGAATGTGATGCGGGTGATCGATCCCGACTGGCCGATCAACTCGCCGTTCTGGACCGCCCAAGAACCCACGATCGGGTTCCAGCCGGCGGGCAGCGAGCCGTTCGCCACCGCATCGAAGTTCTGCTCGTAGACGACATCACCCGGGTCGGCGGCCGCTGCCGGCGACGGCGAGGTGGCTACCGCCGTGGTGAGGGCAATGCCGGCGGCCAATGCGACGATGAGCTTGGACTGGATCGTCGAGCGATGCCGGGGACGTATCCGGCTGAGTTCGGACATGGTGATCTCTCCTTGTCGAGGGGGCGTACCCGGACAAGCTATGGAACCTGGGTGAACCGAATCTGACCGCGGAGAGACCCGCTGATGACAAGACGGAGGCCGTATGCGGGATCCATCCGTTCGTCGGCAACGTCCCATCGCTGGCCCTCTTGGTTGACTTCTTGACGTCTCTGCCGTGACGTCTCTGCCTTGACGTCGGGCCAGGTCGTCACGAGGTCAAGCTGTGCACCCCGACCACCGCCGAGCGCCGCCTCGCCCTGCTCGCATCGGACAGAAGGGGGCTCGCCACCGGGCCGGATTCAGCCGGCAAGCGGTATCCCCTCGCACCTCCCCACAGGCCCTTCGTTGCCATTTGGGATTATCTCTGTCCCTCGATATCGCGTGTCTTGTGGGAATCCCTATGGAATGGGGAACCACACTTCGCAGTGCGGCGTCGTAGGGTCAGACAAGCCTTTCGATCGTTCGGACCTGTCACCCAATCCCCCTGGAGGGACCATGACCATCTCAGTCGGCCCGCACATCGGACGCCACCGTGGCGCTTGCCGCATCGCCATATTTGCGCTGGCGCTGGCGACTCTTGTCACGACCACACTCACCACCGAGGCGGCGCTCGCCTCATCAGTCGTCGACCTGCCCGCCCTGGCCGACCCTTGCCCGGCAGCCGTGCCCAGCGACGAAATCGGGGATCTGGAAGGACAGGTTCTCACCGGGCTGACCGTCGAGCGGGGGACCGCTCCCGACGAGTTCACCGCCGAGTACATCGGGGTGATCAAAGACGGCATCGCACCCGGGCTCGACATGATTCTGGTCGAGACCTCCAGCCCGGCGATCGAGCGTGCCGGAGGGATCTGGTTCGGCATGTCGGGGTCCCCGGTCTATGACGAGGCCGGTCGGCTCGTCGGGGCGGTGGCCTACGGATTGTCGTACGGTGCGTCGCCAATCGCCGGGATCACCCCTGCCACCGAGATGTACCGGCTGCTCACCGGCGGCGGACCGGCGGCGCAGGCGCCACAGGTCGACCTACCGGCGGCGCTCGAAGCCGAGATCGTCGCCAGCGGGGCGGCGACCGCCGCCCAGGCAGCTTCCGGGTTGCGCCAGCTCCAGATCCCGATCGCCGTTTCCGGGATGAACCAACAGCGACTCCCGGAGATCACGAAACGAATCCAGGGCAACCTCTCCGGTGTGCGGGTGTATCCGGCCGGTGCGGCATCCGGCGAGGCGGCGGTTGCCGAATTGGTCGCCGGGGGCAACGTCGGCGCCGCAGTCTCCTACGGTGACGCCTCGCTGGCGGGAGTCGGCACGGTGACCGCGGTGTGCGACGGTGAGGCCCTGCTCTTCGGACATCCGTTGTTATGGAGCGGCGCCACCACGCTGTCCGCACACGAGGCAACCGCCGTCCTGATCCAACCCGACCCATTCGGTCCGTTCAAGATTGCCAACCTGGGCGGCGTCACCGGCACCGTCGACCAGGACCGCCTCAGCGCCCTCCGCACCCAACTCGGCGTTACCCCGCCAACGGCACTGATCAAATCGACCCTGTCCGCCACTGACAGCGGCGCCTCTCGCACCGGGTCTACCCGCGTCGTGCTCCGCTCGTGGACGCCTGACGTGGCGTTCTTCCACACGTTGAGCAATCTCGATCGTCTCCACGACCGCATCGGGGACGGGGTGGTCACGCTGCGATGGTCGGCGAGCGGCAAGCGAGCCGATGGCAGCACCTGGCAGTTCACCCGCCGTGAGAAGACGGCGGATGTCTACGACGCAACGTTCGCCCCGGCGTATGAGATCTACGACGACCTGATCACGCTGGCGACCAACAGGTTCGAAGAGATCACCATCGACCAGGTCTCCATGTCCGGAACGGTCGATCCGAAGTACACCGCCGCCAGGCTCGTCGCCCTCGAGAAGCTCGGCGCCAACGGTCGATGGACGAAAGTCGATCCTGCGGTGCGAACCAACCTCGTCGCCGGTGCGGAGGTGTACCTGCGGGCGGTGCTCCGAACGACCGGCTCGACAAAACTCACCCGGGTGCAGATGTCATTTGTTGCGCCCCGCGCCGGGGGAAACAACGGAACGCTCCGTATCAAGGCCGGTACCCCCGAATGGGAGCCGGGAAACGCCACCAGCTTCGACGAACTCGTCGCCGAGATCGCCAAGGCGCCGCCCGGCGACCTCCTACGGGCCGACCTGCGTGTTAACCGGACGATGCCTTCTGGTGATCGCACCGTGCTGACGCGTCACTCGAGAAAGATTGCGCCCATGGCCATCTCCGGCGACCTTTCTTTCCGGATCAGGATCGTGCCCGCAACCCGGTAGACCCGACCGCAGGTCATCCCTCGGTCGGACAATGGCCTCCGGTCGCCTGATATCGGCGACCGGAGGCCGCGACAGCCGTTGGCCCGGTGCCTCCGGACGAGGGAGGGGCCGCCACGGCGACTCGCCAAGGCGGTACTGTCAGTGGGTCATGCCCGCAGGTCTCACCCGAGGCGAAGTTGCCCCGCCTCAGGCTCCTCCGGAGGGACGTCCCCGAAAGCGATATCGAAGATGCCCGGGGCCTCGAAGACGCGGCCACGCTCCCGACCGGTCATCTCGACGAGGTCTCCGCGCTCGACCAGTGTGTCGATGGCGTTGTGGGCAGTGGGCTTGGAGACGGCCAAACTGGCGGCGATCGACTTGGCCGTAACCAAGGGAAACCCGACGAGGTGCTCGGCAAGGCGGATCACGGAGTTCGGACGCCCCTCAGCCAGCAAGTCGTTGCGCATCCGGTGCTGGAGTTCGACGAGGCGAACCGTCCGCTCCTCGGCGTCCTTGGCCTGGCTGGTGACACCGGCAAGGAAGAAGCGGATCCACGGCATGAGGTCGCCGCGCTGGCTGGTCTCAGGAGGTGGTCGTAGTCCTCGCTCCGCTTGCGTTCGAAGTACACGGACAAGTAGAGCAGCGGTTGGGTGAGCACCCCTCGGAGCACCAGCATCAGCGGGATCAGCAGGCGGCCGATGCGGCCATTGCCGTCCAGGAACGGGTGAATCGCCTCGAACTGATAATGAGCGATGGCGAGCTGGACGAGGAGCGGCATGTCGTCGTCATGCAGGAACCGCTCGAAGTCGTCGAGCGCATCGCGCATCGCATCGGGCGGGGGAGGCACGAATACCGCATCCACGAGGTTTGCGCCGCCGATCCATACTGGGCTGGAGCGGAGCTCTCCGGGCCTGCGGTCCTGGCCTCTGGTGCCTGATAGCAAAAGCGCATGCATCTCCCGCAGCAGGCGAACCGAGAGAGGAAATCCGGTACGCAAGCGATCCAGCCCGTGTTCCATCGCGAGCACATAGTTGCGAACCTCGCGGGCGTCGTTGACCTGGTCCGGAGGCGGCCGCTGGCCTGCCTCGAACCGCAGCAACTGGCCGACGTCGGTCCTGGTTCCCTCGATCCGGGAGCTGAGGACGGCCTCGAGTGTGGGAGACCTTGCTGCTGATCGAACGCGGCCGGATCGAGCTTGATCAGGATCCTCAGGAATGGGTCGCACTCGCATTGAACGTGATGCCAGTGCGCGACGCCGTGCTGGATCGAGAGGCTGCGACTCTGGGCCGCCGAATCGACCTCCCCCACCATGACCCGGCCGACCGCTTCATCGCCGCAACCGCCGCCGTTGGCGGGCTCACCCTGATCACCGCCGACCGGCGTCTCGCCATGGTGCCTGGCATCGAGGTGCTGACCAACGACTGAAGGTCGGCGACTCCTCGTTCACAAGGTCCACTACGGAATGGCGGTGGGGGCGAGATTCGGTGGGTTGCGGTTGGTGATCACGGAATTGGTGCGGCGCCACGAGGCGGTGAGGGATGCGGCAAGCGAGGCCGAGGGCCAACCCTCGTCGAGCGACTCGGCAGCCGGGAGGATACGGAAGGTGTCGCGCTCCACGAAGGTCGGGGTGAAGCGCACGGACCGCGACTGCCACCGGCTACCGCGCCTGGCGATCTCGACCGCGACGATCACCCCGTCCATGGTGGCGAGGCGCTGCTGGTTCGCCAGGAAGTTGCCCAGTCCGTAGACGATGTACTCCCCGTCGACGAAGTCGATGGGTTGCACCACGTGGGCGTGGTGACCGACGACTAGGTCGACGTTCGGGGATGCGATCAGGGTGCGGTGGATCCGGGTCTGCTCGGCGGTCGGTTCGTGAACGTACTCGATGCAGCAGTGGATGCTCACGACGACAAAGTCGGCTCCCTGGGCCTTCGCCGCCTTCGCCTGGGCGAGCAGACGGTCGACATCGATCAGTTCCACCGCCCACGGCGCAGGGAGTGGGATCCCGTTGAGGGCGTAGGTCGCCGAGAGGTTCGCCACCGTCACTCCGCCGGCGTCGTACATGGCGATGCGGCTGCGCTCGCCGGCGTTGCGGGCCATCCCGGCCTGGTTGAGACCGGCGTCTTCGAGGGCGTCGATGGTGGCGACGAGTCCGGGAAGACCCTGGTCGACGGAGTGGTTCGACGCCGTCGAGCACCCGTCGTAGCCGGCCCATGCCAGCGCCGCTGCCAGTTCGGGCGGCGAACTGAATCGTGGGTAGCCGCTGACGCCGCGTATGCGCCCGGACAGGGGAACCTCGAGATGGCAGATGGCGACGTCGGCGCCGCTGATGAAGGGCCGGACCGGGGCGAACATCGGACGGAAGTCGTAGTCGTCGGAGCCCTCTGCGTAGCGGGCGGCCCGGTAGGCGATCGGGGTGTGGATCAGTGTGTCTCCGGTGACCACGATGGACCGCGACGGTCGGGGCCCGACCTCGATGGGTTCGAGGTCGAGGGCCCTCCCCAGAAACGACGCCATCTGGTCACGGGATACGGGACGGGACGGGCAGAACCGGTCGTTGGCCGGTGGGTTGCATCCGAGCGTGACCCGGGCGGCGGCGAGCCGCTCGATGTCGGCTTCGAAGAGGGAGCCGTCGTCGTCCCCGAAGACGTTGCCGGCGGGCCGGTCGGTGTAGTCGAACGCCCGGACGAGGAACGCCGCCATCTGCGCCCGGGTCACCGGACGTTCCGGGCAGAACCGGTCCGGTGCGCACCCTTGCGTGATCCGTACCTCTGCCAACGCGTTGATGTCGGCCTCGAACAACGATGCGTCGTCATCGACGAAGTGATCGGTGGCACCAGGGGGGAGGCGGAGGGTGCGCACCAGGAACGCTGCCATTTCGCCACGAGTGAGCTGCCGGGACGGGCAGTACAGGTCGGTCTCGACACTGGAACATCCGCGGGTGATGCCGAGGGCAGCGATGGCCTCGATCAACGGCTCGTGGACGTTGCCATCGTCGTCCCAGAACGTGCCCCCGTCGGGAAGCGGCCCGGTGGAGGAAACCGGAGCCTGCACATCGGAAGGTGTGGTGGTCGTCGGCGGCGAAGCGGCCGGTACAGAGGTTCCCGGGACCGAGGTGGTCACCGGTACAGAAGTTCCCGGGACCGAGGTCTCAGGCACCGAGGTCTCAGGCACAGAGGTCACCGGTGGCGGTTCGCTCGTTGTTGGCGCCACCGTGACGGTCGTTTCCGTAGGCTCGGCGGCCTGCAACCCGTCGGTCCATGTGAGGGCGATAACCAGCCCGCCCGCGACAAGGATCGCCATATGTCGCCCTACCCGCAGCACAGACCTCCGAAGTTCGACCGGGAGCGGAGCCTACGGTCGAGAGCCGGCCGCATGCGGTCTTTGGACGTATCGGCCGCGCTCGCCAACGCCCCGTCGAAGCCCACACCACCGGTACAACCGTGGTGTGGACCTGGATCGATCGCCCGGAAGCCGGTGGCGGCGCTGGCAGCCGCGGCAAGCCATAGTGCCCGAGCCCAGCCTGCCCATGGGCCGCAAGACCCGCATCGACGAGACCGCCGGGGCCTGGCCGCACGCACGGTCCCGGACGGTCCCGGACCCACCCGACGCGGCTGTCGCCTACTGCAACGTACTGGAAGATGTTTGTAGTAGAACGGTAAGTTCGACGATCGTCCGATGCCGCACGCACCTCGAAGAGTGGAGTCGACCGACTTGCCGCGACGGTGCATGGCATGGGAAGCCGGCGGTTCTCACCCGGCTTCGGGCCCTCCGGGCGGCTGGACTCATCGACTGGGTGGGGAGGTCGCCCAAGGACCCTCGTGCCTACTGGAAACTGCACAGCGAATAACAGCAATGTAGTTTGCTGTGGCGAATCCCTTGCGGGACAAGGCATCCCGCCTACTGTCAACATCTACTGCAAACTCGAGAGCGACGCCTGGCCGAGATCTGTCCACAGCTGTGGACAAGGCGGTGGAGAACTACACGGGTGTAGTTCTCGTCTTGGAGCCCACCATCAAGCAGGTCGACATGGCGGTCGACGGCGAATCACGGTCGCCACTCCCAGATGGCTCTCCCTATGCGCACCGGGCGAAGTAGGCGATCGCGGTGCCAGTGGCGGCTTCTGGATCGTCCACCATCTGCACCCAGCCAGTCTGAGTGGTGGTGTCGCCCTCGTGGGCGAACGAGATATCGGCGAAGTAGATGTCCGCCAGGTCGAACGTCAATGTCTCGCCGCCCGGGGCGGGGACCTCGACCACGCGCTCGAGGGGTCCCCGGGCCGGCGCCTCCAGGGTGAGCGACTCGACATCGACGAGAGTGTCGGCGATGTGACTCCGGCACGCTTCCTCGCCGAACACCTCGATGACCGGCGGCGCCAGGCGGTCGTACAGCCAGTCGACGTCGCCCTCGGCTGCTGCAGCGTTGAAGTCGGCCACGAAAACATCCAGCATCGCCTGTGTCTCGGCGGGAGCCTCGGGTGGGTCGAGGGGCGCCTCAGTCGTGGTGGTCGGCTCCGGCGATGAGGTCGTGGTGGTGCTGGGCGGCTGGGTAGTCGTGGGCGCCACCGTCGTCGTGGGGGCGGCGGTGGTGGTCGGTGCCGCAGTCGTCGTGGGAGCAGCCGTCGTTGTCGGTGCGGCCGTCGTCGTGGGCGCAGCGGTGGTGGTCGGAGCGGCTGTCGTCGTGGGAGCAGCCGTCGTCGTGGGAGCAGCGGTGGTTGTCGGCGCGGCTGTCGTAGTCGTGGTCGCAGGCGCAGTGGTGGTGGTCGTGTCAGCCGTTGTCGTCGTGGCAGCCGCAGTGGTGGTGGTCGTGTCAGCCGTGGTTGTGGTCGTAGGTTCCGTCGTGGTGGTCGTCGGCTCCACCACGTAGTCGTCCCACGAGAAGCCGGGCTCTTCGGCCACGGCCTCGTCGCCGCTCACCACCACGACCAGGATCACGGTGAACAAGCCGAGCACCGCCGCAGCGAGTGCCAGCTTGACCCAGAGTGGCTGCTCCACACCGGGATCGAGTTCTCCAGGTTCGTCCTCAGGTGCGAGAGATTGTTCCTCAGGTTCTTGATCCACCGCACACCTTCCAGGAGCTGAAACGCCCGGCGCGGTGCCGGTGAGAGCAAGCTAGCCGCCAACGGGCCCCTCTGGAGGCATCAGGCGACGCCGGGAGCACCCCCGTGAACCTTGCCGCCGGCTACGGCCGCAGCCGGTACCGCAGAGCGGGACGACCCGGTGCCGCCGCGCCGCCGACCGGCCACGCGATCCCACGTCACGATCGCTCTTCACCGGATCAGCACGAGCGGGACGCCACCCACGTCCGCCTTCGCCTCCGATGGTGGCGGCGGTGCGGAGATCGCCGCCGGCAATCATCAGGGCGCGACCGCCGACCAAGGGGTAGCTTGCGGCGGAGATCGACCCCAAGTGCCCGGTTGACACGCCCGGCTGACGGTCGACCCAACAAGCGAGGTTCCTGGGAGGACGCCACCGATGGGATTGTTCAAGAAGAAGATCAGCGACCCGGTGGCGGGAACGCTGCGGGTCACCAGCTCGAAGACACCCGCCCATGACGCCATGGCCCAGAACTACCACATTCACGGGGTCATCTCGGGTGAGGGCATCGAGGCGACGGCGGTCGAGGCACGGGGCATGGTCAAGTCCTCCAGGTACCCGATGCCGGGGGCCATCCTCCCCGTCACCGTGTCACGGTCGAACCCGACCCGATTCGAGATCGAATGGGATCGGGTGCCTTCGAGCGGGGACCAGGCACAGGCGATCTCGGAAGCCGTCGCCGCCTCGCTCCGCACCGGCGGTGCGCAGATCCCGTCCGATGTGGGCACGCAGAGCATCGACGCCCGGCACATCCCCGGGTTGCGCGACGAGGTGCAGCGAATGACCGCCGAAGGCGTCGACCGGGCCACCATCACCGCTCACGTGGTCGCCCGCCTCGCCGAGCACGGCATCGACCTCCCGCCGGGCATGGCCGACGCCATCAACATCAGCACCGACCCCCCGCCCGGCTCCGCCGCCGCACCAGGGGATTCCCCCGGACCGGACGAGGACCCGGCGATCCGGCTGCAGCGGCTCGAGGACCTCAAGTCCAAGGACCTCATCAGCGATGGCGAGTACGACGCCCTACGGTCGAAGATCCTCCACGACCTCTGACGACGGGAACGCCGGCGGCCGGTCAGGGTCCCGGGTGCCTGCACTGCCGATTCAGTGGTTGGCGCCGGAAGGCGTATGTCACGTCCCGTGTTCCTGCTGGTCGGGGATGAGGAGCACGGCGCCGACGAGAAAGCAGAGGGCTCCGACAAACGTGCCGAGGTTGGCGATCGCCGCATTGCGCAGATCTCCGGTGTCGAGCACCCGGGCAGCGACGGCCGAGACGCCGAAGGCGATCGACCCGACCATGTTGAGCGTCGTGATCGACCACCCCAGATCGTGGGGCCTCCAACCGAGCCACGGTCGACGGATACCGAAATAGGCGAGACCGCTCGCCACCAGGAAGGCGATCGAACCGAAGACATCGGGGGCCCACACCCGGCGGTTCGCCTCCTCCACACTCAGCGCCAGATCGAGGGCGGCGAAGGTGCTGATGTTGAACAGCACGGTGCCGGCGAGCTGCACCGCCCCGGCCCACCACTCCGGTCGATGCGGGGCGCGCACCGTCCGGCGCCACTGGATCCCGGCCCGCGGGCGCTTCTCGGCGGCGACGGCACCGACCGAGACCAGGAACTGGAGCAGCGCCGCCACCGTGAAGAAGATCGACCCGACGAAGAACGTGACACACGTCGCCTGCGTCCCGACGACGGCGGCGTAACCCGGCAGCGCCCCGACGGCAAAGCACACCGAACCCACGGTGAAGTACGCCGCAACCTGCCAGTCGGCACGACGGGGCTCCCACCACTGCACGGGCATCGCCGCCTCAGAGATGGCTGAACCCGCTCGACTCGTCCTTGGTCATCCCCACCGAGATCGGGTGCCGGTCGAAGTGGCTCACCGCATCGGCCATGTCGGCCAGCAGGATCATGACCAGGTCGCGGCTGACGTCCTGGCGGACCAGGATGCGTTGCACGGCGACATCGCCCACCGAACCGGTGAGCGGATAGGCCGGCACCTGCCATCCCCGGGCCCGGAGACGATCGGCGAGGTCATACAGCGAGTAACCGGGGTCGGCGCCCTCGGCGAGCCGCCAGGTGACCGCCGGGATGCTGGTGAGCGGGTCGCCGTTGCAGATGACCTCGAACGGCCCCAGCCGGGGGATCTCCTCGGCGATGATGGCGCACGTGTCGTAGGCGGCCTGGTGCACCCGCCGGTAGCCCTCGCGCCCCAGGCGGATGAAGTCGTAGTACTGCGCCGCGATCTGGCCCGCCGGGCGGGAGAAGTTGATCTGGAACACCGGCATGTCCCCACCGAGATAGGTGACATGGAAGATGAGGTCGTCGGGAAGTTCGGCGGCGTCGCGCCAGATCACCCAGCCCACCCCGAGTGGCGCCAGCCCGAACTTGTGGCCCGAGGTACTGATCGACTTCACCCGTGGGAGACGGAAGTCCCACAGGATCTCCGGGGCGCAGAACGGGGCGAGGAAGGCGCCGCTCGCCCCGTCGACATGGATGTCGATGTCCAGCCCGGTGTCGGCCTGGAGTTGATCGAGGGCGATCGAGAGCGGCTCGACCAGTTCGTAGGCGCCGGTATAGGTCACCCCGAAGGTGGGGACCACGAAGATCGTGTTCTCGTCGACCCGCTCCAACATGTCCTCGGCCGTCATCGCGTAATGACCCTCGGACATCGGGACCTCGCGCATCTCGATATCCCAGTACTTGGCGAACTTGTGCCACACCACCTGGACCGGACCGCACACCATGTTGGGTTTGTCGGTCGGGAGCCCGGCGGCGGTGCGACGCTGACGCCACCGCCACTTGGCCGCCATCCCGGCGAGCATGCACGCCTCTGACGATCCGACCCCGGAAGCGCCGACGGTGTTGACCGAATCCGGGGCGTTCCACAGATCGGCCAGCATGTGGACGCAGCGCCGCTCCAGCTCGGCGGTCTGGGGGTACTCGTCCTTGTCGATCATGTTCTTGTCGATGCACAGATCCATCAGGGCGTGCACCTGCGGCTCCTCCCAGGTCTGGCAGAAGGTCGCCAGGTTCTGGCGAGAGTTCCCGTCCAGCATCAGCTCGTCGTGGACCGCCTGGTACGCCGTCTCGGCAGCCATTTCGGTGTCGGGGAACCTGTACTTCGGCAGGGCGTGCGCCATCCCCCGACCGGCGAACAGCGATTCGCTCAGTCGGTCGCGGATCTCGTCGCGTTCGTGCAGTGGCATGGAGGGTCCTTCCTCATGTGCTGGGAGGGACACCTTCACCCCGGGCGACCGATCCCGTCGTCACCCGGGACGGGTGATTTCCCCGGCGGGCGACTTGACGGTGAACAGCCCGATCCGAGCCTTGCGTGGTGTTGCCTCGGTTTGCCGAGGGCCCACCGGACCACACCGGAACCGGATTCATCCCTTCGGGGGTATGCGCCGCCAAGCGGCCAGCCGTACGGTCATTCCAGGCGTCTGAGGGATTGCCGTCCCGCGCCGCACCGAAGGAGGAAGCATCATGGCGATAGGGCCTGTTCAACTCTTGGTACTCGGTTTCGACCACCCGGAGTTCCATGGCGCCATCATCGAAGAGCTCGAGCGGCTGCGAGAGAGCGACACGGTCCGGGTGATCGACTCGCTTGCAGTCCACAAGGACGCCGACGGGAACATCGAGGTGGCCCACCTCAGCAACCTCACCACCGACGAAGCGATCGAGCTGGGAAGCAAGATCGCTGCCCTGATCGGTCTCGGGATCGACGGCGAGGAGGGCATGGAGCTCGGAGCGGAACTCGGGGCCGAGGCGGCCGTCGACGGCATCGAGGTCTTCGACGATGACGACGCATGGGATGTGATCGATCAGATCCCCAACGATTCGGCGGCGGCACTCATCCTCTTGGAGCACCACTGGGCGGTGCCCCTCCGCGATGCCATCGCCGCCGCCAACGGCTTCCGCATCGACGACGGGTTCATCAGCCCCCTCGATCTGGTCGCCATCGGTCTGTTGTCGAGCGAGGAGGCCGAATCGCTCGTCGCCATGGAGGCGTCCGCCTGAGAGATCTTTCCGCCCACTGGCCGGGTTGACCGGCCTGAGACACTGACCCGACCCATCGAACTGGAGGTTGACAATGGTGGCAGTACGCAGAGTGGCCCGCCGCACCTCACGCCGGACGGCGAGAAGGCGTTGACCGGACGCAGGGCGTAGCCGCGCTCACCGTGGAGGGGCAAAGGACCCCGGACCGTCGACGTCCGGGGTCCTTTGTCGTCCCGAGGAGGATCCTCCTTCGGATGGCGTCTCCTCCCCGCCCACCTCGGTCGTCACAACCGCGGTTTGGAAGCCGGATCCCGGCGGACTCGGCAGGCGACATGTCCGCCGGTGCAATGTGCCTCCCCACTCCTCGTGCCGATACGGCGGTCACACAAGCAGGGTCCACACCGACCATCATTTCACTCCGTGCAATGATGGAAATATCCTTTGCGATTTCGCATCCCTTTCGGCGCTCGAGGCAAAATATGGCGATCTTGTAGCCGAGGTTTGCCAACGAGCATGATGTCGGGAGTCAAATCCTTCCATCTGATGTGATCGGCCCATTGCCTGTCAGATACGCCTCGGTATCGTCCCTCACCTCCGGGAATGGGAGGGAAACCATGGCAAATCGCCATATTGTTCAACTCGTCAATCGAGTACGTACCACGTCCGTCACCATGTTGGTGGCGCTTGCACTCGCAGTCTCTGTGTTGGTGTTTGCTCCGGCCCAGGCGACCACCGTCGTCGATGTGACTCCGAGCAATCCGCAGGGCTGGGCCAACGCCAACGTGCTCTCCGGCGGCACGCGCAGCACGGTCTACACAGATGGTGCTCCGTACGGTTTTGCCGCCGTGCGACTGACCACAACCGACAACACGGCGTCCAAAGCGCAATATCGCATCGCCGTGCCCAACATCAACCTGTCCACCTTGGGCGACCTCAGCTATTGGACCAAGGCGCTGAGTGGCCCGGCAGGCGCATCCGCCACGCTCCAGGTCGAGGTGCGGCTCACCGGTGGCACTTTCGGCACGGTCAGCAACCTCGTGTTCGAGCCGTACTGGCAGGATGGCACCGGGAGTCCCGCCCCGGTGGTGCCGAACACCTGGCAGCACTGGACGGACATGGAAACCACGGGCCTGTTCTGGTCGTCCCGCACCCTCGCCTCGGGCAGTTGCGTGTTGACCAACGGTGCCGGCGGTCCCCCGCTGTATACGTTGCCTCAAGTGGCGGCACTGTGCCCGAGCGCTACCGTGGTCGGCATTGCCGTCAACGTCGGCACCTTCAACACGAACTATGACGTCCTGGTCGACGGGGTTTCGTTCAATGGAACGACCTACAACTTCGAACTGAACCCGGTGTTCCAGCCGACCGGCGAGATCCGGAACCCGGCACGGCGCGGACAGAAGGTCTACACCGACGGATCGGCCCTGCTCAGCGCCATCTATGACAATGGCAGCGACGACGTCGCCGAGCTGTCCTGGAGCGTGGTCGCCGGCGACTGCGATACCGGGACGCCGGTGGCCGGCAACATCGCCGGCTTCACCGACCCGTACCAGTGGGACGGCGAACGCTTCCGGGCGACGCAGAACACGTCGGGGTGGCCCAACGGCGCCTACTGCTTCGTGTTCGATCCCCTCGAGGGTCCGGGTCAACACGATGTCCGGCTGACCGAGGCGTTCACCGTCGCCAACTGATGCACCCGAGGAGCGGTGGCGGTGAACGCACCGCCTGACGCGGCGGGTCCGCCACGCTCGGCGGTCGGGTAAGTCGGCACCGACCATCTCCTCAACACGAAGCGCGCCTCCCGGCACTGATCCGGCGTTCGATGCCCCGCGGTGTCCTCGCCCCCGGCCGGGAGGCGCGCTTTGCGCGACCAACCGGCACCGGTGCCGGTCCCGCCGCGCATGCACACCGGTTCGGTGAGCCGACCTTTCCGTCTGGCCAAATCACCCGAAGAAGGCGATGACCGGGCCGCCGCATCCGTGAGACGGTGATCTCCTGAATCGATCCGAGAGGAGACCAGATGACCGACACCGAACTCGAGGTGGGTCCCATCGACTACCTGGTGGTGGAGTGGCCCGCAGACCGACCACCCACGGGCACGGCCTTCCCCTTGCTGGTCGACCTCGTCGACCGGGGCCTGATTCGGGTTCTCGATGTTGCGTTCATCCGCAAGGACGAGGACGGCACGGTGGTGGCCGCCAACCTGGAGGATTTCGACCTCGACGGCAATCCCGAACTGACGGTCTTCGTCGGCTCGTCGTCCGGTCTGTTGGACGACGAGGACTATGACGAAGCCGGGGTCGCCCTCGAACCGGGCTGCTCCGCTGCCGTCCTGGTCTACGAGAACGTCTGGGCGGCGCCGTTCGCCACGGCACTGCGCAAGAGCGGAGCCCAACTCGTCGCCTCGGGGCGCATCCCCACGAACGCGATCATCGCCGCACTCGACGAACTCGACGCCTGAAGCCAGAACGGAAGGACCGATCAGAATGCCAAGACTCCTACGCGGCGTGGCCCGCACCGCAGTCGTCGCCGGAACCGCAACCGCCGTCTCCGGCCGGGTCGCTCGCCGACAGCAGGGACGGTGGGCCGAGCAGGAAGCCCAGCAACAGCAGGCCTACGCCCAACCGGTCTACGAGGAACCTGCCCCGGCTCCTGCCCCGGCGCAGGAAGACAAGTTCGCCCTGCTCCGGGAGCTGGGCGAGCTCAAGGAATCCGGAGTACTGACCGACGCAGAGTTCGAGGTCCAGAAGGCCAAGATCCTCGCCGGCTGACTCAACGTGATCGAGGTCTCGGTTGTCGCCCCGTCGGCGGTCGACGTCGATTTCGTAGAGAGCGATCGCCTCGTTGTCGACACCTCGACGGTGTCGACAACGAGGAGTCTGGTCACAACGGCGGGTGGCGGCCGACGGCGACGCCAGGTGCGCTTACCTGAGCATCGGTTGCGGGGCACCCCCGGCAAGACCGAACCTCGTGGACCTGTCCACAGTCGAAGAACCTGACCCTCGCCGTCCGAGGGTCACCAAGCAAAGGAGGCGGCCTGTGCCGTTGCTGGATCTGTTCTGGGTGATGTCGTTGGCCTACCTGTTCGTCATCCTGATCTGGATGCTGATCCGGTTGGCTGCCGACATCTTTCGCAGCGACGACCTGAGCGGGATCGCCAAAGCCGCATGGGTCGTCTTCATCGTCGTCCTGCCGTTCTTCGGCATCGTCGCCTACCTCATCGCCCGCGGTTCCTCGATCCAGGAGCGCCAGCTCAAGGAACTGGCGGCCCGCAACTCACGGAGACGAGGTTCGGATACGAGCGACATGTTCATCGAGCGGGCCCCGGACTATCACGCCGGAGTCCCCACCGAGCAGGAGCTCCTGACCCAGCAGGCCGAACTGCTCGGCTGACCCCGGTGCGGGACGTGGTCGAACGGCGCGGCATCCCTCGGCGAATCACGATGTCGGCAGTCACGGCGAGGCGTTCCGTCTCCTGGGCCGACGCAAGACACCACCCTCGGCGAAGCTATCGGTCCGCAGGGGTGTGCGTTCCGAAGCGCCGAGATCGACCGATGTCGCACATCCGTGATGGCAGTTCGCACCGTGCCGAATTAGTTTTGGGCCATGACCGATGCCCTGCTCATGATCGATGTGCAACGCAACATGTTCGACCCCGTACCGGTTCACGACGCCGAGGCCGTGCTCGACCGGCTCGGCAGGTTGCTCAGCGCTGCCCGCCGTCACGGCATCCCCGTCATCCATGTTCGCAACAACGGTGGCGCCGGCGAGGTGGACGAGCCACGCACTCCCGGGTGGGAGATCCATCCGTTACTCGCCCCCTCGCCGGGGGAACCCGTGGTGGACAAGTGGGAGCCGAATGCCTTCGCCTCGACCGGTCTCGCCGCCCTGGCCACAGATGCCGGGGCCGATACGGTGGTACTCGCCGGGATGCAGAGCGAATGGTGCATCGCCGCCACCGGCGCCGGTGCCGAACCCGCCGGATTGGCGCCGCTCTTGGTCAGCGACGCCCACTCGACGTACGACGGGGACTCGCCTGCCGTCGACCTGATCGCCGATGTCAACCGCATCGCCGCCGAAGCCGGACTGACGGCCACCACCGCCGAGGTCCTGCTGCGCTGGGACGCCGCCACCGCCGCCGACGTCTGACTTCCGGGCTCAGGAGCTGGATAGGTCGTCGCTCGATGGCAGGTGGCGCCGCCGGACCGATCGACACGCCAGTCGTGTCCTGCGTCGTGAGTTCGTGGCGTATTTCGCCAAGGCCTCGGCGTTCCTGGCTAGTGGTCTGTCGCTCAATTGATGCCGCGGTGTCGCCGAGCCATCGGCGTCGGCTGGCAAGGACGCAGGACGAAGGCGCACTCGCTCCGTGCGTCGAGGACGAGGACGCCGCCAGCGGCGTCGAGGGCCGGCGAGACCGCGCAGCTATTTGAGCGACGGGCCACTAGGACGCAGGACGATCGCATATCAGTGGATACGTCGAGGACGAGGACGCCGCCAGGGGCGTCGAGGACCGGCGAAATCGACGCATGACTTGCGACGCAGGTCACTAGGTTCCGGGGATGAGCTTCAGCTCCGTTGCCTCATATGACCGGTTCATGGGGAGGTACTCGACTCCTCTCGCTCCCCGCTTCGCCGACTTCGCCGCGGTGACCGAGGGGCGGTACCTCGATGTGGGCTGCGGACCGGGGGCGCTGACCGGGGAACTGGTGATACGCCTCGGGGCAGGGGCGGTGTCGGCAGTCGACCCGTCGGAGCCGTTTCTGTCTGCGGTCAGGGACCGCTATCCGGGTGTGGACGTGCAATGCGCCCCGGCCGAGGAACTGCCCTACTCCACCGGCAGCTTCGATGGGAGCTTGGCACAACTGGTGGTCCACTTCATGGAGGATCCGGTAGCGGGGCTGTGCGAGATGCGACGTGTGACCCGACCGCTCGGGGTGGTCGCCGCCTGCGTGTGGGACCACGCCGGTGGATCGGGACCGCTGAGTTCGTTCTGGGAGGCCGCCCGAAGCCTCGATCCCGGAGTCGATGACGAAAGCGGTCGGCCCGGAACCCGTCGCGGCGACCTGGGGAGACTTTTCGAAGCTGCCGGTCTGGTCCGAATCGAGGAGGCAAGCGTCGCCGTGTCGGTCGAGCACGTCACGTTCGACGACTGGTGGGAGCCCTTCACCCTCGGCGTGGGTCCGGCAGGCAGCTACACCGCAACCCTCGGCCCGGACCGCCTGGACCGGCTACGCCAGATCGCCCAGGACATGCATCCGGACGTTCCTTTCGTGGTGACGGCACAGGCCTGGGCGGCAAGCGGCATCGTGCCGCCTGGCTGAACCGACCGGTGCCTCGCCGATGAACCGAAGCGGCGTCACTCGGAACTGGGGACAACCTCTGCCGGGGCTTCGAGAATGGTGCCGATGGCACTCTCGGCGGCCACGGCGAACGGAGCGAGCACGATGTCGACGCCTTGCGCCTCGAGTCGTAGGGCGTCGTCGGGACTGTGGGCGGTGATCGCCACCTTCCCTTCGTACCCGGCGGCACGCAAACCGTGGAGCAGCGCCAGATTCACGTCGATGTTGGGGGCGGTGCCGATCACCCATCGCGCTTGGTCGAGGGGGAGACTGAGGGCGAACTCGGGGTCCTCGGCGTCTCCGTACACCACCTCGACGTTGGACTTGCGCCGTTCCAACGCATCGGGATCGATATCGACCCCCACCACCCGCCACCCGGCGCGGCACAGCCCATCGGCGACCAGCGAGCCGTGGCGGCCCAGACCGAACACCACCGCATCGACGTCGCCTTCCTCGTGACCGGTCTTCTGGGGCCGCGGTTTCGCCCGCTCGAAGATCGACAGCATCGGCGCCAACCGCTCGTAGAGCGGTTGCGAGTACAAGATCATGTAGGTGGAGAGTCCGATGGTGATGATCCCGACGGCGGTGATCAACCCCAGGATCGACTCGTCGATGTGTCCGAACCGCAGCCCCAGCGCCGCCAGGATCAGCGAGAACTCGCTGATCTGGGCCACCGTCAGTCCGGCGAGGAAGCTGGTGCGCTTCCGGTAGCCCATGATCCCCATGATGACGAGAACGATGAGGGGGTTCCCGATCAGCACGAACAGCGAGAAGATCGCCGCCTCGCCCAGACGCTCCTCGGTGGCGCCCAACTCGAGCCGGGCGCCGAGGTCGATGAAGAAGAACAGCAGCAGGAAGTCGCGCAACCCGACGAGACGGGAGGCGATGGCCTCGCGGTAGGGCGTGCCCGCCAAGGTGATCCCGGCGAGGAACGCTCCGACCTCGATGGAGAACCCGAGACCTTCGCCGACGGCGGCGACCGACGCCGCCCAGGCCACCGATGCCAGGATCAACAACTCCCGGTTGCGCGCCAGTCGACCGAATACGGTCGGGAGCACCCAGAGCATGATCGCCAGCAACGCCAACAGGAATGCGGCGCCACGCACCAGCACTTCGAGCAGGCGCGATCCGACATCCCCACCGGCGGTGGTGCCGATGGCGGTGATCACGACGAGGGCGATGACCACCATGATGTCCTGGACGATGAGGAACCCGACGGCGATCCGGCCGTGCAGGTCATCGAGTTCGCGCTTGTCGGAGAGCAGCTTGACGATGATGATCGTCGACGAGAACGTCAGCGCCACCGCCACGTAGACGGCGGACAACATCTCGATCCCGAGAGCCAGGGCGATGGCGAAACCGACCAGCGAGGTGAACGCCACCTGTCCGAGCCCGGTGGCCAGCGCCACCGGGCCGGTGGTGCGGATGAGCTGGGGATCCAGTTTGAGCCCCACCAGGAACAACAACACGGCGATACCGAGACCGGCCAGCAACTCGATCTCGTCGGTGTCCTGAACCAGGTTGACTCCGGTCGGCCCGACGAGGATGCCGACGGCGATGAACCCGACGATCAGCGGCTGGCGGAGTGCAACCGTGATCGCACCCACCACCGCCGCAGCAGCGAGGATGGCCGCGATCTGAGCGAACGACGACTCCAGCACTCACCCCGAACGGTAGCGTCGCCAACCCGACACCGGCACATTCGCCAGCCGGCGTGGCGTGTCGTTCCCGAGGTCGGTACCAGCCCGCCCTCGTACCCATGGGGCGAGATCCACCGCCATGAGGATCGGCCGCCCCACGACCACGAGATGTAGAGCCCGGTTCAGGTCTGGCGAGCGGCGGCGAGTTGTGCCGCCATGTCGCGGCGCATGGCGACGATGTCGGTGGCGACACTGGACACCCTGAACCCGTGGGCGGCGGCCACCGTGGCCGCCACACCGGAATTGCAGTGAATCCCAGCCACCTTGCCGTGGCGGTCGGCGGCCTCGACCACCGCTTCGAGGGCGGTCCGCAGCTCGGCGGCGAGGGGATGGGTGCCGTCGGCGACCGATTCGATGTCGGCGGCGATGCCACCGAGCGACAGCCCGAGATCGGCGGGGCCGACGTACAGCCAGTCGACCCCGGCGACAGCGGCGATGGCATCCACGTCGCCGACGGCAGCAGCGGTCTCGATCTGGACGGCACACAGGGGACGAACGGCCGTCACCGGGTCGATGCGGGGGGTCTGCACCCCGTAGGAGCGGACCCCGTCGGGGGCGTAGCGACACGACGCCACCGCTGCCTCAGCCTCCGTTGCCGAGTCGACCATCGGGACGATGACACCGGCGGCACCGAGGTCGAGTGACTTGCCGATCTCCACGGGACCGTTCACCGCCACCCGCACCAGACCGGGAACGCCGTAGTGGGCCAGGGTGGTGAAGGTCCGGGTGTCGATGTCGCCTGGGCCGGCTCCGTGTTGGAGATCGATGACGACGAAATCGGGTCCGAGCGAGGCGCTGATCTCGAGGACGGACGGATGGGCGGTCGTCGACCAAAGACCGCGATGCGTTCCTGGTCCCCGCAGGGCGTCGGTCATCGGTCGCCGCCCGACGTCCCCGCCCCGACCAGCGGACCACGCACCACCAGGTGCTGGGAGAAGGCGAGCGGCTCGAGACGTCGATCGAGCCCTGCGTACTCGTCTCCCCACTCCTCCATGAAGGCGTCGAAGGCCTCCTCGGTCACCCACCGGTCGACGGTGAGGTATTCACCGGGTCTCTCGGCTCGGATCAGCTCGGTTCCCCGGTAGCCGTCGGAACGGCCGAACAGCTCCGCCCAGTCGCCACCGGGGGCGTACGCCCGCTCGAAATCGGGACGGTGGGCCGCATCCACCCGGTAGCGCCACACGATCCCGAACCCGGGGAGCGTCATCGCGCCACCGGCCCGTTTTCGTTGCGGTCGATCTTCAGCAGTTGGTCTCCGGGTTGGAGCTGCTCGACCGGCACCGGGATCAGGCGACCGTTGCGGACCACGGCGATGGCGTTGGGGGGCGCCGGTCCGCCGACCGCTTCCGGAGTGACAGGAACCTCGATCATGTCGACGCCCTCCCCGAACAGCATCAGATCCTCGATCATCTCGGCGTGGTGGGGGTAATCGACCGCCAGCCCCAACAGGCGACCCGTTGCCTCGTCGGAGACCACCACCGAGGAGGCGCCGCTGCGCCGCAGCAGACGGGCGTTCTCGGCCTCCCGGACGGCGGCGACCAGCTTGGTGTCGGGATTGAGGTTGGTGACGGTGAGGGTGGCCAGCACGGCGGTGTCGTCGCTGCCGACCGCCACGATCACCGCCTTGGCACGGGCCACACCGGCCTCTTCCAGCACCTTCTCCCGGGTGGTGTCCCCGGCGATGACGACAAATCCCTCCCGGTTGGCGTCGTCGATCCCGATCGGGTTCATCTCGACGATCACGATGGCGTCCTTGGGGACACCCTGTGACAGCAGCAGCTTCGCCGCCGATCGGCCCTTGGTCCCGAACCCGCAGATGACGTAGTGGTCGTGCACCTTCCTCCTCCATCTCCTGGCTCGTAACTGGTATCGGGTGGTTGCGGTGAGGATCTCCACGGTGGTCGAAACCACCAGCACCAGGAACAGTGCCCGCAACGGGGTGACCACCACTGCGGTGAGCAATCGGGCGCCCGGGGTCACCGGAACGATGTCACCGTACCCCGTGGTGGTCACCGAGACCGTGGCGTAGTAGAAGGCGTCGAGCAACGAGACGTAATCGTCGGCCGAGTCGCTGTAGGCGTCGCGATCGACGAACACCACCAGGGTGATGGCCACGATGACCAGCAACGCCAACGCCATGCGCCGCCCGACGATCTGTAGCGGGCTGGCGGTCGAGTCGGCGAAGCGGATGGCGCCGCCGACCGGCGGAGCGGAGCCGGTAGGAGTGGTGGTTTGATCCATGATGTTCGGCGCCCGATGCTACGGCGACCCGTGCCCCTCGGGAGCGGATTCCACATCCTGAGCCCGAAGGCGCGACAATCCCACGATGGAAGTCACCACTGCGATGCTCGCCGATGCTGCACGAGTCGAGAGCGGGAAGCTGTACGTCCACGGTGGCGGATGGGACCGGATCACCGCCCCGGGCTTTCCGTCCACCCACCCCGGTCTCGCCGTGGTGCTGGTGTTCCGCATCGAGTACGACGAGGCGCTCAGCGACATCCCGGTCTCGGTGACACTGGAGACCGAGGACGGCGAGCCGATGGGTCCCAAGATGGACGGGATGATCTCCGCCGGTCATCCGCCGGGCACCAAACGTGGCGCACCGGCGTTTCATCCGCTCTCGATCACCCTCAACGGGCTGCTGTTCGAGGAGGCCGGTGGGTTCCAGTTCCGGGTCAGCAGCAACGACGAGGAGCTGGTGCGGATCCCCTTCTCGGTCCAGGAAGCCCGCCGACCCCCACGCCCCTGACCCGCGTCCCTGACTGGGCCCCTGACTGGGCACGGTTCAACCGGTGGTCACACCGATGCCTCCGGTCATCCGGCGAGGGCGAGACCCAGTCCGAAACCGGCGATCCCACCCACCACCACCACGGCGATGTTGACCGCTGCGGCCGACCAGAGCGGGCGGTCCGCATCGACCAGATCGAGGGTTTCCACCATCCACGTCGAGAACGTGGTGAACCCGCCGAGGAACCCGATGGCGATCACCTCGACCGACTGCGGCGACATCGCCTGGCGACGCCCCAGACCCACCACGACGCCAAGCGCCAGAGACCCGACCAGGTTGACCACGACGGTTCCCCAGGGCCGGGTGCCGCCGGTCCGTCGCAACACGACGCCACCGAGTTCGTAGCGGGCCAACGCACCCAGGCCACCGGCCAGCGCCACCCACACCCAGGTCATGTCCGCCACCAGGGTCACGCAACCTCCCCCGGGTGCGGCCGACTCCGATGTGCGCCGTCCAGCGCCACCCGCATACCGGCGTAGGCGGCCAGCAGCCCCCCGCCCACACTGGCGACGCCGTAGCCGGTGGCGGTCCACCACCGACCCTCGGCTGCCAACAGCCACTCCTCTCCGGCGAAGGCACCCAGCGTGGTGAAGGCGCCGAGAACCCCGGCAGTGAGAAAGACGGTGAGCAGATGGTGTCCCCGACCGGATCGGACCAAACGGACCACGACAAAGCCGAGCAGGAACGAGCCGAGCAGGTTGACGGTCAACGTCGGCAGCGGCCATTCGCCGGATATCGCGACCAGGGATTCCACGCCGACACGTCCCGTCGTTCCGATGATCCCACCCGCCACCACCACGCCACGACGACGCCAGGCCGCGCCGGCGCGGGAACCGCCTTCGGCAGGACGGGGCTGGATGGCACTTGTCGGCATCGGTGTCTCCCTGATCTCGTGCCAGGAGCCATCAGCCCACCTTCCGCTGCGGGGGCGGTTCACGGCGAGCTCCATCGCCGGTCCATGGAATCGTAGGCGCGGACCACCCGAGCGATCGCCGAACTCCTCCGCCCAGTCGCCGTCATCGTTGGGCCGTCACCGGCTTCGTCGGACCGCGACCGGGATCGGACCATGTCGGTAACCAACCCCGGAACGCAGGTGTCCAACCGGGGCGCCCCGCAGGGGCGGGGAGGGTGATCGTCCACGATGTCAGAACGCGGGAGAGACCGGGAGTCCGGTCCGCTGAGCCATGCGACGGCGCCTACCCGCGTACACTCCCCGCTCATGGGTTTCCGACGCATCGCCATCGTCAATCGCGGGGAGCCGGCGATGCGTCTCATCAACGCCGTCGCCGAGTACAACATCGAGCACGCCGCCGCGCTGCGCACCATTGCGTTGTACACCGACCCCGATCGCCACGCCATGTTCGTCCGGGAAGCCGACGAGTCCTACTGTCTCGGCCCGGCACACGTCACCGGAGCCGACGGCATCCGTCGGGTCGCCTATGTCGACTACGCCCTCCTGGAACGGGCCCTGGTCGAATCCGGCGCCGAGGCGGCATGGGTCGGGTGGGGATTCGTCGCCGAGCACGCCGAGTTCGCCGAGCTGTGCCAACGCCTCGGGGTGGTGTTCCTCGGCCCCGGGCCCGAGGTGATGCGCCGGCTCGGTGACAAGATCACGTCCAAGCAGATCGCCGAGGCGTCCGAGGTTCCCGTCTCCCCGTGGAGCGGCGAGCCGGTGGAGACCGTCGCCGAGGCCCACGCCCACGCCAAGCGGATCGGCTATCCGCTGCTGGTCAAGGCCACCGCCGGTGGCGGGGGTCGAGGAATCCGTCGGGTCGACGACGAGAGCGAGCTGGACGCCGCCTTCCACGGCGCCCGCTCCGAGGCGGAGAGCGCCTTCGGAAACGGCACCCTGTTCCTGGAGAAGATGGTCTCGGGTGCGAGACACATCGAGGTCCAGATCGTCGGTGACCACGCCGGGACGGTGTGGGCGGTCGGGGTCCGCGACTGCTCGGCGCAGCGACGCAACCAGAAACTGCTCGAGGAGGCACCCTCACCGGCGCTCAGCCCCGATCAGGACCGGTTCATCAGGGAGGCGGCGGCCCGCCTCGGTCGCAATGCCGGCTATCAGAGCGCCGGCACCGTCGAGTTCCTCTTCGATCCGGTCTCCGGGTCGTTCTATTTCCTCGAGGTCAACGCCCGACTCCAGGTTGAGCATCCGGTCACCGAGCTGACCACCGGCGTCGACATGGTCAAGCTCCAGATCGCCATCGGCGCCGGAAACCCGCTGGTCGGCGATCCGCCGGCAACCTCCGGACATGCCATCGAGGCGCGGCTCAACGCCGAGGACCCCGACCTCGGATTCGCCCCCGCCCCGGGTGTCGTCGACATGCTCCGGCTCCCGCTCGGGCCGGGGATGCGGATCGACACCGGTGTCGAGGAGGGCGACGAGATCGCCTCCGAGTTCGACTCGATGGTGGCCAAGGTGATCGCCGTCGGGGTGAACCGCCAGGAGGCGTTGGCCCGTCTCGGCCGCGCCCTGTCGCAGATGCGGGTCGTGATCCGCAACGGCGCCTCGAACAAGGCGTTTCTGGAGCGTCTGCTCCGCCACCCCGACTTCGTGTCCGGTGACATCGACGTCACCTGGGTCGACCGGGTCATCGCCGCCGACGGCGCCCTGGAACACGACAACGCCGGAGCGGCGCTGCTTGCCGGCGCCATCGCCGCCTACCGCAACCACATCGTCGTCGAAGGCGATGTCTTCCAGCAGAGTGCGGCGCGGGGACGACCCCTGGTCGACGCCGCCGTGGGTCAGCGGGTCGAGCTGCGCCTGCGCGGGGAGCGCTACACCCTCAAGGTCTACCAACTCGGACCGGAAACCTGGCGGGTCGAGGTCGACGGGGTGACCATCGACGCCACCGTCGAGGATCTGGGGCGCGTCGGTGCCCGTCTCGTCGTCGCCGGTCGCCGGTTCCGCGTCCTCACCGCGGTGCACGGAGCCACCTATTACATCGAGGTGGACGGGGTCGCCCATCGCATCACCCACGACGAGGGCGGCGTGGTCCGCGCCCCCTCGCCCGCCGTGGTGGTGTCGCTCCCGGTTGCCCCCGGCGACACGGTGCAAACCGGTGATCGCCTGGCGGTGATCGAAGCGATGAAGATGGAGACGGCCATCACCGCCGAGTTCCCCGGGGTGGTGCGCGAGGTGCTCGTCCGCGAGAACGTCCAGGTCGGTCCTGGAACGGCCCTGCTGGTGGTCGACCCGATCGAGAGCGACGACGACATCACCGCGGCACGGATCGATTTCCTGCCGCTCCGCACCGAGGACCTCACCCACCGCGACCGGTGCCCCCACCACCTCGATGAGTTGCGCCGGATGCTGTTGGGATGGGACATCGACCCCGCCCAACTCGACGAGAGCGCCGGTCCGGACTGTCCGGAGCCGGCCACGACGGCGGAGCGTTTCGCCACCGAGGACGCCCTGCTCGGCATCTTCGTCGACATCATCTCGCTGTTCCGGCGCGACCCCGGGGACGACGACCTCGTCTCGGCGCGGCGCAGCAGCGAGGAGTACCTGTTCAACTACCTCCGTGACCCTGCGTCCCGTGGCGACGGGCTCCCCGCCGACTTCGTGCGGAGGCTGGAACGAACCATCGGGCACTACGGCCTCGAATCGCTCGATCCCAGTCCCCGCCTCGACGCCACCATGCTGCGGATCGCCAAGGCACACGCCCGGATGGCGGATCAGACCGCCCCGGTCCTCCGGATCCTCGAGGACCGGCTGGTCCAGGGACCCGACGCCGATGATCCGGCGCTGCGCGACGTGCTGGAGCGCCTCATCGTCGAGACGCGGGGCCGCTACGAGGCGGTGCACGACATCGCCCGCGAGGTCCACTACCAGACCTACGACGTCCCCCACCTGGAACGCGCCCGGCACGAGGCCTACGCCGAGGTGGAGCAGCATCTGACCCGTCTCGGCGGGTCGCCCCCGCCCGACGAACGCCGCCAGCGGCTCGACGCCATCGCCACCTCCACCCACAGCCTCTACCCGCTGCTGTCGGCACGTCTCGTCGCCGCCTCCCCCGAGTTGCGGGCGATGATCCTCGAAGTGATGGCCCGCCGCCGGTACCGGATCCGTGATCTCGTCGACGTCGGCTCGGCGGTGGTCGAAGGGTTCGGTGTCGCCACCGCCACCTACCACCACGAGGGGAGGCGGTATCTGCTCCTGATGCCCTACGCCCCTCTGGAGCGGCTCGCCGATCTGCTGGGGGCGTTGACGGCGCAGATCGCCGCCGCCCCGCCCGGGCTCAGGATCGTCGTCGACCTCCAGATCTGGCGTGGTGGGAGCGCCGCCGGCACCGACGCCATCCGGGACGAACTCCTCGCCGACCTCGACACCTGGACGCCACCGGCGCCGGTGCACCTGGTCATCGTCACGGTGTCGACACCAAGCTCGGGATCGGGTCGCGACGACGCCACCGTGCTGACGTTCCGCACCGATGATGCCGGCCGCCTCATCGAGGACGACCGCTACCGCAACCTCCATCCGATGATGGCGCACCGCCTCGAACTGGCCCGCCTCGGCAACTTCGCCATCCAGCGCCTCCCCACCGCCGGCGACATCTACCTGTTCCACGGCGTCGCCTACGACAACCCCAAGGACGAGCGGCTGTTCGTCTTCGCCGAGGTGCGGGACCTGACACCGATCCACGACGAGCGTGGTCAGGTGGTGAGGGTGCCCGAGTTCGAACGGATCTACCGCGAGAGCCTGGGGTCGATCCGGCGTTTCCAGGCCCGTCGCACCATGCAGAGCCGGATGCACTGGAACCGGGCCTTCCTCAACATCTGGCCCGTGGTGGACTTCGCCGAGGTCGATGTCGCCGCCTTCATCGGGCGGCTCGCTCCCGACACCGAAGGCACCGGTCTGGAACGGCTGACGGTCAAGGCCCGCCTGGTCCAGCCCGACGGATCGATCGACGACCGGGTGCTCGAGGTCAGCAACCCCACCGGTCGAGAGGTGCGATTCACGTTCCGCGACGGTGAGGAAGGCCTGATTCCTCCGCTGCGCGCCTACGACCAGAAGGTGGTCCGTCTCCGCAGTCGGGGTCTGGTCCATCCCCACGAGCTGGTCAGGATGCTGGCCCCGGCCCAGGGTGAGGCCCGCTCCGACTTCCCGGTGGGCGATTTCGTCGAGTACGACCTCGACGGGGACCGGCTCGCCCCGGTCGATCGGGGACCGGGCGAAAACGTCGCCAACGTGGTGGTCGGCGTGGTCACCTCCTACACGCCCCGCTATCCGGAGGGAATGCGGCGCGTCATCGTGCTCGGTGATCCGAGTCGGGGGATGGGAAGCCTCGCCGAACCCGAGTGCCGCCGGATCGTGGCCGCCCTCGACCTCGCCGACGAACTCGGGGTGCCCCTGGAATGGTTCTCGGTGTCCGCAGGAGCGCTGATCGCCATGGAGAGCGGGACCGAGAACATGGACTGGATCGGCCATGTGCTGCGGCGGATCGTCGGATTCACCCAGGACGGCGGCGAGATCAACGTGGTCGTTGCCGGAGTCAACGTCGGGGCCCAACCGTACTGGAACGCCGAGGCCACCATGCTGATGCATACCAAGGGCATTCTGGTGATGACCCCCGAGAGCGCCATGGTGCTCACCGGGAAGGAGGCCCTCGACTACTCGGGTGGGGTGTCGGCGGAAGACAACCAGGGAATCGGCGGATACGAGCGGATCATGGGTCCCAACGGCCAGGCGCAATACTTCGCCCGGGACCTCGCCGAGGCGTGCCGGGTCCTGATCCAGCATTACGAGTACTCCTATGTGGCGACCGGTGAGCGGTTCCCCCGCCCGGCGCCGACCACCGACCCTATCGACCGCGATGTCACCCCCCATCCCCACGGTGGGGAGCTGGCCACCATCGGTGACGTCTTCTCCGAGACCGCCAACCCGGGACGGAAACGTCCCTTCGACATGCGCCGGGTGATGGAGTCGGTGGTCGACGCCGACCTCCCCACCTTGGAGCGCTGGTACGGGATGCAGGACGCCGAGATCGCCGTGGTGTGGGATGCGTTCCTCGGCGGCAACCCGGTGACCCTGATCGGTTTCGAGTCGACCCCGATCCCACGGCTCGGGGCGGTGCCGGTGGACGGGCCCGGCCAGTGGACCTCGGGAACCCTGTTCCCCCGGTCGTCGAAGAAGACCGCCCGGGCCATCAACGCCGCCAGCGGCAACCGGCCGGTGGTGATCCTGGCCAACCTGTCCGGGTTCGACGGCTCACCGGAGTCGCTGCGGAACTGGCAGCTCGAGTACGGCGCCGAGATCGGCCGGGCTGTGGTCAACTTCGACGGACCGCTGGTGTTCTGTGTGGTGTCCCGCTATCACGGGGGCGCTTTCGTGGTCTTCTCCCAGCGTCTCAACGACGACATGGAAGTCGCCGCCGTCGCCGGCAGCCACGCCTCGGTGATCGGAGGGGCACCCGCCGCCGCCGTGGTATTCGCCCGCGAGGTCAACCGTCGCACCGAACAGGATCCGCGGGTCGCCGGGCTGCGGGTCCGGGCCGACGCCGCCGCAGGGGCCGAGAAGGCCCGTCTGCTCGCCGAGCTCGACGTGATGCGACCCGACGTGCATTCCGAGAAGCTCGGTGAGGTCGCCGACGAGTTCGACGCCGTCCACGACGTCACCCGGGCGAGGGATGTCGGCTCGGTCCACCACATCGTCCCACCCGCCGATCTCCGACCCTATCTCGTCGATGCCGTGGCCCGCGGGATCGCCAAGGTCCTCGACCGCCTGACCTGACCGCCCCGAAGAAGGACAAGACGTCCCGCCTCGCTTCGGTGGCCGGACTCCTTGACTATTTGGGATTGATTATCACTCCATTTAGACTGTCCCTGGCGACACCTCACCAGCGGCTTCGCATGCGTGCTATCGCCCGAGAGACGACCAGGAACGTGGAGGATCATCGTGCACACCGAGCGAGCCGTCCGGGGACGCCCCGAGCGCACCGCCAACCGTCGTCGGTCCTCGGCTCACGATGGTGACCTCGTACGCTGGATCGTGTCGATCGCCCTGGTGACGCTCGTGTCGGTGGGCACAGTGGGTGCGGTGGCGGCGACCTGGCACGACACGTTCTCCATCGAGAACCTCCTCACCGTCGAGCTCACCGACAGCACCCTGGTCGCTGCCGCAACTGCAAGAACCGACGCCGGCCTGGCCACCATCGATCCACTGACCGCACCGTTCCGTCTCGGTGTCGGTCACCGGGTGACCGACACCGATGGAAGCACGACTTGGGAACTGACCAACGACGGGGCGCCGCTCGGGTGGTCCACCGTCGGCGTTGCGCCCGAGTCTGTCCGTGGCGGGGTGCTCGAGGTGCGGGTGGCAATCGAGGAGGGCACCGAACCGATCAGCGTCGACTTCGGTCTCGCCGGGGACCGCGAGGAGGTCGAGGTCACCCCCGGCGAAGCAACCGACCTCACCCTGCCAGCCGGCACCGTGGGCGACGCAACCTGGAGATTCACCGTTCCGGGCACCTATCGAGTTGCGGTTGCGATCACCGCCCAGTTCACGTCGGGCGCCGTCTCCTCGGCCACCGCCCGCTACCTGGTGACCGTCGAGGACACCGGGGACAACGAGGACGACCCCACGACCACTCAGGCTTCACCTCCCATAGCGGAGACCACCACGACGTCGACCACGGCACCACCGGCTACAGATGGGTCGACCACCACAACCACGATCGACACACCGTCAGCGTCAGCGGTGCCCGACACCACCCCGCCGAGCCCGCGCCCAACCCCGATCGGAGCGACGCTGCCGGTCGAAGCGGCCTCCACCGCGGCACAGCAGATCTCGGACCAGACCGGTGTCGTTCTCGACGATGTCCACGTCGACGTCGCCGGACTTCTTGTCGACGGCGAACTGCTGATGGTGATCAAGGACGGCAGCGATCCCGCAGGGCCGATCTGGCGTCGTACCTCCGATGTCACCCTGCATGCCAAGCCCGGGTCACGCATCTCGGTGCCCGACGCCGCCGCCTTCAGCTTCCTGGGCGCCCCCGGCGACGACTCCTGGGTCCTGCCACAGGTGCAGCAGGCCGACCTGCTGTGGCCAGGTTGGAACACCGAGGGTCTGAGCGCCGCCGACATAGACGGACCAGTGACCTGGCGGCTGACCGCCGTCCACGGACCGGGGGACTTCGCCCTGTTCGTCACCGACTCCTTCGGATCGCCCTCGGTCCTGTTCGACAGCGCCGACGGACAACCCGACACGATGAATATCCCGCTCGGCACCCACGCCCACGGGAATTGGGCGTTCTCCTCGCAGGGCCGGTATGACCTCGCCTTCACGATGGAGGCACGTCGCCGCTCCGGTACCGTGCTCAGCGCCTCGGGCACCGTGGTCTTCACGGTCGGCGACGTCGACTCAACCACCACGACGACCACCACCACGACGACCACCACCACGACGACCACCGCCGCCACAACCGCCACAACCGCGACGACCGCAACCGCAGCCACCACCGACCGCGAGAAGCTCCCATTCACCGGCGCCGATGCACTGGTCCCGATGGCCGCCATTGGTGTGGCGTTGACGGCGGTCGGACTGATCACCCTCGCCGCCGGCCGTCCTCGGCGACGCGACGAGCCCTGACCCGCACCCTCCGCCGACCCAGACCACCTGCGCCGCGGGACGGACCACGCCCGGTGCGCCGGCATCGCCACCCACAACTATCCTCGCCGGCCATGACACCTGCCGAGTTCTGGTCCGTGGGCGACTACCGGATCGTCGGTGACCTCTGGGGCGTGGTTGGCCGCGACGTCGCCTCGTCGCTCGATGCCAGCGGCCGCGATATCGTCGACCTCGCCACCGGCACGGGTGTCACCGCCATTGCCCTCGCCCTTCTCGGTGCCCGATCGGTCGTCGGCGTCGACATCACCCCGAGTCTGCTTTCGGAAGCTGCCCGGCGTGCCGGCGAAGCCGGCATCACCGCCAGGTGGATCGAAGCAGATGTGACCACCCTGCCGCTACCCACCGCATCGGCCGATCTCGTCACCTCCACCTTCGGACTCGTCTTCGCCGCCGATCCCGCCGCCGCCCTCGGTGAGGCCAGGCGGATCACGAGACCGGGGGGCAGCATCGTGTTCACGAGCTGGTCGCCGAACGGGTTGTTCGGCGACATCAGGCGCATCATGGCCGGATACTTCCCCGAAGCGCCTGCCCCGTGGCACGAGTCGGAGGAGGGCATCCGAACCGTTGCCGGCGTCGAGGCCGTCGTCGACGAGCGAAGCTTCGAGCTCGCCGTCGAGTCTCCAGAGACGTTGATCGAACTCTTCGAACGACACAGCCCACCGATCCTGCTGGCAGCGCAGACGCTCGGGGAGCGGTGGCCGCCGGCACGCACCGACCTGCTCGAAGCCATCACCCGATGCGGGAACCGTCGCGACGGGAAGCACCGGATCGAGGTCTCCTACCTGGTCACAACCCTGACCGTGCGGTGAAGGGACCCTCCCCCGATCGTCCGCCCAGGCATCAGATGGCGGTGGCATCAGATGGCGGTGGCATCAGCCGACGGGGTCGATGGCGAGGAAGGACAACGAACCGAGACGTCCGCTCCCATCGATGCGTCATACCCCGTCGACCGACACGAAGAGGGGGGTGTGCTCCTCCACACAGCACACCCCCCTCTCCTCGTCGGATACTGACCGTTGTCGGTCTAGCGGCTGCTCACATCGCTCCGCTTCCGGCCGTGTGGCAGTCGAGGGCGGTGGCGACACCACCGGCGAGTTCGGTGAGGAGCGCTGCGGTGTCAGCGGGAAGCGGGTTGCGTTCCGGTCGCTGGCTGGCGAGCCTCACGATCTCGGCGACATATGAGTCGACGGCTCGACACGCCTCCCCACCTGATCGGGCCGCAACCTCACGGTCGATGCGGTCGAGGAACCGCACCAGCTTCGCCTGAGACGCATCCAACTCCAGACCGGCAACGGTGTTACGCAACATCGCAGCCGCCTCCTCGGCAGTCTGGGCGGCGCCGACCGACAGGGCCACCGCCGGAGAAGGACCATAGGCAACGCTGCCGTTCGGCTTCACCAGCGACACCCGGTACTCGGCCCCGTCATCCGCCAGCGACGCCGCAAACGACAATGTCGCTCCGGTCATGCCGTCGATGACATCGAACTCCTCGCCGCCGGGCGCCTTTCGCTCCCACCGGTAGGTGTCGAGAACGGTCGGGCCGTTGGCGGGCAGTTCGACACCCAACTCGACCTGGTCGCCGACCGTCACCGCGGTGTCGCCGGCGACGGTGGGCTGCTGCCGGGCCGCGGCTCCGTGGTCGTCGACCGCGATGGTCACCGCGGGAGCGACGATCGAGTCTTTGCCATCGGCGGCGAAGTCCAGCGTCGCCCTCAGCTGCACCCCATGGAGCGCCTGTTCAGCCGTCAGGGTGTGCTGCTTGGCCTGCGTTCCCGAAATACCGGGGAACGTCAGCCAGCCTTCCATTCCCGGCCACCTCCACTCCCACGCGATCTGGTCACCAGGAACCAGGTCCGGATCGACCGTCAGCGACAGGTTGATGTTGCCGCCCTGGTGGTAGTGGTGCGAGAGGTTGTTGAAGACGAAGATCTGGATGTCGGGCGCATCGACGTTCAACGTGACCGGCGGCGACTCGGCGACCACGGTGTGGCCGTCGCCGTAGAGTCGCGCCAGGTACTGGGCCCCGTGAAGCTCCTCGGTGGCGGTGAAGGAGTAGGCGCCGGCTCCTGCCCCCGAAATCACCCGGAACGTATCGTCACCGGCCACCTTGACGAACCAGTGATAGTGGTCCAGGTCGGTGGGGGGGTCCTGGACGGCGGTGAGAGTCACCGTGTCCCCCGGCTCGTACTCGGATTGCATGCCGGTGATACTCAGGGTGGTCGCCGGATCTGCCGGAAGATCCCCGACGTGGAACTCGTATGCCACGGGACGGGTGGTCACCGGGGTGCCGTCGAGCAGGGTGCCGCTGACCTCGAAGGTCAAGGTGTAGCGACCGAGCGCACCGAAGGCCCAGTTGGCATGGACGTGGCTCCCCGTCGGGGTGGTCCAGGTGTCGGGAAGACCGTCGTTCGAGTTGGCCTGGATGATCACCGAGCCGAAGCCCGCCGTCTGGTAGAGGACGAACCGTCCGGGGCCGTCGACGGAGAGCAGCTTGAAGTCAAGACGGTTGTTCTGGAAGACACCGCTCGAGAGGCGCTCGGTGCTCCATCCGGGCCAGAGCAGGGATTGGTTCTGGGTCATCGGAAGGACGTGCACCGTGTCCCCGGGATTGCCCAGGAAGGCGAACGTCGGGTTCTCGGGTACGGTCACCGCCGAACCCGGAAGTGCCTGGAACAACACGTCGGCGGGGTCGCGGACGACGGGCGGACCGCCCGTGTCGTCCTTGATCTTGAGGGAGAGCTGGCCTCCCTCATGATGGACGTCCAGGGCATCGGTGTGCCCCTGGGACAGGACGATGCGGTCATCGCTGTTGCCGGCCGAGGCCGGGGCCAGTCCGCTCAACGTGGTGAGAGCGACAGCGGCTACCAGGGCCAGCAGGCGCAGTCTCTTGGACGATCTCATACAACCTCCTCGATTGGCATGGGCAAGGTCGACACACCGTAGATATATCAAGAATGATTATCAAACGCAGTCGGGTGGTTGGGTCTGCCGATCGCCTCGCACCGCACCGTTCGGGCGGATCGACCCCTCTCGGGGCGACTGCGCGGTCGAGACGCCGGGTTCAGCCTGTTTGACTGACCAGACGGCGGCGGGCGACCACGCCATGGCGGGGAGCGGCGACCCAGGCGACGAGGAACGCCGCGGTCAGGACGAGGACGATGGTGCCGCCGGTGGGGAGGTCCCACGACCACGAGATGTACAACCCGACGAGGGCGGCGAGACCGCCGATGACGGGCGACAAAACCATCATCGCACCGAGCCGGTCGGTGAGCAGCCGGGCGGTGGCGGCGGGGGTGATGAGCAGCGCCAGCACCAGGATGTTGCCGATGGTCTGCACCGAGATCACCACCGCCAGGGTCACCAGCACGTAGAGGCCGATGTCGAGCCAGAACACCCTGAGACCCATCGACCGGGCCATCTCACGGTCGAGTGAGACGGCGACCAACTCCTTGTGGAATGCGAGCAGCACCGCCAGGATCCCGAGCCCGGTCAGCCCGACAATGGGGATGTCCTCGTCGGGGATGCCGGTGATCGAGCCGAACAGGAACTGCTGCAGCGACCCGGCGTATCCCGGCGCCTGGGAGATGATGACGATGCCGAGGGCGAAGGCGGCGACGAAGAACACCCCGATGACGGAGTCCTCCTTGAGGCGGCGGTTCTGGGCGAAGACGGCGACGAGGATCGCCGTGATCACTCCGGCGATGGTGCCGCCGAGGATCAGGTTTCCCGACACCACGAAGGCGACGGCAAGCCCGGGGAACACGGCGTGGGCGACCGCATCGCCGATGAAGGCCATGCCACGGAGCACCACATAGGTTCCGACGACGCCGCACACCACCGACGACATCACGGCGACGATGAGCGCCTTGGCGAGGAATGCCAGATCGGGGTTGAACAGGTCGGTGACGAAGTCGCTGATCGGCATTCGCTCACACCCCTCCCAACAGTCGGAGCATGGGACTGGTCGGCCTGATCCCAAATGTCTCCATCCACACCTCGGGGTCCTTCAGCTCGCCGGGGGGACCGGAAGCGACCACGGTGCGGTTGAGCAACGCCAGCCGGTCGCAGCTGTACATCGCTCCGAGCAGGTCGTGGGTGGTCATCAGTACGGCCCGACCCTCGGCGGCGAGACCGGCGAACAGATCGGAGAGCAGCTCCTGGGTCGGCATATCGAGCCCGGTGAACGGCTCGTCGAGCAGCAGCACGGCGGGCTCCAACGCCAACGCCCTCGCCACCAGCACCCGCTGGCGTTGCCCTCCCGACAGCTCGCCGACGGGACGGTCCCGCAGGTCGGACATCCGCACCCGCTCCAGGGCGGTACCGACCGCACCCCAGTCGGAGACGCCGGGACGGCGGAACAGCCCCAGCTTTCCGGTGCGTCCGGTCATGACGGCGTCGTCCACCGAGATCGGGAAGTCCCAGGCGAACTCGTGGCGTTGGGGGACGTAGCCGAGCTGGGTGCGACCGGGTCGGGTCGGCCGACCCTCGACGAGGATCTCGCCTGACCGTAACGGCAGCAGCCCCTGGATGGCCCGCAACAACGTGGTCTTGCCGGCACCGTTGGGCCCGACGAGACCGACCAGCTCACCGTGGTCGACGGCGAGGTCGACGTCGGTCAGCACCGGCCGGCCCCCGAGGTCGACGGCGACACCGGAGACCCGCAGCGGGCCGACCGCCTCGGCCCCGGCGGGGGGCTGGTGCGAGGTCACCTGTTGGACCTGGGATGCACTCACGGCCGGCCGTCGTTCTTGCCAACCATGCCACGACGTTTCGCCGACCGACTGCGGACCGACACGGTCACCAAACCGAGGGCCAACGCCAGCGCCACCACCACGATGATCGTCGTCATGACTCCATCGGACCCGTCGTCCGACTCGTTCTCGCCGGAACCGTCGCCGGCTGCCGGGTCGCCGCCGGCACCATCGTCACTGGTTGACGCCGTCGTACCGGAGGCCGGCTCGACGGCGGGATCGTCATCGCCGGTGGATGTATCCGCTGGCAACGCCGAGGTGGCGGAGAACGCATCCTCGGCGGCGGTGGCGTCCCCAACGGCGAAGCGCAGGGCTCTGGTGTCGGAAACGGTGGTGCCGTCGATGAGGTCGGCGGCGACCTCCATCTCCACCAGGTACACCCCCGGTTCGGTGAACACCCAGTTGGCGTGGGCATGGGTGTTGACATCGACCCACGCCGACTGCACTTCGGGGATTTTCGAGTCCCACAGCACATTCGGCGCCTCGAAACTGCCGGACTGGAGATAGACGACCAGACTGCCCGGACCCTCCACGGCGGTGAGCGACATGGTGACCCCGCGATCGATGGTCTCCATGACCTCGGGGTCCTGTGTGTTCCAGCCCACCCACACCACATCGGGGTGCTGGGTCTGGGGGACGACGTAGACCTCGGCACCGGGGTCGGCGCCGATGAACGCATAGGTTTCGTCGTCAGGGACCGCGAGTATGGCGGCGTCGCCGACGGCAAACACGGCATCCTCCGGATAGCGCCACACGCTCGGGGTGTCGGGGTCGGCCTTTGCGGCGTCATCGTGGATGAGGACGGTCCATGCCCCGTCGACAAACCGGGGCCCGATGTCGACGTGGCCGATGTCGAGCACCGCCTGCTCCCCGGTCACGATCTCCTGTTCCGACCCGATGGTCTGATCGAGGTTCGGGTCTTCGTCCTGGGCGAGGACGGCGGCTGCGGGGCCCAGGGCCAGGGCGGCAGCACCAAGCAGCAGCACCACGGTGCGGAAACTCCGCCGGGGTCTCCGGCACGTGGTGAGGTCGTTGACGGTGGGGTTCACGATTGGTCGGTTCCTTCGGTCGTCGGGTCCACGCCGGACTCGCCGCCCAGACAGGCCAGCAGCGATCCGGCGTTGAAGCGCATCATCTCGAGGTAGTTGGTCACGGTGGCGTCGAAGGCGTCGCTGTAGATGGGGCACACCACAATCCCCTGCTCGGCGGCGACCTCGGTGAGCGTCGACGACCGTGTGGCAAGACCGGGCTCCAGGAACACGGCGGGTACCTGGAGGTTGCGGACCGTCTCCGACAGCTTGCGGCGGGCGAACAGCGAAGGCTCGGTCGACGGATTCGGTGTCACGAAGCCGGCGACCTCGATCCCATACGCATCGGCGAGGTAGCCGAAGGCGTCGTGGGTGGTCACCAGGTGGCGGCGCCGTTCGGGGATGGCGGCGATGGTGGCGGCGACCTCGCGGTCGAGAACGTCGAGCTGGTGCAGGTAGGCGTCGGCGTTGGCCCGATAGATGCGTGCCCCGTCCGGGTCGGCGCCGATCAGGGTGTCGCGGATCAGCTCCACGTAGGACATGACGTTGCGGACGTTCTGCCACAGGTGCGGGTCGATCTCGCCGTGGACGTGTTTGCCGAGTACCGCCTGGGGCAGCTCGTAGATCTGCTCGCCCGGCCGGCCGAGGAACCCGTACTGGTGACCCGGCGGGACTTCGGTGAGTGCCTTGTTGGGCACCTCGATGACCACAGTGTCGGCCGGGTGCGCCGTCTGCGTCCCCTCCCCGCCGCCGTGGGGGTCGTACAGGACGTAGATCCCGCCGCTGTCGACGTCGATGGTGAGGTCGGCGTGTCCCTCGTCGAGGATGGTCGCCCCGGGGACCACATCGTTGGGATCGACTCCGACGGCGAAGACCACCGTCGCCGTCCCCATCGGCACCGGTCGGGAGGTGGCGTCCACCTGGAGCGCTCCCTGAAAGGTCAGTCGGTAGATGCCGGGAGTGGTGAACACCCAGGACATGTGGGTATGGGCGTCGACGGGAAGCACCGCGGTGTCGTCCTTGAAGCCACCGGCGGCGTCGAAGCCGTTGCTCGTGTCGAAGTAGACCTCGGCGTCGCCGAAGGTGCCGGTGAGGAACCCGTAGACGTCACCGGGTCCTGCGGCATCGATGGCCGACAAGAGGACGTCGGAGGTCCGGGTCGCCGCATGCCGGGCTCCATCGCCGCCGGCGCGCAGCCCGAGCCAGATGGTGTCGAGGTTGACGTTCTCGACCAGCGGGATGATCTCGGCGGCGTACTTGACGGCATCCTCGGCGAGCGAGATGTTGGGGACGTCGTCGCCGAGGTTGGCGTCGAGCGTCTTGATGATCGAGTGCTGTTCGAGCATCAGGTAGTTGCTGAAGGCCACGTCGGCGTACACGACGTCGCGGACGCTCCGCAGCGTCGGTTCGAACGAGTGCGGGTCGGCGCTGTCGGGAACCAGCGAGGCGACGTTGACGCGCTCCCCTCCGACCTGCTCCACCAGATCCCGCAGGATGCCGGTGGTGGTCACCACCTGGAGCCGGTCGTCGGCGGTGCTCAGCCCGGGCGGGGTGCCGCAGGCGGCAACCGCCACCGGCACGACCACGAAGACCATGGCACGGACCCCCGTGCGGACACGACCCGGCACGGAGCGCCGGCGGGCGCCGAACCGGTCCATTCCCTGATGTGTGTGACGGATGGCATGCATCGATCGAGTGTCCTGGCGGGTGGTCTGGTGATCTGGCGGTCGGAACCACGGGCGTCGTCTCGAACATCGGGCGACACCGGATGGACCTGATCAGACGCCCCGACGAGGGAAGCTCATGGAGCCATCGGCACCGTAGTCGAGAATGAGTCTTAGTCCAAGCATCGATCGGCCGTCGAAAACCCGGGTTGCCCTTGTCACAGACCGCGCCTACGGTGGGATCGACAATCAATCTCAGTCTGTTTGGAGTTCGCGTGTTGACCCGCTTCCGCCACCGCCCGCTCATCACGGTGCTGCTCGCCTCAGCCGCCCTTGTGATCACCACCGCCATTGCCGTGTCGGCATCCTCACCGCTGGTGCTTTCCTCCGGACACGTCGATCTCTTCTCGATGCGGGTCCAGAGCGGCGACCTCGAGATCCGGGTGAAGGACGACACCGGTAGCTCCCCGGTCTACCGCAACCCCGCAGATGTGCTCTCCCACGTCAAGCCGGCTGCGAAGACCACGGTGCCCGCCAACCCGGCATTTTCGTTCCTCGGATCGGCGGGGAGCGATGTCTGGATCCTCCCCCAGACCCAGAACCCGAACCTGCTGTGGCCGGGATGGAGCACCGAGCTGATCGGCTCCGGGGTGCTGCAGGGCAACCAGCTCGAACTGCGGGTGCTGTCGGTGAGCGGGCCGGGGCACCTCGCGATCTTCCAGGCCGGGTCGTTCGGCGCCATCGACGTCCTCGTCAACACCCGCAACGGGTTGCCCGACACCATCGGGGTGCAGACGGGCTCACACGTCCACGCCAACTGGGCATTTTCCGCCGCCGGCCGGTACACGATCACCGCCGAGGCCCGCGGCACGCTCGCCGGAGGACCGGCGGTCTCGTCGGGACCGGTGGACTTTGCGTTCCATGTGGGAGTGCTCCCAGGAACGACGCCGCCGACCACGACCACCACCACCACCACCACCACCACCACCACGACCACCACACCGCCGCCGACCCCCGCCTTTGTCGACACGGCGAGTTCGGTGTTCAAGGCGGACATTGCATGGCTCGCCGGCAGCGGGATCACCAAGGGCTGCAACCCGCCTGCCAACACCCGGTTCTGCCCCAGCGATACCGTTACCCGCGGACAGATGGCCGCCTTCCTCCGCCGGGCACTATCCGACCAGCTCACCCCCGGACCGCAGACGTCGTTCACCGACACCGCCAACTCCGTCTTCAACGCCGACATCCAATGGCTTGCCGCCGTCGGTGTCACCAAGGGCTGCAACCCACCCGCCAACACCCGCTTCTGCCCCAACGACCCCGTCACCCGCGGGCAGATGGCCGCCTTCCTACGTAGAGCCCTCTCCGACCAGCTCACCCCCGGACCGAGAACCACCTTCGCCGACACCGGCAGCTCGGTCTTCCGGGCCGACATCGAATGGCTTGCCGCCGTCGGTGTCACCAAGGGTTGCAACCCTCCCGCCAACACCCGCTTCTGCCCCAACGACCGCGTCACCCGCGGACAGATGGCCGCCTTCCTCCGCCGGGCGCTGGGCTGATCGCGACGGAGCAGGTCCGGTGAGAACACGCCTGCGGTCGACCAGGTGGCGGACGATCTGTTCCCGCCTCGAGATAGCGGCGGGGACGGGGCAGGGCACCCGGTAGGTCGGCAACGCACGGTTGGCATCTATGGTGGCTCCCACATGAGCCGGACCACCACCTCCATTGTGTTCTTCGTCGTCGCCGTCGCCCTGGTTGTCACCGCCTTCCTGATGGGTCGATCCGGGGGTGGCGATACCGCGACACCGACGACCACCACGGCAACAACGACGACCACCGCCCCAGACGACACCACTCCACCGACGGTGTTCGAGCCGACGTTCAGTGAAGCCGACTGCGAGTTCGATCTGCTCGTCGAGGTTCCGGTTCGGTGCGGGTTCCTGAGTGTCCCCGAGAACCGGGAAGACCCCGGCGGGCCCGAGGTGCGGATCCATGTGGCGATCTTCGAGAGCGAGAACCCCGACGCCGCCGACGACCCCATCGTCTACCTCGACGGCGGACCCGGCGGGGAAACGCTCGACACGCTCCAGTTCTCGATCCAGACCACCTGGGCGCCGTTCCTGGAGACCCGCGATCTGATCTTCTTCGATCAGCGGGGCACCGGTCACTCGGTACCGTCGCTCAAGTGCGACGAGACCCGCGAGCTCCAGTTCGAACTCCTCGACGATGCTCCGACCGCCGAGGAATTCGTCGCCCAGGAGTTCGAGGCGCTGACCGAATGCCGGGAGCGGCTCGCCGGCGACGATGTCGACTTCACTGCCTACAACAGCGCCACCAACGCCGCCGACGTCGCCGATCTGCGGGTCGCCCTCGACATCGACGAGTGGAACCTGTTCGGGATCAGTTACGGCACACGACTGGCGACCACGGTGATGCGCGACCACCCCGAGGGGGTCCGCAGCGTCATCCTCGACTCCGCCTACACCCCTGACGTCGATCTGATCACCCGGGCCCCGGCCAACCTGGCCCGGGCGCTCGATGTGTTCTTCGCCGGGTGCGCCGCCGATGCCGCCTGCAACGAGGCCTACCCCGATCTGGAGGACCGGTTCTACGCCCTCGTCGACACCCTCGAGGATGAGCCGCTGGAGACCACGGTGCGTGACGTGTTCACCGGAGATCGGCACGATGTGCTCGTCAACGGCGATTTCCTCATCGCATCGGTGTTCCAGGGTCTCTACTCCGCCGAGGTCATCCCGGTGCTCCCCCAGATGATCACCGAGATCGAGGCGGGCGAGGACGCCACCATCTCGCTGCTGCTCACCAACGACCTCGCCAACGGAGCCTTCTTCAGCTACGGGATGAACCTGGCGGTGCAGTGCAACGAGGAACTTCCATTCACCACACCTGAAGAAGTCGCCGCCGCCACCGCCGCCCAGCCGCGGTTGGAGCAGTTCTTCGCCGGTGCCAGCAACATCGGCATGCCGATGTTCGACATCTGCGAGCTGTGGGCAGCAGGTGTCGCCGACCCCGTCGAGAACGAGGCGGTTTCCAGTTCCATCCCGACGCTGGTGATGGCCGGCGAATACGACCCGATCACCCCGCCGCAGTGGGGGGAGCGGGCCGCATCGACGTTGGAGAACGTCACCTTTGTCGAGTTCCCCGGTCTGGGCCACGCCGCATCGCTGTCGAGCGACTGCTCCACCGAGATCGCCATTGCCTTCTTCGACAACCCGACCGCCGAGCCCGACACCGGCTGTGTGGCGGCGATGGGCGGCCCGGAGTTCGTCATTGCCGGCGAAACCGTCGTCGCCCCGTTCGTACTCGTCGAGTTCGAGGAGGACATCTTCGGAGTCACCGTCACCGGTGTCGTACCCGACACCTGGGAAACGGTGAGCCCCGGCGCATGGGCCCGGCAGACGACCATGGTGGACCAGACCGCCATCATCCAGCAGGCGGCGCCGATGGCCGCCGATCCCGAGAACCTGATCGGGCTGCTCGGCTCCCAGCTCGGCCTCGACGACGATCCCGAGCCGGTGGGCACCGAAGAGCGTGGGGGCCGCACCTGGACCCGCTATCGGGGGAACCTCGACGGGTTCTCCGCCGACGTCGCCATCGGCCCAGGCGACGGCAGCACCGGCATCGTCATCCTGGTCAGCTCGGCCGACGAGCGTGACGCTCTGGTCGCCGAGGTACTGCTTCCGGTGCTCGACGCCTTCGCCACCGAGTAGGCCGACCTCGGCCCCCGGACCGACGGGAACGCCGGCCGGGCCCTCCTTCACGATCGACGCCGCGGCGAATCACGCCACCGCTGGTGACGTCGAGCGCGACAGGTTGAGCACCTGGCGACGGGTGGCGTGGAGACGGCGGGCGATGATCTCGGCCATCCGCAGCACCAGCCGGTATCCGAAACCGGGGTTGTCCTCGCAATAGGCGCGCAACGCCGCGGCGTCGAAGGCGATCCCGCGAACCGGGGTCTTGGCGACGGCGTCGAACTGCCACTGCTGCGGGTCGAACAGCCACGACCATCCCAGGGCGGAGCCCTCCGAGATCAGCTCGATGGTGCGGGGCACCGGGTCGCCCGCATCGACGGTGAGGGAGACCACCCCGGAGCGGATCAGAAAGAAGCGGTCAGCGTCCTCGCCGGTGCGGAACAGGATCTTGTTCGGCTCGAAATCGGCAACCATCGCAAGATCGGCCAGTGCGGCGAGGTCCCCGGGTGGGAGACCTTGGACGAACGGGTGGCCGGCGAGCTGGCGACCGAGTCGGGCCGACTCGGCATCGGTAGGGGTGGCAGCGTCGGTCATGGGTCCCTTCGGATCGCTGCCCCCAATGTACCGTCCCGTCCGGTGACGGCGGCCCGGAACCCGGACCGGTCGTCGCCGCCGGGGGCGGTCCGGTAGCGTGACCCGATGCCAGCGACCCCGCTCCACCGCACCCCACCGCCTCCGACACGACGCGGCCGCCAGGATGCGGCGACCCCGACGCTCCGGGAGCGCCGATGAGGTCGCTCCTGGATCGCACATTGGCGCTGCTGACCAGGGTCATGGTGTGGGGGTTCTTCCGTCGCTACGAGACGGCGGGTACCCGGCCGGTGAGCGGTGAGCGGCCGGTGCTGATCGTCGCCAACCACTTCAACGGATTCGTCGATCCGGTGGCGGTCACGGCGGCGCTGGGACGGCTGCCGCGGTTTCTGGGGAAGGCGACGCTGGGCAACAACCCGCTGGTTCGGCCCCTGCTCGCCTTCGGCGGGGTGGTGTTGGTGCAGCGTCGCCAGGACCAACCCGACGGCAGACCCTCCAATGAGTCGACCTTCGCCGCCTGCCACCGGGTGCTCGCCCGTAACGCCACCGTCGCCATCTTCCCGGAGGGCACCACCCACGACCGGGCCCACATGGTGCGCACCCACACCGGTGCCGCCCGGATCGCCCTCGGGGCACGGGACTCCGGGGTACACGGTCTCCACATCGTCCCGGTCGGGCTCACCTACGACGACAAGTTGGCGTTGCGCTCCGGTGTGGTGGTCGAGTTCGGGGAGGCGATCGATCTCGACCGGGAGCTGGCGGCGCTGGCCGGACCCGACGGGGGCGGCGGGGGCGAGGACGACCACGAGGCGGTCCGCAGGCTCACCGAGCTGATCGAGGCGCGGCTCCGCGCCGTCGCCCCCGACTTCGAGACGGTGGACGAGTGGCGTGCGCTCGAGGAGGCGGCGGCGGTGGCGCTGGCCACCCCACACCGACCGACCCCGCCACTGGTCGACAAGGTGCAACTGGCGCGTCGACTGGGTCGACTCCCCGCCGAACAGCGCCGGTCGCTGCGCTCCACCGTGGCGGCCTACGTTCTGCTGCTCCACCTGTTCCACCTCGATGATCGCCAACTCATCGGTGTGGTGCGCCGACGGGACCTGCTGCGCTCGGTGGTGATCCTGTCCGTGGTGTATCTCGTCACCGGTCCGCTGGTGCTCGCCGGTGTGCTCGCCAACGCTCCCCCTGCCGCCGTGGTGGCGGCGATCAGCCTCGGGGTGCACACCCCGGTGACCAAGGGCACGGTGCGTCTCCTGGTGGCAATGGTGGTGTTTCCGGTGTCGTGGTTCATCGCCGGATCGATGTTCACCGACGGCGCCCTCCGGGTGACGGCGGCGGCCGTCGGGTTCGCCGCTGCCGGATTCCTGGCGCTGCTGTGGATCGAGGGGGTGATCCGGTTGGTCGCCACCATCGTGTCGTGGCGGGTCACCGCCGAGCGCTCCGCCCTGATCGATCCGCTCACCGAGGCGCGCCAGTCGGTCGTGGATGCCGTGACAGCCGGGGCCCCTCCCGTAGGACGGCAAGCAAGCGGCCCCCCACTACGCTGACCGCCATGACCCCGCGCACCCGAATCACCGCAGCCGTTGTTGCGGCAGCCCTCGCCGTGGCATTCATGCGCCGGCCGGTGCGCCCACCCCGCCGGTCGGGCACCTGGCAACCCGCCGAACCCCGCCACAGCGACCGCTGAGATGCGGATCGCCCTCGATCAGCACACCGAGGTGGGGACCCGCACCGGAAGGGTCCTCCTCGCCGAGGCCGGGCTGGAGAAGCTGGGTCTTGTCGACAAGCAGCGGCGCCGGGGCAGCGACCCTCGCGTCGAGGCGGTCAGCGACCTCTCCACTTACGACGTCTACGTCACCGACGCAGATACCGACACCGCCGACCATCTGACCCGGGCACTCGACGCCGGGGTCTCCTGTGTCCTGTGGACCACCGACGGCACCGACCTCACCGAGCTCGGCGCCGGGTTCGCCGAACGCGGTCGGACCCTACTGGTGGGCGCCAACCTCGGGCACGGGATCGCCGCCACGCTGGCGGCGCACGAGATCGACCGCAACGGCGAGGTCCTCGACGTGATGTACGCCTGGACCGAACCCGGCAAGCCACGTCGCCGCGGCGAGGCGATCCCCTTCCCCGACCCCGTGGGACCCCGTTGGGGGAAGCTGCGCCCGAGCGATGACCTGCACCGTGCCTACGTGGCCCCGGTGCTCGGCGAGTGGGCCGGGGCGATGGCAAAGGTCACCACCGGAACCACCGACGGCGTCATCGAACGCATCGTCGGCGTCGCCGATCTCGCCATCCACCTCGAAGCCCTCGCCCTCGCCGCCGGCGCCATCACCGCCGTCGACTTCCCCCCCGGCCTGACCCGCCCCAGCGAGCGCCCCTTCCCCTACCTCGGCGCCGCCCTCCGAGCCGGTCTCGACGTAGCCACCTACACGGTCACCCACCAACCCTGACCGAACGCCGCCATTGCCGACTCGCGGTTTCCTGCGCTCCGCAGGAAGTGATCTGGCAATCGGATACCCCTTCTGGCCCTCCCCGCCGTTCCCCGCCTCCCAGGGAGTGTCGGAATACCTGCTGCCACACCGAAGGTCTTCTTGGGCAGGGGGCCAACGAACCGCGCATCTACGCTGCGTCCCCTTCTCGGCCCTCCTTTCCTGGCCCTCCCCTCCTCGGGAGGAGGGGTGGCTGCGGACGCCTTGCGGACGCAGACGGGGCGGAGCGCGGCGTCAATGTCCGCCTCGCCAGCAGCGTCACCGACGGTCGCTCGTTCAGCGTCATTGCGCTCAAGGCAACTCGCACCGCACGCGACAGGTCGACCTCAGGGGAAGCTAGCTCGCGCCCCGCCCCACCTCCTCCCAGAACCTCGGAGGCACCCCGCCCCCCGGGGCGGGGAGGGCCAAGAAGGGGCACCCACATCCTCAGCGCCCGCCCGTCGGCGGGGTGGCTGCGGACGCTGCGCGGACGCAGACGGGGCGGGGCGCGGCGCCAATGTCCGCAGGCCAGCCGTGTCACCGACGGCCGCCACGACCAGGCAGCGCACCGCACGGGACCATCAAGAGTCGGTGGTCAACCAGCTCGGACAATGGGAAACTCGTCGGGTCGATGAGAGATTTTCTGCACAGCCCGGTCCCGGAGCCATTGTCAGTCGGTAGGTCGATCGCTGGGTCGGGTCGCAGCGTTCCGCTACGGATTCGGCGAAAGCTGGTCGTCGTGTTTCTGGCGGTGACGCTTGCCGGCTGCGGGTTGCATCCGTTCGAGACACCCGGTCGAATCAACGCATCGATCGAGGGAGATGTGCCCAGTGTCACGGAGTCTCCTGAGGGGGTGCAGATCCCTGTCCGAATCGAGGTCAGCTACCCGTCAGCCTATGAGTACGGCGATTCCTCCGGCATAGGGTCGCACCTCGAGGTGGCAGCAACCGTCGGGGTCACGCCCACCGGCGTCCACGCGGCCTCGGTCCTTTCCAACGATAGCGTTGAGCTTCCGGCTCTCCCCGGAGGATGGGGTCGATTGGCGGTCAACGACGAGCTTGTCTGCGAGATCGCTGACCGGGTGACCTGCACCGCTGATCTGGTGGTTGTGTTTCGTCCGATCGCCTCGGGAGCAGGCGTCGAGGCGAACCTCGCGGAGTGGCACATGACGGCCTATATCAGCGATGTCTCCGGGTTGCCGCCGTTTCTGCCCGTGGGGACCAACATCGACCTCGTGAAACGTGACTGAGGAATCGTGACGTCGAACCCGTGGCGCATGCGGCAGACCCGACCTGGGCGGGCCGGGGAGTTCGAGGGCTCCGCTCGGCTGACCACTGTGTCGAGTCTCAGAGTTCAGCGACCGACTCGGCGAAGGCGGGTCGTCGCCCTTGTGGCGGTGACTCTTGCCGGCTGCGGGTTGCATCCGTTTGAGACACCGGGTCGAATCAACGCATCGATCGAGGGAGATATCCCCAGCACGACCGAGTCGCCTGAGGGGGTACAGATCCCGGTCCGTGTCGAGGTCAGCTATCCGTCGGCGTTCGAATATGGCGACTCCTCGGGCATAGGGTCACACCTGTCGGTGGCGGCGCTCGCCTGGGTCGAGCCATCGGGCAGTCATTCGGCCACGGTCTATTCCAGCGACGCCCTCGAACTCCCCGAGACCACCGGGAGGTGGCGCCGTTCGTCCGTCGATGACGAGCTTGTCTGCGACATCGCTGACCGAGTGACCTGTGCCGCTGACTTGGTGGTTGTGCTCCGTCCGAGCACCTCGACAGCAGCCGCTGACGCGACCCCCTCGACGTGGCACATGACGGCGTATATCAGCGACGTCTCTGGGTCGCCGAGTTTCCTCCCGGTCGGAACCAACATCGACGTCATGGCGCGTGAGGACTTGTGAGGTGCACCGGGCCGGAGCGGACAGGTCGTCTGACGGTCAGGTCAGGGCGACTTGGCGGGGACCTTGTTGCGGGGGGGGATGGTGGAGGTCGCCGGGCGGGTCGGCTGACCGGGGCGTCCTGTGGGCGCCTGTTGGACGGCGACGGGTTCGTGGGTCTCTTCGAGCACGGTGAACTCGATGCCGCCGACCATGTCGGAGATCAGGTTGTACATGACGGCGCCCAGGGTCATCCCTCCGGTGGCCACCACGACACCGATGATCGACAGCAGCACCAGGGCCCGGAAATACAGCTCACCGTCGGGCGTGAACGTCAGGGTGAGGCTCTCGAAGATGTCGGCGATGCCCTCGGGGATCCCGCGCTGTACGGCGATCGACCACATGACCCACATTCCGAGCACGAAGACGAGCCCGGCCACCGCATTGAAGATCAGAGATGCCTTCAAGACGGTCCACGGATCGATCTTCCGGATTACCCGGCGTACGCGTCGAACTTGCATGTTTGCTCCTGGGGACGAGGAGAGTGTACCGCCCGGGGGGAGTTGCGACGTGTTCACCGGTGGACGGCGCCCACCGGTAGCGTCGGCGGCTCCGCTCAGGCTTCCGGTTCCCCGGGGATTTCGTCGCCGACCACCAGTGCCACGGCGGAGAGCTGCGCACCCGGTCCGAGGTTCATCACCTTGACACCGGTCGAGTCGCGACGCTGGCGGCTCACCGTGTCCACCGAGGCGCGCAACACGATGCCGCTGGTCGAGATGGCGACGATCTCGTCGCCGGGAGCGACCGCCCTGGCATCGACCAGCGTGCCACGGGCCCGGGTCAGCTTCATCGCCTTGACGCCGATCCCGCCACGGTTCTGGCGGGGGAACTCGTCGGTGCGGGTCCGCTTGCCGTAGCCGCCCGAGGTGAGCAGCAACATGTCGTCGCCCTCGCTGGCGCACGCCGCCGCCACCACCTCGTCACCGGTGCGCAGCCGGATGCCGCGGACTCCCTGAGTGTCCCGTCCCATCGGGCGGACGTCGTGCTCGGAGAAGCGGATTCCCTGGCCGTGACGGCTGAACATCATCAGGTCGTTGTCGCCGGTGGTGGCGCGCACCGTCACCACCTCGTCGTCGTCGTTGAGGCGGATGGCGTTGAGCACCTGGTTGCGCGACTGGTACTCGGAGAACTTGGTCTTCTTGACCAGACCTTGGCGGGTGAACGCCACCAGATGGCTGAAACTCTCGTAGTCGCGGGTGTCGATGATCGCCTGGATGACCTCGTCGGCCTCGACCGGCAACACGGACTGCACCAGCACACCCTTGGCGGTGCGGTCCTTGCGGGGAAGCTGATGGGCCCGCAGGCGGTACACCTTGCCCCGGTTGGTGAAGAACAGCAGGTAGGCGTGGGCCGTGGTGTGCAGGATGTGGGTGATGACGTCGTCCTCGCGCAGCGAGGCGCCCTTCACCCCGCGGCCACCGCGGGCCTGCAACTTGTAGGCGCTCGCCAGCACCGACTTGACGTAGCCGTCGGCGGTGACGCTCACCACCAGGTCCTCGTCGGCGATGAGGTCCTCGAGCGACATGTCGCCCTCGTCGGGGATGATGCGGGAGCGGCGGACATCGCCGAACTTCTCCCGGATCTCCTCGAGTTCCGTCGCCACCACCGAGCGGCGTCGGGCATCGCTGGCGAGGATGTCATCGAGATCGGCGATCGTGGCCAGCAGGGCGGCGAGTTCCTCACGCAGCTTGCCGGTCTCGAGGGCGGTGAGCCGCCGCAGCGGCATGTCGAGAATGTGGTTCGCCTGGATCTCGCTGAGCTCGAAGCGTGCGATCAGGGTGCGGCGCGCCTCGTCGACGTCGTCGGAGCCGCGGATGATGCGGACCACCTCGTCGATGTTGTCGAGGGCGATGAGCAGACCCTCGACGATGTGGGCGCGCTCCTCGGCCTTGCGCTTGCGGTAGGCGGCACGGCGGGTGATGACCTCGAGCTGATGCTCGACGTAGGCGTGGACCATGTCGGCCAGGTTGAGCGTGCGGGGGACGCCGTCGACCAGGGCCACGTTGTTGACCGAGAAGTTCTCCTCGAGACCGGTGTGGCGGTAGAGCTGGTTGAGGACCACCTGGGGGTTGGCGTCGCGCTTGAGCTCGATCACGATGCGGATGCCGTGGCGGTTCGACTCGTCACGGATCTCGCTGATCCCGGTGACGACCTTGTTGTTGACGATCTCGGCGATCTTCTCCATGATCCGCCGGATCGAGACCTGGTAGGGAATCTCGGTGACGACGATGGCGGTGCGGCCCCGCTTGACCTCGACCACGTCGGCGACCGAGCGCATCTTGACGGTGCCGCGACCGGTGAGCAGGGCGTCGCGGATCCCCTTGTTGCCGATGAGGTAGGCGCCGGTCGGGAAGTCGGGGCCCTTGACGAACTGGGTGAGATCCTCGGCGGTGGCGTCGGAGTGGTCGAGGGCGTAGAGCACGGCGTCGACCACCTCCCCGAGGTTGTGCGGAGCGATGTTGGTGGCCATTCCGACGGCGATCCCGGTGGAGCCGTTGACGAGGAGGTTGGGGAACCGTGCCGGGAGCACCGTGGGTTCCTGACGCTCCCCGGAGTAGTTGTCGATGAAGTCGACGGTGTCCTCGGTGATCCCATCGAGGAGGTGGTTGGCGATCTGCGCCATCCGGGTCTCGGTGTAGCGCATCGCCGCCGGGCCGTCATCGACCGACCCGAAGTTTCCCTGTGGTTCGACCAGCGGGTACCGCGACGACCAGTCCTGACCGAGACGGACCAGGGCGTCGTAGATGGCGTCGTTGCTGTGGGGATGGAACCAACCCATGACGTCACCGACGACACGGGCACACTTGCGGAACGGGGTCCCGGCACGGATGCCCGAGTCGTACATCGAGTACAGGATCCGGCGATGGACCGGCTTGAGACCGTCACGGACATCGGGAAGCGCCCGGGACACGATGACCGACATCGCGTACTCGAGGAACGACTCCTCCATCTCCCGCTCGATCTCGATCGGCAGGATGCGGTCGGTGGGGTTCTCAGGCATGGTGGAGTCTCTCTACAGGTCTCGTCGACAACGGGCGGTCAGAAATCGAGGAACCGCACATCGTTGGCGTTGTGCTGGATGAAGTGGCGGCGGGCCTCGACGTTGGTTCCCATCAGGGTGGCGAACACCTCTTCGGCGCGGAACTGATCGTCGAGGGTCACCTGGAGCAACTGTCGCTTCTCCGGGTCCATGGTGGTGTCCCAGAGCTGCTCGGCGTTCATCTCACCGAGACCCTTGAACCGCTGGATGGCAAGCTTGCGTCCGGAAAGCTCGGTGCGGATCTTTGCCAGCTCGGCGTCGTTGAAGGCCCAGGACAGCTTGGTTCCCGCCTTCACCGAGTACAGCGGCGGCTGGGCGATGTAGACGTATCCGGACTCGATGAGCCCCGGCATCTGCCGGAAGAAGAACGTGAGCAGCAGGGTCCGGATGTGGGCACCGTCGACATCGGCGTCGGTCAGGATCACGATCTTGTGATAGCGGGCCTTGGCGACATCGAACTCGCCGGCGATCCCGGTCCCGATGGCGGTGATCAGCGACTGGATCTCGGTATTGGCCAGCACCTTGTCGATGCGGCTCTTCTCGACGTTGATGATCTTGCCGCGGATCGGCAGGATGGCCTGGAACTCGCTGTTGCGCGCCTGTTTGGCGGATCCACCGGCGGAGTCGCCCTCGACGATGAACAACTCGCTCAGCTCCGGGTCCTTCGATGAACAGTCCGCCAGCTTGCCAGGAAGCCCGCCGGAGTCGAGCAGGCTCTTGCGCCGGGTCAGATCGCGAGCCTGGCGAGCCGCCATCCGGGCCTTGGCGGCGGTCAGCCCCTTCTCGATGATCCGCCGGCCGTCGCCGGGGTTGCGTTCCAGCCACTCGGGGAGCGCCTGGTTCATCGCCTTCTCGACAAAGGAGCGGATCTCGGTGTTGCCCAGCTTGGTCTTGGTCTGCCCCTCGAACTGGGGCTGGCGTACCTTGGCGGAGACGATGGCGGTGATCCCCTCTCGGACGTCCTCACCCTGGAGGTTCTCGTCCTTCTCCTTGAGCAGGTTGCGGCCCCTGGCGAACTCGTTGATGGCCCGGGTCAAAGCCTTACGGAACCCCTCTTCGTGGGTTCCGCCCTCGTGGGTGTTGATGTTGTTGGCAAAACTGAGGATCGTCTCGTTGTAGCCGGCGGTCCACTGCAGGGCCACGGCGACCTCGGCCTGGTCCGAGGTCTCCTCGAAGTAGGCGATCTGGGGATGGATCGGTTCGCGCGAGCCGTTGAGGTGCTTGACGAAGTCGATCAGCCCACCCTTGTAGTGGAAGGTGTGCTCCTCGGACTCCTCGCCGCGTTCGTCGACGAGGCGGATCTCGAGACCACGGTTGAGGAACGCCATCTCGCGGAGACGGTTGACCACCGTGGCGGTGAGGTATTCGGTGGTCTCGGAGAAGATCTCGGCATCGGCCCAGAAGGTGATCTCGGTTCCGGTCCGCTTGGCCGGCTTCACCTGCTCGACCGGTCCCTGCGGCTTGCCGTAGGCGTACTCCTGACGCCACAGGAAGCCGTCCCTGGTGACCTCGGCGATCAACCGGGTCGACAGGGCGTTGACGACGGAGATGCCGACACCGTGGAGACCACCGGAGACCGTGTAGGCGCCAGCTTCGAACTTGCCTCCGGCATGGAGGGTGGTGAGCACGGTGGTGAGGGCCGACTGCTTGGACTTGGTGTGTCGATCCACCGGAATCCCACGACCGTTGTCCTTGACCCGGACTCCTCCATCGGCGAGCAGGGTGACATCGATCCGGGTGCAGTACCCGGCCATTGCCTCGTCGACCGAGTTGTCCACAACCTCCCAGACCAGGTGGTGCAGACCCCGTGGACCGGTGGAGCCGATATACATCGCCGGGCGCTTGCGGACGGCTTCGAGGCCTTCGAGGACAGTGATGTCCCGGGCGTCATAGGACGCCGCGGGTGAACCCTTGGATGTAGTCACAGAACTCCTCGGAGGGGCCGTAACGGCCCGATGTGTCGCGGTTGGGACAGCACACCCATCATACCGGAAACCGGCTCTGATTCGGTCATCTTGCGGGATCGCCGCCACCGGCGACCTTGATCACCAGCCGTTTCACCGGGAGTTCCTCGCCGATGACCGCCTGGACGTCGTGGAGCAGGGTCTCGGCGTCGTATCGGAGCATCGAGGCATCCATCCCGTTCCTCACCTCGACGGTGAGGACGCCGTCTCCCAGCGCCACCGGTCGGCATTTGTCCGCCCACTGTCCGGCGGTCTCCTCCCACTGGCGGTGAAGCCGCACCATGGGGGCGACATCGGCGCGGGCGATCCGTCCCAACACCTCCTCGATCAGATCGCCGACCAGTGCCGGTTCGCGTCGGGGCCGGTCCGAGGTCATCGCAGCGTCCCGTTCCCGACGTCCCACCGGTGTCCCGCCACCGGGATCTCGTCGTCGCGGGTGGTGGTGATGAATACCTGTCCGGCGGGGAGCATCTCGACGACCGCCGCGGTGCGCACCAGGTCGAGTTCGGAGAAGACGTCGTCGAGCAACAACACCGGAGGGTGGCCGTGGCGGTCCTGGAGCAGGCGGTAGGCGGCGACCCGCAGCGCCACCGCCACCGACCGCTGCTCCCCCTGACTCGCCTGGGTGCGGGTGTCGCGGCGACCCAGGTGCAGGGTGGGGTCGTCGCGGTGGGGGCCGACGGTGGTGGTCCGCTGTTCCATCTCCCGGCGCCGGCGTTGCTGCAGCGCCGAGGAGAGGGTGTCTGCGGCGCCGGCCGCACCGACCCACCGCATCACCGGAGCGTCCCCCCATCCGGGGGTGAGGGCGACATGGAGAGGTTCGCTGGCGGCGGCAACCGACTGGTGCGCCCCGGCCAGCACCGGGGACAGCCGTTCGACGAGCGCCGCACGCTCGGCCCACAGCGACACCGCCGCCTTGATCAACCGGTCGTCCCAGACCTGGAGGCTGAGCGCATCGACATTGGGTCCGTCCCGGCGCAACAGGGCGTTGCGTTGCCGCAGCGTCTGCTCGTAGTCGGAGAGGGCGGCGCCGTATCCGGGGGCCAGCTGCGAGCCGAGGTCGTCGAGATACCGCCGGCGGGTCCCGGCGCTGTCCTTGACCAGGTCGAGGTCGTCGGGGAGGAAAGCCACCACCGGCACCGTGGCGGCGACATCTGAGTGACGGGTCGGGCGTTTGCCGTTGAGCAGGACCCGGCGTCTTCCCACGGCCGGAAGCTCGATTTCGACCCGGGTCTCCCCGGAGGCCTTGGCGAAACCGGTGCGCACCAGCGCCACCGATGCGCCGGTCCTGACCAGTGCCTGATCCGGCGACTTCCGGAACGAACGGAGCGCCGAGGAATAGGCAATGGCTTCGAGGACGGTGGTCTTTCCGGCGGCGTTCGAACCGACGAGGACGTTGATCCCGGGATCGGGGGTGAACCGCAACTCCTCGTAGATCCGGAACTGGTTGAGTTCGATCCAGTCGACCCGCATCAGGATCTCCCGCGGTCGACCCCGGAAGCCCCCCGGTATGGCCGGTACACCCCGGCAGCGGGACGGCGTTGCGGCGCAGGTGCCGCCACTCCCGCCCCGCCTACAGTCGGACGGGCATCAACAGATACCGGAAATCGCGGTCCTGACCGCTGAGTAAACCGGGCTTGAGCGGGTCGATGGTGTCGAGGATGACCTCATCGCCCTCGACCGCCGCCACCCCGTCGGTCAGATACCGGGTGTTGAAGGCGATGGTCATCTCCTCGCCGTTGTACTCGCCGGCGATGTGCTCGGTCTCCTCGCCGACTTCCTGGCGACTGACACTGAGATCGGCGCCTCCCTTGTGCAGGCTGAGCCGCACCGGGATGTGATCCTCGGCGACCAGTGCGGCACGCCCCACGGCTTCGAGCAGTTCGTCCTTGGCGACGACGAGCCGGCTCGGGTAACTCTCGGGAAGCAACTGGCGGTAGTTGGGAAAGCTGCTCTCGATGATCCGCACCGTCAGGCTGCCGCGATCGGAGTCGAAGGTGGCGTCGCGTTCTCCGAGCTCGACGGTCATCTTCTTGTCGGCGATGGTCCGGCCCAGCTCGCGGAGCGCCCGGTACGGGACCAGCCGTGTCGGGGGACCATCGACATCGGGAAGATCTCGGACCGCCAAGCGGTACGAATCGGTGGCGACGAGACGCAGTCCGTCGCCGTTGCTCTCGAAGAGAACTCCGGTCAGGGTGGGACGGGCCTCGTCGGTGGATGCGGCGACCCCCACCTGGGCCAGGGCCTTGACCAGCCGCTCGCCGTCGAGAGAGATTCCACCCTCGCCGGAACCCCCCGCCACGGTCGGGAAATCATCGACGTTGAGTTCGCGGAGACGGAACCTCGGGCCGTTCCCGGTGATCTCGACCTCGTTGTCGGAGGCGGACATGGTCACCGCACCCGCCGGGAGTTTGCGTACCGCTTCGGAGGCAAGCTTGGCCGGTACCAGGGTGCGGCCGTCCTCGATCACCTCGACTTCGAGGCGGGTCCTGATGGTGACCTCGGTGTCGGTTCCGGTTACCCGAAGGTGACCATTCTCGACCTCGCACAGGACACCTTGAAGGATGGGCAGCGGCGACCGGGAGCCCACCGCCCGGGCCGCCCGGGCTAGGACATCGGCGAGGTCGTCTCTCTCAGCTCGGATGCGCACAGTCGATCTTCCTCTGCTCTTGATTAGAGAATGAAATGAACAGTAGTGGCAGTAGTAGGGCCTGTGGATTGTGGGTAACCCGGTAGACCCGTTGCGGGGGTTGCATTGCGCCCTCCACAGCCGCTCGGGACAACTCGGCACAAGTCGGGAGTCGTCCCCAGGGCGGTGATCCGGATCGTGTCGGGTGTGGATGGCATGTCAGTTGTCCTCAGGAGCTGCGGAGTTGTTGACAGAGGCTGGTGACTTCGTCGAGAACCTGTCGGTCGCTCTGCATCAGCTTGGTGACACGGTCGACGGCGTGGAGCACGGTGGTGTGGTCGCGGTCGCCGAACACCGCCCCCACCTTGGGGAGCGACAGGTCGGTCAGTTCGCGGCACAGGTACATGGCGATCTGACGGTCACGTGCCAGCGGTTGCTTGCGGCTCGGCCCCAACAGTTCGCTGCGGGGGTGATGGAAGCGTGACGACACCTCCTCGATGATCATCTCCGGGGTGACCTTGCGGGGCTCCTGGTTGGGAACGAGATGCTGGAGCACCTCGGTGGCCATCTCCAGGGTGATCTCCTCGTGGGTGAGCGCCCCGTAGGCGGTGACCCTGGTGAGGGCGCCCTCGAGCTTCTCGGATGTTGTCGTGGACATGCTCGGCGATGAACTCGAGAACCTCGCGCGGTACCGGTTTGGGGGCGAACTCGGCGTTACGGCGCAGGATGGCGAATCGGGTTTCCACATCGGGAGCCTGGATGTCGGTCTGTAGACCCCATTCGAAGCGGCTACGGAGGCGATCCGGGAGTTCGGAGAGATGGCGGGGATGGCGATCCGAGCTGATGACGAGCTGCTTGCCCGCCTCGTAGAGGCTGTTGAAGGTGTGGAAGAACTCCTCGAGGATCTGCTCCTTGCCCTCGAAGAACTGGACGTCGTCGAGGAGGAGGACATCGATGGTTCGGTAGCGGGCCTTGAACTCGGCCATCTCCTTGCGTCTGATCCCATTGATGAACTCGTTGAAGAACTGTTCCGATGACACGTACCGGACGAACGATCCGGGAGCGAGCTCGCGGCGATGATGTCCCACGGCATGGAGGAGGTGGGTCTTGCCGAGCCCGGCGTCGCCGTGGATGAACAGCGGGTTGTAGTGGCTGCCGGGTTGTTCGGCGACCGCCATCGCCGCCGCATATGGGAACCGGTTGGAGGGTCCGACGACGAAGTGTTCGAACGTGTAGCGGGTGATCAGCCGTGACTCGACGTCCTGGACCGGAACCCGCGGTGGATGCGAAGGGTGGCTGGGCCTGTCCCCGTTGCGAGACGCACCAGTCGCACCGGGTCCGTCTCCGTTGTGGACAACTCGCTCGGTCGGAGTCGTGAACAGGTCGGGTTCGAGGAAGGTCGGCGTCTCCGGGTCCGCATCGACACCCAGATCGACGGTCATCCCGGGCCCGAACGCATCATGGGCGGCACGTTCGATGATGTCGAAATGGCGTTCGATGACCCAGCGGCGATGGAACTCGCTGGGCGCCGCCAAGCGGACGGTGTCGTCATCGACGCTCAACTTGAGTGGCTGCAGCCACGTCTGCCAGGTGACCTGGGTCACGCTGTGCTGGAGTAGGTGTCGGAACTCATCTCGAGGCAGTGGAGGGTTCGATTGCGTGTCCACGGTCCTCCTGACATGGCGTAGTCGTCGTAGATCTGGTTATCCACAGCCGTATCCACAAGTGTGGAGAAGCTTGGGATTCGCGGCCTCGCTGCAGGCGAAGCCATCCCTTCCTACCGGGGAAGCGTGTGGGGGGAAACCCACCGGCGACGGGCGAGTGTAGGTGTGCGGAATCGGCCCCTTCAACATCGCGGAATCTGCCATTATCGGCCGAGCGGACTCCCCCGATGATCCGCTGGAGGCCTTGATGGGAAAGCCTTTCGGCGGATGGCCAGGTGGTGTCAGAGTGTCCCTCGGTGCGCTGATTCTCGTTAGTTGAGGGCTAGCCAATGTTTCGCGTCTCAGCACCAGTTTTCGCGCCGCGACGGTCGGAGCGACTCGATCCCGGGCCGATTTGCGTCGCTTCGGTGGGCGCCCTACACCACGCGCTGGACGGTTCCGGGTGCACCGGTCGGCGGTGGTTGGCGGGCCGTCGCTCGTAGACGACGAGCCGGCGACTTTGACAAAGGCGCGGCCCTGTTCGTAACCTGAACCGCTGTACCGCGATTTCTTCTTTCCCGCCGGGGTTTCCTTTCATGAAGCGTACCTATCAGCCAAACGTGCGTCGCCGCAAGCGCAAGCACGGTTTCCGTCACCGCATGCAGACGCGCTCAGGTCGTGCGATCCTCAAGCGTCGACGGGAGAAGGGCCGTAGCCGGATCTCCGCCTGACGGCCGACCCTATCGGTCCCTCTCCGGCCGTTCCGCCCTGTCCCGGGTCTATCGGGACGGAGTTCGAACCCGCAGCGGGGGCCTTACGGTCCTGGTTGCGCCAGGCATCCCCGGCACACCCCAGGTCGCCGTCGTCGCAGGGCGGCGAGTGGGGATCGCGGTACGTCGCAATCGCGCAAAACGACGATTGCGAGCGGCTCTGGAGCGTGTTGCGCTTCAGGACGGCGCCGCATACGTCGTCATCGCCGGCCGGGAGGTCGTCGACGTCGATTTCGGGCGCCTGGTGCAGTGGTTGCGTGCGGCGATCGACGATCGGCCGCTGGTGAAGGAGGACGGTGCGTGAGTAGAACGGCAGCCCCACCCGGGCTCGGCGCTCGCGCTGCACTGTCAGCTATCGGTATCTATCGCCGACTGTTCTCTCCCTTTCTCGGACGCAACTGTCGCTATCTCCCTACCTGCTCGGTGTACACCGCCGAGGCGATCACCGCTCACGGCCTGTTCCGGGGTGTGTGGCTGGGGATGAAGCGTCTGGGCCGTTGCCATCCTTTCCGGGCCGGCGGCTACGACCCGGTGCCTGCCGTCGCCAATGAGAACCCCGTCAACCATTCAGGAATAGCTTCGTGAACCCCTTTTCAGCGCTCGTATCGCTGCTCGGCAGCATCCTCGCGTTCTTCTACTCAATTGTCCCCAACTATGGGATAGCGATCATCCTGCTGACACTTGTGGTCAGCCTGCTCTTGTTCCCGCTGACGCTCAAGCAGACCCGCTCGATGAAGGCGCTCCAGGTCATCCAACCTGAGGTGAAGCGTCTCCAGAAGGAGTACAAGAGCGACCGGGAGGAGATGCAGAAGCAGCTCATGGCGCTCTACCAGGAGCACGGGGTCAACCCGGCTGCCGGCTGTCTGCCCCTCATCCTGCAGATGCCGATCTGGTTTGCGCTGTTCCAGGTTCTCCGCATCAACCGGGTCGAGGTCAATGGAACCTTCGAGCTCACCTCGAACGCAATTCCCACCGACTCGGCGCTTGCCGATGCGATCCGTGCCGACGACACACAGTTCCTCGGGATGGACCTGCTCCGTGCCCCGAGCGAGGCGCTCGCCGAGTCCGGTCTCCGGACGGCGATTCCCTATATCATTCTTGTGATCATCGTGATTCTTGCGGGTCTCTACCAGCAGTATCAGACCACCCGGCGCACCACACCGGAGCAGAAGGCTCAGCAGCCCCAAGGGATGCAGACCGCTCTCAAGATCATGCCGCTGTTCTTCGGATTCATCTCGTGGACGTTCCCTAGCGGTCTGGTGCTGTACTTCGCAGTGTCGAACCTGTTCCGGATCGGTCAGCAGGCCGTCATCTTCGGGATGGACGGTGATGGCACCAAGCCGAAGGGTGGCCAGGGCAAAGCAAGCCCCAAGCCGGAGCTCCCAGTAGCTGACTCGGACCCCTCCTCGGGTCTGGAGCAGCCCCGGAAGCCGGCTCCCAACGCCAGCAAGAAGCGCAAGAAGCGCAGGAGGAACTAGCCCGATGGAGTGGGTTGAAGCATCTGGGAAGAGTGTGAATGTGGCGGTCGACGCCGCCCTCGCCGAGCTCGGACTCGAATCTCGTGACGCTGCCGTCGTCGAAGTTCTGAGAGAGCCGAAGGCGGGATTCCTTGGTATCGGTGCCCAAGAGGCGCTGGTGAAGGTGAGTCCCAAGCCGGTTGACCGCAAGCGCCGCCGCCGTCGAGGCCGGGGCAAGGGTGACGATGAGGGTGGATCGAGCGCCCGCGGGGATGGCGGCCGGCAAGGTGGTCGCGAGTCGTCGGGCGGTCGGGGACAGAGTTCCGGTGGCGCCCAGACGGGCCGCGGCCGAGGGGACGATCGGCGCGGAGGCAGCGAACGGAGCGCCGCAAAGTCGGGCGCCGATTCAGGCAAGCCCGATGGTGAACCGTCCGGTGCCGGTCGAGGTGGTCGCAGCAATGGCCGACGGGATGACCGTACACGCGACGATTCCCGGCCGAGCGGATCCGCAGGTAAAGAGCCGGATGGCAAGAAGCAGGAGAACGATGGCCGACAGAACAAGCGCAACGCCGGCAAGACGCCTGCACGCCGGCCTGTCGCCGAGGAAGCAGCAGGTGTGGCAATGACTGCGGACCAGCCCGATACCAGTATCGAGGAACAGGCAGACGTTGCGGTGACCTTTATCCGCGGGCTGCTCGAGGCATACGGTTTGGAAGGGGAAGTCACCTTCGAGATCGATGAGGACATTCTCCGAATCGATGTCAGTGGCGACCAGACCGAGGCGCTCGTTGGCGCCAAGGGCGTGGTCATGCAGTCGGTTCTCGAGATCACCCGAACCGTGGTGCAGCGCCGGACGTTCGGAGCGCCCCGGATGCGTCTCGACATCGCCGGCTACAACGAGCGGCGCCGCCAGGCGCTTACCATCTACGCCACCAAACTTGCCGACAAGGTGCTTGCCGATGGCGGTGAGGTCATGCTCGAGCCGATGAATCCCGCTGACCGCAAGGTCGTTCACGACGCCATCGGCGAAATCGACGGTGTGCGCTCGTTCTCCGAGGGTGAAGACCCGGACCGATCGGTGATTATCTCTGCGGAGTGATCTTCAGAGGTTGTCCGTTCATTTGAGAGAGCTCCCGTGCCACGTCGGCCCGGGAGTCTCTCGCGTTCCACGTGAAACATCACTCTCCACAACGGATCCCGCCTCGATCAACGGCCCGCGAGACGACGAAGCCGACGCCGGCGCTCTCCCTCGCGAGGGCTCACTGGCTCCGCTTGGACGACTTAAGCCGCCGCGGGGAGTCCACCGAAGTGACCGCCCGTTACGCTCGACCATTATCGGAAGGGCTAGGCACCGAACTCCACGCCAGGTGCCCAGGCGAGATGTCGCCTGCGGGCCATCCGCCAGAGAACGCCTGCCGCCCACAAGTCTGCTGCCCGATCCGGCGGAGTACGGAGTCTCGTCGACCGGGGCCCGGCGCCAGGGGCTCGGTGACCCGCTCCGCTCCTCCAGGGAGTGGCGGAATACCTCCGGATCGGCCACCTCGGACCTCGCAACCCTTGCCCCAAAGCCCGAACCCGGTCGACGCAGCCAGTCGACCGGGACTCTGCGAGGGTCGGAGACCGGGACGGGCACGCAGACGGCCCTTCGGTCACGGGAGGTCATCCCCTGCTCCCGATCTGGGCGTCATGCTCACATCGGTCTCCCAAGGGGGTAGGCCCAAGCTCGTCCGACGGGTTAGTGGCTGTCCGCCGTCGATGAACCCCCCGACGGCGTTGCGAGGTGCTGAGAAGTCTGGAATGGCCCCCCCTCCTCAGCCGGCGATTCGGGCGGCTATCCGTTTGTGCTCGGCCCGATGAGGCCCGCTCGAACACCGATGCACCCTATCGGGGCTGATCGCTCCTCGTCTGTTGCGCCTGATGGGCGCAGCGCTCGAGCGGGCCGGTGTGTGCTCTGGGCCAGGCATCTCCGGGTGAGAACCTTCCCCCTGCTCAACTGGCGGTGGTCACCTGGTTGCGCGCCTATGCATCCGATGGGAGAACCATGGGCCACCAACCGGTGTCTGTCGAAGGATTCCGAATGGGCATGCGCTGCATCACGGCCGAGCGCGACCTACGTCGCCGACCGGGTGGAGCGCCGTTCACGCCGGACGGCGCCGGATGCATGAGCGTGCTGCAGCAGTAGCCCACAGCCATCGCCTGCGAACTCTCCGGGACCTGGGTCAGGAGAAGCATCTTGGCTGCTTGTCGAAGGAATGGCGGCTTGCCGCGTGCATGTGCGGCACCTTGTAGCGGTCCGTCGGTCCGCCACAAAGGAGATCGGATTCCTCGATCACACGGAATCCCGCCTCCGGCCTGTTGGTGAACGGCGTAGGCCACCGTCCCCTCCGTCGGGCGCAAAGGGCTACACCGGTATCCCGATCCGGCTGCCCCACGAGAGACACGGTTGCGGGCTCTGGGGTACCCGATCGCGGGCAGGTCTCACGCCGAAGCGGGACTTTCGACGTCGGAGAGGACCCGAACCCATGCCCCGCCAGCCCACTCCTGAGGTGTGCGGGACGCTTTAGGGGGATCGTGCACAGAAGGGATGAGCCCGGGTGCCGTCTTGTCGGTCGGGTGTAGACCAGCTGGCTGGCGCGTCGACGCAATGTTTCACGTGGAACGGTCTGACTGGTGATATCGGACAGGAACGATGTGCGACGGGGGTGCGGGGCTCCACCACTAGGATCCGGCGGATGGCACTCACCACCCCTCCGATCGAACGGCTTGCAGCACTTGGCCCTTCGATCGGCGTTCCGGAATGGAGCGACGACCAGTTCGCTGCGCTCGAACAGTACGCCGTGTGGCTGACCACCGAAGCTGTCGTACGTGGCGGAATCGGACCCGCCGAGGGAGCCCGAATCTGGGACCGTCACATCCTTGATTCCCTGGTCTTCGGGATCGGTCTCCCACCGAATGCGACGGTCCTCGATGTGGGGACGGGTGTCGGGCTACCCGGAATCCTCATCGCCATCGCTCGGCCAAAAGCCCACGTCACACTCTTGGACCGCGCCGGCCGGCGGATCGACGGCCTCCATCGGATCCTGTCGATCCTCGACATCGATGTTGCCGTTGAACAGGCGGACGTTCGCAACTACACCGGCAGCTTCGACCGGGTCGTCCTGAGGGCGTCCCTCCCCATCACCGAGGCGCTCACCCTGATCCCCCCTTTGACCGCAACCCAGGGCGAGATTTGGTTCGGTCTTGGACGGGGGGCAGACTCGAAGGCGATGAAGACGTGGCAGAGTTCCCCGGCCGCACTGCCCGCCTCCTGGAACGCCGAGCTGGTCGACATCCCGGACGGGGTCCTTGACTCGCCCTCCTGGTTGCTTAGGATTGGGCGGTGGTGACCACTCCATCCTTCAGCCCCTCCGAACTCGCTTCGGCGCCCGCAATCCGTTCCGCCGTGGTGGTGGCCATCGCCAACCAGAAGGGTGGGGTCGGCAAGTCGACCACGGCGATCAACCTCGGTGCCGGTCTGGCCCTCCAAGGGGAACGGGTGCTCGTGGTCGACCTCGACCCTCAGGGGAACACGACATCCGGCTTGGGCGTTGACCGCTCCCGGCTCGACGGCTCCACCTACGAGGTCTTGGTCGGTGGAATGGCCGTCGAGGACGCCGTCGAACCGACCTCGGTGCGGGATCTGTTCATCCTCCCAGCCAACATCGATCTTGCCGGCGCCGAGATCGAGCTGGTCAGCATGATGTCCAGGGAGCGCCGTCTACGACAGGCGCTCGACACCGTGCGCGACGCTTACGACGTGGTGCTCATCGACTGTCCCCCGAGCCTTGGTCTGCTGACTATCAACGGTCTCGCCGGAGCGGATCAGGTCATGATCCCGATCCAGTGCGAATATTACGCCCTCGAGGGGGTGAGCCAACTCACTCGTAATGTCGAGCTCATCAAGAACAACCTCAACCCTGAGCTTGAGATCGAAGGCGTGGTGCTGACCATGTTCGACGGACGCACCACCCTTGCCGCAGACGTGGTGGGGCAGGTGCGCCAACATTTCGGCGATACGACCTACCGGACCGTGATCCCTCGTACGGTTCGACTGAGTGAGGCGCCTTCGTATGGGGAGCCGATCGAAGCATTCGACCCGATGTCCCGAGGCGCCATCGCCTATCGGGAGTTGGCCAGGGAGTTCAGGAGACGACATGGCCGCACGTAAGAGCGGACTCGGCCGGGGACTCGATGCACTGCTGCCGGCAGGTCGCAGCGAGCACGGCTACGCCACGGTTCCGTTGGACAGGATCACCGCCAACCCTCAGCAGCCACGCCAGCACTTCGACGACGAAGCGCTCGAGATGCTGGCGGCATCGATCCGGGAGGTCGGCGTCCTCCAACCCGTGGTGGTGCGGATCGGGTTGACCGAGGGCACCTTCGAGTTGGTTGCCGGTGAACGACGTTGTCGTGCGGCACAAATCGCTGGTCTCCGTGAGATCCCCGCCATCGTGCGTGACGACAGCGGAGGTCAACTCACCAGCCTCACCGAGGCGCTCATCGAGAATGTCCAACGTGAAGACCTCAGCCCGCTCGAAGTCGCCGCCGCCTACCGGCAACTGATCGAGGACTTCGGCCTGACCCACGAGGCGGTCGCCGCCCGAGTCGGCAAGAGTAGGAGTGCCGTCACCAACACGCTGCGCCTCCTGCAACTCCCCGCCAGCGTCCACGGGCTGGTCGAACGTGGAGAGTTGTCCGCCGGTCACGCACGGGCCCTGCTCGGGTTGGACGACGAGGCCTACGCCGCACACATCGCCGGGAGAGCCGCAGAAGAAGGCTGGTCGGTTCGACAGGTCGAGGATGCGGTCCGGCTCCGCACCCGGCCATCCGATCCGGTGCCGACGACACCATCCGCCCGCCCCGCCGCCATCATCGAACTCGAATCGCGCCTCGCCGAGCACCTCGGCACCAAGGTAAAGATCGACTACGGGCCCCGCGGGGGCAAGATGGTGGTCCGGTTCGGATCCCTCGACGACCTGGAGCGGATCTACCGCCGTTTCTACGGCTGACCTGGCGCCACCGGGTCCGGGAAGCCGCCTCAGGACCGTACTCGGGCAACCGTTTGAGCGCGGACGATCCGCCGTACCGTCCGCCAAGACTCGACCCCACTTCTGGTTCGGCGTGCTCGTGTGCCGCGTCTGCACCGCCGTCTCGCGGGTGCACCGTGGTGGCGAGTTGCAGCCGGGACACCGATCACCCGGGTGCGACCGCTACAGCGGTCCGGCCGCACCGCCACCGGACGTTGTGAACGGAGTCGGGCCGACCGCCGAGAACCCGGGCTCGAACCCAAGATCCGATGCCGGTGCGAAATCGGGCGCCCGCCCCGACGGAGTATCGAGTTGGGGAGTCGTCGCCTTGCGTGCAGCGCCCATTGATCGCCCGGCAGCGCCGAGGGCACCCGACCACCGACACCACGAACGAAGCAGGCAGCCGAGGCGATCTACCGAGCGCACCATCCGAGGGGTGCAGATCCCGACCAATCGCCGGCGGCCAGGCGACTACGTGGAGTCATCGAAGGTCTGCCCGCAACCGACCGGAGACGGAGCGCGGCCACGGGTGGATGGGGCCGGGCGGACGATCATGACGGCTCGCCAGAAGCGTCGCCCCGACCCAATCGGGAAGACTCGGGTTCGTTCCGGCGCGGTCACGGCAAGAGTCGAACCCCATGCCATGCCGTGTCCCACCACCGGTTGTCGTCCCGACCGGGGGACACCGGCGGGTCGGCGGGCTTCAGCGGCCCGTGTTCCCGGTGGGGATCGACTCGCGGGGTGCGGCGAGCAGTCCGACGATTCCTGCAGCGGCGCGCCGCCCCACATCGGCGTTCATGGGACTCATGCTGATCACCACGGCAGGGGGTCGTGTGTCCTTGAGCATGGGGAAGGCACGACCCTCCGAGGTCAAGCCCAACGAATCCGCCACCGCCGAGGCCACCTTCTCGCCGGCGGCCGAGTGACTGTGCTGCGAAGAGAAGTAGAACACCGCCGAGCTTTCGTCGGGGTGGGTGAAGGACACGACGAAGTCGGCGTCGAGGCGGTTGGCCCGGAGCGCCCGCACCCGCTCGGCGGGAGCGGTGTCGGCGCTGCGCGACAACAGCGGATGTGCTCCCAGATTCTGGATGGCGGCAGCGAACTCGATGGAAGCCTCCCAACAGTCCGCCGCCTCCTCATCGGTGCGGCAGAAGGCATCCACATAGATCCGCTGACCGGCGACGTGGCTGGGGAGGGCGGCGAGCCACTGTCGTTCCCGCACCCCTTCGCGCCCCGGTTTCGATGTGGCGCGGGCCATCAGCTCGAGCTCGGAGGCGAACTTCTTGCCGACGATGCCGTCCTCGGCCATCCGGCGGTTGGCCTGGAAGTCGAGGACGGCGCCGAGGGCGTCCGGCCCGAAGGTCCCGTCCACCTTGCCGGCATCGAAACCCAGGGCGTTGAGCCGGCGCTGCAACTCGGCGACGTCGTCACCGCGCATCATGGGGATGCGGTGATACAACATCCGATCCCCGAGCCGGAAGCCGGCATCGACCAGCGTCCGCCACGTATCGGGTCCGACGATACCGTCCACCGGCAACCCACGGCTCTTCTGGAATGCCGAAACGGCGGCAACGGTACCAGTGCCGTAGCCGCCATCAGGATCGGGTGCCGGATCGAGGTCCAGGGCACGTAATCGCCCCTGGATATCCCGTACCGGCTCGCCTTCGTCTCCCATGCGATAGAGCCTCACAGCACTATCGTCTCACACTTCCGAACGGATCCGGCTCAAACGAGGAAGGCGGCGAGTTCCGATTCGAGCTGTGCCTTGGACCTGGCGCCCACGACCCGCTTCACCTCGGTGCCGTCGCGGAACAAGATGAGGGTGGGGATGCTCATCACCTGGTACTTCAGGCTGATCTCCTGGTTCTCATCGACGTTGAGCTTGGCGACATCCAAGGTGCCGGCCTTCTCCCCGGCGAGGTCATCGAGCGGCCCGGCCATGGCTCGGCACGGTCCACACCATTCGGCCCAGAAGTCCACCAGGACCGGGGTGTCCCCGGCGATGAGGTTCTCGAAATTTGTCTTGTCGGCGGTAAGTGTGTTTCCCATGCAGTGTCGGCCGGACGGCCGTCACCTCCTCATCGAATTGTGGTGTCTACGGGTGAAATCTGTCGCGGTAGGGCCCGCCTCGGAGACAACCCGACGTCGTCGGTCGGCATTCCCCTACCGATGTTCGAGCCACCGCTCGGCGTCGATGGCGGCCTGGCACCCCATGCCTGCCGCCGTGATCGCCTGGCGGTAGACCTTGTCGACCACATCTCCGGCGGCGAACACGCCCTCGACCGAGGTTCGGGTGCCCTGCTCGGTGATGATGTAGCCGGCCTCGTCGGTGGCGAGTTGCTCCCCGAACACGGCGGTATTCGGAGTGTGCCCGATGGCGACGAAGACCCCGTCGAGGGCAAGTTCGTCGGTGTCGCCTGTCACCAGATTGCGCACGCGGACCCCGGTCACGGTGTCGTTACCAAGGATCTCTTCGACGGCGCTGTTCCACCGCACCTCGATCTTGTCGTGGGTGAGGGCGCGGTTGGCCATGATCTTGGAGGCGCGGAACTCGTCGCGTCGGTGGATGATGGTGACCTTTGAGGCGAACTTGGTCAGGAACAGGGCCTCTTCCATGGCGCTGTCGCCGCCCCCGACGATGGCGATCTCGCGGTCACGGAAGAAGAAGCCGTCGCAGGTGGCACAGGACGAGACGCCATGACCTCGCAGCTTGTCCTCGCCGGGAACTCCCAGCCAGCGCGCCGAGGCTCCGGTGGAGATGACGACTGTTTCCGCCTGGTACTCCTGATCACCCACCCACACGGTGAAGGGGCGACTGGAGAAATCGACACGGGTCACATCCGACGAGAGGATGCGGGTGCCGAACCGCTCGGCCTGCTTGCGGAACTGCTCCATCAGGTCCGGGCCCATGATCCCGTCGGGAAAGCCCGGGTAGTTCTCGACATCGGTGGTGAGCATCAACTGACCACCACGTTCGAATCCTTCGATCATCAGAGGTGACAGGTCGGCCCGGGCGGCGTATACCGCGGCGGTGAGTCCGGCGGGACCCGACCCGATGATGATCATCTTTTCAACCATGACCCTGTTCCTTCGCTGCGGCGGTCGGCGACGTCGCCTTCGGAATGCGTCTCGACCACAGCAACATCCCGACGACGACAAATAGTCCCCCGAGAATCAGATAGGCGGGTTCCACTCCGACCAGTTCGGCCAGGAAGCGGAACAGGCCGATCATCAGGAAGATCGACAGCAGCGTCGCCAGGGTGGCGGCCACCATGCCGGCGGCGGCCCATACCGCCCAACCGCGTACCCGGTCGACGGTCATGGCGCGGACGCGGGTGGCGAAGGTCTCGAGGAGGTCGGCGATCTTTGTTGGGAAATCATCCATAGGCAGCGAGTTTAGGGGATGTGCCGTCCCCGCCACCGCCAACCCTGCTCCCGTGCGTCACAACAAACGGCCGGTCCGCCCACGGTCGGATGCGATGTCGATCAGGACGTGGCCTGGAGCACGCCGCAGGTATCCGGATCGTGTGCCACCAGGGTGGTCGATCCGGCAGAGTCGCGGTGTACCGTCACCAGCACGGTGATGCCTTCGGCGTCGAGCGTCACCGTCCCCAGGGTGTACGACTCCACCGGTGTACCGATCAGCAACGAGCCGGCGGCGGTGCACCCGTCGTCATCGGCCACCGACCACCCGAGCACATCTGCCTCCCCTTCCACCAACAGACGGGCGGTATCGGGGTCCACATCGGTCACCAGGTTGCGCAGATCCTCGAGCGTGTCGACCACCGTCGATCCTTCGGCGCCATCCATCGGAGCGGTGACGGAGAAGGCCTGCTCACTGGCTACCGCCGTCGTGGTGTCCTCCATCATCATTTCGACGTCGGCATCGGCACCACCTTCACCGGGGGCGTCCTCCATCGTGCTGCGGGCACTCTCGTCCTCCGCCGACTCCTCGACCACGGCGGCGACCTCGTCGCCCCCGCCGTCGGAGTCGTCGTCGCCGCCGCTGAGCGACCCGAGCACCGGAACCGCAATGGCGACCGCAACCAGCACGGCGGCGGCCCCGAGGAACCGGTACCACGCCGGGACGCCCGGGTTGCGGGAACTCTGGGTGCCGGAACTCTGGGTGCCGGAACTCTGGGTGCCGGCACCCGCCGCAGCGGATCGGCGGTCCTGATCCGAACCCGCGATGGGATGGTCGAGGGCGGTGCGCAACGAGCGCCGCAACTGAGCCGCCTCGATGTCGGTCAGACCAACGGCGGGTGCCCCGCGGAGGACCTCGAGAGCGGTGCGCTGCAGCGTCAGGTCGTGCAGGCACGTGGAACATTCGGCGAGTTGCCGGCGAACCTCGGGCGAGGAAGCATCATCGGGACCCTCGGCGAGGGCCATCACCAGTTCATGGTTGTGTTCGTGGGAAGCAGTCATCGGCTTGTGTGGTGAAGCGTCATTCGGTGGTTGGATGCTCGGGAGACGGTCTCAGGTTCCCGAGGAGCTCGGCGAGAAGTCGGCGACCCCGGAACAGACGAGATTTGACAGTACCGACCGGTATGGACAAGGAAGTAGCGGCGGTTTCCAGACTGAGGCCTTCGAGGTCGACGAGAACAACGGCGGTGCGGAACTCCGTCGGTATCTGGGCCAACGCCACCTCGATGCTCGACCTCACGTCGGCGGCACCGTAGGCGTCCTCGCTCTGCGGGTCCACCGGATCGGTGTGGTCGGGGAGCGGATCGGCCTGGCGGCGCTTGCGACGACGGAGATGGTCGTAACAGACGTTGACGGTCACCCGGTAGAGCCAGGTGCTGAAGGCCGCCTCGGCATGGAACCGGTCGGCCTTCCGAAACAGCGTCACGAAGGTGTCCTGGGTCGCATCGAGCGCTTCCTCGCGGTGGCGCATCATCCGCAGACAGATGGCGAACACCTTGTCCTGATGGATCCGGACCAACTCGTCGAAGGCGGAGAGGTCTCCATCGACGTACCGGGCGACCAGGTCGAGATCGCGGCTGCGATCGGTCATGGAATCGCCGTGGTGGGACGTTGGCTGAGGATGGTCACGATGTAAAGGTCACTTCTGAGATGTCGGCCCAGTACTCGCCGTCGGCCTGTTCGGGGAGGTCCGTGAGCCAGAGCACCCAGACCCCGGAACTGCGCTCGGGGACCTCGAACGTTGTCGGGTCGGCGGCGAGTGTGCCCGAACCCAACTCCTCCCAATCGTCGGCCCCCTCGGGAGGCGACTCCGACCAACCTAGCTCGAATGCGGTATCGGGTGATCCTTCGACATCGATGCGGCGCGGGACGCCATCGACGGTGAACACGATGCCGACGCCGGGTTTCAGCCCCGGAAGCGGGCTGAAGTATCGCTCGGTCCGCCAGGCGGTGGCCAGGTCGCCGTCGTGCGCCAACGGGACATCACTTTCCCTCTCGCTGAGGTTGTCGCCGAACGGATCGAACGAGGTCGCCGACACCTCCAGCACGTCTCCGGTCTCCGGTGTGGTCGGTGGGCTGACCTCGTCACGCGACGACCCCCCGCCGCCACCGGCGACCTGCGGTGTGGCCGGGAACAGAAATGGCGAATCGGGATCGACGTCGATGGTCAGGCCGACCAGCGAGATCAGCATCGCCGCGGCGAGCAGACCCACCGAGACCGGAACCCACCGCCATGACCAGCTCTCCTGGGTGGTGGTCTCCGGTCGGAAGGGGGCTGCCCGCAACGAGGCCGCCAACGTGGCCGCCGTCAGGTTGCCTCGCTCGGCGGCCGAGATGGCGTCGTCGACCGATCGGGGAAGCCCCTCGACCACCTGCGAGGGACGAAGATCGGGTGTCGAGGACCCGGTGAGTGCCTGACGCAGCGCCACCGCCAGACCGCGGGTGTCATCGGCCGGGGTGCGACCCAGTGGCGGGCGTCCGAACGCACCGAGTTTGGCGGGGTGCGCCGATGAGAACCGGATGGCGCCGGTATCGACACTCCCGTGGACCGCGCCCGCCGCATGCAGAGCGGCAAGACCCTCGGCGAGACCGGCGGCGTTGGGAAGAAACTCGTGGACCGGCAGGGTGTCGCCGGCTCGCAGCCGGTCGGCGATGGATACGCCGCCGTTCCACTCGATGATGGCGTACACGTTGGCCGTGTCGTTGACCTCGTAGATGCGGGTCAGGTGGATGTGTCCCACGGCGGCGGCGGAACGGACACTGTCGACGAATCCGGTGCGACGGCTGGCATCTGCGGCGGGGTCGAGGGCGCGGACCAGTACCGGGCGGTCGAGGGAGGTGTCGGTGGCCAGCCACTCCTCGACGTCGCCGTCGCGTCCCAGTCTCACCTGGGTTTGGTAGCGATCGGGCAGCTTGGGGGCCACGGGTGCACTCTCCGCCGGCAGGTCGCTCGGAGGTTACAAGCTCTCCGGGCGACCAGACGGGATCCGGTGGTCCGACTCAGCCACCCGGCACGGGCGGAGCAGGCCGGATTCGGTAGGGAGGCCGGCGCACCGCACTAGATGTCGTAGCGGAGCAGGGCGAGCGACTCGGGGAGGGGGGCGAAGCCCTCGCTCTCGTACAACGCAATCGCCGCCGTGTTGTCGTACTGGGTGTTGAGCAGCATCACCTGGGCGCCGGCGGCTTTGGCCTTGCGCGCCGCAACCCGCACCAGGGAGCGACCCATACCGTGGCCCTGCCAGTCGGGGGCGACGGCAACCCGCTGCAGATAGCTGATGGCTGATCCGAAACCGACGACGGCGAATCCGATGGGGGTGGTGTCACCGTCGCGGATGATGAGGATGCTGGAGCGCCCGGTGGCGTCGATCGCCTCCTGGAGACCGTGCTCGTCGAAACGCCAGAACGTGGAGAAGGCCCCGGCGTCGATACGGAGCAGGTCCTCGATCGGGGTGTCGTTGGCCTCGACCACGAGATGGTTGGCGCATGCCAGGTTGCTGTCGAGAGGCCGGCGCATCAGTGCCAGCGAGAGGTATTCCTCGTAGCCGGCCTCGGTCCACGGCCCACGTGCGCTGGCCGGAAGTGGCGGCGACAGCACCGAAGACGCCCCGAGGTCGGCCAGGTTGCGGGTGCAGGCGTGGAGAAAGACCGACCCGCCGCGAACGAGACGGAGGCTCGCTTCAGGTGACTGGTCGTTCCAGGGTCTGGCGTCGGCTCGCGACCACCCACGCCGAAACGTGATCGGCCCCGGCCACTCCCCACGATGAGCAACTCGGAACTGGCTCTCGGCAAGCGCCATACGGAAGGCCTCCCCCTCAGTCGGTCGAGCGCCTGGCAAGAATCAAGCGTAATCGCTGCGCAACGTCGCCAAGCCGTCACCGGACCGGCGGCGCCGGTTGCCATCCGTGCCGTGTCATCATGGGGCAATGCGGGTGGTTCTGGTCACACACGACAGCTCTCTCGAGCATGACACGGGACGTGGCCATCCCGAACGCCCGGCGCGGGTGCCGGCGGTCGTCGAAGGGGTCCGCGGCTCCGGGCACACCGTCATCGACCTGGGCGCCCCCGAGGCGAGCCCGGCGAACCTCGAGCTGATTCACGACCCGGCCTACATCCTGGCGATCGAGCGTTTCTGCGCATCGGGGGGCGGCCCCGTCGACCCCGACACCGTGGCGCATCCCGCTTCCTGGGAGGCGGCGCTGAGATCGGCGGGCGCCGGTCTCGCCGCCGTCGAGACGCTCAGAAGAGGGGAGGCCGAGATCGGGTTCGTGGTGATGCGTCCTCCGGGACACCACGCCCTACGCGCCCAGGCGATGGGGTTCTGCTTCTTCAACAACGTCGCCATCACCGCAAGGAGTCTCCTCGAGGCGGGAGAACGGGTGGCGATCATCGACTGGGACGTCCACCACGGCAACGGCACCCAGGATGCCTTCTACGACGAACCCGAACTGCTCTACGTGTCGCTCCACGAGTACCCGGCCTACCCGGGTACCGGTTGGCACACCGAGAGCGGGACGGCGGCCGGCGCCGGAACCACGGTCAACATTCCCTGGCCGCAGGGAACCGACGGCCGGGCGTACCGGTGGGCGATCGACGCCCTGGTGCGACCCGTGCTCGACCAGTTCCAACCGACCTGGCTGCTCATCTCCGCCGGATACGACGCCCACGAGGCGGATCCGCTGGCAGGGATACGGCTCCATGCCGACGACTACCGGTTCATGGCCGGACGTCTGTCGGCGGTGGTTCCCCCGGGGAGAAGCGTCGTCTTCCTCGAGGGAGGCTACGACCTCGAAGCCCTGCGGGTATCGGCGGGCGCCACCGTGGCCGGCTGGGCAGCAGGCGACCCCGGTCCCTCCGGGGCGGACCTGGTCGGTGATGCCGTCGGGCGGCTCGGGCTGGCGTCGTTGGCCGCTGCCGGTCGTCACTGGCATCTGCCCCGGTCGTGACGGGCCGGCGCCCGCCCGGAGCGCACGATGCACCGTTGGCGGGGGTGAACCGGGTCTGCAGCCGACGCCGTCGACGGCTCGGGTAGCCTCCGGGACGGATGCCAAGTTTCACCTGCCGTACCTGCGGTTCCCCCTTCACCCTGCCCCAGAACGTCCTCGACCGCTACCCGGGTTGGGAACCGTCGACCTGCCGCAACTGCCGCGACAAGACCAAGAAGCCTGCCAACGCCGCCAGGGCTGGGGTCACGGCGGCAACACCCGACGGACCGGTGACCGGCGTGTTCACCGATGGCGGCGCCAGCCCGAACCCCGGACCCGGAGGGTGGGGAGCGGTGTACGTGGTCGACGGTGAGGTGATCGGCGAGCTCCACGGCCATGATCCGGCAACCACCAACAACCGCATGGAACTGACCGCCCTCATCGAGGGCGCCGCCCTGGTCCCGGACGGGGCGGTCGCCACCGTGTACTCCGACTCCAACCTGGCGGTGCGCACCATCAACGAATGGGCGGCGGGTTGGGAGCGCCAAGGGTGGAAGCGCAAGACGGGTCCGGTCGAGAACCTCGATCTGGTACGCCGGGCGTACACCCTCTACCGGTCGCGACCCGAGTTGACCCTCACGTGGATCAAGGGCCATGCCGGGGCCCGCTGGAACGAATACGCCGACATGCTGGCCAACCGCTGGCGGTGACGCCGCCGAGCCGCCCGTCGGCGCCAGTCACGCCGAAGGTGCCGCGCCGCACGCGACAAGTCGACCTCAGGGAGGCAGACGTCGCGCCCCGCCCCGCCTCCTCCCGGAGCCTCGGAGGCACCCCGCCCCCCGGGGCGGGGAGGGCCAGAAAGGGGAACACAGACATGTGGCGATCTGTGGCGTGCGTCCACACCCCGGATAGGGCGGGGACGGCCGAAGGGGGTGTTGCCTTGGGGGTCGCTTCGGGAGCGGTGCCGGCTGGTACCGGACGGCGACCGACCGGGGCGCCTCTGCAGGACCAGTCCGGCTCCTGAGGGTCCGGTGCGATGCTCTACCCTTCGCCCTGTGATCCCTCCCCGTCTCGAACCGCTTCTCGACGCCGCCGCCGCCCCGCGTCAGCTCGCCGCCTGCTTCGGCGCCGCCGGCAAGGTGCTCTATCTGGTCGGGGGCTCGGTTCGGGATGCGCTGATCGGTCGTGCCGAACCGGAACAGGACCTCGACTTCGCCACCGACGCCCGACCGGACGAGATCGAGGAGATCGTGCGACCGTGGGCCAAAGATCTCTATCTGGCCGGGAAGACGTTCGGGACGATCGGCGCCGTCCGCGACGGGCACATCTACGAGATCACGACGTTCCGCAGCGAGGTGTACCGCGACGACTCGCGCAAACCGATGGTGGCGTTCTCCGACGACATCGTCACCGACCTGTCCCGCCGTGACTTCACGGTCAATGCGATGGCGATACGGATTCCGCCGACACCGGACGGTCTCCCCGAGATGATCGACCCGTACGGCGGTCTGGCCGATCTGGTCGGTCAGGTGCTGCGGTGTCCCCTCGATCCCGAGATCGCCTTCGGTGACGATCCGCTGCGGATGCTCCGGCTCTTCCGCTTCATGTCCACACTCGGGTTCGCCCCGGACGAGGCGGCGGTTGCGGCGGTGCGTCGCATGCACCACCGCCTCTCTGTGGTCTCGGCGGAACGGGTCCGCACCGAGTTCGACAAGTTGATGGTCGGTCTCCACGTCGGCCCCGGTCTGTGGGGTCTGGTCGACACCGGGCTCGCCGACGAGTTCATCCCGGAGCTTCCCGGCCCTCGGGGTGGAGCAGGACCCCATCCATCGCCACAAGGACGTGCTGGCGCACTCGATTGCCGTCGTGGAGAAGACCTCGCCGGTGCTCAAGTTGCGGCTGGCGGCGTTGTTCCACGACATCGGCAAACCGGCGACACGCCGCTTCGACGAGCACGGGGTGTCGTTCCACCACCACGAACTGGTGGGGGCACGGATGACCCGTACCCGAATGGAGGAGCTTCGCTACTCGAAGGACATGATCGACGACGTTTCCGAGCTGGTGTTTCTCCACATGCGACCCCACACCTACAAGATGGGGTGGACCGATTCGGCGGTGCGACGGTATGTCCGGGACGCCGGTTCGCTGCTCGACATGCTCAACGAGCTGGTGCGGTGCGATGTCACCACCCGCAACAGGAAACGCGCCTCGGTGATCTCGCGCCGCATCGACGAGCTCGAGGAGCGGATCGCCGAGTTACGTGAACGGGAGGAGCTCGATGCGCTGCGACCGCCGATCGACGGTCATGCGGTGATGACCCACCTCGGCCTCGCCCCCGGGCCCGAGGTGGGCGAGGTGATGCGCATGCTTCTCGAGCACCGCATCGAACACGGCCCCTACACCGAGGAGGAGGCGTTGGCGTTGCTCGACGAGTGGAAAGCCGGACGTACCGGCTGAACCCTCGGTTCGGCGTCGCCACCTTGCCCCCTTCCCGGAGCGGGGCCAATACCGACGGGCGAACTACAATGGCCGGACGCCGGCACTGAGGAGCCAATGCGCACGACTGCTTGAACCCACCGTGTTCCCACCCTGTCCCATCGGGGTGGTCTCGTTCATCGCGAGGAGCCGTCATGCCTGCTGTCCATTTCGAATCTGTTTCGTTTCGCTATTCCTCGGCCGTCACCATCCTCGATGCGGTCACTCTCCATCTCGGTGCCGGGTGGACCGGGATCGTCGGTGCCAACGGGTCCGGCAAGACCACGTTGCTGCAGTTGACCGCCGGCAATCTCGTTCCCACCGCCGGGCGCATCGTTCACGACCCCCCCGAGGGGGTGGTGGTGAGCGTCCCGCAATCGGTCGAATCGTGTGATCCGGAGATCGCCGACTTCGCCAAATCGTGGGAGGCGCCCGACATCACGATGCGGGGGCGACTCGCCCTCGATCCGGGTCAGCTCGATCGCTGGCCCACCCTCTCACCGGGGGAGCGAAAGCGCTGGCAGATCGGAGCGGCTCTTGCCGCCCGACCCGATGTGCTTCTCCTCGACGAGCCGACGAACCATCTCGACGAGGCCAGCCGTCGCCTGCTTCTCGGGGCGCTGCGACGCTTCGACGGTGTGGGGTTGGTCGTCTCGCACGACCGGGCGCTGCTCGACGAACTTACCGGGCGCACGCTCCGGATCGACGGCGCCGAGGTGTCACAGTGGGCGGGTGGATATACGGACGCCCGCAAGGAATGGGAGGCGGAACGGACCGCCGAGCTGGCCGGGTACCGCACCCTGCGTCACGAGCAACGCAAGGTGGCACGCCGGGTCGCCGACCAGCGCCGCAACACCGAGACCAAACGGGCACGGTTCAACCGCCAGCAGCGGACGTCGACCAACAAGGACATCGATGCCCGCAGTGCGATGGCGCAGCGGCGCTTCCGCGAAGGGGAACAGGGGGCGGCCAGGACGATCGCCGCCACCGTTCGTACGCGCGATCGTCTCGATGAGAAGTTGGCGGGTATCACCGTGACCAAAGACCTGGGCGGCGACGTCTTCGTCGACTTCGTCCCCAGTCCCAAACGGCAGCTGGCCCGGGTCGGCGGCCCGCTCCGCATCGGGGACCACACGCTGATCGACGACCTCGATGTTGTCATCGAACGCGACACCCGGGTGTGGCTGTGCGGACCCAACGGCGCCGGCAAGACGACGCTGCTGCGCAGACTCGCCACCTCGTCCGGACTGGCCGAGCAGCAGGTGCTGTGGCTGCCCCAGGAGATCACCGCCGCCGAGGCCGCCGAGCTCCTCGGGACGGTGCGGTCAATGGACCCGGAACGGCGCGGCAAGGTGATGTCCTGGGTGGCGACACTCGGGGTCGATCCGGACCAACTGCTCGCCAGCGAGCAGCCGTCACCGGGTGAGGCCCGCAAGCTGGCCATCGCCACCGGTCTCGGCCGCCAGGTGTGGATGGCCGTGCTCGACGAGCCGACCAATCACCTCGACCTCCCCGCCATCGAACGGCTGGAGGCGGCGCTGGTCCGGTATCCGGGGGCGCTGCTCGTCGTCACCCACGATCAAGCGTTCGGATCGGCGCTCGGGCTGGACCGGTGGCGGATCGAGGATCACTCCCTGGTGCGGTGAGTGGGATCGTGTCGGCGGGTCGGGTTCAGGTCGACGATGTCAGCTTGAGTCCGATGATCGAAACGACCAGCAGACCGAGGAACAGGATGCGCCCTGCCGTGGCCGGTTCGGCGAACAACACCATGCCGAGGATGGCGGCGCCGACGGCCCCGATCCCGACCCACACCGCATAGGCGGTCCCGATCGGGATCTCCTTGGCGGCAAGAGACAGCAGCACCATGCTGCCGACGATGGCGACGGCAGTGAGCACGCTGGGGACGGTCCGGGTGAAGCCTTCGGTGTACTTGAGCCCGATGGCCCATCCCACCTCGAGAATTCCGGCGGCGGCAAGCAGGATCCACGGCATGACGACTCCTTTCGGTGCGTCGTCTTGTCGGACCGGGTACGGCGCATCTCGTCCGGGGTCGCCCCGATCGGGCCACCGTCTCTCTCAACCCCCGGAGATTCACCGGATTCCCGGGATCTCGGAGCCGGCAGATTCGCAGAGCCGTCATCCCCGGTTAATCGGCCCGAAACGCTGATCGACGAAGTTGTCCACAGGTGCGAGCGATCAGAGGAGAGATGCCATGACCATCGGTGAACTCGTCGAAGAATGTGAAACGCTGCGGATGCGACTCTCGTCGTCGTTCACGGAGGCCGACCGGCCCGCCGAGCGGTTCGCCATCTCCGAGGCGGTGATGCAGGTGATCGAAGTCCGCCGGGCATTGGAGCGTGGGGCGGCGATGGCGCTACCCGCAGCTACCGCCCGAGCCGGCTGACTACCGACCTGGGCGGTTCGGCGTCGCAGCGGGCCGGTTCCCGGTCGGCTTGCCGACGGTCGACGGGCGCCAAGATCGGCGGCCCTCCCGGTGTCCCATCTCAGGTGGTCCTGGTAACCTTGGTGATGGTGCGGGGGGTGTCGGGGTCGAGACCGCGGGCCTCGGTGAGGCGATGGGCGAGGATCTGGCCGGCGACCATCGCCGGGATCGGGCTCAGCCACTCGACCGTTGCCGGGTAGCGCAGGTCGAGGCGGGTGCCGGGGAGCCCGAGAGCGGGACCGTTGGACAGGACCAGGACATCGGCGCCGAGCTCGGTCACCCGTTGGTGGAGATCGGTCATGTCGTCGGCGAGGGCGCCCTCGGCGGCGACGAGGACCATCGGGAAGCCCGGTTCGACCAGCGCCAGGGGTCCGTGACGGAAGTCGGCGGCGGAGTAGGGGTGGGCCAGAACCTGGGCCAGCTCCTGAACCTTGAGCGCCAACTCGAACGCGGTGGCATGGTGATAACCCCGTCCCACAACCGCCAACCCGCCGCCGTCGGTGAGGAAACCGAGGTCGTCGGCGGCGACCACAACCTGCTCCAGTGTCGCTGCCGCCACCTCCGGGACCTGGGCGAGTTGGCTGGTGTCGGAGTCCCGCCAGGCCGCCGACAGCAGGGCGACCACGGCGAGCTGTGCGGTGTAGGTCTTGGTGGCCGCCACCGCTCGCTCCTCACCGGCATGGAGCAGCAACACATGGTCCGATGCGTCGGCCAGCGGCGAGCCTGCGGTGTTGGTGATCGTCACCGTCGGCCGACCCTGACGCTGCGCCTCCTCGACCACCGCCACCAGGTCGGGTGACGCACCGGACTGTGACAACGCCACCACCAACGCCCCGTCGAGACGTGGCGGGCTGGCATAGGGGCCGTACAGCGAAGGTGCCGCCAGCCCCACCATGCGACCATTGCGTGCACCCCACAGGTACTTCGCATAGCGGGCGGCGTTGTCGGAGGTGCCGCGCGCCGCGATCACCACATGGGTGCACGCCTCCACCCGGGGGTCGGTGGCGACCGCCGCCACCGGGGCGGCATTCTCCGCCAAGGTTCTGGCGAGGACCGCCGGCTGCTGGTGGATCTCGTCCCACAGGGTCATGGAGAGACCACCGAAAGGTGTCCGCCGACCACGGTGCCCACGACGGAGAGCTCATCGTCGATGATGGTGAAGTCGGCGGGTGCACCAGGGGTGATGGTCCGGTCGATCCCCATCAATCGGGCCGGGACCGTGGTGACCGAGGCGATGGCGGCGTCGAGCCCGGCACCGATGGCATCCACATGATTCCGCACCGCCGCATCGAGCGTGAGCACGCTGCCGGCGAGTACCCCCGACGCCAGGCGGGGTACCCCGTCGTCACCGCTGATCAGCTCCTGGTTCCCGAGCACACCGGAGATCGATTCGGCACCGGCGATGGCGGCGATGTCGGTGACGAGAAGAAGTCGATCCGGCCCCACGGCCGACCATGCGGCCCGGACCGCCCCACGCTGGACATGGACCAGATCGAGGATCAAACCCACGGTGACCCGGTGGTCGGCCATGGCCGCAGCCGCCAGACCCGGGTCCCGATGGCCGACCCCCGACATGGCATTGAAGAGATGGGTGACCATGCGTACCCCGTGGTCGAATCCGGCGACCGCCTCGTCGAAGGTGGCGGACGAATGCCCCGCCGACACCACCACCCCGAACGCCGCCAGTGCGGCGATGGTGTCGAGGGCGCCCGGGAGTTCGGGGGCCAGGGTCACCAACCGCACCCCGGTGGCCGGGCTCCAGCCGGCGACGAGTTCGGGGGACGGGAGCCGCAACTTGGTCGGGTCGTGGGCACCGTGACGTTCAGGGGACAGGAAGGGCCCCTCGATGTGCAGCCCGAGAACGGTGGCGCCGAGGTATCCCGCCGGTGGTCCGGCGAGGACGACCTGCCGGGCGACGGTGATCTGCTCGAGGTCGGTGGAGACCAGGGTGGGGAGGAACGCCGTGACCCCGTGATCGCGAAGTCGTTCTCCGATTGCCCACATCGTTTCCGGGTCGGCGGTGATGTCCCATCCGAAGGCGCCGTTGACCTGGAGATCGATGAACCCCGGGGCAAGCCGCGCCCCCCGGAGGTCCACCACGCCGTCGGCGTCCACATCGAGGTCGGTACCGATCGCCGTGATCACCCCGTCGGCGGTCGCCACATCGGTGGGGGATCCCCCCTGCGCCAGACGACCACCCCTGATCAACAGGTCTGCGTGTTCAGCCAAGGCCGTGCCCCTTTGGGTAGAGATCGGGAATTGCGACCGGGAGCCGTCCCGGGAAGGCCCCGGCGAGTGCATCGCCGGTGAACGAATTGTCGGCGGCGTGGTGGCTGGCCGGAGTGGCGCCGGCGAGCGCCGCGGCGAGGGCGTCCATCGAGGGACCGAGCAGCGAGTAGGTACAGACGTGGGTGCCGGCTTCTGGATAGGCGGTCAGATCGAAGGGGGTGCGGAGCGCAACGGTCACAACCCGAGGATGGTCGATGGCGAGGCTTCGCACCAGTGCCACCTGTCCCGGGTGGGAGTCGGCGGCGATGGTCCCGATCACGACTACGTCATGTTGGGCGGCGGCGCCACGAACAGCATCGAGGACGCCGGTGCCGGGATCGATCGGGATCACCATCTCGGTGACGGCGTCGAGTCGGGTGCGGAGCGCCGTCGCCAGCAGCGGCGGCCGGTGTGAGGAGGTGTCGGCCGGGGTCAGGTCGGTGGGTTGTGGCATCACCGCCAGGATCCGGTCGGTGCCACGGAGCGGGAGGATGCCATCGCCGCACCGCACCAGGGTGAGGGCCCGCCCCGCCACCTCCGAGGCGAGCCGGCGATGCTCGGAGGTGCCGATCCGGCCGGGGTGCCGACGGGTCGCTGCACCAGGTGCGGCAGTTCGGCTGGCGTCGGGTGCGGCGGGCAGCGACGTGCGCAGCCGGCGCAGCCGCTCGCATGCGGCGGCATGGTCGTCGGGATCCGACCTGGCGATGGCGACACATGCCGCTCGGGCGCGGTCCAGATCCTGCATACACAACAGCGCATCGATCCCGGCGGCGAGGAGACCCTCGCTACCACCCGTGGCGGTGAACGCTCCCATGTCGAGGGCGTCGGAGATCACCACACCGGGGAAACCGATCCGGGTGCGGAGCACGCGGCGCAGTGCCGGGTTGGTCGAGATCGGTGTGGTGCGGTCTCCGGTCAGCGCCGGAACCGCATAGTGACCGATCATCATCAGGTCGACGCCCGCTGCGGCGGCGGCGACAAAGGGAGGGAACTCGACCGCATCCAACCGGGCGTCGTCGAGATCGAGCACCGGGAGGTGATGGTGGGGGTCGACGGCCGCCTCACCCTTGCCGGGGAAATGTTTGGCGGTGGCGGCGATCCCCGCCGACCGGTATCCGGCGACCATGGCCGCCCCGAGCGCCGCCACGGCGTCCGGGTCCCCACCGAACCCACGGATCCCTAGCGACGGATTGTCCGGTCGGGTGACCACATCGACCACGGGGGCGAGCACCACATTGACGCCGAGTGCGGCCAGTTCGGCACCGGAGGCGGCGGCAACGGCGTACGCCAGGCCGGGATCTCCGACCGCCCCCAACGCCATCGCTCCCGGGAACGGGGTGGTGATCCCGGCGAAGGCGGAGAGCTGACCGCCCTCCTCGTCGGCGGCGATCAGGAAGGGCATACCGGGGACGGCCAGTTCCTGGAGCCGATCGGTGAGCCGTCGCACCGCTGCGGCGTCGGTGCCATTGCGACGTCCGATGATGAACCCGGCCGGCCGCTCGTCGTCGGCGCCGTCGACCAGCCATGCCGGCGGGGTGTCACCGTCGAACCCGACCACGATCCGTGACCACGGCGACATCATCGGCGTCGCTCCTGCTGGCGTGGTCATCGGGCACCGAGTCCAGGGATGTCGTTCACGGTGCGGAGCACCGGGCGGAACGGCAGCGGGTTCGGATCGGTACCGGGGGCGAGACCGTTGACCTCGAAGCTGTGGGTCTCACCCGGAAGCAGCGTCACCAAGAGGTCGTCGACGAATGCGGCGGGATCGAGACGATCGGGGAACAGGCATAGGTCCCGCAACAGGGTTTCGGCGGTGACGGTGAGCGTGACGCCGGTCCCGGCGGTGATCATGGACCACAGATAGCCGGCCGGTGGGTAGGCGAAGTTGCGATCCCTCACCCAGAACCAGGTGGTGCGCAACGCACCCATCGCCACGTCGAGGAGTTCCCGGGTGGCATCGGTCGGGTTCGCCAACAGCGCCGGAAGGTCCCAGGACCCGGCCGATCGGGGTGGGACGGTGGCGGACCACCGATCATCGGCGAGCACCATCCCCTCGGCGTCGACCCGTCGGATGGCGACGGTGTCGTCCCAGACCTCGTCGGTTTCGTTGACGGCCACCACCCGCAGCCCGTCCTTCGACGGCTGTACCGTCACCAGACGGTCGGCGTAGGCACGTCGCAGTGCGTACCAGAGCGGCTTGCGCCGCCCGTCGCCGTCGATGACGGCCCACGATGTGACCGGCCAGCAGTCGTTGAGCTGCCAGACGATCGAGCCCGAGCAGATGGTGTGGTGGGCCCGGAAGTGCTCGACGGCGAGAGTGATCGCTCGTGCCTGATTGACCTGCGCCAGGTAGTGCCAGTCGTCGAGGGTCCACCCACCGGCCGCCACGCCTTCGGCGCCGGCCGGTTCGCCGAAGTGAGCGACCAGTCCCCGGATGAGCTTGGCGGCGCCGTCACAGGCCTTCTGGTGATGTTGCATACCGGGCGAGTCCGGGGTCAGTGGATCGTCGGAGATGGCGCGCCGGAGCGTGGCGAAGACGGGCGGGGCCTGATACCCGAACTCGGCGGCGAAACGAGGCACGGTGCGTCGGTACTCGGTGTAGTCGCGTTCGTTCCACACATCCCAGATGTGGGTCGGACCCCAATGCGGGTCGTTGGGATGGCGGTCGGGCCCCGACCAGGGACTGCCCGGCCAGTAGGGCCGGGTCGGGTCGAGTTCGGCGACGAGGGCAGGGAGCAGATCGAAGTAATAGCCGGCGCCCCAGGGGCGGGCACCGAGGATCTCTTTCCACCCCCAGTCCTCGTGTCCCCAGAGGTTCTCGTTGTTGCCGTTCCACAGCACCAGGCTCGGGTGCGGCATGAGACGGGTGATGGCGTCGCGGGCCTCCGCCTCCACCTCGGCGACCATCTCGGGGGTCTCCGGGTAGGCGGCGCACGCAAAGAGGAAGTCCTGCCAAACCATCACCCCGAGCTCGTCACAGAGGGCGTAGAACGCATCGTCCTCGTAGATCCCGCCACCCCAGACCCGCAACAGGTCGATGTTGGCGTCGATTGCCTGGGTGATCCGTTGCCGGTAGCGGTCCCCGTCGACCCGAGACGGGAAGCAGTCGTCCGGTATCCAGTTGGCGCCGCGCACCCAGATCGGGACATCGTTGACGACGAGTCGCCAACGGCTCCCGATCTCGTCCTCGCTGGTGTCGATGTGGACACTGCGGAACCCGATCCGGCGTTGCCAGCGGTCGGCGGCATCACTGCGGTCGACCAGGTCCGGATCGGGGTCATCCTCCCCGGGGTCTCCGAGCGTGACGGTCAGGACGTAGGTGTGCGGGTCACCGTGGGAGTCGGGCCACCAGCGGGTCACCTCGGGAACATCGATCACCAGCGAGGTCCCGTTCTGGTCGGGTTCGATCAACGCCTCGGCGGTGTGACCGCCGATCTCGGCGACCGCCCGGACCGCCCGGGCCCTTCGTGCGCTCCGGACGATCTCGACATCGATCGACACCCGCCCGGTGGAGCCGTCGACGGTGGCGTGTGGCCGCACTGCCTGCCACCGCACCCCTTGCCAGTGCTCCAGCCGCACCGATCGCCAGATTCCCACGGTGGTGAGCTGGGGGCCCCAGTCCCACCCGAAGTTGCAGGCCATCTTCCGGATCAGGTTGAAGGCCTCGGGATAGACGTTGGCGTGGGGGAACGGCTCGGACGAGGCGGCCCGTCTGGCGACCTCGGTGAGCGGTGCGGCGAACCGCACCGCGAGGTGGTTGTCACCGCTCCGGATCACGTCACCGATCCCGAAGCGGTAGGTGCGGTGCATGTTGGCGGTGTGCCCGAGAGCGGCGCCGTTGAGGCGGATCTCCGCCACGGTGTCGAGTCCGTCGAACACAAGATCGACGACGTCGACCCCGTCTCGGATGCGGGTGGCCTCCCACGCAAAGGTGGTCGAGTATTCCCAGTCCGATTCTCCGATCCAGCGGAGGGCGGCCTCGTTGCCGTCGAGATAGGGATCGGCGACGACCCCGGCGGCCAGCAGATCGGTGTGGACGCACCCCGGCACCGTTGCGGCCACCGAGATCTCATCCGCCGGGCCGTCCGCCGCGTCCGGGGCGAGGTGGTTGCCGACGACGAGGGGGACCGCCGGGCCGACGCGTCGCACCCGCCAACCCGTATCCAACTCTCTCCGGGTGAGAGGCAATCAGTCCTCCGTCGGTTCCGGCACCACATCGATCTCGGCGATCCGCCGGCCGTCCATTCGGCGGACCCGCAGCCGCCATCCGTTCTCCTCGACGTGGTCGTCGATACGGGGAACCCGGCCCAGCCGGTCCATCACGAACCCGGCGACGGTGTCGTACTCCCCATCGGGCAGGTCGATTCCCAGCTCCCCGAGACGGTCGATGCGGAGGCTGCCGCTGACCACATATCCCGATCCGACCCGACGTGACTCGGAGCGGCGCCGGTCGTGTTCGTCGCGGATATCGCCGACGAGTTCTTCGGCGATGTCCTCCAAGGTGATGATCCCGACACTGGAGCCGTGCTCGTCGACCACGAGGGCGATATGGCTCCGCGTGCGCTGCATCTCCGTGAGCACGCCGGGGACGGGGGCGGATTCGGGGACGACCGTCAAGGACCTGAGCAGGGCGGGATCGATCGGGGTGTGGCGGTCCCCGTCGTCGATTTCGAGCAGATCCTTGACATGGACAAAGCCCAACACATCGTCGAGGTCGCCGCGATGGACAAGGATCCGGGAATGCCCGCTGGTGACCATCACCTCCTCGATACCGGCCGGTGTCGACGAGTCGTCCACCGACACCACGTCGGGACGGGGCACCATGGTCTCGCCGGCATCGCGATCGGTGAACACGATGGCGCCGCTCAGCAACCGATGGGCGAAGTCCTCGATCACACCTTCCTCGTGACCGGAGGCGATGATCGTGGCCAGGTCCTCCGCCGAGCGGGTGTCGTCGATGAACTGGATCGGTTTCACACCGAGCAGTCGCAGCAGTCCGTTGGCGATTCCGTTGAGCAGCACGATGACGGGCCGGAACACGATCAGGAAGGCGCGGAAGGGCACCGCCATGGCGACCGCCGATCGCTCCGGTGCGGCGATGGCGATGTTCTTCGGCGCCATCTCCCCGATGACCATGTGGAGGTACACCACGATGGTCACCGAGATCACCAACGCAATCGTGTGGAGGGCCTCGTCGGAGACGTCGACCACCAGGTCGATGACCGGTTCCAGCAGCGCCGCAACGGCGGGTTCGGCCACCGCTCCGAGTAGCAGGGTGGCCATGGTGATGCCGAGCTGGGCTGCCGCCAGACTCAGGGACAGGTCGGCGGAGAGCTTGACCGCCGCCGCAGCCGATCGCCCGGTCCGTTGCTCCAGCACGTTGCGTCGCGCCGCGATGTAGGCGAACTCGGCGGCCACGAAGAATCCGTTGGCGAGGAGCAGGACCACCAGCCAGAGGAGGGCAAGACTCACAAGCCGTCCTGTCCTTCGTCCCGGGGCGAGTTGGGTCGGGCCCTGACGGCGACCTGATCGACGCGGTGGCCGTCCATCGCCACGATTTCGAACTCCCAACCGTCGCTGCGAACGACTTCGCCCCGGCGGGGGAAGCGTCCCAGCATGGCGACGAGGAAGCCCGCCAAGGTCTCGTATCGGCCCTCCGGCCATTCGAACCCGATCTGTTCCTCGACTTCGTGACGATGGAGCAACCCGGAGAGGAGTTCCTCGCCGTTGACGGCGGTCGGTGCGACGTTCTCCGGATCGTGTTCGTCCTCGATCTCTCCGAAGATCTCCTCGAGGAGATCTTCGATGGTGACGATCCCCGCCGTCCCTCCGTACTCGTCGACCACCAGCGCCAGGGTGCGCCCCTGGGTCTGCAGATCGCCGAGAACGAGATCGAGGCGGCGGGTGTCGGGGACCTGGAGGACGGGTCCGGCGATCTCCGCTACGGGTGTGATTGGGCGCCGTTCGGCTTTCACCGAGAAGGTGTCTTTGAGGTGGGCGACGCCGATGATCTCATCGAGGTCCTCGCCATAGACCGGGAATCGGGAGTGTCCGGTCTCGCGGGACAGCCTTCGCAGTTCGGACACCGAGTCGTAGCGGCTGATACCGGTGATCGACACCCGCGGCACCATGGCGTCGGCTGCGACCTTCTCGGTGAAGGTGATGGCGCGGGTGAGTAGCGCGAGCTCGGTGTCGTCGAGTTGGCCCCCGGCGCCGGAGGAGCGGATCATCAACTCGAGTTCCTCCATGGTGTGCACCCCCGCCAGCTCCGGGCGCGGCTCGATCCCGAACCTCCGTACCGTCCAGTTGGCAGATGCATTGAGGAATACGATCAGCGGACGCAGCACCCGGTTCACCATCTGCATCGGTATCCCGAACCAGACAGCCGACGCATAAGGCCGGGCAATCGCCAGGTTCTTGGGGAGCAACTCGCCGAGCACCATCTGGGTGCCGGTGGCAAGGGCCAGGGCCAGACCCAGGGCAACGGCGAGCGATGACTGTTCCGGGATGAACCCCACCCGGTCGATAAGAGGGTCGATCAGCTCGGCGATCGCCGGTTCGGCGATCACGCCGAGCACCAGCGAGGTGACGGTGATGCCGAGCTGGGCCCCCGACAGTTCGAAGGACAGGTTGCGGAGCGAGCCGAGGATGCGCTGGGCGCGGCGGTCGCCGGCCTGGGCGCGACGCTCGACCATGCTGCGTTCCACGGCGACGATGGCGAATTCTCCGGCAACGAAGAAGGCGTTGAGGAGGATCAGTATGACGACGGCGGTGAGACCCGCGGTGGTACTAATTCAGTGTCTCCGTGGCGGCCATGGTCGGCCCGAGGATACTGCACCACCGGTCTCCGGGACCACATGCGAGTCGGCGTGGCCGGGTGGCGCCCATACCGTGTCCCGATGTGGCGGTCGACGGGGCAGGAGGGGAACCGGCAGCCGGTATCGAGCTGGTATGTGGCGTTCAGTCGGCGTCGGCGGGTGGGGCGCCATCGTGCTCGCCGCGGCGCGCCGTGGCGCGACGCTCCGCCCAGCGCACCCCGAGGACCATCAACACCACGGGTGCTCCGAACAACAGCAACTCGTCCCAGCCACCCTGGTGGGCGAACACCACTTCGATCATTGCTGCGCCCGTCACGAGGGGTTCCGGAGAACGAGCCGGGATGGTTGCGGTTGGGACGTGCGATGCCTCGCAACCGCAACCGATCCGAGGACGCCGGTGGACATGACCATGTGGCGAGTGTACCGATCCTCCGTGTTGTGGTGGGCCTGTTGCGGAACCGCCCCAACAGGTCCGTTGGTGGCTGTCGCCATCACCGGCCGGATCGTGATACCGTCGCCGACCACCATCCGGCCACCGCAGCCGGGAAGGGGCCATGTCGGCGCCGACCCCGCCACGGACCGCTCGGACGGGTTGTTCACACCACACAGGAGAACAGATGAGGGCGCTATCACGGCCGGGTTGGATGATCGGCGTCGTCGCCGCGGTCGTGGCATTGGCCGGCTGCGGGAACGGCACCGAGGCGGGACCTGAAACCACCGACATCCCGGTGACGGCACCGCCGACGGGGACCGGCGACGGCTCGCACGGGTGTATCGAGACGGTCATCGTCGGGGCCTCGCCCGACAATGCCGACTTCGTGGCCACCGAAACCTTCGCTCAACCGGGCGAGGATGGCGGCTACACGCTTTTCCTCGCCAACTTTGCGCTGGACGAGGATGCGATCCTGGAGGGCACGGCCCCCAGCATTCCCGATGCGGGAACGTTGTTCGTCGTCACCGCATCACCACCGGAAGCGGGGTCCGACGGAGAGATCGTGGCGGTCGCTCCCGGCGACGAGTTCGGGGTGGCAACCGGGACCGGGGAGCCCGGGTTCCATGTGGAGTTGAGCGGTGCGGAGTCGTCTCCCGCCGTCGACCCCGAGGGGTCGCTGTGGGTGACCGAGACCAGCGACCGGTTCTGTGGCGAGATCGCCTACCGGGATGCCGAGAAGTCGCTCGCCGGAACCTTCGAGGCGGCAACCGGGTCAGGTTGAGTTGCCGGCAACCGACCGGGCCGCCGGCTGGCCGAGGTCAGGCGGTGCGTCGACCCGGACTGGCGAGGGTAAGCAACCCGAGTCCGATGTAGACCGCCCCGGCTGCCTGCTCGCGACGGCGCTGCCAGGTGTCACCGGTGAGACGGCGACCCATCTCGGCGGCGCCGAGCGCATAGAGCCCGTCGGTCACCATCCCGATGGCGACGAATATCCCGGCGAGGGCAAGGAGCTGGAGGGCGTGCGGCCCGTCACCCGGGCGGACGAACTGGGGGAGGTAGGCGAGGAAGAAAATGGCCGTCTTCGGATTGAGGACGTTGACGACGATCCCGTCGCGAAAGGCGCGAGCGGCGCCGGGCCCGGACCGGGCGGTGTCGGCGGCAGGAACCTGGTGTCGCGACCTGATGGCTCGGATCCCGAGGTAGATGAGGTACAGCCCGCCACCCACCCGGATGGTGTTGTACGCAAGCGCAGACGACACCAGCAACGCCGAGAGACCGACAACCGCCGCTGCGGCGTGGACCATGGTCCCGACATGGATACCGGCGACCGAGGCGAGCCCGATCCGCTTGCCGCCCTGGACACTGCGCGTGACCACGTACGTCACCGACGGACCCGGGACGAGGAGGAGCGCAAGACTGGCGACGGCGAAGGGAAAGACGGTGGATGGTTCCATGATCGGCGGACACTAACGGGTGTCGGGGAGCCAGGGAAGACCTGCCCTCCGGTTGTTCGGGGCAAACCGGCGGTTGGCGGACCAACTTGCATGAGTATGCGTGTATGCGTATGGTCTTGTGGATCTCGTGGTGGGACTCACCACCTCGGGAACGACCCGGACGACGAGGCAGAGAGTTACCCGTGGGCCATCGCATCGCAATCTTCGGCGCTTCCGGTTACGCCGGAGGGGAGCTGGTTCGCATCGTGGACGCCCATCCGGATCTCGAACTCGCCTATCTCGCCGGCCACTCCACCGCCGGGGGACGGCTCGGCGACGTCCACCCCCAACTCGGCGGCGGTGACCGGCCGATCGGGTCGATGGATGTCGACGTCGCCGGCGATGTGGACCTCGTCTTCCTCTCGCTTCCACACGGGGCCTCGGCCGAGCCGGCCGTCGCCCTCCGTCAGGCCGACGTGCCCGTGGTCGATCTCGGCAGCGACTTCCGGCTGCATTCACCCGATCTGTACCACCGCACCTATGGAACCGCCCACCCCTACCCGGACCAGCTCGGGTCGTGGCAGTACGGGTTGCCCGAATGGCACCGGGAGCAGATCGCCACCAGTACCCAGGTGGCGGCGCCCGGTTGTTATCCGACCTCGGTGATCCTGGCGATGACCCCGCTGCTTGCCGCCGGGCTCGTCGGGCGGACGATCACCGTCGACGCGATGTCAGGAGTTTCCGGCGCCGGCCGTGGGGTCAAGGAAGGGCTGATGTTCGGTGCGGTCGCCGAAGGGGTCACCGCCTACGGCCTTCCCGTCCACCGCCACCGTCCCGAGATGGAACAGGCGATCGCCGACGCCTCAGGAGTGGCGCCGATCGTTTCCTTCACCCCGCATCTGGTCCCGATGCAGCGTGGCCTCCACTCGACCTGCCATGCACCCGTCGCCGGGACCACCACCGCCGACGACATCGTCTCCTGTCTCCGGGACGCCTACACCGACGACGCATTTGTCGATGTGATCGACGGTCCGCCACAGACCAGGTGGGTGGTGGGGACCAACCGCTGCCTGATCTCGGCGTACGTCGACCCTCACTCCGGGACCGCCACCGTGGTCTCGGTGATCGACAACCTGGTCAAGGGGGCGGCCGGTCAGGCCGTGCAATGCGCCAACCTGATGCTCGGGATCGACGAGACAACCGGGCTCTCCGTCGACGGGTGGATGCCGTGAGCGTGACCGCCGCCGCCGGATTTCGGGCCGCCGGGGTTGCCGCCGGCGTCAAGGAGGGTGAGGTACCGGATGTCGCCATCGTCGCATCGGTGCCGGGAACCCTGGCTGCCGCCGTCTTCACGCTGAACCGCGCCGCGGCGGCGCCGGTGATCCTGAGCCGTGCCCACATGGCCACCGGGCCCGAGGTTCGGGCCGTGGTGCTCAACTCGGGATGCGCCAACGCCGCCACCGGGGACACCGGCTACCGCCATGCCGTCTCGATGGCCGAAACCACGGCCGCCTCCCTCGACTGCGACCCGTCCGAGGTGTTGGTGTGTTCGACCGGACCGATCGGGAGCGTGCTGCCGATCGGTGCCGTCGAAGCGGGGATCCGCAAGGCGGCCGGGCAGCTCACCGCCGACGAGGCGGGTGGCTCGAACGCCGCCGAGGCGATTCTGACCACCGACTCGGGATCCAAGCAGGCGGTCCGCTCCGGGGGCGGGATCACGGTCGGCGGTATGGCCAAGGGCGCAGGGATGATCCGCCCCGACATGGCCACCATGCTCGCCGTGATCACCACCGACGCCGTGGTCGACATCACCGTCCTCGACGGGGTGCTCCGCTCCGCCGTCGACGACTCGTTCCACGCCCTCGATGTCGACGGTTGTCCGTCGACCAATGACACCGTGCTGCTGCTCGCCTCGGGAGCCTCGGGGACGACGGTCGATTCCAGTGAACTGGGCGCCATGGTCACGGCCGTGGCGCAGGATCTGGCATATCAGATCGCCGCAGACGCCGAAGGTGCGTCCCGGGTGGTGACGGTCCACGTCACCGGCGCCGTCGATCGAGCCACCGCCAACGCCCTGGGTCGGGCCGTCGCCGACTCGGTGCTGGTGCGTTCGGCGTTCCACGGTGGCGACCCCAACTGGGGACGGATCGTTGCGGCACTCGGCGCCACCGACCTCCCCTACGACCCCGATCTGGTGAGCGTCTGGTTCGACGGGACCCAGGTTGCCGCCGGAGGGTGTGGCCTTCCCGTCGACGAGGACGCCCTCGTCGCCAGGCTCGCCAACGGCGACTTCACCGTGACGATCGCCGTGGGCGACGGCACCGGAGACGCCAAGGTGCTCACCACGGATCTCACCCCCGACTACGTCCGCTTCAACGCCGAGAGGTCCTGATGGCGACCGGTCACACCACCCCCACAAAGGCCAAGTCCCGCATCGCCAGCACCATGGGCAAGGCGCGCATCTTCTCCGAGGCCATGCCGTTCATCAAGGCGTTCCGCGGCACCACCGTCGTGGTCAAGTACGGGGGATCGGCGATGGTCGACGAGGCGCTGCGGGCCTCGTTCGCCGACGACGTGGCCATGCTCCACTACGTCGGGATCAATCCGGTGATCGTCCACGGTGGTGGCCCTCATATCTCCCGGGCGATGGGTCAGCGCGGGGTCGAGCCGCAGTGGGTGGAAGGGCTGCGCATCACCGATGCCGAAACCATCCGCGTGGTGCAGAGCACCCTCGCCGGGGAGATCAACCCCGACATCGTGCGGCTGGTGAATACCCATGGTCCGCTCGCCGCCGGTCTCAACGGTCTCGACGGCAACCTGTTCGTCGCCCGACCCCTCGACGAGCGGCTCGGATTTGTCGGTGAGCTGACCAAGGTCGATCCCGGGCTGATCGTGGGGCTCCAGGAACGGGGCTTCATCCCGGTGGTCGCCCCCCTGGCCAGGGGAGAGGACGGGGCCGTCTACAACCTCAACGCCGACACCGCCGCCGGCGCCCTGGCCAGCGCACTCGGCGCCACCAAGCTGGTCTACCTCACCGATGTCGAGGGTCTGTACCGTGATCTGGGCGATCAGGACTCGCTGATCTCGCGAATCACCGTCCCCGAACTGGAAGAGATCGTGGATTCGGGTTCGGTCTCCGCCGGGATGATCCCCAAGCTCGAGTCGTGTCTCGCCGCACTCCGCGGCGGGGTCGAGCGGGTGCACATCCTCGACGGACGGGTCCAGCACTCGGTGCTCCTCGAGATCTTCACCCCGGAGGGTGTGGGGACGATGATCACGATGGAGCCGGTGCCGTGAGCGCCTCGGTCGCCACCCGTCGCCGGCTGGTCCGTCAGATCATTTCGACGACTTCCATCACCTCCCAGCAGGAGCTGGTCGAGTTGCTCGAGGCCGACGGGCATTTCGTGACACAGGCGACGGTGTCCCGGGACCTCGACGCCATCGGGGCGGTCAAGGTCCGTTCCGGGACGACCCACCACTACGAGCTCCCCGAGGACCTGGTTGCCGCCAACAGCGACCGCGAGATGGCGCGCATCATCGACGAATTCGTCGACGCCATCAACGTGTCCGGGAATATGTTGATCATTCGGACCCGGCCGGGCGCCGCCCATGTGGTGGGAAGCGCCATTGACCGCTCAGATCTCGAAGGTGTGCTGGGAACCGTCGCCGGGGACGACACCCTCCTGGTGATCGCCGCAGAGGACAAGGGAGGCTCCGGCCTCCTCGAAGAACTGGAACGTATGGGAGTACGACGATGAAACGCAATGGGATCAAGAAGGTCGTGCTGGCCTACAGCGGCGGCCTCGACACCTCGGTGATACTGCGGTGGATCCAGGAGGAGTACGGCGCCGAGGTGGTGGCCTACACCGCCGATGTCGGCCAGGGCGAGGAGGTCGAGGAAGCCCGTGAGAAGGCTCTCGCCACCGGCGCCGTCGAGGCGATCGCCGAAGATCTCCGCGAGGAGTTCGTCCGTGACTTCGTCTATCCCGCCATCCGTGCCAATGCCATCTACGAGGGCTACTACCTGCTCGGCACGTCGCTGGCCCGTCCCATCATCGCCAAGGGACTGGTCCGGGTTGCCGAGGAAACCGGAGCGGACGCCATTGCCCACGGGGCCACCGGCAAGGGCAACGACCAGGTTCGTTTCGAGCTGGCCGCCTATGCCCTCAAACCGGACATCAAGGTGATCGCCCCGTGGCGCGAGTGGGACCTCAAGGGCCGCGCCGACTGCGTCGCTTTCGCCGAGAAGCACGACATCCCGACTCCGGTCACCGCCAAGAAGCCGTATTCGATGGACGCCAACCTGCTCCACATCTCATACGAAGGCGGGGTGCTCGAAGACCCGTGGACAGCGCCCCCCGGGGACATGTTCAAGCTGACGGTCAACCCTGAGGAGGCGCCGGACACCCCCGAACTGGTCACCATCGGTTTCAGGGAAGGAACCCCGGTGTCGATCGACGGTGTCGAGCTGGGGCCCGTCGAGCTGCTCTCCGAGCTCAACCGTCGTGGCGGACGCCACGGTGTGGGTCGGGTCGACATCGTGGAGAACCGGTTCGTCGGGATCAAGAACCGCGGCGTCTACGAGACGCCGGGCGGCACCGTGCTCTATCACGCCCATCGCGCCGTCGAGTCGATCACTCTCGACCGTGAGGTCACCCACCTCAGGGACGAGTTGGTGTCCCGCTACGCCGAGATGGTGTACAACGGGTTCTGGTACTCCCCGGAACGTGAGGCGCTCCAGGCCTTCATGGACGATGTCCAGCGCAGGGTGAACGGGGAGGCGCGGATCAAGCTGTACAAGGGCCAGGCGATCGTCGAGGGACGACGCTCCGACAGCCACAACCTCTACGACGAGGCGACCGCCACCTTCGAGGCCGACGATGTCTACGACCAGGGAGACGCCACCGGGTTCATCCGGTTGCAGTCGCTGCGGCTCCGCACCTTCGCCGAGCGGCGGATGGGTGGCGGCGAGTGAACCGCCACCCTGTCGGACGCCGCCTGGCCCGGGTGACGCGATCGTGACCCTGTGGGGCGGTCGGTTCGAGGAGGCTCCCGACGAGGCGTTGTGGCGTTTCACCGTCGATACCTCGGACCGGCGGATGCTGACCGACGACGTCACCGGGTCGTTGGCTCATGTCGCCATGCTCGGGGAGGTCGGGCTGCTCGACGCCTCCGAGGTCGATCTCATCGTCTCTGGTCTGGAGACGGTTCTCGCCGAGGCCGAATCGGGGGAGTTCCTGTTCGGCGAAGGCGACGAGGACGTCCACAGTGCGGTGGAGCGGCGGCTCGGCGAGCTGATCGGGCCCACCGCCGGCAAACTCCACACCGGACGCTCCCGCAACGACCAGGTGTGTCTCGATCTCCGGCTCTACCTGCGACGGAGTGCCGGCGACCGGATCGACCAGATCCGCCGCCTCGTCGGTGCGCTCGCAGATGCGGCGGGGCGGGTGGCCCGGACCGTGGTTCCCTCCTACACCCATCTCCAACAGGCTCAGGCGGTGCCGTTGGCCCACCACCTGCTGGCGCACGCCTGGATGCTGCTGCGCGACGTCGACCGGTTCGAGGATGCACGCGCCCGTCTCGACGTGTCCCCGCTCGGGGCCGGGGCATCGGGTGGAAGCGCACTGCCACTCGACCCGAGATCGGTGGCGGACAAGCTCGGGTTTGCCGGTGTGTTCACCAACTCGCTCGATGCGGTGGCGTCGCGCGACTTCGTCGCCGAGTACACATTCGTCTGCGCCCAGACCATGGCGCATCTGTCCCGTCTCTCCGAGGAGCTGGTGCTGTGGGCGACGTCCGAGTTCGGCTGGGCGACGTTCGATGATCGCCACACCACCGGGAGTTCGGCCCTGCCGCAGAAGAAGAACCCTGATATCGCCGAGCTGGCGCGGGGCAAGACCGCCTCCGTGATCGGAGATGTCACCGCCCTGCTCACCCTGCAGAAAGGGCTCCCGCTCGCCTACAACCGTGACCTCCAGGAGGACAAGCGGGCGGTGTTCCATGCCGACGACACCCTCGGTCTTGCGGTCGAGGCGCTGATCGGCATGATCGACGGCGCCCGGTTCCATCCCCCGGCACCGAGTTCATGGGTGACGGCGCTCGACCTCGCCGAGGCGTTGGTGGCCCGGGGAGTACCGTTCCGCAGCGCCCACGAGGTGGTCGGCGGACTGGTGATGCGTCTGGTTGCGGTCGGGCGACATCTCGGCGAGGTCACCGCCGCAGAGCTGGTGGCGGCGCACGAGAGCTTCATCCCTGACGACGTCGAACTGACCTCACCCCAGGTGTCGGTGCGTCGCCGGGCCACATCCGGGGGCGGGTCGATGGAGTCGGTCGAGGAGCAGCTTCTCAGCCTGCGGGAACTGGTCGGCCCGGCCCGAACCGAACCGGGCCAAACCGGACCTCAACCGAACCGGCGCTGAACCGGACCAGGACCGGTCCGGGACAGAACCGATGCGGACCAGAACTGACCCCGACCAGGCCCGGACGTTCACCCGCAAGACCGCCGTCCCTCCGCGACCGGATCCGCCGAGCGGCGAGCCGAGCAGCGAGGGGCGAAGAGTCAGGCTGCGGCAGACCGGACGACGGCGGGTGCACACGCCGCACAGGATCCCTCGGGGCAACAACGAACCTCGACGTAGGGGAGCCCGGCCGCAGTCAGATTGCGCAACGCCGCTTCCATAACCGCATCAACCGTGCGGGCCTCTCGGGTGATCTGCAATGTGTCCATACCGTCAACCTACCCAGGGCCAGTGACAAGAACTCGTCGGGGCGGGGGATCTCCCGGCGCCACCCGGCTACACCCGGGGTCCCTCCCGGTTCCGCTGCATCAGGACCATGCCGACGGCGGCGAGGATCACCGGCAGCGCCAGCAGGGTCCGCCCGGTGAGGACCTCGCCACCGATGGTGACCCCGAGCACCACGGCAACTACCGGGTTCACATAGGCATAGCTGGTGGCGAGCGCAGGACGGACGTTCTGCAGCAGGTACACGTAGGCCGAAAGTGCGACCACCGAGCCGGGGATGGCCAGATAGAGCAGGGCCGCCCATCCACTTGCAGCGGGGAACGCATCGAACTGCTCGCCGCGGAGGAGCCCGACCAGCAGAATCACCGGAGCGGCGGTGAGCATCTGGGCCGCCGTCGACATCATCCCGGCCGGCATGGCCACCCGCGAACTCCACACCGATCCGAACGCCCACGAGATCGGCGAGATGACGACGAGGGTGATCCCAATCGGGTTGCCGGCGAAGTCGCCGGCGCCACTCAGGATCACGATTCCGACAAATCCGAGACCGAGACCCACCCACTCGAGCTGGTTCGGCCACCGGCCGAACAGGCCGGCCCACAACCCCGTCCACAGCGGGACGACGGCCACCGCCATGGCCGTCAGCGCCGAACCGACTCCGTACGACTGGGCGACCGACACCAGACCGACCCCACCCAACAGCAGCAACAGACCAACCTGGGCGGCGCCGCGCCACTCGACGGCCGTCGGCCAGTCACGCCCCCGCCGGCGGGCGATCACGGCGAGGATCACACCGGCGAGCGCAAAGCGGATCGAGTTGCCGATCAGTGGCGGGAACTCCTCGACCAGGAACGCCAGGGCGAGGTACGTCGATCCCCAGATCAGGTAGACGGCGGTCAGGGCCGCCGGAACCGCCCACCGCGACGGGGCCTTGAGGGGTGGGGCGGAGACGGTCATGAAGTGGAAAACCCCGACACGCCGGGATCGGTTGCAACCTGGCGCTCGGCTCCCCACCACGAGGTGACCGTTTCGGCCAGCCGGGCCTGTTCGTCGGGCTCGGCCCAGGAGGCGGCAACGGCCGCAAGGGTCATCGCTTCCATGTCCACCCTGCCCGGCATCCGCTGGGCCAGCGATCTGAACTCGCCGGCCAGGTCGCAATGGAACATCGTCGGATCGTCGGTACTCAGGGTGACGAGGGCACCGGCGTCGACCAGCTCGACCACCGGGTGGTCCTCCCAGCTCGCCGCCACCCCGGTCCGCAGGTTCGATGTCGGGCACACCTCGAGCGGGATTCGCTCCGCCACCAGGTGCTCCAGCAGGGCCGGATCTTCGACGGAGCGGACGCCGTGCCCGATCCGCTCCACACCGAGCGACCGCAACGCACCCCACACACTTTCCGGGCCGGCGGCTTCCCCTGCATGGGCGGTGCGCCGCAACCCTGCGGCGTGGGCGGTGCGGTAACAATCGGCGAACAGCTCGGGAGGAAACGGCTGTTCGGATCCGCCGATGGTGAGACCGCGTATCCCGGTCTCCTCGGCGACCTCGAGGACGGCACCCAGGGTGTGCGCCGCCCGTTGCGGTCCCCCGTCACGGACCAGATCGACATTGAGGGCAACCGACACCTCGGGCACCCGATCGAGCCCCTTGCGGATGGCGACCGCCAGATCCTGGGGGGCGAGTCCGTGGCGGGCGAAGTCGGTGGGTGAGAACGAGGCCTCGGCGTAGATGATCCTCTGGGCCGCAAGGTTCTTCGCCACGGCCTCGGCGACGTAGGTGAACGACTCGGCGGTGCGGAGGAAGTGGGTCATCCACCACCACGTGTCGATGAAATGGCCGAAGTCCCGGTAGGCGAGATGGGATCGCAACGCATCGAGCGACGGAACCGCCGGGTCTCCGCCACCGTCCTCGATCAGATGCCAGAACGTCGGTAGCGGGATCGCTCCCTCCAGATGGAGATGGAGCTCGACCTTCGGTGCTCGGGAAAAGACGTCACTCATCGCCGTAAGAGGCTAACACCCTGACGACTCTTGCAGGACGTCCGGCCGGGTGCGGTATGAACCGCCAGGGCGCACGGTACGTATCCACCTGACAGGGCGGTGGCGTCGACTCTGGACCCATCGCATGATGACATCACGAGGGAGAGGGATCACCATGACCACCCGACGCTGGGCCGTGCTGTGCACGGCATTCCTGCTCGCCGGCAGCATGACGGCCACGATCACCACCGCCACCGCCCAGACGCCGATACCGCCGAGCGAGGTCTCGATCGGGTTGGAGGTGTTCGCCGACGGCTTCACCACCCCGGTTTGGGGGACCACCGCCCCAGGGAACGCTCAGCAGCTCTTCGTCGTCGACCAGGTGGGCAAGGTGTGGGCCATTGCACGCAACCCCGGGCGTCATGGCAGGGTTCCCGACCGCCAGCTCTTCCTCGATGTCGGGACCACCGGGCAGAATCTCATCGTTCCGCTCGGGGCGTTCGGTCCGGGGAGCTTCGACGAGCGGGGACTGTTGGGTCTGGCGTTCCATCCCGACTACGCCGCCAACGGTCGTGTCTACACCTACACCTCGGAGCCGGTGCGCGGCGCTGCCGACTTCTCCACGATCCCGGTCGGGACCAACCCCAACCACCAGGCCGTGATTCGCGAGTGGACGGTGGCGGAGCCACGCCGGCCGGGTGCGGTGATCGATCCCTCCAGCTCCCGGGTCCTCTTCACCGTCGACGAGCCGCAGTTCAACCACAACGCCGGGGCGCTCGCCTTCGATCCCGATGGCAACCTCTACATCGGACTCGGTGACGGCGGCGGCTCCGACGACCAGGGTGTCGGGCACGCCGAGGGAGGGAACGGGCAGAGTCTGGCACCGGGCAATGTCCTCGGAAAGATCCTTCGTATCGACCCGCTCGGATCGAACTCTGCCAACGGCCGGTATGGCATACCCGCCGACAATCCGTTCGTCGGCACCGCGGCACCCGACGAGATCTACGCCTACGGGTTGCGCAACCCGTACCGGTTCTCGTTCGACCACCGCACCAAGGAGCTGTACGTCGCCGATGTCGGTCAGAACAACATCGAGGAGGTCAACATCGTCACCAGGGGCGGTAACTACGGTTGGCCGGTCAAGGAGGGCACCTGGCTGTTCGACAATCGGGGGTCGCTGCCCGGGACCGTCACCGTCCGCTCCCCGGGAGTTCCAGCCGGGTTGATCGACCCCATCGCCGAGTACGACCACACCGAAGGCATCTCGATCACCGGCGGCTTCGTCTATCGCGGCTCGGAGATCCCCGAGCTCTACGGAAGCTATCTCTTCGGTGACTTCAATCCGCCCATTGCCGGGGTGGGCGGTCGTGTCTTCCACCTCGGCCCGGATCACAGCATCAAGATCCTCGAGTCCTTCCCCTTGCTCCATGTCACCGGATTCGGGCAGGACGCAAGCGGCGAGATGTACGTGATGGGAACCAACAACACCGCTCCCGTGGGTACCACCGGCGTGGTCCTCAAGATCGTTCCGTCCGGCTAACACCTGACCGACGCCACCTGGTCGCCAGACCGCTTCGGGCGGGGAGGGCGTTCCCTCCCCGCCTACGGCCGGCGGTCGCAGCAGAACGCGAGTCCCTTGCGTGCGTCGCCGCCGGGCGGCCGTCGGTGACGCTGCTGAACCACGGAGCGTGGCGTGGCGCTCCGCCCCGTCTGCGTCCGCGAGCGTCCGCAGCCTCCCCTCCTCCCGCGAGGAGGGGAGGGCCAGAAGGGAGCTTCTCCGCGTTCGGGGGGTTGTAGCCACACCACTGCGGTCCCCCCGGCTGCATCGGGTGGCGTCCGCCGCCACCACCATGTGCTGCGGTGGTCAGCCTCCGAGGGCCTCGGTCATCGAGATCCCGTCGATGAGGCGGTCGACGACGTCGTCGGCGAGGACGCGCTCGATCGCCATCTCGGCGGCGCCGATGACCCCGGCGTGGTCGCCCAGCTCGCTGCGGGCGATGCGGAGGTGTTGGGTGGCCAGAGGCAGGGACCGCCGATAGACGATCTCGCGGACCCCGGCGAGTAGCTGCTGCTCGGATTCTGCGACGTCGCCGCCGATGATGATGACGTTGGGATTGAGGAAGTTGACCACACCGGCCAGCACCTGACCGAGCAGCCGGCCGGACTGGCGAATCATCTGGGTGGCTTCCTGATTGCCCTGGCGTACCAACTCGACGACCTGACGGGCGTTCTGGACGTCGTACCCGGCCTCGGCGAGACGCTGCGCCATGGCGCCACCTCCCGCCAGGGCCTCGAGGCACCCCACATTGCCGCAGCGGCACATCGCTGCGGGTTGGCCGGTCATCTGGACGTGACCGATGTCGCCGGCCGCACCCTGTGCGCCGCGGCGCACCTGGCCGTCGACGATGATCCCGCCCCCGATTCCGGTCCCCACCTTGACCATGAGGAAATACGGCGTCCCCTTCCACAGCCGGGCGTACTCGCCGAGCGCCATGATGTTCACGTCGTTGTCGACCACCACCGGCACCCCGGGGAACACGGATGCGAACCAGTCGGGGACGGAGAACCCGTCCCATCCGGGCATGATCGGGGGGTTCGCCGGGCGCCCCGTGGCAAATTCGACGGGACCGGGGACACCGAGCCCGATACCGAGGACGTCATCGGATGTCATCCCGATCTCACCGAGTATGCGACGGAACGAGGCCACGACTTCGGAGAGAACCTCATTCGGGCCACGAGCGATGTCGAGGTTGCCCGCATGGGAGGTCAGCACCTGACCGTCGAGATCGGTGATGGCCAGCCTGCAGTGGGTGGCCCCGAGATCGGCCGACAGGACGACGCCGGTGTCGGCGCTGAACGCAAGGACCGTCGGTCGGCGGCCACCTGTGGATGCTCCGGCGCCCGCCTCGTGGACCAGCCTGGTGGCGAGGAGGGCATCGACCCGCTGGGCGATGGTGGTTCTGCCGGCACCCAGCAGCGTGGCGAGATCGTTGCGTGTCGTCGCCCTGCCCTCCCGGATGAGCCGGAGGACCGCACCGGCTGTGATCGGTGGGTTCGGAGTGACGGTCATTGACGGAGCTTTCCGTGAGGCCACTTATGCCGTGCAATGTCGCAAGCTGCGCAGCGGGCGGCGAAACTTGCGAGGTTCAGCGGCAAGGGTAGACCGCCTTCCTCCGGTTCGGTTCATCCCGGTTGCCGGGAGGGGGAGCAAGGCACGGGGCACTGGTGCCTGCTTGCCAATGCCGGTAACGCCGACCAACTCCCATGGTGCATGAAACATGCTGATGGAACGTCAACGGTGACACCTATAGCGCCGCCCGCGGCTTGCCGAATCAACTCCGACCAACGGCCGAATCGGAGACTCGACAGCGAAAGCTTGACGAACGTCACGTAATCGATTGCGACAGATCGCTGGTGAGTTGTGGATGATGCTCCCACCTAAATTGGTGGCGCCGACGGAAGGGCACGTGGAGCATGGTCCGGCTGATCGATGGCGTCGGCGGCCGCGATGTATCTCCCGCGGCGTCCCCGGGGTGAACTGACGCATGCGTCGTCCGGATCGGATGCCACACCTGATCGGGCGATATCTCCCGGGCAAAACACCACGACGCCGCGTTGGATCGGACCGCCGGGGGCCGAACACTTCGGGACTCCCCGTCGTCCCCATCTCCCTTGCTGTTGGCTCAGTGACGACGCTCGACCGGGGGTCCAGCATGACCGTTGGCTGGCAGTCGGTCACCGGCGGGCCATAATCGAGACCATGGCTCTCTTGCAGACACGGGGTACGAGACGCCCCTCCGCCGAGGTCCACGGTCGGCGGGACCCGACGATTCGGCGTGCCCGGGTGACCCGAAACGGCGACAGCCACCGCACCGAAGCGCAGTGGCTGTCGCAAGAGTCGGGAGTGACCGGGTACCCCCGGATCCCCTCCAGATCTGTATCGAACCATACGTGGCATGGCCTGCGGGGTTCGGTGCTTCGTCATGAGACGACCACGAACCTGACCTGTGGTGAGGGCTCGGGTGCGTGCAGATCGCCTGGTCGTGAGGCAGCCGTGCCCGGCGACGCTCTATGCCGAGCGGCTGATGCCGGCCTTGCGCAGCGCACCCGCCGGGACGCCGGCTTCGCGCCAGGCCGAGTAGGTGATGCCTTTGCGCTCCGAATAGGCCTGTGCGGACTCGACGAAGCCGGTCTCGAGTGTCTCGAGATCCTGCGCCGAGGAAACCCGCTTCAACGCCTCGGTCACATCGATCCGCTGTTGCAGGAGGTCGACGCGCTTCAGCGGGTCGGATTCCTCTCCGAGCTTCTCGTCGATACGCTGGACGCGGCCTTCCAAGCTTTCCGACGTCACCGGCCGACCCGGGCGCCGATTGGCGAGCGCCTCGAGATAGCGTTTGATGGCGCGAGACTCACGGCGGCCTTGAGCCAGCGCATCTTTGTGTTCCTTCGACATGGCCATCCGAAGAACCTCCGTTACTGGGAATTACAACTACTCATCATGGCACATACAGAACCCAATCAAACCAACCACGTCGCAGAATTGGTGCTTCGATGAGGAAATTGGGTTCGACCCGGGTTCGCGAGACGATCAAGCGTCCGCTGTACGCAGTCTACGAGCGACGGATCACCGCGGAGCTCGACCGCTCTGCTCTCCCGCGGCACATCGGCGTGATCCACGATGGCCATCGTCGCTATGCCAGGGAGGAGCGGCTCCCTGATTACAGCGCAAGCTACCAAGTAGGTATGTCCAAGGTCGTCGAACTCATTCAATGGACCGCGGGATTGGGTATTCCCGCGGTGACATGCTGGTTGCTGTCGAAGGAGAATCTGCAGCGTTCCCCCGACGAGCTGGATCCCTACTACGACGTCCTCATCGAACTCTTCGACAGCATGCCGGATGCGCTGGCCGATGTGGATGTCCGGGTTCGCTTCATCGGGAGTCTCGATCTGCTCCCGCCCCGGCTCGTCGAGGCGACCAAGCGGCTCCAGGAGTCGTGCTCGGTTGGTGCGTTGCGGGTCACCATCGCCCTGGCATATGCCGGGCGCCAGGAGATCGTCGATGCTGCGCGCGAGCTGGTGGCGGGGCTCGTCGACGAAGGGGTGGCGCCCGAGGAGTTGGCGTCGCGCATCGACGCCGATGCGCTGGCTCGGCACATGTACACCGCTGATCTACCCGATCCCGATCTGGTGATCCGCACCTCCGGCGAGGCCCGGCTCTCCGGCTTCCTGCTCTGGCAGTCGGCCTACGCCGAATACTCGTTCGTCGATGTGTTCTGGCCGGCGTTCCGACGAGTCGACTTCCTACGGGCGTTGCGGAGCTTCACCCGCCGCGACCGTCGATTCGGCAAATGAGCGTCTCCCCACCTGCTGATCGCACCCGGCATGTCGGGATACGTCACCGTGACCGGAGATGACCGGGGAGATGCTCCTGGTCGTTGAACGACCGGAGGCTGAACACATGGTCGCCGGCAAGCGGAATGGCGCGGACGCGGGCCAGTGAGGCGTGCCCAAGCACGAACCGCTCCCATTCCCACGGTGTCGGCTCGACGCCGAGCAGGAAGGTCAGGGCCACCGAGTTGGTCCCTGCGTGAGCCACCACCACGACGCGACGGTCGTCGCCGGCGCCGTCCCAGAGATGGGGACGGCCGTCGCGGTCGGGTGCGATTCCCCGCTCGCCCAGGATGCCCCGTACTGCCGATGTGATCCGGATATGGAAGTCCCGGAAGCTTTCGCCACCGGTGATGCCATCCCACCACTCCTCGGGTGGGCGGAGTCGCGCCTCCTCGAAGATGCGTTGCACCTCGGTCTCGGGTTGGTCGGTCCAGTCCGGGTTGCGGATCTCGACGAGGTCGGGGATGGTCACCGGTTGCAGACCGGTGGCGGCGGCGAGTGGTGCGGCGGTCTGCTGCGAGCGCAGGGCCGGCGAGACCAGGATCTCGGTGACCGGACGGACCCCGCCGGCGAGTCGTTCGGCCACCTGTCGGGCCTGCCGTTCGCCGACATCGGTCAGACGCGGGTCTGGCTGACTGATGCCGGCCCTGCTCCATTCCGGCTGTCCGTGACGGACAAAGACGAACTCCATGGAACGGAAGGCTAAACGCCCGTACTCCCATCTGAACCCGGTCGTCGAAGCCGGAGCGGACCACGACGCCTCGGCAGGTCCCTCACCTCACTGGACCGGCACCTGGCAGGGAAGGGGGAATCGCCCCCGCCAGGCCTACGGGCCGAGAAGTGTCCCGATCGCATCGGCCATCGGGCAGATCGCCTTCGGGTAGCCTGCACCCCGTGACCACCAGCCACCGCAATGCCCTCATCGAGCACCTCCGCAACCGCGCCGTGCGCACCGACGGGCCGTTCACGCTGCGTTCCGGAGTCGTCTCCTCGTGGTACCTGGACGCAAGGCAGACCACGTTCGACGGTGAGGGTGCCCGTCTGATCGGGGCGGCGGTGGCCGAAGTGGTCCCTGAAGGGGTGGATGCGGTCGGGGGGTTGACCATGGGCGCCGATCCGATCGCCATCGCCACCGCCATGACGGCCGGTGCCCCGTTGCGCGCCTTCTCGGTCCGCAAGGAAGCCAAGTCACATGGAACCGGGGGGCGACTGGTCGGTCCGGTCGGTCCGGGCGATCGCGTTCTGGTGGTCGAGGACACCACCACCACCGGAGCGGCGCTGGTCGAAGCCATCGAAGCGCTCCGGGCCGAGGACGTCTCCGTGGTCGGTGCCCTGTCGATCGTCGACCGGAGCGAAGGGGTGGTTGCCGATCGGATGGCGGCAGTGGGAGTTCCCTATCGGGCGTTGGTTCGTCCGGCCGATCTCGGGGTGACCTCGTGAACACCGTTGCGGTGCGCAGCCGGGTGAGTCGGCGCATCCTCATGCTGCTGGTGGCCGTCTTCCTTGCGGTCGTTTCCTACGACATCGTCGCCGGCCACTGGGTGTCAGCTCCCCCCGAGCGGGACGAAGAGACCGGGGCGATCACCTCGCGTGGTCTGAGCCAGCAACGGACCGACTATCTGTGGGGGTCGCTGCTGATGGTCTCCGCCGTGGGTCTCGGCGTCGTCGCCATCTCCGGGCTGGTCAGACGCGATCCGGTCGTCGAGATCGCACCCGACGCCATACGGCTCCGGGTCGACCGGCGCTCCGAGTATGTGACCATCCCCTGGGACCAGGTTCGATGGGTCCATTCGGGAAGTGATGCCGAAGACGGCGAACTGGTTGCCACCCGGGTTCTGCTGGTGGAGGTGGTCGACCCGGAACGCCTCCCGGTGCGGTTGTGGGGAGCAGAGTGGGATGGGTCCACGATGAAGGTGGATGCCGACACATGGAAGCTCCCCCCGGAGGAGGTTGCGGCACATGCGCAGGTTGCCATGGACGGGTGGCGTCGCCACGCCGAGAGCCTGTCCGGGGCCGCCGTCGATTCGGATGTGATCGATGACACGCTGTTTCGACCCGCAGCGACCGACTCGTCGGATCCCGAGGAACCTGCCGACATCGATCAAGCGGGTCGCGATGTCGGTGGCGGCGATCTCGATGGCGAGTTCACCTCCCCATGATCGTCGGCGCCCACACCGGTGGGGCTGATCCGCTGGCGGAAGCGGAGGATCGCAACGCCGACCTGGTGCAGATATTTCTGTCGGACCCGCAGTCCTGGAAGAAGCCGCCGCCCCGTCAGGACGCCTCCGAGCTGGCCGCTTCTGACACGGTGATCTACGTCCATGCGCCGTACCTGATGAATCCGGCATCACCGAACAACCGCATTCGCATCCCGAGCCGCAAGACGATGGCCCAGTCGGCAGAGGCGGCCGCCGCCATCGGCGCCGCCGGGCTCATCGTCCACGGTGGCCACGTCGGCGACGACGAGGACATCTCGGTCGGCTTCGAGCGGTGGCGCAAGGCGCTCGAGTCCTTCGAGACCCCGATTCCGATCCTGGTCGAGAACACCGCCGGTGGCGGCAACGCCGTCGTCCGCGAGCTCGCCAACTACGGTCCGCTGTGGGATGAGATCGGCGAATTCAACGTCGGCACCTGCCTCGACACCTGTCACGCATGGGCCGGAGGAGATGACCTGGCAACGGCGGTTGCGACGCTCCGCAGCCTCACCGGCCGCCTCGACCTGGTGCACTGCAACGACTCGCGAGATCCCCACGGCAGTCGCCGCGACCGTCACGCCAACCTCGGCGCCGGCCAGATCCCGATCGATCTGCTCGCAACGGTGGTGGCCGAGGCCTCCGCACCGGTGGTGGTGGAGACCCCGGGACCGGTATCCGCCCACCGCGATGACATCGATTGGGTACGGCGCCAACTCTGACGGCGAGCGGAGGCGGGTGCCGAAGACCGTCTATCGGTCAAGATCGATGTCGCCTTGCAGTTGGCCGGTGTTAGTCGTCCTGCCTACGGTTCGCAAATAAGACTCTGGCGATAGCCGTGACACACCGTCTAATATCGGGCGGCTGCACCGACGCCGTCGGTGTGGGGGATTCCAGGGGAGATACTCAGGGGGTATCGATGAATACACGTGGCCGCATTACGCGGCGTGCGGTGGCAGTTGCGGTGGGACTCTTGATGGCGATGTCGGCGCTTCCGGCATTGGCTGACGGGAGCGAGACGCTGGGGCCACCGAGCATTGCAATCGCCACCGGGTCAGGGACCGTTGCCGCCGGTATCGGAATGATCGCAGGACCAGGGACGATCAACGTCGCCGTCCCGGCCGGGGCAACGGTGAAGCAGGCTCTGCTCTATTGGGAGGGTCAGACCGCCGGGCCGACCGGATACGACGACCAGGTGACCGTCAACGGGAACAACGTGGTGGGCACCGTCATCGGCGGGCCGACCAACTTCTTTGGCAGCACCTACTCGACGACGCTGCGCGCCGACATCACCGGGCTCGGTCTGGTGGCGGCCGGCGCCAATGCGCTCAACATCAGCAACATGAACTTCAACCGGGCCAACAACGGCGCCGGTGTGCTGGTCATCTATGACGACGGCACCACGACGAGCGACATCCAGATCCGCGACGGCAACGATCTTGCCTTCATCGGGTTCGATGCGCCGCTCAACACCACCGTGCCGCAGACGTTCACGTTCGCAGCGGAGGCCGCCGACCGGGTCGCCACCATGTCGATCTTCGCCTCGAGCGTCTCGACCGATCCCGGCGTCCCCGGGCTACGTCCGACCATCATCGAGGTGACGACCGGTGCTGTGGTCACCCAGTTCAACAACCAGCTCGACGGGGTCGACGGCGACCAGTGGGACACCCTGGTGGTCAATGTGGTCATCCCGGCCGGAGCGACCTCGCTCACCGTGCAGGCACTCTCCCAGGACGCCGACAACACCGGACTGCGTCCGGCGTCGTTCGCCTGGAACGTCGGAGCGCTCTCGGTTCCGGTGACACCGCCGCCGCCCCCGCCGCCGCCGGGTGGCGGGCAGGGATGCACCCCCGGATACTGGCGTCAGCCACACCACCTCGGCTCGTGGGTCGGGTACGCCCCGACCGCCGACTACGCCACCACGTTCGGGGTCAACTCCTCGTTCACGTTGACGCTGCTCGGTGCCGTTGCCCAGGGAGGAGGCGGCGAGAAGGCGCTCGGACGTCACGCCGTCGCAGCCCTGCTCAATGCGGCCTCCGGTGGAGTCAGCTACGCCTACACCACCGCCGACGTGATCGCCCTGGTTCAGGGTGCGTACGCCTCGGGCAACTTCGAGACTGCCAAGAACCTCCTGGAAGGCGAGAACGAGCGGGGTTGTCCGCTCGGCAACCCGGGACCTGAGCCGTCAGGCGACGACGCCGATCCGCCCAGCCCGGGTGGACCTCCTTCGGTCCCACCGGGATTGGCCAAGAAGAAGAAGTGAGCCTGAGCGCTCCACGATGACCACATGACCGAGGGGGCCGGGATCGAAGATCCCGGCCCCCTCTGCGTAAGGTCTCCGTGCGTTTGCGGCGCCCGGTATCAGTGCCCCCGGGGTCACTCCCCGAGGAATCGCTCCAGGTCGTCGAGGGTGGTGTCGGCCCCGTCGATGAAGGTGGCGACATGCGCATGGGCCTCCCCGTCGCGGTACTGGACCGCCGGGCTCTTCATGAAGTACGAGGACGGGGCCAGCAGCGGTCCGCCGATGCCCCGGTCCTTGGCCAGCTTGATGCACCGGATGGCGTCGATGACGACCCCCGCCGAGTTGGGGGAGTCCCACACCTCGAGCTTGAGCTCGGCGTTGAGCGGGACATCACCGAAGCCGCGTCCCTCGAGCCGGATGAACGCCCACTTGCGGTCGGTGAGCCAGGGGATGTGGTCGGACGGTCCGATGTGGACATCGTCGCTGGAGATCGCCCGGTCGATCTGGGAGGTGACCGACTGTGTCTTCGAGATCTTCTTCGATTCGAGCCGCTCGCGCTCCAGCATGTTCATGAAGTCCATGTTGCCGCCGACGTTGAGCTGGTAGGTGCGGTCGAGCACCAACCCGCGGTCCTCGAAGAGTCGGGCGAGAGTGCGGTGGACGATGGTGGCCCCGACCTGCGACTTGATGTCGTCGCCGATGATCGGCACACCGGCGTCGACGAACCGCTTCGCCCAGGTCGGGTCGGAGGCGATGAATACCGGGATGCAGTTGACGAAACCCACCTTCGCTTCGAGGGCGGTCTCGGCATAGAACCGGGTGGCCGCCTCGGAGCCGACAGGAAGGTACGACACCACGACATCGGCACCACTGTCGCGCAGTGCGGCGGCAACATCGACCGGCTCGGCGGCGCTCTCGTCCACCTCGTCGCGGTAGTAGCGGCCGAGACCGTCCAGGGTCGGGCCGCGCTGAACCGTGACGCCGATGTCGCCGACCTCGGCGAACCGGATGGTGTTGTTGCGGCCGGCCCACATCGCCTTGCCGACATCGGTGCCCACCTTGGCGGCATCGACATCGAAGGCGGCCACGATCTCGAGATCGGCGACGTGGTAGCCGCCGAGGTCGACATGCATCAGGCCGGGGACGGTGGCATCGGGATCGGCATCGCGGTAGTACTCGATGCCCTGGATGAGGGAGTTGGCGCAGTTGCCGAGACCGACAATCGCCACCTTGACCTTGTTCATGTATTCCTCCAACTGACGGCGTCGGCGTCGGTGCGGGCCATCGTCATCAGCTCGTCGAGCCAGGCGATATCGCCCTCGACGGTCTGGACGTTGTGACGCACCAGCGCCAGCGTGTAGGGATCGGTAGGGGTCGTCGTGATGCGACGCAGTGTCTGACGGGCCTCGGTGAGACGGGTCAGCAACTGGCTCCGACGGCGCTTGAGGATCGCCAGGCGGCGATCGGGGGCGACGAACTCGAAGAAGGCGAGCCGCATGGCGAAGCGGCGGTCCTCTTCGAGGTCCTCGTTCTCGTCGAGCAGCAGTCCGTCCAGGGCCACCTCCCCGCTCTCGGTGAGGCGGTACGCCTTGCGACGTGCCGACGGTCGCAGTGCTTCGATCCAGCCCTTTCGCTCCAGGCGTCGCAACGCCGGGTAGAGCGCACCGAACGAGACCTTGACGAAGCCAAGTTCGGCGAGCTGACGGCGGAGGTCGTAACCGTGGCGGGGGCCCCGGCGCAACAGACCGAGAACGGCAAGATCGAGCATGACCTCCACTATATCGAATCGATACTCATATAGCGATTAGATACATCAACGCCTCGCACAGGCCATCCGGCTTCCCGTTGCCGGCTCGCGACCGGGGGCGGTCAGAGGGAGGGCATCCAATTCCCCCAGGTCGGTGAGGGCCGGGGCAACGGGGCGTCGATGTGAGCTCCGAGGATGTCGGTGTGCACGGTTCTCCCCACACTGCTTTACCATCGGCCGCAATGCCTTCCCGCTTCCTTCGTATCGTGGCCTATGTGGGCCTTGGCGCGCTCGGCTTCGTCGTGGCGATCCTCGTGGCGTGGGTCGTCGACGACTACATCGTCCACGGCGACACCGTGGCGCGCAATGTGAGTGTCGGCGGTCAGGGGATCGGCGGGCTCGGACCGCGCGATCTCAACGGCGTCCTCGAGGGTCTCGCCGCCGAGACCGGTCGTCAGGAGCTCACGGTCAACGTTCCCGGACGGGCGCTGGTTGCGTCCAACGACGAGGTCGGCATCGGTCTCGACACCCTGGTCGTGGCCCAGGCTGCCTTCGACGCCGGACGCACCGACGGTGTCGTCCGGAATTTCACATCGTGGCTGGGATCATGGTTCACCCCGCGGGCGGTGCACGATGCGTATTCGCTCGACGAGGACCGGCTTCTCACCTGGGTCCAGGAACACCCGGACCAGGTTCGGGAGCGACCGGTGGAACCGAGTTTCAGCGGCGCCGAGGGCGAGTTGGAGATCAGACCCGGCACGCCGGGGGCTCGTGTCGGCGGTCCCCCGGTCGTCGAGGCTGTGGCGGTCGAGGTCGAGAACGGGCGGGTTCCGGTGACCGTCGAGGTGGAGTGGAGTCCGATTCGCACCCGGGTCAACGATGCGACGTTTGCTGCCGCCGTGGCAGAGGCGGAGCGGATCGCCGGCCATCCGCTGACGGTGCGGGTCGAGGATCAGGTGGTCCAGGTGGGACAGGGAACCATCACCAGATGGATCGAGTCCGAGAGGGACGGCTCCGAACTCCGTGTGGTTCTCCAGGAGGACCGGATCCAGGAAGACGTGGAGCGGCTGCTGGCCGATTTCGAGACCGAAGGGGTCACTCCCACGTTCGCCATCGTCGATGGCGAGGTCGAGGTCGAGTACGGGACACCGCCGATGCGGTGCTGCGACGAAGCCGCCGCCGGCGACGTGATCGAGGCGCTGACAACCGGTGCCGAGGGGGCGGTGGCGTTGCCGCTGGTCGCCACCACCGACCCCGATGCGCAGGTGGAAGCGCTCGGGATCAACGAGGTGGTGGGGGAGTTCACCACCAACCACGCCTGCTGTGAGAACCGGGTGCAGAACATCCACCGCATCGCCGACATCGTGCGCGGGGTGGTGATCCTGCCCGGTGAGCAGTTCTCCATCAACGAGTACGTGGGACGTCGGACCACCGAAGGCGGGTTCGTCCCGGCAGGGACCATCCAGCAGGGCCGCTTCGTCGACGGGGTAGGGGGCGGGATCTCACAGTTCGCCACCACCATGTTCAATGCGGCGTTCTTCGGAGGTCTCGACTTCATCGCCTACCAGTCGCACTCGATCTACATCAGTCGCTATCCGCGCGGCCGGGAAGCGACGCTGTCGTACCCGGTTCCCGACCTGATCGTCGAGAACAACACGCCGTACGGGATGTTGGTGTGGACCTCCTACACCGACACCTCGATCACGGTCCAGCTGTGGTCCACGGACTATTTCGAGACGGAACAGACCGGTCAGGCGTCGTTCCCCATCAGTCAGTGCACCCGCGTCGAGACCTATCGCCGGCGCGTCGCCCCCGACGGCGAGGTCCTCGACGACATGGTCTTCGCCACCTATCGCCCGGGTGAGGGTCTCGACTGCAACGGCAACGAGACCCCCGACAACACCTGACCTGCCCCGACTTGCGCTCGGTCTGCATCCGCAGCGCCCCAGACCGTTCGGGTTCGCGCAGTCTCTTTCTCGGTGCTTCCCGCGCTCGGTCTCCGTCCCCGAACGTTTCCTTTGGCAGCGGGCCGACTCAGTAGGCGCCGTCGAGCTTGGTGTGGTCCCACGTGGCGATGTGATCGGGTTCGACGACGACCGCCGTGTTCTTGTCGGCGAACCGACCGAACGCCGATTCCAGTTCTTCGGGGGAGAGCCGGCGCGGAGAGTCGCCGACCATGGCGTAGCGCGCCGCAAGCCCCCCGTAGACCGCCAGGACATAGTCACGATCGGTGACCAACCGCGCCGTGCCGCGGATCATCACTCCCTGCAGTTCGGCGTAGGCCTTCCCCCGCTCCACCAGCACCGCCAGCCTCGGGTTGCGGCGAAGGTTGACGATCTTCTGCGACTTGGTGAAGGAGCGGAAGACCACCTTCCCGTCCTCGACGACGTACCACATGGGTGCGAGGTGGGGGGTGCCGTCCCTACCGATGCTCGACACCTGCAGGGTGTGGCCGCCCTCGAGAAAGGCAAGGGTCTCGGCCCCGGTCATGGTGATGTCTCTCCGTGCCATCCCCTCAACCTAGTGACCAGCGACCAGGCCGACCCATCGGAGAAACGAACCGAGCCACCCCAGCCATCCGGTCTGCCGGTCGCAACCGCCCGCAGCCTCCCCAGGTTGCTCTCTCTTGGCCCTCCCCGCCCCCCTTCCTCTAGTTGGGCGGGGCGGGGTGCCTCCGAGGTCTTAGGAGGAGGTGGGGCGGGGCGCGAGGCCGTGGTCCGTCGAGGTCGAACTGTCGAACGCGAGCCGACGCAGCTTCGGTGACTCTACGATTCGAGGTACCGAATGCGGAAGGGTAGGTTCCGAACCATCATGCAATCCAAGGCAACCACCGGCGTCCTTCTGGTCCAGCTTGGCACTCCCGACTCGCCCGAGGTCGACGATGTACGGGTCTACCTCAAGCAGTTTCTCTCCGACCCCCGCGTCCTCGATATCCCGGCCCCGGTGCGCTGGACGCTGCTGCGGACGGTGATCCTGCCCTTCCGGCCGAAGCGCTCCGCCCATGCGTATGGTCAGATCTGGACCGACGACGGCTCCCCCCTCACGCTCTACACCCAGCAACTGGCCCGCAACGTCGCCGAACGGTTGGGTGACGGTTACGTCGTCGATGTCGGGATGCGCTACCGGAACCCCTCGATCGCCGACGCCGTCGATCGGCTCTACGAAGCCGGCGTCGAACGGATCGTCGCCATCCCGATGTTCCCGCAGTACTCCTCGGCGGCGACCGGTTCGGCGGTCCAGGAGGTGCTCGATGTGGTGGGGGCACGCTGGAACATCCCGGCGCTCAGCATCGTCGGCGACTTCTACGACCATCCCGGTTTCGTCGACGCCGCCGTCGCCGTGGCCCGACCGGTGCTCGATGAATTCCAACCCGACCATGTCCTCTTCAGCTATCACGGTCTCCCCGAGAAGCAGGTGAAGAAGTCGGACCCGACCGGGAGCTGGTGTCTTTCCAATGCGGGGTGCTGCGACCGCATCATCGAGGCGAACCGGTTCTGTTACCGGGCCCAGGCCTACGCCACCACCCGCGCCCTGGCCGCCGGGCTGGGGTTGGCGGAGGAAGAGCACTCCACGGCATTCCAGTCGCGGCTCGCCGGACAGAAGTGGATCCGACCGTTCACCGACAAGGCGCTTCCCGAGCTGTATGGGCGGGGGGTGCGACGGCTGGCGGTGCTGACCCCGTCGTTCACCGCCGACTGTCTGGAGACCCTGGAGGAGATCGGGATCCGCGGGCGTAACCAGTGGCTGGAACTGGGCGGTGAGGAACTGCGGCTGGTGCCCTGTGTCAACGCCTCACCGGAGTGGTCCGACGCCGTGGCCGATATGGTCACGGCCAGCTGATCCCGGAGATGGCCCAACCATCCGCTTCCACACCCGACGCCGACCAGATAGAGACCTGGTACCGCGGCCTTCAGGACCGCATCTGTGCCGGATTCGAGGAGATCGACGGCACCTCCCGATTCGTCAGCGAGCAGTGGGAACGACCGCAGGGAGGGGGCGGCGACACCCGGATCCTTCGTGGTGACGGCCCGCTGGAGAAGGCGGCGGTAAATGTCTCGGCAGTATGGGGTGACACCCCGCCTGGGCTGAGCGAGCGGTTGGCTTCGGCCAGCGAGCGGTTCTTCGCCACGGGGATCTCGATGATCGTCCATCCCCGCAATCCCCACGCACCCACGTTCCACGCCAACCTCCGCTACTTCACCACCGACACCACCTCGTGGTTCGGGGGCGGTCTCGACCTGACGCCCTACTACCTGTACCCCGAGGACGCCCGCCATTTCCACACCGTGCTCCGTGACGTGTGTGACCGTCATCGCATCGCCGACCACACCGCCTGGAAGCGGATCTGCGACGAGTACTTCCACCTCTCGCACCGCGGGGAGGCCCGGGGAGTGGGCGGGATCTTTTTCGACCATCTCACCGACGACCTCACCGAGGTGTGGGCGTTCCAGCGGGACCTGGGTGACCAGATTCTCACCGCCTACCTGCCGATCCTCGAGCGTCGCATCGCCACCCCATACGGCGACGACGAGGAACGGTGGCAACTCCGGCGCCGGGGTCGCTATGCCGAGTTCAACCTGGTGTGGGACCGGGGTACCCGCTTCGGTCTGGAAACCGGTGGCCGCACCGAGAGCATCCTGGCCTCGCTGCCGCCCCGGGTGCTGTGGGACGAGGAGCTGAACCCGGCGCCCGGGACCGCCGAGGACGAACTGCTGACCATGGTCACCGGTCCCCCGAGGGATTGGCTCGCCTGATCGCCGCACCTCCGGTGGCATCACCCTCGGCTGATCCGTTGCCGGGTCTGCCGGTTGCCGGGTCCGGCTCCGACTCGCTGTCGGCCGGGGAGGTCCGTAAGGTCGCCCGACCGCCCGGAGTACCTATGCACACGCATCTCACCGCGATCAGCTACGCATATCCAGCCGTCCCAGGGGATGCCCGCGCCCTGCTCGCCTCGGCGCTGGTCCGCAACTCACCTCCGGTACCCGGGCCTGACGGTTCGCCGCCGTCCGTGTCGAAGGACGAGGGCGATCCGGGTCTCCCCGCCGGGACCTTCGTGCTTTCCACCTGTCTGCGGACCGAGGTGTTGGTCGCCGGCGACGATGATCGCCTGCGGGAAGTTCTCACCACCCTCTTCGGCGAGGTTCCCGATGTCTCCGGTTCCGTGGTTCGTCACGACCGCAACGCGGTCGAGCACCTGTTCCGGATCGTCGCCGGTCTCGAATCGCCGGTCCGGGGGGAGAGCGAGATCCTCACCCAGGTCCGCTACGCCGTGCAGCCGGTGAAGGACCACGGTGAGGCCGGTGGCATGTTCGTCAAGCTCCTCGAGGCGGCGATCGCCTCGGGGCGGGCAGCCCGTGAACTCTTCCCGGTGTCGCCTCACGATTCGCTCGCCGCCATCGCCGCCCAGGTGGTCGGCTGTCCCGATTCGGTTGCGGTCCTCGGGAGCGGATCGATCGCCGCCTCGGTGGTCGATGCCCTCATCTCGCTCCCCATCCCACCCAAGGTCACCGTGGTCGCCCGCACCCCGGGTCGTATCCTCCGCCCCGGCGTCGACGAATGGACCTTCGACCGCGCCGGTGAGGCGCTGCTGAAGTTCCCGGTGGTGGTCTCCGCCACCTCCGCCAAACAGCGTCTGATCGCCGATCAGGAACTCGCCGCCCTGCTGGTTGCCCGCAACGAACCGCTCACCCTCATCGACATGGCGATGCCGCCGGACTTCCGCCCACCGCAGGGGGGCTCGCCGATCCGCTACATCGACATCGACGATCTGGCTTCGCTCGCCGGACGCAAACCCGTGGACGACGACGCCGACGAGATCGTGTCGAAGCGAGCCGAAGAGGCCTTCCACCGCTACGCCGGGCACCATCACGTCGGACCGGTCATCGAACGTCTCATGGCCAGCGCCGACGATGTGGTGCACCGCACCGTCGCCAGGTTCGCCGGGCGGCTCGGCACCGAGGGAGACGAAGCGGTCCTCCACCAGACTGCCCACACCGTCGCCCGCACCCTGCTCGCCGGTCCGCTCGGCTACCTCAACCGGGCACGGAGCGCCGGTGACATCGAGGCGATCATCGAGGCGTTCCAGATCGAAGAAGATGGCTGATCTTCGGCTCGCCACGCGCGGGTCCGCCCTGGCCCGCGCCCAGGCGACATGGGTGGCGGAACAGGTGGCCCAGCACCATCCCGGGATCGAGGTCGAACTGGTGATCGTGGCCACTTCGGGCGATATCGACCGGGACACCCCGGTGACCCACCTCACCGAGCTCGGTGCGTTCGTCCGCGCCGTCCAACACGCCGTTCTCGACGGTCGTGCCGACGCCGCCATCCACTCCTGCAAAGACCTCCCCACCCAGGGCCCCGAAGGCCTCGCCGCAGTGCATCCGATCCGGGAGGCGGCATGGGACGTCCTGTGTGGCGCCGCCCTCGACGATCTTCCGGCGGGAGCCCGGGTCGGAACCGGCAGCCCGCGGCGGGCGGCACAGCTTGCGGTGCTGCGACCGGATCTCCGGATCGAGGGGATCCGCGGCAACGTCGACACCCGTCTCGGCAAGGTCGCCGCCGGCGAGTTCGATGCCGTCGTCGTCGCAGAGGCGGGGATGCGCCGGCTGGGCCGTCACGACTGGACGATGCGCTTCACGCTCGACCAGATGGTCCCCGCCCCTGCCCAGGGCGCCCTCGCCATCGAGGTCGCCGTCGGCGGTCCCGCCGCCGAGATCCTCCAGCCGCTCGACGACCAGGCGACCCGCAACGCCGTCACCGCAGAGCGCCAGGTGTTGGCCCTCACCCACCTCGGGTGCCGCGGGGCGCTCGGCGCCTACGCCATCCCCGACCCGGACGGAACGATCCACCTCACCGGATTCGTCGAGGACGGGGACGGTCCCCGGCGCGGGGTCGTTGCCGCCACCCACGCCGAAGTCGCCGGCGATCTGTGCCGGCTGCTCCGGATCCCCACCGTCCCGGCACCGGCCGGCGCCTCACCCGGGGTGGGCTGATCGCGGTGCGGATTGCCGTCACCACCTCGGCGGATTCGACCGAACGTCTCGTCGCCCCGCTCGTGGCGCTCGGGATCGAACCGGTGGTGCTTCCCTGTATCCGGATCGAGCCGGCCCCCGATGCAACGCTCGCCGACCTGCGGGCCGCCGCGGTCTCGGCCGACTGGCTCTTCGTCACCTCGGCGCGCACCGTGCAGGTCACCTGGCCGGATGGGCGGCTCCCATCGGGCCGCTTCGCCGCCGTCGGTCCCGCCACCGCCGCCGCCATCTCCGACGCCGGGGGCCACGTGGCGCTGATCGGCGACGGCGGTGCAGCCGAACTGGCCGCGGCGCTGGCACCGCTGGTCGACGGGGCGACGGTGGTGTACCCGGCGGCCCGCGGCGCCGATGACGCCACTGCCGGGACGTTGTGTGACGCCGGCGCCACCGTGATCACCGACGCCGCCTACGTCTCGGTCCCGATCGCTCCCGGTGACGATGCCGTCGACGGTGCCGTGTTCGGGTCGCCGTCGGCGGTCGAGGGCTGGCTGCGGCGCCGGACCCTCACCGAGCTGGATGTGGTCGCCGCCATGGGTCCGACCACCGCCGCCGTGCTCATCGCCAACGGCCGGATCCCCGAGATCGTCCCCTCACCTCCGCGGCTCGACGACATCGTCGCCGCCCTCGCCTCCCTCGTCCCCGACAGGAGCCCCAGATGAGTGTGTTCCCCACCGTCCGCCACCGGCGGCTCCGGCGCACCCCCGGGTTGCGCCGGCTCGTCGCCGAGACCCGACTGCACCCGGCGAGCTTCGTGTTGCCGCTGTTCGTGGTCCCCGGCACCGACATCGAGCGTCCCATCGGGTCGATGCCGGGTCATGCCCAGGTATCGGTCGACCGTGCCACCGAGATCGCCCGCCAGGCTGCCGACACCGGGATCGGCGGGGTCCTCCTGTTCGGAATCCCCGCATCCAAGGACGACGAGGGCTCCTCGGCCTGGGATCCCGCCGGTCCGGTCCCCGCCGCCACCGCCGCCATCAAACAGGCGGCTCCCGATCTCACCGTGTGGGCCGATGTGTGTCTGTGCGAGTACACCAGCCACGGACACTGCGGGCTGCTCGACGGCGAGCGGGTCGACAACGACGCCACCTTGCCGCTGCTGGCCAGGGCGGCCGTCACCTACGCCGACGCCGGTGCCGACGTGATCGCACCCTCGGACATGATGGACGGCCGGGTCGGTGAGATCCGCACCGCCCTCGACGACGCCGGACACTACGAGCTCGCCATCTGCTCGTACTCGGTGAAGTACGCCAGCGCCTACTACGGCCCGTTCCGTGAGGCCGCCGAGTCGACCCCGGCGTTCGGTGACCGCCGCACCCACCAGATGGACCCCGGGAGCCTCCGCCAGGCACTCCGCCATGTCGAGCAGGATCTCGCCGAGGGTGCCGACATGGTGATGGTCAAACCCGCCGGACCGTATCTGGATGTGATCGCCGCCGTCCAGGCTGTCGTCGATGTCCCGGTGGCGGCCTACCAGGTGTCCGGCGAGTTCTCGATGATCGAGGCGGCCGCCGCCAACGGTTGGATCGACGGGGATCGCGCCATGATCGAGTCGCTCACCGGGATCTCCCGGGCCGGCGCCGATGTGATCGTCACCTACTTCGCCCTGCGCGCCGCCCGACTCCTGGAGGATGTATGACGTCTTCGGTTCCCGTTTCCGAGTGGCGGGCCCGCGCCCGGGCGGTGATGCCCGGCGGGGTCAACTCCCCGGTGCGCGCCTTCAACGCCGTCGGTGGTGAGCCGCCCTTTGCGGCATCGGCCTCCGGGAGCGTGATCACCACCACCGAGGGCGTCGAACTGATCGACTTCATCGCCTCGTGGGGCGCCCTGATCTACGGCCACGCCGACCCGGAGATCGTGGCCGCCATCTCCGCCGCCGCCGGAGCTGGGACCTCGTTCGGGGTTTCCACCGTTGCCGAAGTCGAGCTGGCCGAGACCATCGTCTCGCTGGTCCCGGGGATCGAGGTGGTACGGATGGTCAACTCGGGTACCGAGGCCACCGCCTCGGCGGTCCGGCTCGCCCGTGCCGTCACCGGTCGCCCCGGGATCGTCAAGTTCGACGGGTGCTACCACGGTCACGCTGACCCGTTCCTGGTCCGCGCCGGGAGCGGGCTGGTCACGTTCGGGGAACCGGACAGCCCCGGGGTCCCGGCGACCACCGCCGCCGACACCCGCACCGCCCGCTTCAACAATCTCGCATCGGTGGAGCTGGCCCTCGGCGCGGGCGACATCGCCGCCGTCATCGTCGAGCCGGTCGCCGGGAACATGGGGGTCGTCCCGCCCGCCCCGGGGTTCCTCGAGGGGCTGCGGGCACTGTGTGACCGCTCCGGTGCCCTGCTCATCTTCGACGAGGTGATGACCGGTTTCCGGGTCGCCGCCGGTGGTGCCCAGCAGCGGTACGGGGTCGCCCCCGACCTCACCTGTCTCGGCAAGATCGTCGCCGGTGGCACCCCGGCGGCAGCCTACGGAGGACCTGCCGATCTGATGCGACGGATCGCCCCCGACGGCCCGGTCTACCAGGCGGGGACCCTCGCCGGGAACCCCCTGGTCACCGCTGCGGGACTGGTCACGCTACGGCGGATCGGCGACGACCCCGGCCTCTACGACCGGCTGGAGGCGATGGGCGCCAAGCTCGAGGCCCGACTCGCCAAGGCGCTCTTCGACCATGAGATTCCCGGGTGCGTCCAGCGGGTGGGGGCGATGCTCACCGTGTTCTTCGGGCCATCCCCGGTGGCGTCCTGGGACGACGCCGAGGGGCTCGACCGGGACCGCTTCGGGCGGTTCCACCGGGCCGCACTCGAAGGCGGGGTGCTGCTGCCACCATCGCCGTTCGAGGCGCTGTTTCTGATGGACAGCCATGCCGCCACCATCGACCGTGCCGCCGGGGCGCTGGTCGACGCCATCGGGGCGGCACGATGACCCGCCGCCTCGTCTCCGCCCTCCGCCGGGAACCGGTCGACCGCACCCCGGTGTGGGTGATGCGCCAGGCGGGCCGCTACCTCCCCGAGTACCGGGAGCTGCGCAGCCGCCACGACTTCCAGACGGCGGTGTCCACCCCGGAGATCGCCATCGAGATCACCCTGCAGCCGATCCGGCGCTTCGACATGGACGGCGCCGTGATCTTCGCCGACATCATGACCCCGCTCGAGGCGATGGGGGTCCCCATGACCTTCGATCCCGGTCCCAGGCTGCGACCCCATTCCATCGCCGAGGTGGCAGCCCTCGGCGAGCTCGATGTCGACCGGGTGGCCAACGTCGGTGAGACGGTTGCCGGGGTGCGGTCCCAGGTGCCCGACGAGACCGCCGTGATCGGCTTCGCTGGGGCGCCGGTGACCTTGCTCGCCTACCTGCTCGAAGGCGGCGGGTCTCGGGGCTTCATGGCGCTGCGCCGGGCGGTTCACCAGGACCCGTCGGCGACCCGTGACGCCCTGGATCTGCTCGCCCGCAACATGAGCGCCTATCTCGGGGTCCAGGTCAGCGCCGGTGCCGATGTGGTCCAACTCTTCGACACTTGGGCCGGGATGCTCGACCGTGACGCCATCGCCGATCTCGCCGTCCCGGCGGCGCGCCAGGCGCTGGCCGGGATCGACATCCCCCGCATCTACTTCGCCCCCGGCGCCGGGCATACCCTCGAAGCCCAGACCGGGGTCGGGGCCGACGGTTACGGCGTCGACTGGCGACTCCCCATCGACGAGGCGTGGAACCGGCTCGGTGATGTCGCCATCCAGGGGAACCTCGACCCGGCGATCCTGCTCACCGACGAGACCACCATCCGCCACCACGTCGACGAGCTGCTCGGGCGGGTCGGGGGACGACCCGGACATGTGTTCAACCTGGGCCACGGGATCGAGAAGGAGACCCCACCCGAGCATCTGGCGGCGCTCGTCGACGCCGTGAGGAACGGCTGACCGTGCCCGGTGACGTCCAGGTGGCGATCGTCGGCGGCGGGCTCGCCGGGCTGTTCACCGCCGTCGAACTCCGGCGCAGAGGGGTCGACGACCTGCTGCTGCTCGACGCCGGAGACCGGCCCGGCGGCCTGGTTCAGACCATCGAGTGCGACGGGTATCTGATCGAGCCGGGCGCCGGAGCGGTCATGGCGCCCCACCCCCATCTGTCGCCGATCCTCGACACCGCCGGGGTGGATCTCGCCCCGGCGGTCGACGCCTCGACCCGACACCTGCTCACCGGCGACGGGCTGGTGGCGGTGCCACCCGGGCCGAAGGCGGTGCTGGCCCCGGTGATGAGCTGGCGGGCGAAGCTGCGCACCCTCGCCGAGCCCGCCCTCCGCACCCGCCAGATCGCCGACGACGAGACCCTCGCCACCTTCCTGCGCCGGCACTTCGGGCACGAGGCGGGGGCCGTGCTCGGCCATCTGATGGCCTCCGGGGTCTATGCAGGCGATCCGAACCGGCTGTCGGCGGCGGCGGCGTTTCCCAACCTGATGGCGCTCGAGGATGCCAACGACCGGGTAATCCCCGGTGCGCTCGCCCGTCGCCGCCTGGCCCGCAAGGCGGGAGTACCCCGTCCCGTCACCCATGTCCCCCTGATCGGGATGTCCGGTCTCTCCGCCACCCTGGCCCGCCACCTCGGCGACGCCTGGCGCCCGTCGACACCGGTCGAGGAACTCGCCTCCCACGACGGGGCATGGATCGTCGCCACCCCGGAGGATGAGATCACCGCTCGTCACGTCGTCTTCGCCGGTGCTCCGGCCAGCGCCGCTGAGCTGCTCGACGGGGATCTCGCCGAGACGCTGATGGGGACCAAAGCGGCCCCGGTCGCCGTCGTCGCCCTCGGCGGTCCCGGCCCGGCCCTGCCGCCCGGGTTCGGCTACCTCCCGGTCCCGGATGTCGACGGGATCGTCGCCGGGGGTCTCTTCGAGTCGTCCTACGCCCCCCACCGGGCACCCGACGGCGCGTGGCTGCTCAAGACCATCGTCGGCGGCGCCCGCCACCCCGAAGCCGTCGACCTCGACGATGCCGCCCTCCTCGTCCGGGTCCACTCCGAAGCGGAAGCGGCACTCGGCCGCGACCTCGACCCGACGATGACCCGGATCATCCGCCACCGCCCCGGCATCCCGCAGTACGACGTGGGCCACACCGCATGGCTCGCCGAAGTCGATCGCCTGGTTGTCGCCCAGCCCGGGCTCCATCTCACCGGCTGGGCCTATCGCGGGGTCGGGGTGTCCCATCTCGCCACTGATGCCGTCCGCATCGCCGACGCCGTGGCGGACCGATCGGCGGGACCGGCCGGCCAGGTTCCCTGAGGGCTATCGATTCGCCGGGGCGCACCCGGTGGGGTTGTAGACCCGCTCCGTCGAGGCGGCATCACGGATCAGCTTCGCCGCCGGTCGACGCGGGCGGCGGACGAACTCCCCGCCGCAGTTCGGGCAGACGCCATGCAGCACCTCGTCGACACAGCGGGCACAGAACGTGCACTCGTAGGTACAGATCCGCGCCTCGGATGAGTCCGGCGGAAGGTCACGGTCGCAGCATTCGCAGCTCGGTCGAAGGGCAAGCATCTGAGGGGACCTCCTGTGGGATGCGGATCGGGCGCAGCGTACCCCCGACGAAGGCCGCGATCTTGTCGTGAAGCGTGTCCCGCACCGGTCGGATCCGGCGTGTCACTCGCAACCGATACGTTGTCCCCACCCCTCCAGGCAGTGACCGAGAACGGTAGGTGGAGGTAACGTGGATGTCGCAATGGTCACGCTCCAGGACGGCGACCGGGTTCCGATGTCGTGGGACGAGTACATCTCGCTCCCCGAACGGCCCCGCGGCGAATACGTCGACGGCGAGTTCGTGGTGAGCCCGGCGCCGACGCGACTTCATCAGCGGATCGCCCGCAACCTGATGATGTTCTTGCATGCACAACTTCCGGCGAGTGTCGAGGTGCTGCACGACTGGGCATGGAAGATCGGAAACGACGAGTTCGTCCCCGACCTGATCGTTTTCGACGCCGACAGCGAAGACCACCTGCGGTACACCGGCACCCCGCACCTGTTGGTCGAGGTGATGTCGTCGGACCGCGGTCGCGACCTGGTCCGCAAGGCCCACAAGTACGCCGCCGGCGGCGTCCCGATCTACTGGGTGGTGGAACCTGAAGGACCCGACGGACCCGAGATCATCGAGCACGTCCTCGGTCCCGATCGCCGCTACACCGTGAGCGGTCCCCACGCCGGACATGACGATACGGTGCTCGACATCGGCATCGCCGACATCACGCTCACCCCGGCAAACCTGGCCGACTGAATCACATCCGGTGCGAGCGGTCGTCGGGGCGGCGCCCATATCCGTACCCGACAAGGTCCGCACCCCCATGGAGTAGCACTCTGGAGCGGGTCAGCCCTCGAGGATGACGGCCTCGCCGATCACGCGGAGGGTGGTGGGGTCGTCGATCAGTAGGGCGATCTGGCGGACGGTGTAGGCGTCGGCAACGGGAACGGTCACAGTGACCCGACCGACGGGGCCCACCCAGGACGACCTGGCCATGTCGAGCGGGATCTCTTCCTGGACGACGAACAGCTCCGCCTCGCTGTGCGCCACCTGGATCACGCAGCCTTCGACATCGCCCGTCGAGAGTGCCGTGCGGTGGGGGGTGGGGTCGTCGGTCACCTGGAGCACCAGTTCGCCGTTGTCGGCGACGAACACCCCACCGTTCGTCTCGCCGAGCGTCGCCATGTAGCGGTACACCTGATCCGAGGTGGGGAACTGGTCGATCTCGGCGCACTCCTCGGGGAGCGCCGTTGTCGGGTCGGGCGGTACCTCCCCGTCGGCGGGGCCGTGATCCAGGACCTCGGTGCGGTTGTCCTCGGGCGGCCAACGGACGGTCACCTTCCGGTTGCCCCATGTCACGTCACCGGAGCGCTGTGCCCAGTCCATCTCGAGCCCGTCGGCGGCGACCCCGGCGCACTGCGGGGGGTCCGACTCGGCGACCACACCGGTACAGATCACCGGACCGTCACCGCTGTCGATGACCATCCCGGCGAACTCGACGACGGAGGCTTGCTCGGGGAGCTCGGTGGTCTCGGTAACGGTCACCACCTCCACGCCGTCGGCATCGAAGATCCGCATCGTCCGTTCGGCGGGACCGGAGGCGTCGGTCGTGTCGGCGGCTGTACCGGAGCCGGTGCTGCAGGCCGCCAAAGCGAGGGCGGAGGCGGCGAGGGCGATGGAGGTACGCATGGGACCTGGGACGCTAGCGACGAGGGCTCGGTTCCCGCAGATACTTCCTCTGGAGTAGGCGTTGCCTCCCACCGAGGGACGACGTCGCACACGCCGTCCCATACGGTCGGTGACATGATCACCGTTGAACATCTCACCAAACGCTACGGCGACACCGTTGCGGTCGACGACCTCAGCTTCGAGGTGCGGCCCGGGCATGTCACCGGATTCCTCGGCCCCAACGGGTCGGGGAAGTCGACGACGATGCGGGTCGTGCTCGGGCTCGACCTGCCCACCTCCGGGGCGGCGCTCGTCAACGGCAGGCCCTACCGCCAGCAACCATTCCCGCTGAGGTCGGTGGGTGCGCTTCTCGACGCCGGGGACCTGCACCCGGGACGGACCGCCGCCGACCACCTCGAAGGGCTGGCCGCCTCGAACGGGATCGACCGGCGCCGCATCGATGAGGTGCTCGGGATCGCCGGGCTCGCCGATGTGGCCGGTCGGCGTGCCGGAGGGTTCTCGCTCGGGATGCGGCAACGGCTCGGAGTGGCCGCCGCACTGCTCGGCGATCCCGATGTGCTGCTGTTCGACGAACCGGTCAACGGTCTCGACACCGACGGTATCCGTTGGATCCGGGGACTGATGAGACGCCTCGCCGACGAGGGACGCACGGTGCTCGTCTCCAGCCATCTGATGAGCGAGATGGAGCTGATGGCCGACCGCCTCGTCGTTATCGGGCGTGGCAGGCTCATCGCCGCCACCACCGTCGCCGACCTGGTGCGCACCAACTCCCAGACAACCACCCGCATCCGTTCCCCGCGGCTGACCGAGCTGACCGCGCTGCTCGCGGGCGAGGGCGCCACCGCTGAGCCGGACGAGGACGGGTCGGTCCGCATCATCGGGCTCGACCCCTCCCGGATCGGCGACACGGCCCTCGCCCACGGGATCGCCCTCCACGAGCTCACCCCGATCTGGTCGTCGCTGGAGGACGTCTACACCCAGGTCACCGACGCCAGTGTCCAGTACCGCGGCCACGAGACCGACCAGCATGACATGGAGGAGACCCGATGACCGCCGTCACCCACACCCAACCGGTTGCCACCGACGGCTGGATGGCCCCGTACCGGCGGGCCGTGGCGTTCGAGTGGATCAAGTACCGGACCGTCCGGTCCACCCGGGTGCTCACCGCAGTGATGGCCATGGTGCTCCCGCTGTTCGCCGCGCTGGTTGCCGCCACCGGGAGCCTGATGCCGGACGACACCGTCCTCGGGGCGAGCCTGCTCGGGGGTGCGGTGGTCGCCCAGGTGCTCGCCGCCGCCCTGGGGGCGCTGCTGGTGACCTCCGAGTTCAGGACCGGGACGATGCGGATCACGCTCGTCGCCGTTCCCCGTCGCTTGCTGGTGCTCGCCGCCAAGTCGACCATCGCCGCCTCCGTCACCTTCGCCGCCGTGCTCCCCTCGGCCATTGCCGCCCACTTGATCGGGCTCGCCATCCTCGACACCGATGTGTATGCCACCGGCGAGCCGTTCCCCGCCGTGGTCGGGGTGGCGCTGGCGATGGCGTCGATCGCCGTGCTCGGTGTCGGTCTGGGGACGCTGATCCGCCACGCCGCCGGGGCGATGGTCGCCGTCGTCGCCGTGGTGTTCATGCCCGGAATGTTGGCGCCGCTCCTCGGCGACCTGGAGCGCTGGGTCGGCGGCGGCTCCCTGAGCGGGGTGATGCAGAAGCTGGTGCAGAGCTCGGATGCCACCGCCGAGACCGTGGGAACCCTGGGGGCGTGGCCGTCGCTCGGCATCGTTGCCGCCTACACCGTGGTGCTGGTGCTGGCCGCTGTCTGGGTGCTGCGTCGCCGTGACGCAGTAGCGTGAAGCCATGAGGCGCGTCAGCAGGCTCGGCGTCCCGTCGCCACGTGTGGTCGACATTGCCGTCGTCGTCGTGGTCGCCGTCCCCACCTTCATGGATGCCTGGTGGAACGCCCCCGGCACCCGGCAGGCGGATGTCTGGACCTACCTGCTGGTGATCGCCTCGGTGGTCTCGCTGCTGTGGCGCCGCCGCTGGCCCTACCTCGTGACCCTGGTCTGCGGTGCGGCGTTGTCCGTCCTCTACGTCCTCGGCCACCACGGCGAGCTGCTCAACCTTCCGGTGATGGTCGGGCTCTACACCATCGCCGTCCAGGGGGACCGCCGGACCACGGTCGTGGTCGGGATCGTGGCCGCCGCCTGGTCCGGGATTCTCGGCTACACCAGCGACGACCCGATCGGCGCCCGCGGCGGATCGCCGGTGCTGGAGATGATCTGGCCACTGGTTCCGCTGGCGCTGGGGGAGGCGGCGCGGATGCGACGCGAGCTCATCGCCCTCGCCGAGACGGACCGCGAACGGGAAGCCGAGCGACGGGTCGAGACCGAGCGCACCCGGATGGCGAGCGAGCTTCCACGATGTGGTGGCGCACACGATGGCGGCGGTGAACGTCCAGATGGCCGCCGCCGTAGCCGCCTTCGACCGCGACCCGGAACTGGCACGGACCTCGCTGCTCCAGGCGCGGGCGTCGAGCCGGGCGGCGCTCCAGGAGCTCGGCGCCACCGTGGCGGTGCTGCGCCAGGACTCCGGGACCATGCCGGCGCCCCGTCTCGACGACGTCGAGGGTCTGCTCCACACCGTCCGCACCGGCGGCGTCCACGTCGAACTCACCGATCAACGCAACGGGGTGACCATGTCAGGGGCCGTCGAGCTGGCCGGCTACCGGATCATCCAGGAGGCGCTCACCAATGTGCTCCGCCACAGCGACGCCCGGCACGTCCGGGTGGCGATGCGGGCAACCGACGACCAGCTCACCGTCGAGGTCGTCGACGACGGAACCGGTGTTCCCGACCCGACCACCCGCACATCGCCGGGCTACGGGTTGATCGGGATGGGGGAGCGGGTGCGTTCCGTCGACGGTTCGCTGACGCACGGGTATCGCCCCGAGGGCGGGTTCCAGGTGCTGGCCATCATCCCGCTGACGCCGGAGCTGCGATGAAGACCCGGATCGTCCTCGTCGACGACCAGGTGGCGGTCCGCACCGGGTTCGGTGTCCTCGTCGGGCTCGCCGACGATCTGGAGGTGGTGGGTGAGGCGGCCAACGGGCGCGACGGGGTCGCCCTGGTGCGCTCGCTCCACCCCGACGTGGTGTTGATGGACATCCGGATGCCGGTGATGGACGGGGTCGAGGCAACTCGGCAGATCACCGCCGACCCAGACCTCTCCGAGGTCCGGGTGATCGCCCTCACCACCTTCGAGGTGGACGAGTACGTGCTGGGGGCGCTCGGGGCGGGGGCGGCCGGGTTCCTGCTCAAGGACATCGACGCCGAGGAACTCCATTCCGCCATCCGCAGCGTGGTGGCCGGGCACAGCCTGATCGCCCCGGCGGTGACCGGCCGGGTCATCGACGAGCTGGTGCGACGGCGAGGACCGGCACCGATCGCTCCCGAGCGTCTCGATGTCCTCACCACCCGCGAGCGTGAGGTGGTGCGGGCCGCTGCCGGCGGTCTGAGCAACGAGGAGATCGCCGAGGCGTTGTTCATCAGCCCGCTCACCGCCAAGACCCATGTGAGCCGGGCGATGATCAAGCTCGGGGTCCGCGACCGCACCCAGCTCGTGATCCTTGCCTTCGAGACCGGTCTGGCCGAGATCGGCGACCGCCACTCCCGGTGACGGTGGAACAGGACGCCGGGCGGGGATACGTCCCGGACGTCAGATCGCGATTTCGCGGGTTCGGCTATATGGCACTCCTGACGTAGACTGACGGAGTTGTGAACATCTCCCTTCAGCCCGAGGGTCTTTCGGTCCGTGGCGTCTTCAAGCGCTTCGGTGACACCGCTGTGCTCATCGACGCCGATCTCGATGTCGCCCCTGGTTCGACGCTGGCGGTGCTCGGCCCGAGCGGCTGTGGCAAGACCACGCTGCTGCGGATCCTGGCCGGGTTCGAAGTTCCCGATGCCGGGACTGTCACCCTCGCCGATCGCACGCTGATCGCCCCGGGGGTCTTCGTCGCTCCCGAGAAGCGCCGTGTCGGGATGGTGTTCCAGGACTGGGCGCTGTTCCCTCATCTCACCGTCTCCGAGAACGTTGCCTTCGGGCTTCCCCGCAGCGACCGTCGCGGCGGTCGGGTGGAGGAGACGCTGGAGATGGTCGGACTCGAAGGGCTCGGTCACCGGATGCCGCACACCCTCTCCGGTGGACAGCAGCAGCGGGTGGCCATCGCCAGGACCGTGGCGCCACGCCCCTCGGTGATCCTGCTCGACGAGCCGTTCTCGAATCTCGACGCCGATCTTCGGATCCGGGTCAGGTCCGAGGTGCACCGTCTGCTGCGCGAACTCGGCATCACCACCGTGTTCGTCACCCACGACCAGGAGGAAGCGTTCGTCCTCGGTGACGAGGTCGCCGTGATGCAGAACGGCATCATCGTCCAGCAGGACAGCCCGTCGGTGCTCTACGACCGGCCGGTCTCCGAATGGGTCGCCGGGTTCGTCGGTGAGGCCAACCTGATTCCTGCCGAGGCCGACGGACTGGTGGCCACCACACCGTTCGGTTTGGTCCCGCTCGTCGACGACGCCAACGGGTCGTGCCGGGTGCTGGTGCGTCCCGAGAGTCTGGTGCTGAGCGCCGGAGGCGACGGGGCGGTGACCAACGTCGAGTTCTATGGCCACGACACCGCCTACCGGGCCTCGCTCCCGTGGGGCGACGTCCTGGTGAGGGCAATGGCGGCTCCGCGCTTTCTTCCCGGCGATCCGGTGACCGTGGCCTACGCCGGCCCTCGCGCCGTTGCGTTCGCCGTCGATCCGGCCGATGCGGCGATCTCCGCCCGGGTCGAGCCCGTCGGCGCCACCGTCTGAACCCGGCCTTTCCCCACCGCACCCGATCCCGTCGACCCGCCTGCGCTGAGCGCCGGGCGTCTTGGTACGATTGGTCAGCCGCACCGAACATCGATTGGAGTGCGACCGTGAACGCGATCCCTCCGGCTCCCGCCGGCCACGCCGCCGACCAGCCATACCGCGCCACCTTTCGGGAGTACGTCGAAGCCATCTACGAACTCGAGGAAGAGGGCATCGACACCATCCAGGCGCGCATCGCCGACTGGCTGGGTGTGACCCGCGCCAGCGTCTCCGAGATGGTGCACCGGATGGCCGAAGAGGGGCTGGTCGAGGTCAACGGTCACGTCAGGTTGACCGCCGAGGGCCGCTATCTCGCCGAAGTGGTGGTTCGCCGGCACCGCCTGGCCGAGCGGTTCCTCTCCGAGGTGCTCAAGTTGCCATGGGTCAAGGTCCACGCCGAGGCGGAGGTGTGGGAGCACATGATCTCCGGTGATGTCGAGGCAGCCATGTGGGAGGTCCTCGATGACCCGAAGACGTGCCCTCACGGCAACCCCATTCCGGGATCGGGATACAAACCGCCCCGGATGAAGCCGATCGCAGAGATGGCGGAGGGCGAGGTCGCCCCGCTGGAGCGGATCTCGGAGGAGCTCGAGCTGGAACCCGACACGATGGATTTCCTCGATCGAGCCGGTCTCCGGCCGCTCCGCGCCGTGACGCTGATCGCCACCTCGCCCCACGGGGCGTTCACCGTGTCGGTCGACGGCTACGAGGCGGTCGGCATCGGCCAGTTCGTCGCCGATCGGCTCTTCGTCGCCATCGAGGAGTAACGGAGCGGATCGGCAGCCCCGGCGACGTCACCCTTCTCGCAGCCACGTCGTTTCGTCGGTGTCGCGGCTTGCACGGCGCATCATCGGCGGCTCCGGGTGCCAGCCTGCCGCACGAGGTATCCTCATACGTGGGCCGGCACGGGCGACCTCTCCGCAGGCATCCGAGGCCGAAGAGCCCGTGGAACGAAAGGTCGCTCCGTCCCCCAACCCGTGTGGTGGGGAGAGAGGAAGCAAACATGGTCGCCAAGGTCACGGCACCGAAGATCCTGGCTCGCAAGGCATCGAACCCGGAGACCGGCGGACGGATCCGGATGGTCACCGCCTACGACGCACCGACCGCCCGAATCGCCGATCGCGCCGGCGCCGACATCATCCTCGTCGGCGACTCCGTGGGCAATGTCGTGCTGGGGCGCGACGACACCCTCGGGGTCACCGTCGACGAGATCGTCCACCATTCCGCCGCCGTGGCCCGCGCCACCCCATCGGCGTTGATCGTCGCCGACATGCCCTGGCTCAGCTATCACACCTCTCCCGCCGAGGCGGTACACAACGCCGGGCGTCTGGTGCAGGAGGGCAACGCCGAAGCGGTGAAGGTGGAAGGCGGTCGCAAGCGAATCCCGATGGTGCGCGCCATCCTCGACGCCGAGATTCCGGTGATGGGCCACCTCGGGCTCACCCCGCAATCGGTCCACGCCATGGGCGGATACCGCGTCCAGGGCAGAGAGGCCGCCCTCGCCCACGAGATGGTCTCGGATGCGTTGGCGCTCGCCGACGCCGGCGTGTTCGGGATCGTGCTCGAAGGGGTACCCGATGTCGTCGCCGAGATCATCACCCGCGAGATCCCGGTTCCGACCATCGGTATCGGCGCCGGACCGCACTGCGACGGGCAGGTGCTGGTGTTCCACGATGTGCTCGGGCTGCACGACGGTCACACCGCAAAGTTCGTCCGCAAGTACGCAGAGCTGGCCGATGCCGCCGTGGCTGCGCTGGAGGCGTTCTTTGCCGACATCGACTCGGGGGCGTTCCCCTCCGAGGCCGAGACCTATCACATGCCTGCCGAATCGGCGGCGATCTTCCGCGACCTCAATCGCAATGCGTACGACCTGGCCGCCGACGACCTGGGCGCCGACCATCTCCGCGCCGACGAGGCCATGGAGCGGTAGTACCCGCAGGGTCGGGGCGCCCGCCCGTCCCCGGGGATCGTCCCGAGGTCCCGATCCAGGGGCCGGAGGAACGCGGCCCCCGGCCACCGCGGTACAATGGGATCTCATACCCCTGCCCGCGGAGATGCCGCGGGCCTTTCGCCGTGTGCGAATGTCCACAGGAGGTGACCATTTGCGTCCGTATGAATTGATGATCATCCATCGGCCCGAGATGGCCGACAGCGATGTCCAGACACAGATCGGCGAGCTGGAACGAGCCATCGCCGAGTCGGGTTCGGTGACATCCACCGACTTCTGGGGCAAGCGCCGTTTCGCCTACGAGATCAACCACCTGACGGAGGGTTTCTACTCCGTGGTGGCCTTCGAGGCCGACTACGAGCTCGTCGACCGCCTCGATCGGGCCCTCGGTCTGTCCGATGCCGTGATCCGTCACAAGATTCTCCGCCGCGACGAGAACTGATGTTCTTGTCACACCCGTGCGAGACGATGACCACACGTCGACAGAGGGATCGAGATGAGTAACAGTGTGACCCTTGTTGGAAACCTGGTGGATGACCCCGAGCTGCGGTTCACCCAGTCCGGTGTGGCCATGGCCAAGGTGCGGCTCGCCGTGGGCCGCCGCTATCAGGACCGCAACCAGGAGTGGCAGGAAGAGACCAGCTTCTTCAGCGGGACCTGCTGGCGGGAGATGGCCGAGACCGTCGCCGAGTCGTTGACCAAGGGAACCCGGGTGATCGTGACCGGGAAGCTCGAGCAGCGCTCGTGGGAGACCCCCGACGGTGACAAGCGTTCCGTGGTCGAGATCCGGATCGAAGAGATCGGGCCCTCGCTGCGGTGGGCGACCGCCACCGTCACCAAGACCCCACGCTCCGGTGGTGGTGGAGGCGACTGGGGTGGAGGTTCGTCGTCCGGCGGGTCGACCCCGCCTGCGGCTCCCGTCACCCCACCCGACTACGGGCCCGACGAGGCCCCCTTCTAGCCCACCTCTCAGTCCACAGATTTATCAGGAGCATTCATGCCACCCACCAGTCGAAGAAATACCAAGCGTCGCCGTCCGGCGACCGCAGAGCGGGGCCGCCGCAAGAAGGTGTGCCAGTTCTGCAAGGAAGGCGCCGCACCGATCAACTACAAGGACGTTGCGATGCTTCGCAAGTTCATGTCTGATCGCGGCAAGATCCGCGCCCGCCGGGTCACCGGCAACTGCGGCATCCACCAGCGGAAGGTGTCCGGGGCCATCAAGAACGCCCGCGAGATGGCCCTTCTGCCCTACGCCCAGATCCGCTCATGACCAAGCTGATCCTTCTCGAAAAGGTCGACAGCCTCGGTGATCGGGGCGAAGTGGTCGAGGTGGCCGACGGGTACGCCCGCAACTACCTCGTCCCGCAGCGCAAGGCAATGGTGGCCACCCGTGGCGCCATCGCCAAGGCGGAGGGGATGCGTCTTGCGCATCTCGAGAGCGTGCGCAAGGTCAAGGCCGCTGCGGAGCAGCTGGCACAGAGCCTGGTCGGGACCCGGGTGGTCGTGGCGGCACGCGCCGGCGACGAAGGCCGGCTGTTCGGCTCGATCGGCGAGGCCGATGTCGCTGAGGCGATCCGGAAGTTCACCGGTATCGAGCTCGATCGCAAGATCGTCTCGCTGGCCCAGCCGATCAAGGAGATCGGACTCCACGAGGTGACGGTCAAGCCGCACGCCGAGGTCGAGTTCCAACTCATGCTGGATGTCATTCCGGCCTGATTCGCCGCAACACACGTCGAATTCACCGCCCTCCCGGCTGATTCGGGAGGGCGGTGCTGCTTCCGGAGGTATTTTCTTCGCGGCCACCGCCCAGGGGGCCTTCTCCGCTTCGTCTCAACCGGAGCGGCTCGTACACTCCGCTTGCTCCAGCCGTGGGATGTGGTGTCCCCGGGTTCTCGGAAGGATGGTCGGTTCCATGTGATCGGGGCCGTCGGTCGGGGCCGTCGGTCGGGGCCATTGGGCGGGTCTGGCGGTCGGGTCTGGCGGAGATGCGTGGGGGCACACCCGCCCGCTCGGACGTGGCGATCTCGATGAGAAATGTCGGTCCCGATTGATATAACGAGATCCGGAGGCCGGTGCGGCGTCCACCGGTGGCTACGCAGAACGTCCCAGGAACGGTGCCGGCGACGCCGGCGAAGCGGACGGCAGGGACGCAACGGCCGATCGTGGATCGGGTCGGTGAGACAGGTATGGCGGGAGCCAGGAGGACACGTGACAACGGTGGCAGGGTCTGACACACGAGGGGTGCGGGTGGCCCCGCACAGCATCGAAGCCGAGGAATCGGTACTCGGAGCGATCATGATCTCGGCCGAGGCGACCGATGTCGCTCTGGAGCGGCTCCAGGCCGAAGATTTCTACAAGCCGGCGCATCAGGCGGTCTTCGCTGCCGTCGCCGAACTGTTCGATGGGAACGAGCCGGTGGATGTCGTCACCGTGACCGAGGCGTTGCGGCGCTCCGGAGCACTGGAGCGGGTCGGCGGGATCGGCTTCGTCACCGCCCTCTCCGATGCGGTCCCCACCGCCTCCAACATCGACCACTACGCCGCCATCGTGGAGGAGCATGCCCTTCGTCGTCGCCTGCTCAAGGCGGGAGGTGAGATCGGCAACCTGGCCACATCGGTCGACCGCCACATCACCGATGTCCTCGACACCGCCGAGCAGACCGTCTTCGGGGTCTCCGACCGGCGTATCGGCGATGGGCTGGCGCTGATCGATCCGCTGCTGTTCCCGGCCATCGAGAAGGCCGAAGGCTCAGCCAGCGGGGGAGCGAGGTCACCGGGGTTCCCACCGGCTTCCGTGACCTGGACCGGATGCTCGCCGGGCTCCATCCCACCAACCTGCTCATCGTTGCGGCGCGCCCCGGAATGGGAAAGACGGCGCTGGCACTGTCGATCGCCAAGAACGTCGCCGTGGCCGGCCTCCCCGTCGCCATCTTCTCGCTGGAGATGAGCCGTGAAGAGGTGGTCAGCCGCCTCCTGTGTTCCCAGGGCCGAATCGACTCCCAGCGTCTCCGCACCGGTCGACTCACCGAGGCCGACTTCACCCGGCTCTCCAATGCGGCGTCGGTGTTCTACAAGAAGCCGGTCTACGTCGACGACTCACCGGGACTGACCGTCACCGAGATCCGCGCCAAGTGCCGGCGGCTCAAGCGTCGACCCGGTCTGGAGCTGGTCATCGTCGACTACCTCCAGCTGATGAGCTCACCGGGAAGCCAGGAGAACCGCCAGCAGGAGATCGCCACGATCAGCCGCAACCTGAAGAACCTGGCCCGCGAACTCCACGTCCCGGTGATCGCTGTTTCCCAGCTCAACCGCTCCCTGGAGAGCCGTGAGGACAAGCGGCCCCGTCTCGGCGACCTCAGGGAATGTCTCACCGCCGATACCCCGATCCGTCGTTCCGACATCGACGGGGCCACCTCGATCGGGGACATCGCCCGTCAGGGGCTGCGGAACGTCCCGGTGTGGAGCGTCGACCCGGAGGGTCGTCTGGTGCCCTCGTTGATGAAGGACGCCTGGTCGACCGGGGTCAAAGAAATCTATCGGGTGGCGACCCGCTCCGGGCGAGTTGTCCGCGCCACGGCCAACCATCCGCTGCTCACCACCGAGGGATGGCGCCAGGTCGGCGATCTCGCACCCGGAGTGCAGATCGCGGTCGCCGACGACCAGGGCCTGGCCGACGCGGTCGATACGACGGCAGGCTCGGATGCGCATGCTGCTGCACCCGACCACGGATCTGTGACTGCCGGGGTCGGGGCGCCCCCCGCCGCATCCGGGTTGCCGGGAGGATCGCGGATTCGGATGGGGTACGGTGACCGGCTCGCCGACGGCACCGCATACGGCGACGGTTTGGTGTCCGACGCCGGAGGTGTTGCGGTGGCCGACCGCCCGATCGGTGCCGAGCCATGGCGACCGGTTCTGACCGATGAGGCCCTGTGCTGGGACGAGATCGTCTCCATCGAGGGGCATGGCTGGGAGGAGACATTCGACGCCGAAGTCCTGCCCCATCACAACTTCATCGCCGGCGACATCTGCGTCCACAACAGCGGGGCCATCGAGCAGGACTCCGATGTGGTGGTGTTCATCTACCGCCACGAGTACTACCACCCGGAAGCCACCGAGACGAAGGGACTTGCCGAGGTCCATGTGGCCAAACATCGCCAGGGGGCCATCGGGAAGGTCGACATGACCTTCCTTCCCGAGTTCACCTTGTTCGCCGACCTCGGCCGCGACACCTCGGTTGCGCTCTGACGAAACCCTGAGTGCGCGGTCCGCCGTCGGCCCTTAGTGCCACGTTTCGACCGGGCGGATCGCCTAGACGGCGGTCACGCCGCCGAGGAACACGGGCCCTCCTCGTTGGCGGGACCGACCGGAGTGGGACGCGGACGGCTGTTGTCCAGTGTGATGCACCCCGCCACTTCGGTTCGGGCAAAAGCGTCTCCGGCTGTCTGTTCCGGGGCCACCCCTTGCTGGGCGGCATTCGTAGGGGCGACATCGGTGGGGCCGGTCCCCTCCAGTGCCACCTCGACGGCGACGACGCCCGGCCGTGAGGCGACGATGTCGAACACCGGCGGTGCAGGTACCGGGGCGTGCCTTCGCCAGCGCCACCGGCGGGGTGGGGAAGCGCTGCGGTTCGCAACGGCAAGAGCTCGGCGACGTTCTGCGACGCTCCTGGTGGAGGACACGGACAAGGTCGTAGGTGACCAGTGGGTCGATCATGACGGGTTCCTTCGGGTTGGAGCGGGAGCTGCCGCTCGTGTGTTGAGGGTGCCACTACAGACGGTCAGCCGTGCTTCCCGGTTCTGAGGGGCTTCCCGGTTCTGAGTGGGCTTCCTGGCTGGACGTCGTGGTTCTGACTGGGAGCGACGACAGGGTTCATCGGTCAACCTCCGGTACGGTAGGGGGAGATGCGGACGGTATCGGTCCGCTACCTCTGCGAAACTCTGGAACATGGACACCGCAGGACGACTTCTCCGGCTGCTCGGGTTGCTGCAGACCGCACGCGATTGGCGTGCGGAGGACCTGGCCGACCGCCTCGAGGTCACCGAGCGCACCGTCCGACGCGACGTCACACGCCTCAGGGATCTCGGCTACCCGGTGGAAGCGATGTCAGGGCCCGGGGGCGGCTACCGGCTCGGCTCAGGCGGTCGGATGCCGCCGCTGCTGCTCGATGACGACGAAGCGCTGGCGGTGGCGGTGAGCCTTCGCGTTGCCTCCTCCGGCACCGTCGGCGGACTCGAGGAGTCGGCGCTGTCCGCCCTGTCCAAGCTCGAGCCGATGCTCCCGCCACGGGTACGCGGCCGTCTCGAGGATGTTTCCGCGACAACGGTTCGTCTCGCCGGGTTCGAACCGGCTTCGGTGGACCCGGCAACGCTGGCGACGCTGGCAGGCGCCGCACGGGCCCAGGAGCGGGTCCGGTTCCACTACATCGCCGCCAACGGCGTCCACAGCGAGCGACTCTGCGAACCGTTCCGTCTGGTGTTCGCCCACGGGCGCTGGTACCTGGTCGCCTTCGACTGCGGTCGGGAGGCGTGGCGGACCTTCCGACTCGACCGGATCAGCGCCGTCGTCGAGACGCTGGTTCGGTTTCGGCGTGACAATCCACCCGACGCTGCTGCCATGGTTGCCGACGGGGTGGCGATCGGCGCCTACACCCACCGGGCGGAGATCCTCGTCGAAGCGCCCGTCACCGAGGTGGCGAAGGTGATTCCTCCGACGGTGGGGCGCCTCACGCCTGACGGCCCCGACCGCTGCACCCTCGTGATCGGCGGCGACGGACTGGAGTGGGTCGCCGGATACATCGCCGGGCTTCCCTTCCCATTCGAGGTGGTGAGCCCACCCGAACTGATCGCCGTCGTTCACCAGCTCGGGCGTCGGCTGATCGACCGCCACCCCATTGCCCCTGGTTAGTGATGCGGCCATTGACGCTTCGCCGCCGTTCAGGCGGCGGGCGACCGGCACGGCAGGGACTCCGCCGGCTGCGTCCTCGACGCATCTCCAGATATGGCTTCGTTCTGCGTCCCTGCCACCCGACCCCACTGGGCTTGCCGTACGGAAAGGAGGCGGCTCTGCAGGCCGATGGTCTGCGTCGTGACCCCGGGCGTCGGTGATCAGCCCCGTCTGTTGAAGCTCACCAGGGGAACGTAGAACCACGCCCAGGCGGCAAGCAGCGAGACGACGGCCGCCGCTGCCGACCCGGTGAGGTCGTCGAAGACCAGAGTGGACACCAGGAACACGGACGCCGAGAGCGCCACGGCGAAGGTCACGGTGCCGATGTTGGTGAGGGTCACCGTGAACCGCAGATGAGTCGGCGACCGCCGCGCCACCCCGGTCTGGGGGGCGCGGAGTCGCTGATGGGCACTGGGTGCGATGAGCAGGATCGAGGACACCGCCGCCGCAAAGAAGGCGATGTAGTACGCCCCGAGCTCGATGCCTCGTAGCTCGGAGAAGCTCCCCTGGAAGGGAATGGTGAGCAGGAACGCAAAGAGCACCTGGACCCCCGGCAGGGTGGTGCGAAGCCCCTCCAGAAAGGCGCGAAACGCTTCATCGACCTCGGCTGCATCGACGATGTCGTCGGGCGTTGGATCCCCAGATTTCATGAACTGGTCCGTTCTCTATCGGTGCCGGGCCCGTCATGGTGTGGTCGGGCAGCCGGCTGCATGAACAAGAGTTACGTCAACATAGTTGCACCAGGCACCGATGATTCGAGTCCTCTAGACTAGAACCGAAGAGGTGCTCCCGGCCCGGATTGGTCGGCCTTTCGGGCATCCTTGGCTTGTGTAATGCCATACGCACGCGGGTGCAGGTGTGGCTGCCGGGGGGATTTCGCAGGTGGAGCGGGGTACGGGTGCCGGATGAACCGGCTGCGGGAGAGCCTCCAGAGTTTCGAGAAGCGCACCTACCCGGAGGTCGCCATGCCAAACCGTATCGCTGCCGAAGCCGCCACCAGAGCGTCGTTCGACGAGGCGGTAGGTGGCATCGCGCAAGCGCGTTACGCCATCCGCAAGGTCCTCAGGATCGTCGACGACCAGGCCCGCAACGCAGGGATCGATCCGCTCCATCACCAGGCGCTGATCCAGATCCATGGTTCCGAGAACCGCCTGCTCCACGTGACCGCCCTTGCCGACCGGCTGGATGTTCCCGCAGCCCTCGCCTCGCGTCTGGTCAGCACGCTCGAGAAGCGTGACCTGGTGCGGCGGCAACGATCCACCGCCGACCTCAGGATGATCGAAGTCCATGTCACCGAAAGCGGCGTCGAGTTGCTCCGTGCCATCTATGCGGCCATCGGCCGCGAACTCGGCCACTTCTCGCTCGAGTTGAGCGAGTCCGACAAGCTCGCCGCCCTGGGCATCATGGCCAAGTACGTTGGTCTCCGGATCGACGGCAACATCATCACCATTCCAGAGGAGAACTGAGCTTCTCCCTCCATCGTCCCGCCCCACTGCGGACGGGACCCCCTGCGTATTCGTAGTGGCCCTTCTTGGCCCTCCCCGCCGCAGTCGGTGTTGGTAGGCGTCTTCTTCTGGGGCCTGCCCGCCGCGGTCGGTGTTGGTAGGCGTCTTCTTCTGGGGCCTGCCCGCCGCGGTCGGTGTTGGTAGGCGTCTTCTTCTTGGGCTTACCCGCCGCGGTCGGTGTTGGTAGGCGTCTTCTTCTTGGCCCTCCCCGCCGCGGTCGGTGTTGGTAGGCGTCTTCTTGGCCCTCCCCGCCCCGGGGGGCGGGGTGCCTCCGAGGTTCTGGGAGGAGGTGGGGCGGGGCGCGAGGTCTGCATCCCTGTACGTCGAAATGTCCCGTGCGGTGCGAGTTGCCTTGAGCGCTATGACGCTGAACGAGCGACCGTCGGTGACGCTGCAGGCGGAGCGGACGTTGACGCCGCGCTCCGCCCCGTCTGCGTCCGCAAGGCGTACGCAGCCACCCCTCCTCCCGAGGAGGGGAGGGCCGAGAAGGGGAAGCGGTCCGCGGAGGGGAGGGCCGAGGGCCGAGGAGGGGAAGCGGTTAGCGGAGGGGAGGGCCGAGGAGGGGACGCGGTTAGCGGAGGGGAGGGCCGAGGAGGGGACGCGGTTAGCGGAGGGGAGGGCCGAGGAGGGGACGCGGTTAGCGGAGGGGAGGGCCGAGGAGGGGACGCGGTTAGCGGAGGGGAGGGCCGAGGAGGGGACGCGGTTAGCGGAGGGGAGGGCCGAGGAGGGGACGCGGCCAGCGGAGGGGAGGGCCGAGGGCCGAGGAGGGAACGCGGTCCGAGGAGGTCGGCGAGATGTGCGGCAGGAGCGGCCAGAAGGTGTCGGCCGAGGCAGGGGCTCCACAACGCAGTGGCGGGACCCCGGAGGGTCCCGCCACTGGTGTAGGTCAGCCGAGTTGTCGCGGCTGGAGGTGGATCAGGGTGTGATGACGATGGTGGCGGTCTTGGCGTTGTTACGACGTGGGTCGTACTTGCCTTCGACGTTGCCGGCCATGTCGACCGAGAACCACTTGATGGTGGTCGTCTCTTCGAACCACAGCGTCTCGCCCTGTTCGCGGATGCCGGCAAAGTCGTACTTCGCCGAGTCCGTGGTCGGGTTGGATCCGTCGGTGGTGTAGTAGATGTCGGCGGGCTCGCTGGTCCGGAAGGTGATACCCACCGGTCCGGCGGACGGCTCGGAGACGTCTTCGTGGATCCATGACGTGGGTGCGTAGCGGTCGCGCGTCCAGGTCATGGCGGTGTCGATGAGGTCGACGAGGCCGTTGGAGAACTCCATCATCTGGTGCCAGGCTTCCGATCCTGCGCCGGAGGCGAAGGACGGCTGGAAGCTGGTGCCGGTCTCGAAGGAGAACCCGAACACTCCGAAGTCGTACCACGCCATGTCACCGGAGTTCCCGGCGGCGGAGTAGAGGACGTCGGCAATCGGTCCGGTACGGGCCGGGGTCACCGTCAAGCCGCGATGCTGCTTGATCTGGGTGAGGATCCGGTCGGCCATGTACCAGAAGAAGTTCTCTTCACCGAAGCTCGGCCGCGGTGCGGAGATCCGTCCCGGGGTGGCGTAGGAACCAGGCGACCACATGTAGTAGTTGCCCGAGCTGTGGATGTTCATCGAGAACTTGATGTTCGGGAAGGCACCCATGACCCAGTGGACGTTGGCCGACTCGGGCTCGGACAGCTCTCCGGGACCACGGTAGGTACCCGAGGTGCAGGACGTCGAGGCACCGGAGTACCCGTCGGCACCGGAGTACGCCGTGTAGTTCCGGTTGTTGTCCACGCCCCAGGTGTTGCGGGCGCCGTAGTCGTTGTTCTCGCCGATGCCGCAGTGGTTGGTCATGTTCTTGCGCTGCGAAGCAAAGTCGTACTTCGAGTACAGCTCACCGTCCGGATTGACCACCGGCAGGATGAAGATGTCCATGTTGTCGACGATCTGCTTGGTCTTGTGATCGGTGGCGTAGTTGTGGAGGAGGCGAGCCGCCGTTTCCACTCCCACCAGCGGGGTCTGCCACTCACGGGCATGCTCCGCCGAGTAACCGAACACACCCGTCTTCGACCCGTCGCGGTGCTTGCCGATCCGGATCGCCTTCACGCGGTTGGGCCCGCGGACGACATGCTCCGGAGCCGACAGACCGTCGGTCAGGGTCTGCGAAGCAGCGGCAACGACGCCGTCGCCGACGCTTCCGCGGTAGGTGTACGCCTCGACCAGTGCCGCAGCAGCAGCGTTGGCGTTGATCGCAGCGACCACCTCGGCGGCGGTCGACGTGAGCGCCGACTCGGCGTTGGTGGCGAGGGTGACGGTGATGGCGTTGCCGGCCACCGCAACCGACAGCGGCGCATTGGCTGCGGCCGGGTCGACCAGGGCGACGCTGACATCGTTGCCGCCCTCATGGCCCCAGGCGTGCGTGGTGACGCCGACCCGGTTGTTGTTGGCGGTGCCGAACAGGGCCATCGCGTTGCGCTGGTACCCGTTGGTCAGGTACGGCAACTCGATGATCTCGGCCAGGTCGGGATACTGGGCGGCCAGATCCTCGATCATTCCGTAGTAGCCCAGCGCATCGCTGTACTGGTTGATGAAACCGGAGAAGTACCGGTGGGCAGGTCCGGAACCGATGGGTCCGAGCCAGTCCTCGACATCGCGCTCTGCGTAGCCGCCGTTGGCGCTGGTGACACTGACCCACTCCGGGTAGACGGCAAGGTTGTTGGCCTGCGTCCGGTGGTACATGTACTGGCCGGCGTCGACGAAGGCGCTCATGTTGGTCTGGCCGATCTGGGCATCGTCTGCGTCGAACCAGCGCAGGGTCATGGTCGGGTTGGCGTTCGCCGGGGAGGTCCCATCCGAGGTCTTGGCTTCCACCGACAGGCTGCGGGAGCCGTTGGTGTTGGTGAAGGTGTCGGCGCGGGCGATGACCACCGTGTCGGTGTCCTCGGCCGCCAGGATGGCGTCGAGGGCTTCCTCGTGGGCCGCGGCAAGCTCTTTGGTCGTCGACTCCACGGCGACACCCACACCCAGGCTGTCCAGCTCGGCGATGTCGGTGTTGGTCACGATGGCGGTCACGGTGTAGCCGTTACCGACCTTCTCGAGGTCGTGGTCAAGGTCGAAGCCGCCATCCACAACCGCCTGGAGCGTGGTCTGGTTGGGTATGGCCAGGCTTACCTGCGAAATTGCGTCGGGATCGTCGATCTCGACGCCCGCTCCTTCCTCAGCACCGGCGGATGCAGGCATCAGTGCCAGCACCATCGCCATCGCCATGAGCATGCCAAGCATGCCCCGGCGACGTACATGTCCATTGGACATTGTTGCATTCTCCCTCTTCGGCCCAACAAGCTCGAAGGCGCGCGCAAACCGTATCCGGCCTGCTGCGGCGATCTGGCCCCTTGGGCGACATGTGGCGTCTCGTCCGCCACTTGATTCGTGCACCAGGGATTGTTATCTGGGTTACGTAGTGCGTCAAGGGATTTGTGTCGATGATTACGAAATGGCCCCCCCCGGAGGCATGCCGGTGCACGGCTGCGTGGCGTGGCCTCGCACCCCTCGGAGGCCGGCCGGCCGGACGCGACTGTGGGGCCCCGGAGGGCCCCACAGATCGTGCGACGGTTCGTCGTGGCCTACGGCGTGATGACGATGGTGGCGGTGTTGGCGTTGTTACGACGTGGGTCGTACTTGCCTTCGACGTTGCCGGCCATGTCGACCGAGAACCACTTGACCGTGGTGGTTGCGTTGACGGTGATGGTCTCTCCGCCCTCGCGGATACCCGCCGCCTCGTAGCGGGTCGAGTTCGTGGTCGGGTTGGAGCCGTCGAGCGTGTAATAGATGTCGACGGCCTCGGAGTACCCGAAGGTGAAGCCCACCGGGCCGTCGGACGGCTCGGAGACGTCCTCGTTGATCCACGAGGTGGGGGCGTACCGGTCACGGGTCCAGCTGAGGGCGACGTCGAACATGCCGACCAGCCCGTTGGAGTACTCCATCATCTGGTTCCATGCCTCGGATCCGCTGCCGCCGGCGAACGACGGCTGGAACGAGGTCCCCATCTCGAAGGCCCACCCGAACATTCCGAACTCCTCCCACAGCGAGTCGGCCGAGCTGCCGGCTGCGGCGTAGAGCACGTCGATGATCGGACCGGTCCGGGCGGGGGTCACCGAGAGTCCACGATGCTGCTTGATCGCCGTCAGGATGACGGTGGAGGCGTCGTAGAAGTAGTTCTCCGTGCCGAACGTCGGACGCGGGGGCGGGATGCGGCCGGCCGCAATGTACGTCCCGGGTGTCCACATGAAGTAGTTACCCGACGAATGGATGTCCATCGCATACTTGATGTTCGGGAATGCCCCGGCGAGCCAGTAGTTGTTGGCCACCTCGGGCTCCGACACCAGCGACGGACCGTGATAGTTGCCGGACGTGCAGGCGCCGGACGAGCCGGTGTACCCCTCGAGATGCGAGAAGGACGCATAGTTCCGGTTCAGGTCCACGCCCCACGTGTTGCGGGCGTCGAAGTCGTTGTTGCCGCCGACCCCGCAGTAATTGGTCAGGTTCTTGCGCTGCGAGTTGAAGTCGTAGTAGCTGTACAGGTGCCCGTCCGGGTTCATCACGGGAAGGATGAAGATGTCGAGGTTGTCGACCAGCCGTCGGGTCTCGGTGTCGGTCCGGTAGTTGTGGAGAAGACGGTGGGCCGTCTCCACGGTCACCAGCGGGGTGTTCCATTCACGAGCGTGCTCCGCCGAGAAGCCGAACACACCGGTTTTGGAGCCGTCGCGATGTTTGCCGATACGCAGCACACGGGATTGGTAGGGCGCCCGCAGCACGTGGTCCGGGGCGTTGAGGCCATCGGTGAGCTGACGGGAGGCGGCAGCGACCACACCGGCTCCGGCGTTGCCGCGATAGGTGTAGGCCTCGACCAGCGCCGATGCTCCTGCGTGGGCGTTGATCGCTGCAACCACCTGGGCAGCCGTCGAGACGATGGCGCCTTCGGCGTTGGTGGCCAGGTTGACCGTGATGGTGTTGCCGGCGACGGAGACACTGAGCGGGGCGTCGTTGGCGCCGGGATTGACGAAGGCAACGGTGATGTCGTTGCCACCCTCGTGACCCCACGCATGCGACGTGATCCCGACACGGCTGGCGTTGGCGGTACCGAACACGGTCATGCCGGGACGGCGGTAACCATTGGTCAGGTACGGCAACTCGATGAGTTCGGCGAGGTCCGGGAACTCGGCGACGAGATCGTCCATCAGCTCGTCGATCTCGTACATATCCGGGTAGTGATCGAGAAAGCCGGTGAAGTACCGGTTGTTGCGCGGCGGGAAGGTGGTGGGCAGCCATTCGGTGACGTCGGCCTCGGCGTATCCACCGTTGGCGCTGGTCACCGAGACCCGCGTCGGCATGGTGTCACCGAGCGTGGCCTGGATGTTGACCGCCTGGCGGTGGTAGAGGTACTGACCGGAGTCGACATTGGTGCCCATGTTGATCTGGCCGCCGTCGCCGATCTCGGTGCCGGGACCGGCGTCCCAGCGCAGGGTCATCACCGGGTTCTGGTTGGCCGGGCTCACCCCGTCGGAGGTCTTGGCCTCGACCGACAGCGTCCGGTTCGCCTGATCGGTGAACCAGTCGGCACGGGCGATGACCACCGTGTCGGTGTCCGCCGCCAGCGACGATGCACGGGTTTCCAGGGTCTCGGCGCGCTCCTGCATCAGATCCGCATGGCGAGCCGCCAGTTCCGTCGGAGTGGCCTCGAGCTCGATATCGACACCGAGCGCTTCGAGCTCGGCGATCTGCAGGTTCGACACGATGCCGGTGACGGAATAGCCGTTGCCGACGGGTTCGAGATCGTGGTCGAGGTCGTAGCCACCTTGGACCACGGCGGTGAGGGTGGTCTGGTCGGGAATGACCAGGGTGACGACGGAGATGTCGTCGGGGTCGGCAACGTCGAATGTTGCGGTCTGCTCGGCGCCGGCCGCTGCCGGGAGCAGCGTCAGGATCATCGCCGTTACCGCCAAGGCGGCGAACAGGCCGCGTCGACGGAATCGTCGGTCGGACATGTGGGTTCCTCCCCTTCGTCCCCAACCGGCCTGGGCAGGCGCCGTTGCGCGCGACTCATCCCGTCTTGGGGTCTGGTGTACCGGCGAGAGTGTGCTGGTGCGGGGCGGGTTCGTCAAGCGGTCCGTGTATGTGAGGGGTCCGTCGGGCCCGGATACGAGAAGGACCCCCGGACAGTGTCCGGGGGTCCCGTTCTGCACTGTCACCCTGGAGGAGGGCGACTACGAGGACGCTCAGTCCCCGATCGTGATCGTCGCGCTGTTGGCGTTGTCGCGACGTGGGTCGTACTTGCCCTCGACGTTGCCGGCCATGTCGACCGAGAACCACTTGATGGTGGTCGTCTCTTCGAACCACAGGGTCTCCCCACCTTCACGGATGCCGGCGAAGTCGTACTTCGCCGAGTCCGTGGTCGGGTTCGATCCGTCGGTGGTGTAGTAGATGTCAGCGGGCTCGCTGGTCCCGAAGGTGATACCCACCGGACCATCGGCCGGTTCCGAGACGTCCTCGTTGATCCACGACGTCGGTGCGTAACGGTCCCGCGTCCACGTCAGGGCCACTTCGAACAGCTCCACCAGACCGTTGGAGAACTCCATCATCTGCTGCCAGGCCTCGGATCCTGCGCCGCCGGCAAAGGAGGGCTGGAACGAGGTTCCGACCTCGAAGGAGAACCCGAAAATCGCAAAGTCGTACCACATCATGTCGCCGGAGTTCCCGGCGGCGGAGTAGAGGACATCGGCGATCGGTCCGGTGCGGGCCGGGGCGACGGAGAGACCTCGCTGCTGCTTGATCTCGGTGAGGATCCGGTCGGCCATGTACCAGAAGTAGTTCTCTTCACCGAAGCTCGGCCGCGGTGCGGAGATCCGTCCCGGGGTGGCGTAGGAACCGGGCGACCACATGTAGTAGTTGCCCGAGCTGTGGATGTTCATCGAGAACTTGATGTTCGGGTAGGCGCCGGGCAGCCAGTGGATGTTGGCCGACTCGGGCTCGGACAGCTCGTCTGGGCCACGGTACGTACCCGACGTGCACGATGTGGAACCGCCGGAGTAGCCGTCGGCGCTCGAGTACGCCGTGTAGTTCCGGTTGTTGTCCACACCCCAGCTATTGCGGGCGTTGTAGTCGTAGCTGCCGTCGATCGGGCAGTAGTTGGTCATGTTCTTCCGCTGCGACGCAAAGTCGTAGTAGCTGTAGAGATGACCGTCCGGGTTCACCACGGGCACGATGAAGATGTCCAGGTTGTCCACCAGGCGCCGGGTGTCGGTGTCGGTGTGGTAGTTGTGGAGCAGGCGATAGGCCGATTCCATGCTCACCAGCGGCGTCTGCCACTCACGGGCATGTTCCACCGAGTACCCGAGCACACCGGTCTTGGAACCGTCCCGCACCTTGCCGATCCGGATGGCGCGAACCTGGAACGGCGCACGCAGCACATGCTCGGGGGCATTGAGCCCGTCGGTGAGCTGGCGGCTGTCGGCCGAGACGACGCCGCTACCGGCGTTGCCGCGGTAGGTATAGGCATGGACCAGATCGGCGGCGTCGTCGTCGCCATTGATGGCGCCGACCACGTCAGCCGATGTCGACGTGATCGCGCCCTCGTCGTCGGTGGCGAGACTGATGGTGATGGTATCGCCGTCGACGTCGACCGACAGATCGGAGTCGTCGCCGTCCGGATCGATCATCGCCACGGTGATGTCGTTGCCACCCTCGTGACCCCAGTCATTGGAGGTGACGCCGATACGGTTGGCGTTCGAGTCTCCGAACACGGTCATGGCGTGGCGTCGGTACCCATTGGTCAGGAACGGCAGCTCGATGATCTCGGTCAGCTCCGGGAAGTCCTCATGGAGCTCGTCGAGCATCGCGTCGAACTCGTAGGCGTCCGGATAGTGCTCGAGGAAACCGTCGAAGTACCGGTTGTTGCGGCTCGGGAAGTCCGTGGGGAGCCACTCAGAGACGTCCGCCTCGGCGTAGCCGCCGTTGGCGCTGGTCACGGACACCCGTGTGGGCACGGCGGGCGCCGGCTGGCTGATCGACCCCGTTGCCGGCAGACCGGCCTTGATGGTGTTGCCGTCGTCCAGCGAGACCATCAGCGACGGGATGGTGATGCTCGAGTCGCTGCCGCCCATGGCGATCGGGGAGCCCGAGACGTTGTTGGCGACAACCACAGCCGATGCGCCGGCGGCCTGCGCGTTGCCGACGATCTCGACGAACGGGCAGCCGCCGCGGTCGGCTACGGCGATGGCTCCGGCAGGAAACCCGATCAGCGTGGCACAGCCCTGGGTCGGGTTGTCGCCACCGGCGTCGACCAGTGCGAGCTGAGTAGACGGGAACGATTCGTCGAAGCTCGGGCCGAAGCTCGCCTGGGGTCCTGAGTAGTTGCCGGCCGCCGACGATGGGGCGTCGACGGTCAGTGTGGGAGGTGCGCTCGCCAGGTTCTGCTGGGTTCGGTGATACATGTACTGGCCGGCGTCGACGAAGGCCGACATGTTCACCTGACCGCCGTCACCGATCTCGGTGCCCGGACCGGCGTCCCAGCGGAGGGTCATCGTCGGGTTGGCGCTGGCCGGGCTGGTGCCGTCGGAGGTCTTTGCCTCGACCGAGAGGAACTGGCTGTCGTTGGTGCTGGTGAAGTAGTCGGCGCGAGCGATCACCACGGTGTCGGTGTCTTCCAGGGCAGACGACATCGTCATCCGGCTTGCCGCCGCCTCTTCCCGGTCGGTGGCCGCAGCGCCCTGATGTGCGGCGAGTTCGGCGGGGGTCATGTCGGTGTCGACCCCGACACCCAGCGCCTTCAACTCCGCGGCCTGGGCGTTGGTCACGATTCCGGTCACGGTGTAGCCGCCATCGACCATTTCGAGGTTGTGGTCGAGGTCGATTCCCCGATCCACCATCGCGGCGAGGGTGCTCTGATCCGGGATCACCAGCGTGACCACCGAGATCTCGTCGGGGTCGTCGACCTGGTCACCGATGTCCAGGGTGTCGTTCGCCCCCGCGGCAGCAGGCAACAGGGCGAGTATCAGCGAGAGTACCGAGATGGCCGCAAATGGGCCGAAACGGCGCAGACGTCTGTCTGGCATGTGTGTTCATCCTCCCCAAAGATCGGGACTCGCCCGTCGCCCTCCCCGGACAACTCGGAGGCGATCACCGATGCGACGTTTGGTCGTCGCCGGAGAAGTGTGATCTTGATTACAACACCTGTCAAGAAAATGTAAGTTGAGTTACGAAACATCGACGACACAGGGTCGACCCGCAGACGCGGCTGTGGGGCCCCGGAGGGCCCCACAGTGATACCGCTCGACGTCGGCGACGGTTAGTCGCTGATGACGATGGTGGCGGTCTTGGCGTTGTTACGACTCGGGTCGTACTTGCCTTCGATGTTGCCGGCCATGTCGACCGAGAACCACTTGATGGTGGTCGTCTCTTCGAACCACAGCGTTTCGCCCTGTTCACGGATGCCGGCGAAGTCGTACTTCGCCGAGTCCGTGGTCGGGTTGGATCCGTCGGTGGTGTAGTAGATGTCGGCGGGCTCGCTGGTCCGGAAGGTGATACCGACCGGTCCGGCCGACGGCTCGGAGACGTCCTCGTGGATCCACGACGTCGGGGCGTAACGGTCACGGCTCCAGGTCATGGCGGTGTGGAACAGCTCGACGAGTCCGTTGGAGAACTCCATCATCTGCTGCCAGGCTTCCGATCCCGCGCCGGAGGCGAAGGACGGCTGGAAGCTGGTGCCGGTCTCGAAGGAGAACCCGAAGATCCCGAAGTCGTACCACGCCATGTCACCGGAGTTCCCGGCGGCGGAGTAGAGGACGTCGGCGATCGGTCCGGTACGGGCCGGGGTCACCGTCAAGCCACGCTGCTGCTTGATCTCGGTGAGGATCCGGTCGGCCATGTACCAGAAGAAGTTCTCTTCACCGAAGCTCGGCCGCGGTGCGGAGATCCGTCCCGGGGTGGCGTAGGAACCAGGCGACCACATGTAGTAGTTGCCCGAGCTGTGGATGTTCATCGAGAACTTCACGTTCGGGAACGCTGCCATCACCCAGTGGACGTTGGCCGACTCGGGCTCGGACAGCTCGAATGGGCCACGGTAGGTGTCGGAGGTGCAGGATGTCGAGGCACCGGAGTACCCGTCGGCACCGGAGTACGCCGTGTAGTTCCGGTTGTTGTCCACACCCCAGGAGTTGCGGGCGTTCAGGTCGTAGCTGCCCGTGATGGCGCAGTGGTTGACCCGGTTGCGGCGCTGCGAGGCGAAGTCGTACTTGGAGTACATCTCACCGGCGGGGTTGACCACCGGAAGGATGAACAGATCCATGTTGTCGACCAGCTGCTTGGTCTTGTGATCGGTGGCATAGTTCTCCAGGAGGCGGTACGCCGACTCCACTGCCACCAGCGGGGTCTGCCACTCACGGGCATGCTCCGCCGAATATCCGAACACACCCGTCTTGGAACCGTCGCGGTGCTTACCGATACGGATCATCTTCGGACGGATCGGGCCGGTCGGCTCAGCGTTCAGGTAATCGTTGAGCTGGGTCGGACCCGCCGGTGACACGTTGCCCCCACCAGCGTTGCCCCGGTAGGTGTAGGCATGGACCAGCGCCGATGCGGCCGGTGATGCGTTGATCGCCGCAACCACCTGCGCGGCGGTGGCATTCGACGAAGGCGGACCTTCGACGAGGTCGATGCCGACCCGACCGGTGGCGGGAAGACCGCTCTTGATCGTGTTGCCGTGGTCGAGCGAGACCATCACCGACGGGATCGTGATGCTGGCATCGGTGCCGCCCATGGCGATCGGGGCGCCGGCCACGTTGTTGACGACGATCACGGCAGCGGCGCCGGCGGCCTGGGCGTTGCCCACGATCTCGACGAACGGGCATCCGCCACGGTCGGCGACGGCGATGGCGCCTGCCGGGAAGCCGATCAGGGCGCCACAGCCCTGGCTGGGATTGTCGCCGCCGGCGTTGACCACCGACAGTGCAGCGTTGACCCCGGCCTGAGTCGATGCGGGGCCGAAACTCGCCTGGACGGCGGCATAGGCGCCGGCAGCCGACGACGGGGCATCGACGCTGGCGCGCAGTGTCGGAACCTGGGTCGGGGGCGCCGTGCCGAGCCTCACCAGGATGGCCTTGTCGTCGACCTCGACCGAGAGCGGAGCGCCGGGCTCGCCGGTGCGGAACTCGACCGAGATGTCCTCGGCGCCCTCGGAGCTCATCATGTTGGAGGTGATGCCGACTGCGGATGAGCCGGTGCCACCGAACAGCGCCATGGCGGGCTGGTCGTATCCCTGGGTGATGTAGGGCAGTTCGACGATCTCGGCCAGGTCCGGGTAGCGGGCGGCGAGATCTTCGATCAGCTCGTAGTAGCCGAGGGCGTCGTAGTAGCGGGTGAGGAACCCGGAGAAATACCGGTGGGCCGGTCCGGAACCGATGGGTCCGAGCCATTCCTCGACGTCACGCTCGGCGTAGCCACCGTTGTTCGACGTCACGCTGACCCATTCCGGGTAGCGGGGCAGGTTGTTGACCTGCTGGCGGTGGTACATGTACTGACCGGCGTCGGTGAAGCCACCCATGTTGGTCTGGCCGATCTGGACGTCTTCGTCGTCGAACCAGCGCAGGGTCATGGTGACGCCGCTGGTGCCTGCAACGTTCTTCGCCTCGACCGACAGGCTGCGGGATCCGTTGGTGTTGGTGAAGGTGTCGGCGCGGGCGATCACCACGGTGGCGATCTCTTCGATACCGAGCTCGGCGGCGAGCGCCTCTTCCTCCTCGATGGCGGAGGTCATTGCATCGAGCTGCTCGGCGTGCTGGGCGGCCAGTTCGGCGGGTGAAGCTTCGAGCTCGATGCCGACCCCGAGCGCCTCGAGAGCGGCAGTCTCCGACTCGGTGACGATGGCGGTCACGGTGTAGCCGTCACCGACCTTCTCGAGATCGTGATCGAGGTCGAAACCACCATCCACCACGGCCTGGAGCGTCGTCTGGTTTGCGATCTCCAGTGTGACCTGCGAGTGCTCCTCGAAACCGATGGACTCCTCACCGGACTGCTCGGCCCCGGCCGCTGCCGGCAGCATCGCCCATACCATTGCAAGCGACGCCAACCCTATGAGTAGGGCACGTCGACGCAAACGTCTATCGGACATATAGATCCTCCCCTTTGACCCCGAACCACCACTACGGAACGGTCCCGCACCGACGGCGAGGTTCGTGTGACGCCAGAAGGCGCCGGATGACAGTGCGGGCCGATTCTGCTGGTGCGAGCCGCAAGCGTCAAGAGATTTGTGATCAAGATTACAGTTCCATAACTCAGGTAAACAAGGTTACGAACCGAGGTTCAGGAGTTTGGAGGTGCGACGAGGTGGACCATTACGCAATTACGTCGTAAGGGCGGGCGGTTTCGTCGTGGGCGCGTCTCAGCCCAAGCCGGGGCGGGCCGGGCGTCCCGGGGTTGTGACCGCGTTTGGGACGCTGGCATGATCGGGTTCTTCTCGTGGCCTTCGCAGGTGGCATTACCCGAGCATCGGCGCCGATGGGGTGGGCAGGCGGGCTCGCCGAGAAAGCTTCGCAGGTGGAGGAACGTCGCCCCCAACGCAGTGGCGGGACCCCGGAGGGTCCCGCCACTGGTGTAGGTCAGCCGAGTTGTCTCGGCTGGAGGTGGATCAGGGTGTGATGACGATGGTGGCGGTCTTGGCGTTGTTGCGCTTCGGGTCGTACTTGCCCTCGACGTTGCCGGCCATGTCCACCGAGAACCACTTGATGGTGGTGGTCGTGTCGAACCACAGCGTCTCGCCGTCCTCACGGATGCCGGCACGCTGGTACTGGGTCGATTCCGTGGTCGGGTTCGATCCGTCGGTGGTGTAGTAGATGTCGGCGGCTTCGCTGGTCTCGAAGGTGATACCGACGGGTCCGGCCGACGGAGCCGAGATGTCCTGCGGGATCCACGACGTCGGAGCGTAGCGGTCACGGCTCCAGGTCATGGCGGTGTGGAACAGCTCGACGAGCCCGTTGGAGAACTCCATCATCTGCTGCCAGGCTTCCGATCCGACGCCGGAGGCGAAGGAGGGCTGGAAGCTGGTGCCCGTCTCGAAGGAGAACCCGAAGATCCCGAAGTCGTACCACGCCATGTCACCGGAGTTCCCGGCGGCGGAGTAGAGGACGTCGGCGATCGGTCCGGTACGGGCCGGGGTCACCGAGAGACCACGCTGCTGCTTGATCTCGGTGAGGATCCGGTCGGCCATGTACCAGAAGAAGTTCTCTTCACCGAAGCTCGGCCGCGGTGCGGAGATCCGCCCCGGGGTGGCATAGGAACCAGGCGACCACATGTAGTAGTTGCCCGAGCTGTGGATGTTCATCGAGAACTTCACGTTCGGGAAGGCACCCATCACCCAGTGGACGTTGGCCGACTCGGGCTCGGACAGCTCGAATGGGCCACGGTAGGTGTCCGACGTGCAGGACGTCGAGGCACCGGAGTACCCGTCGGCACCGGAGTACGCCGTGTAGTTCCGGTTGTTGTCGATTCCGTAGGAGTTGCGGGCGTTCAGGTCGTAGCTGCCGGTGATCGGGCAGGCATTGCGCCGGTTGCGACGCTGAGAAGCGAAGTCGTACTTGGAGTACATCTCGCCACCGGGGTTGACCACCGGAAGGATGAACAGATCCATGTTGTCGACAAGCTGCTTGGTCTTGTGATCGGTGGCGTAGTTCTCGAGAAGGCGGTATGCGGTCTCCACACCGACCAGCGGGGTCTGCCACTCACGGGCATGCTCCGCCGAGTATCCGAACACACCCGTCTTGGAACCGTCGCGGTGCTTACCGATACGGATCATCTTGGGACGGATCGGGCCACGCGGCACCGACGCCGGAGCGTTCAGGTAGTCGTTGAGCTGGGTCGGACCCGCCGCGGCGACCACACCGCCACCGGCGTTGTTGCGGTAGGTGTAGGCGTGCACCAGGGCGCTCGCCGCCGGAGATGCGTTGATCGCTGCAACCACCTGAGCGGCGGTCGACGTCAGGGCGCCTTCGGCGTTGGTGGCCAGGCTGACCACGATGGCGTTCGGGGTACCCGGGGTGACGCTCACCGACAGCGGCGCATCGGCCGCACCCGGATTGACGAACTGCACCGTGATGTTCTCGCCGCCCTGCGAGCTCATCACGTTGGAGGTGATGCCGACTGCGGATGAGCCGGTGCCACCGAACAGCGCCATACCGGCCTGGTCGTATCCCTGGGTGATGTACGGCAGTTCGATGATCTCGGCCAGGTCCGGGTAGCGGGCGGCGAGATCTTCGATCAGCTGGTAGTAGCCGAGGGAGTCGTAGTAGCGGTCGAGGAACCCGGTGAAGTACCGGTGGGCAGGACCGGAACGGATCGGCCCCAGCCAGTCCTCGACATCCTTCTCGGCGTAGCCACCATTGTTCGACGTCACGCTGACCCATTCGGGACGTGCGGCGTTGATGGCGGCGTTGCTGATGGCGAGGTAGTGGTACATGTACTGGCCGGCGTCGGTGAACTGGGACATGTTCTGCTGGCCCATTTGTTCGTCCGCCGCGTTGAAGTACCGCAGGGTCATGGTGATGCCGCTGGTGCCGGCGATGTTCTTCGCCTCGACCGACAGGCTGCGGGACCCGTTGGTGTTGGTGTAGGTGTCGGCGCGGGCGATCACCACGGTATCGATCTGCTCGATACCGAGCTCGGCGGCCAATGCCTCTTCCTCCGCAATGGCGGACGTCATCGCACCCAGTTCTTCGGCGTGCGTTGCGGCCAGTTCGGCCGGTGTCGCCTCGACGTCGATCTCGACACCGAGGGCCTCGAGTGCGGCGACCTCGGAGTCGGTGACGATGGCGGTGACGGTGTAGCCGTCACCGACCTTCTCGAGGTCGTGATCGAGGTCGAAACCGCCATCGACCACGGCGTGGAGCGTGTTCTGATTGGCGATAGTCAAGGTGACCTGAGAGTGCTCCTCGAAACCGAGGGCTTCCTCTCCGGACTGTTCGGCTCCGGCCGCTGCCGGTAGCAGCGCCCATACCATTGCAAGTGCCGACAACGCTATGAGAATGGCGCGTCGACGGAGACGTCGTTCGGACATATAGATCCTCCCCTACGTCTCGACCACCGGGGGGCTCGGATACCGTCGATTGTGACAGCGGACCTGACCGGTACTCGAGAGCTATTGCGGCGCCGCAGCGCCGGATGACAGTGCGGGCGGGATTGTGCTCCGAAGGTTGCCCAGCGTCAAGGGATTTTGCGTACTATTTGAGACTTCGGAATGTAGCTTTTATTACACCTGCATCGAGGCTCCGATCGACGGACAACGTTCGACCGGCAAGGACGCACAGCGATGTCTAATGCAGACATGTACCTAGGTGTAATACACCTTACGAATCGGTAGCCATTTAGTAGGCACCTTCTCCGTTGGCAGTCTTGATTCGACCGAACCGTCACCGCGACGGGGGTTGCGATCCCGGGTGGGCTCCCGGGGTCGTGTCATCGTTCGGACGGGGGTGCGGGCCGGCCGATGAGGGGAACGCGATTGCGGGTCCCCTGTCGGGGACCCGCAATCGGTGACGATGGCCTCGGCTGGCCCTAGTGGTGCACCACTACGGGGTGATGACGATGGTGGCGGTCTTGGCGTTGTTGCGACGTGGGTCGTACTTGCCCTCGACGTTGCCGGCCATGTCGACCGAGAACCACTTGATCGTGGTGGTGGTGTCGAACCACAGCGTCTCTCCGCCTTCACGGATGCCGGCGAAGTCGTACTTCGCCGAGTCCGTGGTCGGGTTCGATCCGTCGGTGGTGTAGTAGATATCGGCCGCCTCGCTGGTATCGAAGGTGATCCCGACGGGTCCGGCCGACGGCGCCGAGATGTCCTCGTTGATCCACGATGTCGGAGCGTAACGGTCACGGCTCCAGGTCATGGCGGTGTTGATCAGCTCGACGAGTCCGTTGGAGAACTCCATCATCTGCTGCCAGGCTTCCGAACCTGCCCCCGAGGCGAACGAGGGCTGGAACGACGTCCCGGTCTCGAACGAGAAGGCGAAGATCCCGAAGTCGTACCACGCCATGTCACCGGAGTTCCCGGCGGCGGAGTAGAGGACGTCGGCGATCGGTCCGGTACGGGCCGGGGTCACCGAGAGACCTCGCTGCTGCTTGATCTCGGTGAGGATCCGGTCGGCCATGTAGTAGAAGAAGTTCTCTTCACCGAAGCTCGGCCGCGGTGCGGAGATCCGCCCCGGGGTGGCATAGGCGCCCGGTGACCACATGTAGTAGTTGCCCGAGCTGTGGATGTTCATCGAGAACTTCACATTCGGGAACGCACCCATGACCCAGTGGACGTTGGCCGCCTCGGGCTCCGACAACTCCGCAGGACCGGAGTAGGTGTCGCTGGTGCAGGACGTCGAACCGCCGGAGTACCCGTCATGTCCGGAGTACGCCGTGTAGTTGCGGTTGACGTCCACACCATGGCTGTTGCGGGCGTTCAGGTCGTAGCTGCCCGTGATCGGACAACGGTTGGTCATGTTGCGACGCTTCGAGGAGAAGTCGTACTTGGAGTTCATCTCACCACCGGGGTTGACCACCGGGAGGATGAAGATGTCCATGTTGTCGACGATCTGCTTGGTCTTGTGATCGGTGGCGTAGTTCTCGAGAAGGCGGTACGCCGTCTCCACGCCGACCAGCGGGGTCTGCCACTCACGGGCATGCTCCGCCGAGTATCCGAACACACCCGTCTTGGAACCGTCGCGGTGCTTACCGATACGGATCATCTTGGGACGGATCGGGCCACGCGGCACATCCGCCGGAGCGTTCAGGTAATCGTCGAGCTGGGTCGGACCCGCCGCGGCGACCACACCGCCACCGGCGTTGTTGCGGTAGGTGTAGGCGTGCACCAGGGCGCTCGCCGCCGGAGATGCGTTGATCGCCGCAACCACCTGAGCGGCGGTCGAGGTGAGCGCCGACTCGGCGTTGGTGGCCAGGCTGACCACGATGGCGTTCGGGGTACCCGGGGTGGCGCTCACCGACAGCGGCGCATCGGCCGCACCCGGATTCACGAACTGCACCGTGATGTTCTCGCCGCCTGCGGATCCCATCATGTTGGAGGTGATCCCGACTGCGGACGAGCCGGTGCCACCGAACAGTGCCATACCCTCGCGGTCATATCCCTGGGTGACGTAGGGCAGTTCGACGATCTCGGCCAGGTCCGGGTAGCGGGCGGCCAGATCTTCGATCAGCTGGTAGTAGCCGAGGGCGTCGTAGTAGCGGTCGAGGAACCCGGTGAAGTACCGGTGGGCCGGGCCGGAGCGGATCGGCCCCAGCCAGTCCTCGACGTCGCGTTCTGCGTAGCCGCCGTTGTTGCTGGTGACGCTGACCCATTCGGGGCGTGCGGCGTTGATGGCGGCGTTGCTGATGGCGAGGTAGTGGTACATGTACTGGCCGGCGTCGGTGAACTGCGACATGTTCTGCTGGCCCATCTGCACGTCGTCTGCGTTGAAGTACCGCAGAGTCATGGTGATGCCGCTGGTGCCGGCGATGTTCTTCGCCTCGACCGACAGGCTGCGGGAGCCGTTCGGGTTGGTGTAGGTGTCGGCGCGGGCGATCACCACGGTGTCGATCTGCTCGATACCGAGCTCGGCGGCCAGTGCCTCTTCTTCGGCAATGGCGGACGTCATCGCATCGAGCTCGGTGGCCTGCTTGGCGGCCAGCTCGGCCGGAGCGGCTTCGAGGTCGACATCCACTCCGAGCGCCTCGAGTGCGTCACTTTCGGAGTCGGTGACGATGGCGGTGACGGTGTAACCGCTACCGACCTTCTCGAGATCGTGGTCGAGGTCGAAACCACCGTCGACCACCGCTTGGAGCGCGTTCTGGTTCGGTATGGACAAGGTGACCTGGGAATGCTCCTCGAAACCGAGGGCCTCGTCACCGGACTGCTCGGCGCCGGCTGCTGCCGGCAACATTGCCCAGACCATGGCGAGCGCCGACAACGCAACGAGAATGGCGCGTCGACGTAGACGTCTATCGGACATAGATCCTCCCCTAGCCCCGCTCTACCGCTGTGAGCGTCCCCCTGGCGGGTTCCCCCTGACACCGGATTGCGAGATCCTGTTGGCGCATGGTGCGCCGAACGACAGTGCGGGCGGATTGTGCTCACTTGCTTAACCGAAGTCAAGGGTTTTTTTTCGGGCAAACCTCGATAGATGTTCTGAGTTCACCAACCGCAGTTCGTTCAGCAGTGATCCCCGAAAGCTGACACCATTACGGTAGAAGCGGACCGTCCGGTCGAAGCGCCGACGAGTTCGCCCACGATGTCGGGTGGGCGGGTTCTCTGGATGCGGGCACAGTGGCCTCCGATTGAGCCTGGCAGGGGCTGGCTCTGGCCATGTCCAGAAACGTATGGCTGGCGTGTGATCGCCCGGACATGCCATAACCGCACCGTCAGGTTTCCGGTCATTCAGGGGATGCGGGTGTTCCCAGGTCGGCAACTCTCGGCGGCAGTGTCGCAACGATCCATATGGCGAAGACCGCGGCCGACGCTTGTGTAGTACTTGCCGCACATCGAGAGTTGAAGACGGCATAACGGAGCGAACGAGGGCGACGCCATTCCTGTGGGGCCGGCACATGGAGGCGGCAGCCCGACCCCAACCGACCCTCTCCGAGCCGGTGGATCAGTGACGCATCCATGGGTGGTGCGGCCAAGGTTGCCCGCACCAAGCTGATCCCGCCGTTGTGGACCGCCGGCAACCGTCACACGGCGGCGGTCGCCGCCCGCTCCGGCGGAGATCTGCCGAGGTTCGCTGCGGAGCGAGGACCGCCGTTGGTGCTCGCCTCGTGGACGCAGGCAGCCCCCGGGCGGCACGTACATCGTGGGTGAGACACCGCCGGCATGGAGGGAATCGGGACGCCGCCGGACGGCGGTGCATCCGAGGAGGCCGGGGGTCAGATCGATGGAAGGTTCCATGTACCGCTTTCGTCCCGTTCGTCCCGACAGGTGACACCCGGGGGCTCCGATGCGGTGACAGCCTTGGGCGGCGTCGGATCGAGGCTCCGGCCGCCTCCATCCGGCAGTGCGACAGCGTTCGCCGAGGCGGTTCACCACGCCCTGCCAGCGTTGATCGAACCCTCGGGACCGGATCCCCAAGCCCGCCGCCATCGGGCGGATCGCCGCCGAATCGTCGCACAGTCAAGGTCGGGAACGGTAGGGTTCAGCGGAGGGAGGGGCGCCGTGCTCCACCCTGTCAAGACATCAATCACCCCAACACATTGGGAGAGGAGGCGCTGAATGCGCAATATCCGATGGTTGGTCCTTCTACTCACGTTCGCCCTGGTGACCGCTGCCTGTGGTGGCGACGACGACGAGACCGGTGACACCGGCGGAGATGGCGGAGGAGACGGCGACGCCGCCGCTGCCGACTTCACGCTCTTCGGTGCACCGACCGGGGTCGAGGGCGACGCCCTCTCCGGCTTCATCGACGTCTACAACGAAGCGGTCGGTTCCAACGTCACCTTCGTCGGTTCGGACGGCTTCGAGCAAGAGCTCCGCATCCAGGTCGACGGTGGCAACCCGCCGGCGGTGGCGTTCACCCCGCAGCCGGCGTCGATCTGCGAGTTCGCTGACGAAGGCCACCTGGTCTCGCTCGAGGACATGGGCTTCGACATCGGCGAGATGGAATCCAACCATTCCAAGTTCTGGATGGACCTCGGCGTGTGCGAGGACGGCAACCACTACGGGATCCCCTGGTTCCCGAACTTCAAGTCGATCGTCTTCTACCACGAGCCGACATTCGAGGCTCAGGGATACGAGACACCCGAGACCTACGAAGACCTGGTTGCGCTGTCGCAGCAGATCGTCGATGACGGAATGACCCCGTGGTGCTTCGGCTTCGAGAGCGGCGGCGCCACCGGTTGGCCCGGCACCGACTGGATCGAGGACATCCTGGTCCGCCAGTCCGGCGCCGAGGTCTACGGTCAGTGGTTCCGTCACGAGATTCCCTTCAACGATCCGGCCGTCGCCGATGCCTTCGACACCTTCGGCGAGATCTTCTTCGGTGAAGGCTTCGTGCTCGGTGGACCCGACGGCGTCCCCGGAGTCAACTTCAACGACTCACCGGGACCGCTCTTCCAGGATCCGCCGGGGTGTCTGATGCTGAAGCAGGGCTCGTTCATCCAGAACGTGTTCGCCGATCAGCCTGGCTACACCGAGGGTGCCGAGGAGAACATCGGTGTGTTCGCCTTCCCCAGCATCGACGGCAACGTCGGCGCCATGGGCGGCGGCGATACCTTGATCGTGTTCGACGGTGCCCCTGAGAACGTTGCCGCCGTCGCCGACTGGATCACTCCCGAGTGGCAGTGCACGCTCGCATCGGCAACCGGTGGCGGTGTCGCCGAGCATGGCGGTCACGGTGTCCCCGGCGTCGAACGGCTCCCCGGTCACAAGGACGTCGACCTCGACTGCTACGAGAGCGAATCGGCCCGGCTCTTCGCAGAGTCGCTCACCGGCGCTCTCGCCGCCAACACCTTCGCCTTCGACGCCTCCGACCTGATGCCACCCGAGGTGGGCCAGGGTTCCTTCTGGACCGGAATGGTCGACTGGGCCCAGGTGCCTCGACCCAGGAGGTCGTGGACGCCATCGAAGCCAGTTGGCAGTGACCCATCCGGACTGAGTCGAGATAGGAGAGGGGGTGGCCTGCAAGCCACCCCCTCTCTTTACTAGGGTGAGCATCGCTCGGTGCGACGCACGGGAGGAGGTAGTCGGATGACCAATGTGACGCCCCCGGTCCTCGAGGAGGGTCTGCCGGATCGCCCGGACACACCTGTGAGCGGGCCGGAACCGACTTCGGGCGGTCCGCTGGTATGGCTGTTGAGGCTTGCCACGGCGCTGGTGATCCCGGCGGTCGTCGTCGTATTCTTCTTCTCCTTCGGTTTCCTCAAGGACGAAGACGGCAGCAAGCTGCTCCAGGTGATCGTTGCCGTGGTGGTCGGTATCGGCGGTGTCTGGGCGTTGTACTGGGGGATGGACCGCCTGGTCAGTCTGCTCCCGGGACGGGTCGGCGATGCGGCGCGACCGATGGTGTTCGCCGGTCCCGCCATCGTGCTGCTCGCCTTCTACCTGGTGTACCCGGCGGTCAATACCACCATCCTCAGCTTCCAGAACGCCCGCAGCACCGAGTTCGTCGGGCTGGACAACTACACCCGGATCTTCACCGAGAGCCAGTATCTGATCGCCATGCGCAACAGCCTGATCTGGGTGTTGCTGGTTCCGGCGGCGGCGGTGGCGATCGGGCTCGGTTTCGCCACCCTGGCCGACAAGCTGTCCCGACGCACCGAGTCGTTCACCAAGTCCCTGATCTTCCTGCCGATGGCGATCTCGTTCGTCGGTGCCTCGGTGGTGTGGGGCTTCGTGTACGCCTACCGCTCCGAAGGCTTCGGCGATCAGATCGGCATCCTCAACGCCATCTGGACCAACGTCTTCAACGGCGAACCGCAGCAGTGGCTCGCCATCCAGCCATGGAACAACCTGTTCCTCATGGTCATCCTGGTGTGGCTGCAGACCGGCTTTTCCATGGTGATCCTGTCGTCGGCGATCAAGTCGGTTCCGGACGAACTGCTCGAAGCTGCACGGATCGACGGAGCCAGCGAGTGGCAGGCGTTCTGGAAGGTGGTCATCCCGACCATCTCCTCCACCATCGTGGTGGTGTGGACCACGGTGTTGATCACCGTGTGGAAGGTCTTCGACATCGTGTGGGTGATGACCGGTGGACGTGACGGCACCCAGGTCGTCGCCCAGCAGATGGTCCAGGAGTTCTTCACCAACCGGAACAACGGCGTCGGTGCGGCGTTGGCCGTGCTGCTGTTCATCGCCGTGATCCCGGTGCTCGTGATCAATGTGAGACGGTTCCGGGCGCAGGAGGCGATGCGATGACCACCACCACCGAACCCGACATCGCCGCATCGGCGGCGGCGACCCCGGCCAAGGTCCGCGGACCGTCCCGGGTGCCCATCTTCCTTGCGGTCGCCTTGATCGCCTTCCTGTGGACCGTCCCGTCGGTCGGCCTGCTGATCAACTCGTTCCGGGTTCCCAGCGACATCCGGGCCAGCGGCTGGTGGACGGTGTTCGGCGACTTCTTCAACAGTGGCACGTGGACTCTGGAGAACTACCGCACGGTGCTCGACGGCGGCTTTGCCAACGCCTTCGCCAACACGCTGGCGGTGAGCATTCCCTCGGTGGTGATCCCGATCACCATCGCCGCCTTCGCCGCCTACGCCTTTGCGTGGATGGAGTTCCCCGGTCGCAACCTGATCTTCGTCACGATCGTCGGGCTGATGGTGGTGCCGCTGCAGATGGCACTGATCCCGATCCTCCGGATCTACACCAACTTCGAGCTGAACGGGACCTTCCCGGCGGTGTGGCTGGCCCATGCCGGGTTCGGTCTCCCGCTGGCGGTATATCTGCTGCGCAACTACATGGGGTCGCTCCCGGGGTCGATCATCGAATCGGCAAAGATCGACGGCGCCGACCACTTCACCATCTTCACCAGACTGATCGTTCCGCTGTCGGTGCCGGTGCTGGCATCTTTCGCCATCTTCCAGTTCCTCTGGGTGTGGAACGACTACCTGGTGGCGCTGGTGTTCCTCGGGAACCAGCCCCAGGTCGCCGTGCTCACCGTGGAGCTGGCCACGCTGGCGGGTCGTGGCGAGGGCGCCCTCAACCTGCTCCCCGCCGCCGCGTTCGTGACGATGGTCTTGCCCATGGTGGTGTTCTTCGCCTTGCAGCGGTTCTTCGTCAGAGGGCTCACCGCCGGTTCGGTGAAGGGATAACCGACGGCTGTTCCCGACGTCAGCAACGAGGCGATCCGCCGCCGCAATTGGCTGGCCATCGCGATCGGAACGATCGTGATGATGTTCAGCTACCTGCCGTATGCGGCGGCGTTCGCCGTACCCGAAGGGGAACCCGCCGCCATCGACCCGGGTCTCGTGGGAATCGCCCTGGCCGTGGCACCGTTTGTGTTCGTTGCGCTCGGGTTCATCTCGCGCAACACGGTTGCCGCCCGGCGGGTCCTGCAGTCGATGGGCCTGCTCCTCGTCCTCGGGCTGGCGGTCGGTTTGCTGTCCCCGGCGTTGGGCGCCGTGGCGGGGTTCGCCGCCGGTGGCGCCCTCAGCCTGAACCCACCGGATGCACCCGACGTCTTCCGGATTCGACTTCTGGCCGTCGTCGTCACCGTGGTCTACGTGCTCTTCCTGCTGGTGATCGCCACCCCGGCGGGGGTGTTCGCCGGCGCCATCGTCCCGCTGATCATGATCGGATTCGCCGACGAGTACTCGTGCTGGCGGGCAACCCGCACCGTCGACCCGGCCGGCGCCTGATCCTGACCACCTGATCTGGTCGGGCGTCCTCGGCCTGACCGTAGGCTGCGGCGATGATCCGCAGTCGCGCCGGTGCGGCGCTCATGCTCGCCGTCGTCGCCGTCTCGTGGGGCGCCATCCCGCTCATCGTCCGCGGCGACGTTCCCTGGCAGCACCTGGTGGCCTCGCGCATCTGGCTGGGGGCGGCGACGCTGCTGGTCATCCTCGTGGTCCGGGGACGACTCCGGCTGCCCGACATGCACCGTGGCCGCATCGCCGTGTCCGGGGTGCTGCTCGCCGTCCACTGGGCGAGCTTCTTCCTGGCTATCACCGAGACCACCGTCGCCATCGCCCTGGCGCTGCTCTATCTGGGTCCGATCACGGCGTCGTCGCTCGCTCCACGACTGCTCGGCGAGCGCATCGTCCCCCGGGTCTATGTCGGTCTCGGGATCGCATCGGTCGGGGTGCTGGCGGTGGTCCAACCCACCGGCGGTGAAAGCAGTCCGTTGGGCATCCTGGCGGCAGCGGTGTCCGGGGCGACGCTTGCGGCGTTGATGCTGATCGCAAAGCCGGCCGCCCAGGCGGTGGGTGCCCTCGTCGTCGCCACCGGAGAGCTGGTGGTGGCGGCCATCGTCCTCACCCCGTGGGCCGTCGCCGCCGCCGTCGAGTCGTCGGAGTACTGGCTCCAGATGTTGCTGCTCGGTGTCTTCCTCACCGGGATCGCCGACCTGGTCTACTGGCAGGCGATGGGGCGTCTTCCCATGGCCGGGGTCAGCGTGCTGATGTATCTGGAACCGGCGTCGGCGGTGGTGTGGGCGGCGCTGTTCCTCGGGGAGCAGCCGGGGATGCTGGCCTGGATCGGGATCGGTCTGGTGATCATCGGCGGCGCCGTCTCGGCGTCGGCGGCGGCCCGTGGCCGTGAAGCGGTGGCGCCGCCCGGACCTCCGCTACGGGCCTGACCCACTCACCGTCCCGGGCCGAACGGCGTCAGACGCTCTCGGGTGCGGTGAAGTCATGGTGGATCCGGCTGGGAGTCGGACCCGTCTGGTTCTGATACTTCGACCCGGCCTCCGCTGACCCGTAGGGATGTTCGGCAGGCGTGCTCAGGGTGTAGAAGGAGACCTGACCGATCTTCATCCCCGGGTAGATGGCGATGGGGAGATTGGCCACGTTGGACAGCTCCAGGGTCACCTGCCCGACAAACCCCGGGTCGATGAACCCGGCGGTGGAGTGGATCAGCAGACCGAGACGACCGAGACTCGACTTTCCCTCGAGTCGGGCCACCACGTCGTCGGCAAGCCCGACGACTTCCAGGGTGGATCCGAGCACGAACTCGCCGGGATGCAGGATGAATGGTTCGGCCTCCGACGCCTCGACCGGGCTGGTCAGGTCGTCCTGTGGCGCCTTGGGGTCGATCAGGGCGTAGCGGTGATTCTCGAAGACCCGGAAGACGGAGGCGCACCGGAGGTCGATGCTCGACGGTTGCACCATCGACGGCTCATACGGGTCGATGGTGATGCGGCCGGCGGCGATGGATTCCCTGATGGTGCGGTCGGAGAAGATCATCGGGACGGCATGCTACTGCGTCCGAGGCGACCGGTTGACCCGTCAGGTGCGATCGGGATCGGAGCGGATGAGGGGAATCGAACCCCCACTCCAAGCTTGGGAAGCTTGTGTTCTACCATTGAACTACATCCGCGATCGCCTCATGTTACCGCGACCGGGTGGCTGCGGCATCGAGTGGTGTCGACCGGACCGGGTTGCGTCGGTCGGCGAACCGACCTGGTGCGGGGTCTATTGCGTGGCCCAGGATGCCAGGCCCCACAGGGCGATCAGCAGCCCGACGCCGAGCAGCCACCAGGAGCGTCCGGTGCGGAACTCGCCCTCGGCGCGCACCGGCCGCTTCCCGCGATAGTGCACGAACAGCGCCATCCCGTTGCCGATCACCATGGCGGCGCCCACGGCGAGGATCAGCTGCGCCAACAAATCGTCGAGTCCCAGAAGCTCGGTGATATCCATCGAGGATGGAACCTACCAGCCGTCGTTCCGGGCAGATCCGCCCTGTCCCCGAGGTGGCTCAGGGGCGCGGTGGGTCAGACGGTCAACCGGCAATACGGTCGTCGGCGGGTTGGGTGCGGAGACGGGGTCGGGGTGACGAAGGGTGCGGCGACGACGGGGTTCCGCTCGGTGTCGGATGGGTGTCGTGGCGTCGGCGGCGGACGGCGCTGGTGATGACCACCGCCACCCCCACGTTGATCGCGGCGAGCAGGGGGAGCAGCCATCCGTTGCTGCGGAGCAGGACGGCACCACCGGAGGCCACCGGTGAGCGCCCGCCGTCGGGGTCGAGGGCCCAGGCGCCGACACGGAGCACCACTGCAAACGTCAATGCCGAGATGGCGATTCTGATCGCCAGGGTGCGCAGCATCTTGAGGCGATCCTCCGAGAGGAAGTAGGCGGCGCCGCCCGAGAGCGCCAGCACCAGCCCGGCGATCAGTACCACCCGGGTGAGAAATGCGGTGGCGCGGGTGGCCGCCCCGCCGATCTGCTGGGCGACGCCGGATCCGAGGACCAGGTCGGGGACACCGGCGATCACTGCGTCGACCTGTTCCTGTGGCGCCGCAACCCCGGAGGCGCGCAGCCTCTCGCCGATCACCGGTGCGAGCGGGGCGAGCGCCGTCCGTACGTCGATCTCGATTCGTTCCCCTGGCTCCGCCAGGGCAGCCTGTACGGCCTGTTCGGCGATGGTGGCGACGGCGTCGTGGGCCTGCGGGGTCTCCCCGATGTCGGCGAGGGCGGCGGCGACGGCCGCTTGTTCGCCGTCGGTCGACGAGGCGATCCCGGAGGCCACCCAGTCCTCGACCCGGTTGGCGATCACCTCCGCTTCGACCACCGCCCGTGTGCCTTCCTCCAGGGTGGCCTGGTCGGTCGAGACCGTCCGGCCCCACATCCCGATGAGCAAGGTGGTGGTGGCGAGCCCGAAGACCCACATCACCACGGCCAACGAGGCGCGACGGCGTGCCGAAGGACCAAACAGTGTGCGGGGATCGACCACGCGATGAACTCCAGGGACGAAAGGGGCGACCCCCCGAAGGCTAGGAACGCCCCGGGACTACCCGATGTCTCGGCCGTCCCTGCCGGTCTGTGTCTTTCCTCCTTGGCCCTCCCCGCCCCGGGGGCGGGGTGCCTCCGAGGTTTTGGGAGGAGGTGGGGCGGGGCGCGAGGTCTGCATCCCTGTGGTCGTCTTGTCGCGTGCTGCCAAGTTCGGGAGGCGGTCTGAAGACGCAGCCCGGGAGGCTGTCGGTGACGCTGCGATCAGGGGAACATTGACGCCGCGCCCCGCCCCGTCTGGGTCCGCAAGCGTCCCCAGCCACCCCGCCCCCCAGGGGCGGGGAGGGCCAGAAAGGGTCGGCCCGGCCTTGACACCAGGGGCGGGGAGGCCAGAAGGGCCGCGGCCGGGTCGTGTGGATCTGGGTACTTGAGCTCGTTGCCGCTGGACGTCCGCTCATCTCTTGATCGTGCTTCCTTCTTGGCCCTCCCCGCCCTTCCCCGCCCCGCTGGGGCGGGGTGGCTGCGGACGCTTCGCGGCCGTAGACGGGGTGGGGCGCTGCGGACGCTTGCGGACGCAGACCGGAAAGGCGGGGTGCCTCCGAGGTTCTGGGAGGAGGTGGGGCGGGGTGCGAGGTCGGTATCCCTGTGGTCGTCTTGTCGTGTGAGGTTGCTGCGACCTGGCGGGATCCGAAACCGAACCAGGCGGACCATTCGGCGACACTGCGAACGAGTCGGACATCGACGCCGCGCCCCGCCCCGTCTGGGTCCGCAAGCGTCCCCAGCCACCCCGCCCCCCAGGGGCGGGGAGGGCCAGGAAGGGTCGGCCCGGCCTTGACACCAGGGGCGGGGAGGGCCAGAAAGGGTCGGCCCGGCCTTGACACCAGGGGCGGGGAGGGCCAGAAAGGGTCGGCCCGGCCTTGACACCAGGGGCGGGGAGGCCAGAAGGGGTCGGCCGGGTCGTGTGGATCTGGCTACTTGAGCTCGTTGCCGCTGGACGTCCGCTCATCTCTTGATCGTGCTTCCTTCTTGGCCCTCCCCGCCCCTCCCCGCCCCGCTGGGGCGGGGTGGCTGCGGACGCTTCGCGGCCGTAGACGGGGTGGGGCGCTGCGGACGCTTGCGGACGCAGACCGGAAAGGCGGGGTGCCTCCGAGGTTCTGGGAGGAGGTGGGGCGGGGCGCGAGGTCTGCATCCCTGTGGTCGTCTTGTCGTGTGCGGGTTTTACGCGTCTGGGTGGCGCGGCGCCGTTGGCTTGTCCGTCGGTGACCCTGCCGACGAGGCGGACATCGACGTCGCGCTCCGCCCCGTCTGCGTCCGCGAGCGTCCGCAGCCACCCCTCCTCCCGAGGAGGGGAGGGCCAGAAGGGGACCGGCGGTGTGAGGACGCGGTTGCTGCTTGGTCCTCGTGCGGTGGGATCTGCGGTGTCAGATCGACGGCGCAGGGCTATGTCGCGGCGAGGTGCGTGAGCAGAGGATCGAGGATCTGGGGCCAGTAGGGCTCGGGGAGGTCGTGGGCGAGACCGGGGATCTCGATGTAACGGGCGTCGGGGATGGCGGCGGCGGTGGCCCGACCGCCGGAGACGTCGACCAGCGGATCGGTATCCCCGTGGATCACCAGGCTGGGAATCTGCAGAGTCCGGAGCCGGGCGGTTCGATCCCCGGCGGCGAGGACGGCGCCGTACTGCCGGCCGACGCCGGCGGGATCGAACGAGCGGCGATGGGCCTCCGTGATCCGCCACCGGGCGGCCTCGGGATCGAAGAGTCCCGGGGTTGCCACCAGGCGCCCCGTCTCGACCCGGGTGGCGACGGCGAATTCCAGGTCCGGCGGGGCACCGCGCAGCATCGCCGTGGCGGAGGCGGCTGTCGACTGCCCCACCGCCGGGTTCCCCGTGGTGGACATGATGCTGGTGAGTGACCGGACCCGGTCGGGAAACGACAGGGCGGCTTCCTGGGCGATCATGCCGCCCATCGAGATTCCCACCACGTGCACCGAGTCGGCTCCGACGGCATCGGCGACGGCGATCACGTCGGCTGCCATGTCGGACAGGTGGTACGGGGTGTCAGGTCGCCCGCCCGAGGCGAGGGTGCGACGGATCCTCGCCAGCGACACGGTGCCCTCGAGATGCGACGATCGACCGGTGTCCCGGTTGTCGAAGCGCACCACCTCGAATCCGGCGATGGCGATGGCGTGGACAAAGCCGGGGGGCCACCAGGTGAGCTGCTCGCCGAGACCGGCAATCAGGATCACCGGCGAGCCGCCCACCGTTGCGCCGGTGTCACCCCAGAGGTCGACGTAGAGATCGATGTCCCCGTTGCGGGCGGTCACGTCATGAGGCGACATCGCGCCGATTGAATCCCCACACCGCCACCGCCACCAGCATAACGATCGTGATCGTCATCTTCGCCAGGCTCGGTCCGTCGAAACCGTTGGCGAGCGGATCCGGCCCCAGGAACCAGTGGAACGGCGACACGGCCTGGAACGGCTGCAGTACGTCGACCAGGGTGGCGAATCCGTTGACGAAGAATGCGGTGGCGACCAGGGCGGTGACGATGCCCAGTGTCAACCTGCGCTTCCCGGTGAGGCCGCCGATGGCCAGCGCCAGCGTCCCGTAGACCAGCGCCAGCAGCGCCATCCCGACATTGGCGGCGATCATCCCGTTCACCGACAGGTCGAGACCGTAGGCCGGGCTGGTGATGGCGAGGACCACCAGCAACGAGGTTGCCAGAACAGCCACCAGCACCGTCATCGCCACAAAGCCCTCGATCACGATCCGGGTGCGCACCACCGGCTGCGCCAGCATCAGATCCATCGTGCCGCGTTCCTCCTCACCGGCGATCGCCTGGGTTCCGATCGACACTGCAAACACGATGGCGAGGATCGACCCGACGCTGGCATACAGACGGCTGTTCACCAACCCGACCGGTGTGATCAACTCGGAAGCGTCCTCGACCCCGAAGGCGGCCAGGAGCTGGGGAGGGAGCGACTCGACGAGCTCGCTGAAACCTGGCTGGTCGCGGACGGACGGGTAGAACGCCACGGTGATCGCCGCCAGTGCCCCCAGCCCCAGCGCCCACCACCAGACGCCGGTTCGATGATCCCACAGCACCTTTCCGAACACGCTACGAAGCATCGGGTCGCTCCGGTTGGTCGGCGTAGTAGGCGAGGAAGGCCGCCTCCAGATCGCGGTCGTGGCTGATCACGTTGGCCACCTGGAAACGTGCCGCCGTCTTGATCACCTCGTCGAGGGGACCCTCGACCAGGAGCTCGGTGCGGCGACCTCCGTCACCCACCTGGGAACGGCGCACCGATGGGAGCCCGGCAAAAGGGTCCCCGTCGATCGGTGCGGAGAACTCGATCTCGATTCGGCGATGGGTACGGCCGCGAAGCGACTCGATGGATTCCACGGCCACGAGGGAACCCGCCCTGATGATGCCCACCCGCTCGGCGATCCGCTCCACCTCCGGTAGAACGTGCGAGGAGAGGAACACCGTGCGACCCTCCTGGCGGACCTCGTCCACCATCCGGTGGAACTCCTGCTGGATGAGCGGGTCCAGGGCACTGGTCGGCTCGTCGAGGATCAACAACTCGGGGCGGTGCATGAACGCCTGAACCAGGGCCAGTTTCTGGCGGTTGCCACTCGAGTAGTCACCGACCTTGCGGGCCAGGTCGAGGTCGAGGCGTTCGGCGAGCTGGACGGAGGTGTCGACGGCGCCGTCGCCGCGGAGGGCCGTGACGAACCGTAGTAGTTCCTTCCCGGTCATCGTGTCGAACATGGCAAGCTCACCCGGGACGTACCCGATACGCCGTCGCAGGGCGAGACCGTCGCGTTGCGGGTCGAGACCCAACACGGTGGCGTGACCCGAGGTCGGGCGGATCAGGTCGAGCAACATCCGGATGGCCGTGCTCTTCCCGGCGCCGTTGGGACCGATGAAACCGAAGACCTCCCCGGTCCCGACCTCGAGGTTGAGGTCCTCGACCCCGCGCACGTCTCCGTAGAACTTGGTGAGCGCCTCGGTGTGGATGGCGATGGCCATGTGCGGACTCTACTTACGGCTCCGGATGGGGGGCTCCGGCTGCGAGTTGGCGTCTCCGATGGGTACGCTCCTGCCGCTATGTATCGATGTCGCCGCCTCCATCAGGCTCTCCCCCGGCGCCCACCCGTGCGGCCGCCCGGGTCACACCGGTCGGATGGGCTGATCCGATGATCGGCGCCGCCGACGCACCCGCATCATCGGCCAACCTCGGGCCGGGTTTCGACGTCCTGGCGCTCGCCCTCGAGTTGCGATGCCGGGTCGAGGCCGAGTCATCGACGGGATGGCGGATCGAAGAGCAGGGTGGCGCCCACACCCCCTCACCCGGCGACCTTGTGATGCGGGCGGTCCAGGCCGCCGTCGGCGATCATCCCATGACGCTCCGCATCGACAACGACGTCCCCAGGGCACGCGGGCTCGGGTCGAGCTCTGCAGTGACGACGGCGGCGGCCGCCGCCGCCATCCGGGCGATGGGTGACGAACCCACCGACTCGGTGCTTTTCGAGATCGTCACCGAGCTCGAAGGTCACCCCGACAATGCCGCCGCCGCCGTGTACGGCGGTCTGGTGGCGGCGCGGGACGGGGTGGTTCGTCAGCTCCCCATCTCCGAGGATCTGATCGTGATGGTGGGCATTCCCGATTCCCATCTCTCCACCCACATGGCGCGTGCCGCGCTTCCGGGAGCGGTCCGCCATCAGGTCGCCGCTCGCAATGTGGGGCGAGTGGTGTTTCTCCTCGACGGTCTCCGCACCGGCGACGCCGCAACCCTGTCGGCCGCTGCCGGGGACGAACTCCACGAGGTCCCCCGCCGTGACCTCTCGACGGTGACACGTGACCTGATGGAGGCGGCCACCGCAGCGGGAGCGCTGCATGCGGCATGGAGCGGAGCGGGGCCCACCGCCATAGCCTTTGTCACCGCCGCAACCGCACCGGCCGTGGAGACGGCGATGTCCGGTGTGCTCGGCGACGCCGGACAGGTGCGCACCCTCCCCGTGGCCACCCGGGGCTGGCGCTGACGCCCTCTTCCGCGGTCTGATCGGGAAGCCCGGATCGGCGTGTCGCAGACGTCGCCAACCGCCGAATCGCCCGGGCGGGCTTGCGTTTCCGCAGTCGATCCGCGATCCTATGGAGGTATTCGCTCTCGGCGGACGCCGCCGGGAGATTTTTTTGGACCGACTCACCTGACCTCGAGGTTTTGACTGTATGGGCTCGTTGATCAAGAAGCGCCGCAAGAAGATGAGCAAGCACAAGTACCGCAAGCGCATCAAGGCGAACAGGCACAAGCGCAAGAAGTGACCACCAGCCCCGGTTGTTGAGAGGCTCCGCCGAATGGCGGAGCCTCTTCGATTGGGCGCCGGTCCCGGCATGCGGTCCTGGGAGCGGGGTTGCGCCCACCCGTCCCGGGTGCGGCCGGATCGTCCCTGCGACAGGTTCCTCGATCGGTTCGTGGTCGGCCACGGCTATCGTCGCCGGCATGCCAGGATCGATACTCGGAGCCGCGGTTCGACGAACCGAGGACCCCAGGTTCATCCGCGGTGAGGGCGGCTACCTCCCCAATCGCGTCATCGACGGTGCGCTGTTCATGGTCCCGGTGCGCGCCGGAATTCCCCACGGCCACCTCGGAGGCGTCGACGTCTCCATGGCCTCGGATCTCCCGGGCGTTGTCGGGATCTTCACCGCCGCCGATCTCGACCTTGCCGTCGCCGCTTCCGGGGCGCGTGGCGTCGCACCGGAGTTCGGCCGTCCGCCGCTGGCCATGGACACGGTGCGTTTCTCCGGTGAGATCGTCGCCGTGGTGGTGGCGACGAGCGAGCGCAGTGCCTTCGATGCGGCCACCATGGTCTTTCCCGACATCGATCCGCTCCCGGCGGTCTCCGACGCCTATCGGGCGATGCAACCCGACGCTCCCATCCTCCATCCCGAGGCCGGGACCAACGTCGCCCTTGCGGTCGGGATCGAAGCCGGCGCCGATGATGCGGGTTTCTTCGCCGAAGCCGATGTGGTCGTCCGGACCCGTATCGCCAACCAACGTCTCGCCCCCGTCCCGCTCGAAACCAACTCGGCGCTGGCGGTCCCCACCGAGGATGGGCTCGATCTGTGGGTGGGGAGCCAGAACGTCTTCGCCCACCGCAACGCCATCTCCCGGGCGATCGGGCTCGACCGCAACCGGATCCACGCCATGGTTGCCGATATGGGCGGCGGGTTCGGCGCCAAGTTCTATGTCTATCCCGAGCAGGTGATCGTCGCCGCCCTCGCCATGCGGCTCGACACCCCGGTGCGCTGGCACGAGAGCCGGCGCGACAACCTCGCCGCCATGACCCACGGCAGGGCCCAGACCCTCGACGTCGAGATCGGTGCCACCGGCGAGGGACGGATCACGGGGCTGCGGGTGCGGGCGGTTCAGGATGTCGGGGCGTATCCACTGTTCGGGGCGCGACTTCCCGAATGGACCCGCTTGATGGCCCCCGGTGTCTACGACATTCCCAAGGTCGACTTCGGGTGGCGCAGCGTCGTCACCAACACCAATCCGGTGCACGCCTACCGCGGCGCCGGACGGCCGGAGGCGACCCACGCCATCGAGCGGATCATGGACATGCTTGCCGCCGAGCTGCATCTCGACCCGGTCGAGCTGCGCCGCCGCAACTTCATCGGGCCGGATCGCTTCCCCCACACCACCGCCACCGGTGCCGAGTACGACAGCGGGAACTACGAAGCGGCCCTCGATCGTGCCCTGGAGACCGCCGGGATCGACGAACTGCGTGCCGACCAGCAGCGACGTCGCCGGGAGGGCGCCCGGTTTCAGCTCGGGGTCGGGGTCGCCTGCTACGTCGAGGTGACTGCACCGGACGGCTACCACGAGTGGTCCGGCGTCGAGGTCCACGAGGACGGGATGGTGACGGTGCGGGTGGGGACCTCCGGTCACGGTCAGGGGCACGAGACGGCGTTCGCCCAGGTCGCTTCGTCGTTGCTCAACATCGACATCGATCTGATCACCGTGGTCCAGGCCGACACCGCCGTGATCCCCCGGGGAGCCGGCACCGGCGGAAGCCGATCGTTGCAACTTGCCGGATCGGCGGTCCTCCAGGCCACCGGGAAGGTGGTGGCCAAGGCGCGGCGGGTGGTGGCCGGCCATCTCGAGGCGGCGTACGACGACATCGTGGTGTTCGACGACGGCAGGGTCGGGGTCGCCGGTGTCCCCGATACCGGTCTGACCTGGTCTCAGGTGGCGACGCTCGCCGCCGACCCCGCAGCGGTCCCTGAGGGCGAGCCGACCGGTCTCGCCGCCGACCTGGTCTTCGATCAGGGCCACCCCACCTTTCCGTTCGGTACCCATGTGGCGGTGGTCGAGGTCGACACCGAAACCGGGGCGGTCCGACTGCTCCGCCACATCGCCTGCGACGACTGCGGCACCGTCGTCAACCCGCTGCTGGTCGCCGGGCAGGTCCACGGCGGAGTGGCGCAGGGGGTGGGTCAGGCGCTCTACGAGCAGTTCCACTACGACGAGGACGCCAACCCGTTGAGTGGCACCCTGGCGTCCTATCTCATCCCGACGGCCGAATCGATGCCGTCGATCGAGAGAACCTGGACGGTGACCCCAACCCCCTACAACCCGCTCGGGGCCAAGGGGATCGGCGAGGCCGCCACGATCGGATCGACCCCCGCCGTCCACAACGCCGTGGTCGACGCTCTCAGCCACCTCGGGGTCCGTCACCTCGATATGCCCCTCACGCCTTGGAACGTCTGGGAAGCGATCCGCACCACCGACTGATGCCCGGGGCAATCTGGTGAGAATCCAGTATCTGGCACCCCGACAACCGCTCTTTCTCGCGGAACAGCCGACCCCCGGTTTCGGTCAAGAGCACCGACCACCGCCCGGCTCCTGAGAAAGGTGGGAATCATGCAAGATCGTAAGAGCCGGCGTTTCCGGCTGCGAATGAGTGTCGCCGTCCTGGCGATGACCCTGGTGGTCGCGGGAGTTCCCGTGTCGGCCGGGGCAACGGAGGCTGCGTCGCCGGAGAACCCCTCGACGGGGATCTATCCGAACGACGTGTCGAATCTGTCCACGGAGAGCTTCGAAGGCTACGTCGGCTATTCCGGCAGCGACGGGCTCGCCGCCACGGCGGCAACCGAGGATTCCGGAAGGTCGAAGAGTGAGGGGCTTGGCCCGGTCGGGGTCAACCCGGCCGACGCCCAGGATGTTCCCGGTTCCGACCCACCCGGTGAGCCGGATGCAGGCGACCTCTCCGATGCGTTTCCGCTGGCCGACGGCGCCTACACCACCGACGAGGTGCGTGCCGCCGTTGCCGATGGAGGTACGGCCCGTGTGACGGTCCTGATGCGTACGGCGATGCACCTGGAAGCAGAGCTGTCGCCGGCGGAGATCGGCGAACAACGGGCGTCGATCGCCGACGCCCTCGACGGGCTCGCCTCGACGCTCGAAGGAACCGGATCGACCGAGTTGGTTGCGTTCGACGTGGCCCCGGCGGCCGTGTACGACATCACCGAGACCGGACTCGAGGCGCTGCTGGGTGATCCCTCGGTGGCGTCGGTGACGCTCGACGGCGAGGTGCAGTCGCAACTCGACTCGAGCACCGGTGTCATCGACTCCGATCTGTTGAACACCGCCGGCGTCCTCGGCGACAACTTCAACGGGAGTTCCACCGGGCCCTACCAGGTGGCCATCATCGATTCCGGTGTCGACGGGCAGCACAACGCCTTCACCGGCCGGATCGTCGCCCAGGGTTGCTTCGTCACCAACTTCTCGTGCCCGGCGGGCACCAACGTCTTCATCGGGGCGCCCGGTGGCGAGGAGTGCACCCACTCCACCGACTGTGACCACGGCACCCATGTCGGTGGTATCGCCGCCGGCTCGTTCTACACCAACGGTCACGAGGGTGTGGCGCGTGGAGCGAGGATCATCGCCCTCAAGGTTGCCCAGGACGACCCCGCCGGCCCGCGGTGGACGGCGTTCTTCTCGGCGATCGACCAGGCACTGCAGCATCTGATCAACCTGAAGAACACCACCAACCCCAACCTGGTGGCGGTCAATCTCAGCATCGGTACGGGTGCCACGTTCACCGCCGGCAATCCCGCCTGCAACAACGTGAACCCGCTCACCAATGTGCTGTTCGGGCAGCTCCAGGCGCTGGGTGTCGCCGTCGTCGTGGCCGCAGGCAACAACGGGTCGAACGTCTCGATGAGCTTCCCGGGATGTCTCAGCAACGCCTTCGCCATCGGGGCCACCAACGACAGCGATGTCCCGGCCGGCTTCACCAACTCCAGTGCCGGCCTGCGGTGGTGGGCGCCAGGAGTGGGCATTGTCGCCCCGGTCCCCACCGGGGACTCCGAAGGCAGCAAGGATGGGACGTCGATGGCGGCGCCACACGTGGCCGGGGCCTTCACCCTGTTGCGTGAGTGTGTCGACGGAAACGGCATCCCGCAGACCAGTGCGGCGGCGGCGGCCGACCTGGACGCCACCGGTGTCAACGTCACCCGCAACGGGGTGACCCGCAAGCGGATCAATGTGCTCGATGCGGCGACCCGCAACGTCAACAACAACGATTTCGCCTTCCCCGAGATTCTCCCGGCAAACCCGGGAGCGGCGGGGTTCAACGATTTCGACTTCAACGTGTGCGCCGACTGGGAGACCGGTGAGCCCGGACCCTTCAGTCTCGACAACAGCATCTGGTGGCGGTGGACACCGTCGGCGACGGGTACGGCGACGATCTCCACCGAAGACGGTGGTGGGTTTGTCACCACCTTCGATACGACGCTCACCGTCTACACCGGCAATACATTGGCGACGCTGGTCCCCATCGCCTCCGATGACGACAGCGGCACCGGGTTGCGCAGTCTGGTGAGGTTCCCGGTCAACGCCGGGACCACGTACCAGATCAAGGTCGACGGGTTCGCTGCTCAGAACGGGCTGCTGAACCTCCATCTCGAGAACGGTCCGCCACCGCTGTGCTTCGGCGTTCCGGCGACGATCGTCGGCACGGCCGGCAACGACATCATCAACGGCACCGCCGGCAACGACGTCATCGTCGGTGGCGACGGCAACGACACCATCAACGGTCTCGGTGGCAACGACCGCATCTGTGGCGACGCCGGGAATGACACCATCAACGGCGGCAACGGCGACGAGTTGGTGCTCGGAGGTCCGGGCGCCGACGTGATCAACGGTGACGCCGGCAACGATGTCCTGGTCGGCAACGCCGGCGCCGGTGATGTCAATGACGGCAATGACACCATCAACGGGGGTCCCGGCAACGACTTCCTAGACGGATGGGTCGGCAACGACACCCTCTCCGGGGGACCGGGAAACGACCAGCTCCGCGGCGAGGCCGGTGTCGATCTCGTCACCTATGCATCGTCCCCCGGACCGGTCAACGCCAGCCTCACCACCAACACCGCAACCGGCGACGGCAACGACACCTTCGTCCTGGTCGAGCGGCTCAGCGGGTCGGCGTTCAACGACACGCTGATCGGTGACGCCGGAACCAACGTGCTGTGGGGTCGCGGCGGCAACGACGTGCTCGATGGACGGGCGGGCAACGACTCGCTGGTCGGTGGCGCCGGCAACGACCGGCTGATCGGCCGGGACGGCAACGATGCCTTCAACGGTGAAGGCGACGTCGACACGGTCTCGTTCGAGTTCTCGCCTGCGGCGGTGAACGTCAACCTGACGACCGGGATCGCCAACGGTGAGGGTGCCGACACCATCGCCAACGTCGAGAACGTCATCGGATCGCCGTTCGCCGACAACATCGCCGGCAACACCGGGGCCAACCGGCTCGAAGGTCGTAACGGCAACGATGCCATCAACGGCGGTGCGGGCAGCGACGTCATCGACGGAGGGCTCGGCAACGACGTGATGATCGGCGGCGCCGACAACGACCTGCTGATCGGTCGGGCGGGCGCCGACACCTACAACGGCCAGGGTGGAATCGACACTGCGTCGTTCCAGTTCTCCGCTGCGGGTGTCACGGTCAACCTCACCGCGGGCACCGCCACCGGCGAGGGGGCCAACGCCCTTGTCGGCGTCGAGAACGTCATCGGCTCCGATCTCGCCGACAGCATCGGTGGGAATGCCGCAGCCAACCGTCTCGAAGGTCGCAACGGCAACGACTCCTTCGTCGGAGCCGCCGGCAACGACCTGATCCTCGGTGGTGCCGGGAACGACCGGCTCGCCGGTGGAGACGGCAACGACGATCTCCGCGGTGGCGACGGCGACGACCGGATCAGCGGGGGGAACGGCAACGACAACCTTCGCGGCGAAGCCGGCAACGACAATCTGTTCGGCGATGCCGGCGTCGACAACTGCAACGGTGGTCCCGGCGTCGACACCGCCGCCACCTGTGAGGTCGTCGTCGGGGTCCCATGACCCCGACGCTGACCCCAGCCCTGAACGGCAACGAGGAGCCGGTGGTACCCGCCACCGGCTCCTCCCGTGTGCGGATCCCGCACTTCAGGCCGTCGAGGTTGTCGAGCGGTGGTCGTCGTATTCCGCCCGGGCGGTATCGATGTGCGCCAGGTGCCGGGTGCTCCAGTCGATGAGGGGCGAGGTTGCCTTCAGCAGGGTGCGACCCATGGGCGTCAGCTCGTAGACGACCTTTGGCGGCATGACCTCGTGGACGGTGCGGGTGAGGATCCCGTCCCGCTCCAGGCCACGCAGCGTGACGGCGAGCATCCGCTGGCTGATCCCGTCGATGTTGCGTTTGAGCTGGTTGAACCTCTGCGGGCCATCACCCAGGATGGACACCACGTACAGCGACCACTTGTCGGCGACGAGGTCGAGTACCTCACGCACTCGACATGCGTCGGCATGGTCCGAAGCCGGACCGATGTGATGGTCCGAAGCCGGACCGATGTGATGGTCCGGAACTGGATCGATGTGAGCGGTCACGGTTACCCCCGCAGAACCAGGTTACGTAGAAGTGCCTTCTTGACGGGCTGCTCGGAATGGAGTCTAGTGCGAGTAGTTCCAAAAAGTTACCGAGTTGTGAAGGTATACCAAGGAACGAATAGGAACCATACCTACCACCATCCTCGAGGAGACTCCATGTCGTCGACCGACCTGCACACCGCGATCCCCGGCCACGTAGCCGGAGCCTGGACCATCGACACCGTTCACACCCACATCGGGTTCGTCATCAAACACATGATGGTCAGCAAGGTGCGCGGCCAGTTCACCAGGTTCGACGGCCAGATCACCACATCGGACAACCCTCTCGACGGCACCGTCACCGTGACCATCGACGTCGACTCGATCGACACCAACAACGACATGCGCGACGACCACATCCGCTCGGCGGACTTCTTCGATGCGGCCAACCACCCCACCATCACCTTTGTCTCGACCGCCTTACGCGCCCGGGGTGAGCGATTCTTCGTCGACGGTGATCTGACCATCCGGGGTGTCACCAGGCAGGTGACCCTGCATGCCGAGGCCCCCGAGTTCGGTCCCGACGGCCGAGGCGGCACCAAGGCCGGCTTCTCGGCGACCGCCGAGCTCAACCGCCACGACTTCGGTGTCAGCTACAACGGGCCTATCCCCGGCGGCGGTGTCGCCCTGGGCGACAAGGTCCAGATCGTGCTGGAGGTCGAGGCGGACCTGGTGAGCGGCGGGGTAGACGAGGGGTGACACCCTCCAACGAGGGGCGGAGATCGCGAGCGCTTCGCCCAGCGCTACGTGACCAGTGGTGAGGTCCCGGCACGACAGGTCCCTGGACCTGTCGTGCCATCGCCACCTGTCGTCGGAGATCGCTCGCCTCACGGGGTGGGACGACTGGCGAGGATGACCACCGCCATGCCGAGATCGGTCGCCGCTTGTCGGAGAGCGGCATCGCCTGTGACCATCACCAGATCGCCGTCGGCGATCGACTCGGCGGCGGCGAGGTGGACGGCGTCGTACCCCCGCAGGGCTGCCGCCTCGGCGAGCTCGCCGGCTCGGTTCGCCAGGTCGTCCGTCACCTCGACATGGTCGAGTTGACCGCCCAGCACCTCGAGATCCCGGGCGGCGGTGCGGAGTTGGCGGGTGGTGAGCCGGTTCATCCGATGGGCCTGAGCGAGCGCAGCCCGTCCCTCGGGGTACAGCAACCGGGAGCTGACCAATCGGGATGCGTGGTCCCAAACCTCGCCGACGTCCTCGGAGTGGGGTTCCTCGATGATCAGCGGGATCACCGCCGAGGTATCGAAGTAGGCGATCACCTGCGCTGCTCGGCGACCAGTGGTGACACCGGCTCCGAAGCAGCCACGCGGCGCTGCGGCCGTGTACGGAGCCGACTCGAGGCTGGCTGGACCAGGCCCTGCTCGATGAGTCGGTCGAGCAGCCGGGGTTGATCAACCGAAACGATCCGGGCCACGGCACGACCGTGGTCGGTAACCGTGACTTCGCCTCCGTCGCGCACCTGACCGATGTATCGGCTCAGATTGTCCCGCAACTCCCGGATTCCCACCTCGGACACCAGGACCTCCTGGATGTGGCGATATTGCTACCAAAATTGTAGCCACGGTGAGGGGCCGGAACTCGCAGGGTCATCCCGGGCCTCGGCTGAGTGGCAGCTCAGGAGTCCTGGCTGCGGAGGAAACGCTCGATCTCGGAGACCAGCTCGCCGGTCTGGTTCGGGTCCAGCGTCATGTCGCTGCCCGGCTCCCTGGCCTCGAGACCGGCGATGTAGGTGGCGAGGTCACCGGACGATTCCAGCGCCTCGCTGACCCGGCGGTCGAAGGCCTCGGCGGCTTCCTCGAGGTCGGTGACATCGGTGTCGAGGTCGAGGATCTCGGCGGTGTGGTTCATCAACGCCAGGGTGGCCTTCGGATTGGCATTGGTGGTGAGATAGTGGGGGGTCGCCGCCCACAGGCTGATGGCGGGGAGCCCGACCTCTCGGCACGCCTCCTGGAGCACCCCGACGATCCCGGTGGGCCCCTCGTACGTGGAGCCGAGCAGACCGTGGCGGAGCACCATCTCCGGCTCGGTGGCGACACCGATGACCGGGACCGGGCGGGTGTGCGCCACCTGGCCGACGAACGCTCCGAGGATGACCGCCTCCTCGACATCCATCTCCACCAGGAGCTGGGTGACGTACCGGGCGAAGGTGCGCCAGCGGAAGCTGGGTTCCTCGCCGAGCACGAGCACCAGGTCACGGTCGGAGTGGGGATCTTCGACGGCGAAGAACTTGGTGGTGGGCCACGCCAGACTCCGGGTCCCTCCGTCACCGATGGAGACGATCGGTCGGCGCACCTGGAAGTCGAAGAACTCCTCGGGGTCGATCACCGCAAACGGCTCGGTCACCGCCGCCTGGCCGAGCAGGTACTCGACCGACCCGGTGGCGGCCTCGCAGGCGTCGTTCCAGCCCTCGAACGCCAGGACGGCCTGGGGCCGTCGCAGCACCGGTTTGTTGAACCGTCGGATCACATCCATCCGACAAGGCTACCGGTTGGATGGAGTTCCCAAACAGGATGGCCGGGAACTTTCTCGACCAGCGGCGGTCGCTCAGGCGAGCAGTTCGAGGCCCTTGCGGTAGTGGGCCATGCCTTCCACCTGGCGGATGTGGCGGGCGCTGCGGTGGAAGCGGCGACCGATCTCCTCGTGGCTCTCGCCGGCGGCGCGCAACGCCAGCACCCGGTGGTGGATCGCCCATGCCGCGGTGCGGGCGGGGGGTCGCTGGCGGGGGAACTCGGTCCAGGCCAGCATCCGCTCGACATGTTCCGGGCTGCGCCGGATGCGGCGGCCGATCTCGCTGACCGGGACTCCCTCGGTGTGCATGGAGAGCACGCGTCTTTCGATAGGTCGTAGGTGGTCGTGCATTGGCGTCGTCCTCCTCGATCGTTACGGCAAACGGTACCCCGGGACAACCCGTAGTGCCGCGGATCCCGGGCCCGGATCATTCGTGGGACGAGACGGGTCAGATGAAGCGGCGGAGCCGGAGCGAGTTGGTGACGACCGAGACGCTGGAGAGCGCCATGGCGGCGGCGGCGATCATCGGGTCGAGGAGACCGGCGGCGGCGAGCGGGATGGCGGCGGTGTTGTAGGCGAAAGCCCAGAACAGGTTCTGACGGATGGTGCGGAAGGTGGCCCGGGCCAGCCCGAGCGCGGTGGCCACCAGCGCCGGGTCGCCGGACATCAGCACCACATCGCCGGCCTCGATGGCGACATCGGTGCCGGTACCCACCGCCATCCCCAGATCGGCGGTGGTGAGGGCGGGGGCATCGTTGATTCCGTCACCGACGAACCCGACCCGCAGCCCCGACTCCTGGAGCCGGGTGATCTCGGCAGACTTGTCACCGGGGAGGACCTCGGCGAGAACCCGGTCGATCCCCACCTCGGCGGCGATCCGGTCGGCGACGGTGTGATGGTCCCCGGTGAGCAGGGCGGTGGTCAGTCCCTGCCGGTGCAGCGTGGCGACGGCGGCCACTGCCGTGGGGCGGAGGGTGTCGGCGACGGCGAGCACCCCGCGCACCGCCCCGTCCCACCCCGCCATGAACGTGGTGTGGCCCGCTTCGCCGAGTTCGGCAAGGGCGGTCCGGTGCCGGTCGGCGACGGTCAGACCCCGTTCGGTCATCAGTCGGGGAGTGCCCACGGTGACCTCGATCCCATCGACGGTGCCCACGGCGCCACCACCCGACACCGCGGTGAATCCGCTCACCGGAAGCAGGGGCAGGTCACGCTGCTCAACCCCGAGGGTGACGGCACGGGCGATGGGGTGTTCGCTTGCCGCCTCGATCGAGCCGACCAGGGTGAGGAAGCGGTCTTCGTCGCCGTCGCTGCGGGTCCCGGCCAGGGTCATCGCCCCCTGGGTGAGGGTCCCGGTCTTGTCGAACACCACGGTGTCGAGACCACCGGCACGCTCGAAGACGGCGGCGTTCTTGAACAACACCCCCATCTCGGCGCCACGGCCGCTCCCCACCATGATGGCGGTCGGAGTCGCCAGCCCCAGGGCACAGGGGCAGGCGATGATGAGCACGGCGACGGCGTTGCGCATCGCCGTCGAAACGTCACCGGACCCGACCCACCAGGCGGCGAACACGACCAACGCCACCACGATCACCACCGGAACGAACACCCCGGAAATCCGGTCGGCGAGCCGCTGCACCGGAGCCTTGGTGGCCTGGGCCTCCTCGACCAGCCGGACGATCTGGGCCAGGGCGGTGTTGGGCCCGACCTTGGTGACCTCGATCTCGAGACGACCCTGCTGATTCACCGTGGCCCCGAACACCGGATCCCCGGGGTTGCGCTCCACCGCCTCCGCCTCACCGGTCAGCATCGACTCGTCGACCATGGAACCCCCGCCGGTGACGACTCCGTCGATCGGAATCTTCTCACCGGGGAGGACCACCACGGTCTCGCCCGGGGCGAGTTCCAGCGGGTCCACCATCACCGTCTCACCGCCACGCACCACCCGCGCCTGTTTGGCGCCGAGCGCCAGCAGCCGCTCCACGGCGTTGGAGGCGCGCCCCTTGGCGCGGGCCTCGAAGTACCGCCCGAGCAGGATCAAGGTGACGATCATCCCGGCGGTCTCGTAGTAGAGATGTTCGTGGCTCGACAGCGCCCAGGTGGAGTAGCTCCAGGCGGCGATCGACCCCAGCGAGATGAGGGTGTCCATCGAGGCGCCACCGCTGCGGAGGCGGAGAGCGGCGTTGTGGTGGAACTGCCAACCGAAGACGAACACCACCGGAGTGGCCAGGACGAACTGCGCCCAGCGCCATCCCATGCCGTGGAGGTTGCTCATGGCGATGACCATCAGCGGCAGGCTGAGGGTGGCGGCGGCGATGACGTTGCGTCGCTGGAACCTGGCTTCGGCGGCGTAGCGCTCCACCGGTGAGGTGCGGTCGGTGTCGTCGCTCACTGGGTCCAGGTGATAGCCGATGCGCTCGACGGCGGCCTGGAGACCGGCGAGGTCGGTGCCGGGCGTCACCGAAGCCCGGGCCTCCTGACCGGCGAAGCTGACCGTGGCTTCGGAGACCCCGTCCTGGCGGGACAGCACGCGCTCGATCCGCAACGCACACGACGCACAGGTCATCCCCTCTACATCGAAGACGACCCGGTCGGTGCCGATGGTGGCGGTTCGGGAGATCACGGGTTCAGGCATCGCGGTTCCATGGTGTGGGGGAGGGCAGGTGGGGAGGCCGGCTCAAGTGGCGACGGCGTAGCCCTGGGCCTCGATCGCATCGACGATCCGAGCCCGGGTGGCCGTGGTCGGGTCGAAGGCGACCTCGACGGTGCGGGTGTCGATGGTCACCTCCACCGAGGCGACCCCATCGAGGTCGGCGACGGCGGCTTCGATCGACTCCTTGCAGTGCCCGCACGAGATGTCGGGAACATCGAGGGTGAGCGTGGTCGGGTTGGCGGTTTCAGGCATCGAGTTCGGGCTCCTGACTGGTCGGGCCGGTGACGGCGGGGGTGTAGCGGAGGGTCTCCATCAACTCGTCGACGATCCGTTCGCTCTCGCCTGCGGCCACGGCGTGCATCACGCACGTCTCGACATGGTTCTGGAGCAGCAGCCGGTTGACCTTCTCCAGCGATCCCTGCAACGCCGACACCTGTTTCATGATGTCGGGGCAGTAGCGTTCGTTCTCCACCATGGCGATCACCCCGTCGAGGTGGCCGCGCACGGTCTTGAGACGGTTGAGCGCCCCGGTCTTGTGTTCCTGTTTCATGGTCCGACCAACTCATTCCGAGCGACGGGTATTCCCACCCCACCGGGGGAGGGGTCTACACGGCTCCGCTGCTGCCATCGGTGGTCATCCACCCCGGCCGCTAACGTGACCGGCCATGCAGGTCGCCGGTCGTTGGAAGGGTTTCGGGCAGACCGTGTTCGCCGAGAACACGGCGCTCGCCATCGAGCACGGAGCGATAAACCTGGGTCAGGGGTTTCCCGACTTCGACGGCCCCGAGTTCGTCAAGCAGGCCGCCGTCGCCGCCATGGATCGTGGCGACAATCAGTACGCCCGTACCCAGGGGGTGCCGCAGCTCAACGAGGCGATCGCCGCCCGGTTCCGGGGCGACACTGGGCTCGAGGTCGACCCCCACGCCCAGATCACCGTCACCTCCGGCTGCACCGAGGCGCTGGCGGCGACGTTTCTGGGGCTGGTCGAACCGGGTGACGAGATCGTGGTGTTCGAGCCCTACTACGACGCCTACCCGGCAGGCGCCGCCCTTTCCGGCGCCACGTTGCGCCATGTCACGCTCCGGCCGCCGAACTTCCGGATCCAACGGGAGGCGCTGGCCGCCGCCGTCGGCCCCAAGACCCGGGCCATCGTGATCAACACCCCGCACAACCCGGTGGGTCGGGTGTTCGACGCCGACGAACTGGCCATCGTCGCCGAGGCGGCTCAGGCCAACGACGCCCTGGTGTTCTCGGACGAGGTGTACGAGCGACTGGTGTTCAGCGGTGAGCATCGCTCCATCGCCACCCTCCCCGGGATGTGGGAACGGACCGTCACCCTGTCCTCGCTGGGTAAGACCTTCTCGCTCACCGGCTGGAAGGTCGGCTGGGCCATCGCCCCCGAGCCGCTCACCGCCGGTGTCCGTGCCGCCCACAACTACCTCACCTTCGCCACCGCCACCCCGCTCCAGCACGGCGCCGTGGCGGCGCTGCACGCCCCAGACAGCTACTTCGAGGAGTTCGTCGCCGGCTACCGCCGCAAACGGGACCTGCTCGCCGAGGCCCTTGATCAGCTCGGCTTCGAGGTGTTCCTCCCCGAAGGCACCTACTTCATCCTCGCCGACCACCGGGCATTCGGTTTCGCCGACGACGTCACCTTCGCCAAACACCTCATCACCGAGATCGGCGTCGCCGCCATCCCCCCCAGCGCCTTCTATCACAACCCCGCCGACGGCGCCGCCCTCATCCGCTTCGCCTTCTGCAAGAACGAAGCCACCCTGCGCACCGCCATCGACCGACTGCGCTTGCTTCGCTGATCCTCCGGACGCAGTCCGGTCCGGTTCCGGAAGAGGGGTTCGTGGCGGTGCTTGACCAAAGGCGGGTCCGGCCAAATTGATGCGTGGTCAGGTCGTCCGGTTGCGGGGTCCTGGGTGCGCGACTCCTAGAATCCGGTTTGATGGAATATCTCACACGCATCGCCACCGATCCCGGCAAACGCGGGGCAAGCCGATCATTCGCGGCCTGCGGATCACGGTCTACGACGTGCTCGACTATCTGGCGTCGGGGATGACCGAGGCGCAGATCCTCGACGACTTCCCGGAGCTGGAGCCCGAGGACATCCGGGCCTGCCTCGCCTTCGCCGCCGACCGCGAACGGAAGCTCGTCTCCGGAGCGTGAAGCTGCTGCTCGACGCCAACATCTCGCGGAAGCTGATCGACCGTCTTGCGGCGACCTTCCCTGGGTCGACACACGTCGTGCTGATCGGTCTGGAGTCCGCCGCGGATCAACAGATCTGGGATCACGCCAAGGAGCGCGATTACCTCATCGTCTCCAAGGACGAAGACTTCCACCAGAAGGCGCTGGTCGACGGACCACCGCCGAAGCTCATCTGGGTGCGCCTGGGCAACTGCACGACGAGCGACATCGAGCAGGCGATCCAACGGGGCCGCGAGACCATCGTGGCGTTCGCCGACGACCGGCAGGCCTCGTTCCTGGTGATCGAGTAGGGCGGATCGCACCGCCCGCCAGCGCCTCGTCCGGCCCATGCCGGGCTCCACCTGATACCGTCTTTCCTCATGGAAATCCACCAAGACGTGATCGCCGCCGTCGGGAACACTCCGCTGGTCCGGCTGGGACGACTGCATCCGCCGGGGAACCTGGTGGCCAAGCTGGAGCAACTCAACCCGGGTGGGTCGGTGAAGGACCGCATCGCCCTGCCGATGATCGAACGTGCCGAGGCCAACGGATGGCTGAAGCCGGGGGGAACCATCGTCGAGCCCACCAGCGGCAACACCGGGGTCGGGTTGGCGATGGTGGCGGCGTTGCGTGGCTACAAGCTGGTAGCGGTGATGGCCGACAAGCAGTCCAAGGAGAAACAGGACCTGCTGCGTGCCTATGGCGCCGAGGTGGTGGTGTGCCCGACCGATGTCGCTCCCGACGATCCCGAGTCGTACTACTCGGTGGCGGACCGCCTCACCCGTGAGATACCCGGCGCCTACCGCCCCGACCAGTATTCCAACCCGGCCAACCCCGAGGCCCACGTCGAGTCGACCGGTCCGGAGCTGTGGAGCCAGACCGACGGCCAGATCGGTGTCCTCGCCGCCGGGGTCGGCACCGGCGGCACCATCACCGGCACCGCAAAGTATCTGAGGTCCCGCAACCCGGACCTGATGGTGGTCGGTGTCGATCCCGAGGGTTCGATCTACACCGCCGACTCCGACGACGACGTCACCACCTACCTCACCGAGGGGGTCGGCGAGGACTTCTGGCCGGTGACGTTCGACCCCGGGATCGTCGACCGCTACGAGATGGTCAGCGACGCCGACGCCTTCCACATGACGCGGACCCTCGCCGCCGTCGAAGGGCTGCTGGTCGGAGGCTCCTGCGGGATGGCCGTCGCCGGGGCCCTCCGCATTGCCGAGGAGTTCCCCGACCTGCTCACCGTGGTCATCCTCCCCGACTCCGGCCGCAACTACCTCGGCAAGATCTTCAACGACGACTGGATGCGCACCCAGGGCTTTCTCGACTGAGGAGCCGCTCAGTTGTGGCGGTGTGCCTTGAGGGCAGGGACGAGTTCGTTCTCCCACAGCCGCAGGAAGCCCTCCTGATCGGGCCCGACCTGGTGCAGGTAGATGTGGTCGACCCCCGAGGCGATCGCCTCTTCGATCGATTCGAGGATCGGTTCCGGGTCGGGTCCGCACGGCATCGACTCGGCGATCAGCTCGGGAGTGACGTTCTGGGCGGCCTGCTCGAAGTGTGACGGGGTGGGCAGGTCCTGGCTGAGCTGGCCGGGGACCGCCGTGTTGGGCCAGATCCGGTGCGCCGTCTCGACCGCTTCCTCCTTCGACGGCGCCCAGCAAAGGGTGAGCTGGGAATAGACCGGCCCGGTGCCCCCTGCCTCGGTGAACTGCTCGACGGTGTCGAGACTGATCCCGGTGATCCACAGCCCGTCGCCGATCCGGGCGGCGAGTTCGGTCGCCTTCGGTCCGAACGCCGACACCACGATGGGGACGTCCCCAGGCGGCGGGTCGTAGATGCGGGCGTTCTCGACCGTGTAGAACTGCCCGCGGTGGGTGACGTTGTCGCCCTCCCACAGCCGCCGGATCAGTTCGACCGCCTCCTCCAGCATCTCGAGGCGGACATCGGCCGGTGGCCACCGATCACCCAGGATGTGCTCATTGAGTGCCTCGCCGGTTCCGACTCCCCACACGAAGCGATCGGGGAGCAGGCGGGCAGTGGTGGCGGTGGCCTGGGCGAGGATGGCTGGATGGATTCGGACCGTCGGGCAGGTCACACCGACTCCCACCTCGATCCGGTCGGTGGCGTGCGCAATCGCCCCGAGGACGGTCCAGATGAACGGTGAGTGGCCCTGGGCATCGACCCACGGGTGGAAATGGTCGGAGACCGAGACGAAGTCGAATCCCGATTCCTCGGCGTCCACGGCCAGGTCGACCAGCCGTTCCGGAGGATGTTCCTCGCTGGAAAGGGTCATCCCGAACGACACGCTTCCGGTCGGCCCAGAAGAAGACGAAGGATCGGAAGGATTGGGCATGACAAGGGCTCCTCTCGGGCGGGCGCCGGGTGTTCGCCAACGGCACCGGGCCCATGGACGGCCGGCGGGGCCGGTCGGCGCCGGCGCCAGCCGACGTCGGGTTCGGTGTGCAGGATCCGGTTCCCCTACCCGCCGGCCATCACGGTCAAAACCAGCGACTGCCGATTCGCCGGGGCCGCTGGAGCCGTTCCCGGTGTCCCCGGTTCGGCCGTCGTCGGTGAGATCCCCCGGTGTGCCGGCGTGATTCGACGGTCGATCGGTTCTCGACCGGTTCCGCAAAGATCTTGGACCCGGGTGTTTCGAGGGTCGTGCCAGTGGGTACTTCTCGGGCTCCTCGATCCGGAGTGGCGTGCTCCGCCATCGGGGATCTGCGCCCGGCCTGGCTCTGCCCGTGCGCATCGAGAGTCAGAGTGCGAAAGGTGGGAACGAGAAGTGGTCAGCGAATCGACGACTATGCGGTCACCGTCTCGATCGATGCGGGTGGCCATGGTGAGCACCTTCCCGCCCGATCGATGCGGGATCGGGCGGTTCACCTGGTCGTTGGCCGATGCGATGTGCCAGGTACCCGGAGTCTCCGTGGAGATCGCCCGCCTCGTCGGCCCCTACAGCGCCGCCTCGGCGCCGGGGAGCCCGGTGGTGATGGCGTTCGACCCTGACTCCCCGGTATCCGTGCGGGTTGCGGCACGCCGCCTCAGCCAGGCAGATTCGGTCGTGATCCAGCACGAATTCGGCATCTACGGTCGAAACGACGGGGAGTCCGTCGTCGACCTCGTCAACGGCATCGATGCTCCGGTCGCCGTGGTTCTCCACACCGTGCTTCCGGAACCATCCCCGGGGCAGCGTCGCATCATCGAGGCGTTGGCGGCGAGCGCCGACACCTTGATCGCCCTCTCCTCGTCGGCCGAGAGCCTGCTCATCTCGGGCTACGGGGTCGACCCGGCACAGGTTCTGGTCATCCCTCACGGATCGCAGTGGAGCCCGCTTCCGGTCATCCATCGCTCCCGGCGCAAGCTCCTCACCTGGGGGCTCCTTGGTCCCGGCAAGGGCATCGAACGCGCCATCGCCGCCATCTCCGGGCTCACGGCGATGCGTTCCGAGGTGGAATACCGCATCACCGGGCAACTCCACCCGTCCGTCCTCCGTCACAGCGGCCAGGCCTATCGCCGGCAGCTCGAAGATCTGGTGCGGGCAGCCGGGCTCGAAGGCCAGGTCATATTCGACGACCGCTATCAGAGCGAACGCGACCTGCTGAGCGTCGTCGCCGATGCGGACATCGTGCTGCTCCCATACGACAACCGGGAGCAGATCTGCTCCGGGGTGCTCACCGAGGCGGTGGCGGCCGGACGACCGGTGGTGGCGACCGCCTTCCCCCACGCCGTCGAGATGCTCGGTTCAGGGGCCGGGATCGTGGTCGACCACGACGACTCCGCCGCCATGACCCGGGCCATCGCCACGCTGATGGGCGACGAACTCGCCTACCGCCGAGCCGCCGGTGCCGCCGGCCAACTGGGAGCGACCCTGAGTTGGAACACGGTGGCGCACCGGTACGTGGAGCGGCTCGCCTCCGGGTCCAATCGCGAAGACGTCATCGCCTGACCTCCGATCGGCAACAATGCGTGTCATGGTTTCAGTGACACGCTCCGATCTCGTGCTCGCTCCCGACCCGTCCCGGGTGGTGGCGAAGGCGTTCGTCCCCGGAGCGTCGACGTTCGGTGGCTCGTCGGCACGGGTCGACGCCATCGCCGAGCGGGTGCTGGCCCTCTCCGACGGTGACACGTCCGATCTTCTCGAGCAGACCCGGAGTCGCTTCGCCGACCGGCACCGCGATCTCGAGGAGGTCTGGGAGCAGGGCTTCCGCCAGGCGGAACCGCACTCGGAACGGATGACCGGAGTGAGCGGCGACCGGCGGCTGCTGCTCGGCGCCTACTTCGTCCAGGAGTACGCCTACGAGGCGGCAGCCCTGTGCAACCCGTCCATGGTCGCCACCGCAGCCGAACCAGTTCCGGACGGCGGTCTGCCCTTCGTGATGAGCCTGCGCGCCATCGGGGAGGGCCACATCTCCTCGATCGAGTTCCGCAGCGGAACCGTGCGGGCCGGCGGCCGGGTCGAACTCGACGCCCCGACGCCCTACTCGGTGCCCGGTCGCCGCAACAGCCCGGTCTACGACCGGCCGCTGTTTCTGGCAAAGCTCGACGAACTGGGCGCCGACCCCCTGATCGCCCGGAAGGTTCTCGAGCGCCTCCCCGAGGCGTTTGCGCTCTCCGATCTCGAACGGGGCATCGCCGCGTTCGAACTGGCCGAGATCTCGTCGGCCGCCGCATTCGAGACGATGCACCTCATCCACTGGCTGGCCTCGTCCAACTACGAGCTGGTGTTCGACGAGGTTCCCATCTCCGAACGGGTCATCTCCCCTGCAGGCCCGGCGGACAGCAGGGGGATGGAGGATGCCCGTTTCGTCCGGTTCGTCGACGACGACGGTTCCGTCATCTACTACGCCACGTACACGGCGTGGGACGGCCACACCGTCCTTCCGCAGCTCATCGAGACCCGTGACTTCCTCCGATTCCGCATCGCCACCCTCAACGGGCCGTCGGCCCAGGACAAGGGCATGGCGCTGTTCCCCCGGAAGGTCGACGGTCTCTATCTCGCCCTGTCCCGTCACGACCGCGAGAAGCATCTTCGTGCTGCGGTCCGACAACGTCCGTTTCTGGCACAACGCCGAGGTGGTGTACGCCCCCACGGAGCGCTGGGAGGCGGTCCAACTCGGCAACTGCGGCTCGCCGATCGAGACACCCGCCGGCTGGCTGGTGGTCACCCATGGCGTCGGCCCGATGCGCCAGTACGCCCTTGGTGCGTTGCTGCTCGATCTGGAGGACCCCGGCAAGGTCATCGCCCGTCTCCACCAACCCCTTGCCGAACCGCTGCCCGACGAACGCGACGGGTACGTCCCCAACGTCCTGTACTCGTGCGGTGGGCTGGTCCACGACGGACACCTGGTACTGCCCTATGCCTACTCGGACCGTGCGGTCCGCATCGCCACCGTCTCCGTGGACGAGTTGTTGTCCGACATGGTCTGAGATCGACCCGCCGCCCCCGACCGCGACCACATCTCGAGCCGGGGCCGGGTCATCCCCGATCGGGGGCGGTGAGCAGTGCTCCCAGGGCGGCAAGCGTCGATTCGGCCCCCTGGTTCCGGTTGACACCCCCGGAATCGAGCCCGTCGTAACCGCCACCGGTCGCTGCGTCGTAGAGCGCCACGCCGGTGTCGTTGTCGCCGAGGAACCAGGCGACGGCCCTGCTACGGCGGGATTCCCAGACAGGGTCGCCGGTGGTGGACGCCGCCAGGGCGCAGGCATCCGCCATCGCCCAGGCCTCGATCGGCTGCTGATCGAATCCGGGTGCGTGATCCCCGGGCCCGCGCCCACCCACCGGGGTGAAGCTGAAATGGTTCTCGAAGGTCTCGACCCCCACCAACCAGTCCAACAGGTCGACCGCGTCGTCCACCATCCGGTGGTCACCGACCGCGACGCCCACCGCCATCATCACCTCCGGGATGCGGGCGTTGGCGTAGGTGAGGCGGTCGTCCGGCCATCGCCACGCCCCCGGACGGGGCCGCGGGAGTCGGGAGGCGGCCCGTTCCAGCAGCCCTTCCGCCGCCGCGATCGTCGAGTCGGCGCGCCACGCCGCCTCCGCCCCGAGACCGGCGAACACCCAGGAGCGCAGGTGCGGCGATTCGAGGTCGGCTCCGGCCGAGAAGGCAACCCGGGCCCGCTCCCGCCACTCCGGTACCGGGGCGGACGCCGCGGTGACTCCCAGCCCCCACAGGGCGCGCCCGTGGCAGTCGTCGGGACCTGCGACGTCGGTCCAGGCGCCGGCGGCGTCCATCCTGTTGTGCCACCCCGATACGGCGGTGCCGTCGGGGCGTCGGGTCTCGATGCGACCTGACTCCACAAAGCGCAGGTACCTCTCGAACGCAGCAGCGACCGGTGGCGACAGGGATCCGGTTCGACACAACACGATCAATGCCCGGGCATTGTCGTCGGTGCACAATCCGTGCTCGAGACGGGGCTGGTCGTAGCTGGCGTGCTCGAACAATCCGTGATCTCCGGTCAGGTGGAGCAGGTGATCGAAGGAGACACCGGACGCCGCCGAACCTCTCCCGACGTCGTCGGGTGCCGGATCCGGCGAGGGGTCTGGGGGGGATGGCTGCGGCATCCTGCAACCGTAGCGGCTATATGCGCCAGTGCCTCGGGGGGATCTTCCGCCTGACCACCCGTACCCCCTCCCTGGCATGTTTTGGTCCGGGTCGATCGGGTAGCGATAGAACACACGTCGGGTCAGGAAGAGAGAACCCCGACAGACCTCGGAGGAGTTTCCATGGGTGCTGTAGAGAAGTCCATCATTGTCGACCGACCGATTTCCACGGTCTACAACCAATGGACACAGTTCGAGGACTTTCCCGCCTTCATGGAGGGCGTGGAGTCCGTCACGCAACTCGACGACCGTCGCCTTCACTGGCGCGCCAGCGTCGCCGGTATGGAGCGGGAGTGGGAAGCGGAGATCGTGGATCAGACTCCCGATCAGCGGATTTCCTGGGTGAGCACTTCGGGTTTCCAGAACAACGGGACCGTGACGTTCGCCCCGAGCGCACCCAGCGATGCGGCCTACGACGACGTATCGCCGCGGATCGGCGATGTGGTAGCCGGGACCACCCCGACCGGAGCGGACACCGTGCCGGCGGGGACCATGCCGGATGGTGGCGCCATGCCGATGAACGAGCCGCCGATGAACGAGCCGCTGGCCGGAGCCGGCACCGGCGAGGCCATGGGCACCATGCCCGCCGACTCGGTCGCCACCCGGGTGACCCTGCGTCTCGAATTCGAGGACGAGGGAGTCGCCGAGAAGGTGGCCGATGCGCTCGGTATCGTCGATCGACGGGTCGAGGGCGACCTCGAACGTTTCAAGGAGTTCATCGAGGAGCGCGCCCACGAGACCGGTGGCTGGCGCGGTCAGGTCTGAGCACACAGGCCGGCCAGTCGGTCTCGCACTGCCGGTGAGCCGGGCACCGACCGGGGCAGGCTGACCGGGCAGGCTGAAACGACAGGGAGCGGGGGTGGAAGGATCATGCGGTCCTCCACCCCCGCTTCCTTGCGTCGACCCCAGCCGCGAACGTCGCGGTGGAGGTGTCGTCGACGCTGCCGGCGGGTAGGGCAGCACGGGCGTGGGGCAGCCCAGGGGGATAGGGTCCCCACCCTCGGCGCACCGCACCGCGGTGGGTACGGTCTCGGCCGCACCTGGAAGTCAGCGATTACGACGGAGGATGTCGACCCGATGGTCACCACCACGCTCGACCGGGTCGAGGAAACCACGCTGAAGTATGTGTCCGACCTCGATCCCGGGATCCGACGGATCAGGGCAGGGAGCGGCCATCGCTACCGGCGCGACGACGGAGGCGACATGAAGGTCGCCGACCGGAAGCGGATCGACCTGCTGGTGATCCCTCCGGCGTGGACCGACGTGTGGATCTGCGCCGACGCCGACGGACACATTCAGGCGACGGGTCGCGACAAGGCGGGCCGCAAGCAGTACCTCTACCACCCCGAATGGTCGCGCCTCAGCGCCGAGGCGAAGTTCGACCGGCTCGGGGACTTCGGCACCCGCCTCCCCTCTCTCCGCAAGACGGTCTCGTCAGACCTGGCCGGACGTGGCCTGACCAAACGCCGGGTCACAGCGCTTGCGGTGCGGCTCCTCGACGACACCCTGATCCGGGTGGGGAACGACCGCTACGCACAGGACAATGGGTCGTACGGTCTGACGACCCTCACCACCGACCACGTCGGCGTTACCGGGGCCACTGTGACCTTCGCCTTCAACGGGAAGAGCGGAGTGGAGCGGACGGTCGAGATCCGTGACCGCAGGCTTGCCGATCTGGTCAAGCGGTGCCGGGAGGTCGGGGGCGAGACGCTGTTCAGTTACCGCAGCGGCGCCGAGGAGGGATCGATCGGCTCCGACGACGTCAACGACTACCTGCGGGAGGTCACCAGCGAGACCTTCACCGCCAAGGACTTCCGGACGTGGGGGGCATCGGCCGAGGTGACGGCGGCGCTGTGCGTCGGCGGGCTCCCCGGCGAACCGGCCGAGACCCGGCGTGCGTGGCTCGACGCCATCGATGTCGCCGCCGAGGTTCTCGGCAACACCCGGGCGGTCTGCCGGGCGTCGTACGTCCACCCCGTCATCGAGGACGCCCTCGGTGACGGTCGGCTTGCCGATGCATGGCGACATTCACGGCGCAGCGCATGGATGGCCCGTGAGGAGAGAACGTTGCTCCGGCTCGTCACGTCATCGACCCAGCGTGTGTCCTGAAGTCACGTTGCGGTTCAGATCGGCGGCGGTCGATCAGGGCGTGGCGATGCCGGTCCGCACCACACACCGGAAACCCTGGTTGCCGCTGCTGCTGTCGGGGGTGTTCGAGCTGCGGGAATCGACCCGGTAGCGGTAGCAGTACGAGTCGTGGCACAGGTAGGAGCCGCCCCGCATCACCCGACGGTCGCCGGTCGACGGGCCGGAGGGATCGACGGCGGGATCGTCCGGCCGCCGCTCGGGGGTGAACCAGTCGAGACACCACTCCCACACATTTCCGGTCATGTTGAACAACCCGTAACCGTTCGGGGGGTACGCATCGACGGGTGCGGTGCCGAGGTAGCCGTCGGCGAGGGTGTTGTCGGCGGGAAACGTCCCCTGCCACACATTCATCCGATGTTCTCCACCGGGCTCGAGGGTATCGCCCCAGGGGAACCGGACGCCGGCGAGACCACCACGCGCCGCATACTCCCACTCGGCTTCGGTCGGGAGCGACGCCCCAGCCCACTCGGCGAAGGCGACGGCGTCCGCCCACGAGACATGGACCACCGGGTGGTTGCCGCGGCTGTCGACCTCCGACTGCGGGCCTTCGGGGTGCCGCCAGTCGGCGCCTTCGACCTGTCGCCACCAGGGCGCCGCCGCCACCCCTGCGGTAGGGGGGAAGTCCTCGGGGAGCAGTCCGGCGAACACGAAGGACCAACCGAAGCGCTCGGCGTCGGTGAGGTGGCCCGTCGCCGCGACGAACTCGGCGAAGCGGTCGTTACTCACCGCCACCGGGTCGATCCAGAACCCGGCGATGGTGACCGGGCGGGCGGGTCCTTCGCCGTCTGCGGGATATCCGTAGCTCCGGTCCGTCCCCATCACGAACTGACCGCCCGGGACGGCGATCATCCCGGCACCTACGACCCGGTCCATCCCCGGGAGTTTCGCTGTCGGGTCCGATCGCCGCTCGGGCGGGGCTCCGGTCACCCGAGCGCCGGTGTCGGAAGTCACGGGGTTTTCCGGGATCTGGCTCCGGTCATCCCCGACGGCGCCGGCCGGCGGACGGGCCGCGGGCGCACAGCAACTAGGTTCGGTCACGATGCCCCCTCGTCATTCCGCATACGGTGGCCGGGACCATGATGGCGCAAACAGGGGTCGACAGGCATCTCGCCCGCAACGAACATCCGCTGTCGTTGCGTCGCTGTCCGCCTGCCGACCCCTCGATGTTGCGACCCTGGTCACGCCATGGTCAACGGGCAGATCTCAGTAGGGCTGGGTCACGTCGCGACCGTGCGCCGTCAACGCCCAGATCACGGCGATGGCGCCCGCTGCCAGGAGGACCCCCCAGATGGGGTAATACGGCAGCCAGGCGAATGCTGCGATGCCGCTGATCACCGCAAGGATCACGCCGACGGTTCGTGCCCACACCGCTCCACTGAGCAGACCGAATCCCGCAAACAGGATCACGATGCCGAGGATGATGTGGATCCATCCCCACGACGTGGTGTCGAACTGGAACACATATTGCGCCCCGACGACGTAGAACTCGTCCTCGATGATGGCAACCAGTCCGGCCATGGCGTGCCAGATGCCGATCATCACCATCATCACGGCGGCGAACATCGTCCACCCCACCGCCCAGCCGCTCCTCGTATCAGTCATGCATCCTCCCGTGGGTAACGGCCATCGCATTGGTGACAGCGCTCTGCGGGTTCGAGTTGACCATCGAACCATCGCACGGTCATCACCCACAACGGGCGAAAACCCGCGTGGTGCCGCCACACGCCGGGTGCAGCGTGGCTCCGCGGTTCCCCGACCGGACCGACCAGCATCAGCCACGATGTCTTCGCACCGGCCGCGGGCAGCAGGACATCGCCCGGTGGCCGATGTAGGGTCTGGCAGGCGTATGCGGGTTTGGAATCGTCCAAACGTCGCCCCCACCGCCCTACCGAAAGGTCCCTCGGGTGATTGGTTCGCTTGCCGAGATCGGTCCGTATGCGGTGGCGGTGGCGCTCAGTCCGGTGCCGCTGCTCGCCGTGGTTGCGGTGCTCGGCTCACATCGTGGCGTGGCGAACGCAACCGCCATGCTCGTCGGCTGGATCATCGGGCTTTCCCTGATCATCATCGTCTCGGTCCGGTTGTTACCGTCGGCGGTGACGGGGGACCTGCCATGGTTGGGTTGGTTCGATCTTCTCGTCGGGTGTGCCGCCATCCTCGTTGCGGTGGCATTGTGGAGAACCAAGGGTGTTCCCGACCGCAATGACCTGCCCCGGTGGATGGCCGCAATCGACGAACTCTCCTTGGGTCGCTCCGGTGCGCTCGGGATGGTCCTTGCCATCGCCAACCCCAAGGTGATCTCGGTGACCATCGCTGCCGTCGCCAATCTGTCGGTAGGGGCAGGTACCGGGCCGGCGGGACGGACCGGGGTGTTCTTTGCTTTCGTCGTGATCGCCAGTGGCGGTATCGCCGCCCTTGTCCTCGGTGCCACCGCGGCGGCAGACCGGGCGGACCGTCTTCGGGACAGGTTGCGGACGCTGGCAGCAACCAAGGGCCACTACGTGCTGACCCCGGTGTTTCTGGTCCTCGGGGTCGGCCTGATCGGAGAGGCCTGGCGGATTCTTCGATGACACCGGTCGGCCGGACCGGGGTCTACCCGGAGGTTACTTCGAGCCGCCCCTCGATGACCGCCTGCTGCACTGCCGCATAGTCGCGTTCGTTCTGATCGGCGTAGACCTCCGAGAACTGGGCCATGGCCTGCTCGAAGCGAGGACCGCTCCCCAGGTAGGCAGCAATTGCGATGGCATCGCCGGATCGCGCATGTGCCCGGGCGAGGGCCCACCCACACATCCGGGCGAAGAGCGTCATGCGTTCAGGATCCATGTTCTCGACCACGGCCGAACCCTTGTTGTCCCACAACTGGCGGGCGAAGAAGTCGCGTTCCACCCCGTCGATACCGGCGGTGCGGTGCCACCCGAGCATGATGTCGCTGGCGCCCTGCATCAGTCGCTGTCCCGCCACCACCCGCTCGCCGTGGTTGTCCATTTCGCTGGCGCCGAGGAAGGTTTCGAGGACGGACGCCTGCGCCTCCTTGAACTGGAGCAGCAGCGGATCGGAGTTGTCACGACCGATCATCAGCACCACCCATGCCCGGGTGCCCACGCTTCCGACACCGACCACTTTGCGGGCCAGGTGGGCATAGCGGTAACGACGCAACAGTTGACGCCGATCGTGCGGAAGCGTCGACTGGTAGGAGTCCAGGGCTCGGCGCACCTCGGCCTCCACCTCGTGAGCCTGACGGTCCGGCACCAGCTCCTCGATGGGAACGATGAGCGGAGGATCGCTGACGAACCGGAGATCCCCGTCGACCACACGGGTCAGTCGTCCGGCGGCGCGTAGGCTGTCCTTCGATCGTGCCTTGGAGACGACACGGTCGAACGCCTTCAGATGCTTCGAGCTGGCTTGACCGCCGAACTGGCGGACGATGTCGTCGACGTCGAGTCGGGCGTACCAGAAGCTCGAGGTTCCTCATTCCCGCAAAGATGGCCATGGACTTTCGATAGGACTTCGCCGCAACGGTTGCGACCTCGCTCCGTTGCCGGAGATCGAACTGGCGGCTGCGACCGGCGATCGAAAAGCTGGCAACGAGGCGCTTCACGTCCCACTCGAACGGGCCCGGCAGGGTCTCGTCGAAGTCGTTGATGCTGAACACCAGGCTGCGGTCGGGGGCGGCATAGAGACCGAAGTTCGAGAGGTGGGCATCGCCGCAGAGCTGAACCATCAACCCGGTCCGCGGCGCAGCCGCCAGATCGGAGGCCATCAGCAGGGCACCGCCCCGGTAGAACGCAAACGGCGACGTGAGCATCCGGCCGTGTCGCAGCGGCACCAGGTCAGCAAGGCGGCTCTCCGCCTGCTGTTCGAGAAGGGCGACCGGGTCGGGACGGTCGGTCGCATCCGGTTCGGCGGCGAGCGCCGACCTGGGGACTCGAAGCCGGATGCTCCTCCCGTACTCGCCGCGCTCCGCCGGGTTGGGATGGTCGCTGAGTATCGGGCCGTCCTCGCTGGCTTCCATCGGACCACCTTCTGTGTCAATCCTGTGATCGGGCTCGCCGTGATCGCTGCTGACCCGGACCCCGCCCCACCCGACGGTCGGCCCGGGGAGCGGGGGTAACCCACACGGATGGCTGCGCAGGAGCGAGGCCAGTTTGTCGGAGTATCGGTACTCGTTGGCGGAGCGGCATCATCCGGTTGGGGCGAAACTCGTATGGCCTCCGCGTCACGGCCGCAGGGAGTCGGTCTTGCGGTCGTGACGGACGGCGGCCGTGAAACGGAGCGCCTACGATCCGGACACTGTCGACCGAATGCCGCCGATCCGGAGGTCAGAGGTGGTTCACACTCAGACTGGGTCTCCTGCCCCGTACCCGGAGGTGGGGTCGCCCTCTGTGGCCACCGACGGAGCGGAGCGTCGATGAGGCGCAGGCAGGGTCGGGGGATGGCGACGTCCCCATTCGGTCGACTCCGGCACCGGCTCCGCTACCGCTTCGACAACCTGCTCGCCAGGGGAACCGGGGCGGCGCTGGTGTGGCTCGGTGCGGTGACGCTCGCCGCCGTGCTGATCAGTTCGGTTCTGTTATGGGCATTCGGTGTCACCTTTGCCGGGAGCGATAGCGGGAGTCTGCTGGAGGACTTCTGGCAGAGCCTGTTGCGGGTGATGGATCCGGGGACCATGGCCGGGGACGTCGGATGGGGGAGACGGGTTCTCGCCCTGCTCGTGACCATCTTCGGGCTTCTGGTGGCCGGCACGCTGATCGGTGTGATCGCCGCAGGCGTCGAACAGCGGATCGAGCGCATGCAGCGGGGGCGGAGCGCCATCATCGAGTCCGACCACTTCGTGGTGCTCGGGGACTCGGAGCGACTCCCGATCGTGGTGGCGCAGCTCGTGCTCGCCGGTGCCGGCCGCGGCGGACACGCCATCGTTGTCATGGCCGACCGGGATCCCGCCGGGATGTTCGACGAGGTCGGCCGTCTCGTCGAGGACTGGCGCGGCAGCCGCCTCGTCATTCGATCGGGCGACCCCACCCGCACCTCCGATCTGGCGTTGGTTCGTCTCGATACGGCGCGCGCCGTGATCGTGCTGGCCGGTGACGGCGAGGACGTCACCCTGACATCGAGAATCCTGCTTGCGATCGGTGCCCATCTCGGCGGGTATGCGGGACGACCCGTCATCGTCGAGGTGGACGATGCGGTGACTGCGGCGACACTGGTTCGCGCCTGCGGTCCCGATGTACACCCGCTGGTGACGTCGCAGGCCGCTGCTCGGATCGCGGCCTTCGTCCTGAGACGACCCGGCCTCGGCCCGGTCCTCAGGGAGCTTCTCGATTTCCGCGGATGCGACATCCACATCCAGCGTGACCAGGAACTGACCGGGGCGACATTCGGTGCGCTCGTCGGCGGGTACGCCAAGGCCCGACCTCTCGGCAGAATCCGACCCGACGGGCTCGTCGACCTGAACCCTCCCCCCGATACCCGCATCGAGGACGGCGACCGGCTCGTCGTGATCGCCGACGACGCTTCCGCCCTCGAGCGGGCGCCTGTCGCCGCGTCACCCACCCGTCCCGGCCCACGCTCCGACGGCACGCCCCCGACGGCTGCGCACCTGGCCTCCGGCCCTCATCCGGAGCATCTCCTTGTCATCGGATGGAGCGCATTCGGCGCCGAGCTCCTCGAAGAGTGGGTCCGCCATGCCGAGGCGACATCAACGGTCGAGGTCGTCTTCGACCCTCAGATCCTCGGACCCGAAGAGATCGCCATCTCGGGTATCGACCCTTCCCGGGTGACCTTGACCGCGGCGTCGGGTGTGTCCGGCGTTCCCCGGCGAGACCGGGTTCCGCCCGCCACGACGATCATTCTCCTCGCCTACACGGGACGGCTCACGGTGGAAGAGGCCGACACCCGTACCCTGCTCACCCTCGCCATCATCCGCAGGGAAGAGGCTTCCGATGCGGTTCCCCTGCCGAGAGTGCTCGTCGAACTGCTCGACGTCGACCATGCGCCGCTGGCGGAAGTTGGCGGAGATGACTACCTGATCAGCCCGGCCATTGCCGATCATCTGCTGGCCCAGCTCGCAGATTCGCCGGGGCGTCGCTCCGTCCTCCTGCAGCTCTACGGTGGTGACGGCCCCTCCATGGCGCTGATCCCCGCCGCCAACCTCGGTCTGGCGCAACCGGTGACGGCAGGCGAACTCTTCGCCGCCGCATACGCAGCCGGATACCTGGCCATCGGGTGGCGTCGATCCGCCGGCAACGGAGGAGAGCTGGTCCTCAACCCCCACCAGTCAGCGACCGTGACCCTTTCTACCGACGACCAGGTGGTGGTGATCGGCTGAGCCGGGGAGTCGTCGCCCGGTGGCACACACGCTCATCACGGGCGGTCCGGCGCCCCGGTTCAATGGATCGTCCGAAGCGGATGATGGCCCGGGCCCCCGCGCTGATCTATCGTCGAGGCCCCATGGAACTTTTCGTGTCGCCGCCGCAATGCAACCGGGAGTCCCGCTCCCGGTCCCGCTCCCGGCGACGGTGGGGAGTGCGAGATCCGCTCCTTTTCTGAGTTCCGTTCGCTGTTCCGGCGTGACACGCTGCGCGACGACGCCATGGCCGGTGTCGTGTTGGGTGTCGAGAGCGTGCCGGACGGCCTGGCGAGCGGATTGCTCGCCGGGGTCAACCCCGTCGCCGGGCTGTATGCGTGTCTCTACGGAATGGTCGGGGGAACGTTCTTCGCCAGTTCGTCGTTCATGGCGGTGCAGACCACCGGGGCGATGGCGATCATCGTCGCCGATGTGGGTCTCGCCGCCCGCCCCGACCCTGGCCGCGCCCTGTTCACCCTGTCGATCCTGACCGGGGTGGTGATGGTCGTCGCCGGTCTGCTCCGGCTCGGCTCGCTGCTCCGGTTTGTCTCCACCTCGGTGATGACCGGCTTCATCACCGCCGTCGGACTGAACATCGTGCTCGGGCAGCTGGGCACCTTCACCGGCTACGAGAGCGAGGCGGCGAACCGGGTCGTCAAGGCGTTCGACCTGATATTCCACATCGGACACGTCGACCCGGCGACGGTTACGGTCGGGCTGGTCACGGTGGCACTGATAGTCATACTGGAGCGGACCGTGCTCGGGGCGCTCGGCATGGTGGTCGCCGTCGTCGCCGGTTCGGCGCTGGCGGCGTTGCTCGGGTGGTTCGGGTCCGATATCCAGTTGGTTGCCGACATCGCCGATCTCCCCCGGTCGCTGCCCGCCCTGACCATGCCGCTGCTCGGTGAGGTGCCCAGCCTGTTGATCCCGGCGTTGTCGCTGGCGTTCGTCGGGCTGGTTCAGGGCGCCGGGGTGTCCGCCGGCATCCCCAACGAGGACGGCACCTTCTCCGATGACTCCCAGGACTTCGTCGGTCAGGGCGCCGGCAACGTCGTTGCCGGGTTCTTCCAGGGGATGCCGGTCGGAGGCTCGATGTCCGCCAGCTCGCTGGTGGTCGCCGGAGGCGCAAGAAGTCGGGTGGCGCTGCTCGTCGCCGGCGGGGTGATGGCGATCGTCGTGCTGCTGCTGGGCGGGGTCGTCGGCTACATCGCCATGCCCGCCCTCGCTGCCCTGCTGATCGTCATCGGCATCGGGACCATCAAGCCGGCGAAGGTGATGTCGGTTGCGAGGACCGGGACCATCCAGCTGACCGTGATGTCGACGACCCTGGCGCTGACCATGCTGATCCCGCTCCAGTATGCGGTTCTGGTCGGTGTCGGGATCTCCATCATCTTGTTCGTCGCCCGCCAGTCGAACCGCCTCGCCATGAGGCGGCTGGTCTTCGTCGACGAAGGGGGCTGGCGTGAGACCGACCCACCGTCGGTGGTTCCTCCGTCCGAGGTGGTGGTGCTCCAGCCTTACGGGAGCATATTCTTCGCCGCCGCTCCGTCGCTGGAGGCGCAGTTGCCGGCCGTCACCCCCGAATCCACCAACAGCGTGGTCGTGCTGCGGATCCGCGGCGCCGACGATGCGGGAGCGACACTGATCAGCGTGCTCCGGCGGTATGCGTCGGCACTCGGGGCGGTGGGGAGCAGGTTCATGCTGGTGACGGACAACGAGCGGATCCGCCACCAGCTCGAGGTCACGGGAACCTTGCCGGCGATCGGCGACGAGAACATCTATCTGGGTAACGACTGGGTCGGCCAGACCGTGCGACGGGCCAACGACGAGGCGCTCGCCTGGGTCGCCGACGGTACGGGTGGCCGACGTCCGAGCGAACGGTCGGACCCGTGACCGGATCCCCGGCCGCCACCCCCATGCCTGCCGGGGACCCGTGACCGGATCCCCGGCCGCCACCCCCATGCCTGCCGGGTTCACGTCCGCCTGAGGATCTCACTGACGAGGCGACGGGCGGCGGGTCCGGACATGGGACCGACCTCTCTGACCTTGGTGCGTCCACGTTCGGTGACGGCCACCTCGGCATAGGAGTTGAGCCCGCGACGGGTGTACACCACATCGGTGACGTTGATGAGAGGTATCGACTGTTCGGTGCGCCTGAAGATGCCGCTTCCGAACAGAATGCGCCGATCGGTGACGATCGCCGTATTGCGCTTTCGCCACAACTCGTAGAGACCGAGGCTGGCCACATACTTGGGGAGAGTCGAGATCCGGCCCGGGTGGGCGGTCATCACGACCGTCTCGTCGGGGAACAGCACGACCCCGGGGACGGCGCCGGCCGATTTCGCCGCCGGCTCGTTCGGCTCTCGCCCCGCTCTGGATGCTTTGCTCAAAGCTGCCTCCATTCTCTTGCGATGGCACCTGTTGTTGCCATCCGTAAACGTCGATCCGGGCGAACCCCTGTGGGAACGCCCGGATCGACCAGTCGAAGGACTCTCGGAGGTGCTCGGGCCCGCCGCCGGGTGCGACCTCATCGGTCCGGGTCTCGGTTCAGAACCATATCCCGACCGACCCCACCGGCAGGCATCCCATCGACGGTTCAGCCCAGGAGCTGGGCCTTCTGGGCGGCGAACTCCTGCTCGGTGAGGACCCCGGACTGGTGAAGCTGGGAGAGCTTGGCCAGTTCGTCGGCCGTCGACGGTGCAGCGGCGACACCCTGGATGTATTCACGGGTGGCCTGCTCCTGTGCCGCAGCTTGACTGAGCGCACGTTCCTGCATCGATGTGCCCCGAGCCATCACATAGATGAGCACCCCGAGCAGCGGCAGGACGACCACGAAGACGGTCCACAACGCCTTGGCGACACCCGAGAGGTCCTTGCTCGCAAAGATGTTGGCGAAGATGCGGATGAGGAGCCAGATCCAGATGAAGAACAGGTAGAACCACAGCATCGCCCAGAACAGATCCAATAGCGGCATACGCCCTCCTCGGTGAACGACCCCCCGGCAGGGAGGTGACTTGTTGCAGATTGATCGCGTCGAGCAGCGATGTCAGTCCCCCGGTGGGCCGGATGGGAGCGAGCACCTCTCACCGGTTCGTTGGTGGCGAACCTCCTGTTGGTCCGGTGATGGGTCCATCACACCAGCAAAGGCGGGCAGGGTCATCATCCGCCAAGGATGAAACCGGATCGTCGTCGCCTGCGATTCATCCCCCGGGGGCGATGACCCCGCCGGGACGATTGGCCCACGATGCGGGAGGCGGCCGCGATCGTCTGGAGAAGAACCTTGACCCCTGAACATGAGGAGTTGATGCGCAGGCTCACGCTCAATGACGAGCGGGTGCTCAGTGATGTCATGAGCGGGACGCCAACCGTGCTGTCGCTGCTCGACGATCGATGTACCTCTCTGCTGCAACTCGCCGGACTGATCGCCACGCTTGGCGATGCGACATCTTTCCGCACCCTGGTCGATGCCGCCCGAGCCGCCGGCGCCGACCCTGCCGAGATACTCGGGGTGGCCGCCGCCGTGGCGCCCATCGTCGGGTCGGCGCGCTGATGAGGCTGCGTTGCCGAACATTCATGAGGCCCTCGGCGCCGGATGACGGGGTGCGTACGTGTGGCGTCGTCGGGCGCCACCGGTAACACGCCGTCGCCCAGATCACTAGCCTCAGATCATGTCGACATTCGTCGCTGCATCGCCTGGTAGCGGAGCGCACCCACCACCACACCCTCCGGCAACGGTCGGATGGGTGCGTCTCCACCGGTCCCGACTCCGGCCACCCATCCTTCGATCGGGGTACGTTCCGCGTCCCCGCCTGACCGGGCTTCTCGGCGACGGAAGTGGTGGGGCCCGCGTAGTGTCCGTCGCCGCCCCGCCGGGGTACGGGAAAACGACGCTCATGGTCGAGTCGATGTCCGGAGACTCGCGGTCCTCGGCGTGGTTGTCCGTCGATCGCAGTGACAACGATCCGGTGAGTCTTCTCGGCCATATCGCCGGGTCGCTCGATCATGCCGGGTTGATCTCGGTCGACCGGTTCGTCGATGTCCGGCTTGCCGCCGGGCAGGCCGTCACCCACGGTGTCGCCCTTGTGTGCGAGGCGTTGGCCGCCCACGACGTGCCGGGCCGCATCCTGCTGGATCATCTCGAGAGCCTGCGGTCCCGGGCCGCCATGGATGTCGTGGCGGAGTTGATCGCGACGGCGCCGGCCACCCTCCAGATCGTGGTTGCCTCCCGCAGCGAGGCCCGGCTCCCATTGGCGCTGATCCGATCACAGGGGGGGCTGCTCGAGCTGTCGGCATCGGATCTTGCGCTGAACCGATCTGAAGCCCACGCACTGTTGCGTCTTCACGGAGTCGACATCGGCGATGATCTGGACGATCTCCTCGAACGGACCGAGGGTTGGCCGGTCGGGCTCTACCTGGCCGGACTCGCCATCAAGGCGGGCACCGCCCCGAGGTCTGCCGGCCCCGTCGGCGGCGACGACCGGTTCCTGTCCGACTACCTCCAGCGCGAGGTGCTCGACCGAATGTCGAAGGAGCGGCAGTCGTTCATGATCAGGACGTCGGTGCTCGACCAGCTCTCCGGTCCTCTGTGCGATGCGATACTCGAGACCACCGGATCGGCTCAGGAGCTGTCCTCACTCGAGGACGACAACCTGTTGCTCGTCCCGCTCGACCGGACCCGCAACTGGTACCGCTACCACCACCTGCTCCACGACATGCTGGGTAACGAGCTGCATCGACGAATGCCGGATGAGGCAGCGGGCCTGCACACACGCGCCGCCGACTGGTACGAGTCCCAACAGTTGCCCGAGGCGGCCATTCCGCATGCGGCTGCCGCCGACGATCCCGACCGGGTCGCCCGGCTCGTCGCCACCGTCGGGCGAAGCACCTATGCCAGCGGACGCGCCGAGACGGTGTTCCGATGGTTCGACTGGTTCGACGAGAGCGGTCGAAGCAAGGACTACCCGGATCTCGCTGCCATCGGAGCATTGGCGTATGCCCTTGGTGGTGACGCAGGGAGAGCGGAACGCTGGGCGGCGACGGCGTTCGGAGGACTGGACGACACCGGACCGTTGCCCCCCCTCCCGCTGCTGGTTCGCGCCCTGGTCTGTCGCTCCGGCATCTCGCAGATGACGATGGATGCGGCCGAGGCCTACCGCCAGATTGACGGCGGCTCGGAGTGGAGTGCGATGGCAGCGGCAACGGAGGGCCTGGCGTTGCTGGTCGGCGGTGACGAGGAAGCCGCCGATCGGCGCTTTGCCGAAGCCTCGGTCAGCGGACGCGACCGCGGGGCGTTCCCCTCCGCCATCGTCTCGCTCGCCGAACGGGGGTTGATCGCCGTTACCCGTCGCGACTGGGATGCGGTCGACGATTTCGTTCACCGGTCGCTGGTGCTCATCGGCTCGCACGGACTCGAACGCTATCCGACGAGTGCGCTCCCGTTCGCTCTTGCAGCCCGGGCAGCCGTCCGACGGGGCAATGTCGAGGAGGCGCGGAAGCACCTGGCGTCGGCGGTTGCGGTCCGTCCCGTTCTCTCGGTGGTCCTCCCGGTCCTGTCGGTCCAGGCGCTGCTGGAGATGGCGTCGGCGTACGTCGAGCTTCTCCGACCTCGGCGGCGCCCGCCAGGTGATGCGAGATGCCTCCGACATCCTCATGCAGCGACCCGACCTCGGTGTTCTCGGCGGCAGTTTCGACGAGCTCAAGGAGCGGCTGTCCTCGCTACCCACCGGCAGGGTGGGCCCTTCGAGCCTCACCACGGCGGAACTGCGGGTGCTCCCGCTGCTGGCGACCCACCTGTCGTTCCCGGAGATCGGGGAGCGACTCTACGTGTCGCGACACACGGTGAAGACCCAGGCGATGTCGATCTATCGCAAGCTCAACGCCTCCTCACGCAGCGAAGCGGTGGAACGTTCGCGAGAGATCGGGCTGCTCAATACCTGACCTCAGGTTCCGACCGGTGGACGGGCGTCTCCGGCCCCGGTGCGGATCATCCCCTCGGTATGACGCCAGTTGCGGCTCGGCGCGTGATGATGCCGAACAACACCGCACGTCTTGCGGAGATGGCGGTCGACTGGAGAAAGCGGTCGGTGGCGCATATGGCAGGTCTGTTCGAACCGGACAAAGCGACCGGGACGCCAGCCGACCGGGGCCTATTCGACCACGGACCACACCCCCGGTGCGTTGCGCTGGCCCGCATCGCCGCCGCGTTGGCGGTCGGGGCGACCGCCGACACCTACCGTACGCTCACGCAACACGCCCTGGCCGCCGATGCCACCGTCGAGGACATCGTCGGGACGCTGCTCGCCGTGGCCCCGACCATCGGGGCGGCCCGGGTGGTGGCGGCAGCTCCCCTCCTGGCCGAATCGCTCGGCTACGACATCGCTGCGGCACTCGAAGAGTCGGGTGAACCCGGGTGAACGGTTCATCCGGAACGGATGATGGAGGGCAACGATGCGGCGGAGTACGCTCGGACCGGTGCGGCTGCACGCGTGGTCCAGGACAGTCCCGGAAGCCGGCACCATCCGGCCTGGTCGTGAGGTGATGTGATGCGTGGTGTTCCCCGGTTCGGCAACCGACTTTCCGAGCACGAACTCACGGGTGGGATGCGGCGGCGGGCCGATCATGCGGGTTTGCTGGTCGCCGCCGCAGGGAGTCCGTACACCTTTCAGCGGACGCTCACCAGCCGCAGCAACCTCGATCAGGCCATTGTCAGCGGGCTCTCGTTCGTGCTCCATCAGACCACGGTGTCGACCGTCCAGGAGTCGATCCAGGCGCTTACCCGGCTCGCCGTCGGCGCCCCGACCAGTGAAGCGGCGGTGCGCAGATGGAGCCGGGCCACCCTGGTCGCCAACCTGGCCGCCCTCGGCGCCGGGATGGCGCTGCAACGGATGCTGCGCCAGGAGCGTGGCGAGGGCATGGGTCGCGCCGCGCTCCGCACATCGGGTTGGATGCTCAGCGTCACCTCGGCAGGGGGAGCCATCCTCGGCGGTGTCGACGAGGCGACCGCGACCCGGCGCGGCGGGCTGCCGCGACACGACGCCATGGCCGCCACCACCGCCGCCGGTCTGGTGGCCGGGTACCGCGAGTTCGACCGGCGCCGGGCGGAGCGGCTCGACCAGAACCTCGATCCGGAGTCGGCGCAGATCTCGGTACTGCGTTCGATCGCCATGGCGGCCGGCGTCGCCGTCGGTGCCTCGGTGGCCGGGCGTGCGGAGAGCCGCCTCGCCGATCGCATCGCACGGCTGGCTGCGAGCGTGCTACCCGGTGATGTCTCGGTGTGGCGACCGGTGGGACATGCCGCATCGATCGCCACCATCGGGAGTGCCGGACGCGCCCTTGTCCACCGGGTCTTTCACCGCATCGAAGGGATGGAGACGGCGTTCGAGCCCGCCGTCGACGTCGCTCCGCTCGAACCGACATCGAGCGGCGGACCTGGAAGCCTGGTTCCCTTTGCGACGCTGGCCAGGATGGGGCGCCGGTTCGTGTGGACCGTCCGCCGTCCCGACGAGATCGAACGCGTCATCGGTCGGCCTGCGGTGAACCACCCGATCCGTGTCTATGTCGGGCTGACCACCGCCCCCACCGAGGAGGAGCGGGTGGCGTTGGCCATCGCCGAACTGGAACGCACCGGTGCCTTCGATCGCCCCTGGCTGATGGTGGTGTCACCCACCGGGACCGGATACGTCAACTATGCCGCCGCCGGTGCCCTCGAGTTTCTCACCGCCGGTGACTGCGCCATCGTCGCCATGCAATATTCGGCTCGACCGTCACCGCTCTCCCTCGACCGGGTGGCGCAGGGACGTTCCCAGGTCCGGCGTCTCCTCGAAGCGATCCACGAGCGGCTCGCCGATCGGGTGACACGCCCGCGGGTGGTGCTCTTCGGAGAGAGCCTTGGCGCATGGACCAGCCAGGACGCATTCATCCACGAAGGAACCGGAGCGATCGACGATCTCGGAATCGACAATGCGATCTGGATCGGCACCCCGTTCGGGAGCAAGTGGAAGGACGAGGTGCTCAAGGACGAGCGTCCCGAGATCGACCGGTCAATGGTCGGTGTGTTCAACGACATCGGCGAGTTCCAGGCGCTGAGCGAGGCGGAACGCCGGGCCCTCCGTTTCGTCATGATCACCCACAACAACGACGGTGTCGCCGCCTTCGGCCCGAATCTGTTGGTCCAGAGCCCCGACTGGCTCGGTTCTCCGGAAGATCGCCCGGTTGACATCCCCCGCGGCCAGCGGTGGATCCCCATCACCACGTTCATCCAGACCCTGGTGGACATGAAGAACGCCGCCCGGGTCATCCCCGGCCAGTTCGCCGCCGACGGTCACGACTACCGCGCCGATCTGGTTCCTTTCATGAATGCGGCGCTCGGTTTCGATGTGGACGACGAGGCGATGGCCGCCATGACCACCGCACTCGAGGCCGAGGAGATGAGACGGGTCAACTGGATCGCCGCCAACAAGAAGGTTGGGGGTGGCATGGCCGTCGCCATCCTCGAGGAGATCCGCCGGCAGAACCCGGAAGCCCTACGCACTGCCGTGGAATCGCTGGGCGCCGATATCAGGGCGAAGGGCGCCCCCGAGCCCGGCTGATCTTGCCGACGACCTGGCCGGATCGCCCTGAGCTGCGGGTGATTCCTCCGGTCGAGGGCGCCGGATCGGCCGCCAACCGCAGCGCCCGCGGGTTGCCTCCGCCGGCGTCCCGGTCCGAAACCTGCACACCCGCCGGGAACCGACCACAAACCTGAGCGACGACCCACGGAAGGAAGGCCCGATCCGTGGGCGATCGGGCCTTCTCCTGGGTGTGTGGTCTGTCTTTGTTCCTGCGGCGGTGGCTACTGCCGCGACATGGCGATGCGGAGGCGCTCCTCGGGGTCGATGAAGTGGTCGTGATCGTCGTCACCGAGGTCGATCTGCACCCATCCGATACGGCCGGTGAAGCGGCTGGTTGCCGCCGTGTAGTCCGGGGTGACCGTGGTGCCGGTCTCGCGCCCCACATCCGTGGTCTCGTCGGCGGAGAAGATCATCGCATGGGTGGCTTCGACCCGGCCGTCGCCGACCGCCGTTCCGTCGTGGTAGAGGGTGACGTCGCCCCCCTTGGCCAGACCGCCGCCGTCGTAGGCGAACTCCATGCGCACCTGGTGCTCTCCCGCCGGGATCGTTTCGGTGCCGGCCACGGCGAACTGGTAGATGCCGAGCACGTTGTAGGCGAACTTGAGCACCCCGTCCTTGGCGTACAGGCTCCAACCCCCGAACCGACCGCCCTGGGCGATGATGACGCCTTCGGCGCCCGACTCCGGCACCACCACCTCGGCGGTCACCGTGAACGACCTGTTCTTGATGTTGAGGACACTGCTCTCGGACAACCTTCCCATGTTCTCGAAGAACACCTGCGTGTTGCCGTGGATCAGGGTGGGACGTCCCGCAACGGCGGGGTCGATACGGTCACCGGACCGATCGTCGAGCGGGATCACGTTGTACTTGGTGGCTTCGATCAGCCAGAGTCGCTGCAGCTCCCGGAGTCGGTCGGGCATCTCGGCGGAGAGGTCATTGGCCTGTGTCCAGTCGGAGGTCCCGTCGTACAGCTCCCAGACGTCGTCGTCGAAGGCGGGGAGGTCACCGCCGACCAGGATCCAAGGCGTCTTGTGCTTGGTGACGGCACTCCATCCCTTGTGGTAGATCCCGCGGTTGCCGAACATCTCGAAGTACTGCAGGTCGTGTTGTTCCGGAGCGTCGGCGTCGCCGAAGCTGTAGGCCATGCTGGTGCCCTCGATGGGTGACTGCATGACCCCGTTGACGAACGTCGGCTCCGGGATCCCGGCGACCTCGAGCACGGTCGGGGCAATGTCGATGACATGGGTGAACTGGTGGCGGGATCCCCCCGGTTCGGCGATCCCGCGCGGCCAGTGGACGATGGTCCCGTTGCGGGTACCCCCCCAGTGGGAGGCGACCTGCTTGGTCCACTGGTAGGGGGCATTCATCGCCCACGCCCAACCGATCGAGTAGTGGTTGTAGGCGGTGGGGGACCCGAACTCGTCGAGTTTCGACAGCATGAACTCCGGTGTCTCGATGGCGGCCATCCCGTTGAAGTTGGCCATCTCGTTGAATGCACCGTTGAGCGTTCCCTCGGCGGAGGCGCCGTTGTCGCCGATGATGTAATAGACGAGGGTGTCGTCGAGGATGCCGAGGTCTTCGATGGCGTCGACGAGACGACCCACCTGGGCGTCGGTGTGCTCGAGGAAACCGGCGTACACCTCCATCTCGCGCTCGAGGACCGGCTTGAGTTCCGGGTCCATCTCGTCCCAGCCTGCGATCTCGGCGTGGCGCGGCGTCAGCTCGGCATCGGCGGCGATGACTCCGAGCTCCTTCTGCCGCTCGAACGTGATCTCACGTTGCCGGTCCCATCCGTGTGAGAACTTGCCCCGGTACTTGTCGATCCACTCCTTCGGGGCATGGTGCGGGGCGTGCGTCGCCCCCGGCGAGAAGTACATGAAGAACGGCTTGTCGGGCATCAGCGCCTTCTGCTGACGAACCCAGTCGACGGCCCGGTCCGCCAGGTCTTCGGTGAGGTGGTAGCCCTCTTCGGGCGTTCTGGGCGGCTCCACGGGGGTGGTCCCCTCGTACAGCGCCGGGTCCCACTGGTTGTTCTCGCCCCCGATGAAACCGTAGAAGTACTCGAAGCCGCCTCCACCCGACGGCCAGGCGTCGAAAGGCCCCATCGGGCTCGACTGCCACACCGGGACCTCATGGCACTTGCCGAACTGCGCCGTGGAGTAGCCGTTGAGCTTGAGGGTCAGCGCCAACGGTGCCTTGGTGTTGGGACGAAGCGAGTTGTTGCCGGGTGCCGCGGTGGCGATCTCGGTGATACCGCCCATCCCCACCGAATGGTGGTTGCGGCCGGTGAGCAGCGCCTGGCGCGTCGGGGCGCACAGGGCCGTGGTGTGGAAGCGGGTGTAGGTGAGGCCTCCGTCCCGCAGGCGCTCGGCGGTGGGGGTGTTCACCGGGCCTCCGAATGCACTCGATGCCCCGAAGCCGACATCGTCGAGCAGCACCACGAGGACGTTCGGGGCACCGTCCGGGGGCCGCAGCGGTTCGATCGGGGGATAGGCGGTATCGGGGTCCTTGGCGTCGTACGTCGTCAGTCCTGGCGCCACCACATCGGGGATGGGAAGCATCCCCCGCATGTGACGATCGGGTTGGTTGCCCATGTGGTCTCCTCACCTCGACGCGGTCCGATCGCTCTCTCGAACGTGGGGGACACCACTTCGGAGCGGGCCGGACCGAGGGTCATGTAGCCGGCGGATATCTCACGCCAGCAAACCCGGTGAGCGGGTCACCGACATCCTCCGCATTGGGTGAAACGGAGGTGCGGGTCACAGGTGCCCGTTGCGCTCCAGCCAACGCATGGCGAAGAAGCCCTCGACCGCCGGGAGATAGAACGTGACGATGCGGTACAGGACGGCGGCGGCGAAGGCGGCCGTCTCGTCCACCCCGAACGCAACCAGGAACCCGGTCATCACCGCTTCGGAGACCCCCACGCCGCCGGGGACCGGGATGACGCCCTGCAGGACGTTGGTGGCGACGACCGCCACCAGGGCCATCACATATCCGATGGGGACACCGAGCGCACTCAGCATCAGCCACAGGGTCGCTGCCCACACCAGGCGGGTGGCGAGGTTGCTTCCGAGCAGACCGAGCGCCCGGCTCGGGTCCTTGACCACACCCATCAGTGCATCCCTGCCCTGGGTGATGACGGGACGGACGCGGTCCTTGAGCGCCTTGACCTTCACCACCGCAACGATCGCACCGACGATGACGAGGGCGCCGATCACGAGGACGAGCTCCCAAGGGATGTCCTCGGGCTGGAGATCGAGTCCGAAGTCGACGCCTCCGGAGAAGATCGCAATCAGCAGGATGGTGATCTCGATCAGGAACCCGGCGAAGCTGTCGATCATCCCCTGCGCCACCGAGGTGGCGAGGCTGACCCCGTACTTGCGGAGAAACGCTGCGTTCATCGCGATCCGCCCGGCGACACTGGGTACGGCGAGCCCGATGAATTCGATCGCAACCTGGAGGACGGCCAGCGGCCAGAACGGGAGGCGCTTGGCGACGGCGAACATCATCCCGGTGGTCTGCGGGATGAACATGGTCTGACCCACGACCAGCCCGGCGGCGATGACACCCCAGTGGGCGGTGCGCAGCTCGTCGGCCACCTCGGCGAAATCGACTCCGGTGAGCATCGGGATCAGAGCCGCCGCCGCAAACAGCAGCAGCGCCAGCATCAGCAGGGTGCGCGGGGTCACCCGGCGCAGCTTCACGGGCTCGGGAAGCTGCTGCGCCGTCGCCTCCACCACCGCCGCCTGCAGTTCCTTGATGGCGGTCCGGGGCTTGGCTGCCTGCTTGCGGGTCCCTGCACTCACTGCGGGGAGCTGGAGGTAGGGCAGGGCCGAGGCGATCGCCGGGACACCGAGACCTGCAACCGCCGCCCGGACGGCACGGTCGACACCCACGGTCAGACTCGAAGAGAACAGCAACTCGACGATGTCCTCCGACCGGTCGGCGTCGTCGGCGACGAGCGTCCCCAGCGCAAAGTCGGTGAGCGTCGGCCGGGCGCCGTCGGTTGCCACCGTCGCCGGGGTCAGGGAGCCGTGGGAGATCCCTGCGCCGTGGAGTTTGGCCAGATGGCGCCACACCTCGATGAGGACGTCGTCGGTGATATCGGCGGCGTCCACGGCATCGAGCATCACCCCCTGGAAAGTGGTGGCGACGAGGGCAAGCTCCGGGGTGGCCTGTCCGGTGGCGACCACATCGGGGACGGACACCCCGGCGCGGCCGGCGACCATGGTCACCAGCGCCTCGTGCTCGACGGCCTGGAGCCGGGAGTAGGCGAGCGTTCGGGAATCCTCCCGGTACCAGAGCGTCCGCCAGACCTTGGCGACGAACTGCGAGTCGGATGCGTCGCGGCCATACACCTTGACCGTCAGGTCACCGATACCGGGGTGCGAGGCGGTGAACCGGCGCACCCCCCAGGACTGCTCAGGTGCCACCCGCACATCGGTCACCGCCAGACCCATCCGACCCAGCGCATCGGCGACCGTGTCCGGGTGGGGGTATCCACGGGGCGACCCGAACACCAGCAGGACGGTGCCGGCGGCGATCAGGCCGATCCCGAGTCCCCCTATGGCATCCGATGCCTGACCGTACCCGAGGCTGATGGCGGCGATTGCCATCAGCGAGATCATCAGCCACCCGAATCGGCGGAGCGGTCGTCCCAGATGTGGAGAGCTGACCGCCACCACGGCAACGACGAGCATCACCCTGACCACGGGAAATCGCGGGGTCGGGTTGTCGAGTGCGATCTCCGGGAAGATGTACGGAATCTCGCCGGTGACCCACAAGCCGAGCACCAGTGCCATCACGCTGGCGCCGAGCACGGTGACCGTGACATCACGAACCGCCGAACGTCGACCTGGACCACCGAGCAGCAACGTGACGAAGACCCCCAACGCATAGAGCAGCCCGAAGCTGTAGACGAGCGCCATCAGCGAGTTGACCCATGAGGGGAGCAGCCCGGCGAGATCCATCAGCTCGGTCTCCAGCGGAGACTGGCGTTCTATCCCCACGATGCCCCAGATCACGAAGACCAGTCCCAGGAACACCGTCACACCATCGGCGACCCGTCGGGCCCTGGGTTGCAGGCCGGGCGAAGTGGGGGGCGCGGGGCGCAGCGTCATGTGCGCCCGACGATACTCGGGCGGGTGTCCGCCGTGGGCTGCTGCGAACTGTTTCGGGCCAACCTCGGCCTCCGTCGATGGGGGCGACAGCGACGTCCCTTCCCGATGGCGGGTCGCCGTACGGCAAGCTATCCCGCCGGAAGGGGACTGTCCATCGCCCGATGCGGGTGATCGCCCTGAGTGCAGCACCCACGGTTCGATGCGTTCGCGACCCTCGACGTATTTCCGGATGTGGCCCGGCCTGATCACCGACCAGGTCGGTGGCCACAGCACCAGCTTTCATCCGTTTCGGGCGATGATGGCCGGAGCCCGTGTGGCGACGATGGCCGGTATGACAATGGAGAACTCCCGATGATCTCGGCGATACCGGTGATGGTGGGATGCCGCTCACGGAGCAAGGATCACCATGGGGTTGCTGTTGAGGTTGCGGCCGGAGGCGCCGACACCACGGCTCCGGTCCCCCCACGCGGCGCCCCGGCGTAAGCTCACCCGCACCCTTGTCCCGAAAGGGGACCACCATGCCAAGCCCTGCTGATGCCGACGCCACCGGAGTTCCAGCCGACGAAGCCGTGAGCGAGATCGAGCGGCTGCGGTCGGAGAACGAGAAACTCCGCCTCAGGGTGGATCGTCGTGCGCAACTGCGGCGCTGGCTTGCCGTCACCCTGGTCGTCCTCACCACGGTGGGTGTCCTGGCGACCACCGTGGCGGTGTGGGCCCACCAGACGGTGTTCGATACGGATGCCTTCATGGACACCGTCGGTCCCGCCATCGAGGACCCTGCGGTGCTGGCAGCCGTCAGCGACTATGCCGCCGAGGAAGCGATCACCGCACTCGACATCGAGGCCAGGGTCACCGATGCCCTCACCCGGCTCGACCAGACGCTGACGGAGACGATCGTCGAAGCCCTCGATCTCGGCGATCGCACCCTGGCCGTGCTCGGCCGTCTCGACCGGCCCACCCTGGCGACGCTGGCTCCACCGATTACCACGGCCCTCGAGACGAGAGTGACCGAGGCGGTCGATCGGGTGATCACTTCTGAGCGGTTCACCACCCGCTTCCCCGAAATCGTGCGTGCGGCCCACGCCGCCGCCGTCGCCGTGGTGCGTGGGAACCTCGACGACCTCCCCAACCTCTCGGTGGTGGACGGGGAGGTTCAGCTCAACCTGGTGCCGGTCATGGCCGAGATCCTCCGTGATGTCGCCACCGAGCTACGCGGTTTCGGGCCCGACATCACGGTGCCGGCGGTCGTTTCGGACCGGATCGACGAGGGCCGCGAGCAGCTTGCGGCAGCCCTCAACGCCAGATTGCCCGACGACTTCGGCCAGATCACGGTGATGTCCGATGATCAGCTCGCCGGTCTTCAGGACGGGGCCCGGCAGCTCGATCGGCTGGTGTGGTTCTTGGCGCTGATCACCCTGGTCCTTGCCCTGGTGACCGTCGTCGTCGCTCCGGACCGGCGTCGCACCACCATCCAACTCGCCGTTGCGGTGGCGGGAGCGCTCGCTGTCGGGCTGGTGTTGCTGCGCCGCCTCGACGAGGCGATCGTCGACAATATCGTCGACCCCGACCAGGCGGTGGCGGCGCGGTCGCTGGTCTCGGAGGTCCTGTCCGGTCTGCGCAGCGGTGCGATCATCCTCGTCGGCATTGCTGCCGCCATCGGAGTAGGGGCATATGTGGCGGGTCGTCCCGCCTGGCTCACCAGGCTGATTACACCGGGGCCCGATGGGAGCGAGCTGGATCAGCGGATCTCCCGCCACTACGACCTGCTGCGGATCGTCGGGGTGGCCCTCGCCGTGGGGGTGGTGTTCCTCACCGGAATCGAACTGATCCCGGTGGTCCTCCTCGGTGCCGTCCTCGCCCTCTACCTGTGGGCGATCTCGGAAGCGGCGCAGCGGGTGACCGTGCCGGAGGACCCGGCGCAGGTCACACCTGATCGAGCGCCTGTGTGAGGTCCTCGATCAGATCCTCCACGTCCTCGAGGCCGACCGAGAGCCGGACCAGACCGTCGATGAGACCGAGGCGGTGACGCTCCTCGGGCGGGTAGCCGGCGTGGGTCATCGTGGCGGGGTGGGTGACCAGCGACTCGACCGATCCCAGGTTTTCGGCGAGGGTCCACAGCTTGACGGCGTTCATCAGGGTCTTGCCGGCTTCGAGGCCACCCTCGACCTCGAACCAGGCCATCGCCCCGAATCCGCTTGCCTGGCGCTTGGCGAGCTCGTACTGGGGGAACGAGGCGAGCCCCGGGTAGCGCACCTGCGCCACCTTGGGATGCCCCTCGAGGTATTCGGCAATGGCGAGCGCATTCGCCGACTGGCGGTCGAGACGCTCGACGAGGGTCTTGGTTCCCTGCAGTGTGAGCCAGGCGACCATCGGTGACATGGTGGTCCCGGTCGAATTCTGGATGAAGGCGATCTTCTCGTGCATCTCGTCGGTGCGGCTCACCACCGCTCCGCCGACGGTGGCGTTGTGCCCGTCGAGGTACTTGGTGGTCGAGTGGATGATCAGATCGGCACCCAACTCGAACGGGCGCTGGTAATACGGGGTGAGGAAGGTGTTGTCGACCGCATGGGGGATGCCGTGCGCCTTTGCGATCTCGGAGATCGCCGCCAGATCGGTGAGCTTGAGCGTGGGATTGGCCGGGGTCTCGGTGAAGATGAGCCGGGTGTTCTCGCGCACCGCCGCCTCCACCGTCGCCGGGTCGGCGGTATCGACGAAGTCGAAGGTGACGCCGAATCGGGTGTAGACCTGGGTGGCGAGGCGATGGGTTCCGCCGTAGACCATGTCGGAGACGATGACGTGGTCTCCGGCATTGAGGAAGGCGAGGAAGATGGCGTTGGTGGCGGCCATACCGGTGGCGAACGCCGCCGCATCGGCCCCACCTTCGAGTGTGGCGAGTCGCCCCTCGAGGGCCGTGACCGTCGGGTTCCCGGACCGGGAGTACGAGTAGCCCTTCGCCATGTACTCGTCGACCGATGGCTGCACGAAGGTGGTGCTCTGGTAGATCGGTGTCAGGATCGCCCCGGTGGTCGGGTCAGGGGCGACACCGGCGTGGATCTGCTGGGTGCGAAAGCGCATGGTTCGGTCCTCGGATCTCTCGTGTGACGCCCAAGATACCGCCGCAGCGCCCCATCTCGTCCGCCGGTGCCGCGGTCGCCCGGATGAACGTGTTGGCTTGCGACCGGACCAGAATGGGCAGATGGCCAGACCACGGGATCCCGATATCGACCGCCGCGTCCTGTTGGCCGCTGCCGAGTTGCTCCGGGAGGGCGGGTACGCCTCGTTGAGCTTCGAGGATGTGGCGCTGCGCACCGGGATCAGCAAACCGTCGATCTACCGGCGCTGGCCCAGCCCGGCGCAACTGGCGTTCGCCGCCGCCACGCACAGCACCATGATCGATCCGATCCCCGATTCCGGCGACCTGCGTCGCGACCTCCTCGACGCCGTCACCACCCTGGCCGAACGCCTGCAGGTCGCCGACCGGACCCTGCTCGGCGACCAGGTGGGGGCGATGATCGCCGACGGCGACTTCTCCGAGGCGGCGCAGCAGCGGCGGCTTCGTCCGGACGCCGAAGCGGTCGCCGCGATCTGGGACCGGGCGGCGGAGCGGGGCGAGGTGCGTGCCGATGTCGACGGCGTCGAGTTCTTCGAGGATCTTGCAGCGGTGCTCGTCTACCGGGTGCTGGTGTTGCATCGCTCACCGGGGGAAGCCGACCTTGAGCTCCTCGTCGATCGCCTTCTCTCCGGCGTCCGTTGCTAGTAACGTCACTCAGTAACGGAACGTCGGTGGTGGTATCCCCGGCGTAGGGATGGGGCCTCGGGGCACCCTTGCGGGAGGACATCACGATGAGACGAGGGATTCGATTCGGCGCCGCCTCGGTGGTCGCCATGCTGGCGCTTGCGGGCTGCGGGGGCGACGACGACTCCGCAACGACAACCGCCGTACCCGACACGGTGGTGACGACGGCGGCGCCGGCGACCACATCGGCGCCTGAGACGACAATGGCGCCCTCCACCACCGTGGCCGAAGCCACCACGACCACCACCGTCGAGACGACGACCACCGCGGTGGCGGCCGCCGTGGCGCTCTCGGAGGACTTCGTGTGCGGACTCCTCGACGACGCCGACTTCGAGGCGGCGGTGGGAACGGCGCCGGACGGTCCCGGGGAGGGAAGTGACGGCTACTGCGCATGGACCGTCGCCGGGTGGACCGTCCAGGTCTCCGATGCCACCGATTCTTTCTCTGGCGAGGCACTCGCCGACCGGCTGGGTGGGATCGAGACCTACTCGCTCGCTGAAGGTACCAACCGCGAGGTCTGGGTCAACTCTGCACCCGCCGAAGCCGTGATCAACATCGGCGGGTCGGTGCTCTATCTGAACGAGGGATTCGGTTCGGTGCCGGACGGGGTGGTGGCCGCCGACGCCATCGCCGAGCTTGCGGTGGCCATCGACGCCGCCGCCGGTTGACACCGGCCACGTTGGTCGACAGGTCGTGACCCTGGGGATGACGGTGCCGTCCAGGGTCACGACCTCGGTCGTGTCAGGGTGGGGCGACGATCTAATCGGACGAGGGTGAACGCTCGGAGGGTCCCACTCCGGCACCCGCCTTGTCCCGAGGAGCGTCGGGGAGTTCGATTCCCATGGCCTCGGAACCGCGTCTGGCCGACAGACCCATCACGGTGACGGTTCCGGCGAGGACCACGACGCCCACCCACTGTGAGGCGGTGAGCACGGTGTCGAAGGCCAGGTAGTTGACGATCAGCGCCGTCATCGGGAAGGCGAGTTCGGCGATGGTCGCCGCCGACGCAGGGGTCGAGGTGAGACCCCGATAGAACAGCATCAGTGCCAGCAGCCCTGGGATCAGCGAGAGCTGGACCAGGGCCCACACGTCGCCCCCGGTGATCGGGGGGAGTCCCTCGCCGCCGAGGTCGATCAGCAGCAACACCGCGGTGGCCGGGAGGCCGACGGCGAACCGGACCGAGGTGAGTTCGGCGAATGGGATCTTGGCCGAGAGATGACGGCCGAGCACGGTCCCGGTGCCCCAGAGTGCGGCGGAGCCGGTGGCGAGGAGGGCGGGGGCGAGTTGCGACACGGTCACCGAGGCGGGATCGGCGAACGTCACGAAGTAGGCCCCGCCGAGGGCCAGGGCGAAGTACACCAGATAGCGGGGAAGGAACCGTTCTCCGAGGATGAGTCGGGCGCCGATCACGGCGAACACCGGCTGCAACTTCTGGAGCAGCAGGGTGGTGGTCGGGTCGCCGTACCGGAAGGATGCGGTGAACAGAAATGTCGCCGTCGCCGATGCGCCGACCCCGACGAACAGCACCGCCAGCCAGTCGAGTCGGTTGAGCCGTGCCAGCCACCGACGTGAGCGGATCAGTAGCGGGAGGGTGAGGATGACCAGGATCAGGTGTTCGGCGAACACCACGAAGCTGGAGGGCAGTCCGAGGGCGAGATCGCGCCGGAACAGGGCATCGGTGCCCCACAACGCCGCACCTGCCGCCACCATGCCGAAGCCCAGTGGTGATACCTTCCGCCAGCCAGGCTCTCTCATCGACCCGCTCTCCTTCGTGATCGCAACATGACCGGGTGTGGCGCGTGAGCAGCGACCCTACTCCCCGGTACCCAGGTTCGGGTCGTGTGCGGTGGTGTCGACGACTTCGGGGAGGTCCGGTCGGGAGGCATCGAGCAACTGCCGCATCGGATAGCCGTCGAGCCGGTGGTTGCGGAGGAGGGTTTCGTCGGAGAGAAGTGCCCGGGTCGGTCCGTCGGCGACGATCCGACCACGATCGATCACTACCGACCGGGGGCACAACTCGAGGGCGTACGGCAGATCGTGGGTGACGATGAGTTGGGTGAGGTCGAGTCCCTTGAGGATCCGGGTCAGCTCGCGCCGGCTCGCCGGGTCCAAGTTCGAGGTCGGCTCGTCGAACACCAGGATCTGAGGGTCCATGGCGAGCACCCCGGCGATAGCCACACGACGCTTCTGTCCGAAGCTGAGGTGGTTGGGTTGGCGGTCGGCGAGGTCGACGACGTCGACCGCGTCGAGGGCGGTGGCGACGGCGGCATCGAGGGCGGCGCCGGTGAGACCGAGGTTCTGGGGGCCGAACGCCACGTCCTGCCACACGGTCGGCATGAAGAGCTGATCGTCGGGGTCCTGGAAGACCACACCGACCCGTCTCCGGATCTCCATCACCGAGTCGCGGGTGAGGGGGAGGCCGCTGACCGCCACCGAGCCGACCTGCGGCATGTGGATGCCGTTCATGTGCAGTACCAGCGTGGTCTTGCCGGCGCCGTTGGGCCCGAGGAGCGCCACCCGCTCTCCGGGATGGATGTGGAGGTCGACCTCGGTGAGCGCCGCGGTCCCATCCGGGTAGCGGTAGGAAAGACCGGCGACGGCGATGGTGGGAGCGCTCATCGCAGCATCCACGCCACCGCAACCGCACCCCATGCCAGCAGTGGTGCGGCGAGCACCACCGCCCAGGTCACGACGGCGGCGTGGTCGGTGACGCCTGCGGGCATCACGCCGGTGTATCCGCGCGACACCATTGACAGGTAGACGCGTTCGCCGCGTTCGTACGAGCGGAGAAACAATGTCCCGAGTCCTCGGGCGTACGGTCCCACCTGGCCCAGCCAGGTCGGTTGATAGCCGCGGGCGTGCATCGCCACCCGCATCCGGCGGAACTCTCCGGTCACCACATCGATGTAGCGGATCATGAACCCCATGATGGCGGTGAGCATCCGGGGCACCCGCAGTGTGTCGAATCCCCGCAGGATGTCGGTCATCTGGGTCGTCGAGGCGAGGATGATCGAGGCGAACAGTCCCAGCGTGGCCTTGGCGATGATGTTCCACATGCTCCACAGCCCCTCCACCGACAGCGACACACCGGCGACATCGGTCCGCTCTCCCGATCCGAAGAACGGAAGCAACAACGCCACCGCCACGAACGGGATCTCGAAGAGCAGCCGGGGAGCGACGAACCGGGGACGGAGACCGGCGATCACCGCCATTCCGACCAGCAGCGACGCCTGGAGTCCGAATACCCAGAATGCCTCGCGCGGGGTGGCGACGACGGCGAAGACCATGGCGAAGGCGGCGACGATCTTGACATGCGCCGGAAGGCGGTGGAGCGGGCTGGCGCCATGGTGGTAGAGGGCGTGGGTGTGAGCTCCTGCCATATGTCGGGTCAGCCTATCCGTCTCGGTGGCTCGGGTCGGTCGTCGCAACCCGGGGACGAGCGATCAAGGTCTCGTGGGGTCCGAACTACACCCGTGTAGTTGTCCACCGCGTTCTCCACACCTGTGGAGAATCACACCGCTGTAGTTCCTGCGCTGGTTCTCTCCTCCGCTGGGGGGCGCTCCTATGGATGTCAAGGAACGAAAGTCCAGAAAGAGCACCCCTCGACAGGGAGGATCTCCCCTCTGGCCCTCCCCTCCTCGGGAGGAGGGGAGGCTGCGGACGCTTGCGGACGCAGAGCGCAGCGGGGAGGGCCAAGAAGGGATGTCCCGTCTTCCACTGAGTCAGGGGGCGGCGGTGCGGCGGGCGCCGTTGCGTCGGGCGAGCGCAAATACGCCCCACCCGAGGAGGAGGGTGAGCAACGTTCCGAGGAAACCAGCGATGGCGGTGTTGAGCCGGTCATTGCCGGTGAGTCCGGCGCCATAGTCGGCGAGAGCGGTGTCCCCGAAGGTGTGGTCACCGGCGGTGTCGATGAATCCCTCCTGCTCCGCCACGTACTCCAGACCGTCGGGGTTCCCGGAGGCGAACTGGCTGACGACCACTCCGAACAGCAGCGCCACGGCAAGCCCCACACCGATGAACGACCAGGTGCGGCGGTCCATTCAGACCAGCTCCTCGCTGCGCTCGCCGACATAGTCGGGTGCCCCGTACACCAGGTCGGGGCGGCTGGTCATCACGGCGCCGATGACGAGGGCGGTGAGGATTCCTTCGCCGATCCCGATGAGGAGGTGGGTGCCGACCATGGCGGTCAGCACCGTTGCGGTGGAGATGTCGGCGGTGCCCCCGATGGCGAACTGGACCACGAAGCCCAGAGCCGCCAGCGGGACGGAGATGAAGGCGGCGATCCCCGCAGCAAGTGGAACTCCGGCGGGGGTGCGGGCGACGAGCCGCAACAGCACCCGATAGATGGCGTACCCGCCGACGGCGGCCAGCAGCCCCATGTTGATGATGCTCAATCCCAGCGCCGAGAGCCCGCCGTCGGCGAAGAACAACCCTTGGACGAACAGCACCACGGACATCACCAGGTAGGCGGCCCACGGCCCCACCAGTACCGCAGCAAGGACCCCGCCGATGAGATGACCGCTCATCCCGGACATCACCGGGAAGTTGAACATCTGGGCGGCAAAGACGAACGCCGCCACCAGGCCGGCCAGGGGAACCTGCCGCTCGCTCAGATATCTACCGGTCTGGCGGAGCGAATACCCCACCCCGCCGGCGGCGGCGACCCCGGCGGCGGCTGATGTCGCTCCGTTGATGAACCCGTCGGGTATGTGCATGAGGGGCCTTCTTGCAAGTCGGTTGCAGGTGGCGAATCCTATCCCGTTGCAGGGTCCGCCGCAACGCCCACATGGCCGGCGCAGTCGCTACACACCCCCGACAGGGCGAAATGTGTCGGGTCCGGGTGGAACCCCGTCCGCGCCGTGATCTCGGCGAGATAGCTACGCAGATCGACCTCGAGAATCCCCTCGGTGGACCCGCACCTTCTGCAGACCAGGTGCTGGTGGGGTGGTTCGTCGGCGAGATGGTACGCAGAGGCGGAATGGCCGAGATGGGTATGGGTGATCAGCCCCGCCTCCTCGAGGGTGTCGAGGGTGCGATACACCGTCGACTGATCGAGGGCGACCTCCGCCGCCGACTCGGTGAGACGGTGGATGGCTGCGGCGGTGAGGTGCAGGCCATGGGAGTCGGCGAGCACGGTGCACACCGCCCGGCGAGCGTTGGTGATGCGGAACCCACGTGTCCGCAGGGCATCGACCATCTGGTCCCGGGTGACTGACGACATCCCTCACAACCTACCGTGTGGCCGCATCAGCCGCCGATCGGTCGGCCGTGCCGCCGGCACCGGTTCCGGTCAGCCGGCGACCCGATCGGCGGAAATGGTCACGTCGACCCGCTCCTCGCCGGGGTTCAGCCACGGGTACTTCTCCTCACCGAGGTACTTCTTGGCCAGACGATCGATCAGGTCTGTCCCGTTCTTGGCGACGCTGACGGCACGGCCCTGGATGGAGATCGCCCGGTAGGGGTTCTCGGGATCGGTGAACGACAGCGCCACCCGGTCGTCGGCGGAGAGATTTCGGGGCTTGACCCTTCCGTCGGCGGTGCTGAACAGGATGTTGTCACCTTGGCGCTCCACCCATACCGCCGAGTTCTGAGGTGACCCGTCGGGGTTGAGCGTGGCGACGTGGACGAAGACCTGTCCGTCCAGCAGCGTCTTCACGTCATCGGGCAGCGGTACCGGCATATGGTGATCCTTCATGGGTCGGGTAGTGCGCACTCGATACCAACCCGGTTGCCGCGCCTCTTCTTCCCCCCGATCGACCGACCGGCGAATCCCAGCCCAGCATGGTCCGCCGTCGACGGTCCGGTGCGTTCCTCGTCGACGACCGGGTCATCGATGGCTTGCCGGGCCGGTAGCCTCGACCGTCGTGGGATTCAGCCGCACCGAACTCGAGACGTACCGTGATGCCGCTGTCGCCGACCTGGTCGGTGATGGTCTCAAACTGCTGTTCGTCGGGATCAACCCGGGATTGTGGACCGCTGCCACGCAGACACATTTCGCCCACCCGGGAAACCGGTTCTATCCGGCGCTGCTGCGCGCCGGGGTGATCGAACATCCCGTGGATCCGGCAGCGGGGATGAGCGAAGACGATCGGAGCCGCTTTGTCGCCCGTGGCCTGGGTATCACCAACCTGGTCAACCGCGCCACCGTTCGCGCCTCGGAACTCACCGCCCTCGAACTACGTGGCGGCGCCGAGCGGCTCGAGCAGTCGGTTCGGGGCTGGGATCCGAAGGTGGTCGCCATCGCCGGAGTCACGGCGTACCGCACCGCGTTCTCCGAACCCAAGGCGGAGATGGGGTTGCAGGATCGCACGCTCGGTGACGCCAGGTTGTGGGTGGTGCCCAACCCGAGCGGGCTCAACGCCCACGAGACGATCGACAGCCTTGCCGAGTGGTACCGGGCACCGGCACTGGCCGCCGGTGTGATCCCCTGACCGGTTCGCTGCCGCCTGCGACAGCAGGATGCCCAGTCTGCGACAGCAGGATGCCCCGTCTGCGACAGCAGGAAGCACAGCCTTAGTATCCCGTTGATGGACACCGACCTCGCCGGCAAAGGCGTGCTTGTCACCGGAGGCGCCGGGGGTATCGGCACCGCCGTCGTCCGGGCGTTCGCCGCAGAGGGCGCCCGTGTCGCCATCCACTACCGCAGCTCGGAATCGGCCGCAAAGACCCTGGCCGCCGAGACCGGAGGGGTGGCCATCCGGGCCGACCTCACCGTCGAGAACGACGCCGATCATCTTGTCCCTGCCGCCGTCGAGGCATTGGGCCGTCTCGATGTGTGCGTCGCCAATGCCGGAGCGTGGCCTCCACCCGAGGTCCCGGTGTGGGGTCTTTCGCTCGAGCGGTGGGAGGCGACGCTCCGCTCCAACCTCACCGCAACCTTTCTCACCGCCCGCGGCTTCCTGCGTCATGCGGCCGACACCGGCACGGGGGCGCTGGTGATGATCGGCTCCACCGCAGGGTCGTTCGGAGAGGCCGGCCACGCCGACTATGCGGCCGCCAAGGGAGCGATCATGACCGGACTGCTGATGTCGGCCAAGAACGAAGCGGCACGGATCGGGCCCGGGGTGCGGGTCAACGTGGTGGCGCCGGGCTGGACCCTCACGCCGATGATCGGATCCAAGGGACTCGACGCCGATCACATCGCCCGTGTCACCTCGACGATGGCGCTCAAGAAGCTCGGCCGACCCGAGGATGTGGCCGCCCAGGTCGTCGTTCTCGCATGTGACCGGATCTCGGGTCATGTCACCGGTCAGGTGGTCACGGTCGCCGGGGGGATGGAGGGCCGCCAGGTGGAGGGACCCATCCCGCCACCCTGATCCCGGTGACGGTAGGGGCTGGTCGGGGTGGATTCAGTCGATCCCGCTCGGCAGGGTGACGAAGGTGAACACCGTGGTCCCGGTGGCGCTGAACCCGTGCAGGGTGACAGCCCAGAACGCCTCCGGATCGGGAACCTCGAAGCGCCATCGACCGGCGCCTACCGATTCGAGATCGACCTGGGTCGAGTCGAGACAGGGAGCTGCGCCGCCGAAGCACAGCTCGGCAGTGAGTTCCCAGTCACCAGCCGGAAACTCGACGATCACCTCTCCCTCGGTAGCGATGTCAGGGGGGATCTCGGGATGGTCCCCGGCGTGGCACTGGTCGGGATCGGGTCCCCAGCACCAGGTCCACGCCTCGACCACCCGCTCGTCCTGCGATGAACTGACGGTGATCGGCAGGGGCGGGGCGCCGTCGGGCGGCACCAGAGGGGGGAGGGTCGTCGGTGCGGGGGTCGGGGCAGGCGCAGAGGTCGGCGTCGTGCCGGGCGCCGAGTCGGCGGTCGGGTCGCTGCTGCAGGCGGCAAGTGCGGCGGCGACCAGACAGAGCCCGACAAACGAGGTGGCCACGCTTCTTCTCATCCGGTTGCACGCACCTCGGTGAGACGCCGCACCTGTCCGGGCGGTTCCGATCGATCCTCTTCCCCGAAACTACCCGGCCCGGCGTTGCCGGGAGGGCGCCGCCGACGACCTCGCTCGCCCCTGGAGGTGCCTCCGCCGGACGGTCAGTCGGTGGCCGGGAGTGGCTCCCCGGCGACGAAGGCGTCGATCATCTGGGTCGCCGCCGGTTCGTCACGCACCACGTAGGACACACCGCCTTCGTTGGACATCACCACCGGGAGAGTGCGGGTCTCGATGTCGTCGCCGCGCACCCCGATCGCCTCACGACCGAGTTGGGCGAGGACGCCTACCGACACGCCGCTGTCGGCGCGGATCTGTTCGGCGAAGGTCGAGGCGAACCCGGGCATGTTGAAAGCCTTGCCGGGGGAGGCTGCCTGGGTGAACATCGTGAGCAGGACCTCCTGCTGCCGGCCGGTTCGGCCGATGTCGCTGGCGTCGACGCTGACCCATTCCCCGTTGCGGAGTTCCTGGTAGGAACGGGAGCGTGCGAAGGCCAGTGCCTGTGGTCCGGAAAGGGTCTGCGTTCCGGCGTCGACCGACAGCCCCGATTTCAGGTCCCGCGCCGGGTAGTCGAATGTCATCGTCACCCCGCCGAGGGCGTCGACGGTGTTGGCGAAACCGAAGAAATCGATCTCCATGTAGTTGTTGATGGGGATCCCGAGGTTGTTCTGCACGGTCTGCACCAGCAGATCCGGACCGCCGAACACGAATGCGGCATTGATCTTCTGGGTGCCGTGACCTGGGATCTCCACCTTGAGGTCACGGGGGAGGCTGAGAAGCTGGGCCTTCCCACCGGTCAGGTGCATCACCATGATCACATCGGTGCGGGCGCCGGTGAAGCTGCCGAAACTGCCCTCGAAATCGTCTGGGAGGTTCTCGCGGCTGTCGGTCCCGACCACCAGGATGTTGCGGGGTCCGGAAACGGCGCTGAGCGAGGAGATCTCCTCGGCGGGGATCTTGTCGATCTTGCTGTCGGTCCACCACAGGAACGCCAGACCGGCCAGGACGATGGCAGCGAGGAAGATCAAGGTCCACTTCAACCAGCGTCCGCGCCGCTTCCGCGGCGGCGGCTGCGTCGGAGGTGCCATCGGTGGCTGAACCGGTGGCGGCGGGGGTGCCGAAGGGGGCCGACCATGACGGTCCGGCGGAGGCGGGATATGGGGCATCTCGATGGTGGACACTGCAACTCACCCCGGGGGAATCTGCGAAGGAAGGGTCCGCCCCGAACGGGCACGTTCGAGTGTACCGGTGGGAGCGAACTGAGCGGTGGACCCGCCTGTTGGAGATGAGACGCCGCAACCCCGGGGAAGGTTCCCGGTTCCCCCACGAACCCGGCAACGGACCGATGCTGCCGGATTCTGTCTCCAACCGGCACCGACGTCACGGCCGGCGATGTCTCGTCGCTACGCTCGATACATGGCACCGAAGATCCACTCCCAAGACGTCACCATCGGTCCCTCCCGAGCGGCGGCCCGAGCGATGCTGCGAGCCGTCGGTCTCGGCGAGGGCGACTTCGCCAAGGCCCAGGTCGGAGTCGTATCGGCAGGCAACGAGGTGACTCCGTGCAATCTCACCGGCCCCAAGCTGAGCGAGTTCGCCAAGCTCGGGGTTGCCGATGGCGGGGGCGTGGGTCTGATCTTCACGACCATCGCCGTTTCCGATGGCATCTCGATGGGCCATGAGGGGATGCGCGCCTCGCTGGTGTCGCGGGAGGTGATCGCCGACTCGGTGGAGCTGGTGATGCACGCCGAGCGTTTCGACGCCATGGTCTCGATCGCAGGGTGTGACAAGTCGCTGCCGGGGATGCTGATGGCCGCCGCCCGCCATGACCTGCCGTCGGTGTTCCTCTACGGAGGGTCCAGCCTTCCGGGGCGCTATCAGGGACGGGACATCTCGATCGTCGATGTGTTCGAGGGGATCGGCGCCCATTCCGACGGCCGGATCGACGACGCCGAACTGCTCACCATCGAACAGTCGGCATGTCCCGGCGCCGGGTCCTGCGCCGGGATGTTCACCGCCAACACCATGGCGTCGGTGGGCGAGGCGATCGGGATGTCGCTGCCGGGAAGCGCGACCGTGCCCGCCGTCGACGACCGCCTCCACGAGTACGCCCGCCAGTCCGGTGAGGCGGTGATGCGACTCCTCGAGGCGGATATCCGCCCCCATGACATCCTGACCCGTCCCGCTTTCGAGAACGCCATCACCACGGTGATGGCCCTCGGTGGATCCACCAACGCCGTGCTCCACCTGCTCGCCATCGCCCACGAAGCGGGTGTCCAGTTGACCATGGACGACTTCGACCGGATCAGCCGTCGCACCCCGCATGTGGGCGATCTCAAGCCGTTCGGGCGTTATCACATGGTCGATCTGGATCGCATCGGCGGTGTACCGGTCGTGCTGCGGGCACTCCTCGACGAGGGCCACCTCGATGGAGATGCCCTGACGGTCACCGGTCGCACCATGGCCGAGAACCTCGCCGGCGTGACCTTCCCCACGGACCAGGACGTGGTGCGCCCCGTGGCCCGACCGCTGGCGCCGGAGGGCGGTATCGCCGTGCTTCGCGGCACGCTGGCCCCCGAAGGTGCGGTGGTCAAGGTGGCGGGTGTCGACCTCGACGTGTTCGAGGGCCCGGCCCGGGTCTTCGACGACGAGCAGCATGCGCTCGATGCCCTCTTCCACCACCGCCTGGTCCCCGGCGACGTGGTGGTGATCCGCAACGAGGGACCGCGCGGCGGTCCGGGGATGCGCGAGATGTTGGCGATCACCGCCGCCATCAAGGGCGCCGGACTGGGCAAGAGCGTCCTGCTCATCACCGACGGCCGGTTCTCCGGAGGAACAACCGGGTTGTGTATCGGACATGTCGCCCCCGAGGCGGCAGCCGGCGGACCGATCGGTCTGGTCGAGGAGGGTGATCGGATCCGCGTCGACATCCCGCAGCGAAGCATCGATGTGTTGGTCGACGACGCCACCATGACCGCCCGGATCGAAGCCTGGATTCCGCTCGCCCCGAGGTACACCAGAGGCGCCCTCGCCAAGTACGCCCGCCTCGTCGGTTCCGCCCAGTCCGGTGCCGTCTGCGACTGACCCGCCCCTTCTGGCCCTCCCGCCCTCGGGGGCGGGGCGCGGGCGTCAATGTCCGTTCAGTCGGCAGTGTCACCGAGGACCGCCCGGACAGGGTCGGGGGTTCCCGACGAGTGGCCACCGCATGCGACAAGGTGACCTTCTGGATGTAGACCTCGCGCCCCGCCCCACCTCCTCCCAGAGCCTCGGAGGCACCCCGCCCCCCAGGGCGGGGAGGGCCAAGGGGGTAACGCGATCGGGTGGAGGGACGCCTTCCGGCCCTCCCCGTCCCTGGGGGGGGACGCTCCTATGGATGTCAAGTGGGGTTTTCGAGGAGGCGGTAGATGTGGCGGGCGATGTAGCGTTTGAGGCAGCGTCGGATCTCGGCTGGTTTTTTGCCTTCTGCGGCGCGGCGGGCGGCGTAGGCGCGGGTCTCGGGGTCGTAGCGGAGCCGGCAGAGGACAATGGTGTGGAGTGCCTGGTTGAGTTGCCGGTCGCCGTAGCGGTTGAGGCGGTGTCGGGTGATGAGCCCGGAGGACGCCTCGATGGGGGCGACCCCGGCAAGGTTCGCGAACGCGGCTTCGTTTCGGAATCTGCCTGGGTGGGACCAGGCGCACAGGATGATGGCGGCGACGATGGGTCCGACGCCTTGTTCGTTGAGGAGGTCGGGTCGCCACGCTTTGACGATCTGGTCGATGTGGTGTTGGTGGTTGGCGGCTTCGTTGTCGAGGGTGCGTGCCCGGCGGGCGAGCTGGCGAATGGTGTCGGCAACGATGCGGGTCTCGTGGCTCCAGGCGGTGCTGGTACGGAGCTTGGCAGCGGTCGTGATCATCCGGGTGGTGGACAGGCCCCGGAAACGGTCCCGGAGTGGTTCGGGGGCGCCGATGATGATGGCGTGGAGTTGCTGTTTAGCCGTCTTGGCGGCGTCTTTGGCGGAACTGCGGGCAGTGACAAGCACCGCCAACGATGCCCGGTCACCGTTCAGGTTGCGGGGCTCACCGGGATGTCGACGGGTCAGGGCCTCGCGACCGGAACGCACCGCGTCGATCTCATCGGACTTGGCGCCGTTACGCCGCTTGGGTCGGGTCGGGCGGTCAACTTCGACGATCCGCTCGCCGCGGGCGAGGAGGTGCCGAGCCAACCCGGCACCGTAACTCCCGGCGCCTTCAATCACCCACACCCGTTGGGTGGTAGCGCCGTGACGGTCAGCAACGGTGATCAACTCGTTGTAGCCGCCCGGATCGGCCGGGACCTGCTCGATATCGATTGCTGCACCGGTACCAGTGACGAGCACCGCAGCGGTATGGGTATCTCGATGCGTATCGACCGCCACGACGAACTCGTAGTTGTCTGCCAACATGGACATCAGCGTTCCTCCTCGCCTAGAGCTGGACGTATGGCTCTGGTCCGGTCACAGGGGATCGGCAAGGCTGTGATGAGACACGCCAGGCCAACACCGGGCGGTCAAGCTCCTAATCAGGCCAGTCACCCCTTGACCGGGCCAGCGCCGATGACACCAAGCGGACATGTCCCCCCAAAGGCACCCCCCAACAGGGAAGGCCAGCGGGGTAAGGGTCACACCCAACGTCATCGACACCAACCCAGTCTCCACCACCGAACCACGAACCGCATCCTCACAGCGGGGTGGCTGCGGACGTTTTGCGGACGCAGACGGGCGGGGCGCGGCGTCAAAGTCCGTTCAGTCGGCAGTGTCACCGAGGACCGCCCGGACAGGGTCGGGGGTTCCCGACGAGTGGCCACCGCATGCGACAAGGTGACCTTCTGGATGTAGACCTCGCGCTCGGCTTCCCCCCAGAACCTCGAAAGGCTCGTGCCCCCGAGGCAGGTGAAAAGGGGCAGGGCAGGATGCGGGGAGCGCTTCCGGCTGAGCTTTGCCGGGTCGCGGAGCGGCTAGCCTGCCGTCGTCATGAAGAATGGAACCAGCCAAGCCGTGCTCGTCGGTGATCTGCTGTCCGGTGACGGACCGTTTCACCTCCTGGCCGATGACTACATCGCACAGCGATGCTCGCACTGTGCATTTCCCGCCGGCGACGATCTTCAGTTCGTCCAGGTCGGCCTCCTCTGCCCCGATTGCGCCGGGCTCGCCCACCGCTGACCCGGCGGCTGATCGCCCTTCCGGCCATCCGCACCTTCCCTGTCCCGCCGCCGCGGACGGCGTGGGTGCGCTGCGGCCGCTTGCGGAGCAGACCGGAAAGGCGGGGTGGCTATGGACGCTCTGCGGACGCAGAAGGGGCGCGACGTCTCCTAGGTCCGCAGCGTCACGATCGGTCTCGGATCAGACGGGTGGGGTGTCGCCTCGGGGTCGGGTCGCGTCGGTGACCAGGTGGGCGGGGAAGCTTCCCTCCACCAACTGGCGGAGTGGCTCGTGGACGAGGGGGTTACCGGCGACGATGTGGCGGGTGTAGGGGTTGGTCGGCGCTCCTGACGGAGTCGTGCAGCGTCCTCCGGCCTCGGCCAGGATCACCAGACCACCGGCGAGGTCCCACGGTGCCAGCTGATACTCCCAGTAGCCGTCGAACCGTCCGGCGGCGACGTAACAGAGGTCGAGTGCCGCCGACCCGGTGCGTCGAATCCCGTTGACCTGGGCCAGCACCGCCCCCAGGGTGGATACGTAGGCGGGGGCGTGGTCATGATGGTCATAGGGAAACCCGGTGACCACCAACGCTGCGGCCAGGTCAGGGGTGGCCGACACCGAGATCGGGGCGCCGTTGAGGGTGGCGCCGGCACCGATGGCGGCGGCGAACATCTCGTCATGGATCGGGTCGTAGACGACACCGACCAGCGGCTCGTTCCCGTCGTACAGACCCACCGACACCCCGACATGAGGAAAGCCGTGGACGAAGTTGACCGTGCCGTCGAGAGGGTCGATCAGCCAGCGCCGTCCGTCACCACCGTGGCTGGTTCCCTCCTCGCCGAGCAGCCCATCCGCGGGGCGATGTGCGGCGAGGAGATCGGTGATGGCGAGTTCGGCGGCCTCGTCGATCTCGGTGACCGGGTCGTTACGTCCCTTGAACACCGTGGTGGAGTGACGTCCGAAGCCCTCGGCGACGATCTTCCCCCCGGCACGTGCGGCGGCAATGGCAAGTTCGAGGTCCTCCATGGCCGACATGGTACGGGTGTCGTCGAGGTCCCCCGACCGCGGGCCCGCCGCACCCTCGGGGTTCCGTCCTGATGCGTGAACGTCGCCTCCGTCGGCGGAAGACATCACGCTCGGGCGTACGCATACCTGCCGCCGACGTGGCCCGGGCGGCTCCCGGCTGCCGCTTGGCGACTGCGGTCTCTAGTCTGCCGGTCTCATGGCCCCGTACCTTGCTGCTGTAGCCGGTGGCCTCCTCATGTGGGCGGCGTTTCCGCCCCTCGAGTGGGGATGGCTGGCGTTCGTCGCCCCTGCGCCGCTGCTGTGGGCGGCGCGCACGGTGGAGCACGCATGGGCCGCCGCCGCCGTCGGGTTCGTCTGTGGCCTGGCGTTCTTCGGCCCGCTTCTCATCTGGATCTCGGTGCTCGGCTACGTCGCCTGGGTGCCGCTCGTGATGGTCCTGGCCACCTACTTCGCCGCCTACTCGGTGCTGGTGTGGGCGTTCCGCCTCTGGCCGGCGACCCGATGGTGGCTGGTCGTGGTGGCGGGTTGGGGTCTGATCGAATACATCCGTGCCCGGTTCCCGCTCGGCGGATTCCCCTGGGGATCGTTGGGCTACGGGGCGGCAGCCAACCCCGGCGCCATCGGAGCGGCGCAGTGGATCGGCCCGGCGGGTTGGGGAATCGTCGCCATCGCCGTGGCGGCGGGGCTGGTGCTCGTCTTCGAGAAGTCCGACAACTGGAGGCTGTTGGTCGATCCGGCGGTGGTGGCGCTGCTGCTGGTGACGGCAGGGTCGCTGTTCGCCCCCACCGCCGACGGGAACTCGGTACGCAGCGTCATCGTCCAGGGAGGTTCGCCGTGCCCCATGACCCACTGTGCGGACGAGAACCGTCTCATCTTCGAGTCCCATCTTGCGCTCACCGAACAGATCGTCGACGGGTCGGCGGATCTGGTGGTGTGGCCGGAGAACTCGATGGGTACCCCGTTCGAGCCGGAGGAGAACCTCGAGGTCCGGGCGGCGCTGGAGACCGAAGCGAGGCGCATCGGTGCCTATCTGCTGGTCAGCGGGACGCGGGTGGTCGACGATCGCTTCTTCCTCAACACCAACACCCTGTTCGGTCCCACCGGGGCCCGGCTCGGCACCTACGCCAAGCGGCACCCGGTTCCGTTCGGTGAGTTCGTCCCGCTGCGGTCGTTGTTCGGTTTCGTCCCGCAGTTGGACCGCGTCCCCCGCGACATGGTCCGCGGCGAGGAGTCGACGGTGTTTGCCACCGACTTCGGGGTCATCGGCTCGGTGATCTCGTTCGAGGGCGCCTTTGCCCGGTACATCCGTGGCGAGGCCGAGGGCGGTGCCCAGCTTCAGGTGATCGCCACCAACGAGAGCAGCTTCGGGACCGGTTCGGCCTCGGATCAACTCATCGCCATGGTGCGGGTCAACGCCGCCTCGGTGGGCCAGGACATCCTGCTGGCCGCCATCACCGGCCGCTCGGCGGTGGTCCGAGCCAACGGCGATGTCACCGGCGTCACCGAACTGCTCGAGGAGCGAACCCTGCGCGCCGTGGTGAACATGCGGTCGGCCGGACCGACTCCCTACACCCGATTCGGGGACTGGCTGCTGCTGCTGTCACTGGCAGCGGCGGGTTTGGCGATGGTTCTTCCGGGGGAGAGACGTCAGGACCCGATGGTGACCGCCATCCGATAGGGCCCAGCCGGAGCGTTCCCCCGGTGTTTGTCCCATCCGATCGGTCGTCGGCACCGAATACTGGGTGTGTACGGACCTCGGAGGTTCAGATGGCAACAGACATGGCGATTCGTGCAGCCCGACCGGGCTCCAGAATCCGACGACCCAAGCAGTACAACGCAGGACGCGTCTGTGTGTCGGGAGATTGCGAAACCGTGATTTCCCGGTACAACCGTGCCGAGACATGCTTCCGGCACCGGCCGGTCACCTACCCCCGCATCCGCGGGCAGTTCGCAGAGGACGTCTCCTACCAGTGATCCCCTGATCCTGAAACCGAAGGAAGCGTCCCGCCGTCTCGGCTGGGACGCTCCCTTCGGTTTGCGCGGCGAACTCGAAGACCACTGTGCGGGGGTCAGCCCTCGTAGTCGGTGAGGGCGGCGTCGATGATGTCGATGCCGTGGTCGAGGTCCTCGGTCGAGACGTTGAGCGGTGGAATGAACCGGATCACGTTGCCGTCGGGGCCACAGGACAGCAGGAACATCTCGTGGGCCAAGGTGTACTCCTTGACCGCCTCGAACGCTTCCGGTGCCGGGGCGTGGCCGTCGTCGCCGACCAGTTCGACACCGATCATCAGACCGAGACCGCGGACATCGCCGATGGTGCGGTGAGCCGACTTCATCTCCTCGAAACGGTCGAAGGCGTGACCGGAGAGCTTCGGAACCTGGGGGACGACGCTCTCCAGCGCCTCCATGGTCGCCAGTGAGGCCGCACACGACACCGGGTTGCCCCCGAAGGTGGTTCCGTGCGACCCGGGAGGCCACGAGTCCATCAGTTCTGCCGATGCACCGACCGCCGAGAGCGGGAAGCCGTTGGCGATCGCCTTGCCCATCGCCATGATGTCGGGACGGACCCCGTAGACCTGCATCGTGAACCACTCGCCGGTCCGGCCGAACCCGGTCTGGACCTCGTCGGCGATCAACAGGATGCCGTGTTCGTCGCCCAACCGGCGCAGTTCCTGGAGGAACTCTGCCCCCGCCGGGTAGTAGCCACCTTCGCCCTGGAGCGGCTCGATCAGGAACGCCGCCACCTCACCAGGGGTGATCTCGTGCTTGAGCAGCAGGTGGAGTTCCTCGATGGCGCGGGCCGTGGCTTCCTCCTGGGTCATCTTCCAGCGGAACGGCCGTGGGAACGGGGTGACGAACACCGACCCCACCAGCGGGTGGTATCCCTGCCGGTACTTTGCCTTCGAGGTGGTGTAGGAGACCGAGCCCATGCTGCGCCCGTGGAACCCGCCCCGGAAGACCACGATCCCCTGGCGGCCGCTGGTCTTGCGCGCCAGCTTGACGGCACCTTCCACGGCTTCGGCACCTGAGTTCATGAAGAAGAACTTCTCGATCCCGTCCGGCGTGATCCCCTTGAGACGTTCGCCGGCCTTGACCAGGGTGTCGTAGCGGAACACGCCACCGGCATGCCACAACCGGTCGATCTGGGCGAGGACCGCCTGCTTGACGGACGGCGGCTGGTGCCCGAGGTTGGAGACGGCGATCCCGCACGAGAAGTCGAGGAAGCGACGGCCGTCGGCGGTGGTGACCCAGGACCCCTCCGAACCGACGATTTCGATGTCGGTGTCGAAGTCGATGACCGGGGCGATGATCTGAGATTGACGATGGGCGAGATCAGACATGAGCAACTCCTGTGAGCGTGAGGTGAACGGTGACGCAGGCGCCCGATGGGCGCGGGAAGGCGCCCGTTACGGCGCTGCGAACAGGTGACGTCGTCGGTTGCGAGGTGTGCTCAACATCGCCGCCATTGTGACACACAAAACCCGGGTCCGGGAGGGCGAAGGCCCGGAAGGGTCGGCGGCATCGAGGATCGGAGATGCGCTGCGGAGGTCAAGGATGGTGTGGCGCCGGGGGAGCGTCCTCGAGAAGGAACCCGGTCTCGTCGATGTAGCACCATTACCAGTCCTCACCGGGCTCGTACGAGCGGATGATGGGATGGGTCGAGCTGTGGAAGTGGGCCGTTGCATGACGGCGTGGAGAGTTGTCACAGCAACCGACATGGCCACAGATCTGGCAGACCCGGAGATGGACCCAGAGTTGTTCGCCGATGCCGAGACAATCCTCACACCCCCACGACGAAGGGGTGGTGTCGACGATCAGTTCCAGGTGGGTACAGCGGGTCGGCATCGGATCACCTGCCTTGGTATCGGGGAGGGCGACGTTCGGTGAATGCACGGATGGCTTCGCCCAGGTCATCGGAGTGGAGGAAAGCGGCGTTCCACAGCGCCACGTAGTCGAGCGACGCATCGGCACCGCTGCGTTCACCGGCTCGGAGCACCGCTTTGGCGCCGCGGACGGCGAGGGGCGAGTTGGCGGCGATCTGTGTGGACGTCGCCAGAGCCGCCGTCATCAACTCGTCGAAGGAACCGGCCACCCTGGTGACGAGACCCATCTCCAGCGCCTCGGCGGCATCGACATCGCACCCGGTGTAGATCAACTCGGCGGCCCGGCCGGGTCCGACGATCCCGGGGAGGCGCTGCAGGGTCCCCAGGTCGGCCACCATGGCCAGCCTGGTCTCACGGACCGAGAAGACCGCATCGGCGGCGGCGAAGCGGATGTCGCATGCGGTGACGAGGTCGACGCCGGCGCCGATACACCAGCCATGGACGGCGGCGATCACCGGAACCGGGCATGCTGCCAGCGCACTTGCCGCCCGCTGCATCCTGGTGATGTCCCGGTAGGTGGCGATCCGGTCGGTCACGGTGGTGGCGGCGTCGCCGAGAATCGCACCGTAGGCATCGAGGTCGAGACCCACCGTGAAGGCGGGTCCGCGCCCCGCCAGGACCACGGCACGCACCTCCGGATCCGTCGACACGGCATCGAGGATGGCTGGGAAGTCATCCCAGAACTCGGGCAGGAACGCATTGCGCGCCCGGGGGCGGTCCAACCAGACGACGGCGGTCTGGGAGTGCCGCTCGACGCTGATCACCTCGGAGGTCGGGATCTCGACGTTTCCGCTCACCACCGGAGGGTACCCGCCCGTTCGGGACATCCATCGTGCGGTCCGCTCCGGAGCGAGCCCGAGGTTTGTGACCGTCATCGGAGTAGCCTCGGAAAATGATCAAGGATCTCCTCGGACGCCCGATCAGGGACCTCCGCATCAGCGTCACCGACCGCTGTAACTTCCGCTGCACCTACTGCATGCCGAAGGAGATCTTCAATCGCGATCACCAGTTCCTCGAGCGCGACCTCCTGCTCTCGTTCGAGGAGATCGAGCGACTGACGACGATCTTCGCCGGCCTGGGGGTGCGCAAGGTGCGTCTCACCGGTGGGGAGCCCCTGCTCCGTCGCCAGCTCGACCGCCTCATCGCCAAGCTCGCCGTGATCGAGGGGATCGAGGATCTCACCTTGACCACCAACGGTTCCCTGCTCGCCCGTAGGGCGGAGTCGCTGGTTGCCGCCGGGCTCGGTCGTGTGACGGTGAGCCTCGATTCGCTCGACGATGCGACCTTCATGGCGATGAACGATGTCGACTTTCCGGTCGCACGTGTGCTGGAGGGGATCGAGGCGGCCGCCGCCGCCGGGTTGCGGCCGGTCAAGGTGAACATGGTGGTCAAGCGCGGGGTCAACGACCACGCCATCGTCGACATGGCCGAACATTTCCGCGGCACCGGTCACATCCTCCGGTTCATCGAATACATGGATGTCGGTAGCAGCAACGGATGGCGGCTCGACGACGTGGTGCCGGCACGCCGGATCCTGGAACCGATTGCCGCCAGATACCCGCTCGAGGCGGTCGACTCGGACTACCGGGGGGAAGTTGCCCGTCGTTGGCGCTACGCCGACGGCGCCGGCGAGATCGGCATCATCTCGTCGGTCACCCAGCCGTTCTGCCGGGACTGCACCCGCGGCCGCATGTCGGCCGAAGGCACGTTCTACACCTGCCTGTTCGCCACCGACGGCACCGACCTCCGCCACCCGATGCGTCACGGCGCCGACGACTCCGAACTCGGCGACCTCATCGTGGATGTGTGGAACCGCCGCAACGACCGTTACTCCGAACGGCGCTCCGAGACCACCCTGCCCATGCCCAAGGTCGAGATGAGCTACATCGGGGGCTGACCGGCGCCGGCGCCTCCTTTCCGCCTGCCGGGTCGGTGCGGCGGCATCTCCGCCGAGCCAATGCAGTTGCCGCGACATCATGTGAATCAACACTATTGATTGCAGTTGGCTGCAAGTGTACGTTGCCGGTATGGCGCATTCGATCTACACCGCACTTGCGGCCGGAAGCCGCACCGCCGGGATCGACCCCGGCGAGCTCCACCCGCCCCACACAGAAGGGCCCCACGCAGAGGGGCCCCGCAGCGACGAGGCGGACGTCGAGGAACTCGAGCACATCCCGTGGGGGATGCTCGGCGCCGATATGCGTGGCGCCCGCCGCTACACGATGGCGAGCATCGTCCTCGGCATCGTCGTCGCCGCCACGGTGTTCGTGATCGCCATGACGGTGCTGCGGCGCACCCCCGAGCTGACCGAGATCGCCCCGGCCGAGCCGCCGGTGGCGGTCGCGCTCCCCGACAACCCCGGTGACTCTCCCTCCGGGACCGGGGAGCCGACGTCTCCTGCGGTGGCTGTGCCGCAGGAGGGCGGGGTGGCCGGGGAGTCGAGCGCCTCCCCTTCCCCGGCCGTCCCGTCTCCCCCCGGATCGGCCCCGCTCGACGGCCAGTTGGGGCCGTCGTCGGTCGGTGCACCCGCCGATCTCCAGGGTCCCGCCCTCGCTGCTCCATCGCCGTACTCCGAAGCCGATCTGATGGCGGTGCTTCCCGAACAGGAACTGCGTGCGGCGTCAGCCGCTGCCGAATGGTTCGTCGCCGCCTACTTCACGGTGGACGGGGTGGAGGGCGCCGAGCTGACCCTTCCGGAGGGTCTGCCACGGCCGGGACGGATCGGTGACAGCGGTGTCGCCTGGGTAGAGCGCACCCACACCACGGCACTGGTGTCCACCGAGTCGGGCCGATACGAGGTCACCGTGGCCTTCCAGATCATGGCGACGGGGCCGTCGGGGGGGTACCTACGCCTGCCGCTGCGGGCGGTGACGGTTCCCGTCGCCATGCAACCCGGTGGGGGAGTCGCCATCGCCGATCTCCCCTCGCCGGCGGAAACGCCGGAGGTGGTGGCGATGACCTCGCCGGACCTCGGGGTGGAGCAGGCACCACCGGATGAGGTTGTCGATCAGGCGGTCCGGGAGGTCCCCTGGCCGGATGCGGAGGTTGATGTGACGGCGACCCATCGAACCCAGTCGGGGTGGCGCGTGCTGGTCCAGGTCGACGACGGGTCCGGGAATCTGGTTCCTCTGGTGGTTGCGGTGGACGACTGACCCCCCCGGGTCACACCGGAGTGGTCACGTCTCGGAGTCGAGCACCCGGAGCATTCGTTTGAGCGCCACCGATCGGTAGGACTCTCCATGAGCTCCCGGACCTCGTCCCAGTCGACCGGGGCCGCGGTGAACCGGAGTCCGAGCCAGCCGGCGCTGTGGAAGTACGGTGGCAGGTAGAAGCGTGAGTCGGCGACCAGCGCCGGGTGCTCCTCGACCTCCGGTTTGAAGATGACCGAGTAGGGAACCGTATGGCGATCGGTGGTGTCGACACCGGCGTCGCCGTCGGCGTGGACGGTGTCGCTGAAGACGGCGAACATCCGTTTCCCTGCCCGGAACGTGGGTCGCCCCCATGCTTCCACCTCCACCGATTCGGGGAACGACAGGCAGATCGCCCGCAGCTCGGAGAGATAGGGGTCGTCCTCGGTGTACATCGTCGGGTGCGTCATGGATGCGACGATACGCGATCGCTCGGGTGCCCGCTCCTGCGGTTTCAGGCAAACAGTCGCGACACCAGGTAGATGGCGAGCCCGGCCAGGCCTCCGACCACGGTGCCGTTGATGCGGATGAACTGGAGATCGCGACCGATGAGATCTTCGAGCCGCTGCGACGTCTCCTGGGCATCCCAGCGGTCGACGGTGCTGGTCACCAGGTCGCTGATCTCGCCCTGGAATCGATCGGCGAGCTCACCTGCGATCCGCTCGGCCCAGGTGTCGATGCGATCGCGGAGCACCGGATCGGTCCGCAGCGACTCCCCGAATCCGGTGATGGCGGCGCTGACCCGGCTGCGTAAGGCGCTGCGCGGATCCCCGGCCTGATCGATGATCGATTCCTTGGCCGATTCCCAGATCCCGGCGAGGTAACGCTGGGTCGCCGGGTGGGCCAGCAGCTCTTCCTTGAGTGCTTCGCCTCGGGCGGCAAGGGCCGGGTCGGTGCGGAGGCGCTCCACCATTCTCGTCGCCATGGTGTCGACGTGGGCACGGAACGGGTGGTCACGGTCGGCGGCGACATCGTCGAGGAACTGATGCGCCGCATCGAGCGCCCGCTGCAGCATCCGGTCATCGAGCGCCCCCGGCAGCCAGCGGGGCGAGGTCCGCTGCACCGCGGCCGACAACGCTCCACGGTTGGTCTCGAGCGCCTGATGGGCGACGGGGAGCAGCGCATCGACCAGGTCCTGGTGGCGGCCGTCCGAGGTGGCCCCTGACAGAGCGATGGACGCCAGCGGAGCCAGGTCGAGGCTGCGGATCCGATCGATCGCCATCTCCTGGAGGGCGGGACCGAGCTGGTCGTCGTCGAGGCTCGACACCAGTCCGGCGATTCCCTCGGTGACCTGTCGGGTGGCCTGGCCCACGTTGACCGGGTCGTCCAACCACGCTCCCAACCGGTCGGAGAGCCTGGCATTGCGGACCCGTTCGGTGAGGTTCTCGCGGGTGAGGAAGCTGGTCTGGACGAATCCGCCGAGTGCTCGGCCGATCTGGTTCTTACGGCGGGGAATGATGGCGGTGTGAGGGATCGGGATACCGAGGGGATGCCGGAAGAGGGCGGTGACGGCAAACCAGTCGGCGAGAGCCCCCACCATCGAAGCCTCGGCGGTGACACGGATCAGCGTCGCCCATTCATGGTTGCGTTCGAGAATCGTCGCCACCACGAAGATGACCGTCATGGCGACGAGGAGCCCGGTGGCGACCCGCTTCACCCGTCGCTTGGACTCGTCAGGGGCGAGGGGCGAGGTGGTCGGCGCCGGTCCGGTGGACGGGTCTGGATCCGGAGCCGGTGGGTCGTGCCGGATGTCCGCTGCAGGGCTCAGGAGAAGTGACGATCGAGGATCGACCGGGCTTCTTCGGCGATCACCGCCCAGTCGGCATCTGGCATCTTCGACAGGGTGACGAAGTCGGCGCTCATGAACACGCTCGACACCCCGGTCAGCCCGAGCAGTTCCGAGGCCACCGGGTCGTCGGCCGGGCGACCGGCGACAAACGTCTTCGGGCCGCCGACATCCTGCCCGACGCTGAACTTGAGGGCATTCGGGTTGGGGGTGGCTTCGATGACGGTGGCCATGGTCTCCTCTTGGGGTGGACAGTTCGATCGTAGTGACAGCGGTGTCGAAGGCGGTCGCCCCGCGTCGTTGTGACCGCCGCCCGACGGCGGCTGCCGCTGCCCCGCGTGTGACCATCGAGGTGAAGGCTGTGGCAGATACTGGAATCAATCGTCACAAGCCCTGAGTCAGCGACAGACGGCGGAGAATACCGCGATATGCCTCCGTGCATCGCTAACTTGATCGCCCACCCGGCGCGAGAGGGAGAGAGTCATGGTGAAGACGGCGAAGCAAGGAGCGCGCGATCTGCAGAGATCGGCGGCGGCTCTGCTCGAAGCCAGTCGCAAGGCATCGGCGAGAGCGGATCGGATCGACGACGACGTCGAGCGACTCGCACTGCTGGTGAAGGCGCAGGCGGATGCGACCCAGGCGCGAGCCTTGGGGGAGGCGGCCACCAATCTGGCTCGAGGTCATCGATGACGCTCGCCAGCCTGGACCTCCAGGATCGAATTTCGGAGATCCGCAGCGAGCTCCAGGTCACCCAACAGGAAGCCGAGGTCCAGATTCACACCGCCGAGGCAGCGGTCGACTCGATGCGGACCGAGAAGTCCCGGCTCATCGTCACGATGACGGTGCTGATCATCTTCTTCGTGACGGTGATCGCCTACGGGGCGTGGGCGGTGTTCGGCGAATCTTCGGGCTTCATCTGCCGCGATCAGGCGGCGGAGGCCGCAGGTGAGTGCACGGCTCGATGGTTGGAAACCAAAGATCTGCTCGGCAACATCATCACCGTTGCGGTGCTCCCCATCGTCACCCTGTCGTTGGGCTACTACTTCGGTAAGTCGGCCGGCGCCGACGCCTGACCGGGCGCCGCCGCCACGTGGCGCCCGGTCATGTCCGTCGGTGTGTGCTGAGAATGCCTGAGCCCAGTCCACAGCCCAGTCCACACAACCCGGCCTACACAACCCGGCCCACACAACCCGGCCCATGTGAGAGGACCGGCATGCGGCTGGAGGGGCGGTCGCCGTCGGGCGGACGCCCCTCCAACCGTCAGCGGCAGGATGGAGGTGGGCGGTGACCAACCGTGCGGTCGGCTACTGGTCGTCGGCCTCCGGGTCCAGGTTCTCCATGAGGTCGTCGAGATCGAAGCACTCGGTGAACGCCCGGTCCATGGCCGTTGCCGCTTCGGCAGGCATGTCGGGGTTGTCCTCCCCGGAGTCGATGGCGTCACGCAGGACGTCGTTGTCGATCTCCTCGACCATGATGTCCGAGAAGCACTCTGCTTCCTCCTCGGTCATGGCGTCTTCCTGCATCATCATGGTCTTGAGCTCGTTGCGCAGGTCATCGTCGCTTGCGCTCCCCCCACCGCATGCGGCGAGCAGCCCGGTGAGGATCACGATGGCACCGAGAAGTGCGAGACCGCGATTGCGGAAGGTGTCGAACATGGGGAAGTTCTCCTCTCTCGGGCCGTGCCCCGAGCTGTGACAGACGGACGTGGCCGTCCGGGCCGGAATCGATACGGGCCGCAACTTAGTGCTCTCGACCGTTCGGGGATCGTCTCGCTGAGATGGAAGTCCGGGGACATCCGGAGGTCCGGCCGCCCGACGAGTCGTCAGGGAGCGCAGGCGGCGGTGACCTGTTGCGCCCGTGCGGTGACCAGGTCCGGGTCGCCGGCGGCGGTGAGCCAGGCGGTGAACCCGACGGAGACGGCTCCGGCGTCCAGATAGGCGCGGGCGGTCTCGATGGTGATCCCGCCACTCGGCATCAGCGGTACGTCGGCCAATGGGCCGAGCAGGGTGGCGACGATCTCCGGACCGAGCGCTGCTGCGGGAAACACCTTTACGCCGCTGGCGCCGGCGTTCCAGGCGGTGAGAATCTCGGTGGCGGTGAAGGCACCCGGAATGGCAGGGACATCGTGGGCGACCGCCCAACGCACGATCTCCGGGTCGACATGCGGCGAGATCAGGAACTCGGCACCGGCCGCCACCGCATCGGCGGCGCCGGCGGTGGAGCGGACCGTTCCGGCTCCGACCGTCATCTCGCCCGAGAGGGCGGCGATCGACTCGAGCGCACCCGGACTGTCCAGGGTGATCTCGATGACCTCCACGCCACCGAGGCGGAGCGCAGGAGCAACCTCGAGCACCGTCTCGGTGCTCAGACCGCGGCAGATGGCAAGCGCCCGGTTCTCGAGGATCAGCTTGGGAAGAGGAGGACGATTCATCCCGCCAGCATACGATCCCCACCCGTCCACCGCCGACGAACACACGTCGCCGGTCGCGTGCGCAGCCGTCACCCGTTGGTCGTGCGGCACCCGCCACTCGTCGGAGGGTCCCCGATGGTGTTCGGGCGGTTCTCGGTGACGCTGCGGGCTCAGCGGACCTTGACGTCACGCCAAGCCCCGTCTGCGTTTCCTCTTCTGGCCCTCCCCGCCCCCCTTCCTTCGATTGGGCGGGGCGGGGTGCCTCCGAGGCTTTGGGAGGAGGTGGGGCGGGGCGCGAGGTCTGCATCCTGGGGGTCAGCATGTCGCGTGCGGCCGGATCGGGTTCCTCAAGACGCTGCTCGGGCGGTTGTCGGTGACGCTGTGGGCTGACCGAACATTGACGTCGCGCCCCGCCCCGTCTGCGTCCGCGAGGCGTCCGCAGCCACCCCGCCCCCCAGGGGCGGGGAGGGCCAGAGGGTGTCCCTACTCCGCCTGAGGCTCTTTCTTGGCCCCAGGGCGGGGAGGGCCAGAAGGGGGTTCCCTGCACCTGCTTGCGGTCTCGTTCTTGGCCCTCCCCGCCCCCCTTCCTTCGATTGGGCGGGGCGGGGTGCCTCCGAGGTTCTGGGAGGAGGTGGGGCGGGGCGCGAGGTCTGCGTCCTGTGGGTCGATCTGTCGCGTGCGGGTGCCACTCGTCGGGGAGTCGCCGGCGCGGTTCGGGCGGTCGTCGGTGGTGCTGAGGGTGGGCGGGGGACTTGGGGTTGACTTGTACATACAATTGCCAGTGGTCAGGGCTGCGGACGAGAAAGGCTCATGATGAAGGCTCATTCGGTGACAATGCTCGGTACCGGGCTGATCGGCGACTTCTACACGATGACGCTGCACGGTCAGCGCAACCGCGATCGGGTCGGCGTGGTGTACTCGAGAACCCAGGCGCGGGCGGATGCGTTCGGGGACCGTTGGGACATCCCGAACCGTGTCACCGACATGGCGGAGGCGATCAATCATCCTGATACCGATGTGGTGGTCGTGGCCCTCCCCAACCATCTGCACGAGGAAGCGATCGCCATGGTCGCCGATGCCGGCAAGGCGGTGCTCTGCACCAAACCGCTGGCGCGCAACGCCGAAGAGGCCAGGCGCATTCTCGACAAGGTCGAATCGGCGGGGATCTTCGCCGGATACCTCGAAGACCTCGTCTACACCCCGAAGACCCTCAAGGCCGTCTCCTCGGTCCAGGAAGGCGCCATCGGCGATGTGACCTGGGTGCGGTCCCGCGAGACCCATCCCGGACCGCACAGCGCCTGGTTCTGGGATGCCGCACTGGCCGGGGGCGGTCCCATTGTCGACCTGGGATGCCACTGCATCGAGATCATCCGCAGCTTCGTGGGGAAGGGCAACCGGCCCGTCGAGGTGATGTGCTGGACCGATACCTTCGTCCATCCCATCGATGCCGAGGACAACGCCGTGGCGCTGATCAGGTTCGAGTCGGGTGCGCTCGGCCAGTTCGAGGTGAGTTGGACCTTCCGTGGCGGGATGGACCTCCGCGACGAGGTCGCCGGGACCGAAGGCACCATCTGGCTCAACCACTTCCTCCGCACCGGTTTCGAGATGTTCACCACCGGCGGTAGTGGCGGGTACGTCGCCGAGAAGGCGGAAAGTGCCACCGGCTGGCTGTTCCCGGTCGGCGACGAGGTCGCCGAACTCGGTTACGTCGACATGTTCACCGATATGTTCGACGCCATCGACAACGGCACCCAGCCCACCGAGACCTTCTACGACGGGTATGTGGTCAATGCCATCATCGATGCCGCCTACCGGTCGGCGAAGAGCCGCCAGTGGGAGTCGGTCGATGTGGAGTGGCGTGGCGGAGAGACCCCACGGATCGGTCGTCAGGCGGCGACGTACGAGGGGCACACCGTCATCAAAGAGGAGCTGCTCCCGGACGGCCGCAAGAAGCTGATCCTCAAGGACAAGGACACCGGCGCCTTCGTCGACCGCGTCGTCTCCGCCTGACCGCCGAGATGCAGCTCGATGTGCAACCCAACGGGTCGTGGGTGTCGCGGATCGCCGACCTGTGGACGGCCCGGCTTGTCGAAAACCCCAACCTGGGGATGTGTCTGGCAACCGGGACCACGCCGGTACCGGTGTATGCCGAAATGGGTCGGAGGGTCGCCACCGGAGCGGTGTCCTTCGCCGAGGCCACGGTGTTCGTCCTCGACGAATGGCTCGGGCTGCCCCCGGGCCACGAGGTGCGCTGTGACTCGATGCTGCAGCGCGACCTGGTGGCGCATGTCGACCTCGATCCGGAGCGGGTCCACACCTTCGATGTGGACCACGGAGACCCGGAAGCCGTGTGCCGGTCGTACGACGCCGCGATCAGCGAGCACGGCGGTCTCGACCTGGCGATCGTCGGTCTGGGTCGGAACGGACATCTGGGAATGAACGAGCCAGGTGCGCCCTTCGATGCCCCGACCCGGATCGTCGAGTTGGCAGAGGAGACCCGCCAAGGGGCCTCCCGCTACGGCGAGCTCATCGTGCCGCCCACCCACGGGGTCACCGTCGGGCTCGGTCCCATCGGCGACGCCGGCGAGGTGTGGCTGCTCGTCAGCGGCGCCGGCAAGGCGGAGATTGTGTCCCGCGTCCTGACGGAACCGGTCGGTCCCGACCTCCCGGCCACCAAACTCCGTCGTCATCCCCGGAGTGTCGTGTTCGCTGATGGGGATGCGGCCGGCGCACTGGGGACCGATCTGGATCTCCCCTGAACACCGTTCGCCCGCTGCGGGCCTGGGGGCTGCCGGTGGGTGACCACCGGCAGCCCGTGTGTTTCGACCAGATCAGCGGCGGGATCACGGGATCCCGATCAGCACCTCGCAGGTGGTGGCGGTGTCACGTCCCGTTCCTCCGTTGCACGTGTCCCGTCCGGCATTGCCGTTGAGGGTGTCGTTCCCGGCGTTCCCGACCAGGTGGTCGTTCCCCCCGCCTCCCGACAAGACGTTGTTGCCCGAGTTTCCGACCAGGGTGTCGTTGAAGGGTGAGCCGGAGAGGTTCTCGACGGCGATGAAGGTGTCGTTCCCGGCGCCCCCGCTCGCCTTCTTGGTGGTCAGGTTGGCGTTGACGGCGGCGGTGGCGGCGGCGTAGCGGGCCAGATCGGTTCCGGTGCTCCCGTCGATCTTGTCGTTGCCTGCCCCACCTTCGAGGGTGTCGTTGCCGGCGTTTCCGTTGAGGGTGTCGTTCCCGGCGTTCCCCACCAGGGTGTCATTACCGCCGCCACCCGACAGGACATTGACGGCCGAGTTCCCGATGAGGGTGTCGTTGAAGGGCGAGCCGGACAGGTTCTCGACGGCGATGAAGGTGTCGTTCCCGGCGCCCCCGCTCGCCTTCTTGGTGGTCAGGTTGGCGTTGACGGCGGCAGTTGCACCGGCGTAGCGGGCCAGATCGGTTCCGGAGGAACCATCGAGGATGTCGTTGCCCGGGCCGCCTTCGAGGGTGTCGTTGCCTGCATTTCCGTTGAGGGTGTCGTTTCCGGCGTTGCCGACGAGGTTGTCGTTGCCGCCGCCACCGGAGAGGACGTTGTTGGCCGAGTTCCCCACCAGGGTGTCGTTGAAGCCCGAACCGGAGAGGTTCTCGACGGCGATGAAGGTGTCGTTCCCGGCGCCCCCGCTCGCTTTCCCGGTGGTCAGGTTGGCGTTGACGGTGGCGGTTGCACCGGCGTAGCGGGCCAGGTCGGTTCCGGTGGAACCGTCGAGGATGTCGTTGCCCGGGCCGCCTTCGAGGGTGTCGTTGCCTGCGTTTCCGTTGAGGGTGTCGTTTCCGGCGTTGCCGACGAGGTTGTCGTTGCCGCCGCCACCGGAGAGGACGTTGTTGCCCGAGTTCCCGACCAGGGTGTCGTTGGACGGTGACCCGGACAGGTTCTCGACGGCGATGAAGGTGTCGTTGCCGCCCCCTCCGGTTGCGGTCCCGGTGGTCAGGTTGGCGGTCACACCGTCGCTGGCGCCGGCGTAGCGGACCAGGTCGGTTCCGGTCCCACCGTCGAGGGTGTCATCGCCCGGTCCACCGTTGATGGTGTCGTTTCCGTCGCCCCCGTTGATGGTGTCGTTGCCGGAACCACCACAGATGATGTCGTCCCCGCCGCCCCCGTTGATGGTCTCGTTGCCTGCGCCGCCCTGGATCACGTCGTTGCCCGGCGTGCCATTGATGGTGCCTCCGGTGTTGGTGCCGAAGTGGGTGATCGCCTGGCCGTTGCAGGACAAACCGGACTCGATGTGCAGGTTGACGCGACCGTTCCTGGCGCCGACGCCGTCGACACGGATCCGGTAGGTCGTACCGGCCGTGACCACCATCTCGATCAGACTGCGGGTGCCGGTGCCGCCGTCGTTGTCATAGGCGATCTGCGACAGACCCCCGAGGGTCGCCCCGGTGAACACGGTCAGCTCGGTGTCGAACGTGGTCACGTTGCCCCCGCCGTCCTCGGTGGAGATGATGGCGACTCCGCTCGCCGAGGGCGTCCACGACCACCAGATGCTGTTCTGGGGCGATCCGACGGCAGGTTCTCCCACCTCGGCGTCGGCGCACACATTGAAGGCGGCGTCGTTGACGGTGCCGGTCGCAGCCAGGGTGCGTGCCGAGGCGAAGTTGTTGTTGGGGACGTTGCGGGTTGCCGCCTGGAGGACGTTGATCCGTTTCTTGGTGATGCCGCTGCGGGTCACATCGACCCCGGTGGCGGTCAGGTCGTCCGCCACCTGTGCCGGGGTGTTGTTCCCGATGCACTCCCTCAGCAGGGCGAACGCGCCTGCGACGTGGGGCGCCGCCATCGAAGTCCCGGAGAGATTCGCTCGGGCGGTGACGCCGGTGTGGACCGGAGCGTTGATGTCGACCCCCGGGGCCCACCAGCTGGTGAGTTCGTTGTGGTTCGAGAAGTTCGCCGGGACGTCGAAATCGTTGGTGGCCGCCACCGCATAGGTGCTCGACAGGCAGGACGGGTAGCTGGTGCCGTTGGTGTAGCCGTTGTTCCCGGCCGCCGCCACCACGGCCACCCCTGCCGCCAGCAGATTGTTGGTGAGGGCGAGGGTGTTCGGGAATGCCGCATTGCAGGTGGCCGATGTGATGTGACCCGGTCCACCGAGGCTCAGGTTGACCGCCACGATGTTGCGGCCGCTGTTCTTCAGGTTGAGCACATGCTGGAGACCGCGGTCCATGTCGGTGAACCAGTACAGCCAGCACGGACTCGCCGCACCGCCGCAGTCACTCCCGGTGAATCGGCTGCCGACCTGGATCGACACGATCCCGGCACCGGGGGCCACACCCTCGTGCCCCCCGGAGGCGTAGGTTGCTCCGGCGGCGATCCCGGCCACATGGCTGCCGTGATTACACCCGACCGAATACGTGCAGGCGGCGCCCGCCGCCACCCCGGTCTGGGTTTCGGTGCCGTTCGGACAGTCCCCAGACACCGTTGAGCACACCGTCGGAACCCCTGGAGAAGCAGGCACCGGCCACCACGCGGCCGGTGAAGGCGTTGTGGGTGAGCAGGGTCCCGGTGTCGAGGACGGCGACCTCGTAGCGGCCCCCGGTGGCGCCCTCGAAGTTGTTGCCGAGGATCCCGGCGGTGTTGAGGGCGTCCGACTGGACGACGCCGGTGGAGACGTCCAGCGCCAGCGGGAACGCCTGATCGAGGGTGATGGCGGCCACGGTCGGATCGGCGAGGAGCCGCTCGAGGCCGGTCTCGTCGAGCAGGATCACCGCCGACGGGACCACCTCGAACTCGCTCAGCACCTCCGAAGCGGTGCCCTCGAGCCCGGCCGCGAGGTCGCCGAGTGCGGCAGCGATGGCGCTCCGCTGGTTGTCGACCGCAGCCGACGACAGGTCGGCCTCCACGGCGACGTCGAGAGCCAGGGTCACCACGGTGCGGACCAGGCCTTCCGGGGTATCGGCGATCGCCTGCCGCAGCTCTGCCTCGGAGGATCCAAGGCGTTCATCGGTCTGCGATGCGGAGGGCTCCGGCAGTTCCGTAGGTGTGGTGTCGGCGATCGACGCGGCGTCATCCTGCGGTGCGGATTCCCCGGCGGCCGGTGTGACGGTGGTGATCGCCATCAACATGGCGAGGACGGCGATGACGAGCGGAAGACGACGGCGCCCGCGACGGGTGTACGAGTTCAAGATTCCCCCTGATAACAAAATCCACGACGACGACGTGTGACGCCGGTGACTGCGGATCAGCCACCGCACAATGCGGTGGCCCCGTTGCCGGCTCCGAGAACTTCCCAATTCCCCCAGCAGAACATTGTGACGTTAGACGCGCCGAGATGCGGTGTCACCGGTCGATCGACCTAGTGGCCCGTCGCTCAAATAGCTGCCGCGGTCTCGCCGGCCCTCGACGCCGCTGGCTGCGTCCTCGTCCTCGACGCACGGAGCGAGTGCGCCTTCGTCCTGCGTCCTTGCCAGACGACGCCGATGGCTCGGCGACACCGCGGCATCAATTGAGCGACAGACCACTACCTGGACGGTTCGGTACCGGGAGGGCGCGAGTACCCGAAAGTCAGCCAGCGCGCCGGGTTGTCGACCAGGATCGAGTCGAGGATTCCCTGATGGATTCCGTAGGTGGCGAGGACCTCCGCATACCCGGTGAAGAGCCACGCCAACCCGGGGGTTCCACCGAGGGCGGTCCACAACGTGCGTCGAGCCCCATCGGTCCCCAGCATGAGTTGAGCCCCGAATCCGGCGGCGATCATCCTCCCCATCAGCCATGCCGAGCCCTTGGGCTCGTCGGGAGGCTGGCGCAGTGCCTGGTCGTATTCGAGGTTGACCCCGCTGCCGAGGAGCTCGGTGTGATATCCGACATCGACGACCTTGTCGGTGTGCGACAGGACCACCCGGTCGAGCGGGACGCCGAGTGTGTCCAGAAGCCGGACCTGTTCGATGGCGTGGCGACCCTCCTCGCAGTGCGTCAGCAGCGGTGCCCCGGTGCGGCGGTGGGTCTCGGCGGCAGCGGCGAAGACCCGGCGTGCCCGGTCATCGACACCCTCGGGACCGGTCGCCACCTTGATCACCCCGCACCGGTGAGCGGTACCGTCGGCTCCGTGGTCGATGTCCACGCTGAAGCGCTCGACCAGGTCATCGGGGTCGGGATCGAGCGCCCAGGGGACATCGAGGTAGTACTTGGCCGTGTGCAGCCCGGTCGTCGCCACCACATGGACCGCCGACCGTCTGGAGATCTCGGCGAGGCGATCGATGTCACGACCCTGCCCGGCGGGCATGGCGTCGACCACGGTCCCGAGACCGGCCCGTCGCCACGGCGCCAGCTCGGTCACGGCGTCTTCGACCGAGGCGAGATGGATATGCGGGAAATGTTCCGCCACGAACGGCGAGTCGATGATGAGGTGCTCGTGGCACGAGATCGCACCGAGTTCCCCCGGCGCCACGTCTCCTAGCACCGTCCTCGCCATCATGGGTTTGCCTCCCGTCGCCGAGGAACCATCTTCGCAGGCGGGTAGCACCGGGTCAGAGCGTCAGGATGGCTCCGTTGTGGCGGAGGGCATCCTGGACCTCGGAGGGGGCGACGGTCCGCACCTCGCCGCTGGTTGCGGCGGCGAGGGCGGCGGTGGTCCCGGAGGCCTGGCCCATGGCCATGCACTGCGCCATCGAGCGGATCGACGCCTGGGCGTCGTGGGTTGCCGAGAAGCAGCGGCCGGCCACCATCACGTTGACCGCATCGCGGACGATCAGGCTGCGCAGCGGGATCCCCACCGCCTCCCCGTCGGGCAGGTAGCGCCAGGTGGTGCCGGTTCCGGCGCCACCGTGGTGGTCCTCGATGGGTGCGCCGCACAACCCGATCTGGTCGTCGAACTGTGCGGCCGAGACCACGTCTTCGCCCGAAACCCGGTAGTCGCCGTACACCCGCCGGGTCTCGCGGAGCCCGATCTGGGTTCCGAGCGCAACCAGGGCGGCGTTCTCGTACCCGGGAACCCGGTCGACCAGGAACCGCACATATTCCAACGCCTGGCGGCGACCGGCGATCTCGGCCGCCGAGAGCACATCCGGGTCGGTGGCATTGATGACCTCACCGTCGCCGGTGCGACGGACGTGGTCGATACGGGTCATCACGGTGGCGATCATCCCGGCGATCGTGGTGATGTGGTCGCTGCCTTCACGCCGCGGGAGGTCGTAGTCCCCGGACTCGGCGGCTTCGGCCATCAGGGCATGGAGCTGGTTCTTATCGATGCCGTGGCGGCGCTCCATGTCGACATTCACCATGCGGAACGTCGTGGTCAGGGTCTGCGCCGGTCCCTCGCTCCCGGCCAGCTCGTACCCCAAACCGGCGTGATGACACACATCGGCATCGCCCGAGGCGTCGACCACCACCCCGGCGGTGACGGTGCGCAAACCGGCCTTGGTGGCCACCAGCAGCTCCGTCACCCGCCCGTCGGAGGCGGTGACGTCCTGGACGAAGGCATGGAGCAGCACCTTGACCCCGGCCCGGGTGACCAGCTCCTCCCACACCACCTTGAGATGTTCGGCCAGGTATGTGACACCGGTGCCCGCACCGTAGGTGTTGGCGCGCTCCAGCACCGGACCGAGTCGACGCAACTCGTCGACGACCTCGTCCCCGATGCCGCCCACCACTTTGCGGGCCCGCGAGCCCGGGGTGTAGAAGCCGTAGAAGGTGTCCAGCACCGCCGTCGAGTTGCCACCGAGGAACGGCAGCTTCTCGATCAGTAGTGTGCGGGCCCCGGTGCGTGCGGCGGCGATGGCGGCGGGGGAGCCGGCTGAGCCGGAACCCACCACCACCACATCGAAATGCCCGTAGCCGCGGTGGTCTCCCACCGATCAGACGATGTAGGGCGAGAGCACGTTGCGGGCGAGCAGGAAGCCACGCTTGATCAGATCGTCGCTGCCCTCCCACTGGCGGTCCTCGTGCTCGACACAAATCACCCCGTCGTATCCGACGCGGTACAGCGAGCTGAAGAACGTCTGCCAGTCGACATCGCCGAGACCGGGGAGGCGCGGCACCTGCCACCCGATCCCTGCCGACAGGATGCCGTGGTCGTAGAGACCCGCCCAGTCGATCTCGAGGTCCTTGGCGTGGATGTGGAACAGCCGCGACCCGAACTCCTCGATGACGGTCTCGATGTCGATCATCTGCCACACCAGGTGGGACGGGTCGAGGTTGAGCCCGATGTTCTCGCCGAACTCGTCGAACATCTCACGCCAGATGGAGGGGGAGTAGGCGAGGTTGTGACCGGAGGGCCATTCGTCGTACGAGAAGATCATCGGGCAGTTCTCGATGGCGATCTTGACCCCGGCGTCCTCGGCATGGGCGATCAGTGACGGCCACACCTGCTTGGCGGCCTGCCAGTTGTCCGACTGGGTCTTTGCCCCGTCTGCCCCGATGAAGGTGTTGACCACGGGGACACCCAGCATCCCGGCGGCGGTGATCACCTTGCGCAGGTGACCCTGCACCATCTCCCGGTGATCCGGGTCGGGGTGCAGGGGATTGGGGTAGTAGCCGAGCCCGGAGATCTCGACGCCGCGTTGGGCCAGCTCTCCGTTGATCTCGTCGGCCCGGTCCTGGGTCAGTCCGTCGACGACGATGTGAGTCGTCCCGGCATACCGCCGCGAGGCGCCTTCGCTGACCGGCCAGCAGCACACCTCGAGTGCGCCGAACCCGTTCCCCGCCGCCCACTCGGCGACGTCGTTGAGTTCGGTGTCCGGGAACGGGGCGGTGAGTAGTCCAAGTTTCATGGGAATCTCCTATCTCTCGACAGGGACCCAGCGACCCTCGGCCGACGAGCGGGCCACGGCCTCGGTGACACACACCGCATCGTGACCATCGACGAACGTCGGATAGGTCGGGTCCGGGGCCGGTCGTCCCTTCTCGATATCTGCGTACACCTGTGAGAAGAGGGCGCGGAAGGTGTCCGGGTAGCCCTCGACGTGACCGCCGGGGTAGCCGATGAGACGCCCCGCCTCCGGAGCCACCAGCGCCGGGTCGCGCTGCAGGATCTCGTTGGGGCGACCCCGGTGCCCCACCCACAGGCGGTCGGGCTCCTCGGAGAACCACGACAGCGCCGATTCGGAGCCGTCGACCTCGATGTTGACCGAGTTCTTGCGCCCTGCGGACACCTGTGACACCGCCACCATGCCCCGGCCGCCGCCCTCGAAGCGCAACATGATCCCGGCGGCATCGTCGGACGTCATCGGCTCATCGATCAGATCTTCGCCGGAATCGCCGGGGCCGGCGAACGTCTCCACCGGGCCGGGGGGGCGGTGCCGCACCTTGACCAAGGTGTGAAGATCGGCCATCACCTCGACGATGCGCCGACCGGTGATGAACCGGGCCAGGTCGAGCCAGTGCGAACCGATGTCCGACACGGCGCGCAGGTCACCCCCGGTGGCCGCCACCAGCCGCCAGTTCCAGTCGGTGGGAAGCAGCAGCCAATCCTGGAAGTAGCTCCCGGTGATGAACCGGGGCTCGCCGATCTGACCGGCGGCCACCATCGCCGCCGCCTGGTGGCACAGCGGGTAGAAGCGGATGTTGAAACAGACCGCATTGACCAGCCCCGACTGTTCGGCGGCCTCGACGAGGTGTGCCGTCTCCGTGCTGTCGATGGCTAGCGGCTTCTCGCACACCACATGTTTACCGGCGGCGAGCACCGCCAGCGCCTGTTCGGCGTGGACGTCGTTGGGGCTGGCGACATGGACCACGTCGATCGTGGGATCGGCGAGCATGGCCTCCAGGCTGTCGTAGACCTTCGGGAGGTTGGCGGCCTCCGCCTTTGCCCGGGCCCGCTCCGGCGAAGAGCCCACCACGCCGGCGACATCGACACCGAGCCGACGCAACGCCTCGACGTGGGCAACGCCGATGAAACCGACGCCGACCACGCCGGCTCTGATGTCCCTCAAACTCACGTCTCACTCCTCATTGGGCGCCGGAAACTCGCGCATAGACCCACGCGAGACCGAGCACGATCGATCCGTACACGACCTGCTGGACCGCCTGTCCCGTGCCCAGCACGTTGAGCAACGAATTGAGCACGCCGAGGATGAGCGCACCGAGGATGGTTCCGGCGTAGGTGCCGACGCCACCGAAAATCGACGTGCCCCCGATCACGGCGGCGGCGACCGAGGGAAGCAGGAACTGCGATGCCAGTTGGAGGTCGACGTAACCGACGCGGCCCGCAAAGAGGAGGCCGGCGACTGCGGCCAGGACGCCCGCCATGGTGTAGGCGATAAGGAGAATCTGCCACGACCGGCCCCCGGCGAGCCGGACGGCCACCGGGTTGTCCCCGAGCGCATAGAGGATCCGCCCGAATCCGGTGCGTTTCAACATCAACAGGATGAGGACGGAGATCCCCGCCCACGTGACGACCGCCCACGGGACGGCGACCCCGGCCAGGTTGATCGAACCGCCCCCGAGGGTGCGGATGAACGGACCGACATCGGTGCTTCCCGAGAAGATCGTCTGCGCCCACGCCGAGAAGAGGCCGAGCAGAATTGCCGACATCGCCAGGGTCATGATCAAAGGGTTGACCCGGAAGACGCCGACTCCGAGCCCGTTGGTGGCACCGCTGAGCAGGCCGACGAGCAACCCGAAGGCGATGGCGATGACGGCGCCCTCTGGCGACTTGCTGGCGGCGGCGTAGGCGGCGCCGGTGGCCACCATTGCCACCGACAGGTCGATTCCCCCGGTAAGCATGAGGATCGTCTGCGAAGCGGCGAGGATCCCCACCGGGGCGGCGTAGAGGGCCGAGGCGCGGAGCCCGTTGACACTCAGATACGCCGGTCGCACCAGGGTGGTGATGATGATGAGCACCAGGAGGACCACGCTGAGCACCACCAACGGATGCTCCCGCACCCAGCGGGCCAGGGTGTTCGAGGCCGGGTCGATCGTGTCCTGGGGAGCACCTGAGCCGGGTGGCAGCATCTCTGTCGTCATGAGGCGCGCTCCTTCCGGAGTTGGAGGAGCCCGGCAACCATCATCACCATCACGATGAGCACCCCCTGGATCACTTGGGCCTGGTTGGAGTCGATCCCGTACACCGTCAGGATCGGATTGAAGAAGAAGAGGATGATCCCGGCAGCCACGGCTCCGACGATAGATCCGACTCCGCCGGTGAGAGCGATGCCGCCGAGCACGATGGCGGCGACGCTGTTGAGCGTGGCTCTGGCCCCGATGGAGGCGACCGCCGAGCCGAGACCGGTGACCGCGGTCTGGGAGAGCCCGGCCATGGCGGCGAAGGCGCCTCCCACGGCGTAGGCGATGATCTTCGAGCGAGCGGTGTCGAGCCCCGACAGGAAGGCGGCCGTCTTGTTGCTCCCGGTGGCATAGAGCGCAAGACCGGAACGGGTACGTCGCAGCCACCATGCGGTGACGGCAACCGGAATGGTGATCATGATCACCGACGGCCAGAAGTTGGTCCCCAACCCCGTGGCGCCACCGGTGAAGAGCATGCGGAAGTTCGGGTGGGTCCCTCCGCCCGGGTTGGGTAGCACCATGAGCGCAAGCCCGGAGAAGATGAAGCTGGTCGCCAGCGTGACCACGATGTCTGGTACCTGGGACTTGTTGATGATCCAGCCGACCGTCCCGTTGAGCACGGCGGCACCGACGAGGATGAGAGCGGCGATCAGCAGGACCACTCCGAAGGGCTGGTCCTGCATGTACTGGGCAGCGACACAGTTGGCGAGCAGCATCATGGCCCCCACCGACAGGTCGATGCCGCCGGCGAGCACGATGACCGCCTGACCCACCGCCAGGAAGACGAAGGGCATGGCGCTGCGGATGATGAACGAGACCTTGAACGTCCCGAACCTGGGGATAAGCGTGGCGTACCAGATCATCAGGCCGAGTAGAAGGAGCCAGACCCCGAGAGTCCAGCCGTTGCGGAGCATCCATCGGCGGAGACCGCTGCCGATGGGCTCAGTGGTCGTGGTAGCTGGGGCGGTGCTCACACTGCCTCCCGTGGCAGGCCGTGTGCCGCGGTGAGCAGGCGCTCCTCGGTGGCTCCGGCGGCGGGTTGCTCGTCGACGATCTCGCCGTGGTACATCACCAGTACGCGGTCGCAGACCAGGGGTATCTCGCGCAGCTCGCTGGTGTAGAGGAGCACCGCCGCGCCCTCGTCGGCGAGCTCGCGGAGCAGCTCGTAGATCTGCGCCTTGGTCTGGATGTCGATCCCGCGGGTGGGGTCGAAACACAGCAGTACCCCGAAGCCGGTGGCCAGCCATCGGCCGATGGTCAGTTTCTGCTGGTTCCCGCCGGAGAGGCGGCGTGCCTGGCTCTGGGCTCGGACGTCGATGTCGAGCCGTTCGATGGCCCCGTCGACGCGGGTGGCCTCGTCCCGCACCAGACCGAGCCAGCGGGCGAGCCGGTTGTACAACGGGGTTGCGAGGTTCTCTCGCACCGAGCGCTGCGGGAGGAGGGCGTGGAGTCGGTCAGCCGGGACGAGAACGACACCCTTGCGGATGGCGTCATAGGGTGACTTGGGTTGAAGCGGCTCACCGCCGACGAACAGCTCCCCGGCATCGGGCTTGCGGTCACCGGAGAGCATCTGGAAGAGCTCGCCCTGACCCTGACCCTCGAGGGCGGCGATCCCCAGGATCTCTCCGCGCCTGAGCTGAAACGAAACGTCGGTGACCTTGTTTCCGCGGGTGAGCCCGCGACCCTCGAAGACGATCGGATTGGCTTCGGGCTCGTGAGGTTGCCGCGCCGCCTCGGCTGTCGGCTGCTCGGCGACCTCGCCCAGCATGGCGGCGACCAGACGGTCCTCGCCACCTTCGCCGGGGTCGAGCGACACCACGTCGGTGCCGTTGCGCAGGATGGTGGCACGATCGCACAGTTCGAGCACCTCGGTGAGGCGGTGGGAGATGAAGAGAACGGAGCGGTTGCGCTCCTTCCAGGCATGCATGACTCTGGCAACGTGGAGTGCCTGGTCGGCTGAGAGTGCGGCGGTGATCTCGTCGAGCATCAGGAGTTGCGGGTCGAGCGCAAGTGCCCGCGCCAGGTCGACCAGGCGGAGCACGGCGAGGGGGAGATCTCGGACGAGGTGGTCGAAGTCGAGGTCGCCGAGGTCCATCTGCTCGAGCCAGGTACGGACCTCCTGGCGGTCGACGCCGGTGAGCCGGAGGTTCTCCTCGACGGTGAGGTCGGGGACGAGGGCGGGGTCCTGGAACACAGTGGCGAGGCCGTTGCGGGTGGCGTCGCCGGGCCGGCGGATTATGACTTCGGAACCATTCACTTGGATGCGTCCCGAGTCGGGAGCGATCACGCCCGACAGGATCTTGACCAACGTGCTCTTCCCGGCGCCGTTGGCACCTAGGAGGGCGTGCACCTCGCCGGGCTGCACCGTCAGGTCGACCGATCGCAGCGCCAGGACCGGGCCGTAGCTCTTGGCGATGGCGCTCGTGGTGAGGAGCGGGGTTGCGTCAGTCATTGTGTGGTGCGGGCTCCCTGCAAGGAGTCAGGTCGTCGTTCCGGTTGCCAGCCCGTCGCTGGTGCCGGACCGAGCCGGGAGCCATTGTGGCTCCCGGCTCGTCGTCTGGCTAGTCAGTGAAACTCACGAGTCGGGTCCGCATCCATTTCGTCAGCGGACCTGGATCGTGGCCGTCAGTCTCGGATCAGGGCCCTTCGCAGGCGATGACCTGGTCCGTCGTGTAGCTGGTGTAGGGATCGATCTCGATGTACGAGCTCCACCCGGCAGGCAGGTCCTCGACGAAGATGGACTCGACCGCTCCGGCGTCCGCAGCGTGATCGAAGACTTCCGGCGTCAGCACCGTGGTCTGCTCCGGGCTCTCGCCGTTGAGGGCGTCCAGGGCCACGGCCACACCGACACCGCCGATGGCGGGCGGGTTGGTCACCGCAGCACCGGGCTGACCGGCGATGAGCTGGCCGATGAATGCGTTGTTGTCCGCACCCACAACCGGGACCGGGTCGACACCGGCGACGGCGAACTGCTCGACGACGGTGTAGTCGATGCCAGAGGTCCAGATCCCGTCCACGTCGTAGGCGTTGAGCGCCTCGAGCGCCTGCTGGGCACCCTGGGTCGGGTCCCAGCCGGTGAAGGTCTCGCTGACGATGGTGATACCCGGGTTGGCCTCGAGCGCCTCCTGGAAGCCGGCGTCACGGTCGGTGTCGGCGGGCACACCGTCGATACCGCGCATGTACACCACGTTGCCCTCGCCACCCATCGCGTCGAACAGCCACTCGGCGCCGAGACGGCCGTAGGCGGTCTGGTCGTTGGTGACGATGTAGGCGCCCTCGGCCGTGACCGGCGAGTCGACCGACACGACGACGATCCCCTGGGCGATGGCCTCCTCGATGGCCGGATTGAGCGCCTCACGATCGGCCGGGTTGAGGATGATCGCATCGACGCCCTGGGAGATGAAGCCCTGGATGTCTGCGATCTGGTCGGTGGCCTCGGCGTTCCGGTTGTTCTCGATAACCTGCGACACCTGGCCGCTGGCCAGGGCCTCGGCCTTGATGGCACACATCATCTGCTCACGCCAGGCGTTGCCGACGAGCGTGTTGCTGACACCCAGCACATAGTCGCCGTCGCCACCGTCTCCACCGGCTGCTGCCGTGGTGGTGACGTCTCCACCGGCCGCAGCCGTGGTGGTGGGGTCGGCATCATCGTCGCCGCCGCATGCGGCCACTACGAGGGCCAAGGCGGCGAGAAGTGCCGCGAGCTTAAGGCTCGCTGGTTTACGTTGCCTCATCCTTTGTTCCTCTCCTTCTGTTGCTATGCCGCCAGAGGGCGGCGACTTGGGGTGTTGTGATCGTGGCAACCCCTGGATGGGGGTTGCCTCCCAAGAATATTGGGGCGTCATCGGTGCGCACCGTGGTTGGCTCCGGCCAGGGCGGCGTCGATCATGCCCGGAGCAAAGACGTGCTCGATGACCATGGCGGCGGCGCCGGTGATTCCCGCCCGGTCGCCGAGCGAGCTGGGGAGGACCTGGAGCCGCGAGGTGGCCAGTGCGGTGGACCGCTTGTAGACGACTTCACGGACTCCGGCGAGAAGTTGTTCGCCGGCCTCGGCGACGTCGCCTCCGACGATTATGGTGTCGGGGTTCAAGATGTTGACCATCGATGCCAGCACCCGCCCGAGCAGACGGCCCGCCTCGCGCACCGCCTGGGTGGCGGCGGCGTTGCCGACCTTGGCGAGTCGGACCACGTCCCTGCTGGTGGAGGCGTCGAGACCTGCCTCCGAGAGGATCTGGGCGAGTGCCCGTCCTCCGGCGACCGCCTCGAGACATCCCTGATTGCCACACCGGCACACCGCACCTTCGCGGATGACCTGGACATGGCCGATGTCGCCGGCGGCGCCCTGGGCGCCGCGATGGAGGCGGCCCCCCAGGATGAGTCCGGACCCGATGCCGGTGCCGACCTTGACGAAGAGCAGGTCGTTGGGTGACGGGGTCAGCACCCAGTGCTCACCGAGCGCCATGATGTTGACGTCGTTGTCGACCAGGACCGGGACCCCGTAGTGGTCGAAGAACCGTTCGCGGATCGGGTACCCGTCCCAGCCGGGCATGATCGGCGGGTTGACGGCGCGGCCGGCGGCGAACTCGACCGGGCCGGGAACACCGATACCGATGGCGCGGACATCGACCGACGATCGTCCGGCGGCTGCGGTCACCTCGTGGAAGCACTTCTTGACCACCCCGAGGACATGATCGGGGCCGGCGGCGATGTCGAGGTCGACGGCAAGTTCGGTGAGCGGGCGACCGGCGAGATCGCTGGCGGCGAGTCGGGAATGGGTCGCACCCAGATCGGCGACGAGGACGATCCCGGCGTCATGGTTGAATCCGAGGACGGCGGGAGGGCGGCCACCGGTGGAGGGGGCCTCGCCGACCTCGGTGACCAGGCCGTCGGTGATCAACTGATCGATGCGTTGCGAAACGGTCGACCGTGCCAGCCCGGTTGCACCGGCAAGTGCGGTGCGGGTGGTGGCTTCGCCGCGGCGGATCAGTTGCAGGAGTTCGCCCGGAGTTCCCCCCTGCGTAGTGCGGTTTGCCATGGTTTCGTCAGTTGAGCACGCACTTCGGTCACTGTCAAGGACAAAGGTGCGGATATCGGGCTGATGAGAGGTCGAAACGACCGATCCACCCACCCAAACCGATGGCGGGGGCGATGTCCAAGATGGCCCGGCCCGCCTGATGGCGTTGCTCCGTCTCGACCGATCCCCCGGTGGCGCACTCGGGCGTGCGCTACCCGGCGACGGCCTACCCGGAAACGCCCGCTGGGCGGAGCGACATGCGCTCAGCTGGTGGCGAGCACCTCGGCGTAGCGCCGGGCATGTTCACCGTAGGCGGCGTCGAAGAGTTCGGACGCCCGCTGCGGTCCCACCACGGCGCTGCTCGTGATCACCGGCGGCATCGCTCCGGCCTCGATGAGAAGCTCGGCGGTCTGCACCTTGATCTCGTTGACGATGGCGGTGTTGGCCACCGTCGATCCCGGCCCGACCGGGGTGTCGAGCCCGTCGAGGGTGACCAGGGCATCACCGGTGGGGATACACAGGTCGATGACGACGTCGGCGTGGTCGAGCAGCCGCAGACCGGATGGATGCTCCGACGCCGCCGCCATCGACTGCTCCACCGCCGTCACCGCCACCACCCCGAGACCGCGCTTGCGGGCTCCGGCGGCCATCTCGATGGGTACCGCGGTTCGGCCACCGGCGCTGAAGACGATCATCATGTCGTGAGGACCGAACGTGAAGTTGTCGAGGATTGCCTCGGCGAGGCCTTCGACCCGTTCGATGAACATGGCCTGGCGCTGCCCGTTGACACCCACGATCTGGGTGTGGAACGTCATCGACAACTCGGCCATGGGGTGGAAGCCGGGGTAGGAGCCGTAGCGGGGGAACATCTCCTCCAGCGGAATCCTGGAGTGCCCGGTCCCGAACAGGTGGACGAGCCCGCCGGCGCCGATCGTTGTGGCGCATCGCACCGCCGTGGCCGTGATCGACTCCATCTGGGTCTGCTCGATGCGATCCAGGATCTGGCGGGCAGCGGTCATCCAACGCCCTGAGGATGCATTCATGTTCGGGTGTCCACCTTCTACGAGGTCGGAGAGCCACCCAGAGGGGTACGTCGCCCCCTGGCCGGAGGGCGGTACGCTGGGTCGCCGACGATACGATTGACCGTACCTCAAGAGCGATGAAATGTCTAGACAAATCGTCTAGTGTCCTGGTGGGCCCAGGTTGGATGTCGCATCGATGGGAGTTCCGCTGTGACCAAACCGAGCGCTGCTCGATACGAGGAGATCGCCGACTACCTGCGGGCGCTCGTTGCCCAGAGCAATCCCGGGGATCTGCTGCCATCGGACGCCGAGTTGTGTGAGCGCTTCGAAGTGAGCCGGATGACGGCGCGCCAGGCGGTACAGATGCTGGTCAACGAGCATCTGCTGTACCGCAAGCGGGGCAAAGGCACCTTCGTCGCCAACCGTCCGGTGCCCCGCGTTCTGGGTTCCCCGTTGTCGTTCAGCGAGAGCACCCGCCGTCGCGGGCTGATCCCGACATCGCGCGTGCTGCGCGCCGAGATGACCGAAGCCAGCGCAGAGGATTTGGCGGCCCTCGATCTGAAGGACCCCGACCAGGTCGTCCTCGTCGAGCGGCTGCGGCTCGCAGATGGCGTCCCGATGGCCATCGAGCGGGCCCTGATCACGCCCTCGTGTGCGTTCGTGCTCGACGAGGATCTCGCCACCGGATCGCTGCACCAGATGTTCGAGGCACATGGCCGCATGCCGTCCACGGCCTTCGCCCGGGTCACCTCGCGCAAGGCCACCGCAAAAGAGCGTCGACTGCTCGATCTGTCGCTCGAGGGCGTCGTGCTCTCCGAGCAGCGCACCATCGTCGACGAGGACAGCGTGCCCCTGGAGCGCACCGAGACCATCTACGCCGCCGAACGCTATGTGTTCGAGGCGGTGCTCCGTCGCGACGAGACACCCCAATGACGTTGCGGTGATCCGTCGGCTCGGTCTCGACCTGGGCGGGACCAATGTCAAGGTGGCGATCATCGCCGAGGGCGACCCCGGTGTGGCCCCGGAGGTGCTTGCCGATGAGACCCATCCCACCTACGCCGAGCGGGGGCCCGATGCGGTGGTGGAGAGACTGATCGAGATCGGTCGAGCCGCCATTGACCGGTATGGTCCGGTGGCATCGGTCGGTGTCGGCGTGCCGGGAGTATTCGATCCGGGAGCGGGCACCGTGCTGCTGTTCCCCAACCTCCCCGGACCGTGGCCGGGACACCCGCTGAGCGAGCCGCTGTCCGAGGCGTTCGGGGTCCCGGTCACCTTGATCAACGACGCCCGGGCCTTCACCCTTGCGGAGGGGACCATCGGGGCCGGGATGGGTTGCGACACCCTCGTCTGCCTGACCCTGGGTACCGGGGTCGGTGGCGGGGTCATGATCGGTGGGCGGCTCCGGCTCGGGAGTACCGGACGCGCCGGTGAGATCGGGCATCAGATCGTGCTTCCCGACGGGCCGCAGTGCGGGTGTGGTGCCATGGGGTGCGCCGAGGCCGTGACCAGGGCCGGTGTGCTCGCCGAGCTCGCCGGGATGGAGACCGCCGAGCAGGTCTACGCCGCCGCCGCCCGGGGGGAGCGCGGCGCCATCGAGGCCATCGACACCGTTGCCGGGTATCTCGGAATCGCCCTGGCCAACATGGTGGTGGTGTTGGGCCCGGATCGGATCGTGATCGGGGGAGGCATCGCCGTCGCCGGCGACATCGTTCTCGACCCGATCCGTCGTGCGGTCACCTCACGGGTCACGTTGGTCCCGGCGGAGGCGATCCGGATCGTTCCCGCCGCACTCGGTCCGCTGGCGGGCGCCATCGGCGCCGCCCTCGCCGGTAGGCCGTTGGGCGAGCCCGGATGTGAAGCGGGCGTCTGAGCGGCATATCCGGGCTGTCGGACGTGGCGGTGTCCCCCCGCCCGGGCGAGGGGACGAAAGCCGCCGGAGGGCCCCGGAGCGAGGCGCCGAGTGTCGGGCCTGTCGAGGTTGGAGCCGCCGAGCGGCCCGACCGGACCGCCGGGACCGTGGTGGCTCAGCTGGCGGTGCGAGCCCGGTAGTCGTCGAGGATGAGGGCGGTGGTGGTGGCCCCCGACCGGGTGACGCCGATCGACATCACCTCGAGCAGCGCATCGAGCGTGCGCACTCCACCTGCGGCCTTGACCTTGATGTGAGGCGATACGGAGTCCCGCATCAGCCGAAGATCGTCGAGCGTCGCCCCCGACGGGGCGAAGCCGGTGGAGGTCTTGACATAGTCGCCACCGGCAGCCTCGACGAGATGGGAGCCGGTGACCTTCTGATCGTGGTCCAGGTAGGCGTTCTCGAGGATCACCTTGACCAGGGCGCCGTCGGCAACCTCGACAACTGCTCTGATGTCGGCCTCGACGCGATCGAACTCACCCGACCGCAACCATCCGATGTTGAGCACCATGTCGAGTTCCGTGGCGCCCTGCGTCCGGGCGAGCCGGGCCTCGAACACTTTGGTGGCGGTCGCGTTGGCGCCATGGGGAAACCCCACGACCGTGCCGACGGCGACATCGGTGCCGGCCAACACCCCGGCGGCGAGTTCCACATCGGCAGGGCGGACACACACCGACGCAACGTCGTAGCGGGCGGCAAGCTCGCATCCGGCAACCACTTCGTCGAGCGTCAGCTCGGGTCGCAGCAGCGAGTGGTCGATGGTCTTGGCCACCTGCTCGTAGGTGACGTCGGCGATGGTGAGGGGTTGTTCCATGGTGCCGAGTGTATCGGGGTACGAGCCATATGTCTATACATATAGATCTACATGGGTGAATTGGGCCGACAGGCCCGGGTGGCGGCAGCGGCCCGCCGGGCGACCCCGGCGGTGTCGCCGGGAGCCGTCAGCCACGAGCCGAAGCCGACGGCCACCGCCCCTGCGGTCAGATAGGCAGCCGCATTGTCGGCGCTGATGCCACCGGTGGGGACCAGCGGGATGTGCCCGAGCGGCCCCCGCAGATCGGCGATGTGGTCGGGCCCACCGAGGCGGGCGGGAAACACCTTCACCGCCGCCGCTCCCGCCCGCCACGCGGCGACCACCTCGGTGGGGGTGACCGCACCGGCGAGGAACGGAATGTCACAGGCGGCCGCCCATCCGATCAGCTCGGGGTCGGTGTGCGGGGCCACGAGAAACCGGGCACCGGCGGAGACGGCGGCGACGGCGTCGTCGAGGTCGAGCACCGTTCCGGCACCGATGACGGCGCCGCCTTCGCCCTGATGTGATGACCAGGTGGCGATGGCGTCGAGAGCCCCGGGACTGTCGAGGGTGATCTCGACGACCCGGATCCCCCCGGAGAGAAGTGCCGGGATCACCTCGGCGAGCCGGGTGGGTTCGAGCCCGCGGGCGATGGCGACAAGGCGGTCCTCGATGATCGCCTCCGGAAGTGGCGGGCGGATCACTGGCGCGCCTCGGTGACGCTCCACCCGCCGTCGACGGCGACGACCTGGCCGGTCACCATCCGGGCGTGGTCGGAGAGGAGGAACGCCGCCACCGACGCCACGTCGTCCGGATCGAGCAGACCGCCGGCCAGCGGTTGTTTGGCGGCGGCGAATGCCACTGTCGCTGCATCGGCGGCGGCGCGCGCCGCCGTCGGCGTCGCCACCAGACCGGGGGCGATGGCGTTGACCCTGATCCCGTGTGGGGCGTAGTAGGCGGCGACGGTTCTGGTCAGCGCCGCCGTCGAGCCTTTCACCGCGGCGTAGGCGTGGGTGGCGAACAGCCCGGGCACCGGGTGGTCGGCGAGCACGCTGCCGACCACCACGATCGCCCCGCCGTGCGCCGGATCCCCGAGCATCGATCGGACGGCTTCTCGCACGGCGAGAAACGCCGGGGAGCCGTTCAGTCGGAAGGTCTCAGTCCAACCGCTGAGCGGCATCTCGTGGATCGGGCCGTCGCCGTGGCGGCGACCGCTGCCGCCGGCGACGGCGAACAGGGCATCGATCCGCCCCATCTTCTCGCCGCAGGATGCAAAGGCGGCGACGGTTGCCGCCTCGTCGGTGAGGTCGGCGGCGGCCCATTCGCATTCACCGCCCCCGGTGCGGATCTCGTCGGCGAGCTGTGCACAGTCGTCGGCATGCAACGACACCACGAACACCCTGGCTCCGTCGGCGGCGAACCGGCGTGCTCCGGCGGCGGCGATGCCGGTTGCGCCGGTCACGACATAAACCCGTTCCGACTGATCGTTGGCCATCACCCGATTCTTCCACACCATGCTGCGGAACCGATCCGAGGTTGAAACCTAGGGGTCGGAACGGCTAGCTTCGCCCAGCAAGGGTTGGCGCGAAAACCATACCCCCGTGGAGGGAGAGTCCTGATGAAGAAAATGATTGGCTTGCTGCTTGTGCTGGTACTGGTACTTGCAGCCTGTAGTAGTGACGACGACGGTGGCGACGACGCCACCACGACGACCGCCGCCGACGCCGACGCCGGTGGCGACGACCAGACGACGACGACCGCCGCTGGAACCGAGACCCCGAGCGGTTCGGTGCTGGCAGCGGTGCAGGATCGCGGAGCGCTGCGCTGTGGCGTGAATGCGGCCGTTCCCGGCTTCGGGTTCACCGATGCGGACGGGAACTTCAGCGGATTCGACATCGACTACTGCCGTGCAGTGGCCGCCGCCGTGCTCGGTGATGCCGAGGCCGTCGAGTACATCCCGTTGGACGCCGCCCAGCGGTTCACCAGCCTGCAGTCCGGCGAGATCGACGTTCTGATCCGCAACACCACCTTTACCGCCACCCGTGACGGTGCCGAAGGCGCAACCTTCCTCACCACCACGTTCTACGACGGTCAGGGGATGATGGTGCGGGCCGAGGACGGCTTCTCGTCGATCGAGGACATGGCCGACACGGCGATCTGCGTGCTGACCGGGACCACCACCGAGCTCAACCTGCAGACCCGGTTCGGGACCATCCCGTACACCCCGGCCACGTTCGAGGACAACGAGCAGCTCCAGGCAGCGTTCATCGCAGGTCAGTGTGACGGCTGGACGTCGGACAAGAGCCAGCTCGCTGGTGTCAAGAGCGCCTTCCCCGACGCCGAGGGGGGCCCCGACGCCCTGGTCATTCTCGACGAGACGTTCTCCAAGGAGCCCCTCGGCCCTGTGGTGCGTGACGGCGACAGCCAGTGGGCGCAGATCGTCGACTGGGTGGTCATCGGCACCATCCTCGGTGAGGAGCTGGGGATCGACTCGACCAACCTCGACTCGTTCGCCGACAGCGAGAACGCCGACATCCGGCGCTTCCTCGGTCTCGAGGTCGATGATGGCGAAGGCAACATGGCCGTGTTCGATGCCGGTCTCGGTCTCGATCCGGCGTGGGCAAGCAACGTGATCTCCTCCGTGGGCAACTACGCCGAGATCTACGAGCGCAACATTGCGCCGCTCGGTGTGCCGCGCGGCGTCAACGAGCTGTGGACCAACGGTGGTCTGCTCTACGGACCGCCGTACCGGTGATCTGAAGGGATAGTGACACGAGGGGCCCCATCGCCAGTCGATGGGGCCCCTCGCTTCCCCCAAGGCTGCAATGACCACCACCACCCAGAGCCCCCACACCCGCACCCCGTTGTGGCGTGATCTGCGGATCATCCGCGCCGTCTTGCAGGTGGTTGCCATAGCCGTTTCGGCGTTGATCCTGTACGTCCTCTACAACAACCTGACCACCAACCTGCGTGCGCAGGGGATCCGCACCGACTTCGGGTTCCTCGATCAACCGTTCGGTGTCCCCATCGCCGACTCGCCGCTCAGCCCCAACGCGGCGATCAGCCGGGCGCTCTGGGTCGGGATCAAGAACACCTTCGCCCTCACCGTCGTCGGGATTCCGCTGCTGACCATCCTCGGTGTGGTCATCGGTGTCGCCCGTCTCTCGAACAACTGGCTGGCGCGCAAGATGGCCACCGCCTATGTCGAGATCTTCCGCAACCTCCCTCCGCTGCTGATCATCGTCTTCTTCTTCCGGGTGATCGTCCTGCCGCTGCCCCGTCTCACCCAGTCATCGACGCCACTCGATCTGTTCGTCATCAACAACCTCCGGATCAGCGTTCCCGGGTTCAGCGCCGAGGCGGGCTATTCGACGTTCGTGACGATCATGGCGGTCACTCTCGTCGCCGCCATCATCGTCTGGACGTGGCGCACCCGGCATTTCGCCGCCACCGGCGAACCCCACCACCGGGTCGCCTGGTCGCTCGGAATCTTCGTGTTCGTCGGATCGCTCGCCTACCTCGTGCTCGGCGCCCCGATCCGACTCTCGCCGCCGGTGCTCGACGGGCGGGTGGTCACCGGCGGGTACAGCGGCCTCACCTCCTACTTCGCCCTGATGGGCGCCCTGGTGCTCTACACGGCCAGTCACGTCGCCGAGATCACCCGCGGATCGATCCAGGCGGTCCACAAGGGTCAGACCGAGGCGTCCAACGCACTGGCCCTGAGCGGGTTCCAGCGTCTCCGGTTCGTTGTCCTTCCCCAGGCTCTGCGGATCGGTATTCCCCCGACCATCAACCAGTACCTCAACTACACCAAGAACACCTCGCTGGCGATGGCCGTGGCGTTCGCCGAGATCACCGCCGTGGCCCGGCAGGCGATCGGGAACGGTCAGCCGGCGCCCCAGCTCATCCTGATGGTGATGGCCGGCTACCTGATGTTCTCGCTGATCATCTCGCTGCTGGTCAACCTGCTCAATCGCCGGCTGCAGTTGGTGACCAACTGATGACCCTCGACACCGGGATCCCCACCCCGCCCGACGAGGACCTGACCCGTCCCCCGGTCCACGCCGTCTCGATCCCCGACTGGATCCGCGCCAACCTGTTCCGCACCTGGTACGACACGATTGTCACCGTCGTCGTCGGATCGCTGGCGGCCTGGACGCTGCTCACCGTGGTTCGGTTCGTGCTCACCGCCGACTACACGATCCTCCGGGCCAACCTGGCCCTGTTCATGGTGGGGCGGTTCCCCCGCGACCAGATGTGGCGACCGGCCGTCTCCGTGGTGCTGCTTGCGGTGATCATCGGATTCGTCGCCGGGGTGCTCCAGGCGTCGGCCCGCGCCCGGTCGGTCGAGGCGGGAGTTCCCTTCCGGCCTTCCCGTCCCCTCGATGTGCTGCGGCGCTTCTGGCCGATCCTCGGTGTGATCGCACTCGTCCTGGCGCTCAGCTCGACCTGGGGACCTACGTTGACGGTGATCGCCGCCTTCGGCGCCGGGATCGGGACCTTCATGGCAGCACGGCACACACCCGCCTGGCTGAGGCGGCTCTCATGGTTGGTTCTGGTGGTGCTCACCGCCTCGATCTACCTCGTGCTCACCGGCGGTGGGGTCGACTGGAACGGATGGGGCGGGCTCCAGCTCACGCTGTTCCTCACCATCGCCGGTATTGCCCTTGCCTTCCCGATCGGTCTGCTGCTGGCACTGGGGCGCCGCTCGTCGCTCCCGGCGGTGCGGTACCTCTCGGTGACGTACATCGAGTTGGTGCGCGGGGTGCCGCTGATCACCTTGCTGCTGATGGGGATTTTCGTCATCGGCTTCTTCCTCCCCGAGGCACTGCGACCCGGCCCCATCATCCGGGTGCTGATCGCCATCACCTTGTTCGAGTCGGCCTACATCGCCGAGGTGGTCCGTGGCGGGTTGCAGGCCGTTCCCAAGGGTCAGATCGAAGCTTCCCAGGCGCTGGGGATGTCACCGTGGAAGACGATGCGACTCATCGTGCTCCCGCAGGCACTGCGGGCCACGATCCCCGCCATGGTGGGTCAGTTCATCAGCCTCTTCAAGGACACGACCCTGGTCAGCCTGGTCGGTCTGCTCGATCTGCTCGAGGTCTCATCGGTGGCGAACAACCAGCCCGATTTCCTCGCCCAGGGGTTCGAGACGGTGACCCTGGGGTTCGTGGCCCTGGTGTTCTGGGTCGGTTCATATGTGATGTCGCGCGAGGCGCGCCGTCTGGAGACAAAACTTGGAGTAGGTGAACGATGACTCACGACGCGGTCTTCGCCGATGCGACCCAGGTCGCCGGCGACACGATGATCAGCCTGGAGGGCGTCGACAAGTTCTTCGGGGACTTCCAGGCACTGAGCGGGATCAACATGCGGGTCGCCCACCAGGAGGTGGTGGTGGTGATCGGGCCGTCGGGCTCCGGCAAGTCGACGTTGATCCGCTGCATCAACCGGCTGGAGAAGCACGACCGCGGGACGATCATCGTCGATTCGATTCCGCTGACCGATGACGTCAAGAAGATCCAGGAGATCCGGCGCGAGACCGGGATGGTCTTCCAGTCGTTCAACCTGTTCCCCCACCTCACCGTGCTCGACAACATCACGCTCGCCCCGCGCCAGGTGCGACACATGTCCAAGAAGGACGCCGAGACCCTGGCGATGCAGATGTTGGAGCGCGTCAAGATCCCGGAACAGGCACGTAAGTACCCGGGTCAGCTCTCCGGTGGTCAGCAGCAGCGGGTGGCCATCGCCAGGGCGCTGGCGATGCAGCCCAAGGTGATGCTGTTCGACGAGCCCACCTCGGCGCTCGACCCGGAGATGATCAAAGAGGTCCTCGACGTGATGACCGAACTCGCCCGCAGCGGGATGACCATGATCGTGGTCACCCACGAGATGGGTTTCGCCCGAGCCGTCGCCGATCGCGTCGTGTTCATGTCCGACGGCCAGATCGTCGAAGTCGGCACACCCGAACACTTCTTCACCGCCCCCAAGGAAGAACGAACCAAACTCTTCCTCTCCCAGATCCTCTGACGACCGCCGCCCTTCGGGGGTGGTCTTGAAGACAGGCCAGGGCGGCCGTCGGTGACGCTGCGATTGGACAGACATTGACGTCGCGCCCCGCCCCGTCTGTGTCCGTAAAGCGTCCGCAGCCACCCCCCCAAGGGCGGGGAGGGCCGGAAGGTGATCGCCTGCGGGTAGGTGAGTGAGATCGTCGTGCCGAACCGAGGTTCACCGAGGATACGTGACAGCTTCTTCTCTTGGCCCTCCCCGCCCCGGGGGGAGCGTCGGAATACCTCCGGATCGGCAATCTGGGCGCTCCGAAACTCTTGTGCCCCAACGGCCCGAAATCGGCGGACCGAGTAAATCGACAGACCCCGGGGGGCGGGGTGCCTCTGAGGTTCTGGGAGGAGGTGGGGCGGGGCGCGAGGTCCGCATCCGTGAACGTCGAGGGTGGCGTGCGGTCGAGTTCGGCGGGTGGTTTGAAGGCGTTGTCCGGGCGGCTGTCGGTGACGCTGCGATCAGGCGGACATTGACGTCGCGCCCCGCCCCGTCTGCGTCCGCAAAGGCGTCCGCAGCCACCCCGCCCCCCAGGGCGGGGAGGGCCGGAAGGTGATCGCCTGCGGGTAGGTGAGTTAGATCGTCGTGCGGAACCGCGGTTCACCGAGGACACGTGACGTCTCCTCCTGGCCCTCCCCGCCCCGGGGGGCGGGGTGCCTCCGAGGTTCTGGGAGGAGGTGGGGCGGGGCGCGACGTCTGCGTCCTTGAATATCGAAACGTCCCGTGCGGTTGCCCGTCGTCGTGCGCGACCCTTCACTGGGTCGGGCGGCTGTCGGTGACACTGCTGTCGGGCGGACATTGACGTCGCGCCCCGCCCCGTCTGCGTCCGCAAAGGCGTCCGCAGCCACCCCGCCCCCCAGGGCGGGGAGGGCCGGAAGGTGACGGTGTCAAGAACCGCGAGGTTGGCCGACGTTCTCCCCCGGGGGCGGGGAAGGCCAGAAAGGGAGCCGGGCGGTCGGTCGTGCCGCCCCCGGGGCGGGGAGGGCCAGGAGGATGCGGCCCGGCTGACATGGGAGGGTCGCGGCTACGGTGCGACCGTGCCGGGCAGCGACGCCGTGGGGTTGGTGGCGGTAGCCTCAGAGGCATGGGTCTGAATGACGATCTGGTGGCGCTGCTGGGAGGCGATCGTGTTAAGACACAGCCGCTCGAACTCCGGCTGTACGACAAGGATGCGGGGGTGACGCGGGGTCAGGTGCTGGCGGTCGTGCTGCCCGAGTCCACTCAGGAAGTGGCGGCGTGCGTCGCCGTCGCCCGGCGTCACCAGGTGCCGGTGGTGGCGCGTGGGGCGGGAACCGGTCTGGCCGGTGGGGCGGTGCCGGTCGAACCGTCCCTCGTGGTGTCGCTGATGCGGATGAACCGGATCTGGGATGTCGACACGGTGGGCCGGACGGCATGGGTCGGACCCGGGGTGATCAACCAGGAACTGTCGCAGCACACGGCGGCGTTGGGGCTCCACTACGCCCCGGACCCTTCCTCGCAGTCGATCTGCACCGTTGGCGGCAACGTCGCCACCAACGCCGGCGGGCCCCACTGTCTCGCCGAGGGGACGACGGTGGCCCATGTGCTCGGGATGGAGATGGTGACCGCCGACGGTGAGGTGATCATGCTCGGCGGTGCGGCGCCCGACGTCCCCGGTCTCGACCTACGAGCGGTGGTGGTGGGTTCGGAAGGAACGCTCGGGATCGTCACCAAGATCCTGGTCAAACTCACCGAGAACCCACCGGATGTACGGACCTTGCTACTCGGGTTTCCCGATGTCGCCGGAGCGGCGAAGACCGTCTCGGCGACGATCGCCGCCGGGATCATCCCGGCCGCCCTCGAGATGATGGATCAACCGATGGTGGCGGCGGTGGAGAACTTCGTCCACGCCGGCTATCCGCTCGAGTGTGCGGCGGTCCTGCTCGCCGAGGTCGCCGGGCACACCGATGCGGTCACCTCCGAGGCGGAGATCATTGCGGCACTGGCCCGGAAATCCGGGGCAACCCACGTCCGGGTGTCCGGGCCGGGCCCCGTCCGCGATCTTTTGTGGCTGGGTCGCAAGTCTGCGTTCGGGGCCGTGGCCCAGGCCGCCCCCGACTACTACCTCCACGACACCGTGGTCCCACGCACCCGGCTGGTCGAGGTGATGGATCGGCTCTACGAGATCGCCGCATCCCACGACCTGCTCATGCTCAACGTGTTCCACGCCGGTGACGGCAACCTCCACCCGCTGATGGCGTTCGACGCCAAGGAACCAGGGATGCTCGACCGGGTCATCGCCGCCGGCAAGGAGATCGTGCGGATGTCGGTTGCCGTCGGTGGCGCCCTGTCCGGAGAACACGGCATCGGGCTCGAGAAACGTGATCTGATGGATGAGGTGTTCACACCGGTCGATCTCGACGCCCAGGCACGACTGCGCCAGGCGTTCGACCCCGACGGGATCATGAACCCGGGGAAGATCCTCCCCGCCGGATCCCGCTGCTTCGACTTCGACTACCCGGCAACGGCGGTGGCCGGATGACCCGCCGGGCGATCGCCGGATGAACACGGCGTCGCTGCACGCCCTTGCCGCCGGGTCCGGGGAGCGCCGCCTCCACCCCGAGATCCCCGATCCCTCGTCGCTCTTCGTCCCGGCCACCACCGCCGAGGCGGCTGAGATGCTGCGGCGTGCCTCTGCCGAACGGGTCGCGTTGCGGGTATGGGGCGGGGGAACCCATCAGGGATTTGGTTTTCCCGTCGCATCCGACGCCGTGCTGGCGACCTCCGGTCTCGACCAGGTGATCGACTGGCAACCCGACGACCTCACCGTGGTGGTCGGCGCCGGGGTACGGGTCGCCGACCTCGAAGCGATGCTCGCCGAGCGGGGGCAGACTGCGGTGCTTCCCGAGATCACCGGGTCGGCGACCGTTGGCGGGGTCGTGGCGGCGGGGGTGTCGGGTTGGCGACGGCTCGGCTACGGGCCGACCCGCGACCGCATCCTCCAGGTCCAGGTGGTGACCGGCGATGGCCGCATCGTCACCGCCGGCGGCACCGTGGTGAAGAACGTCACCGGCTACGACCTCCCTCGGTTGGCCGCCGGATCCTTCGGAGCCCTGGGTCTCATCGCCACCGTCTGTCTCAAGTTGTGGCCCAGTCCGGTCGCCACCGGCACCATCCCCGTCGCCGATGCCGCCGTCGCTCGGACACAGATCCATCGACCGCTTGCGGTTATCGAGACCGGCGCCGGTGCCTGGGTCTACGTGTCGGGAACCCCCGAAGCCGTGGCGGGGTGTGCGGCCGATCTGGGTTCGGAAGCCACACCCGGTCTGAACTGGCCCGAACCGCTCACCACCGGTTGGGTGCTGTCGCTCCGGGTACCGGCGGCTCTGCTGGCCGGGGCCGTCGGCGAGGTGCGACGCGCCGCATCCGTGGTGGCCTTTCAGGCGGCCCACGGGGTAGGCGAGATCAAGCTCGGTGTCGACGATCTCGATGTGGCCGGCGCCACCTCGTTGCGGGGGTGGGCCGAGACCCGCGGCGGGCATCTCGTCGTGGAGCGCCGCCCCCACGCCACCGCCCTCCAGGATCTCGATCCGTGGGGCTCGGTACCCGCTTCGATTGCCATCCAGCGACGGATCAAATCCGCATTCGACCCCGCCGGGATCATCAATCCCGGACTGCTCCCGGGACGGCTGTGATGGGCTGGGTCACCCCGGACGCTCCTACCCCCGCCGAACTGGACGCCTGCATCACCTGCGGGCTGTGTCTGCCGGTATGTCCCACCTTCCGGCTGACCGGCGACGAGACGGCGTCGCCGCGCGGTCGCCTCGCCGCCATGTCGGCCGTCGCCGAGGGCCTGGCCGAGGTCGACGACACCTTCGCCGATGTGATGGGCTTCTGCCTGCAATGCCGTGCCTGCGAGGTGGTCTGTCCCTCGCTGGTCCCGTTCGGTCGAGCCATGGAGGGGGCCCGGATCGAGGTGGCGGCGCAGCTCACCGGTCGGGATGTGGTCGTCCGGCGTCGCACCCGCCACACCGTGGTCGGTCGACTCCTGCCCTCGCCCCGTGTCATGGGCGGCGTCACCTTCGCTGCCGCCATGGCACAGCGCATCGGCCTCGACCGGATCCTGCCCGGGACGCTGGGACGCCTGTCCGGGCTGCGTCGGTTGCCGTTGCGACGCCGCACCGTGGTCGGCGGGGAGGTCGCCGCCACCGGGGTCTCGATGGGGCGGGTCGCCGTGCTTGCCGGGTGTGTCATGGACCCGTGGTTCACCCCGGTCCACGAGGCGCTGATCGACCTGTTGCAGCGCGGTGGATATGACGTCGCCGTTCCCGCCGGGCAGACCTGCTGCGGGGCGCTGGCCGCACACGACGGCGACGCTGCCGACGCCCACCGGCTGGCCGACCAGAATGCCGCAGTCTTCGCCGGCTACGACCTGATCGTCGCCGATGCCGCCGGGTGTTCGGCCCACCTCGCCGGCTACACCCACTGGGGTTCCGCCAATGCATCGACCGCCGCCCGGGCCCGCGATGCAACGGTGCTGGTTGCCGAGCTGATCGATGCCGGCCGGCTTCCGGTCCTCACGGTGGACCGTGGGGAGGTGGCGGTCCAGGACCCGTGTCACCTCCGTCATGCCCAGCGCATCGTCGACCAGCCACGTCGCATCCTGCGCGCCGCCGGCTACCGGGTCGTCGAGATCGACCCCACTGGAGGATGCTGTGGCGCCGCCGGGATGTACGTGGCCACCCACCCCGCCACCTCCGACCAACTGGGGCGCACCAAGGCCGATCAGGTGCGGCGGACCGGGTCGACGCTGGTGGCTTCGGCAAACCCTGGGTGCGAGATGCAGCTCCGCACCCATCTCGGTCCGTCGTTCCGGATCGCCCACCCGGTGGAGATCTACCACCGGGCACTCCTCGACCATGAAATCGACGTCGGCGGGGCCGACGGGATCGAAGGCGCACCGCGGTAGCCTCGGGCGGATGAGCGACCTTCCTGTGAACCTCACCCCGTCCGGCCCACCCGACACCGTGCTCCCCCCGCCACCCGCCGAGGCGGCTGCGGCGCTGGACGGAGCCATGCGGATGCCCGTCGAGAACCAGAAGGCGGCGGTGGCCGATGTCGTGGCCAGCTACCCGCGGTTCATCGATGCATGGGCCCGTCTCGGTGAGCTGTCGAGTGACGCCGTCGAGTCGTACGCCTACTTCCGTATCGGTTACCACCGCGGTCTCGATGCGCTGCGAGGCGCCGGATGGCGGGGGAGCGGCTACGTGCGGTGGGCGCATGCCTCGAATCGGGGCTTCCTGTCGGCGCTGAGCGGGCTCGGTGCGGCGGCGCAACGCATCGGGGAACAGGACGAGATCGATCGCATCCGGCAGTTCCTGCACCAACTCGATCCCGACACCTACCACTAGCGGATCCGGAGCCGTCACGGGCCAGGAGTGGTCCGATCGGGGGGCTCAGAGTGCCTTGGCGTAGAGCACGACACGGGTGATGCTGAATCCCTGCGTCTCCAGCGTCGTGGTCAGCCACGGCATGTCGGGCGCCTTGAGCTTCGATCCGCTTGGCCCCCTGCTCGGTGGCCAGATCGAGGGTGGCGCGCACCAGATCGGCGATGTCGCTCTCGCTCGACTCGGTCCATCCGACATCGAGGGTGTCCTCGTCCACCGCCGCCATCACCCACCCTGCGGGCGACATCCACAGCGCATTTCCCTGGGCGGCCCTGACCAGATCGTTCATGGAGAGACGCCGCCAGGTCCAGCCGATCGCCACCAACTGACGGGCCGCCTTCCCGAGCAGACCGGTCGACCATGCCATGAAGGCAGGGGCCGCCTCGGCCGACACCGCCGCCACCAACCGATCGCGTGGGGGCGGGCGGCGTCCTCCGTTGCTGGTGGGCGTGGGGGAGCCTCCGGAGATGTCGCACTCGGCGACCAGCCAGGTCCCGATCGGTCGCATCCCGATCCGTTCCACCTGCCGCCTCGCCGCCTCGTTCCAATCCTCGACGGCCAGCCGGGACACCTGCACCCCGTACTCGCGGGCCCACGCCTCGATGGTGTGGTCGATCGCCGAGGCGATACCCTGGCGCCGCCAGTCGGGATGGACCCTGGCACCCTGGAGCCAGAGCTCGGTGTCGGAGATGAGCACTCCACGACCCATGGCAATCGGGGTGTCGTCCTCGTCGACGGCAACCAGAAGCCTGCCGTTGGGTTCGCCCATCCACTTGTCGAACGCATCCACGACGTAGTCACCCCAGGCGAATGTCTCCTGGGTGAAGCCGGAGATGGCGTTCTTGTCGTCGGGCCGGGCGTCCCGGATCTCGTAGTCCATCGAACCTCAGGATACGGCACGCACCGGTCCGCCGGTCCCATCCGGCCGTATGGTCGCCGCGGCCCGGGTCATTCGCCGGGGGCGACCACCCAGATCGCGGGTCCGGCCTCTCCGCCGCCTTCGCTGTACCCGCTCACCAGGATCGCATCTTTGCCCAGGGCGGCGGTGTTCGGCTGGAAGACATCGGTCACCGAGGAGGTGTCCACCGGGACCCATGTCGTTCCGTCCTCCGACACCAGAAGGGAGAACCCGCCCACGGGTTGCGGGTCGACGTTGAACACCTGCTCCCATGCCTGGTCGATCTCTCGCTGGGTGACCACCAGCACCTCCTCGCCCGATTCGTCGACAAAGGCGATGCGGCCCTCGGGGCCCCGCTGCAACGCTTCGGCGAACACATCGAGCAGCGTGACGCCTTCGGCATCGGTGATCACGTAGCGGCCGCTGACGTCCATGGTCAGGGTCAGGTCGTCGGACTCGACCACCGCCGGATCGAGCGCCTGCATCCCGGCCGCCGTCCCCCACGTCACCAACCCGAAGGGGGAGACCACGAGACGCTCCGTCACCACTCCGGCGGTCGCTTCGCCACCGACCGGCTCCCACGACACCCCGTCGGCGGATCGCCACATGGTGTCGGACGACCGACTCGACCATCCATTGACGTAGAGGTGGTCGTCGAAGCGGACCAGGTCACGGGGAGCAACCCCCTCGGCGATCTCGACACGGCTCCAGCCGTCGCCGTCGATTCGCCACAGGGCGGTGGCGAACTCCTGATGGACCACGGCCAGCAGGGCGTCGCCGACGCTCACGCTCCGACCCAGATACCACCCGTTCCCGCCTGATTCGGTGCCGAGCCGCTCCGTTTCCCACGTCTCGCCCCCGTCCTCGGAGCGCCACACGGTGGGGAGCCCGGAACTCATCAACATGAACACACCTTCGGGAAGGTCCAGTTCCTCGGCGGTGGCGGTGTGGATCACGTCGCCACGGGGACCGTAGACGTCGATACCGTCGGCACTGACCCCCCAGCCCCCGCCGGCATCGATGTCGTCGGGGAGGGCCTCCTCGATCAATGGGAACAGGTCGTCCTGAGCCTGGAGGGTTCCCACCGCCGTCCAGGAATCGCCGTCTACGGCGATCGAGCTGACACTGGCCGAGACGTTGATGGTTTCGTTGCCGATCTCGATGGTCGGCTCGGTCTCGATCGAGTGGCTTTGGAAGGTGCCGTCCGTCTCGGTGACGATCACCGGGCTCTCGCTTCCTCCGCCACCGCCGAACGAGGCCCCGAAGCCGACGAACCGTCCGTCGACATAGGTGAGGTCGCTCATCCAACCCGAGTTGCCGGCCAGGGGAAACGGCTCGACGACCCAGTCGAAACCCGACTCGCTGCGGAGGAGACGGCTGCTCTGACCGGAGGAATCCGTCCAGTCGTTGCCGATTGCCACGAATCCGTCGGGTCCGGCAGCGATGGCGGTGAGGTCGCCGTCCCGGAAGGGCAGGCCACCCTGGGTCCATACGGCTTTCCCGGCTGCGATCGCATCCATCAACGCCGGGGTGGCCTCGATCGTGGGGCCGCTGGTCCCGTCGGGACCTCCCGCCACGTTCCCCGACGATGCAGGCTGGTCCTCGGTGAGCTGGGCAACACCCAGCCATCCGGCGACGACGAGGACGGCCAGGGTCCCGGTGGCGGCGCCCACCCGAGCCACCCTCCGACGTGCGCGCCGAGGCCTTCACCGCCTCGAGACGGGACAAGGGTGCGGTCAGCGGTGCTCCGGCGTCCAGTAATCGCCGGCCCAGATCGTCCTCGGCGATCCCGGTGGCGCCGGTCAGCGTGTCGACGGCGGATCGGTACCGCATCTCGGTGTCGTCGACGGAGAGTCCGACGGCTGTGGCGACGTCGACGACCTCCCAGCCCAGATAGTTGCGGCCCAGCACCACGAACCGGTCGGTCAGATCGAGGCGGCGGAGTGACTCCACGAGTGCGGCCAGTTCCGGCGCCGCAGGCCGATAGCCGGCGGCGCCGGTGCCGGTTGCCCGGCGTGCGGCGACGATTGCCGCGGCGAGGACCTGTGCGACGGGGACCGGACGCCAGGTGCGCCCTCGGGTAGTGGCGAATGCGTCGTCAACGCTGTCGACCGCAAGATCGCGGTCACTGGTGGCCAGTACCACGGTGCGGTACAGCTCGTCGCGATGGGTGCGGTAGCGACTGTCGAAGTCGTGGTCCTGGGTGGTTCCGCCCATCGCTCCCTCACATCGCTCGGTCGGGCACCACTTGTGACGCTCTCAGCCCCGGTGCCGGTTCCCTGGGATGCGGCGGATTGGAGTGGCCCGGGGCCCGACCCCGACCATCGGTTCTACCCGAGGCCGCGGGTCGGGCCCCACCGTGGCAGGGGAGGTTCGTATGATTTCGGGACCGATCGTCACTTGGCGGCGAGCACACGCAGTCGATCGGCGATCCCTGCGGTGTTGGGCAGCACCTGGTTCTCCAACGAGGACGCATAGGGGAACGTCGGCACATCCGGGGTGCAGTACCGCTCCACGGGGGCGTCGAGCCACTCGAATGCCTTGGCGGAGATCTGGGCGGCGATCTCGGCCCCGTACCCGCCGAACTCGTTGTCCTCGTGGACGATCAGCACCTTGCCGTTGCGCTGTACCGCCGCCTCGATCGTGGGCCAGTCGAGAGGCTTCAGCGACCGGAGGTCGATGACGTGGGTGTCGACGCCGTCCTCGGCCACCCGTTCGGCGGCCTCGAGGGCGAAGTGCGCCATCGAGCCGTAGGCGATCACGGTGACGTCGTCTCCGGTGCGGCGCACCGCCGCCTTTCCGAGGGGGACCTTGTGCTCGCCCTCGGGGTAGGGGCCCTTGGCCAGGCGGTAGAGCTTCTTCGGTTCGAGGAACAGCACCGGGTCGGGGTCTTCGACCGCCGACCACAACAGACCCTTGACATCCGCCGGTGTGGAAGGAACCACCACCTTGAGCCCGGGTACGTGTGAGTAGTAGGCCTCGATCGACTGGCTGTGATAGAGCGAACCCTGGATCCCGCCGCCGTAGGGCACCCGGATCACGAGTTGGCAGTTCCACGTCCCCGCCGACCGGTAGCTGATGCGGGAGGCCTCGGAAACGATCTGGTCGAAAGCGGGATGGATGTAGTCGGCGAACTGGATCTCGGCGATGGGGCGACCGCCGGCCGCCGCCTTCCCGATCCCGACACCGACGATCAGCGCCTCGGCGAGCGGCATGTTGAAGCACCGGTCTTCGCCGAAACGGTCGGTGAGACCGACGGTGGCCTTGAACACCCCGCCCTTGGTGCCGGCGACGTCCTCACCGAACACGGCGGTGTCGGGGAACGCATCCATCACGTCGTGGAGGCTGCGGTTGATCGCCGTGATGATGTTGACGGTCTCGCCCTCGATCGTCGGCTCCGGTTCGGTCACCGCCTCGGTGGGTGTGATCGGGTTGGCGTAGACATTGATCAGCGCATCGGTGGGATCGGGTGCGACCTCGGCCGCCTTGACCCCGTCGGCGACGGCCTGGGTGACCTCGGTGTCGATCGACTCCTCGGTGGCCTCGTCGAGCAGGCGGGACTCGACCAGGTACTGGCGCAGCACCGAGATGGGATCCTTGCGACGCCACAGCTCGACCTCCTCGGCAGAGCGGTACAGCCGGTCGTCGTCGTCGGAGGTGTGGGCGTAGTAGCGGTAGGTCTTGGCCTCGATGATCGTCGGTCCCGCGCCGTTGCGGGCCCGTTCGACGGCGGCGGCCATGGTTCCGTACACCTCGAGGGCGTTGTTTCCGTCGACCTCGATGCCGGGCATGTCGTAGCCCTGGCCCTTGATGGCGAGACCACCGGCCACCTCCTCGGCGACGGGCACCGAAATGGCATAGAGGTTGTTCTCGATGAGGAAGACCATCGGGAGCTTGCGGATCGACGCAAAGTTCATCGCCTCGTGCCAGTCACCCTCGGACGTCGAACCTTCGCCACCGCTGACGACGACGACACCGGGTCGGCCGCTGGTCTTGATCTCGTGAGCGATCCCGCAGGCCTGCGGGTACTGGGTGGCGATCACCGACGACTGGGTGAACACGTTGAGCTTGCGTGACGACCAGTGATTGGGGAGCTGACGGCCACCGCTACACGGATCGGTCTCCTTGGAGAACACCCCGAGAAACACGTCCTCCGGGGTGAATCCGAGCGCCAGGGCGTAGGCGGTGTCGCGGTAGTACGGCATCGACCAGTCGATAGAGGGGTCGATGGCGAAAGCGGCCGCCACCTGGGTGGCCTCGTGACCGGCGACGGAAACCACGAACGGGGCGCGACCCTGGCGGTTGAGAGCGAACATCCGCTCGTCGAGACGGCGTGCCAGCAACATCGTCCGGTACATCTCGACGATCCGCTCGTCCGACAGCCCGAGCGCCTTGTGGTCCCGTACGTTGTCCAGCTCCAACATCTCGGTCTCCCTCTACGATCCCGATCGGGGCTGTGGAGCCGCCGACCAATCCTTGTGATTCTCGCAATTCGTGTCCCGGCCGGCAACGGTTGAACCGGTCCGGGCGACCAGATGGCGTCGCCGGCTCCGTTCCCGGAGCATCCACTGGTGTCGTCGCCCTGCGTCTGCGCCATGGGCGCCACCAGGTGTGGTCACGTCGCCGTTCGGCAGTTGCCGGGGATGCGCCGTGACCACGGTGTCATCCGATGCGGCGGTGTCGCCGCATCGTGCCTACGGAGGAGATGCGCTCCTCGGCGATCCGGACGGCGGCCACGTGGGTGTTTATGCCCTCACCCTTGGCAGCGGTCAACACCTCCGTCACTGCGACGTGGATGTAATCGATGGCGGTGGCCGCCTGCCGGCGGTCATATCCGCCGATTCCATTGGCGATGTTGATGATGCCACCGGCGTTGACCAGGAAGTCGGGAGCGTAGGTGATCCCGCGCTGGGCGAGGCGGTCGGCATCGGCCTCGGTGGCGAGCTGGTTGTTGGCCGAACCGACGACGGCGGTGGCGCGCAGGCGTGGGATGGACGACTCGTTGAGCGACCCGCCGAGGGCGCACGGGGCGAAGATGTCGCAGTCGACGTCGTAGATCTCGTCGAGTCCGACGATGGTGGACCCGTTGTCTGCGGAGACCTGCGCCAGCGCGCTCGGGTTGATGTCGGTGATGACGGTGGTGGCGCCGGCCTTGGTGAGCCGTTCGACCAGGCTCGAGCCGACCTTGCCGACACCCTGAACGGCGACAGTGCGTCCGGTGAGGTCCTCGCTTCCCCACAGGTGCTCGGCCACGGCGAGGATGCTGGCCATGACACCGCGTGCGGTGGCGGGGGAGGGGTCGCCGGATCCACCGAGCTCTTCGGGGAGCCCGGCCACGGCGTCGGTTTCACGGGAGATCATGGCCATGTCGGAGGTGGTGGTGCCGACATCTTCGGCGGTGATGTAGCGCCCACCGAGAGATTCGACGATCTGACCGTAGGCGCGAAGGAGGCGCTCGGTCTTGATCGTGGCGGGGTCACCGATGATGACCGCCTTGCCGCCACCGAGGTCGAGCCCGGCAGCCGCCGATTTGAGGGTCATCCCCTTGGAGAGACGGAGGACATCGGTGAGGGCGTCCTCTTCGTTCTCGTACGGAAAAAAGCGAGTCCCGCCGAGGGCGGGACCGAGAGCAGTCGAATGGATGGCGATGATGGTCCGGAGACCCGATACCGGGTCATAGCCGAAGAGTACCTCTTCGTGGGTATCCGAGCCGATGGCCTGGAATACTCCCAACTTGCTAGCTCCTTCCGAGACAGGGGCAACCAGGGCCCACGGGGAGGTTGTGGGCGGGAGTGTACCGGACGAAATGGCCGGGTGTAAGTGGTCGCCGTCGATGATCCGCGGCGACCACGTGGCGCACCGCCGTGTGGTCGGCTCATGAGATGTATTGGCGTGGCGTGATGATCGGGACCGGCACCTGACGGCGTGAGATTCATCCGTCCCGGGCCGCCCCGCCTGGGCAATGACGGCGGGATTCGGTGTTCAGCTCCCCGGAGGGGTCGTCCCTGTCAGGTCGACACCGCAATAGCTCTCGATGTAGGTGTCGATCCGGCCGCTCGCACCTTCGGCTTCGCCCGCCAGTTCCTCGAGTGCGGCGGCCTGCTCCGACAACGCTTGGTTGGCGGCTTCGGGGTCGCTGAAGTCGAGCCCGCCGAGGATTCCGGTCATCTCGGTCATGAACTCGGTCATCGTCGCCCAGTCCTCGTCGATCTCTTCCGGGACGTCGAGTGCCGCCATCTCGTCGTGCGCGCCGCGGTGAAGTTGTCGGCAAAGTTGGAGAGGTCCGGATCGGTCGAGCTTCTGCAACTCGAAGATGCGACCACGAACCCCGAGCACATCCTCACAGAAGCCGTCAGGAGCCGAGCCAGTCGCCGTGGGTGGAACGGTGGTGGCGCCGGCGGCATCGGCGGACGTGGTCTCGGTGGCATCGCCGCCACCGCAGGCGGTTGCCAACAGAGCGAGACCGACGACGCCGATCTTCAAGTGTCGCGTCGTGGTTCCCATGGTCATGCTCCTGTGGTGGTGGGCTCGTGGCGCATCCATGATGCGTCGGTAGTTGGTTGCAGCCGGAGGCACAGTAGACCGATCCGGCGACTGAGCGCCGCCTCCGTCCTGGACTTTCCCTCCCCACCGCCACTCGATGGGGCGGGAGCCTCCGAGGTTCTGGGAGGAGGTGGGGCGGGGCGCGACGTCGGCATCCGTGAACGTGGATGGGTCCCGTGGGCGTGTGTCGTCGTGCGGGTTCTTTCGCCAGGTCCGGCGGCTGTCGGTGGCACTGCTGTCTGGCGGAACCTCGAGGTCGCGCTCCGCCCCGGCTGCGTCCGCCAGCGTCCGCAGCCACCCCTCCTCCCGAGGAGGGGAGGTTCAGGAGGGGAGGGCGCCTGATCGTCTGAGGTTGGTGATGTTGTCCCGGGGGTCGGGGAGGGCCAGAAGTCGGCTCGTCGCGTCCTGGTGGTGCGTTTCCCGGGAAGTCAACAAGGGAGCTTCCTTTTCTTGGCCCTCCCCGCCCTGGGGGGCGGGGTGCCTCCGAGGTTCTGGGAGGAGGTGGGGCGGGGCGCGACGTCGGCATCCGTGAACGTGGATGGGTCCCGTGGGTGTGTGTTGTCGTGCGGGTTCTTTCGCTGGGTTCGGCGGCCGTTGGTGACGCTGCTGTCTGGCGGAACCTCGAGGTCGCGCTCCGCCCCGGCTGCGTCCACCAGTGTCCGCAGCCACCCCTCCTCCCGAGGAGGGGAGGGCCAAGAGGGGAGGCGCCTGATCGTCTGAGGTTGGTGATGTTGTCCCGGGGTCGGGGAGGTTCAGGAGGGGAGGGCGCCTGATCGTCTGAGGTTGGCGATGTTGTCCCGGGGGTCGGGGACGGCCAGAAGTCGACTCGTCGCGTCCTGGTGGTGCGTTTCCCGGGAAGTCAACAAGGGAGCTTCCTCTTCTTGGCCCTCCCCGCCCTGGGGGGCGGGGTGCCTCCGAGGTTCTGGGAGGAGGTGGGGCGGGGCGCGACGTCGGCATCCGTGAACGTGGATGGGTCCCGTGGGCGTGATTCTCCCGAGACGGGGGTTATCCGTACCGGAAAGACACGGGGCACCATGCTGGTCGCCGGCGGCGGTTGTTCGTACGCTGGGACCATGCCTGCACAAGCCGTCCAACCCTGGCGTCAGGGCCTCACCTGGAGGTCGCTGTGTCATCTCGCCATCGGGATGCCGCTGGCGGGTGTGCTTTTCGGGTTCGCCGTGGCCGGGTTGGCGGTGTCCGCCGGTCTACTGGTCTTGTTCCCCCTGGCGGTTCCGGTGATCTGGCTCTTCATGACGCTCGCCCACGTCGCCGCCGATATCGAGCGGTCGCGCTTCGCCGTCCTCCTCGATACCGAGATGGTCGATCCGGTCCGCCCCTCCCAGGCAACTACCTGGTGGCGTCGCTTCGTGGAACGGGTCACGTCGGCAGAACGGTGGCGCGAGATCACCTATCTCCTCATCGGACTCCCGTTGGCGCTGTTCACCGGGGTGCTGGCCGTGGGGGTCTGGTCCGGCTCCCTGGTGCTGGCCACGCTCCCCCTCTACGTCTCGCGTCTGCCCGATGGCGCTGCCGACTTCATCTGGTTCCAGGTCGAACCCGGGCCAGGTGCGGTGGTCGCCTCGGTGGTGGGTTTCGTGGGGTTCGTGGTGGTCGCCCCGTGGGTCACGGTGGCGATGGCGGGTTTCTGCCGTGTCACCGGTCTCTGGCTGCTGTCCACGGATCGCACCGAGGCGCTCGAGGAGCAGGTGAGTGCGCTGGAGACCTCCAGAACGGCAGCGGTGGACAGCGCAGAGTCGGAAAGGCGTCGCATCGAACGTGATCTCCACGATGGCGCCCAGCAACGCCTGGTGGCCCTGGCGATGGACCTCGGATCGGCCCGGGAACGTCTCGAGCCGGGATCTGCCGAGCAACGCGTCGTCGAAGACGCCCATACCGAGGTCAAGGCGGTCATCAAAGAACTACGCGATCTGGTGCGGGGGCTCCACCCGGTGATCCTCGAGGACCGTGGTCTGGATGCGGCCCTGTCCGGAATCGTCGCCCGCTTCCCGTTGCCCGTGACCCTTCAAGTGGACATCGGGACCCGTCCGCCACCGGCGGTGGAGAGCGCCGCCTACTTCGTGGTGTCCGAGGCGCTGACCAACGTGGTCCGCCATGCCGAGGCGACGTCGGCGTCGGTTGCCATAGGACGCCGCGGCGACCGCCTCGTCGTGGAGGTTTCCGACAATGGGATCGGCGGCGCCGACGCCGACCGGGGCACCGGGCTGCACGGGTTGAGCGATCGCGCCGCGGCGCTGGGCGGTTGGATGCAGGTGGTCAGCCCCGTCGGGGGTCCGACGACGATCGTTGTGGAGTTGCCATGCGGATCGTGATCGCAGAAGACGGTGTCCTGTTGCGGGCCGGGTTGATCCGCCTCCTCGACGACGGTGGTCACGACGTGGTTGCCGCCGTCGGCGACGCCGAGACACTGGTCGCCGCAGTGGAACGACACCAGCCCGACCTCGCCGTGGTCGATGTCCGTATGCCGCCGACGCACACCGACGACGGGTTGCGCGCCGCCATCGAGATCCGTCGTCGCTGGCCGGCAGTCGGAATCCTCGTGCTGTCGCAGTATGTCGAGGAGCGATACGCCACCGAGCTGCTCACCGGAGAGACCGGGGGGATCGGCTACCTCCTCAAGGAACGGGTGGCGGACATCGGCGACTTCCTGGGTGCGGTGGTCCGCGTCGGGGAGGGTGGCGCCGCCCTCGATCCCGAGGTGGTCGCACAACTCCTCGCACGGTCCCGACGCCGCGATCCCATCGATCGTCTGACTCCCCGTGAGCGTGACGTGCTCGGCCTGATGGCCGAGGGGCGGACCAATGCCGCCATCGCCACCGAGCTGGTCGTCTCGGAACGGGCCGTCGAGAAGCACGTCACCAACATCTTCACCAAGCTCGATCTGCCACCGACCCAGGAGGATCACCGCCGGGTCCTCGCCGTGCTCCGCTGGATGGAATCATGAGGTCATCTGTCCACACACCCGTCCGCCCGATGGTGATCCCGCGTCCCGTTCGCATCGCTTGGATCGGGGTGGGATCGGTGTTTGCGGTGCTCACCCTGCTGTGGGCGGCCTACCTCATCGCCGACCGGCTGGCGCTGACCTCCGATGACCTCGCCTTCACCTACGAGGCCGCCGAGGTCACGATGGTCGACATCGCCGTCGACTCGGGGACCGTCACGGTGGTCGCCACCGACGGTCCGGAGGCGGAGGTGGAGATGACCGTCCGTCGCGGGCTCCTCTCCGGCTCCCAGCACCAGGACCTCGTCGACGGCCGGCTCGCCATCGAATCGACCTGCCCCACCATCGCCCAGTTCAACTCGTGCAGCACCGATGTCGTGGTCCGCGCTCCGGCGGGGGTCCAGGTCGTGGCCGCCAGCCACTACGGGGACGTGGCCGTGTCCGACTTCACCGGGGATGTCTCCGCATCGTCATCGAGTGGATCGATGCGTGGGGTGCGGTTGTCGGGAAACGTGATGTTCGCCACCAACTACGGCGATGTCCGTCTCGAGGGACTGGCGGCGACCGTGGTCTCGGCATCGACCTCGAGTGGGAACGTCGTCATCGAGTTCGCCGTCGAGCCCCACAACGTCCGAGCCACCTCCAGCTACGGAGACCTCGACATCGTCGTCCCGGAGTCCGGGGTCGCCTACCGCCTCGATCTGTCGTCGAGCTACGGCGACGTCGCCGGGGATGTCCGGACCGACCCCACCTCAGACCGCGCCATCTCCGCCTCCACCTCCGCCGGGAACGTCAGCGTTCGCTACCGCTGAGCGGCGTCGACACGATTTTTCCGGGGATACTGTCGATCCGCGACATCCCCATTCGACCTATGGTCGAGAAGACCCAGACGGGGTCTGTCACAGAGGGAGCCGTACTGTGAAGTACATGCTGATCATGCGAGCCAGCGACGAGGCGTACGCCGAGTTCGAGAACATCGACTTCGACGAGATCATCGAGACGATGGGTCGCTTCAACGACGAGATGGTGTCTGCGGGAGTGTTGGTCGCCGCCGAAGGTCTCGACGACGCCGCCGACGGAGTGGTGGTCGACTACTCGACGGAACCGCCGGTGGTCACCGACGGACCGTACGGGGAGACCAAGGAACTGTTCGGTGGCTACTGGATCCTCGATGTGGCCTCCAAGGAGGAAGCCGTGGAGTGGGCGAAGCGGGCACCGATGGCCGGACCCGGGATGAAGACCGAGATCCGTCGGGTCGCCAGCATCGACGAGTTCCCCCAGGACAACGAGTGGGTCCAGAAGGAGCGGGCGTGGCGGGAGGCGACCGGCCAGCTGTGAGCGATGCCCGCGAAGCCGTCGGTGTGGTGTGGCGGATCGAGTCGGCGCGGATCGTCGGTGCGCTCGCCCGCTACACCGGCGACTTCGCTCTCGCCGAGGATCTCGCTCAGGAAGCCCTGGCCGAGGCGCTGGTGAACTGGCCCCGCGACGGTGTCCCCGCACACCCCGCAGGTTGGCTGCTGACGGTGGGCAGGCGGCGGGCGATCGACGTCTTCCGGCGCCGTACCGCTCTCGACGAACGGTATGCCGCCCTCGGTCACGAACTGATCGAGGGCGGCGTCGCCTCCGGTGCGGCGCCGGGAGGTACCGATGCCGCCGACCCCGGCGACATCGTGATGGATCCCGACCGCATCGACGACGATGTCCTGGCGCTGGTCTTCATCGCATGCCATCCGGTGCTGTCACCCGAGGCCCGTGTGGCGTTGACCCTGCGGACCGTCGGGGGCCTCACCAGCGACGAGATCTCCTCGGCGTTCCTGGTGCCGACCGCCACCGTCCAGGCCCGCATCACCCGGGCCAAGAAGACGCTGTCGGCGGCTCGGGCCCGGTTCGAGGTACCTCCGGTCGAAGAGCGTCGGGAGCGGCTGGGTTCGGTGCTCAGCGTGGTGTACGTCATCTTCACCGAAGGGTCGACGGCATCGTCGGGGGACGATCTGATCCGCTTCGATCTCGCCCGTGAAGGGGTGCGGTTGGCCCGGGTGCTCGCCCACCTGATGCCTGACGAGTCCGAAGTTCACGGTCTGCTGGCGTTGCTGGAGCTGACCGCGGCGAGGTTCCCCGCCCGCACCGGCCCGGACGGAACTCCGGTGCTGCTGGCGGACCAGGATCGGCGGCGGTGGGACCGGGCCGCCGTGCGACGTGGCCGCGCCGCCCTTGCCCGGGCGGGGAACGTCGGCAACGGTCTTGGCGCCTACGGACTGCAGGCGGCGATCGCCGAGTGCCACGCCGTCGCCGGGTCCATCGAGGACACCGACTGGGGAAGGATCGTGGTCCTCTACGAGGCGCTCGCCCGGCTGGCGCCCTCGCCGATCGTCGAACTGAACCGGGCGGTTGCGTTGTCGATGGCCGAAGGCTCCGCTGCCGGGCTTCGGATGGTCGATCGCCTGGTCGCCGCCGGGACACTGGCCGGCTCCCATCTGCTCCCGACCGTGCGCGGGGAGCTGCTCATCCGACTCGGACGAACCGCCGAGGCAAGGGAGGAGCTGATGCTGGCGGTTCGACTCTGCGGAAACGCACGCGAACGAGGGGTGCTCGAGCGCAAGCTCGCCGCACTCCCCTGAGCGGGGGCAGTCGATTTCCGCCGCAGCGGTGGCGCCGGACTAGATTTACACTGTCGCGATAGTGTTAATCCGTTTGGGTCGGCTCGAGCCAGGAGGGACATGACCACCGAGGTGCTTCCGCTCGCCGCAGGGACGGTCGTGGTGTGCCGCGGTTCCGATTGCCGCGGCGACGCCCGTAGGAAACTGTGCGCCGCCCTGGCCGAAGCCGGAATCGCCGTGGAGCCGGTCGGGTGTCTCGGGATCTGCTCCGGTCCGGCGGTTGCCATCACCATCGGGGATCGCCTGGAGTTTGTCGAGCGGGTACGTGGCGCCATTCGCAGCGAGATCCTCGCCGTCAGCGCCGGGGACCGGCACCCGTCCCGTCGCCTCCGCAAACGCATCGTTCGTGGGTCGGCACGGCGCAAGGCGACGATTCGGCTGGCCAAACGGCGCAAGCGCATCTCGTCCCCAGCCTGACCGGCAACGGCTGGCGCTGCCGTCCTCGGGGTTGCGGTTGCGTCTCGGGACCGCAAGCCGGTGTGCCGCATCCGTCACCGACCAGGTATCGGCCCCGAGACCGGGGACCACGAATCGGGGGAAGCCCAGGGTGATACCCGATGGTCGGGTCCGGCGATGGCATCCACGATGGGTGGAGGTTGCCGCTCCTTCCGGGTGCGGCTGACCGTACCGACAAGACGCCTGCCCCCACGATTGAGCCCGAAGGCTTCCCGGGGCATGGTGACTTCATGATCCAGGACACCCGTCGCACACCCAGGGAGAACCCCACCATGACCACCCGGACCCCCGCACCGCCAACCACGTCGACGACCAGGGCACCCGCCGCTTCGGCGCGGTCCGCCGTCAAGATCTACGGTCGAGGTGACACCGAGGTGACCGCCCTCGACGATGTCTCGGTCGACTTCGCCGCCGGTCGGTTCACCGCCATCATGGGGCCATCGGGATCCGGGAAGTCCACGCTGATGCACTGCGTCGCCGGACTCGACACCCTGACCTCGGGCTCCGTCCATATCGGGCAGGTCGAACTCGGGAAGCTGTCCGACAAGGCACTCACGGTGCTGCGACGCACCCACGTCGGGTTTGTCTTCCAGTCGTTCAATCTTCTCCCGACGCTCACCGCCGCAGAGAACATCACCCTGCCGATGGCGCTGGCCGGTACCAGGCCCGACCGGGAATGGGTCGACACCGTGATCGACACGGTCGGTCTCCGTGACCGGCTGTCGCACCGTCCTTCGCAGCTCTCCGGTGGTCAACAGCAGCGGGTCGCCGTCGCCAGGGCACTGGCCAACCGGCCCCACGTCATCTTCGCCGACGAGCCGACCGGCAACCTCGATTCGCGCACCGGTGCCGAGATCCTGACCTTCATCGGCGACGCCGTCCGCACCCTGGGTCAGACCGTGGTCATGGTGACCCACGACCCGGTTGCCGCCGCCCACGCCGACGAGGTGTTGTTCCTCGCCGACGGCCGGATCGTCGACCACATGGATGCCCCCACTGCAGACGGCGTCCTCGACCGGCTCAAGGCGCTCGGCGACTGACCGCGGCTCCTGCCGTACCGCCCGACATCCGCCCCCGTCTCGTGTGTCCGTGCGACACACCTCACCGAGGAGTTCACCGTGTTCACCATTGCCCGTCGCAGCATCACCTCTCACAAACGCCGGTTCGCCGGCACCTTCTTCGCCGTGTTCCTCGGTATCGCCTTCCTGGCCGGCACCCTGGTGTTCGGCGACACCGCGCGCGATTCGTTCAGTCAGATCTTCACCGACGGCAACGCCGGGACCGATGTCGTGGTGCGGGGGGCGGATTCGCTCGGAAGCGAGGAACTCGCCGTGCGCCGGCCGGTGCCCGAGTCCCTCATCGACGATATCCGGGCGGTGCCCGGGGTGGCTGCCGCCGAGCCGTCCATCGAAGGCATGGGACAGCTTGTCGGCGCAGACGGGACCATCCTCGGCGGTGACGGACCGCCCACGCTGGCCGGCAACTGGATCGAGGACCCCGAACTCAACCCCCACCGCATCGTCGAGGGCCGCGCTCCGCAGGAGCCGCACGAGGCCGTCATCGACGGGGTCACCGCCGAAGCCGGGGATCTCACCATCGGGTCCGTGACCACCCTGCGGACACCGGCCCCGATCGAGGTCGAGATCGTCGGGTTGTCCGCCTTTGCCGGCCGCGAGGACTTCGCCGGCCCCAGCTTCACCAGTCTCACGCTCGACCATGCCCGATCGATCTTCGGCGGCGACGGCGAGATCGGAACGGTGCGGGTGCGCGCCGCCGATGGCACCGGGGAAGACGAACTGGCCGGCATGTTGGCGCCGCTTCTCCCCGACGGAGTCGAGGTGATCACCGCCACCGCCCTCACCGCCGAGCAGAACGAGGACATCGGTGCCGATTTCCTCGGGTTCTTCGAGATGTTCCTCCGTATTTTCAGCGGCATCGCGCTGCTGGTGGCGACGTTCAGCATCTACAACACCTTCTCGATCATCCTGGCTCAGCGATCCCGCGAGTCGGCGTTGCTACGAGCCGTCGGAGCCTCACGGAGCCAGGTGTTGCGATCGATGGCGGCGGAGTCGATCGTCATCGGCGCGCTGGCGTCGATTGCAGGCATCGCCGCCGGAGTCGGGCTGGCCAACCTGATGAAGGGCTTCGTCAGCGCCGAACAGTTGATGGTTCGTCCCGCCAGTCTCCTGACCGCCCTGGTGATCGGGGTGGTGGTCACCTTCGTCGCCGGGCTGTTTCCCGCCATCAAGGCCTCGGGAATCGCACCCGTCGCCGCATTGCGCGAGACCGCCGCCGAGTCGACCCGGGTCTCATGGGCCCGGGTGGTCTTCGGCGGGTTGCTGGCCGTGGCCGGTGTCGCCGTGATCGTGGTGGTGGGACTGGGCGATGGTGGCAACCAGCTTGCGGCCGCCGGGTTGGGTGCGTTGGGTGCCACCGTCGGAATGCTGGTGCTGGGACCCGTGGTGGCGCGGGTCGCCGGTCGGGTCATCGGATCGCCCGTGGCGCGGTTCCGGGGAGTGTCCGGGGAACTGGCTCAGCGCAATGCGATGCGGAACCCGAAGCGGACCTCGAGCACCGCAACCGCTCTCATGATCGGCATCTGTGTGGTGACGTTGTTCACCGTGCTGGCGGCGTCGGTGCAGGCCTCTCTGGATGCAACCCTGGCCGGATCGTTCCGCGGCGACCTGGCGATCTTCAACGAGGGATGGAGCGGGGTCGGGCTGGACCCGGCAATGGCCGACGACCTCGCCGAGCTCGACGATGTGGCGGTGGTCGCCTCCGCGGAGTCCGCAGCGGTCACCGTCGCCGGTGAGGAGATGGTGGTCTCGGTCGTCGACCCCGTCAGCGTCGCCACCGTCATCGATCTCGATCTTCGACAGGGCAGCTTCGAGGCACTCGGGGACGAAGCGGTGGCGGTGTCGACGGCGTTCGCCGACGAGCGCAACCTCGTGGTGGGGTCGCCGCTGCCGATCGGCTTCGTGGACGGGGACGTCGCCGACCTCGAGGTCGGGGCGATCTACGGAATGGCGGATCTGACCGGATCGGTCTTGATGCCGACTGCGGTGTGGGAACCCCACGCCGGACAGCGGATGCACGACATGGTGCTGGTCGGGTTCGCCGATGGGGTAGACACCGAAACCGGGCGCAACGCCGTGGAAGCCGTCGCCGCTGCCCACGGCGCCGGCCAGGTCCAGAATGCTGCCGAGTACATGGAGACGGTTGCCGGGGAGCTCAACCAGTTCCTCGCCATCGTCTACGTCCTGCTGGCGCTGTCGATCGGGATCGCCCTGATGGGGATCGCCAACACCATCACCCTCTCGCTCCACGAGCGCACCTCGGAACTGGGTCTGCTCCGCGCCGTCGGTCAGACCCGGAGCCAGCTTCGCAGGATGGTGCGGTGGGAGTCGGTGATCATCTCGACGTTCGGGACGGCGGGTGGCATCGGTCTCGGGATGTTCCTGGCCTGGGGTCTGCTCGGATCGGCTGATGGCATCGGGACATTTGCGGCGCCGGTGGGCCGCCTGGCCCTGGTGCTCGTCGTCGGAGCCGGAGTCGGCATCGTCGCCGCGCTGCGTCCGGCGCACCGCGCCGCCCGGCTCGACGTCCTCGACGCCATCCGGGTCGACTGACCACACACCATCGAAGCCACCGACGGGGCGGGTGCGGCGTGCCGTGCCCGCCCCACCCGGTTCCGCACCAACCGGCCCGACAAGTTCACCTCCGCTTCACCTCGACGCCAATTCGGCGGTACCCGGGCCCCATAGCGTCGCATCGGATCATCGATGTCGACCTGGAGGGGAACCATATGACCATCTCGATCGGGCGGGCACGGGTAGGGCGGATCCTGCTGCCGCTGCTGCTGTTCGCCACCATGCTGACCGCCGTCGCCCCGGCCGGAGCCGTTGCAAACACATCGGACGGCGCCGACGTATCGAGCGTCGGCAGTATCAGGATCACCGAGTGGATGTACCAGGGTTCGGTCGGCGAGTTCGTCGAGCTGACCAACGTCGGTGACGAAGCGGTCGACATGGCGGGGTGGAGCTACGACGACGACAGCGCCACACCCGGCGTGTTCAGCCTGTCAGGGTTCGGGGTCGTCCAGCCGGGCGAATCGGTGGTGTTCACCGAGGCGACGGTCGAGGCCTTCCGCGGCGACTGGGGCCTCTGCGACGGGGTGGGACTGTTGGGCGGATACACCAACAACCTGGGCCGAGCCGACCAGATCAACATCTTCGACGCCGCCAATCAGTTGGTCGACCGTTTGACCTACGGCGACCAGACGTTCCCGGGCAGCATCCGGACCCAGGGTGCATCAGGGTGGGCCACGGTGGCGGGGCTCGGGGTCGACAACCCGCTGCTGTGGACGTTGTCCACCGTGGGTGACGCCGAGGCATCCTGGCAGTCGGTCGGGGGCGCCGTCGCCAGCCCGGGAACCAGCACCTTCGGGGGCTACAACCCGTGCGGCGAGGGCGAGTTGCGGATCACCGAATGGATGTACGACGGACCCGGGGGTGAGTTCGTCGAGCTGACCAACGTCGGCACCGCCGCCATCGATCTCGCCGGGTGGAGCTACGACGACGACAGCCGCCTGCCCGGTGTCTTCGACCTCAGCGGCTTCGGTGTGGTTGCAGCGGGGGAGTCGGTGGTGTTCACCGAGGTCACGCCGGCGGCTTTCCGAGCGTCGTGGAACCTCTGCGAAGCGGCCAAGGTGATCGGTCCGTACACCAACAATCTGGGACGGAACGACGAGATCAACATCTTCGACGCCGAAGGGGAACTCGCCGACCGGCTCACCTATGGCGACCAGACGTTCCCGGGGAGCATCCGCACCACCGGTGCCTCCGGGTGGGTCTCCGTCGCCGGGCTCGGCGCCAACGATCCGCTGGCGTGGACGCTGGCGACCGTCGGCGACGCCGAGGTCTCCCGCCAGTCGACCGGCGGCGCCATCGGCAGCCCCGGGATCAGCACTCACGGCGGATTCGACCCCTGCGGGGGCGACCCGACGACTTCGCCGGTGGTCACACTGGGCGACACCATCGTCGTCGGTTCGATCGGAGACCCCACCAACCCGGGTACCACGGTGACCGTCAGCGACCCCGACCACGATGTCGCAGAGCTCGCCTTCACCGTGACCGTGGCCAACCCGTCGGTCATCGCCCCCGAGGGCGTAGTCGTGAGCGGAGACGGATCCGACCGCACCGTGGCGTTCGGCCCGGCCGGTCGTGGCGTGACCACGGTGACCTTCACCGCCACCGACCCCGACGGCAACACCGGCACGGCCAACCTGTCCTATGCGGCGTCGAACCCGGCGCCCGACCCGACGGGCCGCTACCACCATCACATCAGCGACGCCTCGGCGGCGTTGTCGGTGGGTGACGGGTACGTCGTGCTGCTCAACGACGAGACCAACACCATCTTCCTGCACACCGAGGGCTCGTCTGGTCCGCCGGTCAAGACATGGGTGTTCACCTCGGCGCAGCTCGGGACCGGCGCCGAGGTCGACTTCGAGGGCATCTCCCGCTCCGGCGACCTCATGGTGATGACCGGCTCGCACGGCAACAACCGCTCCGGGGAGGTCCGCACCGAGCGGCGCACCTTCGTCGCCGCCACCATCACCGGTTCGGGCGCCGACACCGAGATCACCTTCCGCGGTCGCTACAACAACCTGTGGGCCGAGATGCGCACCTGGGATCAGACCAACGGCCATGGCCTCGGGGTCAATGCCCTCAGGTTCATTCCCGGCACCGCCCCCGGGGTGTTGCCCAATGCTCCCGACGGATTCAACTTCGAGGGGCTCGAGTTCGCCCCCGACGGGCAGACCCTGTATGTCGGATTCCGGGCACCGACCATCGAGGTGGACGGGAGGCACCGGGCGCTCATCGTCCCTGTCGACAATGTCGAGGACCTGGTCGACGGCGCCCCGGGAACCGGACCCGCCCAGTTCGGCGATCCGATCCTGCTCGACCTCGACGGTCGCAGCATCCGCGCCATCGCCAGGAACGACACCGACGGCTACCTGATCTCCGGTGGGCCATCCCCGCAGAATCCGACCTGGGCCTTGTACACCTGGAACGGCGACCCGGCCCACGATGCGGTGTTCAACCGGATGCTCCCGGCAGAAGATCTGCTCACCGGAGGGACCTGGGAGGCGATCGGGATGGTGCCCGAGGTGCTCGAGGAGGGCGCCAAGGTGCGGGTGTTCGCCGACAGCGGCGACACCAACTACTACGGGACGGGTCAGACCAAAGACCTCGGCCAGGGCTATCAGAAGTCGTACAGCCAGGAGTTCTCCCTCGCCGATGTGCCCTTCTACGAAGATCCGGCGGAGGTCGTGACGGCGGACACCGAGACCGCCCCGGGCCTCGAGGGGCCGGCCGGCGGGACGGCTCTGTGGGTCCATCCCCGCAACCCGAACAACAGCCGCATCCTGGCGGCGTTCGGCGAAGCCGGACTTGCCGGCTTCGACCTCGAAGGCAACCTGCGCCAGGTTGTCGCCGACGGGTCGGACTTCGGCAATGTTGTGGTGCTCCCGGGCGGCGGTGTCGCCGGGCGGACCTTCGACGTCGCCGCCGCCACCGATCGGACCAACGGCACGGTGCGGTTCTTCGGGATCGGGGAGACCGGCGGGCGGCTGACCGATCGCACGTCGACCGGTTCCACGCCGGTGTTCGGCGAGGGTGGGGTCCCCGGGGGTCTCGCCGGGTTCACCGAACCTTCCGATGGGCAGCAGTACGTCTTCGTCACCGAGGCCGGCGGCAACCAGGTGGTGCAGCTCCGTCTGAGCGACGATGGCGCCAAGGGTCTGGCCGCCACCGAGGTCCGTCGCCTGACGGTTCCAGGTGGGATCGGCGACCACGAGGGGATCGTGGTCGATGACGCTGCGGGGCGGGTGTATGTGGCGGCAGGAAGTCGCATCGTCGCCTTCGCCGCCGATCCTGCGGCCGGCACCGACACCACCGAGGTGGCCTCCACCGCCGGTCGGCTGCGCGGGCCGGTCAGCGCCCTGGCCGTGTACCGGGCCGGTGACGGCACCGGCTACCTGCTGGTCGCCAACGGTGGGGATGCCTCGGTCGCCGTGTTCGAGCGGGGCGGGAGCAATGCCTTCGTGGGCCGGTTCGTCGTCGGTGGCGCCAACGCCATCGACACTCTCGCCGGTCTGTCGGTCGGCAGGATGGCGCTTGGAACCCGCTTCCCGAACGGGGTGCTCGTCGCCGCCGACCGGAGAGGGGATGCACCGACCGTTGGCACCGTCAAGCTGATCGGCTGGGAACGGATCGCCGCCGCACTCGATCTTGCGATCGACACCTCGGGGTACAACGGCGGTTGATGTCCGGATCGCCATGGAGCACGACAGAGGGCGGGGCGGACAGGCCCCGCCCTCTGTCGCGCACCGGGCGATCATCGAGCCAGGCGCCGGTCGTCCGGGGAACGCCGGGTGCCCTCGTCGACGCGGTGGCGTCGGGCCTACGGAGGTGGCGTTGCCGGAGGCGACGGCGGTGCGCAGCGGCGGCCGTCGATGCTGATCGGTGCCACTGCATCGACGATGCTTGCGGCCAGGCCGGTGCACCGACGTAGGATTGGCGGGTGATCAACTCAGCGCAGCTTCGGGTCTACCTCCCGGTCGACCGCATCGGCCGTTTCGACGACCACCGCCGCGACGGGCGTCGGATCGTCCGGTCGGACGACCAGTTCGTCTGGGAGGAACCGACGCGAGACGACGCCTACACCGCCGACTGGAACGGAGCACGCTACGCCTGCCTGCGGTACCCGCGGCTGCGGATGCTGGAGGGGCTGCTGGCGTTTCGCAATGCCTACCCCGGTTCGTCGCTCACCTCGGATGGGGCCGTTCGCGACGCCGTCCAGGAACTGGCCAAGATCCGTTCCGAGGCGCCGACCGCCCGCTCCTACATCCTGACCGCCCCCTGGCATGTCCCATTGCGCTGGTTCATCTGCTTCGACCCTTCCGAGCGGGAGATCTACGAGACGCCTACGGGCACCTCGCTGCGCTATCGGACGCTGGTGGCGGATGCGATCACCCGGGTGGAGTCCGGGATAGCCGTGCTGGACGGCGCCGGGTTCGATGCCCCGATCATCGACGATGTCCGCGATCTGGAGCGGTGGGTTCGGGAGTACTCGGAGGACGGGATGCTCGAACTCGACTACCACACCGTCTCCATGTTGTTCCCCGACGGTGCCCTGGCCTTCGACGAGTCGGCGGGGGAGATCAAGCAGAGCCTCGACGCCCTCGAGCGACTCGACTACGAGGAAGCGGGCGAGGCGTACGCCGAGGTGGCCTCGCGCTGGGCCCCGGCCCAGGCGCTCGCCTACGTCAACTGATCCGGCGCACCTGACCGTACCCCGTGTCGGTCAGGTGTACGAAGGTCCATCGGGGCCCCGGGAGACCGCAGGCCGATATCGACCGCCCACCAGCCACTATCCTCGGTCCTCGTGTCCCTTTCGACTGAGGATTCGCCCCGCTCGCTCGGCGGCCCCCCACCAATGGTGGACGGGGAATCCGGTGCCGACCGTTTCATGCGGCGGTTGCTGCGGATCGGCGACGAGGTCGACAGGAACGCCATCTTCGGGGCGAGACGCTCCACCACCACCTCGATCGTGATCTCCGGGGTGCGCTGCACCATCACCTACCTGCTGATCCCGATCCTGACGCCGTTCATCGGGATCCTGGGGACGCTGGCGGCGCCGCTGAGCATCGCCCTGTGCCTGATCGCCATCGGAATGGGAGTCTCCGGGGTCCGGAGATTCTGGATCGCCGATCACCGGTCGAAATGGGCCTACACCGGGTTCATCGCCGTGGTGCAGGTGTTGCTGGTCGTCGCCATCGGATTCGACGTGGCGGCCATCGTTTCGGGCTGACGCCCATCGACGTTCAGGTCCCCGGATCCGACCGGGTCATGCCGGTGTCAGCGGCTCCAGCGCCCCGAGCGATTCGGCGAGCACTACGAGCGTGTCCCCCTCCTCCAGCACGAAATCGGTCGGTGGGTTGGCATGGGTGTGACCGTTGCGGGTAACGGCGATCAGGGTGGCGTGGTGGTTCTGACGGAGCTGCGCCGAGAGTTGGTCGACCGTGAGGGACGAGGCGTCGTCGGGGAGGCCGACGCGGTAGAGCTCGGATCCTTCACCACCGGACACGATGTCGGTGACCAGCTCCGAGAGCCCGGGATACATCGCCGATCGGGCCAGCAACCGGGACGTCAACTGGGAGGTGACCAGGATCTCGTCGACCTCGGCGCGACGGAGATGGGAGACATGAACCGGGTTGTTCACCTCGACCACCGTGCGCACCTGTGGTGCGATCGACTCCACGGCGAGGACCACCAGGATCGAGCGCATGTCGGCGTCGTCACCCGGGGTTGCGGGGCAGATGATCGCCGAGGTGGCCGACTCGATCCCGGCCCGTTTCAGGTCTTCGGTGTTGGTGATGTCCCCACGTACGTAGTAGACGCCCTCGCCGGCAGGACTGCGTTCGGCGTCGTGCAGGAGCACCACCTTGGCCCGATAATCGTCGGACCGTAGCTCGTCTACCAGCTCCCGCGCCGTCGAGTTCCAGCCACACAGAACGATGTGGCCTTCGTATCCACTGGCACCCATTCCCTGTCCCTCCTTCAAGAGGAAGTCGATGACAAACCCGAGCAGCGCCCCGGTGATGGTGGCGACGATCCCGACCCCGAACAACACCAGAAGCCAACTCACCACCCAGCCCCCCGGTGAGGTCACGTAGGAAGCGTCTCCCTGTCCCATCACCGTGGTGACGCCCCAGTAGAAGGACTCGCCGAACGCCTTCGGTGTGAGATCCCTCTCCAGCAGCGTCACCACCACACTGCAGGCGGCCACGATCCCGATGGCCGCCAGCCCGAGCGAACCGAAGAAGTTCCCGTCGAGCTGGTGGCGAACCCGACGGACGTGCCAGACGACCCGCTTGATCAACGGCGAGGCGAAAAGCGCCCGCAGTCCCTTCATCCCCACCTCCTGGCGGGAATGTACTCGCTCGCGACGGCCCGGGGGATGAGTTCGGGGACAGTTTTTTTTGCGGGCGGTCCAGGGCACTCCGTTGCGGGGTGCCTCTTCGGGCAGCATGTTCGGGCAGACTCTTGGGGGATATGTCCATGTGGCCGCCGACATCGGCTGCCCGGGCGCTACGGTGCAGCCACCGATCCGCAGTGTGCGAACGCCCACCGCGTTGGTTGCGGCGTCGATGGAGACGACCATGCCCAGGACCCGTCCGGTCAAACCCAAGACCACCGGTACCACGCCCGCCCGCCGCGCGGTCGTCGGGCCGGCGGTCAAGGCCCCCGATCACCATGCCGGCCACTCCGGGTTCGATTCGTTGACCGAGGCATCGATCACCCAACTCCAGGAAGCCGTAGGGAACCAGACGGTGGCCCGCTTGATCGCCACCCCGCACACCCGCCACGGGCACACCCACGCCAGGACGGAGGGGGCGGCGTCACGCCCCGGCGGGAGGGTGGGGCCGATCAGCAGCGCTCCCGGTCATCACGTCCACCGCCACGCCTCGTGGGAGCACAAGATGCTCGGCGATGTCGACCCGGCGACCCTGGAGATCATCGCCAGCGGCCGCGACGTCGCCACCGAGCAGGGCAAGAAGGACAGCGTCTGGAAGAAGACCCGCAACTCGGCGCAGACCATCCGCAACGACAAGGGCGAAGAGATCAACCTGGAGACGGTGCTGCACACCGTCGACCAGGAGATTCGCAGACTCCGGTACTTCAAGACGTCACCGCCGACGGGAACGGTTGCCGAAGCCACCGAGAAGCTGCGACAGCAGGACCGGGACGACCGGCTCCAGGAGGTCCTCGACGTCACCTCCTCTCCTCACAAGATCGATGAGGCCAAGCAGAAGATCCTGGCGTCGCAGTGGGATGTGCGTTTGCTTTCGATCGCCCTCAAGGACGGCACCAGCTTCATCGTCACCTATGGCGAGATGAACACGCTCGCCGATTTCTACGGCAGCCGCAAGGAACTCGAGCAGACCCCGGCTGACAACTTCAAGGGCATCGTCGGCGGTGTCCGCGAGGAGAGCTTGCGCAAGTTCATGCGGCTCCGCAACGAGCTCACCATCTCCGGAAAGAAGCCGTACGACCCCGACTCGAGCGACCACAGCTTCGCCGGCGCCATCGGCAACAAGGGGGAATCGGCGCCCACCGGTCTGGGAGCCTTCATCAGCGGCGACCAGTACGGCGAGCTGAAGCTGATGGGGGAGATGGGGGGCGGCCGCGAGGCGCGGGCCATCATCCCCGGCAAGGAGGAGACCTCCTACATGGCGGGGCTGGCGCGCAACGCCTGCCACTTCGCCCCGTACAGCTGGCACGCCTGGGGCACCGCCCACACCAAGGCGGAGACGTTGGCGAAACGGGCGGGCACCTTGCGCGCCAACGCCGCAAAGTTGCGACAGCAGAACGTCTCGTTGGAGTCGAACATGCAGGATTCATCCGGTCGCAAGGCCGCCATCCAGTACAACCGGGAGCTCGCCGAGCAGTACGAGGCAGAGGCGGAGACGCTCCAGAACGAGGCACTGATCGAGAACGGCTTCGGCGACCATTTCCTCCAGGACTCCTACGCCGCCGGCCACCTGATCGACAAGACCCTGATCATGCAGTGGTTCGCCAAGTGGCTCGACACCAAGGGCCGCAAGCGGGACTACTCCACCGAGGAACAGTGGCGTCGCATCCAGCAGATCGCCTACGGGCAGAAGGGTGTGTCCGGCAACGACCTCTACGACAAATCGACGATCGGGCAGGAGACCTCCAACGACCCGCAGACGGTCGAGAACACCGAGGGCACCTGGGAGGACCGGTTCGAAGCGGCGGGTCTCGAGATACCGAGCACGCTTCGCAACCCGAACAGCCCTGCGTTCCGGCTCTTCACCTGGTGGCAGGGTGAGGCGATGGACGGCCGCTTTCTCAAGGCCGACTCCAACGACCTCATCGCCAACGGCCCGATCCAGGGCAAGCCGGCGGTCAAGGCTGCCTTGCGCACGCTGATCAAGGACGGGCTGGTCTACTACGACTGGTATTCGACCAAAGACCGCGCCAAGGGACCCGAGAAGATCGGGATCGGCACCAAGAACCTACGTCTCAAGGCCGAGTACATCCCCAAGGACAAGGTGAAGTTCCGGGCGGCGATGTTCGCTCTCAACAATGGTGACGCCACCGCCTACCAGAAGCGCGCCAAGGCCGTGACCTACGGCGACTATCACAACTTCATCAACCACGGTTATCTCCAGCTCTCCAGCAACGTCCTCCACGACCACTTCTGCGCCAACGGGCTCGATGTGGCGACCCAGCAGGGGGACACCCCGTACAAGATCTACGGGGACAACGCCATGCTGGGCAAGGAGAGCGCCACGATGGTCAAGTACTCGGCGACCACCTCGCACATGTCACGTGACTCGATCTACGAACTGGCGCAGACCGGCGCCACGGCCATCTCCACATCGTCGATCGCCGCCCGCTTCCCCACGTATGTGCGACCCGTAGGGCTCAATGCCAACCTGTCGCTCGAACAGTGGCACGGCGAAGGCGGAGCACTCCACAAACTGTGCGTCGACAAGATCTTCCCCGACGCCGCCGCTCTGTTCTCCAAGAGCACCGTCGCCGCCAAGGCGAAGCTGGCGACCCAGGTGTCGAAGGACTCGATCCCACAGATCCACAGCGGCGAAGCCTTCTGACCTCGGCGCCTCGAACCGCAACGGCGAGAGGCTCAGCCGGATGCAACCGCCTCGGCGACCAGTTCGGCGTAGACCTTGCGGCCGCCTTCGGTGAGGTGGACGCCGTCGGAGACGAACAGCTTGGGGCGGTCGTCGGATGCCGTCTTCCAGTCGACCAGCTCGAGACGCGGCCAGCGCTCCGTGGCCGCCGCCAGGGTGTCGTTGACCTGGGCTTCCCAGCGCCGGGGAACCCGGACCGTCACCGCCAGCACCCGGTCGGCGTCGGCGGTGGCGTCCATCAGCGAGTCGACCAGGCCGTCGTCGATCGGGCCGTTGGTGCCGAGGTGGACCACCACCACATCGCCGAGTTGCCCTTCTTCGGCGAGTGCGGCGAGTACCGAGACACCGTCGCCGAACGACCGCGAGACGAGACCGTCGATCTGTGCCGTGGGGCCCAGCGAGGCGGCGAGCGCCTCGGCGGCACCCAGCATCACCGAATCCCCGACGGCGGTGACGGTGAGATCGTCGGCCGGCGGCCGATGGCGGTCGGGAGCGGCAACGGTCGCCGGGCCCTCGCCCGGGGACCCGTCGCCTGGGGACACCGCATCGGTCGGGGGACCGGTCGTGGCCGGCGTCCCGCCGTCGAGACGGTCCGGTAGGGCGAGCACGGTCGGCCCCGCGAGTGTCGGCGGGACGCCCGGTGTGGCGATATGGACACGCAGGGCGCCGTCGGTGGCGGCGGCGACCCTTGTCACCAGTCGCCCATCGACGTGGGCGATGGATATCGGTTCGTCGACTTCCGGATCGAGCCGGTCGGCGAGGGCCAGATGGGGCGGTTCCACCCGGGCGACGGTGCTCTCCGAGGTGGCGGCCAGGGCCGGTTCGGTGGGGACGGGTGCGGTGACCACCGCCACCACGAACAGCACCGCAACGCCGATCCCGCATGCCAGGGTCACCGCCTGGGTGGGGCGGCGGCGGGGTCGTGGCATCCCCCGCAACCATCCACCGAAGCCATGCTCGATGATCGGCCGCTCGACCCAGCGGTAGCTCAGAGCCGCCAACGCCAGGGTGGCCCCGAGCTGCAGGGCGACCAGCCGTCCCCCGCTGAGGGTGGTGTCGAGCTCGGGTCGGGTCAGCATCAACACCGGCCAGTGCCAGAGATAGATCCCGTAGGAGCGACGTCCCAGCCACACCAGCACCGGAACCCCGAGCACCCGGGCCAGGCGGGTCGGCCCGGCGGCGCCGGCGATCGCCATCATGGTGGCGATAGAGGCGACCAGGAACCCACCGCGGTACATCGCCGGGGAGAACTCGTTGCCGAACAGCATCAGTGCGGTGAGAGCGATCATCCCGCACCATCCGGCCAGCTCCTGACGTGCCAGCGCCGTCCCTGACCGGGCTTCGGCAAGCTGCCGGGGGGTGGTGATGTAGGCGAGCCCGACGCCGACCAGCAGACCGACGGCCCGGGTGTCGGTGCCGAAGTAGACGCGGGACGGATCGGTGAGCGGTTCATACAACAGGGCCATGGCGATGGCGGAGGCCAGTGCTCCGAGCCAGACCACGCTGAGCATCCGGCGTCGCATCAGCGCCCATCCGGCGGCGAAGGCGACCGGCCACAGCAGGTAGAACTGCTCCTCCACCGCCAGCGACCACAGGTGGCGCAGCAGCGGGGGTCGCGAGAACGCCTCGAAGTAGGAGGTGTCGGTGAGGATCAATGCCCAGTTGGTGACATACGTTCCGGCGGCTAGCACCTCGCCCCGCAACCCCATCAGCTCGGCGGGGTGAACCGCGGCGACATACAGCACCACGGCCACCACCACCACGGTGAGCCCCGGAAGGAGGCGGCGTGCCCGGCGCAGCCAGAAGTCGCGCACGTCGAAACGGCCCATCCGGCGCACGTCGGCGAGCAACAGCGAGGTGATGAGGAACCCGCTGACCACGAAGAACATGTCGACGCCGAGGAACCCGCCGGGGAGCCACGAGACCTCGAGGTGGTAGAACACCACGGCGGCGACGGCAAGGGCGCGCAGGCCGTCGAGCCCGGCCATGTACGGCAGGGAATGGCGGACGGCGCCCTGCGGCGGCGGTGAGGTCATGTCCCCATTGTGCCTGAAACCGCGAAATCCCGGGAAGCTTTCGGTAGGTCGGCGGTGTGTCTCCGACCGACCGATTCGCTTCTCGGACCCGACCAGAAGGCGGTCGTCGGGCAATGGTGCCCGATATACCGCTACCCCGTTAGGCTCGACCGGTCGTGCAAGGACCCCCCGTCGATACTCCAGAACCTGCCGCCAAACGGTCGGCCCTCGTCCCGGTGGTGCGTGTCGCCGGGATGGTCCTCGTCGTCGTGCTGTTGTGGTTCCTTCTCACCAGGGTCGCCAGCTGGAGCGACGTGGTCGACGCACTCGATGATCTGTCGGTCGGGGACTGGGCGGCGCTCACCGCAGCGGCGATGGTGCGCGTCGCAGTGGAACCGGTACTCCTGGTCGGGGTGACCCCGGGGCTGAAGTACCGCCTGGCCGTTCCCGGCTTCCTGGCTCCGGCGGCGGCCGCCACGGTCGTCCCCGGCCCCTCCGACCTGGCGGCGCGCTACGCCATGTACCGGAGCTGGGGGTTCTCGGCCACCGAGACCAGTTCGTCGGTCATCCTCTGGCTGCTCTACAGCACCGCCGCCAAGATGGTGCTGCCGATCATCGCCTTCGGTCTGCTCGTGTTCTTCGATCGCAACGACGGCCAGGACGCATCCATCGCCATGGTCGCCGTCGGGGTGCTCGGAACCCTGGTGGGCGGGATGTTCCTGCTGCTGCGTTCCGATGGAACGGCGCGACGGCTCGGCGGCGCCGCCGGCAAGGCCGCCCACCGCATCGCCCGCTGGTTCCGCATCTCCGCACCCGACACCCTCGCCGAGGATCTGGCCCAACGCGCCGCAAACTTCCGCAACCAGACCGGCCACATCATCCGCTCCCGATCCCACCTTGCCGTGGTCGCCGCCCTGGCCCAACAGGCCAGTCTCTTCGCCATCCTGTTGGTGTCCGTCCGCGCCGTCGGGATCGCCCCGTCCCAGCTCGACTGGGTCTCGATCTTCGCCGCATTCGCCCTGGTCCAGCTCATCACCTCGGTCCCGATCACCCCGGGCGGTCTCGGCGTCGCCGAAGCCGCCTACGTCACCCTGCTCGCCGTCGGCAGCACCGGAGGTCTGGTCGGTCGTGTCGCCGCCGCCGCCCTCATCTACCGCATCTTCAGCTGGCTGATCCTCGTCCCCCTCGGCGGCGTCTCCTGGCTGTGGTGGACGCGCAGCACGGGTACGGCGATGGTCGAGCCCGATCAGTAGCCCGGGTCTCGAGATCGGCCCCGATGGGCGGCACCGAAACGATGCCAACAAAAACAGCATTTAGCGCCAACCTGCAAGACCAGGCATTGTTGGGCGGTGGTCGTCGGGAACGCCGAACAGGCGGTGCACTCTCAGACGCAGGTGCTAACTTCTCGCCAAAGCGACTCCGCAGAATTGGGGGAAAGATGGCTGGTGACTCGCTGCGTCGATTGTTCCTTTGTCTCGTCGTGGCAGTGTCGTCACTGGTGCTGGTTGCGCCTGCGACCGGAGCGGTGTTCGTCCCGCCTCCGAATGACAATTTCGCCGACGCCACCGATGTCGGTGTCGTCCCTTTTGGCCCGGTGCTCCTCGACGCATCGGACGCCACCACCGAGCCGAACGATCCCGACTTCTGTTGGGGAAGCGGGCCGACGGTGTGGTTCACGTTCACTCCTGATACGGACATGCGCGCCGAAGCCAACACTCTCGGCAGCAACTACGACACGACATTGTCGGTCTACACGGGGCCCTCGCACGCCGCCCTCGAGGAGATCGCCTGCAACGACGACGCCAATCCCGGCACGGTGGAGTCGCGGGTCCGCTGGGACGCCGAGGCCGGCGTCGAGTACTTCATCATGGTCGGGGCCTACGACAGTGGGCCAGGTGGTTCGCTCCGGTTCCACATGCCGATCCCGCCGGCACCGGTTGCGCTCGGTGTCGCCGTTGACCGGTTCGGTTCCGTGACGGAGTCCGCCGGCATCGCCGACATCTCCGGAACGGTCAACTGTGCCCAGCCCCGGTCGCTCTCGGTCTTCGGTCTCCTCATCCAGGAGAGCCCGGAGGATGTCTCCCTCGGGTTCGTCGTCGCCGACGACATCGCCTGTTCCGGGTCGACACCGTGGTCGGTCACCGTCTTCAACGACTTCGGCAACTTCGTCAGGGGGCCCGCCTTCGTCGAGGTTATCGTCTACGACCAGGAGGGCAACGAGCAATACACCGCCCGCGAGGTTCGTCTCCGGCCGACCGAAGCGGCGCCCGAAGCGCAGCCGGACGGCTTCGTGGTCGACCAGGGGAAGGTGCTCACGGTGGCGCCACCCGGGGTGTTGCGTAATGATCGTGATCCGGAGGGTTCCCCGCTCACGGCGGTCGTCGAACGGTTGCCGCAGCGCTCGGCGGCGTTCAGCCTGAAGGACAACGGTTCGTTCGTGTACCGGTCGGAGAGGTTCTCCTTCGGTCCCGACACCTTCACCTACCGGGCGTCCGACGGGTTCGATCTTTCCAAGCCGGCGACCGTGTCGGTCAATGTGCTCCCGACGTTCTCGGACGTTCCGGCCGGGCACCTGTTCTCGGACGATATCCGCTGGATCGGCGGTCAGGGGATCACGCAGGGCTGCAACCCCCCGGTCAATTTTCTCTTCTGTCCGGATGACTCGGTGAGCCGTGGGCAGATGGCGGCATTCATCGCCCGGACCCTCGGTCTCCCGCCCACCGCCAAGGACTACTTCGATGATGACAACGGGTCGGTGTTCGAAGCCGACATCAACAGCCTGGCCCGTGCCGGCATCGTCCGTGGGTGCAACCCGCCCGCCAACACCCACTACTGCCCGAACCAGCGTCTCAACCGCGGGGCGATGGCAACGATCCTGGCTGAGGCATTCGGCTTCACCGCCGGCGGAAGTTCCGATCTGTTCATCGATGATAACGGCTCGGTCCACGAACGGAACATCAACCGGCTCGGTACGGCCCGCGTGACCCGCGGCTGCAATCCGCCCGCCAACGATCGCTACTGCCCGAACGACCCGGTCACCCGTGCTCAGATGGCGGCGTTTCTGCGGCGTGCCATGACCTCATCCGGAACGGTCGTCGGCGGCGTCGGGCTGTCGGCTGCCGAACTCGAAGTGCTCGAGAAGCGTCTCGAACTGGCACGACCCTGAGCTGAACCGGCCCGGCTCGCTCCCCCCGGTGGTCCCCACGGGCGACCGTTACGGATCCAGCCGGGGCGGGAGACCGAAGAGAGGGAACAGGCGGGCGGTGTCGAGGTAGAAGTTGAGGGCGGCGAAGCGGCCGTTCTCGACGTGGTGGACCTGGATCGCCCAGGGTTCGTGGCCGCCGTCGGGTGACCGGCGGTACTGGGCGAAGCCCTGCACCCCGTTGGCGTTGACGGGAAGGAGACGGGACCCCTCGCATCCGGCGCCCGGTCCCAACATCCAACGGCCGACCTCGTCGGCGCCCTGGAGCCACATCGGGTAGGGGGGCATGGTCTGGGTGGCGTCCTCGTGGAGCAGCTTGACCAGGGCGTCGATGTCGTAGCGCTCGAAGGCCTCGACGTAGCGCGACAGCAACGCCTTGTGTTCGGCGTCCATCTGGTGGGGAGGCTCGAGGTCGGGTTCGCCATCGGCGAATGCGGCATGGGCACGTTGCAGGGCGCTGTTGACCGAGGCCACCGTGGTGTCGAGCAGTTCGGCGACCTCCTTGGCCTGCCACCTCAGCACGTCGCGCAGGATGAGCACGGCCCGCTGGCGCGGAGGGAGATGCTGGAGGGCGGCGATGAAGGCCAGCCGTACCGAGTCCCGGGACACTGCGACATCGGCGGGGTCGCTGCGCTCGGGGAGGATGCGGCTGTCCGGGGCGGGCTCGACCCATGTGCTCTCGGCGAGCGGCGGAGCAAGCGGCATGGCGGTGGTCGATGCGGGACCCAGATCGATCGGTGTGGCGCGGCGCTGACGCCCCTTGAGCGCATCGAAACAGACGTTGGTGGCGATCCGATACATCCAGGAACGCAGCGAAGAGCGACCCTCGAAACGGTCGAGCCCCCGCCAGGCGCGGATCATGGTCTCCTGGGCGGCGTCCTCGGCCTCGAAGATCGAACCGAGCATCCGATAGCAGTATGCGGTCAGCTCGATCCGGTGCTTCTCGAGGTCGGCGCCGAGTGCGGCAGGCGCCATGGCGGTAGCTGCGCCAGTGGTGCCGGTTCCGGCTGAACGTTCGATCATGTGGACCTGCCAATCCCGACCGCAGCACACGTCAGGCGGACGTGGCGGCAGCGTTCGAATCCGATGTCTCTCCGGTGAGCCATCGTACCCACCGGGTAGGTCAAACCGACACGTGGCCGCCGTTGCGGCGTCATTCCAGCCCGACGAGGCCGGTTTCCTGGGTGATCAACCGGGACCCGGTGGTACGGTGACGGCACCCCCCAACCATCGAATGCGCTGCTGATGACGCCGACTCCATCGGATGGACCGACGCTTCCCACCGGCAACCGGCCGGTGCGACCGCTGGTGGATGCGACGGCAGATGATGGTGCCTTCTCCTCCGGGCGGGGATTCGGGTCGACGGCGACAGGTTCGATCGGTGCCGCCGTGGAGGAGCGCCTCACCCGGTTCGTCGCCGACCAGGTCGATCAACTCCGCACGCTCGACCCGGCGCTGGATCGTCTCGGCGCCGCCATCGCCGACCTGGTCGACGCCGGCGGAAAGCGACTCCGCCCCGCCTTTGTCTACTGGGGGCACCGCGCCACGGGCGCCGAGCACGACGAGGCGGTCTTCACCCCTGCCGCCGCCGTCGAGTTGGTGCACGCCTTCGCCCTGATCCAGGACGATGTGATGGACCGTTCCCCGACCCGTCGCGGCGCACCGGCGGCCCACATCGCCTTTGCCGCCGCCCATGCGGACGCCGACCACCGTGGCGACGCCGGCTGGTTCGGGGTCTCGGCGGCCATCCTCGCCGGGGACCTCGCCACGGCGTGGGCGGCCCGGCTCTTCGACGAGGCCGGATTGCCCGCCGAGGCCATGTCCCGGGCCCGTCGGGTTTTCGTCGATCTCCGCACCGAGGTGATCGCCGGTCAGTACCTCGAACTCTGGCACACCGGGCGAGACGCCGACGAGCAGGACGCATTGCGTGTCGGGTTGCTCAAGTCGGGGAGGTACACGGTCACCAGGCCGCTCCTCCTCGGTGCCGCACTGGGCGAATCCGATCCGGAACTGGAGGGCGTCCTCGCCGCATACGGCGACGCCATCGGGGTGGCGTTCCAACTCCGCGATGACATTCTCGGGCTCTACGGGGACCCGGATCTGACCGGCAAGAGCACGGTCGACGACCTGCGGGAAGGCAAACGCACCCTGCTCATGGTGTGGGCGCTGGAGCGGGCGAACGCCACCGACCAGACCATCCTCCGCAGGCTGCTCGGCAACGGGGCCGCCGACATGGCCGACGTCGAGCAGGTCGGCGAAATCGTGCGGAGAACCGGAGCACTGGACGACGTCGTACAGCTTCTCGACGAACGCCGGGCCACGGCTCTCGAGGCCTTGTCCCGGATCGGCGACCCGGCCGCGGCGGCGCTTGCCGACCTCGCCGACCTCGCTCTGGAGCGCCGCACCTGACCAACAACCGAGAGTCGGCAACCGAGAGTCGGCAACCGAGAGCCACATGACTGGTGGATAGGACCAAAGTCCTCGCCCGCTGGTCAAAAGTACGGCAGGTTTGTCCACCAACCGCTACAATCGAACCCAGGCGCCACGCATGCGTGAGGCTCTGCCACTGCCGGGACCACCCCCCGTCGAAGCTCCCAGCGGCAGACCAACGGCGAGGAGAGAGGCCATGCCCGACAGCTCGAGAATCGGTGTCTGGATCGTCGGTGCCCGCGGTTCGGTCGCCACCACCGCCATCGTCGGGACCGCTGCGGTCGGTGGCGGCATCGTCCCTCCCACCGGGATGGTCACCGCCCACCCCCCGCTCGATTCCGCCGCCCTGCCGCCGTTGGAGTCGCTGGTTTTCGGTGGGCACGATGTCGTGTCCACGCCACTGGTCAAGCGCGCCGAGCAGCTCGCCGCCGAAGGTGTGTTTCCCCGGGACCTGGTGGCCGGTGTCGCCGACCGTCTCGTCGCCGCCGACGGCGAGATCGTGGTGATGCCCCCTGGCGACGAGCTCAGCCCCGCCGCGGTCGTCGACCGCATCCACGAGGACCTGACCTCGTTCCGACAACGCCACGACCTCGACCGCATCGTCGTCATCAATCTCGCCTCGACCGAGGCCCCACCCGCCTGGGAGCACGCTCCCCGCAACAGCTCGGAACTCGATGCGGCACTTTCCGAGTGGTCGACCTGCCCGGTCAGCGTGGTCTCGGCCCTTGCCGCTCTCCGATCCGGCAGCGCCTTCGTCGACTTCACCCCCGCCGCCGCCACCACGGTCCCCGCCCTCGTTGCCATGGCGACCGAAGCCGGGATCCCCTTCGTCGGCCGCGACGGCAAGACCGGCGAGACGCTCCTCAAGACGGTCCTTGCCCCGATGTTCGCCGACCGGTCGCTGCGGGTCCTCTCCTGGGTCGGGACCAACATCCTCGGCGGTGGTGACGGGGACCGTCTCGCCGATCCCCACTTCGCCGCATCCAAGCTCGACACCAAGGCCCAGGCCCTCGATCGGATCCTGCCCAACGAGGTCCATTCCAAGGTCCACATCGACCACGTTCCCGATATGGGGGAGTGGAAGACGGCGTGGGATCACGTCCACTTCGAGGGCTTCCTCGGCACCCGGATGAACCTCCAGTTCACCTGGCAGGGATGCGACTCGGCGCTGGCGGCGCCGCTGGTGATCGATCTGGCCCGGCTCACCGCCGCTGCACACGCCAGGGGTGTCGGCGGTCCGATCCCCGAACTCGGGTTCTTCTTCAAGGATCCGGTCGGCTCGGACGACGACCGTCTCGGCCCGCAGTTCACCGCCCTCTGCGAATGGACGGCGCAACTGGGCGGCGACCCTGTGAGCCCGACAGGATCGAAGGGGTCGGGTCGCCGGTGATGGCCCCATGACCGAACCGCAGGTGACCGCGACGGCCGGTCCGTCGTTCTCCGATCTCGCCGAACTCGTTCGACTCCCCGCCGTGGCCAGCGTCCCTGGTGACGCCCTTGCCGGAGCTGCCTTCGCCTGCGGCGATCGAGGCCTACCCGCACGGGCCTACTCGCTCCCGCTCTCCTCCTCGCTGATCTACCTGGCCGGGATGGCGCTCAACGACTACGCCGACCGCAACGTCGATGCCGCCGAGCGCCCGCACCGTCCGATCCCGTCGGGTCGGGTGACCCCGCAACAGGCCGCCCAACTCGCTCACGTCCTCGCCGCCGCCGGGATCGCCGTCGCCGCCCTCAACGGACGGCGTGCGCTCGGGATCGCTGTCCCGCTCGCCACCACCGTCTATGCCTACGACCTGGTCCTCAAGAACACCGCCGCCGGCCCGGCGGCGATGGCGGCCTGCCGGGTTCTCGATGTGCTGCTCGGCGCCACCGCCGGTCAGATGCGATATGCGGTTCCCGCCGCAACCGCGGTCGGCGCCCACACCCTGCTTCTCACCACGGTGAGCCGGCGTGAGGTGGAAGGCGCCACCACCGACTTCGCCCGGAAGGCGACGATCGCCGCCGGGATCGTCGCCGGCGTCGCCACCCTGGCGGTGCTGTTCGGCTCCCGACGCCGACGACTCGACGGCTTCGTTCCGCTGACCGCCTACACGGCGACCCAGATCCGCTCCGGGCTGGCCGCCGTCGCCGATCCCAGCCCGAAGACGCTCCAGCAGATGGTCGGATCTGGTGTCCTCGCCCTGATCCCGCTGCAATCCGCCTTGCTGATCGCCACCGGTCACCGGAGATTGGGGTCGCTGATCGGCTCGCTGTGGCCGATGGCGCAACGGCTCGCCAAACGGCGTGCGGTGACCTGAGATGGCGGGCCTGCGGTTCGCCTACTGCAGCAACGGGCTGCGCGACCACGACCTCGATGGCGCCCTCACCCTCATCGCCGATCACGGCTACCAGGGCATCGCCCTCACGCTCGACCATGGGCACCTCGATCCTTACGGCTACGACTGCGACACCCGGCTGGCGGCACTCGCCGACCGACTCGGCGACCTCGGCCTGGCCATCGTCGTCGAGACCGGCGCCCGGTTCCTCCTCGACCCCCACCGCAAACACGAGCCGACGCTGGTCTCGCCGGAAGGCAGGGAACGCCGACTGGATCTGTTGCACCGAGCCATCGCCATTGCAGAGCGTCTCGGAGCCGAAGCCGTCCATCTGTGGTCAGGGCGTCTCCCCGCAGGGACCGAAACCGACACCGGGTGGGAGCGGCTCGCCGGCGGCTGCGCCGATCTGGTGACGGTTGCCGCCGAACACGGCGTCCCGCTCGCCTTCGAACCCGAGCCCGGGATGTTGGTCGAGACCATCGCCGACTGGCAACGGCTCGCCGACCTGCTCGGGAATCCGCCGGCGCTGGGGATCACTCTCGATGTGGGTCATTGCCTCGTCGTCGAGGACCGGACCGTCGCCGAATGCATCGACGCCGTCGCCGACCGGCTGCTCCATGTCCAGATCGAGGACATGCGCCGCGGGGTCCACGAGCATCTCGCCTTCGGAGAGGGCGATCTCGACGTCCCGGTGGCGCTCGCCGCCCTCACCGAGGTCGGATACGGCGGGCTGGTGGCGGTGGAGCTGAGCCGGCACAGCCATACCGCCCACACCGTCGTCCCCGAGTCGATCGCCTACCTTCGCCGCTCCGAGCGGGTGCGGCCCACCCTGGAGACGGTGTCATGAACGCATACGAGACCACCTTGCGTCTCCAGATCGACGACGCGGCGGCGGGGTGGCTCGACGAGTCCGTGGCGGCCGTCGCTGCCGATCCTTCCGAGATCCAGAGCCGGTTCCCAGCTGTTGGTCGCAAGGTGGGGCGCGGTCCCCTCCATCCCGATGATGACCCCGGCGACCTGTTCGCCTGGACCGTCGACGATGCCGCCCGGGTCGCCCTGCTCACCGCCGCCGGACCGTCCGCCGACGACGAGATCCCCGGGCTGTACCGCCACGGTGACGCCGCAGAACGCCGTGCGGTGCTGCGGGCCTTCGACGTGGTCCCGGTGGGTGCCGTGGCGACGCCGATCATCGAGGATGCCCTGCGGACCAACGACACCCGTCTGGTCGCCGCCGCCATGGGGTCCCACACGCTCGCCACCCTCGACGACACCGCCCTCGCCCAGGCGGCGCTCAAGTGTGTGTTCATGGGCATCCCCGTGGAACGCATCGAGGGGTTGATCGATCGCGCCACCCCGGAGATGGCGCGGATGCTCGCCGGGTATGTCCTGGAACGGGTTGCCGCCGGGCGGGATGTCCCCGGTGGGGTCTGGCCGCTGATCGACCGGTACCCGCCCACCGACGTGCTCGACGCCATCACCGCCGAGGTCAACAGCCCGATCCCGGAGCGCCGCTCCGCCGCCGATGCCGCGCTTGCCCAGCGGCCACCCCAGGAGTGAACGCAATGCCCGTCTTCGACCCCCACATCCACATGACCTCCCGCACCACCGACGACTATCGGGCGATGGCCGGCGCCGGTGTCACCGCCATCGTCGAACCGGCGTTCTGGCTGGGTCAGCCCCGCACCAACGTCGGGAGCTTTGTCGACTACTTCGACGGGCTGCTCGGATGGGAGCCCTTCCGTGCCGCCCAGTTCGGGGTACGCCACCACTGCACCATCGCCCTCAACCCCAAGGAAGCCAACGATCCGGGGTTGCGTGACGAGGTGCTGGCAGTGCTGCCCCGCTACCTGGCCAAGGACGGGGTGGTCGCCGTCGGCGAGATCGGGTACGACTCGATGACCCCGGCCGAGGACGAGGTCTTCGCCACCCAACTCGATCTGGCCAGAAAGCATGACCTGCCCGCCCTGGTGCACACCCCGCACCGCGACAAGGCGGCCGGGACCCGACGCAGTATCGAGCTGGTCCGGGAGTCAGGGATCGATCCGGGTCGGGTGGCCATCGATCACAACAACGAACTCACCGTTGCCATGGTGGTGGAGAGCGGCTGCTGGGCGGCGTTCTCCATCTACCCCGACACCAAGATGGACGAGGTGCGGATGGTTCGCATCCTCGAGGAGTACGGGACGGAGCGGATGCTGGTCAACTCCGCCGCCGACTGGGGTCACAGCGACCCGCTCAAGGTGGTGAAGACGGCGGCGGCGATGCGTGACGCCGGTTTCGACGAGGACACCATCGACAAGGTGGTGTGGCGCAACCCGGTGGCGTTCTATGCACAGAGCGACCGGCTCGAGCTCGATGTTTCTGGGCTCGATGGTTCGGGGACCGAGTCGGAGCCGGCGGCGACCTTTGCCGGGAGCTCGGTGTTGCGTGGTGAGCGTCCCGACTGATGCGGTTCCGCCATCCCGACGGGTCGACCATCCATCTCGCCTACTGCACCAATGTCCATCCGGCCGAGGATCCGGCAGGGGTGATCCGCCAGCTCGACGAGGTGGCGGCGGAGGTGCGACGCATCCTCGATGTTCCCCGTCTCGGGGTCGGGTTGTGGCTGGCGGCGGATGTGGCCACCAGGCTCCGCAGCGATCCGCACCAGCTGGCCGAATTGCGCACGGCGTTGGAACGCAACCGGCTCGAGGTGGTGACCCTCAACGGCTTCCCCTACGGAGGTTTCCACGCCGACGTGGTCAAGCGCGACGTCTATCTCCCCGACTGGACCGACCGGCGACGCCTCGACTACACCTGGGATCTTGTGTTTCTGCTGGGCCGCCTCCTTCCCGATGATGTCGAGACCGGCGCCATATCCACGCTCCCGCTCGGCTGGGCCGGGTGGCTCGATGCGGAGGCGGTGACGGCGGCGATGGGCAACGTGGCCCGGCTCGCCGATGATCTGGCGGTGGACTCGGCCGAGTCGGGTCGGACCGTGGTGGTGGGTCTCGAACCGGAGCCGGGCTGTGTCCTCGACACCGTCCCGGCGGTGGCTACGGCTGTGGCTCCGCTCGCTCCGTACATCGGGGTGGCGCTCGACGCCTGCCACCTCGCCGTCGAGTTCGAGGATCCTGGTGCCACCGCCGGGGTGCTCGGCGAGTCAGGCGTCCCGGCGGTCAAGCTCCAGGTCGCCAGTGCGCTGCGTCTCGCCGACGACGCCACCGACCGGCGTCAGGAGACGCTACGACGCTACGACGAGCCTCGCTTTCTCCACCAGACACGGACCAGAAACGGGGCCGGGGTGACCGGTCTCGACGACGTCGGTCTGGTCGATGCCGCCGTCGCCGACGGGAGCTTTCCCGGCGACACCGAGTGGAGGGTCCACTTCCACCAACCGGTCCATGTCGCCGGTGAGGAGACCACCCAGGACGTACTGGTGGATGCGCTGTCGGTATTCGTCGGGGGACCGGTGCCGCTCACCCGCATCCTCGAGGTCGAGACCTACACATGGAACGTGCTGCCCCCGGAACGCCGCCCGGGTTCGGACGGTGAGCTGGCGGCGGCGCTTGCCCAGGAACTGTCGTGGACCCGGGATCGACTTGTCGACCTGGGATGTGTGGAGGTCTCCGGATGACACAACAACGTGTGGTGGTACTCGACATCGTCGGTCTGACCCCGGCACTGCTGGCACACATGCCCCGGGTCCGGGCGGTGGGTGAGTACGGCTTCCAGGCATCGCTGGACACCGTGTTCCCTGCGGTCACCTGCACCGTCCAGGCATCGATGGTCACCGGCGGGATGCCGTCCGACCACGGCATCGTCGGCAACGGGTGGTACTTCCGCGACCTCGGCGAGGTGCTGGTGTGGCGGCAGAGCAACCGCCTGGTCCAGGGTGAGAAGGTGTGGGAGACGGCACGTCGCCGTGACCCCGACTTCACCGTCGCCAACCTGTGCTGGTGGTACGCCATGGCCGCCACCACCGACCTCACCGTGACGCCACGCCCCGTCTATCACGCCGACGGCCGCAAGTCTCCCGATTGCTACACCGACCCCCCGGCGCTTCACGACCGACTCACCGATCTCCACGGGACGTTCCCCCTGTTCCAGTACTGGGGGCCCACCGCCGACATCACTTCCTCGCAGTGGATCGGCAACGCCGCCCGCACCGTCATCACCGAGGACCAACCGAATCTGACCCTGGTCTACCTGCCCCACCTCGACTACGACCTGCAGCGGTTCGGACCCGACGGTCCGGAGGCGGTGGCCGCCGCCGTCGCCATCGACGAGGTGGCCGGGGCGCTTGCCGAGGACGCCCGGGCATCGGGAGCCGCCGTGGTGGTGGTGTCGGAATACGGGATCACCCCGGCGAGGCGACCGGTCGACGTCAACCGACACCTCCGCCGGGCCGGGCTGCTGTCGGTGTACACCCAGGCGGGGATGGAGTACCTCGACCCGTGGACCTCGGCGGCGTTCGCCGTCTCCGACCACCAGATCGCCCATGTCTACGTCCGGGACCGGAAGTCGATAACCCGGGTCGCCGAGGCGCTCGCCGATCTCCCCGGTGTCGCCGAGGTGCTCGCCGGTGACGGGATCAGGGATGCCGGTCTGGGCCACGAGCGGTCCGGCGAGCTGGTCCTGGTGGCCGATCCGGATGCCTGGTTCACCTACTACTACTGGTTGGACGACGACCGCGCCCCCGACTTCGCCCGCACCGTCGACATCCATCGCAAACCCGGGTACGACCCGGTGGAGCTGTTCTTCGACCCGGACGACCGCACCGCCAAGGCCAAGGCCGGGCTCACCCTGCTCAAGCGCAAACTCGGGTTCCGGGGCACGTTGAGCGTGATCTCGCTCGACCCGACCCACGTCAAGGGCACCCACGGCCGTCTGCCGGCCAACGACCAGGACGGCCCGGTGTTGCTGTGCAGCGACGGCACCCACGCCCGCAGCCGGATTGCCGCCACCGAGGTGAAACAGCTCATCCTCGACCTGGTCGGGCTGTCGGGAGCCCACCCAGAAGGATGAGTCCGATCCACACACGGCGAGCTTGCCCGGACAGGTGACATGGCGCTCCCCATCCGAACCGCGCGCTGGGAGCCAGATGGTACGCTACTGACATGGAGACACGGATGGATGCCATGGGCAGGATCGTGGTCCCGAAGCGATTTCGGGACGCTCTCGGTCTGTCGTCAGGTTCGGTGGTGGATGTCAGTCGCTACGGGGATGGTCTTCGTCTCGTTCCCGGTGGGCGGACCGCTCGGCTCGTCGAGTCGGACGAGGGTGTGGTCGTCGCCGAATCGGAGACGGTCATCACCGACGACATCGTCTTCGACCTGATCGACTCGGGACGACCCTGAGTTCATGGAGACGCTGACCTGATGGCGACCATCGCCGTCGACACCGGCGTCGCCGTCGCCTATCTGCTTCGTTCGCACACCCATCATGCCGTGGTGCGTCGTCATCTGGCCGGGGACCAGCCATGTCTGACGGCTCATTCGCTGGCCGAGACCTATTCGGTGTTGACCCGGCTTCCCGGTGATGCCCGCCTTGCACCGGTCGATGCCTGCACGCTCATCGCTGCGAACTTCCCCGAAATCGTGGTGTTGCCGGCCGAGGTGGCCAGGCAACTCCACGTCGTGTTGTCGCACCACGACATTGCCGGTGGTGCGGTGTACGACGCCGTCGTTGCACTGGCAGCGGTCCACAACGGTCTGGCGTTGGCCACCCGGGACGTGCGTGCTGCCGCCACCTATGCGGCCCTGGCGGTCACCGTGGAGCTGGTGGCGGGCTGACGAGTCGAGGTCCGCCGCGATGCGGCGACATCTGGCACAGGGTATGGCCCGGATGATGTGGTCGCCGGCCCCGTCAGCTCTCGACGAGGGTGACCCCACCGGCGGCGATCAGTTCCGCCGCCCGCTGTGCGACGGAACCGTCGGTGATCCTGGCGTAGAGCGAGGTCCCCGGGCAAACCGTGGCGGCGTGATCGCGGTGACCGGTGATCTCGTCGACCGGCACCCCGAACCGGCTCGATCCCCACGCCACCATCCGGGCCAGCGCCTCGAGTTGTCCGGCGGTGGGGGTGCTCACCCCGAAGTCGCCCTCCATCACCAACAGCAGATGTCCGGCGGTGTCGTAGGCGGTGGCGGTGTCTCCCGCCTTCGAGAACGGTCGGCCCTCGTACACCTCGCCGTTGCGACCGATGATGAAGTGATAGGCGAGATCGGGCCAGCCCACGCTGCGGTGGTACATCTGCCAACTCCGGAACTGGGCGGGGCCGGTCGTCCCGACTGCGGTGCCGGCGTGATGGATCGTGATCCGGTCGATCTCGTGGTCGACCAGACCGTTCCCGGGAGGTAACGCCCCCCAGGCGTCGCGGCCGATGAGGGCGACGGTTGCCGCACGCGGCGGCACCTCGATCGGTCGCAATCCGAGTGCGCGACCCAAAAACGCCGCCATCTCGGCGCGGGTGACCGGACGACCCGGGCAGAACGCCCGCTCGCCGCACCCCGAGGTGATCCCGGCTGCGGCGATGGCCTCGATGTCAGCTTCGAAGATCGATCCGTCGTCATCGGAGAATCGATCGGTGCCGGCGTCGCCGAGATCGAATGCCCGGGTCAGGAACGCCGCCATCTGACCCCGGGACACCGGTTGGTCCGGGCAGAACCGCTTGTTGGCGGGTGGGTTGCATCCTCGGGTGACACCGGCGGCGGCAAGAGCCTCGATGTCGGCGGCGAACACCGAGCCGGCGGTGTCGTCGAAGGTCGACCCGGGCGTACGGGGCAACCCCTGCGCCCGCACCATGAAGGCGGCCATCTGTCCCCGGGTCACCGGTGTGTCGGGACAGAACCGGTCATTTCTCGGAGGGTTGCATCCCCTGGTGATCCCCTCGGCGGCGATCGCCTCGATCCATCCCTGGTGAATCGAGGTGTCGTCGTCGTCGAACAACCCGCCCGGCGGTACGTCGGCACGAGCGGTAGCACTGGCAGCGGCGGCTCTGGCAGCAGCAGGACTGTCAGCAGCACGGGCAGCAGCATCGCCGGCGGCGACCGGGAGTGGCGCCAGGAGGACCACGGCGAGGCCGGCGAGGATGATCTTCATGACCCGAGCCTAGAGACGGCGGTCACCACTACTGGTCGTGCACCGGGCCGGGGGAGAGGTTGTCGCGGCTGATGCGGACGGAGACTCCGAGACCGTGGGCGGCAGGACCGTGGTACGTCCCCCGCATCGGCAGCACATCGTCGTAGTCGCGACCGTGACCGATCTTGATGTGGAGTTCCCCGACGGCGCTGCGGTTGGTGGGATCGAGTGCCCACCATCCCCACCCGGGGATGAGCGCCTCGATCCAGGCATGGGTCTGGATCTCGACCTCGGGCTCGTCCGGGGTGGCCGCCGTGGTCTGGTCGGTGGTGTAGAGGTAGCCCGACACGTACCTGGCCGGGACCCCGACGCTTCGGCACATGGCAATGGCGAGATGGGCGAAATCCTGACAGACGCCCTGTCGCTGCTCCAGTACCGCATTGACGTCCATCCCGACAAAGGTGGCGCCGGGGACGTAGGCAACGGTGTTGGCCACCACGTCGTGGATCGCCTCAACCGCATCCACGGCGGTCCCGGTTCCCGCGACGGCGGTGCGGGCGAGCTCGGCGAGCTCCGGTCCCCAGTTGGTGTGTGGCCCCGCCTGGAGGTACTCGTGGTGACCGAGCAGGATCTCGTCACTGGTGTAGTCGGACCGCGGAGTGGCGATACCGGTGGGGACCGGCCGGTCCGAGGTCTCGACGACCGACTCGGCGACGACGAGCAGATCGCAGTGGGGGGCCCGCACCCCGAACTCGTCGACCCTCGTCCCCCAATAGTCGACATGCGACAAGACCCGAGCCGCCGGGTCCACCCGCACCTGATACGACACCAGCCGTTGGGAGCCGTCGGTGACCGGGCAGGCGCGCAACATGTTGTGGGACTGGCGGACCGGGGTCGGATAGGAGAACTCAGAGGTGTAGCGAACCTCGAGCAGCATCAGGTGCTCTCCACGGCATGGAGTTCGAGGTCGGTGCCGGACTGGAAGAAATGGAGGTCCACCTCGGCGGCGACCTCGTAGATGTCGCTTTGTAACGACTCGAGGAACTGGTCGAGACCACCCTCGAGAACCTCCTCGACGTCGCTGTACTCGACCCTGGCCCGGACCCGCCCGATACAGCGCTCCAGCGATGAACGCCGATCGTCCGACACCAGCCGTTCGATCTGGCGTTCGGCGGCACGTAGCCCGTAGAGCACGCTGCGGGGGAAGTCGGGGGAGCGCAGCAGGAACTCGAGGACGTCGGTGGGCGTCAGGGCGGCGGCATGCTCCTTGAGGTACGCCTCGAACGCCGAGACCGAGTTGAGCACCGCCAGCCAACTGTGGAACACCATCGACCCGCCGGAGTCGACGAGCCTCGCGTATCGCACCGCCAGCAGCCGGCAGGTCATCTCGGAGCGTTCCAGCATCTGACCGAGCACGATGAACCGGTAGCCGTCGTCGCGCAGCATGGTCTGGGCGCCGACCCCGGTGAGGAGCTGGCACCGGCTCTTCACCATCCGGAACACCTCGTAGGGACGTCGCTCCAGCTCGGCGGCGAGATCCAACCCGGCGAGATGGAGGTAGAAGGTGTTCATCGCCTCCCACACCTCGGTGGAGATACGGTCCCTCACTCTGAGGGCGTTCTCACGGGCGCGGCCCACGGCGGCGACGATCGAACCCGGGTTGGACTCGTCGAGGACGAGGAAATGGCTCACTGCCCGTCCCGACATGGCACCGTCTTCGTAGGCCTGGTCGAGGTAGAGCACCTGGAGAAGCTGGCGCCAGGTCGTCGCCTCCTCCTCGGGGGGTGACTCCAGCAAGTTGTGATAGGTGACATCGAGCATTCGCGCCGTGTCCTCGGCGCGTTCGGTGTACCGCCCCATCCAGTACAACGCATCGGCGTGGCGCGCCAGCATTCAGTCGTCCCCCGATTCCAACACCCAGGTGTCCTTCGATCCGCCACCCTGTGAAGAGTTGACGATCAGCGATCCCTCGCGCAACGCCACCCGGGTGAGACCCCCCGGGATGACCTCGATGCGATCGCCACACAATACGAACGGCCGCAGGTCGATGTGCCGCGGCACCAGCTCGCCGTCGACAAAGGTGGGGTGCGTGGAGAGCTGGACGGTTTCCTGGGCGATGTAGCCGCGGGGGTTCGCCGTGACGGCGGCGGCGACCTCGTCGAGCTCTTCGGCGGTGGCGGCGCCACCGATCACGATCCCGTACCCGCCGGCCTCGGCGACCGGTTTCACCACAAGCTGGTCGAGCCGCTCGAGGATGATCTCGAGATGGTCGGGCTCCCACGGCAGGTACGTCTCGACGTTGGGCAGGATCGGCTCCTCCCCGAGGTAGTAGCGGATGAACGCCGGGACGTAGGGGTACACCCCCTTGTCGTCGGCGACGCCGTTGCCGATCCCGTTGGTGATGGTGATCGCCCCGGCCCGGGCGGCGGCGACGATCCCGGGGACACCGAGCGCACTGTCCTTGCGGAACTCGACCGGGTCCATGTAGTCGTCGTTGATCCGCCGGTAGAGCACATCGACCCGCTGCAGCCCGCGGGTGGTGCGCATGTAGACGACGTGGTCGTCGACGAGGAGGTCGCGACCCTCCACCAGTTCGACCCCCATCTGGCGGGCCAGGAATGCATGCTCGAAGTACGCCGAATTGGCGATCCCAGGGGTGAGCACCGCCACCGTTGGGTCGCCGGCGGGGGCGGGGGCCATCGAACGCAGCGTACGGATCAGCGACGACCCGTAGTGGTTGACCGGTCGAACCTTGTGACGACCGAACGCCACCGGGAGCACCCGGGTCATCGCCACCCGATTCTCGAGCACGTACGAGACACCGCTCGGCACCCGCAGGTTGTCCTCCAGGACGCGGTAGGTGCCCTCACCGTCCCGGACCAGATCGATCCCGGCGATGACGCAGTGGACTCCGTACGGCATGGCGACGCCGTGGGCCGACCGAAGATACCCATCGGCGGACTGCACCAACCAGCGGGGAATGATCCCGTCCCGGATCACCGCCTGCTCGCCGACGTAGAGATCGTCGATGAACATGTTGAGGGCCCGGACCCGCTGGATCAACCCGGCTTCGATGTGGTCCCACTCGTGAGCCGGGATGATCCGCGGCACCAGATCCATCGGCCAGGTCCGCTCGCTCCCACGCTCGTCGCCGTACACCGCAAACGTGATCCCGAGACTGCGGAAGATCGAGTCGAGAAGCTGGACCCGCTCACCCATGTCCTTCCCCCCGAGTTGGCGCAACCGCTCCATCAGGGCGATGTAGTGCGGGCGGACCTCCCCCCCGTCGTAGACCTCGGAGAACCGGGCAGGGGTGGCCGTCTGCAACGTCATGGCGCACAAGTGTAGAAACACACGGTTACCGGGGTGTTACGCCAACACCTTGCGCCCATCGGCCCCTCTGGCCCTCCCCGCCCTTCCCTGCCCCTCTGGGGAATGTCGGAGTATCTCACTGCCACGCCGCAGGTTCCCTCGGGCAGCGACGCACCAACACCGGTCCCCTTTCGGCCCTCCCCTCCTCGGGAGACGGGGCGGGGCGCGGCGTCAATGTCCGACACAGAGCATCTTCACCGACTGACAATTGAACAAGCGGTTGCGGCGTGGCGTGTGGATGCGCAGTTTTCTCCCGGCGATGCATCATGTAACGCACCGTTGTCGCCGGACATGGAGAACGACAGACCGCCTTGCGATCCACATCTGCCCCTGAACCCGGAAATGGCTGACCTCGTTGACGGACAATCGCCAGCGCTTCGAAGAGATCTATGACGCATACTCCGGGTTGATCCTGGCGTATGCCGCCCGCCGCACCGGCAACGCCGCCGATGCGGCCGATGTCGTGGCGGAGACGTTCACGGTGGCATGGCGGCGGCTCGAAGACGTTCCGCCGGGGGAGCAGGCGCGGCCCTGGCTCTACGGTGTCGCCAGGCGGGTGCTCGCCAACCATCACCGCGGCATCCAACGGCGCCGGCGGCTCGACGAACGGGCCACCGCCGAGTTCGCCCGGTCGATGGAAGTCGAGCCGGCCGACTTGGACGGTCCCGATGCCGGGCGCATCTCGGCCGCCCTCGGCGACCTGAGCGTCGCCGATCGGGAACTGCTCACCCTGGTGGGGTGGGACGGTCTCGACCCCGCCGAGATCGCCGCCATGCTCGGAACCAGCGCTGCCACCGTCCGGGTGCGTCTCCACCGGGCGAGGAAGCGCTTCGCCCGGCTGCTGGATACCGAGCGGGTGCAACGCTCGACGACCACTGGACATGAACCCGGCAGATGGGCGCCCGCCCGTCCCGACCAGAAGGATGCACGATGAGCGAGCCCCACGACCCGATCGACGATCTCCGTCGCATCGACCCCGTCGACGGTGAGCGAATCGCAGCCACCTGGGCGGACAGCGATGCCAAGACGGCACTGTTCCAGGAGATCACCACCATGCCCGTCGACACCGTCACCCCGCTGCGGACGCCTGTTCCGCCCCGCAGACCTCGATATCGCTTTGCGATCGCCGCCGGACTGGTGGTGGCGGCCGCCGCCATCGCCATCGGTGGCGGGACCGTGTTCAACGGCAGCCCCGCCTACGCCATCCGCCAGCTCGACAACGGCGTGATCGAGATCGACTGGTTCGCCGACCACCGCGACGGCAGCGAGCTGGCCGCCGAGCTGCGCCAGTTCGGGATCGAGGTCGACATCGTGGCGGTGCCGGCATCGCCCTCGGCGGTCGGAACGATCACCGGGATCGTCCCGGGCGAGGGAACATCCGTTCCCGAAGGGATCACCTGGGGGGAGGACGGCACCGACGAGGTCTTCACCTGGCAGATCGACCCGGCGGTGTTCCGTGGCCCGATCTCGCTCGACATCGCCGTGGCCGCCGAGGAGGGTGAGCCGTACCAGATGGCCGAGGAGGTGTTCGAGCCCGGGGAGGTGCTCGGGGGTCTGCACTGCGCCCTCGGCGAACCGCTTCGTGCCGCCGATGTGGCGAAGAAGCTCCCGGCCCTCGGAGTCGAGCCGGTGTGGAACGTTGCCGCCCCGGTCAGCGGAGACCCGGGGGCGATGCGGGAGACCACCGTCGACGAGGTCCCCGCCGGTGAGATCCTGTGGGGGTACGCCGTCGACGACGCCACGGTCAACTTCACGGTGGTTCCCGACGGAGTGTCCCTCGATCCCGACTTCTACCCGACACGGCTCTCCGACCTCCCGTGCACCCCCGGGCAGGCGGCCGCCTGGGACTGAGCACCACGACCCGAGCAACGAAGGGGCAGGTGCGACATGGGTCGCACCTGCCCCTTCATTCGTACCGGGAAGCCGACAGTGGTCAGCCCAGGATGTCGCAGAACGCCGGGAGCGCCAGACTGATGTCGAAGCTGCCATCGAGAAGTTCCCGCACGGGATGCGGCCCCGCAGAACGGAGAATCTCCCCGGTCTGGCCGTGGATGAGAATCGGCCCCTTGTCGATGAGACGTTGATCGCCGCGCACCACGTTGACCGAGATACCCGTGATCTTGATCGTCTCACGCAGCCCTGTCTCCGGGTTGTAGTGGGACACCTGCCGGAAATCGACCGGGCCGTCGCGCAACGTGAGGCCGGTGACGGTGTTCTTGACCGTGTTGTCCTCGACGATGTGTTCGACGCGCTTGACGAGTCGGCCCTGGTCGTCCCGGAAGTCCCACCGGTCGAGGGTGAGGTGGATGTCCCATTCGACTCCGTACGAGCCGCAGACGGTCGGGTCGGCAACCAGGTTGTTGACGGTGACACTCAGGTCCGGGGGGCGCCGCTCGTCCGCCACCGCCGCCGGGGCGAAGATACCCAGGGCGAGAACGGTCGCCGCAACCAATGACACGGAACGCTTCACAGGCTGATCCTCCTGATCGAGTCGGCTTCCTCGATCGGGCTCGATCGCGGCTACCGACGGTGTGCTGTGCGCAGCGGTGTCGGGCCGCAAGGGTCGCCGGGGTGGTCTTGTCGGCCCACCGCTGCAGTTGTCCCCTTGTCCCCGAGGGCACGCTACCGCCGATCCGAAATTACGGACGCTTCCGGGGGTGCGGTTCGCTCCTTGTCGCTCGGACCTGTGGGTCAGGCGCTCTCCACCATCGGCTTGACCTCGGTGATCCAGCGCTCCAATGTCTCGGCGTCGTAGGGGGCGGCCATCTCTCCGATGAAGCTGTTGAAGCCGGCATCGGTGAAGCCGACCATGGTCTCGGCGATCTGCTCAGGGGTTCCCGACCAGAAGGTGGCGTCACCGTCGATCCACGATGCCGGGGTGCGGTTGCGCTCGAGCTGGGTGGCCAGCACCCGCTGCGCCTCCGCCTCCGTGTCGCGGATGATCGGCTTGCAGTTCACAGTCAGCTCGATCTCTGCGATGTCGCGACCGACCTCGTCGCAATGGCGACGCAACACATCGAGCTTGTGGGTGAGCAACTCGAGGCTTCCGGCGCCGTTCCACAGGTCGGCGTACTTCGCCACGCTGCGGAGGGTCCTTCGTTCCCCGACCCCACCGATCATGATCGGCAGACGTTCCTGGATCGGCAGCGGGTGGTGGTGAAGATCGGTGAACTGGTAGTGCGGGCCGTCATGGTTGACGGTGTCCCCGTCGAGGAGGGCGCGCACCACTCCTGCGGCCTCGTCCATCCACTTGAGCCGCTCGCCGGGGCTGCGACCGAAGTCGATGCCGTGGGCGGTGTGTTCGAGTTCGAACCAGGCTCCGCCGAGACCGAGGATGGCCCGCCCCTCGCTGATGTGATCTACCGTGGTCGCCATCTTCGCCACCAGGGCCGGGTTGCGGAACGTGTTGGCGCCAACCAACAGCCCGATCCGGGTCCGGGTGGTGACCTTGGCCCAGGCGGCGATGGTGGTCCACCCCTCGAAGATCGACTGGTCGGGTTCGCCGAAGATGGCATAGACGTGATCCCACGCCCACAGGTGGTCGTATCCGAGGCGGTCGATGGAAACGGCCGCCTCCTCGATCTCGGCCCAGGTGCCGGCCTGGACCCACGGCATCGCACCGAGTCGTATCTCGGTCATGGCTCACGCTCCTTGATCGTGCCTCCACAGTCTGGTCGTCCTGCCGTCGCCCGGTGACGCTTCGTCGGGTGGGTGCCGCTCAGCGGAACCTGACCAGCAGCGGCGCATGGTCCGACGGCTTGGATTCGGCCACCGTGCTCGCCTTCCGATAGTCGCGCTCCACGGCGACGTCGATCAACCGCTCGGCGAGCGGGCGGCTCGCCATCACCAGGTCGATGCGGAGCCCGAAGCCCTTGTGGAAATGACCGGCCCGGTAGTCCCACCATGTGAAACCGGGTACCTCGGGGTGGAGCGATCGGAACGTATCGACGTACCCGGCGTCGAGGATCGCCCCCAAACGCCCCCGTTCCTCGGGGGTGATGTGGGTACCGCCATGGATCCTGACCGGGTCCCAGACATCGAGATCGGCGGGGCAAACGTTGACGTCCCCGGCGATGACGGTTTCGCCCCCGGCCAGATCCGCTGCCCTCACCGCCATCGCCTCCAGAAACGTCAGCTTGGCGAAGAACTCGGGCGAGGTGAGGCTGCGCCCGTTGGGCACGTACACACTCGCCACCCGAAGCGGACCGACGGTGGCTTCGATCCAGCGGGCCTGGGTGGCGTCCGGCTCCCCGGGCAGTCCGGCGATGACGTCGCTGACCCCGAAGCTCCTTGCGGGCCAGGATCGCCACCCCGGCCCAACGCCCTCCCGAGTGATCGGCGGCGACGTACCCGGCGGCCAGCAGCGGTAGGTGGGGGAACGTCTGCGGTGCGGCCTTCGTCTCCTGGAGCAACACCACGTCAGGCTGGTACTGCTCCAGCAGCGCCAGCAGGCGGGGGAGTCGGGCCCCAATCGAGTTGACGTTGTAGGTGACGACCAGCATCGCCTCAGCCTACGAGGCGGCACCCGCCGGCACGGTGCCCATGGACCTGCGACGCGTCGGGGACGCGGTTCGTCACCGACGATCGGAGTCGCGGTGCGTGAGGATTGCTCCCGGTTCCAACCGGGTGCCGGTACCGGCCTTCCGCCGCCGGACATCGGCCATCATGGTGTCGGGGTCCGGCTGCCGGGCAAGCTCGATGAGTTCGGCTCGCAGGTACTCCTGCAACGACCGGCCCCGATCGCGAGCACGCACTGCAAGCTTGTCGCACACCTCGTCCGGGACATCGTCGATCGTGATCGATTTCGGCATGGACACATTCTCCACTTGGTCGACGCAAGATCCCAGCCCCTTGATGGCGGGCGTCATGCCTCATCCTCCCAGGATACGAGCCCGCAGAAGTAGCCGGTGGTGGCGCCGAACGTGGCGGCATCGGACCCGGTGGACAAGGGCGCAAGGGTCTGGGCCGCGTTCGTCCCTTGGGGTCGACCATGGGCGCGGTGCAGGAAGGCCGCCATCTGCCCACCGCGTCACCTTGCCGTCCGGGCAGAAGAGGTCGTTGTCGGGTGGGTTGCACCCGAGGGTGATCCCGGCTTGGGCGAGGGCGTCGATGTCGGCTGCGAACACCGACCCGCCGGTGTCGCGGAAACGGTTCGGTCCGGCGGGTAGGCCATAGGCACGGACCAGGAACGCCGCCATCTGGCCGCGGGTCACGTGTGCTTCCGGACAGAACCGGTCGTTGGTGGGTGGGTTGCAGCCTCTGGTGATCCCCGATGCCGCCAGCGCATCGATATGGCTCTCGAAGGTGGAGCCGTTGTCGTCGACGAAGTGATTGCCGGCTGCAGGGAGGTCGAGGGCGCGGTCGAGGAATGCGGCCATCTGCCCCCGGGTGACATGTGCGTCGGGGCAGAACCGGTCGTTGGTGGGTGGGTTGCAGCCCTTGGTGATCCCGGTGGCGGCGAGCCATGCGATGTCGGCGGCGAACACCGAGTTGGTCACGTCGACCAGCGTGCCCGGTGCGGCCCTGGTTGCCGGTGGGGGAGGCACGTTCGGCGCCGGCACCCGGCTTCCGATCGGGAGGGCGGCGGCAGGGCGGGGTGGGTTGACCCGGTGGAAGGTGGGGATGGTGGTCCTGGTGCCGGTTCCGGTGAGCCGGTAGGCGGAGTTGCCGTCCTGGACCCGAATCACCGTGGCGGCCGCCGCCTTGGTCAACGTGAAGTCACCCGGTTTGAGCCCGCATTCGACGAAGTCGTACTCCCCGCCGTCGGCGTTGCGCTTGGTATTGCCGTCGTTGAACTCGTTGAACTCCACCTTGGCGAAGTCGCAATGGACGAACCGGATGGGTGTGGCCCGTGCTCCCGGGTTCTTCGAGCGGGGGGTCAGCACGCCGGTTCCCCCGGTGTCGATTCCGGTCCAGGTCTGCGTGTCGGTGGTGCCATCGGAACCCGCCGCACCCATCGCATGCGACTGGATGGCTCCCCGCTCGTTGCCCTCGAGGACCAGGCTGCGATAGACGAAGGGGTTGCCGTAGGCGCCGTGATCGATCCCGGACTTCCGGTTGTGATAGGCATGGAACCCGCTGACCACATGGGTCGTCTTGGTGTTCAGCCAGACGAAGATCCCGTTCCCGGCGTTGTTGTGGGCGACGTTGTTGTCGAACACCCAGACACCGTCTTCGCCGGCGGGCCACTTGAAACCGGAGTTGTTCTGCCCGCCCCCCTGCTGGCCCACCGCCACCGAATTGACGATGGCGTTGTTGAGACCCTCACCGAGATGGAAGGCTGCCGAGGTGTGCTTCTGGTACGGACTGGGGTGGGTGAAGGCGGCGACAGCGCCGTCGTACAAGGTGTTGTGGGTGTTGTTGCAGTTGCGCACTCCGCCACACATCGCACTGCGGGACTCGTCCCACCAGTAGGCGTCACCGACCGTGTTGTAGGCGATGGTGTTGCGGAAGGTGATCCCGTGCGAGGCGTGGGGGACAAAGGCGTGGTTGTCGGCGTCGCGGATCACCACACCCTCGATGATCGAACCGACCGTCCCGTTCTGCGACATGTGCAGATGGAGGCCGTAGCGCCCGGTGCGATGATCGCCGGTCCTGACGTTCCCCCCACCGAGGTCCGGGGCGACGTGGCGGATGGTGGCGAACCTGATGGTCTGGCGCTGCGTCGACTGGATGAACACATGGGTCTTGCCGCCGGGGGTGCCCTGGATGGTGACGTTGCGGGTGAGGTTGAGCAACTCGGGGCGATAGCCGAGCCGGTTGGCGCTCGGCGTGGCCGTCACGGTGGGGAACGAGGTGTAGTCGCCCTTGGTCACGGGGGTGCGCCGCACCTCGTCTCCCCGCCACGACGACTGGTACGAGTAGGCCCACGGCACCTTGGCGGTGCCCTGGACGTCGAGGGCGCCGTTGTTCAACACCCACAGCCCGATGTCGGTGGCGACCGGGAGCCGTTGACCCGCCTTGGCGCCGACGAAGGCCTTCTCCTTGATTCCGGCGAACTGGAGGGTGTGCTGCACCGACGCATTGGCGGGACGCATCTGGAGCGTTCCGTACACCACCACGTTCCCCTTGACCTCGATGGTGGTGCTCGCCCGCGGATCGAACGCCCACGTCTGCCCGGCGGGAACGGTGAATCCGCCGGCCAGATCCTTGTCGGCGTTGGTGATGATGCGATCGGCGGTTGCGGCTGATACCGCCGGCGCCGAAGGCACCAGGGAGATCAGCGACCCGATCATGACGAAAACGACGAGCATCCGCATCGCTGCGGCGCGGCGTCGCATGGGCTGGCCTTCCCACTGCGGCTCCTCGGACTGGGGGGTGTCGATCGGTCTGCCGGAGTCGGTGCCGTGCACCCGGAGCCGAACCGGTCCCTACAACCGGTCGGTTCTCCAGCGCGCAGATCCCTACCGGACCTGCTGCAACGTTGTTCGCCCCACGTCGCCCAGAAGTTCGCCGATCGCCGGAAAACCCGCCGTACGACCTACGCGTGTACGTTCCCCGGCGTTCTCATCGGTCCTCGGGTCTGCGTCTACGTACTTTGGTCGCGGCCTCCGCCGGCTGACTGCCAGGCACGGACGATTTCGGCGACCTGCTCGATGGTGTCGAGGGTGATGGGATCGAGGACGAGCTGGACCGTGGCGACTCCGGCGGCCTCGAGGGCGACCAGGGAATCGAGCATCGCCCCGGGGCCGGTGATGCGGTGGTCGGTATGGCGGGTGACGGGGTCGGGCTCGAACGACCACAACATCGCCAGGGTCTTGGCGAGGGTGACGGGGTCCCTGCCGGCGGAGCGGCAGGCCTCGTCGATCCGTGCCAGCAGTTGTGGTGCTAGGGCGGGGTCGTTGCCGTACCCGGTGTACCAGGCGTTCCAGAGCTGGACATGGGGCAGGGTGGCGGCGAGGGTGCGCGGGCCCGTCGAGCCGATCAGCAGCGGCGGGCCGCCCGTGGTGGGGCCGAGGGGATCGAGGACACAGTTCGGCAGGTCGAAGTAGGTGCCATGGAAGTCGATGGCACCATCGCTCAGCAGGGTGCGGATGATGGTGAATGCCTCTTCGAAGCGGCTGGTCCGGTTGTCGTACGGGAACCCGTAGGCATCGAACTCGGTGCGGTTCCATCCGGAACCGAGACCCAGGATGAACCGTCCACCCGAGATCTCGTCGAGGGTGGCGGCCCGCTTGGCGAGCAGGGCCGGGTGGTGGAACGAGGTGGCGGCGACCAATGGTGCGATCTGCACGCGTTCGGTAATGGCGGCAATGGCGGTCAACACCGAGAACGCATCCCATGGTCCGCGGGGACCCTCGTCGGTGTCGTAGAGCAGGTGTTCGCCAACCCAGATCGAATCGAGACCGCCGTCCTCGACGAGACGCGCCATCGCCCACAACTCGGGCCAGGTGACCCGCCGTTCGACCTCCGGAAGCTGGATTCCGACCCTCATTCCTGGCCCTCCCGTCCTGTCGGTAGATAGGGCCCCCGGTCGGAGGGTGCCGCTGGTGGATGCAGGTGCGTGCTCATTCGGTGTCCCGGGCCGCCGCCTGGCGGGCGCGGTACGCGGCGACGTGGGCGCGGTTGGCGCATCCGCCGTCGCAGTAGCGGCGGGATCGATTGCGGGAGAGATCGATCAGCACATCCTCGCAGTCGTGGGCGGCGCACACCTGGAGACGCTCCAGTTCGCCGGTGCGAACCACATCGACGAGCGCCATCGCCACCTCCACCGAGATCCGGGTAGCGAGCGGACGTTCCGGCGTGGTGGCATGGAGGTGCCAGTCCCAGTCGTCGTGTCGCGCCAACTGGGGAACCGCCCGTGCCTCGGAGAGCAACCGGTTGACATCGGCGACGATCTGGTCGTTCTCCTCGCACACCCAGATCCGCCGCAGCTCGCCTCGCAGCTCCCGCACCGCTTCGAGTTCGGCGGCGTCGTGGGTGCGGCTTCCGGTGATTCCCCAGCGCGCCACGAACTCGTCGAGCTGGGCCGGTGTGGTCAGGGTGTCACCGTCGTCGCCGACCGAGTTGATCAGGTCGACGGCGCTCACCAGCGCCTCTTCGGTGTCATGGGCAAAAAGGATATTGACTCCTGACGTCCTGCTACGGTACTGTAATAAGCGTACAGCGCTTTGCTCCTGACGCCCGCCCGGTTCGCCCGGTTGGACGGTCCGTCCCGGCGGGAGCCGAGAGAAGGAAGTTTGCCATGGTCGATCAGCGAATGACTCCCGCCATCGGAACGGACACCGTTTCGCCCCCGACACCGGTGGAGCGCGGGCGCAGTATGACCATGGGTATCTGGCTGGCGCTGCTCACCGCCGCCACCTTCGGCACCTCCGGCGTGGTCGCCAAACCGCTGCTCGACGCCGGGTGGTCGTCCGGTGCGACGGTGACGATGCGGCTGGGCGGTGCGGCGCTGGCGCTCACCCTTCCGGCCCTGATCGTGCTGCGTGGACGGTGGCACCTGCTGTCCCGCAACGCCGGTCTCATCCTGGGATACGGGTTGCTGGCCATGGCCGCCTGCCAGGTGTTCTACTTCAATGCCGTGACCACCCTGTCGGTTGGTGTCGCCCTGCTGCTGGAGTATCTCGGTCCGGTGCTGGTCGTGGCGTGGCTGTGGATGCGCCACGGTCACCGCCCACGTCGGTGGACGATGATCGGGATCGTGCTGTCCGTCCTCGGACTCGCCCTGGTTCTCGACGTCACCGGAGGGATGACCCTCGATCTGGGCGGGGTGTTCTGGGGGCTGGGTGCGGCGGTCGGACTTGCGGCCTACTTCGTGTTGTCGGCACGGGAGGACACCGGTCTGCCACCCATCGTGCTGGCCTGGTCCGGGATGGTGGTGGCGAGCGTGGCGCTGCTGGTCACCGGGCTGGTGGGGGTTCTGCCCATGGGCACCGGGGCCACCCAGGTCGGCTTCCTCGGATCGTCGATGCCGTGGTTCGTGCCGGTTGCCTGGCTGGCGTTGATCGCCGCCGCGCTGGCGTACGCAACCGGCATCGTCGCCACCCGCCAGCTCGGTTCGAAGATCGCATCGTTCTTCGGTCTCACCGAGGTCATGTTCGCCGTGGTGTTCGCATGGCTGATCCTCGACGAGATGCCTCTCCAGGTCCAGCTTGTCGGTGGCGTGCTCATCGTCGCCGGGGTGGTGGCGGTCCGCTACGACGAGGGGCGAGCGGTCCCCGCAGCCCACCTCGGGCACGCCAGTCCTCTTACCGTCGCATCGCCGGCCGTCGGCGAATCGGTGGCCTGACACCGAACTGGCTCACATGGTCCGATATCCCCCGCATGCCGGGACCGGGCAACGCAGCGTGCGGTGATCAGCAGTCAGGTCGGTGGCGGTGGCGGAGATGTGTGGGTCCTGGCGAGCCTGGTCAATGTCGAGTCGGTGTCGCCGGTGATCTCCAACTCTCCGGGTCGATCCTCGAAGCCGGCCCTGGCCAGGACGCGAGCCGGTTGCGGCTGGACTCCGGAGACGATCACCTTGACCCCGGAACGGTTGAGGCGCTCGATGGTCGACTCGAAGGCGATCAGTCCGGTTGCGTCCATTGCGGGAACGTCGTCGAGGTCGATGACCACGGTATGGACGTGGTGGTCCACCGTGAGGAGGGCCTCGAAGGCCTTTTCGGCGGCACCGAAGAAGAGCGGTCCGGCCACGTCGTAGTAGACGACCCCAGGTGGGAGCCCGGTCACGTTGCGGTCATCTGAACCGCCGATCAGGGTGGCGCCGGATATCTCGACCATGCGGTTCATGAACAGGAAGGCGGCGAGCACAACCCCGACGGAGACCGCCACCACCATGTCGAACGCAACCGTCAGAGCGAAACACACCAACATCACGGCGACGTCGCTTCGTGGCGCGATCCGGATGATCCGGGCGAAATGATCCACATCGCTCATGTTCCAGGCGACGACCAATAGCAACGCCGCCATTCCCGCCATCGGGATCTCTCCGAGCAGAGGGGCAAGCGCCACCATGGCCACCAGGAGGAACAGCGAGTGGATGATGGTCGCAACCGGAGTGCGGCCTCCGGCGCGGATGCTGGTGGCGGTCCGGGCGATCGCCCCGGTTGCGGCGAACCCGCCGAAGAAGGGTGCGACGATGTTCCCGATCCCCAGCCCGACCAGTTCGGCATCGGGGTCATGGCGACCCCCACTCATCCCGTCGGCGACAACGGCACACAGCAGCGACTCGATCGCCCCGAGCATTGCGATCGCCAGCGCCGTCGGAGCGATGTCGCCCAGCATGGACAAGGTGACACCGCCGTCCGACCAAGGGAGCTGCGGGGTCGGCGGGACCGCCGGGATGCCGCCGAACTGCGACGAGATGGTGACGGCGTCGTGACCGGTTGCGCCGAGAATCGCTGCCAGCACGGCCCCGATGACCAGACCGAGCAGCGGTGCCGGGACTCGCTTGACGAGGCGTGGCCCAAGCGTGAACGCCGCCAGCGACACCACTCCGACGGTCACGTCGGGCCAGGATGCGCCAGGCAGCCGCTCGAAGAGGTCGTCGAGACGTTGCCAGATCCGTTCGCCTTCGAGGGTGCCGAGACCCAGGAAGTCTCCAAGCTGGAGCACGGCGATGACCACGCCGATTCCGGCAGTAAATCCGGTGGTGACCGGATGCGGCACGAACTGGATCAACTTGCCGAGGCGCAACGATCCCATCACCACCAGGATCCCGCCGGCCATCATCGTGGCGAGGAAGAGGCCAGTCAGCCCGTGGCGGGCTGTGAGTGGGGCCAGCAGCACCACGAAGGCGGCCGTTGGGCCGGACACGGTGTGCATCGATCCTCCCGTGGCGGCGACCACGATGCCGGCGACGATGGCGGTGAACAGCCCGTACTGCGGCGGAGCTCCGGCGGCGATGGCGAGGGCCATCGACAGGGGAAGCGCCACGATCCCGAGGATGACGCCGGCTGTGGCGTCGGCACGGAGATCGCCCCTGGTGTAGCCGCGCCGGCTGAGCGCCCGCATCGCCGTGGCCACCCGGAAGGGTGAGGTCTCTGTCACGAAACGCTTCGACACGCCCCACAGCCTACGGTCGGAGTACCGGCCGGTCGGACGCATCGACCTCGACCGCCCTGCCGCCGACAGGGGCTCCGTTATGGCGCCCTTCGGGCGACTGTGATCCCCGCCGCCCAGCCAGGGACACGCCCGCCCGGCGGTGGCAGGTAGGTGTCGGCCGGGAGCCCGCTGCGCACCAGCAGCCAGGAGACCACCGAGTTGGAGTTCCACATTTCGCCGGTCTGCGATTCGTCCCGTCCCCAGATCATCGGCGGCACCGAGGCCACCTGGTCGACGAGTCGACGGGCCTGCTTCGGATCGCCGCTGAGGCGCTGCGGGCTGGCGACCGCTTCCCCGATGTCCGGGATGATGCCGTCCTCCCAGCAGCGCACCTCGTAACGGAACCACCGCAACCGTGAGATCCGCCGGCTGGCGACCGGGCCCTCCACGACCACGCCGCGCCTGGCGATGTCGGTGTCGGGGCTGGGCCATGCGTTCTCGATGGTGAATCGTCGGTCGGGAAGGTGGACCTCCAGGGCGGTGTGATAGAGGTCGAGCCGTGCGCGTCGGTCCCGATGCGCCGCCATCGCCTCGTAGATGCGACCGTTGAAGCGCACCGAGGCGCCCCCGCCGGCTCCCAGAGGAATCCAGTAGAGCTCGATGCCGGCCGGGGTGGGGTCCGTCTCTGGAGCTGCGGCGGGATCCATCGGGCGAGCCTACGTGGTGACGCCCGGGGCCGACATCGATTCCCTGCCGGGAATGTCCACTGCCTCGGTGCGGTTCCGAGGGTCGGGAGCGCGTCCAGGGGAGGGGCCACGGTCGAGGCGGGACCCGGCTCCACCGGTGAGCCGACCGTATCGAAGATGGAGACGTGTGATGCTTCGCAGACGACGGAGGGATGGACCGTTCCCCGACGTGTGGTTGTCCATCATCGAATCGAGGTTTGATCCGTGGAGAGCCCTCGACGACGACGAGCGGTCCCGGCTGCTCGATCTGACCCGCCAGATGATCGAGCGCAAGACCTGGGAGGCGTCCCGGGGATTCGAGGTCACCGAGGTGATGAAGGTCACCATTGCGGTGCATGCCGCCCTGCTCATCCTCGAACTCGACCACGGGTACTACCGCGACGTGCACTCGATCATCGTCCACCCCACCACCGTGGTCCTGACCGGAGCACGTCCCGCCGCCATGGCCGGTCTGGCCACCGACGCCCCAATGCCGATCATCGGCCAGGCCCGCCAGCACGGTCCGATGGTGATCGTTTGGGATGCGGTCAATCAGCAGGCGCGATACTCCGCAAGCGGTCACAACGTGATCTACCACGAGTTCGCCCACAAGCTCGACATGCTCAACGGTGCCAGCGACGGGTTCCCGCCGCTGGCGAACCCGGAGGATGCCCGGCGTTGGGCCGAGGTGTGCACCCGCGAATACGAGTTGCTCGCCGAGGGCGAGGGTGGTCATCTGTTGAGCAGCTATGGCTCGGTCAACCCGGGGGAGTTCTTCGCCGTTGCCACCGAGGTGTTCTTCGACAACCCGGTGGAGCTGCCGGGCCCACAAGCCCGAGCTGTACGACGTGCTCCAGTCCTTCTACCGGCAGGACCCTGCGGCCCGGATGCTGCGGGTCGCCGACCCTCACCGCCTCACCGGTTGACGGGAATACCGCTGGTTCGCAACGGATCCGACTTCCGAGGGCGGCGTTCCGGGTCGGATGATCCCGGTGCCTTCGGGTGTGACGGCGACCCGGCATTCGGCTGCGTCCACTTCCCGTCCGTCGGAGGCCCTGTCAGGTGGAACCGGTCTCGGGCTCGGTGGAGCGCAGCGAAACGATCAGAATCTGCACGCTGAGCACCAGCACCCACGCCGGGAAGACGAGTTCGACCCACGGGACAGTGCCGGCGGTGACGAGCAGGATGCCCCCGGTTGCAAACCCGAGAATGGTGAGCCATCTCGGGGCAAGCCCGAGCCGGGTGGCGATGGTGGTGGTCGAGATGGTGAAGACCGCCGCCATTCGCATTGCATACACGGCGAGCAGGGTCCGGCTCATCCGGCGACCGAAGGTTGAGACCTCGTCGGTCGGGTCGTACTCGGCTCCGAGCACCAGACCCCCGGCCACCGCTCCGGCGGCGAACAGCATGGCCACGAAGAGCAGCCCGCTACCCAGGAAGACCGTGGCGAAGAAGCGGTCCTCGCCGTGTCCGATGCGATCCCGCACCACTCCGATGAACCAGAGAAAGGCGATTCCGGAGAACGGCAGGATGTTGAGGGCGAGAACCATGAAGCCGCGGGTGCGTTCATCGCTCAACCATGCCCCGCTGTCCGCAGGGTCGTTCGGGATGGCGAGCCGCATCAGGACCAGTGCGGTGGTGAGGAGGAGGGAGAAGGCGATTCCGGCGAGTGCCGCCGCCCGTGGTGTCCGGATCGCCGGTCGTGTCAACCCTCCACCCTGCATCTCAACGGGACCCATAGTCACAACGCGCTCCGCTCGAGGGTGGCCACATGGCCGACCGGTTCAGGACAGCATGACAGTAGCGCCGCCGAACCCTCGTTTCGTGTCCCCGAGCGTCAGTATGTCGTGTGTGCCTGCTGGGCGGTTGGGGTGTGCGGCGTTGGGGGGTCGCCGCCGAAAGTACCGCACCGACAAGTCGACCTGGCCGGGTCCAGGGCGCTGCGCTCCGCCCCGTCTGCGTCCGCAAGCGTCCGCAGCCTCCCCTCCTCCCGAGGAGGGGAGGGCCAGACGGGGTCGAGCGGCGTATGCGTGGCTCTTTTCGGCCCTCCCCGCCCTGGGGGGCGGGGTGCCTTCGAGGTTCTGGGAGGAGGTGGGGCGGGGCGCGAGGTCCGCATCCCGAGGGGCAGTATGTCGTGTGTGCCTGCCGGGCGGTTGGGGTGTGCGGCGTGGGGGTCGCCGCCGAAAGTACCGCACACGACAAGTCGACCTGGCCGGGTCCAGGACGCTGCGCTCCGCCCCGTCTGTGTCCGCAAGCGTCCGCAGCCTCTCTCCTCCCGAGGGAGGGGAGGGCCAGATGGGGCCGAGCGGCGTAGGGGCGGCTCTTTTTGGCCCTCTCCGCCCTGGGGGGCGGGGTGCCTCCGAGGTTCTGGGAGGAGGTGGGGCGGGGCGCGCGGTCCACATCCCGAGGGTCAGTATGTCGTGTGTGCCTGCCGGGCGGTTGGGGTGTGCGGCGTGGGGGTCGCCGCCGAAAGTACCGCACACGACAAGTCGACCTGGCCGGGTCCAGGACGCTGCGCTCCGCCCCGTCTGTGTCCGCAAGCGTCCGCAGCCTCCCCTCCTCCTGAGGAGGGAGGGCCAGACGGGGCCGAGCGGCGTAGGCGCGGCTCTTTTTGGCCCTCCCCGCCCTGGGGGGCGGGGTGCCTCCGAGGTTCTGGGAGGAGGTGGGGCGGGGCGCGAGGTCCGCATCCCGAGGGTCAGTATGTCGTGTAGTGCCTGGCGGGCGGTTGGGGCCTGCGACGCCGAAGTTCGACCACCCGGAAGCGCCACCGACACATGGGAGGGCGTAGTTCTCGAATGCCGCGTCGGGACGATTCAAGATGCGGTCCCACAACCGGTCAGGGTGCCGGTGCGCCGCTGCCTGCGTCGTCGCCGAGTCCGAGGAGCAAGGTGCGGAGGAGATTGACCAGGTCGCGTTGCTGGTGCGGTGACAGGTTGGCAAGAATCTCGCGCTCGGTGGCCATGTGGGTGTGGATGACCTCGTCGACCAGATCGAGCCCGGTCGGGGTGAGTCGGACGATCACCTTGCGGCGGTCGGCGGCCCGGTCGCGTTCCACCAGGCCCCGCTCCTCCATGCGGTCGATGCGGTTGGTGACGGCGCCGGTGGTCACCATCATCTGGCCGACGAGATCTCCAGCGGTCAGCTCGAACGGTGCACCGGAACGGCGCAGCGTGGCGAGCATGTCGAACATCCAGCTCTCGATCCCGTGGCGGGCGAAGTTCTCGGCGAGTCGCCGATCCACCAGGCGGCCGAGTCGGGAGATCCGACCCACGATGTGGATCGGGGAGGTATCGATGTCGGGACGCACCTCCAGCCACTGTGAGGTGATGCGGTCGACGGCGTCGGGTCGGCGGGGTGTCATTCCGCCATGGTACACGTCAGTAGTTTGACGGTCATTATCTTAACGTTAAGATAAACCCATGGACGACACCCGACGCAGCGGGACGCTGGTGGCATTGGCGACGCTGATCGCTCCGATCTCGTGGGGCACCACCTACATCACGATCACCGAGCTCCTCCCGGCGGGAAGGCCATTGCTGGTCGCCGCACTCAGGGTGGCACCCGCCGCCATCGTGCTCCTCCTAGTCGGGATGCTGAAGTCGCGATGGCGACCACACGGCGCCGAGTGGGGTCGCATCGGGATCCTGGCGATGCTCAACTTCGGGATCTTCTTCCCACTTCTCGTGGTCGCCGCCTACCGGCTCCCGGGAGGGGTGGCGGCAGCGGCAGGAGGTCTCCAGCCGCTGCTGGTGGCGGTGTTGACGTGGATCATCGTCGGCACCCACCCACGCCGCATCGATGTGGCGGTGGGGGTGGTTGCCGCCGTCGGCGTCGGGTTGGTCGTGATCCGTCCCGGCGCCGGGTTCGACACCCTCGGGCTGGTCGCCGCCATCGTCGCCAATCTCTCGTTTGCCGCCGGGGTGGTGTACACCAAGCGGTTCCCGGTCACCGCCAACCGGGTGGCGTCCACCGGCTGGCAGATGCTGATCGGCGCCGCCGTTCTCGTTCCGCTTGCGCTTCTCGTCGAGGGTGCGCCGCCGGCGCTCACCCCCCGCAGCATGGTCGGCTTCGCCTACCTCGGTCTGGTCGGCACCGCCGTCGCCTTCCTGCTCTGGTTCAACGGGGTGCGCCGGCTTCCCGTCCAGGCGCCGCCGCTGCTCGGGCTCGCCGCACCGATCACCGGAGCCGTGGCCGGATGGGTGGTGCTCAGCGAGTCGCTGTCGGCGGCACAGATCGTCGGGTTCGCCGTCACGGTCGGGGCGATCACCTACGGTGCCACCATGGCCGACCGACCATCTCACGAAACGCTGGCGCCGTTGGGTGCCCCGCCGGCTGCCGTTGGGTCGAGCGTCACGGATCGCGGCGCCGACCCGGGTCAATCACCGGTTGGGCAGGCACCGGTCATGCAGGCCGCACATGAACCTTCGGAGCGACCGACGCCGACCATCGACCCGGCCGTCTGCCCGGCATCCGGATCGTCTTCGTAGTCGCCCGCCCGGCACGCAACCGGCGGTCTAGCCTGTCGCATCGCCCGCATCGTGACGCATGTGGGCCCACAGCCAAGGAGACCGAGGCATGTTGCGACTGACGGTCGAGATGACGCTGTTGGTGCTCCTGGTGGCGATCCTGGCCGGACCGATCCTGGGTGCCAAGCTGCGGATCCCGGGGCTGCTCGGGCTGATCTTCCTCGGCATGTTGTTCGGTCCCCATGCCCTGGGGTGGCTGGGTCGGATGGATCTCGTGTTCGACCTCGGTTCGATCGGGATCCTGTACCTGATGTTCCTCGCCGGGCTCGGTTTCAACCTGAACGCCTTCGCCGAGAACCGCCGGAGTGCGATCGGGTTCGGTCTGCTCTCGTTCATCGTCCCGTTCGGACTCACCATCGGGGTGACCATCTCCTTGGTCGAGGGCGGGATCCTGGCGGCGGCGCTGCTCGGTTCGATGTGGGCGTCCAACACACTTGTCGCCTATCCCGATGTGCGGGCGGCGGGTCTCGACGGCACCCGTGCGGTCCGCGATGCGGTGTCGGGGGGCGTGGTCGCCGATGTCCTGTCGCTGCTCGTGCTCGCCTTCGCCACCTCGCATGTCGTCATCGAGACGGTGGATCCCGATACCGGGGCGGTGAACCTCCAGGAAACCCCGTCACTCCCGCTCTTCATCAGCGTGCCCATCCTGGTTGCCTTCGCCCTCTGGCTGCTGCCCCGGATCGGGGCGTGGTTCTTCGTCCGGGTCGGCAGGGCACGGGTGCAGCGGGTGCTGTTCGCCCTGGCGGCGATGGCGGCGACCGCAGCGCTGGCGGTGGCGGCCGGCCTCGAGGGAATCATCGGGGCCTTCCTCGCCGGGATCGGGCTCAACCGTCTGGTTCCCAACAACAGCGAGTTGATGGAACGCATCGACTTCGTCGGCACCAGCGTCTTCATCCCAGCATTCCTGGTCGCCATCGGTCTCCGCATCGACCCTGCCGCCCTGGTCGACCTCGAGACCGTCGGCATCGGATTGATCTTCGTGGGTCTGGTCGTCGTCGGAAAAGCAGGGGCGGTCGTGGTGGCGTCTCGCTTCTTCCACTACTCGTTCGACGAGGGCGGGCTGATCACATCGCTCAGCGTCGGTCAGGCGGCCTCGACGCTGGCCATCGGCCAGATCGGTCTCGAGCTCGGGCTGTTCGGCCAGCAGGTGGTGAACGCATCGGTTCTCGCCATCGTCATCACGGCGCTGATCACGTCGTTCGGGACGCAGTTCTTCATGCGCCGGCTCCCGGCCCCGGCTGCGACCGTGTCCGTCATCGGCGAGCGCACCCTGGTCGATGCGCACTCGGACGACTCGGACCTCGCCCTGATGGTCAAACTCGCCGGCCGGATTGCTCGGGGCGACGACGGCATCATGATCCCCTTCGTGGTCTCCACCCGGGACGACAAGGCGCACGGGCGACTCCGGATCTCACAGGCCGAGGAGTTGGCGCTCGCCGGGGGGCACGACTGCGAGGGGATCGGGAGACTCTCGGATTCCGTCGTCGACGGGACCTTGGAGCTCATCGACGAGACCGATGCGACCTCGGTGGTGCTCGGATGGGCCGGACCTCGCCTCGGTGTCGACAACATCTTCGGCAGCGACGTCAACAGCGTGGGTGCCGGTTCGACGGTGCCGACCCTCGCCGCCCATCTGACCCGACCATGGGACCGGGTCGTCGTGGTTCCCGGTACCAGCGGCGTGAGCTGGCATTTCGAGGACGCCGCACTGGCGCTGACGGTGGCCGAACGGCTCCGCGGCCGGGGCCCGCTCCCGCTGCTGGTCATCGCCGACGACCGCACCCGGGTGGAGGCACATCTGGGACCGCGCTCCGAATACGAGTTCATCGCCGCCGAGACCTCGGGGGATGCCCTCATCGGCGTCCTCGAACCCGGCGACATCGTCGTGGCCCCTTCCTACCTGCTCCAGACGATGCCGATCGCCAGACGGCTCCGGCTATCCAACCGGCTCGCCGATCAGAACCTGGTCATGGTCGCCGGACCGGGCCGGCTCTCCGCCGGCCCGTCCTCGATGTTCCACGGCACCGAGCAGATCCTCGGTCCCCAAATCACCTGAGCTGCCCATCCGATCCGCAGCGGCTGACACCGATTCGCGGTGGGTTGGCGACGGCGCCTTCGGGGATCAGGTCTCTCCGGAGAGGAGCCTGTTCGCCCGGGCTTTGTCCACCGCCTCGCTTCTCGAGGAAGCTTCCAGCTTTCGGTAGATCGACGCCGCCTGCGACTTGACCGTGTGCTGAGAGACGAAGAACTGCTCGGCGATCTCGGCGAACGACAGATGCGTGGCCAGGAGCGGGAGCAGGCGAAGCTCGGCCTTTGTCAACGAGAGCGTACCGATACGGCCGAGCCCGACCGCTTCCAGGTCCTTGCGCATTGTCCTGACCCGGTCGCCGAGCCGACCGAGATCGGGGCGTTGAACGAGGATGTCCTCTGCGTCGGTGAGCGCCGCACGCGCTGCGGCGACGTCGGACATCTCCAGGTGGGCCGTGGCCAGCTCGAGCAGGGTCTGCACCGCGATGCCAGAGAGTGCGGCACTGAGGTATGGGCGAACTGCCGTCGCCTTGCCAAGGAGTTCCGTGGTGGCGTCGAGGTCTCCGCTGTGACGTGCACACCTTGCCGCGGCCACGATGCCGAGACCGCTGGTCGAATATCCCTCCAGACCCTGCCGATCGATGAGCTCGAGGGCGTGTGCAGCCTGCCGTTTGGCTTCGCTCCAGTTGCCCGTCGACATTGCGATGAACGACTGCTGGGCGGGGGCGAGCGGCGTGGCCGCCGCCGGGACCACCTTCCCCACACTGACGGCCTCCGCCAGCAGCGGTAGGGCGTCGCCGGAGTCGCCCTGCCACACCATTGGGAGGGCCTCGAGGACCAGGGCGGTCGGCAGCCACTCCGAGCCGGGCGGCAGCGCCATTCGGAGACTCGCCGCATCCGCAGCCATTGCCGCCAATCCGGACCGGCATTGCAGCGCACGCAGGATGAGACTCGGGGGAGATGTGGCGCCTTTGGGCGAGTTCGAGGCAATGGCCCCCCACCGGTCTGCCCGCGGTCCGTCACCGATCACTGCGTAAGTGAGTGCACCGATGCCGGCCAGGTCCGGATGGCGTTCGAGCTGGCCGGTGTTCTCGAACCACTCCAGCCATCCCAACAAGGTGATCGACTGTCCTCGGGCGAAGGTCACCCGCGCCACCGAAGCAACGATCCGTGCCGCACGGTCGGCGTCGCCGGCCACCTGGGCATGGTGAATCGCTGTCGCCGGTAGGCCATGTTGTTCGAACCACACCGATGCCCGGTCATGAAGGCCTGCGATCCTGTCCGGATTGCGGATCTCCAGCTCCCGGCGAAGGACATCGCGCAGCATGTGGTGGTACCGGTACCACTGCCGGCTCCGATCGAGCGGCACGATCGGCAGGTCAGACTTCTCGAGGCTCTCCAGCATCTGAGCCGAGCCGCTGCTTTCCAGAACGCTGTCGCAGAGTGGCCCGCTCATGTCGTCGAGGATCGATGTCTCCATCATGAATTCGAGTTTGCGCTTCGGTGTCGGTGCCAGAAGCACCTCCCGCATGTAGTCGGCGACGTAGCGGTCGCTCTGCTGCATGACACCGCCCGTCGGGGGCGCCATCCCCGACCGACTGGCGAGGCAGGCGAGGTACAGGCCCACCGGCCAACCCTCGGAGTACTCCAGTAGGGGGTCGAGGAGGTCGGACTTGACGCCCATCTGCTCGATCAGAACCGCCGCTTCGGCGCGATCCATCCGTAGCTCGGCGGGGCCAATCTCGAGCAGGTTGTGTTCCGCCCGCCAGACACCCAACGGGAGTCGACCTTCAGCTCGTGACGCCAGAATCACCCTGATGCGTCCGTCGAGTTGATACACCATCTCGGCAATGACATCTTGGGCGGATCGGCCCCGGATCCGCTCCATGTGGTCCAGGATGAGCACACCCGGACCGCGGTCGCGTCCGATCATCCGCATCAGCCGGTCGACACCGGCCGACACCGCGGTGGGGCCGGCGAAACCGGTCTGCCATGGTTCGACGGAGCCAACCAGACCGGCCGCACCAAGTGAAGCCGCGATGTCCTGCAGCAGCACGGCGGGATCGGTGTCACTGCGGTCCAACCACAACCACGCCGTCGGTTGCGTCTCCCGGGCGGCGTACTGCGCCAACGCCGTGGTCTTGCCGTAGCCCGCCGGTGCCACCAGCGTGACCACCGTGGCATCCCCGGGAAAGCGCAGGCGCTGCACGAGATCACTGCGGAACACGGACTGCGGCTTGATGGGAGGTGAGTGCAGCCGGTACCCGGGGGTTTCGGGCTCGACGGCTTGGCCACCGAGTCCCGGTTCACCGGCCATGTTGTCCCCGGCGGTCGAGGTTGGTCCGGTGTGGCGTTGCGACCAATACGTGACGCGTTGCGAGCGGAGAGTTCCTCAACTGAGGCCGGTGGTCTGCCATCAGACGAGGTCTCGACCAGAAATCACTCGAACCGAGGGATGCGTCCGGGATACCACAGCGATATCTCTCCACTATCCGATCGAAGGATTGAGCGCCATGACTGCATTGTCGCAGAACGATCGTTCGCCTGCCCCGCTTGCGGACGCCGTCGACGAAGCTCGGTTGCTGCGGACATTCCTCGAGTTGGTGGCGATCGACAGCCCGACCGGCCACGAGGAGCAGATCGGTCTGGATCTCAAGGCCCGGTTCCAGGCGCTCGGGTGTTCCGTGGACCTCGACGGCATCGGCAACCTTCTTGCGCTCCTCCCCGGTACGGGACCGGAGACCATCCTTGTCTCGACCCACATGGACACCGCCGGTACCGACGTCGGGATTCAACCGATCATCGACGACGGAATGATCCGCACCGACGGGACGACGATCCTCGGCGCCGACGACAAGTCCGGCATCGCCGGCTGTCTCGAGCTCCTGGAGTTGCTCCGCGACCATCCCGAAGCCTCCCACCCGACCGTCGAGTTCGTGGTCACGGTAGGTGAGGAACGGGGTCTGGTCGGTTCCCGGCACTTCGATGTCGACCGCCTCAACGCAACCCACGGATTCGTCCTCGATACGGCGGGTGTCATCGGTGCCATCACATACTGGGCGCCGACGTCCGTGTACCTCACTGCCATCGTCCACGGGCGGAAGGCGCATGCCGGAGTCGAGCCGGAGAAGGGCGTCAACGCCATCGCGGTTGCCGCCGAGGCCATTGCCGCCATGCCCCTGGGGCGGATCGACGACGAGACCGTCGCCAACATCGGGACCATCACCGGCGGAGAAGCGCGCAACATCGTGCCCGGCGAGGTCGTCATGGACGGCATGGCCCGAAGTCACGACCAGGAGAAGCTCGACTCCCAACTGGCCGTGATGGAGAAGGCGTTCGACGACGCCGCCGAGCGACACGGCGCCTCCGTCGATTTCTCCACCGAAGAGATCTACCGGACCTATCGCATCGATGAGTCCTCTCCACCGTACCGGGACACGGCACGCGCCATCCGTGCCCTGGGGCTCGACGTGGTGCCGCGCAAGAGCGGCGGCGGCACCGACGGCAACTACTTCAACGCCAAAGGTGTCCCCTGTGTCGGTCTGGCGACCGGGATGGTCGACGAGCACGCCACGTCGGAGCGCATCGCCGTTGCGGACTTCGTCATGGCCTGCAAGGTGCTGGTGACGATCGTGACTCAGGAACCCGAGTGAGGGGAGCAGTCTGATGACGAGATTCCGAGCGGCGACGCGGATGGCCGCTGCGCTCATCGCCGTGGCGGCGCTGTTGGCCGCATGTGGGAATGTCGAGGAGCAGTCGATGTGCCGTCAGTGGGACGACCTCCAGGCCGCAGCCGCCGACGTGCAGGCGCTCGATCCGGAGACGGCGACCGCCGAGGACGTCGAGGAGATCGTCGACCGTGCGCTCGGCGAGCTCGAGCAGTTCTCCAGGGCTGCCGAGGGTCTGCACGACAGTGCGGTGTCGGCGCTCCGCACCGAGTTGATCAACCTTCGCCTGGCATCCCACGACGCCGGGTCGATGACCCTCGAGGTGGCCCGGCCGCTGCTCGAGGAGACGTGGGCTGATACCCAGACGGCCTACGGGCTGCTTGCGCAACGACTTGACATCGTCTGTTCCGGCTGAATGAGAGGTAAGACATGGATGTGATCTTCATCATCGAGGCCGCCATCGTCCTCATCGCCATCATCCTCGGTACCCGCACCGGTGGTATCGGGGTCGGTGTCTGGGGCGGTCTCGGCGTTGCCGTGCTCGTGTTCGTATTCGGGGAAGCTCCGGGCGAGCCGCCGGTGGCGGCGATGGGGATCATCCTGGTGGTGGTCACCGCGGCCGCACTCATGCAGGCTGCGGGCGGGATCGACTGGATGGTGAAGATCGCCGCCGGGGTGATCCAGCGGCATCCGAAGCAGATCACGCTGATCGCTCCGCTCACGGCCTTCGCCTTCTCCATCGGTGCCGGAACCAGCAACATCATCTACCCGCTGCTTCCGGTGATCTACGACGTCTCGTACGCCAACAACATTCGGCCCTCGCGGCCGCTGTCGGTGGCGGTGGTCCAGTCGGGGCCGGCGTTGGCAGCATCGCCGGTTTCGGCCGCCATGGCCGCCATGGTCACGCTCACCGCCATCGAGCCCTACAACTTCGACCTGATCCAGATCCTGTCCATCACCATCCCCGCCTGCATCGTCGGCATCATCGTCACGGCGCTCATCGTGGGCCGGATGGGACTGGAACTGGACGAAGACCCGGCTGTCCAGGCCAAGATCGCTTCCGGGGAATTGGCCCCCCCGGGTGGCGGTGGGGTCGCCACCGAACTGCAAGCCACCGTCAGGGGCCGCAATGCCGGCATCGCCTTCCTGCTGGGTGTCGTCGTCATCGTGATTCTCGGGCTGTTCCCCGACCTTCGCCCTGCCTTCGACGTGGACGGGGAGATGATCGCCATCGACATGACCACCACCATCGCCCTGGTGATGTTCGCCGTCGGCGTCCTCATCATCCTGGTGGGCAAACCCAATATCGGCGAGGTGCCCGACCAGTCCGTATTCAAGGCCGGCATGGTGTCGGCGATCGCATTGTTCGGTATCGCCTGGCTGACGGCTACCTTCCTCTCCGCCCACCAGGAAGTCATCCTCGACACCATCGGCGGTTGGGTCAGCGACTACACATGGATCTTCGCCCTCGCCGTCTTCCTCGTCGCCATGCTCACGACAAGCCAGTCGACGGCCACCCGGACCATCGTTCCCATCGGTCTCGCCGCCGGGCTGTCCCCAGGCCTGGTCACCGGGATGTGGGCGGGCGGCCTCGGTGGTGTCTACGTGTTGCCGGCCAACGGCACCCAGATCGCCGCGGCCAACTTCGACCACAGCGGCACCACGACGCTGGGCACCAAGCTGCTCGACCATTCCTTCTTCGTCCCCACTCTGATCATGACGGTCACGATGGTCGTCGTGGGTGCACTCATCGGCGTCATCTTCTACTGAGCACCGGACCGACCGAGCCCGCCAGTCCAACCGAGAGATCGTGAACCAGAAGGGACCAGCCATGAACGATGCGGAGATCCAGGCCCGTGTGGCGGCCATGATGCCGCAGCTCCTCGAAACCCTCGAGAACCTGGTGGCGATCCCATCGATCGCCTTCCCCGGCTACCCCGCCGAGCCGGTGAACGAGATGGCGCAACGGACACTCGAGCTGTTTCGGGAGGCGGGCTTCGCCGATGCTCAGCTCATGGGGGTTCCCAGCGGCTATCCACCGGTCTATGGGGAGATTCCGGGGCCGGAGGGCTCACCGGTGGTGGTGCTCTACGGTCACTACGACGTCCAGCCGGCGCCCCCTGAGCAGGGTTGGACCAGCGACCCGTGGCAGGCGACCACCAAGGGTGACGGCCGCATCTACGGCCGCGGCGCAGCCGACGACAAGGGTGGGCTCGCCATCCATCTCGGAACACTCCAGGTGTTCGACGGCACCCCGCCCTGCACCGTCAAGCTGGTCATCGAAGGTATGGAGGAGACCAACAGCAACCTGGAGGCGTTCGTCGAGGCCAACCCGGAACTGTTCGCCTGCGACCTCTTCATCGTCTGCGACATGGGAAACCTCCGGGTCGGAGAGCCGACGCTGACCACGACGCTGCGCGGCGACGTGGCGTGTGTCGTCACCGTCTCGACCCTCGAGCACCCGCTCCACTCCGGGGTGTTCGGTGGCCCCGCCCCCGATGCGATGATGGCCATGGCCCGTCTCCTCGCCAGCCTCCACGACGATGCCGGGAACGTGGCGGTGGAAGGGGTGAGCCGCTTCGACTGGGACGGCGTGGATTTCAGCGCCGACGACTTCAAGTCGGGTGCCGACCTGCTCGACGGTGTCGAGCTGACCGGTTCCGGATCGGTGGGGACGCGGCTGTGGTCCAACCCCTCGATCTCGGCTATCGGGCTCGACATGACATCCATCGACCGTTCCTCCAACGTCCTCATCCCCGAGGTGCGGGCGAAGCTGTCGATGCGCATCGTTCCCGGATCGGACCCGGTGCATGAGCTCGATGCCCTGGTCGCCCACCTGCACGCCCACGCTCCTTGGGGGGCGAAGGTGACGGTCGAGCGGACGAAGGAAGCCCCGCCGTTCCGGTGTGAGACCGACGGCCCCGGCTACGACGCCGCCCGTGCCGCCCTGGAAGCCGCCTACCGCCAGCCGGTGGGAGAGGCCGGCTCCGGAGGCTCGATTCCGCTGTTGCGGACGCTCCAGCAGGTGGCGCCGAACGCCGAGTTCATCCTCTGGGGACCGGAGGATGTCGCCGCATCACGTATCCACGCCTCCGACGAGAGCGTCGATCCCACGGAGATCGAGCGGATGATCGTGGCGCAGGCGATCCTGCTCCGGGCGCTGGCGGCCCAGAAGTGACCGAGGGGCACCAGGGGGGTGGCGAGCCGGCGGCCGCCGCGGCGCCCACGCTCACGGTGCGGGGTGCGGCAGCGCTGGGTGTCGGAGCCATGGTCGGCGCCGGAATCTTCGCCCTCCTGGGGGAGGCCGGTGCCGTGGCAGGGTCCGCCACCTGGATCTCGTTCCTGCTCGGTGGCGTGGTGGCGACGCTTCTCGGATATGTCGTGTCCAAGCTCGGGGCCCGCTACCCCTCGTCGGGAGGTCTGGTCACCTACCTGATGGAGGGGTACGGCCCCGGGCACCTCGCCGGGATGTTCTCGTGGCTGCTGTACTTCGCCGCCATCATCGTCACCGCCATGGTTGCGGTGTCGTTCGGCAGCTACGCCGCCGCCCTCTTCATCGGAACCGAGGCGACCGCAGGGGCGGCGAGCCTGTTCACCGCCGGGGTGATCGTGCTGGTCGCCGCGGTCCAGATCCTGGGCGCCGAGGCGATCGGAAAGATCCAGTCACTGATCGTGGTGATCCTGATCGCCGTCTTCGCCGTGTTCATCGTGGTCACCCTGGGCCAGACCGATCCCGATCTCCTGGCCCCCTCCCGGTACCCGGCGACGGTCGACATCGTCTCCAGCATCGCCCTGACGTTCTTCGCTTATCTCGGGTTCGCCGTCATCAGCTACGCCGGAGACGACCTCCCCGACCCGAAACGCAATCTCCCCAAAGCCACCTACATGGCGCTCGGGATCACCACCGCGCTCTATGTCCTGATCTCGATCGGTGTGTTCGGGACCCTCACCGTCGACCAGGTGATCGAGTACGGCGAAACGGCGCTGGCCGAGGCGGCACGGCCGGTGCTGGGCGACGCCGGGTTTGCGATGATGGCGGTGACGGCCCTCCTGGCGACATTTACCTCGGTCAATGCCAACATCTACGGGGCCGTCGGTTCCACGTCGGCGTTGGCCAGGACCCGGCAGTTCCCTCCCATCTTCGGACGGCGGGGACGGTTCGGGAGCACGGTGGGTCTGACCATCTCTTCGGTCAGCGTGCTGCTGCTCGCCGTTCTCGTCGACCTGGGTGCGATCGCCTCGCTGGGAAGCGTCGTGGCGCTCGCCATCTTCATCATGGTGGCCCTCGCCGGGATGCGTCTGCGGGAGGAGACGGGCTCCAGCGTCGTCATCATCGCCCTCGCCCTGGTGTCCACGGCGGTGGTGCTTGCGGTGTTCATGGTCCAGACGTTGCGCACCGAACCGCAGACGTTCACTGCGATGCTGGTCGTGGTGGCGCTGGCCGCGGTGCTGGAGTTCACATGGAGTCGGGTCCGTCAACGCCGCGATTCGACAGGAGTCCCCTCAACCGACGGGTGAGCTCGGGCGGCCTGTCGGCGCCGGAACCGGGTGGATTGGGGCCGGAATCGATAGAGTCTTCTCGTCGGAGAGAGGAGGTTCGGGTTGGTTTCGATCGCTACCACCGAGGTCGGCGAGTTCACCGTCCACGCCGTCGAGGACGGATTCACCATGCGGGACCCGGTGGACATGCTCCGCGACTCCGACCTGTCGGACTGGGTCGGTCAGCCCGGGTTCGAGGACGGGGAGCTCCGCCTCACCTACGGGTGTTTCGTCATCGAAGGGCCCGACGGTGTGGTGCTGGTCGACACCGGGCTCGGCTACCCGAAAGGGGGTGGCCTCATGGTGGCGTTGAGTGAGCTGGGGATCGACCGTCTCGGCGTGACCGACGTGGTCCACACCCATCTCCATCCCGACCACACCGGCGGCGATGTGATCGACGACGAGCCGGCGTTCCCGGAAGCGAGATTCCACGTCCACGAACGCGAGCTCGCCTACTGGTTCGACGAGAGCCACCCGGACCGCGAGCGGGGCCGCGCCCCCTTCCGGTCGATCGTGGCCAAGGGACGTCATCGCACCGTTGTCGATGGCATCGAGATCGCCGGGCATCTTCGCATCATCGAGACCTTCGGACACACCCCCGGCCACGTCAGCATCATGATCGAGTCGAACCGGGACCGGCTCTTCATCGGCGGCGACGTCACCCACCATCCGATCCAGGCCGCCCACCCGGAGTGGAACAACCACGCCGATGTCGACCAGTCGACTTCCCGCATGACCCGACAACGGGTCTTCGCCATGCTGGCCGACCAGCCGATCACGATGGCGAACGGCCACTACCCCCGACCGGGGATCGGCCGGCTCCTCGTCGACGGCGATGCCTACCGGTTCGACCCGATCGGCTGAGTCCCAACCACGAAACGGTGCCCGGTGCCACGTCCGGGTATTCGGTCGGCGTACGGGGCTTCAGAAGCGGGATAGGGCGGGCGCCGTCATACAGTTCTTCGTAACGCGGTCGATGTCGGTGTCGGGTTGCCGCACCGCCGGCCGTGCACCATCAGATATTTCTCGAGCCCGCTGTCACCCGGGGTCGCTGCCGGTGGCGTCACAGGGGTGACATGACCGACGAAGAGATCTACCGCAAGTATGCCGACGACCTGATTCGGTTCGCCACCGGGCTGGTGGGGCCGTTCGACGCCGCCGATGTGGTGACGGACGCCTGCCTCCGCAGCTTCTCGGCCCCGGGTTGGAGGACGGTCGACAATCACCGTGCCTACCTGTACCGGGCGGTGCTCAACCACGCCCGCTCCCATCACCGCTCGACGCTGCGGCGTCGGGTCCGGGAGATGAAGGCGGCGGTTCCCGAAGCCCACTCGATACCCGACCTGGATGTCGATGTGCTGGTGGCGGTGAACCGTCTCAGCGTCCGGCAGCGAGCCGTGGTGGTCCTCACCTATTGGGAGGACCTTGCCCCGGGCGACGTTGCCGCCCGGCTGGGGATCTCCGACGGATCGGTCAAGCGACACCTGAACCGTGCCCGTTCCAGACTGAGGGAGCTGCTCGATGCGTGACCACCGCAACGCTCGCATGCGTGAGCTGACCTATCGCCTGGTGCGTATGGCGCCGCCCGCCCCACCATTTCCGGAGGAACCAATGACCCAGCTCACCCCGACCCGTTCCCAGGGTCCCCGCCGACCGGTCCTGTGGGCCGCCGCCGCTGCCGTGGTGGTGGTCGCCGCCATCGGCATCCCGGCGCTGCTGTCGTCACGCGGCGCCGATCCCGTGGTGGGGGATACCACCACGATGCCGGTGGAGACCACCCAGGCGCCGGTGACCACCACCGAGCCGACCGCCCAGACCACCACCACTGCCGAGCCCACCATGGAAACGACCACCACGTCGGCTCCGACCACGACCGCCCCGGCCGTTGCCCTGATCGACATCGGCGGGCTCGACTGGGTGCGCACCGACAGCGAACAGATGCAGATCGTCGGTTCCGACGATCAGGTCGTGATGGACCACCCGACACCCATGACCGGCGCCAAGTCGGTGGCCTGGGACGGCAACGACGGGCTCGTGGTTCTCGGCGGTGCCGGCGACGTCCGCAACGGTGACCTGCGCTGGGTGACCCCGGGCGAAGATCGGCCCGTGGACATCGACTGGCTCGCCGATGACGAGGGGATGATCGTCGATGTCGTCACCCTGGACGGCCGCCCGGTGGTGGTGCTGCGATCGTTCGCCGGTGAGCTGGGCTGGTACGACCTGGAGACGGGCGAGCAGGTCGACGGAGACCCCGCTCTCGTCGACTACTTCGAGGAACTCGGCGTCCAGCTCGGTGCGCAGGGCCGCACCGTCGTCATCGAATATCCGGAGAACGCCGACGCCGACCGCGACGAGACCGGGGCGCTGCTCTGGCCGTTCGATCTGCCCGAACTGGTGGTGAGCTCCAGCGACGGCGAGGAACTGGCCCGCATCGAGGTGGGGAGCGAGATGCAGCCGTGGGCGTCGCTCCACGACTTCGATGGTCGCCGCGTCGTGGTCGCCGTCGAACCCCACGAGCCGGCATTCGCCCCCCGCACCTTCTACGTCATCGATCTGGAATGCGCCGACTGCACCGAGGTGGTCGAAACCCCGGGAGGGGACACCGTCGAGCTCGTCGGCATCGAAGAGAGCGCCGGCCCCGTCGTCGCCACCGACCTCGGCTGACCCCGTCACCACGGTGCAGGGCTCCCGGTAAACGGGGGCGCCTGCACCGTGGTGGGTCGATGATTCCGCATCACCGATCCAGTCGGTAGGGTGGAAATCTCAACTTCGAAGTGGAGGATGTGGCAGTGAGTATCGACCCGTACCTGTTCTTCAGCGGCGACTGTGCGGACGCTTTTGCGCAGTATCAGCAGATCTTCGGTGGCGACCTGGAAGTGATGACCTACGGCGATCTGCCGGAAGGTGCCGACTCGATGCCGGGCGCCGAACCGCACCATGTGATGCATGGCGCCCTTACCTTCGACGGGGCAGTGATCATGGGATCCGACGATACGACCGGTGACGGTGGACCGAAGACGGGGGTGGCCGTGGTGTACACGGCACCTGACCCGCAGGCCGCCGAGCGGGTCTTCGGGGCGTTGGCCGACGGCGGCGAGGTCACGATGCCGTTCTCCGCCACCTTCTGGTCCCGCGGCTTTGGCACCTGCAACGACCGCTTCGGTGTCCCGTGGATGGTCGACACCGCCGGAGAGACCTGAGCCGGGAATCGGCCACCGGGCACGGCTGCCGGCCCTGGGCAATCGGAGAGGGAGATGGCATCATCGATGAGGTGACCGGTCCGTCGACATCTCAGCACCTGGATGATCTCGCCTGGCTGCGCCGCGTCCGTGACCGGATCGACCGCGAATACGCCCAGCCGCTCGATGTCCCTGCACTGGCCCGTGGCGCCCACATGTCGGCGGGGCATCTGAGCCGGCAGTTCCGGGCCGCATACGGGGAGACCCCCTACGCCTACCTGATGACCCGCCGCATCGAGCGGGCGATGGCTCTGCTGCGGCGTGGGGATCTCAGCGTCACCGAGGTGTGCTTCGAGGTCGGCTGCTCATCGCTGGGCACCTTCAGCACCCGCTTCACCGAACTGGTCGGGGTGCCCCCGAGCGTCTACCGGACCCAGGCCGCCGAGGCGACGACGGGGATCCCGTCGTGTGTGGCGAAAAAGGTCACCAGACCGATCAGGAATCGAGAAGCGGTGATGACCCCGGTCACATAGAGTGACCACATGGACATCACGATTCACTCCAGTTTCCTTCCCCACGACAACCCCGAAGCCTCCCTGGCGTTCTACCGCGACACTCTCGGCTTCGAGGTCCGCAACGACGTCGGATACGACGGGATGCGGTGGATCACCGTCGGTCCCGCCGACCAGCCCGACACCTCGATCGTGCTTCACCCGCCGGCGGTCGACCCCGGGATCACCGACGACGAGCGGCGCACCATCGCCGAGATGATGGCCAAGGGCACCTACGCCACCATCATCCTGGCCACCCCCGACGTCGACGCCACGTTCGATCGGATCCAGGCCGCCGGCGCCGAGGTGATGCAGGAGCCCACCGACCAGCCGTACGGGGTGCGCGACTGTGCCTTCCGCGATCCGGCGGGCAACCACGTCCGCATCAACCAGCAGCCCTGAACCGTCGGTGCCGACACCCATGATTGGCAGATGATCGCCCCGTCTCGCCCCGGAGCACAACGTCGTGCCGATACCGAGCATCGGCTCGCCCACGATGTCGATCTGTGGGTGGCGAGCGCATCGGCGGACGGTCTGCCCTATCTGGTGCCGCTGTCGTTCGATTGGGACGGCGAGGCGCTGCTCGTGGCGACACCGGCTGACAGCCCGACGGGTAGGAATCTGGCCGGTAGCGGACGCACCCGGGTGGGTCTCGGTCACCCCCGCGATGTGACCATGATCGACGGTGACGTCGAGGTGCTCGAGATCGATGCCCTGCCGCAGCGGGAGGCGGACGATTTCGTCACCCGGACCGGATTCGACCCGCGTACGCTCACCACGCCCTACCGCTGGTTCCGGATCGTGCCACGGCGCATCCAGGCGTGGCGGGAGGAGAACGAACTGGCCGACCGGGAGCTGATGCGCAACGGCCGCTGGTTGGTGTGAGTGTCTGCGGCAGGTGCGGCCGACCGTAACCTGACCGATGGCCGCTGATTCCGGCCGGGGCCGACGGTCGTATCCACCGCGATCGGCGAGAATCCTCGGTTGCCGCCCCGAAGGCGTGGGGGTCCGAGTCAGGGAAACGCCGAGGGAGACCGCTACGGCGCATCCCCGCCCGAGAGATGGAGACACGATCACGATGACCACCAGGACGGATACCCCGTCGCCGACGTCGCACGCCGCCGACAGCCACGACCTGATCCGTGTCCAGGGGGCGCGGGTCAACAACCTCAAGGATGTCAGCGTCGAGCTCCCGAAGCGCCGGCTGACGGTGTTCACCGGTGTCTCCGGTTCCGGGAAGAGCTCGCTGGTGTTCGGCACCGTCGCCGCCGAGTCGCAGCGGCTGATCAACGAGACCTACAGCGCCTTCCTGCAGGGCTTCATGCCGTCCCTGACGCGGCCCGATGTCGATGTTCTCGACGGCCTGACGACGGCGATCATCGTCGACCAGGAGCGGATGGGTGCCAACCCCCGCTCCACCGTCGGCACCGCAACCGACGCCCACGCAATGCTCCGCATCCTGTTCAGCCGGCTGGGCGAGCCCCACATCGGTTCGCCCAATGCCTTCTCGTTCAACGTCCCTTCGGTGAAGGCCAGCGGCTCGATCACTGTCGAACGCGGGGAAGGCAAGACCAAGACCGAGACGGCGAACTTCACCCGTCTCGGTGGGATGTGCCCGCGCTGTGAAGGACGGGGTTCGGTTACCGACTTCGATCTGACGGCGTTGTACGACGAGACCAAGTCGCTCGGCGAAGGTGCGCTCAAGGTCCCCGGGTACAGCATGGACGGCTGGTACGGCCGCATCTTCAGCGGCACCGGTTTCTTCGATATGGACAAGCCGGTGGGCAAGTTCACCAAGCGCCAGCTCCACGACCTGCTCTACCGCGAGCCGACCAAGGTCAAGGTCGAGGGGATCAACCTGACCTACGAGGGCGTGATCCCCAAGATCCAGAAGTCGATGCTGTCCAAGGACATCGATGCGCTCCAGCCCCACATCCGGGCCTTCGTCGAGCGGGCCGTGACGTTCGCCACCTGTCCCGAATGCGACGGGACCCGGCTCAGCCAGGAGGCGCTGTCGTCGAAGATCGAGGGGAAGAACATCGCCGATGTCTGCGCCATGCAGATCAGCGATCTCGCCGGCTGGATCAGGGGTCTCGACGAGCCGTCTGTGGCGCCGCTGCTCGGCGGGCTGCAACACCTCCTCGACTCGTTTGCGGAGATCGGGCTGGGATACCTCTCGCTCGACCGGCCGTCCGGCACCCTCTCCGGGGGCGAGTCGCAGCGCACCAAGATGATCCGCCACCTCGGCTCGTCGCTCACCGACGTCACCTACGTCTTCGACGAACCCACCATCGGTCTCCACCCCCACGACATCGAGCGGATGAACGCCCTGCTGCTCAGGTTGCGGGACAAGGGCAACACCGTGCTCGTCGTCGAGCACAAGCCCGAGACCATCGCCATCGCCGACCATGTCGTCGACATCGGCCCCGGCGCCGGCACCAGCGGTGGCACGATCTGTTTCGAGGGCACCGTCGAGGGCCTACGCACCAGTGATACCGTCACCGGTCACCATCTCGATGACCGGGCGCGTCTCAAGGAGACGGTACGGGCGGCGTCCGGTGCGTTGGAGGTCCGCGGCGCATCGACCCACAACCTCGAGGACGTCGATGTCGACATCCCGCTCGGCGTGCTCTGTGTGATCACCGGTGTCGCCGGGTCCGGGAAGAGTTCGCTGATCCACGGATCGGTGGCGGGGCGCGAGGGCGTGGTGGTGATCGACCAGGGTGCGATCCGCGGATCGCGGCGGAGCAACCCGGCGACCTACACCGGGCTGCTCGACCCGATCCGCAAGGCGTTTGCCAAAGCCAACGGCGTGAAGCCCGCCCTCTTCAGCTCCAACTCCGAGGGCGCCTGCCCCACCTGCAACGGCGCCGGCGTCATCTACACCGAACTGGGGGTGATGGCCACCGTCGAATCCACCTGCGAGGAGTGCGAGGGGAAGCGGTTCCAGGCCTCGGTCCTGGAGTACACGCTGGGTGGCCGCAACATCGCCGAGGTGCTGGCGATGCCGGTCGGCGAAGCCAAGGAGTTTCTCGCCGAGGGCGAGGCGCGCACCCCGGCGGCACACAAGATCCTCGAGCGGCTCGCCGATGTCGGGCTCGGTTACCTCACCCTCGGTCAGCCGCTGACCACGCTATCCGGAGGTGAACGCCAACGGCTCAAACTCGCCATCCAGATGGCCGAAAAAGGCGAGGTCTACGTCCTCGACGAACCGACCAGCGGTCTCCATCTCGCCGACGTCGAGCAACTCCTCGGGCTGCTCGACCGCCTCGTCGACTCCGGCAGATCGGTGTTGGTGGTCGAGCACCACCAGGCGGTGATGGCCCACGCCGACTGGATCATCGACCTCGGCCCCGGCGCCGGTCACGACGGAGGCCGCATCGTCTTCGAGGGCGCCCCCGCCGATCTGGTGGCGAATCGCTCCACCCTCACCGGCGAGCATCTCGCCACCTACGTCGGCGGCTGACGTCCGTCTCGCTAACACGAGGAGACGAGTGCCCTTACGGACCCGACTCGTCTCGACGGGGTGGTGGGTCCAACCGTGGGTCGCAGGCTCCTGCACCGCCCACAGCCGGGTGTGGCGTGATCAGCCCGTGACCAGCAGGACCCGCACCGGGCGCAGAATCTGGACGACCTCGCCATGGCTGCGCCGTGACGACCGGAAACAGCACATCGGCTCGATGTCGAGGCGACCAGGAGCAGCGCGGCTTCGGTCACCGAATCTCAACCGGCGCGACCGTCCGGACATGCCAATTGCCGTCGGCAACACCAGGCGATTCCAGTGGTGGCAACGAGGGGCCGCTACCGGTGGTGGCGCAGTTGCTCCGTCGCACTGCGGCCCGGACCTCTCGACGACGGATCGCGGACCTCGAGGGTCGATGGTTCCGGTTCGACCGGAGTCGTGGGCGTCGAGGGGCTCTCGACGGAAGTGGAAGAGCCGGCACGGCCGATCATCTGCCTCCCGAGCAGCAAGGGGGTGAGAGCCGCAGCCGTCAGCACCACACCGAGAAGAACTACGAGCAGCCGAGCCTCGTCGCTCCAACGATCCAGATCGGTGCGGGTCTCACCCATCAATCGGATCGCATCCGAGGTGGTGGCGTCATATGACGCGAGGAGATCGCCGGCGCGGTCGACGTTGTCGACAACCTCGGCCAGATCGCCGGAGAGTTCCGAGGCGTCGGCGCCCAGCGAGCGGAAGTCGGCGGCAACCTGCGAGAGGTTGGTGCCCTCGACACGGAGCGTCGCCGAGATGGCGGCCAGCTGATCCTCGACCACGGCGAGCGACTCGCCGATCCCGGGGCCGGCGGAGACACCGAGCCCGAGCTGAGCCAGGCCATCGATTGCGGTGTTGATGGTGTCGGCGGCAGTAGTCACCGCCCCGAGCACGGCCGAGATTTCGTCCAGACCGTCAGGCACTTCCCCGGCCGCCATCCCGCCGACCCCGTCGACGATCCCGGCGATGCGATCCAGCGTCGGCTCCGCACCGTTCAGGGTGCTCTCGAGGGCGCTCAGGCCCGACCCCGCCACCGTGAGCGTTTCGAGTGACAGCTCCACGGTGGCGTCCAAGGTGGTGACGGCGTCGCTGGTGACGTCGAGGGATGCGGTGACGGTCGCCGTACCGTCGTCGACGAGTCTCCACGCCACCGCGGTCGCGGTCAGGGCGGCGATCAGGGCGACCACGCCAACGGCGATGAGCGTCCGCCCGGTCCGCAGGGCGGCGGGCGACACCGCCGAACCTGACAGAGGGGCAGGAGGGCGGGGAGGAGGGGAAACAGCCATCACTGACTTCTACCCGGTCCTCCCACCTCGTAATCCGAGCCTCCGAATCGGGACCTCGCAATGCGCGACCACCGGGCTGGTGGCGGACCGGATCATCCCCGTGCCTGTCCCCGCATGCCCTCTTCCTGAATGCCCTCTCCTTGGGGGATTCGGTCCGCGGGCATCTCTCGACCCCGGTGTGCCGGTTGGTTTCTGACAATGCTCCGCCGGGTAGGCGGCCTCGTTGCCGTGCGCAGCCATGACGCTCACGGCTCGAGTGCACGGATGGAGATACGTGCACGGACGGAGACTTGGGGAAGAAGTAGGAGTTCGTCCTGATGCCGGAGCCGTCGACATCGCCGCCACGGCCGCGGCCGCGGTTTTCGCCCGCCGGCCCCCCGAGGCACACCGCCGGTCGGGTTACGGTCGCCGCCGCTGGCGCCACCCGAACCTTCGACGGCGGTGACGGTGTGCGCGATCTCGACCTGCAGGTCGGCGCTGGAACGATCTTCGGGTTCATCGGTCCGTCGGGCTCCGGGAAGACGACCACGATCCGGCTCTTCACCGGGTCCATGCGTCCCGACTCCGGGACCGTCCGGGTACTCGGGACCAACCCGGCCCGGTTTACGATCAGACATCGCACCCGTCTCGGGTACATGCCGCAACTCTCCGTGCTCTACCCGGATCTCTCCGTCGAGGAGAACCTGAGTTTCTTCGCTTCGATCTACGGGATGAGCTGGCGTCGCCGCAAGCGGATCGATGAGGTGCTCGACTTCGTCGAGCTCAGCGAACACCGCAAGAAGAAGGTGTCTGAGGTGTCGGGAGGGATGCGCCGACGGCTCAGCCTGGCTGCGGCGCTGGTGCATTCCCCCGATGTGGTCTTCCTCGACGAGCCGACCGCCGGCATCGACCCGATGCTGCGACGCAAGTTCTGGGACCGGTTCCGCCAACTCGCGTCCGAGGGCAGAACGCTCTTCGTGACCACGCAGTACGTCGGTGAGGCGATGTACTGCGATCAGGTCGGGCTTCTCGCCGGGGGCCGGCTTCTCGAAGTGGAGACACCGGATGGACTGCGGCGGCTCGCCTTCGGTGGGGACATCATCGATATCGACCTGGCGGCGATCCCCGACGACGCCCTGGTCGAGAAGCTGGCTTCGGTGACCGGAGCGCTCCGCACGGAGCGACGATCGGCGACATCGGTGCGGCTCACCGTCGACGACGCCACCCGCACGCTACCCGACCTTCTCGCCTGGTGTGCGGACAACGACGTGGCGGTCGAGTCGGCCGAGCAGGCAGTGCCGCCGTTCGACGACGTGTTCGTCGAACTCGTCCAGCGCCATTCCGGGGAAGGTGACCGATGACGAGACTGTTCGCCCCGATCATCCGGACCCTTGCCTTCGTCCGCAAGGAGGTGATGGAGGTCATCCGCCAGCCCAAGCTGGTGGCGACGCTCATCATCGGCCCGTTCCTGACCCTCCTGCTGCTCGGACTCGGCTACCAGTCCGACATGCCGGTGCTGCGAACTCTGTTCGTCGGAGACCCCGACAGCGAGCTCGCCGACGAACTCGCCACGGCGATCGATGATCTCGGAGCCGGGAACCTGGAGTATGCCGGGCTCGTCGAGGACCGTGCCCTGGCGATGTCCCGCCTCGCCGATGGCGACGTCGATATGGTGGTCGTCCTCCCCGACGACCCCCTGACAACGGTTCGCAACGGGGAACGGGCCGTGTTCGATATCGCCCACCGCCAGCTCGACCCCTTCGAGGGGGCGACCATCTCGCTGCTCGCCCGGACCACGATCGACAGAGTCAATCGTCGGCTGCTCGAGGAGGTCGTCGCCGAGGGTCAGCTGCGTTCGGAGGACCTGATCCCGGTGCTCGACTCGGCCGCCGAGAGCGCAACGGCGCTGCGTTCCGCCGTCGAGTCCGGCGCCGCCGAGGACGTGGCACTCCAACAGAGCGAGCTCGACGAGGCGTTGGTGGCGGCAGCTGAGATGGGCGCGCTGATGGCCGATCTCGGAGTCGGGCTGGGAGGGCAGGACGGATCGACGTTCGCCGCCCAAATTGACGACGCCCGGCAGCGGATCGATTCGCTGCCGCTCGGCGACGACGCCCACGAGGCCCGGCTCCAGGAGGCCGAGGAACTCGAGCGCACCATGGTCGATCTCGCTGCTCTGGCGGGTGACCTGCAGCGGATCGATCCCGCCGTCCTGGTCAGCCCGTTCGGGGTGGACGCCGGGGTGGTCGGTGCCGTCGATATCGACCTCACTGATTTCTACGCACCGGCGGTGATCGCTCTGATGCTCCAGCATTTGGCGATCACGTTTGCCGCACTCTCGGTGGTGCGGGAGCGGACCTTCGGCACGACCGAGCTTTTCGGTGTGGCGCCCTTGCGCATCGGGGAAACCCTTGCCGGGAAGTACCTGGGCTACGCCGTCATCGCCGGGGTCGTCGGTGGAGCCCTCTCGATAATCATGCTGGGGGTCTTCGCAGTCCCCGTCGTCGGAGGCATCGGAGCCTATGCGGGGGTGCTCGCCCTGACCCTCGCCGCCTCCCTCGGCATCGGGTTCGTGATCTCGACGCTGGTGACCTCGGACACCCAGGCGGTCAACATCGCCATGATCATGCTGTTGCTGAGCATCTTCTTCAGCGGGTTCTTCATCGATCTCGTGCGGCTTGCGCCCGAGGTCCAGGTGGTGTCCCGGCTGCTGCCGATCACCTATGCCATCGAGGGCCTCCGCTCGGTGATGTTCACCGATGCCGGGGTACCGGAACAGACCTGGGCGGCATTGGGCGGAGGGTCGATCGTTCTCCTCGTCGTCGCCTGGGCGATGATGGTCTGGCGGCTCCGCAGCACCTGAGGGCGCGACCCTCTCCTTGCCTGAGGCGCCCTCCGCAATCGTGGCGTTCTCCGCCTGGCTGCCTACTTCGTGCTCTCCGCCAGGGACGACACTGGTCTCCCGCCCCTGGTGCTGGCCTGGTCCGGGGTAGTAATGGCCACGATGGCGCTCAGGCAGCCATGGACACGAAGACGAAGGCGATGATCCCTCCGGCGGCGGTCGCCGGGGCCAGACCCAGCCGGGCAGCGAAGTCATCGCCGAACGGGCCCCAGGCGAATACGAGGGCGATGCCAAGTCCGACCAGACCGGCGTGCGACGCTCGCCAACGGTAGGCCAGCATCAGCACCAGGGATCGTCGCAATGGGGAGTGCCGCCAGGGCTGCCGACATGGGCGCCGAGGCTAACCGGGTACCGGTTGGAGGGCGGCGCCATCTCCCTCTACGTGCACCCCGTACTTCGACCGTGGGCAGGAGGGGCGTTCGCTCCGGTCCCCGAGCGTCTTGACTCGGCCCCTCCGTCCGATTCAGAGACCGGGGGACCTCGGTCAGCGCTTTGCGCTGCGTTGGTCGAGTTCCTGGAGCAGGCCGTGGGCCGCCAGTTCGACCTCCTTGTGTCGCCACTCGGCGGCCCGGTAGACGCAGGCGATGAGCCCGCTGCGATGGATGCGCCGGAAATCGCCGAACACGAACGCATACCGGGCCTTGGTCTCGTCGTTTGCGCCGACCGTCAGCCCGAGATGCCAGGCGGCGTAGTCGTCCCACGAGTGGGAGTCGAGGTAGGTGTTCTCGTCGTCGGCGCTCGGCTGAGCGTCACCCCAGTCGCTGGTGAGGACGTACTGCCGGGAGGCGATGAGCCGTTTCGCCTTGGTCACTGCCGCATCGTTCACCGTGTATCTCGCCATGGATCCACCGTCCTGGTTGCGTACGGGGTCGTCCGACCCTCCCCGGTTTCCCTGCCCCCTGCGGATGCCCGCCAAACCGGCGGGCTTCAGGGGAAGCCGGTCTGACCGGCGGCGAGCTGGGCCACGAACTGCTCGATGCGGCGAGTGCGGGTCTCCGGGCGCTTGGCGTCGTGGATGCGGTACAAGATGGCGAAGCGGTTGGCGGCGGTGAGGGTGGCGAACGTCGCTGCGGCGTTGGCGTCGGCGTCGAGCGCCTGTTGCAGATCCCCCGGTACCTCGATGGTCTTGGAACCCGGGTAGGCAGCATCCCAGCGTCCGTCGGCCTTGGCCCGCTCGACTTCGTGCAGCCCGGCGGGGCGCATCCGGCCACGCTCGGTGAGAACTCCCACCTTGTCACGGTTGACCATCGACCACCGACTCCGTGGTCGCCGCGGGGTGAACCGCTGCAGAAACCAGGTGTCGTCGAACCCGTTCCGTTGCCCGTCGATCCAGCCGAAACAGAGGGCCACATCGACCGCCTCGGCGTAGGTGACCGTCGGAATCCCCGTTGCCTTCTTGGCGATCTTCAACCACACCCCCGGCGAGGTTGCATGGTGATCTTCCAGCCACGCCTCCCACTCCGTCTGCGAGGCAAAGGCGATGATCGGGAGGTCGCCGGAGGCGGGGTCGGCCATGTGCACACCCTAGATCCGGGATGTCGGCACCCGGTCCGGGTTCGCAAACCCGGCCGGAGTCCCGCACCCTCGTCGTGCCCACACTCGTGGTTCCGCTGGAAAGCCGGACGCCACCCACGTTTGGGTGTTTCCGTCGTGCCGCGCCGGGTATGTCCGCCAGGACCCTCCGGACGGGTCCGCACGACACTCGAACGCTGGGAAGGAGTTGACCGCCATGCCACGTAGCAAGAGTCCCGGACCTTCGATCAAAGACCCTGACCGGTACGAGGCGCTCCGCGACGACGGAATGAGCAAGGAGAAGGCCGCCCGCATCGCCAACAGCGACGCCAAGGAGGTTGGTCGCCGGGGCGGGTCGGCCCCGCCGTACGAGGACTGGACCAAGGACGAACTGTACGACAAGGCGAAAGACGTGGGCATCGAGGGGCGATCCAAACTGGACAAGCCCGGTCTCATCGATGCCCTGCGCAACCACTGAGACCATGACCCACTAGCTGCGGTCGCCGCTCGCCGTTCGGGCCGAGCCGGCATCGTGCAGACGTAATCCTGAGCATTCGTGAATGGAGGCTGCAATGGCCAGCTGTGAAGTATGCGGAAACTACTACGACAAGACTTTCGAGGTGATCGCCGCCGGCGAGCGACACACCTTCGACAGTTTCGAATGTGCCATCCATGCCATGGCGCCGATCTGTGAACACTGCCAGTGCAAGGTCATCGGCCACGGAACCGAGGTCGACGGTCGGTTCTTCTGTTGCGCACACTGCGCCCGCAAGGCCACCGGTGTCGAAGAGATCCAGGACCGCGTCGAGACCACGGTCTGACCAGACCGCCGTCTGGCCAATGCCCCTTCAGGAGGGGGTGGCTTTTCCATCGCGACGCTGCCACGGCCATTGGCGCTCGACCTCCAGTACCAGTGTCCAACTGAGGAAGGTTCGGATCACCACCAGCAGACCGAGGACCAGGGCGCTCTCGAGGGTCTCGTTCAGCGTGACGGTCTTGATGACATCGGCGGCGATGAGCAGATCGAGACCGATCAACAGACCCCGAGCGATGTATCGCTTGAAGGTCTCGAACCCTGTCGAGCTGTCGGCACGGAACCAACTGGACAGGCCGGCAACGATGGAGACAACGACCCCGATCGCGATGACCGCTATCGCAAGTGCCTCGATGGAGTCAGCCACCGCCCGCGCCCACTCGAATCCGCCATCGGAGATGTCACCGCTCTCAGCGGCGGCGGTCAACCAGTTCATCCGTCCCAGGCCGGTTGTGTCGGATCGCCCGGTAATGATGCGTGCGACGGCTTCGGGTCGCCGACCCGTTCACTGGCTGTCTCGATGGTCACTTTCCGGATAGTACCGCTGGCACGGTCGATGCGCCTTGTGGGGACCTAGAGGTGTTGTGGGATGGCCAGATCGTCGTGGCGCTTGGGCCACGGGCGCGCTGGCGGAACGGGCGACGCTCGGCTAATGCCCCGCGGATGATCCGCCCGCCGAGGATGCTCGCGGCGCATCTGGTGCTGGGTCAGGTGGCCACAGGGCCGCGCCTGCCAGCCGCTGAGGGGGTGCTGCTGTCCGGGTTACCCGACCTTGACGCCATGAAGAATTCTTCCCAGGCTGGTCATATAGCAACAGTTACTATATCATCCCCCGGGGATGTCCGATCGGAGCGATGTGCTGCGCAAGGCGATGCGGGAGACTGGCACCAACCAGTCGAGCTTGTCGCGCCTGAGCGGTGTCCACCAGCCCAGCCTGAGTCAGTTCCTGTCCGGACGTGTGGAGATGAGCGACGATATGCTCGACCGGTTGCTCTCCTGCATGGGCTACCGCCTCGAAGTCATCCGCCGTTCGGTGCGACCGGCCATGAGCCGCTCGGCCGAGCGGTCGTGGCGGCTCCATCGTCAGCTCGCCACGCACCTCACCTCGGAGAATCTTGCGAACTGGCAGCCGACGATTCTGTCGAACCTGGAGCGCCTGCACGGCAGCGTCCGAGGCCAGCCACACGTCCGCAACCTGGATCGGTGGGGACGCCTGGTCCTGGACAGGGACGTGCGTGGACTTCGCCGTGTGCTCACCGGCGTCGACACCAGCTCTATGGAGATGCGAGAGGTCTCACCCTTGGGCGGTCTGCTGTCCGAGGAGGAGCGCCGTAGGGTCTTGGAATGGTCGGCCTGATGCGTCGCGACCAATTGGAGCATGCGATCCGCACCGCCTGCCAGATCATCCAGCAGCAAGCCGTCATCGTCGTCGGCTCTCAATCCTGGCCACCCACAGCGAAAGCGAGTTACCCGAAGCCGCCACGATGTCGATCGAAGTCGACATTCTCCCCATCGCCGATACCGACGAGGAGACGGTTCGGCTGGGCGACAGCATCGAAGGGGTGGCGGGGGAGTGGTCACCGTTCGAGCAGGCGCACGGCTTCCGCAGAGACGGGGTCGACCTCGACACCGCGATTCTTCCCGACGGTTGGCGCGATCGACTCGTCAAGGTCCAGAACGCCAATACCGCTCCCCCCTCGGGTGAGCCGCGTTTCATCGGGTGGTGTCTGGACAAGGAGGACCTATGCGTCGCAAAGCTCTGCGCCTTCCGGGAGAAGGACCGCAACTTCGTGGCAAGCCTCCTCGACGCCAAGCTTGTTGCGAGCGACGTGATCGCAGCCAGATTGCCAGAGGTGGGGAAGCTGCATGCGCCCTCGATCGAACGTGCGTTGTCCTGGCTGACGAGTCGAACGGCCCGTGACGCCTCGCTCCTATCGCATTCTCCCGAGACGCCACCGCCAGGCGTAGGCCGCGATCACGGCCAGGGTTGCGATGATGACGAGCGGCGGGAGCCACGAGGCGAATCGCTGGGTGTAGTCCTCGCCGGGACCGGCGGCGCCTTCCAGCCCGGCGACGACCAGCTGGCCGCCGATGGGCAGCACCAGACCGAGCCCGGCAAACCACATCCCGGGACCGCGTAGCGGACGGTCGGTTCGGGATACGGCGATCAGGTACACACCGACCAGGAAGAACGCCCCGGCGAGACCGCCTGCGTACCCCTGAGCGTTGCCAGCCCATGTCCCCACCCGGGCGTAGACCACCGCCCCGCCACCGGGGAGGCAGAGATCGATTCGTTCGACCTCCCAGCCGAGCAGGGTGGCGACCACGGCGTGTCCGAGTTCGTGGACATTGCAGGAGACCACGGTCGCCAACATCGCGGCGATGACCAAGCCGGCGATCGCCGCCAACGCCAGCCTCGGCCGCCGGAGGTCCGACCACTCCCAGGACGGAGGAGGTACCGCTGCCATGCGGACAACCTACCTAACGTCGTGCCGACCCGACGACGAGGAATCGTTCCATGGCCGAGCCTCTCAAGAACTTCTACGGACCTGAGATCGCCGAGCGGATCGCCTACATGATCGCCGCGGTCCACCCGACGTTCCCGACCGCCGCCTTCCTGGCCGATGCGCTCGACGGTTACGAAGAACTGGAGCTGACGGCGCGGGCCCGCCAGATCGGCGATGCCCTCGCCACGCATCTCCCCGAGCGCTTTGTCGACGCCGCCCCGGTGCTGGTCGCTTCGCTGGGGCCGCCGATCGAGGGGGACGAACTCGAAGGTCAGGGCATGGCGCCGTTTGTCTATCTGCCCCACGTGTTCTACGTCGCCCGGGCCGGTATCGAGGACTGGGAGACGGCGATGTGGGTCCAGCACGAGCTGACCCGACGCTTCAGCTGCGAGTTCTCGATCCGGGTATTCATCGAGGCGGAACAGGAACGGACCATGACCCGTCTCCGGGAATGGACCGCCGACCCGAGCCCGCATGTCCGTCGTCTCGTCTCCGAGGGCACCCGACCCAGGCTGCCGTGGGCTCCCCGGTTACGCCGCTTCCAGGAGGACCCGGCTCCCGTTGTCCAACTGCTCGAGCTGCTCAAGGACGATCCGACCACGCTCGTCCGACGGAGCGTCGCCAACAACCTCAACGACATCGGCAAGGATCACCCGGCGGTGCTCGTCGCCGTGTGCCGACGTTGGATGGTTGATGCGACCCCGGAGCGCAAGAGCCTGATTGGGCATGCGCTACGGTCGGCCGTCAAGCGTGGGGATGCCGACGCCCTCGATGTCCTTGGCTTCCCGGAGCTTCACCACGCATCGATCGAGCGGGTAACGATCGGCCCGGCCGTGGCCACCATCGGCGGACGGGTGCACATCGCCCTCACGGTCGCCAACACCGGCGAGTTGCCCGAGGCGTACCACGTCGATCTCCGGATCCATTTCGTCAAGGCGAACGGGTCGACGTCGCCCAAGGTCTTCAAGATGCGCACCATCAGCCTCGAACCGGGGCAACGCACCGATCTGGCGAAGTCGGTCTCCATTGCCCAGCAGACCACGAGGACCCACTACCCCGGCGTGCACGCCGTTGACGTAGTCGTCAATGGGACGGCGCTTCCCGCCGGCACGTTCACCGTGGTCGAGGGATCGGATCGGGATCGACCGGTGTGACCGGCCTGTGCCGCCGCCCGTGCCCGCCGAGGGGCCAGGACCTACCGCTGACGGCGGCCCGGATACTTGTCGCGGCCGTCAGAACCTGAAGCGGGTCAGTCCGCCGGGCTCGGTCCCCAGCACGACGGTGGCGGAGCGGGGTTCGATGCGATACACCTGCCAGGGCGGTGGTCCCTGCGATGGTGCGTTGAACGGTGCGGTGATGCCCGAGCCGCTCTCGTCGGGTTCGACCGGCCAACCACCGTCTGCCCACGCCCGGGCGACACGGGCGATGGTGTCGGGGTCGGTGACTCGCGAGGCATTGCCCTCGACGACGACGTCGGCATCGCGGATCGACGCCGCAACCGAACAGCGCGGATCCCGCTCGACGTTGCGGCGTTTGCGGGTTCCCGATCCCGTCTGGAACCAATACGTGCCGTCGAGCCAGACGGCGCCCACGGCGGTCACATGTGGGCTGCCGTCATCGTTCACCGTCGTGAGCCAGGTGGTGCGGGCGTTGTGTGCGTCGGGAGCCGGTGCCGAGCCCGCATCGAGTGTTGCGGTGACGGCGTCCCAGTCGACGGGCGGTAGCCCGTCGCTCACACCCAGGTTGATGATCTCCATGGCGCCTTCCTCCTGTAGCTAGGCGATGCCTTCCACATGGAGACCTCTCGAGACCGGCGAAGTCATCGCCGCCGGGGTACCGCGGCGGGCGGTCCAGGTGTCAGGTCGGACCGGTGTCGCCACGCTCCCAGGGCGATCCTGGCGTGCCGGGCGCAGGGTTGACGAACCGACCGGGCTGAGTCGACCGACCCATTCGGGTCCGGAGGGGGCGTGTTGATGTCAGGATTCGTGCGGCGATGTGTCTCACAGTCGAGGCCGCACGAGACAGTGGCACGGATGTCGGTCCGGAGCCACCTCGATGTGACCTGACGAAGACGGCGGGCCGGCAGGTAGGAATCGGCGTAGCCCACTGGGCTGTTTCGCTCGAGTGGGTTGCGCACCGGGGCGGGAGGTCGACCGTAATCGACCTTCCGCCCGGAGTCCCGGGGGACTGTCGAGCCGGGTGGAGAGCGGCTACCGTGGCGCTCCCCAGCAACGGACCGACCAGCTCATGGCAGTTGCCCTACCCGATGGTGACGGCGCCCTGGTCCGGCTCGCCATCGAGGGCGATGACGAGGCGTTTGGCGCCCTCTACTCCCGATACTTTCCCGCCGTGTTCGACTTCCTCACCCGGATGTTGCGCAACCGCGACGATGCTTCGGACATCGCCCAGGACACCTTCATCAGGGCCATGGAGCAGCTTCCGACCATTCGCCGGCCCGACCGGTTCAAGAGTTGGCTGTTCACCATCGCCTACCGCCAGGGGCTCAACCGCATCCGCAGCACGAAACGGGGGCGCCCCGGGGCGATAGCTGCGATCGATGACGATGAGTGGGCGACCATGGCCGTCGCCGATCCCGACCCGTCGGCCGACCCCGAGCAGATGGCGGAGATGCAGGAGGTCGCCGCCATCGTCTGGGAGGCGGCCGCCGGTCTCGACGCCCGAATGTACGCCGTGATGGATCTGCATGTGCGGCACGGACTCGGGTCGGCCGAGATCGCCAAGGTGATGGGTGTGTCCAAGGCCAACGCCTACACCATGGTCAGTCGGATGAAGCGACTGTTCTCCAGCACCCTGGCCACCTATCTCCTGGTGCGGAAGGGCCGCGAGGATTGCGCCGACCTGGCGGCCATCGTCCCGGCGGACATCGATGCGATGACGCCCGAACTGCGCAAGCTCGCCGACCGCCACGTTGCGCGTTGCGATGTCTGTGCCCACAACCGGGCACTGCTGGTGGCGCCGGTGCGTGTCTTCGCCAGCCTGCTCCTGGTCCCGGTGCCTGCCGCCCTGTTGGCAGGTGGATGGTTCGAGGTGGTGGCGGGCGCTGCCGGTGCCGGGGCGGTGGCTGGCGGCACCGGAATGGCTGGCGGCACCGGAATGGCTGGCGGCACCGGAATGGCCGGCGGTTCGGGCGCCGGGGCCTCGACCGGGATGATGTTGGGTGCCCAGGCATGGATGATCGTCGCTGCTGTCTGCGCCCTGGGGTTGGCGGCGGCGGTCGCCGCCGCATCTTCGATATTCGAGGGGGACGTACCGGTGCTCGCCGTCGGCGACGAAACGACCACCGTCCCACCGGTGGATGTTGCGCCACCTCGGCCCGACGGCGACGACATCGTTCAGTTGCCCGTGACGACCTCCCCGGCGACCACGGCCACCCCTGAGCCGGGCCCGAACAGCGGACAGGTCGCCAGCGGCACCGTCGACGCGTTCCCGCCGCCGCCCCCGGCAACCGTGCCGCCACCGACGGTCCCGCCACCGACCGTGGCCCCACCACCCCCGCCGCCGACGACGCCGCCACCGACCGTGGCCCCGCCGCCCCCGCCAACCGTGCCACCTCCACCCCCGCCGACGGTGCCGCCACCACCGACAGTGCCGCCACCACCGACAGTGCCGCCGCCGCCAACAGTGCCGCCACCCCCGCCGCCAACAGTGCCGCCACCCCCGCCAACCGTGCCACCGCCTCCGACGGTGCCGCCGCCGGGTCCCATCCTGACCCGTCTCGACGCCCATCCGTCGTCAACCCGCGCTCGGCCCTCGGCTGGTGATCAGTGCCCGTTCGGTCCCGTCGTCTCGCAGGTGTCCGCTCAGGTCGAGGACCCGGACAGTGTCGCCACCGCGTCGCTCGACTACCGGGCGGTGATCGGGTCCAACGTCGTCACCGGAACCATTGCGGGGCATGTGGCCGGCAATCGTGTGGCGGCGAACTTCTCGGTCCTGGAGGCCGAACTCCACGACGCCGACAGCGCCGACTTCGAGCTGACGATGCGGGCGACCAACGTGTCGGGCGGAGCGTCGTCCATCGACGGCGTCGCCATCCGGGTGAGGTCATGCACCGCACTGGCGGCGGCGTCGCTTCCAGCGGGACTTGCCATCCCGGCCGGTTCGGGTGGTGCTGTGCAGCCATCGGCAAGGAACGGTTCTGTGGTCACGGTGCCGTTCCGGTTGCGCACCTTCTCGGCGTTGATTCCTCGTGAAGGAGTCAGCCAGATCGGAGAAGCGTGAACTTCTCCGACATGTGGAGTCAGCCGCCCAACATCTCCTCGGCGCTGCCGGACGGCTTGAAGTCCGGCAGTCGCATCATGCGGAACGAATTGAGGAAGCCGAGGAGCGCGGCGAGGATCGGCACCAGCATCGCCACCTGCAGGGCTCGGTTTCCGGCGTCATTGTTGATGCGGACGACCTCGTCGCTGAAGGCTTCGGGCTGGCTGGCGAGCAGCTCCTCGAGCTGGGTGGTGCTGAGAAGCTGGGCATTCGCCTCCATCGCCTCGGCGATCTGTTCTTGCTCTGCGGCGGGGATCACGTCGCTCGATTCCGTCATCTGGATGAAGTTCATCGACAGGGCGGCAAGCAGGATGCCGCCACCCATCGCCAGTCCGAAGGACAGCCCGAACGAGCTGCCGGCAGAGTTGACTCCGGCGGCCTCGCTGACCCGCTCTTCTTCGATCGGGCCAAGGATGTAGTTGTTGAGCTGCGACACCAGCAGTCCCAACCCGGTGCCGGCGATCAGGAGCGGAACCAGCAGGGACCAGCCGGACTCACCGATCGGGATCACCGGAACGACCGCCACCGTCCCCACGAGCGTGAGCCCGAACCCCACACGGATGAGGCTCGCCGGTCGGCGATCCCCGGCCACCTTCCCGACGAGCAACGCCACGGCGAACATGGTGAGTGACAGCGGTGCGAGCGAGAGCCCGGCTTCCATCGCGTTGTATTCGAGGGTCACCTGCAGATAGAGCGGGAGCGCGATCATCGCGCCACCGAGCGTGACCTGCTGCAGCACGATTCCAGTGACACCCACTCGGAAATTGACGATCCTGAAGAGATCCGGGTCGATGAGCGTCACCTTCCCTTCACGTTTGCGCTTGACGAACCACCAGGCCAGCGCAGCGAGAGCGACCGCACCGATCGCTAGCAGCAAGCCAACGAACTCACCGCCCTCCTGCCAGACGAGGATGCCGAGGACGACGCCGCCCATGCCGACGACCGACAGTGCGGCGCCCACCGTGTCGATCTTGCGGAGGCCGGTGAACACCACGTCGCGGACCAGTTTCAGGTTGAACAGGACGATGGCGATGATGACGACCTCCAACAGGAAGCCGACCCGCCACGACAGGTAGGTGGTGACGAAGCCCCCGATCAGGGGGCCGACCGCCGCACCGACCGCCGCAGCCGCCCCGACCAGCGCATAGGTCTTCTTCATGGCAGCGCCCTCGAAGTTGCCGTGAATCAGCGACTGCATGGCGGGCAAGAGGAGCGATGCTCCCAACCCGCCGGCGAGCGCCCAGAAGATAAAGACCGGCGTCATACTCTGGGTGAGCGTCATCGCCAGGGCGCCCACTGCATAGGCCATCAGACCTAGGGCGTAGGCGCGTTTACGCCCGATGAGATCCCCGACCTTGCTGGCAATCAGGATGAACGCCGCCGACACCAACGCCTCGAGGGCGATCGCAGCCTGGACGTCGCTGACCGTTGCGTTCAGATCTCGCGCTACGGCGGTGATCGACACATTCATGATCGATGTGTCGACGACAAGGACAAACATCGCCATCGCCAAGAGCAGTGGGAGCCTGGGACTCGCCTTGACCTCGTCCGCTTCCGAAGCGCCGCTCGCCGGTGTCGTCTCGTCAACCATGCACGTCCGCTCTCTTCCGGTGCCCAACGTCGTACGCTCGGCGTATTCGCATTGTGGCGCGTTGATCGACGACCCGCCATCGGGGCGGGAACATTTCTCAGCGGACCGCTCCGCCCCCGCTCTTCGATCAGATCCCCCCGCTGTCCGGTTGTGCGCGTCTTCGCGCTTCGGCTCGATCGAAACTGCCGGAATAGTTGTTCTCCGTGGTGCGGCCCTCCCTGCACACTGCAAGACACCGTCGCCGACAGTGCGGCGATGACCGAATCCTGAGATCGCGGCCGACACCGACCTTCACCGGCTCAGGCTTCGGCACACCCAGGACACGCGAGCCGAACCGTCGTGATGCCCACCGTTCCCGCCGAGCACTTCGCAGGCCACCTCGGACATAGTCCTCGAGTCGGTCGGAACATTCCAGCAGCCAGCGCGGAACCCGATCAGCTCCGATCTGTGCCCGGCCGCTGCTGCTCTGCGGCGATGGGTGCGCCGAGGCTGCGGCGAGTCTGAAGAACGCTCCGCGACCCACCCCGCCACCGCCGAGCAGGTCGACGAGACGCATGAGTGCGCCGCCCCTCCCGTCGCCGACGTTGGGGTGAAATCGAGTGTGAAATCGAGGCCCAGCCTCGTGTCCGCACGCTGTTGTTTGCTTCTATGACCCCGGGGCCGCCATGGCCGGGGGAACGAAACGAAGGGGGAACGGCGAAAGGAAACGCGGTTCATGAGTCGCAACTCTCGGTGGCGTGTCGGGAGTGCCCAGTCGGTGGGTGCTCGACGAAAGCAGTGCTCGGTAGTGGGACGGGGCGTCGAGGCCCGGCGCCGCCGTCGCTTGGGGATGATCACGAGCCTGTTGCTCGTCGGCAGCATGATGGCTGCCACGGCGCCGGTCGTTGCGGCGCCCGACGAGCCGACGGCCTCGACGTCGCCCTCGGCGGACTCGACGATCGGCGATCCGCACGGCGAATCGACGACGACCACCACGGAGGCGTCGACGACGACCACAACGGTCGCCGCAGACGAGGAGACCACACCACCGGACGACGCCACCTCCACCACCGAACCGGTGACGTCGACGACGGAACCGGCGACGGAGGACGTCGATCCCGATCCGCCGGCAGACGCCGAGCCGTTGCTCGAGCCGGAGCCCGTTCCGACACCGTCCGATGAAGACTCCATCGTGCCGTTCGCCCTGGCAGGACCCCCCGTCTTCGAGATCGAGGGCCACTGGGTGTCGCCGCCGCCGGAAATCGCCACCGGCGACCCGGTCGTGGCTCAGTGGTACGTGAATGTCAACGACAGCGACGACCCGCCCGGCAACGATCCCGTGGACAACGTCACCGCCACGTTCGTGGTGGGGAACGGCCGGTTTGCGGGCATTCCGGATGCCTGCCTGACGGTCGGTGTGGCCCCGGTGTCGGAGATCTCCCCCGACGGACTCACGCTGACGTGCAACTTCGGCACGGTCAATGCCGGTACGGCGGTGGCGGTACAGACCCCGGTGACGGCCGATGGGCCGACGGGGAGCGAACTGTCAATCTCCGGATCGATTGCCGGTCTCACCGTCACGCCGCCCCCGATCCCGATCTTCAACACTTTCGGGATGGACATTGCCTGGCAGACCTCCACGAATTTCCGGGCGTACGGCGCCGACTACATCGACGTGGACCTGGAGTGGACGTTGTTCTTGCAGAAGGGGGGCGAGGCCGGTCCGAACTCGGTGACCTACGAGCTCACCGTGACCGACGGCTTGGCGGCCGGGGTCACCGTCGGACCCAACGCATGTTCGGCGTTCACCGACCGCCCGGCGTCCGGGCATCCCTGGTCGGGCGGGGCGCACCCGGCGAACCAGATGGCACCGTTCGTCGGTTCGTGCACGTTGAGCCATGTCGCCGGCGACACGTTCGAGCTCACGCTGACAGGCATCGACTACTCATTGGCGCAGGTGCCGACGCACGACTCCGTCAATCAACTGCTGCCGGCCGACCAGGTGGCAATTGCCAGCGGCTCGGTGTGGTTCCGCATCGCCTCCACGGCGAACAACAGCATCACCCTCATCTCGGACACACCCACGTACACATCTGTGTCGGGAGCAACTGCGGTCGACGACCCCGACAACAACCGCTCCGACAAGACCATCACGCTGGGCGGCTGGTCGAATGCGTGGCGGCCGGAGGCCATGGGGATTCCCGCAGGGAGTTGGTGGAGCAACCAGATCTATGTGTCTCCCGGCTACAGGGTGGCGATGATCAACACCGACAGTCTCGGCCAGGAAGACCGTGCACCCACGGACATCGTCTCCCGGTGCATCATCCTCGACCCGAGGTGGGTCACGTACGAGAGCATGTACCTGTGGAACACGTGGGGCGGCCCGCCTGTCCCGGATGCAACCATCGAGTACTACGTCGGTGGGCACGCCACGGTTGATCCGGCCAGCGCCGGCTACGACCCCAACGCCTTCACCTGCGCCACCGATCCCGGGGGCTGGACCACGACCGAACCGGGTGACCTGTCGACGGTCAAGGCGGTGCGGGCCAGCTACCCGTTTGCGTCGGTTGCCGGCTGGCCGGTCACGGTGATGAACGTCTGGGCGACGGTGAACGACGACGCTCCCATCGGCCAGGACATCTGGCAATTCGGCGAGCGGGCCATCAACGGCGACTGGCTTCGCCCCAGCCGTACGTTGAACCCGACCGACGGCTCCGGTCCACGCACACCCGGCATGCGCTACCCGTACATCGGCAGCGGCCGCGACGTGCTGTACGTGATCGGCGCCACGCCGGCCATCGAGAAGTCCGCCGACCGGCCGACGGTGCGACCCGGTGAGCCGGCGACGTTCACGCTGACCTACTCGGCGAACGGCGCTGGTGCCATCCCCCCGACCGTCGACGGTTTCGAGATCGTCGACACCCTTCCGGTGGGCATGGAGTATGTCGACGGATCGGCGACCCCGCCACCGTCGACGGTGGAGATAGACGTCGACGGTCGGTACGTCCTCAGGTGGGTTCTCGATGACGTCCCGACCAACACACTGCAGACGGTGACGTACCAGGCCGAACCCATCCCCGGGATCGCCGGCGGCACCCAACTCACCAACTCCGCTGTCGCCAGTTACGACGACCGGAGCACCACCCCGGCGACGGCGACGGTGACGACCACGACCAACGGGTACACAACCATCCTCAAGATGGCGACGGATGAGCAGGTGCAGGTCACCGACGACAGCGGCACCGTGACATTGCCATGGACGGTGACGATCTCGTCGTTCGACCCGGAGCCGCAGACGTTCACCGACACCATCGACATCCTCCCGTACAACGGCGACGACCGCGGGACGTCATTCAACGGCGACTACGCCGTCGGCGCCGTCGTGCTACCCGACGGCGGTACCGTCTACTACACCACCGCCGATCCGGCCACACTGAGTGACGACCCGGCCGACACATCCAACGGTGTGGCCGGCGACCCCACCGGCAACACCGTTGGCTGGACGACCACACCGCCGGTCGACATGAGCGACGTGACGGCGATCCGGGTGATCGGCCCAGAGCTGGTGCCGGGGACGACGTTCGAGTTCGAGCTGGTGCTCGAGACCAGCGGCGCAGAACCGGGCGATGTGTACGTCAACCGCGCCCAGGCCCGCGCCGAGAACACGGTGCTGGTGATGCGGACCTCGGCGATGATCGAGTTGTACCAGGACGTGCTCGTCAAGGAACTCGACTCGCTCGTGCGCAACGCCGACGGCACCTTCGACGCCGTGTTCACGATCAGCACCAGCCGCACCGGGAACGGACCGGGATACCACCTGAGCGACATCCTCCAGTACGGAGACGGCGTCACACTGAACGGCGATCCGGTGGCAGCGAACGTCGACCCTGGCGACGGATCGATCACCCTCGTCAACACGTATGACCCGCCCACGGCGACGTTGACGATCGCCGAGGACGTGGCCATCGACGACGGCGTCACCCATGTGTACACCGTGACGTCCAACGTGTCGATCGACGGCACAACGATCGCGTTCGGGAGCACCGACTGCACCCTGGAGGGCACCGAGACCGGCACCGGGCTGCTCAACACGGCGACCCTCACCGTCGATGACATCGAACTGGACGCCGCGGCCTGCGCCGAGCTGCCGTACACGGTCCACGAGAAGAACCTGACGTCCGGCCCGACCCCGAACGGCGACGGCACCTACACCGTCGGGTACACGATCGACGTCCACAACCTGGGCGCCGGCGACGACTCATACGACCTCGACGACGACTTCCGGTTCGGTGACTCCATCACGATCGAAGGCACGCCGACCGTGAGCAACACCGTGCCGGGCGGCATCGCCACGCTGGGCACCTGGAACCCGGCGGCGACGACACTCGCCATCGTCGCCGGCCAGCCGATCGACGGCGGCACCCCGGACGGCCCGACCACCCACACCTACGTCGTCTCCGTCGTCGTCTCGGTGGACGCCGACACGGTGACCTTCGAGGACACCGACTGCGACATGGATGCGGGCGAGACCGGGACCGGTCTCTTCAACGCGACGACACTGGCGGTCGGCGACCATGTCGAGAACGACGACGACTGTGCGCCGATATCCGAGCCGCGGCACGTCAAGACGGTGTCGGACGGCCCGACGCCGATCGGCGCAGGGCGCTACGAGGTGGAGTACACGATCGAGGTGGCCAATGCCGGCGCCGCCGCCGGCGTCTACGACCTGGTCGACGACTTCCGGTTCGGTGTGTCGGTGACGATCGAAGGCACGCCGACGGTGGTCAATACCGTGCCCGGCACCATCGCCACGCTCGGCACCTGGGACCCGGGGACGACCACCCTGGCGATCGTCGACGACGAGCCGATCGCCGCCGGCACACCCGGCGGCGCCGAGGTGCATGCGTACGTCGTGACGGTTCAGGTGTCGGTGGACGCCGAAACGGTGACGTTCGAGAACACCGACTGCGGACTGGGGGCGGCCGAGTCCGGCACCGGACTCTTCAACACGGCGACGATGACCGTCCACGGCGCCGACACCGATCGGGACGCCTGCGTGCCGATCTCCGAGCCGGCGCACACCAAGACGATCACCGCAGGGCCCGAGCTACTCGACAACGGAAACTACGCCGTCGAGTACACGATCGAGGTGACCAACGCCGGTGCCGCAGCCAGCACCTACGACCTGGTGGACGACTTCCGGTTCACCGATGCGGTGACGATCGAAGGCACCCCGACCGTGATCAACACCGCCCCGGGCACCATCGCCACGCCGGGCACCTGGGACCCGGTGGCGACCACCCTGGCGATCGTCACCGACCAACCCATCGCCGTCGGAGCCGCCGGTGCACCGACGCTGCACACATACGTCGTGGCCGTCGAGGTGTCGCTCGACCACGCCCTGGTCACGTTGGAGAACTCCGACTGTGAACTCGGCGACGACGACGGCACCGGTCTGTTCAACACGGCGACGATGACCGTCAACGAGGAAGAGACCGACGTCGACACCTGCAGGCCGTTCCCGGAGCCGGAGACCACCTTCGACAAGTCCCTGGTCTCGGTGAGTCCGAACGGTGACGGTACCTATACCGTCGTCTACACATTGACCGTGGGCCGGAACGGGGTTGGTGTGCCTTACACGCTGACCGACACTTTGCGCTACGGAGCCGGTGCGACGATCAGCGCGGTGGCGATCACCGGCACCACACCTGGTGGACTCCCGGTGAACGGCGGGTGGAACGGCTCCGGCGACGACATCGTCGCCGCCGACGTGCCCATCGGCAGCGGCGACACCCATCTCTACGAGGTGACGGTGCGCGCCGGCGTCGATGAACCAGCCGTGCCGGCCGGAGCGTCGGACTGTGAGATCGGCGATGCGGAGGACGGCACCGGGTTCACCAACACCGCCAGTGTGACCAGCGGCGACGTCTACCTCGAGGACGACGGGTGCGCGCCTTTCCCGGTGATCACGCTCGAGAAGCAGTTCGTCTCCGGTCCCAGCGACCTCGCCAACGGACAGCATGCGGCGACCTACACGATCACCGTCACCAACAGCGGTGAGGGTGACGGCGAATACGACCTGACCGACACCCTCATGTACGGCGCCGGGGTCGAGATCGTCGATGCGACGATCGCAAACACGACCCCCGGCGGGATCGCCGCAAACGGCGGATGGAACGGCATGAGCGATACCGGCGTCGTCACCGGCGAACCGATCGCCGCAGGCGCCACCCACGTCTATACCGTGACGGTGAACGTCATCGTGGCCGACGACCTCACCGAGGCGCAGGCCGACTGCACTCTCGCCCCCGGAGAGAGCGGCACCGGTCTGTTGAATACCGCCGAGGTCAACAGCAATGGCGGAACCGCCGACGACCAGGCCTGTGGGATGGTGCCCCCAGCATCGTCGCCGCCGACCACGGCGCCGCCGGCGCCTGGCGGCAACCTGCCGCGCACCGGCATCGACACCGCGCTCATATTGGGAATCGGCGGCATGATGGTTCTCGCCGGTGCGGTGACCCTGCTGGGCGCCCGGCGCCGGCGCCGACCCGCCCCCACACTCGGAGCTACAGGCACCGTGTGGTGGAGCCGCTTCGCCACCGGCCCCCCTCGACGACCGCCGACCGTGACGCTTTGGAACGTGCGCAAATGACGCACAGCCCTGAACGTTGCCATGGCCCCCCGCCATGGCGGCTCATCGTTCTGCGGCGAGGGAGCTCCGGCCCTCGCCGCAGAACGGCCGGATCTCGCATACGGTCGATTCGGTGGCGTCGCCACGCAGTCAGCTGTTGGTCCGGTGCAACAGGTCGAGCTCGATGGCACGTTGGATGGCGGCGTCCTTCGTGGTGACGCCAAGCTTGCGGTAGGCGCTGTGAAGCTGGCTTCTCACCGTGTTGGCCGAGACGAACAGGGCTTTGGCGACTTCGGCCCTCGTCCGGTGTTGCGCCCACGTGCTGAGCACGGCGATCTCGCGGGGTGTGAGCCGGACCGCTGCGGCGTCGTTGGTTCTGATCGGGGTCACGGGACAGCCGGCGAGGTACGTCTCGCAGACCGAGCTGTTCGTTGCCTGTGCGAGCGTGCGCAAGGCGTCGAGGTCGACGTTGGGGAGGTACATCAGGTGGGCCCGCACCCCATACAGTTGGAATCGGGAGGCCGCCCGACCGAGCAGCTCGACCGCGGTCTTGTCGTTGCCGGCGCGCAGGGCGGCGGCCGCCCCCAGTGTGTCGACGGCGGCTGCGGAGCGAACCGTGTGGCCGGGCTCGGCCAGCATGCCCGGGATGTTGCGAACCGCCAGTGCGGGATCGTCGGTGACAAGTTGGGCGAGCAACCTGCCCGGAGCGAGTTGGCCGGGGAAAGGGGTCTTGGTCCGCAGGAGTGGGTGCGCCTTGGCGATACGGCCGTCGGCGAGCCACAGGACGGCGAGGGTGTTCGCCAGGGCGGCAGTGGCGACATTGGGACCCAGTCCCGGCCTCGGCGGCGTCCCCGAGATCGCTTCCTCGATGCGGTGCGCCTCGATGCCCGCCTCGCCCAGCCCGAGCCGGGCGTGCATCATCACCCAGTTGATGAACGGCCAGCTCTCGGCAACATCGAGGAGCCACTCGACGGAGCCATACGCCTCGAGCGCACCGGCAAAGTCGAACCGATCGAGGAGCAGGGTGGCTTGGCCGGTGATACCGAGCGCGTGGGGGACGCGTCGCACGTATCCGAGGTCCCAGGCATCTGGTTCGATTGTCGCCAGTGCGGCGCGTGCTTCGGGACCGCGGCCGTTGAGGGCGTGGATACCGGCAGCGAACCCCAGGGCGTAGTTTCTCCACCATGGCGTCACCGCCGACGTGGTGGCCTGGTCGACCACGATGCCGGCCCGGGCGATATCGCCGGACTGGAACAACGAGTAGGCCATGATGCTCAACGCCATTGCCAGGAACTCGCTCAGTTCGTCGCGATCGGCGACGGACATCGAGTCGAGGAATTCCAGGCTGGCGGCGGCCGCCGCACCCGCCTGCTGCGTGCGGCCGAGGTATCTCAGGCTGACCTCGCGCCCGATGTGCTGGTAGAGCGTTTCGCGTGGTGTCAACTCGCCGATGCGGTCGAGTGCATGCTCGGCGGCGATCCGGAAGTACTCGGTTGCCGTTGCCCGCGTCGCTGCGTTCGAGGCGTGCACCATCCCCAGGATGAAGGCGAGCACGGGGTAGCGGGGCAGCAGCCTGCGTGGTACCCGACGCAGGTGCCGCTCGAACTTGTCGGTTGTGTATATGTCGGGATTGGAGACCACCAGACTGCGGCAGATGCTCGAGGCCAGGTCGTACTGGCGGGCGTCGATTGCCAGGGAGAGAGCGAAGTCGTCGTCGCCGTTGCGGTGCAGCGATGCGGCGGTGATCCCGGCGGCACGCTCGTACCGCTTGGGTTGTCCCGCCCGTAGCTGACCCACGAGGACATCACGCACCGAATCGACGTACTGGAAGGCGGGACGCTCGTCGGTGTAGGGGATCCACCGTCCGAAGCCGTTCCACGCCAACTCCGCCAACACCCGCTCGACGTCGTCGACACCGGTGAGCTCGCGGGCCAGGGCCACGTCGAAGTACGGCGGCACACTGGTGTCGAGTACGAAGTCGACGAGTGCCGGGTCGGCGAGCTGTGACTTGAGGTCCTCGGTGACGAGTCGCTGCCAGGCGCGGCTTTCGAACGACGGCATGCTCCCGAGCCGCTCGAAGGCGTACGCCACGGCCCGTACCCCCAGCGGATACCCCTGCGTGTCCCGGGTGATGCGTTCGGCAGCGTCGACGGCGTGCGGAGCATGCAGTGCAAGGAGCTGCTCGACCTCGTCGGCGGTGAAACGAAGGTCTGCCTCGTCGATTACCCGTGTCAATCCCCGCATCACCAGCACGTCGCCGCTCAATCGGGTGGGGGCACGCGTCGTCACCACGAGCTCCAGACCGGTGACGCTGGCGACGAGCCGGACGAGATCGTCGTCGATCTGGTCGGTGATGGTGCGCAGGTGTTCGTAGGCGTCGAGCACGAGGAGCGTCGGCCCGCGTCCGTCGAAGAACCTCTGCATGGTCGGCACCGGGTCGTCGAGTACCTCGATTGCCCTGGTCAACGCCCGGTAGACGTCGGCGTCGATGTCGCCGCGGCGGGCGGCACTTGTGGCGACGAGTTGCCAGAAGCCCCGGCGGGAGGAGATCTGTGAGCTCAGCGCCACCCACACGAGTGTTCGATGCTCCGTCGCCGCCACATCGACCCAACCTCGCAGCAGGGTCGTCTTTCCGAACCCGCTCGGTGCGGCGATCACACGCACCTTCGGGCCTGTCGACAGGACGTCGAACAGCCGCGGTCTCGGCACCCAGCCTTCAGCAATCATGCAGAGTGAAATGTACCGGCTGCGGAGGCGTCGTCAGACGTGCCGGGTCGGGGGGACCTGCGGATGCGACGCCTGGGGTGAGGTCCGGAACCGGACGTGGAGGCGTCGACACCGTGTGATCGGCGGCCGGCGAGACGGGTGAGCCAGAAACCAAGTCCGAGGACCAGGCCACCGCCCAGGGCCAGCCACTGGACATCCAATCCGGTCCACGGCAGCCGATCAACGGGACCTGGCGGCGGCGATGCGGCGGGTGGTGTGGCGGGCGGGTCGACCACCGGCGGCTGGGTCGTCGATGTGGTCGTCGTGGTCGTCGTGGTCGATGTGGTCGATGCGGCAGGAGTGGTCGTGGTGGTCGTCGTCGCCTCGACGACGGTGGTGTAGTGGGAGACGTCGGTGCCGGCGACGACGAGAGGTGTCGTCGCACCCCGACCGGAGGCGGTGGCCGTGTTGGTGTAGAGGCCGGCCTCGGCGATGCCGGTGTACACACAGGTGATCGTGGCACCCGGAGGGAGCGGGTCGCCCCATGCGCCACTCGATCGGGTGCAGTGGTCGGTGTCGATGGCAACCGACGGTTCCCTGTCGTCGGTGAGACCGACATCGACCAGGTCGTCGTCGCCGGAGTTGCGCACGACATAGGTCCAGGTGACGGGGTCGCCCACCTCCAACGGCACGGCACCGGCGAGAGTCCTGGCGGTCACCCCGTTGGTGGTCTTCTCGACGGTGATGGCCGGAGTCGGCACGAGGATCTGAGCCGTGTCGGAGGTGTCGAGGGTCTGCCCGCCAGGTGTGGAGGCGCTCACCGTTCCGGTGTTCACCGTCGTCCCGAGGGCGAACCCGACCCGCAGCGTGCAGTCGACCGTCGCCGACGCCCCAGGGGCGAGGGTGCCGATCTCGAACTCGGCGTCGCAGAAGAACGGGATGAGCGGGTCGACGATGGTCACATCGGACAGCTCGGTCTGGCCGCTGTTGGTGACCTCGAATCGGTAGCCGATCGGAACGCCGGACGGGTAGACACCGAACTCGTCGGTGCCCTCGTCGGCGTCGACGTACTCGCCGCTACCGGGCGCCGACTCGACGAGCTTGATCAACGCGAGGTCCGACGCAAGGGCTCCGACGGTGATGGAGTCGCAATCGTCCTCGGCTGCCTCGGCGCAGTTGCCGGGGGTCGAGTCGACATCGCTGGTGCCGGCAGCAGTGACCTCGGCCCGGTTGACGTGGTTGCCGGTGGCCGTGATCCTCGCCCGGTAGGTCAACCTTGCGGTGGCGCCGACGTCGAGAGTGCCGACCGTCCACGCCCCGGTACCGGAGTCGAACGTCCCCTGCTGGGCGACCACCGAGCCGGGGACGAGGGCGAGGCCGGGTGGCAGCACGTCGGTGACGACGACGCCGGTCGCCGGAGCCACGGTGGTGGTCTCGACGCCACCGTTGAGATAGGCGACGCTGCCATCTGGATTTGCGACGATGGTGGTGCCGTGGGAGGCGGTGATCGTGTAGGTGATGTCCTCGCCGATGGCAGCGACTGTGCGGTCGGCGGCCTTCGTCAGTTCGACGTCGGTCTCGGGTACGGTGAGACCGACCTTGGGCGGCTCGGAGGCGAGCAGCGCGACGCCGTTGGCGTCGTTGACGGCGACGGTGGCCGTGGTGTTCCAGGCGACGTCGCCGACCTGGGCCGTGGGTGGTGTCGACATCGGCCAGGTGAACATGGCGGTGTTGGTCGGGTTGGCGTCGGGGGTGAGCAGCCCCCCGGTCTGGCGGAAGCGAAATGCGGTCACCGTGGCGAGATCGGCGGGGGGCGTCGTGGTCCAGTCGTCGGTGCAGGCGGCCGGCCAGGTGGCGTTGCCGTCGCCGACCTCGGGCCGGCACGGGTTTGCCGCGGTCGAGTAGGCGACCTCCCAGGTGACGGTGGTGTCGGAGTCGACCGTGACGGGTCCGGCAAGCACGGGGGTGAACGTCGAGCCGCGTGTTCGGTCGCTCTGACTGGCGGAAACACCGGTGTCGCCGACGGTGGGCAACACGTCGTAGAGCACGGTGTCACGAAGGTTGGTGCCCCCGGAGTTGCGCACGGTGACGCGGTAGCCGGCCTCACCGGGGAGCGACGGATCGGTGAGCGCCACCTTGGGATAGGCGGCGTACGTGCTGTCGAGATTGCCCCGCACCTGTTTGGTGACCTGGATGGCGGCACCGGCGGACGCCCGGTTCAGGTTGGTCGAAGCCGAGCAGAAGCTGTCGCCGGCCGTGACACCGTCGCCGCTCCAGTCGTCGGTGTCGTCGGTGCCGGGAATGCCGGCCCCGACGAAGTCGACGAGAGCGGAGGCGGCGCACCGGTCGAAGGCAAGTCCCGGCGCAAACAGTCGTACCGTGTTGGAACGTGCCCCGACCCACGGGAACGAATCTCCTCCGGGCACACGGAAGGAGAACAGGACCGCGGCTGCGTGCGGGGCGAGCGACACCCCAGCGGGGACGGTGACCCGCAGCAGGGTCCGTCCCGTGCTCCGGTAGTCGGGGATCTGCTCGATGACATAGTCCGACGCCGGCATGGGTACGGGCAACGCCGCACCGGGCGGGCGGTAGCTCGCCGTGTTGAGTTCGACGGCGGCCATCTCGGCGGGGAGCAGGTCGGCGATGATCAGCCCCGCATCCCACACGGGTGCCTGCGACGGACTGACCGCACCGGCTGCGAGGGTGAAGCCGGTGGTGAAGTCGGGGGTCTTGACGATGCGCCCCACCGTCTGGTCGGTGCCGACGATCGAGGCGGCAGACGTGCTCTCCAGGACCGAGGCGCCGACGGAGAGGGTGCGTGTGGCCACGTTGGTGGTTCGGTCCCCGAGGTCGAGGTCGTCGGCGAGGTACCCGAATACGCGTGCCCTGCTGCCGCGGTTGCCGGTGGCGACCGGTGCGGGCACGCCGATCCACCGGATCTCGGCGACCATGTCGCCGGGTTGGGGTGTGAACAGCCACTGCGGGTTGCCGGCCGTGCCGGTGATCGGCTCGGCGACGAAGGCACGGATGACGCCGGTGGTGGTCACGTAGGTCGGGTAGTTGCCTGCCAGGATCGCCTCGGCGAACCCGGATTGCGGGAACGGCCCCGTGTTCCGGAACCCGGTGACGATCCACGCCGGGTCCGTGCAGATGTCGCCGGGTGGGTTCGATGTGTACGTCGCCGGGGTCCCCCCGTCGGAGTTCGTCTTGCACGGGACCGGGTCGACGAGGTCCACAACGCCCGCGGCGGTGCTGCTGTTGTCCACCTGCAGGCCATAGCTGCTCTCGGTCGCCCCGCCGACCACGGATTCGGTCAGGTTCCGGGAGTCTCCGAGCCATGACCCGATGAAGGTGATGACGTCGGTGTCCGTCCCGCACGGCGATGAGGAGACGGCGATGTAGGAGCTGGCGGTCTTGCAGAAGTCCCCCGCGGCAACGGGATTGCCGAAACCGTGGTGGACCGACGACGACGCCGTGACTTCGTCGGTGGTGCCATAGGGGAGACCCGTCACCGTGACCGTGTTGGTGACCGTCGAATCCGGGTCCATGTCACCGGTGGCGTACACGACGTCGACGGTGAGCGTTTCGTAGCAGAAGTCGGTCTGCGGTCCGAGCTGCCATGTGACCGTCCCGGCCGTTGCGTCGTGGACACCACCGCCCGAGGCCGAGACGAACGTGGCGCCCGGTGGGAGGGTGTCGACCACGATTGCCGACTCCATCCCCAGGACTCCGGGCCCCCCCAACCCGCGGGCGTCGCACACCTGCATCGAGTAGCGCATCGGCACATCGAGAGGGAAGACGCTGCCGTTGGGGGCGTTGTTCGGGAGTCGCTTGGTGACGCCGAGTGCCGGTGTGGCGGTGAACGTCGCCGTCGCCGTGTCCGACGCCGCGGGAGTGTTGTCACCGGTGACCGTTGCCGTGAACGTCGCCGCGTAGCCGTTCGGGGTCGTGAAGTTGGCGGCCCTGAACCGCAGACCGACCTGGAGCGACGCCCCGGTAGGAACGTTCGGGACAAGCGTCAGGCGGAGCACCCCACCGTCGTTCGCCCGGCCGACGATGAACGGATGCGGGTCCACATCGATGGTCACGTCGATCCCTTCCGGGTACGGGATCGTCACCACACCGTTGACGCAGGTTGGCGCTTCGAGCGCCGAGCACTGCAGGGACAGCAGGAACGACGACGGCACGCCCGACGCGACCGGATCGGGGGCGACCTTGTCGAGCTGGATCTGCCAGCTCCCTTCGCCCGACTGGGCGTGTGCGGCCGGGTCCGCCAGCGGCGAGCCCACCACAAGCATCGACACCAGCACGGCAGCCCCGATACCACCGACCAGCCACGCCCGGTGGAGACCGCCGCGACCACGTGCTGCGCTCCGCCTGTCGTTCGACTCCATGAACCGTGCTTCCTTTCGCCCGTCTCGCCTCCGGGCATGGGGCCACCCGGGGGGGTCGGGAGGCATGGGACGTGTTGGCGACGACGCCCAGGTCCTGACGACGGTGCGTCAGAAGATGACCGCGGGCGGCGCGATCTGGACCTGATGCTTCGGAAGCAAGGGCGACGCCGTATAGAACCAAAGGGACGCATGCGGTCACAGGGTTCGACCAAGATTTCACCCCCGATTTCACCCGCGGTAAGGAGAAGCCACACGCGACGCGGAGGGAAGCCGCTCGCGCCCCTCGGGGTGGTGGTCGGTGCCGCCGTCGGGGCAGGAGCAGGCATGTGGTGGATGATGGGAGTGCTCGGCGGAACGTTTCCCGGTGTCTCGAGGCGGTTCGCTCGCACGTGCGCTGAGGCCGTCAGGGAGGGTGGCTGATCCGGGCGCCGACATCGACAGAGCGGATCACCACGACGCTGGCAATGCTCACTCGCCTGGGCTGACGAGTCCGGTCTCGTATCCGATGACCACGAGATGGGCGCGGTCGCGCGCGTTCAGCTTGCCGAGGATGCGACTGACGTGTGTCTTCGCCGTGAGCGGCGACATGTAGAGCGACTCGCCGATTTCGGCGTTGGTCTTGCCACGTGCGACCTCGGCGAGCACTTCGCGCTCCCGCTCGCTGAGGACATCGAGGGGACCGGAGTCTCCGGGACGGCTGATCGGTCGGCGAACGAAGTCGGCGACCAGCCGCTTGGTCATCGCCGGTGAGATGAGGACGTCACCGTCGGCGGCGATCGCCTCGAGCAGGAGTCGCGGCGGGGTGTCCTTGAGCAGGAAGCCGGAGGCACCGATCCTGAGCGCCTCGTAGACGTACTCATCGAGCGCAAAGGTGGTGAGCACCAGCACCTTGGTGGCGCTGAGCCGTTCGTCGCCGCAGATCGCTCGGGTTGCGTCGAGCCCGTCCATGCGGGGCATGCGGATGTCCATCAGCACGACGTCGGGGCGTGTCCGCCACGTCTCGGCGATCGCCGACAGCGAATGGGCGACGATGTCGTGCAGGTCGTATGCGATGCGAAGGCGTTCGGCCTGGAGCCGGTCGGCGACCTGGCGTTCCACTGCGTCGGCACGACGCCGCAGGTTGGAGCGACGGGCGTCGGCGGCGGCGATCGGGAGCAGGAGAACGGCTGCGTCGGTGGCCCATTCGAACCAGAACGGAACACCACCGACCTGCGCTCCGAAGCCGGCGACGATCGCGACGAACGATCCGAACCAGATCACAGAGCGCACGAGGGTCGAGCCACCCTCAGCCGGATCACCAGATCCGCGACCGACCACCCACGTACAAGCGAGTTTGTGCATGGGTGTCGGGGGTAGGAGTTCGTGCTGGCCCAGTGTCGTGACAGAGTCGCCAGAAGAAGGGAAGGGGAGATGCCTGACAAGCGGTCTGAATCCACGAGGAAGACCATGAAGAGTTCGAGGAGCCGCGGGCGCATTGTCAGTGGCCTCATCGCCGCCATGCTGGCCACCTGCCTTGCCGTTGTCGGCCCCGCTGCCGCGGCCGCTCCGGACTGCGCGGGCCGGGGCCGAGGCGTCCCGACGAGCAAGATCTCGATCCAACTCTGGACGTTCGCTGAGTACGTCGGCTTTGGGACCGACGCGGCGACGATCGGGCGGCTCGAGGAGGTGCTCGGCAGCCTGAGCGAGATGGGTTACCGCAACGTCGAGCCGTTCACGCTCAGCGGTCTGAGCGCCGAGGAGTACCGGGCGCTGCTCGACAAGTACAGGTTGAAGGCGCCGGCCCGCCATGTGGACGTCGGCACGCCCGAGAACCCCGCCGACATCGAGGCGATCATCAGGGAGAACCGCATCCTTGGGATCAAGTACTTCGGCTCCGGATCCACCCCGATATTTCCGCCGATCTACACCACCGCGGCCGAGTGGATCGCTTATGCCGAGTACCTGGACGACATCGGCGCGGTGGCACGAAAAGCTGGCCAGACGCTGATGGTGCACAACCACGACATCGAGTTCGAGACGGTCTTCGGCGACCAGACGGTGTTCGACATCCTGATGGCGAACACCGACCGGCGGAACGTCGTCTTCCAGCTCGACCTGTACTGGGCGACGAACGGCGGTGCGGATCCGGTGGAGCTGCTTGAGCGCTACGGCAAGCGGATCGAGCTGTTCCACGTGAAGGACATGGCGGCCGGTGCGTTCCCGGGCCGGATCGAGATCGTGGGCGAGGGCATCATCAACTTCCCGGAGATTTTCGCCGCCTCCAAGGGGCCGGTGAGGTACTACGTCGTCGAGCACGACCCGCGCTTCGGCGACCCGACGTTCGACCCGTTCGAGGCGGCCGAGAAGGGCTTCGACTATCTGAAATGCGTGACGTTCTGAGTGTCATGGCCCGGGGGGTCTCCGTCGGCGGAAGCCCCCCGGGCCACTCGCCTCCCAGCTTCACGGAGCACACCCCCCACAGGAGGAGGAGACAGCGTGAGAACTATGCGAATACCCGTTGCCCTCGTCGGCGTGTTGGCGCTTTTGGCCTTCCCGTCCGTCGTTGCGGCTCAGGAGCAGCCGCCGCCCGACTCGGAGTTCCAGAAGGTCGTCATCGACGACTCGCCTGGTGAGCCGATGGACCTGGCCGTGCTGCCGGACAACCGCGTGCTGCACGTCACGCGCCAGGGCCATGTTTGGCTCCACGATCCGGACACCGGCCTGAAGACGCTCGCCGCTCAGCTCGACGTGTACCAGCACGACGAGGAGGGGCTGCAGAGCGTCGCCCTCGATCCCAGATTCAAGCGAAACGGGTGGATCTACCTGTACTACTCGCCGCCGCTGAACACGCCCGTCGACGACCCGGCGACCCCGACGGTCAACGAGGGCGACGCACCCGAGTTCGGCACGCCGGAGCAGTTCGCCGCCTTCGAGGGCTTCATCCGCCTCTCGCGCTTCCAGTGGGACGAGCGCACGGACACCATCGACCTCGACTCGGAGGAGCAGATCCTCGACGTGCCGGTCGACCGCGGCATCTGCTGCCACGTCGGCGGGGACATCGTCTTCGACGGTGATGCCAACCTGTACCTCTCGACCGGGGACGACACGAACCCGTTCCAGTCGCAGGGGTACACGCCGATCGACGAGCGCGAGAACCGCAACCCGGCATTCGACGCACAGCGCACGTCCGCAAACACGAACGACCTGCGCGGCAAGATCCTGCGCATCACGCCGAAGGAGGGGGGCGGCTACACGATCCCCGACGGCAATCTCTTCGAGGACGGCGACCTGCGGACGCGCCCGGAGATCTACCTGATGGGCCTCCGGAACCCGTTCCGGATCGAGTACAACGTCGAAGAGGGCGAGCTCTACGTGGCCGACTACTCCCCGGATGCCCCGAGCGCGAATCCGCTGCGCGGGCCGGCCGGTCATGGCAAGTGGTTCATCGCCACCGAGCCCGGCTACTACGGTTGGCCGTACTGCGCGACGGCCGAGCTGCCGTACGTCGACTACGACTTTGCCACGGGCGTGTCGGGTGAGCAGTTCGACTGTGACAACCCGGTGAACGAGTCGCCGCACAACACCGGGCTCACCGATCTGCCGCCGGTCACGCAGCCGCAGGTCTGGTACAGCTACGGGATGTCGGCGCTGTTCCCGGAGCTGGAGACCGGAGGCATCGGCCCGATGGCCGGCCCGGCGTACCAGTTCGACCCCAGGCGAACGCACGGCCGCAACCCGACTGCGTGGCCGGAGTACTACGACAATATCCCGCTCTTCTATGAGTGGACGCGGGACTACATCAAGGAGTTCCGGCTCGATGCGAGCCGGACCGAGGTGGCCGAGATCAACGATGTGCTGGCGTCGTTCGACCTCCAGAACCCGATCGACATCGAGTTCGGTCCGGACGGCTCGTTGTACGTGCTCAACTACGGCAACGGGTTCTTCGGCCAGAACCAGCCCGGCGCTGAGCTCGTCCGGATCGACTACTTGGGTACCAGGCACGGGCGGACCGGCAACTTCGCTCCGACGGTGAGCATCGAGGCCGACACCACGAATGGGCTCGCTCCGCTGACGGTCAACTTCACCAGCGACGTGAGCGACCCCGAGAACCAGAAGCTCCGCTACGCGTGGGACTTCAACGCGGACGGCAAGGTCGACTCGCGGGCGACCAACCCCACCTACACGTTCACCGAGAACGGCGTGTTCAACGCGACGCTCAAGGTGACCGACCAGGGTGGGCGCTCCGGGACCGACTACGTGACGATCATCGTCGGCAACACGCCACCGGTCGTCGAGTTCGTCACTCCGCAGGACGGCGACGAGTTCACCTTCGGCGATGCGGTTCCGTTCGTGATCAGCGTGACGGACGACCAGCCGGTCGACTGCTCGCGCGTGCAGGTGACCTACATCCTGGGTCACGACACGCACGGCCACCCGCTGACGACGGCGTTCGGCTGCACGGGCACGATCCAGACCACGTCCGGCGGCCATGACCCGAGCGCAAACCTCAGAGGCGTCTTTGTCGCCGAGTACACCGACGACCCAGGCGACGGCCTGCCGCCACTCACGGGGTCGGACGAGGTCGTCCTCGAGCCGACCGGCTAGCGACGACGTTGCGGGGGCGCCGCCACGGCGGCGCCCCCGCAACCCACACGGTCGGCTGAAACACCCGGCCCCGGGCGCGCCCAAGCGGGAGGAGACAGCGCGAATCGGCATTCGGGCGCCCGCTGCCGCCGTTTGATCCCTGGAACGCTTGACCACGGCTTCCGCCTGGAATCGTTGGGGCTCTGGGGTGGTCAGGGGCGGTCTCGAACCGCCGACCTCCGGTTTTTCAGCCCGCGAGTGGCGCAGCGCAAACCCGTTGTCTCACAAGGGATCCGGGTCTTCGGTCTTGTCGTCGCGCGCGCTCCACGCGCGACGAAGTTCTTCGAGCGCTCCCGAGAGGGCATCCAGGTCGTCGTCGTAGAGGTGGCCGTAGCGGTCCAGGGTCATCGCCGCCGAGGCGTGGCCGAGCTGGCGCTGCACCGCCTTGATCGACGCACCCGAGGCGATCATCAGGCTCGCCGCTGTATGCCGCAGCTCGTGAGGAACGAACCTCGGATCGATCGTCGTCTCCTTGAGCGCCGGCTGCCAGACACGGTGCCGCCAGTTCGATCCCCGCAACGGTCCTCCATGCGGTGCCGTGAACACCAGGTCGTCTGGGTCGCCGCCGTCGCTGAGTCGTTTGGTGAACGCATCGGCGACGGAGGGGGGCATGGTGACCGTCCGGATCTCGTGAGTCTTGGGAGATCCCCAGATCAGCTTGCCGGCGACCTCGGTCACCGCCTCGGCCACGGTGATACGCCGAGCGTCCACATTGATCCGGGACAGCTTGAGCGCCACCAGCTCTCCCCACCGCAGCCCGCCCCAGGCAAGAACCTCCACCACGAGTCCGGAGCCCGGAGACTGGGCCTCGACGGCCTCGATCAACTCCTCGACCTGGTCGACGGTGAGAAAGCGGCGCTCGACGGTGCGCATCTTCGGAGGCTTCACCCCGTCGACAGGATTGCGGACGATCCGGTCATCGTGCACCGCGGTGGCGAGCACCTGGCGGAGCACCGCCCGCGCCTGACGGGTGCGCGATGCCGACAGGCCCCGGGCCGACAGCCCGGCAACCCACATCCGGCACTCGGCCGGCGTGATCTGCGCCAACGAAGTCTGGCCGAAGGTCGGATAGATGAGCGACTCGAGGAGCTCCCGGTAGCCCTCGGCGGTCTTCGGCTTCACATCGAGGTCCGCAAGCCAGAGCCCGCCCACTCCCTGAACGCGACCTTGCCGGCAGCCGGATCGACCCACGCCCCACGGTCGATAGCGGCGACCTCGGTGCGCAACCACCGCTCCGCTTCCGCTTTGCGAGCGAACGACTTGGTGCGCCTGCGACCATCCGGGCCGGTGTAGACCGCCCGCCACGGCCGGTGGCGCCGGTCCGTGAGCTTGTAGACACTTCCGTTCATCCTCAGGCGAACGTACAGCGGGCCGTGTGGGCGGGGAAGCCCACCGTTGTTGCCGGCTCTCACCCATGCCTGTGGTGAATGTCGGCCTAGATCGCCTGCACCCCGACGTGATACGGAGGCTGGATCGATCGTGTACTGCTCTCAGCACAAACGTCGTAGGTGTCCCTGACGCCAAACTCGGCGAGCATTTCCGTTGACGCGTCGATGTCCTGAAACAATGGGTTCTGAACCTGCCGATGCAACAACAGGCCTCCCCCTGAACGAGTGTCTCTGGAACGGGTTACGTCCGGGCCACGGATTGGCGCTGCGCTATCTTGCTGGCATGTTCTACCTTCGCCAGGCTCATGAGCAGGAGCACGCCGAAAATGTGATTCGAGAATCGATCGCTCGAATGCTCGGCACGCTGTCGTTGTCTGATCGAGAGCGCGCGGTGGCAGCGCAGGAGTCCGAGTGGGTCCGGACGCTCTATTCGAACCATGTGCAGACCTTTCACGGCGAGTTGGATCGATCTTGGGGTGTCCTCAAGCTCTTCGTACCCTTGTCCCTTTCGCCGTTCGCTGCCGTGTTGGTCGCGGACAGGCTGACTGTCGCTCATGTGCTCATCCTCGGTTTCGCGTCGCTGATCCTGCTTGGGACGGCCGAGTTGTACGTTCGACGGATCGGCCATTTCGAAAGGATGGCGACCCGATGGTTGGTCGGTCTCCAGACCGAGTGTGGTATGGACCCTCCGCCGATGAGACCCGCCGGGCCGAGGATGCGTCAGATCCGCATTGGTCTGATCCTGGCCGTGGGGTCGCTGTGGGTGTTGCTCGGCACCGCCGTGGCCCTCGGGTGGTTCGATTGAATGCGATTGGAGATCTGGTGACAGAAGACCACGAACGCGCCTGCTGGCAGCTCGGGGTGTAGCGATCGGCTTACTTCGGCTCTGGAATGTCTCGGTATGCACCTGAGCAGTGCGACGCGTTCCTGACCGCTCCGTGTCGGGCAGTCCTTGAGCGCTGGTTCTAATCTGCCGGGTGATGTCTCATGGGCGTGCGATCATGGGGCCATGTTCTGGGGAGATGCTCGAGGCCACCGATGACGGCGCTGCCGCCAGTCGATTTGGCGCGCATCCGGGAGCACGCCGGTGCGCAGCACCGGGCGTTTGAGGAACTCGCCTACCTGCTCGCATGGGACCTGGAGGGTCTCGACAACGGCACCGAGGTCGAACGGCGCGCCACCCCCGACGGTGGCGTCGAGTTCTCATGCGTCCCAGCAGGTAAGGGGCGCGGCGGACGTTGGGCCTGGCAAGCCAAGTACCTGTTTCGGTTCGACGGCAGCACGTTCCGCCAGATGACCAAGAGCGTCATCGCCGCGCTGGACAGCACCCCCGATCTGGAGCGCTACATCCTCGTGCTCCCCAAGGACCGGTCGACCGCCGGCCTCCGCAGGTGGGCCGAAGCGGTCGAAGAGTGGACACACGAAGCGAGGAAGCGGCAGATGACTGTCGACTTCAAGTTCCGTGGCGAATCCCAGCTGATCACGGCCCTGACCAGAGACCGGCATGCGGGTGCGATCCGCTACTTCTTCGACACACGGTTCCTCACGGAGCAATTCTTCGCCAGCCAGGTGGAGCGCGAGGTCGAGAACCTGGGCAAGCGGTACGACCCGCGTGTCAACGTCGAGACCGAAGCCCGACGCATCATCGATGCCGCCTGCCGGGGACCCCGGTTCGTCCAAGAACTCTCCTCACTGATCGTTGGCGTCGGCGACGCCAAGGGACATGCCCTCGACAGCGCATCGCTGGAACCGGTAGTGGAGAACGGGGTGGCGGATGTCAGTGAGCTGCTGAACGAGTGGAGATCGGCGACGCTCCCGCTGCTTGCAGGGCTCAACGAACCCGGGGGTAGCGTGTTCACCCTGCTGGGGGAGGCTGCCACCCGCCTCAAGGATGGCGTGGCTGCCCGGTCGGTCCTCGTCCATGCCCGGCTGGACGAGTTGAGCGAGCAGACCCGGCGGGCCGCAGCACGCCGGAAGCCAGCGAAACCGACCGCGAAGGCGCCGAGACGCAAGACGAAAGGGCAGCGCGTCGAAGAAGAGCGCGAGCGGCGCCGAAAGGTGTTGGACGGTTTCGGATCTTCTCTGTATCGGCTAGAGAGGGCCACCGAGGAGCTGCTGTGGTACCTGCGCGGAGACGACATCAAGGCTGCCATCGGAGGGTCGGTACTGCTGGTCGGCGAAGCAGGATGCGGGAAGAGCCACCTTGTCGCGGACTTGGCCCATGAGCGGGTTACGGCGAACCTCCCGTCGTTCCTCCTACTCGGCCAAGGGCTTGTCGATGGGGCCCTTGACCCGCAACTCGTAAGCCTGTTAGGGCTCGGGTCGATGACGCTTGCCGATGTGCTCCAAGCAGTCGACGTGGCTGCCCGCGTTCGCCGCAACGGCCGTGCGCTACTCGTCATCGACGCAATCAACGAGGGCGCAGGAGCTGACCTCTGGGAGCACCAGCTACGGGGATTCGTCGCCGAGGTCGCTAAGTACGAATGGATCGCGCTTGTAGTCACGGTGCGTGACGTGTACGAAAACGCTGTCGCGCCATCCGGCGCCGGAGACGTGATCAGGTCCGTGCACGGTGGCCTCGCCGGCCACGAAGAAGAAGCACTCACGTTGTACGCCGATCTGTACGAACTCCGGCTGCCCGATGTTCCGGCCCTGCTACCAGAGCTGACCAACCCGCTGTTTCTCCGAAGCCTGTGCCAGTCCGTTCAAGGCCGCGGGCTCAAGGAGATCCCCCGAGAAGCCGCGAGCCTGGTCTGGGTCTTTGATGGTCTCATCGGCGCCGTCGACGAGTCGCTACGCCAGCCCTCCAAGCTGGACTACGGCGACTGGGAGGCCAAGGTCGGCCGAGCCGTCCACGCGATCGCTTCCGCGATGGTCGACGACGACTCCGAATCGCTCCCGATGACGGTCGCCATGGATGTCTGCCTGGCGATCCACGCAGACCCGCGCAACTCGCACTCGTTGCTGTACGGGCTCATCGTCGAAGGCCTGCTGTTGCAAGAACGAGTCGATCTCGACGGCCAGCCTGTGGAAAGCGTGCGCTTCACGTACCAGCGGCTCTCCGATCACCTTCGTGCCGACGTGCTGCTGGAGCGGAACATCACCGACCGCGAGCTCGCCGCCACGATCCGGACGATCGCGAGCGGCCAGCACCGCTGGGCCATGACCGGTGTCATCGAAGCAATGGTGCTGCTGGTGCCCGAGCGGCGAGGCAAGGAACTCGCGACAGTGCTTCGGCTCGGCAATACCGTTAGCACCGACCTGTACGGCCAACGGGAAAACCCATCCGCTTGGTTGCGACACACAGTCCAGTCGGCGTTCATCGACACGCTCATGTGGCGCAGCCCGTCCACGTTCACCGCCGCCGCCAGACACCTCCTCAACCGGTACCTGAACGCCGGGCTCATCGAGCGGCGCGAGTGGCTGCGCATCATCACCGGACTCGCATGCGTACCACGGCACCCGCTGAACATCGACTGGCTGGATCCGATCCTGTGGCGCATGTCCCTGCCCGACCGGGACGCCATTTGGTCCCGTGACCTTGTGGGGGTCTACCTGGACGACGTGAACCCGGTCAGCCGCACGATTGACTGGGCCTGGTCGAACCCCGACGCTCCCGAGGATGTCGCTCGGCTCGCCAGCCTCTTCTTGTCGTGGCTGCTGACAAGCCCCCACCGTCGCCTGCGAGACACCGCCACCAAGGCGATCGTATCCGTCACCACGGAGCACACAAACCTACTCGCCGAGCTGGTAGAGCGCTTCACCGGGGTCAACGACCCGTACGTGCTTGATCGCGTGGTCGCCGCCGCCTACGGGCACGTACTTCGACGCCGCCACCAGCCGCAGACGCCCCAGACCATCGACGCCCTGACCCGGCTCGGACAGGCCGTGTTCGACGCCGTCTTCAGCGATGCTCCAACGGCCCATCTGATGCTGCGGCACCGGGCCCGTTCATGTGTCAGCATCATCGACGTCCTCTGCCGCGGCGCGGACCGCGACCTCGGAAGGGACCTGACGCGTACGGACCCGCCGTACGGTTCCTCGTGGCCGTTGCGAGCACCCACCGCCCGGCAGCTTGCCCAGGGCTACGGTCGCCAGTACAACGGATACCTGGGATCAGCGACCGAGCTCGATTGGGATTTCGAAGACAAAATGGAACGTCGCGTCGTCGACGACCTCGCACTTCCAGATCAGGGAAGGGTCCGCAGCACCCGGAGGCGAAAGCTCAAGCGCGAACGGGACATTGCGATCGAGGCACTGATCAACGCGGCGCCCGCTTCCCGCAAGCTGCGCGTGCGGAGCCGGGCCGCAGCGCTGATCGCGGACCTGTCCACAACACAGGCGTCCACCGAGCGGGAGCGAATGGAAGCATGGGATGCGTTCGACAAGTCACTGTCCAAGGCGGCTCGAGTGCACGTGAGGAAGATCCGGGCCACGCTGAACGGGCTCGCCCGGGTCGACGACGAGACGTTCCACCCGGACCCGGATCTCTGCACCCGTTGGGTCGCCGCCAGGGTGCTCGCCCTCGGGTGGACGAAAGAGCAGTTCGGAGACACGGACACGCTCATCGCCCGGCAGCGCGGCGAATACGGAACGGAACGGATCGCGAAGAAATACGAGCGGATCGCGTTCCAGGAACTGTGCGGACACCTCGCCGATCACTGCCTGATCGACGAAAGGTGGCACGGCGCGCCTGAACCCTACCAAGGACCGTGGCAGATATCCGAGATCCGCGACCTAGACCCGTCGCTGCTCGTCCGCGGCGATGAGCCCGAGAGTGACACGTCCGCCGCACGGCTCCGCGCCATCCGCCTGCGCACCGAGACCGAGCAGACATGGTGGCGCACCTTCGCTGACCACCGGCTGAACACCGCCGGCATGGATGATGAATGGCTCAGCGACACCACCGACATCCCGCGACCCGATGCGCTCCTGAAGGCCGTCGATCCTGCGGGCAGAGAATGGGTAGCCGTCGAGCGTCACCACGAATGGTCGTTCAAGGACCCGAACGATCTGGACCAGAGCTACAGGCGCGACCGGCGCATGTTGTGGTTCCGATCCCAGGCAAACATCATCCGCGCCGACGACACGGCGCTGCCGCGATGGGCCGCCAACACCAATTGGATGGGGCTAAACGCCGTCTCCACGCCCCAAGACATATGGATGGCCTGCCTCGGTGAGTACCCCGACATTGCACCCTGGCCCACGTTCCTGGACCAGGGCGACAAGGAACGACGACCCTACGACCCCGAGGACGACCCGGGAACCGACGCACTTCAATGGGGCTGGGAGTTCGCCCGCATTGACGATGTGACCCGCGCTCCATACGCGATCGCCACCGCCGGGTGTCACCAAGAACCCGGACACGACTTCGCTGCGAACGACACGCCGGGCGTGATCATGCCGTCGAGGAGCCTGCTGGAACTCCTCGACGCCCGCTGGTCCCCCGGAACAGTCGCCGCGGACGAGCTGGCGCTCGGCCCGGTCGAACGGGAGTACTCATGGGTGGCCAGCGGTCAGGTCGTGGCCTTCTGCGCATCTGGCCGGAAGTACGGTTCAGGTCGAGCCCTCTGGGTGCGTGCTGAGCCCCTCAGGGACGCCTTGGCCAACGCCGGCCTCGCCATGTGGTCATGGGCGCTCGGCGAGAAGATCTACTGGAAAGACCACAACCCAGCGTCGAACAGAACCGACTGCTTCGCTGGTGTTCGGCTCGCCCCAGGACCGACAGCCGTATGGGGCTACACCATCGAACGTGACCGTAACCGGGCTCGGGCCCAACCGGGACACCGGCAACGCCTGCTCATCGAACGCGACCCCGGCATCTCTGAACTCCATTAGCAAGCTAGCCCTGAAGACTGGAACCGTCGTCGGCATTTCGCGTTCTAGTGGCGTGTGAGGGTGGCGAGCAGGGCCTACTAGTGGCACTTCGGCGTTCTAGCGGGGTGTGAGGGTGGCGAGTAGGTCCCAGTTCGGGCTTCCGGCGTAGAGCAGCGCTCGGATGCGGTCGTTCCGGAAGTTCGTGATCCCGAACGCCACCCGCTTGACCCGCTTCACCAGTTTGTTCACCGCCTAGGTCGGTCCGTTCGACACCCGGGGACCGGTGCCATGCCACGATCTGGTCCCGCGACCGGGCGATCGTGCGCCCAAGCGACCGCACCTCGGGGAGCATCGAGTCGACTTGGAGATCGCCGCGAGCCGGTCGACGAACTCTCAGGCGCGGTCACAGTCGTCGATGCCGTAGATCGACCGCACCGTCTCTTTCGCAGGCCAGGTCATCTGCACGTCGCCTTTCGGGTCCCCGGCACGCAGCAGGCCACGCAACTTGGCGTAGCCGCGATAGTCGAGACGTTCATGCGCCTTAGTCAACAGCCGCCGAGCCCGGTAGGTCGTCCTTGCGGCCGCGATGCCCCATCATTTCGTTCTGGACCCGGCGGCGGCACTCATCGAGCTTCGAGTTGGCGAGCTTCACGATATGAAATGGGTCGGCGACCTGGACGGCGTCGGGCAGCATTGTGTTGAACACCTTGCGGTACGGGCCGGACAGATCCAACGTCGCCCACTCGATGCGGTCCCGCCACTCCTCGGGGCGCTGAGTGAGCCACTCGATCGGGCCCTGGCCGGACCGTCCTTCAACGACATCAAGGAGCTAACCGGCTTCCACGTCGACGATCTGGGTGGAGTCGCAGCGGGGGTCGACAGGATCAGTTCGAGCCTAGGATTGAGTTGAGCAGCGCACGAGCGCGTTCAGCAACGCCGTCGAAGTTCCGTCGACCTCGGTTGACCTCACGCAGGTCGTCGAGTGCGGTCTGCGTCTTGCCGAGCTGGATCAGCCACTCCGCTCGGGTGAGTCGCGCCGCATGCTTCTGTTCAACGACGATGTCCGCCTCCGCGAGGATCGCCGCGATGTCATCTAGCGCAGCGTCTGTCTCGCCGAGCTGCCACAGGGAATGGGCTCGTCGAGCATGCGCGATGTAGCGCCTGTTGTATGTCGTAGACGTCAGGTCGAGCACCGCCGTGCGATCGGCGATCGACCCTGCCTCGTCCCCCTCGTTTGACCGAATGTCTGCGCGGTTATTGAGACAGCATGCCTTCGACTCATCCGACCACAACGGCGACTCGATCACCCGAGTGAAGTCGGCCTTAGCCTTCTCCACCTCATCCGCTTGAAGGTATGCCACCCCTCGATTGGTGAGGCTTCCCGGTACTTCCTCCCACGTCGGGCGGCCGTTCTCGATCACGTCTGAGAAAATGCCGATTGCGGGAGTTAGCTGGCCCTCCCCGAGTAGCAGATTGGCTAGATGAAACGCGAACGTCGCCTTGGATCGCACTGGTCTGTCGGTCACGCCCGCACCGTACTCGTCCATGAGTTCAGAGACGCGGAGTAGACCAGGATTGGACGACGACCTGAGGAGCGGGACCAGAGCCGGCGCCATGGCGAACCACACGTCCGCCTCATCGTCGGTGGCGGGGCTCACGGCTAGGAGGTCGGCCACCCTCGGGTGCCAAGGATGATCGCGGGTGGCGCGCTCGGCGAATGCGGAATAACGCACCGGGTCGAATCTCCATCCGCAGCGGAGAGCTGCAGCTGCGAGTTCTTCGGATACGCCGTCTGGGCTGTCGAGGGCTTCGAGTACAGCCAGCTCCCCGAGGATGTCCGGGGCGATCCCGTGGAGTGCGCCTGTCAAGCCGCTGATATGGAGATCAGCGAGTGAAGGGAGTGCTGGAAGCGCCACTTCCGAGGGCGACGCGAGCAAGTCGAGATATCGGGACGGTTCTATTCCGCCGAGGCTGGTAGCGACCAACTCAAGTTCGGCCAGCCCTGCCGTCTGGCCGCCGGGGAGTAGGGACCGCTGTGCGGTCCGGCGCCTTAGGACCGCACGAAGGAGGTCGTCTCGATCCCCCGGGTGGTCATTTCTCACTGTCGATTCCAGCGTCGCAGCCATCGCGAACAGCGGTCGCGCCAACGGATCAACGGTCAAGGTTCGCTCGAGGACGTCCTCAATCTCAGTTGTCGAGAGCTGGTCTCCGCGCGACGACGCAAGGTTGTCGATCAGAGATCGGAGGTCGTCGTCCGACAGGTCGCCTACCTGCAGCGGGTTGGCATACTGGTGCGCCAGAAGCACCTTCGACTCGTTGTGGCGGTGGGTTCTGACTGCCCTTGAGTACCAGGGCTCGGTGAGACTGCGCTCCAGCACCAACAGACGCATCGGGGCTTGGTACCGGTCACAGCGCGAGGCTTGGTCGTACAACACGTCGCCGAGCCAGTCCGCTCGCGCGGCCGCATAGTCGATGATGATCAGGGTTGGCTCATGGGGTTCGAAGCCACGCAAGGTCTCCTGACCCGACTCCGTGAGGAAACCTGCATGCCACTGGCCGGCGACCGCCAGGCAGAGCTCCAGTGCCAGCCGGCTCTTACCGGTTCCAGCTTCGCCGACGACCATCCACCAGACGAACGGGTCGGATACGGCGAGAAAGCCGTTCAAGCTACGGAGGTCCGCGTCCCGGCCGACATGCCTTGTCTGTCGTGCGGCGAAACTGAGCAGGTCATCCTCGAACGCGTCGCGAGGCCAAGTGAGCTGGAGCTCGGGCGGCTCGGTCAGCGCTTCGAGCAGCATCGCTGCCAGCTGACCGGGCTCAACGCCCACTAGCGCTTCCATGCGTTTGGTCGGCCCTGCGAGCTGTGCTTCTCGCCTCCATGCGTGAAGGAGATCGACGGTGTATGAGCGGGGAGCAACGTGGTCAATGAGCTTGTGGCACGGCTTGCAGAGCAGGAGGAGGTTCTCGAACCGGTTGCGGTCCCGCTGGGTCAAGTCATCTGCCGGCCAATACCGCCATCCAAGGTCAGCGGACGAATCGCCGGGTGGAAGTTCGTCGCGGATGTGTGCGATGTCGAAGTTGACGATGGGCCGCTCATCGCGCCACACGACGAGTTGCTCGGCGCAGCTCGGGTTGTAGCAGTTGCCCGAAGCTGCATCCAGCAGTGCCGCCTTGTCACCGGCGCGCAGCGCCTTCCTTGTTGCCACCCAGGCAGTATGGCTTGCTGCAGCGCCACGCTCACCCGGAATAGCATTTCGCCGTACTTCCACGGGTGAGCGTTCGCTAGCCGACTCGGACGGAAGCTGGCAGCGGGTCCGACGTCCACCGGATCGACGCAGGTCCAGTATTCACCAAGGGAGACGCATCGCCGTGATGAGGCTCACCAGCGGTCAGGGTTCCCATTGTCGAGCAGGTGGGTACGTTGCCTCGTCTGGCGGGGTGATGCGTCGGCGATCTCGGGCGGATCACCGCAGAAAGCGGTGGGGTGTAGACGTGGAAGCCGTGTCACGTCGACGGAGCCGTCGTCGATGCGTGTGCCACCCTTCCCGAGACTTCCTAGCGGCTCCATCGGACAGGCTCGTGGCAATGCCTCACTGCTGTGCTCGTGGCGTCGACCAACGCCCTCTCACGCAGTTGTGGCCGGCGTCGTCCCGTCCAGCCAAGTCCATCGAACGTGTGTTTGGTATAGTGGAGGGAGGAAGGGCAGGAGATGCCGTGCATAGAGGCGTGTTCATAGGTGTCGATCGCTACCGGTCGCCGGTCAACCGACTGTCTTGCGCGGTGGCCGACGCACGAGCGCTCGGTTCCTTGTTCTCGGACACCCTCGAGGGTGAGTTCGCCCATCTGCTTGACAACGACGCGACAGCGGAGCGGATTCGGCAGGAGCTAGGCGCGCTCGAAACGACTGCGCCTGAGGATTTCGTCGTCATCACGTTCTCGGGTCACGGCACGGACGACCATCGGCTCGTACCTGTCGATGTCGATGTCGACGAGCTTGCGAGTTCGTGCCTGTCGCTCGACGAGCTTGGGGAGCGGCTGGACCGCATCCCAGCGAGGCAGCTTCTCGTGGTTCTCGATTGTTGTTTCTCGGGTGGCTTTGGCGGCGCCCGCGTGTTCGCGCCTACGGCTCAGCGTTCCATGACCGAGGATCGAACGTCGGTCGAGGCACTCACCCGGGGCAGCGGTCGGATCGTCATTACCGCCTCCGGTGCGGGCGAGCCTGCCCTTGAGACGACTGAGTTGGGCCACGGCATGTTGTCCTACTTCCTGCTGAACGGATTGCAGGGACTCGGGGGTCTCGCGTCCGATGGACGTATCCGACTACTGGATTTGTTCAGTTACGCGATGAGCGAGGTCAGCGCCGCGGCTGGCCGCATTCGTCACGTCCAGACCCCGACCCTGTACGGATCGCTCGAAGGTGCTCCCACGCTGGCTGTGCTCAGGCCAGGTGCTCGCTACGCCGAGGCATTCCCCAATCGTGTCCGTCAACCAGCCACGTCCGACTGGTCGTCCCTTGAAGGCTATGGTTTCGCCTCCGCCGCTCTCGATGTCTGGGCGAGTCAGATGCCCGGACTCAACGAGCTGCAGCTCGCGGCAATCAACGACCATGGCGTACTCGACGGCAAGTCGCTGCTTGTCGTGGCACCCACAGGAGCCGGCAAGACCATGATCGGCGAGTTGGCTGCGATGCGGGCGGTCGCCGCTGGATCGCGAGCCGTGATGCTCCTCCCCCTCAAGGCACTGGTCAACGACAAGTACGAGTACATGACCGGTGCGTACGGCCAGACGGCTCAGATCGTCCGGGCCACAGGCGACCACGGCGACCAGGTCGGTGCGCTTCTCTCTGGACAGTACGACATCGCCCTGCTCACCTATGAAAAGTTCATGAGCCTGGTACTCGGCAGTCCCCACATCATGCGGGGGCTCTCGGTCGTGGTCGTGGACGAGGTGCAGATGCTTGGGGACCTGCACCGCGGCGCATCCCTGGAGTTCCTACTGACGTTACTGCGCTCGGGACTCGGCAGGCATAGCAGTCCGCAGATCGTGGCACTCTCGGCGGTCATCGGCGATACCCGTGGCTTCGAACGATGGCTCGGCGGATCACTCCTACTCACGACAGCGCGGCCAGTCCCACTCAAGGAATCAGTACTCAACGACACGGGTTCGATTAGAACACGCGAGCCCGATGGTCGGGAGAGCCATACGCCAGCCTTCATCCAACCCCAGTACGTGTCGGGCAGCCAGTCCAACAAGCCGTGGGTGATTCCGCTGGTGCGACGACTGGTGCAAGAGGGCAAGAAAGTAATCGTGTTTCGCGCGCAGCGCGGCCACACTGTCGGGGCCGCTGGTTACTTGTCGCAGGCCCTCGGCTTGCCGCCAGCGACCGACACGCTGGCGCGACTGCCGGCGGGTGATCGGTCGACGGCTTCGAACGACCTGCGCCGGTGCCTCCAGGGGGGTGTGGCCTTCCACAACTCTGATCTCGACCGCGACGAACGGGCAGTTCTTGAGGCCAGCTTCCGCGATCAGGCCTCACCTCTGCGCGTCATGGTGGCCACCACCACACTTGCGATGGGAATCAACACACCGGCCGAGGCGGTCGTCATTGCTGGACTGACGCATCCGGGCTCGCCGTCTTCGCCGTATCGCGCTGCTGAGTACAAGAACATGGCCGGTCGAGCTGGCCGACTCGGTCACGTTGAAGCAGGTGAGGCCTACATCATCGCGACCTCGAATCCTGGACCTGGTCATGCGTGGCAGCACTACGTCATGGGTGAGCCTGAACCCATCGAGTCGCACTTCCTCTCGGCGACGACCGACCCTCAGACCCTACTCGTGCGTTCCCTCGTCGCCCTCGGATCGACCGTCGAAGAGGACGACCTCGTCGACCTTCTCGATAACAGTTTCGCGATCTGGCTGCGCCGTGAGGCGGGCCAACCCGGCTGGGATCTCGGCGTGATACAACGGGCCCTCGACCATCTCGTGCAAGGCGGGCTCATTGATCGTGAGCCGAACGACCATCTCACACTCACTGCCCTGGGCCGCTATGCCGGTGAATCCGGCATCGAGGTCAGGTCCATCACCAACATCAGCTCCGCGCTGCGGTATGCACCGGAAGTACTGACGGCGTCCGACATCGTTGCTCTTGCTCAGGTCACGGCCGAGATGCAGAACCTATACATCCCTGCCAACCGCCGCTCGCAGAAGGAAAAGCAGCGCTGGCCGATGGCGCTGCAGCAGCTCGGCGTGAGTTCCACGCTAGTGCGCGCGCTCCATGTCGGCGGTGGGGATCCGTTCGACGCCACGAAGCGAGCCGTGGCCTGTCTCATGACCATGAGTCGACAACCAATGGTCCAGATCGAAGAAATCCTGATGCAGTACACCCGGGGTAACTCTGCCGCGGGCAATATCCGCCAGGTGGCATCGCGTACTCGAGACGTGATCGATGCCGTGATACAAGTGGCCACACTCCAAGGCAAGGCCGTAGCAGAGAGCGTGACGACGGATGACCTCGGCCTACAGCTTGAGCTTGGCCTGCCCACTGAAGCGCTTGAACTAGCACGGTTGCTAGGTGCAGAACTCGGGCGCGGGGACTATCTGTCGCTGCTCAACGCTGGCATCGCCGACCCGAACCAGTTGCGGAGGCTCGACACGAGAGTTCTGTCAGACGCTGTCAGCGAAGTCAGCGCTAGCCGCATCCAACGTGTACTGCGCCAACACGATATGGCAGAGCCCGCCGTCGGATGAGATTGTGGCATGCATGACGCGCCCAGGGTTGCACGCGTGGCCTCGGGTCGTTCGACATGATGGCGGTGACTTCAGATCTGCGAGGAGTGGCTGCGCTTGTAGTCTTCGAATACCTGGGTGGTTTCAGGGTCGAGGTACTCGGCTGCGCCGGGCCCGTCATCGTTGGTGACGGTCGCGAGCAGTCGTTTGTAGGCGGCTTCGACGGCGGTGGAGTTCTTCGCGGCGATACCGGCTTGCATGAGGTTGCGGTAGCACTGCTCGCAGTTGCGGGTGACAAGGATGCCCTTTTCGGCAGCCCACGATGCCTCGTCCGGGCTGCCGGCGTTGAGGGCGTGATCGGCGAGGTGGTGGGCGGCGTCGTCGATGGCGATGGTGGCGTGGCTGACGAAGCCTTCCGTGTGGGCCCAGCTGAACCGTTCGGCGACGGTGAAGGGTGGTCCTTCGACGAGGTCGAGCGCGGCTCGTAGATGCCGGGCCATCTGGTCGGGGTTGGTGGCGGTATTGGCTTGCTGGATGTGGCTGTCGAGTTGGTCGAAGTCGCTGGTGAGTTCCGGGTGGGGTCGGTAGAGGCCGTCGTCGCCGAGTTGCGGGATGTAGCCCCTACCGTCGATGGCTTCGCCGAGGGAGCCGCGGGCGTCTGAAATGTAGCGGGGGCCACGGCGGGCGTTGAATGGCTGGTTGGGCCAGAGTGCTTCGTGGAGGGCGTCGGCGGAGACCCCGTGGCGGTGAGTAGCGAGGTAGGCGACGATCTCCCGACACCAGGGCCGCGGGAACGGCTTGAGAAGCCCGTCGATACGGACGTTGCCGAGCACTCGCACCATCACACCCGGCTGGCTCGCCTCCTCTACCGCATCACGGCCAATGACCTGTGTCACTTCGCCGATCTGAGGCTCAACATCCGTGGAGAGGGCCGGATCGTCCTCCGGTGCTGCGCCGGAGGCGTCGTCGCGTGCGGGATCGGTGATCGGGAGAGTCGTGTCGGTCGCAGCTTCTGCCTCGGTTGAGGGGTCGGATTCGATGAGGAGGTCGTCCGGGACGGTGTACAGCGCCACGGTTGTCGTCGGGTCGGGGATGCCGTCGAGGTCCTTCGCCGCAGCGGTGAGCTGGGCGACGCCATCCTGTTCTTCGGCGGTGAGGTTGCGGCGCCGGTAGGTGACGTTGGCCGGTTCGAGCCGGATCGTGGTCTCGTCGAGGTGGAGGCGCCAGCGCTGCCCGGTGGGGTAGCCGACGACGGCCGAGACGGGTGAGCCTGGGTGAGCGGCGACGAGCAGTTCTCGGGTCTGTTCGGAGGGTTCGGTCGACGGGTCGAGGACAACGACGGGTTCCCACAGGTCGGCGCCGGGGCGTTGCCGGCCGGGTTGGGCGGTGGTGTCGGGGAGGGTGGCGATGGTGTCGAGGATCGGTTTGATCCAGCGCAGGCCTTCGTCGAGGTCATCGACGGGGTGGATGCGCTCAAGGTGCGCCAGGTCGTGGCCGAAACCGACGCAGTAGATCTGCATCCCGTCGGCAAGGGGGCTCGCCGCCAGCTCGACCGCCATCGTCACCAGCGTGTCCTGCACCTCGTCGAATGCCCCGAGGATCTGGAGCGCACCTGGGTGCTCGAGATTCAACAACAGTTGGCTGTTGTCGTCGTGTCCGATGGTGACGATGGCCGGCCAAGGCGCTGCGATCTCGGCGGTGAGCCAGCGGAGAGGTTCGAGGTCGGTAGAGGCCGGGAGGAGCCAGCTCTTGGCGTCGTCGCCGATGCCCCATCCCGGTGGCGGCTCGGTATGGGGGGTCCAGAGGAGGAGGCGGACGCCGTCGGGGGCGATGCGAACCGCGGCGAGCTCGGGGACGGTGAGGTGGTTGGTGTCGATGTGGTGTCCAACGGTGCGCAGCGCGAGGTCGACGAGTTCGAGGGCGTTCGGGGCGGCGGCGGTGCGCAGGGCGGTCTCGACGGGTGCCGTCTCTGGGGGCGGCGGTGTGGGGGTGGTGCCGGGGCGGCGTTTGCGGAGTTGTATGCCCCGCAGCCTGTTGATCAGGGCAACCACACCGGCGGCGAGGATCCCCAACCCGGCAACGCGCGTCGCAGCAGGTAGCAGCCCACCCGATTCCTCGACCTCGTCGCTGGTTTCCTCGTCGTTGACGAGGTTTTCGGTGAAGGCTTCGTCGAGCGGTATCTCGTTGTCCTGGTGCGTGTCGACACGTGTGGTGGCGCGGGGCGCCGGCGCCGTCGAGTCGACGACGTGGCTCTCATCTTCCGTGCCGGTGGTGGCCTCGTCGGCGGGATCGGGTGAGTCGCTGCGTGGCCCGCCCTGTGGCTCGTCGGGCGGCGCCGCCGGGTTGTCCTGGGAGGTGTCGGTCGGCCTCTTGGGGTGTTCGCTCGTCGGGTCGTCGGGGATGGCGGGGAGTTCGAACACCTGGCCGGGGTGGATGAGGTTGGCGTCGCGCGATGCCCGGAGCCGGTGGCCGTTGGCCTCGACGAGTGACCGCCAGTACGGGGCGACCTCGTCGGCGGCGGGTTCCCGGTCCCACGCCTCGGCGAGGGTGTCTTCGGCGATGCCCCAGAAATGGTCGCCGCGCTCGACCACCACTTCCCCGGGGGCGCTGACCGACGGTGGATGCCCGTTGGCGGGGTCGGGCGGTGTCGGCGGGAGAGTGAAGGTCTGGCCCGGGTAGATGAGGTCGGGGTGGTGGGGCGGGGCGAGCTGGTCCCGGTTCTCGGCAACGAGCGACTGCCAGTACGGGGCGACCTCGTCGGTGGCGGGTTCCCGGCCCCATGCCTCGCTGAGGGTGTCTCCGGCGATGCTCCAGAAGTGGTCGCCCTTCTCCACGAGCACCGTTCTGCCGGTTTCGCCGGGCCCGGCGTCGTCGTCGGTTGGTGGGAGGGTGGCGTCTGGTGGGAGGTGGAGTTCCCATCCGGCGGTGAGGTGGTCGGTGTGTTCGGTGAACTGGGTGCCGTCAGCCATGGTGCGGCCGGTGTTGAGTTGGCGGATGTCGCGCCAGCGGGTGGGGTCACCGAGGGTGCGTTCGGCGATGTCCCACAGCGTGTCGAACCGCTGCACCGTGTACCCGACGTGATGGGCGACGACCGCCGCTTCAGCCGGCACCGCACCAGAAATGTTTGCCTGCCCCGTGGTGGTGGCGGGGGTGGTGTGTTCGTAGACGATGGGCGGGTTGGTTTCGGCGAACGCTGCGGGGGCGCGGGCCGGGCCGAGGGTGGCGGCGACGACCGCGATCGTTGCGACGGTCCGTGCAGCGAGTTGTTGAAGGCCGGGTAGGAGCGGGACGTGTTGGGAGGCGTGGCCGCGGATGGCGGCGACGGTCTCGACGATGAGGGCAATGGCGAGTTGTGCCCATGCCAGCCACACGAGGACGGCGAGGGTCTTGATGACGAGTTGCGGGTCGAGGCTGGACCGCAGCCCCATGGCCACCTGGTCGAGGGTCGGTAGCTCGGTGGGGACCGGCCATCCGATGTAGCGGATCAGCCCGACCGGGATCGCGATCATGAACCCGGTGACCGCAACGAACGTGACGAGGCCTTTGACGAGGTCGGTGATACGTCGGGGGTTGGGGGTCATGAGGGGTCCTCGCTGAGGGCGGTGGCGGTCTCAGTGGCGGTCACGGTCATCGGCCCGGTCGGTAGCAGCCGGGGGTGCACGGTGAGAGTCACCGTGACGGTCGCCCGATCGGCTTCGATGGTGACCGTGCCGGTGTGACCGACCGACGCCAGGTACTGCTCGGCGGCGGCGACCGCCCGATCCGGGTCCAATGCGACGGTGGCGTCGGTCCGGAGGGTGTCGGTGTCGATGGCTTGAGCGGCGGCGCGGGCGGCGTTGTCCGCAATGTGGGTGACCTCACGCAACGCTGCGACCTTGTGGCCACCGTCAACGGCGAGCCCACCGGCCATCACCAACGCCACCGCGATCACCGCCAGGAACGTCGACACCGCACCCGACTCACCCAACCGCAGACGCATCATGTGTCACCCCCGGCGATGTGGGTGTCGAGGACCTCGACCGCTGAGGCGGTGAAGGTGCGGGCGCCGGGCACGGCCAGCATGGCCAGGTCCCCCATCGAGGTGTGGCAGGTGACCGTGACCGCCACCTGCCCACCCGGATTGAACGCGGCGATATCTACTGCGACGACGAGCTCACCGCAGGACACTCCCCGGTGGGTGAGGTTCGCTGCGGCGGTGACCTCGGCAGCGTCAATGGCACCGGTGGGGGTGGCGTGGAGGGTGGCGGCGCGGGCGGCTTCGTGTGCGGCGTTGGCGACGTCTGCTTCCATCTGTGTCACCCGCCCGGCGTACACGGCGAACAGCATGAACCCGATCAGGACCGGGGTGAGGACCGCCAGCTCGGTCGACACCGCACCCCCCTCACCCAACGCCCGCCTCCCAGCGGTCACGGATCGGCCTCCATGGTTGGCGTGAATCGTTCGACAGGGCCGATGGCGGTGGCGGTGACGGACCAATCGAACAGCAACCTGGGGGCGACACCGGTGACCTCCGCGGTGACGGTTTCGTCGCTGCGGGTCACGGTGACATGCTTGTGGGTGAGGTGCCCGGCTTGGTCCAAGAACCAGGTCGCCACGGCAATGCCGTCGGCTTCGGTGCCGTCGAGGGCTTGGATGGCGTCGACGGCTTCTTGGGCGGCGGCGTGGGCGACCTGGGTGGCGTGCCACCACAACCCGACCTGGAACGGGACGAGGACGAGGGCGATCACCACCGGCATGAGCACTGCCAGTTCGGTGGCGGTCACCCCCGCCTCGCCGTTGCGCACCGTCCGTTGATGCATGGTCAGCTGCCGGGTGGGGTGACGACGTCGGGGATGGCTTCGGCGTTGGATCGCATCTTGGCGATCAGGATGATCCCCGCAGCGACCGCAACCGCGACGAGGACACCGGTGATGACCGCAGCTTCGGTGGACATGGCGCCGGTCTCTTCGTCGTACACGTCGCGGCCCATCCGCCGCAGCGTGTCTGCGGTGAGGGCTTGTAGGTAGGTGATGTAGACGGTCATGGGTTGGTTCCTCCTTCCGGGAACACGGGTCAGGGTTGGATGAGCGAGGTCGGGTCGGGGGTGGAGATGGCTTCGACGACGCCGTATCCGATGAACAGGATCATCCCGACGACGAGACCGACGACGGGGAGCAGCATCTTTTCGGTGGCTGCTTCGCCGGCGGCTTCGATGGCGGCGGTTTGGTGGGCGCGCATCGTGTCTGCTTTGGCGGCGAGGGTGGTGCGGATGCGGGCGCCCTGGTCACCGGCGAGGTGCGCCGATGCCGCCAGTTCGGACAGTTCGTCGATGCCGAGTTCCCGGCCGAGGCTGTCGAAGACGTCCCATGGGGTCTGGCCGGTGAACCGGGCACGGTGTAGGGCGTGGCGGATCTCCGCAAACGCCCAGCCGTCGCCGGCCTCCGCTGCAGTATGGAGGGCCGTTTCGAGGCCGCCTCCACCGGCGAGGATCACGGTGACCAGGTCGAGGTAGGCCGAAAGGGCGTGACGGAACCCCCGCCGTCGCTGCTCCACCCGATCCGCCAACCCCACATCGGGCCACACGAACCCAACCGTCCCCAGGACAACAGCACCCACTGTCACCAACCCCACCGGCACGGTGATGCCGCCGAGGCGTAGCACGGCGGCGAACAGGACTGGGATCCCCATTCCGGCTATGGCGACAGTGAGTTTGGTGGTGACGTGCTGTTCGGGGGTGGTGTCGAGGATCCGCAGCCGACGGGTGAGCGTTTCGGTGTCGACAAGCCCGACCTTCTCCACCAACCCGATCACACCCCGCCACCCCCTACCAGGAGCAGGCGTGGTGGTGGTTGGGGTGCGGGGGCGTTGCAGGTCGGCGAACACGTCGGCGAGCGGGACCGGCCTCGGCCGTAGCGCCCTTGCGAGGAGGATGAGGCCGAGTCCGAATCCGGCGCCGGCGAGGATCGCCACCCACAGCGTCATCGCCGAACCTCCGGGGTGTCGGTGGTGGTGCGGAGGGTGAACCGGTCGGGGATGTCGACGTTGCTGTAGTGACGCAGCAACACCCCCGACCCTACAAACACGCCGGCGACGACCAGAAGCCAGAGTTGCCCGGCGGTGGTGTCGTAGGGGGCGAGGAGGTGTCCGGCGAAGAGGTACAGGAAGGTGATGGTGGCGGCGGTGGTTCCGGCAGCGATTTTGGCTGAGGTGCGGATCCTGGCCCGGCCGATGTCGATACGGACCCGCATCCGCACATCGCCACGGATCGCTTCCGACAGCCTGCCCAGTAGACCACCGAGGTCGCGGGCTTCGAGTCGCCCGGCGGACGCCAGCGCCGCCACCAACAGATCAGCCGATGGGTGGTCGAGGTCGTGGGCCAACGAGGCGAGGGCGTCGTCGAGGGACTGGTGCCGCAACCGGGTGGCGAACGCCCGCAGCGGTGCCTTGATCGCGGTGGGGGCAACGCGGGTGGTTTGGACGAGGGCTTCTTCGAGACCGGAGGCGCCGGCCATGGTGTCTCGGATCATGTCGGTCCATGTCGCAACCGCTTCGGCCACCGCAATGTCGTCGCGGCGGCGTCGGTTCCCTCCCAGGACCGCCGGCCCGAGCAGCACCCCGACTGTGGTCATCAACCCGGCGACGGGCCACCCGGTCACCAACCCGACCAGCAACCCGCCGACGAGTGCTCCGGTGAGCCACACGGCGGCTCGTTCGGCGGCGATGGTGTCGGGAACGAGGTCCCGGGCGTGGGGGATGACCCGGATACCTCGCAGTGAGCAGATGGCGAGCCAGATCCCCACCCCGGCGGCGGCGCCGATTCCGGCGGCGGTGAGGGGGGTCATGGTCCCCACCACCCGTCGGGGTTGGCCAGCAGGTGAGGGTCGAACCCGGCGTCGGCGAGGCGTTCGAGGGTGCCGTTGCGGATGGTGGGACCCGGTGCGGGAACGGCGCGGCCGTCCGGTGCGGGCCGGTAGATCTCGTTGGTGGCGATCTGGCGTGCGTCCGCTTCGAGGACTTCCCGCACCGAGGTGACCCTGCGGGTGGTGCCGACCCAGCCGAGGTGGACGATCAGATCAACGGCGTTGGCGATCCACTTGTTGGACGTTTCCTCATCGAGCCCGGCCTCAGCGGTGTACATCGCCAGGCGCACCAGCGCGCCTTTGGAGGAATCGGCGTGAATGCTCGACATTGACCCGTCGTTGCCCTGGGACATAGCGCGCAGCATGTCGAGGACCTCGACACCACGGATCTCACCAACAATCACCCGATCAGGGTTCTGGCGCAACGTGGCCTTCACACAATCAGCCAGGGTGGCGGCACCGTGACCTTCCATGTTGGCGGTGCGCCGCTCCCAACACACCTGATCCGGATGCAGATCAACGAACCGCTCGAGACCGAGCTCGAGGTTGTCCTCCACGGTGATCACCCGCTCCTCCGCTGGGACCTCGTTGAGCAGGCACCGCAACAAGGTGGTCTTGCCGGTGTTGGTGCCGCCGGCGACGATCACGTTCAGTTTCGCTCTGACCGCGGCGGCGAGGAACTCGCCCAAGCCGTCGTCGATGACGCCAAGGTCGATGAGGTGCTTGATGCGGGAGATGGAGAAGTCGTGGCGGCGGATCGTGACCGCGGGGCGTCCGGTGAGACCCATCACGGCGTGGAGACGCTCACCGCCTGCGAGCTGCAAATGCAGTTCCCACGACACCTGGTCCCAGCGCTTCTCGGACCGTCCTACCCGTCGGGCCGCAGCGGAGATCACGTCGATGAGTTCCCGGTCGGTGTCAGCGACCGGCGGGCCGGGGATTTTGTTGCCGTCGCGGTACACCAACCACACGTTGTCGCAGCCGTTGATGTGGATGTTGGCCAGACCCGGGTCGTCGATCAGCGGCTGCAACCTGCCCAGACCCCACAACCGGTCGAACACCGCATCGGCGACCGCTGACTCCATCTCCGCAGCGAGCGGTGCGGCGCCGTTGCGGTAGGCGTCCTCAGCGATACGCCGCAACTCGGCAGCGATCACCGACCGGGTCAGCTCCCGCTCATCATCAACCGACACCGGTCCCGAGCCTTGCAGCTGGTCGGTGAGACGATCGGTGACGGCTTGGCGTACCTGTGCCACCAACACCGGGTCCGGGGTCATCGCATCCCTCCCGTCATCTGCCGGTCTTCGGCAACCGGTCCGGTGGTGGTGAGACGAACGGTGAGGTGCTCGGCGAGGGTGGCGGCCGATCGGGCAAGGGGCATGTGCCGCAATCCACGCCTCGGGGTGTCGGTGCCGGTGAGAGCATCGGCGGAACGGGGATCCCACGCCAACACCCCGAGAACCTCGACACCGAGCACGGCGGCGACTTCCTCCGCCCCGTACGGTCCGTCACCGATCAGACACACCGCCACACGAACGCCGCTGCGTTGGAGGGCCTCGAGTCGGGTAGCGGCCGGTCGCAGCTGATCCGGTGAAGGGCGCACCACAACCAACACCACGTCCGCCGCCCGCAACAAACCCATCGCCGGTGACCCGGGGAGGACCCGTCCCGCATCAACGACGACATCGAACGTCGCCGACATCGACACCACCACCGGGGTGACATCGGGGAGCACCATCGCGGCCTGTTCCGGAGTCGCCGGCCCAGCCACCACCGGCAGGCCACCGGGCAACTCTTGGACATGACCAGCCAACACGTCGTGAGGGACGCCGGTGCGGGCTGTGACCGCCAATGACGCCAGACCGGGAGTGTCACCCAGCCCGAACCGGGCCGCGATCACCCCACCGGAAGGGTCAGCCTCCACCACCACGGCGCCGCCCCGATCCGGTGGCCACGCCGCCGCCAGCACCAACGCTGCCGTGGTGACACCGGGCGAAGCATGCGCCGAACACAACACGACAAGGCTCATGGTCCGTCCCCCGCCACCAGCACGAGGCGCACCCCGCCACCCTCAGCGAAACCGGTCACCGCCGCCGCATCCACAGCGGCCATCCGCAGCGACACGAACCGGCTCCCCTGCGTCCCCAACTCGGTGATGTCGAACACCTCCGCCCCCGACACCACCATCCCGGCTGCCGGGTCGGTTGACACGACATCGACTACGTCGCCCGGAGCCAGCTGCACTGTCGGGTACTCGCCCGGTGCCAGCGCCAACCCCACCACCCCCTCGCCAGGGGCCACCACGGCACGGTCAACGAAGAAGCCCGGGGCCACCAACACCCCGGCCGACAGGTCCGTCACCGCCACCCGACCCACCAACGACGCCGCCGTTTCCGGTGGCACCGTCACGACCTGGTCGTCGGACGCCACATGCACCACGACCAGGTCCCCGGACTCCACCACCTCGCCGCGTCCGATGTCAGCGGCGAGTGCCAACACCGGTGAACGACCCGTCGCCTGCGAGAACCCCACCACAGCAATCAGCGCCGACACCCCGATCACCAACAGCGCCACCACCAACTGTGGCACCTGGGTCGGCCGGGTCGCTGAAGCCAGTCGGAACGATCCGCCGTCCCGGCGACCGTCACCGTTCGTTCGTTGAGTCGTCGACGTGGTTGGTGTGGTGGTCATCGTCAGCCTCCGCTCTCCACCGCTTGAATCTCTGCCACTGCGATCTCGAAACCGGTCGACAGCCCCAGGTCACCGAACTCGCCCTGGGGTCGGTCGTTGATCCACCACTCGAACACCCACCGCACCGACACCCCGGCAGAGAAACGGCCACCCGGCTCCCCGTACGTCGCCGACCGGTACACATGGACGCAGTCCGTGGCGTCCTCAGCCAACCCACGCACCCACGCAATACCCGGCCCGGCACACACCACTTCGTTGCCGTCCCCCATCGACCACGTTGCCTCGACCGGTGTTGCCGTCACGGTCACCGACGTGAACCCCTGCGTCTCCGACTCGGTGATCGGCCCCCATTCCGACCCGTCAAGCCACAACCACGTCGGCAACTGCACATACGTCACCGCGTCCAACGACGGTGAAGTCGCCGGCGACGGCGGCGGCGGATTGATCCGTGCCCGGGCCCGATCACGCAGTACCTCCGGCGGGACCGGCGCCGTCTCCTCGACCACGATCGCCCCCACATCGATCGCCCCCTCATCGGTCCAGCACAACACCAGATACCAGACGTACTCACCCGTCGGATCGAACCCGAACAATGCCACCTCCTCCTCAGTGGCCGGTCCTTCCAGCTTGAAATCCACCCGGAAACCCATCCTCGAACGGATACAGCGACGAGCAATACAGATCCCACAGAGACGAATGCGAAACCAGTCCTCGGAGGACGACCCGGCGTCACACCATGACACTCCGCGATCACATCGCCGCCGTCGTCGTCGACCGAGCCGCCGCCTGTGCAGTGGTGAGCAAGGCTGGGGATCGCGGCTGTGCACACCATCGTCAACGCCACCGCACCGACGACGATCAGACGGAGGGCAAGCCTCGATTGGTAGGTGCGAACTCGCATGTGAAGTCAACTTGTCCTTGGAAGTCCGATGCCTTCCACCGTCCCTCATCCAAGATCATCACGGCCGACCTGAGGTTGCGTTGACCGTCTCGGATCGCGGGTTCGTCGGGGAGGCGTTCTCCTGTTTCGAGGTCGAAGACACCATCTGTTGCGGCAGGTTCGTAGCAGTCGAGGATCACGACCTCGGTCGTGCTTCGTACCTCGATCACTTCGGGGTGGGTAGTGGGATCACTGCGGAAGGCGACGCCGCGATCCGCATGCTCCTCCAGCAGGGCGACGATGCTGCTGCGACGAGGATCAACGAGGACCTCGTCGATCAGCGGGCTCGACGGATCCGGCGGATCCCAGAACTCTGCGACGGCCTCGTAGTAGGCCTCGTAGCCGGCAATCGCTGCCGACTCGAACTCGGATGGAACGCAGCCGCCGGCGGAGCGGATACGGAGATCGGTGACCACCCATCCACCGTCACTGGGCCGGAGGTCGGCCTCGTACCGGATGCCTCCGGTGTTGGTGAAGCTCGGTGCCAGCACGACGCAGTCCTCGACAGCCGCAGCGTCGGCCGCCATCTCGACCACGGTTGCGCTGGCGAACACGTCGGTCGCCACACCGGTCGGGTTCGAGTCCCGGTCCCGCTCGAACAATGTCACGGCCGCGTCCACCACCTGTGGAGAGGCGACCGCTTCCAAGGGTGCGGCATCGAGCGGGTCGCTCGCTCGGACTGCGACCCACGCATCCCAGAACTCGAGCCACGCCTCCTCGACTGCCTCGTCGGGAGGCACCGGCTCGGTCGTCGCAGGAACCATGGATGTGGTCGTGGATGCCGGCAGCCTGGTCGTCGTCGAGGCCGGGGTCGTTGAGGTTGGAGGCGTCGACGAGGTCGTGGTCGAGGTCGTGGAGGGGACGGACCCGTTGCAGGCGGCGACTAGCGCAACGGTGACGGCGACGAACAACACACGGATGAACCAGTCCCCCCGGACCCCCCTGGAGTGTCGATTGGGGTTCATGGTGTACCCCTCGCATTCCGCGTCCGTCACTGAACCTCTCACCCTACGCCCCGCGGCCCTACGGGTGAAGAGGTCCGATCCGCGAAATCCGTTCATCCTCGTGCCCCTCCTGGGTCGCCCCGGCCCCTGTCGGCCTCGGCAGCAGGGTTCACCGTGGCCCGGGCCGTTCACCAAACACACACCAACGACACACCAACGACGCACCAACGACGCACCAACCGTTCACCAAACACACACCACGGTGCCCGGTCGTCGGGCCGAATCCGTTGACACACAAGACGATCCGGGAGATCCGGGCCGGAGCGGTGGCCAGGCGGGGTCGAGGCGTCCGCCGCCGGGTATCGGTTCGACGTCCATCGACCGGGGTGGGATCAGCGGGGGCCTGGGGAGCAATCACCGGCCGAATCCGCCCAGATACAGACCCCGTGGGCTGAATTTCTCCCAGGAATCACTGATCTGGTGCGCATCTGGTGAACGCGTCACCGCATTCTCGCCCTCATGACCGATCACACCACCCCGATCACCACGGTGCACCGAGGAGACCCCCCGGACGCGTTCACCATCCACGCACCACAAGGGCGTTTTCCACACACGCCCCTGCAACAAGTTGCGCACCGGTTCACCAGCCACACACCAGCAGCGATGGGAACCGGCCGGGAGCCGCGGCGACTGTGGGGTGGTCGGCGATGATCAGCCTGGCGAAGGCGGCGAAGGACTACTACCTCCAGAAGCTCCACGAGCTGTCACCGCGGGAGGACTACTACCTCCGCGGCGGCACCGCCACGGGCATGTGGCGCGGAGGCGGAGCCGCCGAGGTAGGTCTTGACGGCGTCGTCTCTACCGAGGGCCTCGTCCGCCTCTTCGACGGTCTCCACCCCGCCACAGGCCAACAGCTCGGCAGGCGGCTCCGGAAGGATGGCGTGGCCGCGTGGGACATCACCTTCTCCGCTGACAAATCCGTGTCGCTGCTGTGGGCGTTCGGCACACCCGAGATCCGCGAGCAGGTCATGGAGGCGTTCGCGGCCGCCACCGAATCCGCTCTCGCCTACCTCGAATCCGTCGCCTCGTCGACCCGGGGCGCCGAACGGCGACCGGTCCTCGACGACAACGGCGAACCGGTGCTCGGTGAGGACGGGAAACCGAAGCTGCGCACCGAGACGTGGCCCATCCCCACCCACGGGTACCTGGCGGCGTCGTTCACCGAGTTCACCAGCCGAGAGAACGACCCTCAGCTCCATACCCACGTCGTCGTCGCCAACCGCGTCAAGGGCCTCGACGGGAAGTGGCGGGCCGTCGACGGGCAGCTTCTGTACCGGCACCAGAAGGACACCAGCGCCATCCACGAAGCCGAACTGCGCTGCCAGCTCACCGAACGCCTCGGCGTCCAATGGCAACCCGTCCACAAGGGCATGGCCGACATCGCAGGATTCACCCGCCGCCAGATCGAAGAGTTCTCCCGCCGCCGCCAACAAATCGAAGCCTGGGTCGAGGCCGAGGGACTCACCCCATCTGCTGCGGCGTACGAAGCGGCCACCCTCGCCACCCGCCGCGCCAAGACCGACCACCCCGTCGACACCCTCATGCCCGAATGGCAGCGACGAGCCGCCGCTGTCGGGATCACCCCCGAACACATCGCCTCCATCATCGGCCCCAGCCACGACATCCAGCTCCCCGACATCGAGGAGCTGTTCACCGACATGGCAGCACCAGAAGGCCTCACCAAGACTCGTTCCACGTTCGGCAAGGGAGAAGTCGTCGAGCACATCGCCAGCGCCCTCCCCGAAGGCGGCACCCGGCAACAGATCGAAGACCGTGCCCGCCAGTTCCTCACCACACCCGATGTCGTGCCCATCCTGCCCACCGGAAGCGACCGTCGCCGGCTCGGCGACATCGACGGCATCACCGACGAGCAACGTGAGATCCTCGAACAACACCTAGAGCCGCACGCCGGCACACCCCCGATGCGACGCGGCGACCGAACCTTCCACCCCGGACTCGCCCACGAACGCCGCTACACCACCGCCGAACTCCTTATCACAGAACACACCACCATCACCACCGCCCTCGAAGGCGTCGGCGCCGGCCGCTTCACACCCCCCGTGCGACTCGTCGAGCAAGCCGTCGCCGACCGACCCCACCTCACCGACGACCAGACCAGAGCGGTGCACCACCTCACCGCGTCCGGCAACGCCATCGACGTAGCCATCGGCGTCGCCGGCTCCGGCAAGACCACTGTCATGGAAGCCATCCGCGAACTCTCCGACGCCACCAACACCCCCATCATCGGCACCGCCCTCTCCGGCCGGGCCGCCGCCGAACTCCAGACCGACTCCGGCATCCCCTCGTACACCATCACCCGACTCCTCGGCGAGAGCCAACGCGAGGGCGGCCTCCAACACGGCACCGTCCTCGTCGTCGACGAAGCCGGCATGGTCGGCACGCGCCAACTCGCCCGCCTCGCCAAACTCACAGAGGCAGCTGAAGGCAAGCTCATCTTGACCGGCGACGACCACCAGCTCGCCGAGATCGACGCCGGGGGACTGTTCACCGCGCTTGCCAACCGGCTCCCCTCGACCCAACTCACCGAGAACATCCGCCAAGCCGAGGAATGGGAACGCCGTACCCTCGCTGAACTTCGCCACGGTTCCGTAGCGCGTGCAGTAGCTGACTACCTACAGAGAAGCCGCGTCGTAATCGAGGCCACGTCTTCCGCCACCCTCGACCGGGCTGTCGCCGACTGGCGCACCTACGTCGATATCACCGGCGACGCCCGCGGCGCACTGCTCATCGCCCACCACAGCGCCACCGTCGATGAACTCAACCGCCGAGCCCGCGACCTCACCATCGCCGCCGGGAGTATCGGTGGCCCCGGCATCGAGGCGAGTGGTCGGGTCTACCAACCCGGCGACCGGATCATGTGCCTCAAAAACCAGTCCAGGATCGGGGTCCTCAACGGCGACCTCGGCACAGTCATCGCTGCCGACTCACATCACCGCACGCTCACTGTGAGTCTCGACCGCCACGACGAGACAGTCCATCTCCCCGCCTGGTACATCGCTTCTGGCTACCTCAACCACGGCTACGCCATCACCGGCCACAAGGCCCAGGGCCTGACCATCAACCGGGCATTCGTCGTCGCGTCCGACGCAATCACCCGGGAGTGGAGCTACGTGGCCATGAGCCGTGGCCGCGAAGCGACCACTATCTACCTTGTCAGCCCTGCGGTCGACGACGACTGTGGTCACATCACCCACAACCGACCAGGAGAGACGCGGCGTCTTGATACCGCGCTCGATCGCACAGAACGCCAAACCGCCGCGATCGACACCGGTGGGCGACCACAACTCACTGGCCACGAGCTGCCGCGCCGTCCGGATCCTCTGAAGAACGTCTCTACACGGCGCCCACAGGAGACGGAACGTAGACGAGACCCGGTTCCTGCGATTGCCGACTCGTCTCCGGCGGCAGCGGGGACGTTGACCAATGTTGTTGGCGAGAACGAAGCGAAGCGCATCGCCGCAGGGCGAGCTGCCGCGCGGCGCCTGGAACTCGGGACGCACGACCATGCGGCAGGGTTGACGCGTGGCAGGTGACGCACCTCACAACTGTGGAGCCCAGTGGTTGGCACGTCCTCTGTGACGACAACAAGGAGAGCGGCGGTGTTTCGTCAAGCTTCATGATCGGCACCGTCGGATCGACATCTCGCCCGCCAGCTGCGCGACCTCCGTGAGCAACACGGCGAGAGCATAGGAGTTCGCTTGTCAGTTTGATCGAGCGCTGGGGGTTGATCTCGATCTCGGTGAACGTGTCGCATGTGACCGCCGGCTTGTCCAGGAGCGGTCCGCGGCGCCGCTGGCAGAGCAGCAGCAGACCTGCAGCACGGAGATTGCGTCTGCGATGAGGGTGCCGCCGAACTCGACCTGCCCGGCCTCCGGCAGGAGAACCGGGTGCTCGTCGTCGCCGACGACCTCGACGAGGCTCGCGACGTTCTCGGAAGGTACTTGCCAACGACGGAGCCGACGACCCTGCCATCGAGTCGGGGACGGTGGTTCGCGATGCAGCAGCGACGTGGCCGAACTCATCTTCGATGATCGTGATCGAGCGGCGCAGTAGCTGGAGGACGCAAGGCGGGTCGCCTACCTCGGACCAGCAACTCGCGAGATCGAGGAGATGCAACGCCGCGGCCCGCAGCGGGAAATGCCAGGTCTAGACATCGGCTGAGGCGGTTCCCCCAGAGCCTGCGTCGTGTAGGATTCCAACACAACTCCTGTGCCAGATGTCACATTGAATGTGCATTGACATCACAACTGTCGTGACGTAAGCTAAAGGTATGATTAGACCACATCGGGGGCGAACGCTCCATCTCATCGACATCGAGAACCTGACTGGCACCGCCAGTCCTACAGCCGAGGAGGTGAGGGATTGCAGGGATCTGTATGAGTCGGCCTTCGTCGGCGTTAGCGACCTGGTCGTCGTTGCCTGCAGTCACCATGCCGTCCACGCAGTCGCGTGGGAGTGGCCCGAGGCCCGACTCTTGCTCCGCTCGGGTGCCAACGGAGCCGATCTTGCACTTCTCGAGGTCATCGCTTCGGAGGACGTAGCACGGCGGTTCGGCTTCGTTCATGTCGCTTCCGGCGACGGGATCTTCGCCAGTGCGGTCGCCTCCCTCGGCGCTGCTGGCGTCACTGTTACAGTGGTTTCCCGGCCCGAGAGCCTGTCCGCGGCCTTGCGGCTGGCATCTCACCGCCATGAACTGCTGCCGTCCCTCATCGCTGATGTCCGTCTGCCGCTGGAGTCGGCGTGAGCGACGTGTCGTCGCGGGTGACTCTCGACATCCAACAGATCGCCGATATCGCTGGCGTTAGTCGATCCGCAGTCGGGAATTGGCGGAAGCGCCACGACGACTTTCCCGTCCCCAACTTCAGCGGCGAGTTCGACCTACGAGAGGTCGAGCGCTGGCTGATCGAGAAGGGCAAGATCAACGGCCATGTGCCAGCGGCATACGAGCTCTGGTCCCTGGCCGACACCCTGCGGGACACGCTCTTCGCTGAAGACACCACGGATTTCCTAACAGCGGTGCTCGTCTATCTGCAGGCGTCCGAGGAGCCGTCGGTCCTGCGGCCTCACAGCGCCTCCGAACTGACCGTCCCGGATGCGGCGCGCTGGCACCAGGTTCGCCGAACCTCACCGGACGCTCTGGCCGACGCCCTGCTCCATGCGGCAGAAGATATCGAACGTGCCAACCCGCCACTCGAAGGTCTCTTGGTCCCTGGGCTATCCAAGGCATCCCTCGTCGGTGGGCAGGTGCTGCCTCGTCTGATCGACAGCCTGGAACGGGCAGCCCACGACGAGACGCCCTACTTCGCCCTGTTCGAGGAGGTTGTCTCGCGAGCGAGCGACGTCGATCGATTCAGGGGTGAGTCCTCTACCCCCAGCGACATCACTGAGCTGATGGTCCGACTCGCAGGACACCGTGGTGGCACCGTCCTTGATCCCGCCAGCGGCGAAGGTGGGCTCCTCCTGTCAGCAGCCATCCACCCGGACCAGTCCTCGGCCACCGATCTGATCGGGTACGAGGTCAACCAGGGCGTGCTCCGAATCGCTAGATCCCGCTTTTTTCTCTATGACGTTGCGGCCGACCTTCGCCCAGGCGACGTCTTCCGAGTCCCGGCAGACGAACTGCCGAAGGCAGACGTAGTCCTGCTCGACCCCCCGCTCAACATGTCGGACTGGGGTGATGCAGACGTCTACCTCGATGCCCGTTGGCGGTTCGGGGTGCCGCCTCGCCGAAGTGGAGATCTCGCCTGGTTGCAGGTCGCCATCGGGTGCCTGCGGGATGGAGGTCGTGCCGTGGCGGTGACGACGCCAGGAGCAACATTCCGAGGCGGAAGCGAAGCCAACGTCCGGCGGTCGATGCTGAAGGCGGGAGTGGTGGACGCGGTTATCCAGCTCCCAACCCGCCTGCGTCCCAACACCTCGATTGCGCTGGTCCTCTGGATTCTGAGGTCGCCCGCACCGAAACACGACGTGCTGCTGGTCGACGCCTCAGGACTCGGCACTACTGGGCGCTCCCTTCACTCATTCGAGGAGGCAGACATCGAGCGGATCGCTCATGTCGTGCGGACGTATGAGCACGGAGAGCTGGAAGACACAGAGGTCGCGTGGGTCGTCAGCACGGACGACCTTCTCGCCAATGATGCGATCATCGAGCCCCCGCGGTATCGCCCGGTCTCGGTGACGAACGTCGAGAGGACCCGGCAACGTGCTGCCGAGTTGCGGTCCCTCATACCGGCCGCGTCGGTGGCCGCCAGCGACGCGGTGGAGCGGCTAGTCGCCCGTCTGGATACCGGAGGCGACCAGTGAGCACGATCTTAGGTAGAACCCTCGGGGATGTCGCTGAGATCCGTCGCGGGACTGTCCCGGCGAAGCCCACCCAGACTGACGATGGGATACCGTTCTTCGGACTCGCTGAACTCGCCCTTGACGGGCCTGTCGCTCCCCGGCTGGTCGAGCCCGACCTCGCGGCGGGCGACCCTGTCCTTCTGGCGGAGGGAGATGTCGTGGTGGCCCTGATGAGCAAGATCGGGCGGTCTGCTCTGGTCACGTCACAACACGCCGGTGCACTCCTCGGACGCGAATGCGCTCTGATTCGGCCCGGACCCGAGATCGCAGGTGCGTGGATCTACGTCTGGACTCAATCAACTCAGTTTCGCGACCAGGTCGACCGCCACACGTCGGGAACGACGATGCCCAGGCTCAGCTACCGCGCGTTGGCGAGCCTTGAGATCCCGCTTCCGGGGATCGGTCGTCAGCAACATGCGGCGACGATGCTCAAGGGATTTGACGATGCCATCCTGAAGGTGAGGCAGGTGCAGGCCTACTTGACGGAACTGCGAGCACTCGAGATCGACTTGTTCTTCGCTCAGCATGCTGCGGGGCCAGAGTGAGCCTCCCCGCTCCGAAGGAGCGTGTTCCTCAGTCCTTGAGCTCGGTAGCACCTGGCCCAACGGCACCCGGGACTACCCTGCCCTCAGCCGGACTCGGATGCTCGTCACGAGGTGGGGGATGACGAAAGAAGCGCAACGCGCGGAGTTGCACAAGACGATCTGGCGGATCGCCAACGACCTTCGCGGCAGCGTCGACGGCTGGGATTTCAAGCAGTACGTGCTCGGAATGCTCTTCTACCGGTTCATCTCGGAGAACCTCGCCGCCTACCTCAACGACCACGAACGAAAGGCCGGCACGTCGGACTTCGACTACGCGAGCCTCGCCGATGACGACGCCGAGTTCGGCAGGACCGAAACCGTCAGCGAGAAGGGCTTCTACATCCTGCCCAGCGAGCTTTTCGTCAACGTGCGGCGCCGCGCCAAGGGCGACGAGAACCTGAATGAGACCCTCGAGCGGGTGTTCCACCACATCGAGGGCTCGGCGGTTGGCAGTGACAGCGAGGATGACCTCAAGGGCCTGTTCTACGACCTTGACGTCAACAGCTCCAAGCTCGGGCCTACTGTCGCCAAGCGCAATGAGAAGCTCGCGAAGCTGCTCTACGCGATCGGGGATCTCTCGCTCGGGGACTTCGCCGACAACACGATCGACGCGTTCGGCGACGCCTACGAGTACCTGATGACGATGTACGCCTCGGGCGCCGGAAAGTCCGGCGGCGAGTTCTTTACGCCCCAAGAGGTGTCGGAGCTGCTCGCCCGGATGACCGTGGTCGGCAAGACGGAGGTGAACAAGGTCTACGACCCGGCATGCGGCTCCGGCTCGCTGCTGCTCAAGTTCGCCAAGGTGCTCGGTCGCGACAACGTGCGGCAGGGCTTCTTCGGCCAGGAGATCAACCTCACTACCTACAACCTGTGCCGGATCAACATGTTCCTCCACGACATCAACTTCGAGAAGTTCGACATCGCGCACGGCGACACGCTCACCGACCCGGCGCACTGGGACGACGAACCGTTCGAGGCGATCGTCTCCAACCCGCCGTACTCCACGAAATGGGAGGGCGACGCCAACCCGCTGCTCATCAACGACCCCCGTTATGCCCCCGCCGGCGTGCTTGCCCCGAAGAGCAAGGCCGACCTGGCCTTCACCATGCACATACTGAGCTGGCTCGCCGTCAACGGAACAGCGGCGATCGTCGAGTTCCCCGGCGTGCTCTACCGCAGCGGCGCTGAACAGAAGATTCGCAAGTACCTCATCGACAACAACTACGTCGACACCGTGATCCAGCTCCCGCCCGACCTCTTCTTCGGCACCACGATCGCCACCTGCGTCATCATCCTCAAGAAGTCGAAGGCCGACAGCACGACGCTCTTCATCGACGCGTCCGCACAGTTCGTCCGCGGTGGCAACAAGAACAAGCTCACCGACGACAACCAGCAGGCGGTCCTCGACGCCTTCATCGCGCGAGACGACGCCGACCACTTCGCACGGCTCGTCGACAACTCCGAGATCGCGGCGAACGACTACAACCTCTCGGTCGCCTCCTACGTCGAGGCGCAGGACATCCGCGTCGCGGTCGACATCGTCGGGCTCAACGCCGAGATCGCCCAAATCGTTGAACGCCAGCACGAGCTACGCACCGCCATCGACGAGATCGTCGCCGACCTGGAAAGCTCGGACCGATGAGCGACATGCCGACCTGGGAGGGGTTCACCGTCCCGATCCTGACCGTACTAACGGACGGCGCAACTCGGGCACTGCGCCAGCTTCGGCTCGACGTGGCCGACGTCGTCGGGCTCACCGCGGATCAGCGAGCGGACACTCTGCCCTCCGGTCAAAGCCGGGCTGACAACCGGATTGGCTGGGCTGCCTCGTATCTGAACCGGGTCGACGCGCTGCACCGGCCGAGTCGCGGCCAGTACGTGATCACCGACCTCGGACGGGAGCTGCTGCTGAAACACCAAGGCGGTATCACGGAGAACGACCTGAGGGCGATCGCCAAGGAAGGCGACGAGTGGTGGCTCTCCAAGTCGTCGACGAGCGGAGAGGAGCCCCAGCCACTCGACACGGCGGTCACCAACCTCGATCCCACCGAGCAGGTCGAGCAGGGCGTTGCTCGCATTCACGAAGAGGTGGCGTCCGAGCTGCTGTCGCGTCTGGTCGAGCAGGACCCAGCGTTCTTCGAGAGTGCTGTGGTCAAGCTGCTCCTCGCTATGGGCTACGGCGGTGCCGGCGGGCGGGGCGTCACCACCGACTACAACGACGGCGGCATCGACGGTGTGATCGACCAGGACGTACTGGGCCTCGGCAAGGTCTACGTCCAGGCGAAGCGCTACTCAACGACCAACAACGTGCAGCGGCCGGAAGTGCAGGGCTTCGTCGGAGCACTCAGCGGCAAGGCCGACGGCGGCGTGTTCATCACCACCAGCCGTTTCAGTCCGGGCGCCGTCGAGTACGCACGATCGGTGCCGACCCGCGTCATCCTTATCGACGGTCAGCGGCTCACCGAGCTGATGATCGAGTACGGCGTCGGCGTCCAGGTCGAGCGCACCTACCGCGTCGTCGAGATCGACGAGGACTTCTTCACGTGAGCCACATCGACGACCTCATCCGCCAACACTGCCCGAACGGTGTCGAGTACCAAACCCTCGGGGAACTGCTGGCCTATGAGCAGCCGACGAAGTACCTCGTGACCTCGACCGCTTACCGCGATGAATACTCGACTCCGGTGCTGACGGCGGGTCAAACATTCGTCCTGGGCCACACCAACGAGGTCGATGGGATCTACGCGGCCACGCCGAACAGCCCAGTTGTAATCTTCGACGACTTCACCACAGCCTTCAAATGGGTCTACTTCCCGTTCAAGGCGAAGTCCTCAGCCATGAAGATGCTGACCCTGCGCCCGGGGGCGCCGACGACGATGAGATTCGTCTGGTACGCCATGCAGCTGATTCGTTACTCACCTAAGGATCACGCCAGACAGTGGATCTCGACGTACTCCCACTTCCGCATCCCCGTGCCGCCGATCGAGGTCCAGCATGAGATCGTCCGAGTTTTAGACTTGTTCCGGCAGCTGGAAGCGGAGCTGGATGCGGAGCTGGAAGCCCGACGCCGCCAGTACGCGCACTACCGCGACTCGCTGATGACATTCCCTGACGAGCGGGGGGAGGTCAAGTGGATGACCTTGGGCGAGGTGGGTGAGATCTATCGTGGCCGTCGCTTCGTCAAGGCTGACTACGTTGCCAACGGCCTGCCCGCGATCCACTACGGAGAGCTCTACACCGAGTACGGCACCTCGACCACCGAAGCCGTGACTCATGTGCGCGTCGACCTGGAGCCAAATCTGCGCTTTGCACAGCCGGGCGACGTCGTGATCGCCGAGGTCGGGGAGACCGTTGAGGATGTCGGAAAGGCCACCGCGTGGCTCGGAGGAACGCCAGTGGCAATCCACGATGGCTGCTACGGCTTCCGACACTCGATGAATCCAGTGTTCGTGGCGTATTGGCTCCAGACTGCTGCATTCCACATCGAGAAGAGTCGATATGTCGCCCGGGCCAAGGTGAAGCGACTGTCGTTGAGCGGCATCAAACAGGTTCGCATTCCGGTCCCGTCCATGTCCGAGCAGGAGCGAATCGTCTCGACCCTCGACAAGTTCGACGCCTTGGTGAATGACCCGGCGGTTGGTCTGCCGGCAGAGCTGAAGGCTCGGCGGGCTCAGTACGAGTACTACCGGGACCGGCTGCTCGCCTTCGAGGAGGCTGGGTGACCGACGGGGCTGTCCCTCGTTACGAGCCGATAGCAGTCAGCTCCGAGAGCACCGTCGTCGCCGAGTTCGTCGCCGACCCGTCGCAAGAAGGCGGCTACCAGTCGGAGGCCGCCCTAGAGCGCGCCCTGATCGAGATCCTCGGCGAGCAGGCCTACGACTACCTGACACTCACCAGCGAGGAGGGTCTCGTCACCAACCTGCGCGTCCAGCTCGAAGCGCTGAACGGCATCGCGTTCTCAGACGCCGAATGGGAGCGGTTCTTCCGTGAGCGGATTGCCGGAGACAGAGACGGCGTCGTCGAGAAGACGATCCGCATCCAGGAGGACCACGTCCAGCTCCTGCGGCGCGACGACGGGTCGACCAAGAACGTCGTGCTGATCGACAAGGCGAACATCCACAACAACCGGCTCCAAGTCATCAACCAGTACGAGACCGAGGGCAACTACGCGAACCGCTACGACGTCACCGTCCTCGTCAACGGCCTACCGATGGTGCATGTCGAGCTCAAGCGCCGCGGTGTCGACATCCGCGAGGCGTTCAATCAGATCGACCGGTACCAGCGCGACAGCTTCTGGGCCGGGTTGGGGCTGTTCGAGTACGTGCAGCTATTCGTGATCAGCAACGGCACGTTGACCAAGTACTACAGCAACACGGTCCGGGCCCAGCACCTCGGTGAGCGGGCGGGCGCCAAGCGGGCGCGCAAGACGTCGAACAGCTTCGCGTTCACGAGCTGGTGGGCCGACGCCACGAACAAGCCGATTGAGGACCTGAGCGGCTTCGCCAAGACGTTCTTCGCCAAGCACACGCTGCTAAACATCCTCACCCGGTACTGCGTGCTGACCGCCGATCAGATGCTGCTGGTGATGCGCCCGTACCAGATCGTGGCGAGCGAGCAGATCCTGCGACGCATCGAGGTGGCCTCCAACTACAAGCGGTGGGGCACCGTCGCCGGCGGCGGTTACGTCTGGCACACCACTGGATCCGGCAAGACGCTCACCAGCTTCAAGGCTGCCCAGCTCGCCAGCAAGCTCGCCGGGGTCGAGAAGGTGCTGTTCGTGGTTGACCGCAAGGACCTCGACTACCAGACCATGCAGGAGTACGACCGCTTCCAGAAGGGAGCGGCCACCTCCAACACCTCGACCCGTATCCTCAAGCAGCAGCTGGAGGACCCGGCAGCCCGGATCATCGTCACCACGATCCAGAAGCTCAGCACCTTCATCGCCGCCAACAAGGGCCACGCGATCTACGACGGCCACGTGGTGATCATCTTCGACGAGTGCCACCGATCACAGTTCGGCGACATGCACACCGCGATCACCAAGGCGTTCCGCCGCTACCACCTCTTCGGGTTCACCGGCACGCCGATCTTCGCCGCCAACTCGGCGAGCGGGGGCAACCCGCAGCTACGGACGACTGAGCAGGCGTTCGGCGACAAGCTGCACACCTACACGATCGTCGATGCCATCACCGACAAGAACGTGCTGCCGTTCCGTATCGACTATGTGAACACGGTGAAGATGCCCGAGTCGATCGCCGACAAGCAGGTCAGTGCGATCGACAGGGAAAGCGCATTGCTGGCGCCTGAGCGCATCGAGCAGATCGTCGCCTATATCTGCGAGCACTTCGACCAGAAGACGAAGCGCGCCTCGCATTACAGCGTTGCCGGCAAGCGCATGCGGGGCTTCAACTCCCTTCTGGCCACCGCGTCGATCGACGCTGCCCGACGCTACTACAACCAGTTCTCCCTCCAGCAACGGGACCTCCCGTCGGACCAACGCCTGAAGGTCGGCCTCATCTACAGCTTCGCCCCCAATGAGGCCGAGGACGACCTGCTGCCCGAGGAGGAGTTCGAGACCGAGGGCCTCGGCGCCGACGCCCGAGAGTTCCTCGATCACGCCATCGAGGACTACAACGATCTGTTCGGCACCAGCTTCGACACGACCGCCGACAAGTTCCAGAACTACTACAAGGACTTGTCGCTGCGTATCAAGCGCCGCGAGATCGACCTCGTGATCGTCGTCAACATGTTCCTCACCGGATTCGACGCCACGACGCTCAACACGCTCTGGGTCGACAAGAACCTGCGGGCCCACGGCCTCGTCCAGGCCTACTCACGGACGAACCGGATCCTCAACTCTGTGAAGACGTTCGGGAACATTGTCAGCTTCCGGGACCTGGAGCAGGAGACCAACGATGCCATTTCGCTGTTCGGCAACGAGGATGCCCGCGGGATCGTGCTCCTCGAGCCATATGCGGAGTACTACAACGAGTACGCCGAGCGGGTCGCGGAGCTCCAGGCCGGGTTCCCCCTCGGGCAGCGCATCGTCGGGGAGGCAGCCCAGAAGGCATTCATCGCGCTGTTCGGCGCCATCCTCCGGCTCCGGAACATCCTCGGTTCCTTCGACGACTTCGCCGGCAACGAGATCCTCACCCCCCGGGAGATGCAGGACTATCAGAGCGTCTACCTCAACCTGTACCAGGAGTTCCGCACCGAGCGCGACGCCGAGAAGGAGCCGATCCACGAGGAGGTCGTCTTCGAGATCGAGCTGATCAAGCAGGTCGAGATCAACGTCGACTACATCTTGATGCTCGTCGAGCGCTACCGCGATGCGCGGGGTGACGGCGAGGACAAGGAGATCCGCGCTGCCATCGATCGGGCCGTCGACTCGAGCCCCTCGCTCCGCAACAAGAAGGACCTCATTCAGGCGTTCGTGGAGTCGCTGTCCGTCAGCGCCGAGGTCGACGCGGCGTGGACCGCGTTCGTCGCGGCGAAGCGCGCCGAAGAGCTCGACCGCATCATCGTCGAGGAGGGCCTTGACCCGGAGGCCACCCGTGACTTCGTAGATGCAGCCTTTCGGGACGGTGCAGTCCAATCGGCTGGCACCGCGATCACCAAGGTCCTCCCGCCGGTCTCCCGCTTCGGACAGGCTGGCGGCCACGCCGCCAAGAAGGGAACCGTGCTGGCCAAGCTCGGCGACTTCTTCGACCGCTTCCTCGGGCTCAGCTGATGGCTGCCGAGTCGGGGGATGACTCCAAGGAGGATGCGGATGAGACGACGTACGCACAGGGTCGACTCGCCAGCCGCACCTACGCGTCGCGGTCCTTCGATCTCAAGCGGACCAATTCCGCCGACGACGGAACTCCCGCGCGTTTCATCTACAAGGTGTTCGATCCGGATTCTGAGTCAAAGGTTGTGCAATCAGATGATGGATCCGAATGGGTCATTCGTACGACGCCGGCCGGGCGCTACCAGGTCAAGTTACTGGTCGCTCGCGAACCGGGGAACGTCAAGGAACTCTGGATCCAGCGCGTGCCGGGATCCGGCAAGGGCGGAGCTGTCCAAGTCCTGCTCAACCTCAAGCAGCCGGATGTCGGCAAGTTGCTCGACCTCCTCAAGTCAATCGACTCGATCGCCGTCGAAGGCGGCCAGACGGTGCACGTCGATGATGATGTCCTGCGGGACTTCTTCTCCGACCCGGCTGCCCTCCAGCGCGTCTACCGATCGGACGAGAATCGGATCCGACGTCTCATCGAAGGCGACGAGAACGCCAGGGATGTCATCGCTCTTCAGGCGCGGCGACTCGCAGTAGCCGAGTTCCGCTGTCTTCTTGAGGACGATGCCTACTTCGATGAGCGGGCTAGGCAAGCTTCCGGGCCGGAGAGCGTGTGGCAACGGTTCTTCGAGGTGAACCCCTGGGTGTTCGGCCACAGCCTCGGCTCCCTGTTCCTGACCGGTTGGGACGAACAGAAGCTCGAGCAGGTGATTGTCGGTTCCTCAATTGCCGGTGCCGGCAAGCGGTCCGATGCGGTCCTCCAGACGACTGGTCGAATCCGGTCCATGGTCCTCGCTGAGATCAAGACTCACCGAACCGACCTCCTCGCGGGTGGGGAGTACCGCTCCGGGTGCTGGGCGCCGTCAGCCGAGCTGACCGGAGCGGTCGCACAGGTTCACGGCACCGTTCATCGAGCCGTGCACCACATCGGCGAGCGGATAGCCACCGTCGCAGACGACGGCAGCGAGATCCCCGGGCAGTTCACCTACTTGGTACGGCCCCGCTCGTATCTGGTCGTAGGCAACCTCAAGCAGCTGATCGGCGAGGGCGGGGGAGATCACGTCGACAAGGTTCGATCGTTTGAGCTCTACCGACGCCAGCTCGCCGAACCCGAGATCATCACATTCGACGAGCTGTTGGCCAGAGCCGAGTGGAGCGTCGCGCTCGCAGAACAATCGGCGGAGCTGAGTGAGGACGACGCGCCGCCAGTAGAGGGGCTGTCGCCGTGGGAGGGAGCGGACGAGTCGTCCCCCCCGGGACGGAAATGAGCCCTTCTGACCGGCGCGCCGGTCGCGGTCAGCCCCGCCTCCCGGGGCCTCATGGATGAAACCGGATCAGGGGGACCGCGGGGGACTAGGAGGTGGTGAAGGTCGTCGTAGACGTTCCACCGGTCTGGGTGGCGGGTCGATGTCGCTGAACACCAGGTGCAGCTTCACCAGCGTCGGCTCTAGATCTGGTTCGTGAACAGGTCGGGCTGTCTGGCGGTATCCGTGTGTCGTGGGATGCGCTGGCGGGGTCGGCGTAGCTTGATGCGGGCGGGGTGGAGGTTGCCGTACACGAGCACGCCGGTTCCGATGGGGGCTTGTCGTAGTGCTCCGATGGAGGCGAGTGGCCGTTGCCGGGTGGATTCGGTGGTGGAGCGCACCGAGCCGCCGCCTTCCCGTGCGATCGAGGTCTCGGTGACGCGTTCGTCTCCGATCAGGCGTGTGACATAGTCCAAAGTTGGGGGGTCGGAGACACCGGAGAGGACGACCTTGGCGCGGTGGTTGTTGATCACGGTCGGGGCGAACGTCCCGTACCGAGCCTGGATCTGTGCGAAGTCTTGCCATACGGTGACGAGTTGGATTCCGACGCCGCGGGCGGTGGCGGCGAGTTGGGCGAGGTCGGGGAGGGGTGCGATGTTGGCGGCTTCGTCGAGGACCAAGAGGAGCGGTTTGGTGAGCATGGTGTCGGGGCGTGCGGCGCGGCGGTAGATGGCGGAGATCATCTCTTCGATGAGGGCGGTGTAGAGGGGTCGGAGGCGGGCCTGCTCATCGAGCGGGCCGCACACGTAGAGGGTGTGGTTCCCGCCGTCGAGGAGCTGTGCGGGTGTGATCCTGGTGGGGTTGGTGGTGGCGTCGAGGACACCGGGGTCAGCGAACGCAGCCAACACCGTCTCGGCGGTGGTGTAGGCGGAGGATCGGGTGCGTTCCTCGCGGTTCTCGGTGGCGTTGAACGCCTGGATCGGGTCGGCTTCACCGGTGGTGAACAGCGCCTGGAGCGGTTCCGTTTCGTCTTGGAGGTCGACCCAGCGGACCACGTCGCGCATGGTCTTGCCGGACACGGCGGCGCCGTACAACAGTGGGGCGAGAAGTTTTTGAGCGACGGCGTACCAGAAGTCGGCGTCTTGTAGCCCGCCGCGGTCGCCGGCCCGGGCGGTGGACACGAGCCACGCTCCCATTCGGAGCGCTCCTTGCCAGTCATGACAGGCGTCGAGGGGTGACCATCCTGTGGCGGGTCGGCCGGTGACTGCGGTGGGGTCGTAGACCCACACGTTGCCCTGGTGGGAGCGGCGCTCCATGGTGGGTTGGAGGAGGTCGCCTTTGATGGTGGTAGCGACGACCGGTCCGTCCCATTCGGAGATTGCGGGGATGGCGAACCCGGTGGTCTTGCCGGTGCCGGTGGGTCCGATGATGCACACCGAATGCTGCTGTTCGGTGGCGATCAACCGGCGCTCGACCGTCCCGAGCGTGAGTCGCCCTGGCTGGGGTCGCCGGACCAGAAGGGGTTTGAGGTCGCGGGGCTTGGCCCACCGGGCGTCGTCACCGTCGTCGTTTCGTGCCCGGTCGCGTACGGCACGCCACACCACGGCACAGACGGCGCAGGTCACGACGGCGAGGACCGCCAGCGTGGCGTAGAACACGGTCGGCTCGACCACATCATGGGCGGCGGGCTGGTCCGGGTAGAGGATGACGTGGAGGGCGAGGCGTGGTGCCTCGACGAGCGGCGTGTCATGCCATTCGCCGCTGGCGAACCGGACCGTGACCTGCGTCGCGGCCCACACCAGCAGGCATGCTGCGGCAACTACACCGGCGACGATGGTGAGTGCCTTGTCGGCGTCGATGCCCGGCGCGGCGGGTCCGGTCACCGTTCCAGTCCCTGACCACGTTCAGACTGGTAGCGCTCTTGTTGGTGGATGCGGTCGCGGAGGGCGAGTCGTTGGAGGGGGAGTTGGCATGCGTCGCAGAGGCAGGCTCGGGGTGCGGGGTGGGTCCAGGCGTCGGGCCAGTAGTCGAACCGGGTGACACACGGTGTGCAGAGGGCGTAGCTCCCGATCAGGGGGATCAGGGTGTGTTCGGCTGTGATGGGGATCTGGTCGTTGCAGAAGTCGCAGATCCACTCGGCGTTGTCGGCGGGGGCGTCGGTGACGACGATCACTCCGCGCTGAGCCATCTCCTGGTAGAACGACGATCCGCCAGCGATGGCGCGCCGCCACTGTTCGCGGTGCGCGACGGGGCGGGTGATGAACCGCAGGTCGTCCTGGCACGGGACACAGAATCCTTGCGGCGTTGTCGCCCAGCGAGCGTCACAGCCTCGACAGGTGCTCATCGTTCAATCTCGCGTCGAGGTGGGCGCAGGATGAGACCGCGTTCGTAGAAGAGGGGGTGGTGGACGATGTCGGCGAACAGGTCGAGCGCTTCGGCCCGGTCCCCGGCGCACAGGTCGTCGTAGCGTTCCAGTGTCCGGTGGGCGAACCCGGATAGGAGCCGGGGTGAGGCGACAAGTGCGCGGGAGATGACATCGCGTTCGGTGTCGGTGAGGGCCAGGTCGGGGTGCGCTGCCTGGTGCCGTACCGATTGGCGATCCGTCGGGGTGAACAGGTTGCTGCGGGCGGTGCCGAGCGCTTTGAGGAGCCGTTCGCGGGTGAGGCAGCTCCTTGGGATCGACAGGGGGGTCAGCCATGTACGGAGGTTCCTTTCAGTGGGTGCAGCCGCTGGTGGGTGCGGCGATGGGGGAGAGCCCGATGCCGTTCCACCACGCTTCGAGCAGGGGTTGAGGGCAGACGAGGTCACCGGCGGGGTTGCGGATCTGGAAGTGGAGGTGGGGTCCGGTGGAGTTCCCGGTGTTCCCGGACAACATGATCAGCTGACCTGCCACCACGGTGGTGCCGGTGGCAATGCCGTCGGGGATCGATACGCCGTGGCAGTAGGTGTAGCGGTGCCGGTCGGCTCCTTCGATGTGCACGCCGTACCCGCACCGGCACGTCGCGCACGGAACCGAAAGGCCGGTGACGGTGCCGGGGTGCGCGGCGTAGATCGGGGTGCCTTCGGGGATACCGGCGTCCCAGGCGGGGTAGTCGTGGTGGCTGCGGCGGATCTGGTCAACGGTGACCGAGTTTCGGGGGAGCGGGAAGGCGTACTGGCCGTCGGCGGTGACATCCCCGTCGGTGACCGCGAACGCGGCGTAGAACTCGATCCACCCGATCACCGTGTCGACGTACTCCTGGTGGTTGTTGTACCGCAACAGGGCACGTTCGAGGTCGGGACGGTGGGTGTAGTCACCGGGCGCCCAGACACACAGGTGCGCGACGGTGGCGAGGGCGGCGTCGTACACGTTCTGCGGATCGGCGGTTCCGTCACCGTTTCCGTCTTGGCCGAGGGCTCGCCACGACGAGGGCAGGAACTGTGCCGGTCCGACGGCGCGGTCCCACGAGGCGTCGGCGTCGAGTTCGCCGTTGTCGGTGTCGGCAATGATCTGGGTGCCGGGTGTGGAGCCGTCCAGCGTGACCCCGTACAGCGGTGGGGTGACGACGCCGCTGTCGGTGACGGTGCGGCCACCGTAGGTGGCGTGGATCGACTCGACCCTCCAGATCCCGGCGATGATCGGCCACGCCACCTCACACCCCTCGGCGACGGTGGGCGACTCACGTTCGGCGTTGACGTAGGCGGCAAGGACGACGGGTGGGATGCCAGCGGCGTGCGCGGTTGCCTGGGTAGGGGCCGGTGCCATCACCGAGGCGATCACGACAAGCAGGAACAAGAGGAGGGCGCTCCAGCCGACACCAATCGTGGAGACGACAGCGACGACGAGCCGCCAGCGTCGCCACCTCCCTAGCCACACCGCTGCCTGCCCGTCGCTGCGGTTGGCGGTCAAGTGCCGCATGGTGTTGGTGAGGGGGTCGGGTGTCATGACGGGGTGGGGGTCTTGTGACGCCGCCAGGTCGCGGCGGCGGTGAGGTGGTGGCGTCGGGGGAGTTCCGCAACGGTCTCTTGGGCGGTGTGGGTGACGCCGAGGCCGGTGATGCCTCCGGACTGATAGGGGCGGATCCAGTGGGCGCCGTGGCTGCCGCCGAGGCGGGCGGCGTCGAGGCGTTGGAATGTGGAGTCGGCGAACTTGCCGGACATGTCGACGAGTTGTTTGCGGCCGACCCACATGACGGCCATGAAGAACACGACCATCAAGAACCGTTGCCACAACCCACCTGGCATCGCCAACAGCCCGGACAGGCCGGCGACGAGTAGGGCGAGGAACACTCCGAGGGCGATCACGAGCGAGAGGATGCGGATGAGCGCCGAAACCCAATGCCACAGGAGGCTGCGTCCTGCTCCGGGGAAGAGACCGGCGTATAGGGCAATGGGGAGGAGGGCGACGAGGAACAGGGCCATGCCTTTGGCGACGACGAGGGTGAACGCGGTGATGACGAACAGCGCCAGCGCGGCGACGGCGACGATGAGGTAGAGGATCGTCCCCGACAGGCGGTTCCCGGTGGCTTCGGCGTTGAACGCCGCCTGCGATGTGCACCCGGTGTTCTGCATGAAGGTGCGGGGTTCGTCGGAGGTGCCGTGAGGCCCTGTGGCGAGTGCCTGGTTCCGAGCCGATTCGCATCCTGTGCCCGTGAGGAGCTCCCCCAGTTGATGGTGTCGTACGGGTCACGGACGAACCCAGCCATCAACGCCCCACCAATCCGTCCCGACACGGTGTCCCCGGCTCTCGTGTCGGCAGCGAGGGACACGATCTCGGCAGAGATGCCACCGGCGCCACGCATCGCCCCGTTGACGGCCGCCCCGAACCCACCCGTCGTGGTCACCGTCACCAGCACCGCAAACACGAGGAGGGAGACGACGAATTCGCCGGCGCCGGTGCCGTAGCGGCCACGGAGGAACTGCCACCCCATGTACAGCGCGGAAACGACGAGACCGAGGTGCGACAACCTTGTGGGTCCGAGGATTCGGGTGTCCAAGATGTCAGCGACCGACGCCGCCGCGGTTTCCAGGGTGTCTTCGAGGGTGAAGCTGGTGGCGGCTTCGAGGAGCCAGATGGCGAGGGTGACGAGGGCTTTGGCGAGGGAGAACACCAGGTTGGTGATGGTCCCCAGGCCCATGCATCCCGCGTTGCCGATCATCCCCGAGTTGGCGCACCCGATGTCGTAGTTCCCGACGGGGAAGATCCCCGCAGCCGGGTCAACGGTGTACGCCGCCGGCGGATACAGCTCTCCCCCCAAGCCCGACGTGTCCGGATCTGGTTCCTCGGTCGCGGCCAGGGCCGGTGAGGCGGCGCCCCCGAAGACCATCAGCGCGGCGAGGGTGGCGGTCACGATCCACGCCGCCCCGTCGAGCACCCATCCCCGATGATGTCGCTGCCGGTGATGGCTTGTCGGTGTGGTGTTCGTGGTCATGGTTCCACCTCGTGTCCGTGGTCGAAGATCGACGTCTGCCCGTTGCCGTTGCCATCTTTGGTGGTGTGTCTGTCGCCGTTGGCGGCGCGTTGGGTGAGCGACGGCCACGGCTCCCACACCGCGTCGACGTCGGGTGTCTCGGTGGGGGTGGTGGAGAACGCCGCAAGGACGGCTGGGTCGTCGGGTGGGCTGATACGGACGACACCGAGGCGGCCGGTGGGGTCGCGCAGCAGACATTCACCCGTGCCGAGGCCGGTGACGGTGTCGAGGTTCCCTTCCCGGTCGTCGGAGCCCAGGAAGGTGAGCGCCGCGGCGGCGGTGTGGCGGGATTGGCGGAACGCGACCCTGTATCCGAGGAGCGCTTCGAGCCCGCCGGGTTCGCCGCTGTCGCCGGTGGTGGTGAAGTCGGCGGGGAGTTGGGAGAAGCCCCACACCGCTGCGAAGTGTTTGCGGCCGTCTCTGATGAGTTCGGTCACGAGGGCGCGACCTTGGGGGTTGGTGGTGAGGGCATGGGCCTCGTCCAACAGCAGGGCGGCGAAGCGGTGCGGGTCGCTGAACAGGACGCGGCGTGAGAATGCCGCAACCAGGTAGAGCACGGCTTGGCCGATGAGTTCCTCGGGCAGCAGCTCGTCGCGTGCGGTGCCCCGGGCGGGGAGCCGGAGGCCGGGTAGGTGGAAGCACACGTAGTCGGCGTCCAGGTCCAGCGGTGGTCCCGGGTCGCCCAACACCAGTCCGGCTTCGGCGATCCCTGACATTGCTTGGAGCTTGCGTGCCAGCTCCTCACCACCGGCACCCTCGGCTGCGAGCGCGTCGATGACATCGACGAGTCGGGGGGTGGCGCCGGTGGCGGCGGCGTGCTCGAGGCACCTGTGGGCGGCGCGGTGACACAGGGCACCGGCTGTTGACCCCGGTGGTGTTGCGGTCAGCAGGGTGAGGAAACCAACGCCGTAGCGGAGCCGCAACTGGTCAGTGGTGAATACCTGGAACGGGTCGAGGCACACCTGCGCGTCGGCGGTGACCTCAACCACCTGGCTTGTGCCTGCAGCGACGTCGGCGAGGGCGGCGTACTCGCCGCGCTCGGTGCGGTCCACCGCAACGACTCGGCCACCCATCGCCACGGTGCGGTAGGCGAGGGTCTTGGCCAGGAAGCTCTTGCCGGCGCCGAGCTCACCGATCGCTGCCAGGGAACCGGACCGGTTCAGGTCACGTGGCGCATGGGCGGGGTCCATGAACACCGGTGACGGCACCAAGGTGTCGAGACAGGCACCTAGCAGCATCCCGTCGGGGTCGCCGACACCGGACCCGGCGAACGGCATCGCCGACGCCAACCCGTCGGGCAACAGATCCTGGGCATACTCACCGACGACCGACGAGATCGGGCTGCCGGGCAACATTGCCAGGTGTGCGGCGTGCTGGCCACCGGTGGGGCGGTAGAAGTTGAATTCGGCCTGCCGGAACGTCGTTTCTACAAGCGAGGCCCTCCGCTCCAACGTCGGGAGGTCACGGTCTGCCACGGCGACGATGGTGGTGGCCTTGAACGCCGGGAGCGCCGGGTTGGCTTCGAGCCGGGCCCGTTGGTGATCGACGGCGTCGGCTGCCGAGGCGATCGTTGTCGACGGCCCGGCGGGGTCGCCTCCGGGTTCGTCGAGTTGCCCGGTGAGGTTGCGACGGGCCCGCAGCACCCGCCGGCGGGCTGTTTCGTTGCTGACACGGGTGATGCGCAGTGCCCAGTCGACCGGGAACGAGACCTGATCGTCGAGGTGCCACAACCATTCGCCCGATCCGTAGGGGAATGTCCACGCTGCCGGCAACTCGCCCAGGCACAGGAACGTCTGGTACGCCGTCCCGTAGTCGGGATGCTCAACGGTGAGGTAGCGGCGGTGCCGCGGCCGACCCGGGTCGGTCTTCGTCCCGCCCTCGATGTAGACGGTGTCGCGGTCCCACCGCCGCACCACCACCGGCCGCATGTCACCGGTCGGGTGGAGTGGGGTCGGGTCGGGGAGGGGCGGGTCGATCAGGCCGCGGGTGACGGCGTGCTCGTACAGCCACCGCACCCGCAACGCCGGTAGCGGCCGCAAGGTGATGTGGCGGGCCAGTTCCTCCTCGACAGCCCGGGCTGCCGCGAACGCCGTCTTGACCCGACGTGCACCGGGGGGCGTGTGGACGGCACCGACCCCGGCCCCCACCTCGCTGGTGGCGGCACGCAACCGGTCCATCCAGCCCTGCGTCCCGTCGGGGTCGGGGAGTTGGACGGCGAGGACCCACATGCGGGTGTAGGCGGGGGTCGCAGCGGCGCGGCGGGCGTACGCCACCCACCCCGGCTGGCCTCCACCGGCGGTGGCGATGCGGTCGGTGATCTCAGCAGGGGAGAGGCGGCGGCCGATGGACAGCACCAGCGCCTCTGCGGGTAGGGCCAGGAGCGCAGCTTGAGTGCGGGCATGGATATCGGTGGCGTCGCGTGTCGAGCGGTGCGGGAACCCGAACGGCTCCACTTGGAAGCACGCCCACACTGACCCGTCCGGTGCCCACACCAGATGCCCCGTGAGTGCCCGCACCGGCAGTTCGCTACCCACCGTGGCCCCCCTGGTGGTCGTAGCGGGCGTCGACCACTACCGGGGCGGTGTGGCTGCGGCGGGACCGTGGCGGAACGGCAGGTGTCCCGTTGCGGACCCCGAACCGGGCTGACGGGCTGGTCCAAAGCGTCGCCACCGACGCCGCCACCCGCAGCGGGGAGCGGCCCTCGATGCGCCAGTGCCGCACCGCCCACCCCGAACCCGCCACCACGACAGTGAACAGGGTGAGGTTGCCGATCCCGCCGAGGTGTGCCCACACCGGACGAGCGATCAGCAGTGCGGTGGCGGTGGCGGCGATGGTGCCGAGTTGGGTGGCGGACATCGCCCACGGCAACGACCACCCAGCGACCTTCCCGATGATCACCGGATGCCGCAACGCATGGGTATATGACAAGAACACTGATGTGCCGGGCTCGTTGGGGGCGGTCACGACACGACCCCCACCTCGAACTCAACAACCACGGGTGTGGCGGGGTGGGCGCCGACGTCTTCGGCGACCTTGTCCTGGAGCCAGTCGGTGGCGTTGATGGCGAACAAGACGATGGCGGCCAGGATGATGACCCCGACCACGGCCGACACGGTGCGTTTCACGAGCCAGACCCACAGGATCATCCCGATGGCGAGCAGCACCGCAGCGCCGATCGCAACCGACGTGAGCCTGCCGACCAGCGATTGTGCCGTTTCGATCACGACGAACCTCCAAGTTCGAACGATTGGATTGCAGGGCCGAGATCGGTGATCTCGAACCGGCCGTCACGCTCACCCACCACCAGCCGATACCCCACCTCGAGTACTGCGCCGGCAGGGGTGACACCGTCAACGGTCACGGACACGACGAGCGCTCCGTCCTCGGTGCGGGTGACGGCGGCTTGGGTGACCTCGACGGTGGTGAACGGCGTCGGCGTCACTTGGGAGAGGGCGGTGTCGGGTGCGGTGTAGCGCTCCACGTCCCCGTCGCCGGTCAGGTAGGCGGCGAGGAACCCCGCCACCGCCGCCTCCAACCCAGCGGTGGCGTCGAGACGTCCCCCACGCGGGTTGTCGGTGAGGATCTCGACGGTGGGACCCGCCACGATCGAAGGCGACCCGAGAGCCACCCACCCGTCGCCGGTCTCCGCCACCGCAACGGTGAGGAACAGCCGCACCGGCACCGGCACGGCACTGTCGGTGCCGCTGTCGGTCTCGGGGCCGGTTTCGGTGGTCGGTGGCGTTGCATGGGCGGTGACGGTGACCGTGAACACGCCGGGAGTGATCTCTTCGGCGCTGAGGCTGGCGGTGCCCGCCACATCCCACCCCGCAGCGGCGAGATGGTCGGCGACCACAACCGTGGCGACGCCCTCCGGCTCGGTCGTGTCGACAGGTGCCGGACCGGCCGACGCCGCCACCGCGGTGATGTGTTGGCGGAGCCCGGCCGTCTCGGCGAGCGCCACCACAGCGAGCACCGGACCCGACGCAACCACGACCCACAACGCCACATGCAGGACACGGACCGTCCACGCCGGGTTCCACCGCCGACCACCGGCGATGGTCGTCTGCGTTTCCGTAGAGGGTTGGGTGAAGGTGCGGTCAGCCACGGGCATCCGCCGCGTTGTCGATCAGGGTTCTGGTGCGGTCGGAGTGGGTGCGGCGTCGGAGGCCTTCGATGTGGGCTTCTTCGGCGATCCAGTAGTCCCGCTCCAAGAACGAGGTCAGCAGGGACGCCACCGGCGGTGACGGCAGCATCCCCGACGAGGCGCACTCATCGACCAGTGTCTCCCACACCTCCGCAGCGGCACGGACCCGCCGGTCCAACTCGTCCAAGGGGACACACCGAATGTCCTCGCCCTCGACAGGCCCCAGGACCGGCCATCCGCCGAGGGGGGTTGCCGTTGTCGTCACCATGATCTCCTCCTGTTGCTGGGTCGATCGGTTCGTGGTTGACCCTCTTTCCCTTCTAAGGGGCGGCGACGACGGTCGCCACGCGACACCCGTTGGTGGAAGGGTTGGTTGGGATGTCATCGTTCGAGGCTCAGAGTTCGGGCGAGGCGCTGCTCGGTGCGCAGCCGCCGGCGCCGCAGCGTCTGAGCCGAGACGCCCAGAATCTCCGCCAGGTGATCGACATCGACCCCGCCGGAGCGGGTCAATACGACCTCACCGGCGACGTCACGGCGCACCCCGCCTTCGGTGCTGATCCACTCGACGAGCTCCCGCAACTCCGCCTCAGCCCCCAGCGACGGGTCACCGTCCCCGGGCTCAGCGTGAGCGACCGACTCGACCGCGACACCGGTAGGTGTGACGGGTTCGTTCCGGTCCCGAATCGCTGCCCGCAGGACCCGACGGCGGGTATTGGCGAACACCCGGAAGTTCGGAGCAGTCCCCGCCTCGACGCCGGAACACCGTTCCAGCACTTCGACGGCTTCGGCCACCACACGCGAGGCGCGCTCCTCGATGTCCCAACCCCGCACCGTGTCGATGAGGGTGACGACACCGGGGAGCACTACCTGCAGCGCCACCCGCCTCGCCAACGCATCCGACCCGACCCTCGCCAACAGCGCAGAGAGAGCCTGGTCGCGGTGGCGCCAATCGTCGGTGTCGCGGCGACGCGCCGCAGCAACCAGGTCGTCGCCATGAGGAAACGCCAGGCGAGGGTCCTCGACACCCCATCGGTTCAGGTGGGTGCGGAACCGTCGCGATTCGACCAGAAGTCGCCAGTCCGCCTGGATGCGGCGCACCAGCTCGGTGTCCACCGCCCGCTCGGTCGTGGGTGTCTCGTCCATGGCGGGCACCATCAGCGATGCCGTTCACCAAACGTTGCCCGGATCGCTCACCAGACACACACCAACGACACACCACGGCGGCTTCCGGTCCCGGTCGAGGCAATGGGGGTTGGTGTGTCGTTGGTGAACAGGTGTGGCAATGGTTGGTGAACGGGTTCCGGCACGGTGCGGCTCATGCAGAGTTCAGATGCCGCCGCTCAGCTCCACGCCCAGCTCGAGGAATCCCTGTGGGCCCTCGTCACCTCAGAGGACTGGCTCGCCGCGCTCGAGGTGGCGTCGAAGTTCCACGACTACTCGTTCGCCAACGCCCAGCTCATCGCCATCGAAGCCCATCGCCGCGGCATCACCCCCAGCCGAGTCGCCGGGTACCGCAAATGGCAAGAACTCGACCGCCAAGTCCGGAAGGGCGAAAAGGGCATCCCGATCCTGGCACCGATCATTCGAAAGACCCCCGACCTCGAACCCGACCACACCCCCGCCGCTACCAGAGCCGACTCAAAGGAGGAGAGTGAGCGGCGGGTGGTCGGGTTCCGGGTCGTGCACGTCTTCGACATCTCCCAGACAGACGGCGAACCCCTCCCCGAAGTCCGACCTCAACACGCAGTCGGGGACCTCCCCCAACAATGGGACACCCTCGCTGCCCTGATCGCCGCCGAAGGGTTCACCCTCGACCTCGTCCACCCGGCGAGTCTCGGTACCGCCAACGGCATGACCACATGGGACAGCCGCCAGGTCGCCATCCGCGACGACCTGTCGGGGGCACAGCGGTTCAAGACCGCCGCCCACGAACTGGCCCACATCCGCCTCCACGACCCGGACGGTGGGCAACGCCCCGAATGCCGCGGCGTCATCGAGGTCGAAGCCGAATCCGTCGCCTACATCGTTGCCGCCGCGGCCGGGATCGACACCGCCAGCTACAGCCTCCCCTACGTTGCGACCTGGTCCGACGGCAACGCCAACCTCATCGCCCAGACCGCGCAGCGGGTCCTCACCTGCGCTCGGGGCATTCTTCCCGCCCTCGAACGAGCACCCACACCCGAACTCGCACCCGCCGCCCCCGAACGCGAGACCGTGGGCCACGGCGTGGTGCGAGAACAGATCGACGCCGACCAGCTGAGCACGGTGCAGCGGCGGGGTGCGGTGTACAGCATCTACCCGCCCGGGCACCCCGGCATCATGACCCGCGACGGCGGCTGCGCCAGCTGCGGCGACGACGCCACCCACCTCGCCGTCTACGACGGCCCCGCCGAACCCGGCAGGCAAGGCAACGCCTACTACGAACTCGCCTGCGGAACCCACGCCGAACGCGCCCACCGTGGCGGCGCCATGGCCTACCCCGCCGATGTCATCCCCGGCGGTATCCCACCCCGAGGCACCGCCGACCGCCAACAGGACACCGCTCGTATCCAGCAGGTCCTCGACCGCGCCATCACCCACTACCAAACGTGGCTACGCGGACCCAAGGGCGAGGCCGCCCGCCAACATCTTGAAGGGCGGAACTTCACCGACGAGATCACCGGGCGATTCCAACTCGGCTACGCCCCGCCCTCCTGGCAGACCATCACGAATGCCCTCCAACGCGACGGGTACACCCCCAGCGACCTGCTCGCTGCCGGTGTCGTCGCCCGGGCACGAACCGGACGGCTCTACGACACCATGCGCGGCCGGCTCGTGTTCCCCATCCACGACCGCCAAGGACACCCGAGAGGGTTCGCCGGCAGACTCATCGAAGGCGACGGCCCCAAGTACCTCAACACGCCGGCCACCGCCATCTACCGCAAGAGCGAACTCCTCTACGGCCACCACCACGCCCACTCCGGCATCGTCCACACCGGCGAGGCGATCCTCGTCGAGGGCTACCTCGACGCCATCGCGCTCCACCAAACCGGCATCACCAACGCCGTCGCTGCCGGCGGCACCGCCATCACCACCCACCACCTCGCCACCCTCCGCCGCACCACCCACCGAGTGACACTGACCCTCGACGGCGACGACGCCGGCACCCAAGCCGCCCGCCGCGTCCACCAACTCGCCGAGGAAGTCGACCCCGACCTCAACATCCGCGTCGCCACCCTCCCCGCGGGAAGCGACCCCGCCGATCTCGTCGCCAACCGACAGCTTCCCGTGTTGCGCAAGGCGCTCGCCGAGGCCACACCCCTTCCTCTCCACGTCATCGATCACATCCTCAACGAGCGTGACTCGAACGACCGCGAAGCCGACTGGAACGCCCTCCGCGACGCCTCCGTCATCGTCGTCGGCCTCACCGACCCACAGCTACGCGCCCAGGCAGCCGAGCTCATCTCCCAACGCATCGACTGGGACCCCGCCGCCGTCGAACGCGGGATCAACTACCACCTCACCGACATGGACCAAACCCGACGACCGAGCCAGGGACGCCGAGCAGGCGACCCATCGACAGCCCGATCCCTTCAGCGATGAACCACTGCCGAGAGGTCACCCAGACCGTGCACACGCCGTCCAACTGGAGAAGCCGATGACAATCCCTCAACTCCTCACGGTCGAAGAGATCGCAACGATCGTCCGCGCCACCCCCGGAGCTATCTACCAACAGCGCTACCGAGGTGAACAACCGGGCTCGCTCGGTGTCCGGGTCGGACGACGCATCCTGTTCCGACCCGACGACATCGAGCGATACCTCGACCAAGAACGAGAAGCCCAACTCGCTCACCTCGTGCCAGCCCCGCGCTGATCACACCACAGGGCTACCCGCGCCCGCCATCGGCTGGCAAAAGCGCTACGACAGCGACAGGCAGGCAACGTGACCGCCAAACACACCGCCAGCACGACCGCCCGGGCCGCTGCCGCGAAGCGCCGACAACAGTCAGCCACCCCTCTCGGTGGTCGTGGTCGCGGCCGAATCACCCGAGAAGAGCGGCTGCAATACGTGGTGCGCCGCACCGCCTTCGGAGGGAGCCAACCTCGTCCCCTCCTCCCAGCGGCCCACACCTTGCCGCGATTGTCGGCTGGCCCGGCTAGCACGAGGTACAGCGGGCCGGAACCACTCTAGATCTGCATTCACGCTCCACGATGCTGCTCAGCCGTCTTCGTTCTCCGACAGAATCCCCTTCGCCTGAGGCCGCGAACGCTGGGACAGCATCAATCCGGCTCGCTCTTCAGGTAGTCGAGCGTCGAAATACCCGCTATCGACCAAGTGGTCCAGCATCGACCTACAGCACCTGGCAACGGCACCGACGTCGAAGCTCCAGCGCAGGATGCGGTACTCGTTGGTGGAGGCCACATATGTACGGACATGCTGGACCGTCTTCGGTGGCGCTTCTCCTCGCTCCAAGAATTCGAGCAAGCCCGGTCGGCCGAGTGCGACGTCGCTCACGATCGTGAGAGGGAACTCGTGCACGCCGTCGGTAGCCTTCTCTGCGACCTCATCTAGGCGGTCATCGAAGTGCTCGATGCTATTCCGGACGCCTCGATCGTTGAGCACGGACACGTCGACTCCGTCAAAGACCCTGTCCCTCAGCCAGCTAGCGCGGCGCTTGCGCAGCTCGAATCGCTTCAGGGACTCGCCCTTTCGACGTGGTGCAGCAAATAGGAGCGCATTCAGACGTGCCGCTGATGAAATCGCCTCAATGGCACTAACGCCTATTGACCCGTCGACCTTCATGACGTCACCGAGGTCGGCTGGTGCGAGATCGGCCAAGCGCGCCGCCGCATCCACACACGAGATCAACAGCCAGCGCACCTCATAGATATATAAGCCGGCCAAGGAACTCTGCTCAACGGCCGCCCAGCGCGGATCGTGATCCATCGGCTCAACCTGGGTATTCCGTGGTCATCGTGACTCCCCGTCTCAGAAGTAATGCGCAGGGCCTAGCGCAGGCCTCCGATGATGGCACGTTGATCTTCGCCGCAGTGGCGGTTGATGTACAGCTACGGCACGGAGCTTGGACCACCAGTCCTCCTCTGAGCCGGTAGGTGCTGACGCAGGTGCGATGGCGCTTTGAGCACGACTGAGACGTCGCTGTCGCATTGTGGGTACGACCTTGGTGCGCTGAGGATTCCCTAACCAGCCCGGACCTGTCCCAGCACACCTGCCAGACAGGCACCCCACCGGCGAGGAGGGCGCCCTGTGGGGGTGATCTTTGGAGGGTCTCAGCTGGTCGCGGTCATGATGTCGGCCTGGAGGTCGGCGGGGAAAGGGTCGCCGAAGCTGAAGAACGATCCGAAGGTGCCGATGTCGCCGTCCAGGGAGGCAAGCAGGTCGATGGCGACCTGGGCCTCGAATCCTTCGAGGCCCAGATCCATCATGATGCGGGAACCGATGTCGGCGCCATCGACGGTGAGCCGATTGATCGACAGGTCGATCTCGGCGTCCTCCATCATCGGTCCCATCGAGTCCTGAACGCTGTTGGCAAGACACTGGCGTCCCGCGTCGGAGCCGAAGATCTGCTCGAGCACGCCGAAGACCTCGTCGCCGGCACTGGCATTGTCGAAGACCCGGACCTCGATCGAGGCTGACGGTCCGGGCAGCCCGGAGTCCTGCATCGGCCCGTCTGCGGTCAGCGTCGCCACCCCGGCGGTGATGGACGCCGTCTCATCGATAGCGAACTCCTCACCGTCGAGACAGGTAGCGAACATAGTGTTGTCTTCGCCCTCGACGGAGTCGGGTTCGCCCTGTTCGATCGAGCTGGTGTAGTCGGCAGGCAATACTGACTCGGCGCCCTCCGCGATGGCGAGGGCGCGCTGGGCTGCTTCGGCGGACGAGGCACCGGAACCTGCGACCGTGGTGTCGTCGGCTGTTGAGGTCGTCGGGACGAGCGTCGAGGTCGTCGGGACGAGCGTCGAGGTCGTCTGCTCGGATGGTTGGAGAGCGGTCGACGAGGGACCGACAGCCCCAGCGCTGCGGTTGATCTGTACGATACCGATAGCAGCTGCGATCACGACTCCTGCCAAGGCGACGACGACTCCCCATCGGTGCAGGTAGGGGGTGACGGACCCAACTTCATCGGGTGGCATGGCGTGCTACTCCTACGAGCTATCGACCCACACCCGCATTCTAGGTTCGCCGGGCACAGACCCTCCGCGACATTTCGTCAGCTTGAGGCGCGCTTCCTTGGAGTAGTAGTCGCTGATCGGACGACCCGAGCTTCTCGCCGACACTTTTCGTCAACACTTCTCCAGGCATGAGCAGAGTGGACGACCGCCCGGGCCGATCACTAGCTTTCTCTTGAAGATGAGCGATCGACATGACACCGGCCATCCGGACCGTGTCGGACACGACATAACCGAGGACCCACTCGATGTCCTCCCACGAGGACTACGTCACGAGCCGGGGCAGGATCCCTTGAAAGCACACCCGATCCGGGATCCGTCTGCGGTGCCGACCCAACGGATTGGTTATCCACCGGCGGCTCCGGCAACACCGCCTCGAACATCTCCTACGTCGCCTGCATGACACCGGGCTTCAAGCGCGCGTGATGTGGCCCCCACCAGGTCGGGGGTTGTGTGCACTCGGGATCATCCCCGAGACAACCCCCCGACTGGTGGATCACCACTCCCTATCCGCGCGGCGTTTAAGGCGCCATGAACGCCTCGACGCATTCCGAGTAGCGCAGCGGATCCGCGCGCGCTCCGCGGCGGAGAGCAGTGAAATCGGGTGAGAAAGCGCGAAACCCGGTGAAGCCGGGTGAGATGTCAGCGGGGATCGGAAATCGTTGAGCCCCAACGGTTTCCGGTGGGAATCGTTGGGGCTCTTGGGGTGGTCAGGGGCGGTCTCGAACCGCCGACCTCCGGTTTTTCAGACCGGCGCTCTACCAACTGAGCTACCTGACCGGGGATTGTTCGCCGGTACGACCAACGCCCGGACCGTGAGATCCGGGCGTTGGGTTGGCGGGAGCGACGGGATTCGAACCCGCGACCTCCGGCTTGACAGGCCGGCGTGAACTCCAGACTTCACCACGCCCCCAACCGATCACCCGGACTTTCGGACGGGTGAGCATGGGCGAGTATAGCCCTTGGCAGGTTGCGGCGGTCCCAGGGGTCGGCCCGGTCGGGTCAGCTCCGTGACCATGTCACCCAGGTGCCGTCGGAGACCTTGGTGGCCTCGCCGTCGATCTCGGTGACCCAGATCCCGGGGTCGCCGTCGATGGTTCCGGGGAACGCCAGCGAACCCGAATCCGGTGACCACGGGGTCATCGAGCGGTTGTACTGGTCGACGAACGGGATCAGGTCGGTGACCCACGTCGACAGCGGAACGAACTCCGGACCATCCGTCAGCACCCCGTCCTCCCAGAACCGCCAGATCATCCGCGACCGGCTTCCCTCCGGGAGATACAGGATCGCCAGCCGCTCGCCGTCGGGGCTCCACCAGAAACCGGTCACCAGCCGGTTCATCACCTCGGTGACCTCACCCGACTCGACATCCACCACATAGACCCGGTTGCCAGCAAGGCGCTGGTCCACCGCCGGCTGCGTCCGCCACGCCACCTCGATCCCGTCGGCCGAGGACAGACTCTGCAGGGCGATCCGTCTGCCGTCCGGTGACACATGGAACGAGGTCGGGCCGGCGACCTCGACCAGATCCTCTGGGTCGCCGTCGGGGTCGTACCGGGTCAACACCACCGAATCGTCGGCGCTGCGGACCCCGAAGATCCCGTCGTCGGTCCACATCGGGGCCTGGAACGACGCCGGTGTGTCCTCGATCGATCCGAACTCCCCATCGACCCAGGTCTCGAACCTGCCCGAACCGACGTGCACCGCCATGTCGGCGCCGTCCGGGCTCCACACGAAGTAGTACGAGTCGCCGTCGTCGACCTCGACGGTCTCCACCCCGTCCTCGCCGACGGTGACGACATCCAGGGCGACCCCGCCCTCGACGTGGTTGCGCAGCGTCCCCAGCCGGTCACCGGCTGGCGACCACTGCAGGTAGAAGACGTTGGCGATCGCCTCGTCGGACATCACCTCGCTGCCGTCGGCGGCGGCGACCGTCACCGAGAAGTCGGTCCCGTCGGTGATCGACGAGAAGGCGATCCGCTCGCCGTCCCACGACCAGATCGGCTGGAACGACACCGCATCCGCCTCGTCGTGGATGACGACCCGGTCACCGCCCTCGGGGGTCATGGTGACCACCGCCGAACCGTCGACCACCACCAGGCGGTCGACCGGCGGACCCAGCGGAGCCACCTCGTCATCGGAACCCGAACAGGCGCCGACCATCACCAATGCCAACGCCAACATCAGGGCGGTTCTAGTCACCGTGGGTCTCTTCCGATGGATCGGGATTTCCGTGTGGCGGACTAGCGCCGAGCCTACCGATGTGCGTTCTGCAAGCACTGTCCCAGATGACCACAGCGGATCGACGGTCGTTTCCGAGCGGTACGCTCCGCCGGTGACCGCGTCACCGCTGATGCACCCGATGGCCGACGGCTTTGCGTTGCACTCCGAACGTGAACAGGTGGTGCTGCTCCTCCATGGCTGGACCGGCACCCCGGCACAGCTCCGCCCACTCGCCGACGCCATCGCCGCCGCCGGGTACGGGGTGGTGGCTCCGCTGCTCGCCGGACACGGCACCCACATCGACGACATCCTCACCACCACCTGGCGCGACTGGGTGCGCAGCGCCCTCGAAGCGGTCAACGACGTCGGCGACGACCGGACCTTGCACGTCGCCGGGCTCTCCATGGGCGCCCTGATCGGCATCCTGATTGCCGCCACCGGTGAGGTGGCATCACTCACCAGCATCAACGCCCCGATCAAGGTCCACGACCGCATGTTCCGCATCTCCGGCGCGGTACGGGGCCGCAGCTACATCCGAAGGGGCGACCCTGCCGTCCACCCCGTCGGGTACGCCACCGAGTACCACCACGACTACGGCGACACTCCGGTCGGCACCGTCGCCGAACTGCGCGACCTGATCCGTGGCGCCCGCCGGGCCTTGCCCCGGATCACCGCCCCCACCCTGGTGGTGCAGTCACGGCGGGACCGCACCGTGCGACCCGAGAGCGGCCAGATCATCCACGACACCCTCACCGCCCCCAGGCGACTCCTCTGGCTGGAGCACTCCGGGCACGTCGCCACCCTCGACGTCGAACGCCACCTGCTCGGCGCCGAGGTGGTGACGCATCTCGATGCGGCGTCGGGTCGCAAACCCGCTGCGACATGACCCCCGCACCGATACGATGACCGGAGACCATGTCGATCGATGACGATCCGGGAGGACTGGGAACGTGGCCGACACCCATCAGGCACTCGAGAACCTGCTCAGCGAGGACCGGGTCTTCTATCCCTCACCCGACTTCGTCGCCGACGCCAACGCCGAGCCGGGCATCTACGACCGCGCCGAGAGCGGTTGGCAGGACTTCTGGCGCACCCAGGCGCTGGAGCGCATCTCGTGGTTCACCGAGCCCACGGTCACCCTCGATGACTCCAACCCACCGTTCTTCAAGTGGTTCACCGACGGGGAACTCAACCTCGCCTACAACTGCCTCGACCGTCACCTCGACACCAAGGGGAGCAAGGTCGCCTATCACTGGATCGGGGAACCCGGCGACACCCGCACCATCACCTACCGCAACCTGTACGAGGACGTCGCCCGCTTCGCCAACGCTCTGAAGGGCCTCGGTGTGGCCAAGGGCGACCGGGTCGCCATCTACATGGGGATGATCCCCGAGCTTCCCGGTGGCGATGCTCGCCTGCGCCCGCATCGGCGCCATCCACTCGGTGGTGTTCGGTGGCTTCTCCTCCGACGCCCTCGCCGACCGGATCCAGGACGCCCAGGCCAAGGTGGTGGTCACCGCCGACGGTGCCTGGCGCAAGGGGAGCGTGGTGCCGCTCAAGGCCGCCGCCGACATTTCCGTCGCCCGGTGCCCCTCCATCGAACACGTCGTGGTGGTGAAACGCTGCGACAACGACATCGCCATGGTCGAGGGCCGCGACATCTGGTACCACGACCTCGTCGACGGCCAGTCGATCGAGTGTGAGCCCGAGGTGATGAACGCCGAGGACCCGCTCTACATCCTCTACACCTCGGGGACCACCGGGAAACCGAAGGGGATCGTCCACAGCCAGGCCGGCTATCTCACCGGGGTCGCCGCCACCCACCACTACGTGTTCGACATCAAGGACGACGACGTCTACTGGTGCGCCGCCGACATCGGCTGGGTCACCGGTCACAGCTACATCGTCTACGGCCCGCTCGCCAACGGCACCACCGGCGTCATCTACGAGGGCGCCCCCAACCACCCCGACCTCGACCGTCTGTGGTCGATCATCGACGAATACGCAGTCACCATCCTCTACACCGCCCCCACCGCCATCCGCTCCTTCATGAAATGGGGTGACGAATACCCGGCCCGTCACGACCTCACCTCGCTGCGGCTGCTCGGGTCGGTGGGGGAGCCCATCAACCCCGAGGCATGGATGTGGTACCACCAGCACATCGGCGGCGGGCGGACCCCGATCGTCGACACCTGGTGGCAGACCGAGACCGGCGCCATCATGATCACCCCGCTCCCCGGGGTGGTGCCAACCAAACCCGGTTCGGCGACCCGGGCCTTCCCCGGGATCCACGCCGACGTGGTCGACGACGACGGCAACTCGGTCCCGCTCGGCGGCGGCGGGTATCTGGTGATCCGGCGTCCCTGGCCCTCGATGCTGCGCACCATCTGGGGCGACGAGCAACGGATGATCGACACCTACTGGACCCGGTTCCCCGGGATGTATTTCCCTGGCGACGGATGCAAGCGGGACATGGACGGCTACTTCTGGCTGCTGGGCCGTGTCGACGACATCATGCTGATCTCGGGACACAACATCTCCACCACCGAGGTCGAATCGGCCCTCGTGTCCCACCCCGCCGTGGCGGAGGCCGCCGTCGTCGGCCGCAAGGACGAACTCACCGGGCAGGCCATCGCCGCCTTCGTCACCCTCCGTGGCACCGACCAGGGCGACGAAGCGCTGATCGCCGAACTCCGCGACCATGTGGCGCACACCATCGGGCCCATCGCCAAACCGGCCAGCATCGTATTCACCGACGATCTCCCCAAGACCCGCTCCGGCAAGATCATGCGCCGCCTGCTCAAGGACATCTCCGAACACCGCAAGCTCGGCGACGTCACCACCCTCGCCAACGCCGACATCGTCGAGGAGATCGCCGCCAAGTCGGCGGCCACCACCGAGGACTGACCTCGCCGTTCGGGTACCTGACTTCCGGTGGCCGGACGGGTCCGCATACCCTGACCAGGGACATCGCTCGCCACCGAAGGGTCGGCAATGGACGTTCTGGTCACCGGTGCATCGGGATTCGTCGGGTCACATGCGGTGGCGGCCCTCGCCGCCGCCGGGCACCGGGTGCGGTGTCTGGTCAGATCACCGGACAGGTTGGCGACCGCCCTCCAGCCCCATGGCTCACCGGAGGTCGAGGTCATGGCGGGTGATGTGCTCGATCCGGCTGCGGTCGCTTCGGCGGTCCACGGGTGCGACGCCGTGCTCCACGTTGCCAACGTCTACACCCTGGACTCGCAGCGGGCCGACGAGATGTATCGGGTCAACGTCGATGGGACCGCCCACGTCCTCGACGCCGCCGTGGCCGCCGGTTGTCGCCACATCGTCCATGTCTCGTCGATGGTCACGCTGCTTCCGAGCGATGGCCCGATCCCGGCGGATCCTCCGATCGGTCGGGGGACCCTGCCGTATGCCCGGTCCAAGATCGGGGCGGAGCGGGTCGCCAGACGGCATCAGGAACACGGAGCCGCGGTGAGCATCGTCTACCCGGCCCAGGTCTTCGGCCCCGATGACCCAGGAGCGGGGGAGATGGTCGGCATCCTGCGTGGGATGCTCGCCGATCGGATGCCGGTGGCGCTCGGTGGTGAGTTCGGCATCGTCGATGTCCGCTGGCTGGCGCACCTCCTGACCGAGGTGGTGATCACGCCCGATCCCGGTGGGCAGCGCATCGTCGCCCCGGGCACCGTGGTCGCCTATCGCCAGATCCTCCGCACCGCCTATCGGCTGACCGGACGGCGCCGCCCTCTCGTGGTGCCGCTTCCGGCCCGAGCCGCCGTGCACGTCGCAAGGGCCGTGCAATGGGTGGCGCAGCGGACCGGTCGTCATCTCGATATCGAACCGGAGGGACCGTGGGTGCTCGCCAACTGGCAATCCGCCGACGACCATCTCGCCCGCCAGATCGGCGGCCCGATGCCCTCGTTCGACGAGACTCTTGCCGACTCGATCCGCTGGATGTCGAAGGCCGGCCATCTCACTTCAGAGCAGGCGGGTGTTCTCGCTGCTCGGCCCTGATTGGGCAGAAGACTGACTGCACGTCTGCCGAGGGACCTTGGGTTGAGAGTGCGCTGTTCTGGCCCTCCCCGCCCCGGGGGGCGGGGTGCCTCCGAGGTTCTGGGAGGAGGTGGGGCGGGGCGCGAGGTCGCAGTCCCAGAAGGTCGGTCTGTCGCGTGCGGTGCGAGCTGCCGTGGGCTCCGACGCTGAAGAAGGGCAGTTCGGTGACACGCCAGACCCCGAACGATGACGTCGCGCCCCGCCCCGTCTGCGTCCGCAAGGCGTCCGCAGCCACCCCGCTGTGAGGATGCGGTTCGTGGTTCGGTGGTGGAGACTGGGTTGGTGTCGATGACGTTGGGTGTGACCCTTACCCCGCTGGCCTTCCCTGTTGGGGGGTGCCTTTGGGGGGACATGTCCGCTTGGTGTCATCGGCGCTGGCCCGGTCAAGGGGTGACTGGCCTGATTAGGAGCTTGACCGCCCGGTGTTGGCCTGGCGTGTCTCATCACAGCCTTGCCGATCCCCTGTGACCGGACCAGAGCCATACGTCCAGCTCTAGGCGAGGAGGAACGCTGATGTCCATGTTGGCAGACAACTACGAGTTCGTCGTGGCGGTCGATACGCATCGAGATACCCATACCGCTGCGGTGCTCGTCACTGGTACCGGTGCAGCAATCGATATCGAGCAGGTCCCGGCCGATCCGGGCGGCTACAACGAGTTGATCACCGTTGCTGACCGTCACGGCGCTACCACCCAACGGGTGTGGGTGATTGAAGGCGCCGGGAGTTACGGTGCCGGGTTGGCTCGGCACCTCCTCGCCCGCGGCGAGCGGATCGTCGAAGTTGACCGCCCGACCCGACCCAAGCGGCGTAACGGCGCCAAGTCCGATGAGATCGACGCGGTGCGTTCCGGTCGCGAGGCCCTGACCCGTCGACATCCCGGTGAGCCCCGCAACCTGAACGGTGACCGGGCATCGTTGGCGGTGCTTGTCACTGCCCGCAGTTCCGCCAAAGACGCCGCCAAGACGGCTAAACAGCAACTCCACGCCATCATCATCGGCGCCCCCGAACCACTCCGGGACCGTTTCCGGGGCCTGTCCACCACCCGGATGATCACGACCGCTGCCAAGCTCCGTACCAGCACCGCCTGGAGCCACGAGACCCGCATCGTTGCCGACACCATTCGCCAGCTCGCCCGCCGGGCACGCACCCTCGACAACGAAGCCGCCAACCACCAACACCACATCGACCAGATCGTCAAAGCGTGGCGACCCGACCTCCTCAACGAACAAGGCGTCGGACCCATCGTCGCCGCCATCATCCTGTGCGCCTGGTCCCACCCAGGCAGATTCCGAAACGAAGCCGCGTTCGCGAACCTTGCCGGGGTCGCCCCCATCGAGGCGTCCTCCGGGCTCATCACCCGACACCGCCTCAACCGCTACGGCGACCGGCAACTCAACCAGGCACTCCACACCATTGTCCTCTGCCGGCTCCGCTACGACCCCGAGACCCGCGCCTACGCCGCCCGCCGCGCCGCAGAAGGCAAAAAACCAGCCGAGATCCGACGCTGCCTCAAACGCTACATCGCCCGCCACATCTACCGCCTCCTCGAAAACCCCACTTGACATCCATAGGAGCGTCCCCCCCCAGGGCGGGGAGGGCCAGAAAGGCGGGTCTGTCTCTGTGGAGCCCGTTGCTTCTCTTTCTCAGGGCGGGGAGGGCCAGAAAGGCGGGTCTGTCTCTGGGGAGCCCGTTGCTTCTCCTCGCCAGGGTGGGGAGGGCCAGAAAGGAGGTCGCGCAGTCAGTCGACGAATTCGCTGGCCGCTGCGGGTTCGGCCGGGGCGAGGGCGGTGCGGATCTCGAGATGGCGGAGGAGGAAGGTCTGCTCGTCGAGGCGGCGGCGGCGCATCCAGCTGGTGACCTCCGTGTTGCACTTACCGGCGTTGCAGGATCGGCAGGCGGGGACGATGTTGTCGAGGGTGTACCGGCCGCCGCGTGACAGCGCCAACACACAGTCCTTCTGCAACGGCCGGTCGGTGGCGCCGCAGTAGGCGCAGCCTCCCCATGCGGCTTGCAGGGCACCCCACTGCTCGTCGGTCAGGTCGTGTTCGACCCGGTCCATGCGCTTCTTGCGACGCCGTGCGTACCTGGCCCGTCTGGTCTTGTTCGTGGCCATGGCGGGCAGCGTAGACAGCGGCGATCGCCGCCCGGTGACACGACGGTGGCGTCTACTCCGAGTCGGAGCTTTCTTCGAGGCGGCCGTCGGTGATGCGGAGGGTGCGGTCGGTGAAGTCGACCATGCGCATGTCGTGGGTGACCATGATCCCGGCCTTGCCGCGACCGGAGACTTCGGCGGCGAGCATCTTGACCACCTGGGTGCCGAGCTCGGTGTCGAGGCTGGCGGTGGGCTCGTCGACCAGGATCAGGTCGGGGTCCGTGACCAGGGCGCGGCCGATGGCGACACGTTGACGCTCACCGCCGGAAAGCTCGGAGGGGAGGTTGCGGCGGCGGTCGGCGAGACCCAGATCCTCGAGCAGGCGATCGGCGCGTTCCTCGATCTCGCGCTTGGGGATGTCGGCGATCGAGGCCATCACGGTCAGGTTCTCCCTGGCCGTGAGGAACGGAACCAGGTTGAACGACTGGAACACGAAACCGATGCGGTTGGCGCGGAACCGGGTCTGCGCCTTGCGGGACAGCCCGGTGATGTCGGTGCCGCCCACCTCGATCCGGCCTTCCGACGGGGTGAGCAGCCCGCCGACCATCGACAGCAGCGTCGTCTTGCCGGAGCCGGACGGACCGACCAGGGCGATGAACTCGTTCTCGCCGAGGGTGAACTCGGCGCTGTCGACGGCGGTCACGGCGGTGTGCCCCGAACCGTACGTCTTGGTGACGGACTCGACGGTGAGGGCAGCGGTCATTCGGCACCTCCAAGGGCGGATGCGGGATCGATTTGTCCGATACGGCGGAAGGACAGGACTGCGCCGAGCCCGCCCATCACGATGGTGGCGACCAGCAGAGAGATCGCAGTGCCGGTGACAAAGGTGGCGGGCACCGACGCCGGCAGTACTGCTCCGACGAGGCGGGTCAACCCCAGACCGAGCAGGAACCCGAGGAATGCGGTCACGGTGGCCTGGATCAGCACCCCGAGGGCGAGCGTCCGGGTGCGGGCCCCGATCGCCTTGAGCACGGCATACTGGGTCCGCTTCTCCATCGTCACCAATGCGAAGAACAGCGCCACCACCAACGCCACCACGACAAAGGTGGCACCGACGATGGCGGCGAAGACCGACTCCTGCTGCGCCACCGCCGGCAACGCCAGCACGGCGTCGTCGACCGGGACCGCCTCGACACCGTCGACCTCGTCCCCGATATCGGCGGTGACCGCGGTCGGTTCGGAACCGGTGGCGAGGGTGAAGGCAACCGCCTGCACCGGGTTGCGACCCGAAAGCTCAGGGCGCACCGCATCACGGATCTCCACCCACTCCTCGAACGGGACCCACAAGGTCGACCCGCCCAGATAGCTCACGTCGTCGGCGAAACCGGTCACGGTCACCGTGACGTCCCCGCCCATGTCGATGACGTCTCCGATCGCAAGGTCGTACTCGTCGGCGAGGGTGCGGTCGGCAACCGCCTCGATCGGGTCGGTCGACCCCTCGGGCAGGGCGCCGTCGGAAGCCGCCTGCGGGCCCCCCGGGCCGTCGGGTTGGAACCCGGCGACCACGACGCTGAGACGCTCACCGTCGACCGAGACCGGAACCTCGAAGAACGCCACCGGGGCAGCCTGCTCGACTCCATCGACCGCCGCCACCTCGTCGGCGACCTCGGGAGCCAGCTCGGAACGGCTCAACGACCGTTCGCTGTCGGCGGCGAAGACATATCCGTCGGCTCCGGCGTTGCGCAGCGCACCGGTGTTGGAGAGGTAGAGCCCATCGGCGAGGGCGGCGAGGATCAGTGCCAGGAACACGATGAACCCCACCGCCACCGTGATCACCGCAAAACGGGACCGGGTGCGACGGAGCTCGGCAAAGGCGAGGTTCATCGGCCACCTCCGAACGCCGCATCGGCGGGATCTTCGCGGGCGATGCGGCGGATCGAGAACAGACCGGCCGCAAGCGACGAGACCAGGATGGCGGCGGTCACCCCCAGGATCGGTGACGGATCGAACCGGATGGTGAACTCGGCGGTCGAGGCGAGGCTGACCAGCCACAGACCGGCGGTCCCGATGGCGACCCCGGCCAGGACGATCACCACGATCTGGGCAGCCACCGATCTGCCCAGCAGCGCCGTCGGCGCCCCCACCGCCCGCAGCACCGTGAACGGCCGCAGCTTCTGGACGGTGAGGATCAGGAAGAAGAAGCCGACCAGCAGCACCACGACGAGGAAGGTGATCCCCAGGATCAGCCCGAAGCTCTGGGTCAGCGAATCGATCCCGGGGGTCATCGCCGCCAGCTCGGCGGGGGTCATCGCCTCCACCCCCTCGATCGAATCCGTCACCCGTCCCACAACGGCGGTCGCCTCGACCCCGTCGTCGATGGCGACCCCGACGGCGTTGAGCGGCACCTCAGGCGCACCGGGGAACTGGGCGAGGAAGGCTTCCTCCCAATCGTCTAGAGCGGCGTAGGCGGTGGGGGTGATGAAGTAGGAGGCATTGCGGACCACCCCGACCACCTGGAGCGACTCTCCGGAGGGGAGCAGGGCCACGGTCTCGCCGACGGCGAACCCCTCGGAACGGGCCCCGACATCGACGACGATCTCGCCGGCGGTCTCCGGCATGCGGCCCTCGATCAGATCGGCGGGGAATCCGGGCCCACCCACCGGCACTCCCCACAGTGACAGCTCCTGCTGTTCTCCACCGACGTCGGCGGTGGTGGTGAAGAGCCCGATGCCGACCGCCTCGGCCACCCCCTCGATCTCGGTGACGGTCTCGACCGTTGCGGCATCGAGCCGGCTGGCGGCGAGGGCGCCCTGAGACTCGTCCCCCACCACGAGGACATCGGCGGTGGAGTTGTCGAGGGCGCCGATCAGCGACTGGACGAGCTGGTTCGAAATCGAGTTGAGGAACAGAAGCAGGAACACCAGTAGACCGAGGGCACCGGCGAGCAGCCCGAACTTCAGCTTCGATCGCAGGATGTCTTTGGTGGCGAGCAGCATTCCCAGCCTTTCTCCGGTCCGGACGCGCAAAGGTCGGTGGTGGCGTCCGGACGACACACGCTATCCGAAGCCGCCGACCGGAACGGATGGACACACCACAGGAGAATCCAATGCAGACGTAGAAGTGGCCCCCGGCGGATGCCGGGGGCCACTCTCCAGACTCGATCCAGCGGGGTGTCAGCCGTCCCGGTTGCTGTCGAGGATCCCTGCGTCATAGGCGGCACGCTTGCCACCGACGATGGGCAGTGCGATGCGGCTGTTGCCGAGGTCGATGGTCACCTCGGCGGCGTTGGTCACCGCCACGCTCGAGTAGCTCGGGTAGCTGCCGACCAGCACCACACCGATCCGGCTGCCTGCCGGGAAGATGTAGTCGATGGGCAACAGGTTGTACCCGAAGTTGTAGTACTTGTTGGGTCGCAGCGGGGTCTGGGTGGTGTAGTCGTAGATGTTCTGACCATCCACGATCCCCTTGGTCACCCTCCACTGCGAGGCGTTGGTGGTGTTGGTCTGGGTCTGGATATAGCAGGCCGAGTCATGCTCGCTGCTCTCACCCCAACAGTCCCGTGGGTTGCCCGGAACGTTGGCGACACCTTCGCTCGATGTCGTCACCTGCTGACGTGTGGCTCCCGTGTACTCCATCACCACTACACCGAAGTTGGTGAAGGTGTCATTGACCTTCGCCTTCAGCTTCAGCTCGGCGGTACCGGAGATGTGCAGCGGCTCGGTCAGCGGGTCCGACAGGTAGACCAGTCGGTTCGGGTTGGCCGTCGTCGGGTTGTTGACCGCCTGTGCCTCGCTCTGGTTGTTGCGGTCGACGTAACTGTCGGTCACCCCCTGCGCCGGCTGGGTCAGGTCGAGCGTGCCCGCCTCCCCTTCACCGGACGGGTTGAAGTACAGGTTGGTCTGCGTCGCACCCTGCACCGGCCAGTCGTCGTAGGTCACCCACTCATTGGCGGCGTACTCCACGTCGGCCATCGGCTCGTCCATGATGTCGTTGTCGACCTCGTGCAGCCAGAAGTCGAACCAGCGGTGGATGGTGTCGACCCACTCGGCTCGACGGAAGTCGAAGCCCTCCTCGTGACCGGAACGGTTCCACCAGATCTTGCGGGGGATGTCCCGCTCGGCGAGGCCGTACCACCACTTGGAGGCGTGGTCGGTCTTGACGTTGTTGTCCTGCCAGCCGTGGACGACGAACACCGAGGCCTCGACGTTGTCGATGTCCTTGTGGTAGTCGCGCTCCACCCAGAAGTCGGTGAAGTCGCCGGTCTCGTCACCGTCGGTCTCGTTGAGGATGGTCCGCACCGGAGCGCAGTAGGCACGGCGCGCCGGGTTGGTCACGGTGTTGGAGAGGCTCGACGGGTAGTTGGTGTTGAACCGGATGCCGTTGGAGCGGCTGTAGTCGTACCAGCTCGAGATCGCCGAGATCGGAACGATCGTGGTCAGCCCCTCGACTCCGGTGGCGGCGGCGGCGTTGGCCAGCGTGCCGTCATACGACTTACCGATCATCCCGGTGTGACCGTTGTGCCAGTCGGCGACCACGGGGTTGCCGGCGGCGTCGACACCGGGCTTACGGCCGTTGAGCCAGTCGATGGCCGCCACGGCGCTGAGATTGTCCCCGGTCCCGCCGGTGACGGGGCAGCCGTTGGAGAACCCGGTGCCGACCATGTGCAGCAGCATCACGGCGTAGCCACGGGGCACGAAGTAGTTGTCGTAGAACAGCGGCCAGCGGTCGTTGAGGCCGTCACCGTCGACGTCCTCGATGCACTGGCTCTCGTTGCCGCGACAGAGCGTCGTGAAGTACGGGCTGGCGTCCATGACCACGGGGACATCCAGGCCGTCGGCGGACTTGGCCGGGCGGATGATGTCCATGGCGATCATGTCGTTCTCGCCGTCCATGTCGGTGTCGAAGTCACCCTGGACCCACACCCGCTGACGGATCGCATCGGTGTAGCCGAAGACCGGCTGCGTGACCCCGTCCTCGATGACGATCTCGTCCGGATACTCGACCTGTGCGGCGGCGGCCGCCGATGCCGTGGCCGGTACCACCACCAGTGCGGTCAACAGCGCAATGGCGAGCACGGCTGCACGTTTCCCCACGTTCCTCATGGAACCTCCTGAGAGCAGATGACGTCGGAGCGCTCTCGCAAGCAGCTCTCCTTGAGGACGTAAGTATCGTCACCCGCTTTCAAAACGGCAACGTATTTCTAGTTACTCCGGTCGGCGGTGGGTGCGCCGGTGCCGGTGGTGGGACTGGAACTGCCCGTGACGTACAGCGACCCCCGGCAAGAGGCCGGGGGTCGCTGCGGTCGGGGGGTGAGGTCGCTCAGCCCCGGTTGCTGTCGGTGATCCCCGCATCGAAGGCGGCACGCTTGCCGCCGACGATGGGCAGGGAGATGCGGCTGTTGCCGAGATCGATGGTCACTTCGGCGGCATTGGTCACGGCCACGCTGGAGTAACCCGAGTAGCTGCCGACCAGGACCACGCCGATCCGGCTGCCGACCGGGAAGACGTAGTCATTGGGCAGGAGCACGTAGTCGAAGTTGTACCACTTGTTCGGCCGCAGCGGCGTCTGGGTGGTGTAGTCGTAGATGTTCTGACCATCCACGATTCCCTTGCTCACCCGCCACTGCGTCTGGTTGGTGGTGTTGGTCTGGGTCTGGATGTAGCAGGACGAGAAGTCGCCGACGACCTCTGGGCCCCAACAGTCACGCGGGCTGCCCGGAACGTTGGCGACCCCGTCGCTGGTGGTCGTCACCTGGGCGCGGCTGGCACCGGTGTACTCCATCAGCACCACACCGAAGTTGGTGAAGGTGTCGTTGACCTTCGCCTTCAGCTTCAACTCGGGTGTGCCCGAGATGTGCAGCGGCGCCGTCAGCGGCTCGGAGAGATACACCAGGCGGTTGGGGTTGGCATTGTTGGGAGTGTTGACCGCCTGTGCCTCGGACTGGTTGCTGCGGTCGACATAGCTCTGGGTGGTCCCCATCGCCGGCTGCGTCAGATCCAGGGTTCCGGCGGAGCCGGTGCCCACCGGGTTGAAGTACAGGTTGGTCTGGGTCGAGTTCGGCACCGGCCAGGTGTCGTACTTGACCCACTCATTGGCGGCGTACTCCACATCGGCCATCGGCTCGTCCATGATCCCGTTCTCGACACCCTGCAGGTGATGGTCGAACCAACGGTGGATGGTCTCGACCCAGTAGGCCCGGTTGAAGTCGAACGGGTCTTCGTGACCCGAGCGGTTCAGCCAGATCTTGCGGGGGACGTCGCGCTCGGCGAGGCCGTACCACCACTTGGAGGCGTGGTCGGTCTTGACGTTGTTGTCCTGGAGACCGTGGATCACGAACACCGGGGTGTCGACGTTGTCGATGTCCTTGTGGTAGTCGCGCTCCACCCAGAAGTCGGTGAAGTCACCGGTCTCGTCACCGTCGGTGTCGTTGAGGATGGTGCGGATCGGAGCGCAGTAGGCGCGGCGGGCCGCATTGGTCACCGTGTTGGAGAGGCTGGACGGGTAGTTGGTGTTGAAGCGGATGCCGTTGGAACGGCTGTAGTCGTACCAGCTCGAGATCGCCGAGATCGGAACGATGGTCGACAGACCCTCGACTCCGGTGGCGGCGGCGGCGTTGGCCAGCGTGCCGTCGTACGACTTGCCGATCATTCCGGTGTGCCCGTTGTGCCAGTCGGCGACAACCGACTCTCCGGCCCCGTTGATACCGGGACGACGACCGTTGAGCCAGTCGATGGCGGCGACGGCGCTGAGGTTGTCGGGAGTTCCGCCGGTGACCGGGCAACCGGTCGACGAGGCGGTGCCGGCCATGTGCAGCAGCACCACGGCGTACCCGCGGGGCACGAAGTAGTTGTCGTAGAACAGCGGCCAGCGGTCGTTGATCCCGTCACCGTTGGTGTCGGAGATGCACTGGCTCTCGTTGCCGCGACACGAGGTCGTGTAGTACGGGCTGGCGTCCATCACGACCGGGACCTCGAGTCCGTCGGCCGACTTGGCGGGACGCATGATGTCCATGGCGACGAGATCCTTGACGCCGTCCATGTCGCTGTCGAAGTCGGCCTCGACCCACACTCGTTCGCGAATCGCATCGCTGTAGCCGAACACCGGCTGGGTGACCCCGTCGGCGATGACGATCTCGTCCGGATATTCAACCTGGGCCAGTGCAGAGCTGGCGCTGGCCGAAGCCGGTACCAGAGCCAGTGCCATCAATGCGGCGATGGCGAGCACGAGCGCGCGTTTCCCCGTGTGCTTCAAAGGAACCTCCTAGAGAGCGGATCAATCGAGCGCCCCCATGCGAGCACCCTCCCTGAACGCACGAGTATCGCCTGTTACCGGCGCCAGGACAACGCCTTTTTTTACTCAGGTCAGGTAACTTGGTAAGCAGGACGGTGTAAGACAAGAGACAACGGCATATTGTCTGGAGAGGCGGCGGTTCCCTGTTCGCAATACCCACCATGATCCTGCCGCAGGGTTGAGGCTGGCGGTTCCCGCATCAACGCCGTAGCTTGGTCGCATGCCCGGTTTCCTCGATGCCCAGGTGTTGGCGCCTCCGCTGTGGGTGGAACTGGCCGCGGTCGTGGCGGGCGCCCTTGCCGGAACCGCCATCGCCGCCCGACGTCACCTCGATGTGATCGGTGTGCTCGCCATCGGTGTCGTGTCCGGGTTGGGTGGCGGCATGATCCGCGACATGCTGCTCGGGACCATTCCTCTCGCCCTGCGGGAGCCTGCCTACCTGTGGACGGTCGGGGTGGCGGCGCTGCTCGGGTTTCTGTTCGGTGCGGTGGTGAAACGCGTCGGGTGGATGCTGGTCGGAATCGATGCGCTCGCCCTGGGCTTTTTCACCATTGTCGGGACCGAGCGCGGCCTCATCTTCGGGCTGCCGGCGATCTCGGCGGTGATGCTCGGTGTGATCACCGGTGTGGGTGGCTCGATCCTGCGGGATGTGTTCACCGGAACCCTGCCGCCGATGGTCTTCCGACGCGATGCGCCATATGCGACCCTGAGCATTCTCGGCGCCGCCACTTACGTCACTCTCACCGGGTATGGCGTCATGCCGGGTGGCGCCGCCGGGCTTCTGGTCGTCGCCGCCGTCGCCGCCATCCGGCTGTTCTCGCTCCGTCTGGGATGGGTCACCCCCGGTCCGGTCGACCTCACCCCAAGAAGGTTGCGCCCGCCCGAACCGCAGGATCCGACGCAGCCGGAAGGGTCGGGCGACAGCGGGTGACGATGGGCATTAGCCTCGCTCACATGGCAGACGACCTCACCACCGCAGCCGAGCAATGGATCGCCGCAGACCCCGACCCGCAGACCCGAGCCGAGCTGCGCCGGCTGGTCGCCAGCCACGACCACAGCGAGCTTGCGGAGCGGATGGCAGGGGCGCTCGAGTTCGGAACCGCCGGGTTGCGCGGCAGGGTCGAGGCAGGCTCGAACCGGATGAACCGCGCCGTCGTGATCCGTACCACGGCGGGGCTTGCCGCCCACTACACCGGGCGAGGCGGTGACGGGCCGATCGTCGTCGGTCACGACGCCCGCCTCTCCAGCCGCCGTTTCATGGACGACACCATCGACGTGCTCGGTGCCGCCGGGATCCCGGTCCGCTACTTCCCCGAACCGGTCCCGACCCCGCTCGTTGCCTTTGCCGCCCTCGAGCTGGGGGCCCGGGCCGCCATCGTGATCACCGCCAGCCACAACCCCCCGGCCGACAACGGCTACAAGGTGTACGACACCAACGGCGCCCAGATCGTCCCACCCACCGACCGCCTCATTGCCGGTGCGATCGAGCGGGTCGGACCCGCCACCGGGGTTCGCCTGCTTGCCGGGGAGTGGCACGCCCCGCTGGTGGAGGCGGTCCCGATCGACATCTTCGAGCGGTACCTGGAACGACTCTCCGAGATCCGTACCGCAGCGGAGCCTCCGCACCAGATCCGGATCGTTTTCACCCCGATGCACGGGGTCGGCGGGGAGTATGTGGTGAGCGCCCTGAACCGCTTCGGGCACCATTCGGTCGACCCCGTCGCCGAACAGTTCGCCCCCGACGGGCACTTCCCCACGGTGGCGTTCCCCAACCCGGAGGAGCCGGGAGCGCTCGACCTCGCCATCGCCCAGGCCCAGGAATCGAACGCCGATCTGATCCTCGCCAACGATCCCGACACCGACCGGCTCGCCGCCGCCGCCCCCGACGCCGCCGGGAACTGGGTCCCGCTCACCGGCAACCAGATCGGGGTGCTTCTCGGTGAGTACCTGCTCACCCACACCAAGATCGATGCGCCCATCGTGCTCAACTCGATCGTGTCGTCGCCGATGCTCGCCGCCATCGCCGCCCATCACGGTGCCGCCCATGCCGCCACGCTCACCGGGTTCAAGTGGATCTGGAATGCCGCCCTGGACCTTGAGGCCGGTTCGGTCGGGCGTTTTCTGTTCGGGTACGAGGAGGCGCTGGGATACTGCGTCACGCCTGCCGTGCGCGACAAGGACGGGATATCGGCGGCGGTGATCTTCGCCGATCTCGTGGCCGGTGCCGCTGCGGACAACCGGACGGTGTGGGATCTGCTCGCCGATCTCTACCGGCGACACGGGCTGTGGGTGTCGGTCCAGCACAGCGTGGTGCGGGCCGGCGTCGACGGCGCCACCGAGATCACCGCTGCCATCGACACCATTGCCGCCAACCCACCCGACGAGATCGACGGTGTCCCCGTGGTGGCGGTGACCGACTACCGCACCGGTGACGACGAGCGCCCCAGGTACCTCGGTGCCACGCCGCTCGTGGTGTTCGATCTCGGCGACCGCGGCCGGGTGCTGGTCCGCCCGTCGGGCACCGAACCCAAGATGAAGATCTACGTCGACCTCACCGCCCCGGTCACCGGCGATGCGGACCTCGGAGCCCTCGACAGTCAACTCACCGATAAGGCCCGGAGCATCGCCACCGCCCTTGCCGGCGCCATGGGTCTCGGCTGACCGGTCCGCACCCGGCACCGACTGCCGGCGCCGGCGCAATCTGATTCGGTGCGTTCCCGTCGTCCTTCCCGGGGCCGGCTGACCCTCGGTCGGCCATAATGGAACCCCGAGCCTTCCCGAGGAGACCGAACAGCATGGACCTGACCACACTCTTGGGTGACGACGCCGATGAACTGCTCGCCTACGAAGCGACGGGCATCCCGAAGACCGACCTCACCCTCCCCGGCCCCGACTTCGTCGAGCGCGTCTTCATCGACAGCGACCGCAGCCCCCAGGTGCTCCGCAACCTGCAGGCGCTCTACGGTCACGGTCGCCTCGGCGGCACCGGCTACCTCTCGATCCTGCCGGTCGACCAGGGCATCGAGCACTCGGCGGCGGCGTCGTTCGCACCCAGCCCCGCCTACTTCGATCCGAAGAACATCGTCGAACTGGCGGTCGAGGCCGGGTGCAACGGGGTGGCCACCACCCTCGGCGTCCTCGGTCTGGTGTCCCGCCGTTACTCGCATCGCATCCCGTTCATCGTCAAGCTCAACCACAACGAGCTGCTCTCGTACCCCAACCGCCACGACCAGGTGATGTACGGCAACGTCGACCAGGCGTACGACCTCGGCGCAGCAGGGGTGGGTGCGACCATCTACTTCGGATCCGAGGAATCCACCCGGCAGCTCCAGGAGGTCAGCGAGGCATTCGCCCGTGCCCACGAGCTCGGGCTGTTCACCGTGTTGTGGTGCTACGTCCGCAACTCGGGGTTCACCATCGACGGCGTCAACTACGAGGCATCTGCCGACCTCACCGGACAGGCCAATCATCTCGGCGTGACCATCGAGGCCGACATCATCAAGCAGAAGCTCCCCGAGAACAACGGCGGCTACACCGCCGTCGGGTACGGCAAGACCCATGCCCAGGTGTATGACAAGCTGACCACCGATCACCCGATCGACCTCACCAGGTGGCAGGTCGCCAACTGCTACATGGGTCGCATCGGTCTGATCAACTCGGGCGGCGCCTCGGCGGGAGAGAGCGACACGGCCGAAGCGGTGCGGACCGCGGTGATCAACAAGCGGGCCGGCGGCTCCGGTCTGATCAGCGGTCGGAAGGCTTTCCAGCGCCCCAAGGCCGAAGGGATCGCCCTGCTCAACGCCATTCAGGATGTATACCTCGACGATGCGGTGACGATCGCCTGAACCGCGGTGGTCGGCGGGTGTCGACGTGACGCCCGCCGACCCCGGCGCCATCTGAATCCAGGTGCACTGTCGGTCGCGTTAAGCTCGGTGTCCACCCCGTCGTTTAGGAGAGAGACTGTGACGTTTGAGCTGCCGCCGGCCAAGTCGGTGGCTGTCAATCCGACGCAACAAGAGATGCGGTCCTGGGTCCTGGAGTACATGCCCCGGGTCACCGTCACCGAGTTCGACAACATCAACTACCAGGCCGAAGTGGTCTCCCGGCTCTCCAAGTCGACGTTCTTCGTCGTCGAGGAGGACAACCACAAGAACTGGCTCCCCCGCAGCGAGTACGACAAGTGGGCCCGTCTCCAGGACGAGCACATCGCCGACCAGGACATGATCCTGATCGAGGGCTACATCGGTCCCGATCCCGAGTTCCGCACCGGGTCCCGTCTCTACATGGAGCGGACCCAGGCGAACATCCCGGCGATGCAGCAGCAGCTCTACTTCCCGGCGGACGACCAGTGGACTCCCGAGTTCACGGTCATCTACACGCCGTCGCTGGCGGCGCCCGGCATGCCCGAGGACAAGTTGATCGTCGTCGACCACGACAACTACGTCACCCGCGTCTTCGGATCCGACTACTTCGGTGAGTCGAAGATGGGCGGGCTGCGGATGTGGAACTACCTGGTGTACCACCGTGGCGGGCTTGCCCTGCACTCCGGTCTCAAGACGTTCCCTGATGTGAACGGTGAGGAGAAGGCCGCCCTCATCCTCGGTCTCTCCGGCACCGGCAAGACCACCACCACCTTCCGTCAGCAGCTCGACTCGCTCCCGGTCCAGGACGACTTCGTGGCGTTGTTCCCCGGTGGCAAGGTGTATTCGTCCGAGAACGGTTGTTTCGCCAAGACCTACGGTCTCGATCCGATCGACGAACCCAGCATCCACGGCGGTACCACCCGCCCCGACGCCTGGCTCGAGAACACCTACGTCGACGCCGACGGCAAAGTCGACTTCTTCAACGACTCGTACACCCGCAACGGTCGCTCGACATTCCCGCTGGCCAACATCCGCCATCGCGACCCGTCCAACCTGCCCGTCGCCAACTACCTGTTCCTGCTCAACCGCAACGAGACCCTGATCCCGGCGGTGGCACGACTCAAGCGGGAGCAGGCCGCCGCCTACTTCATGCTCGGCGAGACCAAAGGGACCTCGGCAGGTGGCGCCGCCGAAGCCGGCAAGTCGCTGCGGGTACCGGGCACCAACCCGTTCTTCTTCGACAACGACGCCCTTCAGGGCAACCGCTTCCTCGAACTGTTGGAGACGATGCCCGACCTCGAGGTCTACGTCATGAGCACCGGCCGTGTCGGTGGCGGACCCGAGGATGACCGCTCGAAGAAGGTCACCATCCCCCACAGCTCGGCAGTGGTCGCCGGGATCGTGTCCGGGACCATCGAATGGGAGACCGACCCGGACTTCGGGTACGAGATCGCCACCTCGGTCCCCGACTTCGACGACGAGGAACTGCTCCAGCCCCGCAAGCTCTACGAGCGCCAGGGGCGTCTCGACGAGTACCAGCGGTTCGTCGCCGGGCTGATCACCGCCCGCCGTGAGTACCTCGCCGGGTTCCCCGGCCTCGACCAGAGCATCGTCGACGCCATCTGACCTGCGGTCACCTTGCCACGGTCGTCCGGCAAGACAGCCGGACGACCGTAGGCTGAGGACACCATGGTCGCTCGTCTGCGGTTTGCGCTTCGACGCCACCCCGGTTCCGGTCTGATCGGGAACGGGTCCCGTCCGCCTGACCGCACCGGCGACCGCCCGGCGCCCCCCGACCACAGGACATCGCCGTGACCATCCCGCCTCCGGAAGAACCGCAATGGGTCGCCGATCCCCGTTTCGAGCTGGGTGAGTTGCGACGTCCAGGGTTTGGCACCCTGAAGAAGGGCGGGCTCGACCCGGTCGAAGTCGACGCCTATCTGACCCGGCTCGAGAAGTTGATCAAGAACTTCGCCGCGTTCACCCACGAACTCGAGGCGCGGATCTCGCACGCCCGCAACGACGCCCGCCTGGCGAAGGTGGCGGAGCGCGGGGTGATCGACGATGCGATGTTGGCGGCCTTCGAGGCCAAGGACCGGATCCTGCTGCAAGCCGAGGAACGGGCCTGGGAGATCGAGGAGGAGGCGCGACGCCGTGTGGTCGCCATCGCCGAATCGGTCGAGGTGGTCGACCCCGACGAACGGATCGCCGACCTGCGCGCTCAGCTTGTCGCCGCCGAGCAGCGCCACGCCGATCTCGAGATCCAGCTCGAAGGCTGGCGCCGCAGGGCCTCCCGGCTCGAGTCCGATGCGCAGCGCCACTCCGAGCTGGCATCGGATGTCTCGGAGCGGCATCGCCAGGCGGACGAGACGACACAGCAGGCCGGCCAGATCCTCGCCGCCGCCGAGCGGCGGGCCGGCGCCCTACTCGCCGCCGCCCGTGCCGAAGCGGCACAGATCGCCGCCGAAGCCCAGGAGACCGCCGACCGTTTCGTGGCGCGATTCGCCGAGACCGACGAGCCGGCGGCCGATACCCGACGGGATCACTCCCCCGAGGGCTGAGTGTGGGTGCCCCGATGGGCCGCGTGCTTGAGTGGGTGTCGGTGACAGTTCTGGGTATCAGACTTTGGCGTCGCGCTCCGCCCCGTCTGCGTCCGCTAAGCGTCCGCAGCCACCCCTCCTCCCGAGGAGGGGAGGGCCAGAAGGGGCCGTGTTTCGTTTCGTCTGGCTGGTCGGGCGTCCGTCGGTGACGCTGCTGGCGAGGTGGATCTTGCGGTCGCGCTCCGCCCCGTTTGCGTCCGCAGCCACCCCTCCTCCCGAGGAGGGGAGGGCCAGAAGGGGCCGTGCTTCGTTTCGTCTGGCTGGTCGGGCGTCCGTCGGTGACGCTGTTGGCGAGGTGGATCTTGCGGTCTCGCTCCGCCCCGTCTGCGTCCGCTAAGCGTCCGCAGCCACCCCTCCTCCCGAGGAGGGGAGGGCCAGAAGGGGCCGTGTTTCGTTTCGTCTGGCTGGTCGGGCGTCCGTCGGTGACGCTGCTGGCGAGGTGGATCTTGCGGTCTCGCTCCGCCCCGTCTGCGTCCGCTAAGCGTCCGCAGCCTCCCCTCCTCCCGAGGAGGGGAGGGCCAGAAGGGGCCGTGTTTCGTTTCGTCTGGCTGGTCGGGCGTCCGTCGGTGACGCTGTTGGCGAGGTGGATCTTGCGGTCTCGCTCCGCCCCGTCTGCGTCCGCTAAGCGTCCGCAGCCTCCCCTCCTCCCGAGGAGGGGAGGGCCAGAAGGGGCCGTGTTTCGTTTCGTCTGGCTGGTCGGGCGTCCGTCGGTGACGCTGTTGGCGAGGTGGATCTTGCGGTCTCGCTCCGCCCCGTCTGCGTCCGCTAAGCGTCCGCAGCCACCCCTCCTCCCGAGGAGGGGAGGGCCAGAAAAGCAAGCTCCGTGCGGGGTTGCTCGCGTCGTGGAGGTGCAAGGCCCGGTCGCGACGGCGGGTCGGTTGGCACGGCTGGCTTCCGACGTAGGCGTCGCGCCCCGCCCGTCTGCGTCCGCTGGGCGGGGAGCTTCATAACGGCCCACCGCCCGTTCATGGCCCTTAAAGTGTCCGGGCCACCGCGCCCAGAGAGGGCTCGATCGGGCGGGGAGGGCCTGGAAGAGGAACGATCCCGAGGGTTCGAGGGTGGCGTCGCATACCGTGTCGCTTGTCCCGGTTTCGTTTCGGGCGTTGGGACTCCTAGAGTTCCCGGGCGCCGGGTGCGCCGTAGGCGCCCGCTGAACCCGGCTTGCTTCCTTTGTGATGCCCATCGAAACCTGGAGCCGTGACGTGCCTGAGCTCATCGAGCCACACGGCGGCACACTGGTCGATCTTCTGGTCGACTCCGAGCGTGCCGCCGAGCTGAAGAACCTTTCCGTCGACTACCCCTCGTGGGATCTGACCGAACGTCAGGTCTGCGACCTCGAACTACTGGTCAACGGGGCCTTCTCCCCGCTCGACGGCTTCCTCGGTCAGGCGGACTACGAGTCCGTGTGTGCCGACATGCGGCTCGCCGATGGAACGCTGTGGCCGATCCCGATCACCCTCGACATCTCCGAGGAGGCCGCCGAGGGTCTCGCCGCCGGTTCGGTGCTGGCGCTGCGCGACCCCGAAGGGGTCATGCTGGCCGTCATTCACGTCGATGACGTGTGGCGACCCGACCGGGACAAGGAGGCCGCCCAGGTCTTCGGGACCACCGACACCGGCCATCCCGCCGTCAACTACCTGCTCAACATCGGTCATCCGGTCTACGTCGGTGGCCGGGTCGAGGCGCTCCAGGCCCCCTTCCACTACGACTACGCCGATCTCCGCAAGACCCCGGCCCAGCTCCGTGAAGGCTTCGCCGCCAACGGCTGGAGCAAGGTCGTTGCGTTCCAGACCCGCAACCCGATGCACCGCGCCCATGTCGAGCTGACCATGCGTGCCGAGGCCGAAACCGGCGCCGGGCTGCTGATCCATCCCGTGGTCGGGTTGACCAAGCCCGGTGATGTCGACCACTACACCCGGGTGCGGGTCTACGAAGCCGTCCTCAACCGCTACCCGGAGGGGACCGCCGAACTGGCGCTGCTCAACCTGGCGATGCGGATGGGTGGACCCCGTGAAGCCGTCTGGCACGCCATCATCCGAAAGAACCACGGGGTCAGCCACTTCATCGTCGGCCGTGACCACGCCGGTCCCGGTAGCGATTCGACGGGCACGCCCTACTACGGACCGTACGACGCCCAGGAACTGATGGTGACCCATCAGGACGAGCTCGGCGTCACCATGGTGCCCTTCAAGCTGATGGTGTTCGTTCCCGCCGACGACACCTACATGCCGATCGACGAGGTTCCCGAGGGCACCGAGACCCTCAGCATCTCGGGTACCGAACTGCGTGACCGTCTCGCCGACGGTGGCGAGATTCCCGAGTGGTTCACCTACCCCGAGGTCGTCGCCGAACTGCGTCGCACCCACCGTCCGCTGGCCGAACAGGGATTCACGGTGTTCTTCACCGGTCTGTCCGGGTCGGGCAAGTCGACCATCGCCAATGCGCTGATGGTCAAGCTGCTGGAGCGAGGCGGTCGCACCGTGACCCTCCTCGACGGAGACGTGGTCCGCAAGAACCTGTCCAAGGGACTCGGGTTCTCCAAGGAGGACCGCGACGCCAACATCGAGCGGATCGGATACGTCGCCTCGGAGATCACGAAGGCCGGTGGCATCGCCATCTGTGCGCCGATCGCTCCGTACGAAGCGGTTCGTGCGGTCAACCGGCGGCTCATCTCGGCGCAGGGCGGATACATCCTCGTCTATGTCGACACCCCGCTCGAGGTATGCGAACAGCGTGACCGCAAAGGTCTCTACGCCAAGGCGCGTGCCGGGATCATCAAGGAGTTCACCGGGATCTCCGATCCGTACGAGGTTCCCGAGGACGCCGAGATCGTGCTCCCGACCACGGAGCTGTCCCCGGACCAGGCCGCCGACACGGTCATCGACTACCTCGTCGAGCACGGATACCTGGCCGAAGGCTCGTGAACACGGGGTCAAGGGTGACGGCGGGCGACGATGTCGCCCGCATCGTCGCCGCCCTCGATCTGGCCGGAGCGGCACTGCAGCCGTTCACGCCGGGAGCCATCGCCTCACAGATGAAGGCGGGTGACGACCCCGTCACCGCCGCCGACCTCGCCGTCAACGAGGCGTTGCTGGCCGCCCTTCCCCGACCGGGGGAGGGCTGGCTGTCGGAGGAGACCGCCGACAACGCCGACCGGCTCGACTGCCGTCGGGTGTGGGTCGTCGACCCCGTCGACGGCACTCGGGAGTTCATCATGGGCATCCCGGAATGGTCGGTGTCGATCGGGCTGGTGATCGACGGCCGGCCCGTGGCCGGAGGGATCTACAACCCGGCGACCGGTCACCGCATCGTCGGCACGGTCGACGACGGCGTCACCCTCGACGGGGACCCGGCGGGGACCACCCGCTGCGACCGGCTCGAAGGTGCCCTGGTGCTGGCCTCCCGCAGCGAGGTCAAGCGTGGGGAGTGGCAACCGTTCTTCGCCACCCCGATCTCGGTGCGGAACATGGGTTCGGTGGCCTACAAGCTGGCGTGTGTCGCCGGCGGGCTCGTCGATGCCACCTGGACCCTGGTCCCCAAGAACGAATGGGATGTCGCCGCAGGCGCCGCCCTGGTCGTCTCCGGGGGCGGGGTCGTGTTCGGGCCCGATGGTGAGGACATCACGTTCAATCGCCCCGACCCGCTGCTCCCTGGGTTCGTGGCGTGTGGGGCAGGGCTCGAGGCCCCGCTCCGGGCGTTCCTCGCCGACCACCGCTCCCGCTGACCCACCCGCACCGCCGTAATCGCTGCTGATCGCGCACTACGCTCGTAGCGGCTTCCACCGGCATGACCGGATGTGACGCCGCTCCCACCGCAATACTTTCGACCACCTTCACGCCGTTTCCGACGTTTCCACATCGATGCCAGGGTGATTGCCGCTCCGGCCCACACGAGGACTGATCCACCGCATGTACGACCGCATACCCGTCGGACCGAAGGTCCTCCTTCCGATCCCGAGAGAGTTCGAACGCCTCAACGAGCTGGCCTACAACATGTGGTGGTCGTGGGACGCCGAGGCCACGGAGCTGTTCCGGGGCATCGACCCCGCTGCATGGGATGCCAGTGGGAATCCGCTGTCGTTGCTGCACGCCGTCGACTCCTCCACCTGGGAGGCGCTGATCGCCAGCGACGAATACCCGCAGCGCTACGACGAGGTGATGGCGGCCTTCGACCGCTACCTCGCCGGGGACACCACGTGGTTCTCCGAGGCCCACGGCGAGGCGCTTGCCGCACCGGTCGCCTATCTCTGCGCCGAGTTCGGCATCCACTTCAAGCTGAGGACCTATTCGGGTGGTCTCGGCGTCCTCGCCGGCGACCATGTCAAGGCCGCTTCGGACCTGGGTGTCCCGATGGTGGCGGTCGGTCTGCTGTACCGACGGGGCTACTTCCAGCAAGCCGTCGACCCCGACGGGTACCAGCAGCACACCTACACCCTGCTGGAGGCCAGCCGCCGTCCGGTCCGCCAGGTCCTCGACGAGACCACCGGTCGCCCGCTGCGGGTGACCGTCCAGCTCCCCGGCCGCGAGGTGGCGGTGGCGGCCTGGCGGGTCGATGTCGGCCGGGTTCCGGTGCTGCTCCTCGACACCGACCTTCCCGAGAACGACCCTGCCGATCGACCGATCACCCACATCCTCTACGTCCGCGGTCGTGAGATGCGACTCTGTCAGGAGGTGGTGCTCGGAGTCGGTGGCGCCCGGCTGCTCGAGGCGCTCGGGATCGAGCCGGCGATGTGGCACGTCAACGAGGGTCATGCGGCACTGAGCCTGTTGGAGCGACTCTCCCGCAAGCTCGAAGCGGGGACCGACATGGAGACCGCACGTTCCGAGATCGCCGCTTCCACCCTCTTCACCCTGCACACCCCGGTCCCCGCCGGAAACGAGGTGTTCGACCTCGGTCTGGCGCTCCCCACGCTCACCGGCACCTTCGAGGGGATCGACGACGAGACCCTGGTCGACCTGTCGAGTTCCGGGGGCGGTGGCCAGTTCGACCTCGGGGCGTTGGCGATCCGGCTGGCGTCGATGACCAACGGGGTGTCGCAGCGACACGGCGAGGTGGTGACCCAGGAGTGGGGCCATCTCATCGGCGGCCCGGCCAAAGCGATCACCAACGGCATCCACCCCCAGACCTGGGTGGGTCGCTCGTTCGCCCGGCTCTACCAGCGCACCGTCGGTGACATCTGGGATCAGCAGATCATCGACCACGGGTCGTGGGAGAAGGTCCGTGACATCTCGGCCGAGACGGTGTGGCAGGCACACCAGGCGCAGAAGAACGTGATGCTGCGCCGACTCCGCAGCCGTCTGCGCGAGCAGCACGCCCGACACGGCGACAGCCCGGAGCGGTTGCGCTGGATCGGCGAGCAGCTCGACCCGGACGTGCTCACGGTGGTCTTCGCCCGCCGCTTCGCCACCTACAAGCGGGCCGGGCTGATCTTCTCCGATCCGCATCGGGCCCGATCGATCCTCACCAATCCCGAGCGGCCGGTGCAGGTGATCTTCGCCGGCAAGGCGCACCCTGCCGATCGCGAGGGGCAGAGCCTGGTGAAGTGGGTCTTCGAGATGTCGAACAGCCCCGATCTCGCCGGCCACGTTTTCTACATCGAGAACTACGACATGGACCTCGGCGCCTCGCTGGTGCGTGGCGCCGATGTCTGGCTCAACACCCCCACCCCCCCCAAGGAGGCGAGCGGGACCTCCGGGATGAAGTCGGCCGCCAACGGCGGGATCAACCTCAGCGTCCTCGACGGCTGGTGGGCCGAGGGCTACAACGGCAAGAACGGCTGGGGCTTCTCCGAGGAGTCCCACTCCGATGCCGAAGACGCCGGGATCCTCTACCACCTGCTCGAAGCCGAGGTCGTCCCGCTGTTCTACGACCGCGACGCCAACGGTATCCCGCAGGCCTGGGTGGAGATGATGAAAGAATCCATCGTGTCGTCACTCCCGCAGTTCTCCAGCCAGCGCATGATGCGCGAGTACACCGAACAGGCCTACCTCCCGCTCGGCACCCGAGAGCCCTGACCACCGAGGGCTGGGGGGCCCGTTCTGGCCCTCCCCGCCCTGGGGGGCGGGGTGACTGGGGACGCTTGCGGACCCAGACGGGGCGGGGCGCGAGGTCGATGTCCGCAGACCTGGAGTGTCCGCCGAATGCTCTTGCATCTCCTTGGGCATCTCACGTGCCGAAGCCAGCGCGTTCCTGGTTTGCACTAGCACCGTAGTGTAAATAAGGTGCCCAGACAAACTTTGTCAGGATAGCTTAACGGCCGCAGGGTCGGCGAAAAAGGGGAACGCGGAATGCGGGTACATCGGTCTGGGGTGCTGCTGATCGGGATGGCGATGGTGCTGGGCGCCTGCGGGAACTCTGATGGTGGGGATGCCGAGGCGGTGGTGGAGAACTATGCCGACCTCGTGCACGAGGCGTATTCGGTGAGTCTCGCCTCGGCGGAGACGATGGACGACGCCATCGCCGCTTTTGTCGCCGACCCGTCGGCGGCGACGCTCGACGAGGCGCGGACGGCCTGGCTCGAAGCCAGGGACGACTACGGGCCGACCGAGGTGTTCCGCTTCTACGGCGGGCCGATCGACAACGACGAGACCGGGCCCGAGGGTCTGCTCAACGCCTGGCCGCTCGACGAGGCCTACATCGACTACGTCGAGGGCGTCCCGGACGCCGGGATCGTCAACGACTCGACGACGTTCCCGGTGATCGACGCCGAGGTGCTGCTCGCCCTCAACGAAGAGGGCGGCGAGACCAACATCTCCACGGGCTGGCATGCCATCGAGTTCCTCCTCTGGGGTCAGGATCTTGCGGTCGACGGACCCGGGGACCGTCCGGTCGAGGACTACACCACCAACCCCAACGCCGAACGGCGCGCCACGTACCTCACCGTGGCCTCCGAGCTGCTGCTCACCCATCTGGGGGAGATGGTCGCCGCTTGGGCTCCCGACGCCGACAACTACCGCAGCGAGTTCCTTGCGCTCCCCACCGACGACGCCCTGGGGCACATCCTCACCGGTGTCGGGGAGATGAGCCGGGGTGAGCTGGCCGGGGAGCGGATGAGCGTCGCCTACGAGGAGCGGTCCCAGGAGGACGAGCATTCGTGCTTCTCGGACAACACCCACAACGACATCATCGGCAACGCCCTCGGTGTCCAGGCCGTGCTCACCGGGATCTACGGCAGCGTCGAGGGTCCGGGGGTGATCGACCTGGTAGCCGCCGAGGATCAGGAGCTGGCCGGCCGGCTCGAGGCCGAGATGGAGGCAAGTGTCGCCGCCACCCGGGCCATCCCGGCCCCGTTCGATCAGCACCTGGTCGAGGGGGTCTCCGATGACGATCCGGGGCGGGCCTCGATCCTCGCCGCCATCGTGTCGCTGGAGACGCAGGCCGACGCCATCGTTGCGGCGGCCGACGCTCTCGGGCTGACCCTCAACCTGTCCTGACCTGACCGTGACGACCGGGCGTCGTATCGGGCTGGTCGTCGCCGCGTGTCTGGTTGCAGGTGCGGTGCTGGTCGGCGTCGGGTGGATTCCTCTCCTTCCCGACGCCGGCCACCCTCTGCTGGAAGAGGCGTCAGGAGGTGAGGGCACCCTCTTTGCGGCCACCAGGGACGCCTTCGGGAGCTCGGCACGCAACCTGAGCAGTGAGGAGCGGCGCCGCTTCGAGGTGGGGGACAGCTTCTTCACCCAGAACTGGGTCACCGCCCCCGCATCGACCGACGCCCGTGACGGGCTCGGTCCTCTGTTCAACGCCATGGCGTGTTCGTCGTGTCACGTCCGCGACGGCCGCAGCGAGCCGCCGGTCGGAGATGCCGCAGGTAACCCCGGGTTGCTATTGAGGCTGTCGATACCCGGCGTCGATCCTTCGGCGGGTCCGATTCCCCACAAGGACTACGGGGACCAGCTCCAGGACCGCGCCGTCCTCGGGGTCGACCCCGAAGGGGAGGTCACCATCTGGTACCGGGAGACGGAGGGGACCTATCCGGACGGTACCCCGTATTCGCTGCGTCACCCCACCTACACCATCGGCGAGCTGTCCTACGGGCCGCTTCCGGACGACATCGAGGTGTCGCCACGTCTGGCCCCCGCCGTCTTCGGCGGCGGACTGCTCGAGGCGATCCCCGAGGACGTCATCCTCGAGCGATCCGATCCCGATGACCGCAACGGCGACGGGATCTCAGGTCATCCCAACTACGTCGCCGATCCTGCCACCGGGGCGGTCGTGCTCGGCAGGTTCGGATGGAAGGCGAACGCCACCGACGTCCGGCACCAGACGGCGGCGGCCTTTGCGGGAGACCTCGGGATCACGTCGTCGTTGTTCCCCTCCGAGACCTGCACCGCCGTCCAGGTCGACTGCGGTGCCGCTCCGAACGGGGGAACTCCGGAGATCGACGACGACCGTCTCGACACCGTGGCCTTCTACGTCCGGACCCTGGCGGTGCCGGCGCGCCGCAACCTCGACGACCCTGATGTCCGGGCCGGCGCCGACCTGTTCTCGGACATCGGGTGCGAGTCGTGTCACCGGGCGGCGTTCACCACCGGAGACCACGAGGTCGAGGCGCTGGCACACCAGGAGATCCATCCCTTCACCGATCTCCTCCTCCACGACATGGGCGACGGGCTCGCCGACGGGCGTCCCGACTTTCTCGCCTCCGGTAGCGAGTGGCGCACCGCCCCGTTGTGGGGGATCGGCCTTACCGAGACGGTCAACGGTCACACCACCTTCCTCCACGACGGCCGGGCCCGTTCGCTGGAGGAGGCCATCCTCTGGCACGGTGGGGAAGCGGACCCCGCCCGCACCGCCTTCACCGAGCTCTCCGCCACCGACCGCGGCCGCGTCATCGCCTTCCTGGAGTCCCTATGAATCCCTCGCCAACTCTCGCTTCCCCGACCCGTATCCGACGGTGGTCCTGCCCGTCCATCGCCGCCCTGGCGGTGGTGCTCCTGGCGACGGCGTGCGGCGACAGTGGCCCCACCCAGGGCGACGTGGCCGCCTCCCTCGCCGACCACGTGGTGATCCCCGCCATGGCCGAGGCGGCCACCGCCACCGCCACCCTCCACGAGCGGACGGAATCCTTCTGTGCTCAGCCGTCCGACGACACCCTCGCTTCGGTCCGGACGGCCTGGTCGGCCGCCCGCCGGACCTGGCGGCACACCGAATCGATGTCGTTCGGCCCGAGGTCGACGAACCGGATCACCAGCCAGATCGACCACACCTCGACCGATCCCACCTCCGTCGAGACGCTTCTCTCCGCCGGCGACATCCCGGACGCTGCCGCCGTCCGCACCACACTCGGTGCCCAGACCAGGGGGCTCGGCGCGATCGAGTATCTGCTGTTCGGGCCCGGTGACCCGACGCTCGACGATCACTGCGAGTTGCTCATGGCCTACACCGCGGCGGTGGCGGAGGCGGTCGCCGAGGTCGAGCAGGGTTGGACCGAGGGGAATGACGGCATCCCCGCCTACCGCGACGTATTCGCCGGCGACACCGGGTCGATGACCGGCCGCGACGCCGTCGCCGAGGCCGTGGAAGGCAGTGTGTTTGCACTGCGGGCCATGACCACCTTCGGGATCGGTCGGGCTCTCGGAGTGACCAGTCCGGAGCCCGACCCGCAGGCGGTGCTCGAGGGCCCGGCGGGTAAAGGTGCCGTCGACTACACCGCCCGCATCGCCGGGATCACCGATCTGTACCGGGGGACGGCGACGCAGCCGGGTCTCGGGGATCTCGTCGCCGTCCGCTCCGATGAGGTGAATGCCACCATCGAGGGTGTGCTGGACGATCTTCCCGGGCTGGTCGCCGAGGTCGGATCGCCGTTCCGTGAGGGGCTCGTCGAGAATCCCGAGGCGGGACAGGCCCTGTTCGATGCGCTCGACATGCTCCGGATCAGCTACGAGACCGATGTGGTGTCGCTGCTCGATGTGGTGATCGGCTTCAGCGACTCCGACGGGGACACCGGGTGATGGCCGCCGCCGGGTTGCGGGACCACCTCGGCGACCGGGTCAGCGGCGCCTCGGTCGCCGTGTTCCGGATCGCCTTCGGGGTGATCGCCGCTTTCGTGGCCGCCCGCTGGCTGGCCTACGGATGGGTGGACGCACTGCTGGTCGATCCACCGATCCACTTCACCTATCCCGGGTTCGGATGGCTGCGGCCGCTCCCCGGCATCGGGATGCATCTCGTGGCGTGGGTGGTCCTCGTCGGTGGATGTGGTGTCGCCATCGGCTACCGCACCCGGATCGGAGCGGCCGTCGTGGCGGTCGGGATGGCCTATGTCCTGCTCATCGATCAGACGCTCTACATCAACCACTACTACTGGATGATCCTCACCGCCGGGTTGCTCGCCCTCGCCCCGAGCCACCGCACCTGGGCGGTCGATGCGTACCGGCGGCCACGCCCCGGCGACGGCACCATTCCGAGGGGATGGTTGTGGGTGCTGCGCTTCCAGGTGGGGATGGTCTACGTCTTTGCCGGGCTGGCCAAGATCGGGTCGGACTGGCTGGTGGAAGCGCAGCCTCTGGCGACATGGCTTCCCGCCCGGGCCGACACCCCGCTGATCGGCACGCTCCTGGCGCTCCCGACGACCGCACACCTGATGAGCTGGGCCGGTCTGCTCTTCGATCTCACCATCATCGGATGGTTGCTGTGGCACCGGACCCGACCGGCCGCCTTTGGCACCGTGGTGGGGTTCCACCTGGTGACGTGGCTGCTGTTCCCGTCGATCGGGGTCTTCCCATGGCCGATGATCGCCGGGGTCACGTTGTTCTTCGCCCCCGATTGGCCGGTGCGTTTCGTTCCGCACCGAGCGGCCGTGCAGGCGACCCCGGCCCTCCCCTCGCCCCCGTGGCGGCTGCGCACCGCCGCCGTGATGCTGGTGGTCTACCTGGTGGTGATGGTGGCGATGCCGCTCCGACATCTCGCCGGGGACGGCGATCTGATGTGGGCGGGCGCCGACTATCGGTTCGGGTGGCGGGTGATGCTCACCGAGAAGTCGGGAACCGTCGACTTCGTCGTCACCGATCCCGTCACCGGGTCGACTTGGGTGGAACCGGCCCCGTTCGACCTCACCCCCCGCCAGGTCGAGGTGATGGCGGTCGACCCGGTCCTGATCCGCAAGGTGGCGGTGCTCATCGCCCGGCGGCACCTCGGCGAGAGCGGGCGGACCGTCGAGGTTCGAGCCGACAGCCACATGGCGTTCAACGGCCGCCCCCACGCACGCCTCGTCGATCCCGCCGTCGATCTCGCCAACCTCGCCGCCGACACGCCGGTGACGGCGTGGGTCCTGGCTCCGCCGGATCGGCTGCAATCGGGGGCGTGAGCAACAGCCATCGCCCACGCCCGGTCAGGGGGTGGAGATGACCACCTCGAACTCGAGCAGCTCGGAACCGGTACCGACCGGACCCTGGGGACGCTGCTCGGCGCCACCCTCGGGAGATGCTGCGTCGGGCGCCGCTGCGGAGCCGGCTTCGGGGCGGCCCTCCCCATGGCTGCGTCCGAAGGTCTCGCCCTCCCGCCACGCCAGGTAGGCCTCCTCGGTGGCCCACCGGGTGTAGACGTAGTAGCTCCCGCGGCCATCGGTCGGCCGCAGCAGCTCGAATCCTTCGAAACCTTCGACCCCGTCGATGGCCCCGGCACGCTGGGCGAACCGCTGCTCCAGCATCTCTCCCCGACCCTCGGGTACCTCGATCGCATTGATCTTGACCACGCTCATGCTCAGCACTCCCGGCGTTCGACGATGTCCGTCGAGTGTATCCAGACCCGGGTCGGGTTCCTCCGGGTCTCGCCTCGGTTCAGTCGACGGCGAATCCGTCGAGCACGGTACGGAGTCGCCGTTCGCCCTCGCCGCCGACAAACCACCAGACCCCGGTGAAGAGGGTGACGGTGGTCAGCGCGGCGACGGTGAGCAGGTAGGCGAGCTGCCATCCGGTCTGCTGGTCCCCGAGGTAGGTCACCCAGCCGAGCGCCAGACCGAATCCGGCGCCGGCGACACCGAGCGCCGTATAGAACAGGGTGACGAACCCGAACCAGGTGAACCCCGGGCCGAAGGCGGCGGTGACGATCTTGGTCTGGTCGAGAGGGAACAGGTAGACGTCCTCCATCTGGGCGGCGACATGCACCGTCTCGCCGGTCCGGGTGTCGATCAGCGCTTCCAGCCGGGCGGCGTAGTGACGGGCGAAGATCAAATACGACGCATCGAATGCTGTCTGGACTGCTCCGTAGAGGGCGACGAAAGGGATCAGCAGGAACGCCGCCGGCACTTCCCAGAACCCGAGCACGAACAACGTCACCGTCACCACCAGGACCATCCGGACATCCCCGAAGAATCTGCGGTGATATTCGAGAGTCATCCCCCGCATCCGTCCGAGCTGGTTGGCGGCCAGGGTGGTGGTGTCGTCCATGGAACAGAATGTAGGCGACGGCGTTTCGCTGTACCGGGCCTGGCGGCGGTGCGGCCGCGGTCGCAACACCAGGTGCAGGGGAGGGTCGGGGAAGTTGCGGCCGGGATGGCCCCCGGGCGCTCGCGCTAAGGATGTGCGCCGCCCTACGTTGGTCGAGGACGACCAAGGAGCTGCATTGACCACACGTCTCGATCGAAGGGTCTCGGTGCCGGGCGACCAGGCATCGGTGTTCGCCTATCTCGCCGACTTCACCAACACCGTCGAATGGGACCCGGGCACCACAAAGGCGCGCCGGCTCGACGAAGGCCCGCTCGGAGTCGGTTCACGATTCCACGTGACCGCCGAGTTCTCCGGACGCGAGATCCCGCTCGAGTACGAGGTGACCATCTACGAGCCTCCGCACCGCATCGTCATCGTCGGGAGCTCGAAGCGGTTCACCAGTACCGACGACCTCCGGGTGAGCGATGTCGGAGAAGGCAGGGTGCGCATCGACTATCTCGCCATCTTCGAGCTCAACGGGCTGCTCCGATTCGCCGAGCCGTTCCTCCGGAGCCGTTTCCACCGTCTCGCCGACGAAGCGGTCGCCGGGATCGAGAAGGCGCTGACGGACCGATCCGCCCTGTGACCGCCGGCCTCCGCGAGTCGGTGTGGGACTATCCCCGCCCGCCTCGACTCGAACCGTCGAACCGGCGGATTCGAGTCGTGCTGGCAGGGGAGACCATCGTGGACACCACCACCTCGCATCGCATCCTCGAAACCAGCCACCCGCCGGTGTTCTACGTGGCGCCGGACGACGTGACCTCCGGGGTGCTCCGACCCGACAAACGACGCACCTTCTGTGAGTTCAAGGGTTTGGCGCACTACTGGAACGCCTTCGTCGGCGGTGTCACCGTGCCTGCCGTCGCATGGTCCTATCCGGAGCCGTCGCCCGGATACGAGGCCATCGCCGGACATCTCGCCTTCTATCTGGGACGGGTCGACGCCTGCTACGTCGACACCGAAACGGTGGTCGCCCAGGCCGGCGATTTCTATGGCGGCTGGATCACCAGCGACGTCGTCGGACCGTTCAAGGGTGAGGCCGGTACTGCCGGCTGGTGACCCCCGGGGAGATCAAACGAGCCGTCGCTCCAAGTGGGTATCCTGGGAATTCATGAGCACGGTGGCCGGGGCCCTCGAACCGCACGATCTTGCCGTCTCGGCACTCGCCGAACGTATCGCTGACTCAGCTTCAGGTGACGCTGCAGTGGTCTCCGAGTTCGCCCGTCGCTACCTGAACCGGGTACCCCTCGAGTACCTCGAGTCCCACAGCGACGAAGCGATCATCGCCCAGGTGCAGTCGCTGTTCGAGTTCGCCGATCGCCACGACGGCGCCACCCCCGAGGTCCGGGTATACACCCCGACCGTCGCCGACCACGGCTACACCACCGGTGGCACCGTGGTCGAGGTGATCTGCCCCGACATGTCCTTCCTCGTCGACTCGCTCACCAACGAGATCCAGGGCAAGGGGTATCAGGTCAGCCGGGTCTTCCATCCCGTTCTCGGTATCCAACGTGCTCATGACGGGCGGATCGTCGAGATCTTGTCGACGAGAGCAACCTCGATCCGCGAATCGCTCCAGCACATCGAGCTGGGCCGCACCCTCACTCCCGACGAGATCGAGGACCTCGAAGCGGCGCTACGGATCGTGCTGCGCGACGTGCGAAACGCCGTCACCGATTTCGAGCAGATGCAGGGCGCCGTCTACCGGATGATCAGGATCGTGCGTGACAGCGCGGCGCGCTACCCGCAGGCGGACATCGCCGAGGCGGTCGCATTCTGCGAATGGCTGCTCGACATGAACTTCGTGTTTCTCGGCTACCGCGAGTACTCCATCGTCGACTCGCCCGAAGGCCGGGCCGTCGTCGTCGACGCCGACACCGGGCTCGGCATCCTGCGCCGCTCGGACCGGTCGGCGTACTCGAAACCGGTGCTGCTCGACGACATGAGCCCCGAACTGCGCACCCGCTACGAGGGCGGGCAACTGGTGGTTATCACCAAGACCAACCGGCTCTCCCGGGTCCACCGCCGCGCCAAGATGGATTACATCGGCGTACGACGGATCGGACCCGATGGCGAGGTGCTCGGCGAAGCCCGGCTGCTCGGTCTGTTCGCCTCGAAGGCCTACATGACTCCGGTGCGGCAGATTCCGATTCTTCGTTCGAAGCTCGAGCAGATCCTCGAGGCCGAGGACACCATGGAAGGCTCGCACTACTACAAGGAGCTGGTCCAGCTCTTCGAGAGCTTCCCCAAGGACGAGCTGTTCTCCACACCCACCGAGGACATCCGTCGTTCCATGGTGGGGTTGGTCGAGTTGCAGGAGCGCGAGCAGGTGCGTCTCTTCGTGCGCCGCGACCTGCTGCAGCGCAGCGTCTCGCTGCTGGTGGTGATGCCGCGCGATCGGTTCGACGCCAACGTGCGACGCCAACTCCAGGACCTCTTCCTCGAACGCCTCAACGGCACGTCGATCGACTACCGCCTCGCCCTCGGGGAGACCGACACGGCGCGCCTCCATTTCACCGTGTGGGTCTCCGACAGCGAAGCCGTCGGAGTGGGCCACGGCGAGCTGGAAGCCGAGGTGCTGGCGATCACCCGCACCTGGGAGGAACGCATCTCCGAGCTGATGATGGCCGAGTACGGGGCCGACACCGGCGCCGAGCTGGCCGCCAGGTGGGGGCCGGAGTTCCCCGAGTACTACCGCAACTCGGTGCCCACCGACCTCGTGCTGGGAGACATCCTCCGGCTGCAGGAGCTTGCCGACAGCGGGGGTCGCTTCGTGGTCGGGCTCCAGAACGAGACCACGGGCGACGAGCGTCTCACCCGGCTGGCGGTGTACAAGGCCGATGGGAAGCTGATGCTGTCCGAGGTGATGCCCACCCTCGAAGCGTTGGGGCTGCGGGTGGTGGAGGAGGTCCCGACCCGGCTCGTCACCACCGAGGACATCGTCATCCACGACTTCGGTGTGCAGGACGCATCCGGCGAGATGCTCGGGCTGGGCCGCTGTGCCGAACGGGTCGCCGAGACCGTCGCCGCCATCCTCGACGGGCGGGCCGAATCGGACTCGCTCAACCGTCTGGTCATCACCACCGACCTCACCTATCGGCAGGTGCGGATCCTGCGGGCCTACCGCACCTATTGGCGACGGGTCCGCCCCGGCTTCACCGCCCAGTACATCAATGATGTCTGCGCCGCCCACCCCGAGATCGCCGCCGATCTCATCGACCTCTTCGAGACCCGTTTCGACCCGAACCACCCCACTCCCGGTCCGGGCCATGAAGTCGTCGCACGCATCGAACGTCAGCTCGATTCGGTCCGATCGCTCGACGAGGACCGCATCCTGCGCGCCCTGCTCGGACTGATCATGGCCACGGTCCGGACCAACACGTTCCGGCCGGAGCGGCGCTGTCTGAGCTTCAAGTTCCGCTCGGTCGACGTTCCGGGGATGCCGATGCCGGCGCCGCTGTACGAGATCTTCGTCTACGACCCGGCGGTCGAGGGCATCCACCTGCGTGGTGGCAAGGTCGCCCGCGGCGGGCTGCGCTGGTCGACCCGCAGGGAGGACTACCGCACCGAGGTGCTGGGTCTGATGAAGGCGCAGATGACCAAGAATGCGGTGATCGTCCCGACCGGCTCGAAGGGCGGGTTCGTGTTGCGGCAGAGTCCCGCCGATCCGTCACAGGTGGGTGAGGCGGTGCTCGCCGGCTACGTCAAGTTCATCGGTGGGTTGCTCGATGTCACCGACAACCTGGTTGGGGGCGAGGTGGTCCACCCCGCCGATGTCGTCGTCCACGACGAGGACGACCCCTATCTCGTCGTCGCCGCCGACAAGGGCACGGCCGCCTTCTCCGACACCGCCAACGCCATCGCCGCCGAATACGGATTCTGGTTGGGCGACGCCTTCGCCTCCGGAGGGTCCGCCGGCTACGACCACAAAGTGCTCGGGATCACCGCCCGGGGCGCCTGGGAATCGGTGCGGTGGCATCTGCGCGAGATGGGGCTCGACCCGATGGTCGATCCGATCTCGGTGGTCGGCATCGGCGACATGTCCGGCGATGTCTTCGGCAACGGCATGCTCTACTCGCCGAAGTTGCGGCTCGTGGCCGCCTTCGATCACCGCGACATCTTCATCGACCCCGACCCCGATGCGGCGCTGGCGTTTGCGGAACGCCGCCGGCTGTTCGATCTTCCCCGCTCGTCGTGGCAGGACTACGATCCGGCGCTCATCTCCGCCGGGGGAGGGGTGTGGTCCCGCGAGTCGAAGCTGATCGAAATCTCGGCGGAAGCGGCGCCGGTTCTCGGGCTCGACGGACCCACCAGACTTACACCCGACGAGGTGATCCAGGCGATCCTCCGCTCGCCGGTCGATCTGTTGTGGAATGGCGGGATCGGTACCTATGTCAAAGCTACCCACGAGACCCACGAGCAGGTCGGTGACCGGGTCAACGATGCCGTACGGGTCGACGCCATCGAGATGCGGTGCAAGGTGGTGGGTGAGGGCGGCAACCTCGGGCTGACCCAACCGGGTCGGATCGAGTTCGCCACCAAGGGGGGTCGGATCAACACCGACTTCATCGACAACTCCGGCGGGGTCAACTGTTCCGACCGTGAGGTCAACCTCAAGATCCTCCTCGGGCTGGCCGAGGAACGCGGGGAACTGGATCGTCGGGGCCGCGATGAGCTCATTGCGTCGGTCAGCGACGACGTGGTGCGGGCGATCCTGTACGACAACTTCCTCCAGGCACAGATCCTGGCGCAGGCCGCCGCCAAGTCGCGCATCCGTCTCGACGCCCACGAGGACCTGATGATGGTGCTCGAGTCCAAGGGACTGCTGGTGCGCCACATCGAGCGACTGCCTTCGAGTGAGGAGATGGGAGAGCGCACCCGGGCCGGTCTCGGTCTCACCAGCCCGGAGCTTGCGGTCCTGCTCGCCTACGCCAAGCGGCAGCTCCGGGACTGGCTGCTGGCGTCCGACCTCCCCGATTCCGGAGAATTCGACAGCGAACTGTTCGACTACTTCCCGGCGCCGGTGGTCGAGCGCTTCGGACACCTGATCCCGGAGCATCCGCTGCGCCGTGAGCTGATCGCCACCCTGCTCGCCAACCAGGTGGTCAACGCCGAAGGCATCACCTTCGTGACCCGGCTCATGGTCGACACCGCCTCCAGCCCGGCGCGGGTGGTGCGGGCCTATCACATCGCCCGGTCCGTCACCGACGCCACCGAACGGTGGGCACAGGTGGAGGAGCTCAGCGGCACGCTCCCCGCCGAGGTCGAGAGGGAGTTGCTCGGCGGTATCGACCGGTTGGTCGAGGCCGTCACCCGCTGGCATCTCAACACCTCGCCGACCGAGGCGCTGGACCGGGTGGTCGAGCCCACCCAGGCCGCCTTCCGCGAGTTGGCGGCTTCGATCGAGCACCTCGGCCCTTCCGGATGGGGCGAGGAGCGAGAGGCGCTCATCGAGGAATGGATCGCCCGCGGCGTCCCGGGCGACATCGCTCGCCGGCATGTGTACGCCGATGAGCTGGTTCATGCCCCGGACATCATCGACCTCGCCCACCGCACCGGATACTCATTGGCGCATGTGGCGAGGATCTTCCTCGGGGTCGGCCCCGCCTTCCAGATCAACTGGCTCGAGGACGAGCTGGCCAGGGTGCCGGCGAGCAACCGGTGGCAGCGGGGCGCCACCCAGGCGGTGGCGGACGATGTGGTCACCCTGCGACGTCAGCTCGCCGAGCGGGTGCTGGTGGAGACCGGGACCCTGCCTGCCGACGAGGCGCTTGCCACATACGTCGAAGCGCGGACCCCGGTGCGGGAACGGCTCACCCGGATGCTCCGATCGCTCTCCCTCGACGGCGTCGATGACATCTCCGGGCTGGTGGTCGCCATCCGCCAGATCCGCAGCCTGCTGGTCTGACGGCACGCACCCCGGAACGGTGGGGTGATGTCACACCCCCCAGGTAGGTTGCCGGGAGCAGGGCGCGTGAACTGCGGCTGACAGGAGGGACGTTGGTGGCCACTCAATCTGATGTGCGGACGGTGCCACCCCTCGGCGGATCCGCCGCCAGGCGGTGTCCGGTCCGGGTGCAGTGGGACGTCGTTCTGCCCGCTGAACCGACGGTTGCGGTCCCGGTGGATGTCCAGCAGCGCCGGGATGAGGGCAATCGCTTCGAAGACGACGTCGTCGCCGAACTCCGATCTGTCGCCCGGCCCTCCTGGGTCTTCATCGATGCCGGTCTCGGTGCCTCGGCAAAGGAAGAGGAGACGCTACGGGCGATGCGAAGCGGTGCGCCGGTGGTCGTCGGGGGCCGGCTCCCACTCGACGAGGCGGGGCGCCGCGTGGGTGAGCCCGATCTCCTGGTCCGGTCGACCGACACCGATCAAGGTCGTGCCGGGTATGTCACCGTCGACATCAAGCACCACCTCACCGTCACGGTCATCGACGACCGCGGCAGCGAGACCGGTCGGGAGGGTGTCGGTGACGACGAGCCGGCCCCGGAAATGAGCGTGTCGTCACTGGCCGACCCGAGTCCGGAGGCGGCATCGCTGGTGACGCAGCGTGTGCTGCGGCCCCACCGCGGGGACGCCCTCCAACTTGCCCACTACCGGCGGATGCTGGAGGCCGTCGGCCACGCCGCCGATGGCGACTGGGGCGGCATCATCGGGAAGCAACGGATCGTCGTCTGGTACCGGCTCGACGCAGAGATGTGGCGCACCCGCTCGACCGGCCCGCACGCCGCCAGGCAGCGTTCCACCATGGAGATCTACGATTTCGAGTTCGACTTCCGGCTCGACATCGCAGCCGAGGCGCAACGGGTCGTCGACGGTGTCGCCGGAGCGGAGCTGCTCGTCGAACCGATGCAGTGCTGGGAGTGTGCGACGTGTCCCTGGGTCGGCCACTGTGGTCCGTTACTCACCGCAGGGCCTGGCGATGTGAGTCTTGTCCCCGGGGTCCGGTATGCGGGTTGGCGCAGCTACCGGGAGGCGGGGATCCGCACCCGTGACCAGCTCGCCGGGGTGAGCCATCGGGTGGCGACGCTCCACGCCGCCGGGATCGACGTCCCGACTCTCGCCGGACAAGCCGCAGCGGTTCCCCCCGATACGCCGGCGGTCACCCTGGTGGACGGGGGCGCCACAGCGCAACAGGCGGCGCTTGCCCGGGCCCGGTTGGGTACGGCCGGGGAGATCGCCGGCCTGGCGATCGATCCCGCCATTGTCGACCTGCCCCGGTCGGCGCCGGTCGACATCGTCAACGCCCGGGCGGCGCTGGGCAAGCTCGCCGTCTACCGCTGGCCCTGGGTCGACACGGTGCAGACCCCGAGAGCGGATCTCGAGATCGACATCGATATGGAGAACGACATCACCGGCAGGGTCTACCTGTGGGGGGCGCTGGTCACCGACCGGTCCGGATCGGGTCTCGTCGACCCGGGATACCACCCCTTTGCGGGCTGGACCGTCCTCGACGAGTCCACCGAGCGCAACGTGTTCGATGCGTTCTGGGGGTGGCTAAGCCAGATCCGGCAGGCGGCGAAGCTCGCCGGTGTCACCGTCCGGGTGTACTGCTGGCACGAGGGCGCCGAGAAGGGCGAGATGCTCCGGATCACCCGCAGCGACGAAGCGGCCAACGCCGCCATCGTCGAATTCACCTCGAGCGACGAGTGGGTGGATCTCTATCAGGTGTTCAAGACACAGTGGACCAGCGGCGGTTCGGTCGGTCTCAAGGCGGTGGCGCCGCTCGCCGGATTCGCCTGGGATGCCGACGACGCCGGCGGCAGCATCTCGATGACCTACCGGGCGGTCGCTACCGACGCCCAGGCGTCTGCGGACGATCGAGCAACCGCCAGGTCGTGGTTGCTCGCCTACAACCGCAACGACGTCGAAGCCACGTTGCGGATCAGGGACTGGCTGTGCGAACCGGAACAAGCCGATGCCCCGTCGGTCGATCTGTGGTGAGTTCCGACGAATCCTCGGCAGGAGGCGGTAGCGGCGGTGTCGCCGCTGTGATTTCGGCCAGGCATCGCGCGTGATCGTCGCCCATCAACGTCTGTCCGGGGTGCGTTGCCGCACTCCCTCGCCCGCCCGCAGGCGACACGCTGACCCACACAGGACGCAGACGTCGCGCCCCGCCCCACCTCCTCCCAAAGCCTCGGAGGCATCCCGCCCCCCGGGGCGGGGAGGGCCAAGAAGGAACATCCACGGCCGTACACGGGGCGGGGTGCAGCGGACGCTTGCGGACGCTGAGCGCAGCGGGGAGGGCCAAGAAGGAACATCCACGGCCGTACACGGGGCGGGGTGCAGCGGACGCTTGCGGACGCTGAGCGCAGCGGGGAGGGCCAAGAAGGAACATCCACGGCCGTACACGGGGCGGGGTGCAGCGGACGCTTGCGGACGCTGAGCGCAGCGGGGAGGGCCGAGGGAGAAGCTGCGGATGGGTAGATCGAGAAGGGGAGCTCGTTGCCAGGTCGTCGCGTCCTCTGGAGGCGGAGATGGCACGAGATCCGGCACTGAAGGCCCCCTTCCGGCCCTCCCCGCCCCGTGCCGCTACCGACACGAAGCGCATCCAACAATTCAGATAGGGCAGAATCGGACAGGGCCATCGGTGTGATCTACTTGCTGTGCACCTGGACGTACACACCAAGCATCACACCGGTGGCCCACCACCCAGTGGACCAACCGCTCCCCGAAACTCACCACTCCAGGGGACTCATACCGGGGCGGGGCGCGGAGTCAAGACCCGCCCCTTGAAGTGTCCTCGAGCCCCTGGGGCCGGGATGGGCGACTTGACCGTGCGTTGGTTCACATGCACACCATGAATTGGCAAGGATGACGGAAAGCGACCGGTCGACCCTGACAAGTTGAGGTACCGATGGACCACAGTGCACATGCCGACGGCGTGATCATTCGCCTCGAGTTGCCGGGGGATGCTCGTTCGGTGCGGGAGGTGCATCTGGCGGCGTTTCCCACGGCCGAGGAGGCTGATCTCGTCGACCGTCTGCGTCTCGAGTCGGCCTGGGTCGACGAGCTTTCCTGGGTGGCCGTCGACGACGGGCGAGTGGTGGGGCATGCATTGTTGACTCGATGCCACATCGGTGACCAGCGGTCGCTGGCGCTGGCGCCGGTTGCGGTCGTCCCGGAGTTGCACGGCGGCGGCATCGGGACAGCGTTGACCGCCGCCGCCTTGGAGGCAGCGCGGGTGCTCGGCGAATCGAGCGCCGTGGTGCTCGGCCATCCCGGGTACTACCCGCGGTTCGGGTTCGGGACCGCGTCTGGGCACGGGGTGACGGTGTCGTTCGAGGTACCGGATGAGGCGCTGATGGTGATGTCCCTCGACGGCACCCCCATCCCTGCGGGCGTGGTGCGATACGCCGCTGCTTTCGGGTTGTGAGGAGTTGCGGGTCCCGGTGCCGCCCCGGGCAGCCAGGTAGGCGCGTCCGTATCAGCGAGTGGCGTGGAACACGGGAGCGAGTGCCGGGTAGAGCTCCCGATAGCGTTGGTACGACTCGCCATAGGAGGGCGCCTCGATCCCGGGGGACGTTGCGGGAGCGACGTTGACGCCCTGAGCGCAAGCCTCTTCGATGTTGTGGAACCATCCGGCACCCACCGAGGCCAGCAATGCCGCACCGAAGGCGGCGCCCTCCCCGCTGTCGGGGATCACGATCTCGGCGCCGACGACGTCGGAGAGGATCTGGCGCCACAGCGGGCTGCGGGCCCCTCCACCCGACATCCGGAGCTGGTTGGGTCGGGGCAACCCCGAGGCCACCATCAGATCGAGGCCCTCTTTGAGCCCGAAGGCGACCCCCTCGAGTACTGCCCGGGTCAGGTGAGGCAGTCCGTGGCGGATGGTGAGACCGACAAACGCTCCCCGCGCCAAGGGGTCGGGGTGTGGGGTGCGCTCCCCGGTCAGATACGGGAGGAACAGCAACCCGTCGCTCCCGGCCGGGACGTCTGCGGCCTGAGCCACGAGATCGGCGAACTCCGTGCCCGGTGCCAGCGAGTCCCGGAGCCAGCGCAGGCTCCCGGCGGCCGAGAGCATCACCCCCATCATGTGCCAGCGATCGGGGACGGCATGACAGAAGGCGTGGACCCGCCCGTCCGCTTCGATCGACGGTCCGGCGGTGGTGGCGAACACCACTCCGGATGTTCCCAGCGATACGGCCACCACACCGGGAGTGATGGCCCCGACGCCGACGGCGTTCGCCGCCTGGTCGCCGCCGCCGGCGACCACCGGGGTTCCGGTGCGCAGCCCGGTCGCCGCGGCGGCCTCTGGGGTGAGGGTGCCCGTGACCTCCGGGCCCTCGAACGTCGGCGGGACCATCGAAGAGGGGATGTCGAGCGCCTCGAGCAGATCGGGGGACCAGGTCCGCGCCACCAACTCGAACAGGAGCGTCCCCGATCCGTCGGCCACATCGATGGCGTGGTCTCCGGTCAACTGGTAGCGCAGGTAGTCCTTGGGAAGAAGCATGTGACGGACCCGGGCCCAGGCCTCGGGTTCGTGGTGTTGCACCCACAGCAGCTTCGGTGCGGTGAACCCGGTCAGCGCATCATTGCCGGAGATCTCGATCAGCCGTTCCCGGCCGACCCGTCGCCTGATCTCATCACATTCGGCGCCGGTGCGCTGGTCGTTCCACAGGATGGCGGGACGTACCGCTTCGCCTTCGCCGTCGAGCAGGACCGAGCCGTGCATCTGGCCGGTGAGCCCGACGGCGTCGACCTCGGACCCGTCGACGCCCGCCGCTTCGAGCACCTGCCGGATGGCGGCGGCGGCGGCGTGCCACCACACCGTCGGATCCTGCTCGGTCCACAGGGGTTGCGGAGTGTCGTAGTCATACGACGACGTCCCGACGCCGCACACCGCACCGCTCCGATCCACCAGGATCGCCTTGGTGGCGGTGGTGGAGCAATCGATCCCGAGAACCAGGCTCATCCCGCCACCCCGTGTTGTCCCCCCGGCCGGAGCCGGTGCGATTGGGTCACCTCAACCCTCCGTCGACCACAGGACGTCGTTGACCCGGTTCTCGAGCAGTTCCTGCTGTCCCGACACCGGGACCGGGTCCAGGTCGGCGGCGACGGCCTCGTCGGCGATGTCGCCGAGTGACGCCGACTCGTCGAGCAGGGCCCGGCCGCGGTCGGCATCCCACCCCTGGTAGCGCCGGCGCCGGGCGTCGTCGAGCCCGCCGTCGTCGATCAGCGCCGCCGCAACCAGCAGCGACCTTGCCAGGGTGTCGATTCCGCCGATGTGGCCGTGGAACAGATCGGTGCGGTCCAGACTCTGGCGACGCAGCTTGGTGTCGAAGTTGAACCCACCGGTGGTGAAGCCGCCGCCGCGCAGGATCTCGAGCATCGCCAGACTCAACTCCTCGACCGAGTTGGGGAACTGGTCGGTGTCCCACCCGTTCTGCGGGTCCCCGCGGTTGGCATCCACACTGCCGAAGATGCCGTTGGCGATCGCATAGGCGACCTCGTGATGGAACGAGTGCCCGGCGAGCGTGGCGTGGTTGACCTCGATGTTGACCCGGTACTCGTCGGTGAGCCCGTAGCGGTCGAGGAACCCGTGCACCGTGGCCGAGTCGTAGTCGTACTGATGTTTGGTGGGCTCCTGCGGCTTCGGTTCGATCAGCAACGTCCCGGTGAAACCGATCTGATGTTTGTACTCGGCGACGAGATGGAGGAACCGGGCGAACTGGTCCGCTTCGCGGGTCAGGTCGGTGTTGAGCAGGGTCTCGTACCCCTCCCGGCCGCCCCACAGGACATAGTTGGCGCCGCCCAGCCGGTGGGTGGCGTCGAGGGCGCTGCGCACCTGGGCGGCGGCGTATGCGAAGACATCCGGGTCGGGGTTGGTGGCGGCGCCGGCGGCGAAACGGGGATGCGAGAACAGGTTGGCGGTGCCCCACAGCAGCCGCACCCCGGTCTCCTCCATCTTGACACCGGCACGGTCCACCAGCTCGTCCAGGTTGGACCGGCTCTCCCGAAGCGTCGCCCCCGGCGGCGCCATGTCCACGTCGTGGAAGCAGTAGAACGGCACCCGCAGCTTGGTGAAGAACTCGAAGGCGGCGTCGAGCTTCATCGTCGCCGCCGCCATCGGTTCCATGGCGGGGTCGAGCCAGGGACGGTCGAAGGTCCCGGCGCCGAAGATGTCGCTGCCGGGCCAGTTGAAGCTGTGCCAGTAACAGACGGCGATACGGAGATGGTCCTCCATCCGCTTGCCCGCCACCATCCGGTCCGGGTCGTAGACGCGGTAACCGAGCCCGTCACCGCCCCCGGTTCCGCCGACGGCGATGGGTCCGGGAACTTCGTCGAAGAAGGTGTCCATGATCAGCTCCTGTAGGCCTGGCGACCGACACCCTGGATCGGGATGCCCTGAGCGGCGAGCACCTCGTGCTGCAGGGCGTACATGTCGGCGGCGGCACGGTCGATGTGGCGGCTGAACGAGATCGAACCGGCAAGGATCGGGCGGAGCCGGTCCTTGTCCTGGATCCGGGCCGGCGGATATTCGTGTTCGACGATCAGCGGAACCTTGGTCGGGTCCACATCGAGCAGTTCACGCAGCGCAAGCTGGTGGTCGAGCCAGTCGACGGTGCGGTTCTGGAGGTACCCGAGAGGGTCGTGGCGCGCCGTCCCCGGCAACTCGTGCTCGGCGAGGACGGTCTGCTTGAGCCAGGCATTCCCCAGGTCGGCCGGGTTGGACGAGACCTCACCGTCGACCCAGTCGCCGCGCTGGACGGTCTGTCCCCCGTACCCCCAGGCGGAAACCCCTCGGGAGTCGATGACCTGGCCCTTGACATGGAGGCCGCTGATCAGGAACCCGTATCCCTCATCTGCGAGGTACTGGAACATCGAGCGGGTGTCCTGGCCCATCAGGATCGAGTGCGACGGGTCGTAGTGGATGCGGAACTGGTCCTGAACCCCGTGACGCTCGCAGATCTGATGCAGGGCGATCCACATGGCGGGGGTATATCCGATGTTGTTGTGGAAGTTGTCGTTCGGCACCCACCCTGGCATCGGGCATTGCTCGACGCGGTACTGGAGCCCCCGGGTCTTGGCTTCCTGGAGCAGCGGGATGAACGACTCCTCGAACTCGATCAGGTTCTGGTCCATCGAACGGCTCTGATCCCGGCCGACGAACCCGCACACCGCCTCGACCCCGAGCAGCACCGCCGTGTCCATGACCCCGACCATGAAGTCCCGCTTCTTGGTGCGGATCGCCGGGTCGTCATGGAGCATGTTGTCGAAGTAGGCGATATCGGCGATCGAGACCCCGGTGGCGTCGACGGCGGCGCTGACCCGCCTGGCCCGCTGTTCGTCGAAGGGCTGACGCAGGTCGAGGGTGTTGGCCACCGGATCCAACATGGCCTCCGGCGGAACATCCGACTGGGTGGGGTGGAGTGCCGCCGACAGCTCGATACAGTCGGCACCCAGCGAGGCGGCATAGTCCAGCCATTCCTCGATGGCCAGGTCCGGATCGGGATCACGTTGTTCTCGCGGCGTCAACTCCTGGAGCGCCGCGGTCAGCACGCCGACCGGCATGTAGGCGGGCTCGAATGCTTCGAGGTCGGTCACAGTGGTCCTCCTGTTGATGATGGGTCGGGGTCGCTCAGAGGTCGTCGATGGCGACGGGGCTGCGATGGCGCGCCGACTCCAGGGCCGCCTGGAGCACCCGCTGGGTCTTCAGGGCATCGGCGAAGTCGGGGAGGGGCACCAACGGCGCGCCTCCGCCGATCACGGTGAGCATGTCGGCGGCCTGGTTGACAAACGCATGCTCGTAACCCAGACCGTGGCTGGCCGGCCACCAGGCGTCGGCGTAGGGATGCCCGTCACCGCCGCGGGTGACGTCGATGGTGGTCCAACCCTGGGTAGCTGCCTCACCGGTGAGATCGTAGAAGCCGAGCTCGTTCATCCGCTCGAAGTCGAAACGCAGGGCACCGCGCTCGCCGTGGATCTCGAAGCGGTGGGCGTTGTGGTACCCGGTGGCGAGCCGGGAGGCCTCGAAGCTGGCGAGACCTCCGCCGGACATCCGTCCCATGAACATCACGGCATCGTCGACGGTGCTCGGCGCCTTCACGCCGGCGGTCCCGGCTCCGGCCCCGGCGATCTCGCCACCGACGCCTCCTTCGATGACCGAGCGCTCCTCGATGAAGGTGTGCTCGATGGCGCCCTCGACGGTGACGATCTCCTCGCCGGTGACGAACCGGACCGCATCGATGATGTGGGCGTTGAGGTCGCCATGGGCGCCGGACCCGGCGACGTCCTGCTGGAACCGCCACAGCAACGGGGTGTCGGGCCCGCCCCATCCCTGGAGGTAGGCGGCGCGGACGTGGTAGATCCGGCCGATGGCGCCGCGTCGGACCAGCTGGTGGGCGAGCGCCACCGCCGGCACCCGCCGGTACATGTACCAGACCACGGCGATCCCGGGGGCGGCGGCCGCTGCATCGGCCATGGCCTGGGCGGACGCAAGCGTGTCCGCCAGGGGCTTCTCGCAGACGACGTGTTTGCCCGCCTCCAGGGCGGCGATGGCCTGCTCGGCGTGGAGGCTGTTGGGAGTGGCGACGTCGACGAGGTCGATCTCGTCGCTGACCACGGTTGCTCCCCAATCGGTCGACCAGTGCTCCCACCCCCACTGCGCCGCAAATTCGGCGAGCTGTTCGGCGTCGCGAGCGGAGACGGTGTGGAGTCGTGGAGCCTCGACCTGGGGGAAGAACTTGCCGACCTTCATCCAGGCGTTGGAATGGGCTCGGCCCATGAACTTCGAGCCCAGGAGGGCGATGCTGGTCACGTTCGCTCGCTTTCGGTCTTTGTGGTGTGGGTGGTGCAGTCAGCGGTCATGCGTCGACTCCGAGGTACCGCTTCTGCAGGGCGGCGTCGGATCGGAGTTCCTCGGAGGTCATCTCCGCCTCGATGCGGCCTGACACCATTGCCAGTTGCCGGTCCGCCATCTCGGTGGCGGCATGAAGGTTCTGTTCGACGACGAGGACGGCGACGCCCTCGTCGACGAGATGGTGGACGGCGTCGGTGAGGACATCGACGATCGTCGGGGCGAGGCCCTCCGACGGTTCGTCCATGATGACCAGGGCGCTGTTGAGCAGAAGCGCACGGCCCACCGCCAGCATCTGTTGTTCGCCGCCGGAGAGGTCCCCGCCGCCATTGCGGCGTCGTTCAGCGAGACGGGGAAACAGGTCGTACACCGCATCGGGGGTCCACCGGATGTCCGGACCGGGCTTCTTGGCGATCATGCGGAGGTGCTCGTCCACGGTGAGCGAGGGGAACAGCCGGCGACCCTGGGGGACGTACCCGATACCCGCCCTGGCGATCTTCTCGGGGGCCAGCCCGTCGATGCGGCTCCCGTGGAAGGTGATCGAGCCCGTCGGCTTGACCAGCCCCATCAGGGCATTGCACAGCGTGGTCTTGCCCATCCCGTTGCGGCCGACAATCGCCACCGCCTCGACCCCCATCGAGAAGCTCAGGTCGTGAAGGATCAGCGAGGTGCCGTACCCGGCGCGGAGATCGGTGACGGTGAGCAGCGGCTCGCTCATGACGTGGTGTCCCTCCGTCCGAGGTAGATCTCGTGAACGAGAGGGTTGTGGCGGATTTCTTCGGTCGAGCCGCTGGCGACCACGCGGCCGTCGGCCATCACCACCACCCGCCGGGCGGTGGTCAGGGCGACATCCATATCGTGCTCGATCAGCACGAGCGTCACATCTTCGGGGAGTCCGGCGAGGAGTTCGGTGAGGCGCTGGCGCTCCCCTCGCGACAGCCCCGAGGCGGGTTCGTCGAGGAGGAGGATCGACGGGTCGGAAGCCATGGCCATTCCCACCTCGAGCTGGCGACGCTCGCCGTGGGAGAGGTCCGCCACCGGCGTATGCAGGTGCGACCCGAGCCAGACACGGGCAGCCATCTCCGCCGCCCGTTCCCGCATGTCGCGGTCGACCGATGATCGCCACAACGTCCGGTGCCGACCGAGCCGCCCCGCTTCGGCGAGGTAGAGGTTGTCCCCGACGGTGAGACCGCCGAAGAGTCTGGTGCGTTGATAGGTCCGAGCCATACCGAGTCGGGTGCGGTAGCGGGCCGGGAGATGGGTGCAGTCGACGTCATGGATCGTCACCGTCCCCGAGGTGGGGTGGAGGTCGCCGGTGATCACGTTGAACAATGTGGTCTTCCCGGCTCCGTTGGGACCGAGCAGACCGAGTCGCTCACCGCTGGCCACCTCCAGGTCGACGCCGTCGACGGCGTGCAGCCCTCCAAAGGTCATGGTGACCCTGGACACCCGGAGAACCGGGTGTCCAGGGGTCGCCATGACCGAATCGGAGGGCTGCACCGTCGGCGTCACTGCTGGGGCACCCCGTCGACCACCGGGATGGCATTGCCGTGCCACGGCAGCTCTCGAGCCTCGCAACCGGGATCGGTGCGGGACGGCGGCGGGGTGTCGGGGCTGAACGTCCCGCCGAAGCCCTGGTCGACCCCGGGGATGATCGCCACCGTCTTGGAGATGACCTCGTCACCCTCGACCACCAGCTGGCTGAGACCCACGTCGATGACACCGTGGCGGTTCTCGTCGAGGTACACCTCGCCGTAGCCCGGGTTGATCGTGAGTCCCGACAGTGCTTCACGCAGTGCGGCATGGTTGTCGCTGAGGTCGCCGTTGACCTGCTTCAGCGCCTCGACCAGGGCGTACCCGCCTGAGTAGTAGGCGTAGAAGAAGCCGAATCCGGCAGCCGTCGACGGCGGGCCCGGCTCGTTGCCGGTCAGGCCACCGGCCAGGGTTTCCCATGCCGCATCGGCGCTCTCGAGGTAGGCGGTGATCTCGGGGGTGCTGACGTCGCCGGGGAGGGTGGCGAAGCCACCGACGTAGGCGCCGGCGATTCCGGTTCCCAGCGCCGAGGCGAGACCCGGGTTGAAGAACAGGTTCCCGGCGTGCTGATCACCGGTGAGATCACCCTTGGAGTTGACGAAGGCTTCCAGCGAGGCCTGCGTGCCGGTGCCGCCGACGACCCAGAAGTACCCGTCGACCTCGTCGGTGTCGGGGAGCTGCTGGACGAACGACGAGTAGTCCGTGGTTCCCAGCGGCGGGAACACCCGGGTGACGACCTCGCCGCCGACGGCGCAGAAGTCGGCGATGAATCCGGCTGCCGAGGTCCATCCGAAGCTGTAGTCGTCGGCGATGACGGCGGCGGTGCGCCAACCGGCGTCGTAGACCAGCTCACCGAGACCGGCATTCCATTGGGCGCCGTCGCCGTGGAACCGGAAGTAGTTGGGTGCCTGCACCTGCATGGTGGTTTCCTGTGCGCCGGCGGCGCCGTCGATGAAGGTGACCTGGGGATTGTCCTTGGCGTAGTTGGCAACGGCGATGCTCTCGTCGCCGGACAGGGGTCCGATGACGACGTTGGCGCCGTTCTGCTCGACCAGCATGCGCACTTCCTGGATGGCGCGATCGGCGGTGTCGTCGCCACAGCCGATCCCGACCAGTTCGATGTCCACGCCGCCGGCGCTGGCGCCGGTGAATCCGTCGAGTGCCGTGGTGGTCGAGGTCGACGTAGCGCCGGCTCCGTTGATGAACGCCAACACGGCGCCGGCGACGACATCCTCGTGGAAGGCGCCGAAGGCACCTTCACATTCACCCAAAATGCCAAGCTTCACGCCTTCGCCGGAATCTGCCGGGGGCGACGTGTCACCTGCTGCGGTGGTATCGGCCGCATCGCCGGGCGCTGCGGTGGTGGAGTCGCCTTCGTCGTCGCCACCGCAGGCGGAAACGATCAGCACCAGCACGAGCGCCAGTCTGGACAGCATCCAGAGTTTCTTCGTGGTCGGGTTCTTTCTCATTGGTTCTCCTGTGACTCGTTGGTCGATGGCCCGGCGTGTCCGCCGGAGCCTTGGGTCGGTGTGGTCCGTTCCCTGTGCCGGACCTGGGTCATATGTCGCCATTCCCCTCGGAGGGTTCTGCACCGACGACTGCCGTTTCGGTGGCCGGGCCGTCGCGGTCGGTGCGACGCCGTTTGGACCGGAGGCGGTCGATGATCCCGGTGATCCCCTCGGGGGAGAGCACCATGATCAGCAGCAGGACGATCCCGACGACCGTGTTGAATCGGGCGCCGGTGATGCCGAGCTGATCGATGAGGGGAATGCTGCGGAGGTAGTTGTTGGCCGCAACGAAGATGAAGGCACCCAGCCATGCACCTTCGAGGTACGAGATCCCGCCGATCACGGCGATGATCAGAAGATCGAGCGTCGGCCCGATCGAGATCGAAGTCGGGTCGATCTGACCGTTCCACCAGATGTTGAGCACGCCGGCACACCCGGCGACGAACCCGGCGATGGTGAACGACAGGGTCCGATGCAGCCTGACGTTGTATCCGAGTGACGCCATGCGGACGTGGTCATCGCGAATCCCCTGGAGCGCCAGCCCGAAGGGGGTGCGGGCCAGCGCCTTGAGCCCGACGTAGGTGACGAGCGATACCCCGACGGCGATGTAGTAGAGCCGTGTCGGGTGGTCCCTGATGACGTCGGGGGGTGTGATCCCGGTGATCCCTCCGAACCCGGAGAAGGTGACGACCTGACCGAAGAAGAAGTAGCCGATCACGGCGTAGACAAGGGTCAGCATCAGGTAGTAGATCCCGGTGCTGTTGCTGGCGAGGGCTCCCAGCAGCAACGAGACCGCCAGGCACACCACGAGGGCGAAGACCACGGCGACCCAGGGGTCCCATCCCAGCTTGAGACCTTTCGAGCCGGCCTGACCGACGGCGTTGCCGACCATGAAGCCGGCGATCCCGAAAATGAGGTATTGCGCCAGGGAGGTCATCCCGCCGTAGGCGGAGAGGAACACGATCGTCGCCGCCGCCACCCCGAGGATGAGCACCCTCGTCATGACGAAACTGGTGAAGAAGTCGGTGGCGAACACGGGGAGGATGACGAGACCGATGACCACCACGAGGAGGAGGGCGTTGCGGCGGAGTCCGGCGGGCACGGCGTTCACTCCGGTGACCCGAACAGTCCGTGCGGTCGCACCGCAAGCACGATCGCCAACAGGGCAAAGGTGAGGATGATGCTGTAGAACGTGTAGTCGGACGGGAGATAGGCGGGGGAGAACGACACCACCAGCCCATAGAGCAGGGCGCCTGCAGCGGCGCCCTTGACCGAACCCAGACCCCCGATGATGACCACCACCAGCGAGTTGAGCAGCCATTGCCCGTCCGACCCGGGGGCCACACCCGAGAACGACGCCCCCATCACCCCGCCCAGACCGGCGAGGAAGGCGCCGACGAAGAAGGTGATGGCGAAGATCAGGCTGATGTTGACCCCGAGCGCACGCACCATCTGCTGGTCATCGACGCCTGCCCGGAGGATCATCCCCATTCGGGTCCGGTTCAGCCACAGCCAGAGCAGGATGCCGACGAGGAGGGCGACCCCCAACATGAACAGCCTGCTCCCGGCATAACGCTTGCCCAGGATCTCGAAGAAATGAGTCACCTCGCCCGGCCACACCACCGTCCCGGCGAGCCCACCGAACATGGCGAGCATCTGGTCGGCGAGTATCACCGACACGGCCAAGGTGATCAGGGCCTGGCGCAGCTCCTGTCCCTGGTTCCATCGCAACAGCAACTGGTGCACGACGATGCCGAGCACCGCCGCAACGGTGGCCCCGACGAACAGCGGCACCACCCAGGCGAGCATGTCGACGTCGGAGGCATCGATGTTGCGGGTCTTGCCCACCATCGCCTGCTGGACGTCGATCGCCACATAGGCGGCGATCAGGAACAGCGACCCGTGCGCCATGTTGACCGTGCGCATCAGACCGAAGATCAGGGTGAAACCGGATGCCACGACGAAGAGCAGTCCGGCGAAGGTGAGCCCGTCGAGCAGGGTGACGAGGAAGCCCCCCGGGTCGGAGACCGCCGGCCCCGCCGATGTGCCCCTGGCAAGGAACAGCACCCATGCCGCTACCAGCACCAACGGCACGACGACGGCGGCGGTGCCGAGTCTGCCGGTCACCCGCAGTCGGGCCGCCCGGCGGGCGCTTGCCCGTGCATCGATGGAGCGCTCGATAGTCATCCTCATCTACTGCAAAGCTGGGGGATCCTTCTGCGGCGTCAAGGTACGGAGACCGGTCGGCCGCCGAAAGGGTCGGCCGACCGATAAGAACCGGTCCATAAGAGGGGGGCCAAAGGAACTAGTCCTCGAGCCGCATGCGCACACCGAGAGCAAGATGCGGTCTGGCGTGTCATGGAGGAGGTTGGGGCGGGGCGCGAGGTCGTCGTTTTCTTGGTCGACTTGTCGCGTGCGGGTCTGCGCGTTCGGGGTTCGTGGAGCGGTTTCGTACCATTCGGTGACGCTGCGCCGCGTCTGCGTCCGCCAGGGTCCTTCTCGGCCCTCCCCGCCCTGGGGGAGCGTCGGAATACCTCCGGATCGGCAATCTGGGCGCTCCGAAACCCTTGTGCCCCAACGGCCCGAAATCGGCGGACGGAGTAAATCGACAGACCCCTGGGGGGCGGGGTGCCTCCGAGGTTCTGCGAGGAGGTGGGGCGGGGCGCGAGGTAGTCGTTTTCTTGGTCGGCTTGTCGTGTGCGGGTCTGCGCGTTCGGGGTTCGTGGCGCGGTGTCGTGCCATCGGTGACGCTGCGCCGCGTCTGCGTCCGCCAGGGTCCTTCTTGGCCCTCCCCGCCCTGGGGGGCGGGGTGCCTCCGAGGTTCTGGGAGGAGGTGGGGCGGGGCGCGAGGTCGTTGTTTTTCTTGGTCGACTTGTCGCGTGCGGGTCGGCGCGTTCGGGGTTTCGTGGCGCGGTGTCGTGCCATCGGTGACGCTGCGGGCGATGCGGACATTTGGCGTCGCGCTCCGCCCCGGCAGCGGCCGCAAAGGCGTCCGCAGCCACCCCTCCTGCCGAGGAGGGGAGGGCCAGAAGGGGCCTGTGGGCAGAGTACGGGTCGGTTCTCCCTCGCTGCCTGACGGGATCTGTGGTGTGGGAGTGTTGCCCTTTCCCTGGCCCTCCCGCCCTTCCCTACCCCGCCGGGGAGGGCAGGGCCTGGACGGATGATCAGGGGCGGAGGGTCATGGCTCAGCGGTCGACGGTGAGGGCGGGGTAGAGGTCCTCTGGGGCCCAGCGGAGGAGTTCGAGGGTGCCGCGCACTCCGTCACGGATGGCGGTGCGATGGAGGTCGGTGAGACCCGAAGCGTGGACGCCGTCGCCGTTGGGGGCGGCCCCGGCGGTCTCGGGTGGGGGAAGGGCATCGGCGGGGGACCGCTCCGGGTGGACCTGGACCGTTTCGTTGCCGGTCAGTTCCTGAACGATGGCGACGAACTCGTCGACACGGAGATGATGCCCGGGGAGATCGATCACCGTGGCTCCCGTTTGCACCCGGGTTGCCGCTTCGACGAGGGCGGTGGCGACATCGGCGACATAGTGGACCGAGACCGGCTCGGTGGTGGGAACCGCCAATGGGACGTTGCGCACCGCCGCCGCGATGGTTTCGGTCAACGTCGACATCCGTCCTTCGTTCTGGCCCGCACCGTACACTCCGCCGACCCGAATGCCTGCCGTGGGGATGTGGCAGGAGGTCCAGAGCTGATATGCGGCGTAGGCCAGCAGGTTCTCGAAGCCCGGGTCCCCGGCCGACTTCGGGTACAGCGGCGGACCCGCCGTACCGAGGGCGTCGCCGGGCAGGTCGTAGACCAGCGCCGAGACGCCACATCGTCGTCCGGCCTCGATCACGGTCAGTCCGCCTCCCACGATCCGGCGGATCGCCGTCGTCGCCGTCTCGGTCGCCGGCTGAGGAGCCGACCGGGTGAGATGGATGACATGGGTGGCGCCCTTCATCGCTTTGACGACGGTGGTCAGGTCGGCGACATCGCCGACCACCCGTCGCAGGTCGCCCTGTTCTGCCCATGGCTGGATGAGGCGGAGGCGCCGGTCGTCGTTCTCGCCGTCGAACGCCGTGACCTTGGCCCCCCGGCCGATCAGGGTCTTGAGCACCCAGGACCCGGTCGGGCCGCACGCACCGGTGACGAAGAAATGCTGATTGTCGAGCGTCATGACGTCCCGTGCCTGGCGTGCCGCCCACTGTGACCGATCGCCCGAAAGATTGACAGGGGCGGCGGAACCGGTGCCGGGGGGGCCAAAGGAACTAGTCCGAACGGACCTGTCGCCGATCCGGGTCAGCCGACGCCGCCGATGCCGCCACGCAGGATCACGGCGACCGCCTCGGTGCGGGAGCGGGAATGCAGCTTCATCAGGATGTTGCTGACGTGGTTCTTCACCGTGAAGATGCTCACCGACAGCTCCGATGCGATCTCGGCATTGGTCATCCCCCGGGCCAGCAGATCGGCGATCTCGCGCTCGCGACGGGTGAACCGGGTGAGCACATCGTCGACATCGCCGGTTCGCTCGGTGAGCGCCTTGCGGACCTCGGGAGCGAACACCTTCTGCCCGCGAGCCGTCGAGCGGACGCTGCGGGCCAGGCCTTCGGCGTCGATGCTCTTGACGAGGTAGCCGTCGGCGCCGGCCGCCAACGCCTCACGCACCAGGGCGCTCTCGGCGAAGCTGCTCAGCACCAGGAGGCCGATGTCGGCGTTCGTCTCCCTGATCCGGGTGATCAGGCCGATCCCGCCGAGCCCCGGCATCACCAGATCGATCAGGACGACGTCGGGGGTTTCGCTCTCGATCAGACCCAGGGCGGCGACGCCGTTCGAGGCCTCGCCGACCACGATCAGATCATCGAATGCCTGCAGACAGCTCACGACGCCCTCGCGGAGCAGATCATGGTCGTCGACCACGACGATGCGGATCGGATCAGCCATCATGATCCCCGGGGGCGAGGGATAGACGCAGCGAGGTGCCTCCGGACTCGGTTGTCTCCACCTCGAGGTCGGCGCCGATGGCGGCGGCCCGCTCCGCCATGATCGACAACCCGAGATGCCCCGATCGCACGACACTCGAGTCGAAACCGACCCCGTCGTCGACCACGAGAAGCTCGATCGGCGGTCCGCCGGTGAGGCGGACCTCCACCCTGCTCGCCTCGGCGTGGCGGGCCACGTTGTTGAGGGCCTCCTGGGCGATGCGGTAGAACGCCAGCTTCCGTTCCGGGTCGAGTTCGACGGGTTCCAGATCGACCACCACGTCGAGCGCCTTGCGGCTGGAGATGGCCGTGGCCAATTGAGCCACCAGATCGTCGATGGCCAGCTCGGTGAGCTCGGTCGGGCGCAGCTCCAACAGCAGGGTCCGCATCTCCGCCAAGGCTCCCCTGGTCAGGCGTCGAAGCCTCTCGGCCTGATCGCGGACCGCCTCGCCGTTGCCGATCGAGCGAAGGATGTTGTCGGCGGTGAGCGATGCCGTCCACAGCGCCTGGTTCACCGCATCGTGCAGTTCCCGCGCCAGCCGTTGCCGCTCCTCGAGGGCGGCCAGTTCCGAGGCCTTGTGGAAGAGCCGTACGTTGGACACGGCGGCGGCGGCCTGGTCGGCGACGGCGCCGAGTCGCTCGGCGTGACCGGCGGCGAAGAACCCCGGGGTGGCGCTTTCCACGATGACGTATCCCACGACGTGCTCACCGAGCGACATCGGGGCGCCGAGGACGCAATGGGCTTCCCCCATGGCATGGGGAGGGTCCTCGACCACCACCGGGCGGGTCGGATCGTCGGCGAGCGCCTCGATGATGGTGAGTCGTGACAGGTCGCATTCGTCGGGATCGCTGACCCCGTACCCGAAACCGGTGGCATGGCGAGCCAGATCGAGTTCGCCGTCGACGTTGAGAATGATGGCGGTGAAGTCGTTGGTGACCAGCCGTTCGACAACGGCGACGACGCGTTCCAGTACCGCATCGAGGTCGAGAGTGGCGGTGGTGGTGGCTGCCAACTCCCGGAGGGCGTCGGCATAGGCGCGCTGCTGGCGCTCCTCGGCCTGGAGCCGGACCCGCTCGTCCACCTCGCGGCGAAGGCTCTCGTTGGCCCGCACCAGGTCCCCGGTGCGTTGCCGGACCCGTTCGTCCAACTCGTCGAGGGTACGGCGAAGTTCCTCCTCGGCGTTGCGGCGCTCGGTGACGTCCTGGAAGGTGCCGAGGATCCCGATGATCTCGCCCGACGGATCACGCAGCGGGATCTTGTTGGTCGCCACCCAACGCGGCTCGCCGGCCGCCGAGCGGATCTGCTCGACGATGCCGAACTTCGAGTTCCCCGACTCCATCACCACCTGGTCCCACCCGATGAACCAGTCGGCGCTGTAGGCGTCGTTGTCCGCCCAGGGCATCTCGCGGTCGGTCTTCCCGATCAGTTCGGCGGGCTCGACTCCGGCGAACGAGGCGAATACCCGGTTGCATCCCAGGTACCGCGAGCGGGTGTCCTTCCACCACACGGCGTCGGCGAGGGAATCCATCAGGAGCTGGAGCATCTCCTGGCTGGCGAGCAGCGCCGCATCGCCGCTCAGCTTCTCCTGGAGCAGCGCCGCATAGATCTCCAACGTGTTGTTGGTGGCGGTAGGAGTGTGCACCGTCATCTCGAATCGTGACCCGGTTCTTGGTGTAGAAAGGCGGTCGTCAACCGACTCTACCCACATCGATCCTGTCGCGTCCTCCCGGTCCGGGCGCCACCGATCGGAGGAAAGGGGGTGTTCGGTGTGGCGGGAGCAGGTCGCCAACTCAGCGTAACTTTATTTACAAACGACGGAAGGTCGGGTAGTTTCGACGCAAGTGGAGAGACTTGAGCGGTCTCGAGGACCAACCGTTGCGGGTGCGACGCACGGCCCCTCCTTGGGTCGCCACCTCGCCGGAGGGGTGACAGGCGCGACTCGGGCTCTCCCCGACCTCGGTCATCGCGAACCCCCCGAAGGAGTTTGGTTCCCATGAGGACAAGAAAGCGTCTCATCGGTCTGATCGTCGCCACCATGGTGTTGTCGGTCCTACCGGCCATGGCGGGCGGCGCCGCCGCACAGGAGGATCCGGCATATCGCGTGCTGGTCTTCGCCAAGACGGAGGACGGCTCGAGAGCCGCCAGCACCCGCACCGGTATCACCGCCATCCAACAACTCGGCGACGAGCACGGCTTCCGGGTCATCGCCACCCGAGAGAGCAACGAGTTCGACTCGGCGCGCCGGCTGTCCCGGTTCTCGACGGTGGTCTTCCTCAACACCGACGGGGATGTCCTCGACGACACCCAGCAGGCCACCTTCGAGGACTACATCCGCAACGGCGGAGGCTTCGTCGGGATCAACACCGCCGGGTCGACGGAACCCGACTGGGGCTTCTACGGAGACCTCCTCGGCGCCAGGGCCACCGACTGGGCCGACACCCAGCCTGCCGACCTCAGGGTCCTCGACCGCGCCCATCCCGCCACCGCCGACTTGCCGGCACGCTGGGACGTCATCGATGCGGTGCCCAACTTCGACGACGATCTCCGTGGCGACGCCCACATCCTGGCCACTGTCGACGAGGACAGCTACGAGGGCGGATCGATGGGACACAACCATCCGGTCACCTGGTGTCATACCGTCGACGAAGGTCGTGCGCTCTACACCGGGCTAGGAACCTCCCCTGGCACCTACGCATCCGACTCGTTCCGTACGCTTCTCGCCGGAGCCATCGCCTGGACCGCCGGTGCCGTCGAAGGCGACTGCGACGCCACGGTGTGGGACAACTTCGAGAAGGTGATCCTGACCCGGGAGGTCGGTGAGCCGATGTCGATGACGGTGCTGCCCGACGGAGGTGTGCTCCACACCAACCGCCAGGGTCAGATCCGTCTCTGGGATCCGAACACCGCCGCCACCAGGATCATCACCAGCCTGCCGGTGTACCAGTTCTCCGAGGACGGCATGCAGGGCATCGCCATCGATCCCGACTTCGAGGAGAACAACTGGCTCTACATCTACTACGCCCCGGTGATCCCCGGCTTCCCCGAGGGGGCGGCGCCCGAGGGCACACCCGACACCGACCCGTCGATCTACGACGAGTGGATCGGCTACAACCAGCTCTCCCGCTTCAAGTTCGTCGACGACCCGGTCAACCCGTACGTCGACCTGACGTCGGAGCAGCAGATCCTCCGGGTCCCGAGCAACCGCGGGCTGTGCTGTCACGTCGGTGGCGACATCGACTTCGACTCGGAAGGGAATCTCTACCTGTCGACGGGTGACGACACCAACCCGTTCCAGTCGAACAACTACACCCCGATCGACGAACGACCGTGGCGCAACCCGGGGTTCGACGCCCAGCGCACCTCCGCCAACACCGCCGACCTGCGCGGCAAGATCCTGAGGATCACCGTGCAGGAGGACGGTTCGTACACCGTTCCCGACGACAACATGTTCAACGGCGGCGAATGGGATCACCTGTTCCCCGACGGCGAGTACGACCCGGAGCTGGGTCTGCCCGAGATCTACGCCATGGGCTTCCGCAACCCGTTCCGGATGTCCGTCGATCCGCGTACCGACACCGTCTATGTGGGCGACTACGGACCCGACGCCAACCAGCCCAGCCCGACCCGTGGTCCCCGCGCCACCGTGGAGTGGGTGATCCTCGACGGGCCGCGCAACCACGGCTGGCCGTACTGCGTCGGAAACGGGCTGCCGTACATCGACTACGACTTTGCGACCGGGGCGTCCGGCGAGGCATTCGACTGCGACAACCCTGTCAACGAGTCCCACCGCAACACCGGTCTGGTCGACCTGCCACCGATGACCCCCGCCGAGGTCTGGTATCACAACAACATCGTGATGCCCGAGTTCCCCGAGATGGGCAGCGGCGGCGGCGGTCCCATGGGCGGCCCGGTGTACCACTACGACCCTGACCTCGACTCGCCCACCAAGTTCCCGGAGTACTACGACGGGATCGCCATGTTCTACGAGTGGACCCGCAACATGATCAAGCAGATGGTGCTCGACGACGAGGGCGACCTGCTCGAGATCCGCGGGTTCTTCGACGGCACCACGTTCTTCCGCCCGATGGACATGGAGTTCGGACCGGACGGGGCGCTCTATGTGCTCGAGTACGGCGGAGGGTTCTTCGTCGAGCACCCCGATGCCTCGCTGGCGAGAATCGACTACGTGGCCGACGGGCGGTCCCCCGTGGCGCGTGCCGCCGCTGTTCCACGGTCGGGTCAGCCGCCGCTCGAGGTGACCTTCTCCAGCGCCGGAAGCCACCATCCGGAGGAGGACGGCGAGATCGTCTCCTACCACTGGGCGTTCGGTGACGGAGCCACCTCCACGAACCCCAACCCCACCCACACCTACACCGCCAACGGGGTGTACACGGCGACTCTGACCGTCACCGACGCCGATGACCGTTTCGGTCGGGTGGCGGTGACGATCACCGTGGGCAACACGGCGCCGACGGTGGAACTGGTGCAGCCGCTCGACGGCCAGTTCATGGACTGGGACGACGAGATCCCCTTCGAGATCGACGTCACCGATCCGGAGGACGGCGACATCGACTGTGACGAGGTGGTGCTCAACACCGCCATCGGTCATGACGGGCACGCCCACCCCATGGGTGAGCAGAACGCCTGTGAGGGAACCTTCGAGACGTCGGCCGGCGACCATGGCACCGACCTGAACCTGTACTGGGTGGTCAGTGCCCGTTACACCGATCACGGCGCACCGGGGTTGCCGTCGCTCACCAGTGAAGATCAGGCAACCCTGCAGCCCCGACGCAAGCAGGCGCAGTACTTCACCGAGGCCAGCGGCGTGACCACCCAGAACGCCTCCGATCCGGCTGAAGGTGGTGGCCAGCGGCTCAACAACGTCAGCCATGGCGACTGGACCGCCTACGACCCGGTGAACTTCGTCGGCATCGACGAACTCCGGTTCCGGGTTCGTACCAACGCCGGATGGCCGGGTGGCACCATCGAGGTGCGGGCCGACGCCCCTGACGGCACCCTGTTGGGTTCCGCTGCGGTGCCCGACACCGGGGGCGACTGGACGTTCGTGACCACCTCGGTGACCGATCCGGGTGACACGATCACCCTGTACCTGGTCTACACCAACCCGGCGGCGACGACGGCGCAGAACCTGTTCAACGTCAACTTCTTCGAGGCAATCGACGGCTGAGCAGTGATCCACTCGGCTGCCAGGGCGCACCACGGTGTGCCCTGGCAGCCGGGCCACCCTCCGGTTCCTCGCGGAGTCCTGTCCGGGCGAGTGGGGGCCGCCCGTGCGTGGGGTGGGTCACCTCGAATCGAGCTGGAGCTCCCAGAATCCCTCGTCCCACCACGTGCCGAACTTGCGGGCAACCGAGTGCAGTTCGCCGACTCGGGTGAATCCCAATGTCTCGTGCAGCGCCACGCTGGCATCGTTGGGCAGGGCGATCACGGCGACCGCCAGACGGGCCCCACGGCGGGTGATCTCGTCGAGCAGTGCCACCATCAATGTCCGACCGACCCCGTGGCCGTGGTGGTCCGGGTGGACGTAGACCGTGGTCTCGCGGGTGGTGGCATAGGCGGGTCGGCTGCGGAAGCTGGAGGCGTAGGCGTAGCCGGCGATCTCACCGTTGTGCTCGAACACGAGCCAGGGATCGGTGGCGGTGATGCGCTCCAGACGCCCCGCAAACTCGACCTCGGTGGGTGCTTCGATCTCGAATGAGATCGCGGTGTCACGGACGATCGGGGTGTAGATCGCCACCATCGCCGCAACATCGGCCGTCTCGGCGGGGCGGATCAGACGGTTTTCGTCCATTGGCACAGCTTGGCAGAGGCGGCACGCGGGTGCGGCCCCGGCAGCACTGCCAAGACGGAGCAGTGTGCGGGGCCGCACCGATCGGATCGCGGCGGACCGTCAGGTCATGTCGAAGACCAGTCGGGCTGGGACCTGCCCGGAGAGGACTTCCTCGAAGCACTCGTTGACGTCCTCCAGCCGGCGGGTCTCCAGGATCACCTTGGTGCGACCCTGGGCGTGGAGGTCGAAGGTCTCCGTCAGATCCTGACGGGTTCCGACCAGCGAACCGATGACCGAGATGCCCTTGAGGACGGTCTCGAACACCGGGAGCTCGAAGCGGTTGTCCGCAGGGAGCCCGACCAGGATCAGCCGTCCATTGGGGTTCATCGAGGCATGCGCCGCCTTCATCGCCGCCGGCGAGGGCACGGTCACCACGGCGACATCGACGCCACCGAGTGCGGCGAGTTCGCCCTGCTGGTCACCCCGGCCGTCGATGACGTGGTCGGCGCCCAGGTCCTTGGCGAGCTGCAGCTTCTCGTCCTCGACATCGACGGCGATCGTCGTCGACCCGAAGATCTTGGCGTACTGCAGCGCCAGGTGACCCAGACCGCCGATCCCGACAACCATCGCCGTCTCGGCAGGTTGCGGCTTGGCGACCTTCACCGCCTTGTAGGTGGTCACTCCGGCACAGGTCAGCGGTGCGGCGTCGAGGGCGGAGATCCCTGCGGGAACCTTCACCACATGGCTGGCGTAGCCGATGGCGTATTCGGCGTAGCTGCCGTCGATGGTGTAGCCCATGAACTGCGGGGTGGTGCAGTAGGTCTCCCAACCGGTCACGCAGTAGCGGCAGTTCCCGCATGCGTGTCCGAGCCAGGGGAGCGCCACCGTGTCGCCGATCGCCACCGGCGATTCCCCGGGACCGACGGCGACGACCTCACCGACACCCTCGTGTCCGGGGATCAGCGGCACCTTGGGCTTGACGGGCCAGTCGCCGCGTGCGGCGTGGATGTCGGTATGGCACAGCCCGCTGGCGACGATCTTGACCAGGACCTGGCCCGGACCGGGCTCGGGCACCGGCACATCGCGAATCTCGAGGGGTGCGCCCAGTGCGGGCACAACCGCGGCTCTCATTGGCTCCTCCTTTGATGGAAGGTGTGGTGACCCCACCTCATCACAGGAGCCCACCACCGGGTAGAGGCCGAAGTCCCAATCGCGGCCCGATCTTGCGATGCGCAACCTACAAAGCGCGCCGGACCGCCCAATGCCGCCCATTCCGAGCGGCGGACCGTTGGTGGTGCAGGGGACTAGATGTGTCCCCGTAGTCCGGCTGCCTCGACCACCCGGGCGACCGCAAGAGAGAATCCGGCTTCCCGCAGCGACAGTCCCGGGTGGGCGGTCTGGAAGTCGCGGCACTGCCGGTACGCATCCTGCAGCTTGTTCTCGAGACGACCGTTGACGTCGGCGAGGGTCCAACTCATCTCCTGGTTGTTCTGCACCCACTCGTAGTAGCTCACCGTGACGCCGCCGGCGTTGGCCAGGATGTCGGGTACGACGATCACGCCGCGGTCGAACAGGATGCGGTCGCCGACCGGTGTGGTCGGGTGGTTGGCCCCCTCGACGACGATCCTGGCCCGGATGCGGTCGGCGTTGGCGCTGGTGATGACCCCATCGATGGCCGCCGGCACCAGTACGTCGACATCGAGCTCGAGCAACTCCTCGTTGGATATCGACTCGGTTCCGGGAAGACCGATTACGGACCCGGACTCGGCGAGATGTGCGACCACCGCACCGACGTCGAGCCCGGCAGGAGCGTGGATGCCACCGTTGATGTCGGAGACGGCGACCACCCGGTATCCGCGCTCCGCAGCGATCAGTGCCGCCCAGGTGCCGACGTTGCCAAAGCCCTGGATGGCGACCGAGATCCCGGAGGGCTCACCGAGACCGGCATCGACGACGGCCTGGTCGATGGCGACCACCACCCCACGTCCGGTTGCCTCCTGGCGCCCCAGCGAGCCACCGAGAGCGATCGGCTTACCGGTCACGATCTGGGTGGTGTGACCGTAGATGCGTCCGTACTGGTCGAGGATCCAGCTCATCGTCTGGGCATTGGTGTTCATGTCCGGGGCGGGGATGTCGCGTTGCGCTCCCAGCACCGGTGAGATCTCGTCGGTGTAGCGGCGGGTGAGGCGTTCGAAGCTTCCGATTCGCTCAGCCCGGTCGGGTCGATCTGGACCCCGCCCTTGGCGCCGCCGAACGGGACATCGACCAGCGCCGTCTTCCACGTCATCAGCGAGGCGAGCGCCCGCACCTCCTCGATATCGGCTTCCGGGTGATAGCGGATCCCGCCCTTGTAGGGTCCGCGGGCGGCATTGTGCTGGACCCGGTAGCCGTTGCAGACCAGTCTCGACCCGTCATCACGCCGTATCGAGACCTGGACCCGAAGCTCCCGGTGGGTGCCGGCAAGGACGGCGATCGCCGCATCGCTGAGCTGGTTGACCTCGGCGGCCCGTGCGAAGAAATGGTTGACCGCCTCGAAGGGCGACATCCCGTCGCGCAGGATGGTGTCCGTTTCCATGGCCCGCTCCCTCTCGTTCGGCGCTTGCGCCTGTCACCGACACGGTCGTCGACCGCGGCGCGGTGCAATTCAGCCCCATGAGGCGGGGCTCGCAGCGGCGCCGAAGGGTAGCGGAGCGCCACGTCCCGCCCGCGTCGTGTGGCGTGTGTGACCCATCCTGTCCTTGGCGGCGCGACCCATCCGACCGCCCGGCATGTCAAGTGGACTTGACATCTGTGGAGAGGGTGCCTACCGTGTCAAGGGAACTTGACTTCTCGACAGGAGGTGAACGGTGCAAGCAGACAACCGGACCAGCAACGACCAGGAGGCGGTCAGAAGCGTCGTCCGACTTGCGTTCTGGACGCTCGCCTGGGTGGTGACGCTTGCGTTGGCCCGATTCGGTCCAACCAACCTGTGGGATTCACAGCCGGCGGCCAGTTGGGCGGCGGTCGGTCTCAACCTTGCGGTCGGCGTCGGATGGATCGTTGCGCACGCCCGCTACCTCCGCGGCATCGACGAGTTGCAGCGAAAGATCATGCTGGATGCCCTGGCAGTGACATTCGGGGTCGGGTGGGTCGGCGGATTCTCCTATGTCGTCGCCGATGCCGCCGACCTCGTCACCACCAGCGTGGGCACCGGAGTCTTCCCGGCGCTGCTGGGAGTCGTGTACATGGTCGCCATCGTGGTCAGCAACGTCAGGTACCGATGAGGAACCGCCTCAAGGATCTCCGGGCCGCACGCAACTGGACCCAGGCAGATCTGGCCCAACACGCCAGGGTGTCGAGGCAGACGATCAACGCCATCGAGAAGGGGAAGTTCGACCCCAGCCTCCCGCTGGCCTTCCGTCTCGCCAGACTGTTCGACCTGAAGATCGAAGAGATCTTCCTCGACGATCAGTGACGACCGAATCCCCCGATCGTCCCGGGCTTGGTGCGGGGTCACCGCTCCGGAAAACGGTGCGCATCCACGGAGGAGAGTTCGAGCCCGTAGACGTGTCGCAGCTGGTCGGCGGCGGCCAAGGTGTCGCCGTCGGTGAGCGCCGGATTGCCGTCGAGGGCATGGAGCAGGATTCCCTCCACCAGGTCGGCCAACGACATGTCCTTGTATTCGGCCAGGCCCTTCAACACCTTCAGCAACCTTCGGTCCATACGGAGACCCGTCTGAATCCGGTCCGGGGCTTTCGGGGCTTCGTTCGCGTGCGTAATCGACATGTGTTGTCACGGTACCACGACAACGCTAGATTCTGATGCATGCGAGTGATGCGAACGGGTGTGGTGAGGGTGCCGCTGCCGCCACAGGAGGCGATGCGCTACTTCACGCCCGAAGGTGAACGGGAGTGGGTTCCCGGTTGGGATCCCGATTACGGAGACGATGGACCGGGTGAAGCGCCGGGGACCGTCTTCACGACCGCGGTCGGTGGCGTGGAGACCTACTGGATCATCAACGAGTTGGACGTGTCGACGGGTCGAGCGGCGTATGCCAGGTTCACGCCCCGGAGACACGCCGGCATCGTCGGCGTGCGATGCGAGGAGGTCGCTCCGGCGACGACGGACGTCCACGTGACCTACGACATCACGCTGCTGCCGGGTTGCGACGTCGCACACATGTCCCAGTACACCGCAGACGGATTCGAGAACATGATGCGGGACTGGCGCCAGACCCTGGTCGATCGCATTCGCTGAGCGCACGACGGAGAGCCCCCCGGCCTCAGCGACCGCGGTCTGCAGTCACCGGTCTGCCGTGGCGGAGGCCAGTGCCGCCCGGACCCGCTCGCCGAGCACCGCCAGCTGCTCGACGGGTTCCCTGCTGAAGACGAAGCGGACATATCGATCGGCGACCGGTCCACCCCATCCGCGCATCGGAGTGGCGGCGACACGGTGCTCGAGCAGCCGGTCGGAGACCTCCTGGCAATCACGTCCGAGGGCGGCGACGTCGAGGAGCAGCGACCAACCCCCCGCCGCTCGCACCACCGGCAGACCGTCGAGCTGGCGGATGGTCTCATCCCGGCGTCGTTGATACTCGGCGTTCGCCGCCAGCAGGTGGTCGTCGGGCAGCCCGAGGGCGACCCTGGTGCCGATCTGGGCGAACCCGCTGGCAACGAGACCGTTGTAGATCTGCACCCGGGCCACGTCGTCGGCCAGCCCACCGGGAGCAACGACCCACCCGATGCGCCAGGCGATCATCCGCTGCTCGAATGACGGCGCACCCACGGTGACGGTGCGGTCCCGCATCCCGGGCAGGGCCGCAGGGTGTCGGATCGGATGTTCATCGAAGAGCACCGCCTCGAACCCGCCCCAGTAGAGCAGCCGCAGATCGTGGTCCCGGCAGGTGGCGGCGATGGCGTCCCATTCGGCGTCGTTGGCCACCCACCCCGACGGGAACGAGGCGTTGTTGACGAACACCACCCGGGTCCGATCGGTCACCGCCGTCGCCAACGCATCGAGATCGAGCCGCCACCCACCATCGGTGACGTGGAGCGGGACCAGCCGGGGGACCGCCCCCACCAGTCGCACCCGGTTGAGCATGCCGGCATAGGTGGGATCGGTGAGGATGACCTCGTCGCCGGGGTCGGTGAGGCAGAACAGGGCGTCCAACATGGCATCGCCCTCGCCGCTGGTGATGACGACCTCGCCCAGCGGGTCGTACGCCGGCCCGCCGCGTCGCTCGATGTAGGCGGCCACCGCCTCCCGGAGGTCGTGCCGTCCGGTGAAAGGCAACCAGCTGTTCGCCTCGGCCTCACCGATCGCCGCTCGGGTGGCCTCGACAGCGGCCTCCGGCGGTTGGATGTCGGTGTCCAGGTTCTCCATGCGCAGCACCGATGGATCGTCCCCGGCGGCGGCCGCCACCCGATCGATGGAGAAGCCGGGTATCCCGGCGAGACGGGCGACGCTCATGGGGCACTCCTTGATCCGGGTCGGGCAGCGACCATTGCAACCTACCGCGGCCTGCAATCCCGGGCCGGGCCATCGGTCGGTACCAATCTGGTACCCGCCTGGTACTATCCGGCTCATGGCCACCAATCTTCGCCTTCGCCACGACGCTGCCGAGGCGGTGCGGCGCGAGGCGGAACGCACCGGACGGTCTCAGCAAGACGTGATCCGCGACGCCGTCGACCACCACCTCGGACTCGCTCGGCAAGGCGCCCGGGGTGGCGACATCGACATCCTGGTCGCCGACGGCACCGTGCGTCGTCCGCGCCGTCCCTATCGGAGGGCCGCACACCGACTTGCCCTGGACCCAGGCGTGACCAGCACCGACCTGCTCGATCGGCAGGATCGCATCTGAATGCGTGTGTATGCCGACAGCAGCGCACTCATCAAGCGGGCCGTCGCCGAGCCCGAATCGGATGCGTTGGAGGACGCCCTCGAACGGCACGTCGACAATGGTGATGCCATCGTCACATCTGCGCTCACCTGGGTGGAGGTGAGCCGGGCCCTCCGCTCCCTCTCCGGACGAGAGGGTCCGAACGTCGACGAGGCCATCGAGGGGGCACTGTCGGGTGTGGCCGAGCGTCCGATCGCCGAGGACGTGGTCAGCCTTGCTCGCCGCATCGGCCCACCGGTGCTTCGAACCCTCGACGCCATCCACCTGGCCACGGCAATTCTGCTCGATGTCGACCAGGTGCTCACCTACGACGACCGCCTCGCTGCCGCATGCCGACAGAACGGCCTTGCGGTCACATCGCCTGGCCGACCGGAACGACCCACCGGCGCCGCACCCGGCTGACGACGCGATCTCAGTCGTCTGGTGAGCGTGCGCAAAGCCCGGTCGAGATGGTCGGAGCGGTGCCCCATTGCTCGCATGCCCCGAAGGTTGCCCGATTTCTCCCCAGGTTGAGGGAGAGACGGATGGCCGAGGCTGTCACCATGAAGACCCCACTCCGGCGGAGGTCGAGTGCACACGAGACGACGGCAGACCGAGCGGCATCCCGGTGCGATGTCCACATCCGGAACCCGTCTGGCTCGGGGCCCGATCGCTGCGGCGCCCGTCACCGATCAGATGGGCCGGCTGCAGCGTGGCGCCGGCAACCGAGCCGCCGGGGCGCTCGTGGATACGGCCATGCCGGCCGCCGAGCCCGGTGTGCGGAACTCGAGGGCGGTAACGCCACACATCCAGCGAGCGATCCTGGCCATCGACGGTGCCCGCGACGATCGCACCGCCAAGGCAGCAACCGCCAACTGCCTCACCAACCTCAAGTCCCACAAGAAGATCGACTCCGGTTCGGGCAAGGTGCCCGTCGAGTACCCGGCGGGTGATGCCCGGGGGCAGGTCTTCGGTCCGGCGACGAGGGGCACGGCGGTCGGCAGTCTCAAGGCGAGCGCCTCTTCCATCAACCCCCTGGAGGCGATCTACTTCCTCGGTCACGGAAGCCGATCGAATGTCGCCGGGATGACACCGGCGGCTCTGGCCGGCGATCTCGTCGGCGCCTTCGCCGGCTACACCCAGGGAACCTATGCCGGGGCACTCAAGATCGTGGCCTGCTACTCGGCGTCGACGATGGAGGACGGCCAGTCCGCTCCGACCGCCTACGCCGACCGGGTGAGACAGGAACTCATCCGTCTCAACGACGGCACCTACCGACCGCCGTATGTCGAGGGTGTGAAGGGCATTGCATGGGCGGATGAGGAGACGGGGGAGCGTGTCGGCTACGAGGTGCTGGGGGAGCGGCTCGGGCAGCTCAGCCCGCTCGAGACCGTCTATACCGACTCGCGGGTCACCCAGTGGTTCGCCGCACTCACCGAACCCGACCCGGTGAAACGCAAGGCCGACATGGACAAGATCATCGCCGACGCCCACAAGACACTCGGCATCGGACCGGAGGTGGCACGTCGGATCCTCGGCAAGGCCGCCCGGGAACGGTACGTCACCGGTTCACCGGCCGGCGACCTCACGGTCGCCACCGGTCAGCTCGACGTTGCCGTCAAGGCATCGCCGCCCAACAAGAAACTCGCCGCCAAGGCGCTGAAGCGGATGCGCCTGGACTGGGAGACCATGGACCCCGTCGATCGCCCGGGCCGGCAGAACGACGTCATCAAGGCCTACGAGGCCTACCTGATGACGTTCCAGGGCCGGCGCCCGTCCTGGGACGCCATGAAGGACGCCTGGCCGGTCTGACTTCCATATCGACCGCGCACAGATTCTTACCTCGTGCCCGGCGACATCGTGACGCTCGCCGGCACGTAGATAGGACCCCTCAATGCGAGCTTTCCACATGAATCGTCTCATGTGGTCGACCGCAACGGACGTGGCGCGTCCGGCAAAATGACCCCATGATGGGGGTCAGGCGAGAACCTCGAGCCTTGTCCCGAGCGGTCCGCGGGGAGCCTCTGGAACCCTGGATTCGGCGTCCCGTTTCGGGTCGTCGCCGGGGGGAGTCTGGGAATCCGCGCAGTGGAGATTAGACATCTACGCAGCACCAATTAGAATCTCGCACATGCCAGAGGCCATGGTGGAGCGTCATGCCCGAGCGTTGATCCGCGAGGCGCTGCTCGACACCCGCGTGGTTTTTGTGATGGGTGCCCGCCAGGTCGGAAAGAGCACCCTTGTCAACGTGGTCGCCCACCAGGATCATCCGGCCCAAGTGCTGACCCTGGACGACCGAGCGACCCGTGACGCAGCGCTGGCGGACCCCGCCGGGTTCATCGCTGAACTTGCCGGTCCGGTCGTGCTGGACGAGGTGCAACGTGCGCCGGACCTTCTGCTCGCAGTGAAAGAGGCAGTCGACCGTGACACCCGGCCAGGCCGGTTCCTGCTGACCGGCTCTGCCAACGTACTGACCAACAGACGCGTGAAGGACGCACTGACCGGCAGGATGGAGATCGTCACGCTCTGGCCGTTGTCGCAGGCGGAGATCGAGAACGGCACCCACAACATCGTGGACAGGCTATTTGCCGGAGCGCCCCCGCAACTCGACAACGCGATCGTGGGCCGTGATGCCTTCGTCGACCGAGTCGCCGCCGGCGGCTACCCGGAGGCGCGAGGCCGCACCGGACGGCGCCGGGACCGCTGGTTCCGCGACTATCTCGATACCACCCTGGATCGCGACCTGCGCGATGTTTCCGACGCACTCAAACTCCACGAGATGCCCCGGCTGCTCCGGCTACTGGCAACCCAGGCTGCGGGACTGCTGAACTACAAGAGCGTCGCGGACCGGCTGCAACTTCACCCCGACACCGTCAAGAGCTACGTACAGCTCCTGGAGACGGTCTTTCTCGTTCGCCGATTGCCAGCGTGGCGTCCCGGGTTGGGAACCCGTGAGGTACACGCGCCCAAGTTGCACTTGGTCGACGCCGGGCTGCTCGCCCACCTCCTCGGCGCCGACAGCGACCGGATACGTCACGATGATCAGATCACCGGCAAGGTCCTGGAGAACTTCGCCACCATGGAGATCATCAAGCACGCACAGTGGGCTGAGCAGGACGTTCGCATCTACCACTACCGCGATGGACGCGATGAGGTTGACGTCGTTCTCGAAAACCGTTCCGGGGAGGTAGTAGCCATCGAGGTCAAGGCCCGTGCGTCGATCGACCCCGCAAGCAGCAGGGTCCTCGCCAAACTTCGTGAGTCGACACGCAGCCGCTTTCGTTCAGGCGTCGTGCTCTATACGGGACGCCAGACCATCCCTCTTGGTGATCGCCAGTGGGCCGTGCCCCTGAGCAGCCTCTGGACTGCCTGATGCCAACGCTATTTCGCACACACGGCTACCAGACAAGGAGTGCGGCGCCACGTGGAAGGGTCGGGCACCATGGTGGGGAGCGGCTGCTCGAGGATGAAGCCGCAAGCCCGGCGAGGGACGTCGACTGGTTCGTCGAACCTGTGGTCCCCCTCCGTCATGGTCCGTTTCGGTACCAAAGCCTGGTCCAGATAGCCATCGCTTGGTGGTCTACATCGGCAACGCACGGAACAGAAGAGTTGCGCTGTCAGCCTCTCGGAGACATGGATCGCTCACTTGGTCGACCCCAGCGGTCGCGGCTAATCCGGCAACCGCGGTTGGCGATAGGTCTGATCGTGGTGCTTGCCGGAGTGCTCGCCGGTTGCGGCTCACCGGAAGCTTCGTCGGTTGCTGGCGGTGGAGGGTCGCAGGGTGACGGCGCGACGACGTCGTCACCGCCGGGCGGCGTGGGCTTCGAGGCCCCGGTCGGCAAGCCATCGAGCGACCCGGATCCGGTCCCGGCCACGGCTCGGCCCGAAGCGACGAATCCGCCGGACGAGCCCATCATGCTCGACGATCTCGACCTCTTGATTGACTACGATCGGTTTGGCGAAGACACGGAGTTCTTCCAGTCGTTCGGCGCTCCCGGCGCAGACTGGCTCGTCCGGTTCGAGTCAGCCGAAGAGATGGCCGCCGAGTCGCATGCGATCATCCTCGGTACCGTGGTCGACAACGTCGAAGGTCCCTCCTTCGGTCCTGAGCACCTCGAGGACGACACCTTCGACGAGGGCGAGGGTGAGGTCGCATTCACCCTCACGGCCTACAAAGTTCGCGTCGACGCCGTCCTCGCCGGGGCATTGCCGGTCGGTGACCGTCACGTTCTCGTCGGCCCAGGTGGACCCCCGCTGCCCACCGGTGAGATGGGACCCGCGGTGATGTTCCTCTGGTGGGGAGGCCAGGCCCACGTCGACGGGTCGTTGGGGAACACAAGAACCGAAGAGTGGAATCGCAGCGGGTACCGGTTGACGTCTCCGCAAGGGGTGTTCGTCGCCGGCCCGGAAGGTGCGCTCAACGTGGGCACGATCCGAGTGGAGGGCTTCCGCGTGGACGAGCCGGAAAAGTACGTCGATCCGGTGGCCGAAGCGGTGCGGTACACACAGTTGGCCGATCTCGTCCATCAGGTCAGCCGCTACGAGACCTACGACTGGTCATCGGTCGGCTACGAGATGCCGCCAGAAGACGATTCTTGACGGTGGGCCCGCAGGGACTCGAACCCTGAACCGTCGGATTAAAAGACACCCGAACGCCTGCCCGCCAGATGCCACACAACGCTACACAACTCCAAACTAGCCTTACGCACCACGATTCGAGGGCAGTACAGGACGCAACAGGAGCGGACGAGTTAGCAACCGTTAGCAACCGTGAGGGTGGGTCGCGAGTGTCGGCCACGCCTCGACGTACGGGGAGCAGCAAACGGAGGAGGGGGGCCGGATCGAACGATCCGGCCCCCCTCTTTCCTGAGCCACGTTATCTCCCCCTAGGGTGATCAGTGGTGGCTACGAGCATCGGTGTCCTGATTCGCTCAGGGCAGATAGCTCTGCTTGATAGGCGTTGCACAGTGTAGTGACTTCCCGCGCGATGTAAACGATAGATGCGCTAGCGAAGCAGTCGCGAAAAGTTTGGAGAGGAGCGGTTAGCAGTGTGGGGGGTCCGACTGCTAAGTTAATCACACGCGTGTCGTTTGGTCTCGGATTTTGGAGGGTCCAGACTCGGATGATTCGCCGTGGGGCCGTAGCTCAATGGCAGAGCTGCTGCTTGATAGGCAGATGGTTGCGGGTTCGAGTCCCGTCGGCTCCACCGGGGACAGTAGTGCGCGCCGCGCGGGCGTTCAAATCGTTCTCCTCTTCAGCGCTCGGGGCTGAGCGACGGCTGGTAGTTCTTCACGACCCCGGTTGTTCCCGAAGCCAGTCGATGAGTTCGTCTCGGAAGTAGCGGTAGTTCTTGCCCCAGCGGTAGGCGGGGATGTCGCCGGCCTTGACTCGGGTGCGGAGGGTCTCGGCGGACACGCTGAGCATCGCTGCGGCTTGCTCGGTGGTGAGGGTCAGGGGGTAGGTGTCGCGGTAGCCGTCGAGGATCTGGTCGAGGGTCATGCGGTGGGCGGCGGGGTCGGTCATCTGGCTTCTCCTGCAGGGCTGGATCGGGATGCTGGCATGTGACGGTAGAGGATCTGCGCCCGGCAGGGTCGGGGCATCGGGCAGTGGGGGACTGCTACGGTCTCGGGGGTGACTATGTGGCGGCGTGTCGGCGTGCTCATCTTGTTGGCTGGTTGTGCCCAGGGCGTGCCAGAGTTCGAGGTCGACGCGGCCTGCCGGGTCGCTGACGGATCGGCTGAGTCGGACTCGCCGGGGGCGCTCTGGCGCCTCGACTCGACGGTGCGGTCCTTGGCCAACGCAGCGGATGTCAGCGAGGACCGGTTCCTCGAGGCGATGCAAGATCGCTGTCCAGACGGTGTGGCCTGGTACCTCGCCGAGTTCGACCGCGACGGGCCGACCTTCAACGACATCGCCGAAACGATCCCCCTACCGGACGACAACTGACGACCTAAGTGGACGGCATCCGGGCCCGGTCTTGGTCGGCCCCGGTGCGGAGGGCGGCGCCGGCGGCGGCGGCTGCTCGGCGGTCGAGCTCTGGGACAAGATGCTGGTACGTGTCGCGGGTGAGGACGGTAGAGGAATGGCCGAGACGGTCGGCGACGACCTTGGCGTCGAAGCCCTGGCGGAGCAGATCGGTGGCGTGGGTATGGCGCAGGTCATGGAGACGGATCGGCGGTAGACCCAGCTCGTTGGCCATTGCTCGGAACCACTTCGACACCGAATCCGGATGGGGTCCCTGCCCGGTTGGCCACACGTACACCCAACCGTCATCGATCCACGCCTCACCGACCAGGAGACGCTCCTGGACGACGGTCTGGCGCCACTCTCTCAGCACCGTCGACAGCTCCGGCGAGATCGCTATCGCCCGGCGACTCGACGACGTCTTCAACATCGTCACGCCATCCGGTCGGCGCTGCCGACGAATGAGTACCACGTCGGCCTCGAGGTCGACGTCGTCCCAGGTGAGCCCGAGCGCCTCGCAGCGCCGGACACCGGTGGTGGCGAGGAACGCCCACATCGGCCACCACCTCGACGCACGGGCCGCGGCGAAGAATGTCGCCATCTCAGCGGGAGTCCAAACCGAGATCGCCTCACGCCGATCGCCACCGCGGGGGAGCACAGCCAGCACCGCCGGGTTCCGGGCGAGTAGGTCCCACCGCATCGCGTCGCCGAGCATCTTCCGTACCGTTGCGTGGACTCGCTGCACCGTCGCTGGCGACCGGTCGATCGACGCATACAACTGCGACAACGACTGACCCGTCACCTGCACCAGCTTCCGGTCCCCGATAACCGGGAGGACATGGAGCTCGAGGTGCCCCGTGTACGACTTCACCGTCGACGCCGCCAACGACCTCGACACCACATCGAGCCAGTCGCCGGCGAACTCGGCGACCGTCACCCGGTCGTCCCGCCACGTTCCCTCATCCAGGTCACGGAGCAGGCGCCTCAGCGCCCGCTCCGCATCCGCCTTCGACCCCCGCACCGTGTGCCATTTCTGGCGGCGCTTTCCATCCGGTCCTCGCGGGAGATCGATCACGACCGACCACGACTCACCCCGACGAACGATGTGACCTCTCATCGGGTCACTCCTCTGCCAGCCAGTCCAGGGCGACTGCGATCGATCGCAGAGCCATCAGTTGCCTCTCGTCGAGGCCATCGACAAGCCGATGAAGGTCGCCGCGAATCTCTTGCCGGGCGGTCTGGCTCATCAAGGGATCGCGGCGTCGCCTGATGTCGCGACCTCGCGCTGCCGCCAAGCGGCCGTCGCTGATATCCATCGCCTCTTCCATCCGAGAGACCGTTCGAGGCTGGGGGAGCAGTTCTCCTCGCTCGTACTTTGAGATCTGAGACCCGCCAGTGAGCCCGATCAGTCGCGCCAGGTCCTCCTGGCGCAGACCGCGCTGGGAGCGCTCGCTGGCGATGAGTGCGCCGACCTCTGACATGCCACGGAGTCAAGCAGGGTCCGGGCGTCGCCCGATCGCCGTCGGTCAACTTTGTAGTTTCACGCGTGTTGGTCATGCCGTTTTCGACCTTTCTGGCATGTACTTGACGATTTGGACATGATGCCTTATCGTGCCAATACATGCCAGTGCCTAATCACATCCGCCGGTTCCGCACCGCTCATCGGCTAAAGGCCAAGGACCTCGCCGAGGCGATTGGGGTGAGTCCTGCCGCCCTTTCCAAGTGGGAGTCCAGGGCACGCGAGGTGAGCGACGAATTCAAGCTGGCCCTCGCCGAGTACTTCTGCGTTCCGGTCGCCGCCCTATTCGACTTCGGGTATGACCCGCTTGCCGACGCTCTCCGAAGGACGATCGACAGCGTCGCTGCGCTACAGATGCGGGTCGAGGCGGTCGAGGGCGACCTCGACGATCTCCAGCGTTCAACTATTCCGAGGGCGTCATGAGTGCCCCTCGCCGCGGTCTGCGTGTGATCCAGGGAGCGGGGGAGAGCCCCGCCCCGGTGGCCGCCGATGGTCTCCCGTTGCTACTCGCGGTGGGGGATGTCGCTGCGGTGTTGCGGTGTGGCCGGGATAGCGCCTACGCGGTGCTCCGCCGGTTGGAGGCCGCTGGCCATGCGGTGCATACGGGTCGTCGGGTGGTGGCACCGCGGGACCGGTTCCTGCAGTTACTCACCGATGGTGATCTGGCTCTGTTCGGTTTGGAGACGGAGCGATGAAGGTTTCGGGGGCCGTTGGAGTGGTCGGGGGAAGGCTCCGACGGTCCCCGGATGGTCCGGCCCGGTCGCGGCGAGGGAAGTCTGGGCTTCGCCGTCACCGGGCCGTGAGTATCGGGGGCGGGTGCGAAGTTTCTCTCTCTCGTCGTGCCCGCCCCCACAAGTCCGATCCGATTGCGACCTTCGGGGGTGCGCGGTGACTGCGATGGCTGACCTGGCGGCGGTCCTTATGGAGTCGGTGAGGCGGCGGGTTGACGCCGGCGATGCTCGGCCGTTGACGTGCGACCTGAGGGATACGTCGATCGTGCCGGTCTCGGCGCTCCGCCCGGGTGACACGTTCGACTATCTGTTGCCGCTGGTCGGTCCGACCCACCTCCTCGTCTGCGAGACCACGGCCACTGGCGACCGGACCTCGTTGGTGGTGTCCCTCGTCGGCAGCACGGATCTCCGGTTCCGTATCGATTTCGATTTCGACACCCGACTGCTTGTGCATCTTGGCCCCGGGACTATCCGTCACGCTGCGACGTCATCCCCACCGGCGTCGTTCTCGGCGGCTCCGGCGGATAGTCCCGCCCCCCGGGAGGGAGACGGGCAGGGTCCTGCGACGTGCCCGCCTCCCTCCCGCCCCCAACCAGCCCACGGTGATGAGCGGCCACTCGAGGTGTGCGCCGACATGGTCCGTGTCGGTGACGTCGTCACCTCGGTTGTTCCCCCGTTCGTGGTGTCCGTCACCTTCAGTTTCGAGGACCGGACGGTGTTGTACGGGCCGCGGCGCGAGGCCGAAGGGAACCACTACGCGGTGAGCACCCACCGACATCGCGACTTGGTCGGCGTGATCCGGGGTTACCGATGAGGAACCTCCTGCGCCTCGTTGCCGTCGGGTTCGCCATCCTGACGGTCCCCTACATCATCATGGCGGTGGAGGCCGGTTTGATCGGGAGGCCGCTGCTCGCTTTGTACCTCGTCGGTGTCGCGGTCGTTCTCGGCTTCCTCGTCGCCGTCTCGATCGAGCAGGCGTCCGCCTGGTCACAAGCCGACTCCACGACCCCTGCGCCCCACGTCAATCAGGCGCCTACGTCGTCGGCGAGCGCCGATCTCGATCCGCCACTGTCCCGATTGCGATTGTGTTTGTGTCGATGTGGACGGTGCCGCACCCGAGCCTGGATGGCCCGGCGATGACGACTACCCACGCAGTGCAGCGACCTGCCGTGCCGTCTCTGGCGGACGCTCTCCGCCACCTCGACGACCTGCGCCGCCAGCCGGCCCCTGAACCCCCCCGCATCTGGCGAGAAGGTGGTCCGGTCGAGGGTGCGACCCGTCTACGGATGCGGGAATCGGAAGCTGACGCACGCCTCGACGAGCTGGCTCGGTCGCTGATCCCTCGTCTCGAGGCGTTGGCGGAGTTCGGGGATCCCCCGAAGGCGCCTCGCTCGAAGTCCAGCCGATGACCGGTTCCGCCGTGAGTCCATGTTCTGCCCGGAGCTTCTCTCCCAGTGCAATCTCCCCGGCTCCGGGTACCGCAGCAGCAGCCCTGGGTGCCTCCGGGAGGGATACCCGGTGCACCCAGGGTGCGCTGTACCTGTCCGTCACCTACGAAAGGCCCTGATCTCTGATGTCCGATTCGCCCATGTTCTCTGAGTGGCTGGCGACCCACCGCGATGGGGAACTCGACCAGGAGCTCTCGATTGCGTTCCGGGACGTCGTCGCCGCGGTCACGACCCACGAGAAGAAGGGCTTGGTCGTGTTGAAGATCGTGGTGGACCCGAACAACGGGAACGTAGTGATCCTCACCCCGGACGTCGACGCCAAGATCCCCGTGCCGGCCCGTCCGAAGGCGATCTACTTCGTGGACGCCGAGGGGTACATCCACCGCACCGACCCCTACCAGCAGCGCACGCCGCTCGACCACCCGGAGGCAACCGAATGACCGAACGCAACGAAGCGCTCGACCCTAGCCCGTGGACCGAGGCCGAAGCAGTCACCCGGATCGCACGGCAGGTCCCGGCGTCCGTTCCCGTGATCGCTGACCAGGTCACCGAGGTGTACACGCCCGGTCACGGCTGGCACACCATCGACGGGGAGTTCCTGGCGTCCACGCCTCGCCGTCAGACCGGCACGCTGACGGTCATGACGTGGGGCTCTTTCTACGACGCCCTGACCCGGTACGGGTGGCCCGACTCGGCGGTGTTCTTCGCCGCCGGCGATGACCTGTCCGCAGTGGCGGTGCTGAACGCCCCGGTCGACGCTGCCAACGCCGGCTGGGGAGATCACCGACTCAAGTACCAGCCGACGGTCCCCGCGGCGACCAAGCGCTGGATGGCCATCGACGGCGCCGAGCTCGACCAGCAGAAGTTCGCCGACTTCATCGAGGGGAACCTGGCGACGATCGCTTCGCCGGATGCGGCGGAACTTCTCGAGATCGTCACGACCCTCGAGGCGTCGATCGGTTCACAGTTCCGCCAGTCCGTCCGTCTCGCTGACGGCTCCCACCAGTTCGCCTACTCCGAAACGGTCGACACCAAGGCGGGCGGATCCGGCGAACTCACCATCCCTCCGCTGCTCGGCCTGTCCCTCGCCCTCGTCGAGGGGGAGGCACCGCAGATCGTCGGGGCTCGGCTCCGGTTCCGGATCCGGTCCGGGAGCCTCACGTTCTGTGTCCTGCTCGACGACCTCGAACAGGCCCGCCGGGACCTCCGCCAGAACTTCAAGGACCGTCTCGGCGGCACCTACCCCGTCTTCGACGGCACCCCCTGGACCTGACCCACTGCCTTTGGACGAAGGAGCCGAGCCCAGCGGTGACAAGTCATTCCCTCAGCCGTGACGACCGTGCCCGCCTCACCGAACTCGAAAGGGTCGTGGAGGCGGGCCTCGCCACGTTCATCGAGGTCGGTGAAGCCCTGGCCCAGATCCGAGACCAACGCCTGTACGAGGCGACCCACCGGACGTGGGAGTCGTACCTCGACGATCGCTGGTCCGGACTGTCCCGGTCCTACGCTCATCGCCTCATCGCAGCGGCTGGCGTCGCCGCGGTGTTGCCACCTGGCAACACGACACCCGCCCCCACGACCGAAGCGCAGGTCCGGCCCCTCACCGCCCTCAGGGACGACCCGACCGCGGTGACGGATGCGTGGCAGGAGGCGGTGACCGCCGCCGGCGGAGCCACCCCCACCCCGGCCCTTGTGCGAGACGCCGTGCAACGTCGCCGCCCATCACCGCCCCGGAAGCCTCAACCAGTCGCCGACTATCGGTGCCGTACCTGCGGCAAGGCCGGGTTCCAACGTCGGGTCCGGCACTGTCCCGACTGCGGCGCCCACTACGGCGACACGGACTGTCCGAACGACTGCACCAGGATCGCCCGGGAACGTCAACGTCGGAGCCGAGCCATGATCCGGTCCCTCGACACCCTCGCGGCACTCACCGACACCCCCAGCGCCACCGCCGACGTCGTCGACAACCCGGCCGCGGTCGTCGACCGTCTCGACCACGTCATCGCCGGCCTCACCACCCTCCGCCGCCACCTCGCCGGAGGGCACCAGTGAGCGTCGAAGCAATCGCCTGGGTCCTCCACCACGCCGACACCAGCGGCACCGACAAAGTCGTCCTCATCGGTCTCGCCAACCACGCCGACCCTTACGGTGCCAACTCCTGGCCCAGCGTCGACACGCTCGCCACCTACGCCGGTGTCACCGAGAGAGCCGTCCGAGCCGCTCTCCGCCGCCTCGAAGCCGAGGGCCGCATCGCATGCGAACTCCAAGCCGGCGGCGACCGCCACACCCGCCCCGACCGGAGACCCAACCGGTACCGCATCCTCGGCATGGACGGCCGGAAGCCCACTTCCCCCCGCGAACCTGTGGACAACCCACCCGACGGGAGGAAGCCCACTTCCGGCCGTGACAGCAACGGGGGGAAGCCGAGCGCGCCGCGGGGGGAAGTTGAACGTCGCAACGGGGGGAAGCCGGCTTCCCCCGAACCGTCCTTGAACCATCCTATAAACGCGCGCGGCGACGAATTATCCACAGAAGACCTCGAAACGGACCTGTGGCGACTCGCCCGCACCGAAGCCGCAGCGAAACCCCGCGTCTGGAACGTCGAGGGGATGGCCCGCAAGATCCTCGCCGAGGACCGGGACCGGCTCATTGAGAAGCTCCACACCACCCGAACCCAACGGGTCGCGGCGGAGCAGCTCGCCCAATGCCCGAACTGCACCGCGTCGGGCTGGGTCGTGATCGACGATCCCGACACCGGCGAGGTCATCACCGTGCGCTGTAGCCACACCCTGCTCGACCCCACCGCCATCGACCGATGCGGCCGGTGCGTCAACGGCTACATCCTCGCCACCACCAACGGAGACACCACCGCGGTCCTGTGTTCGCACACCATCGAGATGGAGGGCATCCAATGAGCATGACCCGACCCGAATGGCTCGGCATCGTCGACACCGACATCGCCCCCGTGTGGCCCGACGCCGCGCAATGGACAGCCACCGACCTCGACGCCGGCTACCGCACCCTCTGCCGCTTCGACGCGTCCGCCGTCGTCGAAGCGATCCGCACCATCCAGCGCACCGCCTCCGGGAGGCTCTTCGCCCCCCGGCCCCCAGAGATCCTCACCACCTGCCAGGAACTCTCCCGCCTCCGGCGCCGCCCCGACCGCAAGACCAAAGCCCCCACCACCGAACCGGCGCTCACGATCCCCGAAGACCGCCACATCCCCGTCGTTGACGCCGACGGCACCTGCATCCGCACCCTCCCCGTCCCCGGCCGGGAACGCCTCCGCCGCCCCTGCGGCGCCACCCTCGACGAAGCCTGCCACGTCCCACTCCCGGACCTTGTCCGTGCGTAGCCCCCTCCGGCCCCCCGTCACATTCCGGGTCGTCCCCGGGGTGCTCCCCGACGGCACCGCCGAGTCCCTCGAGGTGGCCATGGCCGAAGCCCACGACGCACTCCCGGCGATCCCCGGCACCCGAGTCCACGTCGCCTTGTGGCCCCGCCGGGAAGGACTCGCCCAGGTCGCCGAACACTTCGGTCCCGAAGCTGTCCAACTCATCACCGAGCGTCTCGACGAGCTCGGACCCGAAGCCGTCATCACGTTCTGCAGCCGGATACCGCACTCCTGGACCCCGGCCGGGGGAGCGGCGTGACCACCGAAGTGTTCGCTTTCGACCGGGCCCGGCGCACGAACGCGCAAGCGATCGTCGACTGCGTCACCCTCGGCTACCTCGCCGCCGACCATGTCGTCGCCGATGTCACCTACGGGCTCGGCCGCTGGTGGCGTGACTGGCGCCCCGACACCCTGCTCGCCACCGACCTCAACCCCTCCAAGTCACCCGACACCCCCGCCGATTTCCGGGACCTCCCGTATGAGCAGGCATCCATCGACGTTGTCTGTTTCGACCCGCCCTACAAGCTCAACGGCACCGGCGGCACAGGCGCGGGTGACGAGGAGTACGGCGTCGCCGACGCCTACGTCCCCGTCGCCGACCGGCACACCCTGATCCGCGACGGGATCACCGAAGCCGCCCGGGTCCTGAAACGCCGCGGTGTCCTGCTCCTGAAATGCCAGGACCAGGTCGCCGGCGAGGTGCACTGGCAGACCCGAGAGTTCGCCGCCCACGCCGAACATGTCGGCTTCAAACACGTCGACGAGCTGTACGTCCACGGATCCCGGAAACAACCCGACGGCAAGACCCAACGCCGCTTCCGCCGCAACTACAGCACCCTCCTCGTCCTCCGCCTCGACAACCCCCACCGCGGCCACCCCACCCTGTTCGCCGCCACAACACCGGACCCAGAGTCCGGTGTCATCGACGCATCCCTCGCCCTCTACGAAGCCACCCTCCAACTCGCCCCAGGCGTCGGCATCACCGAACAGCGCTACCACGAAGCCCAAGCCGCATGGGGCGACGCCATCCGTACCTACCTCGCAGAGCAAGACCGATGACCGCCGCAACCCGAGCAACCCCCGGGCTGCCGCTCCTCGACGACGCTGTCGACGTCGTCGCCGCCACGTTCGGCCTCGACGAAGGCCAAGCCGCCGAACTGCTGCGCTCCCGGAACCGCACCGCCTGGCTCGTCGAGCAACGAGACACCGTCATCGCTCTCGCCGTCGGCGCCGGCGCACCCATCCCCGACATTGCGGCAGCCCTCAACCGTGACCGCCGCCACGTCCGAGCAGCGCTCGTCCGCTGGGCAATCCGAGTCGCGTCCTCCCCGGCAGCCCGATCCGAGTTCGACACCCTCGCCGCCCGGTACACCGAAGGCGCCGCCCGATGAGCGAGTCCACCCACCTCGCGGCGCTCCGCACCACCAACAAACACCTCAAGTCCGAACTCGAGAAGGAACGACAATTACGCCGCCGACTCCAAAGCCGCCTCGACACCGTCGTCCTCGCCCACTTCGACCTCGACCCCGGCGACCGCGCGCTCCTCGAGGAACTCCTCGTCGACCTCGGCGTCGTCAAACGAGCCATGGAACCCATCAGCGGCGCCAGCGACGGCCCCCGATCCGCTGAGACCCCCGTCTACCACGAATCCACCAAATGGGCACGCGGTGTCTGGGCAACAGCCATCCAAGGCATCGCCACCGTTGTCGCCGGCCTCCAATCAAGCCTCGGCACCCCCCGAGACGAACGCCTCCCCGTCAACACCGACGGCACCTGCGCCGTCTGCGGCCGCACCCCACCCCGCCGAGTCCGCACCTGGAAACCCGACGACTCCCCCTGCCGTTGCCGGTCCTACCACGAGCGCACAGGCGAACACACCGAAGCATGCCCGCTGTCGTCCACGCCGGTCGAACCGTGACCAACAACATCACGGTGACCGACTTGTTCTGTGGCGCTGGCGGTTCGTCGCTCGGCGCGGTCGGCTCCGGCCTGGAGCTGGTTATGGCGGCGAACCATTGGCAGACCGCCATCGACGTCCACCAGGTCCACTTCCCCGAGGCGCGGCACGACTGCGCCGACATCTCCCAAGCGGACCCGCGGCGCTACCCCGTCACCGACGTGCTCCTCGCGTCCCCGGAATGCACGAACCATTCCCAGGCCCGCGGTGTCTCCCGGAAACGGCAGGACCCGTCCTTGTGGGACGCCCCGGATCCGTCCGCTGAGCGGTCGAGGGCGACGATGTGGGATGTCCCCCGGTTCGCCGAACAGAACCGGTACGAATCGATCATCGTCGAGAACGTCGTCGAGGCAGCCAAGTGGGTTGGGTGGCGCGGCTGGCATCAGGTCATGGCCGACCTCGGGTACAAGCACCGCATCCTGTCGCACAACTCTATGCACCACGGCGTCCCGCAATCCCGTGACCGCATCTACGTCGTGTTCTGGCGTGGCTCCCGAGCCCCCGACCTCGAGCTCGAACAGGACGCATGGTGCCCCCGGTGCGACGGTCCGCGGGTGGTGCGGCAGTCGTGGAAGAACGGCCGCACCATCGGCCGGTACCGCTCCCAGTGGGTGTGGTGCTGCACCGACTGCGGCACCATCTGCGAACCCTCAGCACCCCCAGCGGCGTCGATCGTCGACTGGTCGTTGCCGTGCCCCCGCTTCGGCGACAAGCCACGCGCAGCTAAGACCAGGGAAAGGGTCCTCGCTGGGCTCCAGCGCTACGGTTGGGCCCCCGTCATCACCGCCGGCGCCGGCCACGTCTACGAAACCACCCCCGGGAACCGTGCCCGCCCCCTGACGGAGCCAATGGCGACGCAGGGCACCACCGCACAGCACGCCCTCGCCCACCCCCCAGGGTTCCTGTTCAATACCGCTCACGGCGGCCGGGTCTCCGATCTCGACCTCCCGCACCCCACCGTGTGCGCCTCAGACGACCGCCAATCTCTCGTTGTTCCGCTGCGCAACAACGGACACGCGCACCCTACATCCGCGCCGTTGGGGACCGTGACCGCCTCCGGGAACCACCACGGGCTCCTGATGCGGAACAACGGCGGTGGAGCAGAGATGGTGACCCCGGTCACGGAGCCGGCCAGGACCATCACCACAGCCGGTCACCAATCCCTCCTGATGCCCTACTACAGCAACGGGCGAGCACAGTCGACAGCCTTGCCCGTGCCGACAGTCCCGACCAAGGACCGGTTCGCCCTCATCGATCCCGATCAGGCCGTTGATGACTGCGGGTTTCGCATGTTGCAACCACACGAGATTGCAGCGGCGATGGCATTCCCCGATGGATACATCCCGGGCCATCTGACCAAGAAGGATCAGGTCAAGCTCGCCGGTAACGCCGTGACCCCACCGGTGATGGCGTGGATCACAGGCCGTGTCGCCCAAGCAATGGAGGGCTCATGACCGCGGTTGCCCCTGCCCCGTGGGGAGACCGTCCGTGGACGATCGGCAACGGCGCCGTTGGCGTCCGCGGTGCCCCGTCGTCCCGCCGCACGTTCCCGGAACTGTGCGCCAGCTACCACCACCCCGGCGAGACCTACAACCCCTCCGCCGATCTGACCTGGTGTCTCTGCGGTGCCCGCATCTACTACGGCCAACACCTACCCCTCGGCGTCCGGTCCCCGCTGACCAAGGTCGTCTGCGAGGTGTGCCGGGAACCGACCCTCGAGTCTGAACCCTCCCCCCACGTCGCGCCTCGCTGCCCCCGGTGTGAGCGCATGGCGGCAGCGGCATGAATCCGCCATTCACGTACTACGGCGGGAAAGTCGGGTTGGCGCCTGCGATCGTCAGGTTGATGCCGCCTCACCGGGTCTACATGGAGCCGTTCTTCGGGTCCGGTGCGGTCCTGTTCCACAAGCCACCGGCCCGGTTCGAGCTGGTCAACGATCTCGATGACAACGTCGTCACTTTCTTCAAGGTCCTCAGGGAGCAACCCGACGAGCTCGAGCGCTTGTGCTTGCTGTCACCGCATGCCCGTACAGAGTTCGCTGCCGCGGCGGTGCCGGCGGTTGACGAGCTGGAGAAGGCGCGGCGGTTCTGGGTCCGGGTGAATCAGTCGTTCGCCAAGACCGCCGGCCCGAGGACGGGCTGGTCCACGACCACCGCCAGGACGCAATCGATCCCGGACTCGATCCGGTCCCGCATCAGCCGGTTCGCCGCGGTCGCCGAGCGCTTGATGCGTGTGACGTTCGAGAATGGCGACGCTGTCGACTTCATCGACCGGCTGGCCACCGTCGACACGGTGATCTATGCGGATCCGCCGTACCTGGCCACCACCCGGAGGTCGACGCACGGGAAGGGCAGCGATTATGCCCACGACATGGGCGACCTCGAGGCCCACACCCGCCTCGCTGAGGCGCTCCACCGCTCCCCAGCGACGGTCCTGCTCTCTGGGTACCCGTCCGAGCAGTACGACGCCCTGTACGCCGACTGGTGGCGCATCGAGTACGCAGTCACCACCTATTCGTCGAACTCCCGCCGGGACTCCAGGGGTGCCCGTACCGAGGTGGTGTGGTCGAACCGTCAGCTTGACCGTGGCCAGCTCGCCCTGGGCGGTAGTTGATGGGTGCTCTGTGGTCGAAGTCGTGGCGGGCGGATCCAGTGGCGGCGGCGGTCGCTGACCGTCACTACAACCGGCAGTCGGTCGGATCGCCGCAGTTCGTGCCACCAGGTCGCTGCCTCGTGCTCGTCGCTGACGGCCCGGCGCTGTGGGTGACGTCGTGGCCGTTCGCTGAGTTCGTGAAGCACGCCTGGCCAGGCGCGTGGGTCTGCTCCCTGTTCCGCCGTGAGGGCGGGCCCCTGGCGTCGGTCCTGATCCGGGAGGCGGTCGCTGCGACGCGGTGGGCATTCGGTGAGCCCCCGAAGATGGGGATGGTGACGTTCGTCGACCCGGCACAGGTCGCTAGCCGTAATCCGGGGTATTGCTTCCGGGCTGCCGGGTTCGTCCACGTGGACTCGACCAAGGGCGGGCTGAGAGCGTTCCAGATGTTCCCCGAGGACATGCCCGACCCGGCACCACCCCGAGGCGTTTCAGAGCGCCTGTTCCCCTCTCCCCTGGAGGCTGCTCGATGAGTCGGCTGATGTCGGTGGCGCTCACCGAGGGTGCTGTCCGGAATCGCACCAAGACCGTGACCCGGCGTCTCGGCTGGCTGTTCTTGAAGCCCGGCGACCGCGTGACGTTGTGTCGGAAGGTGATGGGCCGCCGGAAGGGTGAGCCGTTGGTGCGGATCTGCGAGGTGGAGATCGTGTCGGTCCGCCGAGAACCACTCCACAACATCACGCCCGAGGATGTGGTCCGGGAGGGCTTCCCCGGCTGGACCCCCGGGCAGTTCATCCACTACTTCAAGCAGAACATGAAGTGCCTGGCGGTCGATGCCGTGACTCGTATCGAATGGCGGTATCTCGACGACCCGGAAGCGGCCCGATGATCTACCTCGCTACAGCGTCAGGCCCGTCCGTCGTGGAAGCAATCGCGGATGATCGTCTAGGCCAGATGGTGACGCCCGATGCTGGCAACCGGCTCGTCGCCGCCTCCTGGGCACTCGACAACGGCTGTTTCTCGGAGTCGTGGTCAGCCGACAAGTGGGCTCAGACCCTCGATCGGCACCAGCCGAACGCATCGTCTTGCCTCTTCGCCGTTGTGCCCGATGTCGTGGGCGACGCCGCCGCCACCGACGTCATGTGGGCCAGGTGGTGGGCAGCGGTCAAACGGCGAGGCTTCCGGGCTGCCTACGTTGCCCAGGACGGCATCACACACATCCCCTTCGGTGCCGATGCCCTCTTCATCGGTGGTTCTACCGAGTTCAAACTCGGAGCCCGTGCCCGGGAAGCTGTCGCCCTCGCTCACAACCGCAGAATGTGGGTTCACATGGGTCGGGTCAACAGCCGGCGGCGCCTGCGCTACGCCGCTGATATCGGCTGCCACTCGGTAGACGGCACCTACCTCGCTTACGGCCCCGACGTCAACCTCCCGAGGTTGCTGAGTTGGCTGCACCCGCGCCAAACGTCCATCGGCGGTGTGGCGTGATCGCCGTGTATCGCCTGCCCTGCAACGGTCCGCCCGAAACTCTAGTTATGGGCAGAAACCCCCAAGACAACCCCGGAGGGGGATGCCAATTGTCCGATCTGTCGCCGTCACCCGCCGAAGCCCCATTGTGCGGCTTGGAGAAGGATCGCTCCGACCCCGGGGGCGTCGTAGACGGATTCGAGCAGCTGCTTGAGTCTCTTACGTTCGTCTGGCGGTGCGGTCGATATCGCCTGCTCGATCGCCTTGGCGAACGCTTCTGCCGCCTTCATCTCGGATGGCCATACGCCGGTCGCTCTGAGGCCCTTTTCGGTGAGGCCCTCGACGATCACGAAGTCCAGGTCTCCGCCGCCTCTTGTCGCGCCCAGATTCGCCCGGACGTAGTCCGCGTTGTAGAGCTGGGCGAACTCGACGACCATGTCCTGGCCCTCGAGGCCGACGCTGTGCGCAGCAGCAACCGCCGCTCCGTGTACGTCTCTGTCTGGCCCGTCTTTGGGTCCCTTTTCCGCTGTCGCTACGGCCTGCAGGATGGGCAGCGATACGGCTATCCAGTGTTCGCCATTCGAGAACATTCCACGTCTCCTTCGGGTGCCTCTCCCGTCCAGGCTCATGTCGTTGCTGATCCGCCTCGCCAGCCGCTTCGGGAGTCCTTGTATATCAAGGCGTCTGGCCGTTTCCGTCAAAACTCTAGTTATGTGAAAACCCATTGCCCTCGGCACCGCCAAAACAGGCCCCAAGCATGAAACCAGGCACCAAGAAACTCCTCTCCGACTGGCTCGACCGCTTCGACTCGCCCGCCACCGTCGACGGCTACCGCCGAGACGTCGCACAATTCGCCACCTGGCTCGGCGACCGAGACGTCCTCACCGCCAAACGACCCGACGTCCAAGGCTGGATCCGCCACCTCCAACACCGAGGCCTCGCCGACCCCACCATCCGCCGCAAGGCCTCCGCCGTGTCATCGTTCCTCACCTACGCCATGCAAGAAGGCCGCCTCAAACACAACCCGGCCATGGCCGTGAAACGACCACGAGGAGACAACGCCCAACGCCTCGGCCTCAACGACGAAGCCGCCACCCGCCTCGCCCAAGCCGCCGTTAACCACAGCCCCAAAGCCGGCGCCCTCGTCACCATCCTCCTCACCAGCGGACTCCGCATCTCCGAAGCACTCAACCTCGACATCGGAGACATCACCACCGACGCCGGCACCCTCATCGCCAAGGCCCGCCGCAAGGGCGGCAAGACCCGCCGAGTCCCGATCGCCGCCGACGTCCACCGACGCATCGACCGCCTCATCGCAGACCGAACCGAAGGTCCGATCTTCACGGGCGCCCACCGAGGCCGGTACTCCCGCCAGGACGGCTACGCCCTCATCCGGGAACTCGGCGAGACCGCGGGAGTGGGGCACGTCACCCCGCACACCCTGCGGCACACTGTCGCCACCAGCCTCATCCGAGCCGGCGTCCCCATCGAGAAGGTCTGCGAGCTGCTCGATCACCGATCGATCGAGACCACCCGCCGGTACGCCGCCGCCCTGGCCCACCTCCAAGCCGACCTCCCCGAGATCGCCGCCACCCACTTCCTCACCACCCTCACCGACCCAGCATGAGCTCACTCAAGTACCGGAAGGCCATCGCCGCTGCTGCTGGCCAGCACCGAGCACGGCGGGCAGCCGAAGCCGGCACGACCAGCGAGGCAAGCCTGGATCACTGCGCACACTGCCCCGCCGAGCTCGTCGCTGATGGCGGTCGCCTGATCGAGGCGGTCTCCATCCCTGGCGGTCCCGGGTGGCTCTGCCTCGACTGCGCCGTGACACTGTCACCGCCTGCGGCATTATGACTTGACCGGGCGGGGCTAGTAAGGCATAATGCAGTACCGGAGAGACCGGGACAGGTTCACCCACAGGAGAGCATCCGCCATGACTACCACCGACATCGACACCCCCACCCTCGCCGACAAGCTCAACGCCCTCACCACCGACGAACTCCAGATGATGTGGGCCGACGCCACCGCCAGCGACGGAGAGATGCGCATCGATGTCGACCTCGACGCCTGCGACGAGATCGAAGGCACCCCGGGCGGCACAGAGAACCCGCAGTGGTGCGTCGACACCGACGGCAACGTGGCACAGGTCGCTGGCTGGGAATGGGTCGACGCCGGCACGCTGGCCGAGTACTCGGCAGGGTCGGAGTGAGCACCCCCGACCCTGCCCTCACCCAACTCGAAGCGGCAGCCACAGCAGCACAGATGCGTCTCGCCACAGAATGGCACTACCCCACCGAGATGCTCCCCGACACCCGATCATGGGCACCGCTCCATGCACTCCGGGAACTCCGCAGCGGTGACGACACCCTCGCCCACGACGCCGTGATGACCATCCTCATGGCCCTCTCCGACTCGCCCGACCCGCAAGCCGGATGGCTCGACATGCCCCCCGCCTGGTGGGACACCCCCCTCGGCCGAGAACTCGCCACCCACCTACCCGCCGGAGCACCCATCCCGTCCGGATGGCAGACCATCGCCGACACCGCCGCCATCCTCCACGTCAGCCGAGACACCGTCCTCCGCTGGGTCAAAGCCGGCAAGTTCCCCGGCGCCCACCGACAAGCCGGCGTCGCCGGCTACACCGGCTGGCGATGGATGATCCCCACCGCCGACATCGAAGCCACCCGCCGAACCGGCGCCACCGATACTTGACCATACCACCCGACGAGTCCGAGTCGCCCCCCAAGTCATCACCGCCCTCAACGCCCTCGACCGCACCGAAGGCCCCTACTTCCGAGGCCCCACCGGCAGACGCCTCTCCCGACGCCGAGCCCACGACCTCATCCACCACCTCGGAGACACCGCCAAAGTCGGGCACCTCCACGCCCACCTCCTCCGACACACCGCAGCCACCGCCGCCATCCGAGCCGGCGAACCCCTCGAAGACATCCAACGCATGTTCGGACACCGCTCCATGGACACCACCCTCCGATACGTCCGAGCCCTCCGAGACGTCGACCGATCACCAGCCGACACCCTCGCCAACCGGTTCCTCTGATGTCGTCCCCGAAGTACCGGAAGGCGATCGCCGCTGCAGCCGGCGCAGACCGAGCCCGCCGAGCAGCCGAAGCCGGTACGACCCGAGAGGCAAGTCCGGATCACTGCGCCCACTGCCCCGCCGAGCTCGTCGCCTCCGATGGTCGCCTGATCGACGCCGTCACCATCCCCGGCGGTCCCGGCTGGCTCTGCCTCGACTGCGCCGTGTCCCTCTCCCCGGCTGGCCTGTGAATCACATGCTTGCAATTCTCTCCAAAGTGACGTAACTTCCAGATTGCTTTGGTAGGCGAACTCCGCCATCACACACCCAGCACTCTCCATGCCTGCTCGCCGCTCCGCCGTGTGCCCGCAACCCGGATGCCCCGAACTGGCACCGTGTTCCCAGCACACCCTCAAGACCCGCAGCGGCGAGCGCCGCCGCCCATCACCCCGCACTAACGGCTACGACAGACGCTGGCAGTCTCTGCGTCTCTGGCACCTGCGCCGCTTCCCCCTGTGCGCACGCTGCGGCTCAGCCGGAGGTGGGCGACCCCTCCACGTCGACCACGTCATCCCCATCGCCCAGGGCGGGGGAGTGCTCGACCCGAACAACCTTCAGACGCTGTGTCAGCCGTGTCACAACCGGAAAACCGCCGAGGACGCCGCCGGCGGCGGGTAGGGCCCCCAAAAACTTTCGGCGGCAGGGGCCCGGGAGCGGCTGGGTGGCCTTCTCGCCCCCTGTACGGGTCACCGCATCCTGATCGCCGTCGGCCCCAGACCCGTAACATCCCCGGAGGTTCGACGCATGGCTGGCCGTGGCCCCGCACCCAAACCACCAGACCAGCGGCGCCGCCGAAACAAGCCAACCGCGGGTGAATGGCGGCTCCTCCCCGCCGAGACCTACAGCGGTCCCGTCCCACCGTTGCCCCGGATCAAGGGTGGACTTCAGGAGGCCACTAAGAAGACGTGGGCGTCGTGGTGGCTGTCGCCCGTGGCGCACATGTGGACCGAGGCGGATTGGCCGCTCGTCCAGAACGCCATCGCTCTCCAGGAACGTTTCAACCGGTCGCTGACCTCCGGCAGCTCGATCCCTACCTCGCTCCTCACCCAGCAGCGACTCATCCTCGACTCGCTCGGTCTCACCCCAAAGGGACGCCAGGACCGGCGCTGGATGCTCCCCGCCGACAGCGACGACCAGGCCGACGACGTGGACCCCGATGTGCCTGACGAGCTGGAGCCCCGCCGTCGACTCAAAGCGGTGGATCCCGACCTCGTCGACAAGCCCAAGCGCAAACGGAAGGCCGGCGAAAAGTGAGGGTGCCCGGTGCCGTGGCGGGGGCCTGAGTACCCCGGCGAGTTCCCGTCCCTCGGATACCAGGTCGCCGACTTCATCGAGTCCCAGGTCGTGGTCCCCGACCGCGACGCAGCTGGCAGCCCGTTCGTTCTCACCGACCCGCAGCTCCGATTTCTCCTCTGGTACTACCGCGTTGACCCGGAGAGGTACCGGTTCACCTACGGCCGGGGAGGCACGCTCGTCGCTCCCCAGAAATGGGGCAAAGGCCCCTTCTCGGCAGCGATGGCCATCGCCGAGGCCGAAGGCCCGGTCCGGCCCGACGGGTGGGACGCCAAAGGTGAGCCCGTCGGACGCCCCTGGGCCACCCCGGAGATCCAGGTCACCGCTGCCTCTGAAGACCAGACCGACAACGTGTGGCGCTGCCTCGTCCCGATGATTGAACTCGGCGACCTCTCCGCCGACATCCCGGACACCGGCGAGACCCGCATCAACCTCCGCGGCGGCGGACTCATCAAACCAGTCACCTCGGCACACCGATCACGCATCGGTCAGCGCATCACCTTCGCGGTCCAAGACCAGACCGAATCCTGGACACAGTCGAACCACGGCCGGCTCCTCGCTGACAACCAGCGCCGCAACCTCGCCGGCACAGGCGGACGGTTCCTCGAAACGCCCAACGCCTGGGACCGGAGGGAAAGCTCCGTCGCCCAGGAAACCTGGGAGAACGACGAACCCGGCATCTATCGGATCATGATCGACGCCGGCCCAGGATCGATCCGCAGCAAACGTGACCGTCGGCGGATGCTCCGCAAGGTCTACGGCGGTCACCGCACCGACCAGGGCGGCTGGATCGATGTAGACCGCATCGACCAAGAGGTCGTCACCCTCCTCGAGCGAGACGCGCAGCAAGCCGAGCGGTACTTCCTCAACCGTCCCGGCGCCGGAGCCGACTCCGCCTACGACATGGCCAAGTGGCGCACCCTCGCCAAACCTGAGTACGTCGCACCCGACGGCGCACTCATCGTCATCGGTGTCGACGGTGCACGCTGGGACGACTCGCTCGCCATCGTCGCCACCGACGTCGAAGCCGGCCACCAGTGGCCCATCGCCCTCCTCGAGACACCACCGCACCCACCCGACGACTACGAACACGACCTCGACCAGGCCGACGCCGCCATGATCGAAGCCTTCGACCGGTGGCACGTCTGGCGCGCCTACTGCGACCCGCAGTACATCGAGAAGCTCGTCGATCGATGGCGGGGCCGATGGGGCGAGAAGCGCATCATCGAATGGCTCACCTACCGCGACCGGGCCGTCTGCCATGCGGTCCGCAACCACGTCACCGCCGTCAACGCCGGCGACCTCAGCCACGACGGCGATCCGCGCTTCGCTGCGCACCTCAACAACGCCCGCAAGGAGTACCGCAACGTGCTCGACGACAACAAGCGCCGCATGTACACCATCTCAAAGGACGCCCCCATGTCGCCCCGAAAGATCGACTGCGCCATGGGAGCCGTCCTCAGCTGGGAAGCTCGCGGCGATGCCATCGCCTCCGGCGCCACCGCCGGACCAACAGAGTCCCGATACGAAACCGCCGGCTTCGACCTGTGACATCTCCGACACCCGGCCCCCGATACGACTGGCAGGACGCCGCCGGGGCGCTGTCACTGGTCCTGATCGGCGCCGGCGCAACGATCACCTGGCACATCGGCATCGCCCTCCTCATCATCGGCGGGCTCACCGCAAGCCTGATCGCTGTCCTCACGTTCCGGAGGTGACCTCATGGGCCGACTCTCCGCCGCCGCGCAACGGTCAAGCCTCGCCAACCCCGACCCATGGCTCACCAAGTACTTCGGCGGAGGCGACCCCACCCCCGCCGGAGTCCACGTCAACGAAGACACCGCCCTGCACTACGGCCCGTTCTTCGCCGGGATCCGCATCATCTCCGAAGACGTCGCATCGCTCCCGTTCCCCGTCTACCGCCGACTCAGCCCTCGCGGTAAGGAACGCGATCGCAGCCACCGCCTCTACGAGATCCTCAACGACGCCCCCAACCCTCTCATGTCGGCCATGGCGTTCCGAGAGACCCTCCAGGGCCACGCCCTCACCTGGGCCGGCGGATACGCCGAGATCGTCCGCAACAACCGCGGCGACGTCGAAGCGGTGTGGCCCCTCCGCCCCGACCGGATGCAGCCCCGACTCGTCGGCAAGAAGAAGCGGCAGCTCGTCTACCGCTACCTCGACTCGAACGCCGGCATCAACACGACGTTCCTCGCCGACCAGATCCTCCACATCCACGGCCTCGGGTTCAACGGCGTCAAAGGGTTCAGCATCGTCGAACTCGCCCGCAACTCGATCGGTCTCGGCCTCGCCGCCGAGCAGTACGGCGCCGGGTTCTTCGGGAACGCCGCCCGACCCTCCGGTGTCCTGACCCACCCCGGCCAACTCACCGACAACTCACGCAAGAACATGCGCGACTCGTGGGAACGTCTCCACCGCGGCCCCACCAACGCGCAGCGCATCGCCATCCTCGAGGAAGGCGTCACGTGGCAGTCCATCGGGATCCCGCCAGGCGACGCACAGTTCCTCGACACCCGCCGCTTCGAAGTCGTCGATATGGCCCGATGGCTCCGACTCCCACCCCACAAGCTCGGCGAGCTCGGCAGGGCCACGTGGGGCAACATCGAATCCGAACAAATCGACTACGTCTCATCCGCCCTGCGCGCCTGGCTCGAACGGTGGGAAGCCGCCGTCACCCTCCGACTCCTCACCGGAATCGAACGCAGGACCCACTTCGCTGAGCACCTCGTCGACGCCCTCCTCCGCGGTGACACCAAGACCCGCATGGAGGCCTACCGAATCGGGCGCGAAATCGGGCTGTACAACGCCGACGACCTCGCCGAGATGGAGAACCGCAACCCCCTGCCCGACGGCAAGGGGCAGGTGTACATGGTCCCCCTCAACTGGATCCCGGCCCCATCCCCCGACGACGACGGCGGAAACGACCCATTCCGCCAGAAGCGAGCAGCGCGGAGCCTCACCGCCCGCCGACGCATCGCCGACGCCTTCAAGCCGCTCCTCTCCGACGTCGACGAGCGCATCGCCCGCCGCGAACGCAACGCCATCACCAAGCTCATCAAGACCCACCTAGGTGACCGCCGCCGAAACGACCTCGGCACGTTCCGTACCGCGATCGACGACCTGTACGAAGGCGACATCCTCGAACAGACCATCGCCCGGTGGACCCCCGTTCTCGGCGCACTCGCCGCTGAGATCGCCACCGAAGCCGCCGCCGAGATCGGTCTCGAGAGCGCCCCCGACCTCGACGCCTGGATCGTGGCATACGTCGCTGCGCACTCCGCCTACCGCATCGGATCAGCCAAACGGCAGGTCCTCGCCATCGTCGACACCCCGGGGCTCAGCATCACCGACATGATCGACGCGATCACCGCCCACCTCGACGACGTCGTCGACACCCGCCCCGAGCGAGCAGCCCAGTGGGAAGCCACCCAAACAGCGAACGGCGCCACCCGCGAGACGTGGCGCGGTGGCGGCGTCACCAAGCTCGCCTGGTCGTCATCCGGCCCCAGCTGCCCGTACTGCAGTCGCCTCGACGGCAAGGTCGTCGGCATAGAACAGCCCTTCGCCGCCGCCGGCGACACCCTCGAAGGAGGAGAAGGCGATGACCCCATCCAAGTCGGACGAAACACCTTCACCCCGCCCATCCACCCCCGCTGCAACTGCTCAATCGTCTCCACCTGACCAACCGGACCACGAATGCGAGCCGCCCACCCGGGCGAAAGCAGCAGCGCCACGCAACCGGCTCGGACAACCACGGAGGAACCGATGAACACCACCTTCCTGCGGGGCCTCGCCGTCCGAGACGCCGACGGTGCCGTCCCCGGTGAACCCGGAGACCCCATCTGGTTCATCGCCACCACCGAAGGCCGCAAAGCCGACGGACTCGACCTCAAGATGGACCGGCTCCGCCTCGACCGATGGAACAAGAACCCCATCATCGGCTACGGCCACGACTACTGGGGCCGCGGGTCCCTCCCCATCGGCCGCGGCGTCGACATCGAGGTCGAAGCCCCAGAACTGCGCATCGCCGTGCAGTTCGACCCCGGAGACGAGTTCGCCGCCAGAGTCGAATCGAAGGTCCGAGGCGGCTACCTCTCAGCAACCTCGGTCGGGTTCGACGCCTGGGACATCGACGAGAACGGCATCCCCAAAGCCTGGGAACTGTTCGAGCTCTCCATCGTCCCCATCCCCATGGACCCCGACGCCGTCGCACAGATCGGGCGCTCCGCCATGCGAGACCTCACCTCCGCCATGGACGAACTTCGACGGACCTTGCCCCGCGACGACGAACCCGACCCCCAGGACCCACCGCCGCACGAACCGCCCACCGGCGCCCGGCGACTCGAGCTCGCTCGCCGCCGGCTATCCATCACCAGGAGCTGACCACATGTCGCCGATCACCGAGACCACCATCACCGCCGACCGGTCCATCCACGACCGGCCACCCCACGTGTTCGGACGCAGACTCCGATGGGGCGACAGCGCCACCATCTTCAGCGTCGACGGCCACAACTTCCCGACCCGCGACGAGGCCGAGGCGTTCACCGAATCGCCGTGGCCACGCACCCTCCCCGACGGTCGGCTCGTCACCAGCGACCACCGCTCATTCCCGTCCACGAAAGCCGACCTGGCCCGAAGGCGCCAGGAACGGCTCGACAGCGAGGAGACGCACTGATGGCAGCCATCTCGGTCATCCCCAACCAGGCGGTCGGGAAGGCCCTGGCGTGGATCGACCACGTCAACGGCACCGACCTCTTCGCCGCCGGGCCCGGCGACTCCGCCATCGTCGTGGTCCTCTTCGAAACGATGCCGTCCGTCGCTGCGCTCCGTGACGCCGACACCCTCGCCGCGGTCGTGTCCGCAGGCGCCGTGGAATCCACCTTCACCAACGCAGCACGGGTCTACCTCGATGACACCGACATCGACGGCTCCACCGTCAACGACACCGACGATCTCGGCGAATGGCTCCTCGCCGCCATCACGCCACTCATCGAAGCCGCCGGCGGCGACGTTGACCAGGACATCGACGGCATCGGCCTGTTCGTCGACCCCGACTCCACCGGTGGGGCCGACAGCGAGATCGTCCCGTGGCACTACACCCTCGACGACGGCGCCGCAGCGTTGCGCACCACCAACGGCAGCGACCTCGACCTGACCAGCGCCGAGCCCACCTACTCCGCTCAGGACTCCACGGTCTCCTGAGCCGGTGACGTACCGCGCCCTCCAAGTCCAACCCGAAGCACCCAGCATCCAGATCACCTCAGGGACCATGACATGGGTCGGGTGCTCCAACACCTGCCGGCACGCCTGGGGCCACTGCACGCAATGGCCGAACTCGCCACAACGGCTGTTCGTCCCCGGCGCCAACCCAACGACGGCGCCGTACGGCACCGGAGGAGGCGCCCTGCTGCGCTGGGCAGTGCCCCCCGGCCACCCCAGCGACCGAGGGCACCGAGCCATCTTCGAAGGCGTCTGGCAGTCCGGCTACCCGGTCTGGGTCCAGTGGTGCATCAGGAACGGCGAGACACCGACCATGGCGGCAGCCGAAGACCAGATCGACGCATGGTGGGCATGGTTCTATCCGCTCGTCACGAACAGCGGCGCGGACCCGCTCCCGTACGTGTGGGTCTCGCCCCTCAACCTCTTCGAAGAGGACCCGGACCAAGTCCACGACGCCGAGTTCCACGCCGAAGCCAACGAGTACACCCTCGCTCTCCACCCCGGGCTCATGGCTGGACCAGTCACCGGACCCCTCACCCCCTCAATGCTCGCATCGGACGGCACCCACCCCAACGCCGCCGGTCGAGCCTTCCTCGGCACGCAGATCTACGGGGCGTTCAACCACTACATCAGCGACGAAGCCCCCGGCCTCCTCGACGGATTCGCCGTCGACGAAGAATCCTCAGCCGCTCTCACCGTTCTGCGCTGGGCAGACGCCGCGCCCGACGCCGACCAGGTGCCCTTCACCGAAGTCGACTGGACGTTCGACTGGCTCGCACACCCTGACCGTGCCGGAATCATCGCCCAGGCCCGCGCCGCCGCAGCCCCTTGGCCCGCAGCGCTGAGTGACATTGACTCCGCTGTGGCAATTCTGGAGGCCGCATGGTCGCCGTAGACACGACCTCAGAGTTCACGCAATTCACGACGGCGTCACCCGCCACAGCCACGCACACCCCAGGTGCCGCGCCCGACGCCGTCGCTGTGGTTATCGCCAACAACGGCACTGTCGATGACTTGATCAACGGTGTCGTCAGCTACGGCGGTGTCACCATGACCCGGGTCCTGTCATTCACCATCACATCCGAACCGGGCAGGATGTATGTGTACTTCCTCGGTTCTGGCGTCCCTTCCGGAGCCCAGACCGTCTCGATCGCACACACCGGCACCTCCAACGTCAAGTGGGCAGCCACCGTCACGTTCACCGGCACGGACGACATGGAAGTCGTCGACTCAGACGCCGGATCCGGAACATCCGCAATCAGCGTCACCCTCGACTCCGGCGACCGAGTCGCCGTCCGCGTCGGAATCGGTTTCTCCGCCTCGAACTCGCCCGGCAACATCACCCCGATCTCCGGGTACACCTTCGCTCAAGACCACGACTTCGGTCCGGAATCAGGCGCCCTGGTCATCCAGACCACACCGGCGGACGGCGATGTCGCCATCGGCTACACAGGCCAAGCCCTCGAACACGGACTCACCGCCATCGCGGTCACCGAGGTCCTCGCCGGACCGACCGGCCTAGAGACCGCAGCAGCTACCGAAGAGGACACCGGGCGCCGGCTCAACCTCACCTCCGGCGACGCGATCGACGTCACGGCCCAGGCCGCCGACGAGTACGACACAGGCTCACCCCTCGAAATCATCGGCGCCGGCGCCACCGAGCTGCACTGGGTCCCCGCAGAAGAACACACCACCGCCCACCCCCTCTTCCTCTCCACCGACCCCACCAACGAGATCGAACTCGTCGACGCCACCGAGCACGACACCGCCACGCCGCTCACCCTCACCCCTGGCGTCGAGCCCGTCGAGCTGGCCCCAGCCAGCGAAGCCGACGAATCCCAGCCTGTCACCATCCGCGGCGCAGACGCCACCACCGTTACCGCCGCCGGCGCAACCGAAACCGACAACGGCGCACCCCTCAACCTCAACCCGGTCGCCGCCGCCGTCCTCGCCGCCACCGCCCAAGAAACCACATGGGGCGCACCCCTGACCCTCGCACCCGCCGGCGCCGCCACCCTCACCCTCGCACCCGCCACCGAAACTGCCACACCCCGTCCCCTCACCGTGGCCACCCAAATCCCCGTCGCCCTCATCCTCAGCGCAGCGGCGGAAACGCCCACCGCCCGACCCCTCGCCATCACCGGGGCGTCCACGACCCCCCTCCGCCTCGCAGCGGCGATCGAGACGGTCACCGCCCATCCGCTCGCGGTCCAAGCCGTGACCTACACGCCGTCGCCCCTCCGCCGCATCGTCGCCGGCGGCTCAACGCGCCACATCATCGCTGGCTGAATCGCAACCACGAGGAGGTGGTCTCCATGATCCCGATCACCGACCTCGGCGAGATCGGAGCCACAGGCGGGATCCTCCGCCCCCTCGAACTCGTCCTCGAACGCGACATGCAGACCTGGGACCTCTCCGGATACACCAACCCCACCCTCGTTGTACACACGATGTCAGGCAACCCCGTTCCCGTCACCGGCACCACCACGATCCACGACGCGGAAGACGGTGTGATCCGCTACGCACCCGCGGTCGATGACCCGATCCATGACGCCGCCGGAACGTACGCCGCCCGCATCTGGGTGACACCCCCCAGCGGTGGCGACCCCGAACCCTCCGGCCGATTCCACTTCACCATCGGCACCGGCCCCTCCCCAACCTGACCACTTCCCGTACCAAGCCAGTTCCCTGCCCGATGGTTCAACCGCGGTCCAGGCACACAGGCGCCCGAATCAACCAGCCCTGAACAAGGAGCATCACCATGCCGGATATCAACTCCCTCCGCCAGCGCCGGGCCCGACTCGCCGCCGAAGCACGCGCCATCCTCGACGCGGTCCCCGCCGACGGTGACCTGTCCGCCGAGGACGAGGCCCGCTTCGACGCCCTCATGGGCGAAGCCGACGGTGTCGAGCGCCAGATCGAGCGGGAGGACCGTGCCCGCGAAGTCGAGCGCCGCCTCGGCGAACTCGCCGCCGACGAACCCGACACCAGGGACCCGGGCGACCCCGCCGACCCGGCGGAGGAAGCGAACCGGGCGTTCGCCCGCTACCTCCAGGTCGGCGAACGCGGCCTCACCGAGGAACAGCAGCGGGCACTCCAGATCACCCCGGACGAGCAGGGCGGACACCTGGTCGCGCCCCAGCAGTTCGTGAATCAGCTCATCGCCCGCCTCGATGAGCAGGTGCACATTCGGGGCCTCGCCACCACCATGACCCTGACCGAGGCCGAGTCCCTCGGTGTCCCGACCCGCGAGTCCGACATCGACGACTTCGACTGGACCACCGAGCTCGCCACCGGCAACGAAGACACCGGGCTCGGGTTCGGTAAGCGCGAGTTCCGACCCCACCCCCTCGCCAAGCGCATCAAGGTGTCCCGCACCCTGCTGCGCCGCAGCTCCATGGGACCCGAGGAGATCGTCCTCGATCGCCTCGGGTTCAAGCTTGGCGTCACCCAGGAACGCGCCTACATGCTCGGCGACGGCGCCCAGAAGCCACTCGGCATGTTCGTGGCCTCCGCCTCCGGTGTGCCCGCAAGCCGGGACGTCGCCATCGGGACCGGTGGCGCCATCCCCCTCACGAACTCCACGGCGTCGGACCAGCTCATCGACGCCAAGTACACCCTCCGCGAGGTGTACTGGCCACGGGCCCGCTGGCTGTTCCACCGTGACCTCCTGAAGGTCGTTCGCAAGCTCAAGGACTCCGACGGCCAGTACTGCTGGCAGCCCGGCCTCGCCGGCGGACGACCCGACACCATCCTCGAGCTGCCGTTCATCTCCAGCGAGTTCGCCCCGAACACGATCACCGGCAACGCCTACGTCGGGATGCTCGCCGACTTCAGCAACTACTGGATCGTCGACTCCCTCGAGCTCGACATTCAGCGACTCGTCGAGCTGTACGCCGAGACCAACCAGGTCGGCTTCATCGCCCGCTACGAAGGCGACGGCATGCCCGTCCTGGCCGAGGCGTTCGTCCGCCTCAAGGTCGCCGCCTAGCCCGACCAAAGAACCGCCGACAAGACGACGAGCCAGAGCGGGTGGTGTTGCCACGTGGCAACACCACCCGCCCCCAAGAACCCGAACCCGACGAGGAGTCACACCATGCTCGATCTCAAGAGCGAACTCGATCCCGCGCCATCTCTCGCCCCCGCCGCCCGCACCACGACCGCTGACGGCGCGTCCGTCGACCTCGCCAACTGCGACGGCGCGGTCGTCGTCATCTCTGCCGGCACCGCGACCGGCACCAACCCCGCCTTCACGTTCGAGGTGCAGGAAGCCGACGACAACGGCTCCGGGAGCCCCGGCGAGTTCACCGCCGTCGCCGCCGCCCACCTCGACGGCGAGGAACCCGTCATCGGCACCGCCAACGACGACACCGTCCACGTCATCGGATACCACGGCGGCAAGCGCTGGCTCAGGGCCACCATCGAGGCCGTCGGTGGCACATCCACCCCGACCCTGCCTTGCGCCGCGGCCATCATCCGCGGGAAGCGCCGCTACACCGGCTGACCCCAAGCCCCCATTGGTGCTGGGCGGACCGGCAAACCACGCTTCCGCCCAGCACCACACCCCACCATCAGAACGCCACCTCGTCTCCAAAAAGGGGCAGCCATGCAGATCAAGCTCCACTCGACCCTGGCCACCCCCACGGCCAGCGGCACCCCCGGCACCATCATCGACCTCCCCGACTCCCAAGCGGCCGACCTCGTCAGCAACGGCTACGCCTCCCCGGTCGATACCCCCGATGCCCGCCGGCGTCGCCCCGCGGATCCCGCGCCTGCCGAACTCATCGCCCTGACCGCCAAGGCCATCATCGCCCTGGACCTCACCTTCGATGTGGCCACCGCCATGCTCGACCTCGAGCTCGCCGCCAAAAAGCCGCGCTCCACCGTCGTCGAGCACCTCACCGACCTGCTCGGACAGCCCGACGAGGGCGGCGACCAGGAGAACGAGGGCGGCGACCAGGAGAACGAGGGCGGCGACCAGGAGAACGAGGGCGGCGACCAGGAGTGACCTGGTCCGCTCACCGGACGAGTCTCCCCGCGGAGCTTGTCACTCTTCCCGAGGCGAAGAATCACCTGCGTGTCGACGTTCCGGACGACGACGCCCTGATCGCACGTCAGGTCACCGCGGCGACCCGTTGGGTCGAGGAGAACACCGGACGGCAGCTCGTCACCGCGGAATGGCGGCTCACTCTCGATGCCCCATGCCCGATCATCGAGCTTCCCCGCCCACCACTCCAAGAGGTCACCGCCGTCACCGTCCACCCAGACGACGGCGCCGCCATCGCCGTCGACGTCACGGATTGGGTTGTCGACACCGCATCCTCACCAGGGCGGCTCGCCACTCCCCGCGGGTATGCATGGCCGACACACCGATCCGTCGCCGCCATCGAGGTCGACTACGTCGCCGGGTACGGCGCCGCATCAGACGTTCCGGAACCCATCGTTCAAGCCACCCTTCTCATCGTCGGCACCATGTACGAACACCGCGAATCCGTCGTGACCGGCGTCATCGCGACAGCGCTGCCGCAGTCCGTCGAATGGCTCCTCAGTCCCTACCGGATCCGGGGATTCTGATGCAGTCCGGGAAGCTCCGACGACGAGTCGTGATCGAGCGCCGAGCCCGCACCCAGGATGACCATGGCGAACTCGTCGACGACTGGGTCCACCACGCCACCGTCTGGGCTGAGGTGGTCGACAACAATGGGCGCGAGATCATCCGGGGCGGCACGGTGGTCGCCACCGTATCGACCGAGTTCACGATCCGGTACCGCGGCGGCATCACCGCCGACATGCGGATCCGGGACCGGGGACGCACCTGGGAGATCGTCGCCCCACCAATCGACCAGAACGGCCGAGGAACCGAACTCGTCATCGTCGGATCAGAGATCACCCCGTGAGCGCCATCACCGCCATGGTCGAGGTCCTCGCCTCCACCTCCGGCGTCCCCGCCGTCTACCCGAACCGGATCCCCGACGGCGGGCCCCTCCCCGCGGTGGCGTACCAACTCATCGACACCGTCCCCGAACTCGCTCTCAACGAAGTCGGTGGCGTCGTCGCCCGGACTCGCCGCGTCCAGCTCGCCGCGTGGGCGAAACGCTACAGCGAAGCCGAAGGCATCATCGAGCACATCTGCGCCGCCCTCGACCATCGCCCCGGATACACCTACGTCGACGAGGACGACCTGTACGACCCCGACGGCCTCGTACACGGCCGGCGAGCTGACTACCTCATCTGGGAACCCACCGAATGACCGCCACACAGTTCGACTTCTCCGACCTCACCGCATACGCCGCCCAACTCCGCCGAGCCGCCCCAGGCGACGCCTACCACTCGCTCATCGACGAAGGCGCCGACGAGATGGAACGATCCGCGATCGCCGGCGCCCCGCGCCACGACGGAGACCTCCAGCGAGGGATCCGCCGGCACTCCAGCCACGCCACCGCAACCGGCTACGAAGCCATCGTCGAGGCCTCAGCCCGACACTCCGGGTTCGTCGAGCACGGCACCTACAAAGACGCCGCTCAGCCGTACTGGCGTCCCGCACTCCGAGACGCCCGCCAGAAGATCACTTCCGGGTTTGCCCCCATTGTCACCAGCGACCTGGTCGCCAAGTAGAAGGAGCGCCACATGGCGAAGACCATGAAGGTCCGGCACACCAAGACCGGGCACGAAACCACCATCTCCGTGAAGGCCTTCGGCGGGCGCCACGGCTACAAGGCCCGCGGCTGGGTCGAGGAATCCGCCGCTCCGGTCCAGCCAGCGGAGCCCAAGCCGCCGGCACCCGCGGCAAAGAAGGAGAACTGACCATGACCCGAGTCACCGGCGCCGAAGCTGTCGAGACCTACTGGGTCGACGAGATCGACGACATCACCGAACCGACCGCCGCCGAACTGAACGCCGGGATCCGCCTCACCGGGTTCATTCCCGACGGCGGTCTCGACACCCCCAACACCGGACAGACCGTCGACATCTCCGACATGTCGAGCCTGTTCAACAAGACCACCGCCGGTACCTACGGCGGCGACACCGTCTCCGTCACCGTCTACCGGGACAACGACGCGGACACCGCCTACGAAGCGCTCCAGATCCGGAGCTCCGGGTTCCTCGTCGTCTCCCGATTCGGTCAGGCCACCCCCGGTACGTGGGCCGTCGCCGACGAGGCCGACATCTACCCCGTGACGGTGATCACCCGAAACCCCGCCCCGATCGGTCGCAACGAGGCGCAGCGGGCAACGGTCGAGATGGCCGTCACCGACGTCCCGCTCGAGGCCGTCGCGGTCGTCGCAGCACCGTGACCTCCGTCCTCGACCAGTACCGGCCCCGGGAGGAGCACCTCACCTTCTGTCTCGACGGCGAACTCGAGGGCCAGCTCTCCCGGCTCGTCAACGCATGGGTCGCGGCGCAAAAGCGAGAAGAGGCATCCAACGAGCCACCTGACGAGACCCGCCGGCTTGCCGCCGAGATCGGCACCGTCAAGGAGGCCATCGAGGCTGCGACGGTGACGTTCACCGTGAGGGCCGTTGGCCGCAAGGTCGTGGAGGTCCTGAAGCGGCGCAGCCCGCCGACCGCTGAGCAAGTGGCCCGTGACCTGGTTTGGGACGCCGCAGAGTTCGTGCCCCGTTTCCTCGAGGTGTCCGTCAAGGAACCGAAGCTCACGCTCGAGGAGTGGCGGACCGTGTACGACGAGTGGGCGGACGCTATCACCGATCCGTTGTTCGAGGCGGCGTGGCGAGTGAACCACGAGGTGAGGGTGCGCCCTCTGACCGCCACCGGTGGAGACACGACCCCCGGTGGCGGTCAGAACTCGACTACGTAGTTCCCCTCGGGATCCGACACAGCGAGTTCCTGACCTGGTCGACCGAAGACCAGGCAGCGGCGCTGCTGTGGCAGGAGGAGCAGACCAGACGGTGCCGATCGTGCGGCACCTACGAGTGGGAGTGGCCGGCGTCCGGTCCTCACAGCACCGAGCCCGACCCGTACGAAGCCGACGGGCACCTGTGCCGCGGCTGCGAGAAGCTCGACGCATGGAAGCACCAGACCGCACAGCGGAGCCGCCGCGCCCCGCTCCACGGTCTCAGAGCAGCGCTGTACCGACCGGATGGAGGTGGGCGTGAGCAAAGCAACGTTCGACCTCCAGGCCCGCCTCAGCCTTGACTCCGGCAAGTACACGGCCGGAGCGCAGCAAGCCGCCAAGGCGACCGACTCGATCGGTGACGCCGCCAAGCACAGCGAAGGGTCGACCGGGAAGCTCGGTCGGTCGCTCGGATCGGTCGAGAAGACCGCAAAGCAAACCGAGGGTGCGACCGGCAAGCTCGCCAAGAACGTCACCGGTGTTGGCGACGCCGCGGGGATGGCCGACACGAAGACGAGAGGGTGGCGTGACCGGCTCCGCGGACTCCAAGGCGGGATCAAGGACGCCGACGGCCAGGTCAAGCGGTTCAGCGACACCACGAAACTCGTCATGGGCTCCGCTATCGCTATCGGAGTCGCCAAGCTCGGGCAGTTCACGTCGGCTGCGATCGGGGCATCCTCGGCGCTCGGGGAATCGATCAACGCCGTCGAGCAGGTGTTCGGGGCGTCGTCATCGCGGGTCCTCAAGTTCTCCGAGGTCGCCGCCCAGGCTGCGGGGCTGTCGCGGAGGGAGTTCAACCAGCTCTCGACCGTGACCGGGGCGCTCCTCAAGAACGTTGGGTTCAGCCTCGACGACGCCGCCGGCGAAGCCGTCAAACTCACCCTGAGGGCGGGGGATATGGCGTCCGTGTTCGACACCGATGTGTCCGTAGCCCTCGAAGCCGTCAACTCGGCCCTCAAAGGCGAGATGAACCCGATCGAGCAGTTCGGGGTCAAACTCAACGACGCCACCGTGCGTGCCAAGGCCGTCGAGATGGGACTGGCGGACACCACCGCCGCGGTCGACGACCACGGCAAAGCCGTTGCGACGCTCGCCACCATCTACGACCAGACCAACGACATCCAGGGCGACTTCCTCAAGACCAACGACTCGCTCGCCAACGCCCAACGAGTCGCGGCCGCGAACTACGAGAACGCCCAGGCCCGTCTCGGTGACGCGATGCAGGGGCCCGCAGCGTCCATGATGAACTTCGCAGCCGACGCCATCCTGATCACGGGGCACATGTTCGGCGACGAGATCGCCACGCGCACTATCCACTTCGGCAACGCAGTCGAACACCTCAACAAACGCCTCAAAGACGGCGTCGACGCCGGTGACGCCGTGGCGCACACATTCGCGACGCTCTCTGTTGCCAGCGATGTGACCGGTGACGAACTCCTGGCGCTCGGGAACATGGCAGGGCTAACCGACGACGAGATCGCCGGACTCCGCGAAACGGCTCTGCGGATGATCAACGACTCGCCCTACGCCGCCGAAGCGGCTGGCGAGATCGCCACCGCATTCGACGACCTCGAGTCGTCATCCAGCGAAGCCGCCGACGGAATGGACGACGCCGGAGGATCTGCAGCCACGATGGCCGAGAAACTCGCCTCCGCCGAAGCAGCGCAGCGGGCACTCATCACCGCCCAACTCGAAGCCCTCGACCCCGCCGCCCGGGCAGCAGGCGCCCTGCAAAGCATGGCCGAGGCGGAAGCCAATCTCGACGGGCTCCAGAAGAACAGCGAGGCCACGGCCCGAGACGTCGCTCAGGCTCAACTCGACTACGCCATCTCCGTGTACACCGCGCAAGCGGCACTTGACGAGTTCGACGCTTCCGGCCCCTCGAACTCGATCGGTGCACTCCAGACCGCCCTCGGTCTTGCCGACACAGAAGCCCGCACGGTCCTCGACACCCTCGGACTACTGGACGGCAAAGAAGTGACCACCGTCATCAACGTTCGGACGGTCCAGTCGCGTATCAACAACGAGGCCTCGGTGACGCCCCACCTACGCGGTGGCCGCTCAGGTGGTGGGCGTGTCGGTGCTGGGGAACTGTGGCAGGTCGGGGAGGGAAACCGGCCCGAGCTGTACATGATCCCCGGCGACAACGGTCGGGTGTTCTCCAACTCCGACACGCGACACCTCATCGACGCCTTCAGCGCCACCAACCAGCGTCCCAGCGCCGGCGACGTGTCGATCGCTGTCAACTATCCCGTCGAAGAGAACATCGCGACTGGGGTGCGGCGTGGGCTCCAGATCGCACAGATGATGCGAGCCGCCGGCTGATGGCGTGGGACTGGGATTACCGGGTCGGCGGTGTCGCCCTCGACGCATACTGCGAATCGGTCCGGATCCCGGACACCTCAGCCGGTCGCCGCGGGTCGAACTTCGCGGTGCCGTTCAACGACGGAGAGTCGTGGCGTCCAAAGCCCGCAGCAGCCGGATACATCATGCTCGACACCGTGCTGCGCTACGCCGCCGGTGGCGACACCGAACACCCAGACGGCGACGCTGGCTCCGTCTACGCCAACCTCTCCGCCCTCAAAGCCCTCCTCCTCCGCTCCGGAGCGCTCGTCAACCTCCGCCGCCACACACCGCACCTCGGCGTCGTCTCGATCGACGTCGAAGCCACCGAACCGATCAGCGTAGGCGACACCCGCCACCGGTTCCTATGGCCCCTCACCGTCCCCTACCCGTACTGGCTCGCCGCCGGCGACCCCTCAACAGCATCCGGGACATACACCGGCACGTCCGTCACGCTCACACCGACGGTAGGCGGCGACACCGAAGCCGACCCGATCGCCACCATCACGTGCAACTCCGGAACGCTCACCAACCCGAGGATCACCCACGGGAACCGGTGGATCCAGTACTCCGGGTCGCTCGGCTCAGGCGACGTCCTCGTCGTCGACGTGCGGGCCCGAACCGCGATCCTCAACGGCACCGTCCCTGTCGACGCCGCCCTGGCCAAACGAACCCCCGACTGGCTACGGCTCCCCGGCGCCACCAGCCCGGCGCTCGCCATCACCCGGGCCGCGTCAGGATCCCCGAACTACACCGTCGCGGTTGCGTGGCGCGACACCTGGAGGCTCTGATGGCCGGTTCATACCCCGACGCCCCAGGACCCCGAATCGCCTACGACGCCGACGGCACCTATGTCGCCCGGTACCGCCCCTCCACTGCCGACCTCGTCGTCGCTGACGACACGATCCGAGCTGAACTCAACACCGAAGGAGGGACCTCGACGTGGAGCACTCCCAGCGCCTCAACCACATGGCACTTCCTATGGGTCTGGCCGGAGTTCCGACACCTGTACGGCGCATTCATCGACTTCGACATCCCGCTCAACGCCTCCGCCCAAGAACTGCAGGTGTCCGAAGACACCACAAACGGAATCGACGGCTCCTGGGACACAGTGGCATCGTTCGTCCGCAACGTACACAACGCCTACGACGACTACCGCGACGAGATCAACGTCTTCACCGCCCTCAATACCAAGGGGGTGCGGTTCATCGTCACGCCCGGCACGACAGGAGCGTGGCCGATGCGCCGAGCGATGTTCTACGGCGAGATAGTCTCCGGAGAAACGCCGCAGCGTCTCCGTTTCATCGACGGCGAGAACAACCCGTTCCTCGCCCCGATCGACTACGGCGACGTCGCCCGAGGATCGATGCGTGACCGGACCTTCCGCCTCGAGAACCTCTCGCCGACCCACACCGCCGAAGACGTCATCGTCTCAGCCGAGGCGCTCTTCGGATCATCCAACGCCTGGCTCAGCTACCGCATCGGTGGAAGCGGACCCTTCACGCCCACCGTCGAAATCGAATCCATCGGACCCGAAGCCACCTCGCCGCTCATCACCGTCCGCCAGACCATCCCAGGCGCCGCAGACGCCCGCCTCGAATCAGCCCGCACCAAAGCCACCGTCACCGCCTGGACCACCTGACCGTGTCAGGGCACAGGCTGTACCACTACAGCAACGTCGGCGCCGGCGACCTCGAACCCAACGGCCAGCCCCGGTGCCTCCATCACTACGGGCTCGTCACCACCGCCCGCCCATGCCCCTTCATCGAGTCCCTGTCCGCATCCGTCGTGCGCACAGGCGACGGACTCACTGTGCACGGTTGGGGACTCGTCGGCGCCTCCTCACCCACCACCGACCCGTGGGCCTCGCAGGTGCGGCTCTACGCCACGGCCAGCCTGGCCGGCAGCTACGAGCTGCTCACGATCACGGCGTACACCACCTCTACCACCGTCGGCGACACCATCTCAGTCGCCATCCCCGATGGCGTCGAGTCCGGGTTCGTCGCCGTCGTTCACACCAGCGGCGCCGTATGCGACGGATCCAACTTCGCTCCACTCACCGTCGTCCCGGGAGACGTCGCCGCAGGGACCGGGTGGTGGGTCGAGGTGTGGTCACTCGACGGCGCCACCCGGCTCATCGGGCAGATCCCTGACGTGCTCACCGCGGCAGTCTCGCCGGTCCTACACGGGATCGGTACCGGGTCGATCAGCCTCCCCGCCGACTCGCCCCACCTGCGCACCATCATCGACGCCGACCCCCGCACCGACTCCGGGACCCAAGAACCCCGGCGAAGCACACAGATCCGGGTCGTCGTCAACCGGCAAACGATCTACACGTTCCTCGCCGAGCAACTCGACTACGACATAACCGACGACGCCGGCCGGGTCGCGGTCATCGCCGGCGACGGCATCGAAAAGGCGCTCGACTACTCCCTGGTCCTCCGCCCCGGCGTCGCCAGCATCGCCACCGTGAACCCCATCCCCGCCGATGTCATCTACGGCGACCCCACCAACCTCGCGGCCAACGGCGGCTTCGAGGACGGTCCCGAACTCATCAGAAACGGCGGCGGAGAAGACGGCACACCGCCACCCTGGGAGAAGTACGAAGGCGCGCCCGTCGTCGCCGACGCCGCGGTGCAACGCACCGGCACGTTCTCGATCAGAGTCGAAGCCTCTGATGGGGAAGGCGCCGAACAGGACCTCTCCAGCGCCGCGGGAGAGCGAGCCCACATCACCGGATGGGTCCGCTCCAACGTCGGCGGCACCGTCGAAGCCCAACTCGTCCGGGCCGAACCGGCAGAAGACCCCGAAGATCCCGACATCGAAACCGTGCTCGACAGCGACTCGGTCACCACCGCAGCCACGTGGCGGCGCCTCGAGCTCGAAGCGACCATCCCCGAAGGCGCCCAGCGGGTCCTCCTGCGAGTCGTCCGCGACGGCACCGACGGTACCTTCTGGATGGACGACTTCACCGGCCGGTCATCAGTCGACCCGTGGATCAAAGTCTCCAAGCCCCTGTTCCGGCTTTCCTCCGTCGACTCCGCTGAAGGGACCTACAACCTCCTCGTCATCCCTGACGACCAGTGGGACGGCGCAGACAACATCGTCGATTGCGTCCCCGCCGAACGCCACCGCATCACCGTCCGAGTCCGGGGCACCGCCACAGAATCGCTGCACGTCTCAGCGAGCTTCGCCGACGGACTCACCACCTCAACGGTGGTACTCACCGGCGCCTGGCAGACCGTCACCCTCGTTGGCACGACCGGCGCCGACCAGGAAACCATCCGGGTCCGGATCCAAGCCGCCGACGCCAGCCCCAGCCAGTTCCGCATCGACGCGCTCACAGTCACCGCTGGCCAGGACGCCGCAAGTGCCGGCGCCATCGTCCGTAACGCCTACCTCGCCGCGGTAGCACGCGGCGGCCTCGGCGCATTCACCATCGACTTCAGCGGCACCCACGACTCAGACGGCCAACCGTGGGACCTGGCAGCGATGCAACTCCGCATCCCTCGCGGTACCGGGATCGGGCAACTCTGCCGCATCCTGACCGCATACGGAATCGGGTGGCGAGTCCGACCTGGTGGCCGCCTCCAGCTCTTCAACCGCCTCGGCGTCGACTACACCAGCCTCGGCGCCGCAGCGCCCGTGATCACCGCAAACGACGGCTACCTCGGCGGGCGTCGCACCCAGCACGTCCCCGGGGCGAACCTGGCCTACGCCGAAGGCGCCGAAGGGCTCTTCACCCTCGTCTCCAGACCCACCGACATCGCCGCACTCGGTCGGCGTGAAACCTACGTCCGAGTCAGCCAGGCCCTCGACTCCGGTGCCCTCACCGCAGCAGCCGCCGCCGAAATCAACCAGCAGGCATCGCGCTCCAACGCCCTCCAAGTCGTTATCAAGGAACGCAGCAACCTCCAACCGTTCGTGAACCTCAACCTCGGAGACACGATCTACGTCGATCTCCCCAGCGTCCCCCGGACCGCCTACCCCGAAGGGTTCCGGATCGTCGGGATCACCGCCAACCTCGTCACCGAAATCCCCACCTACACCCTCGACCTCAACTGGATGCTCCTCGAGGACCAAGCCCAGCAAGCCGCTGCGCTCCGAGCGCTCCTCGAAGCCACCGGTGTGGTCTCCACCGCACCCAACTGGGTCACCGCCGCCGACAAGTCCCGACCAGGGCACGGCGCCACACCCCAACCCTGACAGCGACGAAGGGACACCGATGACTCCGCGCGCCTACCCCGACGCGACTCTGAATCTCAAGCCGGGCGGTAGCGCCTACCGGGTACCGAGCGCGCCTTGGCGGCTCGTGCTCCACACGACCGAGACGGTCGGGCTTCCCGCCTACCGGTCGAGGACGAACCCGAACAGCTACATCCCACCGCACATCACGATCCGGCGCCCATCAGCCGGCGGCCGGCACGTCTGGCAACACCGCTACTTCGACCAATCCGCCGCCGCTCTCCTGAACCCCGGGAACTGCGAAACGAACCACCGCCGCGCCCTCCAGATCGAGATTCTCGGATACGCCAAAGACTCCCAGTCGTGGCCCACCGAGGACTACGCATTCCTCGCCGAGGTCGTCGATTGGTTCCACGACCACTTCGGGATCCAGCTGACATACCCGACCGCGTACGGGTCCGACGCATACGGCCCGAACAGCCGGGCCCGCATGACCTGCGCCACCTGGGCCGCGTACGACGGTGTGTGCGGACACCAGCACGTACCCGGCAACGCCCACTGGGATCCCGGCCGCCTCGACTGGGACCGACTCCTCGCACAGATCCTCCTCAGAAAGGTGCCCGAGATGAGCAAGTACTTCGTCGACGTCCACAAGAACCACACCCACGCTGGCTCCATCGACCGCGCCTACGAGCTCGGACTCGTCCAGGGCGTGGTGGAGGACGGCAAGAGGTACTACCACCCCAACGACCAACTCACCCGCGGGCAGGCCGCGTCGATCTTCGTCCGCGCCTTCGACAAGCTCAGAGCCTGACCACCGAGGGTCTCCTGGTGTCCGCCCCAGCGGCAAACCCCCGCCGCCGCCCCTCAAAGGAGGATCACGAAATGTCCGATCGGCTCATCGCGGCCATACGCACAGCCGTTGCCGCCCTGGTCGCCACGTGGATCGTCTGGGCCACCGACACGTTCGGCCTCGATCTCGACTCAGCAGCGATCGAGATTGCGGTCCTCGGCGTCGTCACGGCTGTCTACAACGCCGGCGTCAACTGGCTCGCGACGAGGTGGCCACACGCCGGGTACCTCCTCGGCGTCCCGAGGACACCCACCTACACGGAGCGTCGATAGCTCATGGAGTGGTGGGGCTGGACGCTTGTCACTCTCGGGGCTCCAGCCCTGCTCGGCGTCGGCCGGTGGCTCGTAAGAGCGATCGCCGGCGCCGTCGTCGACGACCTCGATGAGCGCCTCGGCCTCGACGACGTGCGCGCCAACGTGAACCCCGGACCGACTGGCTGGCCCAACGGATCAGAGGATCTACCCGCTTCGATCCGGGAGGTCTACCGCCGCCAATCCGAAACGCACCGAAAGGCCTCCGAGCTCGAGGCCAAGGTCGACGACGTCCTTCACCAACTCGAACGACTCATCACCAACTCCCCGAACACCTGAGGAGAGCCACCATGCCCGAGCACCTCCGCCCACTCATACGAGCGGCGGCTGTCGCCGTCCTCGCCCTTCTCGTAGCGGTGATCGCCTGGATCGACGGTGCCGATCCGACCCCAACCACCACCACAGCAGCGCCTCCCACCACAGCAGCGCCTCCCACCACGCTCACCTCCCTGCCGCCCGTCACCACCACCACGGTGGCGCTGCCGACCACGACAACCGACCTGCCCGGACTTCCTGCCGCGGTGAACTGCCGCGACGCCGAACCGCGCATCCCTCGGTTCGACATCATCCTCACCAACGTCACCACGAGCGAATCCTGGTGGACTGCCCAGTACTGCCGCTCTCTCCCCTTTCAAGCCGATCTCAAATGGCTCGACGGTGACCGCAACGGATACACCTGCGCCTACATGCACCTCGAGCACGACGGCCAGATCGTCGGACGGGTGACGTTCACTACCTTCTCCCCGGACCTTGGAGCCTGGGGCAAGGTCAACGACCGAGCCATGAATGAAGGTGCCCGCTGGTACGACGGCACCCCCAACGACACAGGACGACGCGAGCTGGGCGACTGCCCTGGACCGTCGATCGAGTATGAGACCGGAGTCGAGACGAACGAACAACCCGTCGTCACGTACCGCGATAAGACGGACGGCTGGCTCGAGGTGCGCGACTACCGCCGCACCACGTCACCCACGATCGTCGCGGGCACCCTGAAGTTCCGGGTCGCCCAAGTCGTCGATCGACCCTTCGAAGACCAAGGGCCCTGCAACCACCCGTGGTGTCCAGATGGATCCGCACCGCACACCGTGTACTCCCGAGTCGTCATCATCGCCGACGCCCTGCTGGACGGTGAGTGGCGGCCCGGCGTCGTCGTCTACTACGACTCCCTGACCCCCGACGTCGAGGTCGCAGTCACCCCACCGTGAGAGCGCCGCTCCTCAACAAGACGTGCAGGAAGCCCCTTCCCCCGCCAGAGTCCTGGCGGGGGAAGGGGCTTCTGTGGTGGTGCCCTCACTGAGGTTCGTTCACCTTGACCGGAGAGACTGCCCAAGCGAGGGCTATGACCCAGCCCAACACGGTCCATCCGAGGAAGATGTTGATCACGAAGATGCTGTTGCCCTGGTGATGCTTTCGGCTTGCTGCGACCCACGTCGGTAGGAAGTACAAGGCGACACCAACGACGACAACCACGATGCCGGCAAGGTCCATAGCCCCCGATCACGCTCCTAGTTCGGCTGGCCCGCCGTCCTGATCACCACCGTACCTGTCGGCCCTCCCAGGAACCATGAGACGTGCGAACCACTCTCGCTCTGGACCTCCAGCCGGTTAGCAAACGTGTTAGCAAAACCACGCCTCGCATGGTGCGCTGGGCCATGCGAGGCGTGGGAACTGCCTGAGGCGTAAGGCTTTCGGGGAGTGGGCCCGCAGGGACTCGAACCCTGAACCGTCGGATTAAAAGTCCGCTGCTCTGCCAATTGAGCTACGGGCCCAGCGGTAGGACGATACCAAGGCGGGGGAGCGTCGGTGCGTGTCCCGGTAGGGCTGGATCGCACCTCCCGGGATCAGGTGCGTTCGATCGGACGGGCCGGGTTGCCGACCACCGTGGTGTCATCCGGTACATCGCGGGTGACGACCGCACCGGCGCCGACGAGGGCGTTGCGCCCGATACGGATGCCACCGAGGATGGTCGATCCGCTCCCGATCGAGGCGCCGTCGTCGACAACGGTTTCGACCATCTCCCAATCGTCGCCGCCGAGCAGGCGGCCCGCGTCGTCTGCGGCCTTCGGGCGGAGGTCGTTGACGAACATCACGCCGTGTCCGATGAACACTCCGGCACCGATGCGGACCCCTGTGCAAACGAACGAGTGGCTGGAGATCTTGCACGAGGGCCCGATCACAACCCCGCGTTGGACCTCGACAAAGGGCCCGATCCGCGAATTGGCGCCCACTTCACATCCGTACAGGTTGACCAGATCCGGATGGGTGATCACCACGCCTTCGCCCAGCATCACATCGTCGGCGATCATCGTGTCTCGGCTCCGTTCATCGATCGTTGCGTTCCTGAGCGGCCACCCATTGGACGAAGCGGTCCCGACCCTCGGCCCCACCCGAAACGAACTGCATCGAACCGGGATTCTCGGGATCGGTGAGGTCGTTGGGGGGATCCCGACGGATCCGGGCCCCGACCCACGAGGAGCCGGAGCGCACCAGTTCGCCGATGCTGTCCCGAGATGTGGATCGCGTCGATCGCCCCACCGTCTTGCGCAGCGAGGCATCGCGCAGGGGAACCGGGTGGCCGCGGCGATCGGTGAGATGGACGGTCCAACGCCACGGGGGGGAGGGGCGGAGGGCATGCACCGCATCGAGTGGCACACTCGCCGGTGTCAGAACCGCATTGGTACGTATCAGCATCAGCCACAGCAGCGGGGCCACCGCAAAGTCCCGCGCCCGTTCGGTCACCGCATCCCACCGCAAACCAGAGGTCGTTGCGGCTGCTTCGATGTCCTTGAGCCAGATGAGCCGATGGCCGCCCGATAGCGAGCCATGAACGCCGAGATGCACCAGGCGATCGATGTCGTCGAGCACACGGACCGGTGTCCGCCCGATCCGGCGTTGGTCTGCATGGTCGATCATCGAAACGGTGTCGATGCGGAGTTTGTCACGGATGTCGCCCTCGCCGACGACGTCCCAGTGCAGGTCGACCAGCGTCGTATGCGGGCCGCTGAGATGCACCTGACCCCGGCGGCGTTCCCACAGCATGGTCCAGTTGTGTTCGAGCACCGTGAACCCGACGGCTTCCAGAGCTTCGAGGGCGGCCCCCAGGTCGGCCGGTGCAACCAGCAGATCCAGGTCGGTGTACTCCCGTAGCTCGGGGCGCTCCCAGAGCAGTTCCGCATTCGCAGGACCCTTCATCACCAACCAGCGGACTCCCCGCCCCTCCAGTGCCCCTGCCGCCGTATCGAGGTCGGCCAACGCCCGGAGGTGGGTGGCAGCAGCCTGAGCGGCCTCACCCCGAAGCTCAGCCTGGAGGCTTTCGTCGATGTCGCCCTTCCCGAGGAGCCGGTCTCGCACGATGGCGGTGACGCCGTGCAGATCCGCAAGGGCGAGCAGGTCGGTCGGATCGCCAGCAAGTGCCACATCGGCGGTTCCGCCCCGCACGAGCTGCAACAGGGTCTCCGGCAACGTACTCGTCGGGGCGGTGGAGGGCACGGGGCCAGCGTATCGGAACTCAGTGATGGACCGAGACGGCTCGGCGCCCAACCCCCCGGACCGGCAGCCCGCTCCTCGGTCGGCGCCAGGGGCAGGAAACACGGAGAGGGGTGGCCGGACCCGTGTCCGGCCACCCCATGTTCATGTCAGGAACCTCTCCGAGAGGTGCGGTTTCGATTCAGCGTGGCTTGGTCTGAGAGACGTTGGCCGGCTGGCCGTTGTCCGCCCAGGTGTTGCCGGTCCAGGTCACCGGACCATCGGCGGACAGCAGCCCGTACAGATAGTCACGGCCAAACTTGTTGTTCCGGACCGTGAAGTTGGTCGGATTGCCGTGGCCCTGGTTGCGGGCGTACACCGAATACGACCCCCCGTTGAGGTAGTTGTCCTCGACGAGCACGTTGTCGATCGGTCCATTGACGCTGAACAGGGCGATGGTGCCGGTCTGCTGCTTGGGGAGCAGGATCGTGTTGCGCTTCACCACCATGTTCTTGCCGACCGTGGTGACGAAGCCGTCGTTGTGGCTCCCGGCGTACTCATACAGGTCGTGGATGTAGTTGTTCTCGACCGTGCACTCGGCGCAGGCCACCCCGTTCTCGATGTACGAGATGTCGAGACGGCGAGCTGTCAGATGACCGCCGTTGATCGCGGTTCCCTTGGCGGGCACCGGTGTCCCCTGTGCATTGCGGGTGATGATCTCGCCGTCCTCGATCACCGTGCCTCGCACCTCACCGCCGCCGTTGAGGTGGGTGATGATCGCAATGGCGTACCAGAGGTTCCGATCGGACCGTGTGACCCTGAAGTTCCGCAACGTGACGTTGTTGTGGCGCACATACACGCTCGAGGCGTGGAAGTTCTCCAACACCTGACCGTTGTGGGTGGTGGTGATGTGACCGGTGGCCTTCGCCGGAATCAACGAAGGGTTGGTCGGCCCGGTCGTTGCGGCCGTCGGGTAGCCGGCCGGGATCCCACCGGTGGTCGGAGGCACCGTGGTGGTTGTTGGCGGTGTCGTGGTGGTCGGTGGGGTGGTGGTGGTCGGCGGTGTGGTGGTTGTTGGCGGTGTCGTGGTGGTTGGCGGTGTGGTGGTGGTCGGCGGACTGGTCGTCGTCGGTGGGGCGATGGTGTCCACGGTGAACGGTGCTGCTACCTCGAAGGTATCCCCGTTGGCGTCGGTGATGATGACGCTGGCGGGCACGCGGTTCTGGGCGATGGCGAAGGTGAACACCGAAGTGAACACGGTCATCGCAGCGATGGCGATGACGAGCCGAATCGAAAGTCGTTTCATGAGGGGGGGTGCTCTTTCTGAATAGGTGATGGAGGGCTGGGAGAGATCAGGTGCAGGCGGAGAATCGACTCAAGCGCCCTCCTCACGGTGGGAGAACATCGCACGCCGAACGGAAGGGACGACGGAGGACACGAGTGTCCCGACTTCGTCCCGCAACGTCACGGTCTCTCCAGCCGTGATCGTCCGGGACCCGCAACTCCAGCAGCCAATCGACATTTCCCGGTGCACCGAGGCCGGCGTCCAGAGGCACCGGTGGTGATTTCTGCGACGGTTTGCGTCGGCGGTGCCGACAAAGTCTCCGACAGGTCGGCGCGGTGCGCTGCAGGGGTGGGGAAGGTCATGATGCTGGAGGTGGTGGGGTCGTTGGCAGTGCGATGGGGGCAGAGCTTACGGTCGAGAGTGCCAACTTTCACCAGATTTCTTGGATCGGTCCGTTGCGACGGCACCGGTCGCAGGTGCACCGGAACCATGGCCTTTCCCCGCGGCCGGCGCCGGCAACGACATCAACAATGGTCCGCAAACGCCCGGAAACGCCGGGCATCGACCCTGCCCCGGCTGCGGGACCGGCACCGGGTCCCGCTCGACGCCGCCGCAAAATGTCGTTCCGCCCCGGCGACGCGGGGGTTCCGTCACCCGATACCGGCGGGAGATCCCGGGCCGGCGTCCCAACCGGCCGCCGTCGCTGGAGCGTCGGGGTGAGGGGAACCGGTGTCGAATGCCGTCGTTCCGTCGCCGAGCCCGCAGAAGTACGGGTCGAGCGTTCCGGTGGCGGAACCTCCGAGGTCGGCTCGACCCTCACCCGTTGGGGCTTCTGGAGCAGCCACCGGCGCCGGCGCTGCCCTGCCCACCGAGGTGGCGGTCCGTGTTGCCACGGCGGGAGCGCCGGTCAGCCCGCCGAGCTGTCCGTCGGGCACGAAGTAGCGGGCGCTGAGGTAGGCCTCGACCTGTTGACGCTCGGCGGCCGACAAGGCCCGGTCGTAGATGAGCACGGCGGCCACGTCACCGTTGATGTATCCGGCGTTCCCGATCTCCTGGCCGATCACCAGACGCGACACCGCCGTGGCGTACGTCTGGTTCTTGGTCCCGATCAAGGCCCCGTCCTTGTACAGCGTTGCGGTGCCATTGGAGAGGACGGCAGCATGGGTCAGCCACGAGCCGAACCCCGGTGCCGAGCTGACCAGGTCGTTGGTGCCACCCCAGCCCTGGAGCACGAGACGTCCCCCGCTGGGTCGCAGGGTGAGACCGAACGCCTGGTTGTTGGCGGCCGTGCCATAGGCCGTGCCACCCCATGCGGAGGCGCTGCGGTAGTTGCCCACCACGAACATCGAGCGGTCGGCATTTCCTGCCGGGAGCCCGGTCAGCCCGGAGGTGCGGTCGAGGCGGTCGCCACTACCGTCGAAGCGGATGGCCGGGGCCCCCGACGGGGTTGCGGCGTCGAGGGTCGGATCCCCGGCGCCGACGAGGTGGTTTCCGGCGGCGGACTGGTCCGCCCACCCCGTCACCAGGCCACCAGACAGGGTCACCCCGACATCGGCACGCAGACACACCACGGCATCCTCGGCGAAGGGCGCATCGCAACTCGGGGGCAGCGGAGCCTGCGGAGTTGCCGACGCCTCACCCGACGGACCCGAACGGTGCCCGGCCGCATCGATGGCCACCACCGCATAGTGGTAGGTGACGCCGTTGGTGGCGGTGCTGTCGACGAATGCGGTCCCGGTGACCGGGTGCTCGTTCACGGGGACACCGGTGACATCCACCGGTGCGGTCTCGGAACGGTAGACGTCGTATCCGGTCACATCCGGTTCCGACACCGCCGACCACGACAACCCGACCTCGGCATCTCCGGCCTGGGCGACGAGGTTGGCCGGTGCGGCCGGAGGCGCATCCAGGTATTTGGCGTGCAGGTAGGCCTCGACGGCGCTGCGCTCGGAGGCGTCGAGCGCTCGGTCGTATACCAGCACCGCGGCGACATCGACATCGATGTACGGGGCGGAGTCGATCTCTGCGCCGATCACGATCCGGTTGGCCACCGTGTTGAATGTGTGCGATCCGGACCCGATCGCCGTGCCGTTCTTGTAGTGGGTGAACTGGTTGCCGTCGAGCACCACCGACTGCGACAACCAGCCGGCCCCGGTTCCCTTGACGCTGGTCACGAAGTCGTTGCACCAACCCTGCAAGGTGAGGTTGCCGTTGGACCGGACGATGAGCCCGAACGTCTGGTTGCATGGTCCCGGGTTCCCGTAGGAGACCCCTCCGTAGCCCACCGACGAGTAGCGGGCGATGACGAACACCGAGCGGTCGGCGTCGCCCGTGGGAAGCCCGGTCACGGCTGAGGTGCGTTCCACCTTGTCGCCGTTGCCGTCGAAGCTGACGGCGGGCGCTCCGGACGGGGTGGTCACCTCGCCGATGGTCGGATCGCCGGCGGCGATCAGATGGTTGCGGGCGGAGGATTCGTCCGACCAACCGGTCACGGTGGCGCCACTGGTGGCGACTCCCAGGTCGGCTTCCAGACAGAGCACGGTGTCATCCGACAGCGGGGCGGCACACGCCGGCGGTGGGATCACCGCAGGAGTGGCGGTGGCCTCGGCCGACGCCGGAGACTCGTGGTCCTCCATGTCGACCGCCGTCACCACATAGTGGTAGGTGGTCCCGTTGGCGACCGTGGTGTCGACAAACGAGGCGTCGGCGACGGGGGTGGCGCCGTTGAGCGGCTCCCCGGTGGTGCTCACCGGCGTCGATTCGGAGCGGTAGACGTGATAGCCGATCACGTCGGCTTCCGGGTTGGCGTCCCACGTCAAGTCAACCGACCCGTCGCCACCTGCGGCGGTGAGACCCACCGGCGCCACCGGCGGTCCGGGTGGCGTCAGGTACTTCGCCTGGAGGTAGGTCTCGACCTGCTGGCGCTCGGCGACGGACAGTGCCCGGTCGTAGACGAGCACGGCGGCGACGTCGGCGTCGACGTACCCGAGGTTGGAGATCTCCTGCCCCACCACCAGCCTCGTGGCGCCGGTGTTGTAGGTGTGGGTCTTGGTGCCGACGGAGGCGCCGTTCTTGTACAACGTGGCGGTCCCATCGGAGAGAACCGCCGACTGGGTGATCCACCCCGCCCCGATCCCCGAAGCGGTTGACACCAGGTCGTTGTTTGCACCCCACGCCTGCAGCGAGAGCTGGCCAAAGTTGGGTCTGACGGTCAGACCGAAGGCCTGGTTGGTGGCGGGGCTCCCGTAGGCGGTGCCTGCCCATGCGGAGGCGCCGTGGTAGTTGGCCACCACGAACATCGACCGGTCGCTGTTGCCCTGGGGCAACCCGTTGAGCATGGCGGTCCGTTCCAGCTTGTCGCCGACACCGTCGAGGGTGATCGCCGGAGCATCGGACGGTGTGGTCTCCTCCCCGACCCGCGGATCGCCCCATGCGGAGACATGGTTGAACGAGTTCGACTGGTCGATCCACTGGGTCACCAGACCTCCGGTTTCGGTGATCCCGGTGGTTGACTCGAGACAGAGCACGGTGGAGTCGGCCAAGGGCGCCGGACACGCCGAAGGCGGCAGCGGCGCCGGGGTCGCCGACACCTCGGTCGCCGGGTCCGATTCGTTGCCCGCGGTGTCGACGGCGGTCACCACATAATGGTAGGTGACGTCGTTGGTCACCGCGGTGTCCACATAGCTGGTGGTGGTCAGCAGCGTGGCGCCATTGAGGGGGGCGGCGGACGTGTCCACGGGGGTGCTCTCGGACCGGTATAGGTTGTAGCCGGCGAGATCGGATTCGGTGTTGGCGTCCCAGGACAGGTTGACCCGGGTGTCGCCGTGGGAAGCGGTGACCCCCGCAGGTGCGGCGGGTGGTCCGATCGGGCTGAGGAACTTGGCGGCGAGGTATTCCTCGACGTCGCTCCGTTCGCTCGGGGACAGAGCCCGGTCGTAGATGAGGACGGCGGCGACATCGCCGACGAGGAACCCGAGGTTCGAGATCTCCTGCCCGATGACGAGGCGCGAGACGGCCGTGTCGTACGCATGCGTCTTGGTGCCGATCGCCTCGCCGTTCTTGTACATGGTGGCGACCCCGTCGGAGAGGACCGCCGACTGGGTGAGCCAGCCGGCGCCGATCCCGGCGGTCCCGGAGACCAGGTCGTTACCGGCACCCCATGCCTGGAGCGCCAGTTGCCCGAACCCGGGACGCACCGTCAGACCGAACGCCTGGTTCGGTGCACCGTTTCCGTACGCAGTGCCCGCCCACGACGATGCCCCCCGGTAGTTGGCGACCACGAACATCGAGCGGTCGGTGTTGCCGGCAGGGAGCCCGTTGAGGGCGGCGGTGCGCTCCAGCCGGTCACCGACACCGTCGAAGCTGACGGCGGGGAATCCCGACGGTGTGGTGGTCTCGCCGATCGAGGGATCACCCCAACTGGTCACGTGGTTGGCCGAGTGGGACTGGTCGACCCACTGGGTGACGACACCACTGGGGTTGGAGAGCAGGTCACGGTCCGATTCCAGGTGGAGCACCAATCCGTCCGTGACCGGAGAGACACAGGTTCCGATGTCGGCGTAGTTGGCGGTCACGGTCTGGTCGTGGTCGGGCACCGTGTAGACGTGGCTGCGTGTCGCTCCGTGGGACCAGTTGGTGAACTGATACAACGTCCCGTCGACGCACTGCGGTGACACCGCCTCGATGGCGTGCTCGAAGTCGATCATGGTGTCGAAGACCACCGGCGGGGTGTAGGGAAGGGAGTCGATGCGCATGGTCAGCCCCGCCGGGGAAGTGGCGAAGGTGATGTCGGACTTGTCCGGGGCGACCTCGACGATCTCGATGTCGCGGAGCCCGTTGGGCAAGGTCACCTCGAGCCGGATCCGGTACCCGGTGTCGTCGGTGTAGTCATGACCCGACGACGGGATCTCGAACGAGCCGCTGGTCCCGGTGACCGGACCGAGCACCGGGTGGGTGTGCTCGTTGTGGGTGAACTGGACGGTCCAGCGGAACGCTGACGGGTCGGTGACGGGGTCGCCGTTGCCGTCGACGGCGGAACCGGCGAACGAGATGGTGTCACCGCCTCTGAAGCGCTGCTCGCCGGTGGGGGTCTCGATGGTGGCCGCCGGCGGGTTGCCCACCTGGATCGGGATCGTCTGTGACAGCGCAAACCGGGTCGGATCGTCGACCCGCAGGTACGCCTCGTAGAGGCCCTCGTCGGCGTACTGGTGGGTGGCGTTCGGTCCTGGCGCACTGGAGCCGTCACCGAAGAACCAGGTGTAGGTGATCGGGTCGCCCTCGTCGTCGTGGGCGGCTCCGGTGAACATCACCTCGGTGTCGACCTGGGTGGCGGTGGGGTCGGCGGTCGCCATGGTCACGATGGGGGCGTGGTTCCCGTCGGCGTAGACGTAGCGGCGGATCTTTCCGGTGATGTCGGCGTAGTACAGGTACCCGTCGGTGCCCTGCTCGACGGCGACGGGGAGACCCTGGGCGGCGGTGTCGAAGGCGTGGCTGGCGGTGACCGTCGTCCCGGACTCGTCGAAGGTGAGGTATCTCACGAAACCCTGGACGTAGTCGGCGTAGAAATAGGCGCCGTGGAAGACGCTGGGGAACTGGAAGCCCCGGTACACCACGCCCCCGGTGACCGAGGCCCCGGATCCGGCGTGCGGGTACGCAAAGATCGGCTGACCCAGGGTCCCGCCGATGGTGCAGGTCGGGAAGTGGGTGTAGGGCGGCAGGCCCTCGCAGTTGGGCCAGCCGTAGTCGACGCCGGCGTAGGCGGTTTCGGCACGGGCCAGGTGCACGTCCTCCCAGGCGGTGAGCTGGTTGTTCCCCCCGACCTCGCCGATGAACAACCGGTTGGTCGGCAGGTCCCACCTGGCCCGGAACGGGTTGCGCAGTCCGTACGCCCAGATGGCATCGACGTTGCCACCGGGACCGTCGACGAACGGGTTCGCCGGCCAGCCGTCAGACCCGTCGGGGATCGACCCGTCGGCATTGATCCGGATGATCTTGCCGCTGGCATCGGAGAGGTCCTGGGCGCGGCTGCCGATGAACTTGTCGCCGGTGGTCAGCCACAGCTTCCCGTCGGGACCGAAATCGAGACCGCCGCCGAAGTGACAGCACGACGTGTAACCGGCGGTGTCCTCCCACAGCGGTCCGACTTCGGAACTCAGATCGGCGCGGCTGGTGGTTCCCCCCTGATGCTCGATGTGGGTGAAGCGCGAGATGCGGGCGCGTTCCGGCGAACCCGGTGTGTAGTAGACGTACAGGTGGCCGTTGGTGGCGAAGTCGGGGTCGAGGGCGATGTCGAGAAGACCGCGTTCGGCGCCGGAGTTGATGTTGGCCAAAGTCAGGTAGGGGGCCGTGGTCATCGGCACGGTCGACGGATCGCCGATCCGGATCCCGCCGGTCTTCTCGACGATGAGGATCCGGCCGTCCGGGAGGAAGGCCATCGACACCGGTTGCGACAACCCGGTGGCGACATCCTCGGAGACGAATCCGGGAGGCAGGCCGGCGCTGCTGTCTGCAGCCCTGTTCATCGACCCTGCCGTTGCGCCAGCCGCGGCCATCGGTGCGCCCGTGGACGCCTCCGCCGCCGGGACCGTGTGGAGCGTCGCCGCCACGGTGAGTGCGATCAGCACGGTGGACAAGACGGTTCTCCGGACGGCGCGCTGCCGCCACGACGGTGCCAAACTCATGAATCCCCCCATATACACAGCTCCCCCGAACTGCGTCCATCAATTTCCCCGTGGGACGCTCCCGCTCTCGGGCGGCGATGATGCGCGATGGCACCGGTTGGAACCACGCGCAAGGCGGAGCGCTCCCTTCCGGACCGTACGCCAGTATCGCCGTCATGTCCAGAGGGCAGCCGACCTATCCGGTCGGGCGAGCCGCACCGGCGACCGCGCTACCGCGGCGCCAGACCCAGCACCGCGGCCAGTTCGTCGACCCGACGTTCCCATGAGTGCTGCTCGGCGAAGCGGCGCCGCTCGGCCATGGCCTCCTCGGTGCGTGAGGTGAGTGCCGCTGCGGCCACCGCGGCGCCGAACGCCGACGGTTCGGCCGCGGCGACGACGAGGTCGGTGTCGAGCCATTCAATCGCCGGCAATGGGGTGGCAACCACCGGGCGACCGGCGGCGAGGTACTCGAGGGTCTTCAGCGGGAAGCTGGCCCGGTTGAAAGCCGAATCGGCGTAGGGCACCAGACCGACATCCATCGCCGCCATGTAGGCGGGAAGTTCGTCGAAGCGTCGTGGACCGATCCATTGCACATTGGGTGCGGCCACCAGCCGGCGCAGTCGATCATCGTGACGGAAGGTCGTCTGGCGCGGCCCGATCAGCAGGAGGCCGATGCCGGCCTCGACGACCGCTTCGAGCAGCGCGATGTCGATCCGGTCCCCGATGTGGCCGATGTAGCCGGCGACCGGTCCGGTGACGGAGATCTCGGGTGGGCGCGGGAGCAGGTCGACGTTGCGGAACGCCTCGACGGCCACGCCGTTGGGGACCAGTACCGGTTCGTAGCCGCGGCTGCGGAAGTTCTCGGCGAGTTGTTCGGAGATGACGACGATCGCATCGGCATCTCTCGCCCCTCTGGCGTCGCGGGCCCTCATCTCGGCCACGGTACGCCCCATCAGTTCGGCGCCGGCCTCGAAGTCATCCGAGACGTAGTAGACACGGATTTCGGCCGGGACCACATCGAACAGGTCGACCCGTGAGCAGTTCGACAGGATGGCGTGGACGTCGCCTCCCAGGTGACGGACGGCCCCTCGTACCGATCGACGAACCAATACCCCGGTGATCGACCGGATACCGAAACGGGTGAGACCCGGGGGCGCCGACGGGGTGAGGCGGTACAGGTTGTCGTCCAAACGCACCAGCGGGGAGCGCAAGGACCAGGAGCGGCCCTTCCGGTAGGCATGGACCGGCGACTCAGGCGCATCAACGAACAGGACCGGGGCGCGATCGGCCAGGTAGCCGGCGATATGTTGGAACGCCATCCACGGTCCGTCCCACGAGGCGCCGGTATCGAACACGATCAACCCGGCTTTCCCGGCGGGAGCGTCGGCGCCGTCCCGGCCGGTGTTGAACTCGTCGGCAAGATCAGAAAGTCGCGGACCTGACCCGCCACGCAGCGCCGCCCCGAGCCGTGCCGCCTGCCGGGTACGGTCGACGGCAGGATCGGCGGCGTCCCCGCCCACTGCCCGATGGAGAACCGGCACCGACCGGAGGGCGACCCGAAGCACCGCATCCACGATGACACCGCCCTGATAGATCAGTGTGCGGGACCGCCCGAAGCGTTTGCGCATGTAACGCAGCTCGGCATGTACCTTCTCCGTTTCCCGGCGGCGGGTCATTGAGGACGGTTCGGTCGGGTGAGGGTGGGTGACATGGGCGTCGTCGACCCATGCGGTCGACAAGCCTCGCTCCACCAGACGTGCGAAGAGGTCGGTGTCCTCGGAATACATGAAGAAGCCCTCGTCGAACCCTCCGATCGCCTCGAAGGTGCGACGATCGATCATCGTCGCCCCCCCACTCGGCCACCCACTCCCCGTGGGCTGGTCGGTGTGGCGCTGCGCAAGCCGCTGGAGTCCGAACGCCTTGCGCCACGGCGACCACGGTGTGGGGAACGGATGCGGCCGACGTTGGCGGTGACCCCCGTCGGGGTTCACGGTCGGACCGCCGCTGGCGACCACACCCTCGGCGGGGGAGAGCGCCGCCACCAGACGGTCGATGGTGTGGCGGTGGACCACGGCATCGGGGTTGAGGATGAACAAGACATCACCGGTGGCAACGGCGGCGGCAAGGTTCTGGTTGGCACCAAATCCACGACGCCGGTCGTGGGCGAGGAGGACGACCTCGGGGAACTCGGAGCGGATCATTTCCACGGACCCATCCCCGGAGGCGTTGTCGACGACGATCACTTCCATGGGTCCGCGGGTGTAGGGGTGGTCCCGCAACGATTGCAGGCAGACCCGCAGCTGATCCCGCACCCGATGGTTGACGATGGTGACGCTGACCTTGGGCATGGCGGGGGTCGGGGATTCGCCTCCGACCGGATCCGCCCCGGTGGCTTCGTCGGGCGGGACGGGATTCATGCGCCGCTCCCGAGGCGGCGCTGCACGCGGGGCAGAACCGTTGCAGGATCACATTGCAGGGATCGACCCAGGTTGCGCACCCCGGAAACCAGGCGTCGTCGGCGGAGCTGACTCCGGGCCAGATCCCAGAGTCCGTTCGCCAGCCGGCGGCGGAGCTCGCCCCGGTGCCGATCGGGCACCCCCGGCCTGGCGAGAATGTCCCGGTAGAGCGCGATCGTCGCCTCGGCGTACACCTCGCCACCGGCCGGATGCAGCTTGGTCAGCCGCTCGGCCTCGGAGCTCTCGGCGGTCACATCGACCCCGACCTCCGTGACGGCGCAGGCTCCACCCGTCAACCCGAGCATCAGGAAGGCGTGGGTGTCCTCGCGGGTCGGCAACGTTTCGCTCAGACCACCGAAGGCCATCCACGCCGACCGCTTCACCATCGACGCCTGGAGGAACATCGGCTGTGTCGGCAGCATGGCCCAGTCGAAGGCGGATGCCGCCTCGGTGAACGGGGGAGCGGGGGAGAAGCCGCAGTGCTCGAACCAGGCCGTGGCGGTTCCGTCGATGTCGACCGAGGCGTCGGAGAACACCAGGTCGGGACGCTCCAAGGTGGCGCCGGCCGCCTCGGCGAGCCGACGGAGGTGACCGGGTCGCCACACATCGTCGGAGTCGAGAAAGGCCACCCAATCGCCCGATGCGATGCGCACGCCGTGGTTGCGTGCAGCCGATGCCCCCTGGTTCGACTGCCGGACGTATCGGACCGGGCCGTCGATGGCGGCGATGACGGCGGCGGTGTCGTCGGTCGAGCCGTCGTCGACCACGATGACCTCTGCGGGAGCGAGATCCTGGCTGAGCGCCGAGACGACGGCCCGGCCGATCAGGGAGGCGCGCTCGTAGCTCGGGATCACCACCGACGGTCCGACGGGACGGTTCGGGTGCACCTTCTCGTCGATCATGGCGAGGGCGACTTGATCGGCGGGAACATCGGCGACCGGCGGTACACCCGCTCACCGACCCCTTCCTCCAGGAATCGCTGAACCCGGGCGAGGGCGTTGTGGCGCCACGGCTGCGGTTGCCGCAAGTTGAGGCTCCGTCTTGCCTTGCGCGCCATGTATGCGAGGGCACGGTGCGCCATCGGCGATTCGGGGAGACCGGCGTTCCGCAGCTTGGCGCAGATGTCGAGGATGGTCTCGTCCAGGCGATCTCGGTCCCGATGCGCCATCCTGGTCAGGCTGTCGGGGGTTCCTTCGTGCCAGACCGCAACGGTGGCGGTGGTGTATCCCCACGGTCCAAGGGCGGCGAGGCGCATGGCGAGATCGAAGTCCTCCATCACCCACAGCGATTCGTCGTAGCCGCCGACCGCCTCGAATGCCTTGCGGCGGACCGCCAGCGTCTGGTTGGTGAAGAGAAAGCGCGTGGTCAGTACATCGTGAACATTGACCCAGAGTCCGTGCCCTGCCGTCGGGCGGAGCCGACGTACCGCAAACATCGATTCGACCGACCCGTCGGCGCGCTGCATCTCGAGGTCGCCCATCGAGCACGGCACCGCCGCTCCGCCATCCGACAGCACGGCCAGGTGGTGCGCCACCGCCTCGGGTCGGAGAAGATCGTCGGAATCGAGAAAGATCAGGACCGATCCACGTGCGGCGTGCACCCCGCGGTTGCGCGCCCCGGATGCGCCGGTGTTGTCCTGGCGCACCGTGACGATCCGGTCGCCGAACCGTGCCAGTACCGAAGCGGTGTCGTCGGTCGACCCGTCGTCGACCACCACGACCTCGACCGGGTTGTGGCGCTGGGCGAGGGCGCTTTCGACGGCCGCCGGTAGGGTTGCGGCGCGGTTGAAGGTCGGGATCACGACACTCACCACCGGGGCTCCGGTCGAAGCCTGAGCTTGGTCGAGAGGTTCCGTGTCTTCCATTCGTATTGGCCTCTACCTGGTGACCTGCGACGCACGTCCACAGTTGTTGCTGGCCGTCGACGCCCCATCCGGCTGCGGTGTTGGCCCCCACGCCAATCATCCGCCGACGGGTCGCAGTGTACGGGCGGCTGCTGCAAGCCCGGTGACGGCTGGTTCGGTGCGGCGATGCTATCGCATTCGATTCCCCGGACCTGCTTCGGCGGCTGCGGCGGGGGGAGCGACGTAGGGACGCTCTAGTACGCTCGGACTTTCGGTTGTGTGTGGACCGTGCGGTACCGCGTCCGCATCGGGTCATGGCAACCCGGGTGGCGACGCGACTGAGCAGGAGCAGATCGACATGAAGCGAACCGGACCGCCGGCCCGGGGACCCAGGGTGTTGATGCTGCTCGAGAACAACCCCTACCGGCGTGACCCGCGGGTCCGGCGTGAGGCCGAAAGCCTGGCGTCGGCCGGCTACCGGATGACCGTCATCTGCCCCAAGGGTCCCGAGACCCGACGGATACGGGAGGTGCTCGACGACGGTGTCGTGCTCTACCAGTACCCGGCGCCGATGGGGGGAGGGGGTCTTCTCGACTACCTCATCGAATACGGCTATTCACTGGCCGCAATGTTCGTTCTGTCTCTCGTGGTGCTCGCCCGCGGGGGTTTCGACGTGGTGCATGCGCACAACCCACCTGACACCCTGGTGGTCATCGGCCGCTTCTATCGACTCTTCGGGAAGCGGTTCGTCTTCGATCATCACGATCTGTCACCCGAGATGTACGACGCCAGGTACGGGGATGCGGCGAACCCGCGAATCGCACGGGTCCTGGCCTGGTTCGAGCGGTTCACCTTCCGGTCGGCCGATCTGGTCGTCTCCACCAACGACTCCTACCGGCGGGTGGCGATCGGGCGCGGGGGCGTGGAGCCGGACCGGGTGGTGGTGGTTCGCAACGGACCCGACATCCGAGACGAACGGGCGCCGGAGCGCACCTCCGCAGAGCGCCGGTCCGGCGACGAGATGGTCCTCGGGTATGTCGGGATCATCGGTCCGCAGGATGGCGTCGATCTGTTGCTGGAATCCGTAGCCCTGGTGGTGGAGCGACATGGGCGCTCCGACGTGCGATGTGTGGTGGTCGGCAAGGGGGACTCGCTCGAGGCGCTCACCACCCAGGCGACCGCCCTCGGAATCTCCGACCGGGTCACCTTCACCGGGTGGGTGGCGCCGTCCGAGGTGCCGGGGTATCTCGACGGGTTCGACATCTGCCTCGATCCCGACCCCTCCAACCCCTACAACGACCGGTGCACGATGATCAAGATGATGGAGTACATGGCGGCGTCGAAACCGATCGTGGCGTTCGATCTGCCCGAGCATCGGGTGACGGCGGGGGACGCCGCCGTCTACGCACCCGGGAACGACGTGGGTGCCTACGCCGCCCTGATCGTGGATCTCCTCGACGATCCCGACCGCCGGGAGGAGATGGGCAGGATCGGTTGGGAACGGGTGGTGGGACAGTTTGCCTGGGCTCATCAGGAGCAGCGGCTTGTCGAGGCGTACGACGCACTCACCGGAGGGCGCTGACGCACCCGTTCTGGTGGCGGTCACGCCCGGCGGTTCAGCCGTCGAGGACCCGGACCAGGTCGAGTGCCCACGGACCATCGGTGCGGACCGTGAGACGGTAGGTGCCGGCCGGTATGAACACACGCTCGGCGCCGTCGACCTCCGGGGTGATGGTCACCACCGTCTCGGTGTCGTCCTCGAGGGTCACGGTGACATCCCCGGTCGGAACCTCGGTCCACACGGCGCGAAACTCGGTGATCGGATTGAACCAGTCGCTGGTGGTGGTCCCGTCACCGGCGAATCGATGGCTGACGATCTCCAACTCTCCGCTGTTCTCGGTGGCGAGTTGACCCACCGAGGGCCCGCCGCCGTCGACAAGCCCGCCGAGGGTCGATCCGACGAGGTAGGCGATCCCGGTGGCGACCACCACCACCGTGGCGATGATGGCCAGGCGGCGGGTGCGGTCACGCGGGTTTGGTGAGACCCCGGTGGCTTCCGGCGCCTCCACGGGCGATGGCTCGGGTGCGACACCCACCGGGTTGACCGCAGGTGGGGGATCGACAGGGAGCCGGGAGCTCGGCGGCGTGGGCGCAGAGGATGCCAGTGGAGCTTCCGCAACCGGTGTTTCCGGATCGGTGATGGTAGGGGAGGGGACCTCGGCGCCGGAGAACGAATTGCTCTCCAGAGCTTCGAGGAGCGAGTCGAGCTGCACCCACCACCGGATCGAGGCGATCCTCGGCTCCTTGCCAGGAGGTACCCCGGGCAGTGTCTCTCGGCGTTTCCTCATCCATCACGCCGCATCACCTTTTGCCGTCGTCGGTCGAGTGCGGTCTGTCCGGGAAGGTCGTCGGAGCCGTTCGCCGGGGGTCGGGTGCGCCGAACGACCCGGCCCCTCGTTCTTCGGCAACCGACCGCCCACCCGGAGGGTCGTTGCTCACGGCAAGTATACGGCCGGTCGATCTCGTCGGCGATGACTTCCACGGCGGAACAGGTCGGTGTCACGGTGGTGGTGGTGCCCTTCTGCCTGCCATCGCCGCAACCAGCTCGATCTGTCGCCTGAGCACGTCACGCCAACCGATGGCGACGATTCCGAGGAACGCCACCGAAGCGGCGACTGCGGCGACCGCGATCTCGCCGAGTCCCGTGATGGGTCCGCCCAGACTCCGTTCCACCAGCCACCAGGTGGCGGCCATCGCCGCCGCACCGGTTGCGGCGGGTGCCAGTGCGGCGAGGTAGCGGTGTGGACCGATGGGGATCAGTTTGCCGGTGAGGAACAGCAGGAGGAATCCGAGCGGGATGCCGGCGACCAGATAGGCCCAGGCGACTCCTTCGATCCCCCAGCGGAGGCCCACCGCAAACCCGGTGACCAGACCGGCGGTGTTGACGAGCGAGTACCGGAACAGCCAGTCGGCGCGGTCCATGGCGAGCAGCACCGGAGAGTTGACCGTCATCAGTGCGGCGAGGATCGATCCCATTGCAAGGATTCGCATCGGTTGGATGGCCGCCTCCCAGGCCGGTCCGAACACAAGCGGAACCGCACTGGGAGCCGCCAGCGCCACCAGCACCATCAGTGGCGTCACCACAAGGGCAAGGCTGGTGATGGTCTCCAGGTAGTAGCGCGCCTGGCGGGACGGGTCGTCCTGGAGGCGGGAGAAGATCGGGAAGACGAGCCGGTTTGCGGTCTGACCGAGGATCTGCACCGGTAGCAACAGGACCCGGTAGCTGAGCCCGTAGTTGCCCAGCGCGGTCGGGCCGAGCCGCCAGGCGATCAGGAAGTTGTCGGCGTTCTGGTTGCCGAAGTTGAGGAGCTGTCCCCCGAACACGTTGCGGCTCATCCGCGAGATGCTGGCGAGTGCCTGACGTGACCAGGCGAGCACCGGTCGACCGGCGATGACCAGGATGATCGTCATATAGATGGCGTCACGGGTGAGCGTCTGGACCACCAGCGCCCAATATTCGGCGCCGGCAGTGGCGGCGGCGATGGCGGCGGCGCCACCGATCAACGTGCTGACCACTTCGGCGATACCGAGCAGGCGGAACTCCATGCGGCGGGTGAGGATCGCCACCGGGACCACGACCAGACCGTTGAAGATGAACGTCGTCGACAGCACCCGGAGCACGGATGCAAGCTGGGGAGTGTCGAAGAACCCTGCCCAGAAGTCGGCGGTGACCAACGTGACCAGGACCAGCATGCTCAGCACCGCCAGGTTGAGGGTGGTGGCCGTGCCGATGACCGCTCGATCGAGGGTCTTGCGCTGGATCAGCGCCGCCCCCAGCCCGATATCGAGGAAGACGCCGGTGAAGGCGAGGTAGATCGTCGCCTGGGCGATGATCCCGAAGTTCTCCGGTCCGAGCATCGAAGCGAGCACGATCGTGAAGACGATCCGGGCACCCTGCTTCGAGATGAGGCTGATCAGGCTCCACTTGGCGCTGCGGGCCACCGATTCGCGCCCGATGTCGACGTGCTCGGCGAGCTCGTCGTCAGACTGATGCTCACCCGGATCGCTACTCGGGTCGGTCACCGCAACAGCTCGGCGAGGACCGGCGCAATCGCATCGGCGGCACGGCGATGCATCTCCGGCGACGGGTAGTAGCGATTGTGCGACCAGACCTCGCCACCCAGATCCGGGCGATCGTTGCTCGGATCGACCGTTACCGGGGACCCGTCGAAGCGGCTCAACAACGGTTGGGGCAACCCCTCGTCGGTGACCACGGCGACATAGCGGTCGGCGGAGCGGCGCACGTCATCCACCATGTCTCCGGTCACCAACTGGGGGAACTCGCCGAGCAACTGGCCGCCCGAGCGGTAGCCGACCACATGATCCTCCGGTCTGCGGGTGGCGAACCACAGCAGGACCGTCGGCACGGTGATCGCTTCGAACAACCGGTGGTAGCTCGCCAGCCAGTTGCGCTGGGTCTCGGCGACCACCGAACGGAGCCGGCGACGTCCGAGCCGTGAAGTGATGCGGCGCACCTGACGGTTCCGGGGTTTCCCGGTGGCGGCGTCGTAGCCTCCGGCGAGGGCCGCATATGCGTTCCCGGCCCCCACCCGGGCGCCATCCGACCGGCGGCGCAGGTACTCGAGACCACCGGACACATACAGCCGGTTGTCCTCGCTGCGTCCCGACATCACCTGGACCACGGCGGCGGTTCCGCCGTTGATCTCGTCGATCAGCGTCGGGTGCTCCAGGTAGAACCGGGGACCGGCGCCTCCGTAGCCGAGGTTGAGCACCGTCGTATCGAGCGCATCCCCGACCAGGCTGGGGAACGGTGTATCGGTGAAGCACCCGAAGGTCTGGGCGGCGCCGAGGAACGAGATCCGCCCGCCGTGTTCGAGCGGTGGGGACGGGCCGCGGAAATACAAGCCGCTGGGTTCGTGGAGGTACTCCTGATAGTCGACCACCTCGAAGTCGCGCCGCTGATACCCGGGGTGATGGGTTGCGGTCACGGCGAGGTCTCCCCGGCTGACGCCGGTGATCTGCGCACCGACAGGCTGCGGCTGAGGCTCTCGGGATCGCTCCCGAGCAGCGCCGCCACCTCTCCGAGGTCGTCGTCGAACGAGCGGCGGAGATCATCCACGACGGCGGAGTCGATCGGTGCCGGTGGTCGCGAGTTGTGCGAGCGCAGCCAGTCGACGAAGCGGGGTCCCCCGGGAAGCTTCCGGATCGCGGTCCGCACCTTGGTCGGATGCTCGATGAGCCGGTCCAGGAGAGCCCAACGCGGCTCGGATGGCGCCATCAGACGGTGACCGAGCCCGACCGGATGTGGCGGGACGCCGAGGTGGGCGAAACAGGCATCGACCGTGGTCTCCGGGTCCCGGACGAAGTCGCCGTACCCCAGCACGAGCACGTTTTGCCGCGGCACCAGCCCGAAGAGGCGACGCAGTTGCGGTGCGTAGGTCCCGACCCGGCGGTAGTGCCAGTCCCAGGCCCACCCACCGGCAACCCGTTCGTCCTCGGCAGCGAGGGCATCCGCCAGCGACAGCGGTTCGAGATGGTTCTGACGGTTCATTCGCCAGTGGGAGACGGCCCGCTCGGCGGGATCGCGGATGACCACGATGTGGCGGGAATCTGGACGATCCGCCACAAGCGATTCGAGCGCCTCGGGGTGGTACAGATAACGGACCGATCCGTCGATCCTCCACGCCGCCGTGGCGCCCGGGGCGTACAGTGCGTGGTAGTCGTCAGGGTCGCCCACACTGAATCGGTGCAGCATGAAGGCCACCGCCTTCGGGGACCCTCCACCTGTCGTGTTGAGCGGCCCGTGCCGTAGCAGGTAGTAGTTGGGCTCTTTGGTCTCCGGCACGAACACGTCGGGGTGCTCACCCAGTGATCGGGCCAGCGACGAGGTGCCGGCTTTGGCGACGCCGAGGATGAAGGCGTTGGGCATCGGGTCGACCATCAGAGGACCTCCAGACGATCGAGTGCATCGTCCACGGCTCGGTCGAGTGCCCCTTCACCGTACCGGTCGATCACCAGATCCCGGGCGGCGGTGGTCAGGCGTGCTGCCAGCGCAGGTTCCTTGAACAGTCGCACCACGGCATCAGCGATCTCGCCGGGGGTCTCGCCGACGAGGAAGTGCTCACCCGGGGTCGCCGTGATTCCCTCCACGCCCTTGCTGGTGCTGACCACGGGGAGGTCGGCGGCCATCGCCTCGAGGATCTTGAGCCGGGTGCCGCCGCCGCTGCGGAGCGGGACCACCATCACCGATGCCTGGGCGAGATGCGGGGCCATCTCGGGCACCGGACCGACCACGGTCACGGTCGCTCCGGCGAGACCGGTGACCTTCGGACCGGGCTCCCTGCCCACAAGCTCGACGGTGGCATCCGGAACCTGCGCACGGACCGCCGGCAGGATGTCGTCGACCAGTTCCCGTGCTGCCGCGATGTTCGGCGGGTAGGAGAAGGTGCCCGTGAGCAGCATCCGGTACGGTCGACGCTCGGCGGGAAGCGCTTCCGCTACGGCGACGGTGTTGGGAACCATCTGAAGCTGTGCCCCGGCGCCGTGGATCCGGCGCCACAGGCGGCTGTCGTCGTCGCTACACGTCCACACCTGATCTGCGCGGTTTCCGAGGGAACGCTCGATGGTGACCACACGCCGGCGGTCGATCCGTTGCAACATCGCCTGTTTGCGGCCGGCCGCCGAGGGTGTGATGGCGGGGAGCAGTTCGGCTTCGATGTTGTGGGTGTCGAACACGAGCCTCGCCGAGCGTCTTGCTCGCTGCGCATAGGGTCCGGTCTGCCATGCCGAGGCCACCACGAGATCGTGGTTCCGGGTGAGGGCGAGTCGGGCGGTGTCAGCGAGGGCGGCTCGGGAGAGGTAGATGTTCTGCCGCCAGTGGTTTCCGGGGAGGACGGGCCAGGCGCGCGCCTTGATCCGGTCGATCTGCCGCCGGTCACGAGCGAGCTCGTCCCATGTCCATTCGACGGTGATGTCGGCGTCGGGGGTCGCACCCGGGTCGGTCACTCCGAGTGAGATGACATCGACCGGTCCGTACCGTGCCAGTGAGCGCACGGTCTGGGCGTTCCGCATTCCGGCTCCACCGCTTGCCGGTGTCGCCCCATTGAGAGTGATCACGAGGGAGCGGATCACCGCACCGTCTCCGCTGCATCGCTGCCGACCGGGATCGTTCCGAAGCTCACGACATCCAGCTTGGAGTGGGAAGGTCTGGTCATCCGGCAGGTTCCGTGTCCATGGTGTCTCGTGGCGTGCGCTCCCATCCGAGACCGCGGAAACGGCGGAGCGCCTCGATCTGCACACCGATCTTCCAGCGGGCGAAGCGGGGTGCGGCGAGGGCGGCGCGGCGTGCCATCTCGTCGTCTTCCATCAGTCGGAGGCCCTCTCGGAGATAGACGGCCAGCGCCGCCGTTCCGACCAGGCCGAGGATGACGTCGCGTCGTCCGGATCGACCGGCAAGTTTGGCCAGGCCGACACCGCTGACCAGCAGTGCGGCGTGGACCGTGGTCGGCGGCACCGCCACGTGTACGGCGAGGGCGGCGTGCTCAGGGCTTCGCCTGCGAGCTGCCGCGACCAGGAGCTGCGGCAACCTTTGCAGCGCCAGCAGCTTTCCCGACTCCCACCTGAGCCGCTGTGTGCGGGCGGCGGCATCGGTCTCCGGTGAGCGCGCCCACACGACGGCGCGGTCGGTGTAGAGCAGCCGGTAACCCTTGTCGAGGAAATGCATGGTGGCGAAGAGGTCCTCGGAGATCCCCACCGTCGGCCATCCCGTCGTACGCAGCACGTCGGTGCGGAACGCCATCCCGGCACCCTGGAGACGTGCCGGGAACCCGAGATGGTTGAGACCTCGGGGCCGCACCCTCCCCATCAGCGTGGTGGTCCACCAGTTCATCGCCGATCGGTCATCGCGGCCCGCCCCACGGGAGATCAGCGCCACCTGCACGATGTCGGCACCGTCCGCCAGTCGTGCCAGGGCTGCATCGAGAGCATCGGGTTCCGGCAGGGTGTCGGCGTCGATGAGGAACACGACGTCGGCGCCATCGAGCACGGCGGGCTGCTGGAACGCCCATTGCAGCGCATGTCCCTTGCCCGGGTGCGCAGCGTCGTGGCGTTCCAGGACGGTGGCGCCGCGGCCCCTGGCGATATCGGCGGTGGCGTCCTGGCAGTTGTCGGCGATGACGACGACGTCAGGAGCCCAGCCCTCCCTCCCGAACGCCGCAACCGCATCGAGACAGGCGGCGATCACCGGGTGCTCGTCGTGGGCGGGGATGACCACCCGGACGGCCGGCCGATGGTTGGGGTCGCCGCCAGGCGTCGGCAGCCGGAACCGCTCCGAAGCCTTGGCCAGTACGAACAGGTAGACGGCGGTGGGGACCGTCCAGGTCAGGAGAGCCCGCGACACCGCCAACATGAGCCGGCCGATCATGTCTCGGACCACGCTGATCGGGTGCACGACGGGCGGTGGAAGCACGTCTCACACACCCGAGCGCCCATGGAGCGACCGTCGGCACGGACCCGGATGTACTTTGCCATAATTATGCCAGTGTTCGGACTGGGTTATTGTACGGTGCCGGGGGAGATCGCAAGTGTGGCGATCGAACTATTTCGACCGATCATACGTCTCGCACCTTGCCGACCTTTTCAGGTCGGGTATAGTAGCACTACCAGTGGGTTCCCTGGAATGTCGCCCGACCTGCCGCAGTGCGACGAAGGCAGCGATTCCTCGTCCTCCGGGCGAGTGCGGTGGTACGTCTCGCACCGCGGCTGAGGCGACGCCATCGGTCCCAGGTAAGGGGAACCGGGATCGCTTCGATGCGAGTGAGTGGGTTCGCAGATGACAACCATGCTCGATCACCCGACGGATGAGATCCGGGGATTCTGGCGACTCATCGCGTGGACCTTGGTGGTCTGGGTTGTACTCAACCGGGCTATCCCTGATCAGTTCATCCTGCCGGTGGGTATGTCGGTGCGCCCCTCGCAGGCCTTGCTGGCAATAGTTCTCGTCCTTCTGCCGCTGGCCATCGCCACCGACCCCCGCCCATGGCCCAGAGGCATTCCCGCAGCGTCGGCCCTCGGACTGCTGCTGGTCGTGGTGTTCGCCCCGTTCCGACTCAGCCTGAGCTTCGACGCCTACCAGGCTGCCGGCGCCGAGCGCGGCCTGATGCTGTTCGCCCTCTACACGGGGTTGTTCCTCTCGGCCTACTGGATCGCCGGCTGGCGTGGATGGGGACTGCGGATGCTGCGTGTCGTGGTGGTGATGACGACGTGGCAAGCCCTGTTGGCGATGTACGAATGGAGAGCCGGGCAGGACGTCGTTTCGAACTGGCGGATCTGGTCAATGGCGGGGCTGGCGGTCGACTCGATTCAGCGAGCCGCCAACTATCGGGTTTCTGGTCTGTTTCGACCCACATCGACCGCTCCTCATCCCATCATCATGTCCGGCGTCGCCGCCATCGCCATCATCCTCGTCGCCTTGATGTTTATCGACGAAGAACGTCCCGCCAGGCGTCGCTGGCTGATGGCAAGTCTCGCCCCGCTGGCGATCGCGATGATGGTGGTCGATGCGCGAACCGGGTTCGTGGTTCTCCTTGTGTCCGGGTTTGCCGTGGTTGCGCTCCAGGTCCGGCGACTTCCCCACTTCATCCCGTTGGCGCTGGTGGCCATGCTGGTGTTCGGGGCGGCGGCCGTCATGTCGCCGTCGGCGGCGAGGTCCACGCTCAACCTGTTCTGGAACGCAAGCGACGACGGCAGTGTCACCGCCCGCGTCGATCGTCTCGATGACCTCCCGGACCTCGTCGCCGAGCAACCGGTTGTCGGGCGTGGCTGGCTGACCAATGACCCGTTGGTGTACCTGTTCGACAACACGTACAGCCTGACCCTGCTGGAACTCGGCGTGCTGGGGACGGTGATGTTCCTCACCTTCATGATCTCGTCGCTGGCGCGGATGATCTCGATGCGACGCCATGCCACGTCCTCCGAATCCCTGTTGATGTTCGCCGGGATCGTCGCCGGTTTCGCCCTGCTGGCAGGGGGCGCCACCTTCGATGCGTTGGCGTTCGACCAGTTCCTGCCGACGTGTGTGCTGCTGCTGGCCATGGGTCTCTCCGCCGCCGACAGCGCGGTGCGCCGTCACCGCGCCGCCGAAGCCGCCGAACTCATCGATGCCGGAGCCGCCCCCGACCTCCAGCGCTGACCATCGGCTTGTCCGGCCCAGACCTCTGGACCTCGATGCCGCACGGACGCGTTCCCCGACCCTCCCCAACGTTTGCGCTACTTGGCCTTCCTCGCCTTTCGGTGCCGCCGAGGCTTTGGGAGGAGGTGGGGCGGGGCGCAAGGCCTGCATCCGTGAGTGTCGATGGATCCCGATCGACTTCGTGTCGCCGTGCGGATGCGAACCCCAAGTCACGACAGTTCCCGGTGACACTGCGAGGTGTTCGGACCTGGACGCCGCGCCCCGCCCCGTCTGTGTCCGCAAGCGTCCGCAACCACCCCGCCCACCCAGGGCGGGGAGGGCCAGAAATGGGGTCGCCGTGTAGGGCGCTTGCCTGGTCGTCGCGGCGGTCGTTTGCGCGGTGGTCACCGCCGTGCGTCGCTCCCCACCCCGTCTCCGTCAGCCCCCGACCGGCCTCCGACGCGTTGGCTAGGCGACGAGGGACGGCGGAACGTCGTACCGCCGGGCGGACTTCACGGAATGCTGCGGCGTCGTTCGGATGGCTCGACGGTTGGAAGTGGGATCGGGGTGGGCACCCCGGTGACGTGCGCCCGTTCGTCGGCTTGGAGGTGTCGGCGTCGCCGTCGCTCCTGGATCCAGCTGTCGACGGTCACGGCCATCACCAACAATGCGATGGACCCGGCGGCGAGCACGGCCACGATCAGGAGCGGGGTGCGTCGACCGCCGATGCTGTACGGCACGGGCCGGTCGGTGAGCAGGAGGATGCCGACTTCGGAGATATCGTCGGTGGCCAGGTCGTCGCGCACCGACAGCGGCTCCCATCCCAGATCGATCCGGCCCGGATCCAGGGTGGGATTCTCGGTGGAGCCTCTGACCAGGCCACGCTGCACCGCCATGGTGAGACGGAACCCCTGCGCTTCTGCATCTGGCAGATTCGGGAGCTGCACCGTTGCCGAATCGAGGCGATCACCGGCGGCATTCTCGAGATCGACGACGACCTCGCGGCCCGGGGCCAACACGACGGTGTGCTCCGAGATGGTCTCCACGGCGGCATCATCCAGCCGGAACGCAAAGTCCTCGTCTTCGGCGGTTCGGGTCACCAACCAGAGCCCCTCCCCGTCCCGGGTCAGCGCATGGTCGAGCTCGACCCGGACAGTGCCGAGGAATTCCCCGTTCTCATCGAGAAGTGATTGCGGAGGGAGCGTCGTGGTGGGAGCGGCGGTCATCAGCACCGGCTCGGCGAGACGTTGCTCCAGCCAGTGGAAGGCCCCGAGCGCCGCCACGACGGCGCCGTCGGGGGTGTCCGAGGTTGCCGTCACCGAGAAGAACCGGTCGCGCCCGGAGGTGTACACACTCAGGCCGTAGACGGGCACTTCCTGCTGTTCCTCGATCTCGATCGCAGCCTGGGTCGATCCGGCGAGCGACGAGAAGATGTTGGCCTGTCCCGCAAAGTTGTTGGCGCCGAGGTCGACGGCAAACGAGTCGAAGTCGGCGGGCACGACCGCCATGTCCACCGTCGCCTCGTACATCGGTTCGGCACGCATGCCCCCGGTGGAGAAGTCGATCGACATCTTGGCGACCACAAGGAGGAGGAGCGCCAAGCCGACCAGGATCAGCCATCTCCGTCGCCACAGCGCTTGAGTGAACTCGTAGATGTCCATGTCAGCTCCCTGACGCCTTGGCGGCCGGCAACGGCCAACTCGGTGCGTCGGTGGCCGGGACCAGCCGCGGCGGTGTATTGCGGTCGCCCGTGAGTTCCAGTGTTGCAGGTATCTGCAACATATCGGCAGCGGTGCGCCCGGCCCTGAGCACCTGTTCCAGGCTGAGCGGGTCCCAGAGATCGATGATGCGAACCCAGGGGCGCCGGTCGGACGTGACGGCGCTCCCGGGTGGACGCTCCACCACCAGGCACCAGTTGTTCGGGCGATGGATCTCGTCCACGGCATCGAGGACGGGCGTCATCGCCTCCGGAGTGAGCGAAGCGCTCATCGACACGATGCTCGGGCGGAAGGTGTCCACCCATGCCAGCGCTCCTTCGTTGCCGGTGGCGGTCACCACCTCGAACCCCGGCTGGAAGAAGGCCCATGCCTCGGCCAGGAAGGCGCGCTTGGTGGCGTCCGGCTCCACGACGAGGAAGCGATGGCTCGCCGACCGGCCAGTCTGATCAGATCTCATCATTCACCTCTGTGGATCCCGAGTCGATGGCGGGATCGGTCAGGTCGACACGCTCGCCATGGTTGGCGAGGCTCATCTGGGCAGCGACGAGCACGCGGGTGACGTCGAGGGCGGCCTCGGCGCCGGCGCGGGGCTGTTTGCCGTACCGGATCGAGTCGAGGAACTGCCGGCACTGTTCACGCATCGGCTCGTACTCGTTGATGGCGGGGGCGACGGTGTCGCCGTGGCGGTAGGAGTACTGGAACTCGCCGAAGGAGTCGTAATGACGCGGCACCTCGACACCCTTGTCGTAGATCTTGATCTTCTCGCTGGGTGACAGATCGTCGTAGACCAGCATCTTGCGGTCACCGACAAAGGTCATCTCCCGGGTCTTGCGCGGGTCGAGCCAGGACACGATGACGGTTGCCATCAGATCACCGAATTCGAGGGTCAGGTTCACGACGTCCTCGACCCCCGGGTTGACCTGGGCCTTTCCAACCGCATGGACGGCGGTCGGGGTGCGTCCCAGGACGTACCGCAGGATCGACACATCGTGCGGTGCGAGGTCCCACATCACGTTGATGTCCTTCTGGAACAACCCCAGGTTCACCCGGAGGGACCGGACATACAGCACGTTGCCGAGTTCGCCGGAGGCGATCACCTCACGGATCGCATTCACCGCAGCGGAATACTCGAAGATGTGGCCCACCGCCAGGGTCAGGTCGGCAGCTTCGGCGGCCGCCGACAGCTCGTGAGCCTGGCTGACGTCGAGCACGTAGGGCTTCTCGACCAGCACATGTTTGCCGTTGTTCAGCGCTCGCAGAGCGAGTGCGTGGTGGGTCGACGGCGGGGTGGCGATGACCACGGCGTCGATATCCGGGTTGTCGATGATGTGGTGGCCGTTGTCGACCACCTCGACCGAGGGGTAGAGCTCGGAGATGCGGGCCCGCCGTCCGGCGTCGAAGTCAGCCGCCATGACCATCTCGGCGCCTTCGACCCGAAGTGCCGAGAAGTTGCGAATGTGATTGGGTCCCCAGTAGCCGCAGCCGACCACGCCGATGCGCACAGTTTCCATGTTTCAGCTCCCAGGTTCGGTCAGCAGGGCGGGCAGGGTCTTGGCGACGATGGCCATGTCCTTGGCGAGACTCCAGGTCTCCATGTATCGGATGTCGAGGCGGACCATCTCGTCGAAGGTGACGGTGTTGCGGCCGCTCACCTGCCACAGACCGGTGATCCCGGGTGGCACCTTGAGACGGCGACGGTGCCACTCGGTGTACGAGGCGACCTCATAGGGCAGCGGTGGGCGGGGACCGACGACGCTCATGTCGCCGCGCAGCACGGTCCAGAACTGCGGGGCCTCGTCGATGCTGGTCTTGCGGAGGAAGCGGCCGACCGAGGTGATGCGGGGGTCCCGGACCATCTTGTGGCCTCCGGTGTCCTCACCGGTCCGGCCGTGGATCCAGTCCGAGCTGAACCGCTGGTGGACGACCGTGTCGGTGTCGATGCGCATCGACCGGAACTTGTGGAGGGTGAACTCCCGTCCGTCGAGACCGACCCGGGTCTGCTTGTAGAGCACCGGGCCGGGTGACGTGAGCTTGATGGCCACCGCCACCGCAACCAGGATCGGGGAGAGCAGGGTGAGCACCGTGGCCGAGAACACCACGTCGAAGCTGCGCTTGGCGAACCAGTCGATCCCGACCAGCCGGCTGTTGCGGATTCCGACCACCGGGATCCCGTCGAAGACGTCGGCTTCGGCCCGGTCGAACAGCAGCTCGAACGACGGCGGGACCGCTTTCCACGCCACTCCGAGCCGCATGCAGACGCTGATGATCTCGAGCACCTTGCTCTCGGGTGCCCCCGGCACTGCGATCACGACCTCCTGGATGCGGTACTCGTCGACGATCTCGGAAAGATCGGCAACCGCTCCGAGATGGCGGGCGGGAGCTGAATCCACATCGTCGTCGAGGTATCCCACCAGCTCGTAGAAGCCGGGACGCAGCTCGAGAGCCCGCCCGATCCGCTGGGCGACCGTGTTCCCACCGACGATGAGGACCCGACGACCGCTCGAGCTCTTGGCGAGCACCCGCTGTTGAACCCTGCCGAGCAGTGCCAGGGCTCCACCAACGGCGATGATCGACAGCGGCCAGAACAGTGCCACCGACGCCCGCGAGTACGACTCGGCGCGATAGAAGAAGCCAAAGGCGAGCACGACGCTGGTGGCGAGGGTGGTCGCCATGGCGATTCGCGACCATGGCACCCGGGCTGCCGCCGGGATCGCATGGAGACCGACGACGCGCATCGCAACCACGAAGCTGAACGCCACGATGAGCGACGGGAACACATAGATCGACCACGGCGTCCCGGTACGGTGCCACAGCCAGACCGCCGCCAGCGCCGAGGCGAACACGGTGACGAAGGCCACCAGGGTGCGCAGATAACGCTCCCGAAGGATGTAGCGGGTGTAGACCATCAGGAGAGGCCCTGGTTGACCGCCGTCACGACCCGTTCGATATGACTGGTGGCGAGGTGCGGATGCATCGGCAGCGAGATCCCCTGCGCCGCCCACCGTTCCGCATGGGGGAAGCTCCCCTCGCCGCGACCGAGGTGCTGGAACGCCGGATGGAGATGGACCGGGGTCGGGTAGTGCATCCCGGTGGGGATCCCACGCTGCTGCAGCACCTCGCGGAACCGGTCACGTTCGGCATGTCGAACCACGAACAGGTGGTAGACGTGAAAGCGACCGTCGGCTTCCTCGGGAAGCTGCACCAGCGAACCGTCGAGGTTGGCCCCGTACTCCTTTGCCGAGTGGCGACGCTGCTCGTTCCACTCGTCGAGGTGGGGGAGCTTGATGCCGAGCACGGCCGCCTGCACCGCATCGAGTCGGCTGTTGACACCGGACACGACGTGAACGCTCTTGCCCGCCTGACCGTGGTCGCGGCGCACCCTCAGCCGGTCGGCGAGGTCGTCGTCGTTGGTGGTGATGGCGCCGGCGTCACCGGCGGCTCCGAGGTTCTTTCCGGGGTAGAACGAGAACGCAGCGGCGGTCCCCAGGCTTCCGGCCCGGCGCCCCTCGTATCCGGCGCCGTGTGCCTGGCAGGCGTCTTCGATGACAGGGATGCCGTGGGCGTCGGCGATGGCGACGATCGGACGCATGTCGGCGGTCTGGCCGTAGAGATGAACGGGGAGCACCGCCCTGGTCCGTGCGGTGATGGCCTGTTCCAGGGCGGCCGGGTTCATGGTTCCGGTGAGTTCGTCGACATCGACCAGCACCGGGGTGGCCCCGACGCTGACGATCGCCTCGGCGGTGGCCACGAAGGTGTGGGCCACGGTGACCACTTCGTCACCGGGACCGATCTCCAGGGCGCGGAGGATCAACTCGAGCGCATCGGTGCCGTTGGCGACCCCGATCGCATGGCGGGTGCCGACGTAGTCGGCGAAGGCGGCTTCGAACTCGTCGAGGTGGCGACCGCCGATGAAGCCGGCGGTGTCGAGAAGCGTGGACCATGCCGCGATGATCTCGGCGTGGAGTGGACGATGTGTCTCGGCGAGGTCGACGAACTGGAGCGGTGTCTCGGCGTTCGCAGATGTGTGGACGTGGTCGGTCGGTGTACCGGAAGTTGCGCTGCGCAGCGAAGCATTGCTTGCGCCGTCGTCAGCAAGGACGCGGTGTCCCCCCATAAGTTCCCCCAAACGCCCCCCATTCCCCCAGAGCCACGACGGGGCGCATGCCGTGAGTCCTTGGTTCGAGCCTACACCCGCGAGTACTTGCTTACATCGGTCGGTAGCACCATTTTTTTCACGTGACGCAAAGTTCACCTCGTCGCCATCCTGCCGACATATCCGCCACCCATTGGTGCGCCGCCGGCTCCGTAGTAGTTTGAGACATGCGTCAGCGCAGAGGGGGACTCCGTGGTGAATGCCGGGACCGGGGATGAGCATTGGATTGCTGATCCGCGCTTCGAGCACCGCGAGCTGGTGCGCCCCCAGTTCCCGACCCTGCGCAAGGGCGGTCTCGACCCGGAAGCGGTGACCTCGTATCTCGACCGGATCGAGCGGGTCGGCGATCAACTGGTCAAGTTCACCCGCGAGCTGGAGGCGCGGATCTCGCACGCCAAGGCCGAAGCTTCCGACGCCCGTCGGTTGGAGCAGAAGGCGGTCGATGCGGCGATGCTGGCGGCGTTCGAGGCAAAAGACCGCATCCTCCTCGAGGCCGAGGAACGAGCCTGGGAGATCGAGGAGGCGGCTCGGGTGCGCGCCGGTGCCCATCTGGCGGAACGGGCCACCGACGACCGCGCCGTCGAGGTCGAACGGCTCAACACCACGATCGAGCGACTCGAGCGTGAGCTGGCTCAGTGGAGACAGCGGGTCCGGGAGCTCGCCGGCGTCGACGACCCCGATACCGCAGCGTCACCGTTCGTCGGTTCGCTCCATGGTGAAGGGGGAGTCACCGCCCCGTGGCTCCCGGGTGCTGCCGAACAGGCGGCGGCCGGAATCGTGGCCGCCGCACAAGATCAGGCCGGCGAGATCATCGCCGCCGCCCGCGAGCAGGCATCAGCCATCGGAGAGTCGGCATCGGCGTTGCTCATCAGCGCCGAATCCCGGGCAGCCGAGGTTGCGGCGGCGCAGCGTGAGTCGGCGCAGTTGACCGAGTCGGCAGCCGCCGATCGGCACGCAGCCGCCCAACTCCTGGCCGAGGCGAACGCCCGGGTGAGCCAGATCGACGGCGAAGCTCTCGACGCGGCGCGGACCAAGGCAGAGGCGCTGCTCGCCGACGCCGAACAGCGCGCCGACGCCACCCTGGAATCCGCCAAGACCGAGGCCTTGGCGATCCTCGATGCCGCCGAACACCGCAGGGCCACCCTGCTCGCCGAGGCCACGGTCGAAGCCGAGTCCGAGGCCCACCGCATCGTCGAGGCGGCGAGAACCGAGGCGGAACTGGTCGTCACCAGCGCCAGGGAGGCGATGCGGGACGCCGGGATTCCCGACGCCGACGAATTGGCGAACGCCCAGACCACCGCCACGACCATGGCGCAGCGGATCGTTGACGAGGCACGGCTCCGCGCCGAGCAGATTCTCGATGACGCCGCCACCCGGTCGGCCGAGAGTCAGCGGTTGCTCGAAGAGGCGCACACCTCGCGCACCGCCACCCAGGGCATCCTTGAGCAGGCAAAGCAGGCGGTGCGCAACAGCATCGTCGAGGCACGCCAGGCGGTGCTCGACGCCCAGGACGAAGCGGCCCGGATCATCGCCGATGCCCACATCCAGGCATCCGGGACTCCCCGGGCACCGGTTCACACCGAGAGCCCGCTACCCGCAACTCCCTTCGGCGAGAGCTGACCGCGTTCGGTCGGTCGGCGGCCTTCCTGGGGCCGGTGCGCAGATCGCTGGTTGCGGACCCTCGTGGGATCCGGCGTATACCATCGGCTGGCTTCCTGACCCGCCGGGAGGCTGGGTCACCTGAGGGAGACACCGATGAGCATTCTCAGCCGGAGACGCACCACCCCCGGTGGCGAAGAGCCGCCGCGCCTTCTTCATGCGGTGCGGACCGCATTCGGGTTCGTGTGGCGTTCGGCCAGACGCGACTTCCTGATCTCCGCCGGCGCCGAAGTTGCCGGGGCGCTGGCCCTCGGGGCACTGCTGTTGTCCGGTCAGCGGTTGGTGACCAAGCTCACCGCCGAACAGGGACTCACCGCGTTCAGCGAGGTGGTCCCGGAGACGGTGGTGCTCGGTGTCGCCCTGGCGGTCTCCGGGTTGGCCGCGGTGTTCGTCCGACGCTACCGGTGGCTGGTCGGCGAACAGGTCACCCGCCATGTCCAGGAAGAGATCGTCGAGGTCTCGGTGTCGGTCGACTACCAGATGTACGAGAGCCAGGACTTCCACGACCAACTCGACCGCTCCAACATGCAGGTCTCGGAGAGCTCCTATGCCATGGCCTACGACGTGCTGAGCCTGCTCAACGTGCTCGCCACATCGATCGTGGTCGTGATGGTCCTGGTCCGGACCGTGCCCGAGGTGCTCGGTGTCATCCTGCTGGTCGCCATCCCGTCCGTGGTAGCGGCGCGTGCCTCGGCCCGGCTGGCGTACCAGACGACCTATCAGCTCACCGCCGGTGATCGGTTGCGGTTCTATCTGTACGGGGCATTGACCGGCAAACACGAGGCGCGGGAGCTTCGCATCTTCGGGTTGAGCGGGATGCTGCGGAACCGGTGGGCCGGTCTCTACGACGATCGCATGGGGAAGATCCGCTTGCTGGTCCGCCGCCAGGTGCTGTTCGACGGCATCGCCACCCTGATCGGCGCCGTGGTCGTCGCCGCCGTGCTGTTGATCCTGGTCCAGGCCGGGATCGACGGGCGTATCACCGTGGGCGACGCCGCCGTGGCCATCGTCGCCATGCAGCAACTCACCGGCCGGCTACGTCTGGCGGCGAGCGCATCTGGTTCGCTCCGGCAGTCGACCTTCTTCCTCGACGAGTTCGCCAGGTTCCGCAAGCTCCGCCCCGACGACCATGCCGACCCGCCCGCCACCGAACCGCTTGCCCGCGGCAACCTGGTCATCGACGGGGTCTCGTTCCGCTATCCGGGAACGGACGCACTCGTCCTGGACGATGTCTCGCTGGAGATCGCCCCCGGTGAGATCGTGGCCCTGGTCGGGGTGAGCGGGAGCGGCAAGACCACCCTTGCCCACCTGGTCGCCGGGCTCTACCGCCCCACGACGGGAACCATCACCTTCGACGGGGTCGACATCACCACCATCCCCCGCAGCGTCTACTGGCGGTCCCTTGCCGTGGTCTTCCAGGACTTCGTCCGCTACGAGCTGACCGGCCGGGAGAACATCGCCCTCGGCGACCATCAACGCCAGGACGATGTCGCCGGGGTCGCCGCCGCCGCACGGCGCGCCGGCATCGACCAGGCGCTCGAAGCGCTCCCCGCCGGATACGAGACCATGATGAGCCGCGCCTACGACGACGGGGCCGATCTCTCCGTCGGACAGTGGCAGCGGGTGGCGGTGGCGCGGGCCTTCTTCCGCGAGGCGCCGCTGCTCGTTCTCGACGAACCGGCGGCGGCGCTCGATGCCGTGGCCGAGCAGCGGCTCTACGAGCGGATGGTGGAACTGTGCTCGACCCGCAGTGTGCTGCTCATCTCCCACCGGTTCTCCACGGTGCGGATGGCGCACCGGATCTGTGTGGTGGAGCGGGGAAGGATCATCGAGCAGGGCAGTCACCGACAGCTAATGGAGCTCGACGGACGGTACGCCGAGCTGTTCAATCTCCAGGCGAGTGGGTACCGCGGCGACGAGACCGCTTCAGGTTCCCCGACAGAGCCGGTCTTCCCGGCGCCAGAGGTCGGGGATCCGCACCCGGCGTCGGGAAAAGGGGTCGATCGCCCTGCTGCCCGACCAGCCGATCCGCTCTAGAATAACGCTTTGTGCGCTGACATCCCCCCGATCAGCCAGAGGGAACAAGAGCACAGGCAGGAGAGCTGATGGGGACGAATGGCGGACCGGCGTATGTGATCCCGCCGCAGGTGTACTACCGCGATGTCGAGGGTCAGATGGTACTGCTCAACCTCGACACCGAGCAGTACTACGGACTGGATGCGGTCGGGTCCAACATCATCACCCGGCTCACCGAAGTGTCGCGGGACGAAGCCGTCGACGCACTGCTCGTCGACTACGAGGTGGACCCGGCAGTGCTCCACGAGGACATCGATGCGCTCGTGGCCGCCCTCCTCGACGCCGGTTTGCTGGAGCGTTCGGGGAGCGGCACCTGATGGGCCAGAGCGACCTTATCGAGCACCGCGGCTACCTCGCCGACGAGGTCAAGATCGCCGCCTACCGGGCGGCGCTCGCCGAGGTGGTCGAACCGGGAGACGTCGTGCTCGACCTCGGCGCCGGCACCGGTCTGCTCGGGTACCTCGCCTCCGAAGCCGGAGCGAAGACGGTGGTCGCCATCGACGCCAGCTCCATGATCGAAGTGGCCCGCAGCGTCGCCGGGGACAACGGCTACACCGACCGGGTCACCCATCTCCGGGCCATGTCGACGGAGACCAGCCTCGATTCGCTCGCCGACGTGATCGTCTGCGACCAGATCGGCGGGTTGGTCCACGACGCCGGCATCCTCACCTTCTACGCCGACGCACGCCGGCGGCTACTGGCCCCCGACGGGGTGCTCGTCCCGTCGGCGTTCCGGATCTTCGTCGCCCCGGTGACATTCGACGACGGACGCAAAGAGGTCGACTTCTGGTCGTCGTCGCCGGCGTCGCTGGATGTGGGCTCGGTGCGGCGTCTGGCCGCCAACACCGAATGGCACGTCACCGCCACCGGCAAGGACGCCGTCAAGCTGTCCTCTGCCGCCGAACTGGCACGGTTCGGATCCGATCACGACGACCCCATCGCCGGGAGTGCCACCTTCACCGTCGAGGAGGCGGGCCGGTTCGACGGTTTCATGGGCTGGTTCGAAGCCCAGATGTCGCCTTCGGTGACGCTCACCAACGACCCGTGGTCCCCCGACCGTTTCGAGCGCTGGTGCAACTTCTACCCGATCGACCGGGCGGTCGATGTCCAGCCAGGCGACGAGCTCTCCGTCTCGCTGGACATCCGTCCCCGCCGGGACATCGTGTCGTGGAACATCGACGTTGCCCTCGCCGGCCAGGCGCCGCAACACTGGCGGCATTCCACGTTTCTCGCCAAGGCAGGGTCGGATCTGCTCGAAGGCGACGCCGTGCCGCTGACCGAGCGTTCCGAGCTCGCCCGAATCGTTCTCGACCACATCGACGGGGCCCGCACCCCGGAAGCCATCGTGGTCGCCCTCGATCACCTGATCGGGGCCGAAGGCACTCCCCGGTTCACGTCCCGGGTCCACCTCGAGTCGTTTGTCCGCTCGCTGACCAACCTGGTGCGGTGAACGGTGGCCCCGCCGCTCGGCGCCAACGTGTATGGGTGACGAAGGCTCGCCGACCTCCGTGCATCCTCGGGTGTCCCGGCTCCCGAACCGGGGCGACATGGCAACAGTCGACTCGTCAGAGGCCGGTCGGATGATGGACGCCGATGTGGTGCGGTGCGCCGGTGGGCTCCTCGTTGCTCAACGTGGTGCGGGTCCCGCCGTAGCCGATCCCGACCTTCGGGTCGGCGATATCGCCGACATCCAGTTTCCGACCTCGCCACCTGTCGAGGTGCAGCGCAGCGACGGGAAGGTGTGGCGCCGGCACTGGTCCGAGCCGGATCGCCTCGTCATCGACTTCGTCGATGTCGCCGTCGTCGAGGTCGACCGGGACGGCGTCGTCGTCTTCGATGTCGAGCTTCTCCGACGAGATGGAACAACACCTTCTCTTCGACCACATCCTTCCTCTGGTGCTGGCCCGGATGCGTCGGATCGTGCTCCATGGTGGTGTCATCAGCCGCTCCGGTGCCGGTGTGGTGCTGGTTGGGGCCACGGGCGCCGGGAAGTCGACCTTGACCGCGTTCACCTGGCAGCAGGGCTGGACCATCGGTGGCGACGACGGAGCGGTCGTCGAACTGTCCGACCCGCCTCGCGCCGAACCGACCTACGCCACGGTGAGGCTCTCGGAGGCGAGTATCGAGATGCTCGGCATCGATCCGGAGTCGGGTTCGCCGATCACCGGCAAGATCCGGATCGCCGGTCAGGGTGACCTTGCCTTCCGTCAGGAGTCTGTCGACCTGGCGCTCATCGCCATCGTCGAACCGGTCGAAGCGCTCGACGAGGTCGGGTTCCGTCAACTCGATCCCATCGCCGCCCACGCCGAGCTGTTCGGTTCGACCTTTCACGCCGACCTGAAACGTGACGGAACGCTGCCCGCGCTTCTCGACGGTCTCGCCGTGCTCATCGGCGCCATCCCGGTCGGGATCCTCACCGTGCCCCGCGGGCGGGAGGGGCTGGTTGCCGCCGAGTCGGTGCTGCGGGGTCTCGTGGAGGGGCGGGGGACATGACCGGGCCGGGCCGGCCCACATCCAAGGGGGTGGTCACGGGCCGCATCCGTCCCCGCCGCATCCCCGGGGTGCACGACATCGTCGGGTTCTTTCGCCATCTCGGGCGCCCGGGCCGGGTCAGCACCTTGCGGGCGGTGGGGGACGGTGCCTACGTGGCGTGGACGCTCAAGCGTCGAGGTATTCGGCCGTTGCTCGGGCCCACACCGCCCCACGCAACTTCGGACGCCACCGGCGCCGGGCTCATCTCGGAGGCGGTCGACGCCGGGCTCGGGGTGCTCCCGGCGGCGCCCACATGTCTGCGACGCTCCGTCACGCTGATCCGGGAACTCAACCGTCTCGGATTGGCCTCGACGCTCCACATCGGGGTACGGAGTGTCGACGGCGGGGTCATCGGCGCCCACGCCTGGGTGCAGGTTGCAGATGTCGTCGTCAACGACGACCCGGAACAGACGGGGACCTATACCGAGCTCGCCGTCGGCGAGCTGGACCGGCTCCTCCCGCTGCTGCGATGACCCCTCTTGTGGCGGTGGCCTGCGGCGACCGGGCGCTTGCCGGTCTCCGGGCCGGGTGCGCCGCTCCGGTCGCCGCCGGGGAGATGGCCCTCGTCGTCCACGACGGTCTGGCCGTCGCCCACTCCGTCACCAGCCGCTGGGTCCACACCCATGACCACGATGGTGTCCTGGTGGTGGTCGACGGCAGCCTCCACGATGTTGCCGACCCCGCCGGAAATCCGGCCCGAGCCGTCCACCGGCGTTATCTGGAGCACGGAGTCGAGATGGCTGCCGGTCTGCTTGGCGACTACGTGGCGGTGGTGCTCGACCGGAAGACCGGGAGGCTGATCGTCTCCCGGGATCCCGTCGGAGTACGGCCCTGGTACCAGGCGACCTCCGGTATGGAGCACGCCGGAGCAACGGACGTCGCCACGCTGGCGGCGCTCGACTGGGTGGACACCGCCATCGACGAGGCCGTCGCCATCGCCCACCTCGGTGCGATCACACTGAGTCGCGGCGGGACGGTCTTCGCCGGGATATCCACCCTGGCCCCGGGCACGACCTGGTCTCGGGACCGCGGTGGCATGAGGATCTCCACCCATCACCGCTGGGATCTCGATCCGGACCTCTCGATCTCCTGGGACGCCGCCGCCGAACGGTGCCGTCAGGTCATGGACCAGGCGGTCCGCTCCCGGATGGCCGTCTCCGGGCCGCCCACCGGTGAGTTGAGCGGCGGGCTCGACTCTTCGGCGGTGGTCGGCACCATGGCGACGATGGCGCCGGACGACGTGATGGCGGGTCGGCTCGTCTTCGACACACCGCGCGCCGACGAACGGGTCTACTCCGACGCCGTCGCCGCCCACTGGGGGATCCCCATGGAGTCGGTGCCGCCGACGATCGTCGGCGCCGAGGAGTTGTCGGAGATGACCAGGGAACTTCGGATCCCGGCCCCCGACCCACATTTCGCCATGTTCATCGGTCTGCACCGGGCGTTGGCGGAGCGAGGCCGCCACGCCAACCTCACCGGGCTGGGTGGCGACGACGCCTTTGCGGCGTTCGACAACGGGAGTCGGGCGCTGCAGCTCGGTTCAGCTCCGCCAGTGGCGGGTACTCCGCCAGCTCGCCCATTTTGCGGTGCGCAACCCACGCCGGGCGTGGGGTGAGCTCGATGCGTCCAGTGGGGCGGCGTCTCGCCTCCCGGGACCATCCGCCCTTCCCCGGATGGGTACGTCGGGAAGCCGCCGAGCGGGCCGGGATCGACGACCTGCTGCGGCAGCGTCCGCAGCGGGTGACCGGTATCGACGCCATCGATCTGCGGATCGACAACCTCACCTCCGGCTACAACGCCGCCATTCTGGAGACCCGGGCGACGGTGGGTGACGCCGGAGACCGCCGCGACACCCATCCCTTCCTCGATCCCAGATTCATCGCCGCCACCTACGGGCTCGATCCCTGGTGGCCCACCGACGGCCGTGTCGATCGTGCGCTCCAGGTCGCCGCCTATCGCGACCGGCTGCCGCCGGTGGTGGCGGAGCGGACCACCAAGGCCGATTTCTCCGAGGTGTTCTGGCCGGAGCTGTTACAGGACCATGTGGTGCAGCGGGTGCGCAACGGCCCGCTGCTCGAACTGGGCTGGCTCGACCTCGAGGGGTTCGACACCGTGGTGGCGGACGCGAAAGAGGGGAAGGCCTATCGGGCCATTCCCCTCTCACGGTGTATTTCGGTGGATCGCTGGATGCGACACCGTTGACGGGAGATCCGTCAGATCACATCATTCCGCCGCTGACGCCGCAGGTGCTCATCCCACCCAGCTGGGTGTTGTTGAGTCCGCCGCCGTCAGGGCAGCTGCCGTTCATGCCCATGGTGAGCCCGGCAAGCGAGCCCAAGGCCCGCAGTTCTGGCTTCGCATAGTTCAAACTTGTCCCCCTTTCCCTGCAGCCTGCCTCGCAGGCTGCAGTCGTCCCCCACTACAAATAACCGCTACATCCCCTCTCCGACTGGAGCGGGATGTAGACATGGTTCAATCTACGGCTTCCTGCGGAGACCGTCAACGCCCGGGAGGCCGGATGAGTCTGCCGAATCAGCGCGCCGGCGGAGCGGATCGGCCGTCGTTCCGAGTTTGCGGTCGTGCTGGAATGGCGGGATGCTGCGCTTCGGAATCTCCCAGCTGCCGCCCGACGGGGTCGACGATGGCGACTGGCTCGATGCGTTGGCGGCCGGCGGCCATGACGCAGTCGAGCTCCCCTTCGTCACCGGTTTCCCCTGGAACGAGCGGCGTTGCCGCACCTTCGGCGTGGCCGCCGCCGCCCGGAACATGGCGGTGTCGGTGCATGCTCCCTACTTTGCGGTGCTGACCGTCGACGATGAGGAGAAGCGGGCCAAGACCTTGTCGGCGCTCGAGCACACCATGAAACTCGGGGTGGCACTCGGTGCGCACACCATCGTCGCCCACACCGGACACGTCCGTGACCGCACCCCCGACGAGCTCCATGCCCTGGTCGACGAGGGGTTGTCCCGGATCGAGCCCAAGGTCCGCCACCTCGGTGTGGCGCTCGGGTTGGAGACCAGCGGCAGCGACCGGGCGTTCGGGTCGTTGGGGGATATCGCACTGATCGCCAACCGGTTCTCGTTCGTCCGCCCCGTCATCGACTGGGCCCACGTCCACGCCAAGTCCGGGGGCGGGCTCACCTCCAAGGAGGCGTTCCTCTCGGTGATCGCCTTTCTCCGTTCGGAGTTCCCCGGGTGGGCGATCGACCCGCTCCACACCCAATTCACCGACAACCAGTTCGGACCCAAGGGGGAGATCCGCCACGTCCCCTACGGCCAGGGCACGCTACGGGCCGCACCGCTGGCGGCGGCGGCGACCGAGGCGGGTCTGCGGATGATCGTGATCTCGGAGGCCCACGAGCAGGCAAGCCACGACGCCATCCTCGTCGACCTCCGGACCGGCGCCGAGGCGGTCCAGGTGGAACCGCCACGGGGAGATCAAAGGCCGGTGGCCTCCGGCCGTGCCCCCATGCCTGATCCGTTGCTGATCGCCCGCGACGGGGAGGCGTGGGTGTCGGTCGGTTCGGCCCGCCGGGTCCGCATCACCAACCCGGACAAGGTGCTCTTCCCCGATGGCGACGGTGGGCTGACCAAAGGTGATCTGATCCAGTACTACGCATCGATCGCCCCGGTGCTGGTTCCTCATCTGGAGGGTCGCGCCCTGTCGCTGTCCCGCTATCCGGACGGGATCGACGGCAACACCTTCTATGAGAAGCAGTGCCCGTCCCACGCCCCCGAATGGGTGGTGACCGCTCCCATCCACTCCTCGCACCGTGGCGAACCGATCGATTTCTGCACCGCTCCCGATCGGGACACCCTGATGTGGTTGGCCAACCTCGGGTGTATCGAGATGCACCCCTGGCTGTCACGGGCCGAACGGTCGGACATCCCCGACTTCGCCGTCTTCGATCTCGACCCCCAGGAGGGTGCCGTCTGGGGCCAGGTGATCCACGTCGCCCGTCTGGTCAAGGTGCTGCTGGACCGGCTGGGACTCGACTCGTACCCCAAGACCACGGGGTCGAGCGGTCTCCACATCCACGTCCCGCTCGACCCCGTCCACAGCTACCGCCAGGTTCGCCGTTTCGTGGAGACCCTGGGTCGGATGATTGCCACTGCCGACCCGGAGAACGCCACGATGGAATGGGACATCCCGAGACGCGGTCCCAAGATCCTCATCGACCACAACCAGAACGTCGGCGGCAAGACCATCGCCTCGGTCTACTCGGTGCGCCCCCGCCCGGGTGCCCCGGTGTCGGTGCCGATCCTGTGGGACGAACTCGACGACGTCCACCCCGACTCCTGGAACATCGAGACCGTCTTCCCCCGTCTCCGCCAGTTCGGTGACCTCTTCGCCCCCGTCCTCGCCGGAGGCCAGACCCTCGACGCCGCCGAAGCCGCCCTGTCGCTCCCCCCGATCAGCGAATAGCCCCCGCTTACTCTTCGTTGGTGGTCGGCGACAGGGGCTGGGCGACGTCCGCGCAGGTCCTCTCGGACAGCGAGGCCAAGGAAACGTGCACCAACGCCGCGTTCCCTTCTCGGCCCTCCCCTCCTCGGGAGGAGGGGTGGCTGCGGACGCCTTGCGGACGCAGACGGGGCGGAGCGCGGTGTCAATGTCCGCCTCGCCAGCAGTGTCACCGACGGTCGCTCGTTCAGCGTCATAGCGCTCAAGCAACTTGCACTTCACGCGAGGTCGACCTCACGGACAACTGGCTCGGGCGCCGCCAGGCAGCAGCGCCACCGACGGCCGGCGGTTCTCGTCGGCGGGGTCGGTCAAACCATCCCGGGGGTCGGTGCGTCGTCGAGGTCGGTGACGCCGGGGAGGAGGTGGCGGGGCTCGTTGGCGGCCTCCCAGGGACGGGCGATCACATGCCAGGCGAGGAGGACCGCCGGCACCGGGATCGCCAGGGCACTGTGGACCGCCACGTGGTTGTAGGAGAACATCGACCCGGAGACCTCGGCCATCGGGGCGTTGGCGATGGAGAAGTGCCACCGGCGGGGCCGGTGGTCGCTGTAGAGGTCGTAGCTGAATTCATTGCCGGCGATCTCCCAGTGGCGACCCATCCAGGAACGACGTGTGATCCTCCCCACCTCGGTGCCGAACTCGTCGATGGCGTGGACGGTGCCCCGCCCGGTGGGTTCGAGCACGAGATGCCCCTGGTTGCCGAGGTCGGCGGTCGACACATAGGTGCGGGCGATACGGCGAATGTCGGCGATCACCTGACCCCCCTGCCGGAGCTCCCAGTGGTTCGAGAACCATGGGCTGTCCAGGGTGGCGTCGCCGCTGATGATCGGGATCCTGCGCCGGGTCACCCCACCACCGTAGCGTCCGGACAACGCCAGGTCCTCGCCATCTCGGCAGGACGATGGTCCCGCCCGGTACCGGCTGCCGGGTGCCGGACCGGGGCTCAGGGGATGTACTGCTCGGCGAGCGAGGTGATCTCCCCGTTGGCGACGACGGCCCACCAAGGGCTGGAGACCAGGGTTTGCGCCGAACCCGGGATGTCTCCGCCGATGGCGGCGAGGAATTCGTCGTAGGTGATGGGCGCCCCGTCGAGGACGGGGTCGGTGTCGTGGTTGAACCACACCGAGGTCACCGTGACATCGGGCGAGACGCCGACATCGATCACCGTCGGGTCGGCATTACGGATGTAGTAATCGTTGGGGACCGGTACATCCGTCACGCCATCTTCGGTGGCGGCGTCGTTGGCGGCTTCACCGGTGAACCACACCGCCAGGTCGACCGAGAGGGTGGTTCCGTCTTCGGATGCGCCATGGATCAGCACGAGGTGGTCACCGTCGGGGATCTCGGTGACACCGGCATCGGTCTCGAGGGCGGTGGGCGGGGCCGTCGGTGGGGTGGTGGCGGCGGGGGTCGTGCTCGTCGTCAGCGGAACATCGCCGGATTCGGTGTCGCCGCAGCCGGCACCGATGATCAGTACGACGACGGCGGGGATCACAAGACGGAAGGACATGATCGCTCCTCCAAGGGTTCGATCGGCGACGTCGGCTGCGGTCCCAACCCATTCTGCCCGATCGATCACCGGGGCGACGGCGCACGCAGGGGGCAGGGTCCGGTAGGGTGCCCGGCGTGAAGCTGCACCTCATCGACGGCACCTACGAGCTGTTCCGCTCCTATTTCGGGGTCCCGAAGCGTCTCTCGCCCGATGGCCGCGAGGTGGGGGCCACCTACGGCATCATGGCCTCGACGCTGGCGCTGCTCGCCGAACCGGGGGTCAGTCATGTGGCGGTGGCGTTCGACTCGGTGATCGTCTCCTACCGCAACGACGTCTACCCACCGTACAAGTCGGGGGAGGGCATCGAGGCCGACCTGCTCTCGCAGTTCCCGCTCGCCGAGCAGGCGCTGCGGGCGCTGGGGGTCACGGTCTGGTCGATGTACGAGTACGAGACCGACGATGCGCTGGCCACCGCCGCCGTCCGCTGGGCGGACGATGTCGACCAGGTGGTGGTGCTCAGCCCCGACAAGGACATGGCCCAGCTCTACGGTCATCCCAATGTCGTCGGATATGACCGGCGCAAGGGCGCCTTCATCGACGTGGCCGAAGTGATCGAGAAGTTCGGTGTGGTCCCCGAGTCGATCCCGGACTACCTGGCGCTGGTCGGTGACGCCGCCGACGGGTTCCCCGGGCTCCCCGGGTGGGGCGCCAAGTCGGCCGGTGCGGTACTGGGGAGGTACGGGTCACTGGAGAACATCCCCCTCGAGGTCGAACGCTGGGATGTGAAGGTGCGTGGCGCCGAGAAGCTGGCGGCCACGTTCCGGACCCATATCGGCGATGCCCTGCTCTACCGCTTCCTGGCGCAACTTCGTCGGGATGTCCCGCTCGCCGAGACGCTCGAGGACCTGGAATGGAAGGGTGTGCCGCGCAGCGCCTTCCTTTCGCTGTGCGAGGAACTCGGTTTCGACACCCTGGCCGCCCGGTCGCTCCGCTTCGCCCAGTCCGACTGAACGCAGCCAGACTGAACGCGCTCCTTCCGCACGACCACCCGCAACGGCGGTGCGCACCCGGTGGGGTGGCCGGCAGAATCCTGGTTGGACCAACTCAGCCGGTTCGGACGTGAATGGGGGCCGCCCGAAGGCGACCCCCATTCCTCTCGTCCCGATGGTTCGTCATGGGGTCACGCGCCGTTGGAGCCCACCGGGTCGAGCAACTTAGGATCAGCAAGCTGCTCCTGGAAAACAAACTCCGGGTAGGCGGCGCTGCCGTGCTCGGAGCGGTCGAGTCCGTTGATCTCCTCTTCCGGTGTCACCCGGAGACCGACGGTGAGGTCGACGAGCTTGAACACCAGCAGGCTGGTTCCCAGTGTCCAGGCGATGATCGCCCCGGCGCCGATGGCCTGGTTGAGCAGGTTCACCCCGTCACCGGCGGCGAACAGACCAACCGCCAGCACCCCCCACAGACCACAGGTGCCGTGGACCGAGATGGCGCCGACCGGGTCGTCGATTCCGGCCCGCTCGAGACCGATCACCGACAGCACCATCAGCACCCCGGCGATCAGGCCGACGAGCACCGATCCCCCGAAGGAGATGGAGGCGGTCCCTGCGGTGATGCCCACCAGCCCGGCGAGCACCCCGTTCAAGGCGAAACCGACGCTGGGTTTGCCGTCGAGGATCCATGAGATGGTCATGGCGCCGACCGCTCCGGCACAGGCGGCCAGGGTGGTGGTGACCGCCGGTGTGGCGATGTCCTGACCGACCGAGGCCAGTGTCGAACCGGCATTGAAGCCGTACCACCCGAACCACAGGATGAACACCCCGAGACCACCGAGCGTGATCGAATGGCCGGGGATGGTGCGCGGGGTCCCGTCCTCGTTGTACTTTCCGATCCGGGGACCGATGATCAGCACCCCGGCGAGGGCGGCGACCCCACCGAGCAGGTGAACCACGCCGGAACCGGCGAAGTCGGAGTAGCCGAGCTCGGCAAGCCACCCCCGTGAGTCCCACACCCAGTGGGTGACCACCGGATAGATGATGGCGGTGATGAACGGGGTGTAGATCAGGTACGAGACGAACTTGACGCGACCGGCGACGGCGCCGGACACGATGGTGGCGGCCGTGGCGGCGAACACCACCTGGAAGAACCACTCGGATGACCGGGTGGTGTCGCTGAAGAACCAGACGTCACCGAAGGCGAAGAACCCACCGACGCTGGATCCCCCGTAGGCGAGGGCGAAACCGACCGCCCAGTACATGATGCCCCCGACCGCGAAGTCCATCAGGTTCTTCATGATGATGTTGCCGGCGTTCTTGGCCCGGGTGAATCCTGCTTCGACCAGGGCGAAACCCGCCTGCATGAACATGACGAGGATGGCGGCGACCACCAACCACATCTCGTTGGCGGCGATCGCCACCTCTTCGACGGTCTGTGCCGAGGCGACGCCGACCAGCGGCCCGGCCGATAACACTGCCGCCATGCCTCCGATCAATGCGAATCGTTTCTTCATGATGCTCCTCACGGCTCGTGAACGTGAGGGCGGAAAGTATCCGGGGCTCGTTACGCTGCCGTTGCCCGGCGGTTACGACCGTGGGAATGCGAGGTTTCCAACGTGTTGCGGAGGCCGGCCTGCGGCGACGGAGGGTCGGGGTGCCCCGATCCCTGCCTACCCGGCGAGTCGGGCGTCCGCCCAGCGCGCCGGGACCGTGGTGCGTAGCCTGGTCGGGACCAGGGGCAGTGATCGCTTGATCGCTGCCAGGTTCCCGTTGAGCCAGAGGTTACGTCGCCGGGACCATTCGAACCCGTAGAGCTCCTTGAGGCGCGGGTCGAGGGTGCCGACCGCCGCAAAGGAGACAAACGCCCACAGCGGCTTGATCCTCGTCGGCACCGCACCCTTGACGATGAGATCGGACACCTCATCGGAGACATCGGTCCGGACCAGGCGACCGCTGCCGATGACGTCGTCGACGTACCGCTCGAGATCGACGTACGTTGCCGGGACGAAGTCGCGGGGCAGCAGCAGCAACTCGGCGCTGAGCTTGTACTCCTCGTGATACCGCTCCAACTCGTCGGCGTCGAGATCCCGCACGGTCAGCCGGAAGAAGTCGAGCGTCGAGACCTCGAGCGCGGCGTGAACCCAGAGAAGCTGCTCCAGGTCGAGGGCGTCGTACCACTCGCCGGTCACCGGGTCGACACCATGGATGACCTTGTGGAGCTTGTTGATCCGGTCCGCCGATTCCTGGGCGGCACTGCGGGCGCCGAAGGTGACCAGGTTCTGCAGTTGCAGGGTGCGGATCAGCCTGGCCCACGGATCGCGGCGGTATCCGCCGGTCTGGCGTGCCCCGGCGGCGACCAGGGGATGGGCGGCATGCATCAACAGGGCGCGGGCGCCACCAAAGAGTGTGGTGACCTCGCGGTTCACCTCCCACATCATCGACCCCGGTCCGAAGAATCCGTAGTTGTCGCTCATGGTCCCGAAGATAGATCGGTCCAACGGCGTACTGCGATGTGGGTCGGTCGGTCCGTCCCGGGCGAGTTCAGCCGGTACATCCCGGTCCGAAGGGCACCTCACCCGACTCGACCCAGTCGGCGATGTGGGTGCTGATCTCCTGGGTTCCCGCCTCGTTCATGTGGTAGAGATCGGCGAAGTACTCCGGCTGGTCGACCATGTGCGGCAATCGCAGCAGCGGGATGTCGCGTTCGGCGGCGAACGTCTCCAGCGTGGCCCGATACCGGTCGAGGTCGGCGACACCGTCATCGAGCGCACCGGCCAGACCGGAGTCCATGGCCGGCATGTCGACGATGGCGAAGGTGGCGCCGTTGCGTCGGGCCGCCTGTGCGGCGCGCTCCAGCGACTCGAACTGGCTTCCACCGGCGTTGAAGTCGACAAAGTCGCCGGTGCTCAGCCGCTCGATCTGGCGGGTCATGTCCGCCTCCTCGTAGAAGTCGTCGGCGAAACCCAGGTAACGGCCCCAATCGTCGAGGTCGATCTCCTCCCACCCGGCGGCGTCCCCCCCGCGCACCCAGTCGTAGAGCGCCCGGGGCTGCCGGAGCGAGGCACGGATCCGGAGGAACTCCGAGACCGACTCTCCGGCGTCCTGGATCCGGCCGAGCAGGCTGAGCTGACCGATGGCGGCGCGCCGGCCCCGGGCATCGGCGTACCGACGAAGGGTGCGGTCCTGCCCCGGCTCGTTGCGGTTGCTGTCGCGGGGGCTGATCCCGGCGATGACCAGTTGCGGGCAGGCGAGATCCAGCGCCACATCCCGCAGGTACTGGTTCCAGATCGCCACCGTGGTGGACGGCAGCCCGGCGTTGTAGGCCTGCACACCGAGCCGCTGCTCCAGGACGGAGGCGTCGATGCTGGCGTTGACGATCGAGGAACCGACCAGCAGGATCTCGGCCCCGCCCCTGGCCTCCACATCGAGAAGTTGCTGGTGTTTCGCCTGGGCGAAGGGGTTGCTCCACGTGGGCGGATCGGGGATGTGGGGCGCGATCAATCGTGCCATCCCCTCGGCGAGGAGGAGGATGACGACCACGGTCACGGCGGTGCGGCGGAAGCTCATCAGAACTGGAAGTAGAGGAAGGGGACGGCTGGCTGCCCGGCGAAGAGCAGGATGGCGACCACGGCGACGCCGACCAACGATCCGCGGACGGCGGGTCGTTCCAGATGAGGGACATGGTGGCCGGTGCGGCGCTGTTCGATGTCGATGAGGGTCATCGCCACCGCACCGATGATCAGCAGCACGAGCCCGTCGGTGACGAAGGCGCCGTCGGCGAGCGATGCGATCCGGGCCAGGACGTCCAGCGCATTGCCGAAACCGTCGGCGCGGAAGAAGACCCAGGCCAGACACACCAGGTTGAACGTGGCCACCACCTTCCACACCTCGCCGATCCGGGGGAGTCGATCGGTGGCCACCGAGCCCCGCCAGGTGCGGTGCACCGCCAGATAGGTTCCGTGGAGCGCGCCCCAGAACACAAAGGTCCAGGCCGCCCCGTGCCACAGCCCGCCGAGCAACATGGTGGCGAACAGGTTGATGGTGGTCCGTCGCGGCCCGCGGCGGTTGCCGCCCAGCGGGATATAGAGGTAGTCGCGGAGCCATTCCGACAGGCTGATGTGCCAGGTCCGCCAGAACTCGGTGATGTTGCGTGACAGGTAGGGCTGCTCGAAGTTGCGGACGAGGCGGACACCGAGCAAGCGCGCCGAACCACGGGCGATGTCCGAGTAGCCGGAGAAGTCGGCGTAGATCTGGAAGGCGAAGGCGTACACCCCACCCAGCACGGCGATCCAGCCCAGCTCGTCGGGTGACGAGAACGCCTGCTCGACATACGGCGCCAACGCATCGGCGATGGCCACCTTCTTGAACAGCCCGAGCAGGATCAGCGCCAGCCCGGTGCGGATGTCGTCGGCGGTGAGCCGGTCGGCCGGGTTCTCGAGCTGGGGGAGGAGTCGCTCGGCTCGCTCGATCGGACCGGCGACGAGTTGGGGGAAGAAGGCGACATACGTGGCGAAAGCGAGGAAGTCGTGGGTGGCGCTGATGCGACGGTGGTAGACGTCGATGGTGTACGCCATGGTCTGGAAGGTGTAGAAGCTGATCCCGACCGGCAGCACGATCTGGAGCACGGGAGGGGTCACCCCCAACCCGAGGTTGTCCATCAGGTTGGCGAACGAGTCGACGAAGAACCCGAAATACTTGAAGAACCCGAGAATGCCGAGGTTGACCGCCATGCTGATGATCAGCAGTCGCTTCCGACGGCGTGCGTCGTCGGTGACCTCGAGACGTCGTCCCACGGTGTAGTCGACCACCGTCGAGAGCATCAACAGCCCGGTGAACCGCCAGTCCCACGCCCCGTAGAACAGATAGCTTGCGGCGAGCAGCAGCGTGATGCGTGGTAGGCGATATGCCCTCCACCACCAGAACAAACCAACCACGACCGCCAGGAGCGCGACGTACTGGACGCTGTTGAACGACATGGAGCCTCGAGCCGGGACGGCAAGACGTGACCGGGCATCATATTCCCCGACCAGTCCTACCGCCTCCCGAGCGGTTCTTTCTGTCCGAAGCCTCGGAGCTTCCCCGACATCCTGGCGACGTTTCGGGCTCGTTCGCCGACCCACCATCTGGCGTCCTCACTTCTGGCCCTCCCCGCCCGCTCCTGTGAATGTCAAGGAACGAAAGTCAAGAGAAGAGCACCCTCGACAGAGAGGATCTCCCCTCTGGCCCTCCCCTCCTCGGGGAGGAGGGGAGGCTGCGGACGCTTGCGGACGCAGACGCTATGGGGGTGGCGGGGTTTTGGGGTCTTGTGGTCCAGGGCCTCGCGATGCAAATTCGTGGATCATCCCCGGGATGGGCCTGGGGGTGCCGACATGCATTGGAGGCCCTGGTGTTCACTGAGCGTACGGCGATTGGTTTGGATGTGCACGCGTGGAGTGTGCGGGCGGCGGCGATTGACACGGTGACGGGTGAAATGTTGGAGGCGCGGCTGTCGGGGCGTGTCGATGAGGTCGTGGCCTGGGTCGTGGGGGTGCGTGATCGGTGGGAGTCGGTGGCGGTCGGTTACGAGGCGGGTCCGACCGGGTTCGGGTTAGCGCGTGGGTTGGAGGCGGTGGGGGTGGCGTGCACGGTGGCGGCGCCATCGAAGATCATCCGTCCGGTCGGTGACCGGGTCAAGACTGACAAGCGTGACGCGTTGTTGATAGCGCGCCTGGTGCGTCTAGGTGATCTGGTCGCGGTGCGGGTCCCGACCGAGGCTGAGGAAGCGGCCCGGGATCTGGTCCGGGCCCGCGACGATGCCCGGGTCGAGCTGATGGCGGCAAGGCATCGGTTGTCGAAGTTGTTGTTACGTCACGGGTTCGTTTACGACGGTGACGCCTGGACCGGGGTGCATGATCGGTGGCTGCGTCAACTCCGAAGGAGTGATCTCGACGGGGCCAGGCCGGGGACACTGGCCGCGTTCGATGCTGGCTACGACGCGGTGAGCCACATCCTTGCCCGCCGTAACCGCCTCGATAAGACCATCACCGCTATGGCCCACGACTCAGAATTCGCTGCGGTCACGAACCGGTTGTGTTGCCTACGGGGCATCTCGACGTTGACCGGGTTCGCTCTGGCGGTCGAGATCGGCGACTGGCACCGGTTCACTGGCCGCACGATCGCGTCGTATCTCGGACTGGTCCCGTCCGAGCGTTCCTCTGGCGAGTCCCGGGCGCTGGGATCGATCACAAAGACCGGGAACACGCACGCCAGGCGGTTACTGATAGAAGCTGCCTGGCATCACAAACCCCGCTACGCAGCCGGCAAGGCCCTCCAGGCGAGATGGGCCGCAGCACCGCCAACCGCGGTGGCACGAGGCGACGCCGGGAACCGGCGCCTCCACCACCGATGGACCGTCCTCACCGCCAACCGCAAAAAACACACGGTGGCGAACACCGCCATCGCCCGCGAGCTCGCCGGGTGGTGCTGGTCCCTAGCCGTCATGGACTAACCCCACCCCCCAGAACCCGTCCGCCGTGGACGTGCGAGGAACGCATGCAGCGTGAGGAGCGCACTAGCGACCCGTCTGTGAGTAACCAACCCCGTTGGCCACGCTCGACCGCAGGCAAGCTCAGCAGCTCCCACCGAAACAGCGTCATGCGGTAACCAACCCGCGCATATCAGACTGACCACGCGTCGACAGACACGCCGCACACCCCGCACCCCACAGCGAACGATCAAGCACCCGCCGGACAACCAGCCCGGCGGGTGCTTCAACACGCCCCTTGACAAAACCCCTCCCATATCAGACGGGGCGGAGCGCCACGCCACCGTCTCAAAGTCTGCTGTGCCACCGACAGCTGCCCGTTCAGCGTCGTAGCACCTGCGGCAACGTGCGCCGCATGCGATGGGTCGACATTCAGGGCCAACCAGCTCGCGCCCCGCCCTTCTGGCCCTCCCCGCCCTGGGGGGCGGGGTGGCTGCGGACGCTCTGCGGACGCAGTCGGGGCGGGGCGCGACGTTGAGGTCCGAGGAGCGGTGAGTGTCCCAGACAGCCGCCCCGACTGGGTGCCGGGTCCGTACGGGCGAGGACAACCGTTCGGGACCAATCGACCTTCAGGGATGGCGAGGCCGCGCCCCGCCCCACCTCCTCCCAGAGCCTCGGAGGCACCCCGCCCCCCGGGGCGGGGAGGGCCAAGCAGGCACGGCGAACGAGGAGAGCGGCCTCGCTCCCTTTCCCGCGCTCTTCCACCTCCCAGGCGCGTGGGTCGTCCTGGCCCCTTCGAAACGAGCGATTCGCCCTTCTGGCCCTCCCCGCCCTGGGGGGCGGGGTGGCTGCGGACGCTCTGCGGACGCAGTCGGGGCGGGGCGCGACGTTGAGGTCCGAGGAGCGGTGAGTGTCCCAGACAGCCGCCCCGACTGGGTGCCGGGTCCGTACGGGCGAGGACAACCGTTCGGGACCAAGCGACGTTCAGGGATGGCGAGGCCGCGCCCCGCCCCACCTCCTCCCAGAGCCTCGGAGGCACCCCGCCCCCCGGGGCGGGGAGGGCCAAGCAGGCACGGCGAACGAGGAGAGCGGCCTCGCTCCCTTTCCCGCGCTCTTCTGCCTCCCAGGCGCGTGGGTTGTCCTGGCCCCTTCGAAACGAGCGATTCGCCCTTCTGGCCCTCCCCGCCCTGGGGGGCGGGGTGGCTGCGGACGCTCTGCGGACGCAGTCGGGGCGGGGCGCGACGTTGAGGTCCGAGGAGCGGTGAGTGTCACCGACAGCCGCCCCGACTCGGTGCAGGATCTCTGACGGGAGGGGCGAGGTGACGCGCCGAGGGGACGCCTTGTGGGCGTCCCCTCGTGCGCAATCGGTCGAATGTTTCCTTTACGGACGAGCTCTGGAGTAGAGATCGTCGGCGACGAGCAGCACGGCGTCGATCAGGAGACCCTGGGTGGCGGGGTCGAGCCGATCGGCGATGTGGTAACCATAAGCCGCTGCGGCAAGGAGCTGCCGGCGGTTGGTTGCGGCGGCGGCATCCTCGAGGAAGTCATCGACGCGGATGACCTCGCGGTCCGAGATGTCCCCGCTGCGGATGAGCTGGTCCCGGTGGGCACCGATCACGTTGAGCGACGGACCCCAACCGTAGGACTCCTGCGCCTGGGCGTTGATGCGGGTCGATGTGATCTCGAGGGCGGCAGCGATCTCCGCCGCCGACACGTCATCGGTTTCGCTCAACGTGAAGACATCCATACCCCGGGCGATCTCGCTGGCGATCATCCGACCGTTGTACCAGTACGAGGACCAGAACCCCCCGAGCACCAACCCGGTACCGCTGATCGGCCCGCGGTCGAAGTAGGCGATCTCATGCGGATTCGCCGTATCGGTGAAGTCGAGCAACGAGATCCCACCCTGGTACCAGGACTGCACCATGATGTCGCGACCCGGGATCGGAACCAGCGAACCGTTGTGTGCCACACAGTTCTCGTTGGTGGTCTGCGGCACCGGCAGCTTGTAGTAGCTGCGGAACTGCATGTCCGGTCCGTCAGGAGTCTGGACGATGTCGAAGAGGGCGTTGGCGCCCCACGACGGATGGTCGGTGACCCGGCAACGCGCCGCCGTGCCACCGCCCCACTCATCGGTGAACAGCACCTTGGTGCCGTCGTTGTTGAAGGTGGCGGAATGCCAGTAGGCGAACACCGGGTCGGCGACCGCATCGAGCCGCACCGGGTTCGCCGGGTCGGAGATGTCGATCAGGATGCCGTTGCCCTGACAGGCGCCGCCGGCGAGACCGATCTCCGGGTAGGCGGTGATGTCATGGCAGGTGTTGGTCGCCGGGGTCGGTCCCCACGCCATCCCCGACGGGTGGTTCGGGGTCTGCGGGGCGTTCTGGAGGCCGTTGACGGCACCGGTCACCGGGTCCCGGAACAGCCGGGCCTCGTTGACCACCGCTGCGGCGGCCGGATTCGCCAGCGGAACGCGGATGACCTCGGTCATCCACATCGACGGGTTGGGGCCGGTGGCGTCGACCATCCCGCAACGGCCGGTCATCATCCCGCTCGGGGTGGACACCGCTTCGCCGGGGTCACGCTGGCTCGACGTCCCCGAGTTGTAGATGTAGATGTTGTTGGGATCGTTGAGATCCTCGACCACGGTGTGGGTGTGCGAGCCGCGACAGAGCTGAACGCCACCGACCAGCGTCGGTGCAAGCGGGTTGGCGATGTTGAAGATGCGGACCCCACGGAACCGGTCGGGCTGTGCTCCTGCCGGGTTGCCCTGCGTGCCGCAGTCGACCCGGCCCCGGGTCTCCTCGACCGACATGAACAACAGGTTCCCGAACACCGATGGATCGCCCTGCCCGCCGGGGCAGACCACTTCGGTACGCAGGATGGGGTTGCCGGGGTTCGAGATGTCGAAGACCTGGAAGCCGTTGAAGTTCCCCATGTAGGCGTAGTTGCCCTGGAGGGCCAGGTCCGAGTTGACGAACCCGAAGTCGCCGAGGTTGGCCGGGTTGAAGAACGTGCCGTCGCGCTTGTCGAAGCGACCGTCTTTCTCGAGGCCGGAAATTGCCTCACCGGCATCCCATGCCCCCGGTGCGAGACCGATTCGCGGGTCGGGATCCTGGGCGAAGGCCGCCGCCGGCAGCACGAGCGTGAACAGTGCGAACAGGACTGCCACCGACCGAAGTCGCCTCAGGTGGCTGCTCCTGGGTTGAGAGACGGATTGCATAATGCTCCCCTTGTGTCTGGGCACCCCCCAAGCCGACGGCTTGAGGCCGCGGGCCGACCGCTGTGGTTCGCTCGACCCATGCGCAAGACTCACCATACCGAAATCATCATCCCTGGTGCCGGGAAAATCGGGTGTACCTGGATGGCGAAGCGTCACCCGGTCGCATCGGCGCCACTGCTATTTCGACCCCTGTTCGACCTTTGGCACGGGGACACCCGGAGATATGCCCACCCCACGCCCTCAGCCGCCTGGACCGAGCTGCCGTCTCGACTCGGGGTGCCCCGCACGGAACGTGGTCCGGACGCAAAGAGGGGGCGCCTTGCGGGGCACCCCCTCTTCGTCGGTCTTCGTCGGTTCGAGTCGCAGGACTCGATTGGTCGGCGGCCTGTTACTGCGGGCGGGCCTGGGCGTAGAGGTCGTCGGCGACGAGCAGCACGGCGTCGATCAGGTCACCCTGGGTGGCCTGATCGAGCCGGTCGGCGAGGTGGTAGCCGTACGCCGCCGCAGCGAGGAGCTGCTGGCGTGTGGTGGCTGCCTCGGCGTCGTCGAGGAAGTCGTCGACGCGGATGACCTCCCTGGCGGAGATGCCGTCGATCCTGGCGAGCTGGTCGCGGTAGGCGCCGATCACGTTGAGTGACGGACCCCACTCGTAGCTCACCTGCGCCTGGGCATTGGTGCGGTGGAACGTGACCTCTTCGGCGGCGGCGATCTCCGCTGCCGACAGGTGCTCGCTCTCGACCAGCTTGAAGGTGTCGAGACCGCGGGCGATCTCGGAGCCGTACAGCAGCCCGTTGTGCCAGTACACCGACCAGAACCCGCCGGTGAGCAGTGATGCGGCGACCGGGCCGCGGTCGAAGTAGGCGATCTCCACCGGATTCTCGGAATCGGTGAAGTCGAACAGCGAGACGCCGCCCTGGTACCAGGCCTGCGACAGGATGTCGCGGCCCGGGATCGGGATCAGCGTGCCGTTGTGGGCCACACAGTTCTCCTGGCTGGTCTGCACCACCGGGAGCTTGTAGTACGACTTGAAGTCGAGACGTGGCCCGTCTTCGGTCTGGAGGACGTCGAAGATGGCGTTTGCGCCCCACTCCATCGGGTCGCCGACCCGGCAGCGGGCACCGGTGCCGCCGCCCCACTCGTCGGTGAAGATGACCTTGGACCCGTCGTTGCTCCAGGTGGCCGAATGCCAGTAGGAGAAATTGGAGTCGGCCACCGCATCCAGACGCACCGGGTTTGCCGGGTCTGTGATGTCGATCAACAGACCGCGGCCCTGACAGGCGCCGGCGGCGAGACCGATCTCCGGATAGGCGGTGATGTCGTGGCAGTGGTTGACGTTGCCGAGCCCGTTGACGGCCCCGGTCTCGGGGTCGGTGAACAGACGGGACTCGTTGACCACCTCGGCGGCCGCCGGATTGGCCAGCGGGACCTTGATCACCTCGGTCATCCAGCGCGAGGGCCGCTCGGTGTCGGCGCCACCGGCGTTGCAGTGGGTGTTGGTACCGCTGTTGGTGCCGCTCCCGGAGGTTCCCGAGTTGTAGATGTAGACGTGCTCGTCGTCGTTGGGGTCCATCACCATGGTGTGGGTGTGCGACCCGCGGCAGAGCTGGACGCCACCGACCCGCACCGGGTCGTCCAGGTCCGAGATGTCGAAGATCTGGATACCGCGGAACCGGGTCTCGGCGGCCGTGGCGCCGCTGTTGCCCTGGGTGCCACAGTCGATCCGGCTGTTGTTGCCCTCGACCGACCGGAACAGCAGGTTGCCGTACAACGTCGGATCTCCCTGACCGCCCGGACACACCACCTCGGTGAGCAGGGTCGGGTTCTCCGGGTCGGAGTTGTCGAAGAGTTGGAACCCCCAGAAGTTGCCGAGCGCCAGGATGTCTCCCTGATATGCCATGTCGGAGACCCAGTATGAGCTGCTCCCCGGACTGTCCGGGTTCCAGAACGTTCCCTGATCCTTGCGCCAGGTGTCCACCTTCTCCAGGTTCGATATGGCCTCGCCGGCATCGAAGAGTCCGGTGGCGAGCCCGATACGCGGGTCGGGCTCCTCGCCCTGGGCGAATGCCGCCGTCGGCAGGATCAACGCCAGCAGCGAAACCAACGTCACCAACGATCTCCGGTGATGATGTCTCCTGCGGCGTACCTGGTCGCTGCGTGATGCTCCCATGCTGTACCTCCCACTCATCGTCGAGCGCCCTCCGGGCGTGGTGGCTTCTCTACGCCACCGACTCGAATGTAACAGAAATCACATTCCGCCACCGGGGTGACGTCGTCCACGCCGAGAGCGGTGACGGGCAGCCATGCGGAGGAGCCCCTTTGACGAACATCGCTCGACGGGGCCGGGCGCGCAAGAGGGAGGCGCCCCTGGTGGAGCGCCCCCCTCTTGGTGATATCCGGTTTGGAGCCTCGAGCCCCAATCAGGGTTCGGTTACGGGCGGGCCTGGGCGTAGAGGTCGTCGGCGACGAGCAGCACGGCGTCGATCAGGTCACCCTGGGTGGCCGGGTCGAGCCGGTCGGCGAGGTGGTAGCCGTACGCGGCGGCAGCGAGGAGCTGCTGGCGTGTGGTGGCTGCCTCGGCGTCGTCGAGGAAGTCGTCGACGCGGATGACCTCCCTGGCGGAGATGCCGTCGATCCTGGCGAGCTGGTCGCGGTAGGCGCCGATCACATTGAGTGACGGGCCCCACTCGTAGCTCACCTGATCCTGGGCGTTGGTCCGCCCAGTGGTGATCTCCTCGGCGGCGGCGATCTCCGCTGCCGACAGGTGCTCGCTCTCGACCAACTTGAAGGTGTCGAGACCGCGAGCGATCTCGGAGCCGTAGAGGCGACCGTTGTGCCAGTACACCGACCAGAACCCGCCGGTGAGCAGCGTGGCGCCGACCGGACCGCGGTCGAAGTAGGCGATCTCGACCGGGTTGGCGGAGTCGGTGAAGTCGAACAGCGAGACGCCACCCTGGTACCAGGCCTGCGACATGATGTCGCGACCGGGGACCGGGATCAGCGTGCCGTTGTGCGCCACACAGTTCTCCTGGCTGGTCTGCACCGCCGGCATCTTGTAGTAGCTCTGGAACGAGAGACGAGGACCGTCGTCGGTCTGGACCACGTCGTAGATGGCGTTGGCGCCCAGGTACAACGGATCGGTCACCCGGCAGCGGGCTCCGGTGCCTCCGCCGAGCTCGTCGGTGAAGACGACCTTGGTGCCGTCATTGCTGAACGTGGCCGAGTGCCAGTAGGCGAAGTTGGAATCCGCCACCGCATCGATCCGCTTCGGGTTCGCCACATCGGATGTGTCGATGAGCAGTCCCCGGCCCTGACAGGCGCCGGCGATGAGGTCGATCTCGGGGTACGAGGTCAGATCGTGGCAGTGGTTGACCGAACCCAGACCGTTGACCGCTCCCGTGGCGGGATCGGTGAACAGGCGTGCCTCGTTGATCACCTCGGCGGCAGCCGGATTCGCCAGCGGAACCCTGATGACCTCGGTCATCCACTGCGAGGGGCGCACCGTGGTGGCGCCACCGCTGTTGCAGTGGGTGTTGGTCCCGCTGTTCGACACCCCGGCGGTCCCGCCGTTGTAGATGTAGACGTTGGCGGCATCGTCGGGATCGCGCACCAGCGTGTGGGTGTGGGAGCCACGGCAGAGCTGGACGCCACCCACCTGAACCGGCATGGCCAGGTTGGAGATGTCGAAGATCTGCACCCCGCGGAAGCGGGTTGCGGCGGCCGTGTCACCGCTGTTGCCCTGGGTTCCACAGTCGGCACGACCATTGGTTCCCTCGACCGAACGGAACAGCAGGTTCCCGTAGAGCGTCGGATCGCCCTGCCCGCCGGGGCAGACGACCTCGGTGAGCAGCACCGGCGCCTCCGGGTTCGAGTTGTCGAAGAGCTGGAAGCCCCAGAAGTTCCCGAGCGCGATCAGATCGCCCTGGAAGGCGATGTCGGAGATCCAGTACGAGCTGCTTCCCGGGCTGGCCGGGTTCCAGAAGGTTCCCTGATCCTTGGTCCAGGTGTTGGTCTTCTCCAGGTTGGAGATCGCCTCACCTGCGTTGAACAGGCCCGGGGCCAGCCCGACGCGCGGGTCCGGATCGTCCTGGGCAAACGCTGCTGTCGGCAGCAGCATCGCCAGTACCGCAACCGCAATCACCAGTGATCGCCGGTTGCGTCGTCGCGCCGTATCGCTGCGACTCTCTCCCATACTCAGCCTCCCTCTTGATTCGACACCACCGGATAGCGGCGTCCTGCCCCGTGGGCGCAAAGGACTCTGAGCGTTGCATGGGTGTGCGCGCAATAACGGGGGGATCCGGACTCTATCCGCCGAACGGCTGCGGTACCAGTGATTTCTCACCCGCACCGGCGGGGCTTTCAGTAAGTGAAATGTGGTCTGTCGGGGGCCGGGAAGTGGCGAAACGGAGTGTGGGGGCAAACGCAAGGAGGGGCGCCCCCCTTGGGGCGCCCCTCCTTATCGGTCTTCGTCTCGAGCCCGAGTCGTGACGACCCGAGCCGTTGGCGAGTCTTCTACTGCGGGCGAGCCTGCGAGTAGAGGTCGTTGGCGACGAGCAGCACGGCGTCGATCAGGTCACCCTGGGTGGCCGGGTCGAGGCGATCGCCGATGAGCTGGCCGTAGGCGGCCGCTGCCAGCATCTGCTGACGGGTCGTGGCTGCGAGCGCATCCTCGATGAAGGCATCGATGCGGATGCTGTCACGGCTCGAGATGCCGTCGATGCGGGCAAGCTGGTCACGGAAGGCGCCGACCACGTTGGTCGACGGTCCCCAACCGTAGGTGCGCTGACCCTGGGTGTTCCACTCGTCCCACGAGACCTCGTTGGAAGCGGCGATCTCGTAAGCCGAGAGGTCGTCCGTCGGGGCCAGTGAGAGGACGTCGAGACCGCGGGCGATCTCAGATCCGTAGATGTACCCGTTGTACCAGTACGACGACCAGAAGCCACCGGAGACCAGCGCGGTGCCGGTTCCGATCGGGCCACGGTCGAAGAAGGCGATCTTGGTCGGGTTGGACGTGTCGGTCCAATCGAAGATCGAGATACCGCCCTGGTACCAGGACTGCACCATGATGTCGCGACCGGGGACCGGGATCTGCGAGCCGTTGTGCGCGACGCAGTTCTCCTGGTTGGTCTGGGGGACGGGCAGCTTGTAGTAGCTGGCCATTTCCATCTTGAGGCCCGTGTCCGTCTCGACGATGTCGAAGATGGCGTTGGCGCCCCACTCCGGCTTGTGGTTGACCGAGCAGCGGGCACCGCCGCCGCCGCCCCACTCGTCGGTGAACAGGACGGCGGTGCCGTCATTGTTCAGCGTGGCGGAGTGCCAGTACGAGAAGTTCGGGTCGGCCACCGCATCGATGCGAACCGGGTTCGCCGGATCCGAAATGTCGATCAGGATGCCGTTGCCCTGACAGGCACCGGCGGCGAGACCGAGATCCGGGTAGGCGGTGATGTCATGGCAGGTGTTGGTGGCCGGGGTCGGCGAGTACGTCGTCCCGGCCGGAGTGCAGGCCCAGGGCGCCCCGGCGCTGTTGCAGGGATGGCCACCCGGGGGGGCAGCGTTCTGCAGACCGTTGACGGCGCCAGTCTCCGGGTCACGGAAGAGGCGAGCCTCGGTGACCACGGCGGCGGCAGCCGGGTTGGCCAACGGGACCTTGATGACCTCAGTCATCCACTGCGAGGGGTTGGCCCCGGTCGCAACGGTCTGACCGCATCGACCCGACACGTTGCCATCCGGAGTCGAGACGACCTCGGCAGCGGCACGCTGACCAGCCGTTCCCGACACGTAGATGTAGACATTGTCAGGGTCGTCGAGATCCTCGACCACGGTGTGGGTATGCGAACCGCGGCAGGTCTGGACGCCGGCGACGTACACAGGAACCTCACGGTTCGAGATGTCGTAGATACGGACACCGCGGAATCGGTTCTCTGCGGTGGTGCCGGTCGAGGTGCAGTTGGTGTTGGCGCTCGTCTGCTCCACCGACTGGAACAACAGGTTGCCGTACACCGACGGGTCGTTCTGGCTACCCACGCACATGACCTCGGTCTTCAGGATCGGGTCAGTCGGATCGCTGACATCGAAGACCTGGAGACCGTTGTAGTTGCCCATGTAGACATAGTTGCCGGAGAACGCCAGGTCGGAGACCGTGCCCTGCAGGGCCCCGTCGCGCTTCTCGAACCACGCCTCGTGGTTCAGACCGGATATTGCGTCGGCGGCGTCCCACAGCCCGGGGCTGAGCCCGATGCGGGGATCCGGATCGTCCTGAGCCACGGCGGCCGCCGGAATGGTTGCTACGAGCATGGCGACCACGGCCAGGATCATTCCCAGCCTGTGACGCCGACGCGGTGAATTCATGGAATTCACTCCCATGTTGCCTCCCTGTTTCTTGCTGCTTCGTACGCCGGCGAGTGCCGACGTACCGGTGCGTGCTGAATCCCCCAAAGAAAATCGGGGCCCGGACCGACCAACGTGTTGCGTTAGTCGCAGCAGGCGCACATACTCTATCCCGAGGTGCCGGAGTTGCGCCAACGATTTATCAGAGACCAGGCAGGAAACAGACGAGGAGAGTGCTGAACCGATGACGTGGGGACATTGGAGAGCCAGGCTTGTGCCGATGGTGCTGGTGGCGACGATCGCCGCCTGTGGGGGCACCTCGGCAGCAGATGACGAAGCAACGACCGACACCACCCATCCGCCGCCGCTGATCATCCAGCCGGGGGCGCCGGGTGAACCGTCGGCGATCCTGACACCGGAGTACGTGGCGAACCTGAAGCCGCCACCGCACACCGAGGCGGACATCGCCTTCATGGAGATGATGATCCAACACCACGAGCAGGCGCTCGAGATGACGGCGCTGGTTCCCGACCGCACCGAGAGCGAGGACATCCCGCTGCTCTCGCAGCGGATGGAGATCTCGCAGGTTGACGAGATCCAGATGATGAAGGACTGGCTGGAGGCCCGCAAGGACATCGAGCCGGCCGAATCGGAGGGTCACGATCACGAGACCGACGAGACCGGCGAGATGGTCATGTCCGGGTACCTCACCGACGAGCAGATGGCCGAGCTCGCCGCCGCCGAGGGCGACGAGTTCGATGAGCTCTTCCTGGAGTACATGATCCAGCACCACACCGGTGCCATGCAGATGGTGATCGATCTGACCGTTGCCGGGGGTGGCCAGGAACCCGACATCGACTGGATGGCCAATCACATCTACTCCGACCAGGAGATCGAGATCCTCCGCATGCAGTCGATGCTGGCCGAGCGGCGCGGCGAAGAATGGGAATGGTGACCTGAGCTGACGGCGGCGCCCCCGGGCGCCGCCGGATGGCTCGCCTCGCCCACCCGGATCGGTGTCCGCAAGGAAGTGGACCACACGGTCGGGCGGGTTCGATGGTCGCCTGCGCTGCGAGAATGCAGCGGATGTGCGGCAGATTCGTCCAGTCATCCGATCCGGCGGCGTACGCCGAGTTCTTCGAAGCGAGGCTTGTTGCCGAGCCGCTTCCCGTCTCGTACAACGTGGCACCGACCGACCCGGTGTATGCGGTGGCGGAACACGACGGGGAGCGTCTGCTCGGGAGTTTCCGCTGGGGGTTGTTGCCGTGGTGGGCCAAGGACCGGCGGATCGCCGCCCGTAACATCAACGCCCGCGCCGAGACCCTCGCCGACAAACCGGCCTTCCGCGATTCCTTCGCCAAACGACGCTGCCTCATCCCCGCCGACGGGTTCTACGAGTGGCAGGTGATCGATGCCGGGGAGGCGGGCAAGCCGTCGAAGCTCCCGCACTACATCACCCGGGCCGACGGGGATCCGCTGGCGTTCGCCGGTCTGTGGGCATCATGGAAAGACCCGGAGACCGGTGAGCGGGTACGCACCTGCACCATCGTCACCGGTCGCCCCAACACCCTCGTCGAGCCGATCCATGATCGGATGCCGGTCATGTTGCCGCCGGCGAACTGGGAGTCCTGGCTCGACCCCGAACTCGACGATCCGGGCGCCCTCGGCTCGTTGTTGCTCCCGGCACCCGCAGCGGAGATGGCGGCCCACCCGGTCTCCACTCTGGTGAACCGGGTCAGCAACAACGTCCCGGAGTGCATCGCCCCACTCGACTCGTCGCTCAACCCGTCGCACAGGTCATGAACCTTCCGGCGGAACCCGGGACGGGTCGAACCTATCAGGAGCCGCTGTTCACCGCCGCGTTCGTGGCGTTGTGGTTCGTCGGGTTCTTCCAGGAGATGGCCCACGGGTTGATGGTCCACCTTCCGGGCTTCCTGGGCACCCTGGGCGCCGGAGAATCCAAGATCGGTCTGCTGTACGCCGCCGGTGCCCTGGTGGCGTTGGCGCTGCGACCCATGATGGGCCGGGTGATCGACCAGTGGGGTCGCAAACGGGTGATGCTCACCGGCGGTCTCGTCCTCACCCTGTCCACCCTGGCGTACATCCCGATCACCTCGTTCGCCGTGCCGGTGTTCGTTGTCCGCATCGTCTACACCTCGGCCGAGATCCTGCTGTTCACCACGGTGCTGGCGATCGGCGCCGACATCATTCCCGAGTCGCGCCGGGTCCAGGGATTGGGCATCCTGGGGATCTCGGGGCTGATCCCCATCGGGTTCGGCTCGATCCTGGGCGACACCGTGGTCGACGATGGCAACTTCGTCCCGCTGTTCGTGATGGTGGCGACGGTGGCGTTCCTGTCGTGGTGTCTGGTGTGGACCCTGCCCGACCTGCCCTCGGTCGATCCGCAACGGGAGCGATACCGCGGGTTCCGCTACGTCGTGGGGCAGCGCGATCTGATGCCGGTGTGGCTGATCACCGGGTCGTTTGCGTTGGGGATGATCACGCTGTTCACCTTCCTGCGCACCTTTGTCGACAGCAACGGGGTCGGTTCGGTCGGTCTCTACCTCGGGACCTATTCGGCCGTGGCGGTGGTGGCGCGGATCGTCGGTGGTTCCTGGGCCGATCGGTTGGGGACCACCCGGATGTTGGTGCCCGCCATGACCGCCATCGCCGCCCAGTTCCTGGTGCTCGCCACCGCATCCAGCCCCACCCAGATGGTGGTCGCCGCCGCGCTGGGTGGTTTCGGCCACGGTCTCGTCTTCCCGATCCTCACCACGCTGGTCGTCGACCGGGCCACGCGGGCCGAACGCGGCACCGGGCTGGCCGTCTTCTCCGGGCTGTTCGACGTCGTGGTACTGGCCGGGGCGCCCGCCGCCGGGTTGATCATCGAATCCGCCGGTTACGGACCTGCGTTCACCACCGTCGGTGTCGCCGTGGCGCTCGGGCTCGCCGGTTTCCTGGTGTGGGATCGGCGGGTCCGTCCCGCCGCACTGCACCGCTGAACACCGGTCTCCCGGCACCTCTCCGGTGTCACCAGTGACGGGTCGGGTCAGCCGGACGTCACGATTCCGAAGGTCACGGTGACGTCACTGGTGACTGCCGTCGTCCCCGGGAGAAGCGGCATCGAGTCGGCGACCAACCTGGCCATCCGAGGCATCGGACCGGGTGTCCCGCCGTCGCTCTCGGTGACGGCGATCGGTGCGCCGAGTTCCACCCCGGCAAGTCGGGCGAGGTGCTCGGCCCGGTGACGGGCATCGGCCCACGCCGCAGCACGCGCCACATCGGAGAGATCGGAGGTGCGGTCGACACCGAAGACCAGACCTCCCACCCGGAAGTCGTCACCACCTGCGGAAGCGGCGGCGCCGATGGCGGCCCCAGCCGACGCCACGTCACGGATGGCGACATTCAGCATCTGGCTCACCCGGTAGCCACGTAGCGCCGGGACGTCACTGCGGTGGTCGTACTCCGGCTGGACCGACAGGTCGCGGGTTTGGATGTCCCCGGCCGGGACGCCGGCGGCGGTGATCGCCGAGATGATGGCGCCGATCTGCCGGGCGGTGGTGTCGAACGCCGTCCCCACATCCGGTGCCAGCACTGCCACCCCGAGGTCGGCGGTGAGGGTGTCGGGCACGGCGGTGGCCTCGCCATGTCCGGTGACGGTGATTCCATCCATGCTGGTCCCCTTCCGAGGGTGGTATCGAGTCTTGCCGCGTGGGCTCAGACCGGTGGCGCCGGGTCGTACTGGATGTAGCGACGGACATCTCTGGCCCGCTGCGGGGAGTGCAGCCGGGCCACCAGGTGGAGCGCCATGTCGATGCCGGCGGAGACACCGGCGGCGGTGATGACCCGACCCCGGTCGACGTACCGGTCGTCGGGCCGCAGCTCGATATCGGTACCCAACCCGGCGAGGTGGTCCATCGACGCCCAGTGAGTGGTGGCCGGTCCGCCGTCGAGCAGCCCGGCATCGGCGTAGACCAGGGCCCCGGTGCAGACACTGGTCATCAGGGTCCCCGCCTCCGCCAGCGTGCGGACCCGGCTCCGGATCTCCTCGTCGCCGAGCTGGGGACGGGTTCCCCGGCCCCCGGGATACACCAGCACATCCGGGGTGCCGATCGCATCCCACGTGCGGTCGGGCAGCACCCGCAGACCCTTGGCGCAGGTCACCACATCATCGGTGGCGGCGACGGTGAAGACCTCGATCGCATCCTCGGGATACCCGAGCTGCCATGCCCGCAACACCTCCCACGGTCCGGCCCAGTCGAGTTCCTCGGCGTCGTCGAACAGGAAGATGGCGATGGTGATGGACATGCATCCAGTATGCCGCACCGGGGAGATCCCCACCGGGGATGTTCGCAGCCGGGCGCGCCGAGGGCCGTCCCTGACGAGACGGCCCTCTGTGAAGGCCCCGTGCAGCCACCGGAGGTCCGTTGGTCCGCCCGCACGAAGGTGGGTCACACTAATCGGTCGACGCCGGTCCCGAAACGGCCGGATTCGGCGGGATGTCCCGGAAATCTGCCAGTTGGGCAAGGAGCTTCTTGCGGCACGCCGTCTGGTTCCATACCCTGGGAAGATGGAGCGAATCAGGATCGATCTCGGCAAGGAATGGCTGTCGGTGCCCGATATCTGCGAGTACATGGACGTATCGGCGTTCGTCGTCACCAGCCAGCTCCGCACCGGTTCTCTGGCCGGGGTCAAGTTCGGTCGGGAGTGGCGCGTCGCCCGCCAGGACTTCGAGGACTGGATCAACGGTCAGAGGTTCGCCGCATCGTCCGCCGATGGCGACGGTGAACTCAAGTGACGGACGACCCGGCGGTGGGGACCGGGTCGCCCGGTGGAGCGCCGGGTGCCGATACGCTCGACCGCTCGGAGCCGGTGCCGCTGTGGAACGTCGTCGTCTGGAACGATCCGGTCAACCTGATGAGCTACGTGGTGTGGGTGTTCCGCACCCTGTTCGGATACGGCGAGGAGCGGGCGACCAAGCTGATGCTGGACGTCCACCACCTGGGCCGGGCCATCGTCGCCTCGGAGCCGAGGGAACGTGCCGAGGTCGATGTCGGTCGACTCCACCACCACGGTCTGTGGGCCACCCTGGAGCGCCAGTGACGTTCGAGTTCGCCTCCACCGCCGGTGGTGTGCGCATCACCGTGCCGGAACGGGAGCTGGCGGTGCTGCGTGCGGTGCCCGGGTTTCTCGCCACGACCGGCGAGACGCAGCCGCATGTCGTGGCAAGAGGTCGCCACAGCCCCTCGGTCTACGGTGACGACGAGGCGGCAGACCGCGAGTTCCACCGGCTCTCCGGTACCAACGTGGACGAGGCGCAGCAGGAGGATCGGCTGATGCTCGAGGTGGTGCTCGACCGCCTCGGAACCGGCGAAGCCGAGCTGACGGTCGGAGAAGCGAGTGCCATGGTGCGCGCCGTGGGCTCGGCCCGCATCGCCCTCGCCGCCAACCACGGTCTCTTCGAGCTCGACGAGCTGCCAGCCGAACCGGAGTCCCCGCAGCAGATGCTGGTGGCGTTTCTCGGGATGATTCAGGAAGACCTGGTCGGTGCGCTGACCGAACACACAACGGGGGATCGATGACCGACGAGTACCCGACCGCCGATCTCCCGGTCGAACCGGCGCCGGAGGGGGGTCGAGGGAGGGGTCGGGTGGCCCGCAAGCGGCGCGACCCGCTGGCGACCCTCAACATCGCCATGGTGGTCTACATCTTCGTCACCATGTTGTTTGCCCTCCCCATCGTCATCTTCCCGGTCGCCTTCTTCGACGGCATCGGTTTGGACCCCCTGGCCGCCGAGCAGCTCGGCGGTTTGAGGTGGGTGGGTGCGGTGCTCCTCGCCTGGGCCATCTCCGGGATCCTGGTGCTGGCGCGTCCCGGTGGGCGCGCCATCTTCGTCACCACCGGAGCGCTGCAGATGACCTTCGCCGCCCTTGCCTTCCTCTACAGCTGGTCGATCGGTGAAGCCAAGTGGAGCGCCTGGTACCACGCGGTCGCCACCGCCATCCTGATCGGTGCCAGCGTCGTGATGTGGTGGGCGAGGCTGGCCAGCCGCAAGATCCTCCGCTACAACGGCGAGATGTGAGCGCAGCCGCGCCCCCGCCCGGCACCTACGCCCGGGGGGCTTGACCGTCTCCGCAGCGTCGCAGCTTCCTTCTTGGCCTCCCCGCCCTGGGGGGCGGGGTGCCTCCGAGGTTCTGGGAGGGGGCGGGGCGGGGCGCGACATCTGCATCCCCGAACGTCGATGTGTCGGCTGCGGTTGTGTGTGGTCTTTCGGGTGCGCTATCGAACCGCGGCAGTTGCTGGGACATTTCCAGGCGTTTCGGACGTCGGCGTCGCGCCCCGCCCCGGCTGCGTCCGCATGCGTTACCTGCTTGGCCCTCCCCGCGGTCGGTCTGCGTCCGCATGCCGCTTCTTTCTTGGCCCTCCCCGCCCTTCCCTGCCCCTTTGGGGCGGGGTGGCTGCGGGCGCCTCGCGGCCGTAGACGGGGTGGGGCGCTGCGGCCGCTTGCGGGCGCAGACCGGCTGGCGGGGTGCCTCCGAGGTTCTGGGAGGGGGCGGGGCGGGGCGCGACATCTGCATCCCCGAACGTCGATGTGTCGGCTGCGGTTGTGTGTGGTCTTTCGGGTGCGCTATCGAACCGCGGCAGTTGCTGGACATTTCCAGGCTTCTCGGACGTCGGCGTCGCTCCCCGCCCCGGCTGCGTCCGCAAAGCGCCCGCAGCCTCCCGCCGCCCCAGCGGGGCGGGGAGGCCAGAAAGGGGCGCGTGCGGCGTGGGGTGCCCTGAAACCCTTGTGTCCCATCGGCCCGAAATCGGCGTACCGAGCAAGGGCCGAGCGGCGTTTCGCTCGGTGCCGTGGCGAGGTCAGACGGGGGCGTTCAGCGCCTCGTCGAGTTCGACATAGGGCAGCCCCAGGCTCTCGGCCACAACCGGGTGGACCACCGCACCGTTGGCGACATTGAACCCACCCAGCAACTCCGGGTAGCGCTCGCACGCCGGCACCAACCCGTCGGCGAGGGCAACCGTGTAGGGGAGGGTGGCGTTGGTCAGCGCATAGGTCGAGGTGTTGGGCACCGCACCGGGGATGTTCCCCACCGCATAGTGCACCACTCCGTCGACCAGATAGGTGGGCTCGGCGTGGGAGGTCTCGCGCGCCGTCTCGATACAGCCACCCTGGTCGATCGAGATGTCGACCACCACCGAACCCGGACGCATCGCGGCGACATGGTCGGCGGTGACCACGACGGGTGCCCGGGCGCCGGCCACGAGCACGGCGCCCACGACCAGATCCGACGGGACGACATGCTCCTCGATGCTGAACGCCGATGAGCGGACGGTGCGGATACGGCCGCGGTGCAGATCGTCGAGATGGCGGAGTCGGTCGACGTTGATGTCGAGGATGGTGACATCGGCCCCCATTCCGGCGGCGATGACGGCGGCGTTGGCGCCGGCGCTGCCACCTCCGAGCACCGTCACCCGGGCCGGGGCAACGCCCGGGACCCCCCCGATTAGCACCCCGCGACCACCCTGTGGCTTCTCCAGATGGTGGGCGCCGGCCTGGGTGGCCATCCGTCCCGCAATCTCGGACATCGGGGCCAGCAGGGGGAGCGCCCCCGACAGCAGTTGGACCGTCTCGTAGGCGATGGCGGTGGCGCCGCTGGCGACCAGACCATGGGCCTGCTGCGGATAGGCGGCGAGATGGAGAAAGGTGAACAGCACCTGGCCGGGACGGAGCATGGCGATCTCGCCGAGCTGAGGTTCCTTGACCTTGAGCACCATGTCGGCCTGGGCGAAGATCTGTTCGGGCCCGTCGACCAGTTCGGCGCCGACGGCGGCGAACTCCTCGTCGTAGATCGACGAGGCGACACCGGCGCCCGATTCGATGAGGACCCGGTGGCCCCGGCCGGTCAGCTCACGCACCCCGATCGGGGTGATGGCGACGCGGTACTCCTCGGTCTTGATCTCGGCGGGTACTCCTACCAGCACAGCGCTTCCACTCCTTCGGCCGTTACGGGAAATCCTCGCCGCGAGTCTGCCACACCACACGGGTCGATGCGCTGGGCCGCCGGTCCTGCTCCGCTCTGGCCCGCTCGGTTCGCTCCGCACTGCGATTCCCCCGAGGCTGCGCAATGCTCTGGACTCGAGGCTGCGCCGGGCGGTCACTCGAGGTTGGTTGGAGCGTGGTGCATGTGGCTTGGCGGAGCGCTCCCTCCCGGCGAGTAGCCTCGAAGTCCCGCCGGTTGGAGGAGAAGCGTGGGAACGATCGTGACGATGGTGCTTGCCGCCCGACCCGGAGACGGGTTCGAACGGACGCGCTGGCTGGAGCCATGGGGGAGAGGCACATTGCTCGGCCATGTGCTCGACGAGGTGCGCACCTGGCCGGTCACCCCAGGGGTGGTGGTGCTCGGCCGCGACGCCGAGCCGGTCATCGACCGCATCGATTTCTCCGGTTTCTCGGTGCTGATCGACCCCGAGTGGAGAGAGGGCGCCGCCGCCCTGCGGGCCGGTCTCGACTACCTGATGCGCCAACCCGACATCGAAGCGGTGGTCCTCGCCGACGGCGACACCCCGCAGGTGACCGAAAAGGTGGTCAGCCAGCTCATGGATGCCCACCGGGAGTCGAAGCGGCCGGTGACCGTTCCCAAATACCGCTACACCAGAGGCCGACCCCTGGTGATCGATCGCGAGTTGTGGCCCCGGCTGATCGGTCTCGAAGAGAACTCAGAGGTCGAAGCCGTGCTCGACACCCACGCCGATCTGGTCGAAGAGGTCTGGGTCGACGCCCTACCTCCCCGCCACGTCCTCACCCCCGACGACCTGAAGCAACTCGCCCCCCGCCACTGACCACACCGGCCGGTCGCACTCGGACGACGGACCGGTGGGCCGTCGGCAGGTGTGATCCACCGCCCAGGATGTTGCAGCCATGGTTGGCTCAGTAGTTGCCCTCGCCCGTTTCGCTGACGAACGTCGTAGGTCTGAGACCGGGCCAGTCGGGGTCATCATGGTCGAGGTCTTCCAGCGCGATCACCTCGACCGTCCTGACTCGGGCGCCCTCCTCGGTGGATGGTGGCGGGGCATTCGCCAAGCCGGCGGTGTCGACTTCGAGCCGGATGGCGAGGGACCCCGTCGGAGCGTTGCCGAGAGACACGGTACCCAGCCGAGCGATGGGATCCACGAGGTTGGCGTGACTATCCAGAAGCCACACCTCGAGGAGCGAGCCGTCCAGGTAGGCATCGACCACATGCCCACCTGATTCTGCAACGGTGTTGGGAACCACGCAGTCGTTCCAGCCGCTATCGACTTTGGTACATATGGTGTAGTCGTCCCCCAAGGCCTCCGTCACGCTGATATGGACGACGGCAAACTGCAGCCTCTCCAACTCCTCGGCGTCGGTTTCCTCAGGATTGAGAATGTCGACGTCGTGTGAGATCTCGTCTCCGTACCCGATCGCGACCGGGATCGACCCGACGAGCGAACCGATCTCGGCATCGAAACCCTCCGCAAAGAACGACTCGAGCGGTTGCTGCGTGTAGTGGTACTCACACTCACCGGGGAACACGGCGCGGCCGTCCGGCAAGATGAGCACGACGTAGTCGACGAAGTCTGGACGGCCGAGATCTGCGTAGTCCGCAAGGCCCAGCCACACATCGGCGCCGACTTCCAGCCCCCAGTCGACCCCTGGGCCATACGAGTCGAAGACCTGGACATTTCCTTCCAGCGCAGGGTGATCGAGCAGGTCCCCTCCCGTGCCATCCCACTCGTCGACGCGGATCGAAGCTACCAGCGTGTCTGGATCGCCGTCGCTCCACTCTTCGGTCAGGACTTCTTCGACTTTGATCCATCCGGCGGTAGAGGCCATGCGCAGGACCGGATCAAGATCAGATTCACCCGCAGCATCGCAGGGAGCAAGGACAGCTGAGATGCTCTCGGTCGACGCCGTCGGAAGCAGGTCCCCGGCCCCGTTGCCGGTCCCACCACCGCATGCGGCGATGCCCGCCGCTATCAGCGCGACGGCGGCGATCGGCGAGGCGCCAGGGAGCCGTCGTGGTTTAGCAGGAGACATCACTACAACTTCCCTCGGGCCATTCTGAACGGGCACAGCGATATCGCCACAGGATCGGATGTGGCGCATGCCTGGGTACCCCGGCGGATCATATCTGAAGCGGGAAGGAGTACTGGTCGGCCGGGGGATCGGCCGAATCTTTGCGTCGTGGACTCCAAGGCCATCGTCGACGACAGGTCCTCGCCGAACGCCGAACGTCACGGGCACCGACCGCACTTCACCGGAGCAAGATCGTCTGGCGAAGATCGGAGTGCATTCCCGCGACTCCACCCACGTCGGCACCATCTCGAGAACCAACGGGATACATCCGACAACGGGCCAGATCAAGATGTGAGGTCGCATCGTCGTGAACGCAGAGGGACGGAGCCGAAGCGGCAGGGTTGGGTTGCCAAAAGCGGTCCCCCGGGCACGAGCGGATCCGGGTGCGAGATTCCGGTCGGCCGTCGCATGCGCCGAGGCTCGGAGCAGCGGAGTATCCTCGCCGTCTCCGGAGTGGCCCTCGAAGGGTGTCGGACATTTCGGACAGACTCGGAGTCGGCTGCGAAAGGATCTTGCGATGGCCTCGATCGATGCGATCGACGGGATCGGTCACACCCAGGCCACCAAACTGCGCAAGGCGCGGGTACGCACCACCGAAGCGCTCCTCAAGACCGGAGCCACCCGTCAGGGCCGCCAGGAGCTCGCCGATGCCACCGGGATCACCCTTCAGCAGATCCTCACCTGGGTGAACCGCGCCGACCTGATGCGGGTGCGGGGGATCGGTGAGGAGTATTCCGAGCTGTTGGAGTCGGTCGGGGTCGACACCGTTCGCGAGCTGCGGCGTCGTAACGCCGCCAACCTGCTGGCGTCGATGATCGAGGTCAACACCAAGAAACGGCTGGTGCGTCGGCTCCCCACCACGTCGATGGTCGAAGGCTGGGTCGAACATGCCAAGACCCTCGAGAGCGTGATCGCTCCGTAGCGAACCGGGACTCGGAGCCGGCCACCGTCGCCGGATCCGTATCCGCCGATGTGAGAAGACGCAGAAGAGCCCCGGCCTTGCGGCCGGGGCTCTTTGTCGACCGCCATCGGAGCCAAAGGGAGAGAGATGCTCCGATCGGAGGGAACCGGTCGAGATCTGATCGGGTCGGTGCCCTACTTGGCGCCAGACTCGGCGGGAGCCTTCTTCTGGGCGGGTGCCTTGGTGGCGGTCCCGGTCTTGGCGGTGCTCGTCTTGGCGGCACCGGACTTGGTGGCGCCGGTCTTGGTCGTGCTGGCCTTGGTGGCGGGCTTGCGAGCAGCCGGCTTGGTCGCCGTCGCCGTGGTGGCCCCGCTCTTGGCGGCGGCCGTCGAAGCCGCGGCGGCGTCGGTGGCGGTCGGGCTGTCCGACTCGACGGTCACCTTCTTGGCCGGGGTGCGGGTGTCGGTCGGGGTGAACGACTCGCGCCAGCTCTGCAGGGCACCTTCGAGCTGGTCGCGCAGCTTCTCGACACGATCCTGGACCTTGTCCAGGTCGACACGGTGCTGGATCTCCTCGACGACGTTGCCGCCCTGGAGCTTCTTGGCGGTCTTCTCGCCCTCTTCGGCGAACGTGGACATCTGCGTCTGGGCGTTGTCGGCGAGCTTGACGCCGTAGTCACGAACCATCCGGCTGACGACAACGGGAAGCTCCGAGAGCGATATAGGCGGTCTTGGTGGCGAATTCGCGCTGGGTTTCGAACATTCAGGAAGTCTCCTTCTCGGTGGCGCCGACGAAGCTCAGATAGATCTCCGTCAGCGCCAGTTTCTGCGACTGGGTCAGTTCTTCGTCGACGCCGATGGCGTCGATCACCGTGGGCCGCTCCTCGTCTTCGAGGAGCCCGGCCTGCTCGTAGAGGGATTCGGCTCGGATGCTGAGGGCCCTTGCCAACGCCTTCAAGATCTCCGCCGACGGTTTGCGCAGGCCCCGTTCGATCTGGCTGAGGTACGGGTTGGAGATTCCGGCGGTCTCGGCCAGCTTGCGCAACGACATGGCGCTGTGCTCTCGCTGGGCGCGGATGAATCCGCCGAGGTCGGGCAAGGGTTGCTTCACGAGCGCAATATACAGCAAAGTGCTAACAATTGCAAGCGCTAGCTGGAGCAAGCACGGTGTGAGCGCACGGGGGATCACGGTCCGGCCGGGAGATCTACCATTCCACGGAGGAGGTTGATGCGTGAGCGGGCCGAGCCGAGCCGGAGGAGACGAGTCCTTGATCATCGTCATGCGCCAAGGGGCAACCGAAACCGATATCCAGCAGGTCATCGATCGGCTGGCCGACATCGGTGCCGAGGCTCACGTGTCCCACGGGGCCCGCCGCACCGTGATCGGTGCCGTGGGTGACCGCGAGGTCATCCAGCAGTTGCCGTGGGAAGCCTTCGGAGGAGTCGAGCGGGCGGTCCCGGTGCTCAAGCCCTTCAAGTTCGTCAGCCGCGACTTCCAGACCGAGGACTCGATCGTCGATGTTGGAGGCGTCCCCGTCGGTGGGGGACACTTCGTCGCCATCGCCGGGCCGTGCGCCGTCGAATCCCGGGAGACGCTCTTCGCCGCCGCCGAGGCGGTGGCCAAGTCCGGTGCCCGCATCCTGCGTGGAGACGCCTTCAAGCCGCGCACCTCGCCGTACGCCTTTCAGGGTCTCCAGGAGCGGGGTCTCGAACTTCTCGCCGAGGCGCGCGAGGAATTCGGGCTTCCCTTCGTCGCCGAGGTTCTGGACACCCGTCATGTGGAGTTGGTGGCGCAGTACGCCGACATCATCCGCGTCGGCACCCGCAACATGGCCAACTTCACCCTGCTCACGGAGCTCGGTCGTCAGAACAAGCCGGTACTGCTCAAGCGGGGATTCACCGCCACCATCGAGGAGTGGCTCAACGCCGCCGAGTACATCTACAAGGAAGGCAACCACAACGTCATCCTGTGCGAACGTGGCATCCGCACCTTCGAAACCGCCACCCGCAACACCCTCGACATCTCGGCGGCGCCGGTGGTCAAGGCGTTGTCCCATCTCCCCATCATCATCGACCCGTCCCATTCCGGGGGGCACCGCCATCTGGTGGCGCCGCTCACCCGCACCGCCGTGGTCTCGGGTGCCGACGGGTTCATGGTCGATGTCCACCCGGCGCCGGAGACGGCGCTGGTCGACGGCGCCCAGGCGATTCTCCCCTCCGAGTTCGCTGCGTTGATGGATGAGGTGCGGGCGCTCACCGATGTCATGGGGCTCAAACTCTGAGCGTTCCGACGACACCGCTTCCGGGTGAACCGATGCGGATCGGGATCCTCGGCACCGGGCTGATCGGGACTTCGATCGGGCTCGGTCTGTCGGTCGCCGGTTGGGAGGTCCACGGATGGGATCCCGATCCGGACACCCTGCAGCGGTCGGCGGAACGGTCCGCCCTGCACCCGAGGTCCGATCCTGTCGATCTGATCGCCGCCGAGTGTGATCTGGTGGTCCTCGCCGGCCCCCCGTCGGCGGTGCTGGAGAGTGTCGCCACCCTCGATCCCGGGCCCGGGTTGCTGATCGACGTCACCGGGGTCAAGGGCCCGGTGATCGCTGCGGCCGCCGGGCGGCGGTTTGTCGGGACCCACCCCATGGCCGGTCGCGAGGTGAGCGGTCCGGAGGCGGCGACCGCCGATCTGTTCCGTGGGGCGGCGTGGGTGGTGACCACCGACGCCGCCGCCGAGGCGGACATGGTCACTGTGGAACGGATGATCGCCGCACTGGGCGCCAGAGCGGTGCGGATGACCGCCGCCGACCACGATGTCGCCGTCGCCGTGGTGTCGCACCTGCCGCAACTCCTCGCCTCGACCCTGATGAACGAGGCCGCCGATCGAACCGACGCCCTCGAGCTGGTGGCGGGGAGCTTCCGTGACCTGACCCGGGTCGCCGCATCCGATCCGGCGCCGTGGGTCGAGCTGTTCGACGCCAACCGCGGCCCGATCCTCGATGTGCTCGGTGACTTCCTCCAACGGCTCACCGCGGCGGCGGCGGCGATCCAGCGGCGCGATGGAGGCGACATCGCCGATCACCTCGATCATGCCCGCAGCAACCGTCTCGGTCTGGCGGCACCGGTGGTGGGGATCACGGTGGCGCTGGCCGACCGACCGGGAGAAGCTCGCCCGGGTCGGCCGTGCCTTCCAGACCAGCGGAGTCGATGTGCGTGACCTCCAACTGCGCCACTCCCCACACGGCGGTGGCGGGCTGCTCACCGTGTCGGTGCGCAGCGGCGAAGAGGCGGAGATGCGCAATGCCCTCGAGTCGGCAGGGTTGCTGCTGGTCGATTGACCGTTGCCAGCCGTTCGAGCCCGGCTCAGGCGGGGGCTGCGACCGATTCGAGCAGGTTGATCATCGCCTGGCTTCCGACACCGATGCCGGTCTCGATACACCCCTCGTCGACATCGAAGGTGGCGGAGTGGAGATCCACGGTGCGGTCGGGGAGACCCGCCCCGAGGCGGATCAGCGCACCCGGTAGCGCCTCGAGGAACCAGGCGAAGTCCTCCGAGCCGAGACTCTGATGGGCAACGGCGACGCACCCGTCGCCACACACCTGCCGGGTCGCCTGGTCGAATGCCCGCACCACCCCCGAGTCGTTGACGACGGGGGGAGAGCCACGGAGGTAATCGATCTCCAGGGCGGCGCCCAGCGGGGACACCAGGTCGTGGACATGCTGCTCGACCAGCTTCGGGAGTTCCCGCCACAAATCGAGATTGAACAAGCGGATGGTGCCGCCCATCTCGACCTCGGTCGGGATGACGTTCTCGGCGCCGCCACCGGCGATCCTGCCGAAGACAACCGCCATCGTCTCGCGAGGGTCGGCTCCGTAGCGGAGCAACTGGGGCAATTCAGTGGCGACCCTGCCGGCGGCGTAGATCAGGTCTGCGGTCTGGTGGGGTCTCGACGTATGGCCGCCGGGACCCTTGAGACGGATGATCACCTTGTCGGCTGCGCCGGTGATCCCGCCGTGGCGCAACCCGACGTGGCCGACCGGCAGTGACGGGTCGACGTGGAAGGCGGCGATCGCCGCCAGACCGTCGATGGCGCCCTCGGCCGACATGGCGACGGCGCCGCCCGGGATCTGTTCCTCGGCGGGCTGGAAGACGATGCGGACCCGGCCGGGAAGTTCCGGTTGTGCGGCCAGTACCCCGGCGATCCCGACCGCCACCGCCACATGGACGTCATGACCGCAGGCGTGCATGGTCCCTGGGACCAGCGAGGCGTAGTCCGCCATCGAGATCTCGGTGATCGGGAGGGCATCGAGGTCGGCGCGGAACCCGACGGCGGTGTCCCCGCTGCCGATGTCGACCGTCAACCCGGTGCCGGCGGACCTGATCTGCGGGTCCAACCCCATCTCGACCAGGGCTTCGGCCACACGGCGGGTGGTGCGGTGCTCCCGCCAACCCACCTCGGGGTTGCGATGGATCTCGCGTCGCAACTCGACCATCGCCGGGGCGATGGCGCGGGAAGACTCGACGATGGATGCGGTGCGGGACTCCATGAAGCGACGATTCTACCGTCGCCGTTCCGAGGCCCCCGGTGACCGCTGGTGCGGCGGGCAATTCGCCACCCGCTCCGTTAGGTTGTGACCGGCGCAGTGACCGGGCCGTGACGTGTCTGGCGATGCGGTCGGGAGCTGCCCCGCCGCCGAGGATGAGCGACCGCATGTCCTGATCAGCAGAAGGGAGTGGGTGTGAACCGGCCCTTGTTCACGATCGGTATCGAAGAGGAATACAAGCTCGTCGATCTCGAGACCAGAGACCTTGTCCGTGACCTGCCCGACGGGATGCTGGAGGAGATCGGCGCCCGCGCCGTCGGACAGGTGGGCCCCGAGTTCATGCGGTCCCAGATCGAGGTGGGAACCGCGGTGTGCGACTCGATCGGTGATGTGCGACGTGAGTTGGCCGCCCTGCGCACCCTGGTCGCCGAAGTGGCGAATCGCCACGGTCTGGCCCCGATCTCGGCCTCGACCCACCCCTTCGCCGCCTGGAGCGAGCAGCTCAACACCGACAAGGAGCGCTACAACGCCCTCGCCGAGGCCATGGGCGGGGTCGCCCGACGACTCCTGATCTCGGGGATGCACGTCCACGTCGGGATCGACGACGAGGACCTCCGCATCGATCTGATGAACCAGGTGCTCTACTTCCTTCCCCACCTGCTGTCGATGAGCACCTCTTCGCCGTTCTGGCAGGGGATCGAGACCGGTCTCAAGAGCTACCGCACCTCGGTGTTCCGTGCCCTCCCTCGCACCGGGATGCCCGACGAGTTCACCAGTTGGGGGGACTACCGCCGCCACGTCGATGCCCTGGTCCACGCCGGAGTCATCGAAGACGCCACCAAGCTGTGGTGGGACATCCGGCCCAGCGAGCGCTATCCGACGCTGGAGATGCGAATCAGCGACATCTGCACCAACATCGACGACGGCATCACCGTCGCCGCCATGTACACCTGTCTGCTCTCGATGCTGTACCGACGGCGGATGTCCAACCAGCGGTGGCGCACCTACTCGCGGATGCTGCTCAGCGAGAACGCGTGGCGGGCGCAGCGGTACGGGTTCTCGGAAGGTCTCATCGACTTCGGTCGGGGCGACATCGTTCCCTATGACGAGCTCTACGAGGAGATCATGGAACTGATCGCCGAGGATGCCATCGACCTCGACTGCGTCGCCGAGTTGGAGCACGGATGGACCATCCTCGAGCGGGGCACCAGCGCCGACCGTCAGATCGCCATCTACCGCGAGACCATCGACAACGGCGGCAGCCATGCCGACGGGATGCGCCGGGTGGTCGACTTCCTGGTCGAGGAGACCGTGGCCGGTCTGTGACGCCGTCCCGGGTCGCCCGCTGGGGCGGCATGTCGGCTCGGTGCGGGGAGCGCGGGGTGGCGGTCGATCTGTCACTGCCGACCCCTAACCTGCCGCCATGGATGTGTTGCGGATAGCCGGAGCCCAGATCAACCCTGTCGTCGGCGACCTTGTCGGCAACGCCGAGATGGTGCGCCGGGCCATGGATTGGGCCGAGACCCAACACGCCGACGTGCTGCTGCTTCCCGAGCTGGCGCTCTCCGGCTACCCACCTGAGGACCTGGTGCTGCGTCGCCAATTCCGCACCGAGAGCCTGGCGACGGTGGAGCGACTCGCCGAGGCCTCGGGACGGACCGTCACCGTGGTCGGCTTCGTCGAGCCGGTCGACGTCGACGAGGTGCTCGAGGACTCCCAGCCTCGCACTGCCGCCAACTCGGCGGCCGTCCTCGCCGAAGGCCGGCTGGTCGGCATCTACCGCAAGGTCCTGCTTCCCAACTACGCCGTCTTCGACGAGGCCCGTTATTTCGTTGCCGGGGACCAACCCGACATGTTGTGGAACATCTCAGGGATCCCGATGGGAATCTCGGTGTGTGAGGACATCTGGTCGCCCGAGGGTCCGCCGGCGTTGCAGGCGGCCGCCGGCGCCCGCATCCTCCTCAACATCAACGGTTCGCCCTATCACGCCGGGAAGGGAACCCAACGCGCCGCCCTGCTCGCCGCCGAGGCGCAACGCGCCGGGGTTCCGCTGGTCTATCTCAACATGGTGGGAGGCCAGGACGATCTCATCTTCGACGGCGATTCGATGGTGTTCGACGGCAACGGCGCCCTTCGCTACCGGGCCGGCCAGTTCACCGAGGAGAGATTCGTCCTCGACCTGCCGGTTCCCGAAGCGTCGCCCCCATCCGGTGCCGCACCCGTGATCCCGGTGACCGGACGACGCCACACCGCCGACCGCCCGGTGATTCCTGCCTCGGTGAGCCCGGATCGCCTCGATCCCGAGGCCGAGATCTACACCGCACTGGTGACGGCGCTGGGCGACTACGTCGCCAAGAACGGATTCGACCAGGTGCTGATCGGGTTGTCCGGCGGCATCGACAGTGCCCTTACCTGCGCCATCGCCGTCGACGCCCTCGGCCCGGACCGGGTATGGGGCGTGACCATGCCGTCGCGGTATTCCTCCACGGGGTCCTGGCGCGACTCCGAGGACGTGGCGAAACGGCTCGGGTGCCGCTTCGACGTCATCCCGATCGACGACATCTTCACCGGGTTCCTCGGTGCGCTGGCACCGGTCTTTACCGACACGCAACCCGGTGTGGCCGAGGAGAACCTCCAGGCGCGCATCCGCGGGGCCATCCTGATGGCGCTGTCCAACAAGTTCGGACCGATGGTGGTAGCAACCGGGAACAAGTCGGAGATGGCGGTCGGATACGCCACTCTCTACGGGGACATGGCCGGTGGATATGCGGTGCTCAAGGATGTCCTCAAGACGGTGGTGTACCGCCTCGCCGTGTGGCGGAACCGCGATGGGGAGGTGATCCCGCAGGACATCATCGACAAGCCGCCATCCGCCGAGCTCCGTCCGGATCAGAAGGATTCCGATTCCCTGCCCGAATACGACGTGCTCGACGAGGTGCTGGTGCGCTACATCGACGAGGACCTTTCGGTGGAGGAGATCATCGCCGCGGGCGTCTCCCCCCAGCTGGTGCATCGGGTGGCGTCGATGGTCGACCGCAACGAGTACAAGCGGCGGCAGGCGGCCCCGGGGGCACGCATCTCCACGAAGGCCTTCGGCAAGGACCGGAGGCTGCCCATCACCAACGGTTACCGCCCCAACGGGACCGGGCAGGGTCCGACATGACCGTCCTCGGGCCGGTGCTGATCGACGGTGCCGCCGTTCCTCCCGACGAGGCCATGGTCTCGGTGTTCGATATCGGGTTGTTGCGGGGCTACGGATGCTTCGAGACGATCCGGTCCTATGCCGGTCGCCCGTTTCGGCTCGACTGGCATCTCGACCGGCTCGAAGTCAGCGCCGCCATCATGGGGATCCCGCTCCCCGCCCGGGAGCGGCTGGGTGCATGGGTTCGGGATCGGGCCGCCGAGGGGGACTGCTCGGTGCGGGTCGTCGTCACCGGTGGCACCGATCCGACCGCTCCGGGTGTCGCATCCCGTGTGATCGTCAGCGCCGATGCGCTGGGTCACATCGCCTCCGAGATGCGACTCCAACCACGTCCCGCACCCTGGCATCCCGACGGTGTGCCGTCGGAGCTGACCGGTGCCAAGACCTTGTCCTACGGCCCGAATCTGGCGGCCCGGCTTGCCGCCGTCGCCGACGGATTCGATGATGCCCTGCTGATCGGGGAGAGCGGAGCCGTTCTCGAAGGCCCGACCTACAGCATCGGATGGGTGCGCCAGGGTCGACTCGAATACCCCGGTCCTGAGTTGATGGTGCTGCCGGGAGTCACCATCGCCGCCGTGTCCGAGTTGGCGCCGGGGGTCGGGCTCGAACCGGCGCCGGGCCGCTACGACCTCGACCGACTGCTCGGCGCCGACGAGGTGGTGGCGATGTCGACACTGCGCGAGGTCCGACCGGTGGTCGCCATCGGTGCACGACGGATGGCGCCGGGACCGTTCGCCGGTCGTCTCTCCGCCGAGTTCCTCAGGTTGGTCGAGGACGAGCTGTCCGGCTCGGGATCGGTGAGCCGATGAGCGGAGCGTCGCTGCTCACCTCCGTCGACGACCTGTATGCCGCCGTCGTCACCGACCCGGACGCATGGGGGGAGGAGGCTTTCGCCGACTGGTCGAGCGATGTGGCGGTGGGTGGTGTCGACCAGGCGCAGATGCGGGCGCTCCGTCGGTGTCTCCGCATCGCCCAAAGGCTGCGTGACTTCTGGGCGGGTGATCGCCCTCAGATCGACGCCGGCGACTGGCGCTCCCGTGTCGACCTCGCTCTCGGTCCCCGAGCCTGGCGACCCACGCTCGAACTGGCAATGGCCTCCCTCGACGCCGAACCGTCACCCGAACTGTTCGACGAAGTGCGACACCGGTTCCGTCTGGTCAACGGCGCCCCCTGGATGGAGGGTGTCAGCTACGAGGAGTGGCGCACGTCATTGGTCTGACCACAAAACGAACACTGCGGTACACTCACCGGATGCGATCGATGACACGCCTTGCCGCACTGCTTCTGGCCATGGTCGTCTTCGTCGCCGCCTGCTCGGGCGACGACGGTGACGCCACCACAACGACTGGTGCTGCGGGCACCGGCGACGGGGACACCGTCACCACTCTCGCCGATGCAACGGCGACCGGTGACACCTCCGCACCCCCTGATGACACCGCAACGACCACCACGGTCGATCTCGACGGCGGTCCGGTGATTCCCGATTTCGAGATCGTCAGCCGTGTCGAAGGCTCTGACGGAGACACCCTGGTGGTCGTGCTCGATCCGACCTCTTACGAGCGGCTCTCCGACATCGACATCCAGAACGTCGCCTCCCGCGTCGTCGAGGAGTTCCCACCGGTCTCGGTGGCCTACTTCATCAACGACGAGCGCCTCGCCGACGTCATGCTCGATCCCGAAGCCGCCGACGACGAGACCGAACAGCTCCTCGAAGTCGCCTACCTCGCCGAACTCGAAGACGGCCGCCTCACCTTCCAGGGCACCTTCTCCGACTCCGGCGTCGTGATCCTCGGCTCGTAGTCCGTCGACCGCCGTTCGTCTGGCGTCGATCCCGCCACCGCCGCGACGAACAGCGCACACCCTCTGGGTGAACCCCCGTTTCGGAGTCCACAGGAGCTCTCCTTGTGGGCCCTCCCCGGTGCAGTCCCGCCCCCGTGAGTCGGCGTCGTCGTTCTGGCCCTCCCCGCCCCGGGGGTGCCTCCGAGGTTTTGGGGGGAGGTGGGGCGGGGCGCGAGGTCTGCATCCCTGAACGTCGATGTCCCCGTGGGTTGCGTGTCGCCGTGCGATGGGCCCGGAGATCGGCTTGGGGTGCGACTCCAGGGGCCGAATAGTGCTCGACCGCCCTCGGGAAACCGTGGGCGGTCGAGCAAGATGCAGGTCCCCCAGGGGGGACGAGGAGACCTGCTGCCTCGGGCGGTGCCCGGCAATTGCATCATAGGTGGTGACGACCCGACGTCTAGTCGGTAAACCGTTGACCGATATGACCCCAGTGCCAAATGTCTAGTCGTTCGGAAACCGGGGGCTGGGTCGACAGCGGTACCTGTGGCCGGACCCGTGCCACGACGGCGGCCGTACACTCTCGGCCGACGAAAGGCAGACAGTGTGGTGCGGCTGACGGAGTTCTCCCGCGGTGGCGGGTGTGCGTGCAAGCTCGGCTCGGACGAGCTTGCACAGGTGCTCCGCGGATTGAGTGGGGTGATGTCGCCTCCAGGACCGGACGTGGTGGTGGGGATCGGCACCTCCGACGATGCAGGGGTGTACCGCATCTCCGACAAGGTGCTGTTGGTCCACACGGTCGACTTCTTCACTCCGATCGTCGACGACCCCGGTGACTGGGGCCGGATCGCCGCCGCCAACGCCCTTTCCGACGTCTATGCGATGGGGGGGACGCCGCTGACCGCCCTGTCGGTGGTGGCATGGCCACGCGAGACCCTGCCCCTCGAAATGCTCGGCGAGGTCCTCGCCGGTGGAGTGGCGGTGCTCAATCGAGCAGGTTGTGCGCTGCTCGGCGGTCACACCATCGATGACCCCGAGCCGAAGTACGGTTTGGCGGTCACCGGCATCGTCCATCCCGACGATCTCACCACCAACGCTGCCGCACGACCGGGCGATGCGCTGGTGCTGACCAAGCCGATCGGGACCGGGATCATCGCCGGTGCCCTCAAACGTCAGCAGACCGATGCCGATGTGGTGGCCGGGGCGGTCGCCTCGATGACGGCACTCAACTCCGGAGCGGCGGCGGCGATGCGACGGGTCGGGGTGAAGGCCGCCACCGATGTGACCGGGTTCGGTCTGCTGGGTCACCTGGGCGAGATGATCCGCGCCTCGGGAACCAGCGCCACCGTCGCATTCGACTCGGTGCCGTTTCTGCCCGGCGCTGCGGAGCTGGCGCAACGTGGCCTTGTCCCCGGGGGCACCCGCCGCAACCTCGCCTCCGTCTCCCGCTCCACCACCTTCGGGGAACTCGACGAATGGGGTCGCCTGCTCCTCGCCGATGCGCAGACGTCCGGCGGCCTGCTCATCGCGGTCGATGCCCCGCTGTGCAATGCGCTGCTGCAGGCCCTCGAAGACGAGGGTGTCAGCGGGAGGAGGATCGGGTCGGTGACCGCACGGTCCTTTGCAGACGGGCCGACCGGTCGGATCGTCGTCACCTGACATCGATCGGCCCGGCGGCGAAACCGGCCGCCGACGATCTGCGGAGACACGGTTCCGCTGCGGCGTCGACGATGGATGTCTCCTCCCACCGACTACCTTGCGGTGGATGACCGACGATGTGGGAGCCGCCAGGCGCAACGCCATCGCCACCGCCCTCGGTATCGGGGCCCTCGACCGACACATTCTCCTCTGCGCCGAGCAGACCAACCCCAAGTGCTGCTCCCTCCAGGAGGGCGCCGATGTGTGGCGCTATCTGAAGACCCGGCTCAAGCAACTCGGGTTGGCGTCGGCGCCTCCGGCCTGGCAGGAGCGCATCGACGGGTTGCCGCCCCAACCCGCTGCCGAACCGCCACCGCCCGGCCGCGTGTTGCGGACCAAGGTGGACTGTCTGCGGATCTGTGAGCAGGGCCCCATCGCCGTGGTCTATCCCGACGGGGTCTGGTACCACTCGGTGGATGTGGTGGCGATGGAGCGGATCATCACCGAGCACCTTGTCGGCGGCCGCATCGTCGAGGACCTGGTGCTGCGGATCGACCCCCTCGGTACCGGGTCTTGACGGGTCGTCGCCGTCGACGGGGCCCAGGATTCCGACCGCTTGCGTGGGCAATACTGGTCTGGGTGTTGTGGAGGTTGCTCGGCACCGAGGTTCCGCGACGGTACTCCCGGGTCCAGGAGGCGCCCCTGCGGATGCCGGGACGGATGATCCAGGTGGGCCAGCGCGAGTTCTTCGTCCGTGAAGCCGGACCGGTCGACGGCCCGCAGGTGGTGCTGGTCCACGGATGGAGCCTCGACGGTCTGATGACGTTCTACCAGGTGATCCCTCAGCTCGCCGAGCGCTACCGGGTGATCGTTCCCGACCTGCGTGATCACGGCCACTCGGACTGGGTCCGGGGACGCTTCGACGTCGAGCGGCTCGCCGACGAACTGGCGGGGACCCTGCGTGTGGTCGGGGTCCGCAATGCCACCGTGCTCGGATACTCGCTGGGTGGGATGGTGGTCCAGGAACTGGCGCATCGCCACCGTGACCTGGTCGGGCACATGGTGCTTGCCGCCACGGCGTCGCGACCGGTGCCGAGGAGACGTCACCTGATTCGCACCGCGTTCTGGCTCGCCCGCATCGTGGCACGTATCAGCACCACCGAGTCGGCGTGGGTCACCACCCGGTTCCTCATCCGCAGCGGTTCGCTGCGCCCCGAGCACGAGCAGTGGATGTACGAGGCGCTCAAACATCGCGACGCCTCACTGTTCTACGAGGCCGGCAACGCCGCCTGGCACTTCGACTCGCGGTCGTGGCTGCCATCGGTGAAGATCCCGGCCACGGTGGTGGTTCCTACAGGGGACCTGCTCATCCCGACACGGGCGCAGCTCGAGCTCGCCGAGCTGTTGCCCGACGCCGAGCTGGTCGAACTCGGCGACGTCGGGCACGAGTCGATCTTCATCTGCAGCGAGGACTACGTCCGGCTCCTGATCCGTATCGTCGAAGGGCGCCGTGCCGCCGGGTCCAGCATCTGATCGCCGGGGGACCGCCGCCGGTCACGACCGACGGAACGCTGCCACCACGTCGGCCAGCCGGTGCGGTGCGTCGGCGACCACGTTGTGGCCGGCGCCCTCGATGACGACCAGATCGCCACCGCTCTCCCGGGCAGACCGATCGGCGATCCGGCGGTAGCGGGCGTCGTCGCCCCCGGCGACCCAGAGGGACGGAAGGATCAGTGCGGCAAGATCGACCCTCGGCAACGCCCCCTGACCAAGACCTCGCAGGGCAGCGGCGAGACCGCCCGCCGAGTTCCCGCTGCGGAACGCCCGGTCCGCTTCGCTTGCTCCCGCCCTTGGAGAGACCAGGGGGTTGGCCGTCCACTCATCGAGGAAGCGGTCCACCCCGACCGCCTCGATGTGCTCGGCGAGGGCGGCATCAGCGGTGTGGCGGAGGGAACGCTCCGACTCCGGCAGCCCAGGTCCGGCAGACACAACCACGATCCGGGTGACGAGTTCGGGACGGCGCATCGCCAGGTGGATGGCGATCCTTCCTCCCTGGGAATACCCGAGGACGTCGACCCCGTCGGCGGGTGCGCCAAGTCGGTCGGCGATCCAGTCCCCGAGCGCCTCGATCGTCGAGCCCAGGTCGATCGGGGCCACGGTGGTCGCACCGTGGCCGGGCATATCGGGGGCGGCTACCCGCAGACCCGAAACGGCTGCGAGGTTCGCAAACATCGATCCCCGAAGTGTGAACCCATGGAGACACACCAGCGGCCGACCCACACCGCCCGATCGGTGTACGGCGAGCACTCCATGGCGGGTCGGGACCAGTTCGATCTCCATGGCGGCATTGAAGCACCCGCAGTGGGGGACCTCACCCCATCGCGGCGGAGGGGCTGATCGGCACCGCATGACGGAATGCGGCGAGGACGTGTTCCAGGCTGGTCACCGAATAGGTGGCGCGGTCGCCTGCCCGTTCGATCCGCCAGTATCCGGCGGCGCCGGCATCGAGCACCTCGATCTCGGCGATACGGTGCCCGGACGGGTCGCCGGTCCACACACTCGACACGCTCCATTGGGCCCGGATCAGGTCGTGGGCGAGGAGCAGCCGGTCGGCCCAGACGTCATCGACCCCGGAACTGGCGAGAAGGCGGATCGCCGCATCCGGTTCCTCCGGACGCACCTCCAGCGCCCGGGTCAGGGTCGCCGACTCCACGGTGACCCCTCCCCAGAACGGCGGACTGGGACGGTGCCCGAGCCCGGTGAGTTGGGCGAGCAGCAGATGGGCCTGGAGCGGGTCGAGACGCCGGAGTTCGAACGTGTCGTGGTCGGCGGGACGGCCCCACACCACCTCGGCGTCGGTGCCCCACAGGGTGGACCGGATGTGCTCGACGGGGGTGGTGACCTCGACGGAGACCACGAGAATCGGATCGGTCATCACGGCGACGAGGTCGGCGGCGGCGTTGGTGAGATGCCCGCCCGACGTCGCACCGCACTGCTCGAGTTCGGTGAGGGCGGTTCGGTCGTGGGCGATCGCCGCCATCGCTCCCTGGTGGGCCAGCAGCAGAGCGGGGATGAGGTGGCGGGGGATGATGAGGGGGTGAGGAGAAGCCATGCCTCACCGTAAACCACGATCAACTTGTGTGTCAAGGACAACATATCGTTGAATATCGCCCGAGGAGTCGCACGGTGCGGTCACGCCAATCGGACTCCCCACACCCTTGGGGTTGGTCGGGCGATGGTTCAGAGTCTCGACAAGGCGATCCCGACGAGTTGCCGGTTGCGGTCGAGAACCCCGTCGAGATCCTCGATGGTGAGACTCATCTTGAGGTAGTCGTCATCGACCCCGACGCCGATGACGGTGCCTTCGGCCCGGGCGTAGGCACGGTCGGCTCCCGGAATCTCGACCTCGATGAGGTCGAGACTCGCTTCGGCCTCGGCGAACTGGGCGGCATAGGCATCCTGGTGTCGGATCACCAGGAGTTCGGCAACCGCTGGAGGATCGCTCGCCGTCCACCGGCACGAGGTGGGGGACTGGTCGTCGGGCACCCCCTCGTCGAACTCGATTCCGGTGGCGAGTTCGAGATCTTCCGGGGTCAGGAACGCACACGGGTCGTCGCCGAGGTCCAGCGGCGCCGCCATGCTGGAAGGACCGACCGGGCGGTCGACTGTGGGGGAGGGTGCGGCGGTGGCGGGGGGATCCCCCGAGTCCCCCTGGCGCGAACTGTCCAGACTCTCACTGCTGCTGCACCCGGCGACCAGGGTGCCGCACGACACGAGAATTGCCACGGTTTGCCACCGCACGCGCATCATCAATCTCTCTCCCCTGCGGGCGATCACCACCCGCATACCCACCATGTCCCACCTCAATCATTGCACTGATCGCCTGAGATGGGGAGACCATTTCTGAAGATCTCGCGATGAGTGAGGCGACCCCAGGTTCTTCCAAGATGAGGGAGGCGACCGGACGGGGGATCGATCAGTGCGAATGGGATGCAGGCGAACCATCTGCCGAACGCACGGCAAGCCACGTCGTTATGGGTACGGCGGCGACCAGGCCGATGCTCCCGACGAGGGTTCTGATGATCTCGACCGCCACGATCTCCGAGTTGGCGATGGCGCCGAGCGACTGCGACGCCACCACGAAGAGGATCAGGAGGGGGAGGGCGGCGCCGGCGTAGGCGAGCAGAAGCGTGTTGACCGTGGACGCGATGTGGTCGCGGCCGATCTGGATGGCTCTCGAGAAGAGGGTGCGCCGGTCCTGATCGGGGTCGGCGGCCTTGAGCTGCCAGACGGCGGAAGCCTGGGTGACGGTGACGTCGTCGAGCGCCCCTGCGGTTCCGAGCACGATCCCAGCCAGCAACAGACCCTGGATGTCGATCCCGTCGAAGAAGGTGAGCAGGGTGGTCTCCTCGCTGGCGAACCCGCTGAACCGGGCCAGGCTCACCGCGATGGCCGACAGGATGGCGGTGAGGATCAAGGCCGAGATCATCCCGACCAGGGCCACCGTCGTCATCCGGGTGAAACCGTGGGCGAGATACAACGTGACAAAGGCAATCGCCGAGGCTCCGACCACCGCCACCAACACCGGGCTCCGCCCGTCGAGGATGGCGGGGAGCACGAACAGCATCAACACGGCGATGCTGGCGCCGAGACCGACCAGTGCCAGCAGACCGCGGATCCGGCCTACCGCGATCACCACCACCGAGAAGAGGATCGTCGCCCACAGCAGCAAGGGGCGGCGTTCGAAGTCACCCGAGAACTGATAGGCGGTTGCCGCATCAGGGGGGCTGACCCCGAGCGCCTCGGTGAAGGTGTCGTCGGGGTACAACTCGACCATGGCCTCATCTCCGACCGAAAGCAGGGCGGCGGGCTCGGCGGCGGTGGAGATGTAGGTCAGCTCGACACCAGCTTCGGCGGTCAGTTCCACCGTGATCAGCCGGCAACTGGCGGTCGGATCGAACGGACACTCGACGGTTTCGATCGCCGTCACCCGCCCGTTGGGGGTGCGGCGGGACAGGATCGCCACCGCCCCGATGTCGAAGGCAGGGTTGATGGCGCTCTCCGGGAACACCTGCTCGTAGACGAGACCGATATCGGGGCCTTCGATCAGCTCGAACCGGACCGTGGTGCAGGTGATCGTGTCGCTGTCGGGACACAACGCCTCGTCGGCGGCGATGATCTCGGCGGCGTGCAGGGCGCTGGGGAGACCCAACGTCGACAGTTCACGCTGGCGGGCCTGTCCCGTCGGTCGCAGCATGGTGATGCCGGCAATGGTCAACACCGCCATCACGATGGCCACCCATGCCACTGCATCGAGTCGCATCCTGGGTCGCACCCGACCCTCCGTGATCGCCTCGGCGGCGAACGCCTCCCACTCCTCGTCGGGGGTTTCCGGTGGTGGTGAGGGCGGTTCCATCGCCCGCATGCTGGCACGTTCCCGTGATTTGGCGCATCTCGCCGATCCCGGTGTCCGCAGGGCGACAAGGTCACCGACGGTCCGCAGGTTCCCCCTGAACGCCTTGTCACGTGGGATGGGAGGAGTCCGGGGACATGGCCTGGGAAGAGGGCCCGGGAAGAGGGGCATCGTGGAGGCAGACGGGGTGGTTTGCGGCGTGCATACCGACCTGGTGGTATCCGGCGGGAGGTCTTGGTCGTATCATCTCGTCGATGCGACCGACTGTTGCCGTGCTGGGGGCTGGATCGATGGGGCAAACCCTCGTCGAGGGTTTGCTGCGCGCCGGTTGGACGGAGACCGAGGTGGTCGCCGTGGTGCGGCGCAGGGAACGGGTCCAGGAACTCGGCAGGTTGACCGGGGTGGAGGTCGTGCTGGATGCCGCCACCGCCGCCGCGGGCCGTGACGTGGTGGTCGTCGCCGTCAAGCCGAGGGACGTCGTCGGTCTGATCGATCAGATCGCTTCCGTGGTGACTCCGGCACAGCTGGTCATCTCGCTGGCCGCCGGTGTTCCCCTGGCGTTGTACGAGAATGCGTTTCTCGATGTGCCGGTGGTGCGGGCGATGCCGAATACCCCGGCGGCCGTCGGGGAGGGCATGACCGCATTCTGTGGCGGGGCTCACACCGACGAGGCGACCCTCGATCGGGCGGCCGCGGTGCTGGCCGCCGTGGGCGAGACCATCCATCTGTCCGAAGACCTGCTGGATGCGGTGACCGCCGTGTCCGGCACCGGACCGGCATACGTCTTCCTTCTGGCCGAGGCGATGACCGAGGCGGCGATCCGTGAGGGGCTTCCGCATCACGCCGCCGAACGTCTCGTCGATCAGACCATCCGCGGAGCGGGTATTCTCCTCGCCGCGTCCGACAAGAGTGCATTCCGGCTGCGCGCCGAGGTGACCTCCCCCGGGGGCACCACGGCAGCGGCCATGCACACACTCGAGGACGGGGGCTTCCGGGCCCTGCTCGAGGATGCGGTTCGCTCCGCCGCCTCGCGTTCGCGCGAACTCGGGGCCGAAGCGATGGCGTCGATCGAGGAGAAATGACCGTTGGGATCGCTCGTCGGAAAGACCGTGCTGGCCGTCACCGGGTGGCGCCCGGTTCGGTCACTGTTCACATCGACCCGGCCGGGGCGGGCGCTGTCCACCCGATTCGTCGCCGGCGAGAGCCTCGCTGAAGCCGCCGCCGCCGCCCGTACCCTCAACGAGGGCGGAGCGCGGGTGTCGCTGGATTACCTCGGTGAGTACGTCGCCGATGTCGAGCAGGCCAAGGCGGCGCTGGCCGACTACATGGCGTGTCTCGATCAGATCGGGGAGTCCGCTCTCGACGCCAACATCTCGATCAAGCTGACCCAGCTCGGGATGGGGCTCGACGATGCGCTGGCCGAGTCCTCGTTGCGGACCCTGGCGGAGCGGGCCGGGGAACTCGGAACCTCGGTGACGGTGGACATGGAGGACAGCGAGTACACCGAGACCACGATCGCGATCTACGAACGGGTGCAGCGAGACCTCGGCAATGTCGGGGTGGCGGTCCAGTCATATCTGCGCCGGACCCGTGATGACCTGGACCGGCTGATCCCACTGGGTGGGCACATCCGGCTGTGCAAGGGGGCGTACGCCGAACCGGAAGAGGTCGCCTACCAATCTCGCGCCGAGGTGGACGCCAGCTACGACCGGCTCGCCAACCTGCTGATGGCCGCCGAGACGGTGCGCCCGGCCATGGCCACCCACGACGATGCCCGGCTGGCGGTGGTTGCCGGTCTCGCCGGTAGCCGCAGCGGATACTTCGAGTACCAGATGCTCTACGGGATTCGCGCCGACCTCCAACGTCAGATGATCTCCGAGGGCAAGAAGCTGCGGGTGTATGTCCCTTACGGCGAGGCCTGGTATCCCTACCTGACGCGCCGACTCGCCGAGCGCCCGGCCAACATCTGGTTCTTCCTGCGGGCGCTGGTCGGGCGCCGCTGACCGTCGGGACTCCGGTCCTTTGCCTCACCGGTCGTTCAGGAAGCCAGTTCCGTTCGCCACGGAGGGTCCGCCCCCGGGCGGGTGACGGTGACGGCGGCCACGGTGACGGCAAAGTCGACGGCGGCGATCACCTCTTCCTCGGACAGTCCGGCGATCGCCGGCTTCGACAGGCGGCCGTGGTCGTGGAGCCAGGCGAGCAGACCGGCGTTGAACGAGTCGCCGGCTCCGATGGTGTCGGCGACGGGGACGCTGGGGATCGGGCGGTCCACCCTGAGGTAGCCGTCGCCTTCGGGGTTGCGGCGGATGGCGACGACCCCGTCGCCACCGCGGCTGAGCACCACCAGCGATGCGCCGCGTCGGGCGATACCGATGGCGGTATCGCCCGGAGACGTGTCGGGATCCATCAACCGCGCATCGTCTTCGCTGAGACGGACCACATCGGCGCGACGGAACACGGTGTCGAGGCGGGCCAGGTGCACCGCCATGTCGGGGATCACCGCACTGCGGATGTTGGGATCGACGGCGATCACCCGGTGGGGCGCCTCGGCGATCACCAGCGAGACCAGCGTGGTGGCCGTGGGCTCCAGGACCAGACCGAGGGTGCCGACATGAATGGCGGCGATCGACGGATCGAGCGGTGCGGGCACCCGTCCCGGGAAGAGCTGGGCGGCGGAGGTCCCGTCCATGTAGAACGCATACTCGGCCTGGCCGTCGGCGTCGACGGCGGCGATCGCCAGTGTGGTCGGGTGCGGGGTGCGGATCTCGGGGACGATGGTCACCCCGCTGGATTCGAGATGGGCGGCGATCCGGTCCCCGAAGGCGTCGCTGCTGACGGTCCCCAGGTAGGTGACCGGAACCCCGAGTCGTCCCAGTCCGACCGCCGTGTTGCAGGGCCCACCACCAGGGTGGGCCGCGAACCCTGCCGAATCAGGGCCGTGGGTGAGATCGATCAACGCCTCGCCGGTTACCAGGATCACAACAACAACGCTCCCCGGCGGACCCGTTGCTTTCGGGTCGCCACCGGGGAGCGTAGCGAGGGAACTGCTGGGTTCCCGATCTCTGGAGTCGGGTGCCGGGTGGCCGCCAAGGGGGCGTACCGGCAGCGGACGTGATCAGGCGGCGACGGTCGCCGGGGCTCGTGCGCCGGTCACCCAGGTGCCGCGGTGGCCGCAGGTGCAGTGGTACTGGACCACGATGCCGTCCTCGGTGTTGGTGATGGCGTCGATGTCGGAGGTCCACAGAAGGACCCTGGAGCCATGGGTGGGGCAGTAGATGTCGAACACGGGTCGCTCCCTTCGGTCTGTCGTAACGCACTACGAGTTCTTTGTCTCTTACATCATACACCTTCGGCGTAAGGAGTCAAGATGGTTTCTCTCGTTACCGGTGTGATGCTGGTGAAGCGAGGACCCCCGTCCGACGACAGGAACAGATCTCGGGTTGCAGGGAATGGGTAACCTTCTATATTGGTTATGGCGGTTACGTTTCCTGCCCACCGTCGAGGCACCATGGACTTCTCCCACTACACCGATTACCCGGTCCAGCTTGCGATGGATCTGGTCAACACCCGCGACCCGGTCGACGAGTCTGATCGCATCGCCGACCCCGCCGGGTTGAAGGCGTTTCTCGATGAGATCGCCGAGCACCTGTGGCATCCCGATTGGGACCCCGACGAGCAGGATGTCGCCGAGGTGCGGGCGCTGCGTCTCAAGCTCCGAGCCGTGTTCAACACCGAGAGCGATGCGGAAGCCGGGGATCTCCTCAACGTGCTGCTCGCCGAGTCGGGGGCGACGCCGCGGGTGAGCGTCCACGGCGGCAACACCCACCTGCACTTCGAACCGGAAGAATCCGGCATCACCCCCTGGCTCGGAGCGGTCACCGCAATGGGGCTGTCGGTGGTGTTGTGTGATCACGGCAACAAACGCCTGGGTGTGTGCAGCTCGGCACGCTGCCAGGACGTCTACATCGACACCTCCAGGAATTGTTCCCGCCGCTACTGCTCGGACACCTGCTCGAGCCGGGAGAACGTGGCGGCATACCGTCGCCGACACGCCTCCACCGAGCAGCAGTAGGCGCCACCACGAGCGGGTCGGGTGTCGTCCCTCACCTGTGGCGCTCCCCGGCCGATTCCTGATGCCGGCCGGGACCGGTGGCGGTAGGCTCCCGGACTATGAAACGCCTTCGTTCGAGCTTTGTGGTCCTGCTGCTCGCGTTGATCTCGATCGGCACCGGGATGGCGGCGGCGCTGGCTGCCGCCGATCCCGACGAGGTGGCCGCCGTCGTCGCCGACGCCGGCTACTTCATCGAGCCAGGATCTGACGCATCCAGCGCACGGGTCAGCCAACTGGTTTCGGCACTGCGCTCGGAGGGTGAGGCGGTGAGCCTCGTCGTTCTCGCCGAGGAGCCCCCGGGTGGGGCCACCACGTTCGCCGGAGCGGTGTTCAACCGGTTGGGATCCGGGGTGGTGGTTGTGGTCGCCCCGGATACGGTGGGATGGGAGGGCGACACCGAGGTGTTCGGACGCTCGGCCATCAACTCGTCGCTCGATCTCGCCCTCGATGGCGGTACCGATGTCGAGGTGCTCGAGCTCTTCACCGCCGGGCTCACCGGGACGGATATCCCAGAACGGGGTGACGCAGCAACGGGTGACGCAGCAACCGGTGACCCGACCTCCAGTGAGGCGGAGGGCGGGGGGAGTGGTGTGTTGTGGGTCGTGCTGCTTCTCGGGGTGGCGGTGGTGGCGTTCGTGGTCTGGCGGAGACGTCGATCGGCGTCCGGTCCGCGTCAGGATTCCCGTCTCAGCGAAGTGCGCCAGCAGGTGCAACAGCAGATCGATGCCGTCGCCAACGACATCATCGATCTCGAGGCCGAAGTGGGCAGTGCCGACAATCCCGAAGCCGACCGTCACTACGAGGCGGCAGGCGCCGCCTACAGCGAGGCTCACGACCTGTTCGACACCGCCAACACCGCCGAGGCCTATCTCGACCTCTCCAACCGGCTCGACCAGGCGATCTGGAACCTCGACGCCGCCGAGGCGTTGCTGGACGGAAAGTCGGTGCCGGACCAGCCCGAGCCGCGGCGGCTCCCCGCACCGGAAGCCGCACCGGTCGACTCCGCAGCAGAGAGCGCCGAGTCGGGATTGCCGCCGCGTCCCGACTACGCCGGATCGGATGTCTCCGGGGCCGGATTGCCGCCCCGACCCTCCTATCCACCGGTCGAGCGCCGCAGCGGCCGTCGCAGCAGCTATGGCGGGGGTGGGATTGCGGACCTGCTGGCGGGAATGGCCGCCGCCTCCATGATGCGGCGCACGACGTCTTCGCCCTCCCGCCGATCGCCGCCGCGCCGCACCACATCGTCCCCGCCGCCCGGAACCTCCGGAACGAGATCAACCCCACCCAAGAGTGATCTGGGACGCGGGCGCGGCGGAGGTAACCGGACCCGCAAGCGCGGCTGAGGGTCGACCCCGTCGGCGGCCGACGAGCGTGGAAGGATCCGACCCGGTGACCTGCGGGCGTTCTCTCCCCTAGACTTGCCGGAGAATTTTCTCCATCGTTGGAAGGATGCACATGGGATTCCTGCGTCGTCTCTGGGGGTACATCACCACCGCATTCAGGACCTCGGCCGAAAAGGCGATGAACCCTGAGGTGGAGATCGAACAGGCGATCGCCGAAGCTCGCAAGCGTGACCAGGCGTTGCGCAACCAGGCCGCCAAGGTCGTCGCCCACCGTACCCAGCTCGAGAGCAAGATCGACAAAGCCGCCTCCGAGGTCGGGGACTCCCGGGAGATGGCGAAGCAGGCACTGCTCAAGGCCGAGACCTCGAAGGCCGAGGGCGACACCGCCGGCGTCGACAAGTGGACCCGAACCGCCCAGGCGATGGCGATGAAGCTGCAAGCCGCCGAGAACAACCTGAGCACTCTCAAGGCGCAGTACGACACCGCCGCCGTCCAGGCCGAGAGCGCCAAGCAGGCCGTTCAGCAGAACGCCACTCGCGTCAGCGAACTCGCCGCCAAGCGGATGGAGCTGCTTGGTTCACTCGAGGCCGCCAAGATGCAGGAGTCGGTGAACAAGGCCGTCGACGCCATGTCCAACACCATGGACTACGACGCCGTGTCACTGGAGAAGGTCGAGGACAAGATCGAGGCGCGCAAGGCCGAGGCGATGGCGAACGCCGAACTCCGCGACGCCACCCCCGACGGTGCCGAGGTCGAGCTGCGCGAAGCCATCAGCACCGTCCAGGCCGACGCCAAGCTCGAAGAGCTCGAAGAACGAACTCGGGCTGAGCTGAGCGTTACTCGGAAGCCGTCGCCCTCCTCCCGATGGCACGGGGTGACGCCGCAGCCGTCCGGGAACCAACCCCGACTTCCGGTCTCAGCGCGGGCCGGGGCCGGGGCCGCAATCCCCGCGGCGCCCGGCCCCTGTCTGCTCCGTGGTGCCTCGCAGTCCGCTCCTGGCGAACGGCGGGCCACGGAATCCCGGATAGCAATGTCCGCACCCGAGAGCCGTCCGGGGCTCAGCCCAACGGAGCGCCGGCGAATGGCACGGCGAATCTGAGACACCAGATCAGCACGTATTGGTGCACGGCGGGGTCGTACTCGTCGGGGAGTTCGTAGTTCTGGCCGCCGACGTTGCCCTTGATCTTGCCCAGGTCGATGGGGTCGGCGGGTGTCCCGCCCTGGTAGTCGTCGGAGGGGAGAAGCCAGACGAACAGGTCGGGGCCGTTCTGGATGTCGGTGTCGTCCTCGAACCGGAGCACGCTGCGTCCCTCCTGGGTGTAGATCGACGCCGTGCCGGCGGCGGTGTGGCCGATGCCGGTCCATGGTCCGGTTCCGACCAGAGTCGGGGCGTTCGGCGCCGTGGTCGTGGGGACGGCGTCGGCAACGGGGTCCGGGGCCGTTTCTTCGACTTCACCTGCAGGAGTGGCCGCTTCTGGTGCCGGCGTGGTGGAGGGTGCTGTGGCGGGGGGCACCGTGGTCAGAGCCGTGTCTTCGTCGGTCGACTCGGGGGCGAACGCCTGGTCGAGGGACTCATCGACCGCATCATCGATGAACAATTTGTCCGGCCGGAACAGGAGAAACCCGACGATCAGCACCACGACGGCACCGCCGATCAACGGGAAGCGGAAGCGTCTCAGGAGATTCATGGTGGGCTCGCTTGGTCGAGGGACGACTGTGCCGCGTCGGTCACGGCACTCGAGGAGCACAACCGGTTGGTGACGGCGGGAGCTTCCCCGATCGGCCCGTGTTCAGCGAATGTTCACGCCGGACCGGGTGCGCCGTCAGTCGCGGTCGGTCGATCTCAGGCGTTCACGCTCGAGCCACCGACGGACCCACCACATCTCCTCATAGGGAGCGGTGGCTTCGGGGATCGGTCGGCCGGCGCCGGGGAGGTCATCGAACTCCCCACGTTCCTGGGCCTCGCGGATGCGGCGCTCGGCGAGCGGGAGGAGGATGTGGTCATCCATCCCGACAACGTATCGCATCGATCCGGCCTCTGCCAGCCGGTACACTCGCCGTTCAGCGGAAGGTCGGGCAAGCTGACGGCCAGGCACGGCACGACCGCGTCAGGTTTCGGTTCGAGTGATCAGGAGCAGGTGTGACCGCGACGGAGACGCAGACCTCTGACGATGCCACCCCCGACGCCACAACGACGGACGGCACCGGTGGTCGCCGCCGCAACCTGACCCCCGCAGGAGTGCTGCTCGCCCTCGGGGGACTCACCTCGGCCGTGGTGCTCGGCTCGTGGTGGCTGGGAACCCTGCCCGACGAACCCGACTTCGAGATCGGGCGCCACGTCTTCGGCAACGTCCCCACGGTTTTCAAGGCGCTGTTCTACTTCTCCGTCGCCGGGTTCCTGTTTGCGACCTTCTGGCTGTTCGCCGAACGGACCAAGAGCTGGCGGCGTGGGACCGCCGAGCGACGCTCCGGGTTGTGGAAGCAGCGGATCCGCCGCTTCCAGCAGGGAGTCTCGATGAAGACCCTGCTCGAGGATCCCGCCGCCGGGCTGATGCACTCGGCGATCTACTACGGCTTCCTCGTCCTCTTCCTGGGGACGGTCACGCTGGAGATCGACCACCTCCTTCCCAACAACCTCAAGTTCCTCCAGGGCACCTTCTACCAGGGCTACTCCTTCACCCTCGATCTGTTCGGTCTGATCTTCCTGGGGGGGCTGGCATGGGCGGCGGTCCGCCGATACGGCACCAAACCCTGGCGTCTCAAGAGCAAGACCCGGCCCGAGGACGGGTTCATCCTGCTGACGTTGGCGCTGATCGGGATCACCGGGCTCGCCGTCGAAGCGGCACGGATCACCGTCGACGGGCGGCCCGATTTCGAGGTGTGGTCGTTTGTCGGCTATCCCCTCAGCGCCTTCGTCCCCGAGGCCACCGCCTCGGGAATCCACCAGACGTTGTGGGTGATCCACGTCCTCACCTTCCTCGCCTTCCTCGTGGTGTTGCCCACCACCAAGCTGCGTCACATGGTGACCTCGCCGGTCAACCTTGCGCTCTCGCCGCGGGAGCGACCCAAGGGTGCGATGCGCGAGATGCCGAACCTGATGGAGGCGATGGAGACCGGCGAGATCGAGACCGTGGGCGCTTCGGTGGTCGGCGAGTTCACCTGGAAACAGCTCTTCGACACCGACGCCTGCACGATGTGTGGCCGGTGCACCTCGGTGTGTCCGGCGAACACCACCGGCAAGGCGCTCGACCCCCGCGAGATCGTGCTCAAACTCGGTCAGGTTGCCGCCGAGACCGCCGCCGACCCCGTGTCGCCGCCGCTCGGGGTCGACGGCGAGCTGACGGTCTCTTCGGACTCGGTGTTCGAGCGGATCACCTCGGAGGAACTGTGGGCATGCACCACCTGCCGGGCCTGTGACGAGGCATGCCCGGTCGACATCGAGATCGTCGACAAGATCCTCGACATGCGCCGCTACCTGTCGCTGATGGAGTCGGACTTCCCGTCCGAGCTGGGCAAGGCATACGTCTCGATGGAGAACTCGTCCAACGTCTACGGGATGAGCCAGGCGAAGCGGGGCGACTGGACCGACGAACTCGACTTCCCGGTCAAGGTGCTCGGCGATCCGGGGATCGAGGCGGAGTACCTCTACTGGGTGGGATGCGCCGGTTCGTTCGACGACCGCAACCGCAAGGTGACGCTCTCCACGGCGCGGCTGCTCAACCAGGCCGGTGTCGACTTCGCCATCCTCGGCCCCCGCGAGCTGTGCACCGGTGACCCGGCGCGACGCACCGGCAACGAATACGTGTTCCAGGGCCTCGCCCTACAGAACATCGAGACCCTCAACGACCTGGGGATCACCAAGATCATCACCCAGTGCCCCCACTGCTTCAACACCCTCGGTAACGAGTACCCGCAGTTCGGTGGCGACTACGACGTGATCCACCACAGCGAGTTGCTGATGAAGCTGGTCGAGGACGGCCGCATCTCGCCGAAATCGAACGGGCAGACCGTCACCTTCCACGACCCCTGCTATCTCGGCCGACACAACGACGTGTTCGTGGCGCCCCGCAATGTCGTCGACTCGGTGGGCACCCGGGTCGAGATGCCGCGCAACGGCACCAACTCTTTCTGCTGCGGCGCCGGTGGTGGCCGGATGTGGATGGAGGAGCAGGTCGGCAAGAAGGTCAACATCGAGCGCAGCCAGGAGGCCATCGCCACCGGCGCCGACATCGTGGCCACCGGTTGCCCGTTCTGTTACGTGATGATGGACGACGGCGTCAAGGAGCTCGGCGCCGGCGAGACCGTCATCGTCAAGGACATCGCCATGCTCCTCGCCGATCGCAGCCTCGACTGACCATCACGGCGGCGGATTGCGCAGCGGATCAGAGAGCCATCTCGACATCGGGCCACCACTGACATTGGCAGCGAAGTTTCATGCTTGGGACCCGGCACGCCCGGCTTCCCAACGGTATGGTTCCGGTCGGGAGAGACTCGCCGTCCTGCGCGGGTCACGGTTTCGGGCAACAGCCGCGAGCCGCAGACATAGGAGGCACCACATGTATTTCGAGGCTGTTCCGCGCCGTCTTCGGCGCTCCATCATCACACTGGTGGCGATACTGGCGCTCGCCGTACCCTCGACGGCGTATGCGCAGAGCGATCCGCGAGAGGGGCTGGCACCCGGTCATTGGGATGCCGAGTCCGTCACTTCGGGACTGCACCACATCGGACTGGTCGAGAAGCGAAACGGGACGTTCTACAACCCGGCCAGCCCCTTCGCTTCGGCGATGGCGAACAGCGACATGGCGATCCAGGGTGATCTGGTGATCATGGGGAACTACCACGGCTTCCAGATCTTCGATGCCTCCGGACCCGGAATCCCGATTCTCCGCACCGAGGTGGCCTGTCCCGGCGGGCAGGGCGATGTCTCGGTGTACGGGAACCTGCTCTTCTTCTCGGCCGAGGAGACCCGCGCCCGGGTCGACTGCGGCACCCAGGGAAACCCGGGTGGAGCCCAGGCGTCCCGTTTCCGCGGGATCCGGATCTTCGACATCTCCGACATCACCGACGTCCGCCAGGTCGGCGGGGTGCAGACATGTCGCGGTTCCCACACCCACACCATCGTCGAAGACCTCGATGATCCTGATCACATCTACATCTACAACTCGGGAGCCGCCGGGCAGCGAAACGCCGCCGAGGCGGTGCACACCCCGGCCGGGCTGGTCACTGGACGTTGCGGCGGTGCCAACTCGAGTGCCGCTCCGGTGTTCGACGACCGACCGACGTTCCTGACCGAGGTGATCAAGGTTCCGCTCGCCAACCCGGCAGGAGCCACGGTGATCCGAGAGGCGCGCCTGTTCACCAACCCCGAAACCGGTCAGATCAACGCCCTGCAGAACGGCCCGACGACGCCGCTCCATCCGTCGGGGGAGACGTGGTTCCCGGTGCCCGACACCAACACCTGCCACGACATCACGGCGTATCCGGAGATCGGTCTGGCGGCCGGGGCCTGTCAGGGCAACGGCGTTCTGATCGACATCTCCGACCCTGCCGACCCGAGACGGCTCGACGCCGTGGCCGACCCGAACTTCGCCTACTGGCACTCGGCCACATTCAACAACGACGGCACCACGGTGCTGTTCACCGATGAGTGGTGGGGAGCGGCCGGCTCCAAGTGCCGTATCGGTGATCAGTTGAACTGGGGCGCCAACGGGATCTACGACATCGTGCAGACCGAGAACGGTCTCGAGATGGAGTTCCGCAGCTACTACAAGATGCCGTCGGTGCAGCAGAACAACGAACGGTGCACCACCCACAACGGGTCGCTGGTGCCGATCCCGGGCCGTGACATCATGGCCCAGGCCTATTACCAGGGCGGCATCACGTTGTGGGACTTCACCGACTCGTCGAATCCGGTGGAGATCGCCTTCTTCGACCGGGGCCCATACACCGCCACCCAGACCAACGGCGGCGGACTGTGGTCGACCTATTGGTACAACGGTCGTATCTTCGGTACCGAGATGTACCGGGGCCTCGACGTCTGGGAGCTGGTCGAGACCGGGCACATCTCGGCGGCCGAGATCGCCGCGGCGCTCGAGGTGGTCAAGGATCGCATCAACCCCCAGGCGCAGACGTCGTTCGCCTGGGGTCCGTCGACCAACGTCATCGGCGCACACCGCGATCAGCTGCTGCGTGCCGGGGCGATCAGTGACCGTGAGGTGCTGCGGGTCGACGAATTCCTGGAGCAGGTCGATGCGGCCAGCACGCCGCGGGACCAGCGGACCGCCGCCGCAGCGGGTCGCCGCCTCGCCGACCGCCTCGACGCCGACACCCAGACCGACCTGATCGCCGCCATCCTGCTCGTGGTCGAGGACATCGATCCCTGAACGACCAGCATGGCCGAAATCCAAATGGACGGGGGAGCGCCGAGATGGCGCTCCCCCGTGCCTTTGGTAGCGTTCCCGCCGGAGGTGTGGCCGCTATCCACGTGACGGGCATCGAATCTGCGCTTCGGGCATTCGACGTCGGTCTGACACGCGAAGTCTCCTGACGCACGGGTTGGCTGGGGTGCGATCGCTCGCTGATCGATTCGAGGTACCGCCGACGTCAGGAGGTTTCGGCTACTCACCTGATCGTGGGCCGAACGTCAACGGCTCGGTCCGATGTCCAGCCGGGCTGTTCGGTCAGTCGCCTCGCGTTGCGGACCCAGGTGCGGCGTCTGCTCCAACATGACACCGGGAGACCGTCCTCTGCGGTGCGCTTGCTCAACGTGCGGTTGGCGTGAACCACCCCATCCGTTCCAGCTCGGCCCAGATCTTCTGCACGACTGCGCCACCGCGCTCGACGATCCGTCGCTCGTCATCGACGACCAGGTTGCCGCGATGGACCTGGATCACGCCCTCGGTCATGACGTTGACCACGTTGAGGCCGTTGGCGTACAGCAGGTTGTTGAGCGGCTCGGGCGGGGTGGCGCCGGTGCCGACCAGGAACCGCGACACGTCGATCGAGGTGAGGTCGGCCTTGGCGCCGACCGCGATCCGACCCAGGTCGTCACGGTGGAGACCCTGGGCGGGGTACAGGGTGACCGACTTGATCATGTCCCACACCGTTGGCCGCTTCATGGGCAGCGGGCTGGTGGCGTTGAGCAGGGCGTAGCGGAGGCGGCCGTAGAGCACCGCCGTCTTGGCCTGCTCCAACAGGTCGTTGGAGTGCGAATCGAGGCCGATCGACGTGGGCAGCCCGAGACCGAGCATTTCGATGTACGGGTTGGAACCTCCTCCTGAGCCGACGCCCGCACCTGACGGGCAGTAGACATGGCGGAAGTTCGGCTTGTCGGCCAGGAACGCCGCATCGGACGGTCCCTCCCATGAGCCCATGTGTGCTGCCATGAAGGGAACGTCGTACCAGCCGAACTCGTCGACCCATTCGACCGGGGGCTTTCCCCACAGTCGCTTGATATGCGCAACATCGGGTGCGGTGGTGGAGAGATGGGTGTGGAGGCCGTTGCCGAGCACAACTGCTGCGTCGTAGCAGGCTTGAAGCGTGGCAGGGGTACCCGTCTCGGGGCCCTGCGGTGCGATCTGGGGAAGGATGCGACCGCCCTCTGCCCCGTTGATGGTCAGGCCGTACTCGAGATTTGCCTGGATCTCGGCCAACGTGCCCGGCACCGAGTTGAAGAGCACATCGTCGTTGGTGCGTCCCCGGATCGCAACCACCGTGTTGAAGTTGGGCACCATCCCACCCGGGTAGCCGCGCACGCCCCAGTTGCGGGCAACCTTCACATACGACTTCACCTGGCGCAGGTCGAGTGCCTGCTCCACCTGCGTGGTGCAACCGGCTCGGAGGATCTCGGCCAGGTTGTAGGCCGTGAGGTCATCGAGATCGGCGTCGCTGAGATTGAACATCTGAAGCGCCGGGACACCGAAATTGCGGCCGCTCTCGATGATGCCTCGCGTCGGGGTGGCCATCGCCACATGGGTGTGACCGGAGATCATCCCCGGAATGAGGAGCTGTCCGCGCATCGAGAGTCGCTGGTTGTTGCCGCGGATCCGTCCCGGCACGATGTCGGAGATCACTCCATTGCTGACAACCACCGAGTGGTCACGGAGCAGTTCCACGTCGTCGTCGATGTACGCCAGCGTCCAGCTCGGTTCGAGGATCAGCGTGCTGGCCTGCTGAAGCCTCGCCGCGTCCGACGTCGCCTCCGCATTGTCCGCCAGCGCCGGGCGTGGGAACGCGGTCACGGCACCCACCGCTGCAGCAGCACCGGCCATGCCGCGAAGGAAGGTGCGACGGGGCATGCCGTTGTCGGCTGCCTCCTCAGGATGCACATCGTGGATACCGCTGCACACCGAGCAACTGGTACCTGTCCCGGCCACGGGGTCGTCGTCCGACATGTCGATGGGGGGCTGCTTGGTGCTCAACGTCCACGCTCCTTCGTTGGGCCCGCACCGGAGGCGATCGGCACCGGGGGATGCTCGCTGGCCGCAGGAGCACTGCGCAGTGTTCCTTACGACCAATTCGCCGTGCACGGCTGCTGTTGACTGCTGGTTCACGCGTTCAGCAATACTGAACAGCAGGCTAGGGGCAGTGCCGACGGCGCGTCAACCGAGAATCCAGTGCCGCGGCTGCAGCCGGTGGCGGCCACAGGATGCACAGGACTGGTGTGGGTGGGCACGAAGTTCGGTGGGCATCTCGTTCCGTGGGGCGTAGTCTTCGAGCGATGACGCAGATGCTCCGCACCCTCGTGCTTGTCGGGCTGCTCGCCCTGGCCGCATGCGGTGACCCGGGATCGACCACGACCTTGCTCTCGACGACCTCCGTCGCCGGGACTACCCTTGGGGCCAGTGGTGCCCCTGCAGACGTCTCGGACCCCTCCCCGGCCGAGACGACGGTCCCCGAAGCCCCCGACACCACGATAGGGGCGACCGCGGACGGGTCGGTTCCGGATGCCTGCGCCGTGATGTCGCCAGGTGAGTTGTCCGATCTCCTCGGCATCGACATCGGTGAGGGCTCGCCCATGGGAGCTGCGTCGAGCCGGAGCGTCTGTTTCCATGCGGACGGGACGGTCACCGCCATCGAGGTGGCAGCCAACTACCAGCTCTCCCGGGACCTGATCGATGCCGAGGGCCGCACCACAACCGACATCGCCGGGATCGGCGAAGCGGCCTTCTTCGACCCTGCCGGGCAGGTGGTTGCACTCGGTGACCGCTACTTCGTCGCGGTCACCGCCATCGGGGTCACAGAGGAAGCCCTGGCCCAGGCCACCGCTGCGCTCCTGGAAGCCGCCCACGCCAGTTCCTGACCGCGCGGGAGGAGCGGGAGCGTGTCACCGGTTCGATGCCGGCCGTGGCGACAGACCGAGGCCTGAACTGAGCGGTGCGTCCACCGACTCCCGCTACCAAACGGTTCACCCACCTGTAGGCGCATCGACGTTGCCGGGGTCGCGTGCAACCATCACCCCATGTGGTGTGTGGTTGAGGTATGAATGACACGACGATCTGGCGCAAGCACAAGGACGACCTGATCCGGTACGCCACCATGCTGGTGGGGCCTGACCAGGCCGAGGACGTCCTGGCGAGCGTTATCGAACGGGTCCTCCGCCGGCGCGGATCGCTGGATGATCTCGACGACGCCCGTCCCTATCTGTACCGGGCCGTACTCAACGAGAGCCGCAACGCCATCCGGCAGCGGTCCCGGCCCGCCCCGTGGGCGAGCGATGTCGACTTCCCACCGGAGGTGCGGCCCGACGTGGTCGCCGCCGTGGCATCCCTACCGGAACGTCAACGAGCCGCTGTGTACCTCACCTATTGGCGGGACCTTTCGATCGCCGAGGTGGCGCAGCTCATGGGATGCCGCCCCGGCACAGTGAAACGGTACCTGCACCTGGCCCGCACCCGCATGAAGGAGACACTGCAACGATGAAGACCGACCTCGACCTCAGAGAGCTCGACGAGCTCAGACGCACCCTCGCCGCCATGGAAGAGCAGGCGCCCTTGTCGCCCGATCTCGACGTGGTGCGCATGGCGCCGACCCGATCGGTGCGACGCCCCGCCGTCGGTCTTGTCACCGCCGCGGTCGTCGTCGCCGTGCTCGTGGGTCTCCCTATGTTGCTGATCCGGACCGGAAGCTCCGACGTGGCGGGAGCCGGTTCACCGGCGACCATCGACTGGGACATCCTGATCTCGCTTGCGGCGCCAGCGGACGCCAATTCGCTGGTCATCGCCGTCGAGGCGATCGACGGCGTCGCCGAGGTGCAGTATGTCCCGGACGTCTCTGAGTACCGCTCGGCGGAATCGGTCGGTCTCGCCGCGCCGCAGACCGAGGACACGGTCGCTCCCGAAGGTACGGTGGCGCCGGGCGGAGCCGATCCCGTTGCTACCTATGCGGCGATGTATCTGCGGCTGGTTCCCGACGCCGACCCCGGTGCAGTGGCACAGGCACTCGATGCGCCGCTGACGGAGCTCTCCCTGGACGAGGCCCCGCACGTGGAAGTGTCGCCGGAGATCGCCGTCGGGCGGCTCGACGCCTGGTTCGACTTCGCCGCCGACGGTGCCCGGGTGGTGGGAGGCGACCCAGTGTTGCTGCAGCCCGCAGCGGGCCCGGAGCCGCAGTTCGACACATCGGCGCTCGGCGAGCTGGTCGAGCTCGAGGGACTCGGATCGGCGGACGACCTCGCTCCGGCCTCCGGCGACCAGGGCGACGGGCTTCTCGATCCCGGACCTTTCGAACCCGCTCGCGAGCGTCCGGTGGTGCACATCGGCGCTCTCGCCGGGGCGGATGCGAGGCTCGTCGTCTACGGCAGTGATGACGACGTCCAGCGGAGTGGTCACCGGGGCGCCCAGTGCGAGTTGGTCGTTGTCGGCGACCACCGGTACCAGGCGGGATGTCGCCTCGATACGTCGGTTGGTTTCGGTGTCAGCGGCAGCGGCCGGTCGGCTGACGACGACACGGGCATCGGCTTCATCACGGTGCGGGTCCCTGCGGAGGCGGCCGCCGTGGTCGTCGTCCCCGACGGCGGCTCCCCGCAGTGGCAACGACCCATCGCCGGTTGGGCGCTCTTCGTCGGTGAGGAGTGGGACTACGACACCACGACCGCCGTCTCCGTCACCGCCTATGACACCGCCGGAGACGTGATCGGCGAATGGGATCGCCCAGCGGCATGGTGGATGCTGCCGGCGCCATAGCCACCACCCGGGTGGGGGCCGCACCGCGGGGCTCCCTCACCCCTCCCACGAAGTCCTATAGGGAAGCGGTGGGCCATGACTGGCCCACCGCTTCGCCGCCGTGTGGCGCCCGTCAGCCGAGATTGAGCGCTTGAGCGCTGGGGAGGCCGGTCATCTGTCCCTGGCGACGTAGTCGAGGGGCAGACGTGGTTGGTGGTGGCGGCTCGCAGCCCTCGGTGATACCGGTGGGGGTGGCTTGGAGGTCACCCGGTTGGTGGGAACCCCGGGCCTCAAGTGAAGGCTTTCTCGACCAGCTCGCGCTGTTCCCGGGCGTGGGTTTTGGGGTTGCCGGTGGCGGGGGAGGCGGATTCGCGGCGGTAGATGCCACGGCTGGAGCGTCCTGCCTCGACGAAGATGGAGCGGGACATGTAGCGCCAGGCGCCCATGTTGGCGGGTTCTTCCTGAACCCACACCACCTCGACGTTCCCGTACGGGGCCAGCACCTCGTTGAGGGGGGCGGTCGGGAAGGGATACAGCAGCTCCATCCGCACCACGGCGACGTCGTCGATCTCGTGCTTCTCACGGTGACGGATCAGGTCGTAGTAGATCTTCCCGGTGCACAGCAGCACCCGGCGGGCGCCGGAGGTGACTTTGTCGTCGGCGATCACCGGCTGGAACGTCCCGGTCGACAACATCTCGACCGGGCTGAAGGAATCCCGGGTGCGCAGCAGCGACTTCGGTGTCATCACCACCAAGGGGCGCTTCTCCGGGTGGCGGGCCTGGAGACGGAGCATGTGGAAGTACTGCGCCGGGGTCGACGGCTGCATGATCCGCAGGTTGTCCTCGGCGGCGTTGGTGAGGAAACGCTCCAGCCGTCCGCTGGAGTGCTCGGGGCCCTGGCCCTCGTAGCCGTGGGGGAGGAGCAGCACCACGCCGCTCGTCTGGTCCCACTTGTCCATCCCGGAGGCGAGGAACTGGTCGATGACCACCTGGGCGCCGTTGACGAAATCGCCGAACTGGGCTTCCCACATCACCAACGCCTCGGGAGCGGCCACCGAGTAGCCGTACTCGAAGCCCATGGCGGCGAACTCGGACAGCAGGCTGTCGTAGATCTTGAGCGGCGCCTGTTCCGGATGCAGGTTCTGCAGCGGGGTGTACTCGTCCTCGGTGTCGTAGTCGACGAGTACGGCATGGCGATGGGAGAACGTTCCCCGTTGCGAGTCTTCGCCGGCGAGGCGGACCCGGATCCCCTCGAGCGACAGGCTTCCGAAGGCGAGTGCCTCGGCCAGCGCCCAGTCCACCTCGCCGCCGGCGAAGAGCTGGGTGCGTTCGGTCAGCATCTTGCGGATCTTCGGGTGGAGCGTGAAGCCCTCGGGGAAGCTCCTGCATCCGGCGCTCCATGTCGGTGAGCCTGGCGGTGTCGACACGGGTCCCGATGGTGCTGATCGCCGGTCCGTGCGGGTCGCGGGGGGTGGGGAGGGCCGTCTTCGCCGTCTCCAACCCCTTGTCCAAGGTGGCCCGGTACTCGGCGACCAGCGCCGCCACCTCGTCCTCGGTCACCACCCCGTTCTGGATCAGCCGCTCGCCGTAGATGGTGCGGACCGAGGGGTGGTTGTCGATGATGCGGTACATCTTGGGCTGGGTGTACGACGGTTCGTCGCCCTCGTTGTGCCCGAGACGCCGGTAGCAGACCAGATCGACCACGACGTCCTTGTGGAACGCCTCGCGGAAGGCGAACGCCATCCGGGCGATCCGGACCACCGCCTCGGGGTCATCGGCATTGACATGGAAGATCGGGGCCTGTACCGCCTTGGCGACATCGGTGGCGTAGAACGTCGAGCGGGCGTCGAGCGCCGAGGTGGTGAAACCAACCTGGTTGTTCACCACGATATGAACGGTGCCGCCGGTGTAGTAGCCGCGGAGCTGGGACAGGTTGAACGTCTCGGCGACGACCCCCTGACCGGAGAAGGCGGCGTCGCCATGGAGCAGCACCGGCAACACGGTGTCCTCGGAGCCGGCGCCGCGGGCCTCCTGCTTGGCGCGGGTGATTCCCTGCAGTACCGGGTCGACGGCTTCGAGATGGCTGGGGTTGGCGACCACCTCGACGGTGATCTTGCGCCCGTCCGGTGTGGTGTGGAACCCCTTGGCTCCGAGGTGGTACTTGACGTCACCGGAGAAGTGGTTGCTCTCGTCGGGATCCTCGAACCCGACGAACTCCCGGAAGATCGCCGGAAGCGGCTTGCGGACGGTGTTGGCGAGCACGTTGAGCCGGCCACGGTGGGACATCCCGATGGCGACATCCTCGATCCCCGAGTCGGCGGCGGTGGTCAGCAGGGCGTCGAGCAGCGGGATCAGGCTCTCCGAGCCCTCCAAGCTGAAGCGCTTGGCGCCGAGGAACTTGGTGTGGAGGTAGCGCTCGAAACTCTCGGCCTCGTCGAGCTTGCGCAGGATCCGCACCTTCTCCTCGACAGGAAGCTCCGGTGTCGGCATCTCGGCGTGCTGCTGGATCCACAGCTTCTGGTCCGGTTCCTGGATGTGCATGTACTCGATGCCGGAGGTGCGGCAGTAGGCATCGCGCAGCAGCCCGAGGATCCGTCCCAGATCCATCCGGGTCTGACCGGCGAACCCACCGGTGGCGAACTCGCGATCGAGGTCCCACAGTGTCAGTCCGTAGGTGAGCGGGTCGAGCTCGGTGTGGATGACCGGCGGATTCTGACGCAGTGGGTCGAGGTCGGCGATGAGGTGGCCCCGCACCCGGTACATGTTGATCAGCCGGAGTGCGCTGGCCTGCTTCTCCGCCCATGCCCAGGTGCCGGCGGGCGGGTTCGAGTCGATCGCCCACCGGGCCGGGACGTAGGGGATCTCCATCGACCGGAAGATGTCGTCGTAGAAGTCGTCGGCGCCGAGCAGGAGCTCATGGATACGGGCCAGGAACAGCCCGCTTTCGGCCCCCTGGATGATGCGATGGTCGTAGGTGCTGGTCATCGTCAGCGTGCGGCCGATACCCGCATTGGCGATGGTCAGCGGATCGGCGCCTTCGTACTCGGGGGGGAATCCGATGCGGCCCACACCGACGATCAGACCCTGACCGGGCATCAGGCGGGGAACCGACTGGACGGTTCCGACGGTACCCGGGTTGGTCAACGTGGCCGTGGTGTCGGCGAAGTCGTCGGGGGTGATCTTGCCGCTGCGGGCCCGTCGCACCACGTCCTCGTAGGCGAGCCAGTACTGCTTGAAGTCCATCTCGTCGACCATCTTGAGGTTGGGGACGAGCAGGGTGCGGGATCCGTCCTTGCGCTCGAGGTCCATGGCCAGACCGAGGTTGATGTGGTTGAACCCGATGCGGTGGGGCTTGTCATCGATCACCCGGTAGGCGGCGTTCATCGCCGGGCGCTCCATCAGCGCCTTGGCCACGGCCCAACCGATGATGTGGGTGAAGCTGACCTTGCCCCCGTCGGGTCGCCGGGCGAGTTGGTTGTTGATGATGCGCCGGTTGACCTCGAGCAACTTGGCGGGGAAGGTCCGCACCGATGTCGCCGTGGGGAGGTCGCGACTTGCGTCCATCCGCTCGGCGATGGTGGCGGCACCACCACGAAGCACCTGTTCGTCCTCGAGCGCCTCGGTGGCGGCGCTCTTTGCGGGGGCAGGCTTCTTGGCGTCCGCATCCGGTCCAGCGGTACTCGAGGTCGTAGGGTTCGGTGCGGAGGCCTTGGCTCCTCCGGCGTCGGGCTGCGGTGTGCCGGGCTTTGCGGCGGGGGGCCTTGCGGCCGGGGGCCTTGCGGCGGGGGCGGTGGCCGACGGGGCAGCAGTCGCCTGGGCAACAGAGGGGACCGCCGCCGGGCTTGTTCCCGCCCGTGTCGCCGGTGTGCCCTGATCGCCGTTGGAGAGTGAGGGTGGGGGCGGGGCAACCGGTGGGGCGGCACCGTCGCCGGAACTGCCGGACGGCCGTCCCTCGAAGTGGGATCGCCACTCGTCGCTCACCGTTTCGGGAGCATCGAGGTAACGCTGGTACATCTCATCGACGACCCAGGAGTTCGGTCCGAAGTCCTCGGTGTCGGATTGCGCGGGTGACTGCTCTGACGCCATATGTTCAATGGTACTCAGACGGCCGCCCCACCGAACCTGATCCTTCGGCGACCGGCGGCTGACGGTGCCGCCCGAACCCGACGTGACCGGGACGGGACCTCGCCCGCCCGTCGAATCGCCATCGTCCCGTGTGGCGTACGCCGGTGCGGAGCTCAATCCATCCCGACAACGGCGGCGAGGGCGATCTCGATCATGTCGTTGAAGGTCGACTGGCGTTCTTCGGCGCTGGTCGCCTCACCGGTGCGGACGTGGTCGCTGACGGTCATGATCGCCACCGCCTGGGCGCCGTACTCGGCGGCGACGCCGTAGAGCCCGGCCGCTTCCATCTCGACCGCCATCACCCCCATCGCCTCCATGGTGTCGAACAGGGCGAAGTCGGGGTGGTAGAACAGATCGGCGGAGAACACGTTGCCGACCCGCACCGGGTTGCCTTCGTGTTTGGCGGTGTAGACCTCGGCGGCGTCGGCGACAGCCCGCAGCAACTGGTAGTCGGCGATGGCGGCGAAGTCGAGACCGCGGAACCGGGACCGGTTGACTCCCGAGTCGGTGCAGGCACCCAGCGCGATGATGACATCGCGGATCCCGACATCGGCCCGGATCCCCCCACAGCTCCCCACCCGGATCAGCTTGGTGACGTCGTACTCCGTGATCAGTTCCTTGGCGTAGATTGACGCCGAGGGGATCCCCATCCCGGTTCCCATGGTGGACACCCGACGACCCTGAAAGGTGCCGGTGTACCCGAGCATGTTGCGGGTGGCGTTCACCTCGACGGCGTTGTCGAGGAAGGTGTCGGCGATGTGCTTGGCGCGCAGCGGATCGCCGGGAAGCAGGCAGACGTCGGCAAAGTCGCCTCGTTCGGCGCCGATGTGGGGTGTGGCCATGGGTGGTCTCCTCGCAAGTCACGATCACACCGGCAGCAGCGCCGGTGCACCGGCAGCCTAGACCGCTGCCTCCGGTTGCTCCCGGGCTCGGGTCGACAGCTCCACACGGGGCCGTACCGGCAGACTCATCGGATCTCGCTACCGGAGACCGAGGACATCGAGCAACGCCTCGTCCACCGCTGCCATCTCGGTGGAGGTGAGCCGACCCGCCAGGTCGCCGAGACGGCGTTCCGGATCGACCGCACTCGTCTGCTCGACGAGGATGCGGGTCATCGTGCCGTCGATCTCGATCTCCGGTCGGAACGATGCGGGGAGCCCGCCCGTGGACGTCGGCGCCACCAGCCACGTCGACAACGGGAGATGACTCGACTGGACCACAACGGCGTATCGGGCGCCACGTTGCTCCCTGCCTAGGGCTTCCCGGGGGGTGCGGAGCCGGTAGATGTCACCACGCACGGAGCTCCTCCATCTCCTCCGCAACCCGAAGCGATTCCGCATTGTCGTCGGGGTCGTTGCGGAGCGCCTCCGCCTCGGTGCGAAGACGAGCGTGGCGTTGCTGCTGGTGGGCGGCGAGGATTGCCTGGCGAATCGCCTCCGATCGGCTGACCCCCTCGGCGACAAGCGCGTCGAGTGCCTGCTCTACCTCTTCTGTCGTACGAATCGTAACCGTGGGCATGTGCGATATGGTACCACAAAACGTCTTACGTCGGGAGGGGCACTGAACCGGCTCCACGGGCAGGGGTGGGTGGGACTTTGCGCTGTGCTCCCGACCGGGGACCGGCCGGAACGATCAGTCCTTGATGTAGGGCTGACCGTCGGCGGCGGGCGGACGGGCTCTGCCGACGAGACCGGCGACGACGACGATCGTCACCAGGTAGGGGGCCATCAGCAGGAACTCGGACGGGATCCCGGTGTCGAGGATCGCCAGCTTCACCTGCAGCGAATCGGCGAATCCGAACACCAGTGCCGCACCGAGCGCCCCGACCGGGTTCCAGCGGCCGAAGATCATCGCCGCCAGGCCGATGAACCCGCGCCCGGCGGTCATGTTCTCGTTGAACGCCCCCACCGAGCCCAACGTGAAGTAGGCGCCGCCGAACCCGGCGATCATCCCGCCGAGGGTGACATTGAGATAGCGGAGGCGGTAGACGTTGATGCCGACGGTGTCGGCGGCCTTGGGATGTTCACCCACCGCCCGCGAGCGCAGACCCCAGCGGGTGCGGAACAGCCCGTAGCTCATCGAGGCGACGATGAGGAACATCCCGTAGACGAAGATGTTGTGGTTGAACAGGATGGGGCCGATGACCGGGATCGAGGACAGCCCGGGGATGGCGATGGCGCGCAGCACGCCAGGGCTGTTGTAGCGGGCGGAGTTCTCCACCAGGACCTGGGCGCTGAGGAACGAGGTGAGACCCAGCGCAAACAGGTTGATCACCACCCCGGCGATGATCTGGTCGACGCGGTACTTGATGGCGAGCACCGCCAGCGCAAAGGCGAGGATCCCGCCGACCGCCACTGCGGAGGCCACGCCTGCGACCGGCCCGTAGAGCGAGCCCATGAAGGCCGCCATGAAGGCACCGGACAGCAGCATCCCCTCGATGCCGATGTTGATCACCGCCACCCGCTCACACATCACCCCGGAGAGTGCGCCGAAGGCGATCGGGGTCGCCGCTGCCACCGTGGTGGTCAGCATCCCCACCATGCTGAAGGACTTCCCCGACGCGGCCCAGGCAAGGAACGTGAAGGCGAGCAGACCCATCGCCAACGCCAGCACCACGTTGGTCCACTTGCCCAGCCCCCGGATCAGTTGCACGCCCCCGAGGAAGGCGAACACGGCGGCGGTGAGATAGGCCATCCCCTGGGAGGGGACGGTGAGATCGAGATCCCCGGGTGTGGCGCCGAGCCGGAACACGGCATCGCCGTCGACATCTCTGGCGAAGAACCACAACACCACGAACGCCATCACCAGATAGACGACGCCGAGGATGCGGGCGCGACGGACCTCGGCAGGGGAGACGGTCGTGGTCGAGGGGACGGTGGTTGCGGTCATGCCGCCCATCCCCTGGTGATCTGGGCGCCTTCGGCGTCACCGGTGCGGACCCGGTAGATCGACCGGACCAGCGCCGGGGCGGCGATGAACACGATGATGAGGGCCTGGACGATGGTGATGAGGTCGAGACCGACGGCGCTCTGCGCCTGCATGGTGCGTCCCCCGGCGCTGAGCGCCCCGAACAGGAGACCGGCGAGCACCACGCCGCCAGGGTGGGACCGACCCAGCAACGCCAGGGCGATGGCGTTGAAACCGATCCCGGCGGTGAATCCCGGGGTGGCGGTGCCCAGGATCCCGAGCGCTTCGTTGGCGCCGGCCATTCCTCCCAGTGCTCCGGAGATCGCCATCACCGCCACGATCGACCAGGTGACCGACACCCCACCGTAGGCGGCGGCGTCGGGGTTGGCGCCGACCATCCGGAACTCGAATCCGATGGTGGAGCGGTAGAGCAACCAGTAGATGAACCAGGCGGCGAGAAGCGCCACGATCAGACCGGTGTGGACCCGGAGCCCCGAGGCGGCGTCGATGGGGAGCCAGTCGAGCAGCTTGGGGAACCGCGCCGTCGGTTCGACGATCTTGGAGATCGGGTCCAACCGGTCCGGTCGCTGGATGAACGTCGTCTTGAGCAGGTAGTTGAGCAGGTTGTAGGCGACGTAGTTGAGCATGATCGTGGTGATGACCTCATGGGCCCCGGTCTTGGCGCGGAGGAGCCCGGGGATCCCGCCCCAGAGGGCGCCGCCGAGGATCCCGGCGAGGACGGCGAGCGGCAGGTGGATGATGGTGGGCAGCCCGGTGAAGGTGAACCCGGCGATGACCGCCGAGATCCCGCCGACGATCATCTGACCCTCGACGCCGATGTTGAACAGACCCGCCTTGAAACCGATGGCGACGGCGAGCCCGGCGAGGATCAGCGGGGTGGCGTTGAGCAGGGTCTCGGAGATCGATCCCCACCCGACGAACGCCCCGAGGAAGAGGGCCTTGTAGGCCGGCCAGATGGCGCCGGCGCCTTCGGTGACCAGGATCAGCAGCGCCCCGATCACCAGTGCGGTGAACACCGCAAGCAGCGGGATGATCAGGATCGATCGCCAGTCGACATCGGTCGGTGCGACCCGTTCCCACATGGTGCCGCGCACCGGCGGAACCTCGCCTGAAGGATCGGCGGGCGAATCGTCTCCCGGGGGCGGTGGTGGCGGGGTACTCATCGGGTCGATCCGGCCATGAACAGACCGAGTTCGGTGTTGGATGTCTCACCGGGGGTGGTCTCGGCGACGATCTGTCCGCGGAACATGACGATGATCCGGTCGGCGAGCGCCATGATCTCGTCGAGCTCGCTGGAGACGATCAGCACCGCCGTGCCGGCGTCGCGCTCCTCGACGATCCGTCGGTGGATGAACTCGATGGAGCCGACATCGACCCCGCGTGTCGGTTGGCTGGCGACGATCAACCGGACGTCCCGGGAGAACTCTCGGGCCACGATCAGCTTCTGCTGATTGCCCCCGGACAGGTTGCGGGCGGCGACATCGACCGACGGGGCACGGACGTCGTACTGGGCGACCAGTTCCTCGGCGGTGCGATGGGCCACGTCCCACTGCATGACGACACCGCGGCTGAAGGGCTGGTCGTAGTAGGAGTTGAGGACGAGGTTCTCGGTGAGGTCGAAGTCGAGGACGAGCCCCTCACGCTGGCGGTCCTCCGGAACGTGGGCAACCGAGGAGTGGTGCATCTGCCGCGGGCTGGCCCGGGTGACATCGCGTCCTTCGAGCAGCACCGTGCCCGACAACGGGGTGCGCAGACCGGTGAGCGCCTCGACCAACTCGGTCTGGCCGTTGCCCTGGACACCGGCGATCCCGACGATCTCGGCCTTGTTGACGGAGAAGCTGACGTGGTCGACGGCGGCGTGGCTGCGGTCGTCGAGCACCACCAGGTCGGCGACCTCGAGCACCGCCGGACCGGGAACCGCCGGGGTCTTGTCGACCACCAGGTCGACGGCTCGACCCACCATCATCTCGGCGAGCGCCCCGACGGTGGTCTCGGCGGGAGTGGTGGTGCCCACCACCTTGCCACGGCGCAACACGGCGATCCGGTCGGAGACCTCGAGTACCTCGCCCAGCTTGTGGGAGATGAAGATGATCGCCTTGCCGTCCTGCTTGAGTTTTTCGACGATCCCGAAGAACTCCCTGACCTCCTGGGGGGTCAGCACGGCGGTGGGTTCGTCGAAGACGATCACCTCCGCCTCGCGGAAGAGCACCTTGATGATCTCGACCCGCTGCTGGATCCCGACCGGCAGATCCTCGATGATGGCCGACGGGTTGACGGCGAGGCGGTACTGCGTGGAGATCTCGGTGACGTCACGCTCGGCCTGCTTCATGTCGATGTGCCCGGTGGGTCCGACGGTCGGCTCGACACCGAGCACCACGTTCTCGGTGACGGTGAACACCGGGACCAGCATGAAGTGCTGGTGGACCATCCCGATACCGGCGGCGATGGCCTGACCCGGAGTGTCGAACGTCACCGGTTTCCCGTCGATGAGGATCTCACCCTCGTCGGCGTGGTAGAGCCCGTAGAGGATGTTCATCAGGGTGGTCTTGCCGGCGCCGTTCTCACCGAGCAGCGAGAGGATCTCGCCGGATTCGACGGCGAGGTCGACCGAGTCGTTGGCGACGACACCCGGGAACCGTTTGGTGATGTTCCTCAGCTCGAGTCGCAAGGTCGCCCCATCCGGTCGGCCCAAGTCCCCTCTGGAGCCGGACTCTAGCGTTGCGGTTCCTGGTTGCGCAGGTGTCTTTCGGCCCTGGTGGGAGGGCGGTGACGCGGTGGAGCCCCGCCTGGGCGGGGCTCCACCGGTCGATTCGGATAGGTGTGGAGCGGAGGCTCCGGGTGATCAGCCGGCGGCGACCTGATCGGCGGGGACGATGCTGCCGTCCTTGAGACCGGCCTCCACCTCGGCGAGCTGATCGACGAGAGCGGCATCAACCGACTCGTTGATCGGGCCAATGCCCACGCCGTCCTCCTGGATGGAGAAGGAGCGGGTCCCACCGGCAAAGCTGCCATCGACGACGCTCTCGATGATCTCGTAGACGGCCACGTCGAGACCCTTGAGCACCGAGGTCAGAGTGACATCGGCGTACTGCGGCACGGTCTGGAACCAGTCGGCGTCGACCCCGACGATCCAGACGTTGCCGAGCTCCTGGGCGAGTGCCGCCGAGCCTTCGCCGACCGGGCCGGCGACGGGCAGGATGACATCGGCGCCCTCGTCGATGAACGACTGGGTGACGTTGCGGCCGTTGTCCAGGTTCTCGAAGTCACCGGTGAAGACACCGGTCTGGTCCTCGGGGTTCCAGCCGAGCGTCTGCACATCGGTGCCGTTCTGCTCGTTGTAGTAGCGCACGCCGTAGACGAAACCGTCCATGAAGCAGGTCACGCCACAGGGAATCTGGATCCCGCCGTAGGTGGCGACCACACCGGTCTGGGTGACCCCGGCGGCGAGATAGCCGGCCAGGAACGCAGCGTCGGTGGTCTCGAATACGGCCCGACGACGTTGTCGATCGGCGGGTCGTACAGGTTGTCGAGAATGCCGAACTTCTGGTCGGGGTTGGCGGCCGCAGCGGCGGCGGTGGCGTCACCGAGCAGGAAGCCCACGGTGATGATGATGTCGCACCCACGCTCGATGGACGAGTTGATGTTGGGCTCGTAGTCGGTTGCCGACTGCGACTCCAGGTAGTTGGAGTCGGAGGTGGCGATACCGGAGGCGATGGCATCGGTGATGCCCTTGAACGCCGTCTGGTTGAACGACTTGTCGTCGATCCCGCCGACATCGGTGATCTGGCAGGCCAGTACGGCGTCGCCGCCGGCCGTTGCCTCGGTTGTGTCGGTGGCCATGGTGGTGTCGGGCGCCATGGTGGTGTCCGGGGCCATGGTGGTCTCGGTGACATCGGCGACGGTGGTGGTCACGTCGCCGCCGGCGGCGGCGGTCGTGGTGGTGTCGCCACCGTCGTCACCGCATGCGGCGACGACCAGCAGCAGCACTGCGAACAGTGCGGTCAATTTCATTCGGGAACGCAAGACGTTTCTCCTTGCGGTTGAGGGTTTCGGCCCTGGTGCGGTTTCAGGGATCGCCCGCGGCCACCAGGTACGCCAGGTGGGGGAGAGATCCGTTTGCCAAGTGTACCTATCGGGTGCCGGGCTGCGTCCAGGAGCGGGGAAAATGACGATGGGCGGGCCGAGCCGCCGCCGTCAGTGGACGCTGGGTTCTCGCCCCCGGACCAGGTAGATCCAGGGGACCGATATCCCGGTGACCAGCATCTTGACCAGGATGTTGCCCCAGATGATGGCGACCACCGCCCCCGGGGGGATCACGCCGCCGAAGGCGATCACGGCGAAGATCACCGAATCGATCGGCACCGAGACGGCGTTCGAGACCAGCACCCGACCCCACTGCAACCGCTCCGCAAACCGTTTCACCCACGCCCGGTATACCTCGGTGTCGATCAGCTCGGCGATCACCTCGGCGATGATCGAAGCGATGACGATCCGGATCACCGGGGTGAGCACGATGCCGAACTCGTCCTGCGGACCGACCTCCAGGTCGGCGGGGAGCACCGCCACCAACTTGAACAGCGCTGCCATCACGATGTTGATACCGGCGGCGGCGAAGATCAGCGTCCGTGCGATCTGTGCCCCGGCGGCCTTGTGGACCAGGTCGCGCAGGGTGAAGGTGAACGGGTAGATCAGGGTCCCGCCATCCATGGTCACCCCGAACACGGTGATGATCCGCAGGCTGGCGACGTCCGCCATGATGTGCGCCGCCACATAGGCGCAGGAGAGCAGCGCCACCACCTTGAGGGTCCGGTCCATCGCCGGCAGCCTAGGGCACGTCACCGCCCCCAATCCGGCAGGCCGCTGGCGACGCATACACGCATCAACATCGGTAGTGATAATATGCGTCGATGCGCACCACGGTATCACTCGCCCCCGATGTCGAGGTCCGATTGCGGGCCATCGCCCGTGAGCGCGGCATCACGTTCAAGGAGGCGATGGACATCGCACTCCGTCGTGGCCTCGCCGGGGAGGAACCGAGACGAGCCGAGACCTACCGCGTCGAGCCACGCTCCCTGGGTCTGCGTCCCGGTGTCGATCTCACCAAAGGGCTGCGACTCGCGGCGGAACTCGAAGACGAGGCCATCGTGCGCAAGCTGGAAATCCGGAAGTGATCCTTCCCGACGTCAATGTGCTGATCTACGCCGTCGATGGGCGATCGCCGTTGCACGAGCGCAGCAGGGGATGGCTGGAGGCAATCCTCTCCGGTAGCGAAACGGTCGGGCTGGCGTGGAGCGTGATGCTGGCGTTTGTCCGACTCACTACCAACCCGAGGATCTTCGACAACCCGATGCCGACGGCTGAGGCGATCGCCTACATCGAGGGGTGGCTCGATCTGCCGTGCACCACGATCGTCCACCCGACCAATCGCCACACGGCACTTCTCCGTGAGATGCTCACCGACCGGCAAGCCGGGGCCAACCTGGTGCTGGATGCGCACCTCGCCACACTCGCCATCGAACACGGCGCCCGCCTTGCTTCGGCCGATCACGATTTCGCCGGGTTCCCCGGAGTCGTCTGGTTCGACCCGACATCTGCGGCATAGAGGTCGGGTGGACCGCACGCTCGCCGCGGGTAGCCTCCGGCGATGCGCATCGGATATCAGGGGGAGCCCTACTCGTACAGCCATCGCGCCGTCGGCGAGTTGTTTTCCGAGGGTGAGGCGATCGGGCTCCACGGGTTCGTCGAGGCGTTTGCGGCGCTGCGCAGTGGAGCCGTGGATCGGCTGGTGGTCCCGGTGGAGAACTCCACCACCGGAAGCGTGCTGCCGGTGCTCGACCGCCTCCCCACTGAACCGGGGGAACAAGCGACGTCGATCATCGCCGAACACCTGGTCGAGGTTCGCCATGCGCTTCTCGGCGTTGCGGGGACCGATGTCGCCACGGTGAAGACGGTGCGCTCACATGCCCAGGCACTCTCGCAGGCGGAAGCGACGCTGCTGGCGATGGGAGTCGACCCGGTTCCGACCGCCGACACCGCCGGTGCGGTGCGTGAGGTGGCCGCCGCCGGAGACCCCACCATGGCGGCGCTGGCTCCGCCGGAAGCGGCGGAACCCCACGGGCTCGTGGTGCTGCGAGCCGATGTGATGGATCGCACCCACAACACCACCCGGTTCGTGGTGCTGGCACCCGGACCCCCAGAGGTGGGCCCCGAGGACGACAAGACCTCGGTGTTGTTCGTCACCGCCCACCGGCCCGGTGCCCTGGCGCTGGCGCTCACCGAGCTGGGTCTCCGGGGCGCCAACCTGACCCGGATCGAGTCCCGTCCCAGCGACGAGCGATGGAGCTACCGGTTCTTCGTCGACTTCGTCCACGACCCCGGTGCGGATGCGCTCGCCGCCATCATCGAACCGCCTCCCGCAACTTTGACGCATCTCCGGGTGCTGGGGAGTTATCGGGCAGCCGACGGGTAGCGATAGTGCTCCTCGGCTTCGGCGGGATCCGGGAACCGGGTTCACCGGGCGCCCACCGCTTCGACGAGCTGTGGCAGGAAATGTTCCCAACCCTCGAGATGGCCTTGGCGTTCCTCGGCTTCCCCGTCGGTGGGGCCGTACGTCCCGTGGCGGAGGGTGAGACGGGTGCCGTCGCCCTGAGGCGTGACCGTCACGACGACGGTGCGTTCCGGCTCGTTCAATTCGTGATCCGACTCCCAGGAGAAGGACACCGTCTCGCCGGGACGGTGCTCGAGGATGTGCCCGCCGAGTGTCTGACCGGTCTCGGGCCAGCGATGGGTGTAGGTGCCGGCATCGAGGTCGATCTCGCTCTCCGGGGCCCACCACTCGGTCACCAGGTCGGAGTCGGTGAAGTACCGGAGCACCAGGTCCGGCTCGACCCCGGGCAGGTCGGTGGTGAGTTCGATCTCCTGCGGTGTGGAACTGGGGGTCTCATGGGGCATGGGCGGTCCCTACCCATGGGTCGAAGGTGGTGAACCTCATTCGTGTCGGTCGGTGCCGGTAACGTGCAGGCCGGGAGTGACACAACGAGACGAGGGACCTCTTCCGTGGCAGACCGCCGCCGACCGACATCGACGTCCGCCTTTGGCGTGGGGCGCCGGGAGAGCCATGACGCCACGGCGTTCTACGAGCGGTTTCCGCCGCCCGTCCTCTCCGACGACTCGGACCGCCCGGTGTATGCGGCCGGATTCGACGAGCCCAGGTGCATCGTCGGCGACTCCCGCAAGATGGTGGACGTGCCCGACGCATCGGTTGCGCTGGTGGTCACCTCACCGCCGTATTTCGCCGGGAAGGAGTACGAGCAGGAACTCGGGGTCGGCGGTGTCCCCGCCTCCTACGCCGACTATCTCGACATGCTCACCGAGGTGTTCAGCGAGTGTGTCCGGGTGCTCGAGCCGGGTGGGCGTATTGCCGTCAACGTGGCCAATCTCGGGCGAAAGCCCTACCGCAGCCTCTCGGCGGATGTCATCGGGATCCTCCAGGAACTCGGTCTGCTGCTGCGCGGCGAGGTGATCTGGCAGAAGGCCGAGGGGGCAGCCAACAGCTTGGCCTGGGGATCGTTCCGGAGCCCGACCAACCCGGTGATCCGTGATCTCACCGAACGGGTGGTCATCGCCAGCAAGGGCCGTTTCGACCGGGCGCTGCCGGTCGAGAAACGCATCGCCGCCGGTCTGCCCCACGAGACCGACGCCAGCGCCCTTACCGCCGACGAGTACATGGAGGCCACGCTCGATGTGTGGCACATCCCGGCCGAGAGCGCCCGACGGGTCAAGCACCCGGCCCCCTTCCCGGTGGCCCTCCCGGCACGACTCATCAACCTCTACACCTACCGCAACGACCTGGTGCTCGATCCGTTCATGGGCTCGGGTTCGACCCTGGTCGCCGCCGTCGAGGGGGGCCGGCGCACCGTCGGCTACGACCTCGACGAGACCTACTGCGAGATCGCACGGCAGCGGGTCGAAGAGGCCATGCACCGCACCGAGGCGGTGGCTGCGGCGGCGGAGCCCGTACCGGTCCCCGCCGTCGACACAGCCGACATGGCCGCCCCACCTCCTGCCGATGCGCAGGCACGGGCCACGTTCGAGGGCCAACAGGCAAAGCGCCTCGCCGAGTCGGTGCTCGATGTCGCCGGGTTCGAGGTGGTCAAGCGCGATCACCGCCTGCGACACCTCGGGGTGGAGATCAACCTTGTGGTGGAGAGCCGCAGCGACGGCCGTCTCTGGTTCGTAGATGTGTCCGGGGCATTCACCGTCACCTCCCGTGGCGGTCTGCGCCGGACCGACACCTTGTGGAAGACGCTTGGAAGGGCCGCGCTGTTCCGGCAGGATGCCGAGCGACCGGACTCCGAGGTTCCCGCAGAACATCGCGACGACCCCGACCGGCGGCTGGTCCGGCTGCTGCTGCTGACCTCGCATCTTCCCGAGAAAGGGCACGGGCTGAAGGCGATGCACGCTGCCGGGCCTCGGATGTTCTGGGATGCGATCGAGATGCGTTCGGATGCACACGTCGGGCGACTTGCCGCCTACGCATCGGGCGGTCACGACGTTCCGCTCCCCGGGTTCTGGGTCGAGGCCGATCTCCGCGGGTTGCGGTGAACGGACGCCGGTCGTCTTGTCGGTCGTTCCGGCGGAGGTAGCGATGCCACCGCTCCGGTCGGAGATCACCGAGATCGTCACCGGGCTCGGGATGCTCGGATTCCCCGACATCGACCGGGCGCTCGAGGTCCGCCCCGACTCGGTGCGCAACGTCGGGCCTGAGCACTACGACCGGCTCGACGCCGCCCGGACCGCAGGGTTGCATCAGCGTGAGTTCGAGGTGGCCTGGCGCAACGGCGTCGACTTCGCCCGCTCGACCGACGGTCTCCGCGGCCGACCTCCATGGTCACTGGAATGGAAGGGCGCCCACCGCCCGCCCGGGTACGACCAGATCCCTGCCGACCTCCGCGTCGATCACGTCTATCTGGTGTCGTGCAAGTACGGGTCGGACATCCTCACCAACTCGTCGCCGTGGAACCTCTTCGACCGGTTGCTCGCCGACCCGTCGGGGACGAGAGGGGACTGGTATTCGGAGGTGGCGCCGGACGCCTACCAGGCGTTCTACGACACCTGCCGGGTCCATCTCGAAGGAGGAGGGCTGCCGGACCTGGTGGATCAACTGGATCGCATCCAGCGAAACCTGCTCAAGAAATCGATCCCGAGTCATCTCACCGGCGAGTTGCGTGCCGCCTACCGCCGGTTCGCCGCCGAGGTGGGGATCGCCTCCGCACGCCGCTGGCGGGACCGGCTGAGCACCCTGCGAACCCAGGAACTGATGACGTGGCGGTTGCTCCGACTCCAGGCCGCCCCCTACTTCGTGCTCGGCGAGTCCGCGGTGGGGCAGAGGCTGCGGTTCCGGGTTTCCACTCCGTGGGACTTCCGCAACCGTTACCGATTCCTCGGACTCGAGACCTGGGCCGACGACACCCGCCACCAACCGGTCGTCCACTGGCAGGCGACGGTGTTCGACACCACATCCGACCGCAACGCCGAGGTCGCCGGTCACGTCGAGGTCCGCTGGAGCCACGGCCGCTTCGCCGGGATGCCCGAAGCCAAGGTCTATCTCGACACTCCCCACGCCCTCGTCCCCGGCTACGTCCCCCTCGACGAGACCATCGAACCCGAAGGCAGCCTCGCCATCGCCCCGTGACCGGATTCGGGCCTGTCGATCTCGCACCGGTCGGCCAGCCCCGCAGGTGGTTCAACACGTTGAACCATGGCGGTCTGCCGAAGTGGCACCAGCAATCGTGACGACAGTTCAGTGTTCGGGAGATTGACGCCCCGCCCCGTCTGCGTCCGCAAGCGTCCGCAGCCACCCCGCCCCCCAGGGCGGGGAGGGCCAGAAGGGGTGCTTTCTGTTGAGGGGTGTGGTTTCCGAGCGTCTTCTCCTTCTTCTTCTTCTTCTTCTTGATTTCCACTGGGTCCCTCGGGGCGGGAGGGGTGAAGGGGACGCCGACGTGTGGTGGCGCTGTCTCCCGAAGGCAGCAGAGGAAACTTTCACGTGGCGTTGCTCTTCTCTGGCCCTCGCCGCCCTTCCCTGCCCCTCCCGGGGGCGGGAGGGCCGGAAGGGACATCCTCGTCTGGGATCGCTTTCTCCGGTAGTGGGCGGGAGGGGTCCTCTTCACTCCTCGCATCCCCGTGAGCGTGCCTCACGGGGTCGGTCGGCGCCGCGCTCGGGTCTTTTCGGGTGCCCTATGAGGGTTGGAGGAGGCGGCGGCCCAGGGCGAGGAGGAGGGCGGCGGGGTAGACCCAGATCAGGTCGGGGAGGACCGGGTCGGGGCCGGGGCGACCGGTGGCGGGGAGGGTGATGGTTCGGTCCTCGTGGAACTCGGCGGCGACGGACAGCGGACCGGGTGCGGCCTGGGCCATGGCCACCGGACGGGTCTGCAGATCGGTGGACCATCCGGCACCCGGCTGGTCGGGGATCACCAGCACACCGTCCTGCCAGCGGTAGCGGACGGCGGTTCGCCGCACCTGGTCGGCGGTGCCGGAGGTGGTGGAGAGCAGCAGCCACCGTCTCCCGATCAGCCATGAAAGACCGAGTCGGAAACCCCACACGGTGGCGGCGGTGGTGAGCCGGTCGGCCACGGTCGGGGGCGAAGGGGGAGCGGCGCCCGCCGGCTGACCGATCGGAGGGAGCGACGGAGTCGTCATCGCATCGCCACGTCGGCGAGTTCGTCGACGGTGGTGTGGGGGCTGAGCAACTCACCGGTCCCGTAGGCGGCACGTCCCATCAGATGGGCGCCCACCGGTGCGGTGACGAACTGGAGGACCAGCACCACCATCAACTTGACGATGTCACCGGCGGAACCGACCTGGAAGGAGGCGCCGACCATGATCAGCACCAGTCCGAGCGTCGCCGGCTTGGTGGCCGAGTGCATCCGGGCGAACACGCTGTCGAATCGCTGTAGCCCGGCACCGGCGGTGAGGGCGAGGACGCCGCCGGCCAGGAAGCAGATCGAGGAGATAACCGTTGCGATCACGAGCTCGATCCTTCCACGAACCGGGCGACCAGCCCGGTGGCGACAAAGGCGAGCAGCGAAGCCACGATGAGCAGATCGAGGTAGGTGCCGTCGCCGGTGCGGGTGGATCCGACGGCGATGCCGCTGACGATGATGACCAGCATGGTGTCGAGTGCCACCGCCCGGTCGGGGACCGAGGTGCCGCGAACCAGACGGAGGAGGCACAGCAGCCCGCTGACCGCCAGCATGCCGATGGTGATATCGATCACGATGTTCATGATGTGTTGCCTTTCGGGGTGATGGTGGAATCGGTTTCCGGTCCCGGTTCGGCTTCGGGTATCGGGACGGCGACCAGGGCGCGATGGGCGAGTTCCTCCAGGCGCCGGACGTCGCTGCGGATGGCGTCGACGGACTTGAAATGGAGCACATGGATATACAGCGTCGGTGGCTCCCGCCTCGCCTCGAGGGTGATGGTTCCCGGGGTCAGCGACACGGCATTGGCCAGTGTGGTGATCATGAACGGGTCGCCCGATCGCAGAGGCACCGCCACCACGGCTTCCTGGATCCGGTTGCGGGGGGTGACCACCTCCCAGGCGACGATGGCGCTGGCCTCGACCAGCTTCACCAGGAAATATCCGGCGAGGTGGATCAGGGCGAGCGGGCGCACCGTCAGATACTGCGTCGACGGCGACGGGGGGACCAGGTAGACGGCGAACACCGACACCGCCATCCCGCCCACGAGGTTGGCCCAACTCAGGTCCTCCCACAGGGCGATCCAGAATGCGGTGAGCACCAGCACGGTGACGAGTCGTCGCATCATCCGCCCAACACCCTTCCGATGTACATCGCCGGATCGGCGAGATCGGCGGCGGCGCGCTCGGCGAACTCGAACATCGGGCCGGCCCACACCGCCACCGCCAGGCTGAGGATGGTGACGGCACCGGTCGCCGACATCATCACCACCGGGAAGCGGATCCTTTCGACCTCCATCGACTCGGGAATCGGCGGGGGCTCCTCGGGGCGACCCCAGAACACCCCGGTCCAGATCTTGGTCATCGAGAACAGGGTGAGCAGCGACACCAGCAGCGACACCGCCACCACCGGCCACGCCCCGGCGGCGAAACCGGCCTCGACCAGCCCCAGCTTGGCGATGAACCCGGAGAACGGTGGGAGCCCCGCCAGGCTGAACCCGGCGATGAGGAACATGACGGCGAGCAACGGCGCCGAATGGGCGAGACCCCCGATGCGGTGGAGTTGTCCGGTGCCGGTGGTCTCCTCGACGAGACCTCCGATGAGAAATAACGTGGTCTTGACGACGATGTGGTGGATCACATAGAAGACCGTCGCCGCCAGACCGACCACGGTGAACAGCCCGAGCCCGAACACCATGTAGCCGATCTGGCTGACGATGTGGAAGCTGAGGATGCGTTTGACGTCGTCCTGGGCGATGGCGCCGATGACGCCGATCAGCATGGTCAGTGACGCAATGGTGAGGATCAGCCAGGACGGGCCTTCCGACGGGAACAGCAGCGTCTGGCTGCGGATCATCGCATACACCCCGACCTTGGTGAGCAGCCCGGCGAAGATGGCGGTGATCGGGGTGGGGGCGGTGGGATACGAGTCCGGCAGCCAGAAGAACAGCGGGAAGATGGCGGCTTTGATCCCGAACACGACCAGGAACAGCCCACCCATCGCCGCCCGCAACCCGGGATCGAGATCCCCCAGCTTGACCGCCAGGTCCGCCATGTTGACGGTTCCGGTGGCGGCGTAGACCAGCCCGATGGCGGTGATGAACAAGGTCGACGCCAGCAGGCTGATCACGACGTAGGTCATCCCGTGACGGACCTGGGACGGTCGCCCGCCAAGCGTGATCAGCACGTACGAGGCGGTGAGCATGATCTCGAACGACACGAACAGGTTGAAGAGGTCGGCGGTGAGGAACGACCCGGCGACGCCGGCGGCGAGCACCAGATACACCGGATGGAAGGAGTGGGTGTGGTCGGCGGTGCGGGGGCTCCCGATGGCGTAGACCAGGACCGCCAACAACATGATCGTGGACACCAGCACCATGGCCGCAGAGAGACGGTCGGCGGCGAGGGTGATGCCGATGGGGCCGTCCCACCCGCCCAGTTTGGCCACGACGATGTTGTCGCGGTCGACGGCGGCCACCAGTGCCACCGAGAGCGCCACGGTGGCACTGAGTGCCGAGATCGACACCACCCGTTGGACCACCGGGTACCGGTTGAAGGCCTGGGAGATCCCCGCCGCCGCAAGCGGGAGAACGACGGGGAGGACCACGAGGAGGTTCATTCGGAAACCTCCTTCTCCCTGCGGGTGACCCTGGCGATCCGGCTGTCCTCGATGTCGTCCTCGACGATGTCGTTGCGGTTGATCTGCCAGCTTCGGTAGGCCAGGGCGAGCAGGAAGGCGCTGACGGCGAAGGTGATCACGATGGCGGTGAGGGCGAGTGCCTGCGGGAGCGGATCGGCGACCTCGCCGGTGGCGTCGGCGAACGGCGCCTCTCCGGCCCGGCCACCGGCGAGCAGCAACAGCAGGTTGGCGCCATGACCGATCAGAGCCAGACCGATCACGATCCGGGTCAAACTGCGCTGCATCATCAGGTAGGCGCCGGAGGCGTAGAGCACGCCGATGGCGATGGCCAGGACGATGATCACGGGGTCTCCTCCTCACGGCCGAGCGAGGTGAGGACGGCCAGCGTGATCCCGACCACCACGATGTAGACCCCGATGTCGAACGGGAGGGCGGTGGTCGCCTTGACCACGCCGAGCAGGGGCAGGCTCTCCTCGTACTTGGCGGCGCTGAGGAACTCGCTACCCCACACCCATCCTCCCAACCCGGTGATCACGGCGGTGACCAGACCCACCCCGAGCACGACATCGGGTGACCACGGTGCGACCCGGCGGACCTCGGGGATCCCTCCCGCCACGTACCGCAGCACCAGTGCGGCGCCGGCGACGAGACCGCCGATGAACCCGCCGCCTGGGGAGTTGTGGCCGGCGAACAGCAGGAAGATCGAGAAGACTAGTGCGGTGCGGAACACCACATCGAGGACGGTGTCGAGAACCAGCGACCTTTTCACGAGGTCACCTCGGCTTCGGCATGCTCTTCGGGATCGGGTCCGGGCTCGGTGCGACGCACGGCCCGGGCCAGGGCGAGGATGCCCAGGGCGGCGACGGCGAGCACCGTGATCTCGCCGAGCGTGTCGAAGGCGCGGAAGTCGGTGAGGATGACATTGACGATGTTCTTCCCGCCGCCCTCGGGGAGCGCCAGATCGACGTGAGCCTGCGAGACCGGTTCGGCGATGCGGGCGCTACGTGCCGCCAGAGCGAACCCGGTGACGAACACCCCCAGCGCCGACGCCACCAGGATGCGGAATCCGCGCTGCAGCGGCCACCGCACCTGCTCGAAGTGCACCGGGAGCAGCCGCAACACCAGGACGAAGATGGCCAGTGTCAGCGTCTCCACCAGCACCTGGGTCAAGGCCAGATCGGGGGCGCCCTGGATGACGAAGATCAACGCCACCGAGTAGCCGACGGCACCGAGGAAGATGACCGCACCGATACGGCGTGAGGCGGTGGCGGCGCCGATGGCCCCGATGATCACGGCGATGGCGGCGACCACCTGGATTGGCGACTCGGCGAAGACGGTGCGGTCGATGGCGGGCATGGCCCGCATCAACGAGATCCCGGGGATCACGATGACGGTGATCAGGATCACTCCGGTGTAGAACGGCAGCGATCCCGGCTGGACGATGCTTGTGGTGCGGTTGGCAAACGCATTGAGACCGAACAGCGACCGGGTGTACGCCGAGGTCGGAGTCGGCACACGGCGCGGGATCGCCGCAGCCAGGCCCGCCCCCCAGCCTCGACGGACCACGGCGAAGAGACCCACCCCGGCCGCGACCGAGATCGCCGAGAGCAGCAAAGGTGGGCCGAAGCCGTGCCAGGCCGCAAGGTGGAAGCCGTCGGCGCCGATGACGAGCGCAGCGGCGGCGTTGCCCACCAATTGGTCGACCGCACCGGGGGCGATGCCGAGCACCACGGTGACGGCGGTGAGCAGGGCGGCGGGGAGGAGGATCCCGACCTCGGGGGCGGCGACATCGTCGGGATCGACCGGGTCGCGCAGCAGCTCCGTCTTGCGTTTGTCGGCGAATCCACCCCACAGGAACCGGGTTCCGTAGGCGGCGGTGAATGTGGCGCCGAGCACCACCAAGGCGGTGGCCGCCCCGGACCAGGGGTCTCCCCAGTGGAGCAGACCTTCGAGCACCGCCTCCTTGGCGACGAATCCGAACATCAGGGGCAGACCCACCATGCTCGCCACGGCGATCCCGGCGACCATGGCGGTGGGACGCATCACCCGCCACATCCCGGTGAGTTTGCGCAGGTCTCGGGTTCCGGTCTGGTGATCGACGATGCCGACGACCATGAACAGTGTCGCCTTGAAGACGCCGTGGGCGAGCAGCAGCGCAACGGCGGCGAACATGATCTCGTCGTTGCCGGTCCCGAACAGGGCGATCAGGAACCCGAGCTGGGAGACGGTTCCGAGGGCGAGCAGCAGCTTGAGATCGGTCTGGTAGAGCGCACGGATCCCACCGACCAGCATCGACAGGAGACCGACGCCGACCACGACCGGCACCCACCATCCGAAGACCTCGGAGAAGGCGGGGCTGAGCCTGGCCACCAGATACACACCTGCCTTGACCATCGTGGCGGAGTGCAGGTAGGCGCTCACCGGGGTCGGTGCGGCCATGGCTCCGGGGAGCCAGAAATGGAACGGGACCTGCGCCGACTTGGTGAAGGCGCCGAGCAGCATCAGCCCGACTCCCACTGCCGCCATCGTGGTGGTCGGCGGCGACTCGAGCACGGCACGCATCGAGAACGTGCCCGCCTCCAACCCGACCAACACGATCCCGCCGAGCAGTGCCAGACCACCGGCGCCGGTGACCAGCAGCGCCTGCAATGCGGCGGCGCGCGCCGCCGCCTTCTCGTCCTTGAATCCGATCAGCAGGAACGAGGTGATCGAGGTGAGCTCCCAGAACACGAACAGGAACAGCAGGTTGTCGGCGACCACGACACCCAGCATTGCTCCGGCGAAGGCGACCAGCAGACCGCAGAAATCGCCGACCTTGGAGTCGTCCCCCATGTAGAAGAAGGTGTAGGCGAAGATGAGCACACCGACACCTGAGATCAGCAGCACCATCAGCAGTGCAAAGGCGTCGACGAACACATCGATGCTCAACCCCAGCCCGGGCACCCACTGGTAGTTGACCGCAAGTGGTTCTCCGGAGAGGATGCCGCCGGACATCCACAGCGCCCAGACGAACGTCGCCAGCGGGGCCGCCCCGGCAACCAGAACGGCGCTGCGTCCCAACCGCTGGCGGCCGGCGGCGATGAGGACGGCGGCGATGGCATGCAAGGCGAGGAGCGCAAGCATTGAAGCTGGTTCCTCCTCGACGGTCGCTGGTGGTCGGTTGGTCCGGGGGGCGGGCCGATCATGGCGACGGCAACGACCGTCTGGCCCGATTCCTGGCGTTTGGTGCCTGGTGCCTTGGCGGTTCGAGCCGTCATGCTACCGGGATCTTCCCCGGCTCCCGTCACCCGCTGATCGGACAGATCTGCCGGTGGAGACCGTCAACCGGTCGGCGGCGTGTGTTCGTCCTCGGGGGCGGTCGTGGGGTTGGCGCCGATCCTCGGGTTGGCCCCGGTGAGCGGGCCGGTGGTCGTCGGTGCGGTGCGGAGCAGGAGGTAACCGAGGACACCGGCGATGGCTGACCCGACGAAGATGCCGGTCTTGGCGTTGATGGTCAGCTCGGGTGCGGAGAAGGCCAACTCGGCGATGAACAGCGACACGGTGAACCCGACACCGGCGACGGCCGCCAGCCCGATCACCTGGCGGGAGCCGGTCCCGCTGGGGAGGACCCCCACCCCGAGCCTCACCGCCAGCAGGGTGGCGGCGCTGATGCCGACCAGCTTGCCGACGACGAGCCCTACCGACACCCCGAGCGCCACCGGGCTGGTCACCGCCGAGGCGATGTTGACCCCGGAGAAATCGACACCGGCGTTCGCCAGGGCGAAGAGCGGGACGATAACGAACGAGGCCCACGGTACGAGGTGGCGTTCGAGGCGGTCGAGCGGCGACACCGATTCGCGGGCGATGGCGGCGAGTTCGAGGGCATCGTTGTCGATCCGTTCCCTGGCGTTCGGTGCGGCGGCGTTGACCTGGAATCGGGCAAGAACGGTTCGGGCATGGGCGCGAAACTGTTTGTCGGAGTAATACGCCCCGACCGGGGTCATCAGCCCGAGCACCACCCCGGCGATCGTGGCGTGCACACCGGATTCGAGAACGCAGAACCACACGGCCGTCCCGGCGACGACATAGAACAGCAACGATCGCACCGCCACCCGCCCGGCGACATAGACCACGGCCAGACCGGCGACGGCGGCGAGGAGCCATCCCATTGACAGCCCGGTGGTGTAGAAGACGGCGATGACGAGGATGGCGCCGATGTCATCGGCGATCGCCAGGGCGAGCAGGAACAGCTTGGCGCCGACCGGGACCCGGCGTCCGAGGAGCGAGATCACCCCGACGGAGAACGCGATGTCCGTGGCCATCGGGATGCCCCATCCAGATCCTCCGTCGGCGCCGGGACCGCCGACGAACGCCAGATAGATCAGGGCGGGGACCAGCATCCCGCCCAGGGCGGCGACCGCGGGGAGGGCGGCATGTTTGATCCCGCGCAGCTCGCCGACCACCAGCTCCCGCTTGATCTCCATACCGACGACGAAGAAGAAGATCGCCATCAGCGCATCGTTGACGACATGCTTCAGCGACTCCTCGAGGTGGAAACTGCCGATCTCCAGAACGAAGGGCGTCTCCCAGAAGGTCTCGTAGGTGTCGCCGAACGGCCCATTGGCCCAGATCAGCGCCACCACCGCCGCCACCAACAGCACGATGCCGCCCGCCGCCTCCACCTGGGCGAAACGCATCACGGGTTGGACAAAGGCGCGAACGACGGCGCGGTCCCCGCTGACCCAGGTGCGGTGGATGCGCTCGTCCTCGCGTGGTTCGACGAGGTGAGCCATGGCGTTGCAGGTTACTCCCCATACCGGCCGGTGATGCTTGCCAGCCTTGCGGATCCGGCGATCAGACCGCGGGCGTCGATCTCGGCCGAGGCGGTGGGGCGACCCCGTCGAATTGAGGCGTCCCGGCGGTAGCATCGGAAGCCGTCCTGCTCGCCCCCGCACCCCACCGGAGTTCGCAATGTCTGTCGCCCCGATCCCGATGTCCAATCACGAGATCGCGTCGCGGCTGCAGGAACTTGCCGATCTGCTCAAGCTCGAGGAAGGGAGCCCGCAGGCGTTCCGGGTCCGGGCGCACGAGAAGGCGGCAGCGGCGGTACGCGACGCCGGACGACCCGTCGCCGCCATGTCCGTCGGTGAGATGCAGGCGCTCGACGGTGTGGGCAAAGCCACGGCGACCAAGATCAAGGAACTGGTCGACACCGGGAGCATGGAGCAACTCGACCGGCTCCGCACCGTCTACCCGCCGGCGTTCGTCGAGATGACCCGGATACCCGGGCTCGGCCCCAAGACGGTGATGACGCTCCGTCACCAGCTCGGCATCGAGACCGTCGAGGACCTCAAGGTGGCCATCGACGGGCACCAACTCCGCGATCTCCCCGGGTTGGGCGCCCGCTCCGAGGAGAAGATCGCCAAGGCGATCGAACGACTCGGACTCCACGGCAAGGACCGACGCACCCCGATCGCCAGGGCCCTGCCGGTTGCCGGGGACCTGGTGTCGGTTCTCGGGGCGATGCCCGAGGTGGAACGGATCGACTACTGCGGGAGCCTGCGCCGCTTCCAGGACACCATCGGCGACATCGACATCGTGGTGGCGTCCACCGATCCGGCACCGGTCATGGAAGCGTTCGTCACCCGCCCGGCGGTCACCGAGGTGATCGGTCGGGGCGACACCAAGTCGTCGGTGGTCACCGCCTCCGGGCTGCAGGTCGACCTCCGTGTGGTCACTCCCGACCAGTTCGGCGCCGCCACCCTCTACTTCACCGGCTCGAAGCAACACAACATCGAGTTGCGACAACGGGCGCTCGATCGGAGTCTGACCCTCAACGAGTACGCCCTCGCCGACATCGAGTCCGGCAAGGTGGTGGCCTCGTCCACCGAAGACGACATCTACGCCGCCCTCGGGCTCCAGACCGTCCCCCCCGAGATGCGAGAAGGTCTCGGCGAGATCGCCCTTGCCGCCGCCGGGGATCTCCCTGATCTGGCAACGGTCGAAGATATCCGTGGCGACCTCCACGTCCACTCCACCTGGTCCGGTGACGGAAGGAGCTCGCTGGCGGGCATGGTGGAGGCGGCGGTGTCCCGGGGTCTCACCTTCATCTCGCTGACCGAGCACGGGGAGGACCTGTCCATCAACGGTCTGTCGCGTGACGCCATCGCCCGCGAAGCAGAGGAGCTGGCCGATCTCCGGAGCCGTCACCCGGAACTCACGATTCTGCAGGGCGCCGAGCTCAACATCGGTCCGGACGGTGGCCTCGACTACGACCCGGACTTTCTGCTCGGTCTCGACTTCTGTGTCGCCAGTGTCCACTCACATTTCGACCTCCCCCCGGCCCGCCAGACCGAACGCCTACTCACCGCCATGGCGGACCCGGCGGTCAATGTGATCGGTCATCTCACCGGGCGCAAGATCGGTCGCCGGCCGGGGATCGAAATCGACGCCATGGCGGTCTTCGAGGGTGCCGCCGCCACCGGCACCGCCATCGAGATCAACTCGCATCTCGACCGGCTCGATGCTCCCGCCGAGCTGTTGCGTCAGGCGAGGAGCGTCGACGGACTCTTGTTTGCGATCTCGACCGACAGCCACCACGTCGACGAGTACGCCAACGTCCGCTGGGGTGTCGCCAACGCCCGTCGCGGCTGGATCCCTGCCGATCGGATCATCACCACCTGGGACGCCCCGCGTTTCCTGACCTGGCTCGCCGCCGCCCGTTCCGCCTGATCCCCCTCCCGTGAGGCGGTCGGCGGCCGACCCGACGTGGCGGCATGACGAAGTTCATTGAATGGCAAGGCCCCGAAGGTTCCGGTAGTGCGGTGGCGGGTGGTAGACCTGCACCATGAGTTCGATCGACATGGATCACGCAGCACCCGCCGAGCTGCCCGCAGACTCCGCGTTCGAGGTCCCAAGGGGCAGGGCCGCTCTGTCGGGAGCGGTTGCCGCAGGGCTCGCCCTCGGCCTCACCGAGCTCGCCGCCGGGCTGACCGAGTCGGTCCCGTCGGCGTTGTCGTCGGTGGGGGGATACGTCGTCGACAGCGCCCCACCGGTGGTCAAGGACACCGCCATCACCGTCTTCGGGACCGCCGACAAGGGTGCGCTCGCCATCGGGACGGTGATCATCGCCGTACTGATCGGGGCCGTCATCGGTCCGTGGGCCGCCCGGCGTCGGTGGGTCGGGGTCGCCGCCTTCTCCGGTTTCGCCCTGGTCGGGATCGCCGCCGCCTTCAGTCAGCCCAGCTACGGCGCAGTGGCCACCGTCATCACCATCGCCGGTGCGGCGCTTGCCGGATGGTGGTGTCTCGACCGGCTGCTGGCGATGTTGCGAAAGCCGCCGCCGATGGAGACCCCCACCGACCGGTCGCCCGGGGACGACGGGCGGCGCCGGTTCATGTGGACGGTGGGAGGGATCGGTATCGGGGCGGCGTTGTCCGGTGTGGTCGGCCGTTCGCTCATCATCTCGCGCTCCGAGGAGGTCCGCGGTGCCATGGAACTCCCGGCGGCAACCGAGACCGTGCCGCCGCCCGGCACCGACGCCTCGTTTGCGGTCGACGGCCTGGTGCCGGTGGTCGTTCCCAACGACCAGTTCTACCGTATCGACACGGCGCTGGTGGTCCCCCGTCCCGATCCCCACACCTGGACCCTGACCATCGACGGGATGGTGGAGCGGGAGTTGGTGCTCACCATGGCCGATCTGCTGGCGATGCCGCTCCACGAGCAGTACACCACGCTGTCGTGTGTCTCCAACGAGGTTGGCGGATCGCTGGTCGGCAACGCCAAATGGACCGGGGTCCGACTCGTCGATCTGCTGGAACGCGTCGGGGTCCAACCGGGCGCCGATCAGCTCGTGTCCCATTCCGTCGACGGATGGAACTGCGGGTTCCCCACCGAGCTTGCCTTCGACGGACGCGATCCGTTGGTGGCGGTCGGGATGAACGGAGAGTTGCTGCCTCCGGCACACGGTTTCCCCGCCCGCCTCGTCGTCCCCGGGCTCTACGGGTACGTGTCGGCGACGAAGTGGTTGGAACGGATCGAGCTGGCGACCTGGGACGGGTTCGACGGCTACTGGGTGCCGCGGGGATGGTCCAAGGAGGGTCCGATCAAGACCCAGTCGCGGATCGATGTCCCCAAGCGGGGAGCCGACGTCGCCGGCGCACCCACGGTGCTGGCCGGGGTTGCCTGGGCGCCACTCAAGGGTGTCGAACGGGTGGAGGTCCGCATCGGGGACGGCCCCTGGGAGGTCGCCGCGTTGTCGTCGCCGCTCTCCGACAAGTCCTGGGTGCAGTGGCGTCACGAGGTCGCCCTCGAGCCGGGTCGTTGGACGGCGACGGTGCGGGCCACCGACGGGACCGGGTACACCCAGACCGACGAGGTGGCACCCCCGGCGCCGGATGGCGCCACCGGATGGCACTCGGTCGACTTCGCCACAGTCTGATACGTCGTACGGACCGGTGTCCGGGACCGGCTTCGTCCAAACCGGCTCGGGTTCCTCGTGGCGTAACCTCTGCTGCCATGAACGAACAATCACGGGAACCCACCGCTCCGCTCACACCTCAGGTCGTCGGTGACGAGGACGCCGCCACCGCCGGTTCCGGGACACCCGACGGCGGGCACACGGTCAACGAGCCGTCGAAGCTGATCCGGATCGCCTCGATGACCCGGGCGATGCTCGACGAGGTGCGGCAGGCTCCGCTGGACGACGCCGGACGTCTCCGGCTGCGGGACATTCATCACCGCAGCCTCGACCAGCTCAGCGACGCCCTGAGCCCCGAGCTCGCCGCTGAATTGGACACGATCTTCGTCCCCATCGAGGACGGCGCCGTGTCCGAGTCGGAGCTGCGGTTGGTCCAGGCTCAACTCGTCGGATGGCTGGAGGGGTTGTTCCATGGGATCCAGGCATCGATGTGGAGCCAGCAGGCCGCCGCCGCCGCTCAACTCGAACAGATGCGGAGTCGCCGCGCCCTCGAATCCGGCGACGACGAACAGCCCTTCAGTCCCGGGCAGTACCTCTGACCGGGGGTGTCGGTCCGTTGGCCGCCGGGTGCCGGAGCGCCGCCTGGGCGGCGGCGAGACGGGCGACCGGGATCCGTGGGGGACTGCACGAGACGTAGTCGACGCCCACCTCGTGGAAGAAGTCGATCGACTCGGGGTCGCCGCCGTGCTCGCCACAGACGCCGACGGTGAGACCGGGGTTGGCGAGACGTGCCGCCGATATCGCCATCTCGATCAGCCGACCCACCCCGGGACGGTCGATGGTGGCAAACGGGTTGCGTCGCATGATCCCCTGCTCCAGATAGGTGCGGAGGAACGCCTCCTCTGCGTCGTCGCGGCTGATCCCGAGCGTGGTCTGGGTCAGGTCGTTGGTTCCGAACGAGAAGAAATCGGAGTCGAGGGCGATCTCGGCGGCGACCAGGGCCGCACGGGGAAGCTCGATCATGGTTCCCACGGTGATTTCGAGTTGGCGCCCGGCGTAGTGGACCTCCTCATCGATCATGTCGCGGATCAGGTGTACCTCCTCGACGGCACCGACCAGCGGGATCATCAGCTCCAGGCGGGGATCCCCTCCGGCGTCGAGCCGTCGCCGTACCGCCTCCAGCGCCGACAGCACCTGCACCCTGTAGATCTCGGGAATCACCACGGCGAGACGCACCCCGCGCAGCCCCAGCATCGGATTCGACTCCGCCCATTGCGCCACGGCATCACGCAGGGTGGTCAGTTCGGTCACGTCGTCGGTGTGCCGGTCGATCGACTGCTGCAGGGCGTGGTCGACATCCGAGTAGTCGGGAAGAAACTCGTGGAGCGGTGGGTCGAGCAGACGCACCACCACGGGGAGACCGTCCATCGATTCGAGCAACCGCTCGAAGTCGCCGATCTGGAGATCCTCCAACTCCTCGAGGGCGCGGGTGCGGTCCTTGGGGTCGTGGGAGAGGATGATCCGGCGGATCACGTCGAGCCGGGCGCCGGAGAACATGTACTCGGTGCGGGCCAGACCGATGCCCTCGGCCCCCATCCGGCGGGCCCTCTCGGCGGCCTCGGGGGTGTCGGCGTTGGCCCACACCTGCAAGGTGCGGACGGCATCCGCCCATCCCAGCAGCGTCACCAGCGCCTCGGAGGCCAGTGCCCGGTCGATGTCGAGTCCACCGCGGTACACGTTCCCGGTGGAGCCGTCGATCGTGATCTCGTCTCCGGCCCTCAGGGTGACGGCCCCGATACGGACCCGACCGCGGTCACCGAAAACACTCACATCCGATGCGGTGACGGCTGGGGTACCGGTACCCCTGGCGGCAACCGCGGTGTGCGACGTCGGGCCGCCCTGGCTGGTCAGGACACCGCCGGCGGCGATGACTCCGGCCAGGTCCTCGGGTGTGGTCTCACGGCGCACCAGAATCACCTTGCGGCCCGCCGCGGTGGCGGCGAGCGCCTGCTCCGCATCGAATACCACCTCCCCGGAGGCGGCGCCGGGGGAGGCTCCGACACCGGTGGTGAGCGGGACCGGGGTCTCAGCGGTGACCGTCAACTGATCGTGGAGCATCTCCTCGAGGGCGTCGGGGTCCACACGCATCAGGGCCTCCTGGCGGGTGATCGTCCCTGCGGCGGCCAGGTCGACGGCAATCTGCACCGCGGCGCGGGCGCTGCGCTCACCGGATCGCGCCTCCAGCACCCAGAGCTTGCCGCGCTCGCACACGAAGTCGAGGCGCACCATGTCGCCGCTCTCCGCCTCCAGGTCGGTGAGGATCTGGAGCACCTCCTCGTGAACCGCCGGATGGCGTTCCGCCAACGGCGCCAAGCCCGGGTAGTGGAGTTGGGACTCGGGGCGGTTGCGTCCCGGTTCGAAGACGCCGGTGGGTGACGGCGCACCGGTCTCCGGGTTGCGGCTGAAGGCGACACCGACACCCGAGTCCTCCCCGGTGGAGCCGAACACCATGAGGTGGACCACGGCAGAGGTGCCGAGGTCGTCGTCGAGCCCGCGGCTGCGTCGGTAGGAGCGGGCGGGTGTGGCGTCCCAGGAGGCAAAGACCCCTTCGATTCCTTCCCGGAGCTGATCGAGCAGGTCGGCGGGGATCCCGCGCTGGGACTCCTCGATGACCAGGGATTCCAAGCCATCGGCGATGTCGACGAGTGGGGCACTCCGGCGGTCGGGGCCCACTGCGGCGAGGATCGCATCGATCCGGTGTCGGGGCACCTTGCGCATGGCGGCCAGACCTCGGAGGAAATCGATCCGTACCGAAGACCCGAACCGTGGATTGCCCCAATCGGCGAGGTGAGTCACCGTGTCGCGGTTCACGCCAACATGGAGGGCGCGGCCCAGGATGCCCGGCATCGGGACCGGTGGGCTGGATCGAACCACCAACAGCAGGGGCCGACTTTGCGGCGCCCTGGATCGCAACCGGTCGACGGCCGCCTCGAGTTGCTCCCACATTCCGTCGGGAAACTCGCCAACCTCGAGAAACCGCCGGCAGGCCACATCGGACAGCACGAACCCGGGGGGGACCGGAAGTCCTCGACCCGACAAGTCGCTCAACATCCGCCCGCGCGAACCGAGATGCGCCTCGGCTCGGGCCGAGGAATCGGCGAAATCCCAGATGTAGTCCATGTGTCGAACCATCACTCCAGATCGAAGAATGCGTACTTTGCGCTAGCAATACAGCCGATGGTGTCGTAACCTGCTATCTCGCGGTGCGGAACAAGTTCGTTTCCCACTGCATCTCAGGGCCTCAGAGTAGGAAGCACACCGTGCCTGCGAACCAATCAGGTACGGCAGGCGTGAATGTGTGAAGAAGCGAGCGAGGCAGGTGAACCCCCCATGGTGATGGCGCTCAACGATCTGATGTGGGAACCCGATGCCGATTGGCGTGAGAACGCGGCGTGCGTAGGCGTCGCCATCGACATCTTCTTCCCGATCGGTGACGGCGAAGACCTTGTCGCCCCGGCCAAGGCGGTGTGTGCGCAGTGCCCCGTGCGTGAGGCCTGTCTGCAGTACGCCGTTGGCACGAACCAGACCGAGGGCGTATGGGGCGGGCTGACGGGCCCGGAACGTCGCCGCCTCCGTCGCCGGCTGCGCGAGAAGCAGCGCAGAGCGTCCTGATCCGTCGGTGCGCACCGTCGCATCGTCTCCAACCTGGTTTGCCTCGGTGTTCCCTGGTCCCGTTCCGACCCGGTTTTGCCGTCTCCCTGAAGGCAGGTCATTGGGAGTCGGACGCGGTCGGAAGCGGCGGCGCCGCCGCGGTCGGGCACCCGGGATGTCGCATCCTCGAAGGACGCACCGCTGAATCGACGGCGATTCATTTGGTGGAGCCCACCAACTGCGGATCGGTTGAATCTCGGGTGGGTGCAGCGTCCTGCGGATGGGTTTTCGTCCCTGCCGACCGCCGACGGATCTCACCTACCGGTCGGTAACCGTGAACTCGATCCGGCGGTTTTCGGCTCGGCCCGCATCGGTTTCGTTGTCCCCGAGCGGGCGCCGTTCTCCGTAGCCGACGGCTTCGAGACGCTCCTCGGCGATGCCGGCGGCGACCAGATAGGCAAGGACCGAATCGGCCCGGGCCTGGCTCAACGCTTCGTTGTCCGCCTCGGAACCTTGCGAATCGGTGTGGCCTTCGATCTGGATCTGGACGGTCGGATACTCATCGAGGATATCGGCGATCTCGTCGAGGAAGGCGGCTCCCTCTTCCGAGATGTCGGCGCTGGCGGTCGCAAAAAGCACATTGGCGTCGACGATCTGATCGGTGGCGGCACGCAGGGCCCGCCGGGCGTCGGCGTCTTCCGTGTTGCGGTCGCGACCGCCGCTTCCGCCCACCTCGAGTTGGTCTTCCACGGTGAATTCGGGCATCGCCTCACCGAAGCGCTCGAGGGTGCGGGTACGGTCGCGTTCGTTGGCGACCTGCCCGGCGATCACCAGGGTTCCCTCCGTGGTGAACTGCGCATCGAGGGTGGCGCCATCGACCCGGTCGAGATAGCGGATGATGCGAGCCAGTTCCCGCATCCACTCCGGTTCCGAGCCTGTGCCCACGGTGGTCTCGTCGATCACGTTCGCCTCGCCATAGGCGCTCTCGGCGGCGGCGAGGAGACGCTCGGCGACCGCCCCCGACGGGATGAAACCACGCAGCGTCGTGGTGCCGTCGGCGTTCTCCGACAGGAAGAGGCTCGGCTGGCCGGTGATCTCTTCGTCGTCCGATGCCGAGGTGGTGGTCGGGGTGTCGTTCCCGGACTCTGCGGTGGTGGAGGAGGCGGCGGTCTGGTCGGCGACCGTTGTGGTGGTCGCCACCGGCCGGCTGTCGCTCCCGTCCCACTGCGAGAGGGCGAACGCACCGATACCCACTGCCAGGAACAGGCCCACGCTCACCCATCCGAAGATCCGCGCCTGGGTGGTGTTGCGCGGCGGGGGAGGCTCGGCAGATCCACCGCCTGAGCCTGCGGGTTGTTCCGGGATCGGGAGTGTGTCGTCGGTCATCTGGTTCTTCCTCTCGATCACTCTCGGTTCACCGATCGGGATCGATCAGATCGTCTTCGGTGGCAGGGGCATGACCGTCCGCCGACCTGGGGCGCCGGAGCAGTGCTGCCGTGCGTCAGCCTAACCCTGGCTGGGGGTAAGGCTCTGCCGTGCAAATCCGGAGGACATGAAGCCGTCCAGGAGAGGGCGGCGGTCCAGTCTCGCCTCGGCGTCCACCCGTGGGATCACCATGCGGTCAGTCCGAAGGGGTTGTCCTGCGGACGGATCCGAGGGTCGTCGAGGACGGGTGTGGGCGATCTGGTGGCTCATCGGGTTCTGGCTACTGCAGGCCGCCCAGGTCGAGGGATGCCAGGAACATCCAGTTTCGGGGAGATGTCGGCGGGTAGAGATTGGTTCGCAAGACCCGTGTGGCGGATTCGAGCGCCGGCCAACCAAGTGGGCTGAGAGATCGTCCAGTTTCGTGGAGGGCTGTTCGTACGTAGGCCTTGGAGCCCGGCGGCGAAGGGTGGTCGCCATGCGGGTCTTGCGCATGTCCGAACCCGCAAGGTGCAGGCCTCGCCTGTGCGCCTGGGGAGTTTGTGCGCTGGGAAGTCGGGGACGAGTTCGGTCCCGCCTTCCCGGGAGCAGACGCTCGAGAGCAGGCACGGGTGTCCACTGGAGCGGCTTCTCGGATCCAGACAGAGCCGACCGGTGCGGTCGCTGGGGACGGTGCACCGATCGGCTCGGGATGGAGGTCTACGAGGTGGTGACGGTGACCCGCTCGATGATGCAGTCGTCCACCGGTTGTTCGCCGCGGCGGGGAACCGAGGCGATCTTGTCGACGGCTTCCATCCCGGAGGTCACCGATCCGAAGATCGTGTAGGCGTGGGGCAGGTTGACATCCTCGAGGCAGATGAAGAACTGCGAGCCGTTGGTGTTCGGTCCGGCGTTGGCCATGGCGACGGTGCCGCGGCGGTATCCGCCGGGGCCGTCCAGTTCGTCGGCGAAGGTGTATCCGGGGCCACCGCGGCCGGTTCCGGTGGGATCGCCGCCCTGCACCACGAATCCGGATACGACGCGGTGGAAGATCACGCCGTCGTAGTACCCGTCCCTGGAGAGGGTGACGAAGTTGTTGACCGTGTTGGGGGCGCGGTCATGCAGCAGCGCGATCTCGATGTCGCCGTGGTTGGTGTGGAGCGTCACTCCGTAGGACGTGCCATCTTCGAGTGAGAACTCCGGTGGAGCGGTGTACTGGGCCATGGGGTATCACCTCGTTGTGGAAGGGTGCCCGAAACTAGCAGTGCCCCGCCCGAACCAGGATTCCGGACCGCAGCGCCACCATGACCCCGAAGCCGGTCCGACGGGCGGTCAGCGGGAGAACTTGCGGCGACGGGTCGTCTTGAACGGCGCCTGGTCCTCGGGGGGTGTCCAGTCCTCGAGGTGGGAGAGACGCTCGTCGTTGGAGAACATCTTGATGATGGGGACGTTCAGACCGGCACGGCGCTGGATCCCGAGAACCTCGTTGACCTGATCCCATTCGACCAGGGTCACCACCAGACCGGACTCGCCGGCTCGTGCGGTACGGCCGGAGCGGTGCAGGTAGGTCTTGGGGTCGTCGGGTGGGTCGTAGTGGATCACCACATCGACATCGTCGATGTGGAGCCCACGGGCCGCCACATTGGTCGCCACCAGCACCGGCACCGATCCGTCGGCGAAACGGCTCAGCGCCTGTTCCCGCTGGCGTTGGTGCAGATCCCCGTGGATGGCTTTGGCCTCGACTCCCTCGGCGGTGAGGTCGGATGCCACCCGGTCACAGGCATGTTTGGTGCGGACGAACATCAGAATTCGGGTGTTGTGGCGGGCGATCTCGGCGGCGACCCGAACCTTGTCCATGTGGTGGACCTTGAGGAACCGATGTTCCATCGTGTCGACCGTCTGGGTCAGCGATTCGACCTCGTGGCGGACCGGGTCGTTCATGTAGGCGCTGACCAGGGTCCCCACCTGTCCGTCGAGCGTCGCCGAGAAGAGCATCGTCTGACGATCACCGGGTACCTCACGCATGATGCGCCGCACCTGCGGAAGGAAGCCCATGTCCGCCATCTGGTCGGCTTCGTCGATGGTCACCATCTTGACCTCGTCGAGGAACACCTCCTTGCGCTCCATCAGGTCGATGAGGCGACCGGGGGTGGCGACGACGATGCCGGTTCCCTTACGGATCTTGTCGATCTGGTCCGTCATCGAGTTCCCGCCGTAGACCGTGACCATCGGGACTTCCCGGGCCTGGGCGAGGGGGCGGATCGCCTCGGCGACCTGGACGGCGAGCTTCCGGGTGGGAACCAGGATCAATCCGGTGGGGCGGCGGGTGCGGCCCGTCTCGAGGCGTTGCACCATCGGAATCCCGAAGGCGAGGGTCTTGCCTGCACCGGTCTTGGCACGACCGCAGACATCGCGCCCTTCGAGGGCATCGGGAATCGTCATGCTCTGGATGAAGAAGGGACTTTCGATGCCGGCGTCGGCGAGAACCTTGGTGAGGTCGTCATCGACTCCGAGGGAGCCGAAATCAGAGGTGGTCATAAGTGGTGTGGCCTTGATCAAGTACGAGGAAGTAGGTTCCAAGATAGCGCTTTGCGCCGGCACCGGACTCGGAGCGGCGATCCGGAGCGGGATCAGGACTGCTGGGTGCGGGTCGTGTAGGCGTGCCGCTGCTCCAGTTCGGAGTTCAGTTCGGCGCCGGCGAGGATCACGATCGCCGAGACGAAGAACCACAACATGGTCACCACCACACCGGTCAGCGTGCCGTAGGTCTCCGGCAGCGCCGAGAAGTTGTCGACGTAGATGGAGAGCCCGATCGTGGCGATCAGCCATGCCGTTGCGGCGATCCCGGCGCCGATGCTGATCAGCGGGGTCTTGCGCCAGGGCCGGTTCGGGGCGAACTTGTACAGCGCCCCGAGACCGAGCAGGACGATGAACAGGATGGTGGGCCATCGCACCACGTTGATCAGGGCCACGGTCCCCTCCTCGAACCCGAACAGCCCCAGGATCTGGGGGAGGAAGGCGATCGCGGATGCCAGTGCCACTCCCAGGATGATGACGCCCAAGGTCACCAGGAGCGCCACCGCACGCTTCACCAGGTAGCCGCGGTCGTCGCGTGCCCCGTAGGCGATGTTGATACCGGAGATCAGCGCTTTGGTACCTGCCGATGCCGACCACAGGGCGGTGATGATGGCGACCACCGAGGCGATTCCGAGACCCGAGGAACTCACCTGGGTGAGGTTGGTGAGCTGGTCGGCGACGAACTGCCCGGTCGAACCCGGGACCGCCTCGGTGAGGTCCTGGACCTGTTGTTCGAGCACCTCGGGGTCGGCCACCAACCCGAAGATCGAGACCGTGGCGATCAGCGTCGGGAACAGGGCGAACAGGGCGTAGTACGACAGGCTGGCGCCGATGAGCACGGTGTTGTGTTCCTTGAACCGCTCGGCGATCGACTTCAGGATGCTCCTGGTCGGCGCCAGGATGCCGTTGGCGCTCCCCGGCAGGTCACCTCGCGGGCCGACGAACAGCGCCGCCCCCGGAGTCGGTCCCGGAGTCGGTCCGGCCAGGGCGCCGGGGCCTGTGGAAGCGGTGGTTTCGGCCGGAGCCCGTCGAAACAGCGTGTGGACCACGACCGCAACCACAAGGGACTTGAGGAACCAGTCGAGGTACCGCTTCATCCCAAGTGCTTCGTCTCGATCTCGAACAGGCCGGCGGCCGGTGACATGATGGCGGGGACGAGGCCGAAGGCCTGCGGGAGGAGCTGCTCGCAGTAGAAGCGGGCGGTGGACACCTTTGCGCTGGCGAAGTCGTCACCATCGCCGATGCGATGCGCCGCCAGGGCTTGTCTGGCGAGGTATCCGGCACCGGCCACCGTGCCGAAGAGCCGCAGGTACGGGGTGGCTCCGGCGAGGACATCGTTGGGATCGGTCCGCGACAGCAGCCATTCGGTGGCGTTGCGAAGCAGCACCACGCCTTCGGCGAGACCCGTGCGGATCGACTCCAATGTGTCGCCGGCAGCGGCGAGCGGGTCGTCGAGGGCGGTCAGCTCGTCGAGATATCGGCGCACCACGGCGCCTTCCCCCAGGGTGATCTTGCGGACGACCAGATCGATGGCCTGGATCCCGTTGGTGCCCTCGTAGATCGGGGCGATACGGGCGTCGCGGTAGTACTGGGCTGCCCCGGTCTCCTCGACATAGCCCATCCCGCCGTGGATCTGGATCCCGATAGAGGCAAGCTCGACCCCGAGATCCGTACACCATGCCTTCGAGACCGGGGTGAGCAGTCCGGCACGATCGGACGCCGCACGGCGGAAGGCGTCGTCGGGGTGGTGCTCGGCGAGGTCGATCTCTTTGGCGTTGTCGTACAGGAGGCCACGCATCGCCTCGTTGTACCCCTTCATCGTCAAAAGCATGCGGCGCACATCGGGATGGTCGATGATCGGGGAGGTCTCGGTCTTGGGGGCGCCGATGGCTCGGCCCTGCGTGCGGTCCTGGGCGTAGCCGAGCGCTTGCTGGTAGGCCCGCTCGCCGATGGCGAGCCCCTCGAGCCCGACGGCGAGGCGGGCGTCGTTCATCATGGTGAACATGTAGCGCATGCCCTGGTTGACCTCGCCGATGAGGTAACCAACCGCACCGTCGTTCTCGCCGAACGACATCACACAGGTCGGCGACGAGTGGATCCCGAGCTTGTGCTCGATGGAGACACAGCTGACATCGTTGCGGGCGCCGAGCGATCCGTCGGGGTTGACCAGATACTTGGGGATGAGGAAGAGGCTGATTCCCTTGGTCCCCGGAGGTGCGCCCGGAGCGCGTCCGAGCACGAGGTGGATGATGTTGTCGGTCATCTCGTGCTCGCCCCACGTGATGAAGATCTTGGTGCCGAACAGCTTCCAGGAACCGTCGTCCTGTGGCTCCGCCCGGGTCCGGAGCGCTCCGACATCGGAGCCCGCCTCGGGTTCGGTGAGCACCATGGTTCCGGTCCACTGGCCGGAGATCAGCTTCTCCAGATACGTGGCCTGCTGCTCGTCGGTCCCGTGGTTCTCCAGGGCCAGGATCGAGCTCATGGTCAGCATCGGGCACAGCGACAGCGCCATGTTGGCCGAGGTCAGCATCTCCTGGACGGCGATCGCCACCGCCGTCGGGAATCCGTGACCACCGAAGTCGGGGCTGGACTTGACGCCGTTCCAGCCGGCGGCGACGTATTGGCGGTAGGCGTTGACCAACTCATCGGCGACGGTGACCGTGCCATCGGAGTTGCGTGTCGCCCCCACGGTGTCCCCGACCGTGTTGGTGGGGGCCACCACCTCGCTCATGAACCGTCCGGCCTCCTCGAGAAGACCGTGGACCAGCTCGGGGTCGACGTGGTCGAAGCGGTCGAGACCGGAAAGGTCCTCGATCCCCACGATGTGCTCGAGGACGAATTCGATGTCCCGCAACGGCGGTCGGTAGTGACTCATGTCCCCAAGGATAGAAGGGCCTGCAGTGATGGGGACGAGGTGCGTGGCGGCGGGGTGGGGGAGAGGTCCGTTGGCTACGCTCGCAGGTGAGGCCGCGGCAGATTTCCTCGGACAACGTGTCGATAATCCGGCCGGCCGTTCGTCGTTGGGACGAAGCGCGGCGAGCCGCCGCCACGAACAGGAGACAGGCAGATGAAGTATGCGCTCTTGATCTACGGACCCGAAGTGTCCCAGGAGGATATCGACCCCGACGAGGCGCAGCAGGTGATGGCGGAGTACGCCGCCTTCTCCGAGCGCATCACCAGCCGCAACATCAACAAGGGTGGCGAGGCGCTCCACGATACGACGTCCGCCACCACCGTGCGGGTGCGGGAGGGGGAGACGTTGGCCACCGACGGTCCGTTCGCCGAGACCAAGGAAGCCCTCGGCGGGTTCTACCTGGTCGACGTTGCAGATCTCGACGAGGCCATCGAGGTCGCCGCTCAGATCCCCGGTGCCCGGACCGGCTCGGTCGAGATCCGGCCGGTGTGGGAGTGGGAGAGCGACTACGAGGGCTGACCCCACCTCGGGCCACGGCCTCCCGGGGGAACCCTCCCGGGAGGCGCAGGTCGCCGTCGAGAAGGCGTTTCGGGGTGAGTACGGTCGGGTGGTCGCCACGCTGATCCGCCAGACCGGCGATTTCGACCTGGCCGAGGATGCGGCCCAGGACGCCTTCTCGGCGGCGATGACGGCCTGGTCCGCCGGCGAGGTGCCGCGCAATCCGGGGGCGTGGCTCACCACCACCGCCCGGCGCAAGGCCATCGACCGGTTGAGACGAAACCAGACGCACGCCCGCAAGGAGCGGGAGCTGGCCTATCTGGTGTCGCTCGGCGACGAGGGGGAGCCTGATCCGGATGCCGGCCCGCAACCTGGCGGCGGTAGGCCCCGGGTGATCGCGGACGACCGCCTCCGGCTGCTGTTCACCTGCTGCCATCCGGCGTTGGCGATGGAGGCACGCGTCGCACTCACGCTCAAGACCCTGGGAGGTCTCGACACCCGCCAGATCGCCCGGGCCTTCCTGGTGGCTGAGGCCACGATGGCGCAGCGGATCGTCCGGGCGAAACGCAAGATCCGCGATGCCGCCATCCCCTTCCGCATCCCCGATCCGGGTCAACTTCCGGAGCGGCTCGGTGGGGTCCTGGCGGTGGTGTACCTGATCTTCAACGAGGGGTACGTCGCCTCCGAGGGTGAGGACCTGGTCCGGGCGTCGCTGTGTGCCGAAGCGATCAGCCTCGGTCGGCTGCTCACCGAGTTGCTGCCCGACGAGCCGGAGGCGATGGGGTTGGCGGCGCTGATGTTGTTCCACGACGCCCGCCGCACGAGTCGGTCGGTCGAAGGTGACCTGGTGTTGCTCGCCGACCAGGATCGCAGCACCTGGGACGTCGATGAGATCGTCCTGGGTCGGCGGTTGCTCGATCTTGCGCTCCGGCACCGACGGCCGGGGCCGTACCAACTCCAGGCGGCGATCGCTTCGCTCCATTGCGACGCCCCCCACCCCGATGTCACCGATTGGCGGCAGATCTCCCTGCTCTACGGTGAGCTGTACCGCCACTCGCCGACCCCGGTGGTCGCCCTCAACCGTGCCGTGGCCCATGCCATGGTCGACGGTCCCGAGGTGGGGCTGGAGATGATCGACCAGATCGCCGGGCTCGACGGGTACCACCTGTTCCATTCCGCCAGAGCAGACCTACTGCGTCGGCTCGGCCGCAACCAGGAGGCCGCCACCTCCTATCGGAAGGCGCTGTCGCTCACCGGCAACGATGTGGAACGCCGATTCCTGCAACGCCGCCTTGCCGAGGTGGATGCCACCGGTCGGAGCTGAACCCCCGGGCGGTGAGGTCGCGGTGTCGTCCGCCGCCGGTTGTCACCGGTGGAAAGCAAGGTCGCGGGACTCGGCGATCTGCCGGTAGCCGAGCCGGCGATAGATTCCGTTCGAGGTCGGGTTGGAGAGGTCGGTGTAGAGGCAGCAGAAGCGGCGACCGGTGGCAAGCTGCCATGCGGACACCGCCCCGACCAGGGCCGAGGCGGAGCCCCGGCCGCGTAGCCCGGGAGGGGTGTAGACCGGTCCGATCGTGACCCCGGTGGGGGTGGGGCGACCCCACCCGCACATCGACAGGATCTCGCCGTCGTGTTCCCATACCGCAACCGTGGACATCGGTCCGGCAAGTCGCTGTTCAACAGTCGATCTGGTGTCGTCAGGGTGGTGGGGGAGCCCGGGAAGGGCCTCCTCGAGGAATGCCTGCCACCATTCGACCAGCAGTGCCAGGTCCGACCGGACTGCTGGACGCCACCCGCCGGCGATGGGTGACGCCGCAAGGATCGTGTCGGCGGCGAAGACTCCCTGTTCCATCACGATCTCGATGGCCGAGCCGGTGTGGGCCGCCCACGCTGCGGCGAAGCGGTCCACGGTGGGGCGATTGCCGATCACGCCGGTGATTGCAACACCGCTGGCGGCGACAAGTCTCGCCAGGGCATCGACGGCGGGACGACGGACGATATCGGCGACGATGAGATGATGCGGCGGGGTGACGAGAGCGGCCGCCACCGGGGCGCCGTCCATGTCGATGACCCACTGGTGGTGCTCGGGATACACCTCGGGTTCTTCGACCAGGATCATGGCGACACCGAGGATCAGGCTGTGGCGGGCCTCACGCTCGCCGAGCCAGTCACCGCAGTGGTCGACAAAGGCGGCAGCATCGTCATGGCGGGTGGCGTGCATGGGTGCATCTGCTCCTGCCGGCGAGCATATCTCACCGCTCCGCTGCACGGTGACCGGGCCGCACCGAGGTCAGGACTTGGGAGGACCGGGGAAGAATGCATTGGTGCGGGCGACGTAGTCGGCGTACTTGGGACGGGTCTGCTCGATGTTCTTCTCCAACAGCGCAACACCCGAGACTTTCAGCAACAGCCAGCTCATGATCAGCGGAGCGGGCAGGGCCCACCAACCGCCGGCGGCAAGCCCGATCAGGAAGAATCCCCACCACTGGGTGAAGTCGCCGAAGTAGTTGGGGTGGCGGGTGTATCGCCACAACCCGGTGTCCATCACCTTGCCGTCGTTGGAGGGGTCGGCCTTGAACCGGGCGAGTTGGGCGTCGCCCCCCGCCTCGAAGACGAAGCCGACCAGCCACACGGCGATGCCAATCAGGTCGAGGATCCCCAGGTCCGGTGAGCCGTCGACGGCAGCGAGTAACGGGAGCGACACCACCCAGGCCAAGCCGCCCTGCAAGAGGAAGACCCGGAACAGCGACATCACGGGGAACGAGTCGGCGCCGTACCGCTCACGCATGGCGACGTAACGTTTGTCCTCGCCTTCGCCGAGGTTTCGCCAGGTGATGTATCCGGAGAGACGAATCGCCCACACGGCGACCAGCACCAGGATCACCACTCGGCGGGTGCCGCCGGGGGCCGGGGTGACGACGGCGTAGGTGACGGCGGCCGCCAGGAAGTAGAGGGACCACACCGAGTCCACGATGGAGACGTTCCTGAGAGGAATGCTGACCAGCCAGGTGACCACGGCGATCCCCGAGATGGCGGCCAGGCCCCAGGCCCATGTGGTCAGATCGAACATCGTGCTCCCTGTTGCCGCTGTACTTCGAGCATACGGTCACCCGGGCGTCGACGGATGACGGTCGCAGGCGGCCGCTGCCGGTCGCTGTCGGTCGGGGGAATCGCCTCAGGCAGGTGCTTCCCGTCGCGCCTCCGCCAGAAAGGGGGTCATGTCGATGGTGCGGGTCGACACCACCTCGACATCGTCGCCGAGGATCTCGAGCGCCGCTTCGAGGTCGGCTCCCGTCGGCGCATTGACGAAGTAGGCGCCGCCCTGAAGGGTGATCTCGGCGATCCAGGCATCGTCACGGACCGGATCGCCGTCGGTGTCGTACAGCTCCCAGCTTGTCGACGTCTCGTCCTCGTGGCCTTCGAGCCCGAGGCGGTCGACGGTATGCGACCATTCGATCCGTGGGTCGATCAGCGCCTGGTGCAGGAGCGGCGGCTCCGGGCGGGAATGAACGTCCTGCAGCGACACGTAGAGCCGGGCCAGCTCCTCGGGACCCGGATCGGAGGCGAGAAGCTCACGTACCTGTTCCCGTTGTTCGGCGCCGATCATCATCGGGATTCCCGTCAGCCGGGCGGCTCCGGGGAGCGTGACCGCCACGGCCAGCAACAGGCCGGCGGGGGTGGACTGCTCGACCAGTTCTGGATCGGCGACGGTGATCGCGGTCCCGGTGGCGTCATCGGTGAGCGAGAGCCCAACGCCGGGTGCCCGATCGGTGATCTCCCAGAGTCGCCGCCGGCTCGTCGCCCACGACCGGAGCACCTCGACGTCGTGTTCGGCGAGGAGCGGACCCCGTTCGGCGAGGTACTCGGCGATGCCGCCGCCTTCATGGACGGCGATGTCCAGGATGGCCGGGTCGTTGGTGAGTTCGGTCACCTCGTCGACGTTGTCCGGGTCGTCGGCGGCGTACATGGCGAGCGCCAGCAGTCGCAGGTGGCGGTGCATCCGACCGGTGAAGGCCACCACCCGGTGTTCCAGCCAATCGAATTGGGCGGACGGCGGCAGTTTGGGTGTCCGCTGGCAACAGGCCTTGAACTTCCGACCGGAACCGCACGGACACGGCTCGTTGCGTCCGGCCGTGGGTAACTGGTCGGCGAAACCCTGGAGAAGTCGGACGTCGGCGTCGTCCTCGGGGACACCCGCTTCCCGCATCAGTCGGAGCGTCCGGGCGAGATCCCCCCGATCGGCGGCGTACCAGGAGAGTTCGTCGAGGGCCGGGGCGAAACCGCCATCGAGTCGGATGGCGCCGAGCAGGTCGGCCTCTGCGCCTGCGGCGTCGCCACCGCGCTCGACGTTCATGGCACGCAGATACAGAGCTGGCGCCGCGGCACGTCCCATCTCGGCGATGAGACGGTTGGCGAACGCGGTGACATCCGGTGATTCCTCGTCCCGGATGTCGAGCACCCACGACGTGAAGCCGAGACACACCATCACGTCGGCGATGGCATCCCGGATCTCCGGGGCGGCCGGAGCGTCATGGTCGCCGGCGAGGAACGCCTCCCAGCCGGAACGGAGATTCGCAAAATGGACCTGCTGGGCGGTGTCGAGTTCGTAGTCGGCGACGACCTCCTCGGCGTGACTCCGTCGCCAGCGCTCGTCGGGGCTCTCCCACGGCTCCCCGGCGGGGCCGGTGTACGCACCTCGTAGCTCGATGCCGGCGGCGGCGAGCAGCTCACCTACCGGCGGCGCAGGGGTGCGGAACGCTGCCGGGTCGGCGAGGAGGGCGTTGACCGTCACTCCATTGGGCGTGTCCCCGCCATCCGATTCGGCGTACATCGCCGCTGCCGTCACTCGAAGGGCGGCGATCTCGGTGGAGCCGTCCGACACCTCCTCGACCGGTTCGAGAAGGAGGCGCTTCGCCTTCCTGCGGAAGGCGACGAGCTGGCCGGGTTCGAAGGCGGACAGCCAGCCGGAGGGACCCAGCAGAGAACCGCCGGCGTCGGCCTCGGTCTCCGGCTGGTCGGCGGTGGCGAACTCGAGGGTGACCGGACCCGCAGGGGTTTCGAACCGGTCGGTGTCGAGGGGGATCGCCGCCAGGTCGGGGATGGTGTGGGCGACGTCGTGGGCGATCTCGTCGGCGGTGAGGCGGTGGGTGAAGACGGTGCCGTCGATGAGCCGGTCGGTGCGGGCCACGAGGTCCTCGGGAGGGAGACCGCTCAGCCACAGTGTCGGACTGTCGAAGATCGCCTCGACCAGGAGCGTCCCGGGTTCCTCGCCGAGAGCTGCGGCGAGGTCACCCAGTTCGTGGTGGGCGACGCACTCGTCGAGGAGGTCCGAGAAACTTCGTGGACCGTCGGCGAGAAGGGCTTCGCAGACGGCGGGGAGGTGAGCGAGTTGGGGGTCGATGTCGAACACGGTTCCGGTCCTGTCTCGGCTTGGAGTCCACGGTACCGGACGGATCGTCGTTTCAGGTCTCGACCGGTCGGTGTGTCCCCGGTGTTCGGTAACGTGCGCCGATAGCCGGCGGCCCGACCGCTTCGGACCCTGCCGCCGGTGCGCTGGCCGACCTCTCGATGACTGGAGACGACACGCCGTGGCCACCTTGGTTTTTTTCCACGCCCATCCCGACGACGAGTCCATCTCCACCGGCGGGACCATGGTTCGCGCCGCCGCCGAGGGTCATCGGGTGGTGCTGGTGGTTGCCACCGGCGGGGAGGAGGGGGAGGTCGCCGACGGCTTCCTCGGCGAGGGCGAGACGCTCGGGCAGCGCCGGCGGGTCGAGACCGACGCCTCGGCCCTGGTGCTCGGCGCCGCACGGGTGGCGTGGCTCGGGTACCGCGACTCGGGAATGATGGACACGGCGACCAACGCCAACCCCGGGTGTTTCTGGCAGGCCGACATCGACGAGGCGGCGGTGTCCCTGGCGGAGATCCTCACCGAAGAGGCTGCCGATGTGCTGGTGGTCTACGACGAGAACGGTGGATACGGGCATCCTGATCACATCCAGGTGCACCGTGTCGGCCACCGCGCCGCGCAGATGGCCGGAACCCCCCGGGTGTTCGAGGCGACCATGAACCGCGACCAGATCGTCGAGTTCTCCCGGCAGGCCCAGGAAGCGGGGATGGAAGGACTCGAGGACGAGGACGAGAATCCCGAGGAACTCGGTCTCCCGGACGCCGTGATCACCACCGCCGTCGATGTCTCCGGGCTCCTGGACCAGAAACGAGCCTCGATGCGGGCACATGCCAGCCAGATCTCCGAGGAGTCCTGGTTCCTCACCCTGCCCGACGAGATGTTCCGGGCATTCTTCGGCACCGAGTGGTTTGTCCGCACCACCCCGCCATTCGACGGGGCCATCCCGGCTGACCGGGATACCTGGCTGCTCGACACCTGAGCAGGAGATTCCCCATGGCGGAGTGAGCGGCGTCCGGCCGAGGTTGGGCCTCGCAGGTTCCGCACTCTGCAAGGACCGGCGAACGCCCGGGCTCTCTGCCGGACCTCTGCCCGGATCTCTGCCCGGGCCGGACCTGTATGGGTGAAACTACCCATCGGTCCGCCCCGCCGAATGGACGATCCGCCCGATGTCGCCTCGGCCCGCATGCCATACGTTCATGGGGTAGGCGTCACCGACCCGGGGCGCCGCCTCCAGGAAAGGCATGACCATGTTGTACATGATCGTCAACACCCACAACCCGGAAAGCTGTGCGTTCCGCAGCGAGAGTCACGGTACGGCGCTCGCCGGTCCGCTCGACCGCTTCCTCGACGAGACTTCGATCTCCCGGGGGGTCAAAGTCGAAGGCTCGTGGATCAACCGTCCTGGTCACGAGTTCTTCATCCTCGCCGAGTCGCCGGACCCCCACGTCATCGACGAGGCGCTCCTCGAAGCCGGTCTGGTCGGTCGAACCCACACCCGCATCCTGTCCGTGCTTCCGTCCCAGGATGTCGAGGTCGACACCGACGGCTGATCCCTGGCTTGCTCCCTGTGTCTCCCGGTGGATGCGGTGGACACCGATCCGTTGGCGGGCAACTCCGGCTTGGTCAGCCGCGCCGATGGGTGGCGAGACCGTGGGTGAAGGCGTAGGCAGCCGCCTCGGTACGCGAAGCAACATCGAGCTTGGTGAAGATGTTGGACAGGTGCCGGGCAACGGTCTTGTCGGAGATGAACAGGGTGGCGGCGACCTCACGGTTGGTCTGACCGGATGCGACGCAAGCGAGCACTTCGGCCTCACGCAGGGTGAGCCCGCCGGGGAGATCGGGGTCGGGGCGGAGGGTGGCGACCCGCCGGCTGTCCGGCAGCGCTCCGAGACGTTCGAAGGTGGCGGCGGCGAGGTCGAGGTTGCGTGCCGCCGTCTCATGGTCGCCGACCGCAGACGACGCCTCCGCAATGAGCACCTGGACCCGTGCCGCCTCGTAGGGGGCTTCGAGCGCCTGCCACCTACGGCAGGCATCCCAGAGCACGGGCAGCGCCGACGTCGATTCCCCCGAGACGATCAATGCGGTGCCTGAACCCGCACCGGCCATGGCCTCCAACCCGGGAGAGCCGTAGCGGGCGGCGATCGAGGTGAGGTCGGCGGCTGCCTCGGTGGCGGTCGAGGCGTCGGCCGTGGCGGCGGCGATCTGCACCTGGGCACTGCGGAGCCGAGCCCGGACGAACGGATCGGGATTCCCCGCCAGGGCCGTCCGTAACGCAGCTGCCGCCGCGGTCGGCTGACCCTCGGCGAGGCGGAGCAGCGCCAAACCAGGTTGAGGATCGCGACCCAGTTGTTCCGCCTCGGTGTAGGCGAGGGCGGCTCCGCGGTGGTCGCCCCGCAGGCGCCGAGCCTCACCCACCTGGTAATGACCCTCGGCGACGGTGGCGACGTTCATGTCGGCAAGGTCGTCGCACACCTGGCGGGCCTCGATCTCCGCCTGGTTCCAGTGGCCTTGGACCTGGAGAAGCTGCGCCCGGTGCACCCTGCAGATCCCGGTGAACATCACGGCGCTGGACAGGCCGTCACACCACCGTTCGGTGGTCTCGGTCCAGTGCCGGGCGCGCTGCAGGTCGGCGAGTTCGTGGCACACGCTCATGAGCTGGCAGTAGATGTTCCCCGCCCAACCGGGGGAAACGTCGCCGGCAACCACCGCCAGCATGGCTTCGTCGAACCGGTCGTTGCCCGCTTCGAGCTGGCCGGATTTGGTCAGCGCCATTCCGTGACCGACCAGTCCGAGAGCGACCAACGCCGGGTCGTGGCAACGCTCGCCGAGCCTCTGCACCCGGTCGGCAAGGTCGGTGGCGGTGTCGAAGTCCCAGGCGGCGAGCGCGGCGTCGAGGTCCAGGAACATCACATACCCGTGGGCGGCGCATTCGGGAAGACCGGCGAGCAGGCGACGTGCTCGGGCGAGCCACCCCGATGCAATGGCCTCCTCCCCTCGCAGCGCCCAGGCGTACCCGACCTCGATAGCGGCCATCGCCGCTGTCGCCGGATCGTCCTCGGCCACACAGCGACGATGGTGTTCCTCGGACGCCGCGAGCGACTCGTCGATCAGTCCCATCCACCAGGCGGCGTCGGCGAGTGCGGCCAGATCCTCGGTGTCGAGTGGTCCTTGGGCTTGCGCTTGCCGGAAGCCGAGTCGTGCAGCGGCCCAGTCCCGTGCGGCGTAGGCGTCACGGGCCGCGGCGAGGTCAGCGCTGAAGGAAGGCACGCAAACTCCTGGTCGACCTGACGTCGAATCTACCTTGGCCCCCCGCCGTTCGCCGTGCCACGGCCATCCATCGGTACCGGTTGCTGGGAAGCGGGAGTCGGGATCACCTCACGCCAGGTGATCGATGTGTGAGGTCCCGCCCGCCCTGAAGAACGACCGCACTGCGACGGCGAGGTCACCCTCCGGCGTTCGACCCGAACGGCTCGGGAACTCGCCGCCCGACCCGTTGCCTGTGCCGGATCGCCCCGGGCATCACCTCGATGGGGTTTCGCGTCGGATGGTGGCGGTGTGCCACCGCCGAGCTGCGCAGCACACCCACGGTGTGCTGTCTGACGACGGGGAGGGGTCCCGTCACGGGACGGGTGGGACCTGTGCCAGGCACCTGGAACGAACCGGCTGCGGGGCGGTCGAGTCGGGCTGGTGGGCCGATCGGTCGGTCCGCCAGCCCGGTCGGTGCGCTCACTCGCAGATGTGCGGATCCATGTTCGGGACGTGCAGGGTGAGGGTCTCGCCGTCGAGCAGGACGGACATCGACACGATCATGCAGTCCATCGTGTGGGTCATCTCGTCGCCCTCGGTGTAGTAGATGGTGGCGTCGCTGCCGTTCACCTCGAAGCGGTCGACATTGTCGAGCTGGTCGACGGCGATCCCGATCCGGGTCTCGAGCGGGATCGCGGCGAAGGCGTCGTCGATGCTCCCTGCGTCCGGCGAGCCTCCCGTGGCATCGGTGTCGCCGGTTTCGTCTGCGGGATCGGCGGCGGCAGCAGCGGTCGTGGTGACCGCCGGGCCATCGCCGGTTGCCGTGTCGCCGGTCGTGGTGTCGGTCTCGTCCCCGCCGCAGGCGGCGAGCAGCATCACCACGGCCATCAGGGCGGCGGCAAGCTTGAGCAGGGGTCGGGTCACAGGGGTCTCCATTCGAGATCGAATCCACCAGCTGGGGAACCCGCCGGAGGCGGTCGGCGAGTGTAGGCCGCACTCCCGAGCAGCGAATCTGGGGGACACGGGACGCCACGTCCGCCGATCGGTCCCGTCGTCTCCCGGAAACTCCGCGAGGTTTTCGCTGCGGCTGCCGGTGCCTCGGGTGCTGCGGTGGCGCATCCCCCGGTCCGGATCCTCTCGTACCCGGACGACCGCCCACCGCTGGACCGTTGCGGATGTCGTCAGTTGGCGAGACGTGCCGGGATGACCTCGACGGTGGCGACACCGATGTCGAGGGTGACGGGGGTGTCGCCGGTGTGGCGGCCGGTGACGGTGTAGTCCGTTGCACCGGTGGCGAGGGCGTGTTCGATGATCTCGGGTCCGTCGGGGTCGATCACCCAGTAGTGCCGGACACCTGCGGTGGCGTATTTGCGGGCTTTGCGGAGCAGGTCGGCGGCGCGGTCGGTGGAGAGGATCTCGACCACCAGGTGAGGGGTTCCGGTGTAGCGAACCTGCTCGTCGGTGGCGTCGTGGACGATCAGATCGGGGATGAACTCGTCGATCCCCGGCTTCCACGACCACGCCCTCGTCACTTCGGTCGTTTCAGGGAGCGACGTGGCGATCGCCGTCTGGAGCAAATACTCGATCTCTTGGTGGCGGCGAGTGGGTGAAGGGCTCATGACGAAGGCCCCGTCGATGTACTCCCCTCGGGGTTGTTCGGGGAGGGCGGCGTAGTCCTCCCATGACATGGGGATGCGTTCCCCGGCGTGCACGGTGTCCATGACCACATCCACGGTACTCCTCCTCCCACGGCCGCCACCGCCGTCGCGCACCGTAGGGACGGGGTACGACAGGAATCGCCACGGCCACGGCGGCGACGTCAACCTCTCCTCGCCCGACTCGAACCAGGCTCCCCGTATGTGAGTGCCATGCCCACCGGGGGAACCTGTCGGTGGCGGCTGATAGGTTCTTCTCGTGGCTGGATTCGTGAACTGCGGTGGCGGCGGGCGACCATGGGTCGTCCCATGCCGGACCCTGCAACCACAATCGATGACCCGGACCCGGTGCCCCGGTGGCAAGACTCGACGACGAGGAGGTGAAACGTGCCGGTGGTGACCCATGTCGCCGCACACCCCGACGAACTGGTCGCCGAGTTGTGCCGTGAGCTGGCACGACCTGGTGCGGATCCGTTCGCCACGGAGCTCGTCGCCGTCCCCACCCGCGGTGTGGAACGCTGGCTCACCCAGGAGATCGCCTCCCGGCTGGCGACGATGGGCGTCGGCGACGGGATCTGCGCCAACGTCGACTTCCCGGCACCGTCGCGGCTGGTCCGATCCGTGTTCGACACCGTCCCCGACCTCGCTGCGGCGGCCACGGCGTGGGAGGGCAACGGGCTGGTCGCCCATGTCCTTGCCGCCATCGACGAGCATCTCGACGAGCCGTGGCTGGCCGTGGTCCGTCGTCATGTCGAGGCGGGCACGGTTGCCTCCAACCGGTATTCGGCGGCCACCAAGATCGCCCGGCTGTTCGCCGCGTACGCACGGCGTCGACCCGCCATGATCCGGGCCTGGGCCGCCGGTGCCGACACCGGTTCCAACGGCGTCTCTCTCCCGGAATCGGACACGTGGCAACCGGAGCTGTGGCGCCGGGTGCGGGAGGCCGTCGGGGTCGCCGCACTTCCCGAGTTGCTTCCCGAGGCGCTGCAACCGGTGATCGCCGGAGACGTCGACCTTGCGCTTCCGCAGCGGCTCGCCGTCTACGGGCTCACCGCCATCGACCCCCTCGACCTCGACGTGCTGGTCGCCCTCGGTGCCCACCGAGACGTCCATCTGTTCCTGCTCCACCCGTCACCCGCACTGTGGGAGGAGAGCGCCGCGGTCCTCGGCGACCGCCCACCGGACCGCCGCAACGACGACCAGACCCGCACCATCCCGGCCCATCCGCTGCTGCGATCCTGGGCCCAGGACAGCCGCGAGCTCCAGATCGTCCTCGCCGACCGGGGACTCACCGCCAACCCCTCGGTACACGGCGAGCCGGTGCCCGGCGAGGGTTCTTCCACCGTGCTCGGGTCGCTCCAGCAGAACATCCTCGCCAACCGGGTGGTCCCGGTCGCACGGATCGACGGCGACCGCTCGATCCAGGTCCACGCCTGTCACGGGGCACGCCGCCAGGTCGAGGTGCTGCGCGACGCCATCCTCCACGTGCTCGCCGCCGACCCCACGCTGGAATCGAGGGACGTGGTGATCATGACCCCCGACCTGGTGACTTTCGCCCCGCTGCTCGAAGCGGCATTCCCCGCCACCCACATCGACGAACCCTCGCCCGATGACGCCTCAGGTGACCCCGCTGACGACGGTCTTCCCGATCTGCGGGTGCGAATCGCCGACCGTTCGCCAGCGACCACCAATCCACTGGTGCGGTTCGTCACCACCGTCCTCGACCTGGCCGGGTCCCGGCTCGAGGCCACGGCGGTGCGTGACCTGGTCACCAGCGCCGTCGTCCAGCAACGCTTGGGGTTCGACGCCGACACCGCCGGGCAGATCGTCGCCGTCATCGACGACACCAACGTCGCCTGGGGACTCGACGGCACCGACCGTGAGCACTGGAACGCCGGGAACGACGAGCAACGGACCTGGCGACGGGGTCTCGACATGGCCCTCACCGGGGTCTTCTATGCCGACAGCCCGGTCCGCACCGTCGCCGATATCGCCCCGCTGCAGGGTGTCGAGGGTCAGGACGCCAACCCGGTGGGGCTGCTCGCCGCCATCATGGACCGCATCGCCGCCATCCGCCTCCGGTTGGGCGGCCCGATGCCACGGTCGCAGTGGGCCGCCGCCATCGCCGATGCGGTCCGGATGCTCGGCCGGCCCGCCTGGGGTGACGACTGGCAGTTGGACCAGCTCGACCGGCTGCTCACCGAGACATTCCCCACCGCCACCAGTCACACAGTCACGGGAGCCGTCGACCCGCTGCTGCACCTTCACGAGGCGGGGCGTGCCGTTTCGGTGTGGACCGATGACCGGCCCAGCCCGCTGCACTTCCGGTCGGGCGACGTCACGGTGTGCACCCTGGTGCCGATGCGGTCGGTGCCGTACCGGGTGGTGTGTCTTCTCGGGATGGACGACGACCGCTTTCCCCGGGCCAGCCGCAGCGACGGTGACGATCTCCTGCTGAACGACGAGGTGATCGGCGACCCCGACCGTGGCGCCCAGGACCGTCAGTTGCTGCTCGATGCGGTGATGGCTGCCGGTGACCATCTCATCGTCACCTACTCCGGCCGGGACGAGCTGACCAACGCCGAGCTTCCCCCGGCGGTTCCCATCGCCGAACTGATCGACACCGTCTCCGACATGACCGGGAGCAGCGCAGCAGGCGTCGTCCGCCACCCACTCCAGCCGTTCAGCGAGACCAACTTCGTCCCCGACCAACTCGGTGTCACCGGGTCATGGGGTTTCGACCCCACCCAACTCCGTGGCGCCATCGCCGCCCGGTACCGCGAGTTCGACACACCCGTCGCTGCAGGACCGGTCGCCTGGCCCGACCGTCCCGACGATGACGATCCGCTCGCCCTCGACGACCTGCTCTCGTTCCTGATCCACCCGGTGCGGCGCTTCGTCCGGACCCGGCTCGGGTTCAACATCCCGAGCCCCGGGGAGACCCCCGACGACACCCTCCCCGCCGAGATCGATGCGCTGGGCAAGTGGGGGATCACGGAGCGGCTGCTCACCGGCCTGCTCGCCGGTCACGACATCGACCGGCTCACCGCCCGGGAGCGACGCAGCGACACGCTCCCCGCCGGACGGCTCGGCGACCACGACCTCCAGGACGCCGTCGACGCCGCCATGCGGCTCCGAGCGGCCGCCGCCACCGTCGGCTACGACCCGGCACGGCGACGCCCCTACTCGGGGATGGTCACCGTCAACGGTCGCCACATCGAAGGTTCGGTGTCGGCCGACGCCGAACGCAGCCAGGTGGTGGCGATCACCGCCTCCCGACTCAAGGCCAAGCAACGGATCCGGGCCTACGGCCATCTGGTGTTCCTCTCCGCCTTCGTCCCCGAGGTCGCCTGGACCTCGGTGCTTGTCGGCAAGCGCCAGTACGGCCCTGAGTACCTGGCGGTGACCATGGGACCGATCGGCGACGACCCCGGCCACCGCTCGGCGCTCGCCATCGACCAGCTCGGCGAACTGGTCGCCCTCTATGACGAGGGGCACCGCCGTCCGATCCCGATGCCGTGCGAGACGTCATATGCCTGGCAACGCAAGGTGGGCAACAACCGCGACGGTGCCTACAAGGACGCCAAGGAGCGGTGGGAGACCGACAAGTTCTCCCCCGAGGCCGACGATCCGGCCCATCTGCTCGCCCTCCCCGGGACGAACAGCTTCGACGCCCTCCTCGCCGCCGGTTTCGAGGATTTCTGCGCCCGGTTGTGGCGACCGATCATCCCGATGAGTCGGGAGGCCAACCTGTGACCGCTGACACCACCCAGAGCCATCCGCCGGCGAGGCTCGGACCGGGTCGCACCGTCATCGAGGCCAGCGCCGGGACCGGCAAGACCTTCACCATTGCCTCCGAGGTGACCCGATTCGTCGCCGTCGACGGGGTCGAACTGGAACGGATCCTGGTGGTGACGTTCACCCGGGCCGCAACCGCCGAGTTGCGCACCCGGGTCCGGGAGCGGATGGCCGACACCCTCCGGGCGATCCGTCAGCCTGATCTCATCTCCGACGCCCAGCGCCGTGACGAACTGCTCACCGCCGTCGGTGGCGACCCGGAGACGGCAGCCGATCGGCTCGACGAGGCGTTGACCCGTTTCGACCGGGCGCAGATCTTCACCATCCACGGCTTCGCCCAACGGCTGCTCGGCCAGCTCGGGTTGCGGTCCCAGCTCCCCGCCGACCTCGACCCCGACGTCGTCGACGATCTGCTGCTCACCCAGGTCGCCGGTGACCTGGTGGTGGCCCGCTTCGCCGACCACGACCCGACCGCCCCGGATGCCGGCGAACGGGTCCGGCCCAGGGATGCCGCCGCCCTCGGCAAGGCAGTCATCGAGACCCCCGATGCCATCATCGTTCCCGACGCCGCTGCGGTGACCGGCCGGGCCCGCCACCGGGTGGAACTGGCGCATGCGATGGCCGCCGAGGTGCGACGCCGGATGCGAACCGCCGGCAGTTCCAGCTTCGACGACGGGTTGATGGAGGTACGTCACGCCCTCGACGACCCCGCCATCGGCGAGGCCGCCCATCGCCTCCTGGAACGCCGCTACGACGTGGCGCTGGTCGACGAGGCCCAGGACACCGACCCGATCCAGTGGGACGTCATCCGCCGGGTCTTCGACCAGCGGCGGCTGGTCATCATCGGTGACCCCAAGCAGTCGATCTACAGCTTCCGTGGCGCCGACATCGAGGCCTACCTGGCGGCGGTCAGTGGTGCCGACCAGCACGATCCGCTCGACATCAACTGGCGCAGCGACGGTCCGCTGATCACCGCCCTCGAACAGCTCTTCACCGGTCAGGAGTTCGGCGATCCTCGCATCGCCTTCCAACCGGTCACCCCGGCCGAAGGTCACGAGGGTCCCCGTCTCCACGGACCGGGTGCGGCGCTGACCATCCGACAGGTGGCCGATGACCTGGACACACCCCGGCGGCGCAACGGCGGCTATTTCATCGTCGGTCCGCTCCGCGAGAAGATCGCCGCCGACGCCGCCGACGGGATCGTCCGCATGCTCGGTGGCAACCACACCATCGACGACCCGTCCGTTCCCGGTGGGGTGCGACCGGTCGGTCCGGGCGACATCGCCGTGCTGTGCCGCACCCGCCGCCAGGTCGACATGGTCCGGGACCAGTTGCTGGCCCGTGGCGTGCCCTCGGTCGCCGCCCGCACCGGGAGCGTCTTCGCCACCGCCGCCGCCGAGGAATGGCGCCGGTTCCTCCTCGCCGTGGAACGTCCCGACCGCCCCGACATGGTGCGTCTCGCCGCCACCACCCTGCTGGTGGGGATGACCCCGGTCGAGGTCGCCTCGCTCGATGATGCCGATGTTCTCGACCTGCAACAGCAGGCCAAGACCTGGCGCGAGATGCTCCAGACCGGTGGCGTCCCGGCCCTGCTGGAACGTCTTGGTCGGGAGCGGGACCTTGCGGGGAGGGTGCTGGCCACCGCCGACGGGGAACGGACCATGACCGACCTGGTTCACATCGCCGAGGAACTGCACACGGTGTGGCGTCGTGGCCGCACCGGGTCCCTGATCGGGTGGCTGGAGACCACGATGGCCGAGGCCCGCACCCGCATGGAAAAGAACATCGATGAGCCCGAGTCCAGGCAGCGTCGCCTGGAAACCGATGCCGCCGCCGTCGAGGTGCAGACCGTGCACGGCGCCAAGGGTCTCCAGTACCCGGTGGTGCTGGTCCCGTATGCCTGGGATGTGTTCCCGATGACCCCCGACATCCCGGTGTTCCACGAAGCCGCGACGTCGGCTGTCGGGACGCCCGGCGGCACCGGGGGGGTGGCCCGGCGGCGACTGGTCGATGTCGCCGGCCCGGATGGCCCCGACTACGACCTCCATTGCGCCGCCGCCACCGCCGAGGAGACCGCCGAGGAGAGCCGTCTGCTCTATGTGGCGATGACGCGGGCCAAGCACCGGTTGGTGGTGTGGTGGGTGGAGAACAACGAGCACGTCGCGTCCACCATGTTGCACCGGTTGCTCACCGGTGGCGGGCGCCGCCCGGAGACCCTGGCGGCCGGAAGCGACGGCACGATCGCCGTCACCACCCTGCGCCGCCCCCCACGCCAGGACCGGCACACTCCGCCGGCGGTCAATGCCACTCCATTAGCTCGGGCGATGTTCACCCGGTCGCTCGATCATCTGTGGCGACGGGCGTCGTTCTCGTCGCTGTCACCCGCCCATCCCTTCGCCACCGGTGTCGAGACCAGCGAGCACCCGGGACGCGACGACGAGACCCATCCCGAGGAACCCGATCCAACCGAGACCGAAGGCGGTCTGGAGGCGGTGGTCGAGCCGCAGGTGCCCGCCATCGGGCTGCCCATGGCCGACCTCCCCCGGGGCGCCCGCTTCGGGACCCTGGTCCACGAGGTCTTCGAGCATGCCGACTTCGCCGGCGGCGACCCCGAGACCGAGATCCGGAGGGTCCTTGCCGCAACCCCGGCGTGGACGCTCGGTGACCTCGACATCGAGGCGCTCGTCGAGGGGATCGTGGCGGCGGTGGAGACACCGCTCGGACCCGACGCCACCGACATCCGTCTCTGCGATCTGACCCCCGAGTCGATCCTCGACGAGATGCGCTTCGGCTTCCCGGTCCGCACCGAAGGCCCGCCGCTCACCCTCGCCGACCTGGGCCGGGTGATGCTCGACCACCTCCCGGCAGAGGACCCGTTCCGACGTTTCGCCACCGACTTGGTCACCGGCCCGCAGCGACCCTTCCGTGGCTACCTCACCGGTGCCATCGACGTCACCGCAGCCCTCCCCGGCTCGGACGGTCCCCGTTACGTGGTTATGGACTACAAGTCCAACGCCCTCCCCGCCCTCGGCGAGGTCGCCACCGCCCACGACTACGGCCCGGGACCACTCGCCGAAGCCATGATCGACGGCAACTACGTCCTCCAGGCCACCCTCTATCAGGTGGCGCTCCACCGCTACCTGCAGTGGCGTCTCGCCGGCTACGACCCCCACCGCCACCTAGGCGGCTCCATGTACCTCTTCGTCCGCGGCATGGCCGGCCCCGACACCCCAGTAGTCGAAGGCGAACGCTGCGGCGTCTCCCGCTGGCGCCCACCCCCCGAAATGATCGTCGCCCTCAGCGAAATCTTCACCGGAGCCACACCATGACCGCCCCGATCCGCCCGCTCCTCCGCACGCAGCCGTCCCCGTCGAGTGTCCACATGCCGCCTCGCATCGGCTCATGGCCTCGGGGGGACGTTCCCGCGGACCTCAAACAGGGTGAGTCAGGAGAAGAGCACCCTAAGGAGAGCAGGCCTCCCTTTTGGCCCTCCCCACCTTTCCCCGCCCCTGCGGGGCGGGGTGGCTGCGGACGCTTGCGGCCGCAGACCGGACAGGCGGGGTGGCTGCGAACGCTTGCGGTCGCATGCGAAGCGCAGCGCAACCTTGCTCGCATCTCGTCTTCTTCTTGGCCCTCCCCGCCCTGGGGGGCGGGGTGGCTGCGGACGCTGGCGGACGCAGACGGGGCGGGGCGCGAGCTCGCTCGAGGCTCGGCCGAACATCCTCACGAGAGGTCAGGCGCGTTCCGTGCGCCTTCGATCTCACCTGAACAGGGTCACCGTATGCAATACGCATCCAGGGTCGAGCAATGAGTCCATCCGCGATGTCCCAGTCCAGCCAACCGCCTGCCGGCGCTGACGACCGCATCCGCCAAGCCGCCCAACACCGCCACGCCGTGGTTGGCGCGGGTGGTCTGCTGGCGGTGTTCAACGACGCCGACGTCCTCAACCCGCTCGATGTCACCGCGGCATCGACGATCGCCCGGCTCTGCGGCGAGACCGACGAGCAGGTGATCCTGGCGGCGGCGCTCACCGTTCGCGGCACCAGGTTCGGCCACGTCTGCATCCGTCTCGAGTCGCAGCGGGGGACGGTCGCCGTCGACGGGGCTGACAGCGACGGTGTGGAGGATCTTCCCTGGCCCGACCCGGACGAGTGGCGGGAGGTGGTGGCGGCAAGTGTGCTGGTCGGCGACGGCAGCGGTGATGAGCCGATGGTCCTCGACGGCGACCGCCTCTACCTCGAGCGCTACTTCCGCTACGAGCAGCGCTTCGCCGGTCTGGTCGAAGAACGCTGCCGTCGCAGCAACCGACCGGTCGACGCTCGGGCGCTCGAGATGCTTGCCCGATTGCTCCCCCCCGGTGACGACGGGGCGCCGACCCGGCAGTACGAGGCGGCGGTGCTGGGTCTCACAGGCAGCGTGGCCGTGATCGCCGGGGGACCTGGGACCGGCAAGACCCACACGGTCGGGGCGATGCTGGCGGCGCTCGCCGCCGCCGGACCCGATGCGTTCCCGCTCACGGCGGTGTGCGCCCCGACCGGCAAGGCGGCCGCTCGCCTCGGCGAAGCACTCCGTGGCCTCGCCGGCGACATCGGCGATGACGTGGCGGCGGAGACGCTGCGGGCTGTGGCGCCGAGCACCATCCACCGTCTGCTCGGCTGGACATGGGACCGGGGCCGGTTCGCCCACGATGCCACCAACCGGTTGCCCCATGAGTTGGTGATCGTCGACGAGATGTCGATGGTGTCGCTTCCGATGGCGGCGAAGCTGCTCGATGCGGTGCGCGACGAAGCCACGATCGTCCTGGTTGGTGATCCCTTCCAGCTCGAATCCATCGAGGCCGGCACCGTCCTCGCCGACATCGTCGGCCCCGCCCTCGAACGCCCCGAGCGACCACATCCATCGAGCGCCGACGCCCCGGGCCGTCCGGCGGACACCCTCGATTCGTCGGATCGCACGGCCGCCGCCGACCGCATCCAAGGAACCGGCGACCCCGCCGACGGCACCGAACCGCTCGACGGCTCCGAATCCGAAACGCTCGATGCGGGCACCGGTGCGGATGCGGGTGGGGTCGTCGACGACGACGGCGTCTTGGTCGAACGCGGCGAGGCAGTCATCCGCCCGGAGGCTGCGTCAGCCGATCCCGAGGGGCAACCCGGTGCAGGAGCCCAAACCGATGCCGTTCAACCGGTCGATCGGGGCTCCTCCGAGCCGACGCCGCCATCAGATCAGCACCGGCGTCGTGGGGATTTCACCGATGCACCCCCATCTCGACATGCCGGGTCGATCGGCGCTCCGATCGCCAGGCATGTAGTGGTGCTGGACCGGGTCCACCGGTTTGCAGAGGGCGGGGTCATCTCGGCCTTCGCCGAAGCGATCCGTACCGGCAACGCCGATCTGGCGGTAGAGATGCTCGAGGGCGGTCATGACGAGTTGCGCTGGGTCCCGGATCGCGACAGCCCCGGTTTCGGTGACCTGTGGTCGACGCTGGTCGATCAGCGGCTGCGGATGGTCGAGCAGTCCGGCCAACCCGGCGACGCCGCTGCCGCGCTGCGCACCCTGTCCGAACTGGCCGTGCTGTGCGCGCGTCGCCGTGGACCCGACGGCGTCGCCCGCTGGGGGAGCGACATCGAGGCGGCGCTCGACGAGCACTTCACGGGTCTCCGCTGGGATCGGGAGTGGTATCCCGGTCGCCCGGTGATGATCACCCGCAACGACTACCCCCTCGACCTCTACAACGGCGACATCGGCATCTGCGTCGAAACCCCCGAAGGGATGCGCGCCGTCTTCGACCGCAACGGCGTACGTGAAGTTCCCCTCAGCCACCTCGGCGAGCACACCACCGTCCACGCCATGACCATCCACAAGAGCCAAGGCTCCCAGTTCGACGCCGTCGTCGTGGTCCTCCCCGGCGACACCTCCCCCCTCGTCACCCGGGAGCTCCTCTACACCGCCGTCACCCGCGCCACCACCCGCATCCACCTCGTCGCCGACGAACCCATCATCCGCAACGCCATCACCCGCTCAGTGGAGCGTGCCTCCGGTTTGGGCTCCCGACTGTGGAGGCCTGCCGGAAGCGGCTCGGCCTTGCCCTAGCCACCGACCCATCGTGATGCGATGATGCGCCAATGCCAAAGACGCGAGTCGCGGTCACCATCGACGAGGAGGTGCTGCGCGCCGTCGAGGTGCGAGCAGCACGGCAGGGAACGACCGCCGGTGAAGTCGTCGAGGAAGCGCTGAGGCGGGACTTGGGGTTCGACCTCCTGGACCGCCTCTGTCAGCGCGACGACCTCGATGAGGACGTCGCAGGCGTCATCGCCGTCAAGGCACAACACGCCGCACGCCGCGCACAACCTGATCCGTGAGACTGCCCTCGACGCCAACGTCACATCGAGGCCAGTTGCCACCGCACCCCGCACGATTCGCGCCGGGCCTACCCGAGGTCCGCGGTGTTCGCATGGGTGGGAGCCGTCCCTTGTACCGATACGTACAACCATGTACAGTTTGGCCATGACGACGATCAGTGCCAGCGAAGCACGAGCCGCGCTCCCCGAGTTGCTCACCCGGGTGGCACAAGGCGAAGAGATCACGATCACGCGCCATGGACAGCCCGCCGCCGTCCTGGTCCGTCCGGATGCGCTCCGGAGTCGCAGGGCAGTAGCGGTAAGGGCTCACGCCCAGCGAGTGGAGGAGCTGCTGGTGGACGCAGGTGCCACGGTTCGGCCAGCGGCGGCGGGTGTGACCTCGGAACGAGCAGAGCAGTTGATCGCCGACATCCGAAAGGCTCGTCAGGCCCGGTAGTGGACGCCTTCGACGCCGACGTCCTCATCTACGCCGCGGTACCGGATCATCCACTCGGCCGACGGGTGGCGGCCCTCTTCCCTCCCGACCCGATCTCCGCCACCGACCCTCCCGTCGGGGTCGGTTCTCTCCTCCTGCTACCCGAAATCCTCGGCAAGCCCCTCGGCGACGGAGAAGCCAAGGAGCTCGATGCCCTGACGTGGTTCCTCGCCCGGCTCGATCTGCGACCCCTCGACCGAGCCACGGCAACGCTGGCGGTCGCCCTCGCCGCCGGATACGGGCTGCGCGCCGCCGACGCCACCCACCTCGCCACCGCCGTAGCCACGGGCGCCGATCGCTTCATCACCAACAACCGCCGCGACTTCCCACCCACCATCACCGAGGTCCAGGTGACCTATCCGGCCGATCTCCCGGACGTTCCGGATTAGCCGTCGACGCGTTGCCCCAGGCTCGGATGATGTACGTCGCCCGCTCCACAAACGGAGGTGCGCTCACCAGGTCGAGTCGTCGATCAGTGGCTGCGGTGTCACTGGGTGGGATGTGCCAACCGACGGCGCTCGATGGACCTGGGCAGCCTCGCTCGTCCGGCCAACGAGCCGCGGCAGTTCTGGTCGAGGCGGGCATCTGCGCTGGAACGAAGCCGGGTCCACAAAGGGCGACCCGGAACCAGGCTTCGCTGGCTCTCGGTTAGGTTGGCGGCGACTTCGGCTGCGGTCGAACTCGTCGCTGTCGACGGGTCTTGCCGCTTTGCTCGATATATCCGATGAGCGCATGATCCGGCTGGCGTTCAGGTCGTGGTGCCGGGCTCGGCGGCTCCTCGGGTTTCCTCATGTCGCGGGTCAATCCGTCAACTCAGCGGGCGCCAGGGTGACCGTGGCGACACCGATGTCGAGGCTCGACGTTGGCCGTTCCTCGGTGACGCCCGACAACGGTGTAGGCGGCGGTACCGGGGACCAGGGCGTGCTCGATGATCTCAGGCCCATCGGTGTCGACCACCCAGTAGTGCGGCACAGCGGCGGCGGCATACTTGTGGGACTTGCGAACGAGATCCGCTGCCCGATCGGTGGAGAGGATCTCGACGACGAGGTACGGGGTGGCTGTGTAGCGAACCTGTTCGCCTGTGTCGTCATGGACGATGACATCGGGAATGAACTCATCATCTGTCGGCTTCCACGACCACGCAAAGGTCGCCTCGATACCGGCCGGTAGCTGCGACCGCAGCCTTGCCAGCAGATTCGCCGAGATCAGCTGATGGCGACGCGTCGGCGACGGGCTCACCACGAACTCCCCATCGATGTACTCACCGCGAGGTTGCTCGGGGAGGGCTGCGTAGTCCTCCCACGACATCGGGATCCGCTCGCCAGCGCGCAAAGTATCCATGGCCACATCCACGCTACTCCTCTCGGTCACGATGTCCTCCCTCGGTAGCCACTTGGACAAGGTATCGACCGGGAATGACAGGAATCGAGCCTGTGGCCTTCTGATCAGAGGTCAGTCGCAGCGCTGGCCGCTTGGGCACACCTCTTGACGGCAACGGGGTCACTCGCCCCATTGCGTCTCCAGAAGTGCGGGCGAGAATCTGGCCATGGCAATTCGATGTGGCCATTGCCGCGGCTACCACAACACCGTCGAGGAAGTGAAGGCGTGCAGTCTGGCCGCAGCGCGAAGGTGGAAACGCCGCCGAGTGGCGAAGGAACCGACTCCTGCGAAGGCGACCGGAACTACGGGTCGCTGCGGCAAGGTGAAGGTGCAGAAGAAGAGCAAGCGCGTGAGAATGGCCAAGCCGGCCTCGATACCAACTGGAGACTTCGAGCCGCGCGGCGTCCGCGTCAGTGAACCCAACGACATCGACATCCACCGGCAGATCGGCCCGGTTCAACAGTACGGCGACGACTTCTAGAACGCCTCAGGACCGCGCCCCCATTTCGTATCTCTCCCGGCGCTGACGTCGGCAGCTTACAAGATCTCGTTCGGCGGTGCCCCGGACGCTGCGGCGTGAAGACCGCTACGGTGCGGCCGATGGCGAAACCGACGCATGCATCGACCATCTTGGAGTTGCTGGCGGTGCGGCCGGGCTTGACCGACCGTCAGATTCGCGAAGCAACAGGGATCGAACCCCACCGAACCGTCAACCAGGTGTGCCGCAAGTTGGTGCTCGAAGGTCTGCTGGTTCGACACGAAGGACCCGACGGGCTGATCGTCAATGTGCCGACAGGAGATCCGCGGTTGCCTCAAGGGAATCGCCGTGCGGACTACCGGATTGGCGAGAACCCGCTACGAAGTGTCGGCCCGCCGGCAACGAAGCGTCGGGTCTGGTCACGAACCGCCTCGCCCCACCGGACGGTGGTGGAGGCCTTGAGGGTCGACCCTGCCCGAACACTCTTCGTGATCCCCTGTTCGGGCGCCAGCAGAGGGGGCACCGAGGGCCTCGCCGGCGCCGGCGTGCTCAACCGGGTCAGTCCGGGTTCCGCCGACCGGCTTCGAGCCAGACGACAGCGAGTGGCATCGAAGGCGGCCATCGATGCCACCCTCCGACCTGCCTGGCAGCGATACGACGGTGGCCTGTACACAGCAGCGGCTCACCAGATCGGCCGTGCGCTCGACCGCGGTGTCGACATCGCCATCGTCTCCGGTGGTCATGGGGTGTGCCTGGCGACCGAGCCGATCGGTTGGTACGACGCCAGGTTCAGTCCCGGCGACTGGGGCGGCATGGTGGCCGACGTTCTGAGCGAACTCGCCGCGGACACCTCGATCCGATCCGTGGTCGGCGTCTTCGGGGCTCCACCGCATATGCCAAGACGTTCCGATCGGTTCGCTGGCCGACCCATGTCGACACCTCGCTGGTGACGCCAGAGTTCTCCGGTGGTGGAGGCATGGGGGCGGTTCCAAGGCGATCGGCGAGGCCTTGGTAAGCTCCTCGCCGGTGAGATCCCGGCCGGCTGGGCATCGACGAGTGGCATCGCGGCTCGAACAGCGAGGTTGGCGTGATCGACGACAGGCGGATGATGCAACGGGTGCTCGCAATCCGATCTGTCTGCATCTCAGCGTTGCAGGTACGTGAGATCGCATGGAGGGCGCGCCGCTGCGACCAAGGGTTGGAGTCGTCGGGTCCGCTTGCCCATCATGGCCTCTCGGGAGATACGTCTCTCATCTATCGAGCAAACTGGCGACCGTCTACTGGGAAAAGTGTCGACCGGTCGGACTTGGTCTGCCGCAGCTCGGGACCTCAGCCGAGTCGAACCGCTCCCCGCGCCCGCACCGCCATCCCGGGGGAGAACGTCGAATTCGGAGGGCCGGGCGCCCAGGGCCGTTCAGGCCGTGAACGTGCCCGGGCGCGGTTGCATTTGCGGGGCGGCGTATCCGTCCTCCCAGGGGAAGCGGCCCTCGAGGTCGTCGTAGCTGAGCTGGAGCACGGGGACGGAGACTTCCTTGGGTCGCTGGTAGTACCGGTTCGCCGAAAAGACGATGTCACCGGGGTTCGGAACGTCTTCGGGGACGATGCGGTGGGGCCAATTGTCGAAGGTGATGATCTGGCCCGGCAGCAGCGCCTTGCCGTTCCGGACACGGCTGCCGAAGATCATTGAGCACACCGGATGCGGTGTCCGGCGGCACCCCCAGGATGAGCAGCTCGGGGTGAGCCAGTCCGAACAACCCCACGGTGTATGCAAACGCCGGAACTCCTGGACCTTCACACTGGCACTCGTCTTCCTCACACAGACACCCACCGCTGACGTACTGGATGAACCATCCGTGGCGTCGGATGATCGTGGCGAGTTCGGCATCGTCCTGGTCGAGGAAGGCCTGGGTACGGGCATCCATCTCTGGGCTCCTTCTTTGTGATCAGATGATGATTCGAAGGTATCTGGTCCCACTGACAGATTCCGATGGGCGGCACGCGGCCCGCCCGGCCCACGGCGCAGGTCGGCAAGGAGCGCAGCCGTGACCCAGTCGCTGTGTCGGTCAGCGGCCGGCGGGCGAGATCGAGATTTCGGTGGATAGCGAGCCGCTTCGAAGTGCACACGGTCGCCCGAGCTCGAAACCGTGCGCCGTCGATCCCATTCACGAGGGACCGAACTCGGGAACCGTGCGGCTGGCAGGTCCCATCGGTAGGGTGTCGTTCCTACCGGGAGGCGCTCGATGACCAGCTACCTACGCAAGACGGACCGGGAGTATCGGCGTGCGTTCGAGATTGCGGAAGGGTTCATCCGCAGTCGGGCAGCCCTTGGCAAGACCGTCACCTATGGTTCGCTCAGGGACGCCATCGCCGAAGAGACCGGGAAGACGCTGGGCCACAACAGCTATGCGACCTTCCTCGACGACCTGAACCGGGAGACGTGGGGGCGCACCAAGGTTGCCATGTCGGCGATCGTCGTGAACGCCGACACGGGGCAACCTGGACCGGGACTGATCAAACTGCTGGCTGATCATGGCATCGATACCGCCTCCGAGGACGAGGCGACCGTCATCGCTCGGGAGCAGCAGAAGGTGTTCGATTGGGCCCGGACCGGTGATCCGTCGGTACGGCTCGATCCGGAGGCCGTCGAGCGAGCGCACAAGCGAGCCGAAGACAACCGGCGTCGCCGTGGTCCGATCTGACCTCTCCGGGTCCGACGCCCTGATCCGAGCGGCGGCGATCGCCCATGTCGCCGACGTGACGCTCGACGGTGAGGTGCCGATCACCTGGCGGGAGCTGAGCACCGCGTTCACGTTCGACGGGGAGCGGATACCCCTGGTGAGTCAGCAGGGGATCTTCAAGCCGCGCCGGCTCGAGCTCCCGATTTCCATCCGAACCACCCCACCCCGAACCGACCGCATGGCGCCGTACGTCGACGAGAGCACGGCTGATGGATTCGTTTCGTATGCCTACCGGGGTACCGACCCGCAACACCACGAAAACAGGTGGCTGAGGCAGGTGATGGAGGGTGGGATCACGCTCCTCTACCTGAACGGGCTCACGCCCGGCGAGTACCAGGCGTCGCCGGCGGTGATCCTCGGCGACGACCCGGGGGCGATGCGGTTCAACGTCATGTTGCTGCCGTTCGTCTCCACCGTCGCCGGGTTGCCCCACGATCTGGTCGACGCCACGCAGCGCCGCTACTACCTCCAACTCCGAGCCCAGCGGGCCCATCAGGCGGTGTTCCGCTCCAATGTGTTGCGCGCCTACCGGGGCCGGTGCACCGTCTGTTCCCTCGGGCATGTCGAGTTGCTCGACGCCGCCCACATCACCTCGGATCGCGACGGCGGCGAACCGGTCGTCTCCAACGGGCTCGCCATGTGCAAGATCCACCACGCCGCATTCGACACCAACATCATCGGGGTGCGGCCCGACCTTGTCGCCGAGGTCCGGCACGACATCCTCGACGAACACGACGGACCCATGCTGCTGCACGGGATCCAAGGTATCCACGGGCGTTCGCTGGTTGTCCCCGGCAAACCGCAGTGGCGACCCGACCCGCTGGGCATCGAACGGCGATACGATCGGTTCCGTGACGCCTCCTGACATGCCCGGCAACGAACTGGCCCCGCTTCCGGCGGGGACGGCGATTGTGCGGATGGTCGGCGACGACCACGCCGTGGTGGTGGGGGAGCGGTCGGTTGTCGACCGGTTCGGTGCCGTCAAGTGGCGGTTGCCCGAGGCGATGATGCGGATGGTGCGCACGGCGGCGGTTGCCGTGCCGGGACTGGTGGCTGTCGTCGGCGAGATGGCCGGGGACCTGGTCGAGCCACTCCGCATGTCAAGACCCTGTTGGCCCAGCACGGGCCGCTCGCCGCCAAGGACGGGGCGATGCTCGGGGTGGTGCAGGCGGGCGACGGCAAGTTCGCCGGGATGCTGACCTTCGAGCCGGCCGGGAAGCTGGCGCAGATGGGGCCTGCACTCCCGATGCTGTTCGCCGCCATGGCGGTCCAGGCGCAGCTGGTTGCCATCGAGCGCAAGCTCGACGACATCCAGGGCGACATCGACGCCATCATCCGTCACGGTCAGATCCAGGTGCTCGCCGAGGCCCAGGCCGCCCTCGAGATCCTCGACGATGTCCATGACGACCTGACCCACAGCGGTGAGCTCACCGACGACGACTGGGAGCGGCTGGTCCCGCTCGAACTTCCCATCCGCACCCTCCATCAGCAGGCCGGCGCCCACCTCCGCGACCTGGACCGGCTACTGGCCACCGAGGACGCCGGGGTCGGCGCCCGGCTGAAGACCCTCCGCCGTGCCGCCCGTCACAACCGCTCCGGGTTCTGGTTCGAGACCTACGTCGTCGCCGAGACCGCCCTCGCCCGCTGGGATTACCTGCGGCTGGTCCGGCTCGCCGTCACCGAAGATCCCAAGCTGGCGCGGGAGGTCGACCAGGCGGAGACCGCCTTGCGACAGCGCCGTGACTTCGTGCTCCAGCTCACCCACCGGCTCACCGGGTATCTCGCCGACGCCGGGCAAGTCGACAGTTGGCTGCAGAGGATGCGGCTCATCACCCGCGCCCGGCTCGAGCAGATAATTCTCGATCTCGACTCGATGCTCGTCGCCTACCGGCAATGGGCGCCCCCGGTCGCCGCTGCCAGCGACGACGCCGACCAGGACCACGATGCCGGGACAACGTTGCTCCCGACTGGGCAGACCCCACTTCCCGCCTCGGGTGAGGACGTCAAGTGGTCGACCCTGGTCGGCCAGGTGCGTGGACACTCGGGTTCGGTGGCGCGTCGTGCCGGGGTAATCGTCGGTCGCGGCAGCCTGCTTGCGGCCGATGTCGCCAGGTCGGCTGTGACCAAGGCAGGCGACCTGACGGACCTTGTGCGAAGTCGCGACTCGGAAGCGGCGACCCCGGGTGACGATGCTGATGATGAGCGCTCGGCGGACGACACCGAGCGCTGATCGGCGTCAGCCCTCTTGGCGCCGCAGTCGGATCGACCGACTTCGCTGCACCACAAGTTGACCTTCGGGGCGTGGTCGTCCTCGCCGTCGACCCGATCCCAGCGTCGCCGAGCACCGCCAGATCAGTACGCGCGCGGCCTACACCGATCGACCGGCACGTGACAGGTTGACCCAAGGGGACAACGAACCCGCGCCCCGCCCCGCCTCCTCCCAGAACCTCGGAGGCACCCCGCCCCCCGGGGCGGGGAGGGCCAAGAGGGAGAGCGACCGTCGAGGGGATGGCGTGTGGCGGTCGACGGAGGGGGGCTGGGCGGGGAGGGCCGAGTGGGAGAGCGACCATCGAGGGATGGGACACGAGGCAGGACGTGTGACCACCCAGTGGAGGGGTGCCAACAAGAAGAGTGCGGAGGCGCCGCGTGCGAAGATGCCGGTGGAACGAGGATGAGTGTGGAGGTTCGATGTGGCGGTGACGACGGTTCCTGAGGTGATCGATCGGTTGCGGGAGATCAATGCCGAGACCAGATCGCCTGACGGGGTACGGACCTTCAACCGGGTGTACCTGACGGTGACCGAGCGGGTTCTCGAAGGGCTCGAGTCGCCGGACTGTCCGTACGAGGACCGTGGGTTCATGGCGCAACTCGATGTCGACTTTGCCACGTTGTGGATCGACGCCTACGAGGCCGCCAAGCGGGGCGACCGGGTGCCGAAGGCGTGGGCGCCGTTGTTCGAGCAGCGACGCCGCAAGGGGATCCTGCCGATCCAGCATGCCCTCGCCGGGATGAACGCCCACATCGAACACGACCTGCCGCTCGCCGTGATCCAGACCTGCGCCGCCCGCCGGACCACTCCACGCAGCCGCAAGGTGCGGGCCGACTACGCCGCCGTGAACCGGGTGCTCGCCGGGGCGGAAGCCGAGATCCGTCAGAGCTTTCTCACCGATATCCAGAAACACGCCGACCGCCACGTCGGGCCCGTGCTCCACGTCGTCAGCGCCTGGAACATCGACAAGGCCCGCGACCTCGCCTGGGTCAGTACCGAGGCGCTGTGGGCCATCCGCCACTTCGGCTTCCTCGCCGACCGCTATACCTCGGCACTCAGCGACACCGTCGGGATGACCTCCCGATATCTGCTCACACCGCTTTCGCTCCCGGCGGTGCCATAGCGGTGTTGGCGATCACCGTTCGGGAGTTGAATGGTTTGACCACGGTCGTTCGTGCGGAGGTCTTCCGCCTCGGATGCAGGTGAGTATGTTGCGGGTATGAGCCAGATCGCAGTGACGCTGCCGGACGGGCTGCTGGCGGCGGTCGACGAACTCGTTGCCGAGGGGAGCTACGCCAGCCGTTCCGGTGCGGTGCGTGCGGGGTTGGAAGCCCTGGTGCGGCAGTCTCATCGGGAGCAGATCGACGAGGCGTTCGTCGAAGGCTTTCGACGCCACCCGGAAGGCGAGTCCGAGGTGGCCGACGCCCACCGAATGGCCGTGGAGTCGATCGAAGACGAGCCGTGGGAGCGCTGGTGGTAGCCCGCGGCGAGATCTGGTGGGGGAGACTCCCGACGAAGAGGGACGTCCGTTTCTCGTCGTCAGCCGTGACGCGGCCAATGCCGTGATGCGAAAGGTGCTGGTGGCACCGGTGACCGCGACGATCCGCTCGATCCCGAGCGAGCTGCCGCTCGGGAGGGGCGAGGGCCTCCCTCTTGCCTCCGTGGCCAGCTTTGACAACTTCGACCCATTCCGATGGCGGTGCTGGTGCGCCGCCTCGGCGTCCTCGGTCCTGATCGTCGACATCTCCTCTGTTCGGTGGCCGCAGCCACGCTCCACTGCTGAGCCGCCGGGCCGGCCGATATGGCGACGGGGAGGCCCAACGATGTAAGCGTGTGTCGGATGGGGTCGGCGTAATGTACACTTCTCGCAAGTCGTAATGTACTCTGGAGGGGTCATGTCCGAGGTTGGCATTGCCGAGTTGCGCCGCACGCTCAAGGACTGGGTGGATCGGGCACGGTCGGGGGATGAGGTGATCATCACCGACCGGGGAGAACCCGTGGCCAGGCTCAGCGGCGTCGGGTCGACCTCCCTCTGGGAAGAGCTCCTCGCCGAGGGTCGCATCAGTCGTCCGGCCAGCACGGTTCGTCCGATCGCACGGGCCGCCCACCGCATCCAGGCGGAGGGGAGCGTCTCCGAACTGATCGTCACCGAGCGAGACAGACATCGGTGATCGTCGCCTATTTCGACACCAGCGCCTTCGTGAAGCTCTTCATCGAAGAGATGGGGAGCGACGACGCCGCCACGCTCTGGGACGCCGCAGACATAGTGTGCAGTAGCCGAGTGATCGTTCCCGAGGTCGGAGCGGCCCTCGCCGCGGCGCACCGTTCCGGACGCCTCGACGCCGACTCCTACCAGGGAGCCACTGACGAAAGCCGCCGCTACATCGCAGCGATCCGGAAGGTCGAGATGACGGAGGAGATCGCCGAGGATGCAGCCGCCCTGGCGGCCCGCCATGCTCTGAGCGGTCTCGATGCGGTGCATCTGGCAAGCGCACACCTGCTCAGCGGGTCCGAACTGGTGCTGGCGACCTGGGACCGACGACTCCACTCCGCTGCCGTCGAGCTCGGTCTGGCGACCCTCCCTGCCGCGCTGAACTGATCGGGGGCCACGAGCACTGCACCGGGGCTGGACAGCTCCGGGAACGCAGCTCGGCGAGCGGACTCCGGCGTGACAGTCGAGCACGCCCCGTGGTTCGGTCCGGACGCTCAGCGGTGTGGAGGGATGGTGAAGCTGGCGAGCTTGTCGCCGTCGACCACGAAGATCCCGTCTGACTCTCCGTTGAAGCGCTGGCTCTGCCATCCGAAGTGGACGGTGGTGGTGTCGCCATCGTTCTCGGCGCTGAGAACGGTCATCTGTGCCGCCATCCCGATGGCGTCGGTGTCGGCCCAGCTCCGGATGCCATCCGGACCTCGGAGGACCCGACCCCAGTCGTCGACGTATCCGTCCGGGGTGAACGCAGCAACGAACCCCTCGGTGTCGCCGCCGTTGATGGCATCCACCATCTCCTGCGCGGGAGCGGGGAGCTGAATCGGGTCGGACATGGCGGTCTCCCTCCTTGCGGGCACCGGTCCACGCTAGACGTGAGCTGAACGACCACATGCTCGTTTGCAGATCCATCGTACTTGTCAGGTAGTCGATGCGACCTTCTGTGATGACCTGCCGGTATCGGCTGGCTCTGCTCTGCTCAGCCCGCACGGAGTTCGGTGAAGCCGGCGGCAGCGAAGTCACCGTCGAAGGCGAACGCCTGTGTCGTCCGCTGTGCCTTCATCACCACGAAACTGGTGGCGTCGACGAACGAGTACTCCCGTTCGTCGTGGCGGCGCAGCCAACGGATCGCCTGCGCCTCCAGATCGGCAGAGACCCGGTCGACGATGAGCCGGTGTGTCTGCGCGGTGAGGTCGAGGAAGGCAACTGCCGCCGCGTGTCCGGCACGCCGCCGCAGGAACGTCCACGTCTCCCCCTGAACGTGGTTGCTGGTCAGCAACGGGGATGTCCCATGCCGAACGAGGAGGGTTGCCGCCTCTTCGTGGTGGGGGTCCCTTCGGTTGCGGAGCGCCACCCAGAAGGACGTGTCGACGAAGATCATCGGTAGACGACGTCGTCGACCGCTGTCGGCTCGAGCTCGTCGACACCGATCATCGCCGCCAGCGGGTCTCCGCCGGTGCCCTCCTGATCGGAGAGCTGATCTCTCACGAAGCGCCGGATCAACGCAGCCTTGGAGGTGCCGGTCCGCTTGGCTTCGATGGCCAGGGCATCGTCGAGCTCTTCCTCGATCAGGATCTGTAGCCGTTTCATCGGAGGATCTTACAGCATCGCCCTGACGTATACATCACTTGCCGGTTGCATGCGAATCCGGTGTGTTTCATGCAGATGGGGTGTACGATGTCGGTGATGACCAAGTCCGTACAGATCCGCAACGTTCCCGAGGACATCCATCGCACTATTCGCCAGCGGGCGGCGCGGGCGGGTATCTCGTTGTCCGACTACCTGCTGGGCGAGCTGGTGAGGTTGGCCGAGCACCCGCCGGTCGCCGATGTGCTCGCCCGTGCCGCAGCACGCCATGGGGGAGCCGACCAGGCATCCGTGGTGGCCGCGGTTCGGGAAGGCCGATCTCGCCCGTGATCGTGGTGGACACCTCGGCAGTCGTCTCGGCGCTGGTCGTGGTACCCGCCAACGTTCCGCTCCGTCGACGCATCGCCGACGACGGAGACCTTCATGCGCCGCACCTCATCGACGTGGAGTTCCTCCATGTGCTGCGGCGGTTGACCACCTCGGGTGCCTTGAGCGCCGACCGGGCGGCTGACGCCAGGACCGACTTCGCCGACCTCGCCATCGTCCGCTACCCGCATCATGCCCTGGCGGACCGCATCTGGCAGCTCCGGGAGAACCTCACCGCCTACGACGCGGTGTTCGTCGCCCTGAGCGAGACTCTCGAGACCCCGCTTGTCACCACCGACGGGCGTCTGGCCCGGTCGCCAGGCCATTCGGCAGTGATCGAGCTTCTCTGAAAGCGCTACCGAAGTCCGGTCAATCTGTCGGGGTCAGCGAGACATAGTGGCGCGTCTCGTTGCGACCGAGGATCAGAATGAGCTGATCGGCTTCAGCGCTGTCGACCATCCACCACATCCTGGCTTCTGCGGTCTCGCCTATCCGGGGGTCCCGCTCGGTTGCAAAGGCGACGGAGACTCGACAGCCGCCGGCGCTGTTGTAGGGACATCCGGTGGACTCCCCCAACCACGGTGATCCAAGTGTCCTGCCACGCTCCGAGCTTCCGACTCGGTGTTGCCGATGTGTGTCGACGCCCCCTTCGGGGGTGGCGAAGGGGCCGCTTCGAGCTGCCACCATCGCGGCGTGCCCCGACCTGACCTGGTTTCCCCAAACCGCGTTCTCCACGGAGAATTACGAACCACGAGCGGCACCTCCCCGCAAATGGGCCGGGAGTGGGTGATGAGTATCGTGCACCGTTGGGACCACGCCCTCGTGGTCGACCGCTGACGACGCAGAAGGGTTCGGGGAATGGCCAGATCGCAGGAGCCGCACGCCGACGAGGTGTATGCCATTGCCGAGCGGTGGGTCGATGTGGCGTTGCGAGAGGACGACTCGCTGTTCGCTCCCGTGACCGAGATCTGGACGGCGGCGACCCTCGACGAACTCCATCACCTGGTCGTCGAGAGCCCCGAGCCCGGCGGCGACGAATTCCTGGCCACACTCCGACGACAGCTCGACGGAGCCTCGCCGGAAGCGATCCACCTCATGGGTGAGGTGCTGGCGATTCATTTCCTGATCGCCGCCGCCACGTCGATCAGCGGGGAGCGCAAGATCGAGACGATCCAGACGGTGCTGGGCTGGTCGCCCCAGCTTGTCGACCTCCCGTCCGACGTCGCCATGGCGCTCGACGATGGGCCTACCGACACTCCGAGTGGGTTCCACACCTCCCGGGCGGCACAGGTCGGCTATCTCATCGAGGTGGTGCGCACCTGGAAGCGGGTCCCCGACGTCGAACAGCAACGAGTGGTCGGCGACCCGTGGGTCTTCCGGCACTGGCTGGACCGGGTGCCCGATGACGGCGCCACGGCACAGCGGTTGGCACTCCACCACCTGGTCCATCCCGATACGTTCGAGTCGATCCTGTCGCCGGGCGCCCGGCAACGGATCGTCGCCACCTTCGCCGCACATGTGACCGAACCCAGCGACGACCTCGATCACCAGCTTCTCCAGATCCGCTTCGCCCTCACCGACGAGCACGGACCACAGTTCAGCTTCCATGACCCGGGGATCATCGAGCAGTGGCAACCGGACACCACCGGGTGGGGCCGGTTCGTCCACTGGGCCGGGCGTCTCCGCCGGCTTCCTGGGTTCGCCCACGACGAGATCGACGACAAGCTCACTGCCGCCGACCGGGTCGCCGCCGCTCGCCGCGCTCTGATCGAGGGCGAGCCATGGCACGACCTCCTCGAGGCGGCGCTCACCGGCAACGAAAACCTGACTCCCCGGCAGGGCGACGATCGGTTCCTGAAGTGGGTCGAGAGCGATCCGGACGCCGCCGAGACGGCGCTGCGGGTGCTGTGGAGCGAACCCGGCTCACCGGTGGACCGGATCGACGGGTTCGTCGCCGCCGTTCCCGACGAGGTAAGGAAGGGTCCCGGTGTCACCCTGGCGTCGTTCCTCCTGATGGCAATCGATCCAAGGTCTTATCCGATCTTCCGCTCCCGGACCTACGAGGCGGCCTTCGCTCTCACCGGTGTCGAGTCCCCGCCGCCGGGTGCGACCGGCGCCGCCGTCTATCAACATGCGATCGACTTCCTGGACCGGATGGCGGACGAGATGTCGGCCCGCGGTCTCGAACTTCCCGATCGGCTCCACGCCCAGGCGACCCTGGAGGCGGTGGTGAAGACCCCCGTCGATGACCTGGTCGGCATCCGCTATCTCCCCGCCGACGAAGGTGCGGCCCTGGCCCGATACCGCGGGGAGGTCTCGGCGGAGCCTCGAGGCGAGGAGGCGGATCCGGCGGTGGCGGTAGCGGCGGCCGTCAGTCTCGACGACCTCGCCGACGAGTTGATGTTGGACCGCACCTGGATGAAACGGATCACCCGGCTGCTCGCCGACCGCAGACAGATCATCCTCCACGGACCCCCCGGTACCGGCAAGACCCACCTCGCCCGCAACCTGGCTCGGCATCTCACCACCGGAAATGGCGCCATGGCGATGGTGCAGTTCCACCCGTCGTATGGCTACGACGACTTCGTCGAGGGGTACCGGCCCTCGCCGGGCCAGTCGGGGCTCCAGCTCCGGGACGGCCCGCTGAAGCGGCTGGCCATCCGTGCGACGCAACATCCCGAGGCGACTTTTGTTCTCGTCGTCGACGAGATTGACCGGGCCGACATCGCCCAGGTATTCGGTGAGCTGGATTTCCTGCTCGAGTACCGCAACGAGGAGATCACCCTCAGGTACTCGGAGAGCACATTCGCCCTTCCCGGGAACCTGTGGATCATCGCCACCATGACCGGCCCCGACCGACCGGACGCCCCCTTCGATCCGGTCCAGCGGCGCCGCTTCTCCTTCGTTTCCCTACGTCCCGACGAGCCTCCCGTTGCGGGGTTGCTCCGCCGCTACCTGGAGGCCCACCAACCCGAGATGGAATGGGTTGCCGATGTCGTCGATCGGGCCAACGCCGTGGTCGACGACCCCGACCTCGCCATCCCCCCGAGCCCCTTTTTGCGGTCCGACCTCGACGAGGAACGGGTTCGGCTCATCTGGGAACACGACGTGCTTCCCTCTCTCGCCGCCAGGCTTCCCGACGGACCCGAACGGGTCGCCAGGTTCGATCTCGACTGGCTGCGATCCCTGGGCGAAGCTACTGCCGACTGAGGCCTCGCTCCGGCCGGGGCTCAGACCGAACCGGGTGGGGCTGCCGTTCGGAACTGCTCGTGGGCGGACTTTGACGCCGCGCCCCGCCCCGTCTGCCGCCGCGAAGCGTCGGCAGCCACCCCACCCCCCCGGGGTGGGGAGGGCCAGAGAGAAGGTCTTCCCGCTCGACACGTCCCCCCGGGGCGGGGAAGGTCAGGAAAGGAGACAGCACGTCTCGCGGTCGGTCGCTGCGGCACCCGTTGACTCTTCGAAAGCCCCGCTTGACATCCATGGGGGCGCCCCCAGGGCGAGGGGGCCAGCCAAGACTCGGTACCTCGACCCGCGGCGGGGGGCCAGAGGGGTGCCCCTTGCGATGCGGAATTGCGGGGGCGCGCTCAGCCGTACGGCTCGAAGCCTTCGGTGCGTTGCTGGTCGCGGATGAATGCGGTGATCGTTGCCACGTCGTCGGGGGAGAGACCGGGGATGGGGGGCATGTCGCCGAACTCCCAGTGGTGCGCCCGCACCCCACGCTGAACCGCCACCTGGAAGGCGCCGTCGGCGTGGTGACCGGGTTCGTAGACCTCCGACAACAACGACGGTCCGAGGTCGGTGCCACGCACATCGGCCCCGTGACAGCCGGCACAGTTGGCGGCGAAGAGCCCCGACCCAACCTCCACCATCTCCGGATCCTGCTCCGGGACATCGAACTCGAGCGTCGGCCCGCCCACCTGCCGGGAGAATCCGCGCTCCGCCTCGTCAGAGGAACCACCACAACCCACCAGGGTCGTAAGCGAAACCACGAGACCGACGATGGCCGCCCACCGGCGTGACCAGCTCATCGACCCGGGCTCAGGTCGACTCGGCGGAGGAACTGCGCATTGACCGCCACCACCACGGTGGAGACGCTCATCAACGCCGCCGCCATCGCCGGCGCCAGTACCACCCCGGCCCAGGCCAGCGCCCCCGCCGCCAGAGGGATCGCCAGGACGTTGTAGCCGGTGGCCCAGGCCAGGTTCTGCACCATCTTGCGGTGGCCGGCCTGCGACAGACGGCGGATGCCGACCACCCCTCTCGGGTCGTCGGACGCCAACACGATGCCGGCGGATTCGATGGCGACATCGGTCCCGGCGCCGATGGCGATCCCGACATCGGCCTGGGCCAGTGCCGGGGCGTCGTTGACCCCGTCGCCGACCATCGCCACCCGCAGGCCTTCCTTCTGAAGCGTCGCCACCTCCGCATGTTTGTCCCCGGGCAGCACCTCGGCAAGAACCTGGTCGATGCCCAACTCGGCGGCGACCGACTCCGCCACCTGCCGGGCGTCGCCGGTGATCAGAGCGACCCGGACCCCGAGTCGGTGCAGTCGTTCGACTGCCTGGTGCGACTCGGGCCGGATCTCGTCCTCCAGCGACAACGCTCCGGAGACGTGGCCGTCGACGACGACATAGAGCACCGCCGCCCCGCGCTCTTTCCACGGCTCTGCCGCCTGGGCGATCGCCGCCGGCACCTCGAGCTGGCGCTCCCGCAACAGCGCCGGGCCACCGACCGCCACCTCCGACCCGCCGACGGTGGCCTCGACACCGCGCCCGCTCATCGCCTTGAACCCGGTGGCCGTGGACACCTCGCCCCGCGCTCCGGCTGCGGCAACGATGGCTCGCGCCAGTGGGTGTTCGGACTCGGACTCTGCGGCAGCGGCGGTCGCCAGCAGCGCATCGCCGTCCCCGTTGGCAGCGAACACGTCGTGAACCCGGTGACGTCCCCTGGTCAGGGTTCCCGTCTTGTCGAACAGGACCACATCGATGTTTCGCATCCGTTCCAGGGCGAGACGATCCTTGACGAGGATTCCGCTGCGTGCCGCCATCGAGGTGGAGATGGCGATCACCAGGGGAATGGCCAGACCCAGGGCGTGGGGACAGGCGATCACGAGAACCGCCACGGTGCGGACGACCGCCTCGTCGGGTTGGCCCACCGCCAGCCAGGCAAACACCGTGACGAGGGCGGCGCCGATAGCCACGTAGAACAACAGGGCGGCGGCACGATCGGCGAGCACCTGCGCCCGGGACTGCGACTCCTGTGCCTGCGTCACCAGCCGCTGGATCCCTGCCAGCGCCGTGTCGTCCCCCAATGCCTCGACGGTGATCCGCACCGAGGTGTCGGTAGCCACCGTCCCCGCCACCACGGGATCACCCGGGCCGCGCTCCACCGGCCGGGATTCGCCGGTGACCATGGACTCGTCGAGTTCGACCACACCGGAACGGATCGTCCCATCGGCCGGGATCCTCCCCCCAGGGCGGACCAGCACCACGTCACCGACGCTGAGGACGGTGATCGGCACCGTCTCCGTCCCGTCGCCGACGACTCGCTCGGCGATGTCGGGGAGCAGTTCGGCCAGTGCCGTCAGGGCGCCACGCGCCTGCCCGATGGCTCGCATCTCCAGCCAGTGTCCCAGCAGCATGATGGTGATCAACGCCGCCAGCTCCCACCAGAACTCGAGGTCGAACCACCCGAGGCTGGTCGCCATCGAAGCGGTGAAGGCGACGGTGATCGCCATTGCGATCAGCAGCATCATGCCCGGCTGACGGCTGCGGATCTCGGCGACGGCGCCGACCAGGAAGGGGGTCCCGCCGTAGACGAAGATCACGGTGCCGAGCACCGGAGCGATCCAATCCGACCCGGGGACGGCGGGGGCGGTGTAGCCGAACCAGTCCTGGACCATCTCCGAGAAGAACACGACAGGAAGGGTCAGCACCAGCGAGATCCAGAAGCGGTTGCGGAACATCTCAACGCTGTGGCCGGCATGTTGGTCGTGACCATCGTCGGGGCCGGCCCCATGGCCGGCCCCGTGATCGTGGTTCATGACCGGACCAGCCGCTCGATGGCCCGGGTGGCCTCGGTGATCATCTCGTCGGCCCCGGCACCGTCCCCGGCCTCGGTGGCCTGGCGAACACAGTGACGCACGTGTTCGTCCAGTAGTCCTACGGCGACCCCCTTCAACGCGGCGGAAGCGGCGTTGACCTGGGTGAGGACGTCGATGCAGTAGGTGTCCTCGGTGACCATCCGCTGCAAACCTCGCACCTGACCTTCGATGCGGGCCAGCCGCTTGAGGTAGGCATCCTTGTTCATCGTGTACCCGTGCATGCGTCCTCCTCTGGCAAATACTCTAGGGGGGTATGGTATCACCAGACGGGCTCTTGTCGAGCGCGGCGGGTCATGGGGCGCTGGAAGAACTTGCGGGCGGTGGCTTCCCGGACCGCCGCAACGGATGGGTGGGCCCTCCCGGCGGATTCAGGGGCCGATGCCGAAGTAGGGGGTGATGGCGGCAGCGTCATCGGCGACCACTCCCGGATCGACGAGGTGGTTGGCCTCGGCTTGGAGCAGGGTCACCCAGTGATCCAGGATCTCGGTGGCGGCGCCGTCGTCGTAGAACCGCACCCGAAGGTCGGTCAGGGCGTCCTGGTAGCGGGACTCGAACGCCGGTTCGGAGTGGAAGCGGTCGGCGAGGATGTTCGAACCCCCCAGCGCACCGGGGCCGCTGCCGGGGGGAAGGGCGCCGAACGCACCGAAGGCGAGGTTGTGGTCCCAGGCGACCACGGTGAACTGCTCGGTCTCCGGCGTCGTAGTACAGGTACGAGTTGTTGCCGCGGTCCGTCGATGTCGTCGAAGTTCGCGACCAGAGCTCCTGCACCGCCAGGTAGGTGGCGAACGCGTCGACGTCCAGCCGCTCTCGGTAGCTCGGCGGCGAACGTCGCGTCGTCGGCTGGTGTTGATGAACTCGAGGAGGTCGATCAGCGGGGTGAGGTCGGCGTTGTCGTCGCCGGCCTCCTGGTCGAAGACCTCGTCGTAGGCGTCGGGGTCGTCGCCGCGGTAGCTCTAGTCGCCGTCCGCTCTCCGCCTTGTACAGGGCGCCGCCGGCGTCGAGCTGCCTCGGCCATCCACACGTCGTCGGGATGCTCGATCACCAGCCGCAGCACCGGGTCGCTGCCGTTGACGCTGAAGGCCGGTGGCGACCGCCTTCTGTCCGAGGCAACGCCGGCCACCTCCAACAGCTCGAGCGCCACCGCCTCGTTGAGTGCGGTCGCCGAGGTGTTGGACCGGACCACCAGATCGATCACGCCCGTGATGCTCTGGTCCTCGACGAACTCGTCGAGCGGATCAGCCAGGGGAGGGTGTTCGGGTGCATCGGGGCCGCACGGTGGCGTCCGAACCGGCGGCACGCATCGCCGCAGCACCGCCGCGCAGCGAGGAGTTGCCCTTGAGGCGGATTCCCACCCGCTGGTAGGTCGACACCGTCGATGGTGACCGTCGCCTCGATCCACTCCTTGTCGCCGGTCGCGATGTAGGTGTCGAGCATCGCCCGATAGTCGGCGTCGTCGAAGACCGCCGAGATCTCGTGGACGACCGAACGGTCGAAGAACACCGGGCCAACCGTCTCCGCCCCGGTGGTGGGTCCGGTGATGGGTGTTGCGGTGGGTTCCGTTGCCAATATGGTCGTGGCCGGAGCGGAAGGTTCGGCGGCTGTCGTCGCACAGGCGGTGAGTGATCCGACCAGGACGAAGGCGGCGACCGTGGTGAGCCCCCGCCGGGGCGCGGGCCGACCGATCGGGGTGGGGGGAGGGGGCCGATGATCCATGGTGGTTCACCGAGCGTACCCACCGGCGCTCCGTGCCGCATCCCGGTTCGTCGACGCCCCCGGCAGGCGTGCGGTCGTGCGTCGCAACGCAACCCGACCACGCGGCGCACCCGGACAACACGCCGCGACGTGGGATTCGTCGACCTTCGAGGTTGACGTCCCCGAGGCTGATCTGTCGTGTGCGGGGCGAGTTGCCGGGAGCCGTGCGACGCTGAAGGGGCAGGATGTCGGCGACACTTCGAGCTTGCGGACCTCGGCGTCGCGCTCCGCCCCGTCTGCGTCCGCAAGGCGTCCGCAGCCACCCCTCCTCCCGAGGAGGGGAGGGCCGAAGAGAAGGAACGCGGTGTGGGGAGGGCCGATGAGAGGGACGCGGTGTTGGGTGCGCTTCCTTGGTCCCGCTGTTCGAGGGGCCTGCCGGTGTGGCAGTGAGGATTCCGACCCTTCTCCCGAGGAGGGGAGGGCCGGATGGGAGGGACGCGGTGTTGGGTGCGCTTCCTTGGTCCCGCTGTTCGAGGGGCCTGCCGGTGTGGCAGTGAGGTATTCCGACCCTGCTCCCGAGGAGGGGAGGGCCGGAGAGGACGCCGGGGGGACAGGTGGCGGAGAGTGTCGGGATCTTCATGTGGGCGGGGCCTGACCGGTCCCGGACGTGGCGACGCCCTCCCGCCGGAAGCGGGAGGGCGTGCATGGAGCCGCCGTCTGTCAGGCCCGGTCGAGGTTGGAGCCGCCGAGTGGGCCTGACGTGGAGCCGCCGGTTGGTTGTGGCGTTGGAGCCGCCGTGTGTCGGGCCCGGTTGAGGTTGGAGCCGCCGAGTGGGCCTGACGTGGAGCCGCCGGTTGGTTGTGGCGTTGGAGCCGCCGTGTGTCGGGCCCGGTTGAGGTTGGAGCCGCCGAGTGGGCCTGACGTGGAGCCGCCGGTTGGTTGTGGCGTTGGAGCCGCCGTGTGTCGGGCCCGGTTGAGGTTGGAGCCGCCGAGTGGGCCTGACGTGGAGCCGCCAGAGTTCGTGACCCCGGACCCGATCCCCATCCCGAGATGCGAGGTGGGTGCGCTGGTGAGTTCGGGAAGCACGGGTGTCCTGGTCATGTCTCGAGTATCCGATACCTGCATCGGAGACTGCTGAGTGTTCCCTGGGAGTTTCCTGAGAACCTGAAGAACCGGCCCTGCAGGCGGCGGGAGCCGCCCTTCGAGACTCTCGGTTCTGTTGGGCCGGTCGGCCCGTTTCCGGCGAAGCGGGCGGGAACCGCCATACCGCGGCGTAGATTGAGGGTATGGAGATGCCCCTCCCCCCATCCTCCATCCTGGTGGTCGACGACGATGAAGCGATCCGCGAGATCGTCGCCAGCTCACTCAGCTTCGCCGGATTCAGCGCAACCACCGCCGCCGACGGGTTCGATGCGTTGCGTTCGGTGAAGGCCAACCGGCCCGACCTGGTGGTGCTCGATGTCAGCATGCCGGATCTCGACGGGTTCGAGGTGTGTCGCCGGCTACGCCGTGACGGCTTCGACATGCCTGTCATCTTCTTGTCGGCCCGCGACGACATCGACGACCTGCGAGCCGGCTTCCACCAGGGCGGCGACGACTACCTCACCAAGCCGTTCAGCATCGAGGAACTCGGTCTGCGGATCCAGGCGCTGCTGCGACGTAACGGTGGCACCGCCAAATCGGCGAAGCTGGTCGCCGGAGATCTGGTTCTCGACGAGGACGCCCACCGGGTGTTGCGGGGAGATCGCCAGATCGAACTGTCCCCGACGGAGTTCCGTCTGCTCCGCTTCCTGCTCCTCAACCAGGGGCGGGTCATGTCGAAGGACCAGATCGTCAATCACGTCTGGGAATACGACTTCGACGGCAACGACTCCATCGTCGAGACCTATATCTCCTACGTCCGCAAGAAGATCGGGGACCCCGGTGGCAATCTGGTCCAGACCGTGCGTGGCTTCGGCTATGTGCTCAGAGCCGCACCCGACGGACCCTGACGCCCACCCAGGGGGAACCATCTTGTCGGTGGCGTGCACAAGATCAGTGAGGCGGGACAAGATCCATCAACGCGGTCCTCTTCGACGGCTGGGTGTGCGGGTCGAGAGCGTTGTTCCCCGGCGATCGAGCCTGATCCACAAGGGAATGATCTCCAGTCCGGCGCACGGCGGCACCGCATTCACTTGGCCGCTGTTCGACGACTTCCCTTCACAGGACCCTTTCCGACGGGTGATCGGGGATTCCACGGCTTGTGAGTGAGCGCTCACTCACTATGATGGCGGGATGGTTCCCACATCCAAGCGAGCTGCGCCGATGGCGCCCGATGATCGCCGCCGGGCGATCATCGAGGCCGTGACGCCGCTGCTCGTCGAGCACGGCGCCTCCGTCACCACCCGCCAGATGGCCGAAGCGGCCGGGGTCGCCGAAGGCACGATCTTCCGGGTCTTCCCCGACAAGTGCGCCCTGATCAACGAGGTGGTGAAGGCCAGCGTCGACCCGGCGCCGTTTCACCGGGCGCTCGGCGCCGTCGATCCCGACTCTCCCATCGAGGTCCAGATCCGCACTGCCGCCGCCGCCCTGCAGCTTCGCGTCGAGCGGATGATGGCGCTAACGGGAGTGCTCCGCACGCTCCACACCGGCGACCACGACAGTCACGATCCGCCCGAGTTCGTGGTCGCCGCCCACCGGTCGGTCATGGACGCCATCACCGATCTCTTCGAACGGCACCACAACCAACTCCGGGTCGAACCTGCCAGGGCGGCGGTGATGCTGCGCGGTCTCGTCTTCGCCGCCAGCTTCCCGATCCTCCCTGCACCGCAACGTCCCACCATGGACGAGGGGATCGACCTCATGCTCAACGGCCTCATCTCAGCGGGCCAGATCGAACAGGAACACTGATGCTGGTCCGTCTCACCCGCCGGTTCCTCGCGCCCTACAAGGGTTGGATCGCCCTGATCGTCGGGTTGCAGCTCGCCGCCACCATCGCCTCGCTGTACCTGCCGATGCTCAACGCCGACATCATCGACAACGGCGTGGTCCAGGGCGACACCGGATACATCCTCCGCCTCGGCGCCGTGATGCTCGGGGTCTCGCTGCTCCAGGTCGCCGGTTCGGTGACCGCCGTGTATTTCGGGGCCCGCACCGCCATGGCCTTCGGCCGTGACCTCCGCTCGTCGGTGTTCGGACGGGTCCTCGGGTTCTCCAGCCGCGAGGTCAACGGTTTCGGCGCCCCGTCGCTGATCACCCGCACCACCAACGACGTCCAGCAGATCCAGATGCTGGTGCTGATGCTGTTCACCATGATGGTGTCGGCGCCGATCATGATGGTGGGCGGCGTCATCATGGCGATCCGCCAGGATGTCGGGCTCTCCTGGCTGGTGGCGGTGGCGGTTCCCGTGCTCGGTCTCGCCATCGGTTTCATCATCTCGCGGATGGTCCCGTCCTACCGGGTGATGCAGGAGCGCATCGACACCCTCAACCGGGTGCTCCGCGAACAGATCACCGGGATCCGGGTGCTCCGCTCGTTCGTCCGCGAGCCCTACGAGACCGCACGGTTCCGACGTGCCAATGACGAACTCACCGACGTCTCGGTGACCGTGGGGCGGTGGATGGCCGCCATGTTCCCGGTGGTGGTGCTGGTCCTCAACGTCTCCTCGATCGCCGTGTTGTGGTTCGGGGCGATCCGGGTCGACGCCGGCGACATGGAGATCGGTGCGCTCACCGCCTTCATCGCCTACCTGGTGCAGATCCTGATGTCGGTGATGATGGCGACCTTCATGCTGGTGATGGTGCCGCGTGCCTCGGTTTCCGCCGACCGGATCGCCGAGGTCCTCGACACCGAGTCCTCGGTGACGCCACCCGCCGCCGGGATCACCACCTTGAACCGGCACGGAGAAGCTCGAGCTGCGGGGGGTCGGGTTCAGCTACCCGGGAGCCGAACATCCGGTGCTCAGCGATGTCAGCTTCACCGCCCTCCCCGGCCAGACCACTGCCATCATCGGTTCCACCGGGGCCGGGAAGACCACGCTGATCAGCCTGATCCCGAGGCTGATCGACGTCACCACCGGCGCCGTGCTCGTCGACGGCGTCGATGTGCGTCAGCTCGATCCCGACACGTTGTGGAGCCGGATCGGTCTGGTCCCGCAGAACCCGTATCTTTTCACCGGGACCGTCGCCGACAACCTCCGTCACGGCAAGTCCGACGCCACCGAGGAGGAGATGTGGACGGCACTCGACGTCGCCCAGGCGCGTGACTTCGTCAGCGCCATGCCTGAAGGTCTCGACACACCGATCGCCCAGGGCGGTACCAACGTCTCCGGGGGGCAACGCCAGCGGCTCGCCATCGCCCGCGCCCTGATCCGCCGACCCGACGTCTACCTGTTCGACGACTCGTTCTCGGCGCTCGACCTGACCACTGAGGCCCGGCTCCGCCGGGCGTTGCGACGGGTCACCGCCGAGGCCACCGTGGTTGTCGTCGCCCAGCGGGTCTCGTCGATCATCCACGCCGACCGGATCGTGGTCCTCGAAGGTGGTGTCGTGGTCGGGCTCGGTACCCACGAGGAGCTGCTGACCGGTTCGCCCACCTACGCCGAGATCGTCGCCTCCCAGGCGACGGCGGAGGTGGCGTCATGAGCCAGCCGGCCACGATGAAGGCCACCGAACGGGTCCAGGCACCTCGCGGTCCCGGGGGGCACATGGGTGCGGGGATCGTCGGTCAGAAGCCCTCCGACTTTCGGGCGTCGGCGCGGCGGATGCTGCGCCGACTCGGTCCGCAACGGGTGCGGTTGTGGGTGGTGCTCGTCTTCGGCCTGGTCAGCGTGGGGCTGTCGGCGATCGGGCCGTGGATCCTGGGCAAGGCGACCGACCTCATCTTCGCCGGCTCGCTCGGTCGCGGTCTGCCCGCCGGGATGACCAAGGAACAGGCGATTGCCGCCGCCCGGGCCTCCGGTGACGACCAGGTTGCCGATCTGCTCACCGGTGTTGACGTGATCCCCGGCCAGGGGGTCGACTTCGGAGCCGTGGGACGGGTACTGCTCGTGGTGCTCGCCATCTATGCGATTTCGGCGCTGGTCGGGTTCGTCCAGGGCTACGTTCTCAACGATGCGGTACAGCGCACCGTGATGCGGATGCGGTCCGATGTCGAGGACAAGCTGAACCGTCTACCCCTGCGCTACTTCGACCGCCAGCCCCGCGGCGAGTTGCTGTCCCGGGTGACCAACGACATCGACAACGTGTCGCAGACGTTGCAGCAGACGATGAGCCAGGCGCTCACCTCGCTGCTCACGGTGGTGTTCGTCCTGATCATCATGATCGCCATCTCACCGACACTGGCGCTGGTTGCGGTGCTCACCGTCCCGCTGGCGATGTTCATCGCCGGCCGGGTGATGCGCCGTTCCCAGGTCCAGTTCGTCGGTCAGTGGCGGCGCACCGGGACTCTCAACGCCCAGGTGGAGGAGGCCTACACCGGGCACGCCCTGGTCAAGGTGTTCGGTCGGAAGACGGAGGTCGAGGAGGCCTTCCAGGTCGAGAACGAGGAGCTGTACGCCGCTAGCTTCAAGGCGCAGTTCCTCTCGGGTCTGATCATGCCGATCATGATGTTCATCGGCAACCTCAACTATGTGGTGATCGCCGTGCTGGGCGGGCTGCGGGTCGCCAGTGGCACCATGTCGCTGGGCAACGTCCAGGCCTTCATCCAGTACTCCCGCCAGTTCACCCACCCGGTGACCCAGGTGGCGTCGATGGTCAACCTGCTCCAGTCCGGGGTGGCGTCGGCGGAACGGGTCTTCGAACTGCTCGACGCCGACGAGGAGACCCCCGACGAGGTGGTCACCACCGGCAACGGCGAACGGCATGGCCGGGTGGTGTTCGAGAACGTGTCATTCCGGTACGACGAGGACCAACCGCTGATCGAGGACCTGTCGCTCGCCGTCGAACCCGGGCAGACCGTGGCCATCGTCGGACCCACCGGCGCCGGCAAGACCACGCTGGTCAACCTGGTGATGCGGTTCTATGACCTCGACGGGGGTCGGATCACGCTCGACGCCGTCGATATCGCCAAGATGCCCCGCGCCGATCTGCGCGGTCGCACCGGGATGGTGCTCCAGGACACGTGGCTGTTCCGGGGGACCATTCGTGACAACATCGCCTACGGCCGACCCGACGCCAACGAGGACGAGATCCTGGAGGCGGCGACCGCCACCTTTGTCGACCGGTTCGTCCGGGCGCTTCCCGACGGATACGACACCGTGATCGACGACGAGGCCAGCAACGTGTCGTCGGGTGAGAAGCAGCTCATCACCATCGCAAGGGCCTTCCTCGCCGACCCCGATCTGCTGATCCTCGACGAGGCGACGAGTTCGGTGGACACCCGCACCGAGGTGCTGGTCCAGCACGCCATGGCGGCGCTCCGTTCCGATCGGACCAGCTTCGTCATCGCCCACCGGCTGTCGACGATCCGCGATGCCGACCTGATCCTGGTGATGGAGGACGGTTCGATCGTCGAGCAGGGCACCCACACCGAGTTGATCGCCGCCGCCGGCGCCTACGCCGCCCTCCATCAGTCCCAGTTCACCGACGCCGCCCAGGGGACGCTCCCGGTCTGACGACTCCGTGCGGAGCCCTCCGACCGGCCACCCGTTTCGGCTCTGGTCGGAGGTGCGGCTCCGTGGTACGTTCCTCGCCAACGGGTAGCAAAGGGAGAGAGCACTCGATGGTGGGGCGACGTCGTCTTATGTCCGGTGGCGCCGTGAGCGCCGCATTTTTCGTTCTGGTGGCGCTGGTTGTCGCCGTCCCGTCTGCGGATGCGCTGGCCCAGCCGTCGCCCACGGCGGCGGCGGTGTCACGGGTGTTCCAGTCACCGACGGATCCCGATCCGGCGGAACCGACCGGGATCCGGGCCCCGGTCGCCGACGCCGGCCCGAACCAGACCGTGGTCGAGGGGACCACCGTCACCCTCGACGGGTCGGGTTCCTCTGATCCCAACCCGGGGCTGCTCGAACCGTCGGTACGGTCGACCAACCTCCCCGGAGGTACCTCGATCGAAGCCGCCATCACCGGGTTCGGTGCCGACGGCCTCGTCGGCACCGCCTCGATCGGTGAGGGCACCGGCGTCGCCGGAACCGCCATCGCCTACGTGATCGATATCTCGGGAAGCGCCAACGACCCGGGCGGGTGCGGTGGCGACCAGAACGGTGACGGGCTCGCCAACCGGATCATCGACTGCGAGATCGCCGCCATCCTCGAACTCCACCAGGATGTGATCGCCTCCGGGACCGTCGGCGAGATCGGTCTGGTGACCTTCGCCGCCAGCGCCCAGACCCGCGACCTCGACCCCACGCCGGCCACCCGGTTCCTGATCCACCCCGCCGCCGACGCCGACGGCAACGGTGTTCTCGATCTGGAACAGGTGTTGCGGACGCTGCGGGCATCGGGCGGGACCAGCTTCCCGGCGGCGTCGACCAACGCCTGCAACCTGCTCGCCGGGAGCGTCGCCTCCAACCGGATCGCCGTGTTCGTCTCCGACGGGGTCTCCGGCGGTTCGGTGAATGCGGTGCTGCCATGCGCCGTGCCCGCCACCTTCCATGCGTTCGCCATCGGTGCCGGGGCCTCGTGCCTGACCGGGTCGGCGGGAGCCCGGCTCCAGGACATCGCCATCCGTACCGGAGGAACCTGCACCAATGTCCCCGATGTCGGCAACCTCCCCGACATCCTCCCCGACATCATCACCTCGAGGCTCACCCGGCTCGAAGTCACCGTCAACGGTGGCGCACCTGTCGACATCAGTGACACCACCACGCCGCCGCTGCCGCTCAACGGCCCGGCGCTGACGGATTACTCGTTCCCGCTTCCCCCGCTCAGCGACGGTGTCCATGAGATCTGCGTCACCGCCCACGGCACCGATTCCGGCGGGTCGGGCTCGGTGGAAACCTGCTCGCAGATCCGCACCGGGGACGCCCCGCTCAGCCACCGGTGGACGGTGATCGACGCAGACGGACCCCCCATCTTCCTGTCCACCACCACCGGACCGGCGCCGTCGTTCCAGGTCGCCGATGATGGCACCTACGTCTTCGAACTCGAGGTCACCAACGGGTTCGGGCTCACCGCCACCGACCGGGTCACCGTCACGGTGACCAACGCCGAACCCGCGATCACCCTGGAACCGAGCAACGGGGTCGCCGGCGGGGTCACCCTGGTCAATGCCTCCTTCGTCGACTCCGGCTACATCGACACCCATGTCGCCACCGTCGACTGGGGTGACGGCACGGTCGAGGATGTCCCGGTGACCGCACAGGGCCCCGGGTGGGGCAGCTTCTTCGGGACCCACATCTACGACGACCCCGGAAGCTATGACATCGTCGTCACCGTCGAGGACGACGACGGCGGGACCGCTACCAGCCGACTCCAGGGACATACGGTGGCGTCGCCGGTGGCGGTGTGGGCCGGCTCGACGACCAAGGCGAAGACGCTGGACTGGTACGGGGCCGGCGGGCTCATCGAGGGTCGGGTCCATTCCAACAACGAGTTGCGGGTCGCCGGCGCCGCCAAGTCCATCGTCGGGCCGTCCACCTACGCCGGGAAGTTCACCAACGCCGGAGCCAACCTGTCGGCGGCGCCTCCAACGGCACTGGCGCCGGTCGAGGACTTCCCCATCCGCTACGACATCGCCGACTACCGGCCGGGTGGACCGGTAGCGGCCACGGTGGGTTCGGCCTATCACGACATGTCGGCGTCGTGTGACAACGGGAAATGGCACGATCGCCAGCCGGTGGTGCTCCCCCCCGGCGTCTACTACGCCGACTGCGGTATCCAGCTCACCGGCTCCAGCTTCTCCGGGGCCGTCACCCTCGTCGCCGAAGGCGCCATCAAGATCGCCGGCGCCGGGCCCGCGTTCACCGCCTACCACGACGGTCTGCTCTTCCTCTCCAACGCCACCGGCAGCGGCGCCATCGAGCTCACCGGGAGTCACCACTCCGCCGGGTACTTCGGGGTGATCTACGCCGAGCGCGGTGACATCAAGACCACCGCATCGACCAACCGATTCCATTGCGGGATCCTGGGCGACCGGGTCATCATCGCCGGCGCCTCCACCCGGGTGTCGGCCGGTGACTGTTCCCCGTCGACCTCGGCGGTCGCCGCCGCCCCGCTGCTGGTCCCTTCGCTGGCGGTCGACCTCGCCGCCGTTCCCGCCGACGTGCTCCCCGGTGAACCCATCGACTACACGGTGACCGCCGGGAACGACGGCGCCCTGCTCGTCGTGCCCGGTGTGCTCGGTGTGGAGAATCTCGGGGCCTCGGCGGTCTCTATCCGCTCCTATGCCTACACCCTCGAATACCAGTCGGCGACCACCGGGGAATGGACCCCGTTCGCCTCGGCGGCGGAGTCCGCACCGGGCCACATCCCGTCGCCTCCGCTGCCGGACCTCGGGGGCATCGAACTGGTGCTGCGACCCAATCCCCGCACCGGCGTCACCTTCCCCGCCGGCGACGACCCGGTGTTGGACACCTCGGTCCAGCCCAGTGGGTTCGCCACCTGGGGAGCCCAGGCACTCGTCGACCTCGACCCCGAGACTGTCGCCCTGCTGCTCGACCCGACCCGGGTGTCCGGCATCCGCAACCGGGTCGACTTCCAACTCTCACCCAGCTCCGCCCAGGTGCGGCGACTGTTCGAGATCGGACCCGACTTCATCGAGACGTTGCGCACCGGCGGCGGCGACGTCACCGATGTGGAAATCACCTTGACCCGCCCCGACGGCGATCCGGTGATCCTCACCCCGATCACCAACCCCGGGCTCGCCTCGATCGCTCCGGGCGCCTCGGTCACCGCCGGGACCATCTCTCACGCCCCGGTGCCGCCGGTGCGCGGGAACGGCGAAACCGACGCCGCCTACCTGGCCCGGCTGCTCGCCTCCGACGGGTCGAGCCTGGTCGGCTCCGCCTTCGGCCGGGGCCGGGGCGGCGTCGGGCTGGTGATCGCCCCCCTCGACACCGCCACAACCACCGCACATCTCCCCGCCGTCTCGCTCGCCGCCAACGGACCCGGGTCGGCGGTCGCCGGCGAGCGTCTCGACTACTCGGTGACCACCATCAACCGGGGCTCGGTCGACGCCACCTCCGTCGACTTCGTTGCCAGCCTCGACGGAGATCCGGTCACCCCCGACCCGGCAGTGCCGAATGAGCTGGCTTCCGGACAGGTGGTCGGGTCCGCCATCTCGGTGGACGTCGACCCGGGTCGACCTGTCGGCACCCTGGTCAACCGCAACACCGTCACCTGGGAGGACACCGCCGGGAACCGGTACGGGCCGGTCGAGGCGCAGGTCACCACCACCGTCGGGGAACCGGCGGCGCTGCAGGCCACGCTGCGCGACTCGTTGCTCATCGACGCCGACGACAACGGGTTGGTAACCCCCGGCGACACCATCCGCTACCTCGCCGACGTGCGAAACGCCGGCGATGTCCCCGCCACGGCCGTCGAATTCCACGTCACCGCAGACCCCAACTCGACGTTGGTCCCGGGATCGGTGACCACCACCGCCGGCACCGTCACCGGCGGCAACGACCCCGGCGCCGTCGAGGTGGCGGTCACGGTGGGCACGGTCGACGGCGCAACCGGGTTCGCCGTCCAGTTCGACACCGTCATCGACGACCCGCTCGCCGACGGGGTCGCCGCACTCACCGTCCAGGGGGCCGTCTCCGCCGATCACCCGGGCGGGGTGCTCACCGACGACCCCGACGTGTTCGGTGTCGCCGATCCGACCGTCACCCGGATCGTGGTCCCGAAGCCGGTGATCACCACCGGGCTGACGGTGGGGCTCGCCGTCGACGCCGACGGTTCCGGGACCGCCACCGCCGGGGACACCGTCACCTACACCGTCCGGCTCGGCAACGACGGCACCGCCCCCGCCACCGGGGTCGCCGTCGACATCCCGGTCCCGGTCAGCGCCACCCTCGTCGCCGGTTCGGTCACCGGCGGGGGCACCGTTGTCTCCGGGAACGACCCGACCGACCGCAACGTCACCGTTGGCTACGGCACGCTGATCCCGTCGACCAGCGAGACCTTCGCCTTCCGGCTCCGCCTCGACACCCCGCTGGTGCCCGGGGTCACCCAGCTCTCCACCCGGAGCACCGTCACCTCCAACGAGGTGGCGCCGGTGCTCTCCGCCCCGGCCGTGATCGCCCTGTCGCATCCCGGTGGGGGAGGGGACCCAGGTGGAGGCGACCCGGGTGGGGGCGGGAACGGGCTTCCCGGTCCGGTCGCCGGCGATATCGAGCCAGCGGACGGGTCGGTGATCGCCGTCCCCACCGAGATCACCGCCACCCTGACCCCGCCACCCGGCGAGACCGTGGTCCGATGGGTGGTCACCCAGCGTCGGCCCGGTGACCCCGGATCGGTGGAGATCGCCTCCGGTACCGGTCCCGATGTCGCCGCAACCATCGACCCCACCCGGCTCCCCAACGGGCACTACGTCGTCGCCATCCGTGCCGAGTCCTCCGGCGGCGGGGTCACGGTGACCGAGACCACCGTGATCGTCGAGGGCGACTTCAAGCCGGGCCGTTTCGTCACCAGCTTCAACGACCTCACCGTCCAGGTCGCCGGCCAGTCGATCACCATCCAGCGCACCTACGACTCGTTCGACAAGGCCGTCGGCGACTTCGGCGTCGGTTGGAGCCTCGACATCGCCGACTTCCGCATCGCCACCAACGGCCCGCTGGGGCGCGGTGGCTGGAGCGCCCGGACGGTGCAGCCGGGGATGATCTTCTCCACCCTGGGTTACTTCACCGACCGACCCCACTTCGTGACGGTGACCTGGCCCAACGGGTTCGTCGAGACCTTCGACCTCACCCCCGCCAACGGTTCCACCTTCTTCCCCGGGCTGACCTCGGCCCGCTTCACCGGACGTCCCGGCGCCACCTCCATCCTGGCGGCGGTCGACAGTTCGCTGTTCTTCGGGAGCGACGGCAACCTCAGGGGCGGACCCTTCGGGATCGACGGGGTGTACGACCCCAAGCAGTTCCGCCTGACCGCCCGGGGCGGCACCGAGTACCTGATCGACCGCAACCTCGGGCTGATCGAGATCCGCGACCTCGCCGGGAACACGGTCCGATTCGGGGCCGGCGGCATCATCTCCTCCTCGGGTCCGGACATCACCTTCACCCGTGACACTCAGGGTCGCATCGTCCGCATCACCGACCCCGCCGGTGGCGAGATCGTCTACGGCTACGACGCCGCCGGCGACCTGGTCCGCGTCACCGACCAGAACGACCGGTTCGCCAGCTTCGCCTACGCCCCGGGTCACTACCTCGACGAGATCCTCGGAGAGCTGGGCACCCCCCAGCTCCGGGTCACCTACGACGCCGATGGACGGATGGACACCGTCACCGACGGCGCCGGCAATCTGGTCACCCTCGACGCCGACATCGACGGGCGGACCGAGACCATCTCCGGGCCCGATCCGAGACTGACCACCGTCAACCGCTACGACCTCGACGGCAACATGCGCCGCACCGACCGGCTGTTCGAGGGACGCACCCTCACCGACACCTACGAATACGATGCCGCCGGTCGTCTCACCCGGGTCACCGACCCGGCGGGGAACACCTCGGAAACCACCTACTCGCCGCGCGGCGATGTTCTCACCGTCACCGAGACCGACGGAACGGCGTGGGAGACCACGTACACGTCCTTCGGGCAGCCGCTGGTGATCGAACGCAACGGCGCGGTGGTGGCGTCGCACAGCTACGACCCCGACGGCTTCCTCGAATCGGTCACCCACGCCGACGGGACGTCGACCACCTACGGATACGACCAGCGGGGTCGACCGGTCACCGTCACCGACCGGGGTGGGCGCACCGTCACCATCGGATACGACGGCAACGGGTTCGTCAACCGTCTCGACGACCCGCGGGGCGTCACCCGGATCACCAACGACGCCATGGGTAGGACGCTCACCCTGCTCGAAGCCACCGGTGCGTTGCATCGCTACGGCTACGACCCGGTGGGGAACGTGACGTCGTTCGTCGACCCGGTCGAGGGGGAGTGGAGCTTCGGATACGACAGCTTCGACCGGATCATCACCGAACGCGACCCGGCCGGCGCAGAACGCAGCTTCGCCTATGACGGCGCCGGGCAGCTCGCCACCCTCACCGACCGCACCGGAGTGACCACCACCGTCACCTATACCCCCGACGGCCAGGTGGCCACCCGTGCCGCCACCGATGGCACCTCGCTGTCCTTCGCCTACGACCCGCTGGGCCGGGTCACCGCCGCCGAGAGCGCCGTCGCCCACATCGCCTACGAGTGGGACGACGCCTCCAACGTGACCCGGGAACGGGTCACCGCACGGGGCGGGTCCGGGCTCCCGGCAACGGTGTTCGACCGCACGGCGACCGCCGACGGCCGCCCGGCATCGATCACCGACCCGTTCGGAGCCACCACCTATCTCTACGACCCGGCCGCCAGGCTGGCCGGGGTCACCGACACCAGGGTCGGTTCGTTCGGGTTCGGTTACGACACCCAGGACCGGCTCACCTCGCTGACCCGACCCAACGGCGCCAATGACATCTACCAGTATGCGGGGGACACCCTCGCCAGCCAGGTGACCAGTAACGCCACCGGGCAGATCGAACGCACCGAGTTCGGGTATCTGCCGAGCGGGTTGCCGTCCACCATCACCGACCTCGACGGTCCGCGTACGCTCACCTACGACGCCGTCGACCGGTTGCTCGGGGTGGACCACCCGGCGGCGTCGCCGCTCGTCGACGAGCAGTACTCGTACGACGACAACGGCAACCGCACCGCCTGGACCGGGCACCCGGCGGCGTCGGTCACCTACGGCGACGGCAACCGGTTGCTCTCCGATGCCGACCACCTCTACCAGTACGACGCCGAGGGTCGCCTGATCCGTCGCACCGCCCGCAGCGGTGGGGCGATCACCACCTACAACTGGAACGCCCTCAACCAGCTCACCCGGGTGACCGGTCCCGACGGCGCCGTCGAGTACGGCTACGACGCCCAGGGCAGGGTCGTGGTCCACACCGTCGACGGCGAGCCGAGCTATCAGCATTGGGACGGCGCCAACCTGCGGCTCCGGTTCGACGCCGGCGGCGATCTCGTCGCCCGCTATGTCGCCGGGCTGGGTCACGGCGGGATCCTCGGGATCTGGGACGGGACCGAGGCCACCTACCCGCTGACGGACTCCGCCGCCACGATCACCGCCCTCACCGATCACGAGGGGGAGGTGACGGCCCGGTACCGCTACGACGCCTTCGGCAACGCACCGCCATCCAACGGACCGGCCTCCAACGGACCGGGCATCGCCGCCCGCTGGCACGGCCTCGGCGCAGACGACAGCGGTCTGATGACCGCCTGGGTGCGGGCCTACGACCCGACGGTCGGCCGCTTCATCTCCGAGGACCCGATCGCCTCGGCCAACCCCTACGCCTACTCCTTCAACAACCCGGTCGCCTACACCGACCCCACCGGACTCTCGCCCTCCGCCGAGTACTCCGCCCTCAGTAAGCAGTCGACCAAGAGCGCCCCGGCGCTGTGCGCCCAGGGCTCGATGGCCGCCACCGTCTTCGGCGAGGTGGGGACCATGCTCACCTTCGCTGCGGCGCAGAGCCTGGCGAGCGGCCCCGGGCTGTATGTCTTCTCCGAGGGTGGCAAGAGCTACGTCGGGCGATCCAACGACGTGCGCCGACGCATCCTCGAACACATCCGGCGGGGCAAGCTCCGCCCCGGTGCCAACATCTGGGTGCTCAAGGTCTCCGATGCCATCTTCCAGCACATCGACGTCGCCGAGCAGCTCCTGATGCGCGATTGCGGCGGGGTCAGCAACCTGACCAACAAGATCAACGCCCTCAACCGCAAGCGTCGCACCGACCTCTACGACCTCCACGGGTCGCTGCTCGACCTGCTGCGGCGGGTCGGCTGAGTGATGGGCCGGCGCCGATGATCCCGGAGCCAGGTGACGGGGAGGTCGTCTCGATGCAGCGAGCCGTCGCCGCCGCCGGCGGTTGGTGGTCGAGCCACGAACGGGATCCCGATGTTGCGGCGCTGGTGTCCGAATGCCGGCGCCGTGGGGTGCGGGCGCTGGAGTTGTGGGGACCGGACGACATCGGTTTCCTCGGCGAGCTCGGCCAACTGGAGTTCCTCAACCTGAGCGGGATGGCGCACCCCGACCTCACCGGGGTCAACGGGTTGGCAAGGTTGCGCGGGTTGTGGGTCGATGCCTACACCGGGACGCTCGACACGACCACACTTCCGGCGCTGGAGTGGCTGTCGGTGACCGAGGCGGCACCGGGTCAGCTCGAGCCGCTGTTCACCGTGGGTCATCCCCGCCTCCACCACCTCACCGTCGGCAAATACCGCGGCACCGATCTGGCGCCGGTGACGTCGCTGCCGCTGGTGCATCTCGCCGTGTCGGACAGCCGTTCCCTGACCGGGATGTTCGGCGATACCGGTATCGACACCCTCCGTGCCATCGAGGTGGCGTATTGCCCGAAGCTGCCGACCCTCGAAGGCGTCGGGGGCGTCGCTGCGGTGGAGTCGGTGTCGATCGAGGCCTGCAACCGGATCGACGATCTGTCCCCGCTGCTGGGGCTTTCCACCCTGCGCAGTGTGACCCTGGAACAACGCACCACCCCGGATCTCTCGGTGCTCGCCACCCACCCCACCCTCGAGCACCTGTTGGTGATCGGCACCGGTCTCAAGGGCTACGCCGAGGCGCTGCTCTCCGCACCCGCATTACGTTCGCTCGGTCTGGGGCGGGACCGATGGGCCCGCATCGACGGCGAGATGAGACATCTCGGACCGGACGAACCCAATCCCCACGAGGACGAGCGGTTGGCGCTGCTCCGCCTGTGACGCATGCGGTGCGGCCTTCGCCCGTCGGGCGGCGCCCGGGTCGGGGGCGGCAGTGGTCGCACCGGGTGGAGCGGATCACCAGATCAGACGGAGACCGGGGAAGTCGGAGAAGGCCGGGTCGGTGCTGACCAGCGTCAGATCCTCCATCAGCGCCTGAGCGGCGAGCATCCGGTCGAACGGATCACGGTGGGTCCAGGTGAGCGTCCCCGCTCGTAGGGCATGAGCGGTGGTGACGTCGATCTTGACGACCCGGAGCCTCATGCAGATGTTGTCGTAGCCGGTCACCAGCATTTCTGCCTCAGGGAAACGACCGATGCGGTGCTTCGTGGCCAGCTCCCAGGCAGAGGCGGCGGAGACATGCAGCGCCGTGGCGGGATCCTCGATCGTGGAGCGTGCGCGACGTCCCAACCGGTCGGGTGCGCTTCGCCGCCCACACCAGGGTATGGGTGTCGAGCAGGAATCCGGTCACGCCCAGCGGTCCAACTCGTCACCATCGAGTGGGGCGAAGAACGCGTCATCGACGGTAAGGGGAAGGAACCCCAAGCTGCGGTGTGGGGGGGAATCGATGGCGACGAGCCGGACGACAGGGCGCCCGGCTCGGGCGATCACCACTTCCTCACCGGCAGCGACCTCGTCGAGAAGGCGCGAGAGATGGGTCTTGGCTTCTGCGATGTTCACCTGTCTGACCATGGTGACCAAGTCTATCTGGTCATCTCGGCGAAGGGAAGGCTGTCGACAGAAGCGGGAGACCCAGAGGTGCCGTGCGCCGCGCTCGACCGGGCGACTACCCGGCGTCGGTACGGTCGTCCTTGGCCTCGTCGTAGTAGTCGAGCTGGTCGACGGGGAGGACCAGGGAGGTCATCAGGTTCATCACATGGGCGGTGATCCGGCCCAGGTAGAAGGCGTACAGCGCCCGGGTGACGGCGTCGAGGGCGACGCCGTCGGACTGTGCCGCCGCCTTCACCTGGTCGTCGTAGGCATCGAGGTAGACATCGGCCTGCAGCACCAACTCCTGAGCCCGCTCGACATCGCGGTTCTCGAACACGGCGGCTGCCTCGTCGATCAGCTGGCCCACGGTGTCGCACTGACGTTCCAACTCGGCCCGGTCCGGCGCCGCCGAGAAGTCGGCGCCCCAGCGGGCGATGTCGTACAGGCTCTTTGCGTAGTCCCCGACCCGCTCGACGTCCTTGACCACGCTCATGTAGGCCAACACCAGCGGAAGATCGGGACTGGGCGAGACCGAGGAGTGCAGCAGCAGGGCGCGACGCACCTGTCGCTGGCCCTCGTTGATGCCCTGGTCGGTGCCGCGGACCTCGCGCTTGGTCGACTTCGAGGTACCTCCACCGAACACCGCCGCCGTCGAGGCGTCGTATACGGTGCGGCCGTCACGCAGCATCTGGACCAGCGTCGCCTCCACCTCCTCGATGGACGAGCCGCCGCCCCGTTTGAAAAAATCCAGCACCATGTCAGGCCTCCCAGTTCACAGAACGACGATACCGACCGCGGGGATCACCACGAACACACAGGCGAGGGCCGCCACCGCCAGCGTCTTGTGACCGACGGCGAGTCCGGTCAATGCCTCGGCGAGCCGGATCGGATAGTCCCGGAACCATCGCACCGAGTAGAACAGCAGGATTCCCGCCACGTTGAACAGGGTGTGGGTGAGCGCAATGGTCAACCCGTCGATCGCCCCGGCGCCGAGGGCGGCCAGAAGCGCCGTGATCGTGGTGCCGATGTTGGCGCCGAGGGTGATCGGGTAGGCGTGGCGAACCACGATCACACCCGAGGCCACGAGGGGGATGAGGATCGATGTGGTGATGCTCGACGACTGCACGGCAACGGTGACGATGATTCCCACCACCATCCCGACGATCCCGCTGCGGGCCAGCGCCGCATTGAGCGATCGCTCGATCCGGGCGGCGACCAGCACCCGCATGTTCTTGGTGATCAGCGCCAGCGTGGTGAAGATCAGGGCGATGCCGACTACCAGCGTCAGCACCGCCAGCACGGTGGGACTGTTGGTGAGCGCCCCGAGCAGGTTCTCGATGATGTCGCCGAGCCAGTCGACGGCTCCCTTGATCGGACTCTGGAAGCTGCCCCCGAGGCTCTGGCCGCCGGATACGAGCGAGGTGAGTGCCTGCGCCGCCGACGAGATCGCACCGGTCGCCACCTCGAGCGGGAACAGGATCGCAACGGTCATGATGTTGAAGGCGTCGTGCATCGTGGCGGCGGTGAGTGCCCGGCGGAACTCGTCGGTACGGCGCATGTGACCCATCGCCACGATGGTGTTGGTGACCGTGGTCCCGATGTTGGCTCCCATGATCATCGGCACCGCCATGTCGACCGTGATCACACCGGAGGCGACCAGACCGACGATGGTTGCAGTGGTGACCGACGACGACTGCACCAGGACGGTGGCGAGGATTCCGACGCACAGCCCCGAGACCGGGTTGGCGACGTTCTCGAAGAGGGCATCGGTGTAGTCGCTGCCGAGACCGCGGATCCCCACCTCCAGCAGCCGCACCCCGGCGAGGAAAAGATAGAGGAGCGCCACGACCAGCGCAGCACGCAGCGGCGGGGGTAGCCGCGTCGAAGCGGCCCCAGGTCTTTCGATCGTTTCCAACCAGGCTCCACAACCTCGAAGTGCGGAGAGCTTCGCAGCCACAGCGCCAGATGCGCAACCCGGGACCGCCGGGTGGGCGGTGCGGTGGACGGCGGCCACCGGCCGGGGGCGGGCACCCGGGTCACCGGGGACGCATCGGGGGCCGGGTCATCGGACCCGGCCCCCTTGGCGTCTATGCCGCACCGTGCGGGCAGCGTGTCTCAGAGCAATGGACTATCCGGCGGACCAGTACCACTTGCCCTTCTTGCAGGTCCACTTGCCCTTCTTCTTCCAGTTCTTGTCGGAGGAGCCCCAATCCCAGCTGTACTTGCCCTTCTTGGGCTTGGAATAGCCGTCCTTGCAGTCCTTGTGCTTCTTCCACGGCAGCGACCACTTGCAGTCGTCGCGGACCGGCTCACAGGGATCGTTGGTCGTCTTCTTGCTGTACTTGCTGGTACCCCACGACCAGCTGCTCCATGAGGAGGAGTACTTCGAGTACTTGGACTTGTCCTTCTTGGGCGGGCACTCGTTGGTCGGCGGTGTCACCGGAACACTGAGACCGGCGCCGATCCATGCCAGCGAAGCGGGGCGGGCCCCGGTGGCGAGGTTGTCGACAGACTTGACCTGGACCGTCAACGTGGACGCACCGGCGGCGATCGGGACCGGGATCTCCAAGGTGTCCCACTCGCCTCCGTTGTTGCTGGCCAACTGGTTGTCGTAGACCACGGTGACCACACCCGACTGCACCTCGACGGCCGTCGGCCGGAACTCACCGTCGGCGACGCTGGACGCAAAGATGGTCAGGTCGGCAACGCGGTCCTCGGCCTCGGCGGCGAAGGTGAAGGTCTGGGGCACGGTTGTGTCCAGCGGCGAGTCGTAGGCGTGGAAGGCTAGGTCGTTGCCGTCGCGGATATCGATCTCGGCCGTGGTGTCGTCGTCGAAGATCACCAACAGCCCGGCGCCGTTGTTGCCCCGGTTGAAGTTCATGTCAGTGATGTGGAGGGCGTTGTTGCCCTCGTCGACCAGACCCAGCGCCGTGATGTCGGCGCGCACGGTCGTCGAGTAGGTGCTCCCGAAGAACTGGGTCGGGCCGCCGATGACCGTTCCGGTGACACTGACCCCGTTGACGGAGATGGTGTCGTCATATCCGGGCCCGGCCGTATGACCTTCCCAGTAGAGCAGCGCCTGAACGACGTCACCCGGCACCTCGAGGTTGATGGTTCCTGGACCGTTCCAGAGTCCGACACCGGCGGCGACGGTTCCGGAACCGTCGGCAATGGCGATGCTCGGTGCTCCCAGCGTCTCGCTCCCGTCGGCAAGCGCCGGGGCCGCAGATGCGACCAGGGCGACGAGCACCAGGAACAGTGAGGCCGAGCGCGCAAGACTGCGGTGTTTCCGCATGGTTCCCCCATAGTTGTTCGGTGCGGGCATTCCCCTCCCGCACAGCCATGGGAGCGTACTTCGCCGAAACCGACGCGTCCCTGGGTCCGGCGCACCGACTTACCGGTAGTCGGCGTATCCCTGTGGGTGACGAGCCTGGTGGGCGACAACGAAGCCTTCCGGGGCGGGTAGACACGGGTCGACATAGGTCTATCGACTCATATTCGGCACAACGTCCACCACGGTAGGAGTTCGCCTCGTTCCGTGTCACTCGCAACGGGTACAGTCCCATGGAGGGTTCAGCACTGCTCGCTGAAGGGAATGTGTATCTCGGGCCCCCGTCGATCATCGTATCGACCGGGGCAGGCGGTCGGCTCCGCGACCGGGTGCTTCGATGGTTCCGGTATGCCAGGAAGGGGAGAAGGGGGCGGGATCTCGATTTCGCCGAGTGAAAAAACATCGCACGCGCTCATCGAGGGCTCGCTATGTTATGTATTCGTCGGTTTGTGCCGACTCGAGGAGGAGGTCAGAAACATGGCTCGTATGAAGGCCACCGGGGTGGCGACGTTGGTATGTCTGTCGATGCTGTTCGCGCTCATGGCGCCCGCACTGGCGGTGGATGTTGTCATCGACATCCGTCCGGATACCCCGCACAATTCGATCAAGGCTCAGCATGTGATCGTTCCCGTCGGAATCATGGGTTCGGCGACGTTCAATGTGAACGATGTCGATGTCGACTCGCTGTGCTTCGGCTCGGCGACGAAGCCGAAGGCCAGGAACTGCACTCGTGAGGCTGGTGACCGCTACATCGACGCCAACGGTGATGGTTACATGGATCTCGTGGTGAAGTTCGAGGCGTCCGGTGGAATCAACCGTGACGACACCACGGCTTGCATGAACGGCAAGACGCTGGCGAATGTCGCTTGGGAAGCCTGCGATATGGCTCGCGTCGGTCGGTAGCTCGACAGCTTTCCACCGACCTCGATCTGATGGAGGGGATCTGGACGCCGTCCGGGTCCCCTCCACCGCGTCGCGGGCAGATTCGGATTGCCCCACTGCCTGCCACCCACACCGGTCTCCGGTGGAGGAGGACGGACACCACCACACGACCGGCGACGTTGCGTTGTGGTGGGCAAACGGTGATGATCACCACATGAGCGCCCCCGAACCTCCGTACGAAGAGCTCGGGTCACCCGGCGGGATCAAGGCCCTCACCCTCCCCGACGCCGTGACGGCCAAGCTGGACCGGATGGTCAGGGCGGGCACCGATGCACCTCACGTCGTGTTCGTCGGGCCGGCGGCCAGCGGGAAGACCACCGCCGCCCGCGCACTGGCGGGCGAGGTCGGTGCGCCGCTGGGTCGTGTCGACCTGGCGCAGGTCGCCTCGGCGTACATCGGTGAGACCGAGAAGAACCTGCGCCGGCTGCTGGCCGCTGCCGAAGATCAGGGCGCCGTCCTGCTCTTCGACGAGGCCGACGCCCTCTTCGGCGCCTCCAGCGTGGTCGACGCCACGTCACGGCAGCGTGTGATGGAACTCCTCGTCGCCCACCCTGGTGGCGTGATCATCGAGAGTCGCCACCACATCGAGCTTCCGCTTCGAGGGCGCGACCGGTTCGCCGTGGTCGAGTTTCCGCCCCGAGGGGACACCCGCACCGACCCGCCGATCGAAGGTATCGACAGCGGTCGCACGGCGTTTGTGGGCGCCGCCGCACAGGGTCCGTTCGACGAACCCCGCGCCATCGCCGGCACCCACGATTTCGCCACGACCTTTGGAACTCCGACGGCGGTGCATCCGATGGGGTACGCCGTCTCGCAGTTCTTCGACAACGGGGGGACCAATGCCGTCGTGGTCAGGGTTCCGGCCCGCAGCGGCGACCCCGACGGGCCGATCGCCGTCTCCGATCTCATCGATCCGCCGCTCGAGGCATCGAACCTGGGCATTTGGGCCGTCCGCGATGCCGGCGGCTTCGGGTTGCTGTGTATCCCCCCGCTGGGGCCGGGTCACGACGTCGACCCGTTGACCCGGATCGCCGCCCTCGCTCTGTGTCTCGAACAGCGAGCCTTTCTCATCCTCGATCCGCCGTTCGACTGGTACAGCTCCTCCGTCGTCGACCCCGCCGACCTCTTTCCGTCCGGTGTCGACCTCTCCATGGTTCGCTCGCTGGCGGCGGTCTACTGGCCGCACATCGTCGCTCCCGATCCGGGCAACGCCGACCTCCCCGGGTTGTTCGCACCGTCGGGCGCCGTCGCCGGTGTCTACGCACGTACCGACAGGGAACGGGGGGTGTGGAAGGCGCCGGCGGGCACCGCCGCCACCTTGTCGGTGATCGGGATAGAACCGACGGTGAGCGACGCCGACTCGGCGCGACTCAACCCGATCGGGGTGAACGCGCTTCGTACCTTGCCGGGCATGGGCACGGTGGTGTGGGGCGCACGCACTCTCGACGGCGCCGATGCGGCCGGCTCCGAGTGGAAATACGTCCCGGTCAGGCGGACCGCGCTCTACCTCGAACGCAGTCTTGCCGAGGGGCTACGGTGGACCGTGTTCGAACCCAACGGCGAGGCGCTGTGGCAACGGATCACCGTCGCCGCCGAGAACTTCCTGTTCGGGCTGTACCGTCAGGGTGGTCTCCTCGGCGCCAAGCCGAGCGAGGCGTTCTTCGTCCGCTGTGATCGCACCACCACGACCCAGGCGGACATCGACCGTGGCATCGTCAACCTGCTGGTGGGCTATGCCTCGTTCGTCCCCGCCGAGTTCATGGTGGTCACGATCCCATTGTCGGCCGAAGGCCCGGTTTAGCCGATTACCGACGGTGATCCCGGCTTACGCCCGGCCGCCGCAGGCAGCAGGGTGTCGGGAAGGCTACCGGTGTTGTCGTCTACCGCCGACCCGACGTTGGTCGCCGTTATCCGAGTGCGCTGGACGGCCATAGACCAGCGCGCACGGAGGGGTTGGGACCGCCATGTACGACGGCGAGGCGGCGCATCGGCGGTAGACGACAAGACCGGTTGCAGCGACCGGCGTTTCTCCCGGGGCATCGGTGTGCCGCCGGCCGGAGGCGCACCCGACATGCGGCACGGGCGGGGTCGATGACCACGACAGAGGATGGAGCCACCCCTGCCGTGGCCACGGCGGCTCCGACGAGCGATGCGTCGCCAGGAAGAGGTTCGCCGGAACGATTGCAGACGGTGAGTTCGGAGCGGATGCGGCGAATGCGCCGCGACTCGGCCGGGCGACGGTGGTCATCTTCTGTCCCCTCTCTCCACGGTTGGCGTTCGTCGATGTTGCTGCCGATGGCCGATCCGTCGGTGGATCGGTGCGATGCGAGTCAGGCGTGTGGCCGACGTCCATGGCCAGGTCGTTGCCGGTGAAACACCGACGTGGCGTCCAGCATCGAGTGGTATCGCCCCTCCGATGACCCCCTGATGACATCGGGAGTCGGCCGGGTCGGTTGTGGTCGGTTCGGCTGCGGTCTCGTCGATATCCGGTTGCGGTAGGACCGGCATCCACCGACGGGTCGCACTGCCCGCATCGCCGGAGCGCAGAACGGAGCCGACCGACCGGGCTCACCACAGACACACCGCCGCCGTGTCGGCTCGTGAAGCTGCTCATCCATTCGTCAATGCCCCCTCTCCCTCCGGCCTCGACGGTTCTCACCAACGATGGCCACCCCCCGGCTGTCCAACAGCCACATCCCCCCGATCGGAGCCGGACCCGCTCCGGGTCCCGGCGTCCGGGAATCCTCCCAGCCGGCGGAGATCCGGCACCCGATCTGGACGGAAGTTGACAGGTTTGGACAGGGGCTGGGTCCGTCACGGACGTTGGGTGGGGTGCCGGACGGTCAGAACAGGTCAATGGTGTCCGGGAAACGGACCCGGACCCTGAGGCGGACCATCACGCCGACCAGCGCCAATGCCGCACCCGACACGGCAAGAGCCCGCTCCCAGCGAGAATCGGTGGCGGCAGCCCGCCATCCGCACAATGCGGTGGCGAGCACGGCGGTCACCCCTCCGAGCATCACGGCTGCCACCATTCCCGAAGCAAGGCACACCCAACCCCAGGTGCGTTCCCGCAGGCTTCTGGTCGGACGAACCAATGCGCCACGATCGGTGGCGGCAATCAGCCCGATGGCGCTGAGCATGGCGATCATCGCCGGCACCGCCACCGCCGCCAACAGGGTAGGAAGCGAGCTGGGGAACTTGTATGCCCAGGTGACGGCGGCGTGGAATGTGGTTCCGAGCAGCAGCACCGTCCCGGCGATGGCTGCTCCCTTGGTATAGGGCGTGAACCTCGTCGCCAGCAGGTAGGCGGCGGCTGCCCCGGCGATCAACCCGGAGATCGACACTCCGAGCACCAGTGCCGGCCACCGATAGGGAAGCGAAATGGCGGTACCGGAGCATGCGATGCAGTCGAGGAACCACACCGGGAAGAACCCGACCGTGCTCTCGAACATACGGGTCATACCGACGCCGATGAGGTGGGCGGCGAGCCATCCGATCATGACGAAACTTGCCGCCGTCAACCACCATCTGTGCCGATCGGAGTTGCTCATGCCAATATCCCACCTGGAAGGTTGTCGATCGAGGCGCTCACATGGACGATCCCTGGTACGAACTTGCCACCAAGATACGTCGCCAACGCGAGCGGTGCGGGCTGTCGGCGACCGATCTGGCGAAGCGGCTGGATGTCTCGCGCACCACCATCCACAACTGGGAGAGCGGCAAACCGATACCCATCGAACGATGTGTGGGTCTGGCCGCCTCCTTGGACATACCCCATGACGAGCTGCTCCAGCTCCATCCCTACGCCAGCCCGCAGCATGCGCCCGAGCAGGGAGTCGCAGCCTCGGGCACCTCGGGAAATCGGTTGCTGTTGGTGGCCGCAGGAACCCTGTTGCTGATCGCGGTCGCCGCCGCCATCGCCGTGTGGCAGGTGTCGCATTCACGCTGCCTTGCGACGGGTGCGGCCGGAGGGTCCTTCGGAGGCGTCTTCTCCGAGGCGTATCAGGAACTGGGAGGGATGGCGCGGCTGGGATGCGCCCTCGATGAGGTTCACCGCCAGGGTCCGGGCGTGGTGCAGACGTTCGAGGCCGGGCTGTTGATCACGTTCAATCAGCGAGATGCGTTTCTGATCTCCGAGGACATCTTGCGCGACTATTCGTCGATTGCCGACTCGGCCACCTCCCAGGTGCTGGGTACGTTCTCTTCCGACGTCCGCCAGTGCGATGTGAGCCGGGTGGTTCTCCTCGACGGCGGATGGGGCCCCGGCGCCCTCGTGGAGATCGCTGCCGGTGGCGCATTTCTCTGGCTCAACCCCGACCTGTGGGTCACGTATGCGGGGGTGGGTGGGCCGCTGGGGATGTTGGGCGCTCCGACGAGGGAGGAAACGGACCGTTCCGACGAGGGAGAAGCGGCGTCCTTCGTCGGGGGCAGGATTGCGCGACTCTTCGGCGAGACGCCGGAGATCACCCCGGCGCTGGGTGGCCCGACCGAGATCTCCCCGATGGATTTCGACCTCGCCGACTGCGAACCGGCAGGAGCCTCCACCACCGATCTCTCCCCGGACGGCTGAGGGGCCGACCGGTCCGGGTCACCGCGCATATCTGCTCGGCTGCGCCTCCCGGTGCGGTGATCGCCTGGTCCGGCTCTTGTGCCGTCCAGGCCGACGCCGCACTCGGACCGACCATCTCCATGGGCGACCGTGTCAGCCGACGGCCGGCGGGCGTACGGCCTCCCGACACGGAGGGGACTTTTGGCACTGGCCCCATCGGTGACAGGGCGAGATGATCGGGTTGTCCTCATCGAGGAGGTTGTGATGAACGGACGCAAGATCACGCTGGCGGTGATCGGCTCCTTCCTGGCGCTGATCGCCGTCGCTTTCCTGATCATCGGCGGTGCGGTGCTCTGGCTGTACGGAACCCAGCAGGACGCCGATGGCTTCTTCTCCAGCCCCACGTGGGCGGTCGAGAGCTCCGGCCACGCCGTCACCTCGACGGACATCACTCTGGTCCGGCCCGGTCCGACGTCGTGGTGGCCGGAATCCGGTGTCGCCACGGTCCGGATCGATGCCGATTCCGCCGTGCGGTCGGTGTTCGTGGGAATCGGCCCCTCGAGCGACGTCGCTGCATATCTGGCCGACGTGGCCCACGACGAGGTCATCGACCTCGATTCCCGGCCCGTGGATGTCGAGTACCGCCGCTATGAGGGCGGCGAGCCGTCCGTCCCTCCCGGCACCGAGACGTTCTGGGCAGCCTCCGCCGAAGGGAGCGGTGCGCAGACCGTCACCTGGGAGATCGAGCCCGGAGATTGGACCATCGTGCTCATGAATGCCGACGGATCCGCCGGGGTGAGCGCCGGGATGTCCGCAGCCGTGCGTATCGGTGTGCTCGCCCCGGTCGCGGTCGCGCTGCTCGTTCTCGGCACTCTGATCCTCGGTGCAGCGGTCGCAGTGATCCTTGCCGCAACCACACGGCCGGCAGAGAAATCGCCTCCCACGGCGGCTCCGGCGGAAACCGCGGTCGCCGCAGGGCCACAGTCGGTGCCCCCGGCGGCCGTGGCCCGCTACCCGTTGCGATTGGAGGCCTCCCTCGACCCGGACCTCAGCCGAGGTCTGTGGCTGGTGAAGTGGCTGCTCGCCATTCCCCACTACGTCGTCCTCGCCTTTCTCTGGGTGGCCTTCGGGCTGCTCACGGTGGTGGCGTGGTTCGCCATCCTGTTCACCGGCCGGTATCCGCGTGGCATCTTCGACTTCAACGTCGGCGTGATGCGGTGGTCGTGGCGGGTGGCCTACTACACCTATGGCGGGCTCGGCACCGACCGGTACCCGCCGTTCAGCCTGGGTGACGAGGACTACCCGGCCACCCTCACCGTCGAGTATCCGGAGCGGCTGTCGCGGGGTTTGGTCTTCGTCAAGTGGCTACTGGCAATCCCGCACTTCCTGATCGTCGGGATCCTCACCAGCGCTGCGGTCACCGCCGGCAGCCAGGCGGGCAACGTGGACAATCCGGGGTTCGTGGTGGGCGGCGGACTCATCGGTCTGCTTGTCCTCATCGCCGGTTTCTCACTTCTCTTCACGGGCCGCTATCCGCGCGGGATCTTCGATCTGGTCATCGGACTCAACCGATGGGTGGCGAGGGTCGGCGCCTACGCCGCACTGATGCGGGACGAGTACCCGCCGTTCGTGCTCGACACCGGCGGGGGCGAACCGGGCACCGGACCGCCACCGCCTCCCGACACGCCGACACCCGGGGCCGCACCCACCTCGCCGGAGTTGATCGGCGTGTGATGCCGAATCGGGGTGTCGCCGCACCGGACCCGGCGGCGCCCCGATCGGACCGTGTGTTCAGCCGGCGAAGTGCTCCAGTTCGGCGACGACGCGGTTGAGGAACTGTGAGGCGGTGGCGCCGTCGATGACCCGGTGGTCGAAGGAAAGGGCGATCGGGAACAGCTTGGCGATGTGGATGCCACCGTTGCGGACCACCACGTCGTCTTTGGCCCGACCGACCGAGAGGATGGCGGTGGTCCCGTGCGGGATGATCGGCGTGCCATACCCGCCACCGACCGCCCCCACGTTGGAGATGGTGAAGGTGCCGCCAGACATGTCGTCGGGGGAGAGCCGGCGGGTGGTCGCCTTGGCCAGCATCGCCTCGATCCGGGTGGCCAGGTCGGCGGGGGAGAGGCGCTCCACCGCGGGGACCACGGGGAGGATCAGCCCGGCGTTGGTCGCCACCGCCAGACCCAGGTTGACCGAGGCGCGCCGGGTCAGGGTGGTCCCGTCGAAGTTGGCGTTGAACTCGGGGAACTCGGCCAGCACCGGCAACACGGCGCGAGCCAGGTAGGCCTCGAGCGGTCCGCCTCCCGCCTTCCGTGCCGCCAGCACGGCGCCGGCGTCGGCGGGTCCCCACACCGTCACATGTGGGATCTCGGTCCAGGAGCGGCCCAGGTTGGCGGCGATGGCCCGACGTGTCGCCGACAGCTCCTCGACCTCGTCCCCGGCCATCCGGGCGGTCGGCGGCGATGTCACCGAGTCCGTAGCGGAACCAGGAGATGGGGCCGGCAGCTCCGACCCCGTCGACGAGCGAGGTTCGTCTGGCCGGGTGGATGCGGCATGCGCCGCCTCGACATCCGCCCGGGTGATCCGCCCATCGGGACCGGACCCGGCGATACCGGTGAGGTCGACGCCGAGATCTTGGCGAGCTTGCGCACCAGCGGGACCGCCTTGACCGGTCCGGTCGGTCCGGGAGGTGGGGTCACGGCGCCGGTGGGCGAAACGGGGGCGGCGCTGGGCGCCGCCCCCGTCGCTGCCGAGGCGGGCTGCACATCGCCGAGAAGTGCGGCGTCGTCCTCCCCACCCGCCCAGGTCTCCCCCTCACCGGTGATCACTGCCAGCAGTTGGCCGACCTCGAGGGTGGCGCCGGCGGCGGCGCCGTGATGGGCCAGGACCCCGGGGCGCGGCGCCGAGATCTCCACCACGGCCTTCGCCGTCTCCACCTCCACCATCGGCTGGTTGGCGGTGACGGTCTCGCCGACCTCCACCAACCACTGCACGATCTCGGCTTCGGTGAGGCCCTCACCGAGATCGGGGACGTTGATTTCCAGTGCCATGTCCTACCTCATCCAGCCATCGTGTCGCGGATGCCCTGGAGCACCTCGTCCGGGCCCAACAATGCGTGCTTCTCGATGGCGAACTGCGGCCACGGCGCATCGGTGGCCCCGAGCCGCCGTACCGGCGCCTCCAGTGAGTACCCACACCGCTCTGCCATCTCGGCGGCGATCTCGGCGGCGATCCCACCCGACCGCTTCGGTTCCTGCACCACCAGCAGACGACCAGTGCGCTCCACGCTCTCCTGCACCCCATCGACATCCCAGGGATACACGGTGCGGAGATCGATCACCTCGACGTCCACCCCTTCCTCGGCGGCGGTGGCGGCCGCCTTGAGCGCCACCGGGACCATCCCGCCGTAGGTGACCAGGGTCATGTCGGACCCGGGCCGTCGGGTGCGGGCCCTGCCCAGCGGCAGGGTGTAGTGATCGGTGGGGACGTCCTCCCGACCGGCCCGGTACAGCACCTTCGGTTCGAGGAAGATCACCGGGTCGTCGCTCTCGAGGGCGGCGGCGAGCAGACCCTTGGCATCGATGGGTGACGACGGCACCACCACGATCAGCCCGGGGGCGTGGGCGAAATACGCCTCGGGGGAGTCGCAGTGATGTTCGTGGGCGCCGATACCGGCGCCGTTGGGGAACCGCACCACCACTGGCATCGAGACGTGACCCCGGCTGCGGAAGCGGATGCGGCCGAGGTGACTGACGATCTGATCGAAGCCGGGGTAGACGAACCCGTCGAACTGGATCTCGGCGATGGCGCGGCTCCCGGAGACCGCCATCCCGATGGCGGCGCCGACGATCCCCGACTCGTTGAGTGGGGCGTCGATGACCCGCTCCTCGCCGAATTTCTCCTGGAGATGTTCGGTGATCCGGAACACCCCGCCGGCGAGTCCCACATCCTGACCGAGGAGCATCGTCGAGTCGTCCCGGTCGAGGGCGTCGTAGAGGGCGGCGTTGATCGCCTCGGCCATCGTCCATTTCTCGGTGGGACCGTCCGGCAGGGCATCTGCGCCGACCTGCCACACCTCGTCGTCCTCGAACGTCGACAGCTCCTGTCCCCGTGCCCGCTCGCTGGCATTGAGCTGTTCGACGAGCAGCTTCGGAATCTTGGCGTAGGCGTGACGGACGATGTCATGGCGGCCGGGCAGCTCCCGCTGCTCGATGGCGCCGAGTGCGGAATCGAAGGCCTCGTCGGAGGTGGTGAACAGATCACGGTCCTGGTCGTCGTTCCACAGCCCGCGCTCGGTGAGGAAGCTACGGAACCGGAGCAACGGGTCCCGGGGTTTCCACAGCTCCTCCTCGTCGTGGTTGCGGTAGAGATGGGCGTCGTCGGCGGTGGCGTGGGCGCCGTAGCGGTAACAGACCGCCTCGACGAGCGTCGGCCCTTCGCCACGCCGGGCACGATCCACGGCCCGCTTGGTGGCGGCGTACACGGCAAGGACATCCATCCCATCGACCCGGACCCCCTCGATCCCGTAGGCGAGGGCCTTCTGGGCGATCGACGCCGAGGCGGTCTGCTTGCGGTAGGGCACCGAGATCGCATAGAAGTTGTTCTCACACACGAAGACGGTGGGGGTTTTCCAGACACCGGCGAAGTTGAGCCCGGAATGGAAGTCGTTCTCCGAGGTGGCGCCATCACCGAAGTAGGCGGCGGTGACCACATCTTCGCCTTTGAGCCGGGCGGCGTAGGCATGACCGACCGCCTGGGGCAGGTGGCTGGCGATAGGCACCGCAATCGACATCATCCCGTACTTACGGACATCCCAGTCGGCGTTGGGAAGACCACGCCAGTAGGCGAGGACCACCTCGAGCGGCATCCCCCTGGCGATCTGCACCCCCTGCTCCCGGTAGGCGGGGTAGACGAAGTCGTCGGGGCCGAGCGCCGCCGCCGAGCCCACCTGGGCGGCCTCGTGGCCCTCCAACATCGGGTAGGTACCGATCCGGCCCTGCCGCTGCGAGGCGAGGGCGCGCCGGTCGAAACTCCGGGAACGAACCATCATCCGGTACAGGTCGACCAGCTCTTCGTCGGGCAGGTCGGGAAGCTCGCCGACGACCTGACCGTCGGGGGCGATGACCTGTTCCAGATCGAGTTCGTCGGCAGCGGCGGGGGTACTCATGTGGCGTCGACCTCGTCCCATGCGTCGATGAATGCTTCGTTCTCGGTCTTGGTCCCCACCGAGATGCGGATGTACGGACCCATCGGTCGCACGATCACGCCACAGTGCAGCAGCCGATCGGACAACGCCCCGGCTTCGGAGGCGGGGACGATGAACACGAAATTCGCCTGGCTGGGGACCACGGTCACGCCGCGTCGCTCCAACTCGGTGGTCAACCAGTCCCGCCCGGCGGCGTTGTCCTCGATGCGTTCGGTGAGGCGGTGGCGATGTTCCAGGGCGGTGACCGCCGCCGTCTGTGCCAGCGTGGTCACGGCAAACGGAGCCTGGGTGCGGCGCAGCGCCGCCAGGGTGTCGGGCTGACCGATGGCGTATCCGATGCGGAGACCTGCCAGACCGTAGATCTTGGAGAAGGTGCGGGTGACCACGACGTTGGGTCGGGCGACGGCGTGGGGAATGCCCGAGGCGTAATCGTCGGCGGTGGCGTATTCGGCGTAGGCCTCGTCGAGGACGATCAGGACGTGGTCGGGAACGTTCTCGATGAATCGGGTGACATCGCCGGCCGGGTTGTGGGTGCCGGTCGGATTGTTCGGATTGCACACGAACACGGCACGGGTGTCGGGCCCGATGGCGTCGGCGAGGGCGTCGAGGTCGTGTCGGTAGTCGGCGTCGAGCGGCACCGGTACCGGGGTCGACCCGGCGATCAGCGAGCCGATGCGGTACATCACAAAGGAGGGCTCGGCGAACACGATCGAGGTGCCCGGTCCTCCGACGGCGCTGATCATGCACCCGAGGAGCTGGGTGCTGCCGCCGCCGACCCAGAAGTGACCAGGAGTCAGGTCGTGGATGGCGGCGAGCGAATCGACCACCAGGGGGGCGGCGTTCTCCGGGTAGCGGTGCAGTCCGCCGGTGGCGGCGATGATCGCCTCCTGCACCTCGGGGAAGGGTGGCACCGGGCACTCGTTGGAGGCGAGCTTGACGATGTCGTCGAGCCCGAGCTCCCGGGCTACCTCCTCGATCGGCTTGCCCGGTGTGTACACCGGGATGGAAGCCAGGTCACTGCGATATTCCGGCATCGAACCCCTCCACGATGCCCCGCCTGCTCCGAAGGTCCGTTCTACGGGTGCGAGGGTGATCAGATTGTCCACAGATCATCGTCGCCGGCAACCGCTATCGTCAATGTGGCGAACATTGACTGGACAAATCGTTGTATTCGATCAGGGAGGTTGCGGGGTGACTGAGCAGTCTGATCAGCAGATCGACGAGCTGGATGCACGACTGATCCTGGCGCTCGCCGAGCACCCCCGTGCCGGGATTCTCGAGATCGCCCGGTTGCTCGGCGTCGCCCGCAACACGGTGTACGCCCGTTTGGAGCGTCTCACGGCCCGCGGTGTCGTCACCGGATTCGGCCCGGACCTCGATCTGTCCGCCCTCGGCTACACCGTCACCGGGTTCACCACCATCGAAGTGACCCAGGGCAACTTCTCCGATGTGATCGACCGTCTCGCCGCCATCCCCCAGGTGGTCGAGGTCCACACCGTCGCCGGTGTCGGCGATCTGCTGTGCCGCGTGGTGGCCCACACCAACCAGCACATGATGGCGATCATGGAGAAGGTGCTCCAGATCCCCGGTGTCGACCGCACCACAACAGCCATCTCGATGGCCCACCCCATCCCGTACCGACCGCTCCCCCTCGTGGCCGACATGTCCGGGCTGGCTCCGCCCGAACCCGTTGGGTGAGTCCCCGGCCGGCGGGTCCGCAGCGAACCTTCCGCCAGATCTACCCCTGCGGAGCAAGGCGGCGGATCGATCATTCGCTGCTCGGTGGCAGCGCATGCCGCAGCATTCGGGTCTGGTTCGAGTCCACCTGGATGAAGGCAACCACTGCGTCATCGAGGACGGCTCGGGTGGCCTCCCAGTACTGATCGGGTGTCGGGATGGCGGTCCATTGCTCGGTGGCGGCGTCGAACCAGGCGAGGCCGCCGCAGATGCCGACGATGCCGCCGGTCACCACGGACGCTTGCGGGTAGCACTCCATGGGATCCATCGGCACCTCGCCGAGGGGCCGCCACTCACCCGACTCGTCGAGGATGGCAGACTGCAGGTCGTAGTTCCAGGCGAGGAGTCCGGCGCCGTCGACCCAGGCAACGGTCGATGCCTGCCCGCTGATCGGGATGTTCGGTAGCGGTCGCCATCCGTCGGTCTCGGTGTGCGCGTATGCGACATGCCCGCCGCCGATGTTGTTGTTGCCGTCCTGCCGGGTCCCGGCCACGATGATCCGCTCGCCGTCCGACGTCACCCCTCCCACGGAAACCGGAGACGGCAGGGGGTCGAGTTCTCGCCAGGTGAACGTGGCAAGGTCCAACGCCGCCACCCGGGTGACGGCCTCAACGGTTCGAGGGGCGCTGTCGACGACGATCAACTCGTCGTTCACGATCGCAGACCCGAGGACGAATCCGGCGCTCGGTCTCGGACTCGTTGCCCGCCAGGTCAATGTGTCGAGGTCGAGCGCCCACGTGGAGTCCCTAGCCTCAGCGGTCAGGACGAGGTGGTCGCCGGCCGGGAGACTCTGCTCACAGCATGGCGCGTCTGGTGCCAGCGGAGACGCCTGACCCTGGGTCCACGTACCGTCAGCACCGACCTTCCACGTGCCGTCCGTTCCCACGAGAACCACATCCCCGTCGACCGCTGCGGCAAACCCACGGCCCCCGACGATGAACGGGAGATCGGCGACCACGTCCCAGTCCTCTCCCGAAGTGACCTCGGGAAGCTCGAAGGGCACCTCGGCAACGATCGCCCCGGGGACATCGTCCAGCACAGCTCCCCACTCGCCGACGGGGCTGTCGACGAGCTCGGGAAAGAAGCCGTAGGCAGCCCATTCGCCTGCAAGTGTTTCCGTCCCGTGTCTGGCGGCGAAACGAGCGGCCGTTGCGGCGACCTCTTCAGGTGGGACGTAGGTGTAGCCGCCGAGCCCCACCGCAGTCAGCCGGTCGATGAGTAGATCCACATGCTGCTCGGAGCCGACCGGCACCAGCGCCACGACGGCGATCGTGCCGGCCACGTCCTCGAACGCCCCATCCAGCCTGTCGTCGAGGAAGCCAGCAACATCGAACCGACTGAGTTCTGGTGAAGGCGGATCACCGGGGGCGGTCGCCGCCTGGTCGGATCCGGCGGGCTGGTCCCTACCTGGTCCTGGTGCGGTCGGGCCGGCGTCGTCGCCAGGCGAGATCAGGGGTAGCAATGCCCACGCGGCGACGAGAGTGACGATGGCGACCAAAGCGCCGCTTCTCCATCGTGTTGGGCGCGCATCGGAGTTCAACGACCGAACCGGCGGAGTTTCCACGTGCGCCAGGGCGGTGCGGACCGCCTCGGCGTGGCGACGTGCGGTGGTATCGAGGTCACTCATCGCTGACTCCCAGGCGGCGGGCCAACGTCCGCCTGCCACGCATCAGGTGAACTCGCACCGTCGATTCCTCACACCCGAGGATCGATGCGATCTCGGCGACGGGTCGGTCTTCCAGGTAGAAGAGCGAGACCGCTTGTGCCTGTCTGCGGGGGAGACGCCGAACCTCCGCCCAGAAGTCCTCCGTCTCGGGCGGAATATCGTGACCGATCTGAACCCGGACCGCCAGGTCACGGATCGCCCGCCGCTCGGTGTAGTGACGGCGCCACGTCGACCGCGTCTTGTTCACCACCACGCTCCGGATCCACCCCGCCGGGTTGTCCAGAGAACCCCACGCCACCAGCGCCGCTGCAAAAGCCTCATGGGTCACGTCCTCCGCCACCTCTCTGCCGCCGGTGAGCACCCGGGCGAGCGTCAACACAGGTGGGTACTCCCGCAGATAGAACGCCTCGAACGAACCATCCTCAACCAAACTCACTCTTCTCGTGTGGTGCCGCCGTCGCCGTCCATGATGACGCTCACCTCCCACTGTCGCACGACAGAGCAAGAAGGCTTACTGACATTTCGTGGGCCTACCGCTGGTTCGAAGCGTCCGTAGCGAGGATGACCCCACCGGGAATGGGGGCTCCTCCAGTGTGATCGCCGCCGTCGACGTCGCCGTCTACGCCCTCGGGGCCAAACCTCCGCTACCGGTGCCGACTTTGCGTCGAACGAAGGTCTTCCCTCTCGTGCGCGAATCCGATAATCTGATCGCGATGCCAGATGTCACCGCCACCGATGCGGCCCGCCACTTCTCCGACCTGCTCGATGGAGTCGAACACCGCGGCGAGCACTACACGATCATCCGTCGAGGCAGGGCGGTCGCCCATCTCGACCCCGTGTCCAGCGGGCGGGGCGCCGAGGTGAAGGCGTTGCTGCGTCGACACCGGCCCGATGCGGAGTGGTCGGAAGAACTAACTGACCTTCGGGAGTTGTTGGAGATCGAAGACCGGGGATGAGTCTGCTCCTCCTCGACACCACATTCCTGATCGACGCCGAGCGCGGCGAGTTCGCCCTCGATGGAGTCATCGAAGATGACGATGACGTGGCCATCGCCGCAGTGACCGTCGCCGAGTTGCTCGTCGGCGTCCGTCTGGCTTCGGACAAGCGCAGGGAAGCTCGCACGATCTTCGTCCACGAGATCCTCGAGTCGCTCCCCATCGTCGCCTACGACCGCACGGTGGCGATCCAACACGCCGAACTCCTCGTCGCCGTTCGCCAACAGGGTCGTCCACGCGGTGCGCACGACCTGTTGATCGCCGCAACGGCCCGAGCCACCGATCGGACTATCGTCACGGCCGATCTCCCGGCCTTCGTCGACCTCCCCGGTGTGGCCACGAAGAGCTACCGGTAACGCCTGCATTGAGCCTTCCTCATTGGACCCAACGAGTCGGACCGTAGGGAGACCCACGTCGTCACAAGGGGGACTCAGACGCGAAGGACATCCAAACCCGACACTGTGGGAAAGTCGGCATCCTGCGTCACCACCGGGACACCGAGCGCCATCGCTGTTGCGGCGATCCACGAGTCGTTGACGGGCATGCGGAGGTTTGCGTCGCGCAGCGTCACCCGCAGCGCCGCCCAATGACTGGCGACCGTTTGGTCGATGGGCACCGGCTCGAGCGTCAGTGCTGCGGTCAGGGTGGATAGGCGTCGACTGCGAGTCGCCGTGTCGCCCGCCGCAAGCACTCCAGCCCGGAGCTCGCCGATGGTGATCACGGAGACGGCAAGCTCGTCGGGGAGGGATTGCGTGTCGAGCGCCCGGCCCGCTTCGTCGGCGATGAAGATGGAGGTGTCCGCCAGGCCGCGACTCATCGCAGCGGGAGATCGTCGGTGGTCTCTGGGGAGAGTTCGCGGAGGTCGGCGCTGAGTCCGGCGTCCGCCTGAAGGGAGACGATGTCCCGAACGAATGCTTGGCGAAGCATCCAACGGGACCGGTGCGCGACAGGACTGAGTTCGGCGACCGGACGTCCGTCGACGGTGATCGTGATGTGTTCACCACCGGCAACCCGGTCGAGGAGGGCCCGGGTCTGGTTGCGGAGCTCTCGTGAGGCGACGTCAGCCATGCACCGATCGTAGCACATGTGCGACACTCACCTTGACCCTGCTTGTGGGCGCCAGCAGCCCCATCGGACGGGTATCGTGCAGCGTTCCTCGACGTGGGAGTTCCCCGATTCGCAGCCTCATCTCTGTCGTCATTCTCGGCTGGTGTCTTGCTGCATGTGGCGGTGGTGAGACCGGTCCCACCTTGCCGCCCGATGCCGAGGTGATCGTCGACGCCGCCGCCGAGACGATGGGGGAGATCGAGACGGTCCGGTTCACCCTCGAGGCGGACGGTGAGTCGATCTACATCGACCCGGCGGGGACGCTTGCGTTCCGTTCGGCGGAGGGCCGGTATCAGGCACCGACCTCGGCCGACGCCGTGGTGGTGGTGTCCGCCGGGGGTTTCAACGCCCAGGTGGGTGCGGTTGCCATCGACGGTGAGTTGTGGATCACCAACCCCATCACCGGGATCTGGGAGCCCACCCCGGAGGGGTACTCATTCGACCCTGCGGCGCTGTTCGACCCCGAGATCGGGTTCCGCCCGCTACTCGCCGAGCTGACCGATGTCACCCTGGTCGGAACCGAGACCCGCGACGGCGAGACCCGCTACCACCTCACCGGGACCGCCGGCGCCGAGCGGATCTCCACCGTCACCGCCGGGTTGGTCAGCAACCAGGATGTGGTGGTCGACCTGTGGCTCGACCCGGTCGACGGGTCGCTGACCGAAGCGGAGTTCGCCACCACCAGCAGCGGCGGTACCACCGAATGGCGGCTGACCTTCCTCGACTACGGCGCCGACATCACCGTCGAGATCCCCGATTTCCGGGGCTGACGCCACCATGACCACGGCGAGACGGCAGGTTCCGCCGCTGGCCATCCTCATCGTCGTCGGATTCGGAGTCTTCGTCGCCGCCGACGACCTCACCGTCGTCTCCACCATGCTCCGGCCCATCATCGGCGATCTCGGGATCGTCCTCCCCGACGGACTCGACGAGGCGGCATGGATCGTCAACGCCTACCTGATCGCCTATGTGGCGGTGATGCCCTTCGCCGGGCGGCTCAGCGACATCATCGGGCGTCGCCGGGTGTTCGTCGGCTCCCTGGTGCTGTTCCTGATCGGGTCGATCCTCGTTCCCCTCGCCACCAGCCTCGGGCCGTTCCTGGTGGGACGGGTGATCACCGCCATCGGCGGCGGGGCGATGGTCCCGGTCGGGCTTGCCATCATCGGTGATGTCTACCCGCCCGGTCGCAGGGCCCGCGCCCTAGGCATCCTCGGATCGATCGAGACCATGGGATGGGTGTGGGGGCCGCTGTTCGGTGCGTTCCTGATCCGCTACCTCTCCTGGCAGTGGCAGTTCTACCTCAACATCCCGCTGGCGCTGATCGGCATCGTCGCCGCATGGTGGGCGTTCGCCGGTCAGGATCAACCCGACCGTACCGCCCGCATCGACTGGGTCGGCGCCGGTTCGCTCACCGCCTTCCTGGTGGCGCTCAACATCGCCCTCCTCGGGTCGGCCGAGATCCAGAGTGTCAGCGGTCTCGACGAACTCACCGGCGGCGGCGGTCCCAACTACGCCTGGTTCTACCTGCTGGCGGTGGTCGCCCTTGTGGTGTTCCTGAGACGGGAACGTCGCACCGACCAGCCGCTGATCGACCTGGAACTGTTCGCCGGACGCAATCTCACCGCCGCCGTTGTCGCCAACTTCCTGATGGGGGCGGCGCTGGTGGTGGCGATGGTCGATGTCCCACTGTTCATCAACGTGGTGGAGATCGATCTGGAGCGGTCCGCCGTGCTCTCCGGGTGGCTGCTCAGTGCGCTCACCGCCGCCATGGCGGTCACCTCGTATCTGGGCGGGCGGGTCACCGAACGCTGGTGGTACCGGCCTCCGGTGCTCGCCGGGTTCGCCGGTGCGACGGTCGCCTATCTGGCGATGGGGCTCACCTGGAGCGACACCAGCGCCTACCCGGTGATGGCGGTCCAGCTCGCCATCCTCGGTGCCGGGTTGGGGCTGGTGATCGCCCCCACCACCGCAGCCGTGGTCGACGCAGCCCCGGCGCAGCGCCGGGGGACCGCCGCCGGTCTGGTCATCGTGGTGCGGCTGATCGGGTTGAGCGTGGGTCTGTCCGGTCTCACTGCCTGGGCGCTGTTCCGATTCAACCAGCTGCGCGGCACCCTCGACCTGCCGCCGCTGGGTTCCGACGGCTACCAGGCGGCGCTGCGTCAGGCACAGACCGACCTGACTACCTCGGCGCTGGCCGAAACCTTCCTGGCGGCGGCGGTGGTGGCCGCCGCCGGTATCGCCGTGGCGCTGGCGATGAGGCATTCCCGAACGGTGACGACCCCGGTGGACTCGTCCGGGTCGACCACCGGGTTGGCAGGCATCGCGACCGACGGGGCGGACACGGCGGCACCCGCACCGGACCCACCCGGGACGGTGGGAGCGGTGGGAGCAGAGGTCGTCACCGGGACCCCGGCCGCCGCAGGCGACACGTTGGACACCACCCTGAGCGGGTCGGCGCCGCGTCCCCGCAGACCTCCGGGGCACCCGGACCGAACCGACGATCACCCGATTCCGACATCCGACCCTGAGGAGGGACCCGGCATGATGGCGTTCCTGTCCCGACCGCTGCCCTGGCTCCGACTCGGGCTGATCACCGTCGTGGCCCTGCTGCTGATCGGCGTCGTCATGATGTCGGCGCGCATCGGTTCGCTCAGCGATGAGATCACGGCGATGCGGACCGATCTCGACCGTGTCGAGTCGGGTGCGGCGCTGTTTGCCAGCCAGGTGACCGCATTCCAGCAGCAGCTCAGCGAGTTGGCGCCGACGGTCGGGGAGGCGCTCGACGAGGCGATCGCCGGGCTGGAGTCGTTCCGCACCTCGACGCTCGAGTTCGATCTCCCGGTCGACCAGACCATCCCGCTCGACGCCGAGGTGGTACTCGACCGCACCATCACCATCCCGGTCGAGACCTCTCTCCCCATCGACGAGACCATCGAGACCACCATCACGGTCGAGGGCCCGTTTCGGGCTCGACATCCCGGTGGCGGTGAGTGTCCCCGTCCAGGTGACCGTCCCCATCGACCTCGATCTCGACTTCCCGATCAACGAGACCATCCCCGTCCAGACGGAGATCGACATCGAGGCTCACGGTGCCCATTGCCATCCCCATTGCCGGTTCCGAGCTTGCGGCGCTGGCCGAAGCCCTCCAGGCCGGGCTGGAGGGCTTCGCCGAGGTGCTCGGTGGTCTCGGTGGCTGACACGTGGAGACGCCGGCGGGGTCTGGCACTGTCCCCAGACCCCGCCGGCGCACGTCATGCAGACGCAACCCGGAGGATTACGCCGTGCGGTGGGGCTACCCGGCCGCCAGCCCGGTCGATGCCGCCGGGAGACCGGTGACCGTCTGGATCGGGGTCAGCGAGCCGTCGGCGGCCACGGAGTAGACACTGATCGAGTCGGAACCGGCGTTGAGCACATAGAGGGTCGCCCCGTCGTCCGACAGGTCGACGTCGATCGGTCCGGTCCCGGTGACCGTGTGGTCGACGAGGGTCAGCGTCCCGTCGGCCGCCAGCGTGTAGCGGGAAACGGTGTTACTTGCGGTGTTGGTGGTGTACACATCGCCCCCGTCGGCGGAGATGGCGATCCAGCATGCCGCGGTCTGGGTGGTCGGCACCGGTCCGTCGACGACGGACGCCCGACGGTCTTCCGCCAGGTCATAGGTCGACACCGCACTGGCGCCGGGGGCGCCCCCGAAGGCCTCGGAGACGACCAGTCGACCGGTGGGATCGAACTCGAACCCGAATGGGGTGGCGCCGGCCGAAGGGCTCACCCGTCCCGGTCCTGCCTGCCCGGAAGCGTTGAGGCGAAACGCGGTGATCTGGTTGGTCGCCTTCTCGGTGACCACCAGTGACGCACCGTCGGGTGAGAACTCGATCTGGGCGGCGCCGACCCCGCTTCCCGACAGGGACCGCTGCGAGCTGTGGATCGGCCGCAAGGTGCCGTCGGCGAGGTGATACCCGGTGATCGAGTCCGATCCGGCGTTGACGACATAGACGAGGTTGCCGTGGACGTCGACGCTGATCGGCATGGCCCCACGGGTGGAACGGGTATCGGTGAGTGTGATGTCGGTTCCGTCGACCGAGAACACCGATAGCGAGTCGCTCCCGGCGTTGACGACGAACAGCCAGGCTCCGTCGTCGCTGAGGGTTACGGCACCCTGCGAGCCGAGCCCGCCGCCGCTGCCCATCCCGCCGGTGGCGACGGTGTCGACCAGGGTGAGGCTGCCGTTGGCGGCCTGTTCGTAGACCAGCACCTGGTTCCCGCCGGTGTCGTTGGAGATGGTGAAGACGGCGTCGCCGGCGGCGGCTTGCGCCTGCCCCGTGCCCAGGGCGAGGACGGCGGCACTGAGGAAGAAGGCGACGGCGAGCCGCGATATGCGTCTCGGGGCCAGCGTGAGGGACATGTGGTCTCCTGTTCGTCGGGCGCCAGCGACCGGTTCGGTGTCACACCGTGAATGGCGGCTGGAGCGGCGTAGGGCAAATCCCCCTGTTGGGGGGCAGACCTCAGCATCGGCGATCGATATGAACAGGATCGATACGGGTGCGGAACGTTCCGGAAACATCCCCGGTGCGCTCCCGCCCCCGTCCAATCGCCGTGCGGCGGAGAACCCCGGGCGCATTGTGCCGATTCGCCCTAGAATGACGGCTCCTTCGCACCTTTGGAGATTTTGTGAAACCCCGGTTCCGCCTTGCTGTGCTCCTGCTCGCTCTTGCTCTGGTAGCCGCTGCCTGTGGTGGCGACGACGCCGACACGTCGAGCACCACCGGTGCCGGTGACGACACCTCCACCACCACGCCGACCGATGACACCGGCGCACCCGACGACACCACGGCCACCGACGACACCACGGCCACCGGTGACACCACGGCCACCGACGATCCGGCAGAGGAGGACCGTGAAGTGATCACCGAAGGCTCCCCGCAGGACGGCGACCTGGTCGTCCTCCACTACACCGGGACGCTCGACGACGGCACCGAGTTCGACTCGTCCCAGGGTCGTGAGCCCTTCGAGTTCGTGCTCGGCGCCGGTGAGGTCATCGGCGGATTCGACGAGGGTGTCCGTGAGATGTCGGTCGGAGAGGTCAAGACCATCCGCATCGAGGTCGAGGACGCCTACGGCGAGCCCGACCCGGCAGCGATCATCGACTTCCCCATCGACGAGGTCCCCGAGGAGTACCGCGAGGCGGGAATCGAGGTCGTCATGCAGAACGGCCAGCCCGCCCGGGTCCTCGAAGTCACCGACGAGATCGTCAAGGTCGACGTCAACCACCCGCTCGCCGGCGAAGCCCTGACCTTCGAGCTCGAGCTGCTGGAGATCCGCCGCTAGCGGCGATTTCCGTTCATCAAGAGTCGTCCAGAAGCGCCGGGGATCGATAACCCCGGCGCTTCTGCTATCGTCAGGGTCACCGCCCCCGGGTACGAGGCATGCGCATCTGTGCGCCCCCGGCGGGATCCACGGTCGTCCACCCTCTCAGCGGGCCGGTTGCCTCGTCCGTTCCACTTCGAGGCGTTGCGTCCGTTCAAGGCGAGCCCTCGATCGAGTACGCCATGAACAGCAACCATCGCCCCGTTTCGACGGGAAGCCAGGAGACACCGTGACTACCACCTTCGCCGATCTCGGCGTATCGAAGCCGCTCGTAGACGCCCTCGCCAAGAAGGGCATCATCGAGCCCTTCCCCGTCCAGATCGCCACCATCCCAGACGCCATCGCCGGCCGTGACGTGTGCGGTCGCGCACCCACCGGCTCCGGCAAGACCATCGCTTTCGGGCTGCCATTGCTCGCCAGGGTGGGCAAGGCCCAGCCCAAGCGCCCCCGCGCCCTGGTGCTGGCCCCGACCCGTGAGCTCGCCGAGCAGATCCGCACCGAGCTGATCCCGCTCGCCGCAACCGTCGGCCGCAAGGTCGTCGCCGTCTACGGCGGCGCCTCCTACCACCCGCAGCGCCAGAAGCTCCGTCAGGGCGCCGACATCCTCGTCGCCTGCCCGGGGCGGCTCATGGACCTCATCCAGCAGGGCGACGTCCGGCTCGACGATGTCGACTTCGTCGTCATCGACGAGGCCGACCGTATGGCCGACATGGGATTCCTCCCGCAGGTCCGTGAACTGCTCGACATGACGTCGTCGAAGCGTCAGACGCTGCTCTTCTCGGCCACCCTGGACGGCGACATCGCCATCCTCACCAGCCGGTACCAGAACGATCCGGTCCGCCATGAGGTGGGTCGTGCCCCGACCGACACCGGCGAGTCCCGTCACTTCTTCTGGCGGGTCGAGTCCGGTGACCGGCTGACGCACACCGCCGATGTCGTTTCCACCACCGGCCAGACCATCATCTTCACCCGCACCCGGCACGGCGCTGACCGGCTCGCCAAGCAGCTCGACCGCGAGGGCGTCAAGGCGGCGGCGATCCACGGGGGTCGCTCCCAGAGCCAGCGGAGCCGTGCCCTCGCACTGTTCCAGGGTGGCAAGGTCGAGGCGCTGGTTGCCACCGACGTCGCCGCCCGCGGTATCCACGTCGACGATGTCGCCTGTGTGGTCCACTTCGATCCGCCGGCCGACGTCAAGGACTACCTGCACCGTTCCGGTCGCACGGCACGTGCCGGCGCCTCGGGTGCGGTCGTCTCGTTCATCGGACGCCAGCAAGTCGGGGTCGCCCGTCGTATGCAGCGCGATCTCGGACTCCGTGACAGCCTCGCCGAGCCGCTGACCTCCGACATCGGCCAGGGCGGCGGTGAGACCATCGGTGAGGTTCGACCCAACGAGGGCGGATCACAGCGTGGTCAGGGTCGTCCCGGTGGCGGCGGCAACCGTCGCAACGGTTCGCAGCGTTCCGGTCAGGGCGCCCGTAGCGCCGGCCGTACCGGGGGCGGTGCCGGTGGCCGCAACCGCACCACCCGCTCCCGCCACGGTGGTGGCGCCGGTGGCGGCGGCGGTGCAACCTCCGGGGCTCGACGCTCCGGTTCCAACGACCGGCGCGCCTCCGGCGACGGTTCGCGCTCCCGCTGACCCCACCCGTACTTCATCGGCAGGCCCGCCTCCCTCACGGGACGGCGGGTCTGTCTGTGTGTGGAGCACGGGCACAACCGCTGCCTGGCAAGCGGCGTCCCCGTGGCCGGGCAGTGGCCGGATGCCATCTCAGGGGAGATTCGGTACATTTCGGCTGATGGACATCCTGGTGGACCGCGACACCGAATTCGGCACCCTTTCCGCTGCATGGGAGGGGGCTTCGTGTGGCGTGGGTTCGATGATGATGGTGACCGGCGAGCCTGGTGCGGGGAAGACGACGCTGCTGCGGACGTTGGCGTCCGGTCTGCCTCACCATGCCGTGCTGTGGGGGGCGTGCGACCCGTTGGGTACGCCCCGACCGCTGGGCCCGGTGCTCGACTTCGCCGGGTCGCTCGGCACGGTGCAACGACTGATCGACACCGGTGCGTTCCCGTACGACGTCTACGTCGCCATCTTCGATGAACTGAAGGCGTCCCCCCATTTCCTCGTCGTCGACGACCTGCAGTGGGCCGACGAGGCGACCATCGATCTGCTCAGGTTCCTGGTACGTCGTATCGAGGCCACCGCCTCGCTGGTGGTCGGGGCCTACCGGGATGACGAGATCGGCCCCGTCCACCCCCTGCGGGGGCTGCTCGGGGATCTCGCCCGCACCGATGGCGCCCGGCAGCTTCCGCTCGCCCCCCTCAGTCTGGCGGCAGTGACCGGAATCGTCGCCGGCAAGCCGGTCGATCCGGTCGAGGTGCACCGGCTCACCGGAGGCAATGCGTTCTATGTCAACCAGATCGCCGAGCATGCGCTCGATTCCGGGCAAATCCGAGACGGAGGACTCCCCCCCACGGTGAGGGATGCGGTGCTCTCACGCACGGCGACGCTCGACTCGGAGGCTCGCGACACCCTGGAGCTCCTCGCCTGTGTCCCGGAGGCGATTCCCGATATGGCGTTGGCGAGCCTCGGAATCGACCTCGCCACGCTGCGTCGGCTCGACGCCACTGGTCTGGTCGATCGCAGCGGACGGGGGCTCGGCTTCCGTCACGAACTGTGCCGGCTCGCCATCCTCGAGACCCTGCCCGCCGGGGCCGAGGGGCTGCTCCACGCCCGGATCCTCGATGCATTGGAGGGAACCACCGGGAGTGACCCTGCCTTCCTCACCCATCATGCCGTCGGAGCCGGTGACCCGGATCGGATCTGGTTGCACGCCACGGCGGCGGCGGTGGCGGCCACCCAGACCGGAGCGCACACCGAAGCGGCCGCCTTCTACGAAACCGCCCTCGCCTCCGGCGGTTCGCAGCCGCCCGCCGCTCGAGCCGTCATCATGGAGAAGCTTGCGGTCGAGCTCTACCTTCTCGGTCGGCTCGACGAGGCCATCGCCTGGTGTCGCCAGGCGTGGAGCCTCCAGGAGGCGGAGGGCGACCCCACCGCCGTCGGCTCGCTGCTCACCTCGCTGGCGGTGTACGAGTGGTACAACGCCAACCGACCCGCCGCCGAGGAATATGTGGCGGGGGCGGTGGCCACACTGGAATCCCACGACTCCGGGACGGCGCTCTTCCTGGCGAATGCCCACGCCATCGAGGCCTATCTGGCGATGCACAACTGCGACACCGGGCGCGCCGCCGACCTTCTGGCTCGCGCCCGAAAGCTCGCATCAACGGTCGACGATCCGAGATTGGCCGTATGGCTCGGCCTGGTGCGATCGGCCGCAGCGATCATGGAAGGCTCGATCACCGAGCGGGACCGGATGCTCGTCGACATCGAGGAGGGGATCCGGTGCGGTCTGGACGAGGCGCCGTCGACGGGGTGGAGCAACCTGGTCTACCTCGATGTGGAGCAGCGGCGCTACTCCCAGGCGGACCAGGTGCTGTCGGTGAGCCTTCCGTTTACGGTGGAGCGCGATCTTCCGATCTGCAACACCTGGCAGACCGGCGTGCGGGGCCGGATGAACATGATGAAGGGCCAGTGGACCGCTGCCGTCGAGGACGCCGCCGATGTCCTCGATCAGGAACCGCCGCTCCACGCCCGAACCTGGCCGCACCTGGTGAGCGGTCTGGTTGCATTGCGACGTGGTGAACCCGGTGCCGCCGCCCACCTCGACCAGGCGTGGACGCTCGCCGATCGATTCGGCGAGCCGCTACGGCTGCTGCCCGCCGCATCCGCTCTGGTCGAACAGATGTGGCTCACCGGTGACCACGATCCCCGGGTCGACGAGTTCGCCGAGTTGGCGGCGGCGGCAGAGCCGCTCGAAGGCGCCGAATGGTCGCTGGGCGAGTTGGCGGTCTGGTTGCACCGCATCGACCGGCAGGTTCCGCTCGACAGGATTGCCGAGCCCTACCGGCTCCATCTGAGCGGGGACGTCCAGGCGGCGGCAGTGCGGTGGGGGGAGATCGGCTCGCGCTACGACCAGGCGCTGGCATTGACCGAGACCGGAGCCCGCGACGATGCCGTGCGCGGGGTCGAGTTGCTCGACCTTCTCGGGGCGGACGCCGTCGCCGCCAAGCTACGCCAGGATCTCCGTGGACGGGGGATCGTCGGGCTACCGGCCCGTCGGCGGGCGACCACCCTCGCCAACCCCGCCGGTCTCACGGTCCGTCAGATCGAGGTGCTCCGCCTCATCTCCGCCGGCCTCACCAACAGCCAGGTCGCCGAGCGGCTGTTCATCTCACGCAAGACCACCGACCATCACGTCTCGGCCATCCTCACCAAGCTGCAGGCGCGGACCCGATACGAGGCGGCCGCCGCAGCCAGGGATCTGGGCATCGTGCGCTGACCGGCCCGTCGGTCGGTATCCGGTGGCCCGAATCCGGCGCCCGGCGGTCCGGTTCAGGAGGTGGCCGTCAACGCGGCTTGCGCTTGATCGCCGAGCTGGCGGAAGTAGGGGAGGGCGCCGGCGTCGTAGCGGTCGTCGGCGGCGGCGAGTTGCGCCATCACCTGCATGGCGGTGCCGGCGAACCCGGCCAGCGCCTCCGCCAGCGCACGGCGGTCGAAGGACACCGGCGTCATCTCGATCCCGTCCATACCGCTGACGGTGACCTGTTCGCTCTCGGGGACGAACCGCAACCCGCCGCGGTGTGCCCAGTAGTCATACCGGTACTCGTCCCCCGCCGCCAGCGGCGGGATCGATTTCAGGCAGAGGTTCTGGATCGCCGGTTCGAAGTCGTCGACGACGACGAGTTCGGCTGTCGTTGCGGTGCCCGGGTTGCTCCCGGGCATGTCGCCGGCCCCGTCGGTGATGGTGAGGCGCAGCAGCAGGAACCAAGGGTCGAGGATCTCGTCGGCGAGCAGCTTGGGCAGCTCAGCCTGGCACTCGGGGAGCGAGAGATGTCCACCGTCGCGGGTGCGGAAGGCGGCGTCGACGGTCACCATGGAGATCGCCTCCGTGTCGGTTGGGCAGGTCGATCAGTCGATCGATTCGGTCCGGTATCTCCCGCATCGTATCGGGGCATCGTGATGCGGTCTGGCACCGCGGGGACGTCCCGAGACCTCATCGCAGGTCCCGGATCGCCGCCACCTCGGTGCCCGCATACGTGAAATCGGAGTTGCCCCACGGCATGAGATGGGTGATCTCACCGTAGGCGTTGACACCGATCTCGTTGCCTGCCGACATCTCGGCCCAATACCCGCCGCCGGCGCCGAGACTTGCCGCCTGGGGCGCAGAGAGACCGCCGACGCTGGCGGCGACCTCGCCGACCATCCCGGTGCCGGGGGCCCACACCTCATTGAGATGGGCAGCCATCCCGAAATCGAAGTAGCGCTCGGTGTGGCGCCGATAGAAGTACCGCCAGCGGTTGCAGGTGAAGTGGTAGCCGTGTGCGTTGTAGTTGAGGTTTCCGTGGTGGGGCGGAGGCGCATGGCGGAGGAAGTTGATGATGCGGGGCTCCACCAGCAGGTAACGGGCCCGTGTGTTGGGGTTGAGCCCGATCAGCAGCGTGCGGAGCCGTGGTGGGGTGTTCTGTGCGGCATTGCGGTTGATCGGCACCAGCAGATCGTTGGTGTGGCCGGCACCGAGCGTCGCCACCGCCTGGGTGACGAGTTGGGTGGTGACCGGGATGGTGCCGTTGGCGGCGATGGCGTTGACCAGGGCGGTCAGATCGACGCACACATTGGCGTGCGGGGCGGTGGCGGCATTGATCAGGGCCGTCATCTGCGGGACCGTCGTCGCCGCATTGTGGTTGCGCGCCGCCGTCACCAGCACCGTGGTCTGCGGGACCGTGTTGCGGGCGGCGACGGCGTTGACCAGGGCGGTGAGGTTCGTCGACAGGGCGGCGGCGGCGACGAAGGCGGCTGCCAGGGCGTTGATCTCGAGCACCCGGGTCCCGGCGTTGTGGACGATCGCCCGTGTGACGAGAAGGGTGGTCTGTGGGACGGTGCCGTTGACCGCGATGGTGTTGATCAGGGTGGTGAGGTGGACCGACAGGGTGGCGTAGTTGCCGGCGGCCGTGACCAGTGCGGTCATCTGCGGGACCGTGGTTGCGGCGTTGTGGACCCGGGCGGCGGTGACCAGGGCCGTGGTCTCGACGATGGTGCCGTTGGCGGCGACCGCATTGACCAGGGCGGTGAGGTTGGTGGAAATACCGGGTGCAGCCACGAAGGCGTTGACCAGGGCGGTGATGTGGGTCAGCGTGGCGGCGCCGTCATGACCCCGGGCGGCAGTCACCAGCCCGGTGGTCTGCGGCACCGTGCCGTTGGCGGCAACGGCGTTGAGCAGGGTGGTGAGGTCGCCGGCGACATTTCCGACGTTGCCGGCGGCGGCGACCAGCGCCGTCATCTGGGGGACGGTGGTTGCGGCGTGGTGGACCCGGGCGGCGGTGACGAGGGCGGTGGTCTGCGGGACGGTGCTGTTGGCGGCGATGGCGTTGACCAGGGCGGTGAGGTTGGTGGAGAGTCCGGCGGCGGCGGCGAAGCTCTGGGCCAATGCCGTGATCTGGGGCACCGTGGTGCCTGGGTGATGCCCGACCGCGGCGCCGATCAGCGCGGTGGTCTGGGGAACGGTCCCGTTGACACCGATGGCGGTGACCAGTGCGGTGGCCTCGGCGAGCGTGCCGGCGAGCCCGACGGCGGCAAGCAGCCCCGTCGATTCGGGGATCGTGCCGTTGGCGGCCACGGCGTTGACCAGTGCGAGCAGACCCACGCAGACGTTGGGAACGTTGCCGGCGGCGACGACCAGTGCAGTCAACTGCGGAACCGTGGTGCCCGGCTGGTGACCCCGGGCCGCCGCAGCCAGCGTGATCACCTGGGGGAGCGAGCCGTTGGCACCGACGGCGTTGACGAGCCCGGCGACGTCGACGGTGAGATTCGGTGCGGCACCGAACGCACCGAGCAGGGTGACGATGTGGTGGGCGCTCGCTGCCGGGGCGTGGACCCGGATGGCGTTGACCAGCGCCGTGGCATCCGGGACGGTTCCGTTCGCCACCACCGCCGCCACCAGCTGCCGGGTCTGGAGGATGGTGCCCCGCCCGGCCAGGGCGGTGACCAGGGCGATGAGGTCGTTGCACACGTTCCCGACGTTGCCGGCGGCAAGCACCAGATCGCGCACCTGTGACACCGTGGTCTCGGGGCGCTGGGCATTGACCGCGGCGAGAAGCGCCGTGGTCTCGGTCACGGTGCCGTTGCCGGCAACGGCGTTCACCAGGTGGCGGAGTTGGGCCAGGTCGGGTGGTTGCGGGTTCACCCCGACGAGGGCGGTGATCTGGATCACGGTCACCGCCGGATCGTTGGCAACGGCGTCGGTCACCAGCCGTGCCGTGGCGTTGATCGTCCCCGCCGCCGCCACCGCGTTGAGCAGAGCGGTGACGTCGACCGCCAGGTTCGCCACTTGCGGCGCTGCCTGCAGCAACGCCACCAGTTGGGCCGCCGTCACCGGAGCGTGGGCCAGTGCGGCGGTTGCCAGCGCAGTGATCTCCGGAAGCGTGCCGTTGACACCGATCTGGGTCACCACCGCCCGGGTGTCGGGCACGCTCCACCCCGGACCCGCTGCATTGATCAGTGCGGTGAGGTTGGTCGCCAGACCGACGACGGCTCCGACCGCCGTTGCCAGTGCGGTGATGTCGGGGATGGTGGCGTCGGGTCGATGGTTGCGGACGGCGGCGACCAGTGCGGTGTCCTGCACGATGGTTCCGTTGGCGGCCACGGCGTTGACCAGTGCCGTCAGGTCGACACACACCGCCGGGACGTTCCCGGCGGCGGTGACCAGCGCGGCGATCTGGGCGATGGTCGAGGTGCCGTCGCGCACGCCGGCGGCGGTGACCAGCGTGCCGATGTCGGTGAGGGTGCCGTTGGCGCCGACGGCGGTCACCAGTCCACCGATCTGTCCGAGGGTGACCGTCGGATCCCGCCCGACCGCACCGGCGAGAAGGGCCGTGATCTGGGTGGGGGTGGCCGTCCCCGCAACCGTCCCGAGCAGGGCCGTCGCTTCCCCCGAGGTCCCGATCTCGGCCATAGCCTCGACCAGCGGCCGGACCTGCCCGGCGAACGGGACCACCCCGTGGTGGACTCCGATGGCGGTGACCACCGAGACGAGCTGGCCGATGGTCCATCCGTCGACGGCAGAGACGAGGCCGGTGATGTCGGTGATGGCGACACCGGGTCCGGCGGCGGTGACCAGCGCCGTGACCGAGGCCACCGGCGGATTTGGTCCGGCGGCGGTGAGCAGATCGCGCAGTGCGGTGACGGAGGCGGTCGGTGCGGCGCCGACCAGGGCGACGAGGTCCCCGGCCGAACCGCCGGCACCGGTGACGATCTCGAGGATCTCACGGCCTTCACGCCCGATGAGACGATCGAGTTGGCGTTGCTGATCGACCTCGCCACGTTCCTCGGCTCTCGCCTTCGCCTTGGCCTTTGCCCTGGGTCCACCCCTGACCCGTTGGATGTGGTCCGCGGCCGGCACTCCGGTGACGGGTCGGGTGGTCGCCTCGGTCGGCGGTCCACCTCCCTCGATGCCCAGGAGACGCTGAACCGCTCCGTTGCCGACGGCGTGCTGCATCGACACCACCGCCGTCGGGTCGAGCGCACCGGCGGGTCGGCCGCGATCGGCGGAAGGCTTCGGTGCGGCCTTGCCGCCGGCGGCGGGGTCGGTCGTCGTCTTCGATGAGCGGTCGACGCTTCGCATGACACCCTTCATGGAGGCGGTGGTCGGCGCGCCTTCCGGGGGGCGGCACGCATTGCGACCGAGGGGGGTCGCACCACGTCTGCGTCCAACGTATGTGGTCGGCTGATCGGCGTCAACGGCGGACGGGTGGGTGCCCCCATGTCTGCCCAAGTCGACCGCCGGACCGGCGGTTTCCGGGTCGGCGGCCAGGTCAGACGGAGGCGCCCCCGGCGTGCCAGTGCGCCCAGTGCCCGTGCGCATGGGCTTCGGCGAGGAGCAGATCGACTCCCTGGGGCCACAGGGCGAGACGAAGCTCGAAGGTTCGTGGCGCCGGTTCGTACCGGAGCCATGCCAACGGGGCGTCACGTGTCGCTGCCTCTCCCGCGGCTCGGACCGACGTCATCACCTGGTGGCGCCGGGTCGGGGCGAGATACGACATGACCACCGAGTGTTGCACCACGGTTACCGCTCCAGGAGTTGGATGGGAGAGCTGTTCCGGGAGCCATCGGCTGGCGTCTGCGGTGTCGATCTCGGGAGGGACCGAGGCGGCGACGCCCAGTGCGGCGTCGAGTCGTTCGAGACGTCGAACCTGGTCCGCCCACACAAACGAGCGCAGCGTCACCTGGTCGTCGGCGCTGGTGGCGTCCAGGGGATGAAGGTCACAGCCGCGCCTGCTGCGGACATCGAGGTCTGCTCCCAGGTCGGGGACCTCGCCGGTCCAGTGGGATCGAACCAGCAGTGGACTGTGCGGATCGCCCCAGGTCCCCGCCCCGAGATCGAAGCGGTACCGGTCGACCAGGAGGTTGAGCCCGGCGCTGGCGCCGATCTCGAGAAGTCGCACGGGGAGACCGTAGATCGAGGAGATCTCGAGCAAACCTCCGAGGAGGACGGCGGCGCGCCCCACCTCGTTGGTCTGCGGAGCCGTGGTGAGATCGCCTCGGAGGCGTTCCCGGTGGACGTTCAACGTTTCGAGGAATGCGGCGCCACATGCCGGCCAACGTGGCGTGCCCCCCACACTCGGGTAGTGCGCGGCGAGTCCGCCGGCCGCTCCGGTGAGCACGCACCGGTGGACCGCTCCCATCAGTCGCAACGCCAGGGCATCGTCGACCGGATCCCCGGACCAGTCGCCGACCACGGCCCGCACCGCTCCAGGGGAAACGCGGTCGTCGTCGGCGAGGTCCTCGGCGGCCAGCCTCAACAACCGGGCGTAGAGGTCGGATCCGAGGTCATCGCACGCCAACGCCTGGATCCGAAAGGCGTTGACGATCTCCATTTGGAACAGTCTGGCAGGACTGTCAGGGGTCCCCGCCAGCGGCGGAGGGCTGGGATCCCAGCACGCTCCCCCTGCACCCAGGCCTGTCCACGTTGGTCCCTTGACAGGTGGTGGTCGCTGTGCAACAGTGCCCGAGTTCCCACCGATACGCAGGTTTCCTGTCGTTGGTCTGGGTGAACGGCAAGTTCGAGGCACCGTTCCGATGTCGATGGTTGCGCACCGGAGCGCCGAGAAAGGAGGCAGCAGATGAAGCTATTCACCACCGCAATCACCGCTGCCCCCGCACCCCATGGGTGCGAAGTCGGTCGCTCCAAGGCTCTGACCCTGGCTCTCGAAATCGCAGGCGCTCCAGTCCGCTAGGACCGGTTCCTACCTGTCGATCGAGAGCCGCCCCTCCGGGCGGCTCTTTCGCTTTCCGGCACTACCGCATCCGCCGAGGTCGGATTCCGAGCACCACCTGCGACCGCCGGGCCGGCAACGTGACCACTTCTGCCTGTCCCTCGCCGCACCGAGCGAGGCGACGCAGACCGGACACCCCGAGAGGAGGACAACCATGCGCAGCTATCGCTGCCCGGACGATCGCAGCCCCGGCTGGATCGAGCAGCTCACCAGAGACAACCTCGTGGACCACGAGATCCGACGTATCACCAGCGGCATCAGGTGATCCGGTCGCTCATCATCACCGGGCCACTGTCAGCCCATGCACGAAAGGACCAGACCATGAAGTTCCCGACACCCACTCTCATGCGGCCGGCGGGCATCGGCGCCATCCCCGAGTTGCCGGGTGCGCGCTCCCTGCACCGGACCGCGCTCCACCTCGAGGTCATCCGCCCATTGATCGGTGTGAGATGACAGCCGGCTTCACCTGAGCCATCAGGTTCACCTCGGGACGGTGAGGGGGCGGCGAATACACAACGTCGCCGCCCCTCCACCGTGCCCGGTGCGACGCTGCGCCGGTGCGACGCTGCGAAAGATTCGACGAACTCCTCATCCGCCTCCGGACCCGGCCTCGTAGGCAGATTGGAAAGGGTCCTAGGGACCACCACCCCCAGGAGGAGGAAGACCCCCGTGATTCGCAGACTCGGCGTTTTTGCCGCAATGCTCGCCCTCGTAGTGGCGCTCATCCCCGGAGCCGCCAATGCCCAGGAGCCGTCCGACGATCCGTCCATCGCCACCATCGTTGCCACCACCGGCGAGTACAAGCAGCTTCTTCGTGCGGTCCGTGCCGCCGGGTTGCTCGAAGCCGTGGTCGGCCTCGACGGGGTGACCGTGTTCGCTCCGAACAACCGTGCGTTCCAGCGCACCCTCGATGACCTCGGTCTGACCCCGAGTCAGCTCTGGGCCCAGCCGACGCTGCTGGCCTCGATCATCCTCTATCACGTCGTTCCCGCCGAGGTGTACGCCGCCGACGTGGTCGGATTCGTCGGCAACGTGCCCACCCTCCAGGGTGAACCGATCGCCGTCAACGGCAACACGCTCACACTCAACGGCAACGTCAAGCTCAAGGTCAACGACCTCGACATCATCGCCTCCAACGGTGTGATTCACGGTATCGACCGGGTGCTGCTTCCCCCGTCGATCACCGGCGGTTGATCCGGCACGCTGCAAGATCTCCGGGGGTTGATCCCAGCCCTTCCCCCGGTGTGAAGAGAGCGGGTGGCGACGAATGTCGCCACCCGTTTCTCGTTGCCGATCATCTGCCCCGATGGGCGGGCGGTCCGGATCCTCTCGGGAGGGTCGCATTCACCGGGTGGCGACGATGAAGAGCCGTGGGAAGGGGTACCGGGTGGTGCCGTTCGGCTGGACCGGATAGGCGAGGCGGAGCGCCGCACGCAGCTTTTCGACGAACCGATCCGTCCCGGTACCAGCGTGCGACCTGTCGATATCGGCGAGGATCGGACCCAGCGTGGTGCCCAGCACCCAGGCGAGCACCGGGTCGGGGCCGGACAGCGTCTGCAGGTAGCGGGTCTCCCAGATCTCGATATGGGTGGCGACCGGGGTGAGCAGATCGGCATAGTGCTCGGCCGGGGCGACCGGCGCCGTGGCGAACCTGGCCAGCAGCTGCGGCGACCCGAGCCGGGTCCGCTGCAGCGTCTCCCGGATGGCGACGTGGGAGGGTTCGTCCCATGATCGGGGCATCTGGACGGCGAGGGTGCCGCCGGGTCGCACCGATCGCAGTAGCCGTAGCATCAGCTCGTCGTGGTCGGGAACCCAGTGCATCACGGCGTTGGCGGTGATGACGTCAACGGTGGGGGAGTCGGTGCCGGGCCAGTCGACGATGTCGAGCTGTCGCCACTCCACCCGCGACGGCACCGCGGCCGCCTCGGCGAGCATCTCGGGTGAAGCGTCGGACCCGATCACCCGGGCGTCGGGCCAACGGGTCGCCATCAGCCTGGCGAGTGTCCCCGTGCCACAGCCGACATCGTGGATGACCTCCGGATCGTCGTGATCGACCCGGGACAGCAGATCGAGTGCGGGGCGGTGGCGCAGATCGCCGAACTGGAGATAGCGGGCCGGGTCCCACACCTCGCCGGTGTTCATGTCTGCGGGCTCATGGGCGCCGGTGCGGGGTCGAGTGTTGCCACTCGCCGAGCAGCGTTCGTAGGGCGGCGACAAAGGCCAGCGGCTGGTCGAGAGTGAGGTGGTGGTGGGCCTCGGGGATGGAGATCACCGGGGCGTGACGGTCGAGCAGGTCGTACATGTACGAGGCGATGTCGGGGGGGACGATCACGCTGTGCTCGCCACGCAGCAACGCCACCCGGCACCTCACCTGACGCAGCGTCTCGCCCGGGGGTGCCACCACCGAGCGGTTGAACAGCTCGGGGTCGAACTTCCAGGTCCATCCGGCTGTCGTCTCGTGGAGTGAACGCTGGGCGATGTGATCGATGATGAAGTCGTTCTCGCACGGCTGGGGCGGGATCACCCGGAAGTGGGTGAGCGCTTCCTCGAGAGATCCGTAGACTCCCGGCGCCCGGAATGCACGCCCGCCGCGGCCCTCCTCGGACTCGGGGTCGGGTCGACGGACCGGGGCGTCGACGATCACGGCGCCGGCGAGGTCGTGTCCGTAGGTGACGGCGGTGTTGATCGCAACCATCCCACCCAGGCTGTGCCCGACGATCACCGGAGGCCCGGGGAACCCGGCATCGGCGGCGACCGCCATCACCTCGTCGGACCAGTGCTCCGGGCTGTAGTCGGATCGCCGCCCGCTGTCGCCGTGCCCGGAGAGGTCGATGGCCACCACATGCCATTCCTCGGTGAAGAAGGGTCCGAGAAACGTCCACCAGTGGGCGTGCGCCGCCCCACCGTGGATCAGCACCAACCCGGGATTGGAGCTCCGTCCCCAGTCGAGGTAGTGGATGGCGGCGCCGTCGACCTCGACCTCCCGGTCGACGTAGGAGGTGGCGAGCGCCTGGTTGAACCATTCCGGCGCCGGATGATCAACCGGTCGCCAGGTCACGGAGCCGTGCTCACATGGGTCGGTTCGGTGGAGGTGGTGTCGGTGTTTCCCGACCCGTGTTGCCCTGCGTGGTGACCGGGCGGAGGTGCGGGTGTCATGTGATGGCGACCTCGTGGGGGAGCGGGAACCAGCGCAGGTGCTCGAAACCTTCGCTCACGTCGGGACCGCCGAGGGGGGAAGGTGCCGAGCCGATGGCCTCGGTCATGATCCGGTGTGCCTCGGTGAGGTAGTCGGCGAGTTGGTCGTCGTCATGGAAACGGCGGCGTTCGGGATACTCCATGGCACCGCTCGCATAGGTGACGTCGTGCAGGCTCAGCGGCGGCTCGGCCTGCGGCTTGCGGTGGCGCCAGAGACCGCTCACCGGCTCGAAGCGATAGTGGGGGAGCAGCCGCCAGCCCTCGTCGGCGATGAGGTGGACGGCGTCGATGATGAAGTCGGCGACGGCGTCGTCGATGAAGTAGTTGAAGTTGACCCGCACCCAACCGGGCTTGATGCCGTCGCAGGTTCTGGCCTCGACCTCGAACTCCTGCGAGGTCTCCAGATCGATCCCGAGCAGCCGATGCCCGTAGGGCCCGGCACACGAGCAACCGCCCCTCGCCTGGATCCCGAACAGGTCGTTGAGCAGCGCCACCACGAAGTTGTGGTGGAGGTACTGCTTCCCGTAGCGGACCACGAAGGACACGATGGAGAGCCGGTCGGCCTCGTGGTTGCCCAGGATCTCGAGGCGGGGGTTCGCCGCCCACGAGGCGATGGCGCGGGTGATGAACGCCTCCTCGCGCTGGCGGATCAGTTCGGCGCCCACCGCTTCCTTGAGTTGGAAGACCAACCCGGTCCGGATCGAGCCGATGATCGCCGGCGTGCCGCCTTCCTCGCGATGCTCGATGTCGTCGAGGTACACATGCTCGACCGCATTGACGTGTCGGACCGTGCCCCCACCGGGGACGGTCGGCACCCGATTCTGGAACAGCTCCCGGCGGGCCACCAGCAGTCCCGGGGTCCCCGGACCGCCGATCATCTTGTGCGGTGAGATGAAGATCGCGTCCTTGTAGGCGAACTCGCCGTCGACGCCGGCATCGATCGGACTCATCTCGACATCGACGTACGGGGCGGCAGCGGCGAAATCCCAGAACGACAGCGCACCGTGACGGTGCAGCAGCACGGAGATGGCGCGGACATCGCTGAGGATGCCGGTGACGTTGGATGCGGCGGAGAACGATCCGATCTTGAGCGGGCGGTCGGCGTGGGCCTCCAGCTCCTTCTCCAACCGGTCGAGGTCGATGTGGCCGTCGGCATCCTCGGGGATCGCCACGACATCGGCGATCGATTCCCGCCACGGGATCTCGTTGGAATGGTGTTCGAACGGACCGATGAAGATGACCGGGCGTTCGGCGGCCGGGATGGTGTCGGTGAGGCCGTAGCGGGTGTCGAGCTGGTCGGGGATGCGGAGACCGAGAACCCGCACCATGTGGTCGATGGCGCCGGTGGAACCCGACCCGCAGAACAGGACGACATGCTCGTCGGTGGCGCCGAGACATCGTCTGATGATCTCCCGGGCCTCCTCACGGAACCTGGTGGTCTGCAAACCCGTTCCGGAGGACTCGGTGTGGGTGTTGGCGTAGAGCGGGAGGACGGAGCTGCGGATGTAGTCCTCGATGAAGGACAGGGCGCGACCCGAGGCGGTGTAGTCGGCGTAGGTCACCCGACGCGGCCCGAACGGCCCGTCGACCGCATCGCGATCACCGATGACCGCATCGCGGATGGTGTCGAGGAGGTGTTGTGGGTCCATGGACCAGATGCTACGACCGAATCGTCGCCACCGGGTCGGATCCTGATGTCCGCAGCGCTGATCGTCGGATCAGACGAAGACGACCGTGCGGTTGCGATAGACAAGGATGCGGTGCTCCAGGTGGGCGCGCACGGCGCGGGCGAGGACGATCTTCTCGACGTCGCGACCCTTCTGCACCAGGTCTCCGATCTCGTCGCGATGGCTCACCCGCACCACGTCCTGGTCGATGATCGGACCCTGGTCGAGGTCGCCGGTGACGTAATGCGCCGTGGCGCCGATCACCTTGACCCCCCGCTCGTACGCCTGGTGGTACGGACGTCCCCCCACGAACGCCGGGAGAAACGAGTGGTGGATGTTGATGATCCGATCCCGGAACCGGTCGACCACCACCGGTGACAGGATCTGCATGTAGCGGGCCAGCACCACCAGGTCGACCTGGTCGCCGTCGAGCACCTCCAGCACGGCCTGCTCCTGGATGTCGCGCTCACCGGTGATGGGGAGGTGATGGAACGGGATCTGGTGGTGGGCGACCAGTGCGGCGTGATCGGGATGATTGGAGATCACCGAGGTCAGGTTCCCCGGCATCTCGCCCATCTGCCAACGACCCAGCAGGTCGGTGAGACAGTGGGGTTGGCGGGATGCCAGGATCGCCACCCGGAGCGGGCGGTCGGAGCGTCGCAACACCCAGCGCATCGCAAACCTCTGGCGATCTCCCCGAACTCCGCCTCGACCTGGTCCATGTCGAGACCGTCGGTCTCGAACTCGATGCGTTGCAGGAACAGGTCCTTGTGACGGTCGGTGTGCTGATCGGCGTGGAGGATGTTGGCGGCGAGCCCGGCGAGGTAGCCGGCGACGGCGGCGACGATTCCCGGCCGGTCCGGACAGGTGATCAGCAGCGTGGCGGTGGACATCGGCAGGAGCATATCCCCGTTCGGTGGGTGCGGGAGCGGACGGACCGTCCGAACGGGCCGTTACCGTGCCGGGATGCACCGCAAGCTGATCGTGGCCGCGCTCGCCTTCATCGCCCTCGGGATGCCCCGCTCGTCGATCGGTGTGGGCTGGCCGAACGCCGCCGACGAGTTCGGTCGACCCGTCTCCGAGTTGGGAATCCTGCTCGCCATCGTGGTGGTGCTGTACGGCATCGGCACCGCGGTGAGCGCCGCCGCCGCACGCCGTTTCGGCGCCGACCGGGTGCTGATCGCCGCCACCGCACTGTCCTCGGTCGGGCTGGTGGGGGCCGTGGTGGCACCGAGCTGGCCGGTGGCGCTGGCGGCGATTGCGCTGACCGGGTTCGGCGGCGGGTTGCTCGACGCCGCCATCAACACCAACGTGGCGATCCATCATGGCGCCAGGGTGATGGGGCTGATGCACGCCGCCTATGGGATCGGTGCCACGCTCGGTCCGCTGGCGATGACGCTGGGTCTCCACCGGTTCGGTTCGTGGCGACCGGCATACCTGCTGATCGCCGGTGTCCAGATCGTGGTGTGTTTCGGGTTCGTCGTCGGTCGCCGTGACTGGCAGGAGAAGGCGGCCGCCGACACCGGGGAACCCGAGATCGCCCCGGTGGTGCCGAAGAAGGCCCGCAACCTGGCGGTGGGGATGTTCGCCCTGCTCGCCGCCGTGGAGACCTCCGGCGCCCAGTGGGGGTTCAGCCTGCTCAACGTGGAGCGTGGCATGTCGGAGTCCGCCGCCGGGCTGGCGGTCACCGGCTACTACGCCGCCCTCACCGGGGTCCGGTTGCTGCTCGGTGTCGTCGGCGACCGCATCGATCCTGTCTCCGTGGTCCGCAGCGGAACCGTGGTCGCCCTGCTCGGTGCCGGCCTGCTGTGGTGGGGTCCGACCCCGGTGCTCGGCGCCGCCGGCCTGGTGGTGCTCGGTATCGGCATCGGTCCGCTCTTCCCGCTCGGGATGACGCTTACCCCGCAACGGGTCGGTGTCGCCGCCACCCCCAAGGTGGTCGGCTACCAGCTCGTTGCCGCCAACGTCGGCGCCGCCGCCTACCCGGCCCTGATCAGCCTCTCGGTCGACCGTCTCGGACTCGCCGCCGTGGGACCCGCCGTCGCCATCGGCGCCCTTGCCCTCGTCATCGTCTCCGAGGCGACCCGCCGTCTCCCCACCACCCCGACAACCGCACTCCTGCCTCCCGCCGAGTCGTAATCAAGGCTGCCGGTCAGGTGTCGGCCGAGACCCCGACGATCGCACTCGTCGGCGACTCGACAAGGTGGGGACATCGAGTTCGCGTCCCGGCTGTGTGCGTCAGGCGTCTTCTCATGGTCCTCCCCGCGCTTGGTCTGCGTCCGCAGGCGTCCGCAGCGCCCCACCCCGTCTACGGCCGCGCAGCGTCCGTAGCCACCCCGCCCCATAGGGGCGGGGAACGGGCGGGGTGCCTCCGAGGTTCTGGGAGGAGGTGGGGCGGGGCGCGAGCTCGTCGTCGCCGAAGGTCGAACTGTCGTGTGCGGACCCAGCGAGTCGGAGGCGATGCGACGCTGTTCACGTATTCAGTCCCGATGACATTTTGGGGCGACGCGGACATTGACGCCGCGCTCCGCCCCGTCTGCGTCCGCCAGCGTCCGCAGCCACCCCTCCTCCCGAGGAGGGGAGGGCCAGGAGGGGACCGACCGTGTGAGGACGCGGTTGCTGCTGGGTCCTCGCTGTCGGAGGGGATCCGTGGTGTGCGGGTGCGGGCTTCATCCGGGCATCCCCTCCCGGGGGGGGGAATCGCCCCGGGTTCTATAGAGGCGGCGCGGGTTGCGGCCATCCGGCTGCGGTCAGGCTGCGGCCATGGCGGGGCGGCAGACGTTGCAGGGGCGGTAGCCGGCCGATTCGGCGCGGCGGGCATCACCGAAGGTGACCAGGTGGGGCGGGGTGATGCGGCGGGCGTGGCGGCAGGTGGGCAGGCAGTAGATGTGGGTGGTGTCACTGCCGACGAACCGGATCCCCTGTTCGGCGAGCCGGTCCGCCTCGTCGGGGTCGAGACCTTCGTGGGCGAGCAGGTCGCGCTTCATCTGGGGGCCGTAGCCGTAGTTGCCGACGAACCCGTCGCCGCGGTTCACCCGGTGGCAGGGGATCAGGATCGGGATCGGGTTGCGGTTGAGCGCCGAGCCCACCGCCCGGACCGCTCCCGGCTTGCCGATCTCACGAGCCACCCAGCCGTATGGGCGGAGTTCTCCGGGGGGAATCTCGGCGGTCTTGCGCAGCACGCTGCGCTGGAAGTCGGTCACCGCAGAGAGGTCGACCGGCAGGTCCCCGAGCTTCCCGGTCTCCAGGGCCTTGCGAAGGCGCCGCTGCAAGGGTTCGGGGATGTGCTCCACCGCCACCGAGTCCTCGATGCGGTGACGTCGGGACTCCCAGTGCGGCTGCGGGATGCATGCGGCCACACCGCGGTCGGTGAAGACGACGATGAGCGGTCCGAGCGGGCCGTCGACGACGGCGTGGCGGGGGGTATGGCCGATGGCGGCGAGGATGCGGTCATCCAACCCCGGGGGGGCCGGCACCGCAAGCCCTGCCAGGGCGGCTTCGACGGCGGCGATGGTGATCTCGGTCATGAGGAGGCTCCTTCTGCGACGAGGAGTGCCCGCAGCCGCTCCAGGGCGCGGTGCACATCGGATTTCACGGTGCCGACGGGTCGATCCACCGCCTCGGCGATCTCGTCGTAGTCGAGGCCGATGACGTGACGGAGGACGACCGCATGACGCATCGGCGAAGGCAGGGTCGCCAGCCGGTCCGACCACTGGCGGTCGGTGGCGTCGAGGGCGGTGTCTTCGGTGACCTCCCTCCCGGCGGGCTCCGGGGCGGTGTCCAACGGTGCGGTGGCCGGTCGCCGTGACCGGGTCCGCGGCATGGTTTCGGCAGAGGTTGATGGCGATGGTCCACATCCACGGTCGGAGCCGGAGCGAACGCACCCGCTCGTCGGGGTACCGCAGCAGCGCCCGGTAGGCGCGCACGAACGCCTCCTGGGTCACCTCTTCCGCCTCGTGGTAGCTGCCGACCATCCGCAACACCCCACCGAACACCGGCGAGTGCAGCGTCGCCACCAGTTCGGGGAACGCCGCATCGGTGTCGGTGGCGAGCCGCTCGGCGAGATCGGTGAGTTCGGAGGGCGCCATCGTCATCGTCTGGTGGATCCTTGGTCGGGGCTCATCACCAGAAGAACCCCGCTGCCGCACCGCCGGTTGCATCGCCGCTTCCCCGAGCCCGTGGACGATCGCATCCCGGTCATCCGGCGAGGACGTATTCCTTCATCACGTCGAGGCCCACCGGGCCGACCTCGAGCACACGTCGGTGGAACCGGCGAAGATCGAAAGCGTCGCCGTGGCGGGCGCGCAACTCGTCGCGAAGCTGGAGGATGTGCCGTTCGCCGATCTTGTAGGAGATGGCCTGACCGGGCCACCCCAGGTACCGGTTCACCTCGGCCTCGGCGTATGGGGTGTCGAGGGTGGCATACCGCTCCAACATCTCGACCGCCAGTTCGAAGCTCCATGTCTCGCCGGGATGGAACGGCTGGTCATCGGGGATGGGGAGCTCGAGGTGGCTGCCGATGTCGATCACGACCCGGCAGGCGCGCAACATCTGGGAGGTGAGATACCCGAAGACGTAGTCGGGTTGATCGAGGTAGCCCAGCTCGTCCATCAGCCGCTCGGCATACAGCGCCCACCCCTCGCCGGTGCCGGACATCCATACCCACATCCGGTGGAGCCGGCTGAGGCGGTCCTGCAGGGAAATCTGGGTTCCTACCTGGAGGTGATGTCCCGGGAAGCCTTCGTGGTAGGCGGTGGAGACATCGTCATACAGCGGACGCGGGGTGTCACGCTCGATCGACCACCACACCGAACCGGGTCGGGTGAAGTCCTCGCTGGGACCGACGTAGTAGGCCCCGAGCGGTCCACCCACCGGTGCCAGCTTGACCTCACAGCGGCGGATCTCCCCGGGCACGTCGAAATGGCTGCCGTCAAGTCGCTCCAGCGCCCCACCGATACGGGCGTCGAGAAAGGCGACCAGCTCCTCCGGTGTTGCCGCCGAGCGGGCAGGGTCGGTCTTGAGGACCTCGAGGGCGCCGCTGATCCCGCCGCCGGGGGCGATCTCCTCGGCGACCTGCGCCATCCGGTGACGCAGCGACGCCACCTCCTGCCATCCCCACCGGTAGGTCTCGTCGAGGTCGGGTGTGGTGCCGAGGATGTCGGTCGCCTCCACCAGGTACCGGTTGCGCCCGACCGCATCCTTGGCAGGCGCCGAGTCCCGGTAGGTGTCGGTGAGGTAGCCCACCAAGGACCGGTAGGCGCCCCGGCCGGACTCGATCGCCGCCTCGAGACGGCGGCGGAGCTCGTCGTGTCGTTCCGAACCACGGCGGCCCGAGGCCACATCGGGAACTGGCTGATCGGGAGCTGTGAGATCGGGAGCTGTGACAACGGTCTCTTCGAACTCGGAGAGAAGGGCGACAAATGACGAGTCGTCGGAAGCGGTCACCGATGCCTGGGTGATTGCCTCGTCGACCTGGCGTACCGCCACCGTCAGACCGAGTCGACGACCCTGCTCCAACGATTCCTGGTAGCCGGAGAGAACGGTGCCGAGCGATTCGAGTCGGGTGGCGACCGCCTCCCACTGGGCCACGGTGTCCTTCTTCATGTGGTCGAAGGTCTCGCGCAGTGACTGGACCGGCGAGGCGATCGAGTTCAGGTTGCGCAGGTGATGGGAGCGTTCGTGCCGGGCGATGGTGCGATCGAGGTCGTGGGCGGCGACGCCGATGGCGAGTGCGTCCCAGCGGTTGGATGCCGGCGGTAGTGCCTCGATCCGACCCCGCATCTCACGAAGGGCGGCGAGCGCTTGCCCGGCGCCATCGGGGGACAGGTCGGGCCAGCGGTCGTCGAACCCGTCGACGCCGAGGTAGGTGGCGTCGTCGGGAAAGATCTCGCACAGCTCATCGACGAGCCGATCGCTGAGGGCGAAGACGGGATGGGTCTGATCGAAGGTCATCGGGCCTCCACAGGGGACACTCCGAGCGTACCGCGGCGAGCGGCCCCACACGCTCGATGCGCCCCGGCGGCCGGAAGATGTGAGAATGCCCCCGAGGAAGGGAGCCCCCGTTCATGCACATCCTGATCGCCGACAAGTTTCCGCCTGGTCATGTCGAGTTGCTGGAGAGCCGCGGCCACCAGGTTTCGTTCTCCCCCGATCTCGATACGGGGTCGTTGCCCGATGCCATCGCCGGTTACGACGTACTGGTGGTCCGCAGCACCAAGGTGGAAGCCCCGGCGATCAATGCTGCGGACAAGCTGGCCCTGATCGTCCGGGCCGGGGCGGGGGTCAATACGATCGATGCGGTTGCCGCCGCCGAGCGGGGGATCTACGTCACCAACACGCCGGGCAAGAACGCCGTCGCCGTAGCCGAACTCACCATGGGGTTGATCACGGCCCTCGACCGGCGGATCCCGGATGCCGTCGCCGATCTGCGCGCAGGACGCTGGCGCAAGAAGGAGTACTCCAAGGCGGGAGGTCTGGCCGGAAGGCGGATCGGGATCATCGGTTTTGGTGACATCGGGATGGCGGTCGCCGAGCGGGCCTTCGCCATGGAGATGGAGGTGATCATCATCGACAAGCGCGGTCGCAGTACCGCCGCCCGGGAGAAGATCGCCGCCCTCGACTGCCGGCTCGCTCCCGACCTCGAAAGAGCTGCTCGAGGCGTCCGACATCGTCACCGTCCATGTTCCGGCGAATTCGGACACCGTGGGTCTTGTCTCCGCCGACTTCCTCTCCCATCTCCGACCTGGGGCCTTTCTGATCAACACCTCCCACGGTGACGTGGTCGACGAGACGGCGCTACTGGCGGCCATCGAGGAGAAGGACCTCAAGGTCGGGCTCGACGTCTTCGCCGACGAGCCTGCATCGGGCGAGGCCGACTTCGACTCGGCACTGGCCCGCCACCCCAACGTCTACGGAACCCACCACATCGGAGCCTCCACCGACCAGTCGCAGAACGCCATCGCCGACGAGGTGGTCTCGCTGATCGACGGGTTCGGTCGGGGCGCCGTGCGTAACTGCGTCAACCTGCAGTCGGGCACCGGTGGGACATCGACGGTGACGGTGCGCCACCGCAACCGGATTGGGGTGCTCGCCGGGGTGTTCTCGGTGCTGCGCAACGCCGGACTCAACGTCGAGCAGATGCAGAACGTGGTGTTCGCCGGGGGCAGTGCCGCCACCGCCACGATCCGGGTGACCGGGCCCGTGGGCGAGGAGACCCTCGCCGAGATCACGGCTCATCCGGATGTGATCGGTCTCTCGCACGTGACGTCATGAGCCTGGTTCGTCCCTTCCAGGCCTATCTGCCCAACCCGGAACTGGTCGGCGCCGTCGCCACCCCGCCGCTGGGCGGTCTGACCGCCCGGCAGTGGATGAAGCTGTCCCAGGACAACCCTCACAGCTTCCTCCATGTCATCCGCAGCGAGATCGACAGCGTCCAGGGCGGTCCCGATCCATCGATCCCCCAGTCGCTCGGCCGGACCCGTCTCAACGAGATGATCGAGGAGGGCGTGCTCGGGGCCGGACCTCCCGATGCGTTCTACGTGTACGGGATCGATGACGGCGCCCACGTGGCGGTGGGCATCGTCGCCCAGGTCAACGTCGACGGATACGTCGATGGGCGGGTGCGACGTCACGAGCACACCCGCCAGTCCACCGAGCAGCTCCTGCTCGACCACCTCGAACGGGTCGGCGCCCAGAGCGACCCGGTGGCCCTCACCTTCCCCGCCGACGACGAGATCGAGAGGCTGATCGCCGCCGCCCGGGTGGGCGAACCTACGCTCGATTTCGTCGTCGACGACGGCACGCACCAGCGGGTGTGGACGATCGACGACCCCGACACGGTCGCCCGGCTCCAGCGTCGGCTGAGCCGGTCGGTGCTCTACATCACCGATGGGCACCATCGCTGCGCCGCCGCGGTCCGCCATGCCGAACGCTGTCGCAGCGACGGGGCGCCGCCAGGTGGCGACCAGGACTATTTCGTGGCCGTGCTCTATCCCGAGCGCGAGCTCACGCTCCACGAGTTCAACCGCTGTGTCGCCGACACCGGGATGAGCGCCGCCGAGATCGTCGCCGCCGTCGGTGCCGTGGTCGAACTGGAAGGGGCGGTCCCGGCGGATGCGGTGGGCTCACGGCCGGTGAGAACGGGTCAGATCGGCATGGTGCTGGGCGGCCAGGCGTGGAGGTTTGCCCTGCCGGCGCCCGAGGGTGTCGGTGACGTGGCGTCGGCGCTCGATGTGGTGAGGCTCCAGGAGACGGTGCTCGGCCCGGTCTTCGACATCGGGGATCCACGGACGGATCCCCGGCTCCGCTATGTGGCTGGCGGCACCCCCACCGGACCGGACTCGCTACGCCCGGAGTCGATGGGCTGCGATGTCTGCTTCCTCATGTACCCCACGCCGCTCGAGGACGTGATGAGGATCGCCGACGCCGGTCTGGTGATGCCCCCCAAGTCGACGTGGTTCGAGCCCAAGGCCTGGGGCGGCATCTTCGTCAGTCTCATCGACTGAGTGGTTGCGAGCTGACACGGGCGGAGCGCACGGCAGCGTTTCCGATACACGCGAATAGTTCTCAATCCAGTTGGAATTAGGAATCGTTCCCACTACAGTCGGCGGCGATCCGAACTTCAACGAGGGGACTCGAGCCGATGAGAAGAACACGACTTTGGCGGGCAATCGCGGCGGCGGCGTCCGTAATGATGGTGATGGCGGTCGCCCCGGCATCGGCCCAGGAAGTGCCGGGCTACGAAATCGTCGGTCTGGGTGGACTGGGTGGGAACGCCACCTTCGCCCTCGACATCAACGACCGCAGCGTGGTCACGGGCAACTCACGCACCGGCACCACGACGTTGCCGCTGATCGGCTTCGTATGGTCACGGCGTGGCGGTATGACCGAGGTCGGCACATTGCCGGGGAGCAACGCATTCAGCCGCGGCTACGGCATCAACAACGCCGGCGTCATCGTCGGGGAGAGCGACAACAACACATCACGGGCCTTCCGTTGGGAGAACGGGCAGATCAGCGACCTCGGCACCCTCGGTGGTGCCACGGCGGTGGCGCTCGACATCAACACCGCCGGGCAGATCGTCGGTTCCTCTTCGAACACGCTGACCTCGCGTCCCTACCTGTGGGAAGCCGGAGTGATGCAGGATCTGGGGACGGTCGCCGGCGGGAACAACACCACCGGACGGGCCGTATCGATCACCGACGCCGGTCACATCGTCGGAAGCTCACGGGTCTTCGGCACCACCTCGCAGGCGACGGCGTGGTTCGCTCCCACCCGCGGCCGGCAGCGGCCACCCATCTCGATGGGTTCGCTCGGTGACGGACTGCAGTTCAGCGAGGCGCTGGCCGTCAGCAGCCAGCGCATCGCCGTCGGTCGCTCCACGGTTACCGGCTCGGTGGAGCATGCGTTCCGGTGGTCCCCCAGTGAGGGGATGGTCGATCTCGGCACCCTGGGCTTCACCCACAGTCGGGCCAACGACATCAACGACCGCGGTCAGATCGTGGGTCATGTCGCAACGTTCGCCGGATCCCCGTCGTTCGGAGGTGCCGCCTTCATGTGGGAGGACGGGGTGATGCACGACCTCAACACGTTGATCCCCGCCGGCTCGGGTTGGACCCTGCTGTCCGCCGAGGGCATCAACCGCTACGGCGAGATCGTCGGATATGGCACCTTCGGCGGCGAGACACGCTCCTTCCTGTTGCGGCCGGTGTCCTGACCGGTCACCACCGCTGAGCGGGTGTCCTCGTGGAGGGGGACCGCGCCCGGCGACGCGGAGGGATCGGGAAGGGCACTCTTCTCGATCCCTCCACCACCGTGGCCCTGTTTTCGGCTGGTGGCGTCGGCGGGAACGGCGCCCGACGGCAAGGATTCGTTTCCGGGTCACCGGCCGGTGCCCCTAACCTCGGAGGACCACCCGAGGGAGGGCTGCGCACACGTGGCGATCGACATTGCCGGATTCATCACCTATCTCAAGGATCATGCCGTCGAACACGGCTTCCATGTCCACGACGAACGTCACTTTCTGGAGACGTACTCGCTCCGGCAGTCCTGGGAGGTCGATCTCCACCCCGAATCGGCATGTACCGGTCCGTTGGACCTCAACCTCGCCTTCGATGTCGAGCCACGTGTGCTGCTCGAGCTCGAGGATCAGGTGGTGGAGATGGACGAGGACTTCGGGGAGCCAGAAGGCGAGTTCCGGATCCCGTTGTTCTTCAACTGGGGTCTGCCGCCACTGGGCAACCCGCCCGATCTGTTGATCCTGGCCGCCGAACTGGCGGGAATCGCCGGTCCCGACCTCCCCATCGAGGTCTCCGGTGTCGACTCGTTTGCCCCGCTGGCCGCCGGACCGGAGCGACGCCTCTCGTTGGTGGGGCGCGTCGAGGTGTCGCTCGTCGACGTGATGCTGGGCCGCGAGACCCTGTGTGACACTCTCGATCGATGCCGTGACGTCAGCGAGTTCCTGGTCGAGGCGTGTGAGAACTGGGACGCCGTCGAACTCGACACCTGAGCTGCGACCGAGCCGAACCGAAGGCCACGTGATCCGTGGCCCGGCTATCCGATCGAGCGGAGCCGTTCATACAGCGGTAGACATTCGGCGAGCAGGGCCTCGTGTCCCGGTTGCACCCGGGCCATCTCTCCCGGCCGGGGACCGAAGCCGGTCGACCGATGCACATTGTCGTACCAGTACGGCGCCCATACCCCGTCCTCCGGCTTGGGGCCGGGCGGCCAGGTCAACATCTCGGGGTAGAACTCGATCCCGACCTCCTCGCACAACCGCACCAGCGTGCCCCGTGGGTCCGCCAGGATGTCGTCCGAGTCGATGACCATCACCCGGCGGCCGCTCGCCTGGATGTGGTCGACCATCGCCACCTGCATGGGGAGCCCGGTGGCTTCGGCGTCGGCATCGGGCAGTTGTCTGGTGAGCGAGGCGATGACCGCCTGAGGGTGGCGGGTGAGCATCACATTGGTCATCCGGTCGAGGATGGCGAAGTCGAGACCCACCATGTGGTGGGCCATGTTCTTCGAGAACCGCAGCGGCTTGTCGCCCTCGGCCAGCATCATCTCCACCGCCCGGTCGGCATCGGTCTCCATCACCGCCAGGACCTCGTCGTCACCCGGATGGGCGATACCGGTGGTGGCGAGATAGTGACCGTAGAGCGGCTCGTCGACCACCTCGGTGTCGGGTCGTGAGCGGAACGAGTACATCAGCGCCGTAGAGATGTTGCGCGGACCCGACCACATGGAGAGATGTCGCTGGGTCACGGCCGGCCCGCCACGTCGGCACGGATCCGGTGGTGGTAGGCCTCCGACAGCCGGGCGACCATCGCGCCGGGAACTCCGTTGCCGATGGTGCGGCCGTCGACGGCGACCACCGGGGTCAGCCCACCGAAGGTCCCGGTGACAAACGCCTCGTCGGCCTGGTACACATCGACCAGTGAGAAGTCCTGCTCGGCGTGGGGGATGCCTTCCTCGGCGCAGATCTCCAATACCAGTCTCCGGGTGATCCCGTGCAGGCAGTGATGCCCGGTCGAGGTCCACACCGCTCCGCCGCGGACCATGAAGAAATTCGTCGAGTTGCAGGTGGCAACGGCGCCGTTGACATCGAGCATCAGCGCCTCGTCGGCGCCGGCCTTCATCGCCTGGATCAGCGCCATCACCTCGTGGAGCTTGCTGTGACAGTTGAGCCGCGGGTCCAGGGTGTCGGGTGGAGGGCGCCGCACCGTCGAGGTGAACAAGGTGATCCCGGTTCGCATCACCTCGGGGTCGGCCTGTTTGTGTTCGGCGATGGCGACGATGGTCGGGCCGCCGACCACCAGGTCCGGGTGCTGGGCCGGCGTCATCTTGACCCCGCGGGTGATCATCAGCCGCACATGGACATCGGTGGTCATGTCGTTGGCCGCCACCAGTTCCTCGAGAGCGGAGCGGAGTTGGTCCGGGGTGAGCCCGATGTCGAGATCGATCGCTCTGGCCCCACCGAAGAGCCGATCGAGATGGAGGTCGAGGAAGGCGAAACGCCCGTCATGGAGACGGATTCCCTCCCATACGCCGTCACCGATCAGGAAGCCGCTGTCGAACACCGATACGGTGGCCTGGCTGCGGGGGACGAGCGCACCGTTGACGTGGATCAGGACATCGGCGTTGCGGGGATCAGGGAGGGCCTGGTGGGTCTTTGCCATGGCGGGCGAGCCTACCCCCGAACCTGGCCACCTGCCGAACGGTCGACGAATCTCGACACGACCGTGGCAACCCGGTCGGGGCGGTCCGCCATCACCATGTGTCCGGCGCCGTCGATGGTCACCGAGGACACCCCCGGTGTCTGGGCGAGACGGGTGGCGCCGTCCGGGGGCGCCATCACATCGTCTCTGCCGAGCACCAGGAGTGTGGGGCAGGTGCGGGTCCGGATCGCTTCCAGGGATCCGTCGTATGCCGCACAGGCGGCGAGGTCGGTGGCCAGCGTCCCGGATGGCGCCGAGAGCAGCAGCAGAGAGGTGGCTTCGACCCGTGACACGGTTTCCTCATGTCCCCGGGCGTGACACCGAGCGCGCCATCCTGGCGGCGGCGACGGTGGGCTCGGCGATCGATTCGGCCTGCAACCGGGGATTGACCGGCATCGACTCGGCGGCAGCCACCATGACCAGCGACCGCACCCGGTCCGGGTACCTGGCCGCCGCTTCCATGGCGACCAGCGATCCCAGGCTGTGGCCCACAAGGTGGATGCGGTCGACATCGAGCCCGGCGATCAGCAGCGCCACCCATTCGGCGAGGTCGGCGATCGACGCTCGCGCCGGGCCGGCGCTGAGTCCGTGACCGGGGAGATCCGGGGCGACGACCGGGTGACCGTGATCGGCAAGCGATCGCTGCAGCGCCCGCCACACCGTTCGGTCCATCCCGGCGCCGTGGAGCAGCACCACCGGTTCGGTACCGGTTTCGGTTGGTGGGCCCGACATCGACACCGTGACCCGGGCAGCCGGGTGCTGGGCGTCGGCGATCTGGAGGTGGCGGCGCCGGGACCGGGTCATCGTCGCCGAGGATACCGACCCTCGTCCGACCGTCGGGGACGGCGCCACCGGAAGAGATCGTCCTCCCGATGGCGCCGTCGTCGTGATGGAACAGGGCTACTCGTACGAGATGGCTTCCAGGACGTTGAGCTTCGAGGCCCGCCACGCCGGCCACAGGGCGAAGAGCACTCCGAGGAGGGCGGTCACCGTCACCCAGACCGCAAGCATGACCCACGGAACCACGAACGATGTGAATCCCTCGTCGGCGAGTGCCTGCAGAACCGCCCACCCGAAGAACAGACCGAGACCGACCCCGAGGATGGCGCCGAACGCCGAGATGATCGAAGCCTCGAGCCGGATCATCCGTCGGGTCTGGACCCGACCCAGCCCGACGGCCCGCAGCAACCCGATTTCCCTGGTCCGCTCGTAGACCGCCAGGGCCATGGTGTTGGTGACGCCGATCAGGGCGACCAGCACCGTCATCCCCAGCAGCCCGGTGATCAACCCGAGCAGGCTGTTGACCTGATCGGCGATCGAGTCCACCCATTCGTCGACGGTCTGGACGTTGGCCGAGGGGACATCCTCCGCAACGGCGGCGACCGCATCGCGACCCTCCTCCGGAGTGACGCCGTCGACGAGCTGGATGTAGATCTGGTTGTCGGTCTCGACGGCGAAGTTCGTCTCGAACTCGCTGCGCCCGAGGGCGAAGCCGTCGATGGCGTCGCTGGTGAACACCCCGCCCACCGTGAACGACTGGGTGCCGGTCTCCTCGAACACCATGTCGATCTGGTCGCCGACGACAAGGTCGTTGTCGGTGGCGGCGCTCTCGCTGGCGATCACCACGCCTGGACCCAGTTCGACCGACCCCTCGACGACCTCGACGGGGAAGAACTCCTCGAAGTTGTCGTCGAGTGCACCGAGGAACGTCTCGGAGCCGTCGATCAGCACCGGCGCCACCGGAACCCTGGTGATCGCCGCCACCTCGGGAAGCTCGGTGATCCGTCCGGCAAGCTCGGGGGTGTACCCGGAGAGGGCGAACTGCTCGGCAGGGGTCACCAGCACATCGGCCTCGACACCCTGCGAGAAGATGTCGTCGATGGTGGCCTGTAGCGACGCCGACATGATCGCCGCCAGGGCGATCAGGGCGATCCCCACCATGATGGCGCCGGAGGTCGCCGAGGTGCGGCGGGGGCTCCGGCCCGCATTGCGCTGCGCCAGTTTTCCCGAGACACCGAACAGCCGGGCGAACGGAGCGCCGATCACGGCCGCCACCGGGCGGGCCACCAGCGCACTGAGCGCGTAGGCGCCGAGGATCATCACCAACGCCCCGAAGCCGACCGAGCTGAGCGCCACGGTGGTGTTTCCGGTGTCGTTGTTGAGCCCGCTGACGATGAGTACGGCACCCGCAACGAGCACCAGACCTCCGACGATGGCGCGCATCCTCATCGAGCGTTCCGTCGGTGCAACCTCGTCGGCCCGCATCGCCGCCACCGGCGGAACCCGCGAGGCGGCGATGGCCGGGAACAGTGCCGACAGGGTGGTCACCACCACCCCGAGGGTGAGCCCGATGACGACGGTCCGCGGCGCCAGGATCAACGAACCTGCCGGCAGCGCCACCCCCACCGCATCGAGCACCGCCCGCAGACCGACGGCCAGACCGAGCCCGGCCACCACCCCGATCGCCGAGGCGACAAGACCCACCAGCAGGGCTTCGAGCAGCACGGTGCGGACCACCTGGCTCCGGGTGGAACCGATGGCCCGCATCAGTGCAAGCTCCCGCATCCGCTGGGTGATCACGATCCGGAAGGTGTTGTAGATGATGAAGCTGCCGACGAAGAGGGCGATGAAGGCGAACACCAGCAGGAATTTCCCGAAGAAGCCAAGGGCCTCCTGGATCTCTGCGGCGGCCTCGTCGGCAGCCGACTGGGCCGACTGGGCGCGGGCGCCCTCGGGGAGCACCGACTGCACCGAGGCGATCACCTCGTCGAGGTCGGCACCGGGCTCGGTGGCGATGTTGATCTCGCTGATCATCCCGGGCCGGCCCAACAGTTCCTGACCCGTGACCAGGTCGAAGACGGCGAACGTCGCCCCCGCCAGGTTGTCGACCTCGCCGAACCCGATGATCCCGACCAGCTCGAAGCGTTGCACCGGTGCGGTCGGGGTGACGATCTCGATCTCGTCACCCATCACGAACTCGCCGGTGCGGGCCGATCCGGCGTCGATGGCGACCTCGCCGGCACCGGACGGTATCCGGCCCTCACGCAGCACGGTTCCGGTGGACACCGAGTCGCCCTCGCTGGGGACACCGATTCCCATCTGCGGCGGTCCGTTGCCGCCGATGGTCTCCCCTTCGGAATCGAGGATCTGAACCCCCATCCCGAAGATCGCCGGGTCGACCCGGGCCACCCCGGGAACGGCGGCGACATCGGCGGCCACCGACTCGTCGAAGAAGACACCCTGACCCATCGAGAACTCGCTCTCTCCGGAGACGTAGACGTCGACACCCTCGTAGGCGGTGGCGAATACCCCGTCGAAGGCGTCGTTGGTGGTGTCGGTGTAGATGAAGGTCCCGGCGACGAAGGCGACGCCGAGGATCACGGACAGGGCGGTCAGTGCCAGCCGTGTCTTGTGGGCGAGAAGGCTCTTGATGGCGGCTTTCAACATGCTCAGGCTCCGAAACTCTTCATGCGGTCGAGCACCCGCTCCGGCGTGGGCTGGGTCATGGTGTCGACGATGCGCCCGTCGTCGAGGAACAGGATGCGCTCGGCATAGCTCGCCGACATCGGGTCATGGGTGACCATCACGATGGTCTGCCCGAACTCGCGCACGGCGCGCCGCATGAAGTCGAGCAACTCGGCGCCCGACTTGGAGTCGAGGTTGCCGCTGGGTTCGTCGGCGAACACGATCTCGGGACGCGACACCAGGGCCCGTGCGGCGGCAACCCGCTGCTGCTGTCCACCGGAGAGCTCCCCGGGTCGGTGGTTGAGGCGGTCGCCAAGTCCGAGAGCGGTGATCACCTCGTCCATCCATGCCCGGTCCGGCTTCTTCCCGGCGATGGAGAGCGGGAGTAGAACGTTCTCTTCGGCGTTGAGCGTGGGGATCAGGTTGAACGCCTGGAAGATGAAACCCACCCGTTCGCGGCGCAGCTCGGTGAGTGCCTTGTCCTTGAGACGCCCCAGCTCGACGTCACCGATGTAGACCGAGCCGTCCGAGAGGGTGTCGAGACCGGCGAGACAGTGGAGCAGGGTCGACTTCCCGGAACCGGAAGGTCCCATGATGGCGGTGAAATGACCGCGCGGGAAGCGGGCGTCGACACTACGGAGTGCGCTGACTTCGGTGAGGCCGTCTCCGTAGACCTTGGTCCCGCGTTCGATACGGGCGGCGTCGGTGGTCAGGGTTGCGGTCGTCATGGGGGCATCCTCTCGGGGGACTGCATCGAAGTGGACGATATCGAGCTTGTTGCAACCTATCCGGCACCGTCGCCGGTGTCGTCGTTCCGGCGGCTCGATTCCTCTCATCCGTAAGGATGATTGGGTGGAGGTTCGGTCCTCCCCGGGTAGGTGTCGGTGGCGTTGCCCTCGACCGTAGGCCATCACGCTACGTCAAGGTCAAGGGGGTCGTGGGTTCCCTACCCTACGGGGATGGTCACCTCATCAACGCCGGGTCACGCCACGCACCGGTCGGGATCGGCGCAACGGGTACCGGTCCGGCGGATCGCCACCGGCTCGGTCCGCAGTGGCATGGACACCGTCGCCGTCGAGGAACCGCTCGAGATCAGGGTCGGTTCCGTGGCCGCATCCGACGATACGGTTGCGCCGTTGGCGGTGACGATGCGCACCCCGGGACACGATTTCGAGCTCACCATCGGCTTCGTGGTCACCGAGGGCATCGTCACCGACACCGACACCATCCATTCGGTGGCCTACTGCGGGCTGCCCGCCGACGAGCAGGAGTACAACGTCGTTGCGGTGCGGCTCCGGGGGCCGGTCGACGTCGATCGTCACCGACGCAACGTCTACACCACGTCGAGTTGCGGGGTCTGCGGGAAGGCGTCGATCGAGGCGGTCGAGGTGGCCTGTCCCCATCCGCCACGCCTCGGATCGGTCGACCCCGCTGTGGTCGCCGCGTTGCCCGATCGGCTCCGCACCCGTCAACGGCTGTTCGACGAAACCGGTGGGGTCCACGCCGCCGGCCTGTCGAACGCGACCGGAGACCTCGAGGTGGTCCGCGAGGACGTGGGACGCCACAACGCCGTCGACAAGGTGGTGGGGTGGGCGGCGATGCACAGGCGGCTCCCCCTCGACGACACCCTGCTGGTGGTGTCGGGACGGGCGAGCTTCGAGATCGTGCAGAAGGCGGCGGTCGCCGGCATCGGGATGGTGGTCGCCGTGTCCGCTCCGTCTTCGCTGGCGGTGAGCGCCGCCGATCGGCTCGGGGTCACCCTGGTCGCCTTCACCCGGCAGGGTCGTGCCACCGTCTACACCCATCCCGAGCGTTTTCCGTCCAGCCCGGGTGGCCCTGCCGACCGTTGATGCGGATCGACGTGGTTCCGGTGCTCACCCGTCGCCGGGCGTCACCAGTCCGGACTCGTAGGCAAGGACGACCGCCTGCACCCGGTCGCGTACGGCGAGCTTGGTCAGCACGTGGGAGACGTGGGTCTTGACGGTGGTCTCGCTGACGTACAGACCGCTGGCGATCTCGGCATTGGAGAGCCCCTTGGCGAGCAGTCGCAACACATCCCGCTCCCTCTCGGTCAGGTCGGCGAGGCCGGGGACCGCCCGGACGGTGGCTGGGCGGCGGGCGAACTCTTCGATGAGGCGCTTCGTCACCGACGGGGCGAGCAGCGCCTCCCCCCTGGCGACGATCCGGATCGCATCGATGAGGTCTTCCGGCGGGGTGTCCTTGAGCAGGAAGCCGCTGGCGCCGCTGCGGAGCGCCTCGTACACGTAGTCGTCGAGGTCGAAGGTGGTCAGGATGAGAATGTGCGGCGGCGAACCGATCTCCTCGTGGATCCTCCGGGTCGCCTCCAACCCGTCCATCGTCGGCATCCGGATGTCCATCAGGATCACGTCGGGGTGGCGGGTGTGCGCCATCTCGACGGCTTCCCGGCCGTCGACGGCTTCCCCGACGACCTCGATCCCCGGTTCGGTACCGAGGATCATCACGAACCCGGCGCGGACCAGTCGCTGGTCGTCGACGACGAGCACCCGGAGCGGTGTCGTCACTTCGTCTCCAGGGGGATGTTCATCCACACCCGGTAGCCGCCACCGAACCGTGGTCCGGTGCGGAGCTCTCCGCCGAGGAGGGCGACCCGTTCCCGCATTCCGAGATGCCCGTGGCCGGTCGACTGGCTCCCGGGGGCGTCGCCGGCGCCACCACGTCCGTCGTCGCTGATCTCGACGGTGAGGTCGTTGGCCCAGATGATCCGCACCCAGGCGCGGACCCCGGGGCCGCCGTGTTTGAGGGTGTTGGTCAGCGACTCCTGGATGATCCGGTACACGTTGAGGTCGACACCCACCGGCAGATCCCGGGGCGGACCCTCGACGGTCACCTCGACCGGGAGTCCCGCCTCCACCATCTGTGCCGTCAACTCCGGGAGGCGGTGGAGACCGGGCTGCGGGTCGGTGTCCTCCGCAGTGGCCTTGGTGCGCAACACGCCGAGCAGACGCCGCATCTCGTCGAGAGCCTCGTGCCCCGCCGCCTCGACCGCAGACAGCGCCTCGCGGGCCTGGTCGGGATCCCGGTCGACCAGGCGGCGCGCCGCCGCCGCCTGGACCGTCATCACCGTCATCTCGTGCGCCACCACGTCGTGGAGTTCGCGGGCGATCCGGCTTCGCTCCTCCCGCACCGCATCGCGGGCCTGCTCGTGCTGGCGGCGCTCCAGGTCCCGCGTGTGGCGTTCGAGTTGTGCGGTGCGGGTTCGACGGTCGCTGACCTCGCGTCCCAGCGCCAGCGGCAGGAAGGTGATCAGCCCCATCATCGCCACATCGGCGACGCTGACGCTCTCGTACTCGACGGCGCCGAGCACCGTGAACATCACGAGGAAGCCGGCGATCGGTCCTCCGATCTGGAGCGCCCGCCGCCCGTCCAACTCGGAGCCGACGGCGTGGAAGGCGACCGGGAGCGCCAGTACGGCCTGCGAGGCGGGGTAGTCGAAGGAACGGTCGATACCCCATCCGAGACAGATCACGGCGAGCACCGGCACCGGCCATACCCTCCGTACCGCCAATGGCAGCGTCTGCACGGCGATCAGCACCACCTGCCATCCGTCGTGCGGGCGGCTGTAGGTTTCCCCGCCGAAGAGTTCGCCGCTGCGGACCGTCGCCATGGCAAGACCGAACAGGACCAACGCCAGGGCGGCGTCGGCGAGGAAACCAAGACGGGAACGGGCGAAGCTGCGGTCCATCGGCGCCATCGTATGAGACCTGGTGTCGCCGTCGCATCCCCCGCAGGGACGATCCGATCTCATCCTCCCGGTGGGTTGGCGCCGATTCCGCATCCTGCTCGTCGAACCGTGCGGTGTACCGGTGGCAGAGGTCGGTGCGGGAGGGTACGGTTGAGGCGTTCGCGTCGATGAAAGGACGTAGCTGTGGCAAGCGTGGTCTTCGATCATGTCGAGAAGGCGTACCCGAACGGCTTCAAAGCGGTCACTGATCTGAACCTCGAGATCACGGAGGGCGAGTTCCTCGTAATGGTCGGTCCGTCGGGTTGTGGCAAGTCCACCACGTTGCGGATGATTGCCGGGCTCGAGGACATCTCCTCGGGCAAGCTCTACATCGGTGGCAACGTCGTCAACGACATCCCGCCGAAGGCGCGCGACATCGCCATGGTCTTCCAGAACTATGCGCTGTATCCCCACATGACGGTCGGGGAGAACATCGGCTTTGCGCTGAAGCTGGCCAAGCTTCCCAAGGACGAGATCCGCACCCGTGTCAATGAAGCGGCCAAGATGCTCGAACTCACCGAGATCATCGATCGCAAGCCCGCCCAGCTCTCCGGCGGTCAGCGGCAACGTGTCGCCATGGGTCGTGCCATTGTCCGCAGCCCCCAGGTCTTCCTCCTCGACGAGCCCCTCTCCAACCTCGACGCCAAGCTCCGGGTTCAGATGAGGGCCCAGATCACCAGCCTGCAGCGTGCCGTCGGGGTCACCACCTTCTATGTCACCCACGACCAGGTGGAGGCCATGACCATGGCCGACCGGGTTGCGGTGATCAACCGGGGCATTCTCCAACAGGTCGATCCACCGCAGGTGCTGTTCGACGAACCGGACAACCTCTTCGTTGCGGCGTTCATCGGGTCTCCGTCGATGAACCTGATGGACGGGCAACTCACCCAGGAGGGTGAGGCGGTCACGATCCGGCTGGGTTCGCAGACCTTGCGCATCCCCGACGAGGTCTTCCACAAGCGTCCCGCACTCCGCAACTACATCGGGCGCAACGTCACCATCGGCATCCGACCCAAAGAGTTCGAGGATGCGGCGCTGGTTCCCGACCATCCCCACGATCAGCGGATCCGGGGCAAGGTCGCCAACGTCGAAGCGCTCGGCTTCGAGCGGCTGGTCTATTTCGAGATCGATGCCAAGCCGGTGTACAGCGAGGACGCCCTCGATCTGGACGAGGACACCGAGGATGTGGTCTCGGTCGATGTCACCCGCATCGCCTCACGGTTCGACGCTGCCAGCTCCGTGTCCGCCGGCGACGACATCGAGGCCGTGGTCCATCTCCGCAACGCCCACTTCTTCGATCCCGCCACCGGTCTCGCCGTTCGGCAGTGATCGCTCGCCGGTAGGGCGGCGTCACGGCGTCATGCGTGGCGCATCATGACCGTGGTCTCGGCGGGTATCTCCGTGCTGCCGGTCAGCGGCTGACCCGCCTGGTTCCCCGTGCCGCCGCCGCCGACGGGGTGGTCGGCAGACGGCTGACTGCTGAAGACCGGGATCCAGTGCCCCGGTGGGAGCGACAACGCCGCCGGGTACTCGTCGAGATTGGCGGCGACGATCATCGGCCCGCGCCGCATGGCGACCAGCAGCGAGTCGACGGTGTCGATCCATTCCGCCGGGGCGGTCCACAGTTCCGGGGTCGAGCGACGGATCCGTAACAGCTCGATGTAGCGATGCAGCGCAGATCCCGGATCGGCGAGCTGCCCGGCGACGGTCTCGGCCGGCGAGCGGGTGGCGGCCGGGAGCCAGGCGTGGGCGGCGGTGGTGAAGCCGTTGCCGGGGCCGTCATTCCAGGGCATGGCGGTGCGGGCGCCATCGCGGCCGGTGGTGGCGCCGGGATTGCGGACCGAGATCGGGTCGGCGAGGTCGGCAGGGTCGATGATCCCGTCGCCGATCCCGAGCTCCTGGCCCTGATAGAGAAAAGGCATCCCGCCCAACGCCATCATCAGTGCGGTCACACACAGCGATCGTCTGGCACCCACCGCGCCGCCCCCGAACCGGGTGACCGAATGGGGGGTGTCGTGGCTGTCGACGATCCAGGCGATCGAATCCGGTGAGCCGAGGTGCATCGTCCGCAGCCCGTCCCTGAGCCGCAGCGGATCCCAACGCAGCCAACCCGGGCCGAGATACAGCGTGCGGTGGAGGGCGGCACCGCCGTCGTGGTAGCGGGCCATCCGCACCGGATCCTCCAGATTGGTCTCGCCGACCAGCACCGCTCCGTACGGCTCCACCACCCGGTTCCAACGTCGGAAGACATCGGTGTTGCCGTTCTGGTCGAGGTCGTAGCGGTGCTCGTACGACTGGAACATCACCTGCGGGTCGGGGTCGTCGAGTTCGTACAGCCGCGGGTTGTCCCGAAACCTGGGGTCCTTGACCAGACCGTGGGCGACATCGATCCGGAAACCGTCGGCGCCACGCTCGCACCAGAACCGCAGGATCTCGTCGAACTCGTCGGCGACCGCCGGGCTGGTCCAGTTCAGATCGGGTTGTTCGGGAAGGAACAGGTGGCAGTAGTACTGACCCGAGGCGGGGTCCAGGGTCCATGCCGGCCCGCCGAAGTGGCTCAGCCAGTTGTTCGGGGGTCCACCGTCGGGTGCCGGGTCGCGCCAGATGAAGTAGTCGCGTGTGGGGCTGTCCCGGCCCTGCAGCGCCTCCCGGAACCACGGATGCGACGAGGACGTGTGATTGGGCACCAGATCGACCATCACCCGCAAATCGAGGTCGTGGGCGTCGGTCACCAGGCGGTCGAAGTCGTCGAGGGTCCCGAACATCGGGTCGATGCTCCGGTAGTCCGCAACGTCGTAACCGTGGTCGAATCCGGGACTGGGGTAGAAGGGGGTCATCCACACCGCATCGACGCCGAGGTCGGCCAGGTAGGGGAGCCGCTGCCGGATGCCTTCCAGGTCGCCCATCCCGTCACCGTTCGAATCCGAGAAGGACCGCGGGTAGATCTCATAGCCGACAGCGCCGATCCACCAGGGTGCGGCGGGGGTCGAGGTCATGGTGCTCCGTCTCGTGTGGGCGTCCGACGAGCGTACCAACCGGACCTGTCGGGGTCGGCGTCCCCATGCGTCGCCGGGTGGCCGTTGCGAAATCTCTGCGTTGCTCCCGTGGCGACCGGCGGTCGGTGAGTCGCAGCGCCCACGACCGATCGGTGGCAACTGATTCGTACACTCCCGGTCATGGATGTTGTACCGACCCGACCCGATGACGAGGATCGTGAGGTGGGTGTCGGGCCGCATCCCGAGCCGTGGCCCCAAGATGTCCGCCTCGACCCCGAGTTGCTGGCCGACGGCGATCGTCGCAACGTCGTCGACCGATATCGCTACTGGACGCGCCAGGCGATCGTGGACGACCTGGATGGTCGTCGCCACGGTTTCCACGTGGCGATCGAGAACTTCCAGCACGACTTCAACATCGGCGCCGTGGTTCGCAACGCCAACGCCTTCCTGGCGGCAGAGGTGCACATCGTCGGCAACCGCCGCTGGAACCGGCGGGGGGCGATGGTGACCGACCGCTATCTCCATCTCCGCCATCATCCGACCGTGGAGGCGCTGGTCGAGTGGAGCGGGTCCGAGGGGCTGCCGTTGATCGGCGTCGACATCCTGCCCGGTTCGGTGCCGTTGGAACGCACGGTGCTCCCGGAGCGGTGCGTGCTGGTATTCGGCCAGGAGGGTCCGGGATTGTCCGAGGACATGCAGCGGGGGTGCGACATGGTCTGCGCCATCACCCAGTACGGCTCCACCCGGTCGCTCAATGCCGGTGTGGCATCCGGGATCGCCATGTATCACTGGGCGCAGACCCACGCCCGAGGTTGACCGGGGTACCCCGATCCGTAGCGGTCTCAACCGGTATCCGGTTGCGGGTCGGTGACGGCGGTGGCAAGCAGCGGACCGGCTTCCATCGATACCACCTTCCACACGCCACCCTCGATTCCCACGCTGAGGTGGTGTTCGGTGGGCATCTCGGCGCCCCCCTCGTCGGTGGCGGTGGCCACCGCCCGAAGATGGATCCGGTCAGGACCCAGGGTGACCCCCGTCAGAAGATCGACCTGCACCTCGACATAGGGTGAGGGTGTGATCGGTCGAAGGTTGCTGCCCGATGCGACGAATGATCGGAGATCGCCACGCCCGCAGGTGTAGGCGGTGAGAAACCCGTGGACGAGGGCGAACAGCGGTTCGTCGTCGACGGGCGCTCCCACCACGGTGGCCGGCACCGCCGCCGGATCCGGGGTTCCGATACGGGCGGGCAGGCTGGTCGCACCTGGCCGCCCGTCGGTCTCGACGATGCCCACCAGGTAGTGGTGCAGCGGGTCACGGCGATAGCCCCGGCCATCGAAGGTCAACACATCCGCGGCAACGGTCACCGCCCAGCCCCGGTCGGCGTCGTGGACGGCGTCGACCGTGACCGCCTGCGAGACGTACCTCTGGGCGTCGTCGGTCGGTAGCGGGGGGGCGGCGGGGTAGAGCAGGCGGAGCACCGGGTCCTCGGCGGCATCGCCGGTGAGGTAGCTGGTGACGAGCAACTCGGCCAGTCCGGTGACGGCGGCCGGCGGTGCCGTCCCGGGCGCCGCAGGCGAGGCGGGATGGGGGCGCTGTCGCACACCGAGACCCCACGCCGAGGCGACGACGATCAGCAGCGCAACGACGATGGCGGCGATCCGTCCCGCCCCCATCGGGGCGCCGGCAGGCCCGGCATCCCCGTCGGCGACGTCGCACTCCGCTTCCGGCCCGGTTCCCGGGCCGAGGTCGATCCGTTCGAGGGGTAGCGCAACGTCGCTTTCGGCGTGCTTGGCGGTTCGGCCTTCTCCATCCGCAGAAATCATCATGAACTGGTTATATCACGATTGACAATCGTAAAACAACGAGATACGTTCGATGCATCAACCGGATCGTTCCAGACCCGGTGCGAGTCAGGAGGAGTGCCATGGCTGGCGTTCAGCAGGTCGATTCCCAGACGCTTCGTGACACCGGGGCCGCCTTCACCAACGGGGCCGGGAGTGTCGACGGGGTCATCGGCACCATTTCCGCATCCGTCAACGCCCTCATCTGGACAGGGGGCATCGCTCAACAGTTCAGCGCCGACTTCGCCGAGAAGTACAAGCCGATGCTGGAGCAACTCCGCGGCGACATGGAAGCCACCAGCAAGGCCCTGGTCGACAAGGCCACCGAGTACGACCTGGTCTTCCACGGCTCGGCGTGACCCCCCCATCGGCGACCGGTTACCGGAGGAGGAGCGCACCGGGAACCTCCGGTGCCGGAGCATCCGATGAACACCCGGTGAGAGGTGACCATGTCCACCCCCGAAGCGAAGGAAGCCGCAGCCGCTCAACTCCTCGGTGCGGCGGCCCAGATCGAGTCGGTGCTCGACCCCATCGTCGGGTGGTCCCGGTCTGCATGGAGGTGCCCGGCGGGCGACGGCTTCGAGATCGAGGTGGGGGTGGAACTCGACCGCCTCCGCCGTCTGGTGCAACGTCTCCGCGACGTTGCCGGATCGCTACAGGCGTCGGCAACGGCACAGCGGCTCGCAGAACTGGCCGCCGCCGAGGCGGCTGCCGCCAGGGCAGCCGAGTTGCGGACCGGATCCTCCAAGGAGCTTCCGCTCGCTCGGGCCGCTCCGTTCCGCGGATGGCGGGCGGCCGCCGGCTGACATGAACATCGTCGTCTCCGCACCCGGCGGCGAACGCGATATCGAGCTCACCGTTGCCGGAGATGCCACGATCGGCGAGCTGGTCCGCAGCGTGGTCCCCGGTGCGGAACCCGACCTGCCGGTCACCATCGACGACCGACCGGTGCCGCCGGGTCGGCGAATCGACGAGTGCGGGCTCTGGAACGGTTCGATGGTTGCCGTCGGTGCTCCACTCGTCGGGGCTCCACCCGTCGGGAACAGGGCCCGCATCGGCCCGGGGGTTGTCGGACTCTGCATCCTTTCCGGGCCGGGCGCCGGGATGTCGGTGCGCCTCGAGCCGGGTCGGTACGTGCTGGGAAGTGGTCCCGAGGCCCACCTGGTGTTGCGGGCGCCAGGTGTCGCCGGCCGTCACGCCGTGATCGGTGTCGGTGCGGACGGTGCGGTGGCGCTCAGGTCCCTCCCCGACGGATCCGATATCCGGGTGCCGGCGGAGGCCACGGTAAGGGTCGGGGCGTGTCTGATCTCCTTCCGTCGCGTTCCCGACGGTCAACGGGACACCGCCTCGTTGACCGATGGCGGGCCGGTTCCTGTCGGGGTGCCGGGGCCACGGGGAACGGTGCGCTTCAACCGACCACCGCACCCGCTCGAACGGCGGACCCCGCCGGTGCTCCAGGTGCCGTCAGCTCCGCCGGCACCGGAACGGAGGCAACGGTTCGGTGTCGCCGGGCTGGTCGTGCCGCTGCTGTTCGGTCTGGTGCTGGCGGTCCTGATCCATCCACGGATGGCGGTCTTCGCTCTGCTCGGTCCCGTCATGATGGGTGCCGGTTGGCTCGATGACCGTCGCCGGATCCGTGGTCACCGACGACGGTCCCGGGTCGAGGCCGCCGAAACCGCCAGAGGTTTCGGCGCCAAACTGGACCGCCTCCGCACCGCCGAGCGACGGCGCCGGTGGTCGAACGCTCCCTCCGTCGCCGAGCTGGTCGACACGGTGATCGGAACTCCCCGGATGTGGGAGCGCCGTCCCGGCCATCCCCGGTTCATGCAACTCGTCGCCGGGTACGGAGACGCCCGATGGTGTCCCCGGCTCGACGGAGATCTCGGCGCCGCCGCCCACGAGGTCAGGGAAGCTGTCAAAGCCCGTTCCTGGATTGCGGCGGCACCGGTGACGGTGGACCTGGCTCCAGGTCGAACCCTCGGGGTGGCGGGGGAGCGGCGGGTCGACGCGCTCGCTCTGGTTGCCGGTCTGGTGTGCCAGGCTGCCGTGCTGCACGGCCCGGCCGATGTGAGAATCGCCGTCATCACCAACCGCCCCGACGATTGGGCGTGGGTGAAATGGCTCCCGCACACCATCGTCGACCTGTCGTCCGGACGCCGTTTGCTGGCCGGCGATGACGCCGAGACCGATCTGGTCATCGCTGCGATCAGGACCTCGGTGTCTCCAGATGCCGACGGCGGCGCAACCCGTCGGAAGGGCGAGCCACCGATGGGGCTCGTCATCATCGACGGCGAGGTTGGTCAGCCACAGATGGAGGGGGCCCGCCAGCCGGGTGACCAGTTCCTCCCTGATCGGCTGTTCGCCGACGGTACTGACGGTTCGCTCGCCACCATCGTGCTCGTCCCGACGGTCGAACAGCTCCCGGCACGGTGCACCGCCGTGGCGGTCACCACCGGGCCGGGCATGGTGCTGCTCACCGATCTCGGGACGCCGACCGGGGCGACCTCAGCGACCCATCTCGCCATCGCCGGTGCGGTTCCCCGGGTGGCCGCCGCCGGTGCCAGATCGCTTGCCCGGTTCGAGGATCCCGAACTCGACGCCGGCACCTCGCCGCTGGGGCGGTCGGTCCGTCTGCTGTCGTTGCTCGGTCTCGAGGCCGTCGACGGGACGGTCGTCGCCGAGCGGTGGCGTCGACCGGGGGCGATCCCGCCCGTCCCCATCGGAAGATCGGCGTCGGGTGACCTGATTCTCGACCTGGTCGCCGATGGCCCCCACGGGCTGATCGCCGGAACCACCGGGTCGGGCAAGAGCGAGCTGCTGCGGACGGTGATTGCCTCGCTGGCGGCGTCGGTGGGTCCGGATCGGCTCACCTTCGTGCTCATCGACTACAAGGGCGGCAGCGCCTTCGATGCCTGTCGCGACTTCCCCCACACCGTAGGGTTGGTCACCGACCTCGACGGCGATCTCGCCGAGCGGGCGTTGCAGTGTCTCGAAGCCGAACTTCGCCACCGGGAGACACAGCTCCGAGCCGCCGGCGTCGGGGACATCGGTGGGTATCCCGGGACCGCTGTCGATCCGCTACCGAGGATGCTGGTGGTGATCGACGAGTTTGCGGCGCTCGCCAAGGAGCTTCCCCACTTCATCGACGCCCTTGTCGACATCGGCGCCCGTGGCCGCTCCCTGGGGATCCACCTGCTGCTCGCCACCCAACGTCCCGCCGGGGTGGTGCGCGACCAACTCCGGGCGAACACCAACCTCCGCATCGCCCTCAGGGTCAACGACCGCACCGATTCTCTCGACGTGCTCGATGATCCCGGCGCCGCTTCGATCGGGCGGCGCATCCCCGGGCGCGGCTTCCTGCGACTGGGGCCGGGGGAGTTGATCGCCTTCCAGACCGCCATCGTCAGCACCACTGGGGCGGATGAGGCGGCAAAGATCACCTGGCACCCCTTCGGGTTCGCCGCCGAGCAGGAGGCCCCGATCGGTCCATCGCTTCCAGGTGACACCGATGCGGTCTGCGGTCCGACCGACCTGGAGCGGCTGGTGGCGGCAACCCTCGACGCCGCAGCCGAGTGCGGCATCGACCCACCACGTCGGCCCTGGCCGGACCCGTTGCCGGCGATGGTCACCCCCGAGGAACTCGACACGTCCCGGAATCCCGATGGCGTGGACACTGATCGAGTGGACCCCGATGACGTGGGCGCCGACGGTTGCGGAATCGCCGTTGCCTGGGGTCTCGTCGACGAACCGGAACGCCAGCGTCGACGCACCGCATGGTGGACCCCGGAGGACGGCTCGCTGCTTGTCTATGGATCCCCGGGCTCCGGGACCACCGGGCTCCTCGCCACCATCGCCACCGGGCTCATCGACGGGACCGACGCCTCCCGGGTCCATCTCTATGTGATCGACTGCGACGGGGGCAAGCTCTTGCGGCTCGACGGCTTTCCCCATGTCGGCGGGGTCATCGGTCCCGGCGACCGGGAGCGCCAGATCAGGCTGCTGCGGATGCTCACCACCGAGATCGACATCCGCCGCACCCGGCGGGGAAGTCACCCCGAATCGCCGCTCGTCGTGGTGCTGATCGACGACATCGGGAGCTTCGGGGAGGCTTTCGGCGAGTTGACCGATGCGGCATGGCGAGAGTCGATGGTGCGGATCGTGATCGACGGCCCGGCGGTGGGGGTGGTCTCCATCGTGACCGCCCGTCGCCCCGGTGCGGTCCCGGCGGTGCTCGCCGGCACCGTTGCCCGCAAGTTGCTGTTCCGCCTCGTCGATCCGGTCGCCGCCGCAGGGTTCGGGATTCGAAGGTCGCTCGTCGATCTTCCGGTTGGTCGAGCCATCGACCCTGCCAGTGGCAGCGCCATCCAGGTAGCCCATCGCAACCTCGATCGATGGGCCGCCGCTCATCCTCTCCGCACCGGTTCTCACCGCACCGATGCTCGTGGGGGCGGTCCGGCACCGGTCGATACTCTTCCGGAGGTGGTGCAGAGTGCGGAGATCGCTGCGGCCGCTTCCATCGCCGGCGACACCTGGTTCATCCCTCTCGGGCTCGGCGACACGACACGTCAGGTGATAGGCCAGCACCTCGGCGACGGTGACCATCTGCTCATCGCCGGGGAGCCGCGCAGCGGCCGCAGCAGCCTGTTGGCGAGCATCTCCGCCGTGATGTCGGAGTGCGATCCGGCGCTCGACATCCGCGTCGTGGCGCTGCGTTCGTCACCGCTGCAAGATCTACCCGGGGTCGATCACCTGGTGACCGACCCTGGAGAGGTTCGGGACGCCGTGCGTGCGGTGCTGGGTGTGGAGGGCCGTCGCCTGGTGCTGATCGACGACGTCGACGACATCGACGAGTGCGAGGAACTCCGCCACCTGGTGACCGCCCGCCAGCCGGGGCTGAGGGTGGTCGGGGTGGGGCGCCGGGATCTCAAGACCCGGTACCGCCACTGGGCGCTTGATCTGTGTCGGTCCCGGCGCGGGGTCTGGCTCCGACCGAGTCCCGGCAGCGACACCGATCTGTGGAGTACGCCGATGCCGAGGCGGGTGTCGCCGGGCATGCCCGCCGGGCGTGGCTTTCTGGTCGCCGAGGGCACCGTGGAGGTGATCCAGGCTGCGATGGCGTGAGTCGGTGCGGCCGTCCCGACGGTGACGGTGGTAGGGGTGTACCCGCCCAGTCGCCCATCCCGAGTAGCCTGCCCGGATGTCCGCCGACGAGGTCTATCGCACCCTCACCCGTCTCCGTGCGATCCGCAGTTACCGGCCTGACCCGATCGATGCCGATGATCTCGATGCCATATTGGAGGCAGCGAGATGGACCGGCTCGGCCAAGAATCGTCAGGACTGGGCATTCATCCTCGTCTCGGACCCCGACCAGCAGGAACGACTCGCCGGATGCGGCGATTTCACCGATCCGATCAGGGCTGCCCCGCTCACCATCGCCCTGGTGCGGGAACCCGAGGGATACGAGTTCGATATCGGCAGGGTGGCCCAGAACATCATGTTGGCCGCCTCGACCCGCCAGGTGGCGTCGTGCCCGATCACCCTGCACCGGGAGGCCCAGGCCGCCGAGGTTCTCGGGATCCCTACCGGGTCGTACTGTCGATATGCGGTGGCGTTGGGTTACCCGGCGGCCGACGCCGAACCGGCCCGTTTCGGAGGTCGGCGCCCGCGCCGGACGATCATCCACCACAACCGCTACAACTCCGCCGGTTGACCTATACCAGTATGCGATGACCCGGCATACACTCGTTACAGCGTCAACTCCCGCACCGGGTCAGGTTGCGTATTCCAGGGGGGAATGGGGGTTGCGACCGTGAAACTTCGCGTGCTTGCCATAGTCGCCATGGTGGCCATCCTCGCCGCCGGCGCCTACTCGGCCCGCGCCCTTCTCGAGGATGGGTCCGGTGGCGGATGGCTCCACGAGGCCGGAGCGGCGTGGGAAGCCGAGCGCGCCCTTGCCAACGTGTTCGCCCAGGGCCGTCCCAATGTCACCCTGATCGTCGATGCCGTCGACGGCGACATCGACGACCGCGCCGTGGCTCGCGCCGCCAACAACCTCACCACGACGCTCACCGCCCGCTCCGACATCGTGGACGTCGAGTCGTACTGGAGTCTTGGTCGTCCCGAGTGGTTGCGCTCCGAAGATGGCAGATCGGCGCTGATCCTTGCCCGTATCCCGGGCGACACCGCCGACTTCGCCCGCAGGGCAGCAGCCCTTGGCGGGATCGCCCGCAACGCCGGCGATGCCATCGAGGTCCAGGTTGGCGGCGAAGCGATGGTCCACCGGGACATCGCCGCCGCGGTGCGATCCCTCGTGATCCCCCTGGCACTGGTGGCACTGGTCGCCCTGGCGTTGGTCTTCGCCAGGACCCGGAGCTTCGGTGCGCTGATTCTTGTCGCCCTGACCTCGTCGCTTGCCGTCGCCACCACGGCGGTGGCGGTCATGCTGCTCGCAAGGTTCCGCGAGGTGCCGCTGCTCAGCCTGCTCCTGGCGCTGGCCGTTGCCTGGGGGATGGCATCCTCCGGTGGGTATCTGATGGTGCGGCGGTTCCTCGCCGAACAGGCGGCCGGCGCCGATCCGCGGCAAGCGGTCGCGGCCACCGTTGCCACCGCCGGGCGCAATGTCTCGATCGGCGTCGCCGTCACCACCAGCGGCGCCATCGCCTTGTGGTTGATGCCGACCACACTGCTGCGGTCCTCCGCCTACACCATCGGAGTGGCGGCGGTGATCGCCGGGATCGCCGCCGTGCCGGTGCTGGGGACGCTCCTTGCCGTGTTCAGGTGGAGGATGGCGACCGCCCCCGTCGTGGCCGCCGCAACCACCACCCCGCCACCCACGATCGATCGGGTGTCGCAAGCCAGCGTCCGCTACGCCCGCCCCGTCGCCATCGTCGGTGTGGTTGGGCTCATCGCCGTGCTCGTCGTCGGCTTCTCCCAGGTGCCATTGGGCTCGCCGGGGCCGGAAACGCTCACTTCGGCCGCTTCCAGTCGTCTTGTGGCGCAACGGATGGCGGCCTTCCCCGCAGATGAGGCCGGGGCGCCATTTGTGCTGGCGCGCGGCATGGTCACCGTCAGCCAGTCCGAGCAGCAGGCGGCGGAGTATGCGACCGAGCTGTCGGCAATTCCCGGTGTGGTCCGGGTCGATGCCGCCCAGGGTTCATACGGCGAGGGCGCCGAGATCGAGGTTCCCAGAGAGGTGACCCGGAAATATCGGACCGACGCCGGGATCTGGTTCCGGGTGCCGGTGGCGGGGAGTGCCACGGGACGCACCGCCGGTCAGGTGGTGGCGGAGATCCAGGACACAACAGCCCCGTTCCGGGTCCAGATCGGTGGTCTGTCCGCCCGCCAGTCCGACACCGTCGGGGTGGTCTCCGGTCGGACCCCCGCCTTCCTCCTGATCGCACTGGTCCTTTCGTTGCTGCTGGTTGCGTGGCTGCTGCGGAGTATCAGTGCGGCGGTCAGGGCGGTGCTTTCGATCGCCGCCGTGACCGGTGTCGCCGGAGCCGTGGTCTGGTGGGGGTTCGCCTCGGGTGGGCTCAGCCCGGTTCTCGGGTTCGTGCCCACCGGATCGGTGGATGCGATCGGACCTCCGCTGGGTTGGGCGGTGGCGTTCTGCATCGCAGGGGCATCGATGTCGTACGGATGGAGCGCCATCAGAGAAATGAACGATGTCGGCCACGGCGACCCGGGTGCGTTGCAGGTCGCCCTCGCCGCCACCAGATCCCGCCACATCGAGGCGTCGCTGCTGTTGGCGCTTCCCTTTGCCGTGTTCGTCTTCTGCGGTTGGCGGCCCGCTCAACTGGTCGGAGTGGTGGCGGTCGTTACCGGGATCACGGCGGTGACCCTGGGGCGGTTCGTGTTGATCCCCGCCCTGGCCTCCCTGGCACCGCTGCGGATGTGGCCGGTCGACGCACGCGGCGATCAGCGACGGGTGTATCCGACGACTCCGGCGGCGAGGCTGATCATGGCCGCCGCCGCCCGGACCGCCGATGCGGTGCCGGTCGGAGCGGACGGCGTGGCCGGTTCCGCTGCGTCGGTGGATCCGACCCCGCCCATGGTCGACGGGACACCGATCGATGAGGGCGCCGTGGTTGCCCGTGACCAGCGGCCCCCGATCGCCGGTGAGCCGAATGCCGAACCCGCCCATGCCGCCCATGCCGAGGGGGACGAATCCGCTGTCCCGGTCGTCGCGGACTCTGTCCCCGATTCGGCGTTGCCGGATTCGGCGTTGCCTGGCGCCGTCGCCGAAACGACGGTGAGCGATGACGAGGACCCCCTGGTGACTCCCATCCCGGCCCGTATCCAAGCCGAGGCCGACCCCCGGAGCTCTGGTCGCTCGGATGACGCCGTGCCCGCCGGAGATGTCGCCCTGGTCGAGGATCCCGTGGCGGTTGCCGGTCCACATCCAGATGACGCCGAGGGCGAAGCGGTGGAGAACCCGGTCGCCACCGAACCGGGCTCCGATGTCGAGGTCGACGCCGGGGACCCGAGTGTTTCGGTGGCCGACTCCCCGACCCCGGTCGCCGCAGGCGGGGACGCCGCAACGGCCGAGCCCCCGGGTACCGGTGCACCGGTCGAGTCCGATGCCACAACGGATCCCGAGCGTACCCGTGTGGAGTCACCACCGGTCACCGCCCGTCCAGAACCGGAACCGGTCGCATCGGAACCGGTCGCATCGGAACCGGTCGCATCGGAACCGGTCGCATCGGAACCGGTCGCATCGGAACCGGTCGCATCGGAACCGGTCGCATCGGAACCGGTCGCATCGGAACCGGTCGCATCGGAACCGGTCGCATCGGAACCGGTCGCATCGGAACCGGTCGCATCGGAACCGGTCGCATCGGAACCGGTCGGGGCCTCCGTTGCCGTCGAGCCAGTCGTCGGCGGGACGCCGGTCGATCCCGGACCGGCGGGGCCCGAACCGGGGGCCGCGGCGGTGGTCGACGAGGCGGTCGAACCCGCCTCGCCCCGTCTGCAGGTTGCCCCGCAACGTGACCACGACCCGACCGGGGATCAGCGGCAGCCATCCGAGGACGCCTCCTCTCCCGGTGCCGCCGATCACACCCCCGTCCGCAGTGGCGCCGGTAGCGGTGCGGTGGATGTGGTCAGTCTCACCGAGTCGGTCATCGCCTCGCTCGCACCTGGGACTCCGTTCACCACCGAGATCGGGAGTGGTCTGGTCGCCAACCCCTCCAACAACCTCTCCCGTGTGATGGAGGCGATCCTCCGCGATGCGTCCCAGCGTGGCGGAGAAGAGGTCCTGGTCTACGGACACGCCTCCCGTGACCGCTATCGCTGGATGGTGGTCGACTCCGGACCCAGAGCCGATCGTGATCCCGATCGGGCACGCACGCTGGCCGAGGCGCAGCGCTTCATCCGCCGGGTGGGTGGGATCGTGGAATGCCGACCCGAGGGGGACTTCACGGTTTTCGTGGTCGAGATCCCGATGGCGAGCTGACGCCGGTTCACGGTGGGCGGGTGCGGGACTGCTCCACGGACCTGGTAGAAAAGAGTACGCCCCGGAAGGCAGCCCAGCTCTCCTGAAAGGACCATGCTTCCATGAAGTTCGCCTGGTTGTGTAGCCATGAGTCCTATCAGCCCGAGACCCTCGTCGCCCAGGCCGTGCTCGCCGAGCAGGTCGGATTCGACATGGTGCTCGGCTCCGACCACTTCCATCCCTGGGTTGACGACATCGCCGCCTCCGGGTTCGTCTGGTCCTGGCTGGGTGCGGTCGCCGCCCGCACCGACCGTGTCGAGCTGGGCACCAGTGTCACCTGCCCCCTCTTCCACTACCACCCCGGACTGATCGCCCAGGCCGCCGCCACCGTCGACCGGCTCTCCGGGGGACGGTTCGTGCTCGGCGTCGGCACCGGGGAGAACATCAACGAAGGCCCACTCGGCTTCGAGTTCCCCGGCTACCAGGAACGGATCTCCCGGATGGACGAAGCGCTGGAGATCATCCATCGCTTGTTCGCCGGGGAGAAGGTCGACTTCGCCGGGGAGCACTACACCCTGGACAAAGCCAAGCTGTACAGCCCACCGGTCGGGGACATCCCGATCTGGATGGCCGCCGGTGGACCCAAGTCGGCGACCTTCGCCGGGACCCACGCCGACGGGCTGATCACCAGCGTCAAAGACCCCGAAGAGACCAAGGCGAACGTGATCGTTCCCTTCCGTGAGGCGCTTGCCGCCAGGGGCGGTCACGACGCCCGCATCCTCGCCACCCGTTGGGTGGTGTATGCCGACAGCGACGACGCCGCATGGGAGGCGCTGGGGTCGATGCGGGGTCTCCGGGCCCCCGGACGGCTCGAAGCCGTCGACCCGATGGTGCTGCGGCAACGGGCCGACGAGATGGACAGGGACGACATCCTGGCGCAGTACACCGTGGTCTCCGACCCGGAACAGCTCATCGCCGCCTACTCGCCGCTCGTCACCGAGGTCGGCGCCGATGTGGTGTCGATCCAGGTGGCGAGTACCGACTCCGACGCCACCCTCCGCATGCTCGGCAACGACGTCCTCCCCGCCCTCAACGCCCTGGGCTGACGGGACTCACCTGCGTGGACCCCGGGGCCGCCCGCAGCGACACCCGGGGTCTCGTTGCGTCTGGCGCCGCTCAGTCGCCGGCGGCGCCGCTCAACGGTCGCCGGCGCCGACCCTGTCGAATGCAGCGGCGAAGTCGTCCTTGATGTCGTCGATGTGCTCGATGCCGACCGAGACCCGGACCAACTCCGGCGTCACCCCGGCCGCCGTCTGCTCCTCCTCGCTGAGCTGCTGATGGGTGGTGGATGCCGGATGGATCACCAGGGTCTTGGCGTCCCCGACGTTGGCGAGGTGGCTCGCCAGTTCGAGCGAGTCGATCAGCAGGCGCCCGGCCTCGTAGCCGCCGGAGACCCCGAACGACAACACCGATCCGAACCCGTTACGCAGGTACTTCTTGGCGAGTTCGTGGGACGGGTGGGTGTCCAACCCCGGGTAGTGGACCCAGGTCACCAGGGGATGCGCCTGGAGCCACTCGGCGAGTTCCAGGGCGTTGTCGACATGACGCTGCACCCGCAACGACAGCGTCTCCAGCCCCTGGAGAAACAGGAAGCTGTTGAACGGGGAGAGGGCCGGACCGAGGTCGCGGAGCCCTTCGACCCGGGCGCGGATGGCGAAGGCGATGTTCCCGAACGGGCCGTCCGGTCCGAACACCTCACCGAAGTTGAGCCCGTGGTACCCCGGCGCCGGCTCGGTGAACAGCGGGAACCGCTCGGTGCGCCAGTCGAAGTTCCCGGAGTCGACGATGACCCCGCCGATCGAGGTGCCGTGCCCGCCAATCCACTTGGTCGCCGACGCCACGATAACGTCGGCGCCGTGGTCGATGGGTCGAACCAGATACCCGGCTGCTCCGAACGTGTTGTCCACGACGAGCGGGACGCCGTGGCCATGGGCGACGGCGGCGATCGCCTCCAGATCGGGGACGTTGTACTGCGGGTTTCCGATCGACTCGACATAGATGGCGCGGGTCTTGTCATCCACGGCGGCGCCGAGCGCCTCGGCGTCGTCGCCGTCGACCAGCCTCACCTCGATGCCGAGACGGGGGAACGCCACCTTGAACTGGTTGTGGGTCCCCCCGTAGAGGTACGAGGTCGACACGATGTTGTCGCCGGCCTGCGCCAGCGTGGTCAGCGCCAGGAGCTGCGCCGCCTGTCCCGATGCGGTGGCAACGGCGGCGACACCGCCTTCGAGAGCGGCGACCCGCTTCTCGAACACATCCGTGGTCGGGTTCATGATGCGGGTGTAGATGTTGCCGAACTGCTGGAGCCCGAAGAGGCTGGCGGCGTGCTCGGTGTCATCGAACACATAGGAGGTGGTCTGGTAGATCGGCACCGCACGGGCATTGGTCGCCGGATCCGGCTCCTGGCCGGCGTGCACTTGGAGCGTCTCGTAGCGGTACTGCTTGTCGGTCACGGGGTCTCCTTCGTCGTCGTTGTGATGAGGCAACGGCGGCGGCGCCCAGGTGTGACGGCATCAACGAAAGAACCGCCTTCACCGGGCTGGGAGAGGCGGCTGAATGAGGATGCGATCCTCGCTCATCTGTCTCTCCGGCCAACGCCGGGAGCAGGAATTGGCACCGTTCCCCTCTCGGGTTGGTTGCCAAGGCTTCATAGGGCCTGATCCCTCCACCTTTCTCGATGGTTGGGAGGTGCCGACGGCGGAGCCGTGGCGAACCTCCCGATGTATTGGTGTCTCCAGGCGGGAGACGTGCTGCGTCGTTCCTCCTATGGCAGATTGTCTCTGGTTCTACCGGCGAGGTGTGGTGGTGTCAAGCCCGGTGGGGCAGCATGGATGGGACGGACCACCCGTATCCGGCACCGGCGGGCCCGAGAATGCGACGGGCGACCTATTCGACTCCGGTAAATGTCTAGCTAACTTGCCGGTGGCGGGTCAGGACCGCCCACTACGGCACACGGTGAGCCGGTCGTCATCTGTCAGGATGTCGCACCGCCTCGCCTCGGTTTCGCATCGTGGCCGCAGCCCACCAGGCCTGCGGCCACGATGCGTTTCGTGCCGCCGGAGGATCGGTGGCGACGCCACTAACGTTGTGCTCCCATCGACCACCGAAGGGACCGGCGTGGACCCGACCGGCACCACCGTTGCAACTTCCTTCTTCACCTTCGGCAGCACCAAGCTTCCCGTTCCGGCTGCGTCGCGGGGGGGTCCTGGAAGAGGTGACGCTCGCCTACGAGACGTTCGGTCGACTCGACGCCGATCACAGCAACGCGGTGCTGATCTTTCATGCGCTCACCGGCAGCCAGCATGTCACCGGGTTCAACCCGCATGTCCCCGGTCTCGACGGTCGATGGACCGAGGAGTGCCAGACCGGATGGTGGAGTGCCTTCGTCGGATCGGGGAAGCCGATCGACACCGACCGCTTCTTCGTCATCTGTGTCAACTACATCGGGGGTTGCTACGGGTCGACCGGTCCCGCTTCGATCAACCCGGCAACCGGTGACCGCTACGGCTCGCAGTTCCCCGAGGTCACGATGGCCGACATCGTCGACAGCCAGGTGGTGCTCCTCGAGCATCTCGGGATCGACCGACTCCATGCGGTGATCGGCGCCTCCACCGGCGGGATGGCGGCGCTCTCGCTGGCCAGCCGCCACCCCGACCTGGTCGATGTGGTCATCCCGGTGGCGACCGGTATCGGAGCCACCGGGCTCCACATCCTGCACAACTTCGAACAGATCGTCGCCATCGAGAACGATCCGGACTTCCGTGGCGGCGACTACTACCACGAGGCGCCACCGATCCGCGGGCTGATGCTGGCGCGGATGATCGGCCACAAGACCTTCATCTCGCTCGAGGCGCTCCGTCGTCGTGCCCGCGAGGAGGTGGTCGACCATCGCGAAGGTCCCGGAACGTACCGTCTCAACCACTCGGTCGAGTCGTACATGTGGCACCAGGGGCACAAGTTCGTCACCCGGTTCGACGCCAACAGCTATCTCCACCTCATGTACGCATGGCAGACGGTCGACCTGGTGGGGGATGCCGGTCTCGATGACGTCTCCGAGCTGTTCATCCCCTGCAAACACCAGCGCTACATGGTGTTCTCCATCGATTCCGATGTCTGTTTCTATCCGGCGGAACAGGCGGATCTGGTGCGTCAGCTCCAGGTGGCCGATGTCCCGGTGCGGTGGGTCACGGTCCACTCCGACAAGGGCCACGACTCGTTCCTGTTGGAACCGGAACTGTTCGCCCCCCACCTGGTGGACACGCTGGGACGCTGACCTGGTGCGGGGGCGGGTGCGTCGGACCGGAGTCGGAGCTGGAGACATCAGATACCGGGACATGCCTAACGTTGCTCCCTCAGGCACGTCGAGAGGAAATGTTCGTGGCACTCCATCTCCCAGACCGGTGGATCTGGGACTTCTGGCTGGCGGATGACGCCGGCACCCACCACATGTTCTACCTGCAGGCGCCCCGGTCGATCGGTGACCCCGAGATGCGTCACTGGAACGTCTCGATCGGACATGCGGTGTCCTCGGATCTGTCGTCGTGGGAGGTGCTTCCCGATGCGCTGGCCCCGGGACCCCCCGGGAGCTGGGACGACTACTCGACCTGGACCGGGAGCGTCATCTGCCACGACGGCGTCTGGCACATGCTCTACACCGGGACCAGCAGGGCCGAGGAAGGCCGGGTTCAGCGGATCGGGCTCGCCACCAGCCCCGATCTGATCACCTGGGAGCGACATCCCGGTGGCCCGGTGCTCGAAGCCGACCCCCGCTGGTACGAGATCCTCGATCTCGACATCTGGTTCGATCAGGCATGGCGTGACCCGTGGGTGTTCCTCGACCCCGACGACGGCTGGTTCCACGCCTTCGTATCCGCCCGGGCCAACCACGGAGACCCCAAGGAACGCGGGGTGGTCGGTCACGCCCGCTCCCGCAATCTGGTCGATTGGGAGGTGTTGCCCCCGGTGGCGCATCCCGGTGGGTTCGGGGGAGCTCGAGGTGCCGCAGCTCGTCAACGAACACGGCAACTGGTACCTGGTGTTCTGCAGCGTCATCGAGACCCAGTCGTCGGCGCAACTGCGCAACGGCCGGGGCAGCGGGACCTATTACTTCAAGGCCGGTGACCGGTACGGGCCGTTCGTCGCCGACCGGGTGCGGGCGATCCAGGCCGACGAAACCGGTTCCCGTTACGGCGGCAGGTTCGTCCGCCACGACGGGGCCCTGCGCTACATGGCGTGGGACCGGGCCGGGGCGGCCGGGTTCGTCGGATCGATCAGCGATCCGGTCCCGGTCGAGGTCGACGAGCACGGCCATCTGGTACTCGCCGAGGCGGTGACCACATGACCTTCCGTTGGGCGCCGGAGCACCTCGCCCGGCTGGTCCACGACCCGGCGACCTGTGCTCCGTTGATCACCCTGGCGGAGACCACCAAGATGCTGGACGGGGTCGATGTCTGGGACCTGTGGCCGATCCGTCTCCCCGACGGACACGTGGCGGTGATCGGGCCCCACGAGTACTGGATCGCCCTGTCCGCCCCGGCGGTGGGTTCGCCCGGCGCCCGCCACGACCGCGCCCGGATGCGACTGACCCGCCAGGACGGCGAACGTTGGATCAACCTCGGCCCGCTGTTCCCCGACGGGGAATCGCTGGGCAGCCGGGAGTGGGCAGGTTCTGCGGTCTACCAGCCCGACGCCGGGCTGCTCACCGTCTTCTACACCGCCGCAGGTCGGCGCAACGAGACCAAACCGACGTTCGTGCAACGGATCGTCCAGACGTCGGCGCCGGTGACCGTCGACGGCGACGACCTCGCCATCGGACCCTGGAGTGAACATCGCGAGGCGGTGATCGCCGACGACACCTACTACCTCAAGGTCGAACAGGAAACCGGCGAGGTCGGCTTCATCAAGGCGTTCCGCGACCCGTTCCGCTTCCACGACCCTGCCGACGACACCGAGTATCTGCTGTTCACCGCATCGCTGCCCAACTCCGCCACCGACTTCAACGGGGCGGTGGGGATCGCCGTCGCCCCGTCCGGGCATTTCGACGAGTGGACGCCGCTCCCGCCGCTGGTCGAAGCCGATGGGGTCAACAACGAGCTGGAGCGGCCCCACGTCGTGGTCCACGATGGTCTCTACTACCTGTTCATCTCCACCCAACGCCGGACCTTCCACCCTGCGGTCAGCGGACCCACCGGGTTGTACGGGTTCGTCGCCGACTCGCTGTTCGGCGAGTACCGACCTCTCAACGGCTCGGGGCTGGTGTTGCGCAACCCGGTCGAGGAGCCGTACCAGGCCTACTCGTGGCTGGTCCTCAACGATCTGCGTGCGGTCAGCTTCGTCGATGCCCACTCGCTGCTCGGCCGTGAGCCCGAGGAGATCGACGCCGAGGGGGAGGAGGCCTCCCGTCGCCACTTCGGGGGCACCATGGCCCCGGTGGTGACGTTGGGTCTCGACGGCGACCGGAGCTGGATCGAGGGTGTCGTCGTCGAGGGCTTCGAGGGCGAGACGGTTGATGTCGCCGACTTCGAGGGTTGAAGTCCCGATCGCTACGCACCGAACCTTCTAACCTCGCCGACATGACAGACATGCGGCCGGTGGGGGTCTTCGATTCGGGTGTGGGTGGGCTCTCCATCCTCGCCGAGATTCACCGCCAGCTTCCCGCCGAGCCGGTGATCTATCTCGCCGATCAGGCATGGGCGCCGTACGGGGAACGTTCGCTGGACGAGTTGCGTCGCCGCAGCTTCGCCGTGGTCGACCACCTTCTCGAACGTGGCGCCAAGACCGTCGTCGTGGCGTGCAACACCGCATCGGCGGCGGCCTTGCACGAATTGCGGGCCCGTCATCCCGAGCTGCGCTTTGTCGGGATGGAGCCGGCGATGAAACCGGCGGCGGAACAGTCCGGACGCAAGGTGGTCGGGGTGCTCGCCACCACCGCAACGTTCCAGGGTGAGCTCTACGCCTCGGTCGTGGATCGTCACACCGCCGGCGTGACGGTCGTCGAGCGTCCCGGGACCGGTCTGGTCGAGCTGATCGAGGCCGGGGAACTGGACGGTCCCCGACTCGAGTCGCTGCTGCGCCATCACCTCACCCCGATGCTCGACGAGGGCATCGACACCCTGGTGTTGGGTTGTACCCACTATCCGTTCGTAGCCCCGGCGATCCGCCGCATTCTCGGGGACGAGGTTCGCCTCATCGACCCGGCGCCTGCGGTGGCTCGCCAGTTGGGCCGGGTGCTCGCCGCAGAATCACTGGCGGCGGCCTCGGGCGATGGCGGGAGCGATGCGGGAGACGGTGCCGCCGGCAGCACGGTCTACCTCACCACCGGCGACCCGCACCATTTCGCCCTCCAGGCCAAACGGTTGCTCGGGATCGATGTGGCGACCACCATTGCGGTGGTGTGAACGCCGGTGGCGCAACGAGGGAACCTGACCCGGCGGTCGTCATCCAGTGGCCTCACCCGGCGAAGCAGCCCCACGAGTCGTTGACCATCGTCATGTCGGGAATCGTCACATCCCCGTCGGGGCCGGTGGCGGTCAGCCCCCGCACCTCCAGGGTCGCCTCCTCGGCCTGACACGCCATGTCGAACGGCGGGATGTGTTGCGGGATCACCGTCCCTGCGGTGACCTCGAACTCGGCGGTGATCACCGGCTGCGGAGTGGTCTCGTCGACGACGTCGTTGCACCAGTTGGCGAACAGGTTCTCGCCGAGCATCACCGTCGCCCGCCACTGTTCGTCGGGCAGGTCGACCGGAGTACCGGCGGTGAGTGCCGTCTGGTCGACACCGCCCGTGTCGATCAGCAAGCCCATCGTCTGTTCCTGATCGCTCATCCAGAACCCGTGCCCACACCCCCACGTCTGGGTCAGGGTCAGCGTCAGATCGCCCACTGGAGGCGTGGTGGGGGTGGTGACGGCGGCACTGGTCGAAGTGGGTGCGACCGTGGTGACCGGGGTGCCGTCACCCCCGCAGGCACCGATCACGGTGAGGGCAAGGACGGTGAGAACGGTGCGGAGCCGGGGTGACGTCATGGTTGGTGTGACGCCACCCCGCCTCCCTGCGGTTCCCGCCACCGGCCGACCAGTGCGGGTGCCGGCCCGACCGGGGTTCAGAGCTCGGGAGTGGGTTCCCCGGCGACCTCCTCGGACCCCGTCATCACGGCGGGGACCGTCTCGACCGCCTCGATGGCGGCGCTTCTGGCGAACAGGAAGTTGTAGAGCGGGAGCAGCACGAACCTGCCCAGGGTCTCCAACACCAGGTAGATCCCGAAGATGACCAGCACCGCCAGCGTGGCGGGCAGGATGCCGAGCGCCGTCGCCCCGGCAAGCAACCCGAGCCCGACCCGGGGAACCAGGATCACCGAAGCGAGAGCGATGATCCCGAGGTCGGTCCACATCCCCTCCCCGAAGATCAGCAGAGGTGACCACGGGTTCAGATCGGTGAACCCGGCGAACAGGTGTTGCCACCAGTAGCCCGCCGCCACCACCACGATCGCTGCCCAGACGAACACCCGCCCCAGGTTGACCCGGTTGGAGCTGGCGATCGTACCCAGGCTGACCGCCGCCCACATGATCCAGCGGCGCAGCCACGGGACCTTGAGCTCGGCGAGGGCGTCGCGGAAGATGTCGTCCGCCTGCTGACGGCGTCCCTCGGGCGGGTCCTTGACCAACTGGTCGTGGAGCAGCGCCGCCAGGGTATGGGCCCCATACCGGGGGACCAGCCACAGCAGGAACCCCGGGACCGAGGCAAGATCGGTGGTGGCGTACTTCGGGGCGGACGGGACCACCGTCCACGGTTCCTCGACACGACGCCGGTACTTGAACACCTCGCGGATCTCGAAGGTCTTCCTGCCGATCTGGGCAAGTACGGGCACCGGGAAATCGGTTTCGTCGGAGTTGGTGAACGGCACGGATTCTCTCCCCTCATCCCTGCGGCAGCTCGGATCATCGCGCCCGGAACGCCACGGGGCAACAGGTCGGGCGGGGGCCCGCCCGGTACCGGCGTCAACCCTGGGCGAACATCCAGTCCTGGCGGCCGTCGAAGGCCACCTCGCCGGCGAACTTGCGCAGCGACGCCGCCATCAGCGGTGGCAGGCCCCCGTCGAATTCGACGAGGCGGGGATCCTCGTTGAACACCGTGGCGTACAACACGGCGGCGGCGAGATAACTCCCGGCGACACCCGGGTGGAATCCGTCGTCCTGGTAGAGAGAGGTGCCGGCGCCGCGGGCGAGCGCCCATGCCTCGCCCACGGGGGCGATCGAGACCCCGGATGCATCGGCGATACGCCGGTAGCCGTCGGTCACCGCCGTCTGCATGTGGGCGTAGTCCCGGAATCCGACATCCTGCAGGTTCTGGTCCCACCCCCAGGTCAGGAACAGCAGCGGTTCGGCGTCGTACACCAGGGCTTCCCGGGCGAGGGTGCGCACGGCCGGCAACATGGCCTGCGATCGTTCGGTGCGTACCCCGGGCACCACGCTCTGCTCCTGGAGCACCACATGCTCCCAGCCGCCACGACGGAGCAGGTCGATCGTCGCCTCGGATTCGGCATGGTCGCTGAGCGTGGCTCCGCCAGGAGTGACCGACTCGACGCTGACGTGATGGCCCCCGTACCCGGAGAACGTCTTGAAGATTCCGGGAAGGTCGTTGGATCCGGTGTGGCTGTTGCCGATGAACAGCACGTCGACGGTGTCGGCGGGTTCGCCCCCGCAGCCACCGACCAGCAGGACCAGACAGAGCCCCAACCAGACCATTCCCATGGTGCGACTTGACCCGCCCGCAGGGCGCGACGGCGTCGGATCACCACACCTTTCATGTCGTACCGGCCTGGCGCCGTCCATCAGTATTTCCCCCCGGAACCGATCCCGCTGCGGCGACGAAACGCCGTGGGCGGTGGTGCCCTCCGCCCCGCTCGGGAGCGGACGGGCACCTTGGCAATGTACTGCCATCCCGGGGTCTTGCGGTGTCGAAACGTCGTCCTGCAAAGGATTTGGGTCGATCGCCCCGGTCCGATCCGTTGGGTGGAGCCAATCCCCGCTGTACGCTTCGGCGGGTACCTGTCAGGGGGGAAGAAGGTGCACGTCCTGGGGGAAGCCGCCGTCAACGGCGGATCATTGGTCGTGGTCCAAGGGGACATCACGACCTTGGAGGTCGACGCCGTCGTCAATGCCGCCAACGAACAACTCCGTCATGGGGGAGGGGTCGCCGCGGCGATCGCCGAAGCCGGCGGTGCGGTGGTGGTGGATGAGTCCGACGAGTGGGTCCGGATCCACGGACCGGTGGGTGTCGGCCAGGCGGCGCTGACCAGCGCCGGGTCGATGCCGTCGCGGTATGTGATCCATGTGGTGGGCCCGCGGTATCGAAGTGATCAGGACAACCCCGGGCTGCTCCGGTCGGCGGTGGTGGCGGCGCTCGAAACGGTCGCCGGTATCGGCGCCGGTTCGGTGGCGGTCCCCGCCATATCGGCGGGCATTTTCGGATATCCCCCTGACGAGGCAACCGCCGTGATCGTCTCGGCCGTCGCCGACTGGCTCCGTGAGCATGACGCGGCGATCCGAGTGGTGCTGGTGGCCAACGACGAGGAGATGGCCGGGCGTTTCGTCCGGGCCGTATCCACAATATCCGTCGTACGACCCGGCGACTTTGAGTGACCGGACAGGTATCCTGAATATCGTAGAACATCGTTGAGGAGGCCAGACTTGGAACACACGGAAGATTTTCCGCCGGTGCTCGACACCGCGATGGTGGCCGAGCTTCTCGGGATGAACATCCAGGTGGTGCGGCGAATGGCGCGGGAGGGGCAGATTCCGTCGTACCGTCTTCCCGGGGGGCGGACCTTCCGCTTCTTCCGGGATGAGATCTTCGAGTGGTTGCGGAGCTTCCCGGTGCAAGCCGGGGACGCCGATGACATGGAGACCGACGACGCCGAAGTCTGACGCCGCCACCACACCCACCGACCATGATCCCACCGCTACCCGATCTGCCCGGTGACTCCGGGGCCGAAGCGCCGGAGGGGTCCGGGCGCGACTACGGCGCCGACCCCACCGGTGGGCAACTCGCCGATGTCGCCCGGCGGGGGGCACGCGAGTGGGAACGGGACATGGCGGCCTGGGAGAGCGACGCCGAACAGCTGCGTCGCCGGGCCCGGGCGCTCCCCGAGGTGCTCTGGGAGGCGATGCAGCGTGGTGACCGGGTTACCACCACTGTCGCCGATCAGGTGTTCTCGGGAAAGCTGATTGCGGTACGAGGTGATCTCGCTGTCCTCGACGGGACCGACGCCGTGGTGGCGATCAACCTGGCCACGGTCGGTGCCGTGAGCCTGGAACGCAGCGAGGGTGGGGTGATCGGCGACCGAACCCACGGGTCACTGCGCAGCTATCTCGGTCAACTCGAGGTCGACGCCGACACCGTACGGATCATCGGCGACGGTTTCGATGTGGTCGGCCGGGTGACGGCGGTCGCCGTCGACCATGTCCTCGTTGCCGGGGCACCCGGCAACGACTGGGTGATCCCGCTGTCGATCCTCGGCGGCGTCGTGGTCCCGACCCGCTGAGCAATGCGTGCGGCGCCTTCGGGGCTTGGGACCCGTACCCGCTGACGTCTCAGCCGCAGACCGGATCCTGCCCGACGCCTCAGGCGTCGACGGAGGGCGACTCGGGAACGGACTCGTCGGATGTTTCGGCGTCGGGAACGATCCGTGCCGACACCGTCTGGTTCCGCAGCCAGTCGAGTACCTCGTCGCGGAAGAACCGGAAGTTCTTCCCCCACCGGTAGGCGGGCAGCTCGCCGGTGGCCACCTTGGATCGCACCACCTCGGCCGAGGACCCGAGCATCTCGGCGACCTGGGCGGTGTTCAAGGTCGGCGGGTACTGGTTGCGATATCCCTCGAGGATCTTGTCGAGATCGAGCGCCATGGCTCTTGTTCCTCCGCTGCTGGTGAAAGAGGACGGGGGGTTCCTGTTTCGGTCTGGTGTGGTAGCTAACGATATCATGATCCGATCGTGTGCGACAAGGACCCCTTGCAAAGTGTGGAGCAGGTTCGGTACAGTCGCGTTCGGCGATAGCTGGGAAAGTAATCGTGACTACACGACAGCGCGAACGATCCGACCGACCCGGGACACTGGAGCCACAGCCGCCCCCGCGGCGACGGCTCAGCAGTCGTTTCGGTCTGCTGCACCTGATCGCCGCGCTGAGCGGTTTGCTGGCTTTCCTACTGATTCTGAGCTGGATGCGGGCCCAGGAGGACGTCGTCGAGGTCGTGGTGGCATCCGATCTGATCCGTTCCGGCAACGTCGTCACGGTCGACATGTTCGAGACCGTCGAGATCCCGGCGGCGGCCGGCTTCGGGACGAACCTGATGACTCCGGCCTCCCTCGACCGGCTGGCCGGGTCGGTCTCGACCCGCACCATCGCCCAGGGAGAGCCGGTGCTGGGTTCCGATCTCCGTCCGGTCGAGACCCCGATGGGGCTGCGGGCGATGTCGGTGCCCGTCGACATCAACCGCGCCGTCGGCGGCGAACTCAACATCGGTGACCGGGTCGATGTCATCGGATTCGACGCCGACGGAGCCCACTACATCGCCACCGACATCGAAGTACTCGATGTCCCGGGCGCCCGTTCCAGCACCTTCGGAGCCACCACCAGTTTCGCCGTGACTCTCGCCGTCGACGATGTGCAGGCGCTCGCCGTTGCCCAGGCCCTCGACTTCGGCGTGGTGCATCTGCTCCGATCCACCGGCTCCCCCGATGTCACGCTCGAACGGATCGTCGCCGACCTCGGGCTCGAGGACGAGATCGATGGTCCGACGAATGATCCGGCCGACGACGGAAGCGCCGAGGTCACCGAGGGCGGAGGTTGAGGTGGCGACGGTCCGGGTCGAACCTGTGGTCTGCTTCGGTTCATCGCAGCGATCATGGGTGACCGACCTGATCAGCTACGTCAGCGATCACGGTGGGATCCGGGTGGTCGGTACCGTCCTTACCCAGGACGATGCGCTGGCCATGGCCTACGACGTTCTCGTCATCGACGATGTCTCGAGCGTGCTCACTCCGCGTCTTGTCGACCGTCTCCACACCGCAGGGCGAGTCGTGGTCGGAGTGTGCGACCCCGAGCGTGGAGCCGCATCTCAGGAGCGGGTCCTCGCTGCGGGCGTTGACAGTGCCGTGGCGGCAAACGCCCCGGCCGGCGATCTGGTCCGTGCGATCAACGAAGCCCTTCGCCAACGTGGTATCGACGAGGAGTTCGCTGATCTCGTCGACGAGTTCGCCGGGGAACCGGGACCGACCGAACCCGGCGATGCTGCGGTCTCGGGAGACGGCCACGGTGTCATCGTCGCCGTGACCGGCAGCGACGGCGCCACCGAGGTCGCCACCGGAATCGCCGGACTCATGGTGAGGCGCCAGATTTCATGTGTGCTCGTGGACATGGACACGGTCGAGCCGTCCCTGGCGCAGCGTCTCGGGATGCGGCTGACGCCCAACATCTTCACCGCCACCGAACACCTCCGGCTGCGTTCGTCGCTCGATGATGCTTTCACCTACCACCCCGAGGGGTTTGCGGTCATCGCCGGGATCCCGAACCCGAGGGAATGGGAAAACCTGTCGGAGACGGAGGCGGCCGACCTCGTCACCGAACTCGCCACCGGGTTCGAGGTGGTCGTGGTGAAGACCAGCAGGCACCTGGAGGATCTCGCGGGTATGGCTGGAGGAACCGGTCGCTTCGATGTAGCCCGCAGAATGATGACCGTCGCCGACCACACCCTGGTCGTCACCAGCGCAAGCCCGTTGGGGATGACCAGGTTGCTGACGCTGGCCGGCGACCAGAGTCGACTCACGGCGGCGCCGATCCATGTCGTGGTCAACCAGGCGCCATCGAGCCAGTTCATCCGCGGCGAGATCTCCGAGGAGCTCCACCGCAGCCTCACTCCGGCGTCGCTGACGTTCCTACCGGTCGATCCAAGGATCCGAAAGGCATCGTGGCAGGGTGACCTGGTGACGTCCGGGCCGTTCATGCGGCGCCTGTCGCGGGTGGTCGACCAGGTGACGCCCCGATCTGCTCCCGCCTCGCGATTCCGTCGCCACCAGGCTCGAGCTGAACCTCACACTGCCGAGTCCGTGCCGTTGGAAAGCTCGGGTCGATGAGCGTCTACCACGATCTGAGGCGGCGGCTGGTCGAGGATATCGAGGAACGAAAACTCACACCGGAGCGCGACGCCGACGCCATCCAGCGGTTCGTCAGCGAGACGGTGCAGGCCTACCAGACGTCCGCCCATGCCGGGGACAACCAGCCGTTGCGTGATCCGGCGGAGATGACCCGGCGGCTCTGGGATGCCATCGCCGGATTCGGCCCGATCACCGAGGTACTCGACCGCAGCGATGTCGAGGAGATCTTCATCGAAGGTGACCGAATTTCCTTCATCGGGCCATCTGGGCGGCTCGAGGCCCTTATGGCGGCGACGACCGAGTCGGAGAACCGTCAGATCGTCGACCGGATGTTGGCCGGTACCAACCGCCGTCTCGACGCCTCTTCGGCGATTCAGCAGGCCCGGGTCCTCGACGGTAGGGCTCGGCTCACCGCCGTCATTCCTCCGGTTTCCGATCGGCTCTCGGCGACGATCCGCAAGTACACGGTCGCAGACGAGACCCTCGCTTCGCTGGTCGAGCGGGACTCTCTCCCCACCAACGCCGCCGCATTCTTGTGGTCGCTGGCCCAGGCTACCGCTTCGGTGCTGTTCTCCGGACCCACCGGCGCCGGGAAGACGACGGCGATGAGTGCCTTTCTCCGAGCGGTCCCCGATGACATCTGCATACGGATGGTCGAGGAGGTCCGGGAACTGCACATCCCGCTGTCGCTGCACTCCTCGTTCTACGAAGCGTCTGCGGTGGCGATGGACGGTGGTCGTCGCTATTCGCTGCGCGACCTGATCAAGGTCTGTCTTGCCCAGCGAGTCGATCTGCTCTGTGTCGGAGAGGTGCGCGGGGAAGAGGCCTACGAACTGACGCGGGCGGTCAACTCGGGTTGCGGGTTCACCTGCACCGTCCATGCGAACTCGGCGCGTGAGGCCCTGTCGGCTCTGGTGGAGAACTCGCTGAAGGCGGGGGAGAACATCCCTGAATCGGTGGCGCGGCGCAGTTTCGCCCGCGGTATCGACGTCGTGGTCCATCTGGATCGACGGATCGGGATCGGCGGTCACGGACCGCGTCGCAAGGTGGCCGAGATTCTCTCGATCGCACCGTCGATGACCGCCGACGACTTCACCACGGAGCCGATATTCGCCCGGGCAGACCGCGATGGACCGATGGAGTGGACGGGCACCTTGCCGCGTCCTGAGTTGGTGCGCCGTATCGACGATGTGCTGCCCGAGGATGTCACCACCAAAGACATCCTCGCCGGCGAGTGGAGGCCCCACTTGTGAGGTTGCTGGCGGCACTGCTCGGGGGTGTGTCGGTGTATCTGGCCATGGCGCTCTTCCTCGGTGTCGCCCCTCACCTGCAATCGACCGGCGCCGTGCGTCCCCAGGTGTCGAAGCGTCAGCTGTGGCTGGTCCAGGCCGGATCCGAGCTCACCCCGCGGCAGTTCTGGTCGGGGTCGGTGGCGGTTGGGGTCGCTGCATTCCTGTTGTTGTGGCTGGTCACCCAGAGCGTGGTGATTGCGCTGGTTCCGGCATTGGTCGTCGGGCTCGGACCGCGGGCGTACTTCACCCGGGAGCGTCGCCGTCGCATCGCCGAGATCCAGCAGGCGTGGCCTGACGGGATCCGTGACGTCCTCGCCCATGTGAGCTCGGGGGCGACCCTGGCGCGGGCCGTCGAGGGTCTGGCCACCGAGGGTCCGGAGGCGCTGCGATCGGCGTTCTCCCGGTTCCCGCTCCAGGCCCGGATGTTCGGGGTGGTTCCCGCCCTGGAGATCGTCAAGGAGGAACTGGCCGATCCCACCTCGGACAAGGTGTTGGAGATTTTCATCCTGGCGCACGAGTACGGCGGGGATCTGGTTCAGGATGTGCTCCGGGATCTGGTAGCCGCCATCACCGATGATCTCCGCACCATCGAGGAGATTCAGACCGCCGGGCTGGAGCAACGGATCGAGGGGTTGCTGGTGGTCCTCGTCCCGTGGGGGGTGCTGGTGTTCCTCGCTACGGTGCCCCCCGACTATCGCGCCTTCTACCGCACCGGTGCGGGGCAGTTGGTGGTCGTCATCGGTGCGGTGTGGTCGGCGGTCGGAGTCATCGTGATGCGGCTCATGTCCCGGGATCGCGGGGAATCGCGAGTGCTCGGCGGCGGGGCCACGGTCGTCGGATCACGCCAGCGGGTGTTGCCGTGAGCCAGCTTCAGGTCGTGGCGGCGATGTTGGGCGGAGTGGCCGTCGGTGCCGCTGTGTGGCTCGTGGTGCGTCCCTACCGGGCGTTGGCGCCACGGCTACGACCATATGCGGCGGTGTCCCGGAGCCGGCTTGCCCGCTCGTTCGATGTGCATGGTCCGGCGAGGTCGGCGTCGTCGGGTGACTCGACGATCAGGGGGCTGTTCGGGCCCATTCTCGATGCCATGGTGAGATGGTTCTCACAGCTCATCAACGCCGGGAACGACGACCGCCTTGCGCTGCGGCTCCGCCACGCCGGGCTCTATCCGGGAGTACCGCCGGAGCAGCGGGTGCGTGAGTATCGGGTGCGCTCGTTCGGCCGTTCCCTTCTGTTCACCGTGGGTCTCGGAACCTTCGGGCTGGTCACCGGCGGGCCGAGATCGATGGTCTTCTTCGGTCTCCTCGGATTCGTGCTCGGGGTGACCACGGCGCGGAGTCGGGTGACGGCTGGAATCCAGTCACGTCGGATGCGATTGCGTGGAGAGCTGTACACCTTCAACCAGCTCATCGCCATGCGGACCCGGGTCGGTGGAGGAGTGGTCGACGCCCTGCGACATGCCGTGGATCGGGGCAACGGAGTCTTTGTCGACGAACTCAACGAGGTGCTCCGTCTCCAGCAGTCCGGGATCACCATGACGGAGGCGCTCCGTCGGGCGGCGGCGGTAACTGCCGAACCCGAGGCGCAGCGCACCTACAACGTGCTGGCCACCGCCCAGGATCGCGGCGCCGACCTCGGTGATGCGCTGCTCGATCTGTCGAAAGACCTGCGGGCGCAACGGCGTGACGACCTGCAACGCGAGGCAGCCCGGCGACGGTTGTGGCTGATCGTTCCGATCGTGCTGATCCTGGCCCCGGTCCTGCTGCTGTTCATCGGGGCGCCGGTGCCATCCCTGATCTTCGGTCTATGAGTCTTGTCTGTGGCCTGGAAACGAGAAGCGACAACCCGTGCCCGGTCGCCGGAGGTGGCGTCGGGAACCCGAGGGAGGAATCATGAGCAACGAACCGGACGATTCGGCCCGGAGTTGGCTGGGCGAGAAGGGAGAGGTGAACACCGCCGCCATCCTGGCGTGGACGGTGCTTGCCGTCGTGGCAATCGCGGCGATCAACGTCGTCTTCGACGATCTGGTCAGTTCGGTGTTCGCCAACGTCAAGGAGCGGATCCTGGGGATCGGCTGATGTCAGCCCGTGGACCGGCCCGTCGCGCTGGTACTCCGGCGAGCGTGTCGGTGTGAGCGGATCGAAGAGGCCATGTCGTGAGAGGCCATGCCGTGAGAGATCATGCCGTGAGAGATCATGCCGGGGGAGATGTGACGGCCGCCCCTTGGAGGGCGCAAGGTCGGTGACCGGCACGGGTCGACGGGGCACCGAGCGGTGCCGCAGTGAATCCGGGGAGATCGGGGTCGGCGTGATGCTGGCGGTGGCCCTGACGTTTGTCGTCGCCGTCGGTGTCGTCCACATGTTCATGTTCCTCTACGGGCAGGCGGTGGTCCGAGCGGCGCTCGACGAGGGCGTGCGCGCCGGGTCGAGGGTCGAGGCAGGCGTCGCCGTCTGTCAGGAGCGCGCCGATGCGCTACTCGCCGATCTGCTCGGAGGGAAGCTGGGCGACGGTGTTGCCATCGCCTGCCGGACCGCCGGTGACGGAGTGCTGATCGCCGAAGCCGACGCCCACTTTCCGGCCACCATGCCCGGGGTTCCCTCGTGGCGGTTCCGTCTGGCGGCACGGGCCACCCAGGAAATGGGGGGCGGTGAATGAAGAGGGTGCGGTGCGGGGCTCGGTCCGGGAACGGCGACGAACGGGGTGAGGCCGCCGTCCTCGAGATGATGTTCGTCATCGGGCTGCTGCTGCTCCCGACGGTGATCGGATTGGCGCAGGTGCCGCGCTGGATCGATGCCCGCTCGACGGCGGAGCTGGCGGCGCAGGAGGCCGCCCGCCAGGCGGTACTCGCCGTGGATGAGGCGGCGGGCCGGGCAGCCGGCGAGGCGATCGCCCTGCAGATCGTCCGAAACCACGGTTGGCCGGATTCGTCGCTGCGGTCGGTGACGTTCAGCGGGGAGATGGTTCCCGGTGGTGAGGTCACCGCCCATGTCACGATGGAGATCCCGGCGCTGGTGGTTCCATCGGTGGGGAAGGTCGGTGGCGGGATGGCCAAGACCTGGTCGCATTCCGAACGGGTCGACGACTTCCGGGACACATCGTGAACGAGCGGGGTGCGGTGACGATCTGGGGGCTCGGTCTGATCGTGGTGCTGTTCGGGTTTGGCGGGCTTGCCATCGACACCTGGAGGGTGTTCGCCGAGCGTCAGGCGCTCGCCGGGGTGGCGGACTCGGCGTCCAACGCCGGAGCGACCGCCGTCGACGCCATGGTGTTTCGCGACGGGGGTGAGGTGGTCCTCGATCGCCCCGAGGCCGAGGCCCGGGCCCGCGACTATGTTGCCCGAAACGGTGCAGCGCTCGGCGGAGACTTCACGGTGGCGATCGGTTTCGTCGACGGCGGCATCGAGGTGGTGCTGGAGCGTGAAGTGGGGCTCACCCTGCTGGGGGTGTTCCTGTCCGACAATGCCATCCCGATGCGGGTGCGGGCGTTTGCGCTCCCCGGAGAACGTTCGCTTCCCTGAAAGGCCGCGGTGGGACAGAACAGACCAGGCCGTCCCGGCGAGGGGCTGCCGCCCTGGAAGTTGATTGTGGCGGTCGCCGCAGTCGCCGTGCTCGCCGTTGCGGTGATCGTGGCGCAGCGGCCGTCGTCGCAGGTCGTCTCACCGACCGGCCCCTCCTCCACGTCGATCGGAGACCGCGCAACGACCGGTAGCACCGTCGACGGCAGTGCAGGCGCAGGAACCGGCGACGATGCCCCCACCGACACCTCGATACCGTCCGGCGCTCCCGCCGCCGAGGTGGTCGACGACCTCGAAGCGGCGCTCACCGCCTGGGCCGCCTTCGCCGGTTCCGGCGAGGTGGCGGTCCTCGCCGACACCTTCGTGATCGATGGGCCGCAACACCGTCAGTTGGCCGAAGAGGTCGGTGCCCTCGGTGACACCACGGCGGGGAGCTACCGGTTCGACCTGATCAACCCCGTGGTTCCGGAACCGACAGAAGAAGTCGTCGTGGTCAGCTCGGCGGTCCAGTTCACCCAGCCCTCCGGTGACGCCTTCACCTACGACTGGAACATCGAGATGAGATGGGACGACACCACCTCGAGATGGCGCCTGTGGACGGTGTCCACCGTCAGGTAGGTGATCGCTCAGCGGCCCCGAACGCACCACAACTTTGCCTGGCCCGGTGGGAACCGAAGGTTGGCCCACTGTTTCGGAAACCTCGGTTCGAGGTGGTTGACTCGCCGCCGACGGTGAGGGTGCGCTCAGAACTGAGGGATCGAGGGGGCGCTCGGGTGGTCGGGGTCCAGGGCGGGGTCGTTGGCGGGCAGGGTGCCGGCGAACCATGCGTCGAGCTTCCAGTCCGGCACCGGGGGGTCGGCCTCACCTGTCGGCACGAACGGTGAACTCTGCACCCGGGTGTAGCGGTGCACATAGCGGCGGCAGTTGGCGAATACCTCCCGTGCCCGTACCCGCACCACGAACTGGGCGCCGGGGAACATCGCCACGAGGGGATCATCGAGGTCGATCGACGCGTGCCCGCTCATCCGCAACCGCGTTCCGACCTCGAAATCGATGAAGAGCAGACCGATGCGTGGGTTGACGGCCAGGTTGCCGGCGGTCAGGAACATCCCGTTCCCGTTGTACACCGGGAAGACCAGGGTGTGCTCGTCGATGACCCGGACGAAACCGGGTTCGCCCCCTTTGTACGACGACTCGGGCCACCCCTCGGGGTCGGCGGTGGCGATGAAGAACATGTCACGTTCCTCGATGAACCTCTTGAACGGCTCGGTGATGACATCCGACGTCGATTCGGAAAGCCGGTCGGCAAGCCGGCGGGTGTCGAACCGGTCCTGGAACGATCGCTGCGCAGCGTGGTAGTGCTGGACCATGCCCATCCTCCTGTGGCTCACTGCCGACAGTAGTGCCCGCCCCTCCCACCTGGTCGGGACACGGGCGAGGGGCGAGCTGCCCTGGAGGGCTGACACCACGTCGAACCGGGGTGCGGCGTGCACCGCTGCTCACGCCCGGGTGCGGCGGTACCGCGTTGCGGGTGAGGTATCGCCGACCGCGGTCACGTCCCCCATTCGGCCGGCGGCTCGGCGCTGGTCGGCTCGAAATGCCAGTACTCCCTGAGGCGCCGGCACAGACCGTCGGCGTCGAAGTCGAGGAGGAGACAACCGGGGAGGGTCACGGCGCCCACACCCCCTACGTTCATGTTGGTCCAGAACTCGACGGCGACACGGTCACCGTCGACGAAGGGGCTTCCCATCCGCACCCGGATGTCGCTCTGGGTGGCGGTGACCGACTCCCAGTAGGCATGGACCCCGTCCCTGCCCTGGTGCGGCTCGTCGAAGATGTTGGAGCGGTACGTCGAGTCGGCGCTGAAGAGCGCGGCAGCGGCGGCGGCGTCGCTTGTCTCCCACGCCGTGCGGTAGGCCTCGATCCAGTCGTCCAGCGTCATGACGTGCTCCTTGTGGTCGGCCGGGATCATCGTCGGATGATCCGGGAGTCGCTCCTGATCCCTGATCCTATGGCGGCCAGCGACGGCTCACAGTCCCGACGGACCAGAATGAAGCCCATGGTGTCCTGTTGCCACCGGTCGGCCCGGCTGGCGCCCCCCGACGGGGTGGCCGCGTGAACAGACGTGGGCCGAACGAGCCTCACCCGGACCGGCTCGACCCCGACCATCCCCATCGCACCGAGATCCTGGCCCGTCACGAGGCGGCAATGGTGGCGGGAGCCGGCGGATACATCGATCCCGGGACGGGTCTGTTCGTGCTGACCGCCGCCTATCACACCGGGCGCGGGTCGTGCTGCGAGCAGGGATGCCGCCACTGCCCGTATCTGGAGTAGCGGGCGTCCGGCGGTCAGCCGCGTCGGCAGGCGGGGACGTGGCTATCGGTTGAAGGTCACCGCCGGGCAGGTGATCGTCTCTCCCGGATAGATGAGGTCGGGATCGCCGGAACGGAGGGCGGTGCGGTTGGCGGTGACGAGATCCGCCCAGTAGGTGGAAAGCTCGGGCGCCGTGGGGTGGCGACCGAGGGTGTCGTGGAGATGGCGCTCGGCGATCAGCCAGAGGTTGTCGCCGGTCTCGACGGTCCACGCCGTTGCGGTCGCCCCGGCTTCGGCTTCCCGGTTCGGGGTGCCGGTGACACCCGATCCGCCGATCGGCGTCATCCGGTCGGTGTGGAACGGGCGAAGAGCACGCTCGCCGATGGTTGCCCGGTCTCCCTCGGTGCTGTGGTCGGGCGGTGCGGGTCGGAGCGGTGTGGTCTGGGCGAACGGTGGCGCAGGGTGGGTGGTGTCGCCACCGGCGGGTGTCGGGACATACCGGTCGTCGAGCCGCAACGGGATCGGGAGCACGGCGTTGGCGGTGCTCACCGCCGGGCCCGGGTCCCCGGCGGGCGATGGGACGTAGCCCGGCCTGGGACGGTTCCTGCCACCGGAGTGGGAATCACCAGGGCGGGTGGCCGGGTGTGGGTCGATCGGCCCCGCTTGCGTCCCGGGGTAGGGCTGCGACCCTGCCGAGGCGGGCGTTCCCTCCACCACTGCGACCACCGGTGGCACAGCCGTTGGTGTTTCTCTTGCCAGGGCGGGAGCGACGCCTGCGCCCACGACGGAGCCGCCGAGGGTGGAGGCTGCGATGGAGACGGCGACGGCCCTGTTGGCCATTCGTCGAATCATCGGGGGCGTCGCCCATTCCACGGACCGCAGCAGTCGGGGCAACCGCGCCGCCCTGGCAAAGGTGTAGATCACGGAGGTGGTGACGACCCAGTAGGCCAGACCGAGGGCGACGGTCCGCCCTGCCGCCAACATCACCTGTTCGGGGGAACTGGTCTCCAGCCAGGTCCACAGATCCCTCCACCGCACCGCAAAGTCGGGGTTTCTCCCCAGGGCGTGGAGGAGGGCGATAGCCGTCGTCATCCCGACGACGAGGGTCAGCCCTGCAGCGATCCGTCCCCGTGGGGACATCGTGTGCTGGGTGGAGGAACTGCTGAACATCTCGGTGCAACGTACGAACGATCAGCGTGTGTGTCAAGGGGTAACTTGTGGACCATCCCGTCACGCAACGCCATATACTGCTGAAATGACGTTGGGCACACCATTAATTCCTTGACGCTGGGAACGGTACACGGTTGGGGGACCCGGCGATGCCGCCTGCGTGGAATGCTTCGACCGATGCCGAAGTCCGGGGGTCGGCCCCGGATTCCGGATCGGGAATCCGGTCCCGCTACGCTTGAAGCTCGATGCCCGCTGCCCCAACCGTGGCCGATCCCGCCATTCGCAGGCTCTCCTGGGCGACCCTCGGCTTCACCGTGGTCGTCATCCTGGGGGGTGCGGTGGTGCGGGCAACCGACTCCGGTGCGGGCTGCGGCGAATCCTGGCCGCGCTGTGACGGGCACATCATTCCCTTCACCGCCACCGGCGCCACGTTCATCGAGCTGACGCACCGGTTCATGTCGGGGATGCTCGGTGTGGCACTGGTCGCCCTGATCGTGCTCGTCTACCGCCGCCACGCCAAGGGTGAGCCGGTGCGGCGGGCGCTCAACTGGTCGGCGGGGCTGTTCGTGATCGAGGCCCTCATCGGCGCCGCTCTCGTGATCTTCGGCTGGGTCGAGGACGATGCGTCCTACGGGCGGGTCGTCGCCGTCGCCGTCCATCTCGTCAACACCTTCCTCCTGCTCGCCGCCCTCACCCTCACCGCCTACTTCGCCGGCGGGGGCCGCCCACTCGACCTGCGGCGCAACCCGACCCGCACCAGGCTCACGGTGGCGGGAGCGGCGGTGATGCTCGTGATCGGCGCCAGCGGGGCGCTCAATGCCCTCGCCGACACACTCGGTGACGCCGCCCCCCACCTCCTCGACCTCCGCATCGCCCATCCGGTGATGGCGATCGCCGGTGGCGGGCTGATCTTCATCTTCACCCAGACATCGGTGTATCGGGGGACGGGTACCATCGGCCGTCTACGTGGCTGGGTGCAGGCCGTCATCGGCATCCAGTTCGCCTCCGGGTTCCTCAACATTGCCCTGCTGACACCGGTTGAGACCCAGGTCCTGCATCTGCTTCTCGCCGATGTCCTCTGGGTGCTGTGGGTGAGACTGGGAGCCGAGGTGCTGGCCGTTCCGGCTGACGAGCTTCAGGAGATCACGGTATGAACCGACCGCAGTTCGACGGTCCACAGATACGCATCACCGACCCCCAGGCGGCGCCGGAGCGCTGGGGTCGGCTGCGTGCCTACGTCGAGCTGACCAAACCGCGGATCATCGAGTTGCTGCTCGTCACCACCGTCCCCGCCATGGTGGTGGCCGCCGGAGGATGGCCGGGGACGTGGTTGGCGATCGCCACCGTCGTCGGCGGGACACTCTCCGCCGGTGGCGCCAACGCCCTCAACCAGGTCCTCGACCGCGACCTCGACCGGATCATGCCCCGCACCCGACGTCGTCCGTTGCCCACCGAGCGGCTCTCGCCAAATCAGGCACTGGTGTTCGGGATCGCACTCGGGTTCGCCGGGTTCGCCTGGTTGTGGCTGACCACCAACCTGCTGGCGGCGGTGCTCTCCACCTCCGGGCTGCTGTTCTACGTCTTCGTCTACACCGCCTACCTCAAGCGCACCTCGGTGCAGAACATCGTCATCGGCGGCGCCGCAGGCGCCGTGCCACCGCTGGTCGGCTGGGCGGCGGTGACCGATTCCCTGGCGCTGCCCGCATGGCTGATGTTCGCCATCATCTTCTACTGGACGCCCCCACACTTCTGGGCACTGTCGCTGCGCTACCGCGACGACTACGCCGCCGCCTCGATCCCGATGTTGCCGGTGGTGGTGGGGGAGCGGGGGACCGTCGAACACATCCTGCGCTACACCGGGATCCTGGTCGGAGTGTCCCTGATGCTGTTCGCCTCGGGCGCCGTCGGCGGGATCTATCTGGTGACGGCGGTGGTGCTCGGTGTGGCGCTGCTCATCGCCGCATGGGCGCTGCGGCGCCAACCGTCGCAGGCGATGCGGTTCTTCACGTGGACCAACATCTACCTGGCGACGCTGTTCGCCGCCATCCTCATCGACGGGCTGGTCTGACCACCGCACCGGGTCGTCACCGGGCCGGTCTCGTCTCGAGCCATGTCAGCCGTCGCCGGTCGGGCGGCGGAGCAGCCGCCACGCCCACCACCCCAATGCGGCGGCGATCCCGAGCGAGATGCCGGCGATCACGAAGTGGACCACCAGGAAACCCAACTCCCGGTCGTCGTAGCCGAGGTTCACCAACCGGTTGACCCACACGAAGGTGGTCCACACGGCCGCAACGGCGAGCAGCCGACCGAGGCGACGTTGGGAACTGGCTGTGAAATCGACGGTCATCCGCCTGATTCTATGGGTGCCCGTGACCCCCGAGATTCGGGGCCCCGCCACCATGGGCTGCAGCGTCGTCCGGTGGACTGGATGGCAGGTGACCGCTTCCCGTCCGGTACCGTCACGGGCATGTCTTCCCGCGGTGCAACCACGCATCTGTCCACCGAGCCGGATCGGTCCTGTCACCGGCCCGCCGTGGTCACTTTCCCGTGACCGGATTGCTGGTGGTCGCCAGCCTGCTTGCGGTTGCCGGCGCCGTGGTCGTCCTCGCCGGAGATCTCGGACTCCGCGGAGAGCACCGCAGCCGGTCGGTCGCCCAGGCACTCTTGGCGCCGACCGCCCTCGGACTGCTCATCTGGTGGGTGTGGGCGGCTCAGTAGGGAAGAAGGTGACCGGTACGCTGGCAGGATGCGTAACTCAGGTTTCTGGGTTAGGCTCGTGCAGTTTTTCCATTGCCGGGACAGGTAGGATCTCGGCCCGTCGAGGAAGCATCGATATGAGAACCACTGCCCTTCCCGATGTTGCGCCTGGTGAGATCACCGATTGGTTTCTCGCCAAGCTGCCGACCGAATGGCGAGTATTGCCCGCCGAACTCACCATCGACGACGACGAGATCCTGGTCGTGTTGACCATCGAAGACGTTGCTCCGACCCTCACCGACACCGATGCGCAGACCGCCGCACGGTTGGCGGCGATGCGGGTCTTCCGCGAGGACACCCGTATCGAGAGGGGCGAGATCGGCTCCTCGGCCGAGGCCAGGTTCAGTCGCCGGGTGTCATGGGGCGTTCGCTGCGAGGACTCGTCGCGCCTCTTCACCCACCTGTCGATGCCCACCATGACCCGGCTCCGGATCAAGGAGCGGATGGTGCTCGACACTCTCATCGAGGGCGGTGTCGCCCGCAGCCGCAGCGACGCCCTCGCCTGGTGTGTCCGCATCGTCGGACGCAATCTCGACGAGTGGCTGGTGGACCTCCGTGACGCCCTCGCCCAGGTCGACGATGTGCGGCGTCGCGGTCCCGACTCCGCCGACAAGTAGCGCTCGACCGCAGTGCCGGGTCGAGGCGGGCGTCGAACGACGCCATTGGGGGCCGGCCACCGGGGGCCCCTGAGCGAAATGCCCGCTTGCCCATCGGCGCCTGCGCCGGTACATTCGGCAACGACATGATCAATGGTGTGCTCTATGCGTATTCGTTTACCGGGCTTCTGGCCCGGGCCGACGAGACGCGCTGACCGCACCCCCACAGTCACCGCACCGACGACCCGAAGCCAGCAAGCGGCTTCGGGTCTTTCTGTTTTCCCGGGCCGCTCGATCGCAGGAGCACCCCATGAGCCCCGCCCCGAAACCCCCACTCAAAGGGGAACCCCCAGTCAAGATGGAACCCGTCCTCAAGAGCCTTCGCCGAGCCGGAGACGTCTCCACGACCGTGGTCGCCGTCGGCGACGTCCGTTTCGGTGACGGTTCCTACCCGGTCATCGCCGGACCGGTCGCCGTCGAGAGCGAGACACAGATGCTGGCCGTCGCCCACGCCGTCGCCGCCGCCGGCGGGTCGGTGCTGCGCGCCGGCACGTACCGGGCGGAAACCTCCCCCTACGGGTTCAAGGGTCTTGGCGAGGACGGGCTGTGGATGTTGGAGAAGGCCGGGTACGAGACGGGTCTTCCCACGGTCACCGAGGTGATCCACCACGGCCAGGCGGCCGCCACCGCCGAGCACGTCGACATGCTCGAGATCGGTCCCGACAACATGCAGAACTTCACGTTGCTGCGCGATGCCGGCAAGACCGGCAAACCGGTGCTGATCCACCGTGGGGCTTCCGCCACCATCGACGAATGGCTGATGTCCGCCGAGTACGTCATGGCGGAAGGCAACGACCAGGTGGTGCTCTGCGAGCGGGGGAGCCGCACCTTCGATCCGCGCACCACCGACACCCTGGACATCTCGGCGGTCCCGGCGGTGCAACGTCTGTCGCACCTCCCCGTGGTCGTCGATCCCTCACCGGGCCGGGCCGACACCAGCATGATCATCCCTCTGGCGTTGGCGGCCCGCTCGGTGGGCGCCGACGGGCTCAGCGTCCTCGTCCATCCCGACCCCGCCCACGCCCGCAGCGGGAACGGCGGGCAGCTGGCCGTCGAGGGATTCGAGGAACTGATGGACCGTCTCGGGATCCCCTCACTCCGCGACGAGATCGACCGGATCGACCGCCAACTCGTCGAGCTGATCAGACGCCGTCTGCACAGCTCGGTGGAGATCGCACGGATCAAGCACACCCGCGGTCTCCCGCTCCGCTCCCCGGATCGAGAGGCGGAACTGCTCGACGAGGTCCGCGACGAGGCGAGCAGCCTCGGGATCGACCCGGACTACCTGGCCGAGCTGATGACGGTCGTCCTCGACCACTCCCGTCGTGCCCAGCACCACGCCCTCGAGGGCGACCGCCCGTCGGAGGCGGGGCAGCCTTCGAGCGCCGGGTAGCCTCGCCATCCAGATCCTGGCGGCGGCCGGGTGCCCCCCTTTCGAGGAGTGAATCGATGGATGAGAAGGTGGTGCGGGGAGCGGACGGGGTTTCCCGATGCTGGTGGGGGGTGTCGTCGCCCGACTACGTCGCGTACCACGACACCGAATGGGGATTCCCGGTGGACGACGAACACCGTCTCTTCGAGAAGCTGTGTCTCGAGGGGTTCCAATCGGGCTTGAGCTGGCTGACCATCCTGCGCAAGCGTGACGGATTCCGCCGTGCGTTCCACGATTTCGACTACGGCGTGGTCGCCGAGATGACCGACACCGACGTCGACCGGTTGCTCACCGACGCCGGCATCGTCCGCCACCGTGGCAAAATCGTGTCGACGATCAACAATGCCCGCCGGGCGATCGAGGTGGCCGGCGAGATGGGATCGCTCGGGTCTCTGGTGTGGTCGTTCGAGCCACCTGATCGACCCGCCTCGCTGGAACCGACGTCACCGGAATCGACGGCGCTGGCAAAGGAGCTCGAAGCGCCGCGGGTTCAGCTTTGTCGGGCCGACCACCGCCCACGCCTTCATGCAGGCCATGGGCATCGTCAACGACCACCTCGAGGGGTGTGCCATCAGACCCCGGGTGGCCGGCGCCCGCAGCGGGTTCTCCCGTCCGGTCTGAACGAATGTCTGCGTGACTGGCTGGCCGACCGTCCTGCCTGGCCGATCAGTGGCCCGGCCCGGACATTGCCACAAGGATCGTGGGAGGTTCAGCGTTCCGGTTTCGCCTGACGGGTCATCAGGTCGGCGAGGGCCACGGTCGGCTCCTTGCCCTCGTAGAGGACCAGACCAACCTGTTCGGCCATCGGCATCTCGACACCGTGACGCTCCGCCAGGTCGAGCACACCCCTCGTCGACTTGACCCCCTCGGCAACCATCCGCATCGAGGTGGTGATCTCGTCGATGCCGTGTCCACGGCCCAGCGCCACCCCGACCTGATGGTTGCGACTCTGGGCACTGACACAGGTGGCGACCAGGTCGCCCATCCCGGCGAGACCCGAGAACGTCCGTTCCTCACCACCCATGGCGCAGCCGAGCCGGGTCACCTCGGCAAGCGCCCGGGTCACCACCGTGGCGAGGGTGTTGTCCCCGAACCCGAGCCCGCTGGCCATCCCGGCGGCGATCGCCATCACGTTCTTCAGCGCCCCGGCGGCCTCGCACCCGATCACGTCCTCATTGGTGTAGACCCGAAAGCGAGGGGTCATGAACAGGTCCTGGAGGCGACGGCCCAGATCGGTGTCTGCGGTGGCGACGACGCTCGCCGCCGGTTGCCCCGCCGCCACCTCCTTCGCCAGGTTGGGACCGGTGAGTACCCCGATCCGGCCCGGGTCGTGATCAGGGAGCACATCGGCGGTGACCTCGGTCATCCGCATCAGGGTCGCTTGTTCGATTCCCTTGGCCAGCGACACCAAGGCCGCCTCCGGGGAGATCGACGGCGCCGCTTCCGCCAGCACATGGCGGTAGCCGTGTGACGGCACCGCCATCACCACCACGTCGGCGCCGTCCAATGCCTCGGAGAGCGAGTCGGTTGCGGTGAGCCCGTCGGGGAGGTCGTACCCGGGGAGGTAGTCCGGGTTGGCCCGGTCCCGCTGGATGGCGGCCGCCAGTTCGCCACGCCGCACCCACAGCATCGTCGGTTCCTTGCCGGCGAGAATCCCCGCCATGGCGGTTCCCCAGGAACCGGCACCGATCACCGCAACTGTCACCCAACGTCCCTTCTCGAAGCTCGACCCAAGACTACGTCGAACTCACCGGCGTGCCAGGGATGGATCACATCGCCCTCTGAGTCGTCCGCACCAACCGCGAAAACGGTCCTTGCGTTTCGGTGCCGCACCGGTCACGCTGGCGCCACAACCTATCAAGGGGAGTACGACGCCGTGGCAATGAAGACGTACGTTCTCGACACCTGTGTGTTGCTCGCCGATCCGCACGCCATCGTCCGATTCGACGAGCACGATGTCGTGTTGCCGCTGGTGGTGGTGGAGGAACTGGACCGGCAGAAGACCCGGATGGACGAGGTCGGAGCAGGGGCGCGACGGGCTATCCGCCTCCTCGAAGAACTCGGCGCATCCCGCAACGGCGGTCTCTCGCAGCCGAAACCGCTCGCCGGTGGCGGGACGCTGCGAATCGAGCTGAACGGGGTCCGCTCGGTGCGTCTCCCCGAGGTGCTCGACCCGGCCACCTCCGACCACCGCATCCTGGCGACCTGTCTCAATCTCGTCGACGCCGGGACACCGGCGGTGTTGGTGACCCGGGATGCGGCGCTCCGCATCAAAGGGGCACAGCTCGGTGTCGAGGTCGAGGACTACCGGGGCGACAAGGTCGAGGTCGATGAGGCCTACTCCGGTGTGGTCCAGATCGACGTCGCCCACGAGCAGGTCGATCTGCTCTACTCCGACGGCAAGGTGGTCCTCGACCGAACCCAGCCCGGTGTCGCCGAGGCGATGATCAACCAGTTCTGCATCCTGCGGGCCTCGGAGTCGCACACGGCCCTGGGCCGGGTGATCGACGACGACGGCCCCACCGTGGTGCGGGTCTCCGGCAGCCGCCAGGCGTTCGGGATCGAGTCGAAGAACGTCCGTCAGGCGTTCGCCCTCGACCTGCTGATGGACCCCGACATCCCGGCGGTCTCGCTGATGGGGATGGCAGGCACCGGCAAGACGTTCCTGGCCCTGGCCGCCGCCCTGGAGCAGGTGGTCGAGCTGGGCCGCTATCGCCGGATCTCGGTATACCGGCCGCTGGTTGCGGTCGGTCGTCAGGAGGTCGGCTACCTTCCGGGAGATCTCGACGAGAAGCTCGCCCCGTGGATGGCGGCGGTCTACGACAACCTCTATGCGCTCTTCGCCGACAGCGACGCCACCTCGGCGCGGATGGCCGTCGAGGGGCTGCTCGATCAGGATGTCCTGGAGATGGCGGCCGTCACCTACCTGCGAGGTCGATCCATCACCGGTGAGCTGGTCATCATCGACGAGGCCCAGAACCTGGAGCTACCCACCCTCAAGGTGATCCTGACCCGGATCGGCGCCGACGCCAAGGTGGTGTTCTGCGGGGATCTCACCCAGGTCGACAATCCGTACGTCTCACCGTTCGGCGGTCTCGCCGCCCTGATCGAGAAGCTCAAGGGGAGCCCGCTGTTCGGTCACGTCACCCTCGACCGCTCCGTCCGCAGCCCCCTGGCCGAGTTCGCCGCCACCGCCCTGTAACCGACCCGGCGCCTCGCCGTTGTCGGGGACGGACCGACCCCGATCCGGTCAGTTGCTGCCGCCGAGTGCGGCCCGGGTCTCCGGACCGATCAGCCCGTCGACCGCCAACGACCGTGCCTTCTGGAACGAGAGCACCGCCTGCAGGGTCACCGGGCCGAAGCTGCCGTCCGCAGGTCCGGGGTCGAGCCCGGCAGCCGCAAGCTGCTTCTGGACCGTCGCCACCTCGTCGCCCTTCCGACCGAACCCGAGCAGGCTGCCCGTCTGGGCGTGGATCATCCCGGCGAGCGCCGCCCGGGTCACCGGACCCGCCACACCATCGGTCTCCAACCCGGTGCGTTGCTGGAACTCGACCACCGCTCCTTCGGTCAGCCGCCCGTACCGGCCGTCGACCCCGCCGACGTCGATGCCGACCCGGGTCAGGTTCTCCTGGATGCGCTTCACCAGCGCCGTGTCACCGCTGAACCGGGTGGCCGGTCCGCTGGTCGCCACCGGACCCGCCTTGGACGCCTGAAGCGCCTTGACCGGGTTGACGATCACTCCCGCAGGGTCGTGCAGCTCGAAGTGGAGGTGGGGCGGGGTGTCCTCGGCGTTGCCGCTGTCACCGACCCAGCCGATCAGTTGCCCCGCCGACACCCGGCGTCCCGGAGCGAGGTCGGGGGCGATGCCCCACCCTTTCCCGTCGTCGGTACCGGGTGAGTCGTTGTTGAGATGGGCGTACACCGATTGCCACCCGTCGTCGTGGAGGATGACCATCGAACAGCAGCGTTCCGGAGCCAGCGAGTCGTAACTCCCGTTCACCCGCAGGATGGTGCCCGTGGCCACCGCCCTCACCTCGACTCCCTTGTCGGCGAAGAGATCGATCCCGGCGTGGGTCCGGTCGTTGGGGCGGGGCTCCCCGAAACTGTCGTAGTACCAGGGCGACCCGGCCACCGGAAACTCGAGGGCGTACTCGACGAGCTCACCGGTCTCCCGGGCGGACATCGCCGCGGCCGGGACCGCCATGGCCACCACAACGGCAATCAGCACTGCGAGGAGCGGCGCTCGTTTCATTGCAAGACCTCCTACCGGGAATCACTGGTAGGTGTATCGGCACCCGGAGCGATCGACTTGAGCGCCAAACAGACCGGTCCCGGTCCGTTTCGTGGCGACGTCGGGGGTGGGGGCGGTACATTGAGGCCAGTGGCATCTGTCTTCACCAGGATCATCGAGGGCGACCTGCCGGGACGTTTCGTGTGGCGGGACGATCGGTGTGTCGCCTTCCTGTCGATCAATCCGCTGCGCGACGGGCACCTGCTGGTGGTGCCCCGCACCGAGGTCGATCACTGGACCGATGCATCCCCCGAGTTGCTGGCGCATCTCACCGAGGTGGCCCGGGTTCTCGGTGAAGCGCTGCGGGACACCTATCGGGCCGCCCGGGTGGGAATGCTCATCGCCGGGCTCGAGGTGCCCCATCTCCACATCCACGTGGTCCCGATCGACGGGATGGGGGACCTGGACTTCGCCAACGCCGACCCGGCCCCCGACGCCGGTCGACTCGACCGAGTTGCCGATGAGGTGCGCACCACGCTGCGCACCATGGGGCGAACCGAGGTCTCGGACTGAGGCCTGGTTGCTGGCGGTTTCCGCCGACACCGGGACTGCAGCCGGTTCCCCGCCCCGCCGCCCTCGGCGGGCGGAGCCCCCGGGATGGGGCTACGTTGGTTCCATGACCGGTCACGACCCGACGGACCCGACACCGGCGACCTCCGCCCGCATGTCCCGGGCGGTTCGGTCATCGTCGCGGTACGTGGCTGATCGGGTGTATTCGGCGTTCTGGTCGAGAGGCGCCGGTTTCCGGCACCTCGCCCAGTCGCACGCCGGCTCGGTCGCCGGGGACACCCTCGTGGCGATGGCGCTGGCCGGGACCCTCTTCTTTGCGGTCCCGTCGACCGAGGCGCGCGAGAACGTCGCGCTCTACCTGCTGATCACCCTGGCGCCGTTTGCGGTGATCGGACCGCTGCTCGGTCGGATCTTCGAGCGGTTCCCGTCGGCGTACCGGGGCGGGTTGCTGCTCAGCTCTGCGCTACGGGCAGGTCTGGCGCTGCTGATGATGGTGCTGATCGACTCGATCGCCCTGTTCCCGCTCGCCTTCCTGATGCTGGTGCTGTCGCGTTTTCACGGCATCTCCCGCAGCAGCGTGCTCCCGGTGGTGTTGGACGATGCCGCCGAGCTGGTCGCCGCCAATGCGCACCTGGCCCGTCTCGGGGTGATGGGGAGCGCCGTGGTCGTGCCTCTCGGAGCGCTCGGGCTCGGTCTCGACCTGCTCTGGGTGCCACTGCTGTTCGCCAGTGCGGCGTTCGCCTGGTCGGCGGTGGCGGCCAGGTTGCTCCCACCGCTCCACGGCGACGTCGGTTCGGTCGACCCGCCCACGGGGCGGGGCCGCCATTGGAGCGCCCCCCGCCCGGTCCGGTTGGCCAGGTTCGCCACCGCCGGGGTGAGGTTCCTCAATGGGTTCCTGCTGCTGGTGGTGGCCTTTGCGTTCCGGGATGCGGACGCCGGGGCGCTCGACTTCGGGTTCCTTCTCGGTGCGGGCGGGTTCGGGTTCTTCGTCGCAGCCATCCTGGCCCCGGCGTTGGAACGTCGCATCCCGGAGGAACCGATGGTGGTGATCGGTCTCGCCATCGAGGCGGCGGCGGCGTTCATCGCCGCCCAGTACTTCTCGCTCCCCGCCGCCGCCGTCCTGGCCTGCGCCGCCGGGCTCGCCTGGGGCACCGCCAAGTTCGGATTCGACGGGTTGTTGCAGGTGACCGTGCCCACCGAACACCGCGGTCGGGCATTCACCAATTCCGAGACCATGTTCCAGATCGCCTGGGTGATCGGGGCCCTGATCCCGGTGCTGCCGATCGTGCCGGTGGCACCCGGGCTGGCGGCGGCGGGGATGATCGCCCTTGGTGTCCAGGTGATCTACGTCTCGGCGACGCTGATCCCGATCGCCGCCGAGCGGAGACGCCTCGCCGGCGCCCACCCGGTCAACCCCTCGCCGTCGGGAGTGGAACCCGGGTATCCGGCGACGGGCGGCACTGCCGGTGGCCGCTCAGGGTCGGCGGGTCAGCCGCGGGGCGATCGCCGTGTGCCGGGCGGATCCAACAAGAAGGACCTGCTCGATCTGTTCTGATCAACGGTCGGCCGCAGGACGGCCGGACGTCGATCGAAGGTGGGGCAGGGGGCGGCTCAGACCACCGGTTGGGTGAACTCGGCGAACCGTTCGAGATGACGCTTCTCCAGACGGACCTCGAGGTGGGTGCCGTCGGCCCCGTGGTTCTCACTCAGGATCTCGGCCACATCGTGCAGGGTGGAGACCACCTCGCCACGGTCGTAGGGAATGACCAGTTCGACATCGACGGTGACCCCTTCGAGCCGCAGACCGGCTTCGGTCAACAGCTCGTCGATACCGGCTCCGGTGACCGCAGACACCACCACGGCGTCGGGGTGGACCGCCAGCAACCGGTCGATGGTGGCGGTCTCGGCGATGTCCGCCTTGTTGATCACGATCAACTCGTCGACGGTCCCGGCGCCGATCTCCTGCAACACCTCACGGACCGCCTGGATCTGGCGGTCCGGGTCGGCGTCGGCACCATCGATGACATGGAGCAGCAGATCGGCTTCCGCCACCTCCTCGAGCGTGGAGCGGAACGCCTCGACGAGCTGGTGGGGGAGATGCCGGACGAACCCGACGGTGTCCGACACCAACATCGGGCGTCCGCTGGGAAGATCGGTGCGGCGAATGGTCGAATCGACGGTGGCGAACAGCCGATCCTCGACCAGGACCCCGGCGTCGGTCAGCCGGTTGAACAGGGTCGACTTGCCGGCATTGGTGTACCCGACAAGGGCGGCGTGGGGCAGCTCGGCCCGCTTGCGTGCCTTGGTGCGGGTGGAACGGGAGCGCTCCAGGTGCTTGAGCTCGCGCTCGAGCTTGGTGACCCGCTCGAGGATCCGACGACGGTCGGTCTCCAGCTTGGTCTCACCGCCACCGAACCGGGTTCCGGTTCCACCGCCGAGCCGGGAAAGCTGGGTGCCCTTGCCCCGCAGCCGGGGGAGCCGGTAGCGGAGTTGGGCGAGCTCGACCTGCAACATCCCCTCGCGACTCGATGCATGCTGGGCGAAGATGTCGAGGATCACGGCGACACGATCGACCACGTCGACCTCGAACAGCTTGCTCAGGTTGCGTTGCTGCGCCGGGCTCAGCTCGTTGTCGAAGATCACCACGTCGATGTCCATCGCCTTGGTCTCGGCGGCGAGTTGGGCCACCTTGCCGTGACCGACGAAGGTGGCGGCGTCGGGTTTGTCGCGACGCACCAGCACCGCCTCCACCGGGTCGGACCCGGCGGTGTCGGTGAGGAGTTCCAGCTCGGCGAGGCTGGTCTCGGCTTCCTGGACGTCACCTTTGCCCAGCACCACACCCACCAGATAGGCGCGCTGGATCACCACCTCGAGATCGGTGACGGTGGCGGTGAGGCGGGGGCGCTGGCGTCCGGCGCCGCGGGGTTCGGTCATGTCGCCATGAAAGCAGAACTGGGTCACTGGCGACCCGTCACCGCTGATTCCCGTCCGAATGCCTCACAGTTCCGGTGACGGGTTGGTAGCGTCCGTTACAAGGACCGACAAAGGAGATGCATGCGCACCACCGTGTCCCAGCTGCTCGCCAACAAGGGCGATGACGTGTGGGCGGTGCCGTCCGGCGCCACCGTCTACGAGGCACTGGAACTGATGGCCGACAAGGGGATCGGAGCGTTGCTCGTCATCGACGACGACCGTCTCGTCGGCGTGATGTCGGAACGCGACTACGCACGCAAGGTCATCCTGTTCGAGCGCGACTCCAAGCACACCACCGTGGCCGAGATCATGACCGGCGAGGTTCACACGGTGACCCCGGACAATTCGGTCGGTGAATGCATGGCGCTGATGACCGAGCGCCGCATTCGCCATCTCCCGGTGCTGGCCGACGGCCAGACGGTGATCGGGGTGATCTCAATCGGCGACGTGGTGAAGACGGTGATCCACGAGCAGAAGTTCCTCATCGAACAACTCGAGCAATACATCACTTCGTAGCGCCCGAACGCCAATCGGACGGCGGGCCTCACCCTCCCGTGCCTGAGTTCGGCCGTCGGGCACGGGTGACAAGGCCATCGGCATCAACGGCCACCCGCCCGACGACGGGGGGTAGCCGCAGAATCCCGGCAAAGACCGACAGGTGGGTCAGGCGCCGCGGGCCGACATGATGGCGGCGTCGAACGGCTCGATCATGATGCACTCGCCAGGACACTCGGTGGCGGCCTCGACCACATCGTCGATCTGGTTGTCGGGAACTCGGGCGACACCGCGGGAGCCCTCGGGTCCGTGTCCGTCGCCTTCGACATTGTCGAACACGATGGTCTTGCCGAAGTGCGACGCCTCTTCCTTCACGACCCACAATCCGTCATCACGCCCGACAAAGACGTCCGGTGCGATCTCCTCGCAGATCCCGTCACCGGTACAGAGATCCTGGTCGATCCAGACCATGAGCTTGGTATCAGCCATCACTTTCCCTCTTGCGATCTGCCTCCAAGTTACCTGTTCGCCGTTCCTCTCCCAAGAACACCCCGTCGAACGTGTCCAAGGCTGGTCGCCGCGGTCGGTGTCGGCGCCGCCCTGGTCGGACGGTACCCTCGCCCATGGAGGTGTCCGGACGCCTGGTGGGTCCCGCGGTCTTCAAAACCGTTGAGGGGGCGCAAGCTCCCTGGCGGGTTCGATTCCCGTCCACCTCCGCCACTCCGGGCACCGGTAGGTGAGCCGATCAGGCGGGGCTCGCCTCCGTCTTCGGTGATGAGGCAGGTGCACGGCGGGGGATGGGATATCCTGCACCGGTCCATCTTGGGAGTTTCATGGCCGACGGCCGCCAATTCGGGACCATCATCAATGAGCGTCGGCTCGAGCTCGGCTACTCGCTGGGTCAGTTCGCCAATCGGATCGGGACCACGGCGGCGCAGGTGCGCGCCTGGGAACGTGGTGACGAGGTGCCCGATGACGCAACGGTGGGCCGTATCGCCGGCGAACTCGATCTCCCCGGTGCTCCGCTGCGGGAGACGCTTCGTGCCGGACGAACGAGTTCTCCCCCGCCCCGATCTTCGGAGCCCCCGGCGGTGACGTTCCCGGTCTTCTCCGATTCCGGGGATACCGCCGCTGCCGAGCCCGACGATCCCGATACGGGCGGTCGGCAGATGGTGGACCAGCCCACCGAGGCGGTTCCGATCGTCCCGGCGCCGCCTCCCTCGTACGTTCCCGAGCAGCCGCCCCTTGTGTCCCCCGAAGCCCGTCGGCCGGTCGAAACCGGTGCCGGTGCCCCCGTCCAGACGGGTGGGGCCCAGACGGGTGCAGCCCAGACGGGTGCAGCCCAGACCGGTGCAGCCGCCCGTGGGTCCGCCACCGCTGCGGGTGCGATGCCGCCCCGCCCGACTGCTGCGGTGACCCCGACGGTGACCCCGGGTCGGGTCATGACCGACCCCGGAGACGAGGGCCTGTTCGCCGGGTGGAACCGCGCCCTCCGCATCCTGTTCGACCCCGACAAGCGTTACCTGTTCTGGGCCCGGACGGTGCTCACCATCCTGGTGATGCTGATCTTTCTGCGGGTACTCGCCTGGGCCGTTCCGGCGTTCTTCGATGTGTTGAGCGACATCCTCGACACCATCGAGTCCACCGAGACCGATCCGAACCTCCCCGGCTTCGAGAATCTGCCCGAAGGTGGGCTGGACAGCGTCACCACCTCGTTGCCCGACGCCTGAACCGGCACCCACCGGGGCTCGCCGGGTACGCGGTTCCGGGTACCGGTTCTGACGCCGGCCGAATCCGGGTCTGGCCGATCTCCATTACTTGCCGCCATGCGGGCGCACGAGGCGACAGGCCGACCATCCAGGACATGCTTGACGCGGCGGGGCCGGTGGCCTCGTCCCCAGACCACCGACCCCTGAAGGCGGGAGACCTCCTGGTTGGTCCCCGCCAAGCTCGATTCCGGGCCCGGAGGATCCGGAAACGATCCACCACTTGACACCGATCCCTATCAACTACCCATGAGGGGGTGACCCAAACCACGACGGGCCCCGCAGGGGACAACCGATCGGTCGGTGCCGGCGACGAGGCGGGACGACGATGTCGGGGACCCAGAAACGCCGATGACTCGGCGACACCGCGACATCAATCGGGCGACACACCACTAGATTCCTGCCCATGAAACGACTTCTTGCCCTCTTGTTCGTCGCCGGTCTGCTGCTAGCCGCATGTGGCGGCGAAGAGTCCGCCATCCCTTCCGACGCCGTCACCATCGTGGCGTCGAGCGATATCGGGCTCGGACAGGAGCGGTTGCTGGTCGGTCTCAGCGACGATCTCAACAATCGCCTCGGGTCGCCGGACGACGAGGTGACGATCTCAGTCGCACCCGAGGCCGATCGGGACGCACGCCAGGAAGCCACCGGCGAATGGACCTGGATCGTTCCGGACGGGATCGGGCTCTACCGGGCCAGCTTCGACTTCGACACCGTCGGTCTGTGGGAGGTGACGGTCACCCCCAAGGGCGGTGATCCGCTGGAGACGGTGCCGTTCGAGGTGCGGGAGGACACGGCGGCACCGGCGCTCGGGGAAGACGCCCTGGCGGCGCCCACACCGACGCTCGACGACTATCCGCTCGACGAGCTGACGACGGACCCGGATCCCAACCCTGCCTTCTACGAGATGACCATCGAGGAGGCGCTCGCATCGGGTCGTCAGACCGTGCTGGTGTTCAGCACCCCGGCGTACTGCCAGACGGCGTCGTGTGGCCCCCTCCTCGACCATGTCAAGGAGGTCGCCCCCAACCATCCGGACGCCAACTTCATCCACATCGAGGTCTACACCGATCTCAAGAATCCCGAGTTCCAGCCCAGTGCCGCCTTCCTCGCCCCGGCGGCCACCGGCGACTGGTATGCCCTGCCCTCCGAACCGTGGGTTTTCCTGATCGATGAGGACGGCAAGATCGCCGGACGGTTCGAAGGAGTCATGGATCCATCCGAGATCGATGCTGCCCTGGGGTGATCGGCGTGGAATCAGCGGGTGATTTCGCTCAGCATCGATGGCTCGGTACGATTGCCGTGGCGTCATCCAGTAGGTTCGTCGAGGCGTGGGAGCCGTCCGCAACGTGACACCGCAATCAGCAGGATCAGGCTCCGAAGGACGGCGCCGGCCCCGGAAGTCGCTGCGTCCCGCAGCTCTCCTGGCTGCGATGACCGTGCTCTCCGCCTGTTCGGGAACGGGTCCACAGACCAGCCTCGATCCGCAGGGCCCGATCGCCCGGGAGATCGACGATCTGTGGAAGCTGGTCTTCGTTCTCGCCACCATCGTCTTCGTGCTGGTCCAGGCGGCGCTTCTCTTCAGTGTCTTCCGGTTCCGTGAGCGCAAGAACGACGACCGCCAGCCCAAGCAGGTCCACGGCAACACCCGGCTCGAGATCCTCTGGACCATCCTTCCCGCCGTCCTGCTCGCCGTGCTGGCCGTCCCCACCGTGCAGGGGATCTTCAGCGTCCGCACCCCGGCCACCGGGCCCGACGTGCTCAACGTCAAGGTGGTGGGTCACCAGTGGTGGTGGGAGTTCGAGTATCCCGACATCGTCGACGACGACGGGGTGACGCTGATCACCGCCAACGAGCTCCACATCCCCGCCGGGCGGCCCGTCAACCTCGTCATGACCTCGGTCGATGTCATCCACAGCTTCTGGGTCCCCCCGCTCAACGGGAAGCGGGACGTGGTTCCGGGCCGGCTCACCACGCTCACGCTGCACGCCGACGAAGACGTTCCCGGCATCGACTACGGGCTCGGCGAAGGGGTCATCCCCGGGCAGTGTGCCGAGTTCTGCGGGCTTGCCCACGCCGACATGCGACTCCGGGTCTTCGTCCACGAGGAACCCGAGTTCCAGGCCTGGACGGAGGCGCAGCTCGAACCCGCCGAGGTCGTCGCCGAGGGTCCCGCCGCCGACGGCTTCGCCACCTTCAACTCGGTGTGCACCGCATGTCACCAGGCCATGGTGCGCCAGCCGGACGGTACGGTCGAGACCGTCGGAATCCAGGACACCATCGTGGTCGATGACGTGACCTTCCGGTCATCGCTGGCACCCAACCTCACCCACTTCGGGAGCCGAACCACCTTCGGGGGTGCCGCGTTCGACAACACTCCAGAGCATCTCGCCGCCTGGATCGACAACCCGCCGGCGCTCAAACCGATGGACCCCGACCGCAACGACATCCCGGAGCGCCGCATCCTCGGGATGCCCGACTTCGGGCTCTCGACCGACGAGATCGACACCCTGGTGACGCTGCTCGAGGGCTGGCAGTGATGACCCGGACCGTGCGCCATGCATTCGAGACCAAGCCACACACCCGAGACCAAGGAGTGGCAGCCTGATGGCGGTGACCGCTGACGAGCATCTGCTGACCCCCACACCGGAGCGAACCGGTATCTGGAGCTGGATCACCACCGTCGACCACAAACGGATCGGGCTGCTCTACGGGGTGACGGCGTTCGCCTTCTTCTTCATCGCCGGATTCGAGGCGCTGCTGATCCGGGCCCAGCTCGCCCGACCCAACGCCGAGGTGCTCAGCGCCGAGGCCTACAACCAGCTCTTCACCATGCACGGACTCACCATGGTGTTCCTGGTGATCATGCCGATCGCCGCCGCCTTCACCAACTACTTCCTCCCCATCCTGCTCGGGGCCCGGGATGTGGCGTTCCCACGGCTCAACGCCTTCAGCTACTGGCTCTTCCTCTTCGCCGGGCTGATGATCTACTCGTCGTTCGTGGTCGGTGGGGCACCCGACGGCGCCTGGGTCGGCTACTCGCCGTTGGCGACGCAGCTCCCAGAAGTGGTGAGGATGGACTACTGGTCGATCGGTCTCCAGCTTCTCGGCGTGTCATCGATCGCCGCCTCCGCCAACTTCATCGCCACGGTGTTCACCATGCGAGCACCCGGGATGACGATGCTGCGGATGCCGGTGTTCGCCTGGATGGCGCTGGTGGTGGCCTTCCTCCTCATCTTCTCGCTCCCCTCGGTCGGCATCGGCCTCTTCCAGCTCTTCATCGACCGCAACTTCGGCGGGTTGTTCTATCAGGCCGCAGCCGGGGGTGATCCGTTGCTGTGGCAGCACCTCTTCTGGATCTTCGGTCACCCCGAGGTCTATGTGCTGATCCTGCCGGCGATGGGGATCGTCTCCGAGATCCTGCCGGTGTTCAGCCGGAAGCCCCTGTTCGGCTACGAGTTCATCGTGTTCTCGGGGGCCGCCATCGGGTTCATCGGGTTCGGGGTGTGGTCCCACCACATGTTCACCTCGGGGATGGGACCGGTCGCCGAGGCTGGATTCGGGATCGCCACCATGATCATCGCCATCCCCACCGGGGTGAAGATCTTCAACTGGATCGGGACCACCTGGGGTGGGAAGCTGCGGATGGCCACCCCGATGCTGTTCTCGATCGGCTTCATCGCCATGTTCGTCATCGGCGGTCTCTCCGGGGTGACCCACGCCATCGTGCCCGCCGACACCCAGCAGCACGACACCTACTACGTCGTGGCCCACTTCCACTACGTCCTGTTCGGTGGCGCCGTGTTCGGCTACGTCGCCGGGGTCTACTACTGGTTCGGAAAGTGGACCGGGCGGATGCTCGACGAGCGGCTGGGGAAGATCCACTTCTGGTTGATGCTGCTCGGGTTCAACCTCACCTTCGGCCCCCAGCACATCCTCGGGCTCAACGGGATGCCCCGCCGCACCTACCGCTACGACGACGGGCTCGGGTGGGATCTGTGGAACATGGTGTCGACGATCGGCGCCTTCATGATCGGGATCTCGATGTTGGTGTTCCTCTACAACATCCTCAGGAGCCGCAAGCGTGGCGTCATCGCCGGTAACGACCCCTGGGACGGCCGCACCCTCGAGTGGACCATCTCGTCACCTCCGCCGGAGCACAACTTCGACGTGGTGCCCCATGTCGAGCACCTGGATGACTTCTGGCATCGCAAGTACACCGAGGACGAGGAAGGTCACCTGTTGGCCCGGACCGATGTCGACCTCAGCCAGCCCGAGATCGACCCGGCGAGCATTCACATGCCCTCACCGTCGTACTACCCGGCGCTCGCCTCACTCGGTCTCGTCATTCTGGGATACGGGCTCGTCTACCTCTCGCTCGGCTGGATCGCCGTGGCTGTCGGCGGTCTGACCGCACTGTGGGGCTTCTTCGGGTGGTCCCTCGAACCGGTGACGAGAGAGGAACACTGACGATGTCAACGCAGTACGTCGCCGATTCGCTGCCCCACGGCCACGAGGACGGCGAACACGACATCCACTACACCCGCAAGGCGGCGATGTGGGTGTTCCTCGGTTCGGAGTGCATCTTCTTCGGGGCGATGATCGCCACCTTCCTGCTGTACCGGAACACCACCGCCGACGGACCCGGGCCCGACATCTTCGACATCCCGTTCACCTCGGCCTCGTCGTTCGTCCTGCTGATGAGCTCGCTCACCATGGTGCTCGCCCACCAGGCGTTTCACCGCAAGGACCCCAGGCAGGGACGGGTGTGGCTCGGCGCCACGGCGTTGCTCGGCGCCACCTTCCTCGCCGGCCAGATCTACGAGTTCACCGAGTTCGTCCACAAGGGTCTGACCATCGGCACCAGCCCGTTCGGGTCGGCGTTCTACATGCTGACCGGATTCCACGGCGCCCACGTGGCGATCGGGGTGATGATGCTGGTGACCATGCTGATCCTGTCGTTCAGCGGGCGTCTCTACGAGGACCGCGGTCTCAACGTCGAGCTGGTCGGCCTCTACTGGCACTTTGTCGATATCGTGTGGATTGTCATCTTCACCATCATCTACCTACTCGAGGCATGAGCGTGACCGCAGACACCGCCGAACAGGTCGAGGACTTCGAACACTTCGACGACGACCATCCCTCCACCAGGCAGTACTGGATGCTGGCGCTGTTCCTCGGCATCGTGACCGCCGTCGAGATCGCCATCCCCTACATCGAGGGTCTGGAAGCGATCAAGGTGCCCAGCCTGTTGTTCCTCGGCGCCGTCAAATTCGCCGTGGTGGTGGCGTTCTTCATGCATCTCAAGTTCGACCAGCCGGTGTTCCGGGGCTTGTTCCTCGTCGGCGTATTCGGGGCGCTTCCGCTCTTCATCGTCATGCTGCTGACGTTCCGGGCGCTGTGATGTCCCCGGCCACCCACCTCCGTGGAGGGCGGCGGTGACCATGATCCTCGCCGCGGTGGAGCCGATCACCCCGCACCTGCATCTCGATGTCTTTGCGATCGTCCTGGCGGCGATCTTCGGGTTCGAGTACGGCGTCCGCCGCCTCGCCGGCCACTATGCCCCGCGGGGCGAACCCGCCGTCACCGGGCGGCAGCGCTTCTACTTCTACGCCGGGATCTTCTCCATCCTGGCGGTCTCGACCTACCCGATCCACGACATCGGCGAGCAGCGGCTCTTCATGTTCCACATGGTGGAGCACATGGTGATCGCCCTGGTCGCCCCGCCGCTGTTGCTCCGTGGCATCCCGTGGTGGCTGATGCGACTGATCATCGTCCCGATCCTTCCGGTGATGCGGGTGCTCACCAAGCCGATCGTGGCGCTGCTCCTGTTCAACGGGACGCTCGCCCTGCTCCACGCCCCTCAGGTCGTCGAGAACATGATCGTCGGGCCTGACTGGTTCCATGCGCTGATGCACGGTCTGCTGTTCGGCACCGCCATCCTGATGTGGTGGCCCGTGATCGGCCCCATCCCCGACCTGCCCCGCCTCCCACCGTTCGAGCGGATGGGCTATCTGTTCCTCCAGTCCCTGGTCCCGACCGTGCCGGCCTCGTTCCTCACCCTCGGTGACCATGCCCTCTACAAGATCTACGAGACCTTCCCCAGGATGTGGGGGATGTCGGCGCACACCGATCAGGTCATCGCCGGGCTCATCATGAAGGTCGGAGGAGGACTCATCCTCTGGGCAGGCATCGCCACCGTGTTCTTCACCTGGTGGGCCGACGAGCAGAAGTACAACCGCCCCCAACCCACCTTCGAACGCACCCGCTGATCCGTTCGGTCGCCAGGCGGCCCTCGCCCCTCCCTGCCAAGAGCGGGGTTTGCCCAGGCACTTGTGGGTTCTTGCTCATACGGGTTCCTGTTCGGCCCGTCTGGGCCCTTTCGGCCCGTTCGGCCCCTCGTGCGGCGTTCCCCCCCTTTTCGGCCCTCCCCGCCCCGGACCCTCTTCCGGCCCTCCCCGCCCCGGACCCTCTTCCGGCCCTCCCCGCCCCGGACCCTCTTCCGGCCCTCCCCGCCCCGGACCCTCTTCCGGCCTCCCCGCCCCGGACCCCTCTTCCGGCCTCCCCGCCCCGGACCCCTCTTCCGGCCCTCCCCGCCCCGGGGGGCGGGGTGCCTCCGAGGTTCTGGGAGGAGGTGGGGCGGGGCGCGAGCTAGCTTTCCCTGAGGTCGACCTGTCGCGTGCGGTGCGAGTTGCCTTGAGCGCAATGACGCTGAACGAGCGACCATCGGTGACGCTGCTGACGAGGCGGACATTGACGCCGCGCTCCGCCCCGTCTGCGTCCGCAAGGCGTCCGCAGCCACCCCTCCTCCCGAGGAGGGGAGGGCCGGGAAGGGGACGCCGCGTTGGTGCGCGCTGCTTTGGCCCCACTGTCCGAGGGACCTGCGGTGTGGCAGCAGGTATTCCGACCCGCCCCGGGGGGCGGGGTGCCTCCGAGGTTCTGGGAGGAGGTGGGGCGGGGCGCGAGCTAGCTTTCCCTGAGGTCGACCTGTCGCGTGCGGTGCGAGTTGCCTTGAGCGCAATGACGCTGAACGGGCGACCATCGGTGACGCTGCTGGCGAGGCGGACATTGACGCCGCGCTCCGCCCCGTCTGCGTCCGCAAGGCGTCCGCAGCCTCCCCTCCTCCCGAGGAGGGGAGGGCCGAGAAGGGGACGCCGCGTTGGTGCGCGCTGCTTTGGCCCCACTGTCCGAGGGGACCTGCGGTGTGGCAGCAGGTATTCCGACCCGCCCCGGGGGGACGCTCCTATGGATGTCAAGTGGGGTTTTCGAGGAGGCGGTAGATGTGGCGGGCGATGTAGCGTTTGAGGCAGCGTCGGATCTCGGCTGGTTTTTTGCCTTCTGCGGCGCGGCGGGCGGCGTAGGCGCGGGTCTCGGGGTCGTAGCGGAGCCGGCAGAGGACAATGGTGTGGAGTGCCTGGTTGAGTTGCCGGTCGCCGTAGCGGTTGAGGCGGTGTCGGGTGATGAGCCCGGAGGACGCCTCGATGGGGGCGACCCCGGCAAGGTTCGCGAACGCGGCTTCGTTTCGGAATCTGCCTGGGTGGGACCAGGCGCACAGGATGATGGCGGCGACGATGGGTCCGACGCCTTGTTCGTTGAGGAGGTCGGGTCGCCACGCTTTGACGATCTGGTCGATGTGGTGTTGGTGGTTGGCGGCTTCGTTGTCGAGGGTGCGTGCCCGGCGGGCGAGCTGGCGAATGGTGTCGGCAACGATGCGGGTCTCGTGGCTCCAGGCGGTGCTGGTACGGAGCTTGGCAGCGGTCGTGATCATCCGGGTGGTGGACAGGCCCCGGAAACGGTCCCGGAGTGGTTCGGGGGCGCCGATGATGATGGCGTGGAGTTGCTGTTTAGCCGTCTTGGCGGCGTCTTTGGCGGAACTGCGGGCAGTGACAAGCACCGCCAACGATGCCCGGTCACCGTTCAGGTTGCGGGGCTCACCGGGATGTCGACGGGTCAGGGCCTCGCGACCGGAACGCACCGCGTCGATCTCATCGGACTTGGCGCCGTTACGCCGCTTGGGTCGGGTCGGGCGGTCAACTTCGACGATCCGCTCGCCGCGGGCGAGGAGGTGCCGAGCCAACCCGGCACCGTAACTCCCGGCGCCTTCAATCACCCACACCCGTTGGGTGGTAGCGCCGTGACGGTCAGCAACGGTGATCAACTCGTTGTAGCCGCCCGGATCGGCCGGGACCTGCTCGATATCGATTGCTGCACCGGTACCAGTGACGAGCACCGCAGCGGTATGGGTATCTCGATGCGTATCGACCGCCACGACGAACTCGTAGTTGTCTGCCAACATGGACATCAGCGTTCCTCCTCGCCTAGAGCTGGACGTATGGCTCTGGTCCGGTCACAGGGGATCGGCAAGGCTGTGATGAGACACGCCAGGCCAACACCGGGCGGTCAAGCTCCTAATCAGGCCAGTCACCCCTTGACCGGGCCAGCGCCGATGACACCAAGCGGACATGTCCCCCCAAAGGCACCCCCCAACAGGGAAGGCCAGCGGGGTAAGGGTCACACCCAACGTCATCGACACCAACCCAGTCTCCACCACCGAACCACGAACCGCATCCTCACAGCGGGGTGCCTCCGAGGTTCTGGGAGGAGGTGGGGCGGGGCGCGAGCTAGCTTTCCCTGAGGTCGACCTGTCGCGTGCGGTGCGAGTTGCCTTGAGCGCAATGACGCTGAACGGGCGACCATCGGTGACGCTGCTGGCGAGGCGGACATTGACGCCGCGCTCCGCCCCGTCTGCGTCCGCAAGGCGTCCGCAGCCACCCCTCCTCCCGAGGAGGGGAGGGCCGGGAAGGGGACATGTGGGCCGAACAGGCTCGGTCGTTCTTGCCTGTGGGAGCGATCCGAAGAGGGGTCAGCCGGCGGGTTGGTCGCTGTTGCGGTCCCAGGGGCGGTAGGCGAGAAGGGCGGCGGCTCCGAGGACGAGGGCGCCCATGATGCTGAAGATCGCCACCGCCAGGGTCCCTTCGGCGGCGAGCAGGAGCTGCGAGAACGGGACGGCCACTGCCATGGCGACGATCAGGGCGATGATCGGTGTCCCGACGGCACGGCTCATCTCACGGACCATTGCGGTGCCGCTGGTCGGCCATGCGGCACCTTCCAGCCCGAGAACCTTCGGGTGGGCGAGACGTCCGACCACATCGGCGGTGATGGCGCCGGTGAGCGCACCGCCGATCAGCCCGACGAGGATCAGCGAGAGGACGGGGATGGTGACGACACCGGCGGTGATGTCGGCGAAGGCGCCGAGCCCGGCCCGCAGCAGGGCATAGCCGGTGATCGCAGAGACCAGCCCGGCACCGACCAGGAGATACCGCAGCGGGAAGCGCGGCGAGTCGGGGTCCTGGGCCCGGTTCACCCCGTACGAGATGCCGGCAAAGGCGACACCGGCGAGCAGGCCGACCAGCAACACGGCGAGGTAGAGGCCGCCCGAGGCGATCACGAAGTCGGTGGTGGCGCTGGCGGCACCCTCGCGCACGGGGGTCGAGATCACCGACCCGAGCGCAAATCGCCCACCCACCAGCACCAGGGCGACGAGTCCGAGGAGGCTACCTCCCAGCAACCCGTACAGTGCGCCTCGCATGCGGCTCTTGCTCATCGGTGAACTCCGGTCAGAATCGGCAACGCCGGCATTGTAGATGATGGCACCGTGCCGTCGTATTTCGACCCTGGAGAACGGGTGGCGCGACGTTCGGTCCCGCCCGGTGAGCGGTCAGAAGGTTCCGCAGGCATTGTTGGAGTAGATGCCCCGCACCACGTCGTCGTCGGCGAGCGGGCCCCACAGCAACAGGTTGCCGGTCTCGCTGCTGCGCAGTTCCCAGGCGCTGGTGGCGTTGGAGAGCCCGGTGGCGTCGATCTGGCGCACGTCGAAATCGGGATAGATCTGCTCGGAGAGCTGGCGGAATGCATTCCCCGCCTGCAACCCGCTCAACGTGGCGAGGTCCACGGCCGGGTGGGACAGCCCGCCGAACGCAAGGTCGAGCCGGTACCCGGCGAAGGTTTCCGTGCCGTCGTCGTCGACCACCACGATGGCGGCAAGCGGACCCCAGCGGACGATCCGCTCGGTGTCGCCCTCGCAGACACCCCAGTCGCCCACCGAGACCTGCGGACCGGTGTCCTCCTCGGGAGCGCCGAAGCTCGCCACCAACCGGCCCACGGCCTGGTCGGCGGGGAGCCCGAGCGTGATCGGGCCGATGCCGTCGGCGGCCATCGTCATCTCGGAGATGGTCAACGGGTCGCCGACCGGGTCGTACGGGATCACGGTGCCGTCGCCGACCGGGGTGCCGGTTCCGGTGCCGGGATCGGTGACGTCCGTCCCGGTGGTATCCCCCTCGGTGCCGGTGGCCACGGTGGTGTCGGTGCCCTCGGCGGTGCTGTCGGTTTCGTCCCCGGTGGGGGCAAGGGTGGTGTCGGAGGCGACACCGGGGGTGTTCTCGTCGTCGCCGCTGAAGAGCTGGAACACGGCGATGCTCACCACCACCAGCATCAGCCCGAGCACCAGACCGGTCAGCAAGGGAGAGCGGGGTGGCATCCCACCCGAGTCGCCGGGTGCGGCCGAGGTGGTGGGCGTCTGCTCCCGCGACGATGCGTCACCGTACTCCTGGTACGGCTCGATGCCGGCAAGTGGGTCGTTCGGATCGAGGTGGTCGGTCACGGCAGCTCCTGCGTACGGCGATCCCGTCTCGCACGGGGACCGGCCATATCCTACGAGATATCCGGGCGTGCGCGGGTTCCGGAGCGGTCAGTCGCCGTTGGTCGGGTCGAGACCGGGCCAGACATCGGCGATCACCGCATCGAACGAGTCGGTGGGGACCAGGACCTGGGCCCCGGCGCTGGTCTGACGATCGGTGACCGGGATCTCCAGACTGCGGACATTTCCCGGGTCGATTCCCCGCAGATCCCATGCCAGGTTGATGGCGTCCGTGATCCCGAGGCGGTCATCCAGCTCGAAGGCGCTGGTCAGACTCCGCACGGTCCCGGTGAGATCGCTGGGGGACTGGAAGTCCCGGAGCTTGGTGAACATCTGCAGGATGACGTCCTGCTGACGTTCGTTGCGGGTCAGATCGCTGACGTTGGGCATGGTGCGCCAGCGGTCGTCGACGAACTCCTGGGTGCGGCGGGAGCGAACCCACGACAGTGCCTGGGCTCCGTCCGCCTGGGTACAGCCTGCAGGGAGGTCGAGATGGGATTTCGAGTCGCGTACCGCATTGTCGACACAGATCTCGACCCCGCCGACCTCGTCGATGATCCGTTCGAAACCTTCGAAGGTGAACAGGGCGAAATGGTCGATGTGGATCCCGGTGAAGTCCTCGACGGTGAGCGAGAGCAGGCTGGCCCCGGTGACCTCGTCGCCGCAGCCCGCCAGTGTGGAGTTGATCCGGGCGTAGCTCTGGGTGCAGCGATTGGGGAGGTAGAGATCGCGGGGGAGCGACACCATCACCGGTTCGTCGTCGCTGCTGGGAATGATGATCAGGATGATGACGTCGGCGAGATTCTCGGACAGGTCCGTACCGACGACGAGGACCGCCAGGAAGTCTCCCTCGGGACGGGGGGTGGCGGTGACGGCGGTGGCGGTCTCGGCACCCAGACCCTCGTCGCCGATCCCGTCGTCGGGGAGGGGGAGAAGTTCGCTGGCGGCCGCCACATCGAAACCCTGGCGCTCGACCCCACGCCACGAGCTCCAGATCTGAAAACCGTTCCAGGCGCTGTACGCCACAAGAACCAGCAGTGCGGTGGCGACCCCTCGTTTCAGGCTCCGCAGGATCGGATGCTGGTTGATCGAAGGCGGGCTCGGCGCCGCATCGTTGATCACATACCCGATCGCCGGGGCACCGGCACGATCCACCCGATCGCGGGCGGCGTCGATGGCTCCCTGCCCGGCGGCGCGGGGGAGCACCAGCAGGGTGCCGTCGGCAAGGGCGCCCAGCGCATCGAGGGCGGTTCCGCTGGCGGCGGTGTCGATCAGCACCAGGTCGGCGGTGGTGGTGAGATCTTCGACCGCACTGGCGAGCCCCCGCCGGTCGAGCTCGGCATCGGGATCCGAGGCGACTCCCGCCGGGATGAACGGCAACCGGCTGGAGCTGTCGATCGACCACAGGCGGGAGGCCTCGGAGAGGCTTGCCTCGCCACGGACCAACTCGGACAGACCCGGCGAGATGCCGGTCCTGCCGTATTGGCTGAGGCGGGCCTGGGTGGTGTCCCCGTCGATCAGGATGGTGCGGCGACCGGCCCTGGTGGCGGCGACGGCGAGGTTGAGGCTGGCGGTGGTGGCGCCCTGGCCGGCGATCATCCCCGAGACCAGCAGCACCCGCCCCTTGGTCGACGCCTCGAGCCGGCTCGCCGCACGCTGGTAGGCGATGGAGGCCGCAGAGTCGGGAGCGGTCAAGGTCGGGGCCGGACTCTCCGGGGTTGACGGGATCTGGCCGATGTGAGGAATGTCGACCAGCTTGCCGACCGGCCGGAGCCCGGTGATCCGGTTCCATGCCAACCAGATCAGCGCCGAGAACGCTCCGCCGCAGGCCGCCGCGATCAGCGCCCCTTCGGTGGTTCCCCAGATCCGTTCCACGAGGGCGAACACCACGAGACCGCCCACGACGGCCACGACGTTGGGCAGTGTGAACAAGCGGTGCGGCCAGGAGCGCCGCGGAGGGTGATGGGCGACATCGTTCATGTCGTAAAGGGACTCCAGCGGGGGCAAATCGGCATGTTACGCCGCTGTGGATGTTGCGACGGTCATGTCACGCTCGCATCCGGGGTAGGGGCAGCTGTTCACGGGGCGGTGGTCGGCCCACCGTCACACGGTTCGGGGGAGTGGATTCCCTCGACGATGCCGTCGTCATCGGTGGAGGAGAGCGGGCCCCACAGCAGCGTTACACCGTCGGCGCCGCGAACCACCACATAGCGAGCGCTACCCGCCTCCTCGTCGATGGAAACGTCGAAGCCTGCGTAGACCGAACGCAGTTCCTCGACGGTGGCGCCAAGGTTCAGCCCCGAGAGGGTGGCGAGTTCGGCGGCGGGGTGGTCGTCGGCCTCGGCGAGCCGGTAGCCAACAAGGACCGCATCGTCGACATCACCGGTGAAGACCGCCGTCAACGGTCCCCAGCTCACCTCGATTCCCGAGTCGGCGGGGCACAGACCGGCATCCGTCCCCGCCGGCGACACCGAGTCGGGCTGACCGAAGGTGGCGACCAGCGGTCCCAGGGCATCGCCGGTGCCAAACGTGAGCGGACCGAGTGCAAAGGCGCCCAGGCTGAGATCGCTGATGGCAATGGCCTCGCCCTCGGCATCGATCGCAGGCACCGTGGTGGTCGTGGTCGACGGCGGGACGACGGTCGTTGTCGAAGCCGGTGCCGTCGTGGTGGTGATGCCGGTGTCGGTCGCCCCGGTGGTACTCGTCGGCAGTGCCCCGGGGGTGTCCGTCGGATCATCGGTTCCCCTGCTCCCGATCCATCCGATGACGACAAATGAGACAACGGCGGCAGCGAGCACACCGACGGCGATGAGGGTGCGTCGTGACGTCGGTTCCGATCCGCCCGCCGTCGTCGGTTCGACGGGCGTTGTCGCCGCCGCAGCATCGGATGCGGGTTCGGTGGCCGAGGCGGTGGCGGCAGCCGACGGATCGGCATCCCCGGCGGCGGCGATACCGGGCTTCGGGTCGGGCTTCCGCTTCTTCGGAGTGACCCCGGTGACCAGAGGCACCGTTCCGGTGGTCTCGGCCCAACTCGCCGACGCCCCGGGGAGCCGGCGGTCGATCCAGCCCCTCCCGCAGTGCGGGCAGGTGGCCTTGGAGAGGTCGCGGTCTTTGCCGCAGAAGATGCAGGGAGGTGAAGAAGGAGTATCCATGGAACGGCGCCAGCTTACGGTGACACGGACCCAACCGATGGTTCACCGGCGGGCGGTCCCAGGAGCAGGCGGAGGGAGTCGGGTTCGGTGACGGGGAGGTCACACACGAATCGGCGGCAGACGTAGGCGGTGGCGGCGTCGCCGGTGGTGGTTCGCCCCTCGAGCAGAGGGACGACCGGATCGGGTGGCCCGTGGTGGCCCGGGGCACCGTGGGCCACGACGCAGTCCGGTCGGAAACGCTCCCAGACCACGGCGGACAGGGGGTGTCGCTGGTCGTCGTCGCCGATGATGGCCACCTCCCTGGGGCCGTCGAGACCGGTGGCGAGGACGGCCACCAGATGGGCGACGGCGGTCGGGTGGCGCTCCAGCAGCGTCCCGGCCCGTCGATACACCCCGGTGAGGGCGGCGTGCAGGTCCGGTTCACCGGTGTAGGCGGCGAGCATCTGCAGCGCCTCCGCCATCAGCGAGTTGTCGGACGGGGTCGGATGGTCCATCAGGTTGACGGGTCGGACGATCAGCCGTTCGGCATCGACACCGGTGGCGAAGAAGCCGCCATCGGGGTCGCCGAACTGGGCGATGGCATACCTGGTGAGCCGCACCGCCTCGACCAGCCAGCGTTCCTCGCCGGTGACCTGATGGAGGGTGAACAGCCCGATGGCGGTAGCGGCATAGTCGTCGCAGAAACCGGTGGGGCCGAGCCGCCCGTGCCGCCAGGTGCGGTGCAGCCGACCCGTGTCGTCGACGAGGTGTTCGACGATGAACGTCGCCAGTCGTCGGGCAGCCCCCCGGTAGCGGTCGTCGTCGAGGACGGCGCCGGCTTCGGCGAACGCCCTGAGAGCGAACCCGTTCCAGGCGGTGACGATCTTGTCGTCGACCGAGGGCCGGGTCCGCAGCGATCGGTGTGCCAGCAGCCGACGTCGCATCACCTCGACCCGCCTCGCCGCCTCTTCGACATCGATCCCGAAACGCTCGGCCACCTCGGCGGTATCCAGGGGACGGCTCAGGACGTTGCGGTTGCCGTCGAAGTTCCCGTCGCCCGACACGCCGTAGACGGTGGTGGCGAAGGCGGGGTCGTCGCCCGTCGCCTCGACGAACTCGTCCCGGTGCCACACGTAGAAGCGCCCCTCCTCTCCCTCGGAGTCGGCGTCCTCGCCCGAGTGGAATCCGCCGGAGGGGTCTGCCAGATCGGTGAGCAGATAGTCGAGGGTGGCAACGGCGACATCGCGATACGCATCGTCACCGAGCACCTGCCAGCTCCGCAGATAGATCCGGGCCAGCAAGGCGTTGTCGTACAGCATCTTCTCGAAATGGGGCACCAGCCATTCCCGGTCCACGCTGTAGCGGCTGAACCCGCCGGCGAGCTGATCGTGGATCCCGCCTGACGCCATGGCGTCGAGGGTGGTGGCGAGCATGCGGCGCAACCCGGTGGTCCGGTCCGGGAGCAGATCGAGCGCCAGCACCCGCATCAGCAGCTCCAGATCGGAAGGCTGGGGGAACTTGGGGGCGCTGCCGAAACCGCCGTGCTCGCCGTCGAAGGTGTCGGCCAGGGCGGTTACCGCCGCAGCCACCCGGTCGGTGTCGTGGGTCACATCTACCGGCGGCAGTGAGGCGCCCAGGGTGGCGGTGAGTTGGCCGGCCTGATGGGTCAGCTCGGCACGATGCGTTGTCCACGCCGCAGTGATGCGCTCCAGGACCTGACGGAAAGACGGGTATCCGTGATGGGGTTCTCTCGGGAAGTACGTGCCGGCGAAGAAGGGCTCGCCTCCGGGGGTGAGGAACACCGTCATCGGCCATCCGCCCCGACCTGTGGTCGCCTGGACCGCATCCATGTAGATCCGGTCGATGTCCGGACGTTCCTCCCGATCGACCTTGATGTTCACGAAATGGTCATTCAGGTAGGCGGCGGTGCCGGAGTCCTCGAACGACTCGTGGGCCATCACATGGCACCAGTGGCATGTCGCATACCCGACCGACAGCATCACCGGCAGATCACGTCGCACCGCATCGGTGAACGCGTCTTCCCCCCACTCGTACCAGTGCACCGGGTTGTCGGCATGCTGGAGTAGGTAAGGGCTCGACGCCGCGGTGAGTCGATTGGACATGACTCCACCGTACCCCGCCGCACCGGGTTGCCGGCAGGTCGCAGACCGGTCCGCCGGATTGTCCACAGGGCGGATTATCCTCTCAGCGGCTCCAGGTCGCACGACCTACATCTGTCAGCTTGACACTCCGATGCCCGAAAAGGGGTTCACAAAGAGTTCAAACTGTGTGATATTGAGATGACCACGGCGCAGCGATCATGCTCATGATCCTGGCCGGGTGGGGCTTTTGACCAGGCCGGGGGCGGTTCTTTTCTTGGAGGACATTCATTAATGGCGACAGGTAGCAAGGCGCGCGACACCCTTCTCGATCGAGCGTTGCGAGAGCGACAGGATGCGAAGGACCGGATCGACCGCGACACATTGTCACGCTCGCGCCGCGACCGCGATCGCAACAAGCTGACCGACGATCGGGGCCGGCTCACCACCGATCTGGTGAGCCAGTACCTCACCGCGATCGGCGAGTACGACCTGCTCACCGCCGAGAAGGAAGTCGACTACGCCCAGAGGATCGAGGCCGGCGCAGGACGCCGGCATCCAGCTCGAGGCGCGGCAAGTTCGAGGGAAGACCGAGGAGATGGAGCTCCGCCGTCAGGGTCCGCCAGGGCCGCGAGGCCAAGGATGCCTTTCTCACCGCCAACCTTCGTCTGGTGGTCGCCAACGCTCGCCGGTACGCCAACACCTCCGGCATCGACTTCCTCGACCTGATCCAGGAGGGCAATCTCGGTCTGATCCGCGCCGTCGAGAAGTTCGACTGGCGCAAGGGTTTCAAGTTCTCCACCTATGCCACCTGGTGGATCCGCCAGGCCATCACCAGGGCCATCGCCGACAAGTCCCGCACCGTCCGGATCCCGGTTCATCTCCATGACACCCTGGCGGCGGTTCGCGCCGCCCAGGCGAGCCTCAAGGCCGAGCTCGGTCGCGAGCCGCGTCCCGAGGAGATCGCCGAGGAGGCGGGAGTCAACGTCGACAAGGTCGAGTTGGCGCTCGGTGTGGCCGACACCGTCTCGCTCGAACAGCCCGTCGGCGAAGACGGCGCCCAGCTCGGTGACTTCATCGAGGACGAGGATGCCGTCGATCCGGTGCGGGTCACCGAAGAACTCGACATCGCCGACAGCCTGCGCAAGCTCGATCGAACGGCTTCCTGATGCGGGAAGGCCGCATCCTGGCGCTCCGCTACGGCTTCTACGACGGGGTGCCCCGTACCCTCGAAGAGATCGGCGAGGAGTTCAACCTCACCCGGGAGCGAATCCGTCAGCTCGAGAAGCTGGCACTGTGCCGACTCCGTCACCCCTCCTTCGGGATCCGGGAGCAGGACCTCCTCTGAGGCGACCGGTCCCGAGACCGACCGCCCTTTCGAATCCGCCCGTCCGAATGCGCCCATCCGCATCCGATCGCACAACTCCGGTCGATCGGATCGTCGACGGGCCATCCTGCGAATCGGGTGACAGACTTCCCCCTGTGGGGGTAAGGTCCGCAGGTCGACACCGAAAGCGCACGATGGTTGACGGGATGGTTGGGAATGCAGCTATCAGCACTGGTCAGCGGCAACGCCGAGGTCATCGGTTCGGAGGCGACCCTCGCCGAAGCGGCTGACCGCATGGTGGGGCAGGAGGTCGACGCCCTGGCGGTCGTGTCCGGGCGCCAACTCGTCGGTCTGTTCACCGAACACGACCTTGCCAAGTGTGTCGCCGAGGGCGCCGAACTCGACTCCGAAACCCTGGTGCCCTGGATGACCGAGTCTCCCGACGTGTTCCCACCGGCCACCACCGTCGACGATGCCGTTGCCTGGCTGATGGAGACCGGCTACCGGCACCTTCCCGTCATGGACGGCCCTGACCTCCTGGGCATCGTCGGGATCAGAGATCTGGTCTGGGCGCTCGCCCAGGACTGAACGCACCGGCAGACCCTCCCCGGGATCACGCGCTACTCCCGGCCCTCTCGGGAGCGGGCCGCAGCGACCCGCTTCAGATGCCCGGGATCCAGAGAAGGACGAGCTGGTCGATCCGGACGTCGGTGCGCTCCAAAGGGATCTCGGCCTGCCCGATGGCGGCACCCCGCGCCTCCCACCGGTCGTTGATCTCCTCGAGTTCGGCGGCCAACTCGGCGTCGAGTGCGGCCATCGCCTCCCACTCGCTCATCGCCTTGTCCTGCGCCGAGGACAGTCGGGTTTCGGTGCGTTGGGTGGCGGTCCGACGTTGGGCGCTCCCGGTGACCGAGCGGGTGGTGGCCTTGCCGGTGAGGATGCTGATCAGCGCTCCGGCGCCCTGCGCCAGCTCGTTCTGGCGCTGCCCGGCGACATCGGACTCCAGTTCGGTCACCCGCCGGTCGGCGGCCTCGAAGCGTTTCCTGGCGGCGGCGAGCTTGGTGGCGTACCTGCTGCTCAGCTTGGCGGTCTCCTCATCGGCTCGCTCTCGAGCCATCGCATCACAGCGTTCGGCGAAATCCGCCGCCGTCTCCCCGGGGCGACTGAACAGTCGGAGCTCGGCGTTCTCGAGCAGCGTCAAGGTCCGTTCCCGGGTGAGATGGTCGGCGAGTTGGGTGCGGGCCTCACGCCAGAATGCGGCGGTGGCGACCTTCGAATCAGGGATCCGGTAGCGAATGCCGGGGGGCTCGTCCTCGACGAGGTCGCGGTCGTCGTAGTCGACGGTGATGGCGGCGTTGGGATCGAAACCGGCGTCGAGCGGGATCACGGTCTCCCATTCCTCGGTGTGATCCAGTCCTGCGGTGCGGTCGTCGAAGGTGAGCTGGCAGCGGACGGCGACCGTCGCACCCCATGACACCGGGCCCCCCGCAGTGGTGGAAGTGGCCCCGATCGCCGCCGCCCACGGAGCGCCCGCATCGAGATAACGAACCGGGATTCCCTCGGCGACCTTGGGCATCACCGGGGTCTCGTCGGCGGCGAGGTCGCGGCCGGGGTCGGGCATCGGAGGCTCGTCGGCTGGGGTCGCGGGAGGGACACCGTCGACGGCCGGGTCCGCCTCGACCGTGGTCTGCGAGGGGAACGACGCCGACACCGGATGCCCGGGGCCGGTCGCGGTCTCCGGAGTCGCCGTGGCGGAAGGGGCCTCCGCACGGAGCCGGGTGATCTGCTGGCGGGTGAGTGGCCCCGCCAGATATGACAGCGCCCAGCGGGTGGTGAAGAGGACCGGATCGGGGAGGTGCGCCGATTGCAGCAGGAACTGGCGCTTCCCCAACGCCGAGATGGCGCGGTCCAGACTCGCCACGTCCCCGGCTCCATCGACCGAGCGCAGCGCTTCGACGATCCGCGCCTTGTCGCGTTCGGTCTGCAGGCGACCGACGAACCACGTCGCCGCATTCGACATAGCCTTGTAGTCGAGGTCCACCGGGTTCTGGGTGGCCAGCATCACCCCGACCCCGTAGGCGCGAGCCTGTTTGAGCAGCGTCAGGATGGGCCGCTTTGCCGGGGGTTCGGCCGTCGGGGGGACGAACCCGAACACCTCGTCCATGTAGACCAGCGCCCGCAGGTCGGTGGTTCCCGGTTGGCTGCGCATCCACGTCACCAGTTTCGACAACAGCAGGGTCACCACGAACTGGCATTCCTCGTCGGAGAGGTGTGCCACGTACACGATGGCTGCCTGGGGGCGACCCTCGCCGTCCCACAACATCCCGGGGATGTCGAGTGGCGCTCCGCTGACCCACTCGGCGAACGCCGGGGAGGCCAGCAACCCGTTCAGCTTCATGGCGAGGGCGGTACGGTCCTTCTCCGGGAAGAAGGCGTCGACCTCGAAGACGCCCAGCTTGCGCAGCGGAGGGCGTTGCACCTGGGCGAGCAGTGTGGCCAGGTCGAGATCCGCGCCGTTGCGCCAGGCATGCTCCACCAGGTTGCAGATCAGGATGTGCTCCCTGGATGACATCGGATCGGCGTCGACCCCGATCATGCCGAGCAGCCCGGAGGCGAAACCCTGGATCTGCTCACGGAGCGTCTCGGCCTCTGCGTCCCAGTCCAGACCGGGGTTGGCAAGCGAGCCGACGATGTCGAGGGGAATCCCGGCCGACGAGCCCGGGGTGTACACGGTGAACCCGGCGGTGGTGTGGAGGGTCTCGATGTCCGTCCCGCCGAGGTTCCACGAAGCGAGACCTTCGGACCATTGCGTGGCCTTGGTCCCGGCGAGTTCTGCGGTGGAGACCCCGGCCTTCCTGGCCTCGGCCGGATCCACCCACGGTTCGAAATCGGCCGGGGTCAGCGCAGGAAAGCCGAGCAGGAGATTGGTCATGTCGCCCTTGGGATCGATGATGAGGGCGGGGACGCCGCCGGTGAGGACCTCCTCCAGACAGACGATCCCGAGACCGGTCTTCCCCGAGCCGGTCATCCCGACGATCACCGCATGGGTGGTGAGGTCGGCAGGATCGAAACGGACCCCGGTGTCGGTCCGGTCACCATCGGCATCGATCACGCCTCCGAGAAAGAGCCCGTCACCGCTCACCGTGTCACTCCTCGATAGGGTCAGGAAACTCTACCGGGGTCGCCGGAGCGCCGACCGGGTCGACGGCGCCATCGGCGCGGTGGCAGTGCTCCCGACAACAAAATCAAGACCGGGAGGGGCGGCCCTGGGGTAGGCTCGGCAGGCTATGGGGACCAAGCTTTCCGTATCCGATCTCAAGATGCACGCCTGGCGGAGCTTCATCACCGCAAACTCGCGGGTGTTCGCCCGTCTGGAGGCCGAACTGATCGACGAGGTCGGGCTCCCGCTCTCCTGGTACGAGGTGATGCTGCTGATCAGTGAATCGCCGGCGCGCCAACTGCGGATGCACGAGTTCGCCGAGACCCGACTGCTCAGCCGGAGCGCCGCCACCCGGTTGATCGACCGGATGGAGGCCGCCGGGCTGGTCCAGAGGGTGGCCTGCGAGGTCGACCGGCGGGGAACATGGGTGCAGATGACCGACCACGGCTGGTCCGTCTTCCGCCGGGCGGCACCGATCCACGTCCGCGGTATCGCCGAGCACTTCACCTCGTTGCTCGATGACGACGAGGCGGCGGGGCTTGCCGAACTGATGGCCCGGGTGCTCGATCGGCTCGAACCGGGTTGAACACCGTTCGCCACTGACCGGCGGACGTCGACGCTGCGGCGCAGGCTCCGCCCTCCCGGCCCGGGCGCCGCGCCCGTCACCCGGTGACGTTGTCGGCGAGCGAAACCAACACGTGGGCGACCGCCTCGTCGACGGTGGACACACAGGCGACCATGGTCCGGTCGGCGATCAGGTCGTCGGCCAGTCTCGCCACCATCGTCGCCCATTCGGCACCGACCGCCACCACGGGAGCCGGATCGACGCCACCGAGACGGTCGATGAAGGCGATGTTCCAGGCAACCATCAGCTCGGTGAGGGTCCCGATGCTCCCAGGGAGGGCGATCACCGCCGATGTCCCCGAGATCAACGCGTCGAGCCGGCTGGTGAGCGTGCGGGCCGGTCGCTCCTCGCTCACCCACCGGTTGGCGCCCGCCCGGTTGGGAAAGATCGGCGGAGCGGTGACCCCGATGACGTGCCCTCCGGCCTCGGCGGCGCCCTTGGACACCGCCTCCATGGCCCCGCCGTAGCCACCGGTGGCTACGGCGCACCCGGCGGCGGCGATCAGCGCTCCGCAACGCTCGGCCTGGCGCCAGCCCTCGCTGTCGGGTGTGACCCATGATGATCCGAAGACGGCGACGACATGCCGGTCGTCACCGCTCACCGAGGGCCACCGGTGGGGTGCCCGGTATCGTCGTCGACGACGACCAGCCGGATCTGCTCGTCGGTCGCCACACCGGCGTCGGTCCCGTCGGCGAGGTCGAAGCGAAAGCGCATCGACGGGAGATCGGGCAGCTGCGGACGGTCGCGGTGCCACACCCGGAGTCGCAGTGGGAGGGGGAGCCCGGCGTCGGGAATGAGGTCGACGCCGGTTTCCACCGCTTCCTCGGCCATCAGGTCCTCGATGGTGCGTGGCGGGGGATCCGGGGGAAGCGTCGCCAGGATCTCGCGCTGGCGCTTGTTGAGCTTGCGCCGGGGTGTGGGGGTGGCCGCGTCGGCGCCCGGCCGGCTCGGGGCCGAACCCCGGCGACCCATCACCCAACCGACGGCTGCCCCCACCGCCGCAGCCAGCAGCACTTCCATCCGGTCAGGCTCCCGCCGGCGCCGGTGAGCCGACCCGGATCGCCTCGAGGCTCTGGTCCCCGGATGAGAGCATGCCTGCCGAATCGTCGACGATGAAGCTGGTCCCGGGGGCGTAGTCGGCGCCACCGAACGTCCCGCTCCCCGACATCACCACCCAGGTACCCGGGGCGGGACGCATGTCGGAGCGGGCGTCGAGGGTGATCTGCTCGACCACGGTGCCATCCCCACGGCTCAGCACCTGCACCGATCCCCAGTCGGAAGTGCTGAGGGCGGCGACATCGGCCTCGGGGCGACCGCGGCGGCGGAGCTCCTCGACGATCCCCTTCACGTCCTCGACCCGATCCTCGGCGGCGAGCAGCACCGCATCGGGGGTGACCACGGCGACCACCCCGGACAGACCGAGCACCGTCAACAACATTCCCTCGCTGCGCAGATAGCTGCCGCTGACGTCGAGGGTGAGCACATCTCCCACGGTGACATTGCCGGCCTCGTCGTTCTCGCCGACCTCGCGCAGAGAGGACCACAACCCGACATCGGACCACCCGGCCTGCAGTGGAATCACCACGGCCCGGTCGGTGCGCTCCATGACGGCGTAGTCGATCGATGTGGACGGCGACTCGGCGAACGCCTCCGCATCGAGCTGGACCACCCCGGCGACGGGGTGCCCGGCCAGTTCGATGGCGTTGCGGGTCGCCGTCACCATCTCCGGTTCGTGGATGGCGAGTTCGGCGAGGTAGCTGGTGGCTCGGAAAATGAACATTCCACTGTTCCACAGGTAGTCCCCAGAGGCGACGAACTCGGCGGCGGTGGCCACATCCGGCTTCTCGACGAAGGCGTCCACCGGGCGGACATCGTCGCTCCCGGTGGACCGGATGTAGCCGTATCCGGTGGCGGGATGGGTGGGCACGATGCCGAAGGTCACCAGGGCGCCGTCGGCGGCAGCGGCGGCACCGACGCGGGCCATGCGGTGGAACTCGGCGGTATCGGCGATCACGTGATCGGCGGGCATCACCAGCAGGATCGGGTCATCGTCGACCAACATCGCCGCTGCGGCGACCGCCGGCGCCGTGTTACGCGCCACCGGTTCGAGAACCACAGTGGCGTCGGGTCGGTGGCTGCGTCGCACCTCGCGACGTACCGCAGGTCCGTGGTCGACGTTGCACACGATGATCGGTGAGGCCAGTCCGTCGAGCCCTTCCAGACGATCGACCGTGGCGGCGAGCATCGAACGGTCACCCACCAACGCCTCGAGCTGTTTCGGGCTGTGATGACGCGACACCGGCCAGAGCCGGGTGCCCGATCCGCCGGAGAGGATCACGGGGACAAGGGGGGGTGATTCCATGTCGAGCAGGCTACCGATTTGCCGTCGACGCGACAGCCGCCTTCACCTGGTGGTCTGACTGGAGGCGAAGGGTCTATCCCCGCCCGAGCGGATGGGCCCGACCATTGCCATCCGCTCAGCTTCCGGGACGAACCCGGTCGCCGGCCTAGTCGATGACCGCATCGACTAGATCGATTGGGGGTTCCTCTCGTGGCGGTGTGGGTCGGTGATGATGCGTCATTGCTTGAGCATTGCGACGTGCATCCTGTGTTCGGGGGTGATGAGATGGTCGTGGTCGTCGTCACCGAGTTCTATCTCGACCCACTTGATGGTGCCGTTGAACTCGGTACCGGAATGTGGGTAGTCAGGCGAGACGGGCGAGGCGGTGTCGACGCCGATGTCGGTCGTCTCGTCGAAGGAGAACTGGAACGGCAGGGTTCGCTCGATCCTCCCTTCGCCGATCTGGACGCCGTCATCGTGGAGTGTGACGGTGGCCCCCTTACCGAGCCCGCCACCGTCATAGTTGAATCTGACCTGGACCTCCTTCGGTCCGGGTTCGAGCGGGCGATCAGCGGTGACGGTGTAGGTGTCGAGACCCAGCACGTTGTAGCAGTAGCTCACGACGCCGTCGACGGCGAACATGGACCAGCCGCCGTAGGCGCCGCCCTGGGCGATGAACACCCCTGACGCGCCGTCGGGTGCGTCGATGTTGGCGGTGATGGTGTGGGATCGGTTCTTGGTGGTGACGACGGAGTTCTCGCCGAGTCGTTTCATCCCGCTGTAGAACCGCTGGCTGGTGCCCTCGATGAGCGTGGGACGGCCGACAAGGTCGGGGTTGAAGCGTTCGGCCGATCGGACGTCGATCGGCAGCACGTTGAAGCGGGCGGCTTGGATGAGCCAGAGCCGTTGGAGCTCGGCGAGTCTTTCGGGTTCGGTGGCGGCGAGGTCGTTGGACTGGGTCCAGTCCTCCTCGACGTTGTAGAGCTCCCACACGTCGTCGTCGGGTCCGTGGGTCGAGCCGAGCCACGGGTCCTTGTGTTTGGCCACGGCGGTCCAACCGAGGTGGTAGATCGCCCGGTTGCCGAACATCTCGAAGTACTGCGTCTCGTGCTGCTCGGCGGCGTCGGCGTCGTCGAACGAGTACGCCATCGACACGCCCTCCATCGGTCGCTGGGTCACACCGTTGACCGTGTGCGGCTCGGGGATGCCGGCGGCGGCGAGGATCGTCGGTGCGACGTCGATGCAGTGGGTGAACTGGTTGCGGATCTCGCCGCGCGCCTCGATGCCGTTGGCCCACGACACGATGGTGCCGTTGCGTGTCCCGCCCCAGTGTGAGGCGACCTGCTTGGTCCACTGGTAGGGCGTGTCCATCGCATGGGCCCAGCCGATCGCGTAGTGGTTGTACGAGTTCGGTGTCCCGAGGTCGGCGGCGTGTTCGATCATGTACTCCTCGGTCTCGAGGTCGTTCATGTGGTTGACGGTGAAGCCTTCGTTGGTGGTGCCGATGAAACTGCCCTCGGCCGAGGCGCCGTTGTCGCCGATGATCGCGTAGATCAAGGTGTCGTCGAGGACGCCGAGTTCGTCGAGGGCGTCGATCAGTCGTCCGACGTGATGGTCGGTGTACGCGAGGAATCCGGCGTAGACCTCCATCTCCCGTGCCAGCACCGGCTTGATCTGGTCGGACATCTCGTCCCAGGCCGGGATGCCCGGGCTGCGTTCGGTGAGCTGCGCATCGGCGGGGATGACGCCGAGTTCTTTCTGGCGGGCGAAGGTTTCTTCCCGGATCGCGTCCCAGCCGGCGTCGAAACGACCCGCATACTTGTCGGCCCACTCGGTTGGCACGTGGTGCGGTGCGTGGGTTGCGCCGGGGGCGAAGTAGGTGAAGAACGGCTTGTCAGGGGCCAACGCCTTCTGCTGCTGGGTCCAGGCGATCGCCTTGTCGGTCATGTCGGCCATGAAGTGGTATCCGTCTTCGGGCGTGCCCCACGGTTCGATCGGCGAGGTGTTCTCGTAGATCGCCGGATACCACTGGTTCGTCTCGCCACCCAGGAATCCGTAGAAATACTCGAATCCGCTACCCGGATGTGGCCAGTGGTCGAACGGTCCGACCGCACTCGCCTCCCAAACCGGGACCTCGTGGCACTTGCCGAACTGGGCCGTGTTGTATCCGTTGAGCTTGAGGACCTCGGCGAGCGGGGCACACGAGTTCGGGCGGAGGGAGTTGTAGCCGGGTGCAGACGTGGCGATCTCGGTGATGCCGCCCATGCCAACGGTGTGATGATTGCGTCCGGTCAACAGCGCGGCGCGGGTGGGTGAGCAGAGGGCGGTGGTGTGGAACCGTGTGTACTTGAGTCCGTCGGCGGCGAGGCGTTCGAATGTCGGCGTCTCGCACGGCCCGCCGAACGCCGACGCCGCACCGAACCCGACGTCGTCGAGCAACACGACCAGCACATTCGGCGCACCTTCCGGCGGCCGGAGCCGACGGATCGGGGGGAACTTGGTGTCCGGGGACGTCGCGTCGAAGGTGACGGTGCCGGTGTAGGCCAGGTCGGGAATCGGAAGCGAGCTCCGCTGCAATTCGTCAGACATGCGGGGGGACCTTTCGAACGGCGCTGTACCGCGCGGGATGGTAACGGTGGGGCGTACTTGCTGTCACTCGGTCTTGCTTTGCGTGCGGCCGGCAGATGGGCGAATGGTTGCCCGGACCATCATCGACCCAACACATGGGAGGGATGATGCTCAGACCAGTCCCGCCGCTCCTCGGATCGTGAACAACGCCCCGAAGGCGAAGAGGATCGCCAAGGTGAGTTGTCGATCATGGCCGATCATCCATGCCTGCGCCCGGCCCAACCACTCCGTGGCGCGGGAACCAAACAATGCGAACACCGCAACCGGCAGCACGAAGTCGAGTGACACCGCACCCAGCAAGAACAACACGCCGTCGAGCTGCTCGGTGCGGGTGGCGCTCTCGGTCCCGATCACGCCCAGGCCGGACAGCAGCAGAAACAGGTTCGGGTTCGCAATCGACAGGACGACCCCAGCGATGAATGCACCCGATGGATGCGCCGACTCCAACATCACCGCCCACCGGGGTGGGCCCTCACCGTGGTGTCGATGACGAAACACCATCACGAACCCGACCACCAGGAACAGCGCCCCGATCGACAACGCCGCGATCGACTGTGCCTGGGACGAATCCGGGCTGTCGGCGTCGGCCGGCGCGATCGACAGCACCATCACCGAGATCGCCCCGTAGACGACGACGAACGCCGCAGCGAATGAGAACGCGTTGGCGTAGGGCCGACGGGATTCGAGCAACAGGATGCAGCCGACGATCGCCGCTGGGGTCAGCGCCAGCCCGACAGCTTCCGGAGTCAGGTCGAAGTACATCGTGCACCTCCGAGGCCTTCCCAGGAACGCAACGCCATCATCGACTCAACCGGACAGCCCGGCAATGCCGCTGCCGATCAGTTTCGCCCCGAGAACGATGAGCACCACCATCATGATGACCGCGTTGTGGTCCGTCATGAACTGCTTCATCGACGACAACCAAACTGAGGCGCGGTCACCGGCCACGAGGTACACGACGACCGGGCCGACGACCGTCAAGGACCCGAGCACCACGAATACGGCGATTGACACCGCCGTCTCGCCGCCGGACAGACCCGCCTGAGCGATCGCACCGGATGCGGCGAGGGTCAGAGCGAGATTCTTCGGGTTGGCGCCCGATAGCGCTGCGCCGAGCAACAGGGACTTGCCTGGACTGAACCCGTCGATGGCCTGCATCCACTTCGGCGACTCGGGCTCGACGCCGGGACGCGGACGTCCTTGCCATTGCTTCAACGCCATGAACAGGAACAACACCCCCAGTGCCAGAGTGATCCACGACACCCCGGTGGAGCTGGTCGAACTGGGATCGTCGGCGCCGCTCGCCACCGCGACGACGACCACACTCACCACCACGAGACCCAGCACCCAACCAAACCCGAATGCCGGCCCGTTCGAGCGGGCGCGCGGCGTGCCCAACATCAAGATCACTGCGATGATCGGCACGGGACTCAGAGCAACACCGATCACCGATGGGAGCAAGTCCCCGATCGCTTCACCCACGGCAACTCCTTCGGGCCAGCATCACGGAGTGATCCCCGGATTGGCCGAGACTACCGCACGCCAGACCGCGGGTGGGGCACCCCGGTGAAGTGTGGGTCACCACACGTGGGGGGTTTGCATGCAGCGCCGCTGTCCATCCGTCTTGGCCGGTGCGGCCAGGACACGACTGTCCGTGTCTCCTACCCTGGCCCGGCGGAGATCGAAGGAGCCACCATGACCCACATCGTCGACACATACCTCGCCCGCACCCCGGGTTCGGCTGCCATCGACGCCCGGGCCCGCCGCGTCATGCCCGGTGGGGACACCAGGGCGGTGGCGTTTCACACTCCTTATCCGCTGACCATCACCCGGGCGGAGGGGCCGTTCCTGTGGGATGTCGACGGGAACCGGTACGTCGACCTGTTGGGGAACTACACCTCGCTGGTGCACGGCAACGCCTACCCGCCGATCGTCGATGCGGCGCAGAAGGCGGTCGCCGGCGGCAGCCAATGGGCGGCCCGCAACACCCACATCGTCGAACTCGCCGAGATGATCTGCGACCGGGTGCCGTCGGTGGAGAGGGTCCGTTTCACCAACTCGGGGAGCGAGGCGACGGTTCTCGCCGTCGAGATGGCGCGACACCTCACCGGGCGGCGGCGCATCCTGATGGCCCGGTACGGGTATCACGGGAGCAGCCGCATGTTCGAGATCGGCACCCACGGCGACGAAGGTCCGGACACGCTGCTGGCCACCTACGGGGATGCCGACGACTTCGCAGCGGTGCTCCAACGTGAGGGGGGCGACATCGCCGCCGTCATCGTCGAGCCGGTGCTGGGCGCCGGTGGGGTGATCACGCCACCCGACGGGTTCCTGCCGGCCATCGCCGCCGCTGCCCGTCGTCACGGGGCGTTGTTCATCATGGACGAGGTCATCACCCTCCGGCTCGGCACCGGAGGGGTACAGCAGGCGTTGGGCCTCGAACCGGACCTCACCACCATGGGCAAGGTCATCGGCGGAGGTTTCCCGGTGGGTGCCGTGGGTGGTAAGGAGACCCACATGGCGATCACCGCTCCCGACGGCCCGATGTCCCCATCCGGCACGTTCAACGGTAACCCGGTGACCGCTGCCGCCGGGGTCGTATCGCTCTCCCATCTCACCGTCGAGCGAATCGAACGGATGGCGACCCAGGCGGTGTGGCTCGCCGACGCCATCGAGAAGGCCGCTTCCAGTGAGGGGCTGCCGGCAACGGTCACCCGCAACGGATCGCTGCTCAACCTCTACCTCGGGGAACCGGCACCCGGGCCGATCCGCGACGACGGCGACGCCATCGCCCGGCTGCACATGGCGATGCTCAACCACGGGGTGTTCGCCGCCCCGCGCGGGATGATGGCGCTGTCGACGGTGCTCGACGACCAGGACATCGCCGAGGCGGCAGACGGCATCGCCTCCGCCCTCGCCGACGTCGGCCGGTTCGCACCCGGGTAGGCGCTGTCGGCCGGGCTACGCTCGTCGCCATGCTCGACATCGCCGCCATCCGCAGCCAGTTCCCCGCCCTTTCCAGAACCGTCGACGGCCACCCGGCCATCTACGCCGACGGGCCCGGCGGAACCCAGGTGCCGCGGGGCGTCATCGATGCCATGTCCGGCTTCCTCGCCTCCGGCGGCTCCAATCTCGGTGGCCCGTTTGTCACCAGCGACGAGACGGGGTCCGTGGTCGACGCCGCCCGCTCGGCGGTCGCCGATCTGTTCAACGCCGATCCCGAGGAGATCTCGTTCGGCCAGAACATGACCTCGCTGACGCTGGCGTTCGGTCGTGCGCTGGCGCGTACCTGGGCTCCCGGCGACGAGGTGATCTGCACCCGCCTCGACCACGACGCCAACGTGTCATCGTGGATGCAGGCTGCCCGCGAGGCGGGGGCGATGGTGCGGCTCGTCGACTTCGATATCGAGACCGGTCGTCTCGATCCGGCTGCGGTGGCGGCGGCGATCACCGACAGGACCCGGCTGGTTGCCGTCACCCATGCCTCCAACGCCATCGGGACCGTCGTCGACATCGCCGCCGTGGTTGAAGCCGCCCACGACGCAGGCGCCATGGTGTTCGTCGATGCGGTGCACTACACCCCGCACGGGGTGGTCGATGTCGCCGCTACCGGCTGTGACTTTCTCGCCGCCTCCGCCTACAAGTTCTTCGGTCCCCATTCCGGCGCCCTCTATGGCCGCCGGGAGGTGATGGAGACCCTCGAACCGGTGAAGATCCGTCCCGCACCCGATCTCGGCCCGGGGAAATGGGAGTCGGGAACGCAGAGCTTCGAGAGCCTCGCCGGGGTGACGGCGGCGGTCGACTACCTGGCCTCGCTCGGGGTGGGAGCGACCAGAAGAGAACGTCTGGAATCGGCGATGGCAGGAATCACCGAATACGAGCAAGGACTCTCCGACCGCTTCCTTGCCGGGATCGCCGAGATTCCAGGGGTGACCGTCCACGGTATCCCCGACACCCACGGTCGCACACCGACCTTCGCCGTCGATGTCGCCGGCCACACCGCACGCCGGGTCGCAGAGCATCTCGGCAGCGCCGGGGTGTTCGTCTGGGACGGCCACTACTACGCCCTCGAGGTGATGCGCCATCTCGGGGTGCTCACCACCGGCGGCCTGGTCCGGATCGGATTCGTCCACTACAACACCGAAGACGAAGTCGACCGGGTGCTGGATCTGCTCGGCGGTCTTGGCGGCTGACCACCGCCTGGTTGCAACGCCGTCGAACGGCCGCTTTCCGGGACGATATCTACTGGCGGGTGATCGACCGGGCGGCTCTGCTGATGTTGGCGGCGGCGTCGACCACCTGGGGCAGGAAGTCGTCGAGGATGGTCGAGACCTCGGTGCGGGCGGCGTGGCATGAGATGTTGAGGGCGGCGATCACGTCACCCTTGCGGTCGGTGACCGGTGCGGCGACCGACCGCACCCCGTCCTCGAGCTCCTGATCGACCAGGGCATACCCCTGCCGGCGAACCTGGGCGATCGCCTCCCGGAGACGGTCGGGGTCGGTCACGGTGCGCGAGGTGAGCGTCTCCAGGGGTGTGGCTTCGAGATAGGCGTCGAGCGCATCGGGGGAGAGACCAGCCAGCAACACCCGACCCATCGAGGTCGGGTAGGCGGGGAGGCGGGACCCGATCGCAAGCGAGATCGTCATGATCCGGGTGGTCGGGACGCGGGCCACGTAGACCACCTCGGTTCCGTCGAAGACCGACAACGACGACGACTCCCTGGTCCCCGCCACCAGCGTCTCCATGTGCGGCTCGGCGAGGTCGGGGAGTTGGAGCGATGACAGGTAGGCGAAACCGAGATCGAGGGTCTTCGGCGACAGGGTGAAGGTGCGCCCTGAGTGCTGCATGTAGCCGAGTTCGGTCAACGTGAGCAGGATGCGGCGGGCCGTCGCCCGGGCGAGACCGGTCCGTTCGGCCACCTCGCTCAGCGTCAGCACCGGGTCGGTCGCCGAGAAGGTTCCTATCACCGACAGACCACGCGCCAGCGAGTTGATGAAATGCCCGGTACGGTCGGCAGCGGCTTCGTCCATCGGCGCATCGTAGCGTTCGCACAGCGCACACTGGTGCGAACGGCGGTGGGGGTCTCCGGAACGTATCCGGAGACCCCCACCGATCGTCAGGTCGAGACGGTGCTCGGCCTCTGGTCGATGTCGTCGGTCTAGAACCGGAGCCAGACTCCTTCGAGCGGCACCATGCCGACACCCGGCTTGGTCCAGTCGCACACCCCGTCGGGGAACACGCCTTGGAGCTGCGCCCACTCCTCGGAGGTGAACTCGACCTCGTAGTCCGAGGCATCCAGCGGCTTGAGGGTGCACTTGAGAATGTCCCCGGCCAGCGTCCCCCCGGCAACCACGTGCGGATCCTCGTGGTAGGGGAAGAGCTGGTTGCACTGTGCGGCGGGATCCCGGGTGATGACCTCGGCGATGAACTCACCGGCTGCGGTGTAACAACCATCGGAGAGACCGGCCGGTCGTGCCCGCACCGAGCGCTCGCGGTCGGTGAGCCGCGGCTTGGTGCGCTCGAACTCGGCGATCCGGGTCAACCACTCGTCCATCTTCTCGAGGGCCAGATCGTTCATCGTGTTGTTCTGCGACGGTGGGCCGGTGATGCTGACATGGGTGCCTGCGTCGCCATTGGCGGCGAGTTGTCGGGCCCGCATCATCCAGCTCCGGTGCCGGTCGTGGAAGTCCCCGCCGAGATCGCTGTAGCCGCGGGTCTCGATCATCGGGATGTGGGTGAGGCCGCCGTCGAAGCGGTTCACCCGCCCGGTGGCGTAGGCGCGCTCCAGAGCGATCGGATCGGCGCTGACCCGCTCGGCGGTGGCAGTGCCGTCGATGTCGATACCGCCGATGGCGTCATTCATCGCGATGAACTGGGCCTTCGAGATGACCCCGTCGTTGAGTGCGGCGAGTCCGTACTGCAGACCCACGTTGTCGGGGATGACCCGGCGGCCGAACCCCTGTTCGTCCTCGCCGTAGATCGCCTTGGTCATGTCGGCGATGGTGCACCGGATACCCGTCGGGTTGTTGACCGGGTGGTAGCGGGCAGCGACCGGAACGGCGCCGGGACAGCCACTCAGCGGGTAGTCGACCCCGTCGAAGAACATGAACCCGTTGCAGGTGTTCGGGGTGGCGAAGCCGGTGACCGCCCGACGCTGCTCGGTGGTCCAGGCGGGGGAGGCGCTGTTCCAGAACCCGGTGAGGAACCGGCAGTGATGGCCGTTGACCGTGATCGACCGCTCGTCGGGGTACCCGCCCGATCCGAGGACTCCGTCGAGGATTCCCGGATAGGCGTTGGCGATGAGCAGCTGCTGCATGGTTCCGGCCGAACCGCCCGAGCCCATCGTGAACTTGATCGGACCGTGGGTCTCGATGAAGTGTTCCTTCACCATCATCGCCGTCTCGCCCGACGTGACGTCGTTGCAGTTGTTGGCATAGACATTGAGCGTGGCGGAAGCCACGGCATACCCTCTGCTGAGGAAGGTGTGGTTCGTCACGCCGCCGGTGCTGGTGGCCTGCCAGAAACTGATGCCGCAGGCACCGCCGAAGGTGTAGATCAGCTTCTGGTTGTACCCCGGGGTCTTCGTCCAGGGATCGGGGAGCGGGGTCCCCGGCTCATGGAGGACCGCCGTCTCGTAGACGGCACGGTTGATGGTGCCGCGCTCTCTCCGCACGATATAGGGGACCGTGTGGCCCTCGATGGTGGTCGTCGTCGACATGTTGGCCGGGGGTGGGCCGTCCGGCAGGTTCACGAACTGACCGGCGGTGGTGCGGTACAGGTAGGTGACCTGGGGGCCCTCGACGTGGCAGTACTCGTCGACCGGTCCGAGATTCCACGGGGAACCCTGCGCCGTACACCAGAACGGGATGTGCGGGCCGGAGAAGACAGGTCCCGCCGCATGATGGTTGGTGAGTTGGAACGATGTCCCGGCCACCTCGCCGTTGCGGGTCCGCTCGGTTACGTCGACCGTGTTCTCGCCGAGGGCGAGCCCGTCGACGATCCCGACCAACGTCCCGTCGAGGCCTTCGGCAAAGGAACCGGTCAGGTCGTCGTCACCGAGTCGCACCACCACGTTGTGCGGTGCGACGCCCCTCGGGGGCCGGATGGAGACAAGTGCATCGCCTCCGGAAACCATGTCGGCACGTCCGGAGAGCACCTCGATCGTATAGCTCTGGGCGCTGCTGTCGGCGCTGGTGCCGCTGGCAACTCCGGGGGTCAGGGCAAGTAGTAGGGCGATTGCTGCGATAGGGACAATGGTGCTCCGACTCCATTGTCGGTGGCTCGCTGTCGTGGTACCGGACCGCATGGCTGATCCCTCCCGTAGGGCGGGTGCCGGTGCTCCGACTGTCACACGACTACAGCACCCACGCCTGGCTATCGTAGGGCACTAGCGTGACGCACGTCAACGGAAGTGCACTATTTTGTCCAGAGCGGCTCCGAGGGGGATAACGTCTGCTGACGCTCGGGTCGGCGAGGCAGTCGCGAGGAGGAGACCAAGCAATATGCGTCCGCAGACCCTGGTGTTCATCCTCGTGGGTCGTCACGTGCGACCCGATCCCATCGCGGTGGCGGCGTCCACGTTTCTCACCGCACTGGAGCGGCTCGACGTGTCCGCCGAGGCGGGACGTTCGACATTGACCCGTATGGTGCGACGGGGCTTTCTGGATCGACATCGCGTGGGTCGCCGGTCATACCTGTTCGTGACCGACCGTGGCGATCGTCTCCTGGCCCAGGGCGAGCAGCGTCTCCTCGAGAAGAACCCCCTGGGTGGAACCTCCGTGGACGAGTGGACGCTGTTGAGCTTCTCGATTCCGGAACGGCACCGCGACGACCGTCATCGGCTGCGGGTGGCGCTGGGGTGGTTGGGGTTCGGGCTGCTTCGCGATGGGCTGTGGATCGCACCCGGTGCGGTCGACGTCACCGACCTGGTGGCCGATCTCGGGCTGGAGGGACGCATCGCCGTGTTCGTCGGGCGCCCCACCGACCCGACGAACCTCGCTGCGGTGGTGGCCGAGGCCTGGGACCTCGACGACGTCGCCGACTCCTACAAGGCATTTATCACCCGATGGGAGGGGTCGCCCCCTGCCGGTCTCAGCGGGCCCCTGGCGGTGGAGACCCGCTTGTTCGCCGAATGGCGGGATCTCGTTCTCGGAGATCCCCACGTCCCCCGCGAGCTGTTGCCGGCGGGTTGGCCGGCCGAGCGGGCCCACCAGCTGTTCCTGACCAGAACCGATGAGCTCGTCGAGCCGGCGCGCACCGAGTTTCTCGAGATTCTGGAGAGCATCGCCGTCGACTGGTAGCGGCCGCAGATCGGTGTTGCCAGATTCCCGTTCGCAGACCGATGGCGGGCTCTATGAGAGCTTCCCGGCCCTCCACGCCGTCGACGAAATCTGCGACCGTGCCGGTGAACACGTCGGCCGCCTCCACGTTGGAGAGGTGACCCACGCCGGACAGGATCTCGAGGGCGCTGCCGGGGATCTGCTGATGGAGCCAGCGGGCATCGTCAGGGGTGGTGGCCGCATCGAGGTCGGCACCTATCACCAGCGTCGGGGTTTCGATGGTGGGTACCTGGTCCCTGAGATCGCAGGTGGCGATGGCGGTGCATCCGCCGATGTAGCCGACGGGTGAGGTGGACCGGAAGGCAGCCAGCGACCGTGTGTACGGCGCAGGTTCCCTCTCCGGGAATCCGGGGGCGAACCAACCGGGGACGATGTGGTCCGCCGACGCATCCATCCCGAGGGTGCGGATGAGGTCGATGCGCTGCTGCCACGACTTTTCCGAACCGATACGGGCGGCGGTGTTGGATGCGATCAGCGATCGCAGACGTTCCGGGGCGTTGATGGCGAGCCATTGGGCGACCAGCCCACCGATGGACACCCCGCAGACGTGGAAGCGGTCGATCCCGGCGTCGGTGGCGGTGCCGAGGACGTCTTCCGCCAGCGTGGCGATCCGGTACGGGCCTGCAGGCGCATCGGACCGCCCGTGGCCACGCAGATCGACGGCGAGCAGCCGATAGCGATGTCGCCACGACCGCACCTGGGCCTCCCACATCGATCGATGCTGACCCAGCGAATGGAGCAGGACCACGGCAGGCGCCTCCAGGGGACCGGAGACGTCGTAGCCGATCCCGACCCCGCCGACCAGTGCCCGACCGCTCACGACCCGTCGCCGTCCACGGCGGAACGGGCAGCGGCGACGGCGGCGTCGACCATGTCGCCCGCCATCGCCAGTGCGGTGGGTGACGGATCGGGTCCGAGGTTGGCGGCCATACGGTCGGTGTCCGGACGGATGGACTCGATGGCGAGACCGGCCGCTTCCACGGCTGCGGACGCCGTCTGGAACACCACGGGGACGGCGAAGAGCTCGGTATGCCACGCTCCGGCGGCGCGCTCGAGCTGGTGGGGTGGGCCGGCGGTCACCACCGTGGCTGTCGTCTGGCACACCTGCGATGCGGTGATCGCCCGGACGGCATCGAATGGGTTGCGCTTCTCCGGCATGCTCGAAGAGCCACCTGTTCGCATCGCCACCTCGCCTATCTCGGACTGGGCGAGTACCACCAGATCGGTGGCGGTCCCGGCGGCGGCCCGGGCCGCCGCCTGTGCCGTGGCGACCGCATCGATCACCGGTTGGCGGTCGGTGTGCCATGGCATCGGGGATGCCACCAGCCCCAACCGGTCGGCCATCGCCACGGTGATCGCCCTGGCGTGATCGCCCAAGCCGAACGGGACACCGGAGGGTCCTCCAAGCTGGAGGGGGGCCCGCACCGGAAGTTCATCGAGGACGGTCAGCGCTCCGACGAATGGGCCCAACCATGCGGCGCACCGCAACCCGAAGGTGGTGGGACGGGCCGGTTGCAGCATGGTGCGGGCCACCGCCGGCGCATCCCGGTACTCAACCGCCAGGGAGACGAGACGTTCGACGATCCGGACCACCTGGGACCGGAGTACCGCCCCGGCTTCGACGACCTGGAGCATCAGCGTGGTGTCCACGATGTCCTGGGTGGTGGCGCCCAGATGGATGGCGGCGGCGGCATCGGCCGACAGCCGACCCCGCAGCCGTTCCAGCAGGGCCAGCACCGGCGATCCGATCTCCCACCCCTCGGTGAACAGGGCCACGTCGTCGCCGGGGGGTGCGCTGCAGACGGCGGCGATCTCGGCGGCGAGCGCAGGGTCGATCAGACCGGCATCCGCCGAGGCGGTGGCCAGCGCCGACTCGACCCGGCACATCGCCTCGATCCGGTGCGGTGCCGAGAAGACCCGGGTCATCGCCACCGTGGAGAAGCCGGGATCGAAGCTCGGTGATTCCATGATGCCCATCTTTCGCCGTCGGGTAGCTGCAAGGCGGAGCACGTCACCGAGACCTTCCCGTCTCGGGAACGATTCTGCAAACGGATCGTCGTCGCTACCGGGTGTGATGTGCCTCACCGGTGCGTCGCTGCAGTTCTCTCAACGTCCCGAGCTCGACATCGCTGGGGGGTTCGGTGACGGTGACATCTGCAGAGAACCGTATATTCCATCCGGTGGCCTCCCGGACATCGGCTTGGCTTACACCGGGGTGTAACGAGGTGACCACCATCTCGTGGCTCCCCTCCTCCGGTTGCATCAGACACAGGTCGGTCACCACCAGCGTGGGACCTTTGGTGGTGACGCCCGACAGACGGCGCTCGTCTCCGCCGCCGCCGAACCCGAACGAGGTCACGAAGTCGACCGATTCGACCAGGCCGCGTCGGGTGTGCGGCATCGTGACGAACACCTGACCGCAGAGGCTTGCGATCTCCGGTGCGCCGCCGCCACCGGGGAGCCGGACCTTCGGGTGGTCGTAGGGTCCGATCACCGTGGTGTTGATGTTGGCGAACCGGTCCATCTGTGCGGCGGCGAGAAAGCCCACGGAGATCCGTCCCCCCTGGAGCCAGTAGGCGAACACTTCCGGCACGGACACGGTGGTGAGTGCGGTGTCGGCCAGCTCCCCGTCGCCGATCGACAGCGGCAGGACGTTCGGTCTGGCCCCGATGGTGCCCGATTCGTAGATCAGCGTGATACCGGGTGCGTGGGTGAGACGCGCCAGGTTGCAGGCTGCCGAAGGTGCCCCGATGCCCACGAAACACACGTCGTCGGAGGACAGCGCCCGGGAGGCGGCCACGGTCATCATCTCGGTTGCGGTGTGGCCGGCGCCTGGGTGGTCGGCGCCTGGGTGGTCGGGGGCTGGCTGGTCGGGGGCTGGCTGGTCGGGGGCTGGGCCGGCAACGGTGGGATCGGCGGTCATGAGGCGGCTCGCAGATCATCGATCCAACGGGTGAACCGGTTGCGATCCCGGGATATCTCGTCCCACGCCTGATAGAGGACATTGTCCCGCTCGTAGTGACCGTGGGCGTACGAGGGTCGGGCCCCACCGGGAACCTCGACGATGACGTCGATGGCCCATCCCGGGATCACGACGCTGTTGACGCTGGGTGGGTCGAGGCGATCGACGATCTCCTCGACGGTCACCATCGCCCGGGTTGCGGCCAGGACCGTCTCCTTCTGTACTCCGAGGATTCCTTCCAGCAGCACGTTGCCGTCACGGTCGGCGCGCTGGGCGTGAATGATGCCGACGTCGGGTCGGAGCGCCGGTACGGCGCTCAACTCCTCGCCGGTGAACGGGCAGGTGACCGACCTGATGTTGGGGTTCACCTCGGCGAGCGAACTGCCCCGGTATCCACGGAGCACGGCGAAGGGAAGACCGGCGGCACCGGCTGCCCAGGCCTGCGCCATCGCCGCATGACTGTGTTCCTCGATCTCGATGGGGTGGGGCCAGCCGGACTCGATGGCGTCACGGAAGCGGTGCAACGACCCTACCCCCGGGTTCCCTCCCCAGGAGAAGACCATCCGCCGCACGCACCCGGCCCCGATCATCTGGTCGTAGATGAGATCCGGTGTCATTCGGATCACGGTCAGATCGGACCGACCCTGGCGGATGATCTCGTGGCCGGCGGCAAACGGGATCAGGTGGGTGAAGCCCTCGAGGGCGATCACCTGACCGTCGCTCACCGTCTCGGCGATCGCATCTCGAAGGTTGGAGAACTGTGCCATGTGGGAACTCGTCCGTCAGAATTCCAGGAACACGGTTTCGTCTCCGCCCTGGAAGCGGATGTCGAAGCGATAGACCGGGGGCTCGCCGTCGTCGACGAGCTCGGCGACCATGGTGTGGCGTCGTTCCGCCGGGACCATCGCCAGGATCAGGTCTGTGGCGTTGGCCTCGGCGTGATCGGAGAAGTACATGCGGGTGAACACCGGGTTGAGCATGCCGCGCCCCTGGACGACGACGTTGACGTGGGGCGCCTGGTGTTCGCCCTCGGGCTCGGGAACCGGGCCGGGCATGATCGTCTCGAACCAGTAGGCGCCGGTGCCGAAATCGGTGGCGGCACGTCCGAATCCGGAGAACTCCGGATCACCGGCAGGGTGGTCACGGGTGTCCGCCGCATGGCGGTAGTGACCGGCGGCGTCGGCCTGCCAGATCTCGACGAGGGCGTCCTCGATGTGGTTGCGGTCCCCGTCGAGAACGAACCCCTCGATGCGGATCCGTCGTCCCACCGCTTGCGGGCCGGCCAGGATGTTCTGCTCGTTCCCGCCCAGTCGCATCGCAAAGTACGGTCCGACGGTCTGCGACGGAGTCGGCCCCGGGGGTGTCATGCGCCACCGGCCTCGGAGGGATCGAACGGGGTCGCCGCCGTACCGCGGATGACGATGTCCCAACTCCAGCCCAGCGCCCAGTTCTCCACGGTGACGTCGTGGTCGTACTTCGCCACCATCCGGGGTCTCGAATGTTCCGGGACCGAGTTGTAGATGGGGTCCAGCGCCAGCAACGGGTCGCCCTCGAAATACATCTGGGTGACCAGTCGCGAACCGAGCGCCGGCCCCAACAACGAGTAATGGATGTGGGGCGGGCGCCACGCATTGGCGTGGTTGCCCCACGGATAGGCGCCAGGCTTGATGGTGGTGAACCGGTAACGACCCTGCTCGTCGGTGATGACCTGTCCCACACCGAGAAAGTTGGGATCGATCGGAGCCGGAAACGTCGAGTCCCGCCAGTGGGCGTAGCGGCCGCAGGCATTTGCCTGCCAGATCTCGATCAGCGTGCCGGGGATGGGCTCCCCGTCCTCGCCGAGTACCCGCCCGGTCACGATGATCCGCTCACCGATCGCCTGGCCTCCGGTGCCGGCATTGGTGGTGAGGTCTGCGTCCTCGGGGGCGAACTCGGTCCAGACCGGCCCCGGCCCGGTGGTCTCCGACAGCGTCCTGATGATGGCCACCATCGGCTGGGTCGGGTGGCGCCTCGCCGTCGACTTGTAGTCCGGGTAGCTGAACGGAGGGTGGTCGTCCCGCACGATGGGCCTGTCCCCGGTGTCCGGCCCGGGGCCCGATCTGGCGTCTGACCCGGCGTCCAGATCATCCATCGCCGTCACCTTCCGCAGCGGGCCGCTCGCCTTCCCGGGTGATCTCCTTGAGACGGTCGAATGCGGCGTGTGCCGCAGGCACTCCGGCGTAGACGCCGACATGGAAAAGTGTCTCGGCGATCTCCTCCACCGAGGCACCGGTATTGGCGGCGGCGCGGATGTGGAGATCGAGTTCGGTGCGTCCCTGGGCGGCGAGCAACGCAATGGTGACCAGGCTTCGTGTCCGGCGGTCGAGCCCCGGTCGCGACCAGACGCCTCCCCAGACGGTTTCGGTGATCCACGTCTGGAAGTCGGCGTCGATGGCGCTGGTGGCGTCCGTGGCGGAGTCGACATGGGCATCGCCGAGCACGCTTCGTCGGATCTGCAAGCCCTCCCCGTGCCGATCCATCGACGATCACCTCCATCTGCGCGGGGTTGCGTGCCCCGTGTCGCACCCGATACGCTGTTCGCATCATGAACAATCGTGCGATATTCGTACATCATATCTCTGGTCGGCAGTCACCTGCAAGCCATCGAGGACCGGCCGTCGTCGTGGTCCGGCAGCGGAATCGGGACGGCATGCGCCAGACCGCACCCGCATCGGGGCAGGCCCGGAAGGGACCGGCCGGCATCGGGGGGATGGCACACCCGGGCGCCTGGCCGGCGCCCGTCGATGGAACGTCAGCCGAGACCGAGGAGACGGAATGCGTTGTCGCGCAGTACCAGCTGCGTGGTCTCCTCGTCGAAGCCCAACGTGGTGAAGTCCTCGATCCAGCGCTGCGGGGTGAGCAGCGGATAATCCGACCCGAAGAGCACCTGCCGGCGCAGCCCACGCCGGGCTGCCTCGACCAGGGCGGGCGGGAAGCGCTTGGGCGACCACCCCGACAGATCGATGGAAACCTGCGGTTTGTGCATCGCCACCGAGAGGGCCTCGTCCTGCCACGGGAACGAGGGGTGCGCCAACACGATCCGCAGGTCGGGGAAATCCACGGCGACGTCATCGACGGTCATCGGATTCGAGTACTTGAGCCGGATTCCTCCGCCACCCGGCAGCCCCGCCCCGATGCCGCTGTGTCCCGAGTGGAACATGACGACCGCACCCGCCTCGGCCGCCACCTGGTAGAGGGGATAGGCGGCCGGGTCGTTGGGGTGGAACTGCTGCAGGTTGGGGTGGAACTTGAGGCCACGCACCGGACCAGCCAGGAGAAGCTCCCTGGCTTCGGCCACGCCATCGGCGCCACGGCGCGGGTCGATGCTGGCGAACGGGATCAGCACATCGTCGTTGTCGGCCGCAACCGAGACGATCTCGATGTTGGGGACGCGTGGCTGACCGGTGGTGAGGGCGGAATCGACGGTGAACACCACCGCCATCATCTTCAGCTCCCGGTAGACGGCGGCAATGTCAGCCGCAACCGGCAACTCCACTTCGCCTTTGAAGTAGCGGGCGACCGCCCGGCGCAGCTCGGGCGAAAGGTGGTCGTCGCCGGCGTGGCTCCGTTCGACATGGGTGTGGAAGTCGACGGCGACGACATCGTTGCGCGCCAGCCGGGTCGTCACCATGGCGGCAAATATAACCTGCCACCGACGAGGAAGGAGCGGGTGTGATGCGAGGGTTGATGCAGGAACATCCGTTGACCATCGACTGGTTGTTGCGTCGCGCCACCACCGTCGGGGCGGCGTTCGAGGTGGTGTCGGTCGAGCCTGCGGGGGTCGACCGTCGCACCTGGGCTGAGATCGGCGACCGTGCGCTGCGTCTGGCGGCGGTGCTGCAGGAACTGGGGGTGTCACCCGGGGCCGCCGTCGGCAGCTTCGCCTGGAACGGGCACCGCCACCTGGAGCTGTACTACGGAGTCCCGGCGAGCGGCCGGGTCCTGCATGCGGTGAACGTCCGGCTCCATGGCGACGACGTGGCCTACGTGGTCCGACACGCCGCCGACGAGATCCTGTTCGTCGACGCCGCCCTCACTCCGGTGCTGGCCCCGATCCGGGATCGGTTGGGGGTCAAGCAGATCGTGGTGATGGATGACGGGAGCGAGGTCCATCCGGATCTCTCCGCCGAACCCCGCTACGAGGATCTGTTGGATGCATGCCCCCCCGCCGAGCCGGCGCCGGGCGACGAGGGCGCCGCAGCCTCGATCTGTTTCACCAGCGGGACCACGGGACGACCGAAGGCGGTGGTCTATTCGCACCGGTCGGTGGTGCTGCATGCGCTCGGAGAGCTCACGGTCGACGGTCACGGGGTGCGCCGCGGGGATGTGATCCTCCCGCTGACGCCGATGTTCCACGTCAACTGTTGGGGGCTTCCCTACGCAGCCGGGTTGGCGCCGGCGTCGTTGGTGTTCGCCGGCGCCGACACCAGCCCCGAGGCCGTGGCCCGGCTCATCGCCGCCGAACGCCCCACCGTGGTCGCCGGCATCCCCACCTTCTGGGTGCAGATGAACGAGGTGTTCGAACGCGGGGATCACGATCTGTCCTCGGTCGAGCGGATCCTGTGTGGCGGTGCGGAGGCGCCACCGGCGCTGATCCGCCGCTACACCGATCGTGGGATCGATTTCTTCCATGGCTGGGGGATGACCGAGATGTCTCCCAGCGGTAGCGGGTCGTGGGTCCGGGGGAGCGCCGGCGACGTCGAAGCGGGGGCGAAGCAGGGTGTGGCGTCTCCGCTGGTCGAGCTCCGGATCGTCGATGGCGACGGTGCGGAGCTTCCCTGGGACGGGACCACCGTCGGAGAGTTGCAGGCACGGGGACCGTGGGTGGCGTCGGCGTACCTCGACGCCGGGCAGCGGTCCGACCAGGGCGAGTTCGATCGGGGCTGGCTCCGCACCGGCGATGTGGCCCGCATCGCCGCCGACGGCACCATGGAGATCGTCGACCGCGCCAAGGACCTCGTCAAGTCGGGTGGCGAGTGGATCAGTTCCGTCGAGCTGGAGCGGGTATTGGCCGAGCACCCAGCGGTGGCCGAGTCGGCGATCGTGGCGCTTCCGCACCCGCACTGGGGTGAGCGGCCCGGGGCCCTGGTGGTGCTGCGGACCGATGCCGATGTCGACGCCGACGATCTGCGTCGGTTCCTGGCCACCCGGGTGGCGTCGTGGTGGGTGCCCGAGGTGATCGAGTTCGTCGCCGACCTTCCCAAGACCGGGGTAGGGAAGATCGACAAGAAGCGGCTTCGGGCGGAGATGGCGGACGCCATGGCCAGTCGGGAGGAGCCCCGCCGGGAGCAGTAGCCGGGCGCCCACCGGTCACATGGGGAGACCCACGTAGTTCTCGGCAAAGGCGGCCCTGGCGGCGGGGGACGACTCCAGGTAGTCGAGTTCGGCGAGTTGGAGTCTCCGGGAGAATTCGCCATCGTCGGGGAACCGGTGGAGGAGAGTGGTCATCCACCACGAGAAGCGGACCGCCTTCCACACCCGTGACAGCGCCGTGGCCGAATATGCGTCGAGCCGGTCGGTGCGGCCGCGGTAGCGGTCGGCCAGAGCCTCGGCGAGATACCAGACATCCGAGATCGCCAGGTTGAGCCCCTTGGCGCCGGTGGGCGGCACGATGTGGGCGGCGTCCCCGGCGAGGAACAGGTTGCCGTGTCGCATCGGCTCGGCGACAAAGCTCCGGAGCGGGGCGATCGACTTCTCGATCGACGGGCCGGTGACCAGGGCTTCGGCGGTATCGGGGGGGAGGCGGGTCTGCAACGTCTCCCAGAACCGGTCGTCCGGCCAGTCGTCGACGGAGTCATCGAGCGGGCATTGCACGTAATAGCGACTCAGCATCGAATGCCGCATCGAGCACAGGGCGAAGCCGTCGTCGTGCCGGGCGTAGATCAACTCCTCGTCGACCGGGGGCGTCTCGGACAGGATCCCCAGCCAGCCGAACGGGTATTCCCGTTCGAAGGTGCGCAGCACCGACGACGGGATCGTCGCCCGGCTGACGCCGTGGTACCCGTCACATCCGGCGACGAAGTCGGCCTCGATCCGCTCGGCGGCGCCCCCACGGGCAAAGGTGACGGAGGGGGTCGCACTGGTGATGTCATGGAGTCGGACGTCGGTGACGTCGTCGATGAGCGTGCCGCCGTTGCTGTCGAGAGCGTCGTAGAGGTCGTGCTGGAGCTGGGTCTGGCCGTAGATGATCACCGCCCGATCGACGAGTCCCTTGAAGTCGATGCGGAACCGCCGCCCGGCGTGGGCGATGCCCACCCCTTCGTGGACGAGCCCTTTGCGATCGAGCCGGTCGCCGATACCCACCGAGCGGAGCAGATCGGCACTTCCCTGCTCGACGACGCCGGCGCGGATGCGGGACAAGACATGGTGGCGGCTGCGGGATTCGAGGATCACGCTCTCGATCCCCTGCCGGTGCAGCAGATGGGACAGCAGTGACCCTGCCGGGCCACCACCGATGATCGCCACCTGCGTCCGCATCTCGACCTCCTCCCGGCCGACGGTGTCGGCCACGGGTATAGTGTCCGCTCACCGAACACATGTGCGCATATCGGTTTAGAACCTACCGACGGTGCGACGGCTCCGTCAACCACCGGCGGTGGAGCCCGTCCTGCCGGCATTCTTCTTCCGACAGCGCCCGGCCGCACGATGCGGAGGAGGAACGACGATGAACTCCGGTCCCCCCTTCAGAGCCGACCATGTCGGCAGCTATCGCCGCCCCGCCGAGCTGGCGGCGATGCGGCAGCGTCGGGCCGAGGGGACGGCGACCGTCGATGAGTTGCGCGCCACCGAGGACGAACAGATCGCACTGCTGGTGGCCAGGCAAGAGGCGGTCGGTCTCAGTGGGATCACCGACGGGGAGTTCCGCCGGACCTACTTCCACATCGACTTCCTGGAGAAGCTCGACGGGGTGACCGTGACCTATGGCGACTTCTTTGCGGCGTTCAAGCGCGACGACGGCACCGAGGTCGGGTTCAAGCCGCCGACGATGCACGTCGACTCGCCCATCCGCCACGCCGGGGCGATCCAGGGCGACGATTACGACTATCTGGCCGGGTTGGTGTCCGAGACCCCGAAGGTTTCCATCCCGGCACCGTCGATGCTCCATTTCCGGGGCGGGCGGGCGGCGATCAGCGAGGAGGTCTATCCGGACCTCGACGGGTTCTTCGACGACCTTGTCGCCGCCTACCGGGCGGAGATCGCCGACCTGGCCTCCCGGGGATGTCGCTACCTGCAGATGGACGACACCAACCTCGCCTATCTCTGCGACCCGGCGATCCGGGAGCGCACCGCCGCCCGTGGCGACGACCCCGATGATCTGACCCGGCTCTACTGCAGGCTGGTCAACGATGCCATTTCGGAGCGACCCGATGACATGGTTGCGGCGGTCCATCTGTGTCGGGGCAACTTCCAGAGTGCCTGGGTGGCGAGCGGCGGGTACGAGCCGGTGGCGGAGATCCTGCTCAACGAGATGGCGGTCGATGCCTTCTTCCTCGAGTACGACGACGAGCGATCCGGAGACTTCGCCCCGTTGCGGTTCCTTCCCGACGGAAAGACCGTGGTCCTCGGTCTGATGAGCTCCAAACACCCCGATGTCGAGGATGCCGACGACGTGAAGCGGCGGATCGAGGAGGCGTCCCGGTATGCCCCGCTCGACCGCCTCGCCCTCTCCCACCAGTGTGGCTTCGCCTCCACCGCGGACGGCAACGTCATCAGCGACGACGATCAGTGGCGGAAACTCGCCCGAACCGTCGAGATTGCCCACGACGTCTGGGGTTGAGCCGGCGACCCGCCGAGGTCACGACACCCGGGGGACATCCCGGTCGTCCAATGTGCACCAGCTCCCAGTGTGCTCATCGCTTCGACCTGGTTCCGGGCCGAACGAGATCGAGGTTGGGGCCGTGGTCGCGGCCCCAACCTCGATGACCACATTGCGGGACCGGGCTCCCGCATCCATCTCGCTCCGTCAGTTGGTCGGGAACACCAGCGGAGCGGTCTGGGACTCCTCCGGCCAGATGAGCTGGACCAGCCCTTCCTGCCGCTGCATCAACGGGTTGTCGATGGGAGCGGTGCCGTCCTCGCGGAAGGTGATCGGTCCCACCACCGTCTCCATGTCGGTGGCGGCGATGGCATCCCTCACCGCTTGGGGGTCCAGGGTCCCGGCCCGCTCGACGGCGTCGGCGACGATCTGGACCAGGGCGTAGGCGCTTCCGACGACCGGATCGGCCGGGCGGCCGATGTCCTCGATGTGTCGCTCGTTGAGGGGCTCGATCCCCTCGAACCCGAGTGCGGGGTGCCAGCCCGACGACAGCAGCACCCCGGCGCCCGCCTCGCCGAGATCGTTCCAGTCCGGGACGTCTGCAGCGCGAACCGCAAGCCCGATCTCGGGCTTCCATCCCTGCTCACCCATCTGACGCCAGATGTTGAGTCCGTCGGGCGGGGTGGGCAGGGCGAGCAGCGTCTGGACGTCTGCCGCCTGGGCCCGGAGGATGATGTCGGTGAAGTCGGTGGTACCGGGCGCATAGGTCTCGTAGAGGACCACCTCATATCCAGCAGCCTCCGCCTCCTGTTCCCACAGTGGTCCCAACTCCTCGCCCCAGTCGGTCTGCTCGGCGAAGATCCCGACGCGAAGCGGCCGTTCGTCTTCCGGAACCAGGGTGCTCAGCATGTCGAAGACCGACACGGCGATATCGGGTGACTTCGGGAACGGCGAGAAGAAGTACTGGTACCCCTGCTCGTGCAGCGCCTGCACCGATGTCGCCACCGCCAGGAAGGGGACCTGGTTCCGCTCCGCCACCGGGATACCGGCAGCGTTCACCGGACTCCCGAAGCCACCGAGGTAGGCCACGATGCCGTCGTCGTTGAGTTCCTCCATCAAGGTGACGGTGCGGGCCGGGTCGGACTCGTCGTTCTCCAGGAGCAATTCGAGCGGCAACGACGTCCCGAACTCCTCCACGTAGACGCCGCCAGCCTCGTTGATTGCCTCCACGGCATAGCGGTAGCCGCGTTCGATCTGCGCACCGCCCCCACCGAACGGTCCGTCCAACGGGACGACGGCAGCGACCGGAATGGATTCGGGGGCATCGGCGCTGGGCGCCTCGGTGGTCGGGGCTTCGGTGGTCGGCGCCTCCGTGGTGGGGGCATCCGTGGTCGGAGCCCCGGTGGTTGGCGCTTCGGTGGTGGGGGCCTCGGTGGTGGCCGACGTATCGTCCGTATCGTCGCCACCACATGAAACCGCCAACAGTGCGAGCACCGTGAGCAACACCATGATTCGCTTGGTCATTTCGATACCTTCCTTTCCGTATCTGAGTCGTTGCGATCGCGACGGGAAACCATGCCGGCAAGGCGGCGTCCCGCTTCGACGATGCCGCCGGGGAGCAGGATCACCACCAGGATGAAGAGCACCCCGAAGCCGGCCACCTGGAAGTCCCCCAGATAGCCCGCCATCGTGTCCCGGACGAACACGAAGAAGACGCTGCCGATGAGCGGACCGGCCACGGTGCCGAATCCCCCGATGAAGGTGACGAGGATGGCGTCGAACGACCACAGCACGCTGAACGGGTATTCGGGGTAGTAGCTGATGAAGAAGTAGCCGAACGCTCCGCCGGCGAGGGCCGCCAGACCGGCGCTGATGACGAATGCCGCCAACTTGTGCCGGAAGACATCGACCCCGGTGGCGCCGGCGGCGATCTCGTCGTCCCGCTGCGACATCATCCCGAGACCGAGCTTGCTCCGTCTCAGCCACATGGCGGTGGCCACGGCGAGGACGACGACGCCGAGCGACAGGTAATAGCGCGGCGTGTAGGTGTAGTTGGAGAGTTCGGCGGCGGGGAGGGCCGAGATCCCCGGTCTGATGTTGCTCACCGTGATGCGGAGGGCCTCGGCGGCGGCCAGGGTGCCGATCGAGAAGTAGATCCCGCGCAGCCGGAGCATCGGGAAACCGATGATGGTCGCCCCGATCGCCGTCACCGCCACCGCCGTGAGCAGGCTGAGCGGGAGTGGCCACCCATCCATCCATGTGGTCCGGGTGATGAAGGCGCCGGTCCCGAAAAAGGCGGCGTGACCGAGGCTGATCTGACCGGCCAGCCCGCCAAGGATGTTCCAGCTCGATGCCAGTGCGGCGATGGTGAAGGTGAGGATGGCGATGGTCATCCACCGGCTGGAGTTGCCGACGGTCGATGTCAGCGGGAGGCAGGCGGTCGCCGCCAGCACCACCACCAGCGCCAGGGTTCGGAGGCGACTACTCATGGGACCTCCCGGTGAGGCCCTGCGGTTTGACCATCAGCACCACGAGGAGCACCAGCAGCGAGACCACCTCGCGATATTGTCCCCCCACCCACACCGAGGCGACGCCCTCCGTCAGACCGAGAAGGAGACCGGCGGTGACCGTGCCGCGGATGCTCCCCAGCCCGGCGAGGACCACCACGATCAGCGCCTTCAGCGTCCAGAACAGCCCGATGTGGGGGCTGATGTTGAAGACGACGGCGACCGTCGACCCGGCAATCCCCGCCATCCCGGCGGCGATGGCAAACGTCGCCAGGTAGACCCTTTGGATGTTGATCCCGCTGAGCAGCGCCAACGACCAATCCTCGCTCGTGGCCCGGATCGCCCGACCAAAGGTGGTGTGGTTGAGCGCCCGCTCGATGATGACCACGGCGAGGACGGCGATCACCAGGGCGGCGACCCGGGTGGGGGGGAGACGGAGCGGACCGATCGCCCAGGAGGTCAGGTTGAGGTTGATGGAGCGCTCGTCGGCGGTGAACGCCCGGGTGGCCAGCGACTGCAGGATCAGCACCAGACCGAACGAGATCAGCAGCGAGTTCTTGATACGGTCCTCGACCCGGAGGCTCACCACGAACCGGAAGACCGCAAAGTGCAGGATGAGCCCCACCACCATCATGATCACGAACACCAGCGGCAACGCCGCCAGGGGATGGATGTCGTACCGGTCGAAGAGGAGGAACGTGGCGTACCCGCCGAGCATGATCAGCTCGCCGTGGGCCACGTTCAGGACCTTGAGGACACCGAACGCCAATGCGAGACCCAGTGCGGCCAACCCGTAGAGCGCTCCGGTCAGAAGCCCCGACACGGCCAGCTGATAGAGCAGGTTGAGGTTGATGTCCATCGTCACAGGCTCAGATAGGCGTCACGGACGCGCCGGTCGTTCAGCAGCTCTGCTCCGGTTCCGTCGCCGACGATGCGACCCAGCTCGAGGATGTAGGCACGGTCGGCCATGGCGAGGGTGGCCTCGACGTGTTGTTCGACGATGAGAACGGCCACCCCGGTGTCGCGGATCCGGGCGATGACGTCGAAGGTCTCCTCGACGATGAGCGGCGCCAGCCCCAACGACGGCTCATCGAGGATGAGCATCCGGGGCTGCGACATCAGCGCCTTGCCGATGGCGAGCATCCGACGTTCCCCGCCGCTCAGGGTTCCCGCCCGCTGGTTGCGTCGCTCGTCGAGGCGGGGGAACGTCTCCAGCACACTCGCCAGCGTGGCCGCCCGCTCGGGTCGTGCCCGACGGGGGTAGGCGCCGAGTTCGAGGTTGTCCAGTACGGTCATGTCGGGAAATGTCGCCCGCTCCTCTGGGACCATGGCGAGACCGGACTGGACGATCTCGTTGGTCCGGGTACCGACGATCGATTCGCCCTGGAAGTGGACCGATCCGCCCTTCACCGGCAGCAGACCCATCACTGCCCGGAGCGTGGTCGTCTTGCCGGCGCCGTTGGACCCGATGATCCCGACCACCGACCCGGCGGGAACCTCGAACGACACCTCCCAGACGACCTGCAGATCCCCGTAGGCGACCTCGAGGTTCTCAACGCGCAGCATGACCGGTACCCAGGTAGGCGGCGATGACGGCTGGATCGCGGACGACGTCCTCGACCGCCCCGTCCGCAAGCTTGGTCCCGGCGTCGAGCACCACCACACGCCGGCATGCCGCCGTGATCGCCTTGACGATGTGCTCGACGATGATGACGGTCACCCCGTCCCGGTTGATCTGCTTGACCGCTTCCACGGTGGCCTGGACCTCCGATGCGGCGATGCCGGCCATGAACTCGTCGAGCAGGATCAGCGAGGGTCCGCCGGCGAGCACCCGGCCCACCTCCAGCCACTTGCGCTCGATGACGGTGAGATCGGTGGTGCTGGCGTCCGCCTTGTCGGTGAGGCCGATCTGGTCGAGGACAGCCTCGGCGGTCCCCATCGCATCGCGGCGGGAGCGGGCCCCGTTTCGCCCGAACATCGCCCCGGTCAGTACGTTCTCCCGTGGCGTCAGATGTTGGAATGGACGGACCACCTGAAACGTCCGCCCGATCCCGAGCCGGGCTACCCGGTGCGCCGGCATCCCGGTGATGTCCTTGCCGTGAAACCGTATGGCTCCGCCGGTAGGCTTGTGGACCCCTGTGACGACGTTGAATGCCGTGGACTTCCCCGACCCGTTGGGGCCGATAAGCCCGAGGATCTCCCCTTCCTCGACCTGGAACGACACGCCGTCGAGCGCTCTCAGCCCGTCGAAGACCATCGAGACGTCGTCGAGCTCGAGCAGCGCACTCATGCCGGGCTGGACCTGGTGTGATTTCCGTTGCCCGTCGGGTTGCCGAAGAGCGTTCCCGGGACGGGGGAGCGGTCTGCTCGAATCAGCGCCGGCAGCGCACGCGGCGTTTGACCGTCGACGTGCCCGGTCACGGGCGTGGCTCCCAACCGGGTGTGCTGACGGCAGTGCCGACCACGGTGTCGACTGCGGTGCGCCCGCCAGGTGCGGGACACCCGGAGCGCCGGTCACGGCTACGCCCACCCCAGCCTGTCTTCGCCTTCAAGGTCCCTCCGCAGGAGCGCTGATCCCTCGCCACGGCGGCTCAATAGTTCACTATACGAACAGCCGTGCGTCTCGTGCACACCCTACCCAGCAGGTAGCGGGTGCCGCAACCACCATGTGGGTCACGGTCGGCAGGGGTTCGAGGCGGCGATCACCGGCCGGTGCGTAGAGACCGGAGCCGGTGTCCAGCCCCCTTCCGGCCCGTCACCGGCGGGTCATCGGGGCGGGCCGGTCTGTGCTCCGATGGCGGCAGATCGATGCCGGTGTCCGCCGGGTCGTGCTTTCCTGGACCGGCGGCGGGCCACTAACCTCGCCGCCATGGAACTCTCGGGAATCTCAGCGGTCGTCACCGGTGGGGCGTCGGGGCTCGGTGCCGCCACCGTCCGCCGGCTCGCCGCTGCCGGCGCCACCGTGCTCATCGTCGATGTCCAGGATGCGCTTGGCGACACCGTCGCCACCGAGGTCGGCGGTGCCTACGTGCACGCCGATGTCACGGATCCCGATCAGGTACAGGCGGCGGTCGACGCCGCCGGCGAACTGGGGCCGTTACGGGCGCTGGTCAACTGCGCCGGGATCGGACCGGCGGCCAAGACCGTCGATCGAGACGGCAACCCTCACGACCTCGGTCAGTTCGCACGGGTGATCGGGGTCAACCTGGTCGGCACCTTCAATTGCATCCGCATCGCCGCCGCCGCCATGGCCCGTCTCGACGTCACTGCGTCAGGGGATCGCGGCGCCATCGTCAACACCGCATCGGTGGCCGCATACGACGGCCAGATCGGGCAGGCCGCCTATTCGGCCTCGAAAGGTGGGATCGTCGGGATGACGCTTCCGGTCGCCCGCGATCTTTCCAACCTCCAGATCCGGGTCAACACCATCGCTCCCGGGATCATCGACACCCCGCTGCTCGGGGGGTTGCCCGAGGCCGCCCGAGAGTCGCTCGCCCAGCAGGTGCTCCACCCCAAGCGGCTGGGAACCTCCGACGAGTACGCCGACCTGGTGATGATGCTGCTCACCCACGGATACGTGAACGCCGAAGTCGTCCGCATGGACGGTGGGATTCGGATGGGGCCGCGCTGACCGGTGTGTCCGGAGCGCTGCGCCGAGCGTTCGGGTTGGCAGCACTATCCCAGGTCAGGCGGCTCGGCCTCCGGGGCGGGCTCGACCAGAAACGCCAGTTCGACCCGGGCGTCACCTGATCCGAAGGCGGTGATGGTGTCGCCGGCGTGGAGCACGGTGGCACCGTGGGGAATGTGGACCGACCCGCCGCGGCGCACCGACACCAGCGTGGCGGTCTCCGGCCATGCGAGATCGGAGACGCGGCGGCCGTGGGCGGCGGAGCCGGGAGGAATCGGGATCTCGAAGAACGAAGCCCCGGGCTGGATCCGCTGCCGGAGCCGTTCCCGGTACATCTGCCGGTCGGCGGTCGCGCCGAGAGCCAGGTGGTAGGCCTCGACGATGCTGTTGCGCCGGAACATCCCGACGTAGTGATCGGGGGTCTCGTCCGACACGACGGGGAGCCGACCCACCCCGAGCGAGGCCATTCGGGCCAGAGCGGCGGACACCGGCATTTCGGGGAAGGCGGTGATCGGTCGAGGGGTCATCACCGCCGACACCGGCGCCGCCGGGTCGGCGGCCTCGAGGTCGGTCACGGTGACGATCCCGACCAGGCGCCGGCCGTCGACCACCGCAAGCCCATGGTGGTGGTCGCGGTGGAGCGCCTCCTCCACCTCGTCCACCGACATGTCGGGACGGACCACGGCGTCGGTCATCGTCATCACCTGGGCCACGGTGACGGTGTCGAGAAGGTCGATGTCCTCGGTCCGGGTGAGGTGGATGCCGCGTCGGGTGAGGGGGAGGGTGTAGATGCTGTCGGGATGGATGCGGTCACCGATGAAGGTCGCCAATGCCGCACTCAACATCAGTGGAAGCACCAGGTTGTAGTCGCCGGTCACTTCGAAGACGATCAGGATCGAGGTCAGCGGCGCACGTCCGGTGGCGGCAAAGGTGGCGGCCATTCCGACCACGGCAAATGCTCCCGGGTCGAGTGTCGACAGGTTCCATGCCGGGGCGATGAGCAGCCCGAAGGCGGCGCCGAGGCTTCCGCCGATCACCAGGCTGGGCATCATCGCTCCGCCCGAACCGCCTTTCCCGGTGAAGGCGGCCGCAAAGATCTTGAGGATGGCCAGCACCGCAAAGCCGACCCACAGCTCCCCGGAATCCGGGCCGAGACTGAGCATTCCCTTGAGCAGTTCCTGACCGGTGCCGAGCAGGTCTGGATCGATCAGCACCAGGATGCTCAATGCCAGGCCCAGCCCGATGGGGCGCATCACCGGCGGCCAGCGACCGGCGACGTCGGCCGTCGTCTGCGACACCCTGGTGAAGGCGATCCCGAAAGCCACGCAGAGCAGCGCCAGAATGGCATACAGCACCAGCTCGCCGGGGTGCCCGATGCGGTGGGAGGGAGCGGTCAGCAGCTGACCCTCGCCGACCAGTTCGGTGGCGGTGACCGCCGCGGTCACCGATGCCACCACCACCGCATTGAGATGGCGGATCCCGAACCCCCCGATGATCACCTCCATCGCAAACAGCATCCCGGCGATGGGGGCATTGAACGCCGCTGCGATCCCGGCGGCGGCGCCGGCGGCGACCAGACCCCGGATCTGGTCCTCGCCGAAGCGGGTGTAGCGCCCGAACGAGGAACCGATGGTGGCGCCGATCTGGACGATCGGTCCCTCCTGTCCGGCGGATCCACCGACACCGAGTGTGGCGGCGGTGGCGGCGATCTTGGGGAGGATGGTCCGGGTCGGCAGATACCCGCCACGGAGCGACAGACCCACCATGGTCTCGCTCACCCCACCCCCGAGGATGCCGGGTCCGAGCCGGCGGTCGAGCAGCCACGCCACCATGAACCCGAGGGGGATCGCCACCAGCACGCTGGCGGTGCCGAGGGTGTCGCTTGCATGGCCAGCCAGCCAGGCGACGAAGCTGATCGCCCACACCAGGACCGATGCGCCGATCCCGACCAGAAGACCGACGGCGAGCGATGCGGTGAGAAACGCCGCCGCCCCTCGCGCCTCGACCATCCGCACCAGCCAACGCCGCACCTGCCGCCACATGATCCTGAACCTAATAGGCAGGTGCCGGCGAGCGGGTCACGGAAGCCTCCCGCCGGCGCACGTCCGACCGGGTACCGGCTAGGTGCAGGAGTGGGTGGCCGAGGTGAAAGGACGACGCGGCAACCTCCACGAAACCCGGACGCCCGTCCACCTCGGCCGATCTGTCTCTCTCCCGGCGATCAACCTCTGCACGGATCACGCCGTAGCCGCTCCCATGTGTGAGGAAGGGCCTGACAGGGAGATCCCGTGGAACCGCCGTCCCCTGGCTTCCCTCGCCACGGAACGATTGCACACACCAACAACCCTACCCCTCGCCCGAGGGATGTTCATCGGTTTGTCGCGTGTGTCTCCGGTCACCGGATGCCGGCCGGACCCGGCGGCGCCGCGACATCTCCGGCGTGGACCTCACTACCGTCCCTCCGGTGGACACCACCCTTACCGTCTCCGAGTTGACCCGGGCGATCGCCCGGACCGTGGCCAGGGCATTCGTCGACGAGGTCTGGGTCGAAGGTGAGATCCGCGATCTGAAGCGGACCCGCACCGGGCACGTGTTCTTCATGCTGGTCGACCCGGACGAGCCCGAGGCGACCGTGCCGGTGTCGCTGTTCTCCGGCGACCGGGACGCCGTCAACCGGGTGCTGATCCGCAGCGGGGCAGTTCGCATGACCGACGGCGTCCATGTCCGGATTCGTGGCCGGATCGGGTATCAGGAGCGGGGGAGTGTGGTGCGCCTCCGGATGACTTGGATCGACACCGACTACACGCTTGGCCGACTCGCCGCCGAGCGAAGGGAGCTGTTGCGTCGTCTCGAGGTCAGTGGAGCGTTGGGACGCAATGCGGCACTCCCGGTTGCAGCGCTTCCGCTGCGGATCGGGCTGATCACGAGCATCGGCAGCGCCGCCCATGCCGACTTCGTCTCCGAGTTGCGTCGGTCCGGCTACGGCTTCGAGGTCGCCGTGGTTCACGCCGCAGTGCAGGGACCATCCGCTCCCGGCGATATCGTCGCCGCCCTCGTCAGACTGCGACAGCTGCGCCCGGCCATCGTGGCGGTGGTGCGCGGCGGTGGAGCACAGACCGACCTCGCCGCCTTCGACACCGAGTCGGTGGCGCTTGCCGTTGCCGATGCGCCTTTCCCGGTCTACGTCGGGATCGGTCACGAGATCGACGCCACCGTGATCGATGCCATGGCAGCGGCGTCCTTCAAGACACCCACCGCCTGTGCGGTGGCGATCGTGGCGGCGGTGCGGGATTTCGACCAGCGGGTGACGGACGCCGCCCGGCGTCTGGTTGGGTCGGTGCGTACCGGGCTGACCGCGTCGGATGTCGCCCTGAATCACCGTGCTTTGCGGGTGCGGCTCGGCTCCCGGCGCACCCTGGCCGATGCCGAGCGTGAGCTTCGCCGACGGGATATCCGGCTTGGCCGGCACGGCGTCATGGCGCCGCACCACGCCTTGCACCGGGTGGCGACACTGTCGGATCGTATCGCCAGGTCGGCCGATCGCCGTCTCGGATACCACGGTGCGATGTTGGCCGACCGCCAGATACGGGTGGCCCGCGAAGCCCGCCGACGGCTCGCCGAGACCGGACGCCGGATGGCGACCATCGAGTCCATCGTCCGCGCCCACGAACCGGAACGGATGCTCCGGCGCGGCTGGAGCATCACCCGCACCGGCGACGGTCGGTTGGTCCGAGACCCTGATGCGGTCTCGGACGGTGATCATCTGGTCACGGTCGTCGTCGGTGGGACCATCCACAGCGAAGTTCGTGGACACGCCTCCGACCCAGACCCAGCCGACCCAGACCCAGCCGGCCCAGACCCAGCCGGCCCAGACCCAGCCGGCCCAGACCCAGCCGGCCCAGACCCAGCCGGCCCAGACCCAGCCGGCCCAGACCCAGCCGGCCCAGACCCAGCCGGCCCAGACCCAGCCGGCCCAGACCCAGCCGGCCCAGAACCAGCCGGCCCAGAACCAGCCGGCCCAGAACCAGCCGGCCCAGAACCAGCCGACCCAGACGCGGCAACCCAGACCCAGCCGACCCGCACCCACGAGGACCCCACACCATGAGTGAATCGATCAGCTATTCGGAGGCCGTCGCCGAGTTGGACGCCATCCTTGCCGAAATCGAGGGGGAGGACGTCGATGTCGACCGGCTGGCGGTGCGCGTCACCAGGGCCGCCGACCTGATCAAGGTGTGCCGCCAGAGGATCCACGACACCCAGATGGAGGTCGAGGAGATCGTGGCCGGCATCGAGGTGACCCCACCCGACGAGGACGATGACGAGCCGGCATCTGAGCCGCACCCGGCGGGGGATTGAGCCCAGGAAACCGAACCGGGCCCGACCGCACCGCTACCTATGCGGGGTCGGGCAGGTACCCTCGCTGGGTGACACCTCGCACGCTCGCCGATGTCGAAGCCGCCTTTGCCGCTCAGGACTACATCGCCGACCGGTCGCTGCTGGTTGCGGTGCACCTGGCGCTGGAGATGAAGCGTCCGCTGTTTCTCGAGGGTGAGGCCGGTGTCGGTAAGACCGAGGTGGCGAAGACCCTGGCTGCGATCCTCGGCGAGGACCTGATCAGACTCCAGTGCTACGAGGGGCTCGATGTCTCCCAGGCGCTGTACGAGTGGGACTACGCCCGCCAGATGTTGGCCATCCGGCTCATCGAATCCCGCGACGGTGGCGCCGACCACCAGGTCGCCGACATCATGTCCCGTGACTATCTGGTTGCCCGGCCGCTGCTCCGGGCGATCGAGCGCGGAGCGCTCGGGGAACAGTCGGTACTGCTCATCGACGAGTTGGATCGTGCCGACGAGGAGTTCGAGGCGTACCTGCTCGAGGTGCTGTCCGACTTCCAGGTGTCGATCCCCGAGGTCGGCACCATCCGCGCCACCGTTCCACCGGTGGTGGTCATCACCTCCAACCGCACGCGGGAGGTCCACGACGCCCTGAAGCGGCGCTGCATCTACCACTGGATCGACTACCCCGACTACGAGCGGGAACTCGCCATCCTCCACGCCAGGGCCCCCGGTGTGTCCGACCAGCTCGCCGCCCAACTCGCCGCCACCATGCAGCGGCTCCGTGCGCTCGACCTGTTCAAACCACCCGGTGTGGCGGAGACGCTGGACTGGGCGGCGGCGCTCACCGTGCTCGGTGGTCGCGAGCTGTCGCCTCAGGTCATCGACGACACCCTCGGGGTGGTCCTCAAGTACCAGGAGGACATCGAGCACCTGCGCCACCTGGGATTCGACCGGTTGCTCGATGCCGACACCGCCTGACGATCTCCCGTCGGCGGCGCTCCCGGCCAACCTGGTCCATTTCGTCCGCCATCTGCGAAGCGAGGGTCTCCCGGTGGGACCCGGCACCGCTGCCGATCTGGTGGCGGTGATCAACGCCGTCGGTCTCGACGATCGCACCGCCTGCTACCACGGATTCCTGGCCGTGGTCACCGGTTCCCCGGCCGAGCGGGAGGTCTTCGACGAGGCCTTTGCCCGCTTCTTCGGCGGAGGGTTTCCCGACCGGGACGCTCCCGTGGTTGCGGTGGAGCGCCGGGACCTGCGATCGGCTCCGCCGCGGGTTGTCCAAGCGGTTCTCGCCCCTCCACCGGGAGGCGGGCCCGAAGACCTCGAGCCGGCGGCTGCGGTGCGGGGCGCATCGGACGTCGAGCGGCTGGCCCGGAGAGACTTCGCCGACCTCGACCGGGACGAGCAGGAGCGGGTGCGGCGGATCATCTCGCAGATGGTGTGGAGCCCTGCCGACGCCCGATCCCGGCGGGTGGTCCCCTCCCGCACCGGGGCCACCCCGGACCTCCGTCGCAGTCTCCGTGCCATGACCGGACCTCACGGTGACCTGATGCCGCTGGCGTGGTCGGACCGCAAACCGAGACGCCGGCCCCTGATCGTCCTTGCCGACATCAGCGGCTCGATGGAGCGCTACACCGAGATGTTCCTCACCTTCATCCACGCCGCCCAGGGGCGTCTGGGCAGGGTCGAGGCGTTTGTGTTCGCCACCGAGTTGACCCGCATCACCCGCCAGCTGCGTCGCCGCCAACCGTCCGTCGCCCTCGAGTCGGTGGGAGCCTCGGTGACCGACTGGTCCGGGGGGACGCGGATCGGCGAGAGCCTGGCGACCTTCAACCGCCAATGGAGTCGTCGGGTGACCCGTGGAGGCGCCGTTGCCCTGATCATCTCGGACGGGTGGGACACCGGCGACCCGGCGCTGCTCGCCGAACAGATGGCCCGATTCGCCCGATCCGTCCACCGGGTGGTCTGGCTCAACCCGCTTGCCGGTCGTCCTGGGTTTGCCCCCGAAACGCTCGGGATGAGGGCGGTCCTTCCCCATGTCGACGACCTTCTCGCCGCCGGCAACCTCACCGACCTCCGCTCGGTGGTGGCCCTGCTGGAGCAGGTGCCCCCGCAGCGTCGGTCCACCGGGGTGGCGGCACGCACCCGGGTAGTGTTGGACCGATGAGCAGAGAGCTCGATATCTACGAACGGTGGAACGCTCAGGGCAAGGACGTCGCCGTCGCCACGGTGGTGCAGGTCGTCGGTTCCGCACCACGACCCGAAGGGTCCAAGTTCATGGTGTCGTCGACCGGTGACATGGAAGGGTCGGTCAGCGGCGGGTGTGTCGAGAACGATGTCGCCCTCCACGCCCGCCAGGTGCTGGACACGGGTGTGCCCAAGCTGATCACCTACGGCATCGCCGACGACGAGGCGTTCGAGGTGGGGCTCACCTGCGGGGGCACCATCCAGATCTACATCGAGAAGTGGTGAAGACCGTCCTCGCCGCGGTCCGTCAGCTCGAGACCCGAGAGGAGATCGGGGCCGTCATCACCGTTGTCGCCGGCCCCGGGGTGGGAGCGAAGGCCGTGGTCGATTCCACCCCCAACCTGATCGCCGGCGCCATTCCCGAGGCGGTGGCGGCCGACGTGCTCGCCGACGCCGTCTCGTTGATGGATCACGAGCAGAGTCGGACGCTCAGCTATGGCGACCACCAGATGTTCATCGAGATCGTGGCGCCTCAGCCCCTGCTGCTCATCTTCGGCGCCGGCCACATCGCCCAGCCGTTGTCTCGGATGGCCCCCGAACTGGGGTTTCGGGTGGTGCTCGCCGACGCCCGCTCGACCTGGGCGACACCCGAACGGTTCCCCGACGTCGACCGGCTGGTCGTCGGTTGGCCCGAAGCCGTTCTCGACGAGATGGTGCTCGATCGACGCACCTATGTGGTGCTGCTCAGCCACGATGCCCGTTTCGAGGGTCCGGTCTTCCCTGCGGTTCGTCACGCCCCGGTTCGCTATATCGGTGCGCTGGGGAGCCGTCGGACCCACCGGCTCCGGGTGGAGCGGCTCCAGAGCGACGGTTGGACAGACGAAGAGATCGCTCGCATCCATGCCCCCATCGGCATCGACATCGGCGCCGAGCAGCCCGCCGAGGTGGCGGTCTCGATCCTGGCGGAGATGGTCCGGGCCCGGTACGGCGTCGGCACCGGGATGCCGCTGCGCGGCGGTGACGGTCGCATCCACAGCCACCGCCCCGAGGAGCCGGTTGCCGGGGGAGTGACACAGGGGGAAGCCGGTTGACCGAACCGTTCGACATCGTGGTGCTCGGCGCCGGGTCTGCGGGTGAGCGCAGCAGTGTGCTGCTCGCACGCCAGGGTCGTTCGGTGGCGGTGGTGGAAGAGGCGTTGGTCGGCGGAGTCTGCCCATATCTCGCCTGCATCCCCTCCAAGGCGCTGCTCCGACCCGCCCACATCCGGGCCGAAGCGGCGCCGGTGCCGGGACTCGGGATTCCGCCGGTTGACCCGGGGCCGCTCCTGGCGTGGCGGGACACCCTGGTACGCCATCTCGACGACGGGCGTCGTGCCGGACGGCTGGCCGATGAGGGGATCACGCTAGTGCGCGGTCGGGGGCGTCTCGACGGGGCGACCCGGGTCGTGATCGATGCGGCGGACCGGGTCCTGGAGGCCACCGAGGCGGTGATCTTGGCCACCGGGGCCGAGACCGTCCGTCCCGCCATCGAAGGCCTCGACGGTGTCGCCTATCTGACCAGTGACGATCTGACGGTTCTCGGCGAGATCCCCGAGTCGCTGACCCTCGTCGGTGGCGGGATCATCGGCTGCGAGTTGGCCCAGGCCTATGCGGCGCTCGGTTCATCGGTCACGGTGATCCACGATGCCGAACGGCTCCTCGACCGCCACGAGCCCGCGGCCGGTCGTCTGGTGGGAGCGGCGATGACCGACCTCGGGGTCGAGGTGGTGCTGGCAGACCCGGTCGAAGCGGTCCGCACCGACGGCGAGGAGATGGTGCTCCGGCTCCGTTCCGGCCGGGAGCACCGCACCGTGCGACTGGCGGTGGCGGTGGGTCGGCGACCACGGCTCGGCGGGATCGGGCTCGAGACCGCCGGGATCGATCCGGAAGCCCCCGATCTCGACGGGTGTTACCGCGCCGCACCCGGGTTGTTCGTGATCGGCGACGCCGCCGCCGACGGGATGTACACCCACATGGCCAATGCCCAGGCCGATGTCGTGGTCGGGACGTTGACCGGGGAGGGCCGCCGTTCGGTGGTCGAACAGATCTCGGGCGAGCGGGCGCCGTCGGTGGTGTTCACCGCTCCCCAGGTGGCGAGCGTCGGGATCCGATCCGTCGACGTACCTGACGGCGGGGTGGTCGTGGAGGCCGATCTCGGGGACACCGCGGCGGCGGCGACGATGGGAGAGGACGTGGACGGTGCGGTGGTTGCGGTCTTCGACCGGGAACGACGGCTGATCGGCGCCACCTTCGTCGGGCCGACCGCCGCCGAGATGCTGCATGCCGCCACCATCGCCATCGCCAACCGCCTCACCGTCGACGACCTCGCCCTTGCCATCCCGCCGTTTCCCACCTTGTCGGGGATCTGGGATGTGGTGGTCGGCCAGGCCCGGCGCCGCTTCGACGGCTGACCGGCTGTTCCGGTCGACTCAGAGAATCCCCTGGAGGAGCCAGAGGGCGCCCATCCCGGCGGCGATGGTCCAGATGACCGACTTGGTCTTCGCTGCCACGGCGATCGCCACCAGCATCGCCAGCACCCTCGGGTTGCCCGTTCCCACATCGAAGACGCCACCCGGTGCCACCACCGCAGGAGCGACCAGGGCGGCGAGCACCGCCGGCGCCACATATCGCAGCGGCGCCTCCAGGGCGGCGGGAGCACCCTGGCGACCGAACAACGCCACGAACGACAGCCGCATCAGGTAGGTCCCGATCCCGATGATGGCGATGAGCAGCCACGGATTCATCGGCCCGTCTCCTCTCGCCCCACCCGTCCCGGCACCAGACGCTCGGCGATCACCCCGGCGGCGATCCCGGCGGCGGCGGCAACCAGAAGCCCCGTGTTGTAGGGCATGGTGCGGGCCACGATGGCGATGACGGCGGCGACCACGGCTGCCACCACCCCGGGCCGGTCCTTGATGGCGGTGATCAGCAGGACCATGAAGACCAGCGGGATCACGAAGTCGAGCGACCATTCCGAGGGGATCTGGGTACCGACCAGCGTCCCGATTCCCGTGGTGAACTGCCATGGCGTCCACAGACAGAGACCGGCACCCAGGAAGAACCACCGCTTGTAGACCGGGTCGTCGGTGGTGGTGTAGCGGACGGCCGACATGGCAAAGGCCTGGTCGGTCATCAGGTAGGGCAGTCCGTACCGCCACCTTCTGGGAAAGTCCTGGAAATCCTCGGCCAGCGTCGCCGAGTACATCAGATGGCGGGCGTTGATCACGAGTGCCGTGGCGATCACCACGATGGCGGTGGTCCCGGAGTTGGTGAGCTCGATGGTGGCGAGCTGCGACGAGCCACCAAAGATCAGAAAGGAGGTCGCCCAGGCGGGGAAGGCACCGATGGCGGCACTCGATGCGGCCACACCGACGATCAACCCGAACGGCACCACACCGAGCAGCATGGGCGCCACCGAACGGACGCCGTCGGCAAAGGCGGACCGGGCCAGGTTGTTGCTCGTCGTGGGCATCGCATTCCTCGATCTGCGAGGTTCCACGATAGCGCACCCGTCATACCCTAAAGCCGGTTTGCTACTTACCTATCTATCCAGGTGGGTGGGGTGGGGGTGGCGAAGGTTGCCGGCGGGCCAGTGGTCATGGGGAGCGCCCGGGAGGGGCGCCCCCCATGGATCTGGTCTCAGACGATCACACAGAACCCGATGTCCTTCCACCGCTGGTTGTGTGCCCCGTACGAGCTGTTGACGATCGAGCGGTCGACCGCTCCGACCTGCACCACATACCCGCACTGTTCCGACGGACCCGCCGTGGTCCACACCAGTCCGGAGACGTTGGTGCTTCCCGAGGCGATCCCGACCGCCGGGAAGGACGCAGGGCCACCGTCCATCACCAGTGACCAACTCCCGAGGTGGGTGTCGGTTGCGGTGACGGTGCCGGACATCATGGTGCCCGGGCCGATGAGGCCACAGTCACCGATCGGATCGGTGATGGCGACCTCGACCTCCGGCTGGGTGTTGTCGATCCGGACCCGCTGCGACTCGCTGCCGAGACCTTCGACCTCGAGCCGGATCACGGCCAGTTCGCCCTGCGACGGCCACGCCGCCAGCACCCCGCTCGGGTTGCTGAGGAATCCCAGGTACGAGAACCACAGATCGGCATCCGGGCTGTGCCAGAACGGGGATCCACCCCAGGGGTTGACCCGGACCGGCGCCACCAGGAGCTGCTCGGGGCCGCCGTCGACCGTGACCCAGATTCGATATCGACCACCGGGAACCTCCGGGCCGCGCACGACCACGGTGCCACCGAACGGGCAGGGTCGACCGAGGGCGTCGGCCTTGAAGGGGACATCCTGGAACTCCGCATCGGGCAGGGTGTACCCGGTGACGTCGTGGATGTCCTCCACCTGGATCCCGCCGATGACGCGCAGGTTGCCACTCGATGCCGTTGCCGGAAGCAGCACATGGGCGTCGAGCCGGTTTCCCCAGGTCGGGACGGCGTCGGGGTCCGTCGTCGAAGGGGGGCTGTTCCACGACAGCACCGCCCGGATCCGTGCCACACGCGGTTCCTCGCAACCGGTCAACCATCCGTCGAGGTCCACCGGGAGGACCGCCGAGTACGACAACCCGCCGGTGGGAAGCGACGTGAAGTCGTAGGCCGACACCTGTTCGGTACCCAGGTAGGTCCACGAGCAGTCGTCACCCCAGTCCGCCCAGAAGGCGACGTACTCGGTGCTTCCTGCCGTGCACAGACCGCCGGAGAATCCGCTTGCCTGCTTGACGCGGTAGGTGGCGACGATCTGTCGCTTGGCGCGATCGAGACCGAGGTCCTCGAGTTCCTCGTAGCTGACGTTGCCCTTGGTCTTGTCGATGGCGGCGACGATGGCGCCGATGTCGAGCTCCAACTTGGTCATGCTCAGGTTGAACCCGGTCACGGCCGACAGCGGGAGGGACTTGGTCATCATCGGCTGCAACTCGGCGAACGCAAACCGCTCGGGCTCCACGGTGAACTTCGGTTTGCCGCGGGTCACCTCTTTGGCATAGAGCTGGGTCAGTTCGGCGAGTTCCAGCTTCTTCGGCAGGGGAGGACCGCCAGGACCCGGTTCAGGGAATGGTTCCGGTGGGAACGGACCGGGAGGGAACGGTTCCGGTGGGAACGGTCCCGGCCCGGGTAGCGGTCCGGGGAAGGGGTCGGGAAGGGGCTCGGGCAGCGGAAGCGTCGCCAGCAGCTCCTTCGGGATCTTGATGTCGCTCTCGATCAGAGTGAACACCCAGTCGCTGAGGAAGAATCCCTTGGCGATCTGGATGTGGGTCTCCTGCACGTTGCCGTAGACAGGTGTCCAGTCGGGCTGCCCGGGAGGTGGCTCCAGGTTCCACGACAGGATTGCCCGCACCTTCGGAAGCTGCGGGGCGGTACACCAGCGACGACGCGGCTGGTACGGCAACTCGACGGAGAAGCTGAGCGGGTGCTCTGCCTTCCCGGCGCAGTCCTTGCCGGCGGCGATGTCGTGGACCTTGGCCGCGGTGGTCCCGGCATCGGTCCATCCCCCGCCCAGATCGACATAGAAGCGGACATGCTCGAGCGACCCGTCTCCGCACAACCCCCCGCCGTACCCGGCGGACTGCTTGACGTCGATCGTCGCTTCGAGAAGTCCCTTGCTCGGGAGGTAGCCGACCGAGGTCAGCTCCTCGTAGGTGGTGTTGCCGGCAATCTTCTTGACCGCTTTGAACCCGAACTCCGGCAGGTTGCCGAAGTAGTTGGGGTTCGCCGCCAGAAGGCTGCGGAACTGGGTGCGGGTCGGTTCGACCCGTTTTGCGGATGCGGTATCCGCTGAGCGTTGCGACATGGTCGCCCCCTCATCGTACGGCCCTGCCGAGGAGGCAGGGCAGTCCACGCCGCCATGGTTCGGCGGCGTTATCCGAGAGGAGTCGACGTCGGTCCGCCAGATACACGATTGACCGCCGTCGACTACAAAGTGCGGGTCATCGCGGCGTCGGTGGCTCCGGCCCGGTAGGTTTGGGGACGGTGGGCGGGCAGTACGTTCATCCGGTGGTCAACCCGACACCATCTCGGGGGCACCCCGGGGTAGTTGTCTGACGGGGTCCACCGCGCATCGACGCCTGCGTCACGCCGATGCGTCGATCACGCTGGAGCCGCACGGCGCAACAGGATCATCGAGAGGGGATATCCGAGATGGAGTATTCGAGGAGAGAGCCGGGCCTGACACGGCGCCTGCTACTGGTCGCCGCGGCGACCTTGCTGTTTGTCACCGCCGTGATCGGGATGCCACCGACGGCCGCCGCATCCGCTGACCAGGCCACGGCCGCGGTAGGTCATGTCGTGGTGAGCCAGGTCTACGGCGGTGGGGGGAATGCGGGGGCGACCTACACCCATGACTTCATCGAGCTGTACAACCGTACGGCGGCGCCGGTCGACCTCAGCGGCTGGTCGGTGCAGTACGCCTCGTCTGCGGGTTCGACGTGGTCGGTGACGACCTTGTCGGGCTCGATCGCTCCGGGTGGCCACTACCTGGTGCAGCAGGCGGCTGGTGCCGGCGGGACCACCCCGTTGCCGACACCGGACGCTACCGGCTCCACGGCCATGTCGGGGACGGCCGGCAAGGTGGCGCTGGTGGAGGGCACGACGGCGCTGTCGGCCTCCTGCCCCGTTGGATTGCCCGTGATCGACTTTGTCGGATACGGCACGGCGGCCAACTGCTTCGAAGGCGCCGGGCCCACGCCGACCTTGAGCAACACCACGGCGGCGTTGCGCAATGACAACGGCGCCGTCGACACCGACAACAACGCTGCCGACTTCACGATCGGCTCACCCAATCCGCGCAACAGCGGCGGGGGCGGCGGGGCCACCGGACCCGTCGTGAGTCAGGTGTACGGCGGTGGCGGCAATGCGGGCGCCACCTACACCCACGACTTCATCGAATTGCACAATCCTGGGGCTTCCGCGGTCAACGTCACCGGTTGGTCGGTGCAGTACGCCTCGTCGGCCGGATCGACCTGGGCCGTGACCACCCTGTCGGGCTCGATCCCGGCAGGCGGGTACTACCTGATCCAGCAGGCCGCCGGTGCCGGCGGAACCACCCCGCTACCGACCCCGGATGCCACCGGGTCGTCTGCCATGGCGGCGGGTGCCGGCAAGGTGGCGCTGTCGTCCACGGCGGTGGCCCTCACCGGGACCTGCCCGACAGGTGATCCCATCGTCGACTTCGTCGGATACGGCACGGCCGCCAACTGCTTCGAGGGAACCGGTCCCACCGGCAACCTGAGCAACACCACGGCGGCGCTGCGCAATGGCAACGGCGCCGTCGACACCGACGACAACGCCGCCGACTTCACCATCGGCGCTCCAAACCCCCGCAACAGCGGTGGAGGTGGCGGCCCGCCGCCGATCGGAGCCTGTGGCGATCCGGCCACGATGATCCACACCATCCAGGGCACCGGACCGACCAGTCCGCTGGTCGGCACCAGCGCCGTCATCGAAGGTGTGGTGGTGGGCGACTTCCAGAACAACGATCAGCCGGACAGCGGGGAACTCAACGGGTTCTACGTCCAGGAGGAGGACGCCCAGGCCGATGGCAACCCGGCCACCTCGGAAGGAGTCTTCGTGTTCTCCCCGGGTGCGGCCGACGTCCAGGTCGGCAACCAGGTGCGGGTGCAGGGCACCGTCACCGAGTTCACCGGTAGCGGCTCCTCGCAGACCCAGCTCTCGACGCTGACCGGGCTCGTCGTGTGTGCGGCGTCGGTGGCGCTCCCGGCGGTCACGCCGGTCACCTTCCCGCTGGCCGACGCCAACGACCTGGAGTGGTACGAGGGGATGCGGGTGTCGCTTACCCAGACCCTGGTGATCAGCGAGTACTTCAACTTCGACCGGTTCAACGAGGTGGTGGTCGGGTTGCCGATGCCGGGTGAGACCCGGTTCTACACCCCGACCAACATCGTCGAACCCGGTGCCCCGGCCCAGGCGCTCGCCGCCGAGTACGCCAAGCGCCGGATCACCATCGACGACGGCCGCAGCAACCAGAACCCCGACCCGGCGATCCACAGCGGCAATGGTCAGGTGTTCAACCTGAGCAACCTGTTCCGTGGCGGAGACACCGTCACCGGGGTGACCGGTTTGATCGACCACACCTTCGGGCTCTACCGGGTCCAGCCGACGGCCTACGGCTCGTACACCGAGGTGAACGAGCGGCAGGCGGCGCCGGACGAGATCGGTGGCCGGCTGCGGGTGGCGGCATTCAACATGCTCAACTACTTCGTCACCATCGACGCCGGTCAGAACATCTGCGGCCCGTTGCTGAACCAGGAGTGTCGCGGTGCCGACAACCAGACCGAGTTGGCCCGCCAGCGCACCAAGCTGCTCGCCGCCCTGGTCGGGATCGACGCCGACGTGGTCGGGCTGATCGAGATCGAGAACACCACCGGTGTGGAGGCGATGGCCGACGTCGTCGCCGGTCTCAACGACCAGCTCGGCGCAGGGACCTACGCCTACATCGCCACCGGGACCATCGGCACCGATGCCATCAAGCAGGGGTTCATCTATCGGCCGGGAGCGGTGACGCCGGTGGGCGCCCACGCCATTCTCGACCAGTCGGTCGATCCCCGCTACATCGACACCGCCAACCGACCGGTGCTGGCGCAGACTTTCGAGGAGAACGCCACCGGCGCCGTGTTCACGGCGACGATCAACCACCTCAAGTCGAAGGGCTCCGCATGTGCCGGAGACCCGGACACCGGGGACGGTCAGGGCAACTGCAACCTGACCCGGAAGGCGGCTGCCGAGGCGCTGGTGGACTGGCTGGCGTCGGATCCGACCGACAGCGGGGATGCGGACTACCTCATCCTCGGCGACCTCAACTCCTATGCCATGGAAGACCCGATCGACTCGATCCTGGTCGGTTCGGACGACACGGCCGGCACACCCGATGACTGGACCAACCTGATCGCCGACTACGGCGGAGACCGCGCCTACGGCTATGTCTTCGACGGGCAGGCGGGTTATCTCGACCATGCCCTGGCACCGGTGGCGATGGCGCATCAGGTGACCGGGGCCACCGAGTGGCACATCAACGCCGACGAACCGGACATCCTCGACTACGACATCAGCTTCAAGCTGCCACCGCAGCAGGCGCTGTTCGAGCCGAACGCATTCCGCTCCTCGGATCATGACCCGGTGATCGTCGGTCTGGACCTGGAGGTGTTCGACTTCTCCGGGATCCTGCCTCCGCTGAGCACCGAGAGCCCGAACCTGAGGAACGCCGGTTCGGCGATCCCCGTGCGGTTCAGCCTCGGTGGTGACTTCGGGAGCGACATCTTCGCCGCCGGGTACCCGTCGTGGCAGGCGTGTTCCGGTGGAGCGGAGACGGCGGCGACGCTGACGCACCGTCCCCGGATCGGAGCCGGGGGCGTCTACGACGTGAGGGTGGCGAGTCCGGTGGCGTACGCCGGGACCTGTCAGCTGCTCAAGATCGTCCTCGCCGACGGCAGCACCCAGACGATCACCATCCAGTTCGTCTGAGTCAACGGTCGGCAGACTGTGGATCTCGGGTCGCCCGCCCCTCTCAGGGATGCGGGCGACCCGAGATCGCCACGTTCGGTCTGGCCCCATGTGGTCGCCGGCGCCCGCATGGGTAGAGTCGGCTTGGCCGTCCCCAAGGAGCCGTGATGAAGATCAGTCAGGTCGTCGAGGTGGCGCGGGACGCCGACCAGGTGTGGGCGCTGTTCCAGGACGTCCCCCAGCTTGCCTCGTGTCTCCCCGGCGCCGAACTCACCGAGGACAAGGGCGGTGGCGTCTACGCCGGCAAGGTCACCGCCAAGCTGGGTCCGATGACCGCCACCTTCGAGGGAGAGGCCACGGTCACCGCCGACGAGGCCGCCCGCACCGGTGCGGTCAACGGTCGCGGGATGGACAGGCAGGGCGGCTCGGTCGGACAGGTCAAGATGGACTACGCCGTCGCCCCCGGTGACGCAGGCGGCACCACCCTCACCGTCGACGCCGATGTGATCCTCTCCGGCGCCGCCGCCCAGTTCGGGCGCACCGGTCTGGTCAAGGAGATGTCGAACCGGCTGATCGGCGAGTTCGTCAAGTGCGTCGAGGCCAAGCTTGCGGCCGAGACCGCCGAGCAGGCCGCCGAGGTCACCGCCGGCGAGGTCAACGGGCTCTCCCTGTTCCTCGCCAGTGTGGCCTCTGCGGTCACCGGGTTGATCCGACGGCTGCTCCGTCGAGGAGACACCCACTGACGGGGGCGTCCCGGAATCGTCGCCCCGTTGCATCCCGCTCCCACTTCGTCCGACACCGGCGGAATCGGCTTGCTAGGTTCGGTGGGCAGGTCGCCAACCGAGAGGGGTGTGATGGATATTTCCATGACCGTCAACGGCCAGTCCACGTCGGCAGACGTGGAACCACGCACCCTGTTGGTACATTTCCTGCGAGAAGAGGTTGGGCTGACCGGTACCCACGTCGGGTGCGATACCGGCTACTGCGGGGCCTGCACGGTCCACGTCGACGGGGTGTCCACCAAGGCGTGCTCCATGCTCGCCGTCCAGGCCGACGGGGCCGTGGTCACCACCATCGAGGGTCTTGCCGACAACGGCGACCTCCACCCCGTCCAGGAAGGATTCTGGGAGCGTCACGGTCTGCAGTGCGGGTTCTGCACCCCGGGGATGATCATGCAGTCCGCCTACCTGCTGTCCGAGAACGCCACGCCGTCGGAGGACGAGATCCGTCACGGGCTCGAGGGCAACCTCTGTCGATGCACCGGCTATCACAACATCGTCAAGGCGGTCGAGTACGCCGGTGCGAAGTTGCGTGGTGAGACGCCCGCACCGGCGGAATGGGAGGTCGACCAATGACCCTCACCGATCCGGTCACCCGCTCCGGCCCGACGACCAGCGCCCTGGGCGGGGTGGTCCGCCGCAAAGAGGACCCGGCGTTGATCCAGGGCAAGGGCCGCTACGTCGACGACATCAAGCTCAGCGGTGAGTTGTCGGCGGCATTCACCCGCAGCCCGTTCGCCCATGCGCGCATCAACTCGATCGATGCGTCCGCCGCCGTTGCGATGCCCGGGGTCCGTGCCGTCTACACCATCGATGATGTGGGAGAGCTCGGTCCGCTGCTGGCGCAGGTTCCGGTCGGGGTGCTCCGTCCGCTTCTCGCCGACGGGGTGGTCAAGCACGTCGGCGAAGCGGTGGCGATGGTGGTTGCCGACAACCGCTACCTGGCCCAGGACGCCGCCGATGCGGTGATGGTGGACTACGAACCGCTCGACGCCGTCATCGACCTCGACGATGCCCTCTCCGACCGGGTCAAGGTCCACGATTCGCTCGACTCGAACGTGCTCATCTCGTGGGTCGGCCCGTTCGGCGCCGAAGCCGAGGACGTGCAGAAGCTCCGGGATGAGATCGCTGCCGGAAAGCAACGCGACGACGTCGTCGTGGTGAGCCAGCGGATGATCAACCAACGGTTGATCCCGGTGGCGATCGAGCCGCGCGCCGTGGTCGCCGACTACAACACCGGCTATGGGACGGTGACGGTCCACAGCTCGACCCAGATCCCCCATGCGCTGGCTGCCGCCATCGCCAAGACCTTCGGGCTCGCCTCCACCCAGGTGCGGGTGATCGCCCCGGAGGTGGGCGGCGGATTCGGGGCCAAGCTCAACGTGTACAGCGACGAGATGTTGGTCACGTTCGCCTCCCGGCAACTGGGACGCCCGGTGCGCTGGACGGAAACCCGTCGGGAGGCCGCCAACTCCACGATCCAGGGCCGTGGCTGGGTGGGGACCGCGACCATCGTCGGTACCAGCGACGGCGAGATCCTCTCCTACGAACTCGAGGGCATCGCCGACATGGGGGCGTACACCCAGAACCTCACGGTGGCCATTCCGCTGCTCGGGTTGTTCATCGCCACCGGTCAGTACAAGTTTCCCTGCTACTGGCGGGTGGATTGCGTCAGCACCAACGCCAACACCACCGACGCCTATCGCGGCGCCGGACGACCCGAGGCGGCGTACTACCTGGAACGGATCATCGACATGTTCGCCAGGGAGATCGGGGTGAGCCCGGTCGAGGTCCGCAAGCGCAACTACATCCCCAGCGAGGACTTCCCCGGTGCGGTGTCTCCCGTCGGATTTGCGATGGACACCGGCGACTACGCCGTCAACATGGATGCGCTGCTCCACACGGCCGGGTACGAGGATCTGCTGGCGGAACAGACCCGGGCCCGTAGCGAGGGCCGGCACGTCGGTATCGGGATCTCCAGTTATGTCGAGGTGTGCGGCTTCGGCCCCGCCGGTCTCGCCGAGATCGGGTTCTCCTGGCGCGGGTACGGGATGAACACCTCGTACAACGGCACCGGTCTGGTCCGGGTCAACCCGGACGGCACCGCCACGGTGGTCACCGGCACCGGCCCCAGCGGTCAGGGTCATGACACCACCTGGTCGCAGATCGTCAGTGATCGGCTGGGGATCGCCATGGAGAACATCCGGGTCCACCACGGTGACACCGGCGAATCACCGATGGGGATCGGGACCTTCGGTTCACGCTCGGCGGCGGTCGACGGTACGGCCACCTACCAGGCGGCCGAACGTCTCCGGGACAAGGCGGCGAAGCTGGCGGCGTTCCTGCTCGAGGCGAGCGAGGCCGACATCGTGTTCGCCGACGGTGGCGCCCATGTGGCCGGTTCGCCGGACAGTGCGGTCTCCTGGGGAGATATCGCCGCCATCGCCTACCAACCGCACATGGGGCCCGACGGGATGGAGCCCGGGCTCGAGGCCACCGTGGTCTTCAGCCCATCCAACGCCACCTGGCCGTTCGGTGCCCACCTGGCGATGGTCGAGGTCGATCCCGAGACCGGCGACGTCGACATCCTCCGCTACATCACCGCCGATGACTGCGGCAACGTCATCAATCCGATGATCGTCGACGGGCAGGTCCACGGAGGGATCGCCCAGGGTGTCGGGCAGGCGATGTTCGAGGAGGCCCGCTACGACGAGATGGGCAACCTGCTGACCGGGACCCTGATCGACTACCCGATTCCCACCGCCGGGGATCTCCCGTCCTTCGAGTTGTCCCGGACGGTGACTCCGACCGATGTCAACCCGATGGGGGTGAAGGGCATCGGCGAGGCGGGAACGATCGGATCTGCCCAGACCGTGGTCAACGCCGTGGTCGATGCCCTGGCGCCGCTCGGTGTCACCCACATCGACATGCCGCTGCGACCACGCAAGGTGTGGCAGGCGATCCAGGATGCGCAGAGTGCCGGCCGGCGGTCCGTTCCGGCGGGACCGGACCGCAACGGCGATGTTCAGGAAGGGGTCTGACGGTGTATCCACGACCGTTCGAGTATGTGGCGGCGTCCAGTCTCGACGAGGCGCTGGGTTTGCTCGCCGCCCACCCCGAGGCCAAGGTGCTGTCGGGCGGGATGAGCCTGCTCAACATGATGAAGCTACGGCTGTTCTCCCCGCCGATGCTCGTCGACATCGGCCGCATTCCAGGGCTCGACCAGATCGAGGATCATGGTGACCATCTTTCCATCGGAGCCCTGGTCACCCATTCCCGGACGGCGAGCGATCCCCTCACCCGCACCCACGCCACCGCACTGGCGCAGGCGGCGGGTTGGACCGGAGATGTCCAGGTGCGCAACCGCGGGACCACCTGCGGGGCCCTGGCCCACGCCGACACCGCCGCCGACCAGCCGGCCGGCGCCATTGCCTGCGGGGCGGTCATGGTGGTGCAGTCGACCACGGGCACCAGGGAGATCGCCGCCGCCGACTTCTTCGTCGATGCGCTGACCTCGGCGCTCGAACCGGGGGAGATCCTGGTGAAGGTGAAGATCCCCAAGCAGGGCGGAGCCTCCGCTTACGACAAGATGGGTCGTCGGGGCGGTCACTCCGACTACGCCGTTGCCGGGGCGGCGGCATGGGTGAGGCGGGACAACGGCACCATCGCCGATGCCAGGGTGGCGCTCACCGGAGTCGGGACCCGGCCCACCCTGGCTCCCGGCTCCACCGAGGCCGTGATCGGCACCGACGGCGGGAGCGAGGCCCTGGCCGCCGCCGCCGCCAGGGCCACCGAGGGGGTCACCGTGCTCGAGGATCTCTACGGGTCGGAGGAGTACAAGGCACACCTCGCCGAGGTGTTCGTCCGTAGGGCCCTAGAACAGGCCATCGCCGCCGCCTGACGGACCACACAATCCGGGTGCAGCCGGTGTCGGCCGCATCAGGCCCGAAAGAACCGGGAGAGAGCGGCGGGCGGGACACCGGATGTCCCGCCCGCCGTCCGCGTTCCAGATCCCGGAGCGACCGCTACTGGGCGGTATAGGCGCCGTCCACCAGGTAATAGCCGCCGGTGCAGAAGGCGGCTTCGTCGGAACCCAGGAAGGCGATGAGGTTGGCCACCTCCTCGGAGGTTCCCAGCCGGCCGATGGGATGCATCCCGGCAATGGCGCCCAGCGTGTCCTCGTCCAGGTTGGCTTCGAGCAGTGGCGTGCGGATGAACCCTGGTCCCACCGAGTTGACCCTGATGCCCTGCGCCGAGTACTCGATGGCCGCAGCCTTGCTGAGACCCACCACCCCGTGTTTGGCGGCGACATACGCCGCCGACCCGGAGAAGCCGACGCTCCCCAGGATCGAGGCGATGTTGATGATCGAACCGCCACCGGCCGCCAGCATGGCGGGGATCTGATAGCGCATCCCGTAGAACACGCCATCGAGATTCACCGCCATCACCTGACGCCAGCTGTCGAGCGGGTACTCCCCGACGGGTGCCTGGGCGCCGCCGATCCCCGCATTGTTCACCGCCACATGAAGACCGCCAAAGGTGTCGACCGCCGCGGCGACCATGGCCCCGACCCCGTCGGGGTCGGAGACGTCGACGGTGAAGAAGGAGGCCGCCCCGCCCCCGTTGACGATATCGTCGGCGACCCGCCGCCCTCCGGCCTCGTCGTAGTCGGCGATGACGACACTGGCGCCGCACGAAGAAAGTGCATGCGCGCACGCCTCGCCGATCCCTGACCCCCCGCCGGTCACGATTGCCACCTTGCCGTTGTAGTCATAGGTCGCCACGGTCACCCTCCTCGTTCTCGGGTCGTGTGCATGCCACCGATCACGCCATCATTTCCAGCTGCGCGGCTCGGTCGGCGATTTTCCCTTCCAAGCTATCGACCCGGGTGCGCTACCCGCCAGGGCCGATGATCCACGGAAGACGCCCGCGTCATCGAGGACGGCAACAACGCCCCGCTGCGTTCTCTCTCTTGGCCCTCCGCGCGCTTGGTCTGCGTCCGCAGGCGTCCGCAGCGCCCCACCCCGTCTACGGCCGCGCAGCGTCCGTAGCCACCCCGCCCCATAGGGGCGGGGAACGGGCGGGGTGCCTCCGAGGCTGTGGGAGGAGGTGGGGCGGGGCGCGAGGTCCGCATCCGGAAGGTCAGCATGTCGCGTGTGTTCGTGGTCGTCGTAGGGATCCGAAACCGACGCGGCGACTGTTTCGGTGACACGGTGATCAGTGGGACATCGACGTCGCGCCCCGCCCCGTCTGCGTCCGCAAGGCGTCCGCAGCCACCCCGCCCCCCAGGGGCGGGGAGGGCCAGAAGGGGTGTTCTGGTGGTTGAGGACCAGCCGGGGTTGCCCTCGGAGGTCAGGACCAGTCGGGGAGGTCTTGGCCGATGAGGGTGCCGAGGCCCTCGTTGGAGGTGCGGAGGTCGGCGGCCAGACCTCGGCGGGTGGTGGGGTTCATCGGGGGGTAGCCGGTCACCTGGCGTTGGTTGAGTTTGCCGATGGCGGTACGCAGAGGTGAGGGGAGACGCTTGCTCAGCTCACGCACCCGTGTCGAGCGGAACTCGACGTAGGGGTTGATGGCCCGACCCAGGTTGGGTGGGACGAATCCCTGGTCGATCCCGAGGAACCCGCATGCTTTCCGGTACACCGAGGCCGGGTCGGTCTCGAGGTCTTCGAAGGTCTGCACCAGCACCCACTCCGGGGGTACCGAGGCGAACGCCCGTTCCAGTTGCTCGCGGTAGCGACCCCGGTCGGCGTACGAGTACACCGCCCGATCTTCACCCCCGGCGGCGATCCGGTCCGGTTCCGCCTCCAGCGCCGCCTCGAAGCTCAGCGGCTCCTTGTCGCGGCTGCGGTTGTGCCAGTAGTGGGAGTAGGCGCGGTCGACCGGGTTGCGGAGCAGGATCAACAGCTTGACCTCCGGGATCGTCTGGGCGATCCGGTGCAGCGCATCGGGGTGATGGAGATAGTCGGGGGTTGCCTCACCGATGGCGGTGGCCATGTCGGAGTCGGGGAAGTGGCGGAGGTACCACTCGAGGCCCTCGTCGTAGTGGACGTCGAAGAAGTGGACCTCCTTGGGGGTGGAGACGGCCACTTCCGGGTGCTCACGGAGATAGCCGTTGAGCGAGGTGGTGCCGCAGCGCATGGCGCCGGCGATGATGAAGTTGGGAAGTCGGGCCACGGATCGCTCCCTGCGGGTTGACCGCAGCGAGCGTAGCCGTGGCCCGACGCTCCCGATGTCTCGGTGGGTGGGGTCTGTGGCTCAGACCGGCCCGAGGGCGATCTCGATGACCTGGCGGATGTCGCTCAGGGCATGGAAGGTCATGTCGGCCTTCACATCGTCGGGGAGGTCGTCCAGGTCGTCCCCGTTACGGTGGGGCACGATCACCTCACGCAGCCCGGCGCGGTGGGCGGCGAGCACCTTCTGCTTGACGCCACCGATGGGAAGCACCCGGCCCTGCAAGGTGATCTCACCGGTCATCCCGACCGGGTCGCGGACGGTGCGTCCGGTCAGCAGACTGACCAGCGCCGTCGTCATGGTCACCCCGGCCGACGGCCCGTCCTTGGGGATGGCCCCGGCGGGGACGTGGAGGTGGAACCTCCGCGCCAGTTGGTCCGGGTCGATGCCCAATTCCTCGGCATGGGAGCGGACGAACGACAGGGCGATCTCCGCCGACTCCTTCATCACGTCGCCGAGTTGGCCGGTGATCACCAGTCCGGGCTTGCCCTCCATCGCCGACGCCTCGATGAACAGGACATCGCCACCGGCGCCGGTGACCGCCAGCCCGGTGGCGACACCGGGCACCTGGGTGCGGTCCTTCGCCTCGTCATGGTGGACGGTGGGCTTGCCCAGCAGGTCGCGCGAGATCGTCGGTATCGACCGTGACCGGAGCCACTGCCGGGTCGGCGGCCACCTTGGTGACCACCTTCCGCACCAGCTTGCCGAGCTGGCGTTCCAGCCCGCGCACGCCCGCCTCCCTGGTGTAGCCGTCGATGACGGCGGCGATGGCCTCGTCGGTCACCACGATCTCCTCGTCGCGCGAGCCCGCTGCGGGAGACCTGGCGGCCGAGCAGGTGGTCGCGGGCGATGGTGCGCTTCTCGTCGTCGGTGTACCCGTCGAGCCGCAGCACCTCGGTGCGGTCCAGCAGCGGCGCCGGGATCGACTCGAGCGTGTTGGAGGTGGCGATGAACATCACATCCGACAGGTCGAGATCCACCTCGAGGTAGTGGTCACGGAAGGTGTGGTTCTGCGCAGGATCGAGCACCTCCAGCAGCGCCGACGACGGGTCGCCGCGCCAGTCCGCCCCAACCTTGTCCATCTCGTCGAGCAGGAACACCGGGTTCATCGAACCGGCCTCGGTGAGGGCACGGGCGATTCGGCCGGGACGGGCCCCGACGTAGGTGCGGCGATGTCCCCGGATCTCCGCCTCGTCACGCAACCCGCCGAGTGCGACACGGACGAACTTGCGTCCGAGCGCCCGCGCCACGGACTCACCGAGTGAGGTCTTTCCCACACCCGGAGGGCCGTTGAGGAGCAGGATCACTCCACCACGTCGTCCCTCGTCGTCGCTGCCGAGTCCCCGCTCGCTGCGCAGCTTGCGCACCGCCAGGTGTTCGACGATGCGGTCTTTGACCTCTTCGAGCCCGGTGTGGTCGGCGTCGAGGACCTGGCGTGCCGATTCCAGATCGAGATGGTCGTCGGTGACCTCGCCCCACGGCAGATCGAACATGGTGTCGAGCCAGGTGCGGATCCACGAGTGCTCCGGGCTCTGCTCGCTCATCCGCTCCAGACGGTCGATCTCACGGGTGACCGTCTCGGTCACGTCCTCGGGCATGGCGCTGTCGGCGAGCTTCTTGCGGTATTCGTCGACGGCGCCTTCGCTGCCTTCGCCCAGCTCGGATTTGCGATCGCCTCGAGCTGCTGACGCAGGAGGTAGTCCCGCTGCGACTTTTCGATGCGGTCGGTGGCGTCGTCGCGCACCTTCCGGCGAAGCTCGATCCCGGCGAGAATCGCCGACATCCAGCCCAGCACCTTGATCAGGCGCTTGTGTGGATCAACCGTCTCCAGCACCTCGATCTTCTGGGCCAGGTCGAGGTCGGGGGAGTACACCGAGAGATCGGCGAGCTGACCGGGTTCGGTGACGTCGAGGATCCTCTCGGCGACCGGGCCGATGCCGCGGTGCTGGAGGATCTCGGTCACCACGGCACGGAACTCTTCCATGGTGGCGGTGACCTCGTCGGAGTTGGAGACAAGCGCATCCTCGTCGACCGGGTCTGCCTGCACCCACAACACATCGGTTTCGCCGTCGCCGATGACACCGGTGCCGATCTTGGCGCGGGCCAGCCCGGCGATGATCGCTGCGGTGTTCCCGTTGCGGGTCACTTCCTGGATGGCGGCGATGGTGCCCACCGTGGCGAACTCGCCGTCCAGTTTGGGGACCAGGAGCATGCGGCCGTCGCCGGCCTCGGCGGCAGCCAGGGCCCGATGTGCCTCGGGCGACTCGATATTGATGGTGACGACCATCCCCGGAAACACCACTCCGTTGTGGAGCGGGAGGACCGGGAGCTGGGTCGTGATGAGATCGGTCACAGTGGTCCCTTCACATCTGTTCAGAGGTCGGAAGCGGCTTCGGGGCCCCCGTGCGGAAGGGAGCATGTGGGAAGTGCAAGCGCCCCATCCGGCGCGATATTCCCGTTCATTCGAAACTTGCTATCTATGGACTCAGATTACCTCGTGTGGAACGCCAGAGATCGACGGGAGCCTGCCGGCCCGGTTGATGGCGGAAAGCGACCCAGACCGTCATATGGTTGATTGGTGCAACCATTGTTGACGTCTTACCGCATTCCGTCGCCGAGCCAGGAGCCCCGCCCTATATGACCTCGTTCGAGACCACCTCGACGTTCGCCCTCACCTATGACTACCTCTGTCCCTTTGCCCGCATCGCCCACGAAGCCGTGGTCGACGGTATCGGCGAGGGCAGGCCGTGGACGGTCGAGTTCCGTCCCTTCTCCCTGTCACAGTCCCACATCGACGAGGGCAGCGCCGATGTGTGGGACCGGCCGGTCGGTACCGACGGCACCCGTGGAGTTCTGGCGTTGGAGTGGTCGTTGGCGGTGCGGGACGAGGCGCCCGGGCAGTTTCTGGCGTTTCACCGCGGACTGTTCACCGCCCGACACGACCACGCCGCCGACATCGGCGACCTCCGGGTGCTCGGCGAGGTGGCCACGGGTGCCGGGCTCGATCCGGCGATGGTCTCCGAGGTCGTCGGCTCCGGTCAGCCCCGGAAGCGACTCGCCGAGGAGCACACCGAGGCGGTCGAGCGGTGGGCGGTATTCGGCGTACCGACGTTCATCGCCGGTGATGAGGCGGTGTTCGTCCGGTTGATGGAACGCGGCCGAATCGACGACATCGAACAGGTGCTCCGGATGCTCGACTGGAGCCGGCTCAACGAGTTCAAGCGGACACGGCTCGCCCACTGAGTCCGTAGTCCCGTCCGCCGGCAGCCGGCGACGGGGAATCGGCAGTTACGCTGAACGCCATCGTGCCCCCCTCCACCCGACCTGGTATGCCGGAGAAACCGTCCATCGACGGGCTCGAAGCGCGTTGGGCGCAGCGATGGGACGCCTCCGGGATCCACCGGTTCGACCGAACGGTGGCCAGGGACCGGGTATTCAGCATCGACACCCCGCCTCCCACCGTCAGCGGCGAGCTCCATGTCGGGCACGTCTTCTCCTACACCCACACCGACACCATCGCTCGCTATCAGCGGATGTGCGGCTTCGAGGTGTTCTATCCCATGGGGTGGGACGACAACGGTCTTCCTACCGAGCGTCGGGTGCAGAACTACTACGGGGTGGTGTGCGATCCGTCATTGCACCGCAACCCGGACTTCGAGCCGCCGACCGAGCGCGCCGACCCCCCGATCCCGATCAGCCGCCCCGACTTCGTCGATCTGTGTCTGCGGCTCACCGAGGCGGACGAGCTGATCTACGAGGAGCTGTGGCGCACCCTGGGCTTGTCGGTCGACTGGACCATGACCTACACCACGATCGGCGACCATGCGCGCCGTATCGCCCAGCTCGGGTTTCTCCGCAATCTGGCCCGTGGCGAGGCGTACACCCAGGAAGCCCCGGTGCTGTGGGACATCGACTTCAAGACCGCCGTCGCCCAGGCAGAGCTCGAGGACCGCGAACGCCCCGGGGCGATGCACCGAATCGGGTTCGCCGGCCCCGACGGCGAGCCTGTGGTCATCACCTCGACTCGTCCCGAGCTGATCCCGTCATGTGTCGCCCTGGTGTTCCATCCCGGCGACGAGCGGTACACCCATCTCGAAGGCCGTACCGTCCGCAGCCCGCTGTTCGATGTCGAGGTGCCGGTGCTCACCCACCCGCTCGCCGCCGCCGACAAGGGCACCGGGATCGCCATGATCTGCACCTTCGGCGACACCACCGATGTGATCTGGTGGCGGGAGCTGGATCTCCCCGCCCGCACCGTGGTGCAACGCAACGGACGCTTTCAGGCGGACCCTCCGCAATGGCTCGACGCCCCCGGAGCCGCCGAAGCCTACGGCGAGCTGGCCGGGAAGACGTCGCCGCAGGCGCGCCGCCGTATCGTCGAGATGCTGGCGGCATCGGGCGACCTCATCGGCGATCCGGAGCCGCTCACCCACGCCGTCAAGTTCTACGAGAAGGGCGACCGTCCTCTCGAGATCATCTCGTCGCGTCAGTGGTACCTCCGCAACGGGGGGCGGGATGCCGGGCTGCGGGCCGAGCTCGTGGAGCGTGGCCAGGAGTTGGAGTGGGTCCCCGACTACATGAAGGTCCGTTACGACCACTGGGTGGGAGGGCTCGCCGGGGACTGGCTCATCTCCCGGCAACGGTTCTTCGGCGTTCCCATCCCGGTGTGGTACCCGCTCGATGAAGACGGCGCCCCCCGTTACCACCAGCCGATCATCCCGGCCGAGTCCGAGCTCCCGGTCGATCCGTCGAACGATCCCGCCCCCGGCTACGACGAGTCGCAGCGCGGCATCCCCGGCGGCTTCACCGGTGATCCCGATGTGATGGACACCTGGGCGACCTCGTCGATGTCACCGCAGATCGTCTGCGGCTGGGAGCACGACGACGACCTCTTCGCCCGCACCTTCCCCATGGATCTGCGACCGCAGGCACACGAGATCATCCGCACCTGGCTGTTCGCCACCGTCACCCGGTCCCATCTCGAACACGGTGTCCTGCCGTGGTCCCATGCGGCCATCTCCGGGTGGATCGTCGATCCCGACCGCAAGAAGATGTCGAAGTCGAGAGGCAACGTGATCACCCCGATGGCGTTGCTCCAGCAGTACGGCTCGGATGCGGTCCGTTACTGGGCCGCCGGTGGTCGCCCCGGCGCAGACACCGTCTTCGACGAGGGCCAGATGAAGGTGGGGCGGCGTCTCGCCATCAAGATCCTCAATGCCTCGCGCTTCGTCCTCGGGCTCGGCGCCGACGACGATCTGGTCGAGGGCCCCGTCACCGACCCGCTCGACCGGGCCATGTTGCGACGGATAGCGTCCACCGTGCAGTTCTGCACCGAGGCGTTCGACGGCTACGACTACGCCCGGGCGCTCGATCGCACCGAGACCGAGTTCTGGTGGTGGACCGACAACTACCTCGAACTGGTGAAGAGCCGGGCCTACGGCGACGACCTGGCGGCGGCCTCGGCCCGGGGGGCGCTGCGGAGTGCGCTGTCGGTGTTTCTCCGGCTGTTCGCCCCCGTCCTGCCGTTTGTCACCGAGGAGGTGTGGTCGTGGTGGCAGTCCGGCTCGATCCACACCGCACCATGGCCGACGGTCGACCCGGCCGATCTTGCCGACCATGCCCAATCCGAGATGCTGCTCGAGGTCACCGCCTGGGCGCTGGGCGAGGTACGACGGACCAAGTCCGACGCCAAGATCTCGATGCGAGCCGCCGTCGAACGGCTGGCGGTCACCGACCATCCCGAACGGATCGCACTGCTGACCGACAGCGCCGCCGACCTGGCCCGGGCCTCCAATGCGCCGGGCGTCGAGCTTGCGGCGGGTGAGCCGGCGGTACTGGTCACACTCGCCGCCACCTGAGCGATACCCGCCGCCCCGGCGGGTGTAGCGTTCAGCGACGGGTCCGGAGCCCGGAGGAGGACGGGAGCAGATCATGGTTCAGAGCAGTGCATCCACCGTCGAGGGATATCTCGCCGAGTTGCCGGAGGACCGCCGCCAGGCGATCGAGACGGTGCGGCAGGTGGTGACCGACAACCTTCCCGACGGGTATGTCGAGACGATGAACTGGGGGATGATCAGTTACGAGATCCCGCTCGAGCGGTATCCGAAGACGTACAACGGCCAGCCTCTCGCCTACATCGCCCTCGGCTCCCAGAAGCAGTACATGACGCTCTACCTCAATGCGGTCCACACCAGCGAGGAGGGGACCGAGACCTTTCGTCAACGCTACGAGGCGGCTGGCAAGAAGCTCGACATGGGCAAGTCCTGTGTCCGCTTCAAACGGCTCGACGACCTCCCGCTCGACGTGATCGCCGACACCGTGGCCTCCGTCGGAGTCGATGACTACATCGCCGTGTACGAAAGCGCCCGCGGGCTGCGCTGAGTTAAGGTCGGGGGATGCGACCACCGGCGATGCTGTTCGATCTCGACGGGACCCTGGTCGACAGCGTCTACCAGCATGTCCTCGCCTGGCGGCAGGCGCTGGAGCGGGTAGGCATCGATCTCGCCGTGTGGCGGATCCATCGCAAGATCGGGATGAGCGGCGGTCTCTTCGCCGATGCCCTGATCCGCGAGACCGGCCGGGCGGTGACCGTGGAACTCCGCGCCGAGCTGCAACAGGCCCACGCCGAGGCGTTCGGGAGGCTCGCCGATCAGGTCCGCCTGCTCCCCGGCAGCCGGTCGCTGTTGGAGACCCTCACCCACCTCGGTGTCCCGTGGGCGATCGCCACCAGCGGCCGGATGGCGACGGCGGCCCCGAGTCTCGAGCTGCTCGGCATCACCGCCGCGCACCATGTCGTCACCCGGGACCAGGTGGAGCGGGCCAAGCCCGACCCGGACCTGTTCATCGCCGCCGCCGATCGGGTCGGGGTCGCCATCAGCGACTCCGTGGTTGTCGGTGACAGCATCTGGGATCTGCTCGCCGCCCGTCGTGCCGGTGCGCTCGGGGTCGGGCTGCTCTCCGGTGGTTACGGCGACGACGAGCTGCAGAAGGCGGGGGCCTACCGGGTCTATGCCGACCCCGCCGATCTCCAACTCCACCTCGACGAGATCGGTGTCCGCACCCTGGGCTGAATCGGCAGGGTCACCGGGGAGGAGGTGCCGGAGTGCACTCCGTGGCGACCAAGGCGAGCATTCGGCGGCGGATGATCCCGCTGAACGGGCCGACCAGCCTCCAGTAGCGTCGGAACGCCCGCCGTGCCGGCTCGTCGGTGATGGCCACCCTGGTCTCGGTGGCCACCACGCTCCCGCCGGTGGGGTCCGGCTCGACCGTGATGCTCCATGCCGCTTTGCCATACCCGGGCTCGGCGAATGCGGCGAACCGGTCGGCTTCGATCCGTCGCAGCCCACCACGCAGCGTCCAGAAGCGACCGGTGATCCCCAGGACGATGCCCCGGTCCGGCTCGGCCCGGAGCAGGACGAACCCGGCCCCCTGCAACGATTCGATGGTCAGCGGCCGCCGGGTGCGGAGCCCGCGCAGTGCAAACAGCGTCCTGATCACCCGTGACCGCGCCAGATCGACGGTACGGATCACCTCGTAGACCCGGGCAGGAGCCGCAGCGAGGGTGACCGTGTGTCGCGATGCCACCTCGGCCACCGGTACAAAGGCGTCGATCATCCCACCAGCGTATCGACGATCCGGCACGTGCCGGCGGCGGACATCGGGACGGCCCGTGCCGGAAGATCTCGGCGTCGGTCCGGTTACCTGCAGGTGCATGCTCGCCTACAGAGGACATATCTGAACGATAGGCAGCGGGAACCCTCCATCGACCCGGTCGTGGTGTTCCTGTCACACCCCTCTGATACGGTCAACACATGTCAATCATCGACATCTCCCATCCCGCTCCGGTCCTCGCCCCCGCCCTCGCCGACGTGTCCGTCGACACCTTGGAGGCGTCGCTGGTGGCGAGCGAGGCATTGATCGGCCGGCTCCGTGCCCAGCAGCTGGTGCTGCTCCAGGCACTCGATACCGCCCAGGTCGCCGCACTCGACGGGTCCCGGTCAATGATCGAGTGGACCGCCGCACGACTCGACCTCACCCACGATACGGCCCGGGAGCTGGTGGTGGCTTCCCGGACCGCCTCCGACCATCCGGAGCTGGCTCACCGCCTGGCGGAGGGAATCGACAGCTTCGAGCGGACCACCGCCACATTGCGTCTGGCCTCCACCGGCGCCACCATCGAGACGATCGAGTCGAGCCGTGGCTTCGACCTCGCCGGGGTCCGCCGTCTCGCCTCGCGCCACCGCCGATTGACCCGCAACGACGAGCGCCGCGTGTTTGCCGAAAGGTTCCTCGCCATCCAGCCCACCCTCGACGGGTCTCGCGGTCGGCTGTGGGCGGAGTTGCCCGGTGCCGACTGCGAGGTTGTCGAGTCCGCCCTCGCCCGTAGGGCCGACGCCCTCCCCGAGACGCAGGACGGGGTCTCCGACGGTCGGGCCCAGCGGATGGCCGACGCCCTGGTGGCGATTTCGATGGACGCCCTCGACACCGACGGCGATCTCGAAACCCACATCGGCGGCACCGGCACATTCGAGGGTCCGGGCGTGGTCGTCTTCACCGATGCCCAACTTGCGGCCCCGACCAACGGCGAAGCCGGCTCCGAGTTGGCGTCAGGGATCAAGGCCGGTCCCGACCTGCTCGACCGCATCCTCTGCGAGGGAACGGTCCAGGTGGTCGGTCTCGATGGTGGACGACCCGTCCAGATCACCGACGCCACCCATGCCATCCCGCCGGCGATCCGCCGCCACGTCCTGTTCCGCGACGGCGGATGCGCGATCGACGGCTGTCGTAGCCGCTACCGCCTCCAACCTCACCACATCCGCCAGCGCCGCCACGGGGGCGACAACGACCCGGACAACCTGGCGCTGCTCTGCTGGTACCACCACCACGTCGTCATCCACGGCCACGGCCGCCAACTCGACCCGGATTCCCCACCCGGCCGCCGCCGCTTCCTCCGTCCCGGCCAAGGCAGCCCGGCACCACCCGGATGATGCGAACGGGCCGCACTCGGCGAAGCGTCTCACGAGTTCGCCGGAGAACCCGTTCCACGACGCTGACACCCGACCGGCTCGGTCCCGGCGCCGGGGTGGGCACCCTCCCACGTGGCCGCGTTCTCTGCGCTGTTGGATGCACCGCTACCGCCAACCGGTCTGTCGTCGGCATCGACGTAGGAGCCTTGTCCCTCGTCGGCCACCCTGCCCCTCGTGTCAGCGAGCGACTGATACCGGATGGACGCCACCACTACGGACTATCTTCCGCCCACTGACCGGACATGATGTCGGCGGTACCGGTGGCGGGAGAGGGGCAGCATATGAACGAACGAGCAGAGTCGGCTCGTCGCGCGTTCGAAGCGCCGGTCCTCGTCGCCGCACTCATGGTGGTCCCCGTGATTCTCATCGAGGAGAACGCCACCGGGCAGGGCTGGCTCACGGTTGCCATGGTGGCCAATTGGGCGATCTGGGCGACGTTTGTCGCCGAGTACACCGTGGTGTTGTCACTGACCGACGCAAAGGCGGCATACACCCGTTCGGCGTGGCTCGATCTGCTCATCATCATCGTCTCCTTCCCGCTCCTCCCGGCCCTGCTCGCCGGCACCAGGCTGATCCGCCTGCTGCGTCTGCTCAGAGTCACCCGTTTGCTGGCCATCCTGACGCGCGGTTCGCTGGCGGTGGCCGCGCTCTTCTCGTCCCGGAAGAGCCTCGGAAAGGTCGCATTGTTCACGGTGCTGCTGGCGGTGGGCGCCGGCGGCATGTTTGCGCTGGTCGAACCGGATGCGGTGAACCCGATGGACGGCTTGTGGTGGGCGATCGTGACGCTCACCACCGTTGGCTACGGTGACCACGTTCCCACCAGCGCCGGTGGCCGGGCGATCGGATTGGTCGTCATGGTGGTCGGGATCGGCTTTGTTGCGCTCCTCACGGCAGCCATCGCCTCGCGGTTCATCGAGTCCGACGACGGAGGGGTCGGGGCGGAACTCCACCGTCTCCACGAAAGGCTCGACCGGATCGAAGAGTTGCTGACCAACGGTCCAGAATGGGTGCCCGAGGACGGCGACGTCAGAAAGTAACGCCGAGCGCTCGAACCGGGGCGTCACCTACCCTCTTGCGGCCCGCTCGGCGTGTCCACCGCCCTCAGCCGCTCGCCGACCCGGCCGCCATGCGAGATGGACGCCATGGGGGGCGACCGGTGCGTCAGCTTCCCAGCAGTTCCAGGGCGATCGCTTCGGCGAGGATGCCTTTGCGGAACTCTTCCAGGTCGAGGCTCTCGTCGGGGCCGTGGGCGCGGCTGGTGGGATCGGCGACACCGGTGAGCAGGATTGTGGCTTCCGGGTAGGCGTCCTGGAAGGCGGCGACGAACGGGATCGAACCACCGACGCCGATGCTGACCGCTTCGGTGCCCCAGGCGGCGGCGAAGGCGCGGCGGAAGGCGTCGTAGACGGGGCCTTCGTCCATCAGGGCGATCGCCTCACCTCCGGCGCCGGGGGTGACGGTGATCTCGGCGCCCCAGGGAACGTGACGCTCCAGATGGGCGGCGAGCAGCATCATGGCGCGTTCCGGTTCGTCGCCGGGGGCGATGCGGAGGCTGACCTTGGCACGGGCCGAGGGGAGGAGCTGGTTGATGGCTTTGGCGACCGGTGGTGAGTCGATGGCGAGCACCGATATCGCCGGCTGGGTCCAGGTGCGGGCGGTCAGAGATCCCTGCCCGATGAGCTGGGTCCCGGGGAGGGCGCCGGCCTGTTCCCGGAACTCGTCCTCGGTGAGATCGAGCGGGTCCGACTCGGTGCTGACCAGCCCGGGGACGGCGACGTTGCCTTCCTCGTCGTGCAGGCTGGCCAGCGTCCGGCACAGCACCGTCATCGCATCGGGAAGCGCCCCACCGAACTGACCGCTGTGGACACCCTTCTCCAAGGTGCGGACCTCGACGACGCAGTCCACCAGACCGCGCAGCGAGGTGGTCAGTGCCGGCGTTCCCACCCGCCAGTTCCCCGAATCGGCGATGACGATCACATCGGCGGCGAGTAGACCTTGATATCGCTCGATGAACTCGGGGAGATGGAGCGACCCGATCTCCTCCTCGCCCTCGATGAACACCTTGATCCCGACCGGGGGATGACCGTGGTGGGCCCGGATGGCGCCGAGGTGGACGGCGATTCCGGCTTTGTCGTCGGAGGTGCCCCGCCCGTAGAGGCGGCCCGCCTGCTCGGTGGGCTCGAACGGCACCGTGGTCCAGATGTCGTCAGGGCCGGGAGGCTGGACATCGTGGTGCGCATACAGCAGCACCGTCGGCGCCCCGGCCGGGCCCTCGATCTGCCCGAACACGGCAGGGTGTGCGCCCTCGATCTCGAGAAGCTGGACCTCTTCGAGCCCGTATTGGCGCATGGCGTCGGCGGTGGCATCGGCAGACCGCCGCACCTCGGCGGCGTCGAACCCGGCGGCGCTCACCGACGGGATGCGGACCAGGTCCTCGAGCAACGACCGGATCGACGGAAAGACATCATCAACAGCGGTGGCAAGTTCATCGAACATCAGACGAGCGTAGTGCCCAACCACGGTCGTTGACGAGAGTCACGGGCAGGCACCGATCCATGCGCGCCAACGGAGAAGGGGTTCTCTCTCGGCCCTCCCCGCCCTGGGGGGCGGGGTGGATGCGGACGCTATGCGGACGCAGACGGGGCGGGGCGCGAAGCCAAGTCCGCAGGTCAGGAGTGTCACCGACGGCCGCTACGAACAGGCGGCTGCCCGACGAGAGACAGTCGCACGGGACAAGGCGACGTTCAGGGATGCAGATGTCGCGCCCCGCCCCACCTCCTCCCAGAACCTCGGAGGCACCCCCCCCCCCCCCCCCCCCCCCCCCCCGGGGGGCGGGGAGGGCCGAAGGGGAAGGACCAGGGTTGCGGACGGCGAAGGTCAGGGGACGACCGAGGCGGGGTTGACGTTGGCGCCGCAGATGACCAGCACCACCCGCTCGCCTGCCGCCGGGCGGTAGGCGCCGCAGCGGAGGGCGGCGACCGGGGTGGCAGCGCCGGGCTCGGCGATGATGCGGGCGGTGGACCACAACCAGCGCTGGGCTTCCGCAACGTCGGTGTCGGTCACGAGGACCGACTCGTCGATCCAGCGGTTGGCGGCCCAGGCGTGGTCGCCGATCTGTGAGGCGCCGAGGGAGGAGGCGGCGATCCCGCCGACCTCGACCCGGACCGGGCCACCGGCGGCCCGGGCGGCATGCAGCGCCGGGGTGCCCTCGGTCTCGACCGCCACCACCCGGACATCGGGTCCCACCCAGGAGGCGATGCCGCCGATCAGCCCGCCGCCGCCCACGGCGACGACGACCGTGTCGACGTCGGGGGCCTGTTCGGTGATCTCGACGCCGCAACTTCCCTGACCGGCCACCACGTGGCGGTCGTCGTAGGCATGGGCGACGAGGGCGTCGTGCCGGGCTGCCCATTGCTGCGAGGCGGCGAAGGCATCGGGATAGAACCCGGCGACGACATGGACATCGGCGCCGAATCCGGCGATGTGGGAGATCTTCTCCGGTGGAGACGTCTCGGGGACGAAGATGGTGGAGTGGATCCCGAGACGGCCCGCCGCATAGGCCACCGCCAGTCCGAAGTTGCCCCCCGAGGCGGCCACCACGCCGTCGGGTCGATCGTCGGCCTGCAACAACAACGAGAACGCCCCGCGCGGTTTGAACGACCCGGTCACCTGGAGGTACTCGAGCTTGACATCAACCGGCTCGGCCGGAAACCCATCGGGTCGAGGGCCATCGGCGAGCCGCAGCATCGGCGTGCGCCGGACGTGGCCGGCAATGGAAGTGGTCGCCGCGCTGATCTCGGATCGGGTCACGACGAAGTCGGGTGTCTCCATGGGCGCTGGAGGCTACCCGGTCGACGCCGATCACTCCGGCCCGGTGTCGATGAGGTTGTTGTCCCACGTCGGTGAGGTATCACCGTCGAGCGGTTCGAGCGTGATCCACACCCGGGGAAACTCCTCCCGGGGGACCCCGACCACCATCTCCAGGTCGGTGGCTTCGACGAACGTGCCCCCGGACACATGGATTCGGTCCCGGGTGAGCCACATCTCGTAGACATATCCTTCCGGAGCAGGCGGGAGGCCATCCATCGACACCCGCATCCTGGTGCCGGCGGGGGTGTCCCATCCCTCGACCACCGCCGATGCCTGCGGAGCGATCTCGGTGCCGGGGACATCGATCCGCCAGTCGGGTGGAGTCCCCCGCGACGTGCCGATGGCGACCCCGACGAGGACCACCACGGCGGCGGCGCCCAACCACCACCACGGGGTGCGGGTGCGCGGGCCATCGTGGTGGTTGGGCGCCTGTCCCAGTCCGGTGAGCTCCTCGGTGGCGAGCTGGTCGCTGGTGTCCAGGGCGCTGATTGCCGTCAGGACCTCATGCTCCAGGTCGGGTCGGGGTCGCTCCCAGATCTCGGGTCCGGACAACACGTGACGGATCTCGTGGAGCCGACCGACGGCGGCGGCGCACTCGGCGCATCCGGTGAGGTGGGCGGCCGCTGCCGGGGACGGGTTGCCGGCGAGGAAATCGATCCGGACCTCGTCGCAGGTCATGCCGTCACCTCGGCGAGGTGGGAAAGAAGATCGGCGAGGCGTCGGTGGCCGCGGTGGGATCGCGACTTGACGGTGCCCACGGGAATCCCGAGCCGGTCGGCGGTTTCCCCGTGGGTCAGACCCAGAAAATGCGTAGCTTCCAGCACATCCCGCTCCTCGACCGGCATCTCGTCGAGTGCCCGTCTCACCTCCCACGCCGTCCACGCCGTCTCGAACCCCGGGGAGACCTCGGCGATCTCTCGCTCCAGTGGATCCTGGTGGCGGTGTCGACGCTCCCGACGATACAGGTCGACCGCCACCCGGCGCGTGATCGTGAACAACCAGGGGGCGACCTCCCGGTCGCCGTCGAAACGATCGGCGGCGCGCCACGCCTGGAGAAACGCCTGTTGGACCGCTTCCTCGGCGAGTCCGCGATCGTTGAGGGCGCGGAAAGCCACGGTGAACATCGGACCCGAGTACCGCCGGTAGAGGATCTGTACGGCCTCGGGGTCACCATTGATGAATCGGTGGACAGTTTCGTGTTCGGGGGCCACGAACGCTTCGGTCCTTCTGGGATGTCGCCCTGTTCTCCGGAGATTCCGCGCTGACATGTTGAGCGTATCTACGCACGGACCCACCTGTGCGGTTCGCGTCGCCTCCCCGAAAGATCCAGGTTGGCTCCGGTCCCGGTGACGGGTCACCGCCCGAAGGCGCCGGCATACAAGGAAGGGGCCGGTCCTTGCGGACCGGCCCCCGATTGTGTGTCGGCTCGGGCCGAGCGCCTCAGCGGTTGAAGCGGAGCTGCTCGATGATCGTGTAGCCGATGTAGCTCTGCTCGACGGTCCCCTTGAACAGGTGGGCAGAGGCGCCGGCGGCGTAGATCGGAACGTCTTCACCCGAATGGGTTTCCGACCCCATCGGCACCAGAGCCGGCTGCCGGAAGTTCGGATCGGTGGTGTCGACCGCCGACAGGTTGCTACGTCCGCTCACCGGGCCGTTGGCGTATCCCAGCGTGGTGTACGGCCACCCGTCCGACGCCAGGGCGTTGTTCGGCGACGGACTGCCGTTTGACAGGTTGCCCTTCACCAGACCCATGATCGGATTGCCCTTGGCGGGGTAGCCCGCCATGGTGAACACATGGCTGTGATCGGCGGTGACCACGACCAGCGTCTCGCGCAGGTCGACCCGTTCCATCGTCGCCCGCACCGTGTTCGAAAGCTCGATGGTCTCGGTCAGCGCCCGGAAGGCGTTGGCGGCGTGGTGGGCGTGGTCGATGCGGCCGGACTCCACCATCAGGGTGTAGCCGCGGGGATTGCGCTCGAGCATGTCGATCGCCTTGAGCGTCATCTCGGTGAGCGAGGGCTCGCCGGTGGGACCGTCGTTGCGGTCGATCTCGTACTGCATGTGCGACCGCTCGAACAGGCCGAGCAACTTGGTGGTCTCGGGGCCGATGGCCTCGAACCCGGCCTTGTTGTACACCCACTCGGCCCCGGGACGAGCCGCCCACTCCTCGGCGAGGTTGCGACCGTCGCTGCGGCTGCCGTTGGCGCCGGGGTTCTCCGGGTCCTGGACGGTGTTGGGCAGGAAGAACGGGCGACCGCCACCGAGGGCGACCTCGAGACCGTCACCGTACGGGAACTCGATGAGCTGGCGGGCGATGTCCTTGCACCCGTTGGCAACCGCCTCGGCCGGGAGCTGCCCGTTGTGCGCCCAGTTCCGGTTCGGGGTCTGGGCGTAGACCACGGCAGGGGTGGCATGGGTGATCTCGGCGGTGGAGACCACACCGGTCGCCTTGCCGCGATCTTCGCCCATCATGAAGAAGGACAACAGCTCGCCGCCCTTGCTGGCGGCACAGTTGCCGCCCTGGACCCGCGAGTCGATGTTGATGGTGGCGTCGTCGGTCTTCACCCCGGTCACCATGGCGGTGGCGGTCGGCGCCGAATCGGAGACCTGCTGGTTGGTCGAGTAGGTCTTCGACATCGCCAGGTTGTCGAACTCCTCGAAGGCGAGCACGTTCTCCTCGCCCTGCTCACCGCGGAGCTGACCTTCGAGGATCCGGGCGGCCGAGACGGTGGACACCCCCATGCCGTCGCCGATGAACAGGATCACGTTCTTGGGACGGTTGTTGTACTGGGTGGCCGACCGGATTTCCTGCATGGTCTGCTGACCATCCTGGAACCATTCGCTGTTGATCTGGTGATCGGGGATGGTGGCGTTGCTCTGACCCGTTGCCGGTACTGCGAGACCGACGAACAAGCTCAGAACGGCAGCGACCAGAAAGCCGTTGCGCATGTGGGGGCACTCCTTGAATCGTCCTGTGTCGGGCTGATCCCGAACCTGAACGAGTTCTAAGGAAGCAAGTTGACGTCAACGTGTCGTCAAGATATCGCCGGGTCGATATCTCTGATCGGCGCTGCGGAGACGTGGCGTGCGATCGATCCGGCCCGCCCTTCAGGGGCGGCGCATCAGCCAGTCGGCGCCGTTGCGCCCCAGCCGCTGGTCGACCTCGTCCGGTCCCCAGGTCCCGGACCGGTAGGGGAGCACCGGGACCTCGAGATCGAGCAACGGGTCCCAGAGCTGCCACGATGCCTCGACCTCGTCGGCGCGGACGAACAGCGTCTGGTCCCCTTCGAGAATGTCGAGGATCAGTGTCTGGTAGGCGTCCGGGACGTCGGTGTAGGCCTCGTGATAATCGAAGTGCAGCGGGTGGGAGTCGAGGTGGAGCGGGGTACCGGGGGCCTTCACCTCGAACAGCAGCTTGAACCCCTCGTTTGGCTGGAGGGTCATGATGATGGCGTTCTGGTGGAGCTGGCATTCGTCGGAGACCCCGTGGAAGAGACACACCGGCGGCGCCTTGAAGGTGACCACGATCTCGGTGCTCTTGGCGTGCATCCGTTTCCCGGTGCGCAGGTAGAACGGGACACCCTTCCACCGCCAGTTGTTCACCGCCAGTCGCATCGCCACGAAGGTCGGGGTGGACGAGTCGGCGGGGACACCCGGTTCGTCGAGGTAACCGGGCACCTCGGTACCGTCGACGTCCCCGGCGGTGTACTGCCCGTAGACGACATGGTCGATCTCGACCCCGCCGACCGCATGGAGAACTTGGACCTTCTCGTTGCGGATCGAATCGGCGGCGAAGACGTTGGGAGCCTCCATCGCCACCAGGGTGAGGAGCTGGGTGAGATGGTTCTGGACCATGTCCCGGATCACCCCGGCGCTGTCGTAGTACCCGGAACGTCCCTCGATCCCGAGGGACTCCCCGACCGTGATCTCGACCCGTTCGATGCGGTCCCGGTTCCACGACGACTCGAAGAGGAGATTGGCGAAACGGAATGCCAGGACGTTCTGGACGGTCTCCTTCCCCAGGAAATGGTCGATCCGGTACACCTGCTCCTCGGCGAAGTGGGTGTGCACGAGCCGGTTGAGGTCCTCGGCGGAGGCGAGGTCGGTCCCGAACGGCTTCTCGATCACCAGTCGTGACCATCCCGGACCGTCGTTGAGGTCGGCATCTCCCAGCGCCGAGATCGTCGGGGGGAATGCACCGGGGGGAAGGGCCATGTAGAACACCCGGTTGCCGGGCAGATCGTGCTCCTTCTCGATCGCTTCGATCCGGGTCCGGATCTCGGCCATCGGTGCGTCGTCGGGCTTGCACTGGTAGTGGATGCGCTCGGCGCACCAGGCGCGCGCCGCCGGCTCGTCGATTCCGGCCGCCGCAAGCGCATCGATGGCAAGCTTTCGATAGGCGGCGTCGTCCATATCGGTCCGGCCCACACCGAGCAGCACCAGCCGATCGCCGACCCCGCTGTCGGTGATCACCCGGAACAGCGACGGGAGCAGCTTGCGCCGGGTGAGATCGCCGGTGGCGCCGAAGATGACGAACAGGCTGGGATCGACGGCGTCGATCGGGTCGATTCCGGTGATGGCGGAGGGTGCGGTCACGGGGCGATCCCGTCGCTGCCGAGGCTCTCGGTTCTGATGGCATGGCCGCCGAACTCGTTGCGCATCGCCGCCAGCAACCGGTCCGAGAATCCGAACTCGTTGCGGGAGGCCAACCGACTGAGCAGCGACAGCCCGATGACCGGAGTGGCGACATCGAGGTCGATCGCCTCTGCCAGCGCCCATCGCCCTTCCCCCGAGTCGGCGACGTACGGGGCGATCCCGTCGAGCGCCGGGTTGGAACGGAGGGCACGGGTGGTCAACTCGAGCAGCCAGGACCGCACCACGCTGCCGTGCTCCCAGATCTCCCCGATCCCGGCAAGATCGAAGTCGTACTCCGTCTTGGCCCGCAACACGGCGAAACCTTCGGCGTAGGCCTGCATCAGGCCGTATTCGACACCGTTGTGGATCATCTTGACATAGTGGCCGGCACCGGAGCCGCCGACCCGCCCCCACCCCGACGTCGGTGTGGGGGCGAGCGTCTCGAAGATGGGGCGGAGCCGATCCACGGTGGCTTCGAGCCCGCCGACCATCATCGAGTAGCCCTCGGTGAGCCCCCAGACACCCCCGCTGGTGCCGACATCGACGAGGTCGACCCCGTGTTCGGTGAGACGGAGCGAGCGCCGGACGGTGTCGGTGTAGCGGGAGTTGCCGCCATCGATCACGGTGTCCCCCGGTTCGAGATGGGGGAGCAGGGCGTCGAGGGTGGCTTCGACCGGGTCGCCGTGCGGCACCATGATCCACACGGTCCGGGGCGTGTCGAGGGCGACGGCGAGCGCCGCCACCGAGTCGACACCCGTGGCGCCGATTTCGACGATGCGGGTGACCGCATCCGGGAACAGATCGAAGCCGACGACCTCGTGCCCGCCGCCGATGAGGCGCTCCGTCATGTTGGCGCCCATCCGGCCCAGCCCGATCATCCCGACCTGCATCACATCTCCTCAGCGTTTTCGAATCGCCAAGTTACCGGAGTGCGCCACTCCCGTGTACCGCCGGGGAGGTCGGGGCAGGGCTTCAGATCTCCCGGCGTCGCTTGGAGCTGATCACACCGGTGTCGAAGCCGGCGAGATGGAGGGCGCCGGAGAAGCGGGCATGCTCGATCTTGAGACAGCGGTCCTGCACCACCAGGAGACCGGCGTCGAGCGCTTTGCGGGCGGCCTCGTCGTGGCGCAATCCGAGTTGGAGCCAGATGACCTTGGCGCCGACCTCGATCGCCTCGTCGACCACACCGGGGATGGCATCGTGGCGACGGAAGACGTCGACGATGTCCGGCGGCTCGGGGAGGTCGTGCAGCGACGGGTAGCAGCGCTGCCCGAGCACCTCTTCGTAGGCGGGATTCACCGGGTAGGCGGTGAGGGCGGTGCGAACCAGGTAGGACGCGACGAAGTTCGATGAGCGCAGCGGGTTGGCGGACACACCGACAAGCGCCACCGAGCGGGCGTTCTGGATGATGTGGAGTCGTTCCCGGGCCGTCACGTCGGCTAAAGAGCCGTCGGCCAGTGCACCGTTGCTGGTCATGTGGAGCCTCCTGCCAGCGCCTGATCGAGATCGGCGATGATGTCGTCCACCGTCTCCAACCCGACCGAGATCCTGATCATGTCGTCACCGATCCCGGCCGTCTGACGATCCTCCACGGGTACCTGCTGGTGGGTGGTCGACGCCGGGTGGATGACCAGCGTCTTGGCGTCGCCGACATTGGCCAGGTGTGAGGCCAACTCCACCGACTCGATGAACTCGACGCCGGCGGCATACCCGCCCTCCAGCCCGAAGGTGAACACCGCTCCGGGCCCGTCCGGCAGGTAGCGGTTGGCGAGCTCCGTCCAGGGGTTGTCGGCGAAGACCGGGAAATGCACCCAGCCCACCTTGGGGTGGGCACGGAGATGTTCGGCGACGATACGGGCATTGTCGGCGTGGCGCTGCATCCGCAACGGGAGCGTCTCCAGCCCCAGCATCAGCAGGAAGGCGTTGAACGGGGAGAGGGCGGCGCCAATGTCGCGGAGCAGTTCGACGCGGGCCCGCATCAGGTAGCCGTACTCGCGGAAGTTCTCCCAGAACATCAGGTCGTGATAGGCCGGAGACGGTTCGGTGAGCAACGGGAAGTTCCCATTGTCGTAGGGGAAGCTGCCGGACTCGACGATGACGCCGCCGATTACCACACCGTGACCCCCGATGAACTTGGTGGCGGAATGGACGACGATATCGGCGCCGTGTTCGATCGGCCGGCACAGGTAAGGGGTGGCGAAGGTGTTGTCGACGATCAACGGGACGCCGTGTTGATGAGCGAGGTCGGCGTAGGTGGCGATGTCGAGCACATCGGCGCGGGGGTTGCCGATGGTCTCGGCGTACAGCGCCTTGGTGCGATCGGTGAACGCCGCCGCCACTGCGGCCGGGTCGCCGAAGTCGACAAAGGTGACATCGATTCCCATCCGGCGCAGGGTCACATCGAACTGGGTGAAGGTTCCCCCGTACAGCGACTGGGAGGCGACGATCTCGTCACCCTTTTGCGCCAGGGCGAGCACGGCGATGAGCTGCGCCGCCTGTCCCGAAGCCGTCGCCAGCGCACCGAGCCCGCCCTCGAGCGAGGCCATACGCTCCTCGAAGGCGGCGGTGGTGGGGTTCCCGATCCGGGTGTAGATGTTGCCGAACGTCTGCAGGGCGAAGAGATCGGCCGCCTGCTGGGCATCCTCGAACACGAACGAGGTGCTGGCATAGATCGGCTGGGCCCGAGCCCCGGTCTCGGGGTCGGGTCGCTGTCCGGCATGTATCGCCCGGGTGTCAAACCCGAACTGTTGGTGATCTCCCATGGCCCGCATCGTAGAGCGGCCGCGCTCCAGTTGACGGTGAGATTCCCGGTGGTCCCTAGTCGGTCGGTGAACTCGGAGCCTCCGGTAGCCTCGACGCCATGACGACACCTGCACTTGATCCCGCCAACATGGACCTCACCGCCGACCCCGGGGCCGACTTCTACCGGTACGCCAACGGGGGTTGGCTCGACGCCAACCCGGTGCCACCGGAGTACGGCTCATGGGGGGCGTTCCACGAGGTGACCGTCCGCAACGAGGAGCTGCTCAAGACCCTGCTCGAGACGGCAATGGTTGATCCTGCCGACGACGTGGCGCATATGGCCGGCGACTTCTACGCCTCGGGGATGGACGAGGCCCAGATCGAAGCAGCGGGAATCGAGCCGCTCCGGCCGCTGCTCGACCGGATCGACGCCGTCGCCTCCGTCGACGACCTGCGCCAGTTGGCCGTCGCCTTCCATGACGTCGGTATCGGGTTGGTGTTCGGCACCTATGTGTCGCCGGACTTCGATGACAGCACCCGCCACCTGCTCTACGTCAGCCAGGGCGGCATCGGGTTGCCGGAGCGGGACTACTACCTCCGTGACGACGAGGCCTCGGTGACGCTCAAGACGCAGTACCGCGACCACATCGAGGCCCAGTTGGTCAACCTCGGCCAGACCGCCGAGGCGGCCGGGGCGGATGCCGACGCCATCCTCGCCTTCGAGACCGCCCTTGCCCTACCGTCGTACACCAACACCCAGCTGCGCGACCCGGATCTGACGCTCAACCGGTATGCGGTCGAGGATCTCGCCGTCGCCATGCCCGGGTTCGATCTGCCCCGCTATCTGGTTGACGCTGGCGCCGGGGCGACATCCAGCGTCAGTCTGAACAATCCCGGATTCTTCACCGCCGTCGCCGGACTGCTCGAGGCCACCCCGGTGGAGACGTTGCGCGCCTATTCCCGCTGGAACCTGGTGAGGGCGACGGCATCGTCGTTGCCGGCCGCCTTCGCCGACGAGTCCTTCCGGTTCTACGGCACCATCCTTGGCGGACAGCAGGAACAGAAGCCGCGCTGGAAGCGGGTGCTGGCGATGGCGGGGTCGGACATCGGCGAGGTGATCGGTCGCCTCTATGTCGCCGAAGCGTTCCCGCCGGCGGCGAAGGAGCGGGCCGAGGTGATGGTCGATCAGATCCTGGCCACCATGGAACAGTCGCTGCGGACCAGGGAGTGGATGAGCGACGGCACCCGCACCGAGGCGCTGGCGAAGCTCGCCGGGTTCACCGTCAAGATCGGATACCCGGACGAGTGGCGCGATCACTCCGGACTCACCATCGACCGTGGTCCGCTGGTGGAGAACCGGTTGCGGGCATCGGCGTTCGAACGTCACGAGGACCTCGGCAAGCTCGACAAGCCGGTCGACCCCGGTGAGTGGGCGATGCCGCCACACATGGTCAACGCCTATTACCACCCGCTGCGCAACGAGATTGTGTTCCCGGCTGGGATTCTGCAGCCGCCGTTCTTCCATGCAGACGCCGATGATGCGGTGAACTTCGGGGGAATCGGTGCCGTCATCGGTCACGAGATCACCCACGGTTTCGACGACAAGGGAAGCCGGTTCGATGCGCACGGCGCCTTTCGGAACTGGTGGGGCGCCGACGACCGCGCCGAGTTCGAGAAGCGGGCAGATGCCGTCGAAGCCCAGTTCTCGGCCTACGAGGTGCTCGACGGACTGAACGTCAACGGCAAACTGACCCTCGGTGAGAACATCGCCGATCTGGGCGGTCTCACCATCGCCTACCGCGCCCTGATGGCGTCACTGCCCGAGGGGGAGTGGGCCACCATCGACGGGCTCTCCCCGGCGCAGCGGTTCTTCTTGTCGTGGGCCACGGTATGGCGCCGTAATGCCACCGACGAGTACACCCGGTTGCTGATTCAGACCGATCCGCACTCGCCGGGGCCGCTTCGAGCGGTCGGTCCCCTGGCCAACCTCGCCGACTTCGCCGCCGCTTTCGATCTCGGGCCTCACGCACCGGTGATGCGTGCTCCCGAGGACCAAATCGAGATCTGGTAGCGGACCGTCCGGTTCCCCTCCAGCCGTCCGGGCACGTGCCCGCCTCGATGCCGCGGCCCCGAGAGATGTCTGGCGATCGGCGGCGGTACCTGGACGTGCCGCCGAACATCGCATGGCCCGCCGGGCCGAATTGCCCTTGCTCGGGGGAGTCGTAAATCGAGTTACATCTGAACCTCCAGCCCGGAGCTTAGTTGTAATCAACATGACGAAGACGGTCGTTCTTCGGGTATATCTAGACAAAATCCTTGACGCATTGAGTGGGTCACACAACAATCCACCTGCACAGGGACCAGGCGCACTGCGCCACTCACGGTCTTGTCGCCAGGCATGGACGAGGGTTCTTTCGCACCGATCGATCGCTTCGCTGGGGACGAGGCCCTTTTCGGGAGGGGATTTGGTATGTCAAATCTACGGCTACGCCGACGCGCCCTACTTATAGGGTTGTCGGTACTTGCGATGGTATGGGCGCTGCTTCCAGCAGCGGCCGGTGCCCAGGAAAGCGGCGACGAGGCCCTCGGTTTCGAGGAGCACTCGGTCGTCACCTTGTCGATACCCGACCAGGCCACCATGATGGCGCTCGTCGACGCCGGGTTCGACCTCGATCACAACATGGAACGGGTCGGCGACGGCTACACCGTCACCGCCATCCTCACTCCGTCTGAGGAAGCCGCCGTCGAGGCGCTCGGCGTCGGAGTCGATCTGGTGGCGACACCCGAGCAGATGGACGCACAGCACGAGGCGCTCGTGGCCGAGTGGGAGGGCGTCATCGAGGCCGAAGAGGCGCTCGCCGCATCGCTCGGTATCGAGCAGATCGACACCGTCGTCATCGCCCGCGCCGACTACTTCACCAGCGGCAACAGCCGGTACCTTGCGGTGGAGGCGAAGAACATCGCCGGCACCGGCGGTGGCACCATGACGCTGCGCTACTTCGACGAGGCCAACAACCAGCTCGGTCAGCTCAACATGTCGGCGTTCACCGACGCCGGTCAGTACATGTATCACACCAACCAGATCACGCTGGCGACCAGCCCGCCGACCTTGGCGATCACCGCGCCGACGACCGGAAGCTGGCCCGGTGTGGCCGCCGCCTTCGGTGGTGCGTTCCCGGCTGCGCCGGCCTCGGCACCGGTCGAGCTGGTCAATGACGGCAGTGCAACGCCGACCTTGGGTTGTTTCCCGTATGTCGGATTCACCCCGGGCGCCATCGCCGTCGTCGACCGTGGCGACTGCACCTTCGTCATCAAGGCGGAGATGGCGCAGGCGTCCGGCGCCTCGGCGCTGATCGTGGTCAACAACGTCACGGGTGCCGCCACCTCGATGACCGGTACCACCTCGGCCACCATCCCGGCGATGATGGTCACCCAGGCCAACGGCAACCTGATCAAGCCGCAGCTCCCGGCCTCGGCGGGTACCGCCAGCCAGCCGGTGCCGCCCCGCCCCTACAAGGTGTCGGTGACCAGCGCCAACGGCGGATTCGCCGAGAAGCTGGTCAAGGACTGGCTCGGCCCGATCACCGCCGGTCCGGCACACCGGTACTTCACCGGGTTCCTCAACCGGTACCACAACTCGCTCGAGTACTACGAGCTGATCGAAGAGCTGCATGCGCAGTTCCCCGACCTGACCGAGATCATCGACATGCCGTACATCACCCAGGGCTATGACCGTCCGGGTATGGCGCTGTTCGGTGGCACCGGTTCGGCGGCGGTGGGTATCACGTCGAACGCCATGGGTTCGGCCGGCGGCACCGACATCACGGTGCAGTTCGTCAACCCGGGTGCGCCCGACTCGCCGCTGTCGGTGAGTGTGACGCCCGGCAGCCCGAACGCCATCGTGGTCAGTCTGGCCACCAACGCAGCGAGCGCACTGTCGTCGACGGCGGCGCAGGTACGCAACGCCATCAACGCCTCGCCCGAGGCGAGCGCTCTGGTACATGCCTACACCTATCGCAACAACGCCGGCGGCGGCACCGTTGCGGCGGTGGCGGCAACCCAGCTCAGCTCGTACCTGAACGCCCCGGCGTCGATCCCGCGTGGCCCGATCCGGCCCAAGGTGCTGCGAATCGGCAAGGTCCGTGACGGTTCGAAGACCGGTGTCTTCGGGTACTCGGCGGAGCACGCCCGTGAGTGGCAGACCCCGCTGGTGGGTGTGGAGACGGCCTATCGCCTGCTCCACAACTACGCAACCGACCACAAGACCAAGCAGCTCGTCGACAACCTGGACATCTTCATCCTGCCGGTCACCAACCCCGGTGGAGAGATGTACTCCAAGTACGACTTCGCTTCGCAGCGTCGCAACATGGTCAACTACTGCGCACGGACGGGCAACTACGACCTGAACGCTCGCAACACCTGGGGTGTGGACAACAACCGCAACTACTCGGCGTACTCCCTGTTCGACGGGTACTCCGGTGCGTCGACGTCCTGCACCAACGACACCTATGCGGGACCGGCCGAGCTCTCCGAGCCCGAGTCGGCGAACATCGCCTGGATGGCCGGGGCATACCCGAACATCAAGTTCTCGATGAACATCCACAGCTCGGGTAACTACTACATGTGGGCACCCGGCTCCTACGCAACCCCGGGTCGCATCTCGGCGCCTCGTCCCAGCTTCGGTGAAGAGAACTTCTTCTTCGAGATGGCCGAGCGCAACCTGACGGCGATCAAGCAGCATCGTGGACTCTCGGTGACCCCGGCCCGTACCGGGCCCATCGCCGACGTGCTCTACTCGGCTGCCGGGAACTCGGCGGACATGTTGTGGTACGACTTCGGGATCTACGGATTCAGCTTCGAGGTCGGGACCTCGTTCCAGCCGTCGTTCGCCGGTGGAGCAGGATCCGAGGCCTGGAACCAGATGATGGAGTTCTCCAACGGTCTGGTCGACCTGTTCGACACGGCAATGACGTGGACGCGTGACCGCTACGCACCGACGTCGTGGATCAACGAGGACATCTCCTCGCCGTCGGCCGGTCCGGTTGGGATCACCTTCAACTCGTCCGAGCCCGTGGACATCTACTACACCACCGACGGATCCAACCCGACCACGGCGTCGACGCAGTACCTGCGTGCCGGCATCCGTGAGGGTGGCGAGAAGCTGTGGTTCGACACGACCACCACGATCAAGTGGTTCTCGGTCGACATGGCGGGCAACGTCGAGGGCAAGTACGACCCGAAGCGCAACAACGCCAAGACGGCGACGATCGTCATCACTCCGTAAGGATGACCGACCGCTGACAGTGGATGCGGGGCCCCTCGGGGCCCCGCATCGGTCGTTGTGGGGACGTTCGGCGGATGGCCGACGACCGGGGGGTGGTTGCATCGGCGATCCGATGCGGCCGGCGGGGGGCGACGGTAGATTCCAGTGATCCAACGACCGTGCCCTCTTCGAAGGAGACTCCCATGAGGCGATGTGTTGCCCTGCTACTCGGGATGGCCCTGGTGGTGGCCGCATGCGGCGGAGATGACGAGGCGGATTCCACCGATGTCGCCGCTGCGGGCGAGTGCGCCGTCGACGACCTCGAACTGGTCACCCCCGGCACGCTCACCGTCGCCACCGGAGAACCGGCGTTCCCCCCGTGGGTGGAGGGCGATGACGACCCGACCAGCAAGGAAGGGTTCGAGGCGGCCGTCGCCTACGCCATCGCCGACCGGATGGGCTTCGCCGACGAACAGGTCGAATGGGTGCGGACCGGGTTCGACGAGGCCATCGCCCCCGGCCCGAAGAGCTTCGACTTCAACCTCCAGCAGTACTCGATCAGCGCTGAGCGCGACGAGGTCGTCGACTTCTCCGAGGGCTACTACACGGTGAAGCAGTCACTCGTCGCCTACGCCGATTCCGATGTCGCTGCAGCCGAGACGATGGCCGATCTCGCCGCCTACCGGCTCGGGGCCCAGATCGCCACCACCAGCCTCGACTACATCGAGGATGTGATCCAGCCGGAGACACCGGCGGCGGTCTACGACACCAACGCCGACGCCAAGGCAGCGCTCGATGCCAATCAGATCGACGCCGTGGTGTTCGACCTCCCGACGGCCTACTACATCACTGCCGTGGAGATCCCCGAGGCGACCATCGTCGGTCAACTCGAGACCCCCGGTGACGACCCCGAGGAGCTCGGGCTCCTGTTCGCCGACGGCAACCCGTTGGTGGAGTGCGTCAACGTGGCCATCCGGTCGCTGAAGGACGACGGCACGCTGGCCGAGTTGGAGCAGCAGTGGCTGGCGCAGGACGGCGACATCAAGACCATCACCCCGTGAGCCGAACGGGAGGGGGGCGCCCATGACCATGCCGCCGCCCCCCTCCCTGATCACGCCGCCCCGGGACCCGCAAGGTTCCCGGTGGCGGGTGCTCACCGGTGAGGCCGGGGCGCGTTCGGCGCTGATCGCCGCCGCCTCGACCGTCGTCGTGTTCGGGTTGGGCATGTGGTGGGTGCTCAGCTCGGCGGCCTGGCCGGCGGTGCAACGCCAGTTCTTCAATCTCGACAAGTTCGTCGAGGTGTGGCCCACGATCGTCTCGGCGTTCTGGCTCGATGTCCGGATGTTCCTCGTCGCCGAGGTGGTGATCCTGGTGTTCGCCCTGCTGCTGGCGGTGATCCGGGCACTCAAAGGACCGGCGTTCTTCCCGTTGCGGCTGCTCACCGTCATCTACATCGACCTGATGCGTGGTGTCCCCATCATCCTGCTCATCCTGTTGTTGGGGTTCGGGATCCCGGCCTTGCAGCTCCCGGGGGTTCCCAACAGCCCGTTGTTCTGGGGGCTTGCCGCCCTGGTGCTCAGCTACAGCGCCTACACCGCCGAGGTGTACCGGGCCGGGATCGAGTCGGTCCACGACAGCCAGCGCATGGGAGCACGTTCGCTGGGCCTCAGCCAGTGGCAGTCGCTGCAACATGTGGTGGTGCCGCAGGCGGTCCGCAACGTCGTCCCCGCCCTGCTCAACGGTTTCGTCAGCCTGCAGAAGGATGTGGCCCTGGTCTACATCCTGGGTATCCGTGAAGCCGTGAGGGAAGCGCAGATCGAGGTCGCCCGTAGCTTCAACTACACCCCGTATGTGGTGGCCACGGTGCTGTTCCTGCTGGTCTCCGTCCCGGTGGCGAGATTCACCGACTGGTACGCAGACCGCGACCGGCGCAGAAAGCAGGGGACCGGATGACACCGCCCGTCCCCGACCCCACACCGTCGGCGGCTCCGCCAAAGCTCGCCCTCCACGGGGTTCGCAAGGCATTCGGTGACCACACCGTGCTCGACGGGATCGACCTGGAGGTCGCCACCCACGAGGTGGTGTGCCTGATCGGCTCGTCAGGCTCGGGCAAGTCGACCCTGCTCAAGTGTGTCAACCTGCTGTGGCGGATCGACGAGGGTGCGATCGCACTCGACGGTCGGGTGATCACGGCCCGCGGGGTCGACACGGACCGGGTTCGCCAGGAGATGGGCATCGTGTTCCAGGCGTTCAACCTGTTTCCCCACATGTCGGTGCTCGACAACATCACCCTGGCGCCCCGCAAGGTCCACGGCATCGGCCGCGGCGACGCCGAGGAGCGGGCGCACACCCTGCTCGACCGGTTCGGGCTGGCGGACAAGGCCGATGCCTTCCCGGACCGGCTCTCCGGAGGGCAACAGCAACGGGTCGCCATCGTCCGTTCCCTCGCCACCGGCCCGCAGCTCATGTTGTTCGACGAGGTGACGTCGGCGCTCGACCCGGAGCTGATCGCCGATGTGCTCAACGCCATCCGTGATCTCAAGCGCGACGGCATGACCATGCTGATCGCCACCCACGAGATGGGATTCGCCCGCGACGTCGCCGACAAGGTCTGTTTCCTCGACGGCGGTCAGATTCTCGAACAGGGCCCACCCGACCAGATGTTCCGCAACCCGCAGCAGCCCCGGACCCGTCAGTTCCTGCAACGGATCGTCGACGCCGGCAGGCTCTGAGCGACCGTCACCCATCGTCACAACCCGTACCGGCAGCGGTGCGGTAGCGTGACCGACGTCGACTCTCGACACCCCCCGACAACGATGCGAGGTATACAACGATGATGACTCCTGTTCGTTTGCGCATGCTGGCTCTGCTGACGGTGATGGCGCTGGTGCTCGCCGCATGTGGCGGCGACGACGAGACCGTCGAGACCACCGAGGCCGGTGACGTCACCGAGACCACGCTCACGACGATGCCCGAAATCGCCCAGGGAACCGGTGACCTGGCGCTCTCCAACGGCAACAGCTACCCCCTTGCCATCGACGGCACCTGTGACGTGACCGAGACCGGGGCCAGCTTCACCGCCACCTCAGGCGATGTGATGGTGACGGTCTCCGCCCCCGAGGGCTTCGGGACACTCCTGATGAGCGGCGGCTTCGAAGCCGAAGGCCGGATCGACGAGCTGATCGTCACCGACGGGAACATCTCGGCGTACGGTGTGGTCACCGAGGCAGACGACACCGCCTCACCCAACGACTTCGAGCTGGTGGCGAACTGCGGGTGACGGTCGCAGGGACCATCGTGACCTGACCACGGGCGGCTCCGCCGTCCACGATCGGGGGGTGGGGTCCGGTATGCCGGACACCACCCCCGAACCCTTCCCGGCACGGGGGCCGGCATCGGCGCAACCACCCCCGTCGCCTGGCACAATCCCCGGACATGACCGACACCCTTCCCGCATCGGTGGTCGACGAACCGGCGACACGTAGGGGTCTCCGGTTCTTCGCCGGTGCGGTCGACGAGCCCCGGGCGCGGCGGGCGGGTGATGTGTTCGCCTTTGTCTCCGCCGTGGTGGGGCTGGCGGCGTTGGGGACCATCGCCATCCCTCCCTCCCGGCTCGAGGCGGCGCTGATCGGTCTGTTGGCGAGCATGCCCGGCTTCCTCGACAGTGTGTGGCGCCTGGCGGTCGATGGTCTCTCGGTGATGGCGGTGCTCGTGCTGGTCGCCGCCGTGGTGCGGCGCCGCACCGCCCTGGTCCGGGATCTGGTGCTGGGGCTGGGCGGGGCCGTCGCCCTGGTGCTCGTCGCCGGCAGGATCGTCGAAGGCGAGTGGATCGACATCGGTGGCGTGCTGCGGGTCGGCGTCTCGCCGTGGCCGTTTCCTGCCGCCCATCTGGCGCTGTCGGGTGCCGTCGTGAAGACCGCCGCTCCTCATCTGGCGCGGCCGGTGCGTCGCATCGCCACCGCATCGTTCTGGCTGGCGGCGGCATCGGCGATGTTGCTCGGGGCGGCGACCCCGAGCCGGGCGGTCGCCGGTGCCCTGGTTGCGGTGATCAGCGCCTCGGCGATCCACCTCCTCTTCGGCTCGTCCCGGGGTCGACCCACCCTGGTGGGCGTCTCCACCGCCCTCGCCGAGCTGGGGGTGGCGGTCACCGCAATGTGGGTGGGTGAGCGGCAGCCGGCCGGTGTGTTCATCGCCCAGGCCGAGGACACGGCGGGTCGCCCGCTGCTGGTCAAGGTGTACGGGCGCGACGCCCACGACACTCAACTTCTCGCCACGTTGTGGCGAACGGTCTGGTACCGGGATCCGGAAACACCGGTGGCGCGAGGACGCCTGCATCAGGTCGAGCACGAGGCGCTGCTGACGCTGCTTGCGGCCCGCTCCGGGATCCCCACCCATCAGGTGGTCACCGCCGCCGCCACCGAGGACTCGGATGCGCTCCTGGTGCTACGCAACCAGGGGACACCGCTACCGCAACCATCGCAACGCTGGAGTCCCGGGTTGCTCGAAGCAATGTGGCACACGTTGAGCCGGCTGCACGGCGAGGGGATCGCCCATGGACGGGTGGACCACACCCACATGTTCCTGTCGTCGGACGCCTCGGCGGGAGATCCCACGGTGCAGGTGGGGCTCAGCGATTTCGGTGGCGCCACGCTTGCCGCCGAGCCGTTGCGAAGACGCCGCGATCATGCCCAGCTCTTCTTCGCCACGGTGATCGGCGCCGGCGAGGACGCTGCGGTGGAAGCGGTGCGTCGGCAACTCGGTGACGAGGGGGTGGCGGCGATGCTCCCCTTGCTGCAGACCCCGGTGCTCACCGTCGAGCAACGTCGCCTGGTGCGCGAGACCGACTTCGACCTGGATGAGCTGCGGGAACGGGTGGCCGGCTCCCTCGGGATCGCTGCCCCGGCGCTGGAGAAGCTGCGACGGGTGACCCTCGGTTCGCTGCTCCAGCTTGCGTTTCTGGTGCTCGCCTTCGTCGCTCTGGCCGGTGTCGTGGGAGGGGTCGATCTCGCCGCCGTCGGCGAGCAGGTCGGCGAGGCGGTGTGGTGGTTGGTGGTGCTCGGTCTGGTGGTCGCCCAGGTGCCCCGCTTCGCTCAGGCCGTTTCCACCCTCGGCGCCTGTCCCGTCAGGCTTCCGCTCGGTCTCGTCTACGCCCTCCAGCTCGCCGTGTCGTATGTCAACCTGGTCATCCCGGGAAGTGCGGCGCGGATTGCGGTCAATGTGAGGTTCTTCCAGCGTCAGGGGCTGGCCAGGGGAGCAGCGCTCGCCGTCGGAGGGGTGGATGGGTTCGGGAGCCTGGTCGTCCAGGTCCTGGTGATCTCCGGTCTGCTGTTCTTCACCTCGGCCTCGCTCGACCTCGATCTCGATCTGAGTTTTGGGGAGGGACCGGGGCGGCTGGTGTTGGTGGTGGTGCTGTTGGCCGTGCTGGGCATCGTCGGCGTGCTCTCGGTGCCATCGTGGCGGGAGCGGATCGTGTTCCATGTGCGTCAGCTGCTCACCGAGGCGCTGAGCGCCCTGCGGGGACTCAACTCGCCACGCCGCCTCGCCATGTTGTTCGGTGGCAACCTTGCCGCCGATGTGATGCTCGCCCTGGCGCTCGGGGCCTTTGTCCGGGCGCTCGGCGCCCAGGTCGGGTTGGGTGAGCTGATCATCATCATCGTGTCGGTGTCGCTGCTCGCCGGGCTGCTCCCGGTGCCCGGCGGGATCGGGGTCACCGAGGGCGGGCTGATCTACGGTCTGGTCGGTGCCGGTGTGCCCGAGGAGATCGCCTTCGCCGCCGTCGTCATGTACCGGATGGCCTCGTTCTACCTGCCCCCGATCTGGGGCTTCTTCGCCTTCCGATGGCTGGAGCGCAACGAGTACCTGTGACGGCTCACCACGTTCGGAACACGGTCACAACGACCAGAACACGGGGACCACGAACACGGCGACCACGAAGAACCAGGCGAGCATCGGGATCCCGAGCTTCCAGTAGTCGCCGAATCGGTAGCCTCCCGGACCCATCACCATCAGGTTCGCCGGAGTCGCCACCGGCGTCAGGAAGGCGGCAGCGGCGGCGATGGTCAGCGACATCAGCACCGGCCGGGCGGCCACGCCCATCTCGCCCGCAGCGGTGACGGCGATGGGGATCACCACCAGCGCCGTCGCCATGTTCGAGATGAGCTGACCCAACACGGCGGTCAGAACGAACAACCCGGCAAGCAGCGCATACGGGCCGGCCTCACCGACGACGTCGACCAGGAGATGCGCCATCTCGTCGGCGGCCCCGGTGTCCCGGACGGCGTCCGACAGCGGGATCATCCCGCCGACCAGTAGCACGGTGGTCCACGAGATCGATCGGTAGGCCTGCTCCATCGACAGGACCCGGGTCAGGATCATGGCCCCGGCCCCGAGCAGGGCGGCCACCACGGCGGGGACCACCCCGGTGGCGAGCAGAACGACCATCCCGATCAGGATCGCCACCGCCTCCTTGGCGCGGAGCCCCATCGGGACCACCTGGCGACGGACCAGGTGGGGCGGGTCGACCACCAGCACATCCGGGTCGGCCTCGATGTTGGCGTCCATGACATCCCAGGTGCCCTGGAGCAGCAGGGTGTCGCCGATCTCGACCTCGGTCTCCCGGGGACCCAGGTCCTGGCCGCCGCGCTGGACCGCAAGGATCACATAGTCGCCGCTGCTGGTCACCATCCCGGGGAACACGGGAACACCGACCATGCTGGAGCGGGGAGGGATCACCACCTCGACGACGCCCACCTCCCGCGACATCAACACCGCCTCGAGTTCCCGGCCCGTCCGGTGCGATACCGGCGTCAGTCCCGCCGAGGCGGCGAACTCGGCGATCGCCTCCGACTTGCCTCCGACAACGAGCAGATCCTCGGGAGCAAGCGGGGTGGCGTCGCGACGGTCGCCGGTCGGGGTCTTCACGTTGAGCAGCGTGATCAGCGGGTAGGCGGAGAGGTCGATGTCGTTGCGGTCGACCCCGACGAAGGCCGACCGGTCGGTCACGCTGAGCTCGGCCACCACGACGTTGCGTGCGTACTGGTCGATCAGGGTCCGGGCGTGGTCGCTGAGGTTGGGCGGGATCGACCGCGGGGTGCGGTTCGGCAGCAGGCGGGGACCGAGAACCACGGCGATGGCGATACACCCCAGCACCAGGGGGATGCCGATCAGGGCGAACTCGAAGTAACCGAATGCGCCCTCCCCAGCCTCGACGGAGGCTTCGGAGACGAGGATGTTCACCGGGGTGCCGGTGAGGGTCAACATCGATCCGGCATGGGCGGCGAATGCCAGCGGCATCAGAAGCTGCGACGGGGAACGCCCCAACCGGATGGCGATGACCACCACCATGGGGAACAGTGCGGCAACGGCGCCGTTGACGCTGATCAACGCCGTGAGCGACGCCACCAGCAGCATCATCAACACGGTGAGCCGCGTCCGGCTCTCGCCCGCCCGGGCGATGAGGTGCTGGCCGGCCCACGTCGTCACCCCGGTGGCGTCGAGACCCTCGCTGACGATGAAGAGGGCAGCGATGAAGATGACGGTTGGATCGCCGAACCCGGACAGTGCCTGGTCGATGTCGAGAACCCCGGTGGCGACCAGAACCAGCGCCGCCCCGATGGCGACCATCTCCACGGGGAGCCGGTTCCACACAAAGAGCACCACGACGGCACCAAGGACGGCGAAGGTGGTTGAGATGTCCGACACGCGATGACCTTAACTGGCGCTGCGGTGCGGAGTACCCCAACGGGTCCGGGAATCGAGACACCGGAGGGACCTTCGATCGCCCTCTCGGGTGGGGCTCTGATCAGACCCCCTGATCGTGGACCACGTTGCGGGAGCGTAATGCCCGGCACCTGGCGGGTTGCGGTTCTAGAGTGGCCGAATCGAGCGAAAGGGCTCTTGTGGAAGACGTCATCGTCGGATTGCTTGCCATTGCCATCGGAGCCCTGTTCTGCTTCCGCGGATGGTTGATGCTGCGGATCATCATCCCCATCTGGGGCGCCTTTGCCGGCTTCGTGCTCGGGGCCGGACTCGTCGCCAACATCGGCAACGAGGGATTTCTCAGCTCCGTGCTGGGCTGGATCGTCGGTGTCGTGGTCGCCGTCGTGTTCGGGTTGATCGCCTACCTCTACTACGAGGTGTCGGTCGTCATCGCCATGGCCGCCATCGGCTTCTCCATCTCCACTTCGGTGCTGGTGGCCCTGGGGATTACCTGGTCGTGGCTGACGATCCTGTCCGGTGTGGCGCTCGGTGTGATCCTCGCCCTTGTCGCCATCCTCGGGAATCTCCCCATGGTGATCCTCACCGTGCTCAGCGCCGCCGCCGGCGCCAGCACCATCGTCGGTGGGTTGATGCTGATGTTCGGGGTGGTCGACACCTCCCAGTTCTCGTCCGCAGCCACCACCGAGGCCCTCGATATCGACTGGTGGTGGTACGGGATCTATATCGGCCTGGCGGTCGCCGGCATCATCGCCCAGGTGCGCCTGGTCGATCGCCTCACCGGGTCGATGCGGGACTCCTGGATCGAGTCGGGCGGCAAGGAGCTTCGCACCGCCTGAGGCTCTCCATCTGTCACGACCTCACCGCACCGTCCTCACGGTGGCGTCCTCACCGTGGCGTCCGATCTGTCGGATAGGTGAGTCGCGCCCAGCCGATGCGGCTGTCAGCCATCCCGTAGAAGATGTCGGCCCTGCCGTCACCGCGGTCGTCGATTGCCGTAGGGAAGACGACGTTGGGGACGATTCCCGCCTTCTCCTCGGTGGTGTCCGGGGTGAGCAGCGGGTGGGTCGACCTGGCGACGACGCGCGATGGGTCATCGTGGTCGAGGATCATCAGCCCTGCCGAGTAGTTGAGGTGCTGCTGCAGATCCTTGCCGGGGACATACATGCCCGACACTCCGTGATAGATCAGGAGCCAGCCGGCATCGGTCCGGATCGGGGGCGGGCCACCGCCGATCTTGACGTGTTCCCACGGATGCAGACCGGTTGCGACCGGGCGATGTCGGGTGACGTGGACGATCTGTCGGATGTCGGCTTCGGTCCGTGCGACGTCGACGTACGAGACCCAGATCCCAGGTCGCGGATCGGTGACACCGGCGGGAGTCGCCACGTATCCATATCGGCTGATCTCGTCGAGGTCCCAGGTGGGTCGATGGAGAACGGCGTAGGCGCGGCTCCCGTCCGGTGCGGTTACCGGTTCGGGGAACCACAGCGCATCCTTGTTGGCATAGAGGTTGAGGTCGGTGGTGAGTCCGGGCTCGTACGAGAAGTTGAGGGGTCCCAGCCGGTCCCAATGGTCGAGGTCGGAGGAGACGGCGATCCCGATCCGGGGACCCAGCGGACCGTATGCCGTGTAGTTCATCACATAGCGGTCCAGCGTCGGGATCCAGGTGATCCGCGGGTCTTCGGTGCCCGAGGTCCTTGCGTTCTTCTCCCACTGCTCGGTGGGCTCGATGGCCACAGTGGGCGGGTCGGTCCCGACCGGATCCCCGGTCTCGTCGACGAGGACTTTCGCCCTGCCTATACGCGACAGGTTGTGTTCGGCCACGAGACGGGGAAAGATCCAGAGCTCTCCGTTGCGGTCTCGCGCCGTTGCCGGATTGAGCACACCCCACGCCTGGTTGGGTTCGTTCGGAGCCGGTTCCATGAGGACGCCACGCCGTTCCAGCCGATACCCCGAGAGTTTGTATCGGGGACCATCATCCGGCGCATGGTTTGAGGCTGCCGGCGGCCGGTGCCCGTCCATCATTGTTCGCCTCCTGCCCCGAGAATCGATGCGACAAACCGGTGATGCAAACGACCAAGAAACGAACGGGACCGCGCAGGCGGCCGGGTCTGACCATGGTTGAGCTGACTCGGATTGCGACGATGTGCTAGGCGGCGACCTCCACTGCGGACCACCATAGCGTGGCGTCAATTGCCCATGGGCTTTGGGGGTCGACAGCGCCCCACCCAGCTTGGTTGTAGGCGTAAGGAGCGATCGGCGTGGAACATGCGCAAAGGTCGGCGGGAGCCGTTTCCCGACACGGTGCGCCAGGTGTCCTGCGTCAGCCGTCCGGGATACCGATCCGGCTTTTCATCCGTTTCTCATCCGAGATTGAGGAGCGTCTCACCTGACCGCGCCATCGTCGTGGCAGATGACCGTTCCCATATCGATCGGAGGAGGACTCTTGAGACACCGAATGATGATGGCGCTGATGGCCCTGGCGCTGATGCTCGCCGCATGCGGAGGAGGTGATGCCGTGGCTGAGGTCGCAAGTCTCGACGCCGATGCCGCAGCCGAGGGGGAGACCCCGAGCGCCCCCTCCGACGTCAGCGACGATCCGGCAGATGTCGAGGCGGCGATGATGGCGTTTGCCGCATGTATGCGCGAGAACGGCGTCGACATGGACGACCCCACCGTCGATGCCGATGGCAACGTCCAGCTCTCGCCACCCGCCGGTGAGGGTGGGGGTCAGGATGGCGGGGCCCGGGGTGGGCCCGGCGGCGGGGGTGCGATGGGTGGGGCCTTCGAGACCTGCGGGGAGTACCTCGAGGGGATCAGCCTCGGATTCGATCGCGGCGATCCGACCGAGATGCAGGACACCATGGTCGAGTTTGCGGCGTGTATCCGCGATAACGGGATCGACATGGCAGATCCCGACTTCTCGGCGATGGGCGGCCCGCCCGAGGCCGGCGACGGTGATCAGCCGCCGCAGGGCGGTGGCCTGTTCGGCGATGTGGACATGGACGATCCCGACTTCCAGGCCGCCCAGGACGCCTGCTCCGACATTCTGTCCGGCTTCGGCCCGGGCGGCGGCGGGTTCGGTGGCGGGGGACCGGGTGGCCCCGGCGCCGGCAACGGGGGTGGCGGCGATGCCTGATACCCGTACCGAGATCCCATTGAGTGGTCACACCACCCCTGATCCGATGGTTCCCGAGGTGCACGCCTCGCGGTTGCGCCGCTGGTGGGTGCTGGTGGTTGCCCTGGTCGTGGTGGTTGCCACCGTCGGTTGGATGGCGTGGCCGGCAGACGAGGCCGACGCCGACGCCGCCGCTACGGCACCGGTCAACACCGCCCAGGTCCAGATGACCGATCTCTCCTCGGTCACCACCTATTCGGCCACTCTGGGTCGGATCGCCGGTGACGGCATCACCTCCGGGCTTGCGGGGACGGTGACCGCCATGGTCGCTCCGGGGGAGGTCGTCGACGAAGGAGAGGTCCTGTTCGCCGTCGACGACGCCCCGGTCTCCCTGTTGATCGGTGACGCCCCGATGTACCGGACACTCGCACTGAGCGAGGAGGCGGTGGCGATCACCGGACGGTCGGCGGGCACACTCACCGATGCCGCTGCGGTCGGAGAGGTGCTGCGCCAGGGTGACGTCGTCTATCGGATCGACGCCGTCCCGGTGGTGCTCCTCTACGGCGACCAGGCGATGTGGCGGACACTCTCCACATCGAGTGACGACGGGCCCGATATAGAGCAGCTCGAAGCTGCGCTCGTCGAACTCGGCTACGACCCCGACGGGACGGTCACCGTCGACGAGGAGTTCACCAGCTACACACGCTCGATGGTGAAGCGATGGCAGGAGGATCTCGGACTGGAAGAGACGGGGAGCGTCGATGTCGGCGATGTGATCGTCGCTCCCGGCCCCGTGGAGGTCCGTGCGCACACGGTCGCCGTGGGCCAATCCGCCGGTGAGGGCGCTGCGGTCATGGAGATCGGCAGCGGCGTGCCACCGAGCGGGCAGGACGTCGAGCAGCTGGAGGCGGCGCTCACCCGTCTCGGCTACAGCGACGGTGGTGATCTGGTGGTCGACGGCGTCTTCGACACATCGACGCGACGTGCGGTTGTCGCCTGGCAGCAGGCCATCGGCGCCACCGCCGACGGTGTCCTGGAACGGTGGGAGGTGGTCTTCGCCTCTGCCCCGGTGCGGATCGCCGAACACCTGGTCAGCGCCGGAACCGTGGTCGGTGAAGGCGTCGCCGTGCTCGGCGTGACCGGTAGCGACATCGTGGTGGCGCTGGATCTCCCCGCCGCCGATCAGGATCTGGTGTCGGTCGGCGACCTCGTCACCGTCGAACTTCCTGACGGCACCGACGTGGAGGCGACGGTCGACAGCGTCGACGAGATCGCCACCATCGGCGACGACGGCACCGCGGTGTTCGAAGTCACCATCCTCCTGACCGACCCGGATGCAGCCAGCGGCCTCGACGAGGCCCCGGTCGACGTCGACATCGTCACCGACTCGGTCGAAGGCGTGATGGCGGTGCCGGTGGCGGCGTTGATCGCCCTCGCCGAAGGCGGGTACGCCGTAGAGGTCGCCGGCACCGAACCGGCGCGTCTGGTGGGGGTGACGCCGGGGTTCTTCGCCAACGGGATGGTCGAGGTCACCTCGGACGACCTCAGCATCGACGACATGGTCGTGGTGCCATGACCGCCGTCGAATACTCGCCCACTTCACCCTCGCCGGGCCGACCACCGGCGGTGCTCCATCTCGACGATGTGGTCAAGGAGTACCCGACGACGCCTCCGGTCCAGGCGCTTCGCGGGGTCACGTTCGAGGTGGGGCGGGGCGAACTCGTTGCTGTGGTGGGACCGTCCGGATCGGGGAAGTCGACGTTGCTCCACATCGTCGGCACGCTCGACCGCCCCACCCTCGGTGAGGTCACCGTCGCCGGTCACCGGGTGTCCACGATGTCCGATCGCGACCTCTCGGCGTTGCGCGCGCACCACATCGGGTTCGTCTTCCAGAACTTCCATCTCCTCAGCGGCTACACCGCACTCGACAATGTCGGCGACGGATTGCTCTACACCGGAGCCCCGCTCTCGGAGAGACGGAAGTTGGCGCTCGCCGCCCTCGAGCGGGTGGGGCTCGGCCACCGGACCGGCCATGTCGCCACCGAGCTCTCCGGTGGGGAGCGCCAGCGTGTCGCCATCGCCAGGGCACTGGTCGGAAACCCGGACATCATCCTGGCGGACGAGCCGACCGGAAACCTCGACTCGGTGACCAGCGCCTCGATCGTGGCGTTGATCGAGGAGCTCAACGATCAGGGCGCCACCATCGTCGTGATCACCCATGACCGCGACATGGCGGCGCACTTTCCGCGGGTGATTGCGATGCGGGACGGGTTCATCGAACACGATGGCGCCAGCGACTGGAGTCGACCATGAGCCGAATGGCGGTGTCGGACCGTACCGAGGCAACCCGGCCGGCGCCCCCACAGCCGAGCGCCCTCCATCTCGCCGACGTGGGACGGGTGGCGAGCGTCGGGTTGCGTACCCGCAAGCTCCGTGCGGCGCTCTCGGCGCTCGGGATCATGATCGGGATCGCCGCCATGGTCGGAGTGCTCGGTCTGTCCGAATCGTCGAAATCCGACCTCCTCGCCCAATTGGATCGTCTCGGCACCAACCTGCTCACGGTGGAGGCCGGCGAGGGGTTCGGCAGGGGCAGCGGCGAGCTGCCCGCCGAGGCAACGGGGATGGTCTCGCTGATCGGCCCGGTCGAGGTCACCAGTGCGGTCAGCGCCGTTGCCGACGCTGCCGTCTATCGCACCGATCTGATCCCCTCGTCGGAGACCGGTGGGCTCACGGTGCAGGCGGTCGATCTCGAACTGCTCAACACCCTGGGAGGAACCATGGCTCACGGCCGGTTCTTCGATGAGGCCTCCCAGGCGTTCCCCACCACGGTCCTCGGCTCGGTGGCGGCGGAGCGGCTCGGGATCGACGATGTGACCGGGGATCAGGTGGTGTGGCTCGGTGGGGAGTGGTTCACCGTGATCGGTGTGCTCGACCCGTTCGAGTTGAGCCCCGATCTCGACCGGGCAGCCCTGGTCGGGATGGGTGCCGCCGAGACCTATCTCGACGACGACAACGTCCCCACCGCCATCTATGTCCGAACCGACCCGGAGTCGGTGGGTGCGGTGATGGGAGTGCTCGCCGCCACCGTCAACCCGGAGACACCCGAGGAGGTGACGGTCGACCGGCCCACCGATGCCCTCGAAGCCAAGGAGGCCGCCGACGATGCCTTCACCGCCCTGTTCCTCGGACTGGGTGCGGTGGCGCTGCTGGTCGGTGGTGTCGGCATCGCCAACGTGATGGTGATCTCGGTGCTGGAACGCCGGACCGAGATCGGTCTCCGCCGGGCGCTGGGCGCCACCAAACGACACGTGGCGCTGCAGTTCCTCGGCGAGGCGTTGCTGCTGGCCACCATCGGCGGGATCGGCGGGGTGCTGCTCGGTGTGGGGGTGACCTCGGCGTACGCCGCCCTCGAAGGGTGGTCGACGATGATTCCTCCGCTTGCCATCGGAGGTGGGGTGGCGGCCGCACTGCTGATCGGGGCCGTGGCCGGGCTCTACCCGGCGATCCGGGCCGCCCGGATGTCACCGACGGAGGCGTTGCGCAGCGGCTGAGCCCCATCGTGCGGTTTGGAGGCCGGACAGGAATCCGTTGCGTCTGGGTGCGGGTTCCGTCCGGCCTCCGAGGCGTCAGCCATTGCCTCGACCCCGCCTGTCGGATGATGGTTGACGGCAGATAAGGTTATTGTGGTCAGGTGGTCGGTGCGATAGGTTCGGGTCATGACCACCTCGTGGGGGGATCCGGATGCGATGCGGGCCCTGGCCCGGGAACTTGCGGAGCGGTGCGAACAGGTCTCGGTCGCCGAGGGGGTGGCGACGTTGGCCGCCGGGTTCGGATACCACGAAGCGGCGGCTTCCGTGGCGGTGGAGAGCCGGGCCATCACCGAATGGGGACGGACCTGGGCCGACAGTCTCCTCCACCGTGCCGACGCCCTCGACAAACAGGCGTGGGATGCCGCCACCACCACCTTCACCACTCCGGAACTGATGGCCGGGACCCGCGACGCCGCCAGGCGGGCCCTCTTCGAGCCCTCCGAGGTCGTGTATCGGGCGCGGCTCGCCAAGCTCTGGCCCGGGACGAGCGTGGCCGGGTATCTCTCCGGGCGCAGCGCCGCCGAAGTGGAACGGGCCATCGCGGTCGCCCCGAGCTGGTGGCCCGCAGCGACGGCGCCCCGCTCGAATGGCGATTCGCCGCCAACCGCCATCTGATCGAACGGCTCCGGGACGATCTGCAGCGCCGGCTGGACAGACCCGACCGCGGGAGCGTCCCAGGGCTGCTCGACAACGGGGGATCGACCGACGTCTCCCCACCCTGGATGGTCGATGTGTTGGAGCGTGATATCGCCGCTCTGAACCGGATGCTCGAACCGGGCCGGAACTTCCTCCACTTCGGTTGGGACGGTGACGGGATCATCTCGGAATGGGTCGGACCGGTGGACGCCGAACATGTGGTGGTCCTCGTCCCGGGCGTCGGCACCACCAAGTACCAGGGGGCGACGGGCCAGCTTGTCGTCGACGCCCGGCGGATGGTCCGCCACGACCCGACCGGCGGCGAGCTGGCAGTGGTCACGGGGCTGCTCTATGACCCGCCGGACAACGTTCTCGGTGCGGTGGTCAGAGGTCCTGCCCGCCAAGGGGCGGAACGCATCGGTCGCCTTGTCGACGGGCTCCCTGCCGGGCGGGAGATCACCCTGGTCGGGCACTCGTACGGTTCCATCGTCGCCGCCCAGTCGTTGTTCCATCTCGACAGCGGGCGGAGCGTGGTGCTGGTCCTGCTCGGCTCGCCGGGGGTCTGGGCCGTCGATGTCAGCCGCCTCCCGATCGACCCCGCCCATGTCTGGGCCGGTCTCGTCCCCGGCGACGAGATCCAACTTGCCGTCAACCCGTGGTCGGCGTTGTCGGCACTGGCTGGATGTGTGGTCCCGGTTCCGGGGGCCGGGTTGGTCGCACCCGACCGGCTCTTCGCATTCGCCGCCAACCCCCCGATCCCGTCCCTCGGCTCACTCCCGCTGCTCCCAGCGTTCCCCCGGTGTGACCTGTCCCGCGACCTCTTCCACGGAACCAATCCGGCCAGTGACCGGTTCGGCGCCAACGTGTTCGATGCCTCCGTCGAGCCCGGGCCGGGCGGACTCCGCCACGTCCGGTACTTCTCGGTGGTCAAAGCCGCCGACGGTACCGAGACCCCGACCACGGCGTTCCGCAATCTCCTGGCCGTCGTCACCCGGCGCAGATCGGCCCACAACGTTGGGAACCGGACCGGTGGAAAGAAGGGCCGCGGCAGGGGAGGAGGGCGACGCAGGGACGGGGAATGACCGGCCGATCGGTGGCGGAATCTCACCCGATCCTTACCATGCTCTCAACGGGCTCTGAAGCCGTCCGGCGACGATGGATGGACGATGCCAAGCGATCCGATCAGCAGCGCCGAATCAACCATGGGCACGGTCCTGGTCGTCGAGGACGACCGCTCGGTGCGCGAAGCGGTGAGCCGGGCGCTTCGCTTCGAGGGGTACTCGGTGGTGACCGCCCACGACGGGTCGGAAGCGCTGTCGGTGCTGCTCAACGACCGGCCCGACGCCGTCGTCATGGATGTGATGATGCCGCACATCGACGGGTTGGAGGCATGCCGGCGGATCCGGGCACGGGGGGACCGCACCCCGATCCTGATGCTCACCGCCAGGGAGACGGTCATCGACCGTGTCGCCGGCCTCGACGCAGGCGCCGACGACTACCTGGTCAAGCCCTTTGCGCTCGACGAGTTGCTGGCCAGGTTGCGTGCCCTGCTGCGGCGGGCCAGCGGCGCCACCACCGATGTGTACCGGGTGGCCGACCTCGAGCTCAACGGTGGAACCCGCACGGTGCGCAGGGGTGAGCGGCCGGTCGATCTCACCAAGACCGAATTCGATCTGCTCGAGCTGTTGATGCGCCATCATGGTCAGGTGCTCAACCGGTCGGTGATCTACGAGCGGATCTGGGGTTTCGATTTCGAGACCTCGTCGAACTCTCTCGACGTCTATATCGGGTACCTGCGGCGCAAGACCGAGGAGGACGGGGCGCCACGTCTCATCCACACCGTCCGTGGTGTCGGGTATGTGGTCCGGCCGTCGTGACCCTGCGTACCCGGATCGCCCTCATCTCGGCGCTGGCGGTGGCCTGCGTCGTCGTCGGCGCCGTCTTTGCCGCCAATGCCGCCATCCAGCGGCAGCTGCTGGCTGAGATCGACCAGAGCCTCATGGAGCGCATCGCCCCTGCTCAGCGGCTGCCGGGCGGAGGATGGCAAGGTGGAGCGATGGCGCCGTTTCCCGACACCGGGGCGGGTCTGCTTGCTCGCAGACCGAGCGGTTTCGATGCGCTGTTCGTCCAGTTCCTCGACGTCGACGGGCAGGCGTACGCTCCTCCGGGACAACCGGTGGCGCTGCCGGTGACCGACGATGACCGTGCGGTCGCTGCCGGCGATGCCCCCGGTGGGGTGCGGACAACGGGCGATGGCGAGGGTCGCCTCCGGATCATCACCGCCCCCGCCGCAGGCGGCGCCATCCAGATGGCCCGCAGCCTCGAGGAGTTCGATCGGTCGGTGGCCGGGCTCACCCGAACCATGACCCTGATCGGCGGGATCGGTGTCGCCCTCGCCGCACTGCTCGGGCTCGCCCTCGGACGGGGGGTGCTCCGACCGCTCGATCAACTCACGGAAACCGTCGAGCATGTGGCGGCCACCAAAGAGCTTGCGGCCCGGATCGAGGTGGGGCGCGACGACGAGGTGGGACGTCTGGCGCGTTCGTTCAACGACATGCTGGAGGCGCTGCAGACCTCGCGCACCCAGCAACACCAACTGGTGCGCGACGCCGGGCACGAGCTCCGCACCCCGCTCACCGCCCTCCGCACCAACATCGAGGTGCTGGCGCGCACCGACACCGTCACCGCCGGCGAGCGCACCGAGTTGCTCGACGCCGCCACCTCGGAACTCGCCGAGTTGAGCGCCCTGGTCTCCGAGTTGGTCGAGCTCGCCGGCGATCCCGACGCCACCTCCGGAGCGATGGAGCCGGTGGCGCTCGATGTGCTGGTGGAGCAGGTGGTCGACCGCTTCCGGCGACGACTGAACCGCCCCATCGAGTTGACGGCCACACCCACCTCGGTGACCGGACGACCGGCGGCGCTGGAACGGGCCGTCGGGAACCTCATAGACAACGCCGACAAGTGGAGCCCGGACGGTGCCCCGATCCGAATCAGCGTCGGCGCCGGGCGGGTCGCCGTTGTCGACTCCGGTCCCGGCATCGACCCGGCCGACCGGCCCCGGGTCTTCGACCGGTTCTACCGGTCGGCGGAGGCTCGCACCAGACCCGGGTCCGGTCTGGGTCTCGCCATCGTCGACAAGGTGGTGACCGACCACGGCGGCACCGTATTCGTCGACGATGCGGCCACCGGTGGGGCGCTGGTCGGCTTCGTGCTGCCCGCCCATCCCGGCTGAGGATCCGGGTTCTCAGCGTTCTCTCATGTGGCGTTCATCTGCGCTTCACGGCAGACCCGCATCCTGGTTCCAGGGGCTGCCGTAGCGAGAAGAGGACACCACAGATGCGCAAGTTATTTGCGGGGTTGTTGGCGGTGGGAGTGATCGCCGTTGGCGGGGCCTCCTACGCCCTGGTGGCGCCAACCGCCGCCACCGCCCAGGACACCGCGACCGGGGACACGGCCACCGAGGAGCCCAACCAGACCACCACGACGGTGGCGGGCGATCCCGGTGCGGCCGACGACAAGAAGTGGGGAGCACCGAAAGGACTGCTCGGGGACGACGTCCTCGACGAGGTGCTCGACGGGCTCGTCGCCGATGACACCCTGACCCGGGCGCAGGCCGACGAGGTCGCCGCAGCGATCGCCGCCCGACTCGAAACCCTCCGCAGCGAGTTGGGTGACCGGCCCGGCCGTGGTGGGGGAGCGGGTCATGGGCGCGGATTCCCCGGTGGCGGGTTTCCCGGGGGCGGATTCCTCCGGAACCTCGAAGATCTGCTCGACGACGATGTGATCGATGCCGACGAACTGGTCGATCTCGGCGACAACCATCCGCTGGTTGCCGAGGACAGCCCGCTCGCCGACGCCATCGAAGAAGGCGGCTATCTCGACGACGGCCGGCTCACCCGCGACGAACTGAGCGACCTGCACGACACGCTGCATGCCGACCGACCGTTCCCGGTGCGACCCGGAGCCGGTGGCGACGTCGAGGGTCCGACCGACGACAGCGAGGAAGGTTGATCACGCCGTGACCGGTTGATCAGAGATCGGTTCCCCCAGGTGGGGTCGGGTGCGGTGACGCATCCGATCCCACTCGTCATTCGGTCATCGCTGTCGGTCTGGGTTCGATGGCGCGGTGCCTTCGATGGGGAGGGCAGCTCGAGTGCAGGTTCAGCCCTCGAGGTGGGCCAGCGTCCGGTCGACGATATGGTCGCCGATGGCGATCGAGGCGGTGGCCCCGGGGGACGGGGCGTTGAGGATGTGGACCGCACCTGGAGAATCTTCGATGACGAAGTCGTCGACCAGGGTGCCGTCGGGCCGGACTGCCTGGGCGCGAACCCCGGAACGATGACCGGCGAGATCGGCGGCCGTGAGCGCCGGGACCAGCCGGGCGGCGTTACGGACAAACGCCTTTGTCGACAGCGACCGCCATACCTCACCGGCGCCGGTCCGCCAGTAGCGACGCCCCAGCCTCATCAGTCGCCGTGAGGTCACCAGCGCCCGGAGATCCGCACCGTTGACCTGGCTGCGCCGGTAGCCCTCTCGGGCCAGGGCGAGCACGGCGTTGGGGCCGATCTCGACGGAACCGGCAAGATCTTTGGTGAAATGCACCCCGAGAAACGGGAAGCGTGGATCCGGGACCGGGTACACCAGACCGTTGATCAGCCCGGTGCGCTCCGGTCGCAGTGACCGGTACTCGCCACGGAAGGGGATGATCCTCACGCCCGGCTGGTGACCGAGCAGTTCGGAGAACCGGTCGACCTGCAGACCGGCGCAGTTGACCACGAGGCGCGTCGTCAACGGACCGGCCGGTGACTCGAGACGCCAGTGACCTGTTTCCCGGTGTGCGGCCACGACCTCGAATCCGGTCCGGATCTCCACCCCCGACGTGGCCGCTTCCGCTGCAAACGCCTGGGCCACCACACCGAAGTCGACGACGGCGGTCTCGGGCACCTTGAGGGCGGCAACCCCGGCGACGTGCGGCTCGTGGTCGGCGATCCCGTCGGGGCCGAGCCGCTCGGCTTCGAGTCCGTTGGCGGCGGCCCGGCGGGTCAGTTCGTCCAATGCGGCGGAGCTCGGACCGGTCAGAGGCCACCACCAGCTTCCCGGTGCGGCCCACCGGGATGTCCCGGCGTTCACAGAACTCGACGAGATCCTGGCGACCGGCGACACAGAGACGAGCCTTGAGGGAACCGGGTGCGTAGTAGAGACCGGCATGGATCACGCCGCTGTTGTGCCCGGTCTGGTGGGTGGCGAGGCGAGATTCCTTCTCGAGCACGGCGATACGGAGCCCGGGTCGGCGCACGGCCAGCAGGCGCGCCGTGGACAGACCGAGGATGCCACCTCCCACGATGGTGACGTCGAATGTCATCGAACCGCGCTCATCGCTCCAATCATCGCGCCTGTGCCACCCGGATGGGAAATTGCCGGGGGAAAGGGGGGCGGAGTGGTGAGAGGAGCGGCGTAGTGGCGCCGAGAAGGCGAGTTGGTGAGGACCGACCGTTGTGGCGAGGGGCATCCGGCCGATATATAGGTCGAACGACCCATATAAGCCGACCGGTACGAGGCAGATACTCCGAAATAGGTCTACCGCTCTATCCAGGTCAGCGGGGCCGATGAGAAAGGGGAAGCCACATGGCTAGGTCGACCCGACCAAAGCGCCGGCTCGCCGCGGTGCTCTTGGTGATATCAATGATGGTGGGGGCAATGGCGGCTCCGGCGATGGCCGAAGAAGGAATCTGGTGGACCAAGGGCAGTTCGGCCTCGACACCTGCAGGCTCCGGGCTCGGCTACACCATCGCCGGACCGGTCCGCATGACGCGTTTCGAGATGACGCCGAAGTCGGTCGTCGAGATGTTGATGACCGGCTTCGTGTCCCGTAAGAAGTATCCGGCAGTGGTCCACAGCGGTCTCTGCACCGACAGTCCCGTTGGCGGTGCGGTGTGGGGCGGCGGGTTCTCGTTCACCGCAACGGCCGATCGCGACGGGAACATCAGTGGCACCGCCCACTACCCGGGAGTGGTCGACACCTCCGGCCGATCCATCGTGTTCTATGACTACGACGGATCGGGCACGGCGATTGCGTGTGTCCACCTCAAGTAACCGACCTCGGGCCCAACAGTCCGCCAAGTGACGACCCACATGAAGGGGCCGGGGAGCAGGTTCGTTCCCCGGCCCCTCCTCGTATGCGAACGCCCGGGCCGGTCCCGTTCACGGGTTCAACCGCCAGATCGACCAGTTGAGCGCCGCAGCGAACGTCACCCACATCCAGTAGGGAACCAGCAGCAGCGCCGCCGATCGCACCAGCCTCCAGAACCCGAAGATGGTGAGGCCGATGAGGATCCACAACAGGGTGATATCCACCATCGCCAGGTCGAAGCGGCCGGCTCCGAAGAAGAGCGGTGTCCAGGCAGCATTGAGCACAAGTTGCGCCGTATAGACCCCGAGCGGCCAACTCCATCCCGCTGATCGCCACACCAACCAACCGGAAATGGCGATCGTGGCATACAGCACCGTCCACACCGGTCCGAACACCTCCGACGGAGGCGCCCAGGAGGGTTGGTCGAGGTTGGCGTACTCCGATTCCGTTCCCGGCACACCGAGGGCGCCGATCACCGCCGCCAGCGTCACCGCCGCTGCAAAACCGGCCAGGCCGAGGGCCTGGGCACCGGGGCTTCGTGTGGTGGTGGTCATCTGGTCCTCCTCTGCATGGCGGTCGGGTCGGGTCGCCTTCAGGTCGGGTCAACCGGTCGGTGCTCGGTGCGAAGCCGTTCGAAGAGGATCTCGTCGGTGGTGAACGCCAGCGGGGGCAGGTCGTCGAGATCGAAGAAGGCAGCGTCGTCGGCGTCGTCTCCGGCCCGGAGCTCGCCGCCGGTCACCGTTCCGAGAAACCAGACGCCCACCGTGAGTTTCGCCGGGTCATGGAAGTTCGAGGCGACGTGCACCACCTCGCCCAGTTCGGCGACGAGCCCGGTCTCTTCACGCAACTCGCGACGGGCAGCATCGCGGATGTCCTCGCCGTAGTCGACGAATCCGGCCGGCACCGACCACAGCCCGGACCGGGTGGCGCCGGGTGCCCGTCGCACCAGCAGCACCCGACCCTCGTCGTCGCGGATCAGCACCGCAGCTCCGACTCCGGGATTGCGCCAGTGGACAAATCCGCACTGCGGACAGCGCGGTCGCCGGCCGGGCGTTTCGGGCGCTGCCATCTCGGCGGCGCACATCGGGCAGAACGTGAACTCGCCTGGCCAGGAGTGGCGGTCATCGGCGTGTTCCTGCTCGGAATGGTGATGGTCGTCCATGGATATTCCTCGTGGTGGGCCGTCGTCGGAGCCGCAGCGGCAACCTAACCTTGACGGCGAACCCACACGTACCCCATCGACGCCGGTCCCACACGAAGACCGGCGGGCTCGGAGGCCTCCCCTTGTTCGACCAAGCGCAAGCTGCCGTAGAGGGGGCGTTGGCCGCCGGCGCCGGCTACGCAGACGCCCGGGTGGTCATCGCCACCTCGGAGAGCGTCGATGTCCAGAACCAGATGGTCGAGTCCGTCGACCGCACCGAAACCGCCGGAGTGGGAGTGCGTGCCCTGATCGGCTCATCCTGGGGATTCTTCGCCACCACCGACCTCGGCGATGGCGCCGCTCGCAAAGCCGGAGCGATGGCGGCGGCGATCGCATCGGCGTCCGCCACCGTTCCCGGACCGGCGATCGAGCTGTCCGACGTCCCTGTCGTCGAGGACAGCTACACCACGCCCCACGAGGAACACCCGTTGCAGGTGTCGCTCAGCGAGAAGGTCGACCTGCTCGTCGATGTCACCCGCACCATGCAGGCGGTTCCCGGGATCGCCCTCGCCAACGGGAACCTCACCTCGTGGGTCACCGACAAATGGTTCGTGTCGTCGCAGGGTCACCGAATCCACCAGCGGTTGATCGAGACCGGTGGTGGATACGCCGCCACCGCCCTCGGCGAGCACGAGACGCAACGTCGCTCCTATCCCCAGTTGTTCGGGCAGTACGAGACCGGTGGATTCGAGACCGTACGACGTTGGGACTACGCCGGAAACGCCCAGCGCATCGCCGAAGAGGCGGCGGCGTTGCTGCTGGCGCCGGAGATGGAGCCGGGTGAGAAGCAGCTCATCCTCGAATCATCCCAACTCGCCCTCCAGATCCACGAGTCGGTGGGTCACGCCATCGAGCTGGACCGCATCCTGGGATGGGAGGCGGCGTTCGCCGGAACCTCACATCTCGACCTGGCCACCCTCAACCGCCACCGGTATGGCTCCGAGCTGATGAACATCACCGCCGACGCCACCCATCCCGGCGCACTCGGGACGTTCGGGTACGACGACGAGGGCACGCCCGCTCAGCGGGTCGACATCGTCAGGGACGGGACCTGGGTGGGGGTGTTGTCCGGGCGGGACTCGGCATCGATCGCCGGGTTGCCACCCGGAGGAATGGTCCGTGCCGACGGGTACAACCGGCTTCCGATGGTGCGGATGACCAACGTCGGGTTGCTCCCCGGCGAGTCGTCGCTGGAGGAGATCATCGCCGACACCGTCGACGGGGTCTACATGTCGACCAACCGGTCGTGGTCCATCGACGACAAGCGTCTCAACTTCCAGTTCGGGTGCGAAGTCGGGTGGGAGATCAAGAACGGGAAGCAGGGAAGGATGGTGCGCAACCCGACCTACACCGGGATCACCCCGCAGTTCTGGGGGACGATGGACCGGCTGGCCGGGGGTGACGAGTGGGTGCACTGGGGTACCCCGAACTGCGGCAAGGGGCAACCGATGCAGGTGGCCCACACCGGTCACTCGGCGGCCCCGGCCCGGTTCTCCAAGGTGCGGGTGGGGGTGCGGGGATGACCGGTCGCATGGACCTCGCCGAATGGGTGATCGGTCACGTCGCCGGGCGCGGCGAGGTGGAGGTGACCATCACCGGTGGCACCCATGCCCTGACCCGGTTCGCCAATTCCTTCATCCACCAGAACGTCGGCGAGGAGGGCGATTCGCTGTCGATCCGTCTCGCCGTCGGTGGTCGGGTGGTGTCCGCCACCACCACATCCCTCGACCCGGAAGCATTGGCGGTATTTGTCGATGCCGCCATCGCCCGTACCGCACTCCAGCCGGTCGACCCCGACTGGCCCGGCCTCGCCGAGCCGGTGGCCCTCGAACCCGCCGGCCACGATGCGGCCCGGGTCGATCACTACGACGAGGCGACCGGCGCCGCCACCCCGGCCGATCGCGCCGCCCTGGTCGCCGACTTCGTCGCCGCCGGGGAAGGGATGAGCGCCGCCGGTTTCTGCGAGACCGGGGGAATCGAGATCACCTTTGCCAACTCCAACGGGGTGCGGTTGCAGGACCGCTTCACCCGGGCGCTTCTCGACGGAATCCACCAGACGGCGACCTCGGCCGGCTCCGGTCATGCCGCATCGGGACGGATCGCCGACCTCGACGGCGCCGCCATCGGTGCGATCGCAGCACGGCGGGCCGTCGACTCGGCGGCAACCGTCGATGTCGCTCCCGGCGGGTACGAGGTGGTGTTGTCTCCCGAGTGTGTGGCCACCATCGGAATCTTCCTCGCCTACTACGGCTTCAACGCCAAGGCGCACCAGGAGGGTCAGTCCTTCGTCGAGTTGGGCGTCGCCCAGTTCGACGGCAAGATCGAACTGGTCGACGACGTCACCGATCCACGGGCGATGGCCGCCGGGTTCGACACCGAGGGGACGCTCCGCACCCCGCTCACTCTGATTGCCGGCGGGGTCACCAGCGCCCTGGCCCATGACCGCCGCACCGCTCGCCGGGCCGGACTGGCTTCCACCGGTCACGCCGTCCCTGGTTCGGAAGTGCACGGGCCGTTTCCCTCGTCGATGTTCCTCGCACCGGGTGACCACACCGTCGATGAGCTGATCGCCGACGTGGAGCGGGGACTCTATGTGGCGACGTTCAACTACTGCCGGGTGCTGGACCCCAAGTCGATGGTGGTGACCGGGCTCACCCGCAACGGAACCTTCCTCATCGAGAACGGTCAGATCACCGGGGCGGTGAGCGGTCTGCGCTTCACCCAGTCGTTCGTGGAAGCCCTCGGCCCCGGGCAGGTGCTCGGTGTCGGCAATGACGCCCGCTTTGCGGACTCGGAGTTCGGCGCCGGTTTCCTGCATGTCCCATCGATGCGGCTGGCGTCATGGAACATCACCGGGGGAGCAGCGGGATGAGTTGGTTCGATCGGTTCCGCCGACCACGACTGGTCCCGATCGGCGAGTTCGCCGACCGCACCACCGCCGAAGAGGCGTGGAGCCGACTCGATGCGGCCGGGATCCCGGCCACCGTCGAGCACGACCCGGGAGCTCTCGGGGGGAAGGTGCTCACCCGGGTACTGGTCGAACAGCCCCGGGTGCTCGCCGCCCAACGCACCATTGCCGATTTGATCACCGGCGACTAGCCCGGCCACCCCGGCCCTTCGCCTCAGCGGTCGGCGTCGCCGATCAGATCCCGGAGCCGCTGGTTGAACCCGTCGGCGGCGGCCATCTCCTCGACGGTGAGATGGAGGCGGTGCTTCCAGTTGTGGTGGCGGTCAGACGGGTCGTTGACCCGCTCGGTGAGCCCGTCGCTGCGCCATGTCGATTCGTCGATCGCCAGCAGGTCGGTCAGCGGGATGATGCACAACATCGCCGGGGAGGCGAGGTGTCGTCGCACGACGGCCTCGATGATCTCCGGGGATGCCTCGTCGGGTGGGTCGCCCCAGCGTCCCAGTGCCGCATTCCAGTACCGGGTGATCGTTTCCCGATCCTCCTCCCACCACTGGCGCAACGGAGAGGTGTCGTGGGTACCCGGGCTGACCACCGACAGGTAGGGGGCGCGCCCCGGGTCGGAGATCCATGCCCCCAATGCCTTCGGCATCCGCTCGATCTCGAGACTGAGCAGCCCCAACTCGTTCATCACCCCGGGGACGAAGTCGGGCACCATGCCGAGATCCTCCCCACAGGCCAGCATGTCGGTGGCTTCGATCACCGCCGGGAGCGATGCACGGCCGGTTGCCTCCCACAACCGGGAGTGGCGGTAGTGGAAGAAATGGGTGGCGAGCGCATCGAACTCGCCGCGCTGCTCGTCGGACATCCGGCGGTAGGTCTCGGTGGCGTCCCAGCTGATCCGGGGGTGGTAGCCGCCGTCGACCTCCATCATCATCACATCGGCGGCGATGTCGAGGAGCCCACGCTCCAACCTCAGCCGGTCGGCATCATCGACATCGGAGAAGGCGCCCGTCTCGAACGCCGTGACGATGTCGCGTTGGGTGGTGAACCCGGGCGCCAGCCTGAGGTCGTGGCCGGTGCCGACCAGACATGTGGAGCGGACCATCCCCGCATGGGTTCCGAACTTTGCGGCGAGGACGGCGTCGTCGATGGTGGGCCGGAGCAACCGATCCAACTGGCCGTCGCCCAGCGTGTCGACCAGTTCGTCGGTGGTGAGGGGGAGACACGGACGGAACCGCCCCAGCAACCCGTCGACGGCGTCGGGGGGAACCTCCCAGATCCGGAAGAATCCGAGGACGTGGTCGATCCGGTAGACATCGACATAGTCGGACATGGCGCGGAACCGGGACTGCCACCAGGCGTAACCGTCGGCCGCCATCCGTTCCCAGTCGTAGGTGGGGAAGCCCCAGTTCTGGCCGTTGACGGCGAAGGCGTCGGGGGGTGCCCCGGCCTGGGCGCCGAGATGGAACAGATCGGGACGGGTCCAGGTCTCGACGCTGGCGGGTGACACGCCGATCGGGAGGTCGCCCTTGATGGCGATTCCCCGGCTGCGGGCGTGGGTTGCGGCGGCGGAGAGTTGTCGATGGAGGTGATACTGGACCCAGCAGTGGAATCGCAGCTCGTCCCGGGTCGCCGAGCCGGGCGACTGCATGGCAGCGAGCCGGTCGGCATCGAACTGGCGGTCCGCTCCCCATGTGGCGTGATCGACGTTGCCATGGCGGTCACGGAGTACACACCACATGGCGTATGGCCCCAGCCACTCCCATTCGCGCTCCACGAACCGGACAAAGGCATCGGCGGTGTCCACCCGACGGAATGCCGAGCGGTAGGCGGTGCGCAGCAGTTCCAGCTTGACCTTCATCACATCTTCGAAGGCGACCTCCGGATGCGCCTCGAGGGCACCGCGGGCGGTGACGACCTCGGCGGAGATCTCGTCGACTCCGAGATCGTCGAGGTCGATGTAGACCGGATGGAGGGCGCGCACCGTCACGATGTCATAGGGATAACTGTCGCCCCAGTCATGGGTCTTGGTGGTGTCGTTGACCGGGAGGATCTGGACCACCGCCACCCCGGCGTCGGCGGCCCAGTCGACGAGCGGGATCAGGTCGGTGAACTGACCGACCCCGACCGAGCGACGGGTGCGCAGTGAGAACACCGGCACGGCCACGCCGGCTCCACGCCACCCTGGAAGACCGCCGATGCTCTCGTCGTTGACGACCGCCGGGACGGTGACCCAGCTAGGGACATGTCGGTTCTCGCCGGTCTCCCAGACGACGACGGTCCCGGAGTCGTCGACGAGTACGTACTTGTAGTCGGTGCCCGGGACGGGATCGACCGACACCTGCCACCACGGAAACGGTGACGGCGACATGGCGACGGCGCCCGCCTCGTCCCAACCCCCCAGCACCGGATCGGATCCGACGACCGCAGGACGCAGACCCGGGGGGACCTCTGGGGCGAGCACACGGAAGGTGTGGCCGTGGGGCGGGGTGCCGGAAGGCGGTGGATGATGGGCGGCAACCGCGCGACGGAACAACGCACTCCGCCGAGGTATGGCGGTGGGATCGCCAGGATGCCAACGGTCGAGCACCGTCACCGTGTTGCCGGCCGGTGCGGGTGTATGGCGCAGCGGGCCGGGCTCGGGGACCACCGCCCCTTCGCCGACGATCCGGTAGGTGTAGGGGGCGCCGCGATAGGTTCCGGCCTCGCCGCACCACCAGCCGCCGCCGACCCAGTCGAGGGGCATCGAGCGACCGGCCAGGTCGACCTCGACGCGTTCCCCGGGTGCGGTGTCGTAGTGGATACAGAAGGTGATGCGCATGGCTCGCCGGTCAGCGGTCGAAGACGAACTTGGTGGCGTCGGTCGGGAACTCGTTCCAGGCCATGCCCTTGCGTGGGGTGAAGACCATCAGCCCCCCGGCCGCCTCGCCGTCCCAGGCATCCGCCGCAGGGGTGTACCCGTCTCCGGCGTACTTGGCGTACGCCTCCGAGAGTTGTGCGCCGAGCACGGGCCCGGGAGGGTCGGCGGGTCGGGATGTCCCTTCGAGGATCACCGTGTCCTTGCCGCTCTCCAGGTGGAGCACACACGCCGGATTGGTGGTGAGGTTGCGGGCGTGGACCGTGGAGGGCGCCCCGTCGTACCAGAAACTGCCGCGGTGCCACACTCCCCAGCGGGGGACCACGTGGGGGGTCTGATCGGGTCGTACCGTCGCCATCCAGTAATATCGCGCCTCGCGGAGCTTGGCTTCGACGTCCGACCACGAGATGAGACCTTCATCTCCGTCGGGGATGCCGTAGCCGTCGGGGAAGACCGGACGAGTTCGGTGCGGTTGAGGTAGGTCGTCGTTCATGTTCGGAGGGTACCGCCCCCGACCTGATCGACGAACCGGTGTGCTCCGGTGAACAGGAACTTCTCGAGAGGCGGATCAGGGTGACCGAACCGGAACCAGGCGGCTCACGCCGTACGATTGTCCAGGTGCTCAAGGTGGCGGCAGTCGTCGCCGTGGTGGGGTTGGTGGTGTGGCAGGTCCCGCTCGGATCCGACGAGGCACCGGACCTGGTCACCGATGGCGATCAGGCATCGGTCACCACTCGACCCGCCCCACCCGCACAGCGCTTCTCACCCGGCGAGCTCGATGATGAGATTCCGCTGCCCGACGGTGTCCACGCCGTGGCGGGTGCCTCTGACGGCGACATCTTCTGGCTGGTCACCACCGATGGCCCGCCGTCCGGAACTTCCGGCACCATCGTCCGTTCCTTCGAGCCCGAGACCGCCGAGGTCCGCACCGAGACCGAGCTCGCCAACGACGCCTCGGTGATCGTCGCCGACGCCGACGGTGCCTGGGCCACCAATATCGGAACCGGCGAACTGACGCTGATCGACCGCGACGGCGCCATCGTCTCCGAGGTGTCGCTGCCGGGTGATGCCCAGATCCACGACCTCGACGCCGACTCCGGCTTCCTGTGGGTCACCGCAGAGGACGGGCGGGTGTTCCGTCTCAACGCCACCACCGGTGATGTCCAGGAGGTGGCCGCCCTGGACCCGATCGACGCCGGGCAGATCATCACCGAGCTCGGCGATGTGTGGGTGATGCCCCGCTCGGGAGGCGACGAGGCCACCCGCATCGATCCCATCGATCTCGCCTACGGACCGGTGTCCCTGGCGTCGGTCGACCACGATCGCACCTTTGGTGGTTTCGCCGACGGCGAGTTCTTCGTCGCCGGTTCGGCGCCGCCGGGATCGGTGATCTCGCTGCTCAGCCCGACCTCCGGTGAATCTTTCGAGTCCCGCACCGTCGACGCCCCGCTGGTCTATCTCGGATGGATCGCCGGGTCGTTCGGCGGGCTCGAGGGGGACGGAACACTGGTCCGGATGCGTCCGGCCGTCGCCGAGGACGAACGTCTCTCCACCAGTTGGGACGGCACGACCCCCATCTTCGAGGTCGACCGTGAACTGTGGCAGATCCCCGGTGACGGCAGCACCGTCACCCGCGTCCTCATCACCGGCGCCGCCAACTAGCGCGTCGCACTGCTCAGCGGAACGACTTGGCAAGGGCGGTGCGGGCGGCGTGGTAACCGCACATCCCGTGGGCTCCGGCGCCGGGTGCGGTGGCGGAGGAGCACAGATAGACGTCGTCGATCCCGGTGGCGTGGGGCCAGGGGGTGAGCCGGGGGCGGGCGAAGATCTGACCGAAGGTCATGGCGCCGCCTCCGATGCTGCCGTGGACATTGTTGGGGTTGTATCGCTCGAAGTCCCTCGGCCCCATGACATGGCGACCGAGGATGGTGTCGCCGAACCCGGGAGCGAACCGCTCGATCTGGTTCTCGATGATGGCGGTGGCGTCACCGGTGTAGCCCTGGGGGACGTGGCAGTAGGCCCACACGGTATGGCCGCCCTCCGGGGCGCGCTGGTCGTCGAACCGCGATGGTTGGGTCACCAGGACGAAGGAGTCGGGTAGCAGCCTTCCCTGCCACACCGCCGCTTCGGCGGCGGCGATCTCCTCGTAGGTCCCGCCCAGATGCACGGTGCCGCTGCGGGCCACCCCGGGGGCGGTCCAGGGGACCGGGCGGTCGACGGCGAAGTCGACCTTGAAGGTGGCCGGACCGTACTTCCAGCGGCGGAGTCGTCGCCTTCGCAGATGCGGCACCGCGCTCCCGCCCATCGCCAGCAGTTGGTCCGGGGTGACGTCGAGGAGTGTCGCTCCGGTGGGAGGGAGATCTCCGAGCCGCTCCACCCATCGACCGGTCTCGATGACTCCGCCCAGCGAGGTCAGGTAGGAGGCCATGGCCCCGGTGAGTCGGTGCGATCCACCGCGCACCACCGGCCACCCGTTGTGGTGGGCGGCGACGGCGAGGGCGAGTCCGGTACCGGCGGTGCCCGGCCGATCGAACGGCAGGGTGCCGTGGGCGCAGAGCCCGGCGATCAACGCCCTGGCCCGCCCGGTGTCGAACCGCTGGGCGAACCGTGAGGCGGTGAGCGTGGCGGTCGACCCGAAGCGGGCCATCAGCAGCGGGTGGCGGGGGAAGCGGACCAGGGGGGCGAGGATGCCGTCGGCCAGATCCGTGAACCCCTCGACCAGGGGGCTCAGTAGGTGACGGTAGGTCCGTGCGTCCGACCCGAGCCCGGCGGCGGTGGCGGAAATATCGCTCTCGAGGAGTACGGCGGTGCCGTCGTCGAGCGGGTGGGCCAGTGCGACCGGGGGAGTCACCCACTCGAGACCGTGTTCGGCCAGGGGAAGCTGTTGGAGAAACGGTGACGACGGCCCGAACGGGTGCGCCGCCGAACATACATCGTGATGGAACCCAGGAAGGGTCAGTTCGGCGGTGCGGGTGCCGCCGCCGATCTGGGGGTGACCTTCGATGACGGTGACATCGATCCCGTTGCGGGCCAGTTCGAGCGCCGCCGCCAGCCCGTTGGGACCGGATCCGACGACCGTGGCGTCACGACGGGTGTTCACCCCCGCAGCTTACGGGTGGTCTGCTTGCGGGTGGCGGAGGGCCGCAGAGGGACGGCCGTCGGGTCAGCCCGAAGCGGCCGCACCGCTCCCGGCATCGTCAGTCGATGCTGATTCGTCGGCCGATGCGGCGGCGGCGATCTCGGCACGGACCTGATCCATGTCGATACCCTTTGCCTGCTCCATGAGGTCGGTCAGTGTCGGCTCGGGAAGCGCTCCCGGCTGGGAGTAGATCCCGATCTGCTCACGGAAGATCATCAGCGTCGGAATCGACCGGATCCCGAAGTACTGGGCCAGCTCCGGCTGGTCCTCGGTGTCGACCTTGGCGAAAACGGCGTCCGGATACTGTTCCGACACCTTCTCGTACACCGGTGCGAACATCTTGCACGGTCCGCACCATTCGGCCCAGAAGTCGACCACCACCATGTCGTTGTCGACGATGGTCTGCTCGAAGGTTTCCTTGGTCAGTTGAAGTGTTGCCATTCCACCCCCAACGCGGGTCGGCGGTCTGGCATTCCACGGACCGCCGCTACCCCATCGAGGGCCGGCGATACCCGGATTGCCGGCGGATTCGTCGGATGGCGGGCGCTCCGTAGACTCCGCAGATGCCTGCAGGGTCTCCCATCATCGAGCCACCCATCATCGAGCTACAGGGCGTGTCGGTGCGAATCGGGGCGACCCCGATCCTGCGCAACGTCGGGCTCGTTGTCACCCCCGGTGAGGCGGTCGGGCTGTTCGGTGACAACGGCTCGGGAAAAACCACATTGCTGCGGCTTCTCGCCACCCGGCTCCGACCCGACTCCGGTGAGGCGCGGGTACTCGGCGTCGATCTTGCCGGCGCCGAACGTATCGAGGTACGACGACGGATCGGATTCATCGGCCACACCCCGGCGCTCTACTCCGAGCTCACCGTCGGCGAGAACCTCACCTTCGCCGCCGAGATCATGGGGTTGCCCCCGGTTGCCGTCGACACCGCCCTGGCCACGGTGGGTCTCACCGGCGCCACCCACCGCCCGGTCGGGGTGTGCTCGTACGGGATGCAACGACGCACCGAACTGGCCCGCGAGTTGATGCTCGCTCCCGACCTGCTCCTCCTCGACGAACCCCACTCGGCCCTGGATGCCGCCTCGCTCGATCTGGTCGGTCACCTCGCCACATCCGTGTGTGCCCGTGGTGGAGCGGTGGTGGTGGTGTCCCACGATCGGATCCGGGTCGAAGCGATGGTCACCCGCAGCGTCGAACTTTCCGGGGGGCGGCTGGACGACGGGACGCAGCCCTTCGTGCCCCCACCGGTTGGGGAGCGGGCATGAGCGGAACCACCGGGCTGTGGCGTCAGGCTCGGGCCGTGGCAGGGCTCGATCTTCTCCGGGAACGCCGCCGCGGCGAAGTGTTGTGGGTGACGCTGCCGTTCGGCGCCATTGCGGTGCTGATGTTCCCGCTCGCCATCGGGATCGACGCCCCGATGCTGCGTCGCATCGGGCCCGGCCTCTTCTGGGTGGTGGTCCTGCTGTTCGGCGTCCTGGTCACCGTTCGTCGTACCGCCATCGAGTCGCCGGCGGAGCGCGACCTGTCGGCTCGACTCGGGATCGACCCGGCCGCCTCGTTCATCGGGCGGGTGGTCTCGGCAGCGCTGCTGCTGGTGATCTTCGAGGTCGTCGTCGGAGCCGTGGCCGTCGCCCTCTACGACCTCGATCTGGCGAACTGGCGCTGGTTGCTGGTGATCATCCCGGCCATGGCGCTCGGGTTGGGTCTGTTGGGAACCATCGCCGGTGCCATCTCGGCAGGCCGTGGCGGGGGAGCGCTGGTGCCCTTTCTGGTGGCGCCGCTTGCCGTTCCGTTGCTACTCGGCGCCACCCAGGCGCTCGATGATGGCTTGACCGCAAGGGACGGTATCCTCGCCTGGACATTGCTGATCGTGCTCGTCGACATCGCGCTTGCCATCGTCGGCGTGCTCACGGCTCGGCCCCTCCAGGAGACCTCATGACGGCACCCGCCGGTAGCGACCGGCTCAGTCAGAACCGACGCTCGTGGCTCGATGTCGTTGCCCTGGGAGCGTTGGTGGTGGCGCTCGGGCTGGCGTTCTTCACTCCCGCCGAGGTCACCCAGGGCAATGTCGCCCGGCTCTTCTACATCCACGTCCCCACCATCGTTGCGGCCTACATCTGCTTTGCGCTGACCCTCGTCGGTGGGGTCGCCTACCTGATCACCCGCCGTTTCGGCTGGGATCACCTGGCGGTCGCCGCCGCCGAGGTCGGGGTGCTCTACACCGGGTTCACCATCATCATCGGGATGATCTGGGCCAAGCCCACCTGGGGGGTCTACTGGACCTGGAGCGCCCGACTCACCCTGACCGCCATCATGCTGTTCGTCTACATCGGGTATCTGGCGCTCCGCCGGGCGATCGACGAGCCGGTGGCGCGGGCCCGGCGCGCCGCCGTGTACGGGATCCTCGCCATCATGATCGTTCCGCTGGTGCACTTCTCGGTGACCTGGTGGCGGGACATCCACCAGCCGCCCACGATGTTCCGCCCCGATGCGATGCAGATCGACGGCATCCTGTTCACCGCCTTCCTCGGCGGCATGGTGGCCTACTCGCTGGTCGCCGCCTCATTGATCCGCCGCCGCTTCCGGCTCGCCGAACTCGAACTCGCCGCCGATCTGGCGGTGCGATCCAGCGACGCCGTCGCCGGTGATGCGGTCGCCACTCCCAACCTGGAGGGTTCCACATGACCGGGCGCCCGACATGAACGGTTGGGGATGGGTGATCTGGGGATACGGCACCCTGCTGGTGGCGCTCGGCGGATACCTGTGGTCGTTGGTGCGTCGCACCGATGCGGTGCGACGGCGCCTCGAATCCCTCGACTGAGATGAGGCGCTACTGGCGTTTCGTGGTGCCCGCCGCCCTGCTTGCGGCGGTGATCGGCGTCCTCGTCTTCACCCTCAGCTCCAACCTCGTCTACTTCAACACCCCCACCGAGATGCTCGACGAGGGCGCATCGGCGGACCGGCTCCGGCTCGGCGGCCAGGTGGTCGACGGGAGCGTCGAGGACACCCCCGACGGGGTGACCTTTCTCGTCACCGACGGGCGGGAGGATGTGATGGTCACCCATCTCGGCGCCCCGCAGCAGCTCTTCCAGGAGGGAATCGGTGTGGTCGTGGAGGGCACCTGGAACGGGGCTTTCTTCTCCAGCGACACCATGCTGGTCAAACACGACGAGCAGTACCGCACCGAAGAGGGCGAGGTCTACGACATCGGTGATCCCACCGTCGACGGCGACGCCGGCGGAGCGATCGGGGATGCCCCATGAACGCCGTCCTCGGGCTGGTGGCCGTGTTCACCGCCCTCGGTGGCTCGGCGGCGCTCGCCTGGCAGGGCATCGCCGTCTCCCGGGGGCGTCACCCGGCCGGTTCGCTCCGGGTCCCGGTGCTGGTGATGCTGTTCGGCGCCGTCTTCTCCATGGTGGCGTTGCAGGGCGCCATCCTCTCGCACGACTTCACCGTCGCCTACGTCGCCGACCACACCGCCACCACCACGCCGTTCCTGTTCCTGCTCGCCTCCGGCTGGGCCGCCCTCGAAGGCAGCATCGTGTTGTGGGGGCTGGTGCTCGCCGGGTTCACCTATGTGCTGTCGCGCGGGGTCGGTCCCGGGGACGGACTCGGGGCGGGCGCCCTGGCGGTGATGGGGATGGTCGGGGTGTTCTGGTTCGGGCTGATGGCCACCGTCGCCAACCCCTTCCAGATATGTGTCGAGGCGGCGGCGGTGGGATGTGCCCAGAGCGCCTGGTGGCCGCTGCAGGCAGCGGTGGCCCCGATCCAGGGCGTCGGCCCCAACCCGCTGCTGCAGAACCACATCCTGATGGCGGTGCATCCGCCGATGCTCTACCTGGGGTACGTCGGTCTTACCGTCCCCTACGCCTTTGCCATGTCGGCGCTGGTCCGCGGCGAGCGGGGCAAGGTGTGGCTGGACCGGACCCACCGCTGGACCCTGATCGCCTGGTCGTTCCTCACCCTGGGGGTGCTGCTGGGCGCCTGGTGGTCGTACGAGGTGCTCGGCTGGGGCGGCTATTGGGCATGGGACCCGGTCGAGAACGCCGCCTTCCTGCCGTGGCTGGTCGCCACCGCCTTCCTCCATTCCGCCGTGGTGCAGCGTCGCCGCGGCATGCTCCAGGCGTGGAACTTCGCCCTGATCATCGCCACGTTCTCGCTCACCATCCTGGGGACCTTCCTCACCCGATCCGGTGTGGTCGCCTCGGTGCACAGCTTCACCCAGTCGGCGGTGGGGCCGGTGCTGCTGGCGTTCCTGGCCGTCGTCGTCGGCGCCTCGCTGGTGATCTTTGCGATGCGGGCCCACCTGGTGGCCTCGTCGCCGCGGCTCGAGTCGCTGGCGAGCCGCGAGGGGGTGTTTCTCCTCAACAACCTGCTGCTGACGCTCTTCGCCTTCACCGTCCTGCTCGGCACCATGTACCCGCTGCTGATCGAGGCGTTCAGCGGTCGGCAGGTGTCGGTGGGGCGCCCGTTCTTCGACCGGGTCACCTTGCCGATCGCCTTCGCCCTGTTGCTGGCGATGGGTGTCGGTCCGGTCACTCCCTATCGGGTCGCCGGAGCCGGCGTGGTCTGGGGGCGGATCCGCACGCCGCTGCGGGTGGCGCTGGTCGTCGGTGCCGTCACCGTCCTGATCGGGGTTCGGTCGATCCCGACGGTGGTGATCGTCGTGCTGGCGGCCTTTGTCATCGGGGTGATCACCCGTCACTTCCTGGTCCAGCTCCGGCCGCTGCGGAGGGACCGGTCGCTGCCGGCGGCGGTCGGTCGCCTGCTCGGTCGGGACACCGGCTACTGGGGCGGGCAGATCTCCCATATCGGGGTGGCGCTGCTCGCCGTCGCCATTGCCACCTCGACCGGTCTGGCGGTGCGCGAACAGGTACGGCTCGCACCGGGCGAGTCGGCGGTGGTGGGGAACTACTGCCTCGCCTACGACGCACCGTTCCGCACCGAGGAGCCCAACCGGGTGGTCGAGGGCGCCGAGATGCGGCTGCTCAGATCGGACTGCACCACCGAGATCCGCACCATCATGCCCCGGCTCCACCGGTACCCCAATGCCGCCCAACCGGTGGCCACCCCCGAGGTGCGCACCGGGCTGGTCGAGGACGTCTATGTCACCCTCGCCGGGGGGAACGCCGAGGAGTTGGTGCTCGACGTGTTCATCTTTCCTCTGATGTGGATGTTGTGGGCCGGGGGTCTGATCACGGTTGCCGGTGGGTTCTGGGCATTCCAGGGGAGACGCCGGCGCACCCGAACCGAACCGTCGGTCGTGGTCGGCGAGCCGGTCCATGAGTGACGGCATCGCCGCCCCACCGCACCTCGGACGGCGGTCACATGGGTGAACTCCGCCGCTGGTCGGGTTGGGCGCTGGCCGCCGTGGCGGCGGTGGTGATCGTCATCGGCCTGCTCCCGGCAAACGCCTCGCCTGACGATCCGGCGGCGCGGGCCGATGCGCTGGCGGCGAATCTCCGCTGCCCGTTCTGTCAGGGCGAGTCGATCGCCGACGCCCCCTCGCAGACGGCGCGCGATCTCCAGGTGTTCATCGTCGACAAGGTCGACGAGGGGTGGAGCGACGACGAGATCTACGCCTTCTTCGTCGCCCGGTACGGCGAGCGGGTCCGGCTCGATCCACCGCTGGCCGGATGGGGTGCGGCGTTGTGGGCGGTACCGGCGGTGCTGCTCGCCGTCGGGGTCGCCGCCATCGCCGCTCGACGCCGACCCGAACCCCAAACCGATGTGACGGCCGGCTCGATGCCCGACCCCGGGAACGAACCGGAAACCGCCCCGGAAACCGACGCCGGGCCCCGCAGCGTCCCACCCGGGGACGAACCGTCCACACCGGATCCGGGACGCGACGAGGAGGTGGCGCGGTGACGGGGGACCGCAGTCTCAGTGACCGACGTCAGGTGCTCGAGGAACAACTCGAACAGGTCGGGATCGATCTCGACGACCTTGCCGGTCAGGAGGCGGTCGGGGATCTCGATCCCGGGGACGCCGAGCGGCTCCGCACGACCTACCGCAACGAACGCCGCCGGCTCGAATCGCAGCTCTCCGAGCTGATCGATGGGGATGAACCGGTCCCGGCCGGGCGGGACCGCAGACGGGTCGCCGGCGGGGTCGCCCTGCTCGTGGTCGGCTTCGTGGCCGTCACCATGGTCCTGATGGCGACGGTCCGCGATCGCCAACCCGGTGAGCTGGCCACCGGAGGCATCGCCGGGGAGGTCGCCAGCGGCGCCATCGACCTCAGCGAGGTGACCAACGAGGAGATGGAGGCGGTCATCGCCGCCAACCCCGAGGTCACCGGGATGCGACTCGCCCTGGCCCGTCGCTACTTCGAGGAGGGTGCGTTCGACCAGGCACTGCCCCATTTCATGACCATCCTCGAGGACCAGGATCCCGACAACGCCGAGGCGCTGGCCAGTGTCGGGTGGATGACCCACCTGTCGGGTCGATCCGATGTCGCCGCCGGGTTTGTCGAGCGTGCCCTCGACATCTCTCCCGAGTATGTCCAGGCCCACTGGTATCTGGCGAACATCCGCTTCCACGGGCTGGAAGACGAAGCCGGTGCGGTCGAGCCGCTCCAACGCCTGCTGGAGTACGACAGCCTCCCCGACGAGGTTCGCACCGAGGCCACCGCACTGCTCGACCGTGCCCTCGCCGCCCGGGACGGATCATGACCGCCGGAACCTCGAGTGATCGGCCCGCGAGTAGTCGACGCAGCCTGCTCCCCTTTGTCGTGATCGTGGTGATCGGGATCGCCGTGGTGGTGTTGGCGGTGGTCTTCTCCAGCCGCTTCGGTACCGATCCCCAGCTCACCGCCTCGCCGTTGATCGGGGCCCCGGCCCCGGACCTGACGCTGCCCTATCTCGAGTACGACCGGGAGTTCGACTTCTCCGAGCTCGACGGTGATGTGGTGGTGGTGAACTTCTGGGCGTCGTGGTGTCTGGCCTGCCGCACCGAACACGATGCGTTGTTGGAGGCGGCGGCGGCCTACGCCGACCTCGGGGTCAGCTTTGTCGGGGTCGACGTCCAGGACACCCCGGACAATGCGCTGCGCTTTCTCTCCGAGCTGGGTCGGGGTGAGCCGTATGTCTACGTCGAGGACAACCAGTCGCTGGCATCGCTCGAGTTCGGGGTGCTCGGAGTGCCGGAGACCTTCTTCATCGACCGCGACGGCACCATCGTCGCCAAGGTGAGCGGCCCGGTGAACGGACCGTTGCTCACCGGGACCATCGACGCCATCCTGCTGGGGCGGGGCGGCGATCTCGGCGTCGTCAAGACGGGCGAGGTGGAGAACCAGTAGAAGGAGCTCCGGCTGGTGCAGCTCCGGCGATGGGGGTTGGGGCCCCAACGCACCGCGATGAGCCGTAGGGCGAAGAGCCATTACGCGGTAGCGTGAAGCCATGACCGGTTCACCCCGCACCGTCCTCGTCACCGGCGCCAGCGTCGGGTTCGGCGCCGCCATCGTCCGGCGCTTCGCCGCCGACGGGGCCAGGGTCATCGCCGCCGCACGACGCCTCGACCGCCTCGATGCCCTCGCCGCCGAGTTGGGGGACCAGGTCCTGCCGGTGGCGCTCGACGTGCGCGACCGCCAGGCCGTCGCCTCGGTGGTCGCCGGTCTCCCCACCGGGTTCGACGAGATCGATGTCCTGGTCAACAACGCCGGGCTGGCGCTCGGGATGGGACCGGCGCACGACGCCGACCTCGACGACTGGGACCGGATGATCGACACCAACTGCAAGGGCCTGGTGTTCTGTACCCATGCCGTGCTCCCCGGGATGATCGCCCGTCGCCGTGGTGACATCGTCAACCTGGGGTCGATCGCCGGGACCTACCCATATCCGGGCGGCAACGTCTACGGCGCCACCAAGGCCTTCGTCCACCAGTTCAGCCTCAACCTGCGCAGCGACCTGCACGGGACCGGGGTCCGGGTCACCTCGGTTGAGCCCGGGCTCAGCGGTGGAACCGAGTTCTCCAAGGTGCGTTTCGGCGGTGACCAGGCCAAGGCCGACGCCGTGTACGCCGGGACGCAACCACTCACCGGCGACGACGTCGCCGAGGCGGTGCACTGGGCGGTTTCGCTCCCTGCCCACGTCGACATCAATGTGATCGAGATGATGCCGACCGCCCAGAGCTTCGCCCCCTTCCAGGTGGACCGCACCACAGATTGATCCGCCGTTAGGGGCGTCGGTACTCCACGATGAGAAACGGGGTCGACAGACTCCTGGACAGGTGGGGGCCGTGGTGTACGATGCCGGCCACATACCGCCGAACTCGACACCCGTCGAGGTGGGGGACCCAATTGGATCGTAGGTCACGGCCATGTGCCGCGACGCACGGTCCCGGGGCGAATTCCGGCACCGATGCCGGATAGGGCAACTTTCCAGCCCGAGTCCGTCAGCTAACCCCATAGGCGACTGAGGAAAGGAATGGCGCATGTCTCATGTCGTCGTCTGGGTCGCTGATTCGCCGTACCGTCGTACGCTGCCGCACCGCGTGGTTCCGGGGGTCTCGCCATGACCGCGGGGAAGCGACGCACCGTGTCGGTGCTCGCCTATGCCAGCATCTTCGTGTTGCTCGGTATCGGGCTGGCGGCGGTGCTGCCTGTCGGCAACCGCATCGAGGCTGCACCCCAGGCGCCCCTGGTGGGGACCGTCTCCGGTGCCGGTGTCGGATGTATCGGAGACCGCGTCGCCACGGTGCAATCCGGGGTGTTTCTCGATCTACATGTCCCGGGCTCCCACGGCTCCGCCGAGGAGGACATCGGCCAGCTTCTGTTCGGGGGAAGGATCGACCGCATCAGTGGTGACGGGTTGCTCGAGGGGGCGTGTCGCCCCGAAGGAGCGTTTGCGGGAAGCGATGCCACATTCGACGCCACGGTCACCGACAGCGGAACGGTGATCGGGGCGGTGATCGTCGACGGCGACCGTCTCCCGGTCACCGTCACCGCCGAGACGGTGTTGCCGCCCGGTGCCGACGACGGCGAGGGCTTGTCCGGCGGGGAGTTGTTGGGACGTTTGCTGTTGGCGGTCGCCGTGATCATCGTTGCGGCAAGGCTGCTCGGGTCGCTCTTCGGACGGATTCGCCAACCTCGCGTCATCGGAGAGATCGTCGCCGGGATCCTGCTCGGTCCAAGCCTGCTCGGATTGATGTTTCCCGAGTTCACGCGTTTCCTGTTCCCGGCGTCGGTCACCGATGTGCTCTCGGTGTTGGCGCAGTTCGGGCTCATCTTCTTCATGTTCCTGATCGGGCTCGAGCTCGATCACAAGATGATCCGCGGGTCCGGACACACCGCGGTACTCATCAGTCACTATTCGATCGTGGTTCCGTTCACCCTCGGGCTGGGTGCGGCGGTTCTGGTCTACCCACTGGTCGGGAGCGGTGACTTCACCGGGTTTGCGCTGTTCATGGGTGCGGCGATGGCGATCACCGCCTTCCCGGTTCTGGCGCGCATCCTCACCGACACCGGTCTGCACAAGACCCGGATCGGCGCCCTGGCGATCACCTGCGCCGCCGTCGACGACGTCACGGCATGGTGTGTGCTGGCGGTGGTGGTGGCGATCGTCAAGGCCACCGGGGTGATGGATGCGGTCCAGACCGTCGCACTGGCGATGGTGTTCCTGGTCGGCATGCTCATGGTGGTCCGGCCACTGGCGGCTCGTGTCATGTCCGTCCACCAGGACCGCGGACGGATCGGATCGCCGGTGATGTCGGCACTGATCGTGGGCTTGTTCCTGTCGGCGTGGGCCACCGAGGTGATCGGCATCCACGCCATATTCGGAGCGTTCATGTTCGGTGCGATCCTGCCCCGCTCCCGTTCGCTCACCACCCAGGTGACCGAACGGCTCGAGGATGTCACCGTTCTCTTCCTGCTCCCGGTCTTCTTCGCCGTGGTCGGACTCTCCACCCAGATCGGTCTGGTGTCGGGCAGGGAACTGTGGTTGCTCGCCGGGCTGATCATCGCCATTGCCATCATCGGGAAGATCGGGGGATCGGTCATTGCGGGTCTCGCTGCAGGAGAAACGCTCCGTTCTTCAACGGTCATCGGGGTGCTGATGAACGCCCGAGGTATCACGGAGATCGTGATCCTGACCATTGGACGCAGTCTCGGAGTGATCTCGCCCGCCCTGTTCACGATCATGGTGTTGATGGCGTTGGTCACGACCTTCATGACGACCCCCCTGCTCCAGGTGCTCTATCCGAGACACCAGGTCGATGCCGACCTGGCGATCGGGCGGGAGTCCGCACCATCGCAGGTTCCAACCCGACCCGAGGTGAGAACCGGTCCGTCGCGGGTCATGGTCGGCGTCACCGATCCGTTGACGGCGCGACCGCTGCTCCGCCTGGTGACCTGGATGCGGCAGCGGGATGAGGCGCCCATGGAGGTGTTGTTGGCGTCGGTGGTCGCTCCACCGGGTTACGAGCAGGTGAGGGCCAACCTCGCCGGACTCGATGAGAGTGCGAACCTGGCGGCCGAAGGTCTGGCCCGGGCACAAGATGAGTTGGCGGCCGCAGAGATCGCCGCCGAAGTGGCCACGGTGGTTGGCACCGACCCCTCCGAGGAACTGTGGCGGTTGGCGGTGCAACGCGACGTCGGGTTGCTCCTCATCGGCTCGCACGAGGCCTACCTCGGGTTCAGACCGTTCGGTGGCGTGGCCGGAGAGCTGCTGCGTGAGGCGCCGTGTGATGTGGCCGTCCTGGTCGGTATGGATGTCCACCGTCCGGCGGCTTCGGGTCCGGTCGGAGTCTGGTACCGGGGGGCAGAGTCCGATCTCGCCCCGCTGGGCATTGCCGCCACGGTCGCCCGGGGTATGGGTCAGAGGCTCCGGGTCATCACCCCGGTGGAGGTCGAGATCCCGAGTCTGGGTGTCGACGTGGAGGTTGTCGTGCTGTCACGGCCCACGGTATCGGCGGCGCTCGATGCGATCTCCCGGACCTCGCTGATGGTGGTGGCGCCACCAGGTGCCGTCGAGGGCGTGCTTCCCGCACTCCGGGAGACCGTGATCGAGAGAGCTTCGGTGCCGGTGCTGGTGGTCCGTGCCGCAAAGTCCGAGCTGGTGGCCGACCTGAGACCGGGTGATATCACCGCCTGAGTAAACGGCTCACCGATCGGATCTGGGACATCGGCGCGACCCGTTAGGGTGACGGCACATCGGCCATCCACCTGGGACCTGACCGCAGCCATGGACGTTTTCACCGCAGCCTCACACGACGAGGTCCTCCAACTCGTCGTCCAGATCGCGGTGCTCCTGGCGACGGCGCGTCTCCTCGGTGAACTCTCCCAGCGACTCGGTCAGCCGGCCGTGGTCGGCGAGATTCTCGCCGGGGTGGTCCTCGGCCCCTCGCTGCTGTCCGGGCTGATCCCAGTGGTCGGTGAATGGGTGATTCCGCAGACCGCCGTGCAGGGGCACCTGCTCGAGGTTGTCGCCCTCATCGGCGTGATGTTCCTGCTGATACTCACCGGCTTCGAGACCGACCTCGATCTGATCCGACGCCGTTTCCGGACCGCCCTCGGGGTTGCGGTCGGTGGGCTGGTGGTCCCCTTCGCTTCCGGTCTTGCGCTCGGGTTGCTGATGCCGGCGTCACTGTTGGTGAACCCCGACGAACGCATCGTGTTCGCCCTGTTTGTCGCCACCGCCCTCGCCATCTCGGCGATCCCTGTCCTCGCCAAGGTGCTCATGGACCTCGATCTGATGCGCCGCGACATTGGCCAGACCATGTTGGCCGCCGGGATGGTCGACGATCTCACCGGATGGACACTGCTCGGTCTGGTCACCGCCCTGGCCAGCGCCGAAGCGATCGGGCCCGGCATGGTCCTCACCACGGTCGGGATGGTGGTGTTGTTCATCGTGCTCACCGCCACCGTCGGCGCCTGGCTGGTGCGTAAGGGCACCGAGTTCGTCCAGGACCGGATGGAGAGCCGCGACCGGATGTTGACGCTGGTGGTCGTCCTGGCGTTCGGATGGGGCGCCGTGACCCAGGCGCTCCACCTCGAGCCGGTGATCGGGGCGTTCGCCATCGGCATCCTGTTCGCCAGGGTGCGGCGCCTTCCCGCCGATGTCGCCCACAAGCTGGAAGGGATCGCGCTCGGCGTGTTTGCCCCGATCTTCTTCGCCGTCGCCGGGCTCAAGGTGGATGTCACCGCCATCCTCGAACCCGAACTGCTTCTGATCACGCTGGCCGTGATCGGTGTCGCCACCTTCGGGAAGGTCGTCGGGGTCTATCTCGGCGCCCGATTCCTCTCCGGCCAGGACCACTGGTCGTCGCTGGCCTACGGCTCCGGGCTCAACGCAAGGGGAGCGGTGGAGATCATCATCGCCACCATCGGACTCTCGCTCGGAATCCTCACCCAGGAAGTCTTCTCGATGATCGTGGTGATGGCAGTGGTCACCTCGGTGATGGCCCCGGTGGCCCTCCGGTTCTGTCTGGCACGCGTCCAGATCGGCGAGGACGAGGAGGCCCGTCTCCGGCGAGAGCAAGCTCAGGAAGGGGCCTTCCTGGCTGGTCTGCGGCGGGTGTTGGTTCCCGTCCGACCCCGCCCCGAGCCCACCGGGGAGGCCCAGGTGATGGGTGCGGCGCTTCTCGGTCGACTCGGGGAGGCCAGTGAACTGTCGATCACGCTCTACTCGTCGACCCCTCGGGCTGAGCGCGAGGTCGCCAATCAGCACCTCGCCGGCCTACGCGCCCTGTTCGGCGGGACGACAACGGTGGCCACCCGGCTCACCACCGAGGATGATCCTGTGGCTGGGATCCTGCGAGAGTTACAGCGCGACTACGACCTTCTGGTTCTGGGTACGCCGGAGATGTCTTCGGTTGCAGGGAGCCTTTTCGGGCCGCTGATCGACGACCTGGTCAAGCTTTCGCCATGTCCCTCGCTGATCATCCGGGGTTCGCTGATCGCCGAAGACTGGTCCCCGACCCAGATTGTGGTCCCAACCACAGGAAGCCCGGCGAGTCGGGCTGCCTCGGGAGCTCGCTTTCGCCCTCGCCGGACCGGCCACAACGGTCACCGGAATCCACGTCGTCATGCCAGGCGGCACCGTGGGTGCCCAGCTCGGCAGCGACTGGGAGCGCCAGGTCCTGGCCAAGGAAATGACCCAGGGGTTGGTGTCGTTGGGAGCCTCCCTGTCCGTGACCACGGCCACCGACATCCGCGATGCCGCCACACCCGAGGAGGGGATCCTGGCGGCGGTCGACGACCTCGGCGCCGACCTGCTGGTGATCGGGACCAGCGTCCGTGCCGGGACGGCCCGGCTGTTCCTCGGGCACCGTGTCGAGAACCTGGTGCGCAACGCCCCGTGCCCGGTGTTGATCCTCAACACCTGAGGACCTCCGGGGTCGCAGAGCGGGTCCGGTTCGCCGGTAGCATCGGACGATCGTCCTCGACCGCCGCTTACCCGGGGAGCCACCGTGACCAGCGAAGCCGACCACCGCCTGCCGCGCACCGCCGTCCCGCGGCACTACGACCTCACCCTCGAACCAGATCTGGATGCCGCCTCCTTCGCCGGGCATGTGGTCATCGACCTGACCCTCACCCAGAACCTCGACACTCTGGTGTTCAATGCGGCGGAGCTCGAGATCACCTCGGCGGAACTGACGGATGCGACGTCGGGGCGCGGGATCGCCGGCTCGGTCCGTCTCGACGAGGAGCGGGAACAGGCAACGCTGACGCTCGACTCCACCGCCACCCCCGGGGAGTGGAGCCTTGCGTTGGCCTTCACCGGGACCCTCAACGACGATCTGCGCGGGTTCTACCGCTCGACCTATCGCATCGACGGCGAGGCCAAGGTGATGGCCACCACCCAGTTCGAGGCCACCGAGGCGCGCCGGGCATTCCCCTGCTGGGACGAACCGGATCTCAAGGCGACCTTCGACATCACCCTCGTCGTCCCGTCCGATCTGATGGCCATCTCGAACTCGCCCATCGTCGCCGAGGAGGACGCCGGGCAGGGCAGGCGCCGGGTCCGTTTCGGGACGACGATGAAGATGTCCACCTATCTGGTGGCGTTCATCGTGGGCGATCTGATCGCCACCGAGCCGGTCGATGTCGACGGGGTCCCGCTGCGGATCGTCACCGTTCCCGGCAAAGGTCACCTCACCGATTTCGCCCTCGATGTCGGCGCCTTCGCCCTCCGCTTCTACGCCGACTACTACGCCATCCCCTACCCCGGTGACAAGGTCGACATGATCGCCGTCCCCGACTTTGCCTGGGGGGCGATGGAGAATCTGGGGGCGATCACCTACCGCGAGACCGCCCTGCTGGTGGACCCGGCGACGGCGACCCAGGCCGAACTGGCCCGTGTCGCCGATGTCATCGCCCACGAGCTGGCCCACATGTGGTTCGGCGATCTGGTGACGATGAAGTGGTGGAACGGGATCTGGCTCAACGAGGCCTTCGCCACCTTCATGGAGTTGCAGTGTGTCGACGCCTACCGGCCCGATTGGAAACGGTGGCTCAACTTCGCCGCCGACCGGAACGCCTCGATGGACATCGATGCGCTGACCTCGACCCGCCCCATCGAGATCCCGGTGGGGTCGCCCGAGGAAGCCAACGCCATGTTCGACATCCTCACCTACAGCAAGGGCGCCGCCGTGCTGCGGATGCTGGAGCAGTATCTGGGCGCCGAGACCTTCCGTTCCGGGATCTCCCGCTACCTCTCCGAACACGCCTACGCCAACACCGAGACCCACGACCTGTGGGCGGCGCTCGAAACGGAGTCGGGCGAACCGGTCGGCGAGATCATGGACTCATGGATCTTCCAGGGCGGGCATCCCAGAATCGATGTGGCCAGAATCGATGTGGCCAGAATCGATGTGACGGACATCGATGTGACCGGCACCGAACCCGGTGTGCGTCTGGAGCAGTCCCATGCCCAGTTCGGCGGCGGGACCGAGCGGCGCTGGCTGGTGCCGGCCCGCTTCCGCACCGACGACGACGCCGGCCGGGTGCTCGTCACCGCCGAGCCGACGTCGATCGCCGCCGGTGACGGCTTCTTCCTCAACGACGGGGGGCAGGGTTACTTCCGTACCCGCTACCAGGACGATCTGATGTCGGTGGTGACGGCGGGTGTGGCCGACCTGGTCGACCACGAACGGTATGTCGTCGTCGCCGACACCTGGGCGGGGGTGCTCGCCGGGGATGTCCCCGCCGAGCGCTATCTGGATCTGGTGGCGGGTCTCGGCGACGAAACCGACCCGACGGTGTGGGGCGCCATCCTCACCGGTCTCGACGAGCTGCACCGGGTGGTCACCCCGACGGTGCGTCCGGCGCTGGAACGGTTCGTCTCGTCCCTGGCTGGCCCCGCCTTCGCCCGCATCGGGTGGCAGCCCGGCGCCGGGGAGGATGACCTGCAGCGGCAACTGCGCGGCAACCTGCTGGTGGCGCTGGGCACCCTCGGTGCCGACGAGGTCATCCGTGCGGAGGCGCGCTCGCTGTTCGACCGGATCGAATCCGGTAAGCGCGACATCGATTCCGAGGTCGCCAACGCCGCCATCCGGATCGTCGCCGCCGCCGGTGACGGGTCCGTCCACGACCGGCTCACTGCGGCATTCCAGGCGGCCACCAGCCCCCAGGAGGAGGACCGCTACCTGGTTGCCATCGCCGCCGTCCCCGATGCGGCGGCTGCAGTGGAGACCATCGACATGGTGGTCGACGGGCGCATCCGCAGCCAGAACGCCGGAGCCACCGTGGCCCGCCTGGTGGGACATCGCACCGTGGGCCCGGCCGCATGGGCCGAGGTGACCCGGCGGTGGGACGAGGTCATCGACCGGCTGCCCAAGCTCACCGCCCGCACCGCCATCTCCTTCATCCATCTCCGTTCCGAACCCGAGGTGGCCGGGGAGATTGCGACCTGGCTCGCCGCCCACCCCCTTCCCGGCGCCGAGACCTACACCGCCCAGCAGCTCGAACGGCTCGATGTCCGCATCGGGCTGCGGAACCGGGCCGCCGATCTGGTGGTCCCCGGGAGCGACTCGTGATCGACACCGTCCCACCCGTGGTGATCATCGACGGAAGCCCGTTGCGTCGCAGCGATGTGGTCGCCGTCGCCCGACGGGGTGCGAGCGCCGAGCTCGCCGCTGACATCGACGAGCGGATGGCGCCGGCCCGTCAGGTGGTCGACGACGTGGTTGCCGGTGACCAGACGGTCTACGGGATCACCACCGGGTTTGGTGCGCTGGCATCCACCCGGATCGACGTCGCCGAGGCCGAAGAACTGCAACTCTCGCTGGTCCGCAGCCACAACGCCGGGGTCGGCCCGCCGCTCCCCAAACCGTTGGTGCGCGCCATGATGCTGCTGCGGGCCCGCACCCTGTCCCAGGGTCATTCGGGGATCCGGTCGCTGGTGGTAGCCCGGATCCTGCGACTTCTCGAGCTGGACGTGCTCCCGGTGGTGCCCTCGCAGGGTTCGGTCGGGGCCAGCGGCGACCTGGCGCCCTTCGCCCACCTGGCGCTTCCGTTGTTGGGAGAAGGCCTGGTGTGGGACGGTGACCGCCAGGTCCCCGCCGCCGAAGCGCTCGCCCGCCACGGTCTCGAACCTCTTCGACTCCAGGCCAAGGAGGGTCTCAGCCTGCTCAACGGGACCGAGGGGATGCTGGCGATGGGGGTGCTCGGCCTCGACCGGGCCGAGCGGCTCGCCGCCGTCGCCGACGCCGCCTGTGCCCTGTCGGTGGAGGCACTGCTCGGCTCGATCCGGCCCTTCGACCCACGGGTCCACGCACTGCGTCCGCATCCCGGTCAGGTCCGATCGGCCGAGCTGATCCGTCGGCTGGTCGAAGGCTCCGAGATCAACTCGAGTCATGCCGACGACTTCGACCATGCGGTCCAGGACGCCTACAGCCTGCGCTGTGCGCCCCAGGTCCATGGCGCCGTGCGCGATGTGCTGGACAACGCCGCCACCGTCTTCGAGCGCGAGCTCGGAGCGGTGGTCGACAACCCGATCGTCTTTCCCGAGGACGGAGCGGTGATCTCGGGCGGAAACTTCCACGGCCAACCGCTCGCCTTTGCGCTCGACTTCATGGCGATCGGTGTCTCGGAGCTGGCATCGATCTCGGAACGCCGCACCGACCGCATCCTCGATCCGGACCGTTCCAGCGGGCTGCCGCCGTTCCTCGCCGCCAAACCCGGTCTGTCGTCCGGGTACATGATCACCCAGTACACGGCGGCGGCGTTGGTCGCCGAGAACCGGGTCCTGGCCCACCCTGCCTCGGTCGATTCGGTGCCGACCTCGGGTCTGCAGGAGGACCATGTATCGATGGGATGGGGCGCCGGCCGAAAACTCGGCGATGTCCTCGCCAACGCCACCCGGGTGCTGGCCATCGAGGTGATGTGCGCCGCCGAGGGAGTCGAGCGGCGGGGACCGTTGCGACCCGGACCGGGCGTCGCCGCCATCGTCGAGGTGGTGCGCCAGGTGGTGGCTCCATTAGGGGAGGACCGCCCGGTGGGTGGCGATGTCGAGGCGCTGGCGACGGCGCTCGAGGAAGGTCTCCTCGACCCTGTGCTCGCCCCCTATCAACCCTGAGCCCGTTTGGTTGCAAGACGAGCAGGATGGGTACACGTACACTCGCATATACCCCCGAAGATGAAGGAGCTGGCACATGGGTTTCATGGATACGGTGAAGAAGCTGCTCGGCTCGGCCAAAGAGACTGCGTCCGACATGGCGGAGAAGGCGGCACCCAAGGCAGAGGAGGCCTGGGGCAAGACCAAAGAGGTCGCCTCCAAGGTCGCCGACAAGACCGGCGAGGTTGCCGGGGCGGCGTGGGACAAGACCAAAGATGTCACCGAGGACGTCAAAGATCGCTTCGACGGTGACGACGCCGTCGACAAGGCCGCCGACAAGGCCGAGGATGTCAAAGATGCGGCCGCCGACAAGGCCGAAGACGCCAAGGATGCCGCCGCCGATGCGGTCGATGACGCCAAAGATGCCGCCTCCGACGCCGCCGACGAGGTTCGCGACCAGCTCGACGGGAGCTGAGCTGCTCAACCCGATGTGACTCGACCGGTGTGACCCCCGACCAGGGTGTCCCGGCCGCCTTCGGCAGCCAGGGGCACTAGCTTTGCCGCATGACCTCGTTGCTCATGGGTTGTCCTGCATGACCTCTTCCGGCGCGGGCGGTGATCGGTCCTCGATCCGGTATCCCTATCTGGCACACGAACACCCCATCCGGCTCGCCCATCGCGGATCGTGGGTGTTGTGGCCGGAGAACACGCTCGAGGCGTTCCAGGGCGTCGCCGCCATGGGTTACCGCTATGTCGAGACCGATCTGCGGATCACCCGCGACGGAGTGGTCGTGGTCTTCCACGACGCCGCGTTGGAACGTCTCACCAACGGCCGCGGGCGGGTCGACCAATGGGCCTGGGACGACCTGCGACACCTCGATGCGGGCTGGCGATTTGCCCCCGATCAGGGATTCCCGCTGCGGGGAAGGGGTATCGGGATCCCCCGGCTCGACGAGGTGCTTGCGGCCTTTCCCGCATTGTGCTTCAACCTGGACCTCAAGCAAGCCGGACTGGAGTGGCCGGTGGCGGAGGTGTTGGTCACCGCCCACAGGCAGGACTCGGTGCTGGTCGGGTCGTTTTCGGATCGCCGGCTGGCCCGGTTCCGACGGATCACCCGAAACGAGGTGGCCATTTCGGCGGGTCCACGAGCGGCGGTCCGGCTGTGGGCGGCCTCGCGGATGGGCCGGACCATTCCCCAAGCCGGGTTTGCGGCCTACCAGGTGCCGTTCGACCGTACCGATCTCCGTCTCGACCGACGTTTCGTCGCGGCGGCCCACGCCGCCGGCGCCCAGGTCCACGCCTGGACGGTCAACCGGGCGGCCGACATGGCGAACCTGCTCGATCTCGGGGTCGATGGAATCGTCACCGATCGGCCCGACGTCCTCGATGAGGTCCTTGCCGCCAGATCACGGCCCTGACCCGAGCCGCCGGTCACATAGGTAGGTCGTTCGTTGGGTTGTCGAAAGGGTGCCAATAAGGGAAGGGCGAGAGCGCCCAAACGCCCTCGCCCTTCCCCTATTGTCTCGGCAGCGATGCCGGAGCGCACCGCTACCGAGGGTCGATGTTCGATCCGATCAGCCCCCGGCAGGGGCGATGGTGGTGACGGTCTCGTCGATGAAGACGGTGGTGACCGGAGCGTCGGTGATGTCGGTGCCGTCGTCGGGGGTGTCGTCGTCGTTGCACGCACTCACTCCGAAGACGAGGACGCCGGCAAGGGCGAGAGTGGCGATCTTGTTGCGGGTTGCAGGCATCAGGGGGTCTGCCTCCTTGTGTTCTGTGGTGGCGGGAGATCCCGCTCGTTGAGCGCGGAACCTACCCGGCGTCAACTACCTCAAACCACATCCTGCTCCGATGGTTTCGTCACCCGGGTGGGCGGTACGGGATACCGCCGAGTTGGAACACCATGTCGATGACCAGATCGTGGGCGCGATCGAAGTCGAGTCCGCGGTACTCGGTCTGGGCCTCGCTGCGTTCCTGGATGTACACCCGGAGACCGTCGTCCTCCTCGATGACATAGAGACCGTCCCGTGGTCCGACGACATTGCGGCCCAGCGCCAACAAGGCGTCCACGTCAGGGATGGCGGCGATGAGATCGATCCGCTCCAGGTTGAACGCCTCGGTGAAGTCGGCCGCATTGGTGGCGCGGCGACCCAGCACCTGTGAGGCGAGTTGCCACGCCTTGCGGTCGAGGATCGACTGGGCCTGTTCCTGACGGGTGGGGCGTTCCATGCCGGCGGACACTACTGCCGGTCGGTGGGCTCGCCGCCGACCCGACGGGACCGGCGCAAAATGGTTGACGCCGACGAGCGGCGATGGCTACGGTTCGCCCACGTGGAGGTTGACGTACGGACTCATCGTGAGCGGGCGCCCTGGAGGCGCAAGCCGAACGTACCGGTTGCCACGTGCAATCGGGCCGGTATCGCCCGGACATCTGGATTCTGTCGGAGGGCGGATGTGCCCGGCGCCTCGCCGTCACCCGCACTCTCGAGAGCAGACAGATCCACCGCTGCTCGGATCGATGATCAACGGGCGTCTCCGCTTCTCTGCAGCCGATGTTGATTGACGAACCCGGGGTCACGACCCCGGGCGAAGGAGAGGGAGAGAGTATGTTCGAGAGGATCCGACGCGCGCTTCCGGCGCGCCCGGCCACCGGCAGCACGCCCCGCATGGGGATACCCGAGAGCGGCAGAGCCCGTCTCTCGGTGATCCTCGCTGCGGTAGCGGCGCTGGTGATCACCCTGATGCCGGTTGCCGGCCAGGCGCAGGAACCCAACCAGGTCACGGGTGTCACCATCACCCAGGCGCATGGTTTCACGACCGTGAAGTGGGTTCCGGTGCCGACCGCCACCGATTATCAGATCGCCAGAACGCCGGTGAACGCCGAGAACGAACCGACAGGCACCGAGGTCATCGTCGGTCTCTGGCGGCCCAACCGCCAGGTGACCCAGGATGTCCCGACATTCGCCGACGCCGGGTACGCCCCCGGTGGCCGCTTCCAGTGGCGGGTGCGGGCACGATTCGGCACCACGGCGCAGCCGTACTCCGAGCCGGTGTTCGGGACCACGCTGCCCCAGTGGGGGAACCCGGAGACGCCGGGCGAGAACCTGCGCACCCAGTGGGAGACCAGCCTGGCGGCACAGTTCACCAGCGACGTCAACGAGTATGCGTACACCGAGGCGCTCGACGCCGCCAGTGATCGTGTCCGGGTGGTCGAAATCGGTCGCACCGCCCTCAACCGGCCCATCAACATGTTCGTCATCGGCTATCCGGCGCCGCCGGCCACCGCTGCGGAGATCGCCGCCGGTTCAGCGGCACTGGTCAACTGCAACGTCCACGGCAACGAGCCGTCGAGCCGTGAGTCGTGCATGATCATGGCGCGCGAACTGGCGTTCGGCACCGATGCCCGCACCATCGACATCCTGTCGAACACCACGGTGCTCATCGTCCCGTCGATCAACGGTGACGGTCGTGCGTCCAACAGCCGGGGCAACTCGACCGGTCAGGACCTCAACCGTGACTACTCGCTGATCGCCCAGCCCGAGACGTTCGCCTTTGTGCGCATGCTGCGTGACTACCGCCCCCAGGCGGCGTTCGACGGTCACGAGTACGGCAACAACACCGCAGGCGACCTGCCGGTGCTGCCGCCCCGTCACCTCAACGTGGCGCAGTCGATCTTCGATCAGTCCCAGGACATGATCACCCGTCACATGTACGACAACGGGTCCGAGGACGGCTGGTGGTTCTGCCCGTACGGCTGTCAGGGTGGCGCCACGGTGGGGATGAGCGAGGAGACCATCCTCCGCAACACCATGGGGCTCAAGAACACGATGGGTTCGCTGCTCGAAGCCCGCAGCGGTGGCGGGGCGACCCGTCCCGATGAGGGCAACACGCAGAACAACCGTCGTCGCAAGACCTACTCGACGCTGTACACCTACAACCAGTTCCTCGACTACTTCGTGGCCAACAAGACGGCGATCCACGCCGCCGTTGACAGCGCCATCGGTTTCCAGGTGCAGAACAGCGGACGGATCGTGTTCCGTGGTTCGCGGACCATCGAGCCGTTCCCGGCCCCGCACCCGGGTGAGAGCCCGCCGAACCAGCAGATCCCGACCGCCGAGCAGATCCTGGAAGAGCCGCCCTGTGGCTACCTGCTCTCCGATGCGCAGTACAACGGGACCCGCACCGACGGCCCCGCCGGGCAGCGGACCACGCTGAACCAGCGGATCGACGCCCATGGTTGGACCGTCGAGGATCGTCCCGCCGGGTTCCTGGTGCGGATGCGTCAGGAACAGCGTGGTCTGATCCCGCTGCTGCTCGATGCCCAGGCGGCGGAAGAGTGGACCAGCGGTGTCCGTCTGTCCGAGTGCCCGTCTGCTGCCACCGCCCAGGACTCTCTGGATGCGGCAGCGGTCGAGAACACCCAGACCTCGTTGACGCTGACCATCGCCAACGAGACCACCGAGGAGAACCAGCCCCTCAACTGGACGATCACCGAGGCCGCAGAGAACTGCGCCTCGCCGTCCGACCTGGGTTGGGTCAGCGCTGCGGTGACCGCAGGGACGACGGCTCCGTCGTCGACCACGGACGTCACGGTCAACTTCGACGCCACCGGGCTCACCGCACCGGACCTGCACACCGGGGTTCTGTGTGTGTCGAGCAACGACTCCGGTGCGCCGGTGATCACGGTTGCCGTCTCGCTGCAGGTGCAGTACCCGTTGAGTGGTCTCGCCGTGCCCCCGGGCATGGGCAACCTTGCTGCGGGTCGGCAGAACCCGATCGAGTTCTCGCTCAGCGGGGACCGGGGTCTGGCGATCTTCTCGGGTGCCACACCGACGTCGGCTCCGCTCGACTGCGCCACGCTGGAGGTGACGGGTCCCGAGATCCGCACCACCGGCAACCCGCTGTCGTACAGCGCCGCCCAGGATGTGTACCTGTACCGCTGGCTGGTGCCCACCGCCTGGGCCGGCACCTGCCGGACCTTCACGGTGGCACTCGACGACGGATCGAGCCATACCTTCTACTTCCGGGTTCGCCGGTAGTCCGAAGCCGATGGATTGGGGGAGGGACCGTAACCTCCCCCAATCACACCCTCGACGGTGGCCGGGCCATGAGGCCCGGCCACCACACATTTTGCAGGCACTCCGCCGTCGAGCCACCCTGGTGACCTCCCCGTGACCCAGCTTCCCACCGAACCGACATCCACAGGCCCGGCACCGACGGGCCCGGCACCGACGGGCCCGGCCCTCACCGGCCCGGCGCCGGTCGTGCCGTCGCCCCCAGCCGGACCGCCCGGCGACCCCGGCACCCGGTCCGGACGGTCCCGCCGCGACGCCACCGCCGAGGTGGTGCTCGTCCTGCTGATCCTCTCCATTGTCTTCCGCGAGATGCTGAGCCCGATCTTCGGCGGCCCGGCCGTGGAGATGTGGTTCACCATCTTCATGGCGATCTGGGTGCAGGCTGCCCCCTTCCTGGTCCTCGGGGTGGTGATCAGCGGCGCCATTGCCGCCTTCGTGCCCCCCGATGCCCTCACCAAGCTGCTCCCCAAGAACGCCGCCGCTGCGGTCCCGGTGGCCGGGATCGCCGGGGTCGCTCTCCCCGGCTGCGAGTGCAGCTCGGTTCCCATCGCCGGGCGGCTGGTCGGTCAGGGAGCCCCGGCCGCTGCCGCCCTCACCTTCCTTCTCGCCGCCCCCGCCATCAACCCGATCGTGATCGTCGCCACCTTTGTCGCCTTTCCCGGCCAGCCCGAGATGGCGCTGGCCCGCTTCCTCGCCTCGCTGCTCGCCGCCGTCGTCGTCGGGTGGGTCTGGGTGAAGATGGGCCGCGAGGAGTGGGTGGATCGGGCCCGCCGCCGGGTCAGCCGAGGTCACACCCCGTGGCAGACCTTCATCGCCACCGCCACCCATGACTTCCTCCACGCCGGGCTCTTCCTCGTCATCGGGAGCGCCACGGCGGCGACGCTGCAGGTGATCGTCCCCCGGTCGGTGCTCGACACCCTCGCCGGGAGCGGGGTGATGGCCGTGGTGACGATGGCCGTGCTCGCCATCGTGCTCGCCATCTGCTCGGAGGCGGATGCCTTCGTCGCCGCCGGTCTGTCGCAGTTCTCGTTGACGTCGCGTCTGGTGTTCCTGGTGGTGGGCCCGATGGTCGACATCAAGCTGGTGGCGCTCCAGTCCGGAGTCTTCGGTCGGGCGTTCACTCTCAGGTTTGCCCCGCTGGCGTTGGCTTCCGCCATCAGCGCCTCGCTGCTCGTCGGGTGGTGGCTGCTGTGAGCCGGGGATATCAGAGTCTGCTGATGGGCCTGGTGGCCCTGTTGTTGCTACGGCTCAGCCTCACCGACGACTTCCTCAACTACGTCAAGCCGGTGATGCGGCCGTTCCTGATCATCGCCGGGTTGGTGCTGGCGCTGGTTGCCGTGGCGCTGGTGCTGACCGGGAGGTCAGGGGCCGATCGGCCAGCGGGATCACCCGAGGACGACGACGCCGCGGTCTCGGCCGGCATCGGACCTCACGACGATCACGGACCACCCCGTCTCGCCTGGCTGTTGATCATCCCGCTCGCCGCCGCCTTTGTGGTGGCGCCGGGCTCGCTGGGCTCGTTCGCCGCCTCGCGGGAGGTTCATGGACCCCGCCCGCCCCGGCGGCGAGTGGCTGGCCGCCCCCACTGCTGTCGCCGGTGAACGGTGCGCACGAGATCGGTCTCTACGACTTCAGCTCCCGGGCGTTCTTCGACGAGGCGCAGGGTCTCGCCGACAAGCCGTTGCGGCTGGTCGGGTTCGTCCGCTCATCGGAATCGGCGGAGGGCTTCCTGATCACCCGGTTCTTCGTCGCCTGCTGCGCCGCCGACGGGGTCCCGATCTCGGTTCAGGTGGTCGGCTACGACGGCCCCCGTCCTCCCGATGACGCCTGGGTGACGGTGGAGGGCACCTGGCGACCCAACGCCCCCAACCTGGATTGGAATGCCGACACCGACGCCGACTGGGCGGCGCTGGTCGCCACCTCGGTCACCGTGATTCCCGAACCACGCGAGCCGTACGAGTCGTAACCGCAATGCTCGGATCCGGTGGGACGTCCCGGTTCTCAGCCGACTCCGGGTTCACCCTCGGGGGAGGGTTCCGGGATGACGCCGAGGACTCCGTCGACGATGTGGATGGTGGCATTGGCGACCTCGTAACCGGCGCAGATGGTCTCGGAGCGGTCGTCGAACCGGACCATGTTCCCGTTGGTGCCGATGGCGAGGGTCTCCCCGCTTCTGGTTTCGACGGTACCGGCCTGGCGCAGCTCATCGAGGGTCATCCGTCCCTCGATGATGTGGGATTCGATCAGGGTCCGCATCTCGTCGTGGTCGAAGAGGAGGAGCTGGTCGATGGTGTCCTGCGACATGGCGGCGTCGAAGGCGTCGTCGGAGGGGACGAGGATGGTGACCCCGTCGGCGATGTTGAGTTCGGTGTCGAGTCCCGAGGACCGCACGCCGGCTTCGAAGTCGGTGCCGACCGGGAGCCAGGTGAGCGCGATGTCGGCGGGCTCGTCGACCAGGGCATCGGGCCCACCGGGTTCCCCGGGTTGAGGGAGCAGATCGCACAACGGTCCGACGAGTTCCGGTCCGGCGACCTCTGGCTCGTCATCGCCGGAGCAGGCGGCGACGGTCAGGGTGAGGGCGAGGGTGAGGGCGGCGAGACGCTTTGCGCCCTGCCATGAGGGGGATGTCAGCATGCGCCGCAGTATGACACAGCCATCGGGGTGACGGCGGGGGAACGGGCGCAGACTTCGCGAAAAACCATTGCGGACCGCCGGGGGTGGTGGCTACGGTCTGCGTTGCACTAGATAAAGGGCCATTGCACACCGTGAAAATCGTGGATGTCGACGACGAGAGAAGCCAGGGCTATCGGATCCGTGCCGTGGTGCGGGCCCTCGATGTGTTGATGGCGGTGGGGGAGCTGGGTCGCAGCGACCTCTCCACGCTGGCCAGGGAGGTCGGGCTGCACCCGACGACGACGCTACGGATGTTGGAATCGCTGCGGAGCCGTGATCTGGTGCGTCACCGCACCGGAAAATACGAGATCGGGCCCGGGGCCTTCGAGATCGGGTGTCGGTTCCTCGACGGGATGTCGTTTGTCGCCGAGGCCCAGGTGCTCCTCGACGAGTTGGCGGACGAGGTCAACGAGACCGCCAGCCTCGGCATCCTCGAGGGCGGCGACGTGCTCTATCTCGCCATCGCCCACGGAAGGAGCGAACTCGGGATCCAGTCGCTCCCCGGAGGTCGGCATCCCGCCTACTGCACGGCGTTGGGCAAGGCGATGTTGTCCGAGCTTCCCCCGGACGAGGTGAGGCGGGTACTCGACGAGAGCCCGCCGGTGGCGTTGACGCCGGCCACCATCGTCGACCCGAACCAGATGAGCGACGAGCTGGCGCGGTGTGCCGAGCAGGGCTACGCCATCGATGCAGAGGAGCGGGTACCGGGCGTGGTGTGTGTCGCCGCCCCGATCCGCGATCAGACCGGCAGCGTGATCGCCGCCGTCTCGGTGTCGGGTCCGGGAATCCGGGTGACACCGGAGCGTCTCCCCGGGTTGGCGTCCGAGGTGATGGACACGGCGCAACGGGCCTCGGTGCTGTTGGGGGCGCCAATGGCAGCGGCCAGACAGCGGGCCTGAAGTGTCCGGGGTCGGCGTGATCCCGGGACGATGAGAGGGAGAGAGACGTGCGTGACACGATTATGCGGGTGCTGCCCGCCCGACGTCGGGGGATACCCCCTACCGGCGCCGGTGGTGACGGAGGGATGTCCCGCCTCGGACTGGCGCTCGGTCTGGCACTGGCGATGGTGATGGCGCTGGTGCCGTCCATGGCCACCGGTCAGGAGCCCGACACCCAGGTCCAGGGGCTGACCGTGGTGCAGCAGGGGGGCTACGCCACCGTGTCGTGGACCCCGGTGCCGACCGCCACCGACTACCAGATCGCCCGAACCCCGGTCGACGCCGACAACGCACCCACCGGTGCCGAGGTGATCGTCGGGCTGTGGCGACCCAACCGCCAGATCAACCAGGCGGTGCCGACGTTCGCCGATGCCGGCTACAACCCAGGTGACCGCTTCCAGTGGCGGGTGAGGGCACGGTTCGGGACCACCGCCCAGCCCTACTCGGCGCCGGTGTTCGGCACCACCACCCCGACCCCCGGTCCGGAGGAGTTCCGCACCCAGTTCGAGACGACCCAGGGGGCGCAGTTCACCTCGTACGATTTCGAGATCGACTGGACCGAGCGGATCGTCGCGGCCAGCGACCGGGTGCGGACCGTCGAGATCGGTCGTACCCCGCAGAACCGGGCGATCAACCTGTTCATCATCGGTCACCCGGCTCCGCTGGGCACCGTTGCCGAGATCGCCGCATCGCCGACGGCGGGTGCCAACTGCAACGTCCACGGCAACGAACCGTCGGGGCGTGAGGGCTGCTTCATGATGATCAGGGAGCTGGCGTTCTCGGAGGATCCGGAGATCATCGACATCCTGACCCACACCACGGTGCTGATCGTCCCGTCGATCAATGCCGATGGCCGGGCGGCCAACGTCCGGGGCAACTCGACCGGGCAGGACCTCAACCGGGACCATGGACGGCTGACCCAGCCGGAGACCCAGGCGTTCGCCGCCTTTGTCCGGGACTACAGCCCGGAGGTGATGGTCGACGGTCACGAGTACGGCAACAACAACACCTGTGACCTCCCGCTGCTGTGGTCGCGCCACTCCAACACGGCGCCGACGATCCACGACGAGGGCAAGCTCGGGCTGGTCGAGGGTTGGTTCTACACCGAGGGCGCCGTAGACGGCTGGTGGGGCTGCCCCTATCCCGAGGCGGGGATTCCCGGGGCGCAGACCTTCACCCGGGTGACCGGATTGAAGAACATGATCGTCACCCTGGTCGAGGCGCGCAGCGCCGGTGGGGCGACCCGTCCCAACGAGGGCAACACCCAGAACAACCGGCGCCGCAAGGCCTATTCGCAGGTGTGGTCGATCCGTCAGGCGCTCGAGTATCACCGGGCCAACCAGCCGGCGGTGGCGACGGCGATTGCCGGGGGCATCGCCTACCAGTCGGCCAACACCGGTCCGGCGGTGCTGCACGGCGACTGGGACGTTGCGGCCTTCCCGGCACCCCACCCGGGGGACAGCCCGCCGCCGAACAACGCCCCGGGCCCGAGTCAGATCATCACCCCGACACCGTGTGCGTACTTCCTCACCCCGAGCCAGTACACCACCCCGCTCAACGACAGCGGCAACCTGGCGGTGCCGTTGCGCACCAGCCCGGCGCAGCGGTTGGCGGCGCACGGGTTCACGGTGCAGGATCGACCCGCCGGTCACCTGGTGAGGATGACCCAGCCGTTGCGGGGTCTGCTCAACATCGTGCTCGACCCGGTGCAGCCGTCGGGCCCGATCATCGGGGCGCAGCGGGTCAACGAATGTCCCGAGGCCCAGGTGTCGGGCGGTGTCTCGGCGGCGGCGGTGGAGAACACCACGACGTCCGGATCGTTCAACGTGGCCAATGTCACCACCGACGCCGGCGAGGACCTGAACTGGACGATCACCGAAGCGGCGTCCGACTGTGCGGCGCCATCGGATCTGGGTTGGGTCTCGGCGGCCACGACCAGCGGGACCAACGCTCCGGGGACCAGCAGCCAGGTGACCGTCAACTTCGACGCTGCGGGACTCACCGCACCTGCGATCCACACCGGGTTGCTCTGTGTGTCGACCAATGATGTTGGTGCCCCGGTGATCTCCGTGGCGGTGTCGCTGCAGGTGCAGTACCCGGTGAGCGGGCTGAATGCGCCGCCGGCGATGGCCTCGATCCCGAGCGGTCGGGCGGTCCCGATCGACTTCTCGCTCAGCGGCAACCGCGGGCTCGGGGTGATCGCAGCCGGATCGCCGACCACGGCTCCGATCGACTGCGACACACTGGCGCCGACCGGTGCGACCATCCGGACAACGGGGAACCCGCTCCGCTACAACGCCGCCACCGACAGCTACACCTACCAGTGGCTGATCCCGGCGGCGTGGGCGGGAACCTGCCGTTCGTTCACGCTGTCGCTCGACGACGGGAGCTCACATACGGCGGTGTTCCGCATCCGTCGTTAGGCGCAGGCTTGGTGGGGGCGGGGAAGGGAGAGACTCCGCCCCCATCACCTCGTTGGTGGGACCTGGTGCCGGAACATGGCCTCCGGCACCAGGTCCTGCCAACTAATACTGGTCGGTGCGTCCAAGTTCGACGTGGAGTTCAGATGTTGCTGCGCGACCGCCCGCGTAGCCCGTCGATGGGCTCGGACGGCCGACGCGGTAGGGCGTCGAGCAGGCATTTCAGGCAGTAGACCAGAACAGTGGGCGGTAGGCACCGGCGATGAGCACCATCAGCGCCACGACCCGGGCTGCCACATTTGCGGGACGACATTGGACCGCACGGGACCATCGACGTTCAGGGGCGCGAGGCTGTCGTCCCTGGGGTCGGCTTGCCGCGTGCGATGCGGGTTGCGTTGAGCGCTATGACGCTGAACGGCGATCGTCGTTGACGCTGATGACGAAGCGGACGTTGACGTCGCGCTCCGCCCCGCCTGCGTCCGCAAGGCGTCCGCAGACACCCCTCCTCCCGAGGAGGGGAGGGCCGAGAAGGGGACGCGGCGTTGGGGTGCGCTTCTTTGCTCCGCTGTCCGAGGGACCTGCGGCGTGGAAGTGAGGTACTTCGGCACTCCCGCCAGGGCGGGGAGGGTCGAGAAGGGGACGCGGCGTTGGGGTGCGCTTCATCGAGCTGGCCGCACCACTTCTTCGTCCTCCGACTGGAGCCCGGCTAGGGCCCCACTGTCTGAGGGACTTGCGGCGTGGAAGTGAGGTATTTCGGCACTCCCGCCAGGGCGGGGATGGTCGAGAAGGGGAAGCGGCGTTGGGGTGCGCTTCATCGAGCTGGCCGCACCACTTCTTCGTCCTCCGACTGGAGCCCGGCTAGGGCCCCGCTGTCTGAGGGACTTGCGGCGTGGAAGTGAGGTATTTCGACACTTCCGCCAGGGCGGGGATGGTCGAGAAGGGGAAGCGGCGTTGGGGTGCGCTTCATCGAGCTGGCCGCACCACTTCTTCGTCCTCCGACTGGAGCCCGGCTAGGGCCCCGCTGTCTGAGGGACTTGCGGCGTGGAAGTGAGGTATTTCGGCACTCCCGCCAGGGCGGGGAGGGTCGAGAAAAGGATGCTGCGGACGCGGCGCAGCAACCCTCCGCGGTGCGCCTCTACGGCGGGGTAGAGGTTGCTGAGGGTGGTCGGGACTGGTCGAAGGGTGGTCCGGGGCGTCCGTTGGGGGAGCAGGGTGTCCAGGCTGGGCGCAGCCGATCGGCAACCGTCAGGGTGGGGCGGGTCCGTGTTTGTGGTTGCGGAGGAATCTGCGTCGGCGGGGTGGGGAGTGGGGGTCGAGACGGAAGCCGTGGCGGTGGATCATCACGTGGTGGTGGAACCAGCACAACATCTCGAGGTTGTCCGGGTCGTTGTCGCCGCCGTGACGACGGTGTCGGACGTGGTGGGGTTGGAGGCGGTAGCGGCTGCGGCAGCCGTCGATGGCGCATCCACTGTCTCGCCACTCGATGAAGCGTCGGATCGCAGGCGGGATGGCCTGGGTCTCATCGGTGACGGTGATCGGACGACCGTCCTCGACCCCGACCACCTGGACCGCCCCGCCACAGAGGATCTCGTCGAGGAGGTCGGGTCCCACCCGTGGACCGAAAACCATCTCAGCTCCGGCCTCGCCGCCGGTGCCGGAGGCGAGGCCGGCGTCGACGAAGACGGTCACGAGCGGCCGACGTTGGGAACGTCCCGGGGCGCCATCGGCAAAGTCTTCGCCGTAGGCGGTTCCGTCGGGCATCCCGTCTGCAGGGGGTGATTCGGAGGCTATCGGGTCGATGGTGTCGAGGCTCATCGCTACCAGGGCGTCGACCATCCGTTGGGGGCGCCGATCGGAACAGTCGTCGGGTGTGGCGGGGAGGCCGTCGGCGCGTTCCTGGAGTGCCTTTTCGACGAGTTCCATCTCGAAACCGGGGAGTTCACCCCAGAACCGGGCGCGGCCCTGGTTGAAGCTGTGTTGGCTGGCCCAGAACCGGTCGGCGAACGTCCGGCGTTCGTCGGTGCGGCTGATGCGGCGGTGGCGTGCGGTGAGACGCTGGACACCGGCGAGGTCGAGTCCGAAGCTGTGGTCGACGACGTGGGGGGAGGCGCCGGCTGTGATGAGACGCATCGTTGCCGAGGCCCGGTCGAGGGTCATCCGCCCGGCGGTGAGGGCATCGCTGATCGTCGGGTGTTCGGGCAGGGTACGGGCGGCGTGGACGAGTTCGGCGGCGGTGTCATGGCGGACGTCGAGGCGGGCCGCCGTCCAGTCGGTGAGGTTGCGGGCACCGTCGCCGGCAGCGACCTGAGCGGCGTCCAGAGTGCGGAGGAGCTCGGTCTGCTTGGCTCGGGCGTGGGCGATGAAGGTTTCCCAGCGGATCACCTGGGTCTCGATCTCATCGATCGTTGCCTGCTCTTGAAAGGTGTCGAACAGACGTTCGATATTATCAAACGCCTCCGACAAGAACCACCCCCTTGCACGGGTCCGAGGGTGATTTCTTCGACGCCACAGGGCGAAGGCCGGTGCGCAAGAATGCGGAGCCAGATCCGTCGTGAACACAGGAGTTGCTGCCGATGTCCCGTCCCGCCACCGTCACGCTCTCCGAATCCCTCGACCGAGGACGTGCGCTGCGGTTCAGGTTGCGGCGCTCCGAACACGGTGAATTGCGTGTGGGAGATCGCGACCCGGTGGGGATTCTCGAGGAGCAGAACCGATCCCGGATCGCCGAACTGGTCCCGGTGCGGATGGGGAGGATGCTGCAGTCTCCGTTCGCCTACTACCGGGGGACGGCGGCGGTGATGGCGCATGATCTCTCCGGCGATCCCCACACCGGTCAGATGGTGGTGGCATGCGGGGATGCCCACATCTCCAACTTCGGGCTGTATGCCTCGCCGGAGCGGCGGGTGCTGTTCGATCTCAACGACTTCGACGAGGCGTCGGTGGCGCCGTGGGAATGGGACGTCAAGCGGCTTGCCGCCAGTGCCGTGGTCGGGGCGAGGGACAACGCCATGAGCGCCGAGGACTGTCGGGGGGCGGCCGAGGTGGCGGTACGCAACTATCGGACCGCCTTGGTGAGGCTGCACGAGATGAGTGCGCTGGAGCGGTTCTTCTTCCAGGTGGAAACCGACTGGTTGCTGGCACAGGTCGAGTCGGATAGTCAGAAGGTCCTCCGCAAGTCGGTGAAGAAGGCACGGCGCCGCACCGCCGATCAGGTGATCGAGAAGCTGACGGTGAGGGAAGGGGACGGGCCCTCGCGCATCATCGAGCAGCCACCGGTGGCTCAGCACGTTGACCACGCCAGCATGGAGGAATTGTGGACGTTGTTCGAACGGTACCGGTCGACGTTGCGGGCGGATGCCTCGGTGCTGATGGGGCATTTCGAGCTTGTCGACTACATCCTGAGGGTGGTCGGGGTCGGATCGGTGGGGACCCGCTGCTACATCATGCTGATGGAGGGTCCGGCGCGTGAGCCGCTGTTCATCCAGGCGAAGGAAGCTCCGAGGTCGGTGCTGGAAACCCATGGCCGGATCCCTTGGACGGTGCCGTCCGGGGTCAGCAAGGTCGAGGTCTGCAACCAGGGTCATCGGGTGGTGACCTGCCAGCGCATCCTGCAGGCCCAGTCCGACCCGTTCCTGGGCTGGATCTCAGGTTTCGCCGGCGACGAGGTGGATCGGCGCGGGGTCGACTACTACTGGCGCCAGTTCCGGGACATGAAGGGCTCGATCGAAACCACCGGACTCACGCCATCGCAGTTCCGCGACTATGTGGCTCTGTGCGGGCAGCTTCTGGCGAGGGCGCACAGCCAGAGCCCTGGTGGAGCCGTCGTCGCCGGGTATCTGGGGACATCCGAGCGTTTCGATGCCGCCGTCGCCGACTGGGCCGTCGCCTACGCCGACCAGGCCGAGCGAGACTTCGAGGCGTTGGCGCATGCGGTCAAGTCAGGTCGTGTGGGTGCCGAATACGGGGTGTGAGCTTCCGGTTCCCAAGTCGACGACGCCTCAATGATCCGGTGTCGCCAGCGGGTTCGACCAGCGCAGCCCAGGAAAACGGGCGAATCCGTGATCGTGGGTGCACAGCTCGAGGCCGTGCTCGATGGCGGTTGCCGCAAGCTGGACGTCAGGTACGTCGTTGGACGACAGGCCCGGCGTGGACATTAGAGCGCCGGCGATGGTGCCGTGGTGTTCACCCGGCCCGACAATCCTTGTGTTTGCCTGTCTGCGGTAGGCGTCGGCAGCAGCCCAAGCGCCTTGCATGTCGATGGCGTCGTCGCCGACGACTCTTCGATTGGTGATGAGGCGCATGAAGGCGTAGAGAGCGGGCCACGTCAGGCCGACGACCGTGGTGCGGTCCGCAAATGCACCCTCCAGCCAGCGGCGCGCTCCAATGTGATGCGGGGAGGTGGGGAGGGCTGCGTACAGGAGCAGGTTGGTGTCGACGAGGATGCTCACCTGGCGGGCGGCTCGTCGTCGAGCATCGCCAGCGCCTCAGAAACGTCGGAGACATCAACGAGGAGTCGGCCAGGGACCAAGGGCAACTCGGGCCCCGCTTCTGATCGTTGCTGAGAGACTCGGATCAGGCGATTCACAGTCTGGCGAAACGTCTCGCCCGCTCGGCGTCGCTCCGCTTCGATGATGGCGGCGACGTCATCGTCGAGGCTGATGGTGGTGCGCATGATGCATCAAGAGTAGCATCACTGATGTCCGTGGTAGGCGGATGTCGGGAGTCCGTCGCCGTCCGATCCTGCTGAGCAGCGCGTTTCATGTGGCTGCTGGTCGGTCATCCGTTGGGACGGTGTCGGAGCTCGCTGCGGACTTCGATGACCTCGACAGGTCCCCAGGTCTCGGTGATCTCGACGTGTTCGGGGATCTCCCGCCATCCTGAGGTGGACATCCCGTCGCTCTGGCGGAACTCACCCTTCCAGCGAGCGGTGGCGGTCATGGTGTAGTGGCCGCTCTTGGTCCAGATGTATGCGGCGGCCTGACTGCCTCCCTTGGCGACGATCTGGCTCGGGTCGATGTCGTCGCCGGACCCGGGATGGTCGGTGATGAACACCGAGTCCGGTCCGTCGCCGAAGTCCCATTCGTATTCTTCGATCTCGGCGCGGAGCTCGGTGGTGGTGGGGATCCCGGTCGGGTCTCTGAAGCTGAACGATGCGGGACCGAGTTCGGTGTCGCCGTCGTGCCACACCCAATTCTCGAGGTTGACCAGACCGCGAACCTTGGGGCTGTGCCCGATCTCGAATCCGGGCGCAAGCGACTCCAACCAGCCTTGGACGGTAGGTGGCGGGGGGCCAATGCAGGCAAAGAGCTCCAGGTTGTCGCCCTCGTCGTTGACGATGATGCGGCCCCCGCTAGGCGTGAACCACCGCATGTGGTACTTGACCTTGCCGTCGCATTGCTCGCCGGCGGGCGTGTACACGGCATAGTTGGTCGTCGCTCGAGGATTTTCGCCTCCGCCGCCCGACCATCCGTCGGCACACGTCCACGATCCAGCCGTTTGGTCGGCTCGACACAATGTTGCTGCTTCCGCTGCCGGAAGGAGCGGCGTGATCGTCATCCACAGCGCGGCCGCAGCGCCGACTCCGAGGGCACGCCTGGGCCAGGTCAATGGCCATCCTCCCCAAAGGGAACGATCCACGCTTCGATACGGAAGGTTCCGTCGGATTGCTGGGTGACTCCCCAGTCGCGCCCGCTGAGCATCTCGGACGGTTCCTCTTGTACCTCGACGATCTCGCCCGACACGGTGTCGATGAGAACTCGTGGTGCGTCGCGGCTGACATCCATGCTGATACCGACCGATCCTTCGGAGCCGCCCCACCCCGCGAGCACTACTTCGACAAGGGTGAGTCCGTTCTCCATGTACACACCGTCAGCGACCAAATCGTCCTGGAGCTGCGTGAAGATCATGTCCGCCTGACCACCGGGCGCGATGAAGCTGTCCAGGGATTCATCCGGGTGCGCCAGCCACCACTGATAGTGCGCCCAAAGTTCCTCGGCGACGGCCGTCGCCTCGTCAAGGTCGGGGTTCTCTGGGTCAGTGATCGTGGCGCTGACCGGCGGCGGTGGCCCGTCAGCGACGGGAACGGTCGTGCTGGTCGTTGTGGTCGTGGGTGCGACCGTGGTGGTGGTCGTAGGCGGGAGCGTCGTCGGGGGTGCCGATGTCGTGGGCGCAGCGGTGGGGGCCGGAGGCTCGGTGGTCTCGGGGGTGGCGTCGCTGCCTGAGCAGGCGGCGATGAGGGCGAGCGCAGCGGCGGGGAGGAGCAGCCTCTTCGCTCTGGGGTGGAATGCCGTCATTCGTGGTTCCCCGTTCGATACTCCGACAGTCGCGCCCGCCGGGTCGAATGCGACTCTAAACACCCAGCTACGACGAGTCAACAGGTGAAATCGATGTCAGTACACGTTAAATCACGTCGTCCTCTGGAGCAGGTGCGGACGCAGGCAGCTCTAGCGAGAACTGCCGAAGAGATCGAGGAGCTGGTCGCGGCTGGCGTTGCCTCCGCTGAGGATGATGGCGGCCACCCTTCCGGCGAGTTCGTCCTTCACCTTGAGGGCGGCGGCGAGCGAGGCGGCGCCGGCGGCCTCGACGAGGTTGCGGGTGGTCTCGATCATGGTCGCCTGGGCAGAGCGGATCTCGTCGTCGCTGACCAGGACGAAGTCATCGAGGAGGTCCCACATGATCCGCTGCGGCAGCTCGAAGGGGACACGGGTGGCGAGTCCCTCGGCGAAGGTCCCCATCTGGTCCTCGATGAGCTGGTGCGCCTTCCAGGACAGATAGGCGGCGGGAGCGGCCGAGGACTGGACGCCGATCACCCGGATCGCCTGGTTGATGGCCTTGGCGGCGATACAGGCGCCCGCCGCCCCGCTGCCGCCACCGATCGGGACTACGACGACCTCGACATCGGGCCGTTCTTCCAGGATCTCGAGGGTGTGGGTGCCTACCCCGGCGATGAGATCCGGCTCGTTCCCGGAGTGGACCCAGCGCATGCCGTTGCGTTCGGCGATTCCGGCGCCGTGGTCCCGGGCCTCGTCGAAGTCTCGACCGTGCATCACGATCTCGGCGCCGAGCCCTTCGATGGCCGCCACCTTCACCGGGTTCGCCCCCTCCGGCACGCACACCGTTGCCGACACCCCGAACAGCCGGGCAGCGAATGCGATCGACTGCCCATGGTTCCCCGTCGAAGCGGTGATGAGCCCGCGCTTGCGCTCTGTCTCGCCAAGTCGAGCCACCAGGTTCACCCCACCCCGAACCTTGAACGCCCCCACGGGTTGGTGGTTCTCATGCTTGACCAGCACCTCAGTCCCCACCAACTCGTCGAGGCCCGCATACCCGAACAACGGCGTCGCCCACAGATACGGAGCAATCCGCACCCGGGCCGCCAGCACATCGGTGAAGGTTGGCGTCGGCAGCGTCATGGCGAGAGACGGTACCCGAAATCGCGTGTTCGGCACATCCGTCACTTCGTTCGGCAGCTCGCCGGACTCAGTTGTATCACCTGAGAGATAAGTGACTCTGGTGATATAGACAAGATATCGGAGCTATAGTATTAATTAGTTGTGCAGGCACCGCTGCACACCAGGAGGAGGACCTGCGATGCGCCACTCGCCCGTGCTCGCTGTCGACCCCGCCGATCTCGATGCTGAAGACCGCGAGCGTCTCGAGACGGCCGTTGACCACGCCGAGCGTACCGGAACGCTTGATCTCGACAGTCTGCCCCAGCCGATCCGCGAACAGCTTGCCTTCGCCATGGATGCGCTTCGTCGCGGTGAGTCGGTTGCCGCCGTGGCCGACGGTAAACCGCTCACCTCGACGGAGGCGGCAAAGCTACTCGGCATGTCTCGCTCTCATTTGGCGCGCCTGTGTGAAGCAGGCAGCATCGAGAACTTCACGATCGGGAATGCGCTACGAGTCCCTGCCAGCGAGGTCATGCGCATCCTGAACGAGCGCGCCACAGCAAAGGCCGAGGCACGCGACGCGGCCGCTACTGCCGAGCAGCGACGCCGCGACCGCGCTGCTCGTGCTGCGGGGATTGTCTGACCGTCCCGGCGGCTAGGCGGATCGTCCTGGCCCTTGCCGGAGGAACCCCACCGTCTCCGTGCACACGGGACATGTGGGCAAACGCTCGGGATCCCGGTGGGGAACGATTCGCGCACCGCACAAGCCCTGGATCTCGATGCCCTCGACGTAGGCGATGGTGACCACCCGCTTGCTCGCGTAGTGACTGAAATTCTCCGATCCGTCGGTCGACGGGTTCGGCGGCAGCCAGTCAACGCTCAGCAGGTCGTCAAGTTCGGCGGCAGTGCCAAGCCACTCGACCCACCGGAGGTCGATGTACGCAAACCAGGAGTGCGGCGAGTCGGAGTCGGTGCGGGGCGGCAGGTACTCCCAATGATCGATGTCCTCCATGTGCGGGACCATTGCCAGGATGTCGCTGGGAAACCGGTCCTGCTGCTCGAAGTACCGCATCTCCCAGCTCATCTCCAGAACGGCCAGCCCGTCGTCGTCCGGGATCACGACGACCGACACGTCGGCCCCGAAGACTCGGACAGTCTGAGGCTCGGTCAACCTGCGGCACGCGGCGAAGAGTGAGCTGAGCACGTGTCGTTGTGCTTCCCGCTCGGCCTCGACCTCGGCGACGTAGGCCTCTTCGAACCGGAGATATCGCTGATCGATGTCGGTCGGAGCGATGGGGGTCGAATCGCCGGCGTGCCGCGCCAGGTCGCGGTAGAAGTCACCCGGCCCGTCGTCCTTGCGACGACCGGCCGCCACGAGCCACCAGGTTCCCTCATCATCTCGCCAGAGCGCCCCACGGCGGTTGCTCGTCTTCACCTTGACGACCGTGCGGTCGGTGATGGCTTCGATCCGTTCGCGATGGGCGGCCGCGTCACCCGCAAGCAGGTTGGCCTTGTCGATCACAATGTGCTCCACGGCGGCGAGGTGGCACGGGAACAGGTAAGTAGCGTCATCGCCCATGTCGGCCACGGCAGTTTGCAGCGCACTGCGAAGGTCCGGTGGGCCGACCTCGCCCCCGAGGTCTTCGATGAGACAGCGCAGCGTCGGTCGCACAAGCCGATCCTCCGGTGGCCTCAGCATGTGCGTGGTCCGTCCTGCCGTGCGAAGGTCATGTGAGCCCGACACCGGGCCATCGGTCGGCGACGTAGATCGTGCGTTCGTGCTCGGGCAGCTCCCGGGTCGAGTTGTTCATCCTGACGTAGAACACTCCATCGGCCTTGCTGGTCTTGGCCGACACGGGGTGCGACGACTGGGCAACATCCAGTCGACAGACCTCACGGCCGTCGTGCACGACGATGCGGGCACGGCTGCGGGTGACCGGGGTGTGGCCGAGGGCGTTGATGAGGTGGGTGGTGAGCCAGTTGACGAAGCCGTCGCCGTTCTGGGGCTTGACCCGCGGGTAGTCGTGGTGGAGGCCGAGGACCTGGCGGTCGGGGCCGACGCCGATGAGCAAGGTTCCTCCGTCGGTGTTGAGGAAACCGGCGACGGTCTTGACGATGGCGTCCTCGATGGCCTTGCTCGGCTGGTCGAGACGGAGGTCCCACCGCGCAGTGGACTTGAACTCGACCGCGAAGTCCTCGTCGTTGTCGATCAGCTCCTCGATGGTTCGCAGGGCTGCGCCGCCCTTGATCCCGAGCTGTTCAGCCACCATCGAGGCGAACTCGTCGTCGACCCGGAGGCGCTCCACCACGTCGGCGGTCAACGTGTCGATATCGGGCGCTGCCAACACCGCCATGCCGCCAGCCGACGGGGCAGCGCCCTCGGCTCCGTCGTAGACGCTGGTGCCGTCGTCGCCGTAGGTGCTGACGATGTGATCGAACACCATCTGCACCTTGGTGTCGAACAACTCGGGTGGGTACGGGTCGGCGGGCAGGTCATTGTCGAGCACGTCTCGGATCGAGGTGCGGACACCTGCAACCGTCGCCGCCTTGTGCCGCCAGTCGAGGACGAGCTTGTCATGCAGATGGGCGAGCAGACGCTTGGCGCTTACCTTCACCAGTTCCCGCTGGGTCGCGTCGAGCACCGGTTCGGGCTGGGTGAGGAGGTCGAAGATCGCCAACTCCTCCTCGGTCATGTCCTCGACGACCGCCCGGCGTTCCTCGACGCTCAGGTCCTGGGAGAGGGTGATCAGGCGGCGCAGGTACTCGTCGATGTTCATGCTGCCGGCGTTGTAGGCGGCGATCAGTTCCTCGATGCGATCCACGAGCTCGAACCGGGTCGGGTTGCGTCGCGCTGCCGCAACGGCCCGTCGCTTCAGCAATCCGGCGAGCCGCTCCGTCTCGGAACGTTTGCGGCCGGCGAAGCTCGCCGACAGGGCATCGAAGTCGATCTTCGACAGGTCGATGAGCGGGTCGGGGTCGATGCCCTCGGCGGCGGCGCGGATGACGTACTCCTCGGCGCCCACCGACCGGTCGAGCAATGCATCGACGGCGTCGACCACGGCCTCGATGTCGGCGGAGGTCGGTCGGGCCACGTCGGCGATGCGTTCCGCCAGCACTCGGATCACCGCTACCTGTCCCTGGTGGGCGGCGGCTGCGGGGTCGGGGAGCACCGCCTTGAACAGCTTGCGGGCGTGTTGGGCGGCGGCGATGAACTCGGTCCGGACGGAGTCGTCGACCATCAGCGCCTCGACGGCAGAGTCCCGAAGGGCGATGAAGGTGAACCCGGAGGCGGTGCGCAGCTCGTCGAGATCGACGTCGTAGCGTTCGGCCAGCTCGGCGAGGGCCTCGACGGCGGCACCGAGGGCGGCGACCAACTCGGTCTTGTCCTGGATGGGGGAGTCGACCCCTTCCTCGGCGGTGGCGGCCCCGTAGATGGCGAGCGCCCGTTCCAGGTCGCGGAACACGCCGATGTAGTCGACGATGAGCCCGTTCTCCTTGTCGGGGAATACCCGGTTGGCGCGGGCGATGGTCTGCATCAGGGTGTGGTTGCGCATCGGCCGGTCGAGGTAGATGGTCGACACGCTGGGGGCGTCGAAACCGGTCATCCACATGGCGCACACGAACACCAGCCGCAGCGGGTGGTCGGGATCCTTGAAGTCCTCGTCGAGATCCTCGGTGTTCATCCGGGCCCGGTGCGGTTTGATGTCGAGCCCCTTGGCGGCGAGGGTCCCGATCTCGTTCTGACCCTGGCTCACCACCACTGCCATGTCGGTGGTCTCCATCAGATCGATGCGGCTCGCCACCCATGGGCGCTCCAGTTCCGGCAGGGCGTCGTGGCGGGCCCGCAGCTCGTCGAGGTGCTCCGCCCACGCCGCCTGTACAAGGTCGTACATGCGCACGGCGGCGGCCTTGTCGATCCCGACGTACATCGCCTTGCCGGCGAACCCCCTACCGACGAAATGGCGCACCAGGTCGCGGGCGACGGTGCGGAGCCGCTCTGGTCGGGTGATGAGGGCGTATTGCTGGCCGAACTTCCGCACCAGGCGGCCCTCGGCGTTCTCGTCGAGCTCGGCCTCCTCCAGCAGCTCGGTCAGTTCGTCGGCGAAGTGCTCATTGGTGAGCTGTAACTCGGGGATGCGATTCTCGTAGTACAGCGGGACGGTGGCACCGTCGGCGATGGCGTCGCGGAAGTTGTAGATGCTGACGTAGTCGCCGAATTCTTGCCGGGTCAGCTCTTCGCCAGCGAGTAGCGGGGTACCCGTGAAGCCCATGAAGGAGGCCTTCGGGAGGGCCCGGCGCATGTTGAGCGCCAGCGTGTCGTATTGGCTGCGGTGGGCCTCGTCGGTGATCACGATGACGTCGGGACGGTCCGACAGCACTGGCATCTCGGTCTCGCCGGCGTTGGCGTCGACCCGGAACTTGTGGATGAGGGTGAACACGTAGCGGTGGTCGGCGGCGAGCAGCTCGCGCAGGTGCGCCGACGACTCGGCGTGGACCCTGGCCTCCTTCGAGATGACCCCGGCGTCGGCGAACTCGCCGTGGAGTTGCTCGTCCAGCTCGGTGCGGTCGGTGACCATCACGAACGTCCATGACCCCGGCAGACGGCGCAGCACCTTCTGGGTGAACCACAACATCGACAGGCTCTTGCCCGACCCCTGGGTGTGCCAGAACACGCCGAGCCGAGTGTCCCCCTCGGCGCGGATGCGGTGCAGGTTCTCGATGGAGGCGTTGACCCCGAGCACCTGGTGGTTGCGGGCCAACGCCTTGATGAGGCCTCCGGGCCGCTCGATGTAGGCCACGAAGTTCTCGATCAGGTCGAGCAGCCGATCCGGGGTACAGGTGCCCCGAAGCGCTGTCTCCAACTCCACAATGCCCCGGGTGCCGTCGGCGTCGATCACTTTCCACCCGGCGAAGAATTCCCACGGAGCGAAGGTGGAGCCCACCACGGCCTGCGAACCGTTGGAGAGGATGACAACCCCGTTGGGCTGGAAGAGCTGTGGGATCGTGTCGCGGTAGTCGCACAGGTTCTCGTCGTACGCCGCCTTCACCGGGCGGTTCGGCTCCTTGAACTCCGCCAGCACCAGCGGGATGCCGTTCACGAACAGGATGGTGTCGGTGCGTCGCCGGTGCAGCTCCCCGGCGATCCACACCTGCGACGCCGCCAACCAGTCGTTCTTCGTCGAGTCCGTGAAATCCACGTACCGCACGGCGGCGAACCTCGGTTCGCCGGTGGCGTCGCGCCACTCGGCCTGGTACCCGTCGCGCAGCAGCCCGTGGATCTCCCGGTTGGCGCGCACCGGGTCCATCAGCGAGCGGTCCCGCACCATCTCCGCCAGAGCCGTCGACCGGATGTCGTCGGGCACCGTCGGATTTAGCAACCGGAGGGCGTCCCGCAACCGGTGGGTGAGCACCACATCATGGATCGAGTCGCGCCCCAACGTCCCCGCCGGCCCCAACGTCTCGGCATAGGCGTCGACCACGGTCCACCCCAACTCGGCGAGTAACTCGAGCGCCGGACCCTCCACCAACTCCACCTCGGTGTACTTCCGCGAGGTCACGCCACCGACTCCACCACCGCATCGAGATCCAGGTCCGACACATCGATCTGCCCCGTCACCAGCTTGGGGAGAAGGAGGTCGCGCATGGCTGCGAGGTGATCTGCGGCATCGTTGAGATCCTCGCCGAGCCGACGAAGATCTAGAGCCATGGCACCGAAGCGCAGGTACATCCCGGCGGGAGGGCACGGAAGCCTATACGAGAGCAGGTCAGCCGGTCGAAACCCCAAGACCGTGGTCCCGCTGGCTACGCCACGCGCGTACTCGCGGAATCGCTGATCGCGAAGTACCTCGTAGATCCATGACCGCGTGGCTGGTTCGACATTCCTGATGGCAAAGAGATGGTGCGAGATGATCCCGCCCCCCTCGAAACCCCTTCTTGGAATGAACGCTGGGCATCCTATGACGGCTCCAGCCTGGGTGAGATCGGTATTCGCCACGATGACATCGCCAGGCTCAACCTCGTGCTTTGCCTTGAACGAACCCGAATAGGGCTTGGTGCCACTCCGTCGAAATCCTCCACCGCTGAGCACACACTTGAGGTTCGCCATCGGGACGCCCACGTCCGTGAGATAGGCACCCTTGTATGACAGGCCCTTGTCGATGTCCACCAAGTCGCCCAAACGCTTGACTTCCCAGCCTTCGGGGACGGGGCCGAGAGGGGAGTCGACGAAGGTGGCGACCTCGTGACCAGGGTACCGGAACCGGACGAACCACTCGCGGTAGATGGCCTGCGCCATCTCCTCCAACACCTCAACCCGCCGCCGATTGTTCTCGATCAGGTCATCGATCGTTCCAAGCACGCCGGCGATGCGCTGCTGGACCGGCAATGGTGGCAGCTTGAGCGTCAGCTCACGGAAGGTCGCGAGATTGATGTGCGGGACACCCGCCGACATCGTTGAGCCGTGAAGGAGGTGCTGGGCATCAGGTGCGAGAAGCGCGTAGTAGACGAAGCGGGCGTCAGTGGTTTCCCCATTGACTGTCAGCTTCATCTGGCTCTGGGACAGAAGGTACCTCGGATAGCCTGCGGCCTTGGGGATGAGACCAATCTGTCCCACCGTTCCGCGTTGAGTCACGAGAATGTCTCCGGGGTATGCAAGGTTCCCTTGGTGACGGTCCGCCTTCTCCTCACTCACAAACACGAGGTCGTCGTGTGAGAAGGCACCCGCCCCACTGAGTTGCGTTCCGCGAATCACCGGCACCCCGTCGGCTACGTAATCCTTGCGGCCGAGGGCACTACCAAACGGTCCACCCACCACGGCGTACCTGTCCTCTGCCGCAATGCTCCCGATCGACCTGCTTCGCCACTCGGTCATCCCTCAAGAATCCTCTGCACGGCAACGTCGACCCTCGCCCGGTGCACGGCGGCTTCGTCGCTCAGTCGGGTGAACTCGTCGTAGAGGTCAGCGAGCTTCTCGACGAAGTCATCGCCGTCATCATCGGTGGCGGCAGTGCCGGTATACCGGCCGGGGTTGAGGCTCCAGCCCTGGGCCTCGATCTCGGCGAGGGTTGCCACCTTGCACAGACCGGGGACGTCGACGTAGGTGCCGTCGGGGAAGCGCGCCTCGACCATGGTGTCGCTGCCGTCGACGGTCTCGATCTCCTCGCCGCGGTAGAGGCGGACGATGTTGGCGATCAGCTCGATCTGCTCGGGGAGGAAGTCGCGGTGGGCTCGGTCGATCTGGCGGTAGAGGTGGCGGGCGTCGATGAAGAGCACGGTGTCCTCGCGGTCGGTGCCTCGCTTGCTTTTGTCGAGAAACCACAGGGTGACCGGGAGGGTGACGGTGAAGAAGAAATTGGTCCCGATGGCGACCATCACGTCGACACTCTTCGACTCGAGGAGCTGGCGGCGGATCTCCCGCTCGGAGTGCCCGGCGTCGCCTGCCGAGTTGGCCATGACGAACCCGGCCCGGCCGGATTCGGCGAGGGCCGAATAGAAGAGCTGGATCCACAGGTAGTTGCCGTTGTCCGGCTTGGGGGGGCCGAACGGGAACCGGCGGTCGCCGGCGAGCTTGTCCTTGTCGACGCCGTTGACGTTGAACGGCGGGTTGGCCATGACGAAGTCGAAGGCGCCGGCACTGTGGTGGAGGTCGTCGTAGTAGCTGTTGCCGAGCCGGATGTCGCCGGAGAGCCCGTGGAGCGCCAGGTTCATCTTGGCGATCGGGACGGTGACCTCCTTCTGCTCCTGGCCGTACACCGACAGCTCCCGGGTGGGCGACCCGGAGTGACGCTCCACGAATTTAGCGCACTGCACGAACATGCCGCCCGAGCCGCACGCCGGGTCGAACACCCTCCCGTGGAACGGCTCGATGATCTCCACGATCAGCCGGACGATCGAGTACGGCGTGAAGAACTCCCCGCCCAGCCGACCCTCCGCCATGGCGAAGTTCGACAGGAACTCCTCGTAGACGAGCCCGAAGGCGTCGCCGGACAGCTTGCGCGGCAGCGGGGCGAACAACCGCAGCAGCTCCACCAGCGTCGACTTCTCCAACCGCTGGTAGCCCTTGGGCAGCACGTCCTTGAGCTCGGTGTTGTGGGTCTCCACGAGTCGCATCGCACTGTCGACGGCGGCGCCGAGATCCTCCTTCTCAGGGAGGTTGACTAGGTAGGACAGCCGGGACTCCTCGGAGAGGTACAGCACCGACCTGGCCCGGTAGTCGTCGGGTGTGGGAGGTCGCCGCGGTGTCGCCTGGGCCTCGATCTCGGGACGCACCTCCTCGAAGCGATGCTCGGCGTAGGCGAGGAAGATCAACCCCAGCACCGGCCCCCTGTACTCGCTCGGCGCCAACGTCGAGTTCGCCCGAAGCTGGTCCGCCGACGCCCACAGCGTGCGCTTTACCTCCGCCAGATCACTGCTGTCCACTCATGCTCTCCCATTGATCGATTCGATTCGTTCCTCGATTGCCGCCATGGCCGATCACGAGTGCCCAGCTGCTCGGTACCGATTGCCTCACGGTCCGGCCGGGATTGTACGTGCGGTACCGGATCCGCGGCGGTGACGGGTCACAGTCGGAGCGCGGCCCCGAGGTACTGGTCTACCTTCGCGGTGTGTCGAACGAGGTCGTAGCTGTCGAGAACTCTCCGCTTGATCGCGGCATCGTCCTCTTCATCGAGAGATCCATCGTGTAGTACCTCCATCAGCGCCCTGATCTCATTGAGTGGCACCTGATAGAAGTCGCGCATGCCGAGTTCCCGGACGACCACCGGCGGCGTGCCTGGGAGGCGCAACACGCGTTGGGGCCAGTTGGTCAGCGGGTTGTCGAACTCATCGGCCTCGATCTTGGAGCGAATGGAGGTGAGTGCAACATTCAGCGCACTGCGCACCTGGCGGGTGACTCGGTCGAAACCGGCTCCCTTGATGAAGAGCTGATAGGCCCGGTCTGCGGTGACCGGGCCTTCGACTGCCACGATCGCCTCCAAGCCGGCGCAGAGGCTGGCCAGAGAGCCCGACCTCGGATCAGGCAGACCTACGCCCTGGTAGGCGACGTGCGTGGCAAGGGCGATCGTCTGTGGAGCAGCCGGAACGGGTATGGCGTCTGCGTCCTCAATGACTGGCGAAGGCGCGGGTTCCGCCCAAGACATCCACCCGGTGTGTGCCATCTCTTCCGATGAGTACTCCGCTCGCTCGCCGGAATCGTACGCAACGGTCACGTGAAACCCTTCGGCTGTCAGAGCGATGTAGATGATCTTCCCTTCCCCCATGGAGGGATGGGTCACCCGGGTACCGAGTGCCAGTTGGGGATGCCTGGCTACAACGGCGCTCACCGTGATAGGGCGCGCATCCGCCGGTGTCGGCACCTGGGGTGTCGTCGTGATCTCGGGCTCCAGGCTCTCCGTGTCGGCGATACTCGCTGGCTGGTCGCCGATGACGTCGTCCAGCACATCGTCGAAGGCTGGGAACGTGTCGCGTGCGTCAGTTGGATCTAGGTCGTCGATCACCGGGGGCGGCATGGCGAGTCCCTCGACCTCGTCCGTCGGGTTTGCCGGTTCATCCTCAGGCGTGGGGGCACGGGCGGGTACCCAGCCTGCCGGGCGGATTTCGTGTCTTGTCAGCAGATCCCACAGCGGCGCCAGTGCGTCCTCCGGATCCCGGTAGAACGCCGAAGCCCGGATGCGGAAGAAGGTCCATCCCACCCGCTCCAGATCGCGCTGCCTCGCCATGTCGGCCTCGAACCGATCCGCACCGTGCCATGAGTCACCATCGCACTCCACGGCGATGCGACCTTGTCCGCCGATGACGACGAGGTCGATGCGGTAGTTGTACACCGGGACCTGAGGTTGCACCATGAACCCGCGACCGATGATGGCGTTGAACACGTGCTGTTCGAACAGCGACTCGAAAGGGTCGACCTGGACGTCAGTCGGCACGCGGGTGGGGAGGTCGACGTCGTCGCGGCCGACCTGGCGAACCTGATCCGTGCAGTAGTTGAGGAGGGCGAAGCGCATGTCTTCACGGTTGGCAAGGTCGTCGAGGGTGACCGAGTGGAAGAGCCACATCTGGTCCTTGGCTCTGGAACCGGCGACGTTGAAGCGCTGGATGTACATGTCCGCCGTGAGCGGAGTGATGCGACCCTCAGCCCTTGGTGCGGCGACCATGGAGAGGCAGATCACATCCCTCTCGGAACCCTGGAAGTCGGCAGCATCGCCGCAGCGCAGGTCGCGCGCCCTGAATTCGTTGGGCCCGAGCCGTTCGAGCAGCGCCTGCTCGATGTGATCCGCCTGGGCTTTGCCGGTCAGCGAGATGACGCCCATCGTCTTGCCGTCGTACTGCGGGTCGCTGCAGCATTTCTCGATGGCATCGACGATCGCCTCCGCCTCCGGCGGGTTGATCTTATTGGTCGTGCCCTTCTCGTAGCCGTCCGCGACGTGCGTCAGTTGGATCGGTGTCAGGCGGTCGACTCCGAACTGACGCAACGGGATGAGCGGAATCCGGTCCGGCTCATAGACGAGCTGGTTCGAGAACCCGATGATCTCGGGAACACATCGGAAATGCTCGCGGAGCGAGATCATGTGTCCGTACTTGATCCGTGCGAGATCGAAGAAAGAGACTCGGGGGGACTGCCAAATGTTCTGGTGGTCCATGTCGAACAGGTACTGGTGGGTGAGGTCGATGAGTTTCTGGACCTCGATCCCGACGCCGGCAGGTGAGACCTGGTGGTGGTCGCCGACCACGATGATTCTGGGAGCGAGGTACTGGAGGTAGGTGGCCTCGAGGCCTGCCTGGGAGGCCTCGTCGATGATGACGACGTCGAAGATGTCAGGATCGATGTCGAGCGTCTCCGCGATGCGGTAGGTCGGCATGATCCATGCGGGAACTGCAGAGCGACAGGCCTTCAGCGCCTTGCGGGCTTCGAGTCTCCGGTGGTGGGCGTAGCGGCCGGTTCCCTTTCCGAGTTGGCGGACCGCCAAGGCATAGGCGGCCAGACTCTCCCGCTCGCGCTGTCCCAGGCGGTCGACGGCCAGCCGCCAGGCATGCGCCGAGGTCAGCTCGGTGATGGTGGCACGGATACGATCCTCGGTGACCTTGAGCTGGTGCTGAACGTGATCGGTTGTCGACAGGGTCTCGTCTTCGAGCCAGTTGTCCAGCCGATGCCAGTCCCACGCGTCGACGAACCCACCGAGCATCGTCTCCCATTGCGGATTGTCCCGGTCAGCAAGCACCGCACCCGCCAGGCTGCGGGTGGAAGCGGAGATCCGATCCGTGATCGCGCTCCTCCGATTCGATCGTTCGAGGGTGTCGAGGAGAGCGAAGAGACGTTCGTGTGCTGCCCTGTATGCGTTCGGGTCGCGCTCGGTGACGGCGGCGGCGAGCGACTTCGTGGCGTCGGCGGCGGTGAGACCACGGGCCAAGGTGGCGAGCTTGGCCTGCAGGCTCTCGACGGGTGCGGCGTGCTGGGAGGCCTCTTCGGTGGCGATGACGGCGTCGACGATGGATGCGAAGCTGCGCACGCCTTCGAGGTCGGACCAGTTGGGCTTGGGAACGCCGAGTTGGTCCAGTCGTGTTTCCTCGGTGACGAGGTCAGCCGCCAACGTCATCACGCGCCGTAGCTGATGGTGTTCGGTCTCATGCCAGGCCAACTGCTCGAAGTGGGTGTCCTCCTCGGGAATCGCCACCGTGGCAGGCCATAGTTTCTCGATCGCATCCAGATCGTTCTCGGCACGGACCCAGTCGAGAAAGCGCCGCAGCCGATCCGGTGTCGTCGGCTGGAGTCCATCGACCGTGACCCTGGCCATGAGTGGTGCCGCAGCTCGCACGGGTCGAGGTTTGACCACTCCGCCGAGCCGGCCGCCTGCCTCGAGATGGGTCAGGAGATCCTCCGCAAGGGGTACCAGGTCGGCCGTGGTGGGACCCTCGACGTTCACCATCGGATTCGTGCCGAGGCGTTTGACGATGGGATCCAAGTCCTCGAGTCGGGATTGAAGCTCGTCGTGGCGACGCTCCCAGAGCTGCTGCCGGCCGTCCAGGATGTCGCCGAGTGCCTCCGAGATCCACTCCTCGTTGCGCTCGCTGAGCTCGCGTGCCGTGTCGGCGAGGTGAAGAACCCGGCTACGGAGCTCGGATCGTTGGTCTGGGGGTTGCCCGGCAATTGAGGGGTATGCGGGGTGACTCTCGATCGATCCGTAGCGGCGAGCGGCTTCTGCGGCGGTGCGTTCGTTGTCGACCATCCGCTCGAACGCCTCTGGGTCGGGAACGTCGTCGAGGGCAGGTAGCGTCCTCGACTCCGCCTCGTCCTGCTGTAGTTCCGGATCGCGCAACAGCGTGAGCCATTCGATGGCTTCGGCGTTGCTGATCGGTGCCGGCTCGGTGGTGTCGAGGTCGAACGATGCCAGCCAGCGGTGCCGTTCGCCCCCGTCGTCGAGGCTTCGTGCGATCTCGGCCAGCGTGCCCTCGGAGCCTTCGAATGAGCGTTGGTCGGTCTCCCGCCTGCGGGTCTCGAGCAACTGGCCCTCCAGCTTCGATCGGTCCCGCCGGAGGTCATCGAGCTTCGTATCGAGCTGTGTGATCAGCTGCGCCGCACTTTCGGGATCGTAGGAGCTGGCGTGTGCGCCGATCGATTCCACCGCAACCCGAAGATCCGCCAGGTCTGCACGACTTCGGCCCACGACCGAGACCGTGAGCTGAGCGATCTCGGCCGGCAACTTGTCCTGGAGTTCGCGGAGGGCTCGATCGGTTTGGGCGGTCACCAGGACTCGCTGCCCCTTGGCCAACAGATGGGAGACGAGATTGGCGATGGTGTGGGTCTTGCCGGTACCAGGCGGTCCCTGAACGACCGTGTGGTACGCCGAGTCGACTCGGGCGATGATCTGAAGTTGCTGGTCGTTCGCAGCGAGCGGAAGGAAGGCTTCGGTCGGGGCCGCTCCTTGCTCTCCGTGGTCACGATCATCGTCACCTTCGACGACGTCGATGACCTGGCGGATACCGAGCGGCACCACGCCGCTGGCGGCGAGTTGCGCGTCGATGGTGTTGTAGATCCGCACCAGGCCCTCGTTGGACCGCTTGCGGAGGATGAACGCAGGAGCGATGGACACAACCGGGTGGGTGGCGGCACCGGTTCCAGGTTCGACTGACGGTGTGAACATGCCGTCGTCCCTGATGATGTTGGCGAACCGCCGGAGTAGCGGGTCGAGCGCTTCCCGATCGAGCGGATGACCTTCGAATGCCGTCACTTCGTCGGTGAAGGTTTGCAGTCGTAACGGATCGGGTCGCTGGGAGGCGTCGAGCATGTCGACCTCCACTTCGAAACCCTCGAAACCCTCGGGGAACTGGACGGTGATCCGGCCGGTGTCTTCGGCAAAGTCGACGGTGACAGGCGCGACGAGCGAGTGTCTCCTGATCACATCCCGGGCTTCCGGACGCCAAGAGAGAAGACCCACTCCCAACACAAGATCGAGTTCCTCGGGGGCTGCCGTGAACCGCTCCCCAGCCTTGAACAGGGTGGTGTACAGCTGGCGAACACGCCTGGCGTCGCGCTCTTCGGAGGCCCACTCCTTCCAGATCGAGCGCCAAATCTCGAAGGTGGCCTGGCGCTCCTCCTGCTCGTCGAAGCGTGTGACGGCATCACCATCAATCCGGGTTTCGGCAGGGAGTGGGTCGTTGTCGGGATTCATGACCTGCTCCGCATCGAGCCATGGCTCGAGTTCGGCAGGGAGCTCGGGCGGATCGACCGGCGGTACCCGATCGACGATGAGCAGCGGCGCTTCCGGTGCTGGGCGGTCGTGTGTCAGTGCCGAGGCGACCGCCGGATGCTCCGGAACGTCATGGAGCCAGACGACGACTCCGTTTCCGCTCTCGTACTGCTCGACCGTTCGCACCGGCTGAGATTTGAGGCTCTGGATCTCCCGTAGGAAACCGAAAAGTCTCCGTGCGCGACTTATCAGCAGATCGCCGGCAAGATCGTGCGCTGTATCAGATGAACCATCCCCAGAGACCATGTCATTCTGTCCCATGTTGTCGGCCACCTGATTCCGGAGCTGGGGGCGACCGCGGGCCGCAATGCTACGGCGTGGATACGGGTTGTCCTACGGGCCTTCCGACCCAAATCCCGTGTGATGCGGTGAGCCTCGCTGGTGGGTCACCAGCTTCGGGCCCTACCCGCAGTGCTCGACCGGCTACTCGTCCTCGTCCGTGTCGTCGTCGTTGGAGACGACCTCATCGACGTCGGCCGAGGTCTGCTCCTCGTAGTCCGGTAGGAGGTCGTAAGCGTCCGCCGGCCGGTGGGCCTGAGGAGACGACCCAGCGCCCGGCGACTCGCCAGCCCTACCGGGGCTTTGGGTGGATAGGTGCGCCCCTCATGGATCAGGACGTAGTGGGTCGGCTCTCCGTAGGGATGCTCGAGACCACCGTCCAGGTCGCTCAGCGCTCACAATACATCGTTGCGGGTGATGTCCTCAGGTATCGGCATGGCGCCATCATCGCCGATCCGGATGCTGCCCGCTGCCACCCCAGGATGACCTGTCCCGTAGCTGAGCGCGGCATTTTTCCCCGGAGCCACGACCGATGAGACAACTGACAACGGATACGTCGAGAATGGCGCCGCAATGAGCAGACACCGAAACCTCACTTGGACGACGACTCCTCCTTCACAACGAGAGCTCCGAAAGGCCGGCTACACCGTGGAGTCGTTCGCAGAGCTGCGGCATCGTCTGATCGAGCCAGCCCGCAACACCACAGCAAAGAGGCTCACGCTCGACAACGCCGCGGTCGCCCTCCTGCGCATGTTCGACGACAACCCGAAACTGGCGATCCTCGGCGTACCAACCCAAACCGCCGGCGACCTCGCCGACATTTACTCGTTCCTTGTCGAGCCAGCCTTCCGGCGTGACGTCACGCTGCTCCTGGGGGTCGACCGGGAGATCGGCGATCTCCGGGCGTCCCAGTTCGTCGCCCCCGACATGGGGTACCCGTGGACCCTTGAACGCCTGATCTACATGGCGGGGCGGTACCGCAGTGTGGGGCGAAGCGACGGGCTGCCACCGCTGACGCCGATCGAGGATCAGCTCTACCGGGCAATGAGAACCGCAGGAATGACCCCACGTGTGCAATACGGAATCGGTCGCTACCGGGTCGACTTCGCCTTCCCGCCCGAGAGGCTCGCCGTCGAGGCAGATGGCAGGGGGTGGCATGACGCCGAACGGGACGCCCGGCGGGACGAACACCTGCGGCGTCTCGGCTGGGAGGTCATTCGGTTTTCCGGATCGAGGATCTATCGCGATGTCGCCGCCGTTGTGCGGGATGTGGCCGGTGCTCTCGAACCGAGGCAGGCAGCGCTCACCTACAGCGATCTTCCGCTCCAAACTGAACACCGGTCTTGGTGGCGGAGGCTCCTCGACTGGTTGCGGTGGCACCGGCTTGCCAATCGCCGGTCATCATCCACGGTCGACTCGGCCTCAGGCGAGCCACGTTCTGTCCCAGCGTGGAAGATGTCGCTCGATGGCGACCAGCGGCGCGCCGTCGAGGCCGACGAGGGTGTCGTCCAGGTCATTGCTCCGGCGGGATCGGGGAAGACCACCACGATGATTGCCAGAGTTCAGGAACTGCTGGCGCGTGGGGTGGCCGCCAACCGCATCTTGTGCACAACCTTCAACAAGGCAGCAGCGACCGAGTTGACTGACCGGCTGCTCCGGTTGGGGATCACGGGGGTGGAGGTGCGGAGCTTTCACGCCCTGGGGTACTCGATCCTGAAGAAGGAGCGTCTGCTGCGCGCTCCGAGAGTCCAGACCGTGTCCTATGGCCCATGGCGCAAACTCGCCACAGATGCGATGAAAGCGGTCGGGGATGGGGGTGTGTGGCTCGACGCACCGGTGGCCAGTGCGGCGGTCAGTGACTACAAGCTGGCGAAGATGTGGGATGTCTCGACCGCACAGCGGTCGGCGAAGACCGCGGTGGAACGCACCGCCGCCGAGATCTATCGCCGATACGAGGAACATCTCGAAGGAATCGACCGCAATGACTTCGACGATCTCATCGTGCTCCCGGTGCGGTTCTTGCGCAGCGACGCCGATGCTCGTCAGCGCTGGCAAGGCAAGTGGGATTGCGTCCTCGTCGACGAGTACCAGGACATCGAACCGGCTCAGGAACTGCTCGTTCGCCTCGTCGCAGCCCCCGAGGACTCCATCTTCGCCGTCGGCGACGAGGACCAGTGCATCTACTCGTGGCGAAGGGCCAGCGTCGAACGCAGCGTTCTGCTCGATACCGTGTACCCGGGACTCGAGCGCATCGTGCTCGCCACGTCGTACCGTTGCCCGCAGGCCATCAGCGAAGCAGCGGCGCGTCTCATCGGGCACAATGTTCGACGATTCCCCAAGGAGATGCGCCCGAACCCTGGGGCTCTAGGAGCCGGCGAGATCGAGTTCCTCCAAGCGAACGGACTGGAGGCTGCAGCCGAGATCGTCGCCGAGCTGCTTGCCGACGTCGATGATCCAAAGGGCATCGCGGTACTCGCTCGCACGAGTCGCCTGCTGCGCGAGGTTGTGGGGGCCTGCGCACAGAAGGGCGTGAAGGTCCAGGCACCACCGCAGGCGTTGCAGGCCACCGATGCCGAACGCACCGTCCTCGCCTTCCTACGAGTGGCGCAGACCCCACGGACCGCCACACCCGAAGACGTGCGCCAATCGTTCCGTGCACCGAATCGATATCTCCCCGAGGGCGCAGAGGTCGCAGTCGCAACCGCGCTGCGCAATGGGAGAAGCCACCAAGCTGCTGTCGCCGGCGTCCCGCTTGCCGCGTCCGATGCGTGGCGGGCTCCCGGCATGGATGAGTGGGCGCTTCTCTGCGCTGCGCTGGCCGCGACAGATTCGGCCGCTAGGGCCCTGGCGATTCTGCGGACGGATGGCAGGCTCGATAGTCACTACTCCAGCGTGGAACAGATGTCGCCGAACGACAAGACCGAGATGGATGCCCTGACTGCTCTCGGCACTGCGGCGGCCGACAAGAAGAGTGCCGAATTCATCACGTGGCTCGTCACGCGTACGGTCAACCTTGCCGCGGCTGTCGATGAGGACGGCATCGAGCTCGAGCACGATCCATGGTGCCAAGGGAAGGGAATGGGACACGGTCGTGCTGTTCGCAGCCGACAGCGACCAGCTTCCACACAGCCGATCTATAGCCGAGGCGAAGACCGACCAGGAACGTGATGAGGCCGTGGAGGACGAGCGTCGCCTCGCTTACGTTGCGCTCACCCGCACCAAACGTCGCCTGGTCTTCGTCATCTCGGGGCAACCGAGCCCATTTCTTCACGAGGCCGGGATCACGACACTCCCTCCGACACCTACCGGGTCGGGCTCGACGGTCGTGCCGCCGCCATCCCGAGGCCCCGGCGGCGTCGTTGCAGAGGCGCCCGAGAAAGTGCCCTCACGACCGTCCGCCGTAGGCGCCTACACACCCTCGCCCGTCGCTAGGCAAAGCGACGCACGTCGGATTCCTGCGAAGCTCGCCAGTAGCTGCCCTCGGTGCCCGCACATGATTCAACCCGGCGAGATGATCTCCAAGACCGATAGCGGCTGGGCACACAGCCGTTGTCCCACGTAGGCGGAGCTTGCTCCGTGGTGCCGACGGTGTCACGGTGACGATCGGGTTGTGGCGTCCCCACCGTCGCTGCCGAGACATCCACCCAGCGGAGTCTGAACAGCGCTCTACGCTGCCCAGGAAGCCAACCCGACCGGGGTCGAGAACCAAGAACCCGAGTCTTATGAGACCGATGGCGGTCCTGTCCTCGTGGCACCGGATTCGCCGCACGGAGGTCAGCCGAGACATGACACTGCCATCCCGTTCCTTGAGGAGCTGATCGTCCACGACCGGGGGGTCACGTTCCAACGACTCGTCGACGCCCTCGGTCTGGCGGACAGCAGACCGATCATCGACCATTTCGCAACCGAGAATACGGCAACTGCGGGGAACGCCGGCCGCTGGCGGCAAGGGATGACGAGACGGCACCGCACCGCTTTCGACCGGCGATACCGGAAACTCCTCGGCGAGCTGCGCAGCGATGGCGTGACCTGCCTCCCTGCGGATCCGGAAAGGATCGACGCAGTCGCAGTGAGGTGATCCGTTGGCGTCAGGCCGCACCCGGCTCCGCAACCGCACGTCCTCGATGCGCTGTTCGAGTCCGGGGATGTCGACCGTCTGCTGAGTGTCGTCGCCGACGCCAGGCACACTGCCGACGTGGCACAGGCGCCCCGGCCGGGGTTTCGAGCATCACGACGGACGGCGGCGTGCGACAGCGAGGCGTCGCCGCGGGCCGTAGGGGTGAGCCTCGGACTGGGTGCCCGTTCCCGAAACGACGCCCGTGGCGGGTCCCGGTTCTTCTGTATTATCGATTCTGATAACATCGTCTTAATGGACGAGCACCCCAACCGAAGTCTGGAACTCGACCTTGTCCTGGAGTCTGCGGCGAAGCTCCAGGAGCTTGTGCCCGACGCCACGCTGGTTGGGGGCACGGCGGCGGCGCTGTACGCCGGGCACCGGGACTCGCATGATCACGACCATGTCCTGGCGGATCTCCGGGACCGGTTCGATGCTGTCCTCGAGGCGCTCGAGTCCGAGGGTGAGTGGGTCACCAATCGCGTTCAGCCGGGAAAGCTGATCCTGGGGCGCCTCGGGGACATCGAGGCCGGAGTACGCCAGATGATCCGGACCCGGCCGCTGGAGACGACCGAGATCGTTCTCGGGTCAGGTCGACGGCTCCGAGTGCCCACTGCAGAGGAGACGCTTCGGGTCAAGGCGTTCCTGATCGTCCGCCGCAACCAGGTGCGTGACTACCTCGACGTCGCCGCCTTGTCCGACCGCTACGGGCTCCCCGAATCGGCAGCGGTGCTGGCGCGGATCGACGGTTACTACCTGGACCAGCACGAGGGTGGGCAAGGCGTCGCCACGCAGCTCGTGCGGCAGCTCGCCGACCCGCGACCCGCCGATGCGTCGGTCGTCGATCAGCTCGATGCCTACCGGAACCTCGACGCTCGCTGGGCCGACTGGTCCGTGGTCCGGGCGACGTGCCGGGAGCTGGCTGCGCTGATCGTGGAGGTGGAGGTGTGATCCCGTGACGCTCGCGTTCCGCAACCTGACCACGGACCCGGCAAGCCCGGTCGAGACCTGGCCCACCGAGGCGGTCCACACCGCGCTCGAACGCGGCGGCATCGGCGACTGGCGGCGGATTGCCGCCGAGATCCGTAGGGCGCCATGGGGGCGGACCGCCCGCCAGGTCGAGGAGGTCCTCGGCTTCACCCGTCCCTATGGCGTGGCTGAGCTCATGGAGGCCGTGATCGGTCGCGCCCGTGCGGGTGCCGAGCAGGACGAACGCCGCATCGTCGCCGCGGCGGTCACGGAGGCGGTCGGTGCATCCGGGCTCACCCAGGCGGTGTTTGCCTCACGCATCGGGACCTCGGGTTCGCGACTGTCGACCTACATGTCCGGGAAGGTCATGCCGTCGGCGGCGCTCGTGGTCCGAATGCAAAAAGTCGCCTCCGAATCCAGCACGGAGGTTGGTGGGATCGTCGTGGGGGCGCTCGACGAGAAGATCGACGTCGCCGACGACTTCGACGAACTCGGACCGGAGTGGGCGCCCTACCAATAGCCGCGTTGTTGCCGACACCGGTGTTGCGCGTGTTGGATCGGGTGACGCACGGCAGGCGTGAACACGACGGGCTGGTCTACGCGGGAACCACGGCGGTGATCACCAGATAGACGGTGCGACCCGCCTTCATCGTCGCGAGGTCGGCGGTGGCATAGCCGTGGTCGGGGATTGAGGCGACGAGGTTGTTGGCGGTTTCGGTGGTGATGCCGTGGCCTTTGGTGCGGCGGAGTCGGCGTTCGACGATCAAGAGCCGACCGCCGGGGGCCAGCACTCGCCGGATCTCGGCGAAGCCCGCCTCGGTGTCCGCCCAGTGGTGATAAGACGCAACGGTCAGCACCACGGTGAAACGGTCATCCGGGAACGGGATCGATTCGGCGGAGCCGACGGCGACCTCGGCCGTCGGCACCCGCTTGGTGGCTCGTTCGACCATCGCCGGGCTGGGGTCGACGCCGGCGACCGCAGCTCCGGTGGCGACGGCGCGCTCCATCGCTGCTCCGGCACCACAGCCCAGGTCGAGGAAGCGATCGTCAGGGCCGAGCCCCGCGAGGTCGACCGCCGCCAGGTTGCTCGCCGGGGTGCGGTTCAGCAGGGTGAAGAACCACACCTTGAGGGGTGACCATCGTTCGATGTCGTCGGGTCTGTCCACGATGCGACGTTAGCGCCGGACCTGTACCTGCTCCGGCACCAGCCTCGCCCCGGACTCGTCCGAGGATCGCGGTCGGGAACCAGAGGAGCGCTTCCAACCCGAACCGGCGAGATCGCACCGACGGGTGGTGCGACCTCGCCTGGGAGCATGCGCTAGCCGCTCAACACTGGCGGAAGCTGAGGCGGGAGTCGTCACAGGCGGGGATCACGATCTGGCTCCGGTTGCCTGCCTCGTCGACGGCGCGGATGCCTCGATCGGGGAGGGGGCCGAACGTCTCGGGGAGCACCAGCGGGTGGTTCTCGTTGTAGACGAACAGCTCGCCGGTGATCCCCCCGCGCAGCGCCTCGTAACGGATCTCCGCCTGTGGCGTGATGTCGTCGGTCGACTCGGTGGTGACCATGAAGGTGGCGAAGGGGATGCCGTAGTCGTCCTCCTCCCACACGATCACCGCCTCGGGAGCGGTGGGCGGGGTGGTGTCGTCGGCAGGCGGCACCGCCACGGAGGTCACCGCACTCGGCCCGGAGGTGTTGACGATGCCGAAGGCGACGCTCAGGTTGTGGCGTAGCGCCACCGTGTAGTTGTGGGTCACCCCGGATTCGGTGCGGGCCAACGTCGTCTCGACGATCTGCTGTGCCGACGAGACCTGACGCTGCAACACACCGCCGTCGTAGATCAGATAGGTGGCGCCGATGGCCGGGTCGACGCCCTCCGGAGCGGTCCAGCTCAGGGTGACGTCGTTGCCGTTGCGCTGTGTGGTCACGTCGGTCGGAGGGGCCACCGGAACCGTGGTGACGCTCACGACGTTGCTCGGCTCGGACTCGGCGCCGTCGGACCGGATGGCAATGACCTCGTAGGTGTAAGTGCGACCCGGCTCCTGACCGGCATAGCGGAGCGACCATGACGTTCCGGTGGTGAGACCGCCGGCCATGTTCGCCGGCTCGACGGCGCGGACCCGGTATTGGACGCCCGGATCGGGTGACGGATCCCACGACAGGTGGGAGGTGAACGAGTAGGCCGCGTCGACCCGCAGGTTGGCCGGCGGCGCCACGGCAGGCATCGGCGGGGTGGTGACGGTCACCGGGTCGCTCGGCGCCGAGGCGACGCCCCGGCTGAAGTCGAGCAGCCGGATCTCGAACGAATACTGCGTATCGGGTTGCAGACCGCCCCAGCGGCGGCTGGTCTCGAAGTGGCCGGCATGCTCCGTCCAGCCGGTTTCGAGGTTCGTGATCTCGTACACCCAGTGCCAGCCGTTCAGATCCGGCAGCGGCGGTGTCCAGGCAAGATCGACGAAGTTCCACTCGACCTGTGTTGCGTGGAAGTCGATCGGCGTCGGGGGATCGTCGGCGGCCCGAACGACGGGGACCGGCAATACCAGGGCGACTGTCGCCGCCATCACCAACAAGAGGGAGCCTCGACGTGTGCCGCGCATGACCAGTGACCTCCAGGGAACGTCTACGCAAGGGTGTTGACTTGCGTGATCGCGACTCGCTGCGACCCAACTGTCATCTTGTATACGTCGACATCCGGCGCCACGGTTCGCCGTGCGCCACCGGTGCGGTCCACGTCGCCGCATCGACGCCCCCGATGGCTGGGCGGCGTTGCGGCGATCTCATCCAGGCAGGGTCGTCGGTTTGTGCAAGGGGGTGGGCGCAGGACCCGTCGTCATAGCCTGGCGCGCCCCAACACCTTGTCGATCATCGGTTCGGTGAGTCTGCCGGTGAAGGTGTTCTGCTGGCTGGGGTGGTAGCAACCCAGCAACCGGAGCGGACCGTGGGGGCCGGCGAGCGTGGCCTCGACGCCGTGACCGAACGTCGGGCGGGGTTGGGGCAGCACGACGCCGTTGCGCTGCAGCGTGCCCAGCGTCGCCGACCAGGCGAACCCGCCGAGCGCCACGATCGACCGCACCGACGGGAGTGCCAACTCCACCTCCCGGTCGAGCCATCCGGCGCAGGTGTCACGCTCCGCCGGGGTGGGCTTGTTGTCCGGTGGCGCACAACGGACGGCTGCCACGATGCGGACGCCGTCGAGGGTGAGACCGTCGCCGGCATGAACGGAGTCCGGTGAGTTGGCCAGACCGACCCGGTGGAGGGCGGCGAACAACCAGTCGCCGCTGCGGTCGCCGGTGAACACCCGACCGGTTCGGTTGCCACCGTGGGCCGCCGGCGCCAGACCGACCACCAGGATGTGCGGTGCCGGGTCCCCCCAGCCTGGGATCGGGCGTCCCCAGTACGGCTGGTCGGAGAACGATGCCCGCTTGTCCACCGCCACCTGCTGCCGCCACGCCACCAGCCGTGGGCATGCCCGGCATACGGACGACCGGGCGGTCACCTCATCGAGGTTGGCATCGGTGGCGAGTCGCTCGATGTCCTCGGCGGTGTCGGCGATTGGGGTGGTGCCCGTCGCAGCGTCGTCAGGCCATCCGCTCCCGGGCGGTACCGGGCTCGGGAAGCGGACGCCGGTCAGCGGATGGGGGAGCTCATGCGGCGGCACCGTCATCCGATGAGCGTAGGTGCGGCGGTCCGTGTCGGGGTGTCGCTGGCTGATGGCGGGAGGACGGCGCTTCGCTCCGTCTGTCGCTGAAGGTGGCAGCAGCCCACCGCCCCCACGCAGCGCATCTGCAATACCGATACACAACTGCAGGGGACCATCGATGTGGAGGGACGCAGGGCTCGCGCCCCGCCCCACCTCCTCCCAGAGCCTCGGAGGCACCCCGCCCCCCGGGGCGGGGAGGGCCAGAAGGGGACGAAGGCGTGGTGGTGTGCGTTCACGTTTGCTACGGATCGCCGGCTTGGTCCAAGCGCCCGGTCTGCACTGCGACATCGAGATCCTCGGATCCGACTGACTCGGTGGGGAGCCTGATGGTCGCCAACGTCCGAATCCTGCGTGTCGAGTGGCCAGCGGAGTGTGGGGTTCAGCTCAGCTCTGGAGACCGGCGATGCCGTCGCCGATCAGGTTGGCGCCGATCAGGAGCAGGATGACCATCATGATGACGGCATTGTTCTGGGTCATGAAGGTCCGGATCGAGGTCAGCGGTCCGGCGGCACGATCGGCATCGATGCGATAGAACAGCACCGAGCCGACCACGGTGATGGAGCCGATGGCCACGAACACGGCCACGGCGACGAACTCCTCCGTGCCCGTCAGGTTCGCCTGGGCGATGGATGCCGCCGCCGCGGCGGTCAGCGCAAAGTTCTTCGGGTTGGCGCCGGAGAGGGCGGCGCCCATCCCGAGTGCCTTGACGGGTGTGACCCGGTCGATGGTGGCCATCCAGCCCGGCATCTCGGTGTCCACACCCTCCTTGGGTCGCTTCGTCCATTGCTTGGCGCCCAGGACGACGAGCAGCAGTCCGATGGCGACCTTGAGCCAGGGGGCGACGGTCGATGGACCCTCGGTGTCAGTGGCGGCACCGGCGACGAGGGTCACCACGGCACTCACTGCCGCCAGCCCCACGATCCACCCCAGGGCGAACAGCGAGCCATTCGATCGAGCGCGAGACGTGCCGAGGACCAGCACGATGGCGATGATCGGAACCGGGCTGATGGCCACGGCGATCGCCGCAGGAAGGAAGTCGCCGATGGCTTCGATCAACACGTGTAGCCCCACTCGATCGACGACACACAGGACTCCGGAGGGTACACCCGGGGAGGGGTGGAATCAGCCACGGCCGGTCCTCTCCTTTCGCTATGTGTTCACCTTCCGCACAGCACCGGTTGCTGCCAGTTCGTGAAGTCGATGGCGAGGGAGGCGCCGGCGGTCGGGGTGGCCTCGGCGAGGAAGCGGAGCAGCTCCGGCGTCGGGCCGGTCACCACCAGTACGACGACCCCCGGGTCTCCGGCGAGGTGGGTACGAGCGTCGATCATCGAGTCGTGGGTGACGTCGGAATCCCAGTCTGCGACCAATTCGGGGTAGTCGAGGAAGTCGTCGATGGCGGCAAGGGTGGCATCGAGTGCCCGGTCGATCGAGGGTGTCTCGGTGAAGGGGTTCGCACCGGACGTACCGCTCGATCCGCCGAGGGAGATCTCCTGGGGGGCGGCCCCGCGGGCGTCGCAGGTGCCGTAGCCGACCCAGCCACCGGGCTGGAGACCGACCCGGTCGACGAGGCCGGCGTCGGAGGTGGAAAATCCCGCCCAGACCACCCGCACATCGAGCGACGAGTCGGCCAGTTCCTGCGCCCGAGCCAGCGTGAGCGGCGGGTCGAATTGCAGTTCCACGGTGGCCACCGTCCCGTCCCCGACGGCGGTGAGCTGCTCGGCGACGTCACCGGCTCCGGTTCCGTACACCCCGTCGGTGTAGACCGATCCCTCCTCACCGAAGGAGAACGGACCGATTCGGGTCCGCACCGTGGCTCGCTCGACGATTGCGGCACCGACCGGCATCACGATCTCGGCCTCGCTGGTGCGGCTGATGATCCCGGAATCGAACCGGATCTCGCTCAGCCCCGACCCCGGGTTGTACATGACGGCAAGGTCCCGGGTGATGGCGGTGGCGGCCACGGCCCGTCCGCCCCGGTTGACCACCAGGGGCTGGAACACCAGCCAACCGGCGAGAGTCACCACCAGGATCCCGGCGATGGCGATCAGGACGGCGTTGGCGGCCACACGCAGCAGCGTCCTCCGTACCACCCGGCGCATCGCCTTGTCGTCGAACCCGACTGGGTCGATGTCGCCGAGTTCCACGGCGGGGACGTCGTCGAGGATGGCCCGGCATTCCTCGCATCCGGCGAGATGACGGTCGACTTCGGCCCGGGTGGACCGGTCGAGGGTCTCGTCGACGTACGCCTCGAGCAGATCCTGGATCTCACCGTGGTTCATCGGTTGTCCCTCTCGTAAATGGTGCGGAACGCCTGGCGGGCCCGGTGGACCAGCACCCTGGCGGCGCCGGGGGTGATCCCGAGCACGGTGCCCACCTCGGCGGCGCTGAGCCCGGCGTGGTCGGAGAGGACCAGGGCGGTGCGTTGCCGCTGCGGGAGTGCCGCCAGGGTGCGGGTGATGGCGTCGACCTCAGTGATGTCGCTGGTCGGAGCGGCGGTGGGCTCGATCTGCTCAGTCGGAACAGGTCGGCGGCGCCGGGTGTCATCGAGGAACACGTTGCGGGCAATGGCGTAAGAGCCACGCCCTGGGGTTCCCCTCCCGGTAGCCACCCATGGCCAGGGTCGCCTTGGTGAAGGTGTCCTGCATCAGGTCCTCCGCCCAGGTCCGGTCACCGCAGAGCGACACCAGAAATCCATAGACCGAGGCGGCATGCTCCCGGTAGAAGCCCTCGATGCTGTTGTGCTGAGCCACATCGCTCCCGATCCTTCCGACGTGGTTGGTGTGTCGGAAGGGAGACGTATCGCAGTCGTCGATCGTTACGGAGGATTCTCCACGATCGCGAAGGGCGGGCGGCCTGCGCTCACGGGTAGCTGGGTTTGCCTCCCTGCCAGGCGTTGGCGTAGCGGACGCAGGGGCCGGTGAGGGCGTCGGTCACTCCTGCCGGGTAACAGTCGGGGGTGGCGTAGATCCCGTACGGATCGAAGAGATACCACTCGTTGTTGGTGGGGTCACGGCGGGCCCAGAAGATGTGCAGATGGGTGTTGGGGCCACCGGAACCACGCTTGCCGCCGGGACCGGTGTTCCCGGCCCACGCCAGGAACTGGCCGCGGGTGACCTGCTGGCCGAGCAGACCGGTGTCGATGGCCTGAGCGTCGGTGCCCCAGTGCGCCGGGTCGAGGGTCCGGGTTCGGGTCTGCGGGCACCCGGTGGCGTTGAGATGGGTGGTGTATTCGGTGAGTTCCGGATCGCTCAGCGTCGGGACCGTCTGGTTCCAGGCGGCGTTGCCGTCGTTGGTGGCGCCGTTGCGCAGGTGCATGTAGACGGTGCGGTAGGCGTCCCTGGTGCGGCCGATGTCGTGGCTGACGATGACGGTGTTGCCCGACCAGTTGTCCCACCCGATGTGGATCACGCGACCCGGCGCCGCGGCGCGGATCTCGAACGTCCCCGAGTCGTCACGGCTGTAGTCGCCGGCATGATGCCAGTCGCCGCTGCCGTACCGCCAGATGCCCCGGCGCTTCACGTCCTTGTCGACGAACGGCAGCGTCAGGAAGGCATCGGAGTGTTCCAGCGCCGACAGCCGGGCGTAGCGGTTGGCGCCGTCGACGTCGACCGGCCACCGGTACAGCACCGTGGCGCCTGCGGCGGGGGTGCCACAGGTGTTGGGGAGTCCGGGGCAGTGGGTGGCGGTGCGGGTGATGCCGTAGTCGTACGACCCGGTCGGCATCACCACGCTGTTGAGGCATTTCCCCTGGCATCCGTGCGGGTAGAGCGCCATGTCCACCAGGCGGAGCCCCTGACCGGAGAGGGTGCGCCACTTGGCAACGAAGTTCTCCCAGTCGACCCCGGCCCAGAGCACGTAGCCGTCGCTGCCCGGAAGGAAGGCGCCGGCGAAGTATCGCTTGCCGCCGTGGACATAGCTGTCGAAGCTCACCAACCGCAGCCCCTGTCCGGACAGTTCCTGCCACTTGGCGATGAAGCTGTCCCACTGCGCCACCCACAACGCATGACCGCCGGAGCCGGCACGGAACACCCCGCCGTAGTAGGTCACCCCGTTGTGGACACTGGTGGCCAGGTCGACGAGACGGAGGCCCTGTCCGGAGAGTTCCTGCCATTTGGCGACGAAGCTGTCCCACTGCGCCACCCACAGCGCATGCCCGTCGGTTCCCTGCCGGAACACCCCGCCGTAGACGGTGGTGCCGTTGTGCTCGTACATCGCCAGGTTGGTGAGGCGCAGCCCCTGTCCGGAGAGTTCCTGCCATTTGGCGACAAAGCTGTCCCACTGCGCCACCCACAGCGCATGCCCGTCGGAGCCGGGTCGGAAGGTTCCGGCGTACTGCGGCTGCCCGCCGTCGGTGCCGACCGAGAGGCTGGTGAGCCGCATTCCCTGGTTGCTCAGTTCCTTCCACTTGGCTTCGAAGCTGGGCCACTCCGCCACCCATAGGGCATGGGCATCGGTGCCGGATCGAAACACTCCGCTGTAGGCCATGGCCATGTCGGTCTCCCTCATGTCGTCGAGGCGTCGCACCCTCGACCGTTGGCCCGGTTCGGGACCTCACGGCAGGTGGGTGTGCGCGTTGCGGTCGGCTCATCCGTTCGGCGGGCTTGAAGGTCGACGTCGCAACGCTCTTCGAGGGAGTCGGGGCGGGTGTCGGTCACATGTCCGTCAGCGCGGATTCTTTCCTCGATCTGACCCGGTGTCAATGTCCATCGGGGCAGTCGACCGGACCCCCGCCGGTCCCAGCGTTCCGGGGCAGGATGGGTCGGTGGCCCGAGGTCCCGGATCTACGCTGCACAGATGCACGCTGAGACATGGGTCGGCGCAGGCGGCCGGAACCGATGAGCGCCGGGAAAGTGCGGCTCGGCGCCGAGTACGTCAAGCTGTGGACGGCGTCGGTGGTGGCCAACCTCGGCGACGGGATCGCCCAGATCGCCTATCCCTGGCTGGCGTCGGCGGTCACCCGCAACCCGATGCTGATCGCCGCCATCGCCGTGGCACAGCGGCTGCCGTGGCTGGTGTTCACGCTCCCGGCAGGGGTGATCACCGATCGGGTTGACCGGCGCAAGATCATGGTCGCCATGGACTCGGTTCGAGGCGTGATCACGCTGGGGGTGGCGTTGACAGTGGTTGCCGCCACCGCCGGTCTTCCCAGCCCGGCGGAGATCGCCGGTGGGATCGAGGTTCCCACCAACCTCGGGTTGTATCTGGTGCTGGTGTTCGCCTCGTTGCTCTTCGGGTGCGCCGAGGTGCTGCGCGACAACGCCGCCCAGACCATCCTCCCCGCCATCGTCGCCCCAGCCGGGCTCGAGCGCGCCAATGGGCGGCTGTGGGGTGCGGAGATGGTGGCGAACAGCTTCGTCGGCCCTCCGCTGGGGAGCCTCCTCATCGGCGTCCTCTTCGCCCTGCCGTTCTTCGTCAACGCCGGAACCTTTGCCGTCGCCGCCGCCCTCGTCTTTCTGATGAGGGGCGACTTCCGCACCCGGCGTGACCAGGAGCCGGGCCGGGTGGAATGGCGCAAGGAAATCTCCGAGGGGTTCGGGTGGCTGTGGCGACATCCGCTGCTGCGGTCGATGGCGATCGTCCTCGGCTTGATGAACGCCCTGGGCAGCCTCACCCTCGCCACCCTCGTGCTGTTCGCCCAGGAGGTCCTCGAAGTCGGGTCGTTCGCCTTCGCCCTGCTGATGACCGGCGGCGCCATCGGTGGTGTGGCCGGCAGTCTCGCCGCCCCGCGCATCAGCGCCCGTCTCGGCAGTGGGAGGTCGCTGTCGATCACGTTCCTCGGAGGGATCGTGACCTCGGTCGTGATCGGTCTGGCGTCGCACTGGCAGGTGGTGTGGGTGATGTTCGTCGTCTCGACGTTCGTTGCGGTGCTGTGGAACGTCATCACCGTGTCGTTGCGCCAGACGATCATTCCCGATGCCCTCCTGGGTCGGGTCAACTCGGTCTACCGGTTCTTCGGCTGGGGGATGATGCCGGTCGGGCTCGTGCTCGGAGGCCTCGTGGTGTCGGTCGGCGAGACGGTGACCACTCGCCAGACGGCGTTGCGACTGCCCTGGTTCCTGGCCGGTGCCGCCTACGTTGCGGTGTTCGTCTACGCCGCACCCCGGCTGACCACCGAACGTATCGAGACGGCCCGTCTCGAGGGGATCGCCGCCAAGGCCGCTCCGGAGATTGGGAGAAAGGATGCGGCGACGGGAATCGCCGAGTCGGGGAGGATGGGTGTGCCCCCGCCCAACTACCCACCGTCCAGCGATTCGATCTCTGGAGGTTCCGACCGCGACGTCGACCCCGACGAACCCGGGCGAGGTACGCCACCCGGATGAGGGGTCGCCGCACCACCGGTGCCAGGGCAACCCTGTTTCGGTGGAGGCATCGAGTGGCCTTCGATCTCCAGGAGATAGGCCCACGGACCCAGACCATCGGAGCCGCAGCGACGGTACCGTGGTCGGGTACGACAACCGCGCGTTCGCTGCGGGTGGAGGGGGAACCTCCCGGGTCGGATCGCCCGACCACGATCGGATGACCCAATGAGGTCTACTCGAAGACGCTTCTTCTCCCGCGCCGTGATCGGCGCCCTGCTTGCCCTGACCGTCGTTGCCGTACTCGGAATGGTGGCCGTCTCGGCAGCTCAGGGTGACACCGTCCGGGTATCCGTCGACGGTGCGGGCACCCAGGCCAACGACTACTCGGACGATCCGACACTCTCCGCCGACGGGCGGTTCGTGGCGTTCCATTCCGCCGCCACCAACCTCGTGATCGGCGACACCAACGGACACGGCGACATCTTCGTCAAGGATCGGGACACCGGTGCCGTCGCCAGGGTCTCGGTCCACAGCGACGGAACCCAGGGCACGGACGAATCCTATGAGCCCGCCATCTCCGCCGATGGTCGGTACGTCGCCTTCACCTCGCTTGCCTCCAACCTGGTCGATGGGGACACCAACGCCACATGGGACATCTTCGTCCACGATCGTGTCACCGAAACGACCACCCGGGTCTCGGTCCACAGCAACGGCACCGAGGGTTCGGGGGCCTCCTACCGGCTCGACATCTCGGCCGACGGCCGATACGTCACGTTCGACTCCGAAGCCGGCAATCTCGTCGACGGGGACACCAACTTCACCTGGGATGTGTTCGTCCACGATCGTGTCCTGGAGACGACCGCCCGAGTCTCGGTCCACAGCAACGGCGCCCAGGGCTCGCAGCAAGCTCTCCACCCCGCCATCTCCGGCGACGGTCGCTACGTCGCCTTCGAGTCCGGGTCCCCCGAGCTGGTCGACGGCGACACCAACGACGCCTTCGATGTGTATCGCCACGACCGGTCCACCGGCACCACCATCCGGGTCTCGGTGGACAGCGCCGGCGTCCAGGCAACGGCAGAGTCTGCGACGCCGTCGATCACCGCCGACGGGGCGTCCATCAGTTTCCACTCGCTCGCATCCGATCTGGTCGTCGGGGACACCAACGCCAATGAGGATGTGTTCACCCATGACGTGGCGACGGGGGTCACCACCCGGGTGTCGGTGGGCAGCGACGGCGCCCAGGGCACCGGCGCCTCCTCGTGGTCGTCGATCTCCGGCAACGGCCGCTACGTCGCCTTCAGGTCGGACGCTCCCGACCTCGTCGCCGGCGATACCAACACCAACCTGGACGTCTTCGTCCACGACCGGAACAGCGGGTCCACCAGCCGGGTCTCGGTTCACAGCGACGGCACGGAAGCGGCATCACATTCCGAATACCAACTGGCCATCTCGACCGATGGCCGCTACGTGGCCTTTGCGAGCTTCGCCGACAACCTCGTCGACGGGGACACCAACGACGACACCGACGTCTTCGTGCATCAGTACCTACCAGCCGCGCCTCCACCGACGAGCTCGACGACGACCCCCCGACGACCACGGTGCCACCGGGTGGTAACCGGTTCGTTGACGACGACGACTCGATCTTCGAGGGCGACATCGAGGCGATCGCCGCGGCGGGGATCACCATGGGCTGCAATCCGCCGGTCAACGACCGGTTCTGCCCCGCCGATGCAGTCACCCGTGGCCAGATGGCGGCCTTCCTGAACCGGGCGGCGGACCTGACGCCCTCCGATGACGATGCCTTCGTCGATGACGGCGACTCGATCTTCGAGGCCGACATCGATGCGCTGGCAGCGGCGGGGATCACCATCGGGTGCAACCCTCCGGCCAACGACCGTTTCTGTCCCAGGGGAACCCATTCCCGGCGTCAGATGGCGGCGTTCCTCAACCGTGCCTTGGCGCTGCCCCCGTCCGATGTCGATGCGTTCGTCGACGACGACGGTTCGATCTTCGAGGACGACATCAATGCCATCGCCGCCGCCGGTCTGACCCGGGGATGCAACCCGCCGGCGAACGACCGGTTCTGTCCGACCGCCACCATCACCCGCGGGCAAATGGCCGCCTTCCTCAACCGGGCGTTCCTCCAATGAGCTGAGCGGGAATCTGGGAACGCCGACAGTCGGCGTCGATCGGTTCGCCGGGCACGCCGATGCGACGGCGATGCGGCGCCGGGTTCGCCACAAACGCGTCCTCCGCCGTCGGCAGCGGTTCGGTAGGGTCCGAGGGGTCGGCGGGGAGCGGGTCACCCGCCAATGCAGGTCGCGACAGGCCCGCAAGGAGACCGCAATGATCAGATTCCAGCGACTTCGCAGCCATGCGATCGGGGCATTGGTCGGCGCCATCGTGATCGTGGTTGCCATCCCGGTCGGGGTGATGGCGGCACACCGGTTCGTCGATGTCCCCGACTCGAATCAGTTCCACGACGACATCGGCTGGCTGGCCGACAACCGGGTGACACTCGGATGCAACGCACCCGCCAACGACCGATACTGTCCCAGCGACAACGTGACCCGTCAGCAGATGGCAGCGTTCATGAGGCGTCTCGCCCGCACTTCTGGCACCGTCGGGAGCCAGGTGACCGACTTCAACTCCTCGATCCCCGTCAACTCTTCCGCATGGGTGGAACTGTTGAGTGTCGAGGCCGGGGCGGTGTCCAACGCCAGTGTGACGTTGGCGGCCCATGTCTATCTGGAGCGTCCGGCCAACGAGAACCAGCGGTACCGGGTGATGATCGCCCGCACCGACTGTGCGGGCACTCCGGTCGGGGTCGGCTGGTGGAGGCCCGACAACAGCGACGGCGGATTCGAGGCCGACACGATCGCCGTCTCCGGCTCGGACACGGTCGAGGCCAAGACGACATACGTGCTGTGTGCGTCGAAGTTCTCGAACGGTGGACCGGATATCACCGCCCACATGCGCGGACTGACCGCCACGTGGTCCCCGACGACGTGACGCCCGAGTGACCGGGTCCCTGGCGGCCCCGGGTGCCATACGGCATCCGGGGCGGCCGGGGGACGGTCGACGACCTGTGGACTCTCCGGACCGGACGAGAACGGAGGACACTGCGGCGTCAGGTCGGGTAGCGGTCCGCCGCCGACCCGCAACGTAGGCGTCTGCACCCGTAGTATCCGGCCCCGACCACCTCGACCGGTGGCGACATCTCCAAGGATGCCGGGCGATGCGGACCAGCTCAACTCTCAGCCATCTCGAATGCAGCACGACCGGCGCCCGTTTCCCCGCCGACGTTCCGGCGAACCTCTCTCCGGTGTCGGGCCGCCCGCTCCTTGCCCGCTACGACCTGGAACGGGCATCGGCGACGATGACCAGGGAGGCGCTCCGGGGTCGCCCGGCGACGTTGTGGCGCTACGAGGAGGTCCTCCCGGTCCGGCGCCGCGAGGCCGTCATCACCCTCGGTGAAGGGTGGACCCCGCTCGTCGCCGCTCCCGGGCTGGGGGCGACCGTCGGGGTTCCCGATCTGTGGGTCAAGGACGAGAGCCTCAACCCCACCGGGAGCTTCAAGGCTCGGGGGCTCGCCCTGGCGGTGAGCCGCGCCTACGAGCTCGGTATCGAGGAGATGGCCATCCCCAGCGCCGGGAACGCCGCCGGGGCGGCCGCCGCCTACGCCGCCGCCGCCGGGCTGCGGCTGCATGTCTTCATGCCCGCCGACGTCCCGGAGCTGTTCCAGGTGGAATGCCGGGTGCTCGGGGCCGAGGTGACCCTCGTCGACGGACTGATCACCGACTGCGGCGCCCGGGTCCGTGTCGGGGTGGAGACGCTCGGCTGGTTCGATCTGAGCACCCTCAAGGAGCCGTACCGGGCCGAGGGCAAGAAGACGATGGGCTACGAGTTGGCCGAGCAGTTCGGTTGGGAGCTTCCCGATGTGGTCGTCTATCCCACCGGTGGCGGCACCGGAATGGTGGGGATGTGGAAGGCGTTCGACGAGATGGAACAGATGGGGTTGATCGGCAGCCACCGACCCCGGATGGTCACCGTCCAGGCGGCGGGTTGTGCCCCTATCGTCCGCGCCTTCGACAACGGCGCTGCCCACGCCGAACCGTGGCAGGACGCCCACACCGTCGCCGACGGGTTGCGGGTGCCGTCTGCCGTCGGTGATGTGTTGGTCCTCGAGGCGATCCGCCACAGCGAGGGGATCGCCCTGGCGGTGACCGACGACGAGATGCTCGCCGACGCCGCCGTGATGGGGCGCCACACCGGGATCTTTCCGGCTCCCGAAGGTGCGGCCACGCTCTCGGCGGTGCGCCGGCTGCGTGAGTCGGGATGGATCGGGGAGCGGGAGCGGGTGCTGTTGTTCAACACCGGATCGGGACTCAAGTACGCCCACCTGTGGCACCGCGACCCGGTCGACTCCATCGACGCTCCCGCACCGGTTGGTCCGGCGCACCACGGGGCAGCAGGTTCACCGGGGTAGGTCGAGGGCGGACGACACCCGCCCCCTCGCACCGCCCGGTCAGCGGTTGCGTCGACGCATGATCGCCAACGTGACGATCCCGCCGATGATGGTGGCACCCAGGGTGGCGCCGGAGATCAGCGGGACGGGTCGGGTCAGCGGAGATCGCAGACTCACCGGACGCTGGAAGTCGAGGATCGGCCACTGGCGTTCCTCGGCGATCCGTTTCAGGTCCCGTTCGGGATTGACCACCACCGGGTTGCCCACCACCTCCATCATGGGGAGGTCGGTGACGCTGTCGGAGTAGGCGAACGAACCTTCCAGGTCGATGCCTTCGGTGGCGGCAAGGTTCCGGATGGCGTCGGCCTTGGCGGGCCCCATCGCATAGAACTCGATCTCGGGAAGGAAGAAGCCCGCCGAGTCGGTCTTGATCTTGGTGGCGATGATCTCGGTCACCCCGATGTGCCGACCGACCGGTCGCACGATCTGCTCCGGGCTCGCCGACACCAGGAACACCCGTCGGCCGTTGCGCTTGTGCTCGTCGATCAGGAACAGCGCCTCGGCGTAGACCAGCGGATCGGCGACCTCGACCAACGTCTCCTCGACCAGCTGCTCGATCTCGGCGCGGTGCCACCCGGCGGTGAACTTCACCATCTGATCCCGAGCTCGCTCCAACTGGTCCTCATCGGCGCCGAAGAGCACATACAGGAGTTGGGCGAACCCGAGCTTCATCAACGTCCTGCGACCGAGGAACCCGGCTCGGTAGAACGGCTTCCCGAAGGCGAGCGTCGACGACTTGGCGATGACCGTCTTGTCCAAGTCGAAAAAGGCAGCTTCCTGCATGGCGCCAAGTCTACGGCCGGTTCGATGGTGACCTCGCCGCAGTGGTCGTGGAGCGTCCGGGTGTCCCCCGTGGACGAGCCGTCGGTTCAGACCTCTTGAACTGCGAGGGTGGGGAGGATACGTTTGCCAGGCTTCCCCTCGCCTGATCTGTCATCTGAGGAAGGAAGTCGCAGTGAGCGTCCTCGCCACCTGGTCCCCGTGGGACGGTGTGCTCGGTGCGGTTGCCCCCCTGGCGCTGGCCACCGCCGCCGGGACCGCCCTGGTGGTCGATCTCGATCCCGACGGTCCGGACTACCCGGGGGAGGCGAGCCTGGCCACCCTGGCGGCGGACGGACCGCGTCACACCGACCTCGAACCGTCCCGCACCGGCGTGGCGGTGCTCCGCAACGGCGGCATCGCCGCCGACGACGTCGAGGATCTGCTCGCTGCCCTCGCCGTCGGCTGGCCGCACCTGATCCTGCGGTTGCCGCCGGGGGCGGACCGACCTGACCGGCCCGGTCTGGTTCCGGTCCGTCCCTTGGCGCCCGGTGCGTTGTTCGCCGACGACCAACCTGCGGTGTATCAGCGTGGCCCGTGGCCGGCCGATCGACCGGTGGCGGGTGTGGTGTTGCCCCGACCCCGCCCCGGGACCATCCGGTCCCTGCTCGAGGGCCGCCGCCCCGGACCGTCGCGCTGGTTGCGGAAGTGGGGGAGCGTGCTGGAGTTCCCATGGCCGTGACCGACCGCCTCGTCGAAGCGCTCCTCGATTCGGGCGCACCGATGGACCGCGACTCGCTCCAACCGGTTGCGCAGCGGTTGCTGCGTCGGGAGGCACCGTTGGCACCGGCCTCGGTTGCCGACGACGCCGTCGATGCCCTCGTCGGGTTGGGACCGATCGAGCCGCTGCTTCGCCAGCCCGACGTCTCCGACGTGCTGGTCAACGCCGACGGCGTCATCTGGGTGGAGCGCAACGGCACCCTCACCCGTTCCGGGGTGCGGTTCTCCTCCGCCGAGGCGGTGGTGGCGGCGGTGGAACGGGTCATCGCCCCGCTCGGGCTCCGCATCGACCGGGCCAGCCCCGCCGTCGATGCCCGACTCCCCGACGGTTCCCGGCTCCATGCGATCATCCCGCCCGCCGCCGTCGACGGTCCGGTGGTGGCGGTGAGACGCTTCACCGAAGCCGTTGCCGATCTCGACGCCATGGTCGACAACGGTTCGATCCTGCCCGACGCCGCCGCCGTCCTGCGGGAAACGGTCACGGAGCGGCGCAACATCCTCGTCGTCGGTGGCACCGGGGCGGGCAAGACGACGCTGCTCAACGCCCTCTCCAAGGAGATACCGCCCGAGGAGCGGATCGTCACCGTCGAGGATGCCGCCGAGCTCCGTCTCGCCGGTCACGTGGTCCGGCTGGAGGGTCGTCCCCCCAATGCCGAGGGCGCCGGTGAGATCACGCTGCGGGCGCTGGTGCGTCACGCCCTGCGGCTCCGACCCGACCGGCTCATCGTCGGCGAGGTGCGCGGCAGCGAGGCGCTGGACATGATCCAGGCGATGAGTACCGGACACGACGGCTCGATGTCCACCATCCATGGAAACGGACCGGAAGAAGCGTTGTGGCGACTCGAGACGCTGGCGCTGAGCGGGGCGGCCCGCATCTCCGAGGCGACCATCCGGCGTCAGATCTGGTCGGCGATCGCCGTGGTGGTCGAGGTGCGTCGCCGCCATGGGCGCCGTTGTCTGGAGCGGATCAGCAGCATCGTCGATGGCCGGCTCGGCGAGACGTGGTCATGCTGACGGCGGTGCTGATCGCCGCATCGGTGGCTGCGGGGACGCCGTGGCCGTTGGTCGGGGTCCTCGCCGCCGGGCTCTGGTCGCCGCTGGCAGGGCTTGCGGTGGTGGTGGTGGTGGTGATCGCCGGGCTCGGCCGATCGCCGGGCGGCCGACCCGTCGACTCCGAAGCGGTGTGGTGTGGCGCCATGGCTGCCGAACTGCGCGCCGGTTCCTCGCTGCGTCATGCCATCGACGCCGCATCGGCACGGGTGCCGGAACTGGGGCTCGGAGGAGCCGGTCGGTTGGCGCGCGCCGGGGTTCCCATTGCCCGGTTGTCGGACGAGGTGGCCGCCGTCCTGCCCCACATGAGGGTGCTGGTCGGCCCGGCACTTCGGATCGCCGCCGAGTCGGGCGGTGCCGCCACCGGTGTGTTCGGTCGGCTTGCGGTGCGCAGCATCGAAGAAGTCGAAGCCCAACGCGAACGGCGGATCGCCACCACCCAGGTGCGGTTGTCGGCGATGGTCATCGCCGCCCTGCCTCTTGTGGTGATGGGTGGTCTCGTCGTCACCGGACGCGCCGCGGCGCTGGTCGGCGCCGGACCCATCGGGGCGGCGGCGTTGCTTGTCGGCGGGACGCTCCAGGCGACGGGCGTGGCGGTGGTGTGGGTGATGTCGCGCAGGGCCGGGGCATGAGTCACACGCTCCGTCTGCTGATCGTTGCGGCGGTATGGGAGGCCGTGCCACCGGTCCGCCGCCGGTGGCTGTCCGCTGCGGCGGTCACCCTGTGGTCGGTACCGGTCGGGGTGGCGACCGTTGCGGCGATGGCCTGGTGGCACCGGGTGCGGCACCTCCGCCAGCGCCGCACCGCCGATCGTGCGGCCGACGGGGAGGTCGTGGTGCTGGGAGAACTGGTGGCCCTCGGTCTCGCTGCCGGGATGACCTTCGTTGCGGCGCTGCGCCGCGCCGGGGACGAGCTGTCGAGCCCGCTGCGCACCGAGGTCGACGGGGTGGTCAGATCGATCCAGAGGAGTGGGAGCAGCCTGGTGCTCGAAACCGCTACGGGTCGGGCCCGCCGCCTGTATGTGCTTGCCGGGAGGGCGATGATCACCGGTGCGCCGATCCTCGACGCGGTGGAGATGTTCGTCGATGAATCCCGGGCCGCCGAACGGGCCAGGCGGCAGGCAGCGGTTCGTCGGCTGCCGGTGACTCTGGTGTTCCCACTGGCGTTGCTGATCCTCCCGGGGTTCGTCATCGTCGTGCTCGCCCCGGCCATGCTCGGCTCATTGCAGCGGTTCAGTCCATGACTTCCCCCCGAACCGGCCGGATGCCGGACCAACCAAGGAGACGTCATGAACCACGTTCCGACATCAGCAGCCACCCCTTCGGGCAGTGACACGGTCCGCAGTCACGACCCCGTCACATGTGACGGTGAGAAGACCCGAGACGGAGACGGGCGATTCGGTGAGCACGGTCAGGCCACGGCCGAGTATGCGCTCGTCATCGTGGCCGCCGCCGCCATCGCCCTTGCGCTCATCGTCTGGGCGTCGACCTCGGGAGCGTTGTCGGGTTTGTTCGACACCGTGGTGGCCAAGGTCGCCTCCCACGTGTGACCCGACACTCCCGCCGGTGGTCGAAAGGAAGCGCCGCGGTGGAGCTTGCGCTGGTCCTCCCCGTCGTCCTCGCCGTACTGGTGGGGGTGGTGGAGGTGGCCGTGGTTGCCCGGTTGCAGATCGAGGTGGTGGCGGCGGCCCGGGAGGGGGCACGGGAGGCCGCCGCCAATCCCGACCCTGCCGGTGCGGTGGCGGCGGTGAACCGTTCGCTGGGGTCGCTCGCCACCGCAGCCCGCATCACGGTGCGCAGACCCCATGTGGTCGGTGCCGCCGCCGAAGTCGAGGTGCGGCTCCCACACCGGCTGGTGTCTGCCGTGTTCGGGGGGATGGGGATCGAGTTGCGCGGTCGATCCACGATGCGGGTGGAGCGGTGATGCGGCCGAACGGCGAAGAGATAGCCAGCCAAGTGGCGGAGCCGGTATCCCGTGCCGGGTGCGCCACCGATCGGGCCGGCGGCTCCGCCCGCAACGACCGGCAGCGCGGATCGGCGTCGGTGCTGCTGATCGGTGTGGTTGCCGTGTGTCTGCTCACCGGGTTGATCGTTGCCGATGTCGCCGTCTATCTCCGCTCCCGTGCGGCGGCGGTGACGGCTGCCGATGCGGCGGCGCTGGCGGCGGCACCGGTAACGTTCCACCCGTTCGGAAGCAGTGGGGGACCTGTACTCGAGGCGCGCCGATTCGCCGAGTTCAACGGCGCCCACCTCGAGAGCTGCACCTGCCCGATGGATTCGACGTGGAGTTCACGGACGGTCGGCGTGGTGGTCTCGGTCCCGGTAAGGCTCATCCTGTTCGGCGATCACCTGGTGTCGGCGTCGGCGGTCGCCGAGTTCGACCCGGTCCGCATCGCCCGACCCGCAACGGGATGAATCGGATGGATACCGACCGACCATGGGGTGCACGACGGGTCAGTCCTCGTTGTCGAGGATCCCGTCCTCGAGATCGCGGAACATCCGCTCGGCTCCGTCGCCGAGGAACACCACGCTGGCGGCGGCGACGCTGCCCACCGAAGCGGGGACCACCACGTTGGTGAGCTTCTTCGGTGAGGCCAGATAGGTACTCGTGAACAGGGTGGCCAGCTCGATCGTCCCCAGATCGGTGAAGCCGTGCTCGTCGAACGCCGCCACCCAGCGGGGGAGTTGCTCGATGCCCATCTCCTGGATCATGTTCATCGCCGCCAACGTCACCAGACCCTGGTTGAACGACCGGTCGAAATCGCCGGCAGGCAGACCCTTGCGGATCCGCGCCAGCCGGAGCGCCAGGGTCGGGGTGAGTTCCTGGGGGCCCTCGGGGTAGTTGTCCCAGTTGTTCCCGCTCCGCATCGGGCGGGGTAGGTCGATGGTGAGGCCGCCGAGCTCCTCCATCAGTCCGAGGAACCCGGCGAAACCCACCAGGACATAACCGTCGAACTCGAGCCCGCTGAGGTCCCCGACCAGGTCGACCATCCGGTCCGGGCCGCCACCGGGCATCTGATCGGTGAGCTTGCGGCCTCCGACCCAACTGTCACGGGGGAGACCGACGAAGGCGCCGCGGCCCTGGGCGGGCAGCAGGGTGAGGATGTGGATGCTGTCGGCTCGGAGCCGTTCCTGATCCTGACCCTCGCGGGCATCCGATCCGAGCACCAACAGCGTCCGCTGGCGGGGCCCGGAGATCCACGGTTTGTGGTCGGTGAGCAGCGCCGCCCTGATCCGCCACCGCGGTCCGGTGCGGGTCAGCACCAGCGTGCCGTCGGCGCCGGTGATCACGGCAACGCGGTCGCCGTTTTCCAACTCCCTGACCTGCCCGGTCACCTCGACCGGACCCGGATCGAGTGTGGTGTCGGCGACGTGACGGACCAGACCTTCCGGCAGGTCGTCCGGCTCCGGGTTGGAGCGGTCCACCAGCCACGAGTAGAACGTCTCGGCCTCGGCGAGGAGGAACTCCGGAAGATCCCCCTCCAGGGTGCGGATCCGTGGAGCCTCGGTGGTCGTGGTGGTCGAGCTCGTCGTGGTGGTGGTGCTGCTACTGGTGGTCGTCTCCGGAGGAGCAGTGGTGGTGGTCTCCACCGCCGTTTCGGACGAGCAGGCGCTCGCCACCAGGGCGCAGGCAATCATCAGGGCAATCAGTGAACGGTGCACGGCGGGCGATAGTACCGACCATGGCGCAGTAGCCAACATGCAGATCCTGTCGTGCGCACGCCCGGCGTCGTTGCACGTGGGCGCCGGAGACGCAATGAGCACCGGACGTGACGCCCCGCCCTGCTCTATCTGCGTCCGCAACCGTCCCGTCTTGGGGTCCTCCCGCCCCGAGCGGCGGAGGGCTCGGTGCCTCCGAGGTTCTTGGGACGAGGTGGGGCGGGGCGCGACATCTGTATCCCTCTGGAGGTCGCTTGGTCCCGTGCCGTGCAGGTCGTCGTGCGGTTGAGCAGCCATGGTCGTGGCTGGTGGCGGGGACACTCACGGCTTGCGGACTTTGGCGTAGCGCTCCGCCCCGTCTGCGTCCGCAAGGCGTCCGCAGCCACCCCTCCTCCCGAGGTGGGGAGGGCCAGTGGGGGAGCCGGGGTTTGAAGCGTGGCGGTGCTCTTGTTGGGGGTGGGGAGGGCCAGTGGGGGAGCCGGGGTTTGAAGCGTGGCGGTGCTCTTGTTGGGGGTGGGGAGGGCCAGTGGGGGAGCCGGGGTTCGAAGCGTGGCGGTGCTCTTGTTGGGGGTGGGGAGGGCCAGTGGGGGAGCCGGGGTTTGAAGCGTGGCGGTGCTCTTGTTGGGGGTGGGGAGGGCCAGTGGGGGAGCCGGGGTTTGAAGCGTGGCGGTGCTCTTGTTGGGGGTGGGGAGGGCCAGTGGGGGAGCCGGGGTTTGAAGCGTGGCGGTGCTCTTGTTGGGGGTGGGGAGGGCCAGTGGGGGAGCCGGGGTGTGAAGGGTGAGCGGCGCTGATGTTGGACGGAGAGGGCCAGAGGAGACTCGGTAGCCCGTGGTGGGCGTGCCGTGCGGCTTCGCGTGCGAGGCCCGCTGACGAAATCGCCTGCGCCCCTGACGGTTCAGATCCGGATGGGTGCGAGTTCAGCGATTCCGGTGAGCTGAGCGGTGGTGGACGGGTTCTGGGATGGCGGTGGTGCCCATGGCTCGGTACGCTCGTCCAGCCAGTCCGGCGGCGAGGGGTAACTCACCATGCGTGTCGTCATCGTCGGAGCCGGGGCCGTCGGCTCATACCTGGCGGAACGGCTCGCTCTCGAGGGGCTCGACGTCGTCGTCATCGAGTCCGACCCGGTGCGGGCGGGCGAGCTCCAGGACGTTGTCGACTGTCTGGTGATCCGCGGCAACGGGGCGAGCACCGAAACCCTGGTTGCGGCCGGGGTCGACCGTTCTGACCTGTTCATCGCCGTCACCTCCTCGGATGCCGTCAATGTGCTCTCGGCGCATGCGGCGACCCGTCTCGGATGTCCGCGGCGGATCGCACGAGTCGAAGATCCGAGGTTGCGCGACGAGGCGAAGGCGCTCGGTGTCGACCTTCTGATCGACCCGGGTGAGGCGACGTCGAAGGAACTGGTGCTGCTCATGCAGCAGCGTGGGGTCTCAGAACTGATCGAGTTCGCCGACGGCCGGCTCGATCTCATAGGGGGATTCATCGCCGTCGATGCCCCGATCGCCGGGCTGACCCTCGCCGAGCTGCGGGAGATGGTGACCGGCTGGTCGTGGATCGTGGTCGCCGTGATCCGCGACGGTGAGACGATCATCGCCAGGGGTGCCACCGAGGTCCGCGCCGGGGACCATGTGCTGATCATGGCCGAGACCGACAAAGTCGAGGAGGCCTACCGGCTGCTCGGTTTTCACGAGGAACCGGCGCGAAAGGTCGTGATCCTGGGGACCACCCGGCTGGCCTCGCTCACGGCGGCGGCGCTGATCGAGGCCGGAATCCAGACGCTGCTCATCGATCCCGAACCCGACAGGGTGCGAACCATCGCCGAGGGCAACCCCAAAGTGGTCGCCATCTGCGGTGACCCGACCGACCCGCGTGTCCTCCAGTCCGAAGGCGCCGCCAACGCCGATGCGGTGCTGGCCCTCACCGGATGGGACGAGATCAACATCCTGGGGTGTCTCGTGGCCAAGGCCACCGGGGTGCGCACGGCCATCGCCCGTTTCCATCGGGTCGACCTGGTCCCGCTGCTGTCCGGCGTCGGGATCGACGCCGGGGTCTCCAGCCGGCTGTCGGCGGCGTCGGCAATTCTCCGCTTCGTCCGTCGTGGGCGCATCCATTCGGTGGTCACCTTCCAGGACTCCGAAGCCGAGGCGCTCGAAGTCGAGGTCGGATCGCAGAGCCGGGTTGCCGGATCCAAGCTGCGTGATCTCCACCTCCCCCACCAGATGATCATCGGAGGGGTGATCCGCGGCAACCAAGCCTTCGTCCCTCGCGGCGAGACCGAGATCAGGAGCGGAGACCGTCTCATCGTCATCGCCTTGCCGGCGGCGATCGGTGAGGTCGAGCAGCTCTCCGGCTGATGGCGTTCCGACCGCTTCTCCATGTGATCGGTGTCGTCGTTGCGGCGGTCGGCGCCGCCATGATGCTGGCGGTCGCCGTGGCGCTCCTCTACGGCGAGTGGGGTGATGCCTGGCAGATGGGTCTCGCCGCGGCGCTCACCGTGGTGGTCGGGCTTGCCGCAAAGCGGTTCTTTGCAGCACCGGACGGGTTGTCGGTCCGCGAAGGGTTCGCCATCGTCGGGCTGGCCTGGTTCGCCATATCCGCCTTCGGATGCCTCCCTTTCCTGTTCACCGGCGCCATCGGGAACGTCACCGACGCCTTCTTCGAGACCACCGCCGGGTTCACCACCACCGGGGCCTCGATCATCCCAGACCCGGGGGTGCTCGGGCACGGCATTCTGATGTGGCGGGCGCTCACCCAATGGCTCGGCGGGATGGGTGTGATCGTGTTGTCGATCACGATCTTGCCGCTGCTCGGTGTCGGCGGGGTCCAGCTTGCCCGTGCCGAGGCGCCCGGCCCGACACCCGACCGTCTCACCCCGCGGTTTCGCGAGACCGCCAAGCGGTTGTGGCTGGTCTACGTGATGTTCACCGTGGCGCAGGTGATCCTGCTGTGGCTCGGCGACATGACCCTGTTCGACGCCACGGCGCATTCGCTGACGACGATGTCGACGGGCGGCTTCAGCACCCACGTCGATTCGCTGGGCGGGTTCTCCGCCTACTCGCAGTGGGTGGTCATCGTGTTCATGGTGTTGGCGGGGGCGTCGTTCGCCCTCCACTATCGCGCCCTGCGCCGGCCCTCCAGCTATCTCCGCAACGCCGAGTTCCGGCTCTACATCGGGATCATGGTCGGGGCTGCACTGGTGGCGCTGATCGGAACCTGGTCGGCACCGGTCGCAGAGACGATCCGCAATGCCGTCTTCACCGTTGTGTCGCTGGTCACCACCACCGGGTTCGTCACCGCCGACTTCGGACAGTGGGTCGCCGCCCTGCAGATCCTGGTGCTGGGCCTCATGTTCGTCGGCGGGATGACCGGCTCGACGGCAGGGTCGGTGACCCCGTTCCGGCTCGGGGTGCTCTATTCGGCGTCGCGCAACGATGTTCGGCGTCTCATCCATCCCCGCGGCGTGTTCGTGACCCGCCTCGGGAAGGAGAACGTCCCCGACCAGATCGTCGAATCGGTGCAGTCGTTCTTCCTGCTCTACATGTTCGTGTTCATGACCGCCACCTTGGCCATGGGGCTCATCGAGTCGGGTCTGGGGATCGGACTCGACCTCGTCACCTCGGCATCGGCGGTGGCGTCGAGCCTGGGCAACGTGGGACCCGGACTCGGGGCGGTCGGTCCCAGCTCGAACTATCTGGTGGTCCCGGCTCTGGGGAAGTGGCTGCTGGCGTTCGTGATGATCGTGGGGCGGCTCGAGATCTTTCCCGTGCTGCTCCTGTTCACCCGCGAGTTGTGGCGTCGCTGAGACTGCTGTCAGCGGGGGCGTCGGTGACGGACCCAGACGGCGGCGAAAGCCGCCCAGAGCAGCACGGCGGCGGCGAGCCGGGGGGCGATGGAGGCGTCGTCGGTGAGGGGACGCCCGGGTTCCTCGACCCGGAGCGAGGTGGCGTCGAGGTAGGACTCGCCTCCCCGCGCCGGATCGTGGTGGCGCCAGATCCCGGTGACGGACACCAGCGGTCCCTTCCGGCTGTAGCCGCCGGGAGGGTCCAGATCGGAGACCAACCGCTCCGGGAGGCGGACACCGATACCGATGTTGGTCCCGGCGAGGTTGCCGCCTTCCCGTAGCGGTGTGAACGCATAGGGATCGTCGTTGAGCTGGACCCAGGTCGAGTCATTGCGGCGCCGGCCGTAGTCGCCGACCAACTCACCGGTGACGGTCACCTCGAGCCCGGAGTACGCCTCCGACGACTCGATCAGGTCGAGCGCCGTGACCGGATCGGCGGCGAGGGCCGGAACCGGGCCGAGCATCACCAGCACGACGGCGATCAGGCTTCCCACGGTGAACCGACGGCCCCTCACTTTCCCCTCCACCAGGTATAGAGGAACCCGATAAGGGCGAACGAGGCGACGAACTCGAGCCGTCCCAGCCACATCTGGAGCATGTAGGTCACCTGGAGCAGGATCGGCATCCCCGGGTCGGTCACACCGACCGAGAGACCGACGTTGGCGCCTGCGCTCACCGACTCGAACAAGGCCTCCTGCAACGAATACCCATAGGCGAGCGCCACACCGGTCCCCAGCAGATAGAGCGCCACATACAGCAGCGACGCCACCATCACCGACTGCGCCATCTCGGGGGTGAGGCGGCGCTTGCCGGTCTGGTAGTAGGCACGGCTGACCACCGCACCCGGCGGCAGCAGGGTCTGTTTCACCTGCAGGACCACCGCTTTGACGGTGAGCCCGATCCGCAATGCCTTCACCCCGCCGGCGGTCGACGAGGCCATACCGCCGAGGGCCATGGCGATGGCGAGACCGCCAAAGGCGAGACCGCTCCACGACGCAAGTTCGGCGTTGGGGACCGTGGCGAATCCGGTACCGGTGTGGGCGGATATCACCTGGAACAGACCCTGACGGCTGAGTCCGGCGACGCTCCCGTACATGCCGGTGGCGGCGAGCCCGACCAGCGTGAGGGCAAGGGTGAATCCGAAGGTCGCCAGGATGGTGCGCGTCTCGAGGTTGGCGAACACCGCCCGCCGCCGTCCGCGCCACAGGGCGAAATGCATCCCGAACGAGATGGCCCCCGCCACCATCAGCACCGCCGTCACCCCTTCGTACACGGCGTCGTGGTAGTAGCCCATGCTGGTGCTCTGCGGGGCAAAACCGCCGGTGTCGAAAGCGCCGAAGAAGATCATCAGCGCATGGAATGCCGACCGTCCCGGTTCGAATCCGAGATGGAACCAGCCGACCAGGGTCAGTGCGGTCACGCCGGCGAGGAGGTGGACCAGTGCCACCACCCAGATGAATCTCGCCGTCGAGGTCACCGAGGGGAGGATCCGGTCGTCGCGACCCTCCCCGAGGTAGAGGGTCACCGCACCCCCGCCGGCGAAGATGGAGAGGGCGGCGATGACGATGCCCTGTCCACCCAGGAAGTGGAGCAGGTGTCGCCAGAAGTTCAGCGACGACGAGAGATGATCGAGGTCCTGCACCAGCGCCAGCCCGGTGGTCGAAAGGCCCGACGTGGCATCGAAGAACGCATCGAGCGGCGCCGAGTAGTGACCCGACAGCAGGAAGGGGATCGATCCCACCGCCGGGACCAGCAGCCAGGTGAGGGCCACCACCACCATGCCGTGGCTCCAGTCGAGGCGGGGTTGACGGCTGTGGTGTCCCAGCAGTGCCGCCCCGATCACGGCGAAGGCGCCGCTCATCACGAGGAATGACAACAGCGGTGCCCACTCCCGGGCCAGTGCGGCCCACACCGCCGGCGCCAACCCGGCGGCGGCGACGACGAGGAACACCCTGCCCAGGTAGTGACCGATGGTGCGGAAATCGTCGGCGTGGGGACGGATCAGCATCGCCGGCGGCTTACACCACGAGCAGGACGGCGGCGGAGATCGCCACCGCCACCAGGATGGCGACGACGACGACCCCTGCCTCGATGAGGAAGGTCACCAGTCCGCCCTTGAGCTCGGCGAAACGCGACGGCGGGGAGAACGGTCGGTCGTCGTCGATCATTTCGACCGCTGACCCCCTGCCATGTCGACGAGCGCATCGCAGAATGCCCGCTCGTTGCCGAGGGTGGTCACCGCCAGCACCCGATCCCCGGGTCGGAGCACGGTCGAGGCGGTGGGGACCTCGACGTCGTCGCCGCGCACCACCGTCACCAGGATCGACGGGGGCGGGAACTCGATCTCGGAGAGCGGCCGGGCGGGGAATCCGTCGGGAACCATCCGCTCGATCAGGCTGATGTTGCCTCCCGCCATCAGGGCGATACGGTGCAGGTCGCTCACCTCGACCTCACGGGAGATGACCTGGGCCATCAGGTCGGTGACGGCCACCACCGGGATGCCGAGTGCCTCGAAGGTGGACCGGTTGCGGGGGTCGTTGAGCCGGGCGAGGACCCGCTTGGCGCCGAGGGTGAGGGCGAGCTGGCAGGCCACCAGGTTGTCCTCGTCGTGTCCGCTGACCGCCAGCACCCAGTCGGAGCGGTCGACGTCGGCGTCGCCGAGGAGGCGGACGTCGGTGCCGTCACCGGCGAACACGAGGGCTCGGGTGTCCTCGGCGAGGTTGCGCGCTCTGGTCTCGTCGGCCTCGATGACCGAGACCACGTGGCCGGCCTTGAGCAGCTCCCTGGTGAGGAACGATCCCACCTTGCCTCCACCGACAAGCAGCATCCTCATCGGTCCCCCAACAGGTTGTGGCGGCGGCAGGTCACAGGCGACCCTCGGCGGCGGCGACGTACCGCCCGATCTTGGCACGGGCGCTTGGTTTGGTGGCGGCGACCACCATGTCCCCGGCCCTGAGGGCGAAACCGGGTTCGGGGATGTGGACCACGTCGGCGCGCTGCACGGCGGCGACCCGCAGCTCGCCGGAGATCTCCAGATCTCCGACGGTGATCGGTTTGGGAAGCTCGGCGAGGATCACCTCGGTGATCTCGACGTCTCCGGTTGAGAAGGTGACGTGATAGCGGAACGCCTCGTCGAGGATCTGCTCGCGGATCACGTTGGAGGCCAACTTGGCGGCAGCGACGTAGTGGATGTCCAGTGCCCGGTAGGCGTCGGCCCGCGCCGGGTCGTCGAGGCGGGCAATGGTGTGTCGCACCCCGAACACCTGCTTGGCGATCTGGACCGACATCAGGTTGGCGTTGTCCGAGTCGGTGACGGCGACGAAGGCGTCGGCTTCCTCGATCCCGGCGCTGCGGAGCAGACGGATGTCGTACGCCTGGCCCTCGTGGGTGGTTCCATTGAAGGCGTTGCCGAGACCCTTGAACATCCCGTGCCGGTGGTCGATCACCGACACGTCGTGGCCGAGTTCCGAGAGCCCGAGCGCCAGATCTGACCCGACACGACCGCAACCCGCGATCACGACACGCACGGTGTCTCCTTTCGGCCACGCGATGTTAGGCCCCGCACGCCATGGTGAATGCCATCCCGGGAGGAAAGAGGGAGACGAAGCCGCCGGGGACGCACCAAAACAGACCGGATGTCCCTGTCGAATGTCGGGGCCCGGATGGCGCGATCTAGACTACCGCCGATTTCTATCTGTCATCGATCGGGAGTGATTCGTGGAAAACCCCGTCCTCTGGGTATACCTTGCCCTCATTGCGGCTCTGGCCGGCCTTGTGCTGGCGGCCTTCTTTGCTCGACAAGTCAACAGTGCCAGCCCCGGTAACGAACGCATGCAGGAGATCATGGCGGCCATCCGCGAGGGCTCCATGGCGTTCATCCGACGTGAGTACATGGCGGTCGCCGGCTTCGTGGCGGTCCTCACCGTGCTCATCTATGTGCTGCTGGACTGGGGTCGCCCGTGGGGTGCCATCGCCTACCTGTGGGGAGCGAGCCTCTCGGCCCTCGCCGGGTTCATCGGGATGCGTATCGCCACCGCCGCCAACTCACGGACCGCCGAGGCGGCCCGTACCGGCGGGATCCGCGACGCCCTCCCTCTCGCTTTCCGCGGCGGCGCCGTCATGGGATTCTCGGTCGCCGGTCTCGGTCTGCTCGCCCTCGCCTCCGGGTACTGGCTGTTCGTCGAGGTGCTCGAGGTCGATCAGCCCTTCAACGTCCTCACCGCCATCGGTCTCGGTGGGTCGTCGATCGCCCTGTTCTCACGTGTCGGTGGCGGCATCTACACCAAGGCCGCCGATGTCGGCGCCGACCTGGTGGGGAAGGTCGAAGCCGGGATCCCCGAAGACGATCCACGCAACCCGGCCACCATCGCCGACAACGTCGGTGACAACGTCGGCGACGTCGCCGGGATGGGTGCCGACCTCTTCGAGTCGTACGTCGGTTCGCTGATCGCTCCGATTGTGTTCGCCGCCTTCGCCTTCACCGGGTTGGCCTTCCAGGAGCAGGCATTCTTCTATCCGCTGCTGATCGCCACCATCGGGATGGGTGCCTCGATCATCGGCTCGTTCTTCGTCAAGCCCGGCAAGGGCAGCCTCGCCTCGGCGTTGCACAAGGGCACCTGGATCGCCATGGGGATCACCGTCGCCGGTGTGGCGGCACTGACCCCGATGATGTTCTCCGGAATCGAAGGGGTCGACAACCCCTGGGGACTCTTCATCGCCGTCGTCATCGGTCTGTTCGTCGGTTGGCTGATCGGCCAGATCTCGGAGTGGTTCACCAGCGACCACCATCGCATCGTCAAGGAGATCGCCCGCCAGGCCGAGACCGGTCCCGCCACCGTGGCGCTCGCCGGTATTGCCGAGGGGATGCGCTCGGCCGCGTTCTCGGTGATCGTCGTCGCCGCCGGTATGGGTGGCGCCTACTGGGGCGGTTCGATCGCCTTCGAGAGCGAGCTCGCCGGGATCTACGGCATCGCCATCGCTGCCATCGGGGTGCTGTCCACGCTCGGTATCACCGTCTCGGTCGACGCCTACGGGCCGATTGCCGACAACGCCGGTGGCATTGCCGAGATGGCCCACCTGCCCCCGGAGGTCCGTGAGGCCACCGACGCCCTCGACTCGCTGGGGAACACCACCGCCGCCGTCGCCAAGGGCTTCGCCATCGCCTCGGCGGCGGTCACCGCCCTGGCCCTGTTCTTCACCTTCCGTCAGGCGGTCATCGAGGCCGGCGGAGTGCTCGACACCTTGAACATCCTCGATATCCACGTGGTGATCGGGTTGTTCCTCGGCGCCATGTTCCCGTTCCTGTTCGCCGCCATGACCATCAAGGCGGTGGGTCGCGCCGCCAACGAGATGATCGAGGAGGTGCGCCGCCAGTTCCGCGAGATCGTCGGTCTGCGCGAGGGGCGCGAAGGGGTCAAGGCCGACTACGCCCGGTGTGTCGACATCTCGACCAAGTCCGCCCTGCGTGAGATGCTGATCCCCGGAGGACTCGCCATCGCCTTCCCGCTGGCCGTCGGGTTCATCTCGGTCGAAGCGCTCGGCGGTCTGCTCGCCGGTGCGCTGGTCACCGGATTCCTGTTGGCGATCTTCATGGCCAACGCCGGTGGGGCCTGGGACAACGCCAAGAAGTTCATCGAAGCCGGAGCGTTCGGCGGCAAGGGCTCGGAGGCCCACAAAGCCGCCGTGGTCGGTGACACCATCGGCGACCCGTTCAAGGACACCGCCGGCCCGGCGATGAACATCGTGATCAAGGTGATGACCATCGTCAGCCTGATCTTCGCCTCGGCGTTCGTCTGAGTCTCACGAGGTAGCAAACGACGGAGTGGGGGCTCGGGCGACCGGGCCCTCACCCGCGTCCTAGGCCGGACTCTCGACGGTGTTGCGGTCGGCATGTGTCCCTTTCTGGCCCTCCCATCCCTGCCGGATGCGCCTTCGGTGCCACGCGTGGGTTCCAGAAGAGTTTCGGGTGGTGCTTGCGGAGCCCGACAGGCGTGCTGCTTCCCGTCTGGCCCTCCCCGCCCTGGGGGGCGGGGTGGCTGCGGACGCTTTGCGGCCGTAGACGGGGCGGGGCGCGGCGTCAATGTTCGCCCACTCGTAGTGTCCCCGACGGGCACGTGAACAGCACTGTTCGGACGACGACTCGCCCGTCCGCGACAGGTCGACGTTCGGGGACGACGGCCTCGCGCCCCGCCCCGCCTCCTCCCAGAACCTCGGAGGCACCCCGTCCCCCGGGGCGGGGAGGGCCAAGAGAGGGAAGGCATACGGGGGCGGGGAGGCCCGAAAGAGCGCACAGCGCCTTCAGCGGGGAAAAGCCCTTCTGGCTCTCTCCGCCTTGGCGCAGGGCGGGACCGAGGCTTCCTCCGGTGGCCGTACAATGTGTCACCGTCTGCGGGTCACATCGTTGGGAGTCTGTTGCGTGTCGGGTCAGGTCATTCTTGTTCGTCATGCCGAGACCGTCGCCAATGCGGCGCGGTTGTGGCAGGGGACCAGCAATGGCGGCTTCAGCGCTGCGGGGAGGACGCAGGTCAAGCGGCTCACCGCCCGGATCGGCGGCGTAGCTCCTTTACGGGTCGTTTCGTCCGATCTGGGGCGGGCAGAAGCCACCGCCGGCGCCCTCGGTTTCGACTTCGATGTCGATCCGCGATGGCGCGAGCCGGATGTCGGTGCCTGGGACGGGATGACATCCGAGGAGATCCGCACCCGACACCCGATGGATCTCAAGGCGCTGTTCGACGGTGAGGATGTGCCGCTCGGTGGTGCCGAACGGCTCTCGGATGTCGCCGCCCGTACCCGGGAGGCGTTCGACGAGGTCGCCGCCGAGGTCGCCGGGGGCGGGACCGTGGTGGTGGTCAGCCACGGTATCGCCCTGCTCGCCCTCATCGCCAACCTGCTCGGGGTGCGACGCCCGGCGCCACTGCAGATGATGGGCAACACCGGAGTCACCACCTTCACCATCACCGACCACGGCCCCCAGCTCTACACCTTCAATGACATGACCCATCTGGAGCAGGCGACGATGCGGCGCCGCGGCGAGACCGAGTTGCTCTTGGTACGGCACGGTCGTACCGCCGCCAACGTCGAGCAACGCTGGCAAGGTCACGGGGACTGGCCGCTCGACGAGACCGGGACCGCCCAGGCGCAGCGTCTCCGTTTCGTCCTCCCGGCGGTGGATGCGCTCTATGCCTCCCCGCTCGCCCGGGCCGCTGCCACCGCCACCGCCATCGCCGATATCCAGGGTCGGGAGATCCGATACGACGACGATCTCAAGGAGATCGGGTTCGGCTCCTGGGAGAACCTCACCATGGAGGAGATCGCCGCTGCCGACCCCGACGGATGGACGGTGTTCGCCGAGGGGACCGATGTGGCCCGTGGTGGCACCGGCGAGACCTTCGACTCGGTGCGGATCCGGATGACGGTCGCCATCGACCGGATCATCGAGAACCACAAGGGGGCAACGGTGGCGGCGGTGTCGCACGGCGGCGCCACCCGCGCCTACCTGGCCGGCGTGCTCGGCCTCACCTATGCCGACCGGGCCCGGATCCACAACATGGTCAACACCGGGTTCTCCCGGTTCCTCTACGGCAACCGCGGTCCGGTCCTGGCCAGTTGGAACGTGGCCCCCCATCTGGGGGAGGGGGAGTGAGGCTCGCCGTCGTCACCAACGACTATCCCCCCAAGGCGGGGGGGATCCAGCAGTACCTCGGGTCGCTGGTCGCCGCCTACCCCGACGAGGTCCTGGTGCTGGCACCGGCGGACGGTACCCCGGGTCGGTCCGCCGTCGAAGCGACGTCGGGTGCCGGAGGGGCGACGACCGTGGTCCGCCATGATCGGAGCTTCATGGTGCCCACCCGGTCGCTTGCCGACTGGGTGGGCGGACACCTGGCGGAGTTCCGACCCGATGCGGTGCTGATCGGCGCACCCAGCCCGCTCGGCGGTCTCGTCGCTCCGCTGCAGCGGCGGCTCGACGTCCCGGTCGGGGTGCTCGCCCACGGCGCCGAGGTCACCCTCCCCGCCGCCGTCCCCGGGCCCCGGTCGGTGTTGAGAAGCTGGCTCGCTGCTGCCGATGCCCGTTTTGCGGTCAGTCGGTACACGGCGGCGAACGTCGAGCGGCTCACCGGAGCGGACACCACCTACATCGGAGCCGGGGTCGATCTGGAGGTGTTCGCCGCCGCACCACCCCCGGATCGGGCGGTGCCGCTGATCGGATGTGTCAGCCGGTTCGTCCCGCGCAAGGGTCAGGACCGCCTGATCGATGCGGTGGCCCGGCTCCGCGCCGAGGGCGTTGCCTGCGACCTGATGCTGGTCGGTACCGGACGCACCGAGGCGTCACTCCGGCGTCACGCCGCCGGCAAAGGGGTCCCGGTGCGTTTCGAGGTCGATGTTCCCTGGTCCCGGCTCCCCGGGCTGTATGCCGAGATGGATGTGTTCTGCATGCCGTGCCGGTCGCGTTGGGGTGGGCTCGAGGCCGAAGGGCTCGGTCTGGTCTTCCTCGAAGCGGCGTCGGTGGGGCGGCCGGTCGTCGCCGGGGACTCCGGTGGGAGCCCGGAAACCGTCGATCCCGGAGATACCGGATTCGTCGTCCACGATGTCGACGGTATCGTCGAGGCGCTCCGCATCCTGCTCGCCGACGCTACCGTGCGTCAGCAGATGGGACGAGCCGGTCGACGTCGTGTCGAAGCAGAGTTCACCTGGCGACATGCGGTAGAGCGGCTCGTTTCAGGGTTCAGGGCGGCCGGCTGAATCCCCACCCACCTTGACACCGGTGCCGACTTCTCGTAGACATTGCATCGGTTCCTCCCCCGACTGGATATCGTTCCATGCCCAAAAAGCTCGTCATCGTCGAGTCCCCGGCCAAAGCCCGGACCATCGGCGGCTACCTCGGATCGGACTTCGTGGTGGAGTCCTCGATCGGTCACGTGCGCGATCTTCCGCGTTCCGCCGCCGATATTCCCGAGGCCTTCAAGGGCGAGCCGTGGGCCCGTCTCGGTGTGGATGTCGACAACGATTTCAAGCCGCTCTACATCGTTCCCGCCGACAAGAAGAAGCAGATCACCAAGCTCAAGCAGCTTCTCAAGGGAGTCGACGAGGTCTACCTCGCAACTGATGAGGATCGCGAAGGGGAGTCGATCGCCTGGCATCTGCTCGAGGTGCTGAGCCCCAAACAACCCGTCCAGCGCATGGTGTTCCACGAGATCACGCCTGCCGCAATCCGTCAGGCCGTCGCCTCACCGCGGGAACTCGACCGGCGTCTCGTCGACGCCCAGGAAGCCCGCCGCATCCTCGACCGTCTCTTCGGCTACGAGGTGTCCCCGGTGCTGTGGCGCAAGGTCCGCCAAGGTCTGTCGGCGGGACGGGTGCAGTCCCCGGCGACCAGGATCATCGTCGAACGGGAACGGGAGCGGATCGCCTTCGTCGCCGCCTCCTACTGGGGACTCTCCGGGACGTTCGCCGTTGCCGACGATCCGATCCGTTTCGATGCCGAGCTTGTCGACATAGACGGCACCCGGGTGGCCACCGGTCGCGACTTCGGTGACGACGGACGCGCCAAGACCTCCGCCAAGGGCAGGGACCGGATGGTTCTCGACGAGGCCGCCGCCACCCAACTCGTCGCCGAGCTGGCCGACTCCGACTACGTGGTGTCCTCGGTCGAGGCCAAGCCCTACACCCGCAAGCCGTACCCGCCGTTCCGCACCTCGACGCTGCAGCAGGAGGCAAGCCGCAAGCTCCGCTTCGGGGCGGGTCGCACCATGTCGGCGGCGCAGCGTCTCTACGAGGGCGGCTACATCACGTATATGCGTACCGACTCGGTGACGCTGTCGGCGGCGGCGGTCGAGAGCGCCCGCCGTCTCGTCGCCCAGCGCTACGGCGACGCCTACCTCCCGTCGGCGCCACGCACGTACTCCAGCAAGGTGAAGAACGCCCAGGAGGCCCACGAGGCGATCCGCCCGGCCGGCGAAGAGTTCCGCACCCCCGAAGAGGTCGCCGGCACCCTCGGTGCCTCCACCGACGAGGGACGTCTCTACGACCTGATCTGGAAGCGCACCGTTGCGTCCCAGATGAAGGACGCCCAGGGGGAGAGCCTGGCGGTCCGGCTCTCCGCCGACACCGCCGCCGGTCGGACGGTCCAGTTCGCCGCCAGCGGCAAGTCGATCACGTTCCCGGGTTTCCTCCGGGCCTATGTCGAGGGTCGCGACGACCCCGAGGCCGCCCTCGACGATCAGGAACGACCGCTCCCGGCGATGACCGAGGGCCAGTCCGCCGAGGTGACCGATCTCGGCGCCGCCGGTCACGAGACGAAAGCTCCCGCCCGCTACACCGAGGCCTCCCTGGTGAAACGGCTCGAGGAGCTCGGCATCGGGCGGCCGTCGACCTATGCCTCGATCATCTCCACGATCCAGGACCGTGGCTATGTCTACAAGAAGGGGACGGCGCTGGTCCCCACCTTCACCGCATTCGCCACGGTGACCCTGCTGGAACGCCACTTCCAGGATCTCGTCGACTACGCCTTCACCGCCCGGATGGAGGACGACCTGGACCGCATCGCCTCCGGTGAGGAGGAAGCCATCCCGTGGCTCAACCGCTTCTACTTCGGCAACGGACATGCCGGTCTCAAAGACCTGGTGCAGGTCAACCTCGATTCGATCGACGCCCGCGAGATCAACGCCATCCCCATCGGCGTCGACGCCAACGGCGAACCGGTGGTTGCCCGGGTCGGCAAATACGGTCCATATCTGATGCGCGGCGAGGACCGGGTCAGCCTCCCCCCCGACATCGCCCCCGACGAGCTGACTGTCGACAGGGCTGTCGAGCTGCTCGAAGCACCTTCCGGTGACCGGGTGCTCGGCACGGACCCGGAGACCGGGCTCGATGTGCTGGTCAAGGCAGGCAGGTTCGGTCCCTACGTCCAGCTCGGCGAGATCGACACCGAGAACCCCAAGGCGCCCAAGCCGAAGACGGCGTCGCTGTTCAAGACCATGGCGATCGAGACCATCACCATCGAGGATGCGTTGCGTCTGCTCACCATTCCCCGGGTGGTCGGGGTCCATCCCGACGACAACGTCGAGATCGTCGCCCTCAACGGCCGGTACGGTCCGTACGTGAAATGGGGATCGGAGAGCCGCAGCATCGATGACGAGGAAGCGCTGCTCACCATCACCCTCGACGAGGCGCTCAAGAAGCTCGCCGAACCCAAGCGCCGGGGCCGGCAGGCGGCGCCGCCGCTCAAGGAACTCGGTGAGCACCCGGTGAGCGGCGCCAAGGTGGTCGTCAAGGACGGACGGTTCGGACCGTATGTCACCGACGGTGAGCTCAACGCATCGCTGCGCCAGGGCGATTCGGTGGAGACCATCACCATGGACCGCGCCGTCGATCTGTTGCAGGCCCACGCCGAACGTGCCCCCGCCAAGAAGAAAGCACCGGCCAGGAAGGCGACGGCGAAGAAGGCCCCCGCCAAGAAGAAGGCGCCGGCCAAGAAGGCGGCGACGAACAAGCGGGCCCCCGCACGGAAGACGGCGGCGACGGGTGGCAGCACCCGGAGCCGGGCCGCCGGTTCGACGCCGGAGACGACACCGGCAGTTTCCGACGAGGCCGCAGGCTCCCCACCGACCGACTAGCGGTGGCGGGACCGCTCCCGGTGCGGTCCACCAAACGCACCTCACACCCCTTCTAGGCTGCCGCCATGACCACTCCCGCTCCGACCCGGTCTGCGTTCAACATGATGACGCGTGGCCCGTTCTCGAGGTTGTGGTGGTCGAGCGTGGTCGGCAGCACCGGTGACTGGATCACCGTGTTCGCCACCATTGCCTTGGGCGACACCATCGCCGGCGAGGCGGGAGTCGTCGTCGCCCTGGTTTCGAGGATCCTGCCGGGGTTGTTCCTCGGCGCCGCCGTCGGGGTGATCACCGACCGGGTGGATCGACGCAAACTGGTGGTGATCTCGGATCTGGGTCGCGGGCTCATCGTCCCGTTCCTCGTGTTCGCCACCACGCTGCCGATCCTCGTTGCCATCAACGTTCTCATCGAGCTGCTCAGCCTGCTCGGGCAACCGCCGCGCAACGCCATGGTCCCAAGACTGGTCCGCAAGGAGAACCTCGTCACCGCCAACAGCCTGATGCTGGGGGCGACCTACGGGACCGTCCCGATCGGTGCGGCGCTGAGCTGGATCCTGGTGAGCGTCCCGACCCTTGGCTTTCTGGCGTTCATCCCCCCCGAAACTGACGAGCTGGCGCTGGCGTTCGGGGTCGATGCGCTGACCTTCTTCACCTCGGCGGCGCTGATCGCCTCGCTCCCGGCGATCCGCTCCAAGCTTGCCGTTACGTCCGAGCACAGCGACTACGGCCAGGGCAAGCGTGCCCTCACCGAGCTGGTCGAGGGTCTCAAGTTCTTCTGGCAGCGTCGTTCGGTCCGCCGCGTCATCATCGGGATGACTGTCGCCCTGGTCGGTGGTGGCACCATGGTGGTGCTGGGCAAGTCGTTCGTGGAGAATGTCCTCGGCGCCAATCAGGGCGGGTTCTTTGCGGTGATCACCGCCATGGGGGTCGGCGCCGGGCTCGGTATCGCCAGCGTCTCGCTCTACGAGTCGAAGCTCACCCAGCGCGACCTGGTGTTCTCGATCTCGTTGATCACCACCGGGGTCGGTCTCGGCGCCGCCTCACTCACCGACACCGTCACCGGTGCCGCACTGTGGATGCTGGTCATGGGGTTCGGCGCCGGGTCCGCCTATGTCATGGGATTGACCCACCTCCACGAGGAGGTCAGCGACGAGATGCGGGGCCGGGTGTTCGCCACCCTGTTCGGGCTGATGCGGATCGGGCTGTTCGTATCGATGGCGCTGGCGCCGCCACTGGTGCTGCTGATCAACCGTGCCGGGCTGGCCCGGATCGGTGACGCCCGCCGGGTGGTGCTGTTCCTCGGCGGGGCGATCATCGTCTTCAGCGGGCTCACCATGTTGTGGGGTCTGCGGGCACTGTTCGGCACCCCGCAGATCGGACCGGACACCCGCGACATCATGCGTCACGCCGACGAGGCGCGCCACACCGTCGCCGGTCGCCGTCGCACTCCGGTGGAGAGCATGGATGACAGCCCCGACGCCTCGGGTGAGCGTCCCGGCGACATGGCCGATGTTCCTCCTGAAAGAGGAGAGCACCGATGACCGGCCGCTACCTCGCCTTCGAGGGCATCGAGGGAGCCGGCAAGTCGACGGTGGCGGCTGCGGTCGCCACATGGCTGCAACAACACGGAATCGTGGTGGTGGCGGTCCGTGAACCCGGGGGGACCCCGCTCGGGGAACAGATCCGGCATCTCCTGCTCGATCCCGGCGGGGCGATGGTGCCCTGGGCCGAGGCGATGCTGTTCTCCGCCGCCCGCAGCGAACTCGCCGCCGAGGTCGTCGGACCGGCGCTCGCCGAGGGAAGCTGGGTGGTGAGCGACCGGTCGGTGTATTCATCGCTGGCCTACCAGGGCGGCGGTCGCACCCTCGGCATCGACGACGTGAGGTCGGTCAACGAGGCCGGTCTCGGTGGAGTGTGGCCCGAGCTGGTGATCCTGCTGCGGGTGGAGCCGGAGTCCGGGCTCGATCGCCAACACGACCCCGACCGGATCGGTGGGGCGGGCATCGAGGCTCCAGCGTCGGGTGTCGGTGGCGTTCGATACGCTGGCGGAATTGGAACCACACCGGTTCCTGGTGATCGACGCCTCGCCGCCACTCGACGAGGTCGTCGCCATGGTGTGTGCAGGTCTGGAGGAGCGATGGACGATCTCTTCGATGATGTGATCGGGCACGGTGCGGTGATCGCCATGCTCCGCCGTCAGATCGACCAGCCGTCGCAGGCCTACCTGTTCGTCGGTCCCTCCAATGCGGGCAAGGGCATGGTGGCCCGCCGCTTTGCGGCGCTGCTGCTGGCCGGCGACGACGAACGGGGCCGACGCCGCGCCCTGGCCGGAAATCATCCGGATCTGATCCTGGTCGAACCCGACGGCCGGTCGGCGATCACGGTCGATCAGGTCCGCCACACCGTCTCGCAGGCGAGCCTGGCCCCGATGGAGGGGCAGCGCAAGGTCTTCCTGTTCGAGGACGGCGGGATGATGAACGACGAAGCCGCCAACGCCCTGCTCAAGACGCTCGAGGAGCCCACCCGCTCGACGATCTTCGTGATCGTCACCGAGTCCGAGCACGACCTCCCCGACACCATCGCCAGCCGTTGCCGCACCATCGTGTTCGGTCGGGTCGGTGACGGCGACCTGGTCACGGGGTTGGAGAAGTACGGGATCGAACCCGAACAGGCACAGCGGGCGGCCCTCATCTCCGGTGGCCGTCCCGGGCTTGCCATGTCATTGGCGACCCGACCCGAGGTCGCCGAGTTCCGCCACCTGTGGCTGTCGGTGCCGTTGCGGCTCACCGAACAACCGGGGGACGCCTACCTGCTCGCCGATGAGATCGCCGCCGCCGCCGAACCGCTGCTCTCCGCCATTCGCAACGACCAGGCGAAGCGGGCCGCCGAGGCCGAACGGCAGGGAACCGCAGGGAAAGCGCTCAAGGAACGCCACGAGCGCGAGCTGCGACGAGCCACCGGAGCGCTGTTCATCTCCGGACTCGAGATTCTCGCCGGTTTCTATCGCGATGCCGCTGCCGCCCAGTTCGGGGCAGCGGTCCGCAACCCCGACATCCCGACAACGGCCCTCACCGGGGTCCGTCCTGCCGTGGCCGTCGGCAACACCGAACGGGTGCTGGACGCCATCGAGGCGCTCGAGGCGAATCAGCGTCCGGTGCTCGCCTTCGCCAACCTCTTCGCCGATCTCGGTGCTGCAGGCTGACCCGATGCTCCGTCGCTCCGGCCGCATGACGATCTCGGCGGCGGATGGATCGGCAGCGCTCGGTGCAGCGCCTCGGTGCTCGGCAATGCCGGCTTCTCGACGTCCCGGCGCTGCCAATTGACCGACGGGCCGCCCAACCCGGGTGCCGGAATGCGGCGAACGGTGGGCGCCATCCGCCACCCGCTCACGGCCCTGGCGGCGGGGGTTCTCGACTTCCGGGTCACCGGACGGGAACACCTCCCGGACGGGCCCTATGTGCTGGCGGCGAACCACTTCTCTTTCATCGACCCGGTGCTGGTGTCGCTGGCGGCGGGTCGCAGCATCCGATACCTGGCGGTCGGTGGGATCTTCGAGCGGTCACGGGCCTTCGCCAGGGTGCTGGCCTTCTTCGGGGCCATCCCGCTTCCGGCGGGGCGGCTTCCGGTGGCGGCGATCCGTGCCGCCCTCGACGAACTCGTCGCCGGCCACCCGGTCGGGGTGTTTCCGGAGGGTCGTCGGGTGGCCCGCTGGGGTGACGGTCCGGTGCGGGGAGGGGCTGCATGGCTGGCGCTGGCGTCAGGGGTGCCGCTGGTCCCGGTGGCGGTGCTCGGGAGCGACGGGACGCTCAGTCCCACCCAGCCGAAGGTGCGCCGCACTGCGGTGCGGGTGTGGATCGAACCACCGCTCGACCCCATGGACTTCGTCGATCGCGAGCACCCGGTGGGGGCGATCACCGAGGCATGGGTGACCTCGGTGGCGGTCAGGCTCGATCCGTGGCAGGCCGCTGCGGACGAGCGCCAGGGTCTTCCTCCGGTTCCGGACGCAGAGGTTTGAGCGTACCCGTCACGAGGTACGACAACCGCCAGCCGTAGGCTGAACCGGGTACGGGCTGGTCTGCCGCCAATGAAAGGTGCGTTGCGATGCGAGTCCTCGTCAGCGGTTCGAGTGGTCTGGTCGGAGGTGCGCTCAAGGCGCATCTGACCACGGCCGGGCACGAGGTGATCGCCCTGGTGCGTGACGAGCCCGGTGCCGGCGAGCGACACTGGAAGCCGGACGCCGGGGTGCTCGATCCGTCGGTGTTCGAAGGTGTCGATGCCGTGGTCAGCCTCAACGGTGTCGGGATCGGGGACCGTCGCTGGACCGAAGACCGGCGCCGTCTCATTCTGGAGAGCCGCACCGGTTCCACCGGTCTGCTCGCCGCCGCTATGGCGGCGCTGCCGGAGCGACCGGAGGTGTTCGTCTCGGCCTCGGCGATCGGGTACTACGGCGACCGTGGTGACGAGATCCTGACCGAGGACAGTGACCCCGGCCCGCCCGACGATTTCCTGGTCCAGGTCGTCTCCGAATGGGAGGCTGCCACCGCCCCCGCCGTCGACGCCGGAATCCGCACCGTCACCGTCCGCACCGGAATCGTCCTCGACGCCGACAACGGCGCCCTCGCCAAGTTGCTGTTGCCGTTCAAGCTCGGCGTGGGAGGTCCCCTCGGCAGCGGAAAGCAGTGGTGGAGCTGGATCTCGCTGGTCGACGAGGTGCGGGCCATCATCCACCTGCTCGAGTCCGACCTGGCGGGCCCGGTCAATCTCACCGCCCCCAACCCGGTCACCAACCGCCAGTTCGCCTCGGCACTCGGTTCCGTGCTGAGGCGCCCCAGCCTGCTCCCGGTGCCCAGGCCGGCACTCCAGGTCATCCTCGGTGGCGAGATGGCCAACGCCGTTGCTCTCGGCTCGGCACGGGTCATCCCGCAACGCCTCACCGCAGACGGTTTCACCTGGGAACACACCGACCTCGAAGCGGCCCTCCGCACCACCTTGGACCGCTGACGCCCCTGTCTTCCTCTCCTTCTGGCGCTCCCACCCTCTCGCGCTTGAGGGGTGGCTGCGGACATAGCCGGGCGGGCGCGTTGTCTGCACCCAGGAGGTCACTTCTGTCGCGTGTGGTTGTTGTCGGGTTTGCGGGACCGCGCCCCGAGATCGGGCGGCCGCCGGTGACACTGCGAGCACGCGGATATTGACGGCGCGCTCCGCCCCGTCTGCGTCCGCAAAGCGCCCGCAGCCACCCCTCCTCCCGAGGAGGGGAGGGCCGGAAACAGGGGTCGTCCTGCGAACGGCCCGGAGCCGTGACGCCGATTCGGAGGTGTTCCGACATTCCTCCCCGGCGGGGAGGGCCCAAGAGAGGATGACGCAACCAGGTAGGGGCGAGTTTGCTGTCGGTCGGCGTCACCGATGACCGCCTGCCTGAATCTGGGATCGGCCAACGTGCCCGGCATACGCCTCGCAGCCTCAGGTGGGGGACAATGGGTCGCGGGCACCGCTGGGATCGGGGTCAGGGTCCGGTAGCGTGCGCAGGTCATGGAACGCAATCACATCACGGCGATGAGAGGACGAGGTCAGGTATGAAGGTCGTAGTCACCGGGGGTGCCGGGTTCATCGGCGCCAATCTGTGCGAGCGGCTGGCCGCCGATCCCGACGTCGACACGGTGGTGGCGCTCGACGACCTGTCCAACGGCGACGCCACCAACCTCGAAGGTCTCGACGTCGAACTGGTGGTCGGTTCGATCCTCGACCCGGCGACGCTCGACCGGGTCTGCGAAGGCGCCGACCGCATCGTCCACCTGGCGGCCCGTGGTTCGGTCCCCAAGTCGGTGGCCGACCCGATGGAGACCCACAACCGCAACGCCACCGGCACCCTCGAGGTGTTGTTGGCCGCCCGCCGCAACGGTGACATCCACACCATCGTCGCTTCATCGTCGAGCGTCTACGGCTCCACCCCCGATCTCCCCAAACACGAGGATCTGCCGACCCGGCCGATGAGCCCCTATGCGGTGAGCAAGATCGCCACCGAGTGGTATCCGCTGGCGTTCCAGTCCTCGTACGGGCTCCCGGTGTTCGTGTTCCGGTTCTTCAACGTCTACGGACCGAAGCAACCGGCGGGGCATGCATATGCGGCCGTGATCCCGGCATGGATCGATGCGGCGATGCGCCATCAGGAGCTGGTCATCCACGGCGACGGCAAGCAGTCCCGTGACTTCACCTACGTCGACACCGTGACCGAGACCATCTCCAAGGTGATGCACCGTGGCCTGGTCAACGATGTCCCCGTGAACCTGGCGTTCGGTGGGGGAGCGAGCCTGCTCGACCTGATCGCCAAACTGGAGGGCGTCTTCGACAGAGGCCTCCCGGTGCGTCACGTCGAGGCCCGTACCGGTGACGTCCGTCACAGCACCGCCGATCCGAGCCGGCTGCTCGATCTGGTCCCCGACATCACCCCCATCGATTTCGACGAGGGTCTCGCCCGCACCGTCGAGTGGTGGCAGCACCGCTGATCACGTTGGCGGCTCGCCCAGAACCGCACCCGTGATCAACCAGTCGCGCCAACTCCGCTGAACCGCCGGTGCCGGCTGACGGTGCTCCGGTCAGTGAGATGGCAAGGAGAAGGGGGCCTCGAGGTCGGGGAACATCGGAAAATGACGGATGTTGAGCGTTGCCAGTTCCAGTCCGCGGGTCTGTGCCGTGGCGGCGATCAGATAATCCCCGAGCCCGATACCGGTGTGGCTCCGCCGGTAGGCACGCATCAGCTCACCGGCGCCTCGGGCCGCGATCTCGGTCACCGGCTCGACATGCATCGATCCGAGGAGTCCCCAGACCTCCCGACGCTCCGCCGAGCGCATGCCGCCGGTGAGCTCCCGTGATCGATACCACGCTCACCGCAAGAAGTTCCTTCCGGCGAGCCTGTCTGAGCCAGTCACGTGCGACCGGGGCTCCTCGCAGATGGGCGATGAGCACATCGGTGTCGACCAGAATCACCTTGTCGAGTTCCAGACCCGAGCCAGATGGTCCTCCCGATCGCCACTCGCGCGCTGGGGAGACTCGATGTCTTCGAGGACTCCGAACGATGCATCGATGGCGGCGAGGTCTGCTGCGACGTCGTCATCGTGTCCCGCAAGCCCCCGATCGATGAATCGCCGGATGACCTCGGCCCGAGACACACCCTCCTGGGCGGCAAGCCGATCCAGCATCTCGGTCTGGCGATGCTCCAGGTAAATGTTGGTCCGATCCATACACCAGATCATACACCATCCGACCCCCGGCGATCTCGTCAGTCCGCGACCACGGACGGCGACCGGGGGAGGTTGCCGTGGCGGACCCGGCCATGAGTCCGTCAGGCCTGGCAGAGGCAGAAGGGGTGACCCGCCGGGTCGAGGAACACCCGGAACGTGGTGCCCGGCTGGTACGGATGTTTGGTAGCCCCGAGCTCGAGCACGGCGGCCTCGGCGGCGTCGAGATCGTCGACCTGGACGTCGATATGCATCTGCTGCGGCACCGCTTGATCGGGCCACTGGGGCGGGGTGTACTCGGCGACCTGCTGGAACGAGAGGCGCTGACCGGAATCGAGCGCCAGATCGACCCAGTCGGTGGATGCGTCGAGCTCGCCGCCGAGCAGCGCCTGATAGAACGCCCCGAGGGCCTCGTGGTCCGGACAATCGATGACAGTGGTGGGGAATCGTGCAATAGCCATACCCGTACGATACGACCCAGACCCGGACAGCTGCGGTCCGGTGTATGCCGGTGGTCGCGTGCTGCTGGGCTTGGTCAGTGGTGATGTGGTCCGTAGCGGGGAGGTAGCAGCTACAGACCTTCGGGGCCCTGGGCCCGGATGACGGGCTCCCACTCGTCCAGGAGGGCGACCGCCTCCTCCATGGTCGCTACGTGACGGGTCATGACGGCGTTGCCCGACCGCCCGGAGCGGACCACCACCTCGACGTCGCCGCCTCTTCGTCGCCGCCGGAACGCCCAGTCCACGAAATCGATCACGAGACCGACCACGAACCCGATGAGACCGACATCGACGAGACCGTCGGTCCCTGCGACGTGCCGCCTCGCCGTCAACTCGTAGTAGCGGTCGCCGGTGGGGCTGGGCACCACACGGTGGTAGTGGTCCTGGTACTCGTCGACGACCCGCTGATTCCGCTTGTCCCATCGCGACAGCCAGCTCATCGGCGCTGCATCCACGACGACCCGCCAGCCGTCCGGCGCGGGGCGTCGGGTGTCTCGTCGAACCACCATCTGTGGAGGTCTGCGGTTGCGGTCGACGTCATCGCCGCACGCTAGCGCAGGGCGCACGTTGATCGACGGGGGAGACCGAGCCCCTGTTCCGCATGGTTCGGGATGGAGCCGGAGAGGGGAATCGAACCCCTGACCTACGCATTACGAGTGCGAATCCGGCCGTTTCGGAAGGGTTTGCGGGTCAAGCGGTTCGCGCCAGATGCCTTACGGGGCAAGGGTTATGGCGTTCGTCTGATGTCGCGCCGTGTTGTGCCGTTATGGATCTCGGCCGGCACAAACGCGGCACAAGCGTCACACCTTCTCTCGGGAGTCATGCTCCGGTAGCGTTGGTCCGTCGCAGCGACGGGCCTATCTTGGCCGACAGGCCCAGCTGACGCTTGTCGGCGCTTCGATCCGAGCGGCGGTGCGTCGCGCGTCGGGAGGTTTGTGTGAGACATCTCAGGTCAGGGACGTCTCGTCAACACGGGCGGCTCCCCCCATGGGCTGTGGTCTGGTGTGCGACGGTGCTGGTCGGTTGTTCGTCAGAGTCCTCACCGGATGTCACCGTCGACGCGACGGGCGGCGGGGACCGGAATGCGTTCGTGGCGTGGCAGGCGATTCCGCTCCGCGAGTCGCCCGACGTGACTGGCGCCGCCCTGACGGCTGCGGGAAATGATGTGTTCTTGTGGGGTGGTGAGGTCTCGTGGGGTGCCGGCATCCCGACAGGGGAGGGTGCGTTGCTGCGCTCCGGTGCCGAGGAGTGGGAACCGATCGCGGCGTCCGTGTTGGCTCCGATGCACAACCCCGTCGCGGTGTGGACGGGGAGCGAGGTACTCGTCTGCTGCGGCCTCTCCCAGGAAGTCGCGGCGGCCTCATATGACCTGGAGAGGGATCGGTGGACCCGACGACCGCCACCGCCTCTGGAACCGACGCAGTCGGCGAGCGCCGTGTGGACCGGGAGTGATGTGCTGATCCTCGCCGGGGAACCTCAGGCCGCGCTTGTGGCATTCAGCCCGGCCACGGGATCGTGGCGCAACCTCGCTTCACCTCCCTACGCCAACCCGTCCGGGTTCGATGTGGCCTGGACCGGTGAGCGGCTGTTTGCGTGGCCGCGCTTCGACCGGAACGGTCGTGTGCCACTGCTCTACGACCCCGGAAGCGACGTGTGGACCGAAATCGACACGCCACCTGAGATCGCCGACATCGATACGCCGAGTGTGGTGTGGACCGGATCGCAGGTGCTCGTGTGGGGCGTCGGGGTGCGTACCCCGTCGCACCAGCGCGGTGCTCTGTGGGACCCAGACGGGGACTGGAAACTCATATCGCCGCCACCGATTCCTCCTGTCGAGTGGGGAGAATGGACGCCAGGTAGCCAAGCGATGACCTGGACGGGATCCACGGCGACGGTCTGGGTGGGGGCGCTCGACAACAACCCTCATGACAGTTCGGTGAGGACGCTCGAATTCGATCCCGCCAGCGACACCTGGGCCGTTCTCCCGGCATTCACCCAGCTGACCCCGGACCTTGTCATGCTGGGCATGGTCAGCGGCGACCGTGGGCCGGTGGTCGTCACCAACTCCGGCGACTACGTCCTCGGCCCCGGATGAGCCTTGTGCGGAACTGCGCAAATTCACCTGATCGACCAATCCGACCCCGCATCGGCGAGCCCGATCGTCGTCGCCCTGCCACCGACGCCCTCCCACCCGACCGCTTCCCACCGCCGACGGTTGGCCCCATGGCGAGGTTCAGCGGTCCTCGTGTGAGACAATTCAGTGATGGGTACCCGGGACTCTGACGAGAGGCTCAGCAACGATGCGGAAGCAGCGCCCGACCTGAGGCTGCTCCGGAAGCGGCGTTCCGCGATCTTGGAGGCGGCCGCCCGGCACGGCGCCGCGAACGTGCGTGTTTTCGGGTCGATCGCGCGCGGTGAGGCTCGTCCTGGCAGTGATATCGATTTGCTCGTGGACATGGAGCCGGGTCGGAGTCTGCTCGATCTTGCCGGACTTCATCTGGAGCTCGAGGACATCCTTGGGTTCCGTGTTGAGATCGGTACCGACGTCAAGCCTCGGCTGCGGGAAAGGGTTCATGCCGAGGCGATCAGGCTGTGAACAGGGATCGCGATTTCCTGCTCGACATCGTTGAGCTGATCGAGACCATCGCCCGGCACCGCCCGACCTCACAAGCAGGCCTGACGGGGGATGAGGTGCTGCTCGCCGCGGTGATCCACTGGGTGCAGACCATCGGTGAGGCGGCCGCCGGTGTGTCACCGGACACACGAGATCGGCACCCTGAAGTGCCCTGGCGGCATCATCGACATGAGGAACCTCTTGGCGCATGGCTACCGACATGTCGATCCGGCGATTGTCTGGCAGGTGGTGGTGCGTGATCTTCCTCAGCTTGAGCAACAGGTGAGAGGGATCCTCGCTCAGTTTGAGTAACGGCTCGGGGCCGAGGAGCCGTTCGACCGCCGTCGACCCTCCGCTCGCTCGACGATCGCCCTGGAACTCTCGGTCGTGTGGAAAGCCCGGACCGCTTGCTGCCGACCAGAGATCCACGTCGGGTCGACGCGTGAGCCATGGTGCCGGATGCTGCGGATCTGATCGGTGACGGTGGCGCAGTGCTTCCCCTTTTCTGGACTCTGGATCGTCACCCTGATTCCCCCGGTGTCTTCGGGTCCGGGCTCGCGGTGCTTGCTGCCGATTCGGGTTTGTAGGTGAAGTCGTCGTCGTGGGTGTGTTCGGCGACGAAGCCGCGGATGCCGGCGTGGCGGAGGTGGTCGACGATTTTGCCGAGTTCGACCATGGCGTCGTCGAATTGGTCGGCGTGTTGGTCGAGGAGGGCGAGGAGCATGTCTTTGCGGCGTTCCCGGTAGGACCATTTGCCGGCGTCGCTTTGGATGCCGGTGAGGATCCCGACGGTGTCCTCGGCAGCGGTGGTGTCGGTGTTCCCGAGTTCTTTGAGGCGTTGGTAGAGGGGTTCGAGTTGGTGGGGTTGTCCGAGGAGGTAGCTGTAGATCTCGGAGATGGGTCGGGCGGTGCCGCGCATGGTTCTGCGGTCTCCGGGTGGGGGGAGCAGGAACCAGATCATGGGCAGGTCGAAGACGACGGCGAAGATCAGGAGCTCGTGGGCGTCGAACTCGCGGCGGCGGTCGGAGTCCCAGGCCCGTTCGATCGATGAGATGCCGGCTTGGGTGAGGCGTTGTCCGAGGTAGGGCTCGAGGTAGTCGGCGAGCTCTTCTTGGGTCCAGCCCCGCAGGTCCCGGGCGGCGCGGACGTTGTAGGCGACGACTTGGTTGAGGTCGATGTCGACGGTGGGTCGCGGGTCGGGTTCGGGTGGTGGGGTGCGTCGTCGTCGGGGCATCACCGCAGTGTACATGGTGTGTTTGTTGTGGGGGGATTGTTTTGTCGTGGTGACCGGGTACAATGCGGTGGGACTCTGTTTGGAGTAGTTGAGGCTTGTATGGATGATCGGTTGCCGTTGGTGCTCACCGTGGAGGAAGCGGGGGAGGTGCTGCGGATCGGCCGTACCAAGGCGTATGCCATGGCCCGGGAGTGGCGCGACACCGGTGGCCGGTCGGGGTTGCCGGTGATCGACCTCGGACACGTGCTCCGGGTCCCCCGTCAGGCGCTCGAGGACTTGATCGGGGTCGAGCTCTCCGCTGCCGCCAGTACCACCCGCTCGGGCCCGAATGGTGACCTCGCCGGCGGACTTGCACACGCCGGCGATCGAACACGTCGAGGCGCCCAACCTTCCCGGACTCCGAGCCAGAAGGCGCAATCCGGCCTCCGACTCGGACGGATCGCGCCCAAGCCCATTTCGACCTGAAGGCGCCGCCACGATGTCCACACATCAGCAACCCGGACTGCGAAATCACCACAGACGAGTGCACACCTGCGGTTGGGAACGGGTTGGCGGGTGGTTGTGATGGTCCGCGTGACGACGCTCAAGGGCGAGGCGGCGGGGCGGTATTACACGGATCCTGTGCCGTTGTACTACTTGGACGACCACGAGCCGCCCGGGTTGTGGCGGGGCCGGGGCGCCGACCTGCTCGGCCTGTCCGGTGAGGTCGACGAGGCGGCGTTCCTGGCGGTGATGGCCGGTTTCCACCCGGTCACCGGTTCCCGGTTGGGGCGCCGGTACGGGGACAAGTCGGTGCGGGGCTTCGACGCCACCTTCTCCGCCCCCAAGTCCGTCTCCGTCCTGTTCGGGATCGGTGACCCTGAAGTGCGCCGGGACGTCACCGAAGCCCACGACCTGGCGGTCACGGCGGTCATGGGCTGGGTCGAGGAGCACGCCGTCACCCGGGTGCGGCTACACGGTCACATCATGTGCGTGGATGCAGACGGGATCGCCGCCGCGGTGTTCCGCCAACACACGTCCCGGCTTCTTGATCCGCAGGTGCATTCGCATGTGGTGATCCCGAACCGGGTCAAGGCACCCGATGGGCGATGGTTGACGTTGGATGCCCGCACCATCAAACTCGACCAACGCACCCTCTCCAGCCTGTATCACGCCAACCTTCGCACCGAGCTGACCCGCCGCCTCGGTGTCCAATGGCACCCACCCGTCCATGGGATCGCCGAGATCGCCGGGTTCGACCCGACGATTCTGGAGCATTTCTCGGCTCGGACCCGTCAGATGGAAGCCCGGTTGGCGGTGAAGCTGGAACGGTTCCGCCGCGACTACGGGCACGAACCGGATGAGCGGCAGCGGTGGCGTCTCGAACGCGAAGCCGCCGTGGACAGCCGCCCGCAGAAACCCGACGAAGCAATGGCGGACCGGCTCCACCCGTACTGGCGGGCCCGCCTCGAAGGCCTCGGCCACGAACCCACCCAACTCATCGACACCGTCACCGGACGCCACCCCCAACGAGTCGGCATCACCCCCCAGGTCGCAGCAGGCATGGTCGACCGGGCACTCGAGGCGGTGGCCGAGAAACAGTCGACGTGGCGACCCGCCCAACTCCTCCGGGAACTCGCCGCCACCGTCCCCACCGACGTCACCGTCAACCCCGAACAATTGACCGGGTGGCTGCAGCGCCTCACCGATCACACCGCCGCTACCCGCTGCGTCGACCTCTCCCCGCCCGCCCCGGAGGGGGTTGCGGTGCGCCGTGACGGACGACCGGTCACCGAGATGGTGATCCACCGCCAGTTCACCACCGAGGCCATCCTCGCCCAGGAACAACGGATCACCCGATGGGTCGGAACGGCTGTTCAGGTGGCCGAGCTGGTCCCGAAACGGGCCGTGACGGTCCGGGGTGTGGAGGGGTTGAGCCCGGCGCAGGCCGAAGCCTGCGTCGCGGTTGCCGGCAACGGCCAGGTGGAGTTGATCGTGGGACCTGCCGGTGCGGGGAAGACCACCGCCCTCGCCCCCGCCGTTCACCACCTCCAGCGACAGGGCCGGGCTGTGTTCGGGGTCGCACCGACGGCTGGGGCGGCTGAGGTGCTCGCCACCGAAACGGGGATGGTCGCGGACACGTTGGACAAGCTCCTCCACGAACACCAACAGCCGGACCGTCAACCCGCACCCGGCTACCGCCTCCCGGCGGGGGCGACCGTGATCCTCGACGAAGCTGGCACCGTCTCCACCCCCAAACTCGACCAACTCGCCCGCCTCTCCGAGGAACACGGCTGGCGGGTGGTCATGGTCGGGGACCCCCGCCAATTCTCCGCTGTGGGCCGGGGTGGGATGTACGCCCACCTCGTCAACAGCTATGGCGCCATCGAGCTCGACGAGATCCACCGCTTCACCCACCAGTGGGAACGAGACGCCTCCCTCCGCCTCCGCACCGGCGACCCGACCGTCCTCGTCGAGTACGAGCGGCACGGTCGCCTCCACGGCGGCACACCCGAACACATGCAAACCGAAATCCTCACCGCCTGGGCCACCGCCCGCGCCCGGGGCGACACGGTGGCGATGATGGCCAACACCACCGACACCGTCGACCGCCTCAACCACCGAGCCCAACAAGCACGCATCGCCATCGGGGAACTCGACCCCACCGGACCACGCCTCGCCGTCGGTCCGCGGCAGCTTCTCGTCGGTGACGAGGTCGTGACCCGCCGCAACGACCGCACCCTCCACACCGACCGGGGCGCGATCGTCAAGAACCGCGACCACTGGACCATCGACACCATCCATAGGGACGGCACCGTCACCCTCACCGGCCGGGGCGGCACCGTGCGGCTCCCCGCCGACTACACCGCCCAGCATCTCGAACTCGGGTACGCCCAAACCAGCCACGCCACCCAAGGCCGCACCGTCGACACCGCCCTCCTCCTCATCGACGGACCCACCGACACCGCCGGCATCTACACCCCCATGACCCGGGGGCGTTCCACGAATCAGGCCTACGTCGTCTGCGACGACAACCAGACCCCGGTCGACGTCGTCACCCAAGCCCTCGGTAGGGAATGGATCGATCGACCCGCGGTGGCACGGCTCGCAGAACTCAACGACCAGACCGACGCCAGGTACCGTTGGCCCTCGCTTGGAGGATTCGCCACCGACCGGACGGATCGGCTGCACGGCCACCCAGTACCCGGCCGAACGCCGACGCCCCGCACACCGTCTATCGGTCGGTGACATCTCGGAGCGTGCCAACCACGCGCCGTCAGCGCGGCCCGTGGCCCGCCCATCGTACGAGCCCCGATCTGGTCGCCGAGAGAAGGATGGCTGCTGTCGGCCCCGCACAGCCGTGTCGAGCGAACCATGCCGGGGGTGTTGGCATAGGGTCCGGGGGACGGCAGTCCCGAGGGAACACCAGATTCGTGTCACACGATGGCGGGTCTCGTGCGAGTGTGAGGCATGGCCGTATTCCGGGAGTTGGCGATCGTGTCGGGTGAAGGTGATGATGGCGTGGTTCGCGCCTTGGAGCCGTTCGACGCGTTCTACCGACGGGAACGGCGGTCGATGGTGGCCCTGGCCCACGCCGCGTCCGGGAGCCGTCTCGCTGCCGAGGATCTGACCCAGGATGCGTTTGTCGCCGCCTACAGGGAGTGGGAGCGGGTCGGACGTCTCGACAACCCCGCAACGTGGGTCCGGCGTGTGGTGATCAACCAATCGGTGTCCGGGGTGCGGAGACGTGTGAGCGAGACGCGCGCGCTGATGAGGATGGCGGTGCGTGCGGATCGTCATGTGTTGCCGGCGGCGGGGCACGATCTGGAGCTGGTCCTGGCCGTGGTGCGTCGTTTGCCGAAGCGGCAACGGCAGGTGATTGCGCTCCGCTATGTGGGTGGGTTCTCGATGGCTGACATCGCCGAGGTGTTGGAATGCTCGAAGGAATCCGTCAACACGCATCTGCGCCGTGCTCGTGTCACGGTGGCCCGCCGGTTGCGGCTCGACGAGGAGGACCCATGAACGCGGATGAGCTGCTGAGGGACAGGGGTGCTCAGATCCGGGATGCTGCCGCTTCGCTCCCGGAGCGGCCGTGGGAACGGGTGGCGCGTCGGACCTGGACCCGTCCCGCCGTCATCATGGCAGCGATGGCCCTCGCCGTGGCTGCGGTGGTGGTGCCACTTGCGCTCGTACGGGCGGGTCCGGAGACCGGGGCCGGGCAGATCAGTCCGGTGACGACGTCGGGGCCGGACCCCGTCACCGAGCAGGACGTGGGCCCCCCAGCGGCCGTGCTGCGTCGTCTCCGAGACGGTCTCGGCCTGTCGCTGGTTGCGGCACCTGACGATACCCCCGTGGGTGTATCCGCGGCAGCGATCGTGGTGGAGGCGGACAGACAGGTTGGACGCGGCGCCTTCCTGCCTGACGAGGCCGAGGTGGCCGAATACCTGCTCCACGTCGACGCCTCGACGGCCAATGAGGGATTCGGTCTGACGGAGGGTGACCTGGTTTGGCTCATCCACTACTCCGGTTTCGAGGTCACAGGTGGAGAGCCGCCACAACTGCCGACCGGCGAGCCGGCCGAGGCCCCGACCATGTCCAACGCATACGTCCTGATCAACGCTGTGGACGGCCAGTTCGTGACGGTCAATTGGACAAACTGATTCGTCGCCTCGGTCATCGTGGGGTCGCAACCCCGGGTGGAGTGGTTGGCAGATCGGGTGAGCCGGCTGGCCTACGGACGTTGAGCATCACCGAGGGACGCTCTTATGTATGTCGAATGTATGCATTCATCCCGTATCGGGCGGTTCTGGCCTGTGTCGGCGCGTTCCTCACGGGTTCCGAAACCCTTGCCAGGCAACACAATCCGGCATGTGGCAGCACCAGCCGAACACGGCCGATTGTGCCTGCGGATCAAGCAGCGCAGAGCTCAGCCCTCGGGTGGGCACTCGTCCACCGGTACACCGAACGGCATCGACGCAGACCACTCCGACCCGTCGACGCCGTCGTCTCTGACCTGGACCCGGGCGCACGTTGGTGTGTTGACGACGAAACCCCCGTTGAAATTGGCGTCGACGTCGCTGCACACACCGAACTTCACGGGTGTGATCCGCCTCATCCCATCGCGGAGAGAACCGGCCAGGGTCGTACACGAGACGCACATAGTCACGATCAGGTTCCGCTACCGACACCGTCACCGGGCCTACCGCATTGGAGTCGTGCAATAGCGGACCCTTCGAGAGAACCGCAGGACGAAGTCAATCTTGCGCTGCCTCACCCAGAGCCAAGACACCCTCATCCACCACTGAAAAGCCACTCTCTGTTGTTGCGAAGAGGTCACCTTGTGACGTGAGCACGAGTAGGGTGGCGACCTCGATACCGCCGACAACGTGCCGACTATGTGCGGGTAGAGCTGTGATGAGTCCGAAATGAGCTCCGGGCGTCAGTACGGGGGTTCGATACAGCTGGGCACTTCCGTCATGTTCCACAGCAACACCGAACCCGTCACCGTAGTTCGTGACGTCTATCCCGGATCCATCAGGAAGATCGCGTCGATGCACTGCTCCGGACTCAAGTTCGATCGTCCAAAGGAGCGTCTCTCCGAGAACCGCAATGATCGCCCCCCTGCGATCCCAGACCAATCCCCGGGGAGCGGTCTCCGGGACTTCAAACGCCTCTTCGGATCCTGGAGTTCGGACGCGCACCATGGCAACCTCGCCGAGCCGTTCTACGTAGGCAAGCGACGTCCCATCGTGAGACACAGCCGGGAGGGTCCCGCGGATTGGGTCGGCCTCATCCGAGTGATCAAGGAAGAACGCGCGGATGGCATCCTGTCGAGCGTCCGATCGAGCTGCAACATATAATGCGTCACGCCCAGAGGCAATCCCAGTTACAACTCCGTCTCTGATCGCGATCTCCGATGAGACATCGTTGTTAGCCCACATCACTGCACCGTCTCCGTTTATCCAGACAGCCGGTGGACTGCCAATCTCCAATGCGGCAGTGCTGGCGGGGGCAGATGTCGGGACATTGGACGTTGTTCGGTTCTGCGCGGATGTGCACGCCGCGACAGACACGACGACCAAGATCGCAAGGGTGTAGCGCATTCACCTAAGTGTGCAGGCTCCGCGGAATTCGTCAACTCTGTGAGACGCGGCGCGAGTCGCCGGGATGAGCCCTGGGATACCCAGATCCTGTTGCCGAGGGCACTCTGGTGCCGCTGGAGTCGGGTGGGTGCCGGTCCGTGGGTATGGGCCTTCCGGCCCGGCGCCCCGGGGCCGTACTATGTGCCGCATAGCGGTCGACAGGATCACCGTGGATCCCGAGCGGATGGGTGGCGTTCCGTGCATTCGTGACCTTCGTGTCACGGTCAGCATGGTGATCGGTCAGCTGGCGGAAGCGGGCAGCGGGGCGACCCAAGGGCGTCGCCGCACTTCCAGCGCTGGAGACCGAGCTGCGAAGGCGATGACGTCCGCCGTCGCTGGGGGCCGCATCGCGGCGGTCCGGAGCGCCCGAATGTATGTCGAATCTATGCATTCGTCCCGTACCGGGCGGTTCCGGCCGGTGTCGGGGCGTTCGCCACGAATCCTGAAACCCTTACCAGGCCACACAATCCGGCATTCGGGACCACCAGCCGAACACGCCCGATTGTGCCTACGGATCAAGGAGCGCAGAGCTCAGCCCTCGGGTGGGCACTCGTCCACCGGTACACCGAACGGCATCGGCGCAGACCACTCCGACCCGTCGACGCCGTCGTCTCTGACCTGGAGCCGTGCGCACGTTGGTGTGTTGACGACGAAACCCCCGTTGAACTGGGCGTCGAGGTCGCTGCACACACCGAACTTCACGGTGTGGTCGGCCTCCTCCCATCGCGGAGAGAACCGGCCAGGGTCGTACACGAGACGCACATAGTCACGATCGGGTTCCGCTACCGACACCGTCACCGGGCCCACCGCGGTGTGGTTGACGACCAGCACGAACTTGATGCCTTCGTACCGGCCGTCGCTTGTCGGCTCCATGAAGTACGTGTTGGTGGCGAGCCACTCGGGGTCGAAGTCGAGCAAGGCGACCGGTCCGATGTGGAGGGTGGGGATACCGGGCGGGGCGTAACCCGAGCTGATCCGGCTTTCGCAGGTGCGCTCGTAGAAGGCGCGGGTCTCCACAACGCCCGTGGTCGTTGTCGCCGCTGCAGTCGTCGTAGCTGCGGAAGTCGGCGTTGTCGGCCGTGTGGTGAGCTGTGCCGCTGTTGGCGTTGTCGTCACCGGCTGTCGAGTCCCATCTTCCCCGTCGGATGACGTCGCCGTGCAGCCAGCAAGACAGAGGACGATCAGAACCGGTGCGAGGATTCTCACGAGATGCCTGCCATCACGAGTTCCTCGACCCGACAGCCGACCAGCAGGCACAATTCCTCGAACCATCGCCCATCAAGGGTACCTACCCCCGACGCTCGTCACCTCGCGTACGCGAGCCGGTAGGTTCGAGAGCCCGGGACGGTCGGCGGGCGCACCCAACAAGTGTGTTGTGTCTGTCAGCGGTCAAATCTTCGGCCGCCCTCGACGACCGTGAGGACGTTGCCGTCGGCGTCGATTGCAGCGGTCGCGACAGGCGGCGGTCCGTCGGCTGCGCAGTATGCATAAACGCTTATCGGGAAATCGGGGTGTTTCACCACCTCAGTGCTGACGTCTGGGCCGGTCTCGAACCTCAACTCGACTCGGGAGCCTTGGGTGACGGATCCCGACACGCACCATGGTCCGTCCTCGCCGCTGGAGGATTGAACCCGGCCGATGGCCGGTGTCGTGGAGTCCAACGGCATGTCCTGGCAGTTGTCGGCGCTGGTGAAGCCCATACAGAATCCGCCGTCCTCGGTGACGTGACCGACAAGGGTCCAGGGCCGGTCAGAACCCCGGTAGGTGCCCTCCGACAGAACGACATCGGGGCCAGCGGCTACCGGTTCATCTGTGTCCCACGGATATGTGCTGTTCCGTGGCCCGCCGATCGCCGTGATAACCCCACCGTCGGAGTCGCGGTACCGAACGAGCACGGCGAGGATCTGTCGAGGATTCGCAACCGCCCGCGTGTCCAGGAAACCGGCAGCCAGATCACCACGATCAGCGGAGAGATGCACCACGTCGTCGAGGTCGGTAGCGGCGTGCAGGGCGATGTCGGCGCTCACGGCTCCCGACACCGTCGGTAGCGTGAGACGGGACCCGAATTCGGGTGCCTCGCCAACCATGTCGACCGGGTACCCGTCGCCGACGTGCTCCACCATCCACAGGCGTCCCTCCGACGTGCGACCGATCGGTCCGGCGACCACCTCGATCGTGTCCCTTGCCGGTGCCGAGACGACGACGGCGGTCGCCTCCTCGCCGCAGGTCTCGCCCCGGCCCTGCCAGAGCGGCACGGCGAAGCACACCCCGGTGCGATCGATTCGGGCACTCGCCTCGGCCCAGCCGAGCACGGACTCGGCAAAGGCGATGGCGATTGACTCCGGGGTCCCGACCATATCGACGGTGGGCCAGAGGCCATCGCCTGTTGCCAGCTCGAGGGGATCGTCCGGTGGCACCTGAACGTCGGGCGGCAGGATCGGCCCGATGAGCCAGGAGCCGATCCCAAGGGCCCCGACGACGAGGGCGGCCACGACCGCAACCACGACGGGTCGATGGGTGCGATGTGGTGACTCGAGCGTCTGCTCGCCGACCCTGACCAGGGGTGCACCGGCGAGCTCGGCCTCGATCCGCTCGATCATCCGGTCGGCGCCGACGGGCTCGCCTCGCTCGGCGAGGCGCTCGAGGAGTTCCTGCTGCGTCATGTCGTCTCTCCTGTCAAGACCTGGCGGAGCCGGCTGCGGCCCCTCGATGCTCTCTTCCGGGCGGTCGCCTCCGAGCAGCCCACCATTCGGCTGATCTCGCCGTACGTGTATCCCTCAACCTCCGCCAGGTAGAGGATCGTCCGCTCCTCGGGAGTCAGGGTGAGCAGATCGGCGAGGTCGGACGGGTACGCGGCAGCGGTTTGGGGGGCGCCGGTAGCCCCGAGGCGTTCCAGCGCCCGTCGGGTAATACCGAGATGGCGTCGATGGTTGGATGCCAGGTTGATGACGGTGCGGCGGAGGTACGCCAGCGGCTCGTCCAACTCGCTGAGCGTGCCGCGCCGTAGGACCTGCAGCAACGCCTCTTGCACGAGATCGTCCGGGTCGATCTCGATCGGGCTGACCACGGCGGCAAACCGCCGCAGCGGTTCGTACAGCGTCCGCACCGCAGCTCGCTCTTGCTCGTCGAGCTCCCGATTTGCAGTCATCCGGTCGCCATTCTGTCTCACACACCTAAAGACACTTCACCCACCGCCTTCGTGACCGCGAACTTGTGGAAGCACGCCTTGGAGCCTGGGTAGCCAGCGTCCACGGATCCATCGCTTCAGGCAACAGGCACCGTCTCGGCGCGTCACATCGAGCCTGTCAGATGAACGGGCTCGTGGACGGACAGCAGCCGTCTTACACCGCTGCAGTTCACGGTGTACGGTCGAGGCCATGGTCGCATCGTCCGCCTCATCGGTGCCGTCGGGTCGCCTCTGATGGCTGGCACCATCCAGAGAGTCGACCGAGCAAAGCCGTGGCGCGCTCGGTACAGAGCGCCGGACGGGAGCGAGGTGTCGCGGTCGTTCCGTCGCAAGGTCGATGCTGAGGCGTGGCTGGCCGACGAGGTGGCGAGGGCGAACCGTGGCGGGTGGGTCGACCATCGCGGCGGGGCGGTCAGCTTTGCCGACTGGTCGGCGGCGTGGCTCGACGCCAAGCACGACCTCGCGGCACGGACGCGTTTCGACTACAGGGAGCTCTTGGACACCAGGGTGCTGCCGACGTTCGGCGCTGTGGAGATTCGCCGGATCACGCCGAGGATGGTGCGTGCCTGGGTTGCCGAGCTGGCAGCTGAGGGACTCTCGTCGGCCCGGATCGTGAAAGCGGTCCATCTGCTGCGGTCGTCCCTCGAGCAGGCGGTTGCAGATGAGTTGCTCGTGAGGAACCCGGCAGCGAGGGTGAAGGCGCCTCGGTCGAGGCGGCGTGAGCAGCGGTTCCTGACCGCCGATCAGGTCACGGCACTGGCTGAGGCCGTCGACGACCACCAGGTCGGCTCCGGGCTCGTCGTCCGGTGGCTGGCCTACACCGGGATGCGGTGGGGCGAGACGGCGGCCTTGAGGCGTCCGTCGGTTGACGTGCTTCGCAGGCGGGTTCGGATCACCGAGGCGGTCTCGGAGATCGGAGGACAGCTGATGGCCGGGGCGACAAAGACCTACGAGGCGCGCACCATCGTCCTGCCGGCCTTCCTCGCCGACCGGGTTGCGGTTCACCTCGGCGAGATCGCCGAAGACGGGCTTGTGTTCCGCTCGCCGACAGGGGGATACCTGCGCGGGTCGAACTGGCGGGGGCGGGTGTGGCGGCCGGCGGTGGTCAACGCCGGGCTCGATGAGGGGCTCCGCATCCACGACCTGAGGCATACGGCGGCGTCGCTGATGATCTCGTCGGGGGCGTCGATCAAGGCGGTGCAGCGCCAGCTGGGGCACGCCACTGCCAGCATGACGCTCGACCTCTACGGGCACCTCTACGACGACGACCTCGACGCCCTGGGCGATGCCCTCGATCTGCGCTACTCCGAAGCTGACGCGCCGGCGCGACCGAGCTGAGAACGCCGGACGTCGCTTCGGCCAGGCCCGTTTGGAACGGACGTGTCCTTCCGGAAGCTCGCTCAGCGCGTGACATCTCCCGTGGGGGGAGGCCAGGACGGCAACCCGTCGGGGCCTCGAGCCTGGATGATGGGCTCCCACTCATCCAAGAGGGCGGCCGCCTCGTGCATCGTGGCCACGCTACGGGTCGCAACCGTCTCGCCCGATCGGGCGGAGCGGACGACGACTTCGACAACGCCGCCCCTACGTCGCCGCCGCAACACCCAATCCAGGAAGTCGATCACGAGGCCCACCACGAAGCCGATGAAGCTGGCGTCCAAGGCGGTGGCGATCCCTGCGTCCGGCCTCGCCGTCATCTCGTAGTAGCGGTCGCCGGTGGGACTGGGCACCACGCGGAGGTATGGGTCCCGGTGCTCGTCCACGACCCGTTGATTCCGTTTGTCCCATCGTGACAACCATCTCATCGGAGCCAGATCCTTGCCCGTGCCGCCCCGGGGTTGCGGCGATGGGCTGTGATGACCTCGGCTCGAAACGGCCTACGTGAATTCGCTGTCGGCGCTGGCATCGACATCGCCGCACGCTACCTCGACGCCGACCGAAGCGAGCGGTGGGAGCTGGTCGCCCGCAACCCATCGGCGGCCGCGTCCAGAACCGGCAAACCAAGCTGCGGCGTCCACGCCGACGGTGCTCGGTACAGGGCGATCTCGCCCTCGCGTGGCACAGAGGGGGCACAAACGGGATTCTCGGGGGAAGGACATTGACCGAGGGACACCCCAAAACCCTTGAGCTGCAAGGATTTTGGGAGGGAGCCGGAGAGGGGAATCGAACCCCTGACCTACGCATTACGAGTGCGTCGCTCTACCGACTGAGCTACTCCGGCTGGAACGCTGGGGGTCGATGTGATCCGCAGCGCGGCGGCATTGTACCGACTTGCGACAGCGCCGGGCCGTGACGTGGGGAGCCGGGCTCATCGGGCGGCGCCGATGACAGACAGCGGTACGGTCGACGGTGCGACCGGGGTGGGAACGATCGGTCGACCGGTTGGCGACCTGGGTCCGTTAGGTTGGTGCCGCCAGTGGAAAGGTGACATGGCCGATCGAGCCGACTTCGAGCGAGATGCGATGGGATTTGCCCCGCAGCTCTACTCCGCTGCGCTGCGGATGACCCGTAACCCGGCCGACGCCGAGGATGTGGTCCAGGAGACCTTCCTCAAGGCCTACCGGGGCTATCACACCTACACCGAGGGCACCAACCTCAAGGCGTGGCTGTACCGCATTCTCACCAACACCTACATCAACCGCTACCGCAAACAGAAGCGGCGACCGTCCGAGGTCGAACTCGGCGAACTCGAGGACCTGTACCTGTACAAGCGGCTCGGTGAGGAGTCCGGTGCGTCGGTGAGCGCCGAGAAGGAGGTCCTCGACCGCTTCGTCGACAGTGACATCAAGGAGGCGCTCGAAGACCTGCCCGAGAACTTCCGCATCCCCGTGCTGCTCGCCGATGTCGACGGCTTCTCCTACAAGGAGATCGCCGAGATCATGGACATCCCCATCGGAACCGTCATGTCGCGGCTGCATCGGGGAAGAAAAGCGCTGCAGCAGAAGTTGTGGAGACTGGCAGAAGAACGAGGCTTGGCAGGACCGACCACATGAGCTCTGGCTGCAACCACGCAATCGAGTATGTATACGAGTACATCGACCACGAGCTCACCTGGTCAAGAAGGGTCCGCGTTCGGTGGCACCTGAGGCGATGTCCGGGTTGCGGCGACGCCTTCGGATTCGAGGAACGGCTCAAGGTGCTGATCAGTGAGCGCTGCTGTGACGAACCGCCGGCGGAACTATATGACCGCCTCAGAGCGTTGATACGTGAGGAGGCCGCACGCAGCGACGGGGCATGACCCGTCATGGGCTGGCCGGCCCGGGTGGTGAAAGTGAGATACGACATGGCTGAACAGGTTCTCAAGGGCCAGAGGATCCTCGGTAGCAGTAGGGCACCGAAGGTCATTTCCCAGGAACGAATCTGCATCGAGCGGGACTGTGAGACCAAGCTCAGCAGATACAACCGGCGTGAGCAGTGCTACGCCCACGCCCCGACAAAGTTCCCACGGCTGCGGGGACGCGTCGTCACCGACGCCTGACCTGCCGCCGGCTACACATCAACACGACATCGGGCGACGACCCCGGACCTCCAACCAGGCCGGGAGACGTCGCCCGGTGCGCGTCCCGGGTGAATCGACGCGGTCGGTGCAGACGCTAACCTTGCGCCCCGATGCATCACCGTCGCTCGCCCCGCCTCAGCGCAACGCTGCTCGTAGCCCTGCTCGCCGCGTTGACACTCAGCCTCGTCGTGTTGCCCGCGGCCATGGCCTTCACCGAAGCCGACACCGAGCAGGAGGGGACCACCGACGGTGAGCCCGCCGACGGCGAGACCGTGGATGGCGAGACCACCGACGGTGATGTGGGTTCCGAGCTCGGGATCATTCCCGTCGAGCAGGCCCCTCCGGCCGAGCCCGAGGAGACGGAACAGCCATGGACCCAGCGGTTCCTGGCGCCGATCGTGCTGCTCCTCGGCGCCCTTGGGCTGGTCGGCTCGGTGTTGTTCTACGGCGTCAGGCTCAAAGGTCGCTACCGCGTCGTCGACTGACCGCCGGCGGAGCGCTCTGCTCAGCCGACCCGCCACTGAGCCAACCGTCCTGGGCTAAGTTGCCATGATGACAAATGTCGACTGGCCTCTCGCCGTCAAGGTGGCAACCCGATTCTCCGGCAGCTACCCGCTCGCCGACACCTACCACGAGGCACGCCTCGCCCGGCAGGCACCGGAACTGGTCCGCCGCGCCGCCGAACTGGTCACCGCCGAGACCGGGCTCGACGCCGGTGGGCAACCCGAGGTGGCGGTGGTCAGCCGGAGCGGATGGGTCGAGGCGAACATCGCCTCCTTCGGGGCGCTCATCGCCCCCGCCGAGGAACGCCTCGAACGCGAGACCACTGTCGGATCGTCGGTGGCGCCCAAGGTCGTCGCCGCCGAGATGGGGGCCGTCCTCGGGCTTCTCAGCCGGCGGGTGCTCGGCCAGTACGAGTTGGTCCTGCCCCGCGCCGACGGCGAGACCGGGGACACCGTGATGTTCGTCGGCGCCAACATCCTGGCGCTGGAACGGCAGTTCCAGTTCCGTCCCGACGAGTTCCGCTTCTGGGTGGCGCTCCACGAGTGCACCCACCGTGCCCAGTTCCTCGGGGTTCCCTGGCTCCGTGACTACTTCCTCGGTCTCGTCGACGAGTTGGTTTCTTCAGCGGTCCCCGAACAGGGTCGGCTGCAGCGGGTGACCTCCGAGCTGCGCCGCGCCGCCTCCTCCGGCGAGCCGCTCATCGACGAACGGGGGCTGTTCGGGGTGTTCGCTTCACCACAGCAACGCGATGTCCTCGACCGGGTCCAGGCGCTGATGTCGCTGCTCGAAGGCCATGGTCATGTGGTGATGGACCGGATCGGAGAGCGCGAGCTGGTCACCCAGCACCGGATGTCCGAGGTGCTCAAGATGCGCCGCAAGGACCCCCGCACCGCCATGTTCATGCGACTGGTGGGACTGGAAATGAAGATGCGCCAGTACGAGGCCGGTGCCGACTTCATCACCGCCGTCGATCGCCACGCCGGGTTCGCCACCCTCGACCGCGCCTGGGAATCACCGGACCATCTCCCCACCCGAGCCGAGATCGACCAGCCGGTCGCCTGGTTGGAACGGGTGGCGTGACCGCCACGTCAGATCGGGTGCTCGCCGCGGCGACACCCCATGTCCCCGACGGTCCGCTTCTCGTGGCCCTCAGTGGCGGACCGGATTCCGCAGTTGCCGCCTGGGTGGCGCAGCAGATCTCCCCGCACCGCCCGGTCAGCGGGGTGTTCGTCCACCACGGCTGGCCCGGTTCCGATTCCATGGAGGAAGCGGCCATTGCCGTTGCCGGGTCCCTGTCGCTGCCGTTGACGGTGGTGCCGGTGCCCCCCACCACCACCGAGGGGGAAGGGCGTCTGCACCGCCTGGCGGTCCTCCAGACGATGGCCGTCGCCGGCGGGGCCGTGGTCCTCACCGGGCACCATGCCGACGACCAGGCCGAGACCGTGCTGCTCCACCTCCTACGCGGATCCGGCTCGGCCGGACTCGCTGGGATCCCCACCCGGCGGGGCCCCTTCGTTCGCCCCCTGATCGACCTCGCCGGAGCCGAGGTCCGGAGCGCCGCCGTCGAGTTGGGGCTGCCCTTCGCCGACGACCCCGCCAACGATGATCGCCGGCATCTCCGCAACCGGATCCGCCACGAGGTGATCCCGACGCTCGAGGCGGTGCAGCCCACGTTGCGCAGCACCCTGGTGCGAACCGGGCGGCTGCTTGCTGCCGACGACGCCGCACTGGAGCGTCTCGCCGCCGCGGTCCCGGTGCGGCTCCGTGAGGGAGAGGCACTGATCCCGTGGGGAGCGTTGACCACGGTGTCGACCGCGGTGGCGTCACGGGTGGTGCGACGGGCACTTCGATATCTCCACCCCCCGTACGGTGGCGAGGCCGCCGATGTCGATGCGGTGCTGGCGGTGCGCCGCGGCTCGATCACCGAGCTCTCCGGCGGTCTCCGCTGCGAGCGCGACACCGGATCGGTCGCCGTCTACCGGACGGCGTCGATCCAGCCACCTTCCCCTGCCGTCTCGTTCCCGGTTCCGGGCCGTGTCGAGTTCGGGCGGGTGGTCGTTGCCGCCGATCGCCATCCCGATCCGACCACCGTCGAAGTCGTCGGGGGTCGGTCCGGGGCATGGATCGACCCCGGACTCGCCGACGACCTCGTTGTCCGACCCACCGAAACGGGGGAGCGGATCGACATCGGGGGCGGGACCAAGCTGGTCCGCGACGCCATGTCCGAGGCAGGGATCCCTCCCCGTCTCCGGCCCGGTTGGCCCGTGGTTGCCGCACATGGGAAGATTGCGTGGCTGGTGGGAGTGCGGGTCGCCTCTTGGGCTTCCACCCCCGCTTCGCCGGGTGCGCTACGACTGTCCATGGAGAGACGATGAAGATCGACGACGTTCGGGTGCTGATCTCCGCCGAGGAGATCGACACCAAGCTCGGGGAGATGGGCGCCGCCATCACCGAGGACTACCGCGACAAGGATCTGCTGATGGTCGGGGTCCTCAAAGGGGCCTTCATGGTGATGGCCGACCTCGCCCGGCACATCGACCTCCCCGTCGAGTTCGACTTCATGGCGGTGTCGTCGTACGGGTCGGAGACGTCGTCCTCGGGTGTGGTCCGCATCCTCAAGGATCTCGACAGCGAGATCGCCGGGCGGCACGTGCTGCTGATCGAGGACATCATCGATTCGGGTCTCACCCTGCGCTATCTGATGCGCAGCCTCAGGGTCCGCCAGCCTGCCTCGCTGGAGCTGGCCGCCCTTCTGGTCAAGGACGGGGTGGAGCGACCCCCCACCGATGTCCGGTACGAGGGGTTCCACATCCCGCCGGAGTTCGTCGTGGGATACGGGCTCGACTTCGACGGGAAGTACCGGAATCTGCCCTATATCGGAGTCGTCGACCCGTCCGAGTGATCCGTGCCGCCGCCACCCGGGTTGGTCCCACAAGTCGGCTTCTCGATAAACGACCCGAGGGCATAGACTGTCCACACTGATCCGGGCGTCAACACGCCTTCTAGGAGTACCGTGAATCGCAACGTACGCACCGTGCTGGTGTATCTGGTCGTCGGCTTTCTGGTTCTGCTCGCCGTGCAGACCTTCCTCGACGGGTCCAGCCCCCCTGCCGAGATGACCCTCAACGAGTTCTTCGACGAGGTCGACGCCGGAAACGTCGAACAGGTCCAACTGCTCGACAAGTCCCAGCAGGTGGTCGGTGAACTCAAGGCCGGTGAGGAACTGCCCGACGGCGCCACCGAGTTCACCGTGTCCTATCCCAAGGAATACGAGGGGACATTGACCGAGCGGCTGCTCGCCGCCGATGTCACCGTGATCCCCGACTCCGAGAACCCTTCGCTCTTCCAGTGGTTCCTCGGGACGATCTTTCCGTACCTGCTGATCTTCGGAATCTTCATCTTCATCATCATGCAGATGCAGGGCGGGGGAAACCGCGTCATGCAGTTCGGCAAGGCGAAGGCGCGGCAGGTCACCAAGGACACCCCCAAGGTCACCTTCAAGGACGTCGCCGGCTCCCTCGAGGCGGTCGAGGAACTCGAGGAGATCCGCGACTTCCTCGCCAGCCCCGGCAAGTTCCGTTCGATGGGCGCCAAGATTCCCAAGGGAGTGCTGCTCTACGGCCCGCCGGGGACCGGCAAGACCCTGCTGGCCAGGGCCGTCGCCGGTGAGGCGGGTGTGCCGTTCTTCTCGATCTCGGGTTCCGACTTCGTCGAGATGTTCGTGGGTGTCGGCGCCAGCCGGGTCCGGGATCTCTTCGAGCAGGCAAAGTCCAGTGCGCCGGCGATCGTCTTCATCGACGAGATCGATGCCGTCGGTCGGCACCGTGGCGCCGGTCTCGGCGGCGGGCACGACGAGCGGGAGCAGACCCTCAACCAGCTTCTCGTCGAACTCGACGGGTTCGATGTCAAGACCGGCGTCATCGTGATCGCCGCCACCAACCGCCCCGACATTCTCGATCCTGCGCTGCTGCGCCCGGGTCGTTTCGATCGCCAGATCGTGGTCGACCGGCCCGACCTGCGGGGCCGGGAACAGATCCTCAACGTCCACGCCCAGGGCAAGCCGCTCGCCGAAGGCCTCGATCTGGCCGCCGTCGCCCGCCAGACCCCGGGGTTCACCGGCGCCGATCTGGCCAACCTGATCAACGAGGCGGCGCTGCTGACCGCCCGTCGCGGCAAGACCGAGATCGGGATGCTCGAACTCGACGAGGCGGTCGACCGGGTCGTTGCCGGCCCGGAGCGTAGGAGCCGTCTGATCACCGACGACGAGCGCACGCTCACCGCCTATCACGAGGGCGGTCACGCTCTGGTCGGGCATGTCCTACCCGAGCTCGATCCCATCCACAAGGTAACGATCATCCCCCGTGGCCGCGCCGGTGGGTACACCCTGGCGCTCCCGATGGAGGACAAGTACTTCAGCCGTCGTAGCGAGTTGGTCGACCAGCTCGCCTATGCCCTGGGCGGTCGCACCGCCGAGGAACTCGTCTTCAAGGACCCCAGCACCGGGGCCTCCAACGACATCGACAAGGCCACCAACCTGGCCCGCAAGATGGTGATGGAGTACGGCATGAGCGACAAGCTCGGTCCGTTGCGCTACGGCAAGCCCGAAGGTGAGGTCTTCCTCGGTCGTGACTACTCGCGGGGCAACGATGTCTCCGACGAAGTGGCCAACGCCATCGACGAGGAGGTGCGGAGGCTCATCACCCAGGCCCACGACGAGGCCCGGGAGATTCTCTCCATGCACCGTCAGGCGCTCGATGACATCGCCAATGCGCTGCTGGAGAAGGAAACCCTCGACGCTGCCGAGATCGCCGTGCTCTTCGCCGATGTCCCCAAGTGGGAGCACATCGAAGGCGGGGCGCTCCGCATCCAGGCGCCGAGCCGGCTTCCGGTGGGCGACGGGATGGTGGCGGCCCACGTCGTCACCGAAGATCCCCAACCTCGCAGCTGAGCGTTCAGGATCGCCGTGTGACCGGGTTCTCCGCCATCTCATGGCGTCTCCGGTCGCAGGAACTGTCCACAGCCGACCACACCCTGGTGATGGGTGTCCTCAACGTCACCCCCGATTCCTTTTCGGACGGTGGTCGCTTCGTCGACCGGGCAGGTGGCGCCCACGTCGATGCCGCAGTTGCCGTCGGTGTGGAACTGTGGCGCCAGGGCGCCGACCTGGTCGATGTCGGCGGTGAGTCGACCCGTCCCGGGGCGGACCCCCTGCCGGTGGCGGAGGAGATCGACCGTGTGATCCCGGTGATCGCCGGTCTGGCCGATCTCGGGGTGCCGGTTTCGGTGGACACCCGCAGAGCGGAGGTGGCGGCGGCGGCGCTGGCGGCGGGCGCCGAGGTCGTCAACGACGTGTCGGCGCTGGCGGATGGCGACATGGCCGGAGTGTGCGCCGACACCGGCGCCGGTGTGGTGCTGATGCACATGCTCGGAGATCCGGCGACGATGCAGCAGGACCCCCGCTACGACGACGTGGTCGAGGAAGTGGCGGCGTACCTTGCCGGGCGGGCCGAGATGGCGGTGGCCGCCGGCATCGACCCCGGACGGATCTGCATCGACCCCGGGATCGGTTTCGGCAAGACCGACGCCCACAACCTGGCGCTGCTGGCCAACCTGGGGCGGTTCGTCGCCACCGGGCTCCCGGTGCTGGTGGGGGCCTCGCGGAAGGGGTTTCTGGGAAGATTGCTCGACCGGGCCGGGCACCCGGTGCCCCCCGCAGGCCGTGACATGGCAACGGCAGCTACCACCGCACTGGCCATTTCCGCCGGTGTGGCGGTGATCCGCGCCCATGAAGTTGGCGGAACCCTACAGGTGGCGCGCACCGCCGACGCTATCGTACGGGCAACACGCAGCGATTCGACTGGATGGAGTGGGGAGTAGTGGCCGGTCTCGAGCCGAGAGGCTTCAAATGGGTGATCGCAGGGAGACTTGCGGTTTCCGAACGCATCGGCGGTCACGGATTTCAGCACCGGAGAGTCCGCCGCGAGGAGGAGATCATCTGGCTGGCCGCCAATGGGGTCAACACCGTGGTGTCGCTCCTTCCCGGCAACCAGAACCAGGCGGCCTACGAGCTCGCCGGATTCGACTACTTCAACCATGCGATCGTCGCCGACCTCGATCTCGGTCAGATCGGTGAGGTGTTCGCCGTCCTGGAGAAGGCGCTGGTGCGCCCGGAGGCGGTGGCGCTGGTCCATCGGGACATCATCGACGACACGGTTGTGGGGATCCTCGGCGGCTACCTGGTCCACGCCGGACTCATCGAGGATCCGATTCTCGCCACCTCGATCATCCAGGAGATCACCGGACGGGCACTCGGCCCCGAGGGCCGCCGCCTGATTCCGAACTCCGACGGTCGGTGACGAGCCGGGTCGCCATCGGTCTCGGTTCCAACCTGGGGGATCGGGCCGCTCATCTTGCCGCCGCCGTCGACGAGATCGCCGAACAGATCGGTGTGATCGTCGCCACCTCCTCGATCTACGAGACCGCCCCGGTGGGGGGACCGCCCCAGGGCGCCTACCTCAACGCCGTGGTGGTGGTGGACACGGCGCTCACCCCACGTGGTGTGCTCGATCGCCTGCTCGCCATCGAACGGGCTCGGGGACGGGAACGCCGGGAACGGTGGGGGCCCCGCACCCTCGATCTCGACATCCTGGTGTTCGGTGACACCGTGGTCGACGAGCCCGGGCTGTCAGTCCCCCATCCCGACCTGGCCAGCCGGCGGTTCGTGCTGGAACCGCTCGCCGAGATCTGGCCAGACCTCGTCGTCCCCGGCGCCGGCCCGGTGAGTACGCTCCGTTCCGCCGTCACCGATCAGGACGTCACCCCGTGGCAGGGAAGCAGATCCGTGTCGCCGCGGGCCGCCTCCGCCGTTGTCTTCCTCACCGTCGCCCTCGCCTGCGTCGCCATCTGGTACCTCTTCGAGGCCGTCCTTCCCTGAGACCGTGGGTGTGACCCAACGCCGGTCGGACGTGTCGGTGACACTGCGGCCGGGAGGACATCGGCGCCGCGCCCCGCCCCGTCTGCGTCCGCGAAGCGGCCGCAGACACCCCGCCCCCCGGGGCGGGGAGGGCCAGAAAAGGCGTTCTCTGAGGCTGTCTTTTTCTGCTGCACTGTTCGATGTCCCTTGGAGCGTCCGCCCGGGGCGGGGAGGGCCAGAAAGGGTTCTGGGCCACGTCGGATGCTCCTTCCCGGCGGCCGAGAGGGCGCTGTCGTCGATCGGCTTGCTCCCCCGGGCTCGGGCTGCGTCCGCAGGCGTCCGCGTTCGTAAGCGTCCGTCTTGGCCCTCCCCGCCCTGTGTGGGGGGGCGGGGTGCCTCCGAGGTTCTGGGAGGAGGTGGGGCGGGGCGCGAGGTCTGTATCCGTGAAGGTCGATGGGTCCCGTGCGGTTGCGTGTCGTTTCGGGGGGTGTGGTCCGCGTCGCAGCGACTGTCGGTGACACGGTCGACCCGCTGACTCTTGGCGCGCGGCCCGCCCGTCTGCGTTCGCCGGTGTCCGTCCTGGCCCTCCCCCCAGGGCGGGGAGGGCCAGGAGGGGAGGCTTGCGTGCGGAGTGCGGGTGCGCACGTGTTGGGTTCGGGCAGGGTGGGGTGTGGGTCTCTAGGGTGGGGGACATCGTCTTCGAGGAGGCCGCGATGGCGGGACAGGTCACGGTCATCGACCATCCGTTGGTGCAGCACAAGCTGACTCTGATGCGTCGGCGCGAGACCAGCTCGGCAGAGTTCCGGCGGCTGCTGCGCGAGATCTCGCTGCTGATGGGATACGAGGTGACCCGCGACTTCCCGCTGTCGACCACCCGGATCGAGACCCCGATCGGGCCCATGGACGCCCCGATCCTGACCGGGCTCAAACCGGTCCTGGTGTCGATCCTGCGGGCGGGCGGGGGCATCCTCGAGGGCATCCTCGATGTGCTGCCCTCGGCCCGGGTCGGGCACATCGGTCTGTATCGGGACCATGAGACCCTGGAGGCGGTGCAGTACTACTTCCGGTTGCCGGAGCGGGTCGAGGACCGGATCGTGATCGTGGTCGACCCGATGCTGGCGACCGGACACTCGGCGGTGGCCGCCATCGAGCGCATCCAGGAACGCAACCCCCGCCAGATCCGCTTCGTCTGTCTGCTGGCCGCCCCGGAGGGGATCGCCTATCTGCACGACGCCCATCCCGATGTCCCGATCTTCACCGCCGCCGTCGACGACCACCTCGACGAACGGGGATACATCGTCCCCGGTCTCGGCGATGCCGGAGACCGCATCTTCGGGACCAAGTCGGGCTGAACCCCCGGCTTCTCCGTCCCGGACGAGAACAACTGGCCGGCGACGCCATGGGTTCCGTACGGCTGTCGCAGGTTCGGTGCAGCGATCTACACTTCCGCCCCGGTACCGGGAGCACCTGCCACGGGTGCGAACCCGACGGCCGGATTGGAATCCCCGGTCGCAGGGAGGGAAACGCCACACCGGTGGTGCCATCCCAGCGCCTCCCGCCCGTAGCCACGTCAGGGCGCCACCTCGGGTGGCCCCTCTGAGGGACTGGACCCGAGTCAGGTCATGCGCATCATCATTTTCGGGCCCGGCAGAGCCGGGGTGACGCTCGCCATTGCGAGTCGCAACGCCGGGCACGAACTGGTCGGGGTGGTCGGCAAGAACCGGTACCAGGCCGATTCCGCCGCCGAGGCGTTCGCCACCACGGGGCTGGTCACCGGCGACACCCTGCCCGCCGCCGACCTGGTCATGATCTGCACCCGCGACGACGCCATCGCTGGGGTCGCCACCGAGATCGCTCCGCAGGCGGGGTCGATCCGGGCGGCGGTGCATGTGTCAGGCGTCACCCCGGTGGCGGCGCTGGCGTCGCTGGACGAGGTCGGTGTGGCGATCGGGTCGTTCCATCCGCTGCAGACCCTCCCCAGCGGCGAGGCCGGGGCGCAGCGACTCGCCGGTTCGTGGATCGCGATCACCGCCTCCGGAACGCTCCGTGCCACGCTGGGGCAGTTGGCCGAGTCGCTGGGGTGTCATCCCTTCGACCTGGCCGACGATGCCAAGCCGCTCTATCACGCCGCCGCGGCCGCCGCCGCCAACTTTCCCCTGGTGGCGCTGGCGATGGCCGCCGACCTCTTCGCCGGTGCCGGGGTTCCCTTCGAGGCCGCCCGCCCCATGGTCGAAGCCGTGGTCGCCAACGCCTTCGAACTCGGGCCGCTCCCGTCGCTCACCGGCCCGGTCGCCCGCGGTGACCACGCCACCGTCGAGGCGCAACTCCATGCGGTGGCGGACGGTGAGCCGCGACTGTTGGCGGACTTCGCTGCTGCGGTCATGGCCATCGCCCGTCTCTCCGGTCGTGCCGAGGAGTTCGAGGGGCTGATGGAACAGTGGACACCGCGCCCGTCCGCCGACGAGCAATCGCAACCATGAGGATCGTCACCACCTTCGAGGAGGCCCGCAGGGCCACGGCGGGTCGGGTCGGGCTGGTCCCCACCATGGGGTACCTCCACGAGGGGCACCTGTCGCTCGCCGCCGCCGCCCGGCCCGAGGCCGACACCGTCACCATGAGCCTGTTCGTCAACCCGCTCCAGTTCGGCGAGGGGGAGGACCTCGACCGGTACCCCCGCGACCTCGAGCGCGACGCCGAGCTGGCCGAGGCCGTGGGGGTCGATATTCTGTTCGCCCCGCCGCTCGACGAGATGTACCCGACGCCACCGGTGACCAGGGTCAGCGTCGCCGGGTTGACCGACCGGATGGAGGGTGCCGCCCGGCCGGGGCACTTCGACGGCGTCGCCACCGTGGTCGCCAAGCTCCTCGCCGGTCTCCGCCCCGACCGCGCCTTCTTCGGTCGCAAGGACGCCCAGCAGGTGGCGGTGGTGCGTCGGATGGTCAGCGATCTCTCGCTGCCGGTCGAGATCGTGGCATGCCCCATCATCCGGAGCGCCGACGGGTTGGCGCTGTCGTCGCGCAACGCCTACCTGTCCGACGAGGAGCGGGATCGGGCACTTGCCCTGTCGCGAGGTCTCACCGCCGCCGCCGACGCCGCCGATGCCGGGGAACGCAACGGCTCGGTGCTCGAAACCCTGGTCGTAAACGTGCTGCAGGGTGAGGTGGGAGTCGATCCCGAATATGTCGAGCTCGCTTCCGTCGACGAGGTGCAGCCGTTGGCGTATCTCGACCGACCGGCGTTCCTGGCGGTCGCCGCCAGAGTCGGCGCCACCCGCCTCATCGACAACATCCATCTCGACCCCGCCGAATCGGTGGTGGCCGATCGCGGTATGCGTCTCGAAGGGCGCGATCTGTTCTCCCGAGACGATGCAACCGGACCTGGAGGTCATTGATGCTGCTGGTACTCGACGTCGGCAACACCCAGACCGTCGTCGGTCTCTACGACGGGGACCGGCTGGCCGGTCACTGGCGGCTCACCACCGTAGGGGACCAGACCGCCGACGAACTCCGGATCTGGCTGCGCGGTCTGCTGGCGCTGGACGGTTTCAGCCCAGATGATGTCTCCGGGGTCGGGTTGTCGAGCGTGGTGCCGGCGATCACCGCTTCGCTGCGGGAGGTGGCCACCACCATCACCGCCGGCCCGGTGGTGGTCGTCGAACCAGGCGTCCGCACCGGGATGTCGATCAATATCGACAATCCGCGGGAGGTGGGAGCCGACCGTATCGTCAACTCGGTGGCGGCTCGCACCAAATACGGCGCCCCGGTGGTCGTGGTCGACTTCGGGACCTCGACCAACTTCGATGTCGTCGGCCCGGACGGTGACTACCTGGGCGGGGTGATCGCCCCCGGACTGGTCATCTCCACCAATGCGCTGATCTCCGGTGCGGCGGCGCTGCGCCGTGTCGAATATCTCCCTCCACGTTCCCCGATCGGCAAGGGGACGGTGGAAGCGATCCAGAGCGGAGCGCTGTACGGGCACGCCGGGCTGGTCGACGGGATCATGGACCGTCTCGTCGCCGAGCTCGGACTTCCCGTTACCCGGGTCGCCACCGGCGGGCTCGCCTCTACCATCGTTCCCCACTGCCGCACCGTCGACGTCGTCGACGAGCACCTCACCCTCGAGGGGCTGCGGCTCATCCACGACCTCAACGAGGACCCTGTATGACCGACGGACCCGATCATGATGCCTCCTCGACGCCGCCGGACCACACCGAGCCCACCTTCGGCGCCGGTCTCGCCGACCATCCGCTGACCGCCGCCCGGCTCGACAAACATCACCACATCCTCGATACGGGCGGGTATCCGTATCGTTTCGATGTCACCCACTCGGCGGCCGACCTTCACACCCGGTTCGGGACCCTTGAACCCGGCGCCGAGACCGGCGAGCGGGTCACGGTGGCCGGACGGCTGATGAACATCCGCAGGATGGGCAAGCTCAGCTTCGGGGTGCTGCAGGACGTGTCGGGTCGGATCCAGCTCTTCGTCGACCGCCGCACCCTCGGCGAGGACGGATTCGCCGCATTCGACGATCTCGACGGGGGCGACTGGGTCGGGGCCTCCGGTGAGGTGATCGCCACCAGGAAGGGCGAGCTCAGCGTCCGCATCGACGAGTTCACCCTGCTCGCCAAGTCGCTGCGACCCCTCCCCGACAAGTGGCACGGGTTGCAGGACGTCGAGGCGCGAAGTCGCCGGCGCTACGTCGATCTGATGGTCAACGAATCCTCCCGCACCACCGCCGTGGCCCGGGCCAGGATCGTGACCGAGTTGCGCCACCAGTTCGAACAACGCGGCTACATCGAGGTGGAGACCCCGGTACTGCTCGCCCAGGCCACCGGCGCCATGGCGCGTCCTTTCGAGACCCATCACCATGCGCTCGATCTGGCGATGTCGCTCCGGATCGCCACCGAGTTGTATCTGAAGCGTCTCATCGTCGGGGGGCTCGATCGCGTCTTCGAGATCGGCCGCATCTTCCGCAACGAGGGCATCGACGCCACCCACAACCCCGAGTTCACCATGCTGGAGTCGTACGAGGCGTATGCCGACTACGGCGACATCGCCGAGATGACCGAGCAGATCGTCGCCGCGCTCGCCGTCGCCGCCACCGGATCCACCGTGGTCAGGTACCAGGGGCGCACCGTGGACCTGACCCCGCCCTTCCGGCGGGTGAGGATGGTCGACCTGGTCGCCGATCTCGTGGGCCAGCCGATCGACTTTGCGGCACCGGTGGAGGACGCCCGCAACATCGCCCGACGTCACGGCATCGAGCCCGAGCCGCACTGGGGCCACGGCAAGATCGTCGACGAGCTGTTCGAGCGCCATATCGCCGATCACCTGTGGGAGCCGACCTATGTGCTCGATCACCCCAAGGAGATCTCGCCACTGGCCCGGGTCCATCGCACCGACCCCGATCTCACCGAGCGGTTCGAGTTGTTCATCGCCGGAGCCGAATACGCCAACGCCTTCTCCGAGCTCAACGACCCCGTCGATCAGCGGGAGCGGTTCGAGGCACAGGCGCAGGCCAGGGTCCACGGCGACGACGAGGCCCACCCCGTCGACGAAGATTTCCTGCTGGCCCTCGAATACGGGATGCCACCGACCGGAGGGCTCGGCATCGGCGTCGACCGCCTGGTGATGCTGCTCACCGACCAGCACCACATCCGAGAGGTTGTGTTGTTCCCGACACTCCGTCCCGAAAGTTGACGTCCGGGGGCTGATGATGGCCAGGGTCGTTGCCCGGCCTCCGGTGACCGGCCGGGATCAGCGGCGTCGAGCGGTCTCCACCCGTTCCAGGAGGAACCGGTCGAGACGTTGGAACACTGCGGTGAGCTCGGGGGGAGCGTCGAGCCGTTCGGTGGCCTTCTCGGCGATCCGGATCCGTTCGGTGGCCTCGTCGAGCACCCGGTCGACATAGCCGCCCTGGTTGACCAGGGCGATCACCCGGTCGATGGCGGTCTGGTCGTGGGGTTTCCCTGATTCGAGCAGCCCCCGGATCTCACCGGCCTCGGGGCCACCGAGGGCATACAGAACCGGCAACGTGAACGTGCCCTCCCCGATGTCGGACCCGGCAGGTTTCCCCAACCACGCCTCATCGGCGACCAGGTCGAGGACATCGTCGGCGATCTGGAACACCAGACCCATCTCCCACGCCCACTCGGAGACCGCCTCGATGGCGTCCCGGTCGGCACCGCCGGTCATCGCTCCGAGCCGGGCCGAGGTGCGGATGAGACTGGCGGTCTTCCCGCCGATGACCTGGTAGTACTCGTCAGGTCCGTGGTCGAGGTCGTCGGTGAGCTGCAACTCCAGGGTCTGGCCCTCGCAGAGCTCGGCGTAGGTCCGGGCGATGAGCCGCACCGCCTCCTCGCCGAGTGGGGCGGCCACCTCCGACGCCCTGGCGAGCAGGAAGTCGCCGGCGAGGATGGCGATGGTGTTGGTCCAGTTGACGTTGGCGGCGGTGGCGCCGTGACGGGTGGTGGCCTCGTCGATGACATCGTCGTGGTAGAGCGAACCGGCGTGGACCAATTCGACGGCGACCCCGGCCTCGACCGGATGTTCACCGTCGCCGCCGCCGAGTTCGGCGCCGACCTGGGCCAGGAGCGGGCGGTAACGCTTGCCTCCGGCCAGGATGACATGCTGGGCGATCTCGGTCAGGAACGGGGTCGAGGCGACGGTGACCTGACGTAGACGCACCTCGACGGCGTCGAGGCGGGTCCACACCCGTTCGATCGGCACGAGGTTGCGGGCCACCGGTTGATCCATCCTGGAAGGTTAGAGGGTGCACCGGCGCCAGCGGAATCCCGCGTGCCGACACGCTGTCCCTGTGGCGGGGTGGCGGGAAGCGAGGTGAACAGCGCGGCATCCAACGTGACTGTCTCACGGGAGCGCTGATCGGCAACCCGGAGCCGGCGATCCCGGGTGCCGCTCACCTCCCGCGCCGGCCCCGATGAGAGGCCGCTACGGCAGCGAGGCGGCTCCGGACCTGCTCCGGGGCCGCCTTCGCCAAGGTTCGGGCATACCCGTGGGAAGGGTGCGGTTGTACGCCAACGATGGGTCGAATGACTCCTGGGCTAGGAATGGCCCGGGGCTATACTCAGCGAGACGCCCCAGTACCGGAAGCGTCATACTTTTCGAGGTGATAGAGCGTGTTTGAGAGGTTCACCGACCGGGCCCGCCGGGTTGTCGTGCTTGCCCAGGAGGAAGCACGCCTGCTGAACCACAACTACATCGGCACCGAGCACATCCTGCTCGGGTTGATCCATGAAGGGGAAGGTGTTGCGGCGAGGGCTCTGGAGAGCCTCGGCATCAACCTCGAAGGGGTTCGCAGCCAGGTCATCGAGATCATCGGTCAGGGTTCGCAGGCACCGAGCGGGCACATCCCGTTCACGCCGCGTGCCAAGAAGGTGCTCGAGTTGTCCCTGCGCGAGGCGTTGCAGCTCGGTCACAACTACATCGGAACCGAGCACATCCTGCTCGGACTCATCCGCGAGGGTGAAGGCGTCGCCGCCCAGGTTCTGCAGCGGCTCGGCGCCGAGCTCCACAAGGTCCGTCAGACCGTCATCCAACTTCTTTCCGGCGTCCAGGGCGAAGAGCCCTCGGGTACGCCGCATGCCAGCGGCTCGCGCGGTGGCAGTTCCAGCGAGGGCGCCCCGGGCGGGTCGACCGTGCTCGACCAGTTCGGACGCAACCTGACCCAGCTCGCCCGCGAGCGCAAGCTCGATCCCGTGATCGGCCGCGCCAAGGAGATCCAGCGGGTGATGCAGGTGCTGTCGCGCCGCACCAAGAACAACCCGGTCCTCATCGGCGAGCCCGGTGTCGGCAAGACCGCCATCGTCGAAGGTCTCGCCCAGCAGATCGTCGCCGGCGAGGTGCCCGACACCCTCACCGGCAAGCAGCTCTACACCCTCGACCTCGGCGCCCTCGTCGCCGGGTCGCGATACCGCGGTGACTTCGAGGAGCGCCTCAAGAAGGTGCTCAAGGAGATCCGCACCCGCGGCGACATCATCCTGTTCATCGACGAGATCCATACCCTGGTGGGTGCGGGTGCCGCCGAAGGCGCCATCGACGCCGCCTCGATCCTCAAGCCGATGCTGGCTCGCGGTGAGCTGCAGACCGTCGGTGCCACCACCCTCGAGGAGTACCGCAAGTACCTCGAGAAGGACTCGGCGCTCGAGCGGCGCTTCCAGCCGATCCAGGTCAACGAGCCGTCGGTGTCGGACACCATCCGTATTCTCGAAGGCCTCCGCGCCAGCTACGAGGACCATCACCAGGTCCGTTTCACGGACCAGGCGCTGGTCAATGCCGCCAACCTCGCCGACCGCTACATCGCCGACCGGTATCTGCCGGACAAGGCGATCGACCTCATCGACGAGGCGGGGAGCCGGATGCGCCTGCGGCGCACCAACGTGGCGCCCGAGATCAAGGAGATCGACGACCGCATCTCCGGGGTCCGTGACGACAAGCGTGAGGCGGTCCAGGCCCAGCAGTACGAGCGTGCCGCCCAGCTCCGTGACCAGGAGCGCTCGCTGCTCGCCGACCGTGCCGCCAAAGAAGTCGAGGAAGACACCGCAGGCGTCAACTACTCGTCCGTCATCGACGAGGAGGAGATCGCCGAGGTGCTGGCGCAGTGGACCGGTATCCCGGTGCACCGCCTCACCGAGGAGGAGACGGCCAAGCTGCTCAACATGGAGGGCGAGCTGCACCAGCGGATCGTCGGCCAGCACGACGCCATCGTCTCGGTGTCCAAGGCGATCCGCCGCACCCGCGCCGGGCTCAAGGACCCGAAGCGCCCCGCCGGCTCGTTCATCTTCCTCGGCCCGTCGGGGGTGGGGAAGACGGAGACCGCCAAGGCGCTCACCGACTTCCTGTTCGGTGACGAGAACGCCCTCATCCAGATCGACATGTCCGAGTACATGGAGAAGCACGCCGTCAGCCGGCTCGTCGGGTCACCTCCCGGATACGTGGGTTACGACGAGGGTGGTCAGCTCACCGAGGCCGTCCGGCGCAAGCCGTTCTCCGTCGTGCTCTTCGACGAGATCGAGAAGGCGCATCCGGATGTGTTCAACATCCTGCTGCAGATCCTCGAGGATGGTCGTTTGACCGACTCGCAGGGTCGGGCGGTGGATTTCAAGAACACCGTGATCATCATGACCTCGAACCTCGGTACCGCCGAACTCCGCAAGAAGCAGCTCGGGTTCGTCCCGGGATCGGCGGAGCTCGACTACCAGAAGATCAAGGACAAGGTCACCGAAGCGCTCAAGGGCCATTTCCGCCCCGAGTTCCTCAACCGGATCGACGAGGTCATCGTCTTCCACGAGCTGACGATGGAAGAGGTCAAACTCATCGTCGATCTGCTGCTGGCGAGGATTCGCACCCAGCTCGATTCGCAGGGACTCGACATGGTGCTCACCGATGCGTCGAAGGATCTGCTCGCCGCCAAGGGGTACGACGCCCAACTCGGGGCCCGTCCGCTGCGCAGGGCGATCCAGCAGCTTCTCGAGGATCCGTTGTCGGAGAGGGTGCTCCACAAGGAGTTCCCGGCCGGCGCCACGGTGTTCATCGATGTCGATGTCGATGATCCGGATCGTCTGTCGTTCGGTGCGTTCGAGATGCCGGACCAGCCTCCGGTGGAGTTGGCCGACCAGGGCTGATTCACCGCGCTGCAGGGTGGCCGGGGTTCGGGGGAACACTCGCCAAGCGCTTCCGACGGCGAGTAGTCGGGGCGTTTCAGGAGCTGATTGGGGACACTTGTCGTGGCCAGGCCTCGGGACGTAACCAAAGACCGCGCCATCCTCGATGCGGCTCGTGCCCTGCTGTCCGAGGTGGGGTACGAGCGGATGACGATGGAAGCCGTGGCGCAACGCGCCCATGTGGGCAAACCGACCGTTTACCGGCGCTGGCATTCGACGGCGCAACTGGCTTTCGCCGCCACCGTGGACACCGGTCATTCCCGGCCGGTTCCCGAGACGGGAGCGTTGCGCTCCGATGTCCGTCTTGTGCTCAAGGCGCTGATCGACTCCGACGGAGTGCTGGATCGCCAGCTGGTGGGTGCCGTGTTGGGTCAGATGGTCGCCGACCGCGAGTTCGCCGACACCGTCTTCACCTCCACCATCGGGGCGGCGCTCGAGCAGATCGCACCCATCTGGGTGGGGGCCGTCGAGCGGGGCGAGGTCGACTCCGCCTTCGATGCGTCCACGGCACTCCACGACCTGGTGTGTGCGGTCCACGTCCGATCTCTGATGTACCACGAGAAGATGGACGACGCCGCTCTCGACGGATTGATCGATCGCCACCTCTACGGTGTGGCACCGCGTCGCCAGGTGCGCGACGACTGATGCGGTCCATCTCGGTGATGGAACGTCGGTTCCGTCTCGGCCGGAGACACCGTCTCGCCACCGGGACCGCCGCCGACGACACGGCCGCCGTCGCCGGATCGCTCGCCGGTCTCCACGCCAGTGACCCGGCGGCGGTCTACCTCAGCGCCATGGCCAGGCTCTCTGACCCGAGCATCGCCGCCGTCGAACAGACCCTGTACGACGACCGGACCGTGATCCGCATGCTGGGGATGCGCCGCACCATGTTCATCGAGCCGCTCGACCTCGTACCCGCCGTCCACCACGGCGCCACGCTCGGTCTTCTCGCCACCCAACGACGCCAGTTGGCTCGTATGGTCACCGACGCCGGAGTGGCACCGGATGGCGGGGCCTGGTTCGATGCCGTCGCCGGCGAGACACTGGACGCCCTCCGCCGACGTGGGTCGGCCAGCACCCGGGAGATCCAGGAAGACGTCCCCGAACTCGGTCGTCGGGTCGTGCTCGACGCCGGGAAGCGCACCGAGACGGCGATCTCGCTGGCGAGCCGGGTGATGTTCCTGATGGGGGTCGAGGGACGAGTGGTCCGTGGTCGACCACTCGGAACCTGGATCAGCAGCCAGTACCGCTGGCATCCGACCGGCGAATGGGTCCCGGGCGGTATCGCCCCGCTGGAGACGTCTGCCGCACAGGCGATCCTGGTGCGGCGATGGCTGGAAGCGTTCGGTCCTGCACCCCGCAGCGACCTCAAGTGGTGGACCAAGTGGACCGTGAAGGAGGTGGACCGGGCGTTGGGCGCCGTCGGCGCCGTCGAGGTGGATCTCGACGGTACCCCGGGCTACGTGCTCGCCGACGATCTGGAGCCGGTCGACGATCCGGGACCGTGGACGGCGCTGTTGCCGATGCTGGACCCGACCCCGATGGGCTGGCAGCAGCGCGACTGGTATCTGGGCGAGCACCGCCCATGGTTGTTCGATCGCTTCGGGAACATCGGGCCCACCATCTGGAGCGACGGCCGGATCGTCGGCGGCTGGGCGCAGCGCCCGAACGGGGAGATCGCCGTCCATCTACTCGAGGACATCGGCACCGAGGCGTACACCGGGATCGAGACCCAGGCGCACCGACTTGCCACGCTGGTCGGCCCGACCCGGTTCATCCCCAGGTTCAGGACCCCATTGGAACGCAAGTTGGTCTCGTAGCCGGCGTTCCCGGTGGTCCCCAGCGGATCGGGCGACCTGCTCCGCCGGTACTACTCGTTGACGGTGCCGAAGAACCGCACCTCGGCGAGGGCCAGTTCCGAGAACGACGGGCTGTCGCCGACCGGCTCGCCGACATAGGTGGAGAGGACGCTGATGGTCACCCGACGGGTCTCCAGGGTGTTGAGGGGGACCCGGTGCGGTGCGTTGTTGTCCGGCATCAAGAACGGCACCTCGATCGAGAGATCGTCGACCGTGACTTGTGCGTCCTTGATGCGGTAGTTCCGCTTGAAGGCGATGTCGTCGGCGATGTTGATCAGCTCCATCTCGCTGATGGCGACCGGCTGGGCGAACGTAAAGGTGAGCACGGCGTTCTGGCCACGCTGGGAGTTGTCGTTCCAGTAGGTGGCGGGGTCGCCGTCGATGAGAAACTCGGGATCGAGCCCGGGATGTGACGACGACGCCTCGGCGGTGACCGGGACCAGGGCGGTCTGGGTCGCTGGAGCGGTGGTGACATCGGTGCCCTGGGTTGTCGTGGTGATCTCGTCCTCGGGAAGCGCCGTGACGTCGTCGCCGTTCCCGCCACCGAGGACGTTGAGGATCACGGCGACCACCACGACCACGATCACGACACCGGCCAGCACCGTGAGGGCGCGGGCACCGGGCGTGCTGCGCATCATCGGGGGAGGGGCGACCGGAAGCGGGCCCTTGGAAACCCGGGCCCCGCACTGTTCGCAGTGGCGGTTGTGCTCGGGGTTGGCGGCGCCACACGACGGACAGCTCACCGTTGCCGGCGCATCGGGTTCCTGCACCGCCGGAACCGGGCGCGACCCGGTCTGAGGCTCGTCGTCCTGGGCATACTCGTCGAGCTCGAACGGCTCGAAGAGATCATCAAAAGTTTCCTTGTCCCGGTCCTTGGGCACGCGTTGATTCCTGACACATCGATCGACGGCGCTGGCTCCCCGTGGAAGCTCGTCTATTGTGCCACGAATGGCACTGATTGCCGATGTCCGCCAGGCGGAGACCTGGACGTTCAGCAACATCCTGGGTGGGCTGGTGCTCGCCGCCGCCCTGGTGGTGTTCCTGGTGTGGGTCGTCCGCCGCTATCTGAGAGACTGACGGCCCCTCGCCGCGGTGTGGTGCGGCACCCTGAGGGAGACCCCGGGACGTCGGCGAGAATCTGTCACACCCGACCTCTAGCGTGCGGTCTGTCGTCGTAGAGAGGCTTGTCTTGGACTACCGATGCGCAGAGTGCGGCTACGGGACCGCAAAGTGGCTCGGGTTCTGCCCGCAGTGCCGCACCCACGGATCGCTGACGCTCACCGCCGCCGGGGGAGGGGGGTCGGCAACCCCGGTCCCGGTGGGGACGGCGGCCAGCACCGAGGCGCCGCGCCGGCCGTGTGGACTGGGCGAGGTCGACCGGGTACTCGGCGGGGGACTCGTCGCTGGGAGCGTCTGTCTGATCGGTGGCGAGCCGGGTGTCGGCAAGTCGACCCTGCTGCTCCAGGTGGCGGCGGCTGCGGCGGCGTCGGGTCCGGTGCTGTATGTCTCCGGGGAGGAGAGCGCCGGGCAGGTCGGTCTCCGGGCGGCTCGGATCGGCGCCGAACATCCGGATCTTCTGGTGCTCGCCGAGACCGATGTGTCCGGTGTGGAGCGGGCGGTGGAGATCACCGAGGTGTCGCTGATCATCATCGACTCGATCCAGACCGCCCGCGATCCCGACTCGGACGGGTCTCCGGGTGGGGTGACCCAGGTGCGGGCGGCCGGGAGCCGGCTCAGTGCCCTGGCACGGCGGATCGGCGTCCCGGTGCTGCTGGTGGGGCACGTCACCAAGGACGGCACCCTCGCCGGTCCCAAGGTGCTGGAGCACCTCGTCGATGTCGTGTTGTACCTCGAGGGCGATCCTGAGCGCGGTCTCCGCTACCTGCGCGGTCTCAAGAACCGCCACGGCTCGACCGATCAGGTCGGGGTGTTCGAGATGACCGAAGCCGGGATGGTCGAGATCACCGACCCGACCGGCATCTTCGTCGGTGGGTGGACCGGGGCCGTCCCCGGAACCGTGGTGTTCCCCGCCATGTACGGGCGGAGATCACTGCTGGTCGAGGTCCAGGCACTGGTGGCGACCTCGTCGGCTCCGCAGCCGCGACGCAGCGTCAAGGGGGTCGAACCGGCCCGGGTCCATCAGCTTCTCGCCGTGCTGGAACGCCATGCCGGTATCGGATTCTCCGATCGTGAGGTCTACGTCAACGTGGTGGGCGGTCTCACCCTGCGTGATCCGGCGTCCGACCTGCCCGTCGCCCTCGCCCTGGCCTCGTCGAGACTCGAGGTGCCGGTGGGGTCGTTGGCTGCCTTCGGCGAGGTGGGGCTTGCCGGGGAGGTCCGGACGGTGGCGCACGCCGAGCGGCGGGCCGGGGAGGTACGCCGTCTCGGGATCGAGCGGCTGGTCAGCGGGAGCGACCACGGTCGGGTGACCGAGGCCCTCGCCGCAGCCGGCGTCGTCGATCCGGGAAAGGGGCGGCGTCTCGCCCAGGTCTGAGCGTTCCGCCCTGCTCGACCGGTCGCACGCCGGTGCCGGGCAATTGCGGGTAGTGACATCGAGCCGACCGTAACGACGTCTCATCGTCCCGTCGGGCGTGGTGGACGGCGTATCTGGCCGCCGGGTGCGCCGGCGGAACGCCGTTCCAGTCGGACTCGCATTCGGCGGTGTCACCTCACCGGCCCGTGGGCGTTTCCGAGGCGGAGCCGACCGGGGGGCGGCCTTGCGGCCGCAGACCGACCGATGGCCACGGTGGGACAGGTCGGGTGGCGCACGCAGCATCCGGCCGGGCGGAGTAGCCTGCGGCGGCGATGACGCAGTCTCACGTCGACCCGCTGGTGATCCTCAGCCGCTTTGCGCCCGGAACAACGATGCGCGCCGCCACCGAGCTGATCCTGCGGCAACGAACCGGGGCATTGGTACTGCTCGCCGAACCCGACCTCGATCTCGATCTGGTGTGCAGCGGCGGGTTCCACCTGCGCAACGCCCCCTTCACCGCCCAGCGGGTGGCCGAGCTGGCCAAGATGGACGGCGGAATCGTCGTCTCCTCCGACTTCCAACGCATCCTGCGCGCCAACGTCCAGTTCATGCCGGACCCGGCGCTGGCCACCGACGAGACCGGCACCCGGTTCCGCACCGCCGAACGCCTCGCCAAACAGACCAAGTCCCCGATCCTGGCCGTGAGCGAGGAGGTCCTCGGTGTCGCCGTGGTGTACGCCGACGGCGACCGGTTCGAGCTGCGTGACCCGAGCACGCTCCAGGCAGACGGAAACCAGAACCTGATCTCGTTGGAGCGGCTCCGACGCCGCCTCGAGGCCGCCGAGGACCGGCTCACCCGACTCGAGGTCGACGGTGTGGTCACGGTGCGTGATGTGGTGCTCCTCTTGCAGCGGGCGGCGCTGGTGCGACGGATGAGCTTCCAGATCGACCGAATCGTGGTCGAGTTGGGTGGCGAGGCCAACCTGATCTCGATCCAGTCCGCCGACCTGATGGAGGGCGTCAACGATGTCGCCGCCATGGTCTACGAGGACTACCGCAGGCGCCGCGGAACCCGGACCGTGTTCGACCGACTCGGCCGCATCGCCACCGAAGATCTCCAGGACATCCACCTCGTGGCCGAAGTCCTTGGTCTGGGAGAACTCGACGCCGCCATCCAACCCCGCGGGCTCCGGGCATTGAGCCGGGTGCCGCACCTACCCGACCGCATCAAAGACGCCCTGCTCAAGCACTTCGGCAGCTTCGAGCGACTGCTCGACGCCGACGTCGAGGTGCTCGCCCAGGTCGACGGCGTCGGGACCAGCCGCGCCGAGCAGCTACGGAGCTATCTCGATCGGCTGCTCCAACATGGGACACCTTTTGCCATACCCGACTGATCCGGCTGTCGGCTCACCTACAATGCCGGTCCCGAGCGACCAGAGATGATCATTGGCTGAAAAGCAAACCCCCGCAAAAAAGACCGCCACCACCGCCGCCAAGTCGACGTCGGCGAAGCCGAAGCCCGCCGCCAAGGCGACGGCAGCCAAGCCGGCGGCAGCGAAGTCGGCGACAGCAAAGACGGCGACAGCAAAGACGGCGGCAGCAAAGACGGCCACCAAGACGGCAGCGTCGAAGACTCCGGCCAAGGCAGCGTCCAAAGCCGAGCCCAAGGAAAAGGTCGCCAAGGCCGAGTCCAAGGACACGGCGGCGGCGCCGCGCAAGGCCGGCACCGGCGATGTCCCGTTCATCGTCGGCGACAAGGTCGTCTATCCCCATCACGGTGCGGCGACGATCATCGCCGTCGAGTCGATCGCTTTCGATGGCGAGGGCCAGGACTACTACGTGCTCGAGGTGGCCACCGATCAGCTCACTGTGCGGGTGCCGGTGGCAAAGGCGCTCGATCTCGGGGTGCGGCCGGTGATCTCGACCAACGTGGCCCGCAAGGTGTTCGCCACCTTCCGCGAGGAGCCTCAGGAAGCCGGGTCGAACTGGTCCCGCTGGTACAAGCTCCTCACCGAGAAGATCAACAGCGGCGACATCTTCCAGGTCGCCGAAGTGGTGCGTGACCTGACGTTCGCCCAGCAGGTCAAGGGCATCTCGCCGGCGCTGAAGCGGATGCTGGCCAAGGCCCGCCTGATCATCGTCGGCGAGCTTCCGCTTCACCCTCGACATCGAGGAAGAGGAAGCGATCAAGCGGCTCGACCGGGCCCTGCCCAAGGTCGACCCTCCCGTCGAATCCTGACCCAGGTGTGACCCGGTGGCGGTGAACCAGTGACCGTGCGGGTCGGACAGGGGTTCGATGCGCACCGATTCCAACCGTCCGGCACAGTCATCCTTGGTGGTGTCGTTGTCGACACCACCCGCGGTGTCGATGCCACATCGGATGGCGACGTGGCCGCGCATGCCGTGGCTGACGCCCTGCTCGGGGCCGCCGCGCTGGGTGACCTCGGCCAACATTTCCCCTCGACCGACCCGGTGTGGAGCGATGCCGACTCGATGGCGTTGCTCGCCGATGTGGTCGGGATGCTCGCCGCCTCGGAACTGCGTTGCACCTCGGTCGATGTCACGGTGATTGCAGAACGGGTCCGTGTCGCACCGCATCGCGAGCCGATCCGGGCAGCATTCGCCGCTGTTCTCGAACTGCCGGTCGACCGGGTCTCGGTGAAGGCCACCACCACCGATCATCTCGGATGGCTGGGCCGCGACGAAGGGCTCGCCGCCCTCGCCGTTGCCGTGGTGGGCCCGCTGGCCGAGTCGGGCTGACGGCGGCCTGTTCGCCCGGCCTGGCCGCTGCTCATGCTGCCAGTTGGTCGGTCTCGGGCCCGTACGACCGAGTGGCAACGCACACGACATACTGACCACCGGGATGCAGACCTCGCGCCCCGCCCCACCTCCTCCCAGAACCTCGGAGGCACCCCGCCCCCCGGGGCGGGGAGGGCCATGGGAGGTGAACTCCGAGTTGTGGATCTGATGCCTCACCTCCTCTCAGGGTCTCGGAGGCATCTCGCCCCCTGGGGCGGGGAGGGCCATGGGAGGTGAACTCCGAGTTGTGGATCTGATGCCTCACCTCCTCTCAGGGTCTCGGAGGCATCTCGCCCCCTGGGGCGGGGAGGGTCATGGGAGGTGAACTCCGAGTTGTGGATCTGATGCCTCACCTCCTCTCAGGGTCTCGGAGGCATCTCGCCCCCTGGGGCGGGGAGGGTCATGGGAGGTGAACTCCGAGTTGTGGATCTGATGCCTCACCTCCTCTCAGGGTCTCGGAGGCATCTCGCCCCCTGGGGCGGGGAGGGTCATGGGAGGTGAACTCCGAGTTGTGGATCTGATGCCTCACCTCCTCTCAGGGTCTCGGAGGCATCTCGCCCCCTGGGGCGGGGAGGGTCATGGGAGGTGAACTCCGAGTTGTGGATCTGATGCCTCACCTCCTCTCAGGGTCTCGGAGGCATCTCGCCCCCTGGGGCGGGGAGGGTCATGGGAGGTGAACTCCGAGTTGTGGATCTCTTGCCTCACCTCCTCTCAGGGTCTCGGAGGCATCTCGCCCCCCGGGGCGGGGAGGGCCATGGGAGGTGAACTCCGAGTTGTGGATCTGATGCCTCACCTCCTCTCAGGGTCTCGGAGGCATCTCGCCCCCCGGGGCGGGGAGGGCCATGGGAGGTGAACTCCGAGTTGTGGATCTGATGCCTCACCTCCTCTCAGGGTCTCGGAGGCATCTCGCCCCCCGGGGCGGGGAGGGCCATGGGAGGTGAACTCCGAGTTGTGGATCTGATGCCTCACCTCCTCTCAGGGTCTCGGAGGCATCTCGCCCCCCGGGGCGGGGAGGGCCATGGGAGGTGAACTCCGAGTTGTGGATCTGATGCCTCACCTCCTCTCAGGGTCTCGGAGGCATCTCGCCCCCCGGGGCGGGGAGGGCCATGGGAGGTGAACTCCGAGTTGTGGATCTCATGCCCCACCTCCTCTCAGGGTCTCGGAGGCACCCCGCCCGTTCCCCGCTCCTGTGTGGGGCGGGACGGGGTGGGGCGCTGCGGACGCTTGCGGACGCAGACCAAGCGCGGGGAGGGCCAAGAAGAGACGCTCGCGGACGCACACGAGGCGAAGAGCGCCGCCAAATGTCCGCCTACCCACAGCATCACCGACGGACACCAACCACGCCACAACCCCCGAACGCGGAGAAGCTCCCTTCTGGCCCTCCCCTCCTCGGGAGGAGGGGTGGCTGCGGAGGCTTGCGGACGCAGACGGGGCGGAGCGCCACGCCAAAGTCCGACCACCCGAGATGTCACCGACGGTCGCCACGACCCGAACGCGCATTCGTCCTCCCTCGGAAGGCCTCGGGGCGGAAGGGCCGCCTTTTTCGGAGGATCGAGTAGATCGACACTCCCTGGGGCGGGGCGCGAGTTCGACGTCCGCCCACCAGTAGCGTCACCGACAGCTACCCGGTCAATGCGGCACGCTCTTTGCGTGCACCTCACGTGACGATCCGGGCGGAGGAACGCCACCAGCTACCCGATGAACCGGCGACGTCCGCCTCGGTGCGACGTTTCGCTCACCGGGGGACCTCCGTATCCTGAATCGGATGACACCCCCGATCCGGTCGTATCCGCTCATCGTTGCCCATCGGGGCGCATCGGCGTCGGCGCCGGAGAACACGCTGGCGGCGTTCACGCTGGCCGTGGCCCAGGATGCGGATGGCATAGAGGTCGATGTGCGGCGCACTGCCGACGACGTCCTGGTGCTCCATCACGACCCGATGCTGCCGGATGGCTCGCCGATCGTGGAACGAACCTTCAGCGAGATCCGTGCGGTCATGAGCGGCATCGCCACCCTCGACGATCTCCTCGGGGTGGCGGGCGACCTGCTGATCAACATCGAGATCAAGAACGCTGTGGACGAACCAGACTACGACCCGGAGCGGCGGGTGGCGGATGCGGTGGTGGCGTGGGTTCTCCACCACCAGTTGACCTGGCGGACCGTCGTCACCTCCTTCGACCCGGACATGGTGGACCGCATCCGGTCCGTCGACTCCACGTCGGCGATCGTGACCGGGCAGCTCACCACTTCCACCGACGATCCCGAGCGAACCCTCCGAGACATCGCGGCCCGCCGGCATTCCTGGGTCGCCCCGTCGCACCGTTCGCTCGACCCTGATCCCGGTCTTTTTGTCTCGGCGGCGCATGATCTGGGACTCGAGGTCATGGTGTGGACCGTGGATGATCCTGCTCGGATCCGCAAACTGTCGGCGGCCGGTGTCGATGCGGTGATCACCAATGACCCGGCATCGGCCAACGACGCACTCGGCTGAGCAGCTCGACAGGTCGGGGCCACAGGAGCCTGGGCCAATGGAGGGCGTGGCGGACAAGGGGAGGGCCGGGGAGTGCCCGAGGCGCTGGTGGGGGTTGCGGCAGGTAGCATCCCCTGATGCAGCTCTTCAACACGCTCGGGCGCGCCCGGCAACCGTTCGAACCACGCGATGCGGGCAAGGTCGGGATCTATGTGTGTGGACCGACGGTTCAGTCCCGGCCGCATCTCGGTCATGGCCGGGCGGCGGTGTCGTTCGATGTGGTGCGTCGCTACCTGGAGTGGCTGGGCAACGAGGTCACCTATGTCCAGAACGTCACCGACGTCGAGGACAAGATCATCGCCGCCGCAAACGCCGAGGGTGTGACCCCGGACGAGTTGGCGATCCGGTATGCCGAGACCTTCCGCGACGCCTACCGGCGGCTCGGCGTCAGGCCGCCGACCATCGAGCCGCACGCCACCGCCCACATTCCGCAGATGATCAGCATGATCGAGGAGCTCATCGCCAAGGGCCACGCCTACGAGGCCGGGGGCGACGTCTACTTCGTGGTCCGCAGCTTCGAGGGCTACGGGTCGCTGTCCGGTCGTGACGTCGACGAGCTGCGGTCGGGGGCACGGGTCGATCCCGGCGAGCTCAAGCACGACCCGCTCGACTTTGCGCTGTGGAAGGCGGCCAAGCCCGACGAACCGAGCTGGGAGTCCCCATGGGGCCTCGGACGACCCGGTTGGCACATCGAGTGTTCGGCGATGGCGATCGAGTACCTCGGGACCGGCTTCGACATCCACGCCGGTGGCACCGACCTGATCTTCCCCCATCACGAGAACGAGATCGCCCAGGCCGAGGCGGCCACCGGGCAACCGTTCTCCAGATACTGGCTCCACAACGGGCTGCTCAACCTCAAGGGCGAGAAGATGTCCAAGTCGACCGGGCACGTCGTCGACCTGGTCGAAGCGCTCGATGAGTACCCGCCGCTGGCGGTCCGGCTCTTCTACCTCCGCACCCACTACCGCAAGCCGGTCGACTTCACGGTGGAGGCGATGGAGGACGCCATCGCCTCGCTGGAACGCATCTGGGCGTTCGGCAGGCGCGCCGCCACCCTCGAGTCGAGCGCCCCCGATGTGGATGTGATGGTGGCGTTCCGAGACGCCATGGACGACGACTTCGACACCGCCGCCGCGCTCGCCGCCCTGTTCGATGCGGTTCGCGAGGGCAACCGGCGTCTCGACCACGGCGTCGATGCCGGGCCCCAGGCGGCCGCTGTCGCCGACATCGTCGCCGTCCTCGGTCTGGAGCGCACCGGGGACGAGCTGGGCGATCTTGCCGGCCCGCTCACGGCCATGGCGGAGCGGTTCGGGATCGACGCCGATCAACCGGGCGACATCGTGGGTGCGTTGGTCGACCTGCGGACGCGGAGTCGCACCGAGCAGGACTGGGGCACCGCCGATGCGGTGCGCAACGGGCTCGCCGGGATCGGGATCGTGGTCGAGGATGGCGCCGATGGCTCACGCTGGCATCGGGGATAGGGTCGAGGGATTCCATGCGGTCGTCGCCGCCGTGTCCGCCGGGCGGGTACGACGGCTCTGGATCGAGACGTCCCGACTCCGCCATTCGGAGTACGAGACGCTCCGCACCGACGCCAGGGCGGCTTCCATCGAGGTCGTCGAGGTCCACGATGTCCGGCCGGAAGCGGTCACCGACGCTCCTCAGGGGGTGCTCGCCGACTGCCGGCCGCTGCGCACCATCGAGCTCGACGCCGCCGTCGATCAGATGACCCCGGCGGCGCTGCTGGTGCTCGATCGGCTCCAGGATTCCCGCAACCTCGGCGCCATCGCCCGCTCCGCCGTCGCCGCCGGGATACCGGCGCTGGTGATCCCCAACCGTCGCTCGGCCCCGCTCGGGGCGGCGGCGTTCAAGGCGGCGGCAGGAGCTCTGGAACGGATCGCCGTGGTCGAAGTCAACTCCGTGGCCGACGCCATGGAACGGTTGCGGAAACGTCAGGTGTGGCTGGTCGGTCTCGATGGCACCGCCGAGCGGTCGCTGTTCGGGCTGGATCTTCTCACCGAACCGGTTGCGGTCGTCGTCGGAGCCGAAGGAGCCGGCGTCTCCCGCCTTGTGGGGGACCGGCTGGACCTGATGGCCCGCATCCCGATGTCCGGCGCTGTGGAGAGCCTGAACGCCTCTGTGGCGGCCTCGCTTGCCGTGTTCGAACTCGCCAGGGTCCGCGGCTGGATAAGCTGACGACTTCGCTGGCGTAGCTCAGTTGGCCAGAGCAGCTGATTTGTAATCAGCAGGTCGTGGGTTCGAGTCCCACCGCCAGCTCCACTAGGGCCTCAACGGGTTTACCCGAATCCCGTTGAGGCCCATGTGTTTCGGGCCTGGCGCCGGTTCTCACGTCATCTCACCTCAGTTCGCGTGCGTGGGCCTTGGCTTCCCGGTGTTGTTGCACAGATGACGCGCGACAGGTGGGGCGCAAAGGGAATCGCGACCATGGCAGACGCTACCGACGGCGAGGATGGACCCGCCGCTCACCGCCGCCGAGGTCGCCCAGGCATTCGACGGCGAAATCGTCGCCGAGACCTGCGCACCGACACCCGGCGAACACCGAACGGCCGGGAGATCGCATCTGAGAGGCTCCCGCTCAGAGGAGAGCGAAATCGGTCGTTCGGAGCCGTCGGTGGTGGCTACTGGTGGCCCCTGGCGGGCACCTATGGCCACCTATGGCCACCAATGGCTCCCTTGACGGATCACGCGAACGCGGTACGTTCGGTACAGGCCCGAAACGGCACCGTAGAACCCCGGCGATTCGCTGGGGAGATCGCATCTGAGCGGCCCTCGCTCAAGCGATGCAACCAATACGCCCCCGCACCGCGGCAACGGTCGGGGGCGCGGACCACGACACTGGAGGTCGCAGCCATGGACAAGACTACAAGCACCGCAATCGCCGAGATCGCCGACCGCTGGGACGCCGCGAGGTACGAGCGCCATCGAGCGCAGGAGGAGCACGGCCCCGCCAGCGACGAAGCAGTGGCAGCGGCCGGAGTCGGTTTCGACATCGAGCGGGATGCGATCGACCAGCTCATCAACGAAGCGATCGCCCGGTGCGGTCGACCGGTGACCGAGATCGAGCGTGAGACCCTCGTCAACGAGGCTCACGAAGCCTTCGAGATCGCCGGTGGTGACACGACCGAGAATGCCGAGGCGTGGGGCGCTGCCATCGAAGCTGCCAGCAAAGCCGCGGAGCGGCTCGTCCGTCACCCGGCCCGACTCTGGGCGCTGGCGGCCGTGATGCTCGAGGAGATCCTCCTCGAGCAAGACCCGGACCCGGAGACGTCGGTCTCGGTGAAGGCCGCCCGGGGCGTCATCGAGACGTTGGCGCCGGTGTACCGGGCCCGCCATCCCGAGGGTGCCGATCGGTTCAGCTTCGAGGTGGTCGACCTGGCGGAGACCACCGGATCATGAGTACCTCCGGTGCGGCGCCATCGCTGATGCCTGAGCCGATCCGCGAGGCATACGAACGGCAACGCCTCGCCGAAGCCGTGGAGAACGCAACGACGGAAGGGCTCGCCCGCTCGGGGCGGGCCCTTCCGTCTAGCGAGGTCGAGGTGGTCCACCGCCACGCGCGGGAGATCTGGTCAGCAGCCATGGCGGCGATCGCATGCCAGAAGCGCACGCCGACCCCCCAAGATCATTGGTTCGTGCTCCGACTCATCCGGGAGTACGCCGCGTTTGAACGGTGATCGTGGGCTACGGTCGAAACTCCAGCTCAAGTTGATCCGGATCCTCTGCATGCTCCGCGAGGATCTCCCAGCAGAGCCCGACGCACTCAATGAGGGTGCGCCTGCGGTCTGGGATGTGGTCTTGTTCGGGTCTGTCGATGTGGTAGCGGATCGCGGGATCGTACAACGGCGCGAAGTGCCAGCGAATGTGCCAATCGGTGAATGACCCGAGGATGAAGTGGTAGGCGTACTCCAAGCGGTGAGGCTGTCCGTCAACGATCTCGACGGATTCTGCGATCTCGAGGAAGGCGTGGTCGTTGAACCACGCTCGGGCACGCACAATCCCTTTGGCGCCGTCGGGAAACACCTCGACCATGCCCTCGATGTCGCCCGGCGAAGGTTCCACTACGAGCGACCTCAGGCTGCGCTCTACGTGGTCCGACCAATACTGCTCGAGCGTGAGGCCATCATTCGGCAACGGTCTCTCCCCCCGGTCGCCCGAGCGCGCTTAGGTCGTCAAACGACCGACCTACGCTGGAACCAGATGATTCGACGGGGGTGGGCAGTACCGGACGGACTTGTCCGGCTCGGGTCTGAGGTCAAGGAAGGCCTGCCAGTAAGCCGACCAGACCGTGGCGTTGAGTCCGTTGATCCCGTCGATCTCGCCCCTGCGGTACCGCTCGAAGAATTCGGCGGACGTCATACCCGACTGCTCTTCAAAGGCTCGGCAAACCGAGGCTGCTCGTTCGAAAGTCAACGTTTGCACGGATACTCGCGTGCGGTTTGGTCTGTGCGTCATGCGGCGGTGCTCCACTTGGTACGCTCTCTCTCCCTGTGTACCCAGCTAGCGCGGACTCTATACACCTAGCCCAGGTTTTACTAGGGTCGATCGACCTATGGCGCATATGACGGAGGCCAGCAAACTCGTTCGGTCTAATGCGGGATGTTCGTTCAGCCGACGAGCTATCAGGCACCGCCCAACAAGGGAGGGGTTGCGAGCGTGGATATAGCGACCATCGTGGTGGGCGGTCTCTCGGGGGCAGTGTTCGGCACCGCCAGCGGGCTGTACGTCGCCTGGCGCACGGGCCGCAGCGCGCGACGGCGCACCGCCGAGAGGCAGGTGAGCAGCGCGTTCGCCAAACTCGCAGTTGGCATGTCGGACGCCAGTGATGCAGCGGCCGAGGGCGAGGTCCTGACGAGCGATAGCCCCCCGATCGAATCGCTCCGAACCCGATACCGGCAGCTCGAGGACGCATGGAGCGATCACTTCCAGGACTTGACACCGAAGATCGCAGAGCTGATTGACCGGGACGATGTTGGTACCGCGCTCGACACCGTGAAGGACGTCATCCGATGGCAGGAGTCGCCGTTCGACCTTGTCGACACTGCACCTCTCAATGCTCACGTCGACACCATCCGCTGGGTCACCGATGCCGTGGATGACCAAAGCCGGCACTGAGGGGCAGCGAGAGCCCCTAAGGTTTCGGCCGAACGGCTCCCGCCAATCGAGAGCCACCGAGCGAGGGGCAGGTGGGATGACCATATCGAGCGCCGACGCGATGAAGGTTCTTGTGCACATGGTCCGAGCCAGCAGGGACGAGACGTTGGACCTACTTGCTCGAAACCCCGCCCAGAGCTTCGAGGACGCCGTCAGCGAGCTCGGGATCGGTCCAAAAAGAGCGATCAAGCTGAAACTCAGCGACCTCGGGTATATCGAACTCCTGGGCGGCAAGGCCATGGCCAATCGCCAGCCGCCCGCCACAGCGGAGGTCATCACGAAGATCACCAACGCCGGGTACCAAGCGGCGGCGCCGCACTTGGAGTAAGCCACCGACAGCCTCGGCCCGGGGCCGACCCCGGCGCTGTGCCGCCATGCTCCCCGCTGCCGTTGCCTCGGTGAGGATATGCGCGCGTCGAGTCGGGACAGTTCTACAAGCTGCCGAACGCCCGGGAAGGTGGCCGGGCGGAAGCTCTTCGAGCGCAAGGGTTGTTTGCGGTGCCGTGCCCGTGCGCCTGTCTGGCCGACGCCGCAAAGGGTCGTGGGAGGGCGAGGCCGGGTTACATCAGTGTGATTCCACGCTGGGATCCGGTACGATGGCGCCACAACAGAATTGAGCCACGGAGAGACGGAGAGCAGCCTAGGAACTGCTGTCCGTCCCTCCGATAGGCTCTCGGAGGTGTCGCCTAGTGGCCGATGGCACCCATCTCAAAAATGGGCAGGGGCTGAGCGCTTCTCGTGGGTTCGAATCCCACCACCTCCGCCACCAGCGACCGACATCCTCGGTACTTGCCAAGGATAGCCGTCCTTGCAATTTGACGGCAAGACCATTATTTGGATGATCCCTCATAGCGTGAGTGTCGATGCGATTGTGATGGTTTCGACAAATCGGCACACACCCCTGAGACTGCAATCCCACACTGGTGTTGTTAGAGGCATGAGTGTCATTGATTGAGTTGCGTCGAAAGGCACGGTCGGATGGCTTCATCTCGACACCGACCAATGGCCTAGGCGGGGTGTCTCTGGCGTCGGCGTCGCTCTGTGCCTCGGCAGGGGCCGCATCGGAGGCGCCGCCGGCCCAGGCCCGGTTTCCCGAGTTCCTCGCCGCAGTCGATGCACTCGGCGACCGGAGGGAGAGCGGCGGAGCCGCCCGCAGCCTTCCACCTTGCGATCGCAGCCTTCTGAGCCGTCGACGCGCAATCGGCGCCGCAGTAGCGGCGAGGTCGTCCTCGGCCATGGCCCTGCGGGATCCGGTCTGAGCACACTCCGCAGCGGGCGGGATTCATTGTTCCTTCTACTCCTTGCCCTCTCAGAAAACCCTGGGTCAGCGAAAAAAGAAAGAGGGGCCGGGTCTCTAGGGCTGGCCTGGTCCGGTTCGCGATGCCGACCCTCCCCCCCTACCCCCTGGCCCCTGGTCTCCTGGGGTGAGTTCGGCACGGGCGGCGTGGATGTGGTCGCGGATGATGCGGCGTACGTGGGTGCTGGTGATGGTTGGGATCGGGCAGCCAAGGCCATGGGTGATGGTGAGGCGGATCTCGGTGGGATGGGTGCGGGTGATGGTGCCCGCCCCGTCGCATAGACAGGCGGGGGCTCTGAGTTGTTCACCTGCGATCATGACGCCGGTTGCGGCGTCTCGGCCCATTCGGATGGCGTAGCGGGCGGTGACGGTGTGGCGCCCTCTCTCCGGGGGGGCCCCGTCTGGATCGGGTACCTCCCGGACGCTGAATGCTGCGGCTGCTGCGGAGTGGCGAGCGGTGCGGGGCTTCGGAGCCCGACGCCGTCTGCCTCGGTTGGAGTAGTTCATGACCACCTCGCTTCTGATGCGATCCGGTTTGCTACGTCGAATGCGACCTGGCCGGGGAGACCTTGAAGGATGACCTGGCCGACTTCGACGGTGGGGGGTGCTGATTCGGTCAGGCGGTCGATCCCGGCGCTGATGCTGCGGAGGAGCTCGTGGGTGAGACCGGTGGGCTCCGCTTGGCCTTGGATCATCCCGGCGGCGTTGGGCCTGCCGCCGAGGGCCTGGCGCATGGCTTCGACCATGAAGTGAATGCCGCGCTGGTCCAGGGGGATGACGGCCTCCTGGGCGGAGCCTTCTCCGACGATGGCGTCGACGGCCTTGCCTGGGCGGGTGATGCCGCCCTTCTCCATCATGATGTGGCCGCCGGGGCGCGGTACGAGCCGCTGGCCTTCCTGGGCGTAGCGGACGATCGGGGCTTGGATCTCCAGGATGGCGCGGATCTTCTTGCCGTCGAGGATGCCGAGCTGGGCGAGGAGGTCGACGACGGCCTCGCGGCTGAGTCCGGTTGAGGTGGCGAATGCCTGGATCGCTGCGTCGAGGTCATCGAGGCTGATCTCGTCGAGTGCTGCCTGGGCTTCGAGTGCCTTGAGTCCGACTTCGATCTGGGCGTTGGCGAGGTCCTCGGCGGACGTCTTCCCGTCCTTCTGCTTGGCATCGAGGTCGGCGACGGCGTCTTCATAGTTTTTGACCCGTGTGATGGCGTTGGCCACGGGATCCGCAGCGTCTCGCATGACGCCGGAGAGGGACTCTTGCGCCGCGGTGGCGTCGAGGAGTCGCTGCTCCAAGCTCTTGGTTTCCTCGGCGAGGTCCTCCGTCGCTCCCTCAGCGTCGCCGAGCGCCTCCTCGAGGTCGAGGGCGGCGTCCGTCTGCTCACCGAACGCGCCCGTCGCCCGCTGGCTGGCCGGGATGGCTTCACCGGAAAGGACGGCGCCCTGTTGGCGGAGGACGTCGAGGTAGCCGGTCTCGGTAGCGATCTGGGTGCGGCGTTCGTTCTCGGCGCGCTTGGCCGCTACGGAAGCGTCAGTGAACTGGTTCCCGAGGTGCTCAAGCGCCCGGCTGAGTTCACCGGAGTCCTTCGCTGACAACTTCGCTGACGCGCCGGACGTTGTCAGCTCGTAACGCCACTTCGCGAACGAGTCGGGGCCCTTCTCCAGCTCGGTGCGGACGTCCTCCAGGGTGACGCCGAGCTCGCGGAGGCGGGCGATGTCCTTACCGGGGATCGCCCCGAGCGAGTCGGCGATCGTGGGTAGCTCGATGCGACCGAGCCGTTCCACGTCCTCAGCCATAGCGGCGACTTCGTCGCGGTTCTCCCGCGCCCGGTCACCGATGAGGGCGATACCGGCCGCGATGGCAGCGATACCGGCAACGACGGGGTGAGCGATGACGAGCTTGAGGGCCGTGAGGATTCCACCCAGGGCCACCACGGCGAGCTTCGCCGCTCCCGGCAGGTCACCGATGATCCCGACGACGGTATCGATCCCGGCCACGAAATCAGCGGCGGCGCCACCAGCAGCGACAAGCCATGGCGTGACGGTCTGCAACCCGTCGACGATCATTGGCAGCATCTGCTGACCGACTTCGATCCCGATGGTCTGCATTTCGGCGAGTGCCTGCTGGAACTTGAACGCCGCGGTATCAGCGACCGCAGCGAACGCCTCATCGAGAACGCCGGTGGAGTCCGCGAGGGACTCGAACACGGCGACGTTGTCCTCCGCGTTGGAACCCATCAGGTCCAGGGTTCCGGCGAGTGCCCGGACGTTCGGGAACACCTTGGCGACGGCGTCCTCGCCGTACTGGTTCGTCAAATCCCGCAACTCAGACAGGGCGGAGAGGAGCCCGTCGTTGCGGATCTTGTCCCGCATCTCCTGCGACGACGTCCCCATCGCAGCGAGCTGCGCCTCCGCCTGCGCAGCAGGCTTCAGCAGCCCCACCATGATGGCCCGGAGCTGCGTCGTTGCCGTAGCAGCATCCGTACCGGTACGGGTCATCGCAGCGACAGACGCAGCGACCTGATCGAATGTGACACCCATCTCGGACGCCACCGGCAGCACGTTGCCGAGCACGGCCGCCATATCGGACGCCTCGGCTTTACCTTCACGGACAGCGTTGACGAGAATGTCGGTTGCTTGACCGGCGGAGAGGTTCTCCTCGCCGTATGCGTTGATCGCCGACGTCACCAGGTCAGCAATGACCTTCGTTTCGCCAAGACCGGCAGCGGACGCCTTCGCGGACTTCTCGAGGACGTCCATCGCGGCGGCGCCACGGATACCCGCCGACGTGACGAAGAACAGACCCTCAGCGAGTTCCTGCGGGGCCTTCCCGAGCTTCGGGGCCATCTCGATGATGTCCTGGCCCCAGGCGTCGACCTGGTCCCTAGAGACACCGACGAGACCGACGATCTTCGCCATCGACAACTCGAAGTCGGAAGCGAGGTTGACGGCGGCGGTGGCGCCCTTCTTGAGGGCCAGAGCGAATCCGCCGATACCGACGAGACGGGCGACCTTCCCGAGGCCCATCTCGAACTTGCCGGCAGCGCCGGCGCCCTGCTGGAACGCCCGCTGAATCGATGAAGCGTCACCGACAAGAGTGACTTTGACGGTACGTTCACGAGCCACGGGACACCCCCGCGGCGGGGCACGCGACTACGCGGTGCTGCTGGTGCCACCACCGTGGTGGTGGCGGAGGTTCACCACCACCGCCAGGGTCGGCGGTGCTCCTCCGGCTCGACCGTCGGCGGCGAGGTGCGCTACGTCGCGACGTGCGCGCCCCGATGGTGGAGCGCCGCCGCAGCACACGACGAGCGACACCGGCGAGACGGCGGGCCCAGCGGTCGAGGTGGCGGAGACCGGAGCGCATCGACCGTGCCGCCCGGGAGACGTCGGGGAGGGTTGGCGGGGTGCCGGTGAGCGTGACCGTCACCGTCGTGACCGCTTGCGGTTCGGGCGAGCGCCGAAGAGCTTGGCGCGCCCCGTTGTGGCTCCGCAGGGCATGCAGTACCGCCGAACCCCGTCCTTGAGCTTGAAAGTGGAGGAGCCACCGGTTCGGCGACCGTCCGGGCCGATCGTCGGGGTGGTCGAGGCGCCACAGCCATCGCACGTCAGACCCAGCCGGCGCTCCGACGCCAGGAGGGCGGCGTTTCGTTGCTTGCGGGTCTCGGTGGTGCGCCGACCCTGGGTGAACCCGAACGCCCGCCGATCGGCCTCCAACTTGGCGAGCCGGTTGGCACGTGTCGTGCTGGAGACGGTCGACCATTCGGACTTGTGGCGGGCGAGCTCGAGGATGCGCTCCGTACGTGTCTTCTTCATTGCCAAGTCTCCCGTTTCTGGTTCCAGATGGCGTTGATCCCTTCGACGAGGAGGCGGTGGTCGTCGGCGAGACCTGCGATAGCTTCGGCAACGGCCTTCGTCGACGGGATCTCGCGAGGCCAGCCGTGGTGGCCCCTGTGCGCTGTCATGGTGGCTTCGTAGCCAGAGGTATCGATGAGGCGCTTGAGCTTGCGGGCGTCACGCCGATCAAGGTCCGGCCCGGCCCTCCCCACCAACTCCATCAGTTCCGTAAGAATGTGCCCCGGGATGTCGCGCTTGAGGAGCACGATCGCTGCCCGCCGATCAGCGGCCTGCTTCGTTGCCCAATCGCGTCGCCGCTGCTCAGCAGCCGGGACCGCGGGACGATCCTGCGCCGATAGTCTCATCGGCGGCGCCGGTGTGGGTGCGCGGTTGCCCGCTCCATGCCGACCGATAGCCCCGTCGCCTTCACTCCGCAGACGGAACAATCGGTAGCCGCGGCGAACCTGTGAGCCAGGTCGCACGCCTCGTCTGCGGAGTCGGCCATCAGCGCCAGCGCCCTGGCGTCGGCCAAGTCAAGACCGTGGGCCGCGGCGATATCGGTCGCCAAACGGGACTCGATCACCTGGTATCTCCTTCCAGCTTCCGGTCGATGTGGCTGGACGGTTCTCCCTGCCGGCCCTCGAAGGGGAGACGTAGACCCTCCGAGAGCCAGCAGGGAGACCCAGCAGGAGCCGACGATCTCATTTCCGGGATTTTCCGGGCAACCGTGACCCGTCCCGACACCGCTCAGAGCACCATTTCCGGCGCCGGCCCCGACGCTGCTGCTCAATCTCACGGCCGCAACCGTGACAGCGAGACCCTTCCGTCTGTGTCGAGGGCGACGGGAGCTCGAGCAGCAGGCGGGAAGCTCGGGTCAAAAGCGGGCGCTCCTTTCCCGGCGAGCGATCGGCCAAGTCCATGAGCCGGCGAGCGACATCGACACGCTCAGAGTCGATCATCTGTCCGACCCCGAACCCGGAGGACGCCCCGACTTCAGGGCCGTTCGAGACTCCTCCGGTGTCGCCTCCCGGCGTGGATACAGCTCGTCGGCCAGGGCGGCGAGGTCTCGATGCCAGATGCGGGCCTTGCGGGCGGCGAGGCGCTCTTGCACCGCCGCCCGGAGACGGTCACGGTGGGCGCGTTGCGCCGCCGGCGAGCAGCGATGGAAAAGGGACACGACGGTTGCCGGTGTTGTCCAGCGGCCGCCGCACTTGTCACAGTGCCACCGACGCACCGCTCCACCGTTGCCGGCGGTCACGGTGACAGCTCCTTGGCCAGGATCCGCCAGCAGAGCCCACACACGGGCGCCGAGCTGGTGGAGGGCCATCGACCTGCGGTTGCGCTCGGGCTGGTGCCGCACCGGGCCCAGACCCGGCCACCGGCGTCGTGGTCGATCCACACCTGTCTACCGGCGTCGTCGGGGACGGTCGCAACGAGGTGCAATCGCTGGCCCGTGTCTACCCAGTGCCAGGCGACGAGGTGACGGACGTCGATCCCTCGAAGGTCTCCTGGCATCACCATGGTGACACCTCGCCTTGTGGGTTCGCCTCCCGTAGTTGTGGAACAAGTGGAACATCAGGAACGACGGGGCCGGGTTGTTCCTGATGTTCCGGATGTTCCGTTTCCGTAGGGAGGGGCACGTAGCGAGTCCAGGCATCCCACAGGTCGACGCTGCGGTAGCCGCGGGGTGTCGTGGCACCGATCCGGACTTTGGTCGCGCTCGATCTCGTAGTCCTTGAGGAACCGCGCCAGACGTCGTGGATCAAGAGGACGGCCACGAAGGTCTCCCCATGGCGCTTCGTCGAGATCACACAACGCCTTCAAGATGGCGTCGGTGGACATGGCATCCTGATCGCCGAACACCGTGCGGAGATCGGCGAGGAGTCGAACCCCCAGACTGGGTGTGCTCTCTCTCGATTGCGCCACAAGTGCCACACATGCGGCCCGGGCCCGACCTGGCCATGCTCCACCAGCGGCGTCGGCTACAGCGAGAAGCGCTTCCCAGACGTCTGCGTTGCGATCCTCGACACCGTCCGGCATGATCGGCCAGCCGTCCATCTCGGCTTCGTTCGCCCAGTCACTGAGACGGTCCCGAAGGGCGTGGCCGTCGTCCTTGTGGAGTCGACGTCGGAACTGCTCGACCTGTTCACCAGGTGCTCTTCGACGCATCCTCACCACGACCGAGCGGGACAGGAGCGTGTCAGGGAGCCCGCCGAGTCCTGCGAGGGCAACCGCGGAATATGCCGGGATCTCCTCGGTCGTGACCACCTTCCCCTTCACCACGCATCGACCCGCGACGGCGCCACGCCGGTGGCCAGCATTCAGCAGTCCCCGGATCTCTTCGTTGTCCTTCGCCCTCGGGCCGAACACTGTGTCGATCTCGTCGAACAAAATCGTTGGCGCCCCGGCCTCGTCGGCGACCTTGCGGAACAGGTAGGCCGGGGTGACGTTCACGGCTTCGACAGGGCGAGGGACCAGAAGCTCCGACACCTCGAGGGCTCGGGTCTTGCCGGAACCGGGTTCAGGTGAGAGGAACGCGATCCTCGGTGTGGACTCCCAACGGTCCATGAAGTGGGTGTGTGCAACCCAGAGGGTGTGTGCGACCTGCGTCGAGGTCGACGGATATGCGACGAATCTCCCCAGGAACATCGACACGTCGTCCAGGATGCTGATCCCGGTCGCTGACTTCCCTCGCGCCTTCCAGCACGGCTCGCAGACCTGTTGACGGCCGTCGAGAATGGGGCGCAGAGGTCCCTCCACCTGATCGCAGAACGTGCAGCGATCAGGTGGAGTTGTCACCCTTCCCACACTCATCGCAGCACCGCCAAAGTCCGAGCTTCGGCAAGTCGATCGAGGCGTCGCTGGCGCTCAAGACGGGCGAGCTCGACACGAAGCTGGCCACCGATTTCGCCCCAGACGTCCAGGCGGCCAGGGCGATCAGTGGTAGTCTTGGCGTACTCGCTGGTCGGCGAAGTGTTGACGGGGCCCGTTCCGGCGGGCCCTCGTCGTGTCATCGACCCACCGCTTCGGTCTGGGCGACGAACAGTTCGTCCAGGTAGCGATCCAGGTCGGCGCGTCGGTAGATCAGCTTTCGGCCAACTCGAATTCCGAGAGATCCGGGTCGTTCGCCGCGGTGGCGCTGGGTGTGCATAGCTCCGGGCGTGAGCCGGAGGTAACTCGCAGCCTCGCCGACGGTGAGATGCTCTTGCATCGTCCACGACTCCTTTCGGGCGCGGCAGCGCCCGGAGCGCCAACCGTGGTGATGTTGGACGCGCTCCGGGCGCGAAAAAGCCCGCCAGCTTGGGCGGGCTTCTGATTTGGAAGGTGCGCCGCCCGGAGGGTCCCCGGGGCGCACGACTTAGACCGTGACGGACACTAGGCAGGTGTGCGACCGTATGTCAAGGTTCGCGGTGGTAAATCCTTGCACACCAAGCCTTTACGGCCTGGAGCATCCTATCGTGTGCGTTACGCTACGCTATCGTTACACAGAAGCCCGGAGGTCACCCATGGCGCTGACCAGCAATCAGAAGAGGGCGCTGCGAGCGACTAAGGATCTGATCGATGCGGTAGATGCTCTGGCAGCCGATGGCGACTCGGGTTTCGCCGTGGATGTCGTGAACAAGGTCATGTCCAATCTCCGCGAGACCAAGGTGGAACTCTCGGGCGGGTATCGCTGGATGCCCTGCCAGCGCGAGGGATGCACGCATCAGTTCGAGGCAGAACGGCTGCATGCGCGTTTCTGCTCTGACGCTTGCCGGCAGGCGGCCTTCCGAGACCGGCAGCGGGTACGCTCCAGCACATGACCGCAGGTGTGCACTCGTCTGTGCTGAGGTGCTACTAGATGGCCGGATCGATCCACAAGCTGAAGGACCGGCCTCGTCGACCGTGGCGAGCGGTCTACCGCGATGCCGCAGGGCGCCAGAGGTCGCGCACTTTCGAACGGAAGGTTGACGCCGAGCGTTGGCTCCGGGGCGAGCTCGGGGCCCTCGATCGAGGTGAGTGGGTCGACCCCGGGGCCGGCAAGGTCACAGTTTCAGTGTGGTGCGAGACTTGGCTCGCCGGACTCGACGTGAAACCCAAGACGATGCAAGGCTACGTATCCCTGGCGCGCTCGAGGATATTGCCAAGGTTTGGATCGACGCCCGTCGCTCGGGTGGCGCCCGCCGATGTCCGGGCGTGGCTGGCCGACATGTCTGGCGAGGGATTGGCCCCGGCCACCGTGGCTGCGGCTCGTCGGGTTCTGTCGATGATGCTGCGCCAAGCGGTCGAGGATGGTGCACTCGCTCGCAATCCGGTGGACAGAGTCAAGGCGCCGACGGTCCGGCCGCGACGCCAGAGGTTCCTGACCGCCGAGCAGGTCGAGGCGCTTGCGGGATCCGCTGAACTCCGCCAGGAGGGCGCGGGCGGTCTCGTTCGGTTCCTGGCCTATTCCGGTCTCCGGTGGGGCGAGGCGGTGGCGTTGAGATGGTCCTCGACCGACGTCGATCGGCGACGGATCCGGGTGCGTGAGGCGGCGAGCGAGGTCGCCGGTGACCTCGTGTTCGGTTCGCCCAAGACGCACGAAGAGCGCACGGTCATCGTGCCGACATTCGTACTCGCCGGTCTGCCTACCGGCGGCGGGACCGATCTGGTGTTCCGGGCACCGCAGGGCGGACCGCTCCGCCAGTCGAATTTTCGGCGTCGAGTGTGGCGCCCGGCGGTTACGGCCACCGAGATTCCCCCCGATCTGGTCGTCCACGATCTGCGGGACACGGCTGCGGCGCTCGCGATATCTGCCGGAGCGAGCATCGTGGCGGTGGCGCGGCATGCTCGGGCACGCTTCGCCGAACGTCACGCTTGACCACTACGCGGGTCTGTACGAAGACGACCTGGAGCAGCTCGCCGACCGCCTGGAAGCTCGGTACGGAGCGACCGACGGTGCCAGGGTCGCCGACGTCCTTCCGATCCGGTGACGCGCGGAGGACGCGCGGGAGCCTTCTGAGAGCGACTCGAAGTGTTGAGGCTCAACGCTGTTCAGCGCACGGCCTTGCTGATTTGTAATCAGCAGGTCGTGGGTTCGAGTCCCACCGCCAGCTCCCACCGCACCGAGGCTGTTCTCAGACCTCGATGCGCGTTCCCGATACTCGTTTGTCGAGCCTTGGGGGACCGGGTGGCCAGAGGCGCCGGGCTCCGGTAGATCGGCTCAGCCGCCCTCGCAGCCCCGGCCGTCCCTGTTGCCGTCGAACTTGTGCGGATCCGGTTGCAGGACCCGGAACGGCTTGAGGTTCGCCGGGATGTCCGGGCAATTCAGGTCGGGCGGCGGTGGCGGCATGCAGAAGTCGGGGTACGAGGGATGGCAGGCCCCTGCCGGCAGATCGAGCGCCCGAGTCAGGAACGAGGCCATCTGGCCGCGGACCACGTGGTCGTCCGGGCAGAACCGGTCGTTCGCCGGTGGGTTGCAACCCTGGGTGACGCCGGCGGTGGCAAGCTTGTCGATATCGCGCTCGAAGGTCGATCCGTCATCGTCGCGGAATCGGTTGGCACCCGCACCGTCGACAAGACCGAGACCGCGCACCAGGAACGCCGCCATCTGGCCCCTGGTCACCAGCCGGTCGGGACAGAAACGGTTGTTCGCCGGCGGGTTGCATCCAAGCGTCACCCCGGCCGCCGCCAACCGATCGATGTCTGATCTGAACACGCTCGCCGCGGTGTCCGTGAAGCCCTGATCCGATGCGGCCGGCAGGGACAGTGCCCTGGTGAGGAACGCCGCCATCTGGCCCCTGGTCACCCGCTCTCCGGGACAGAACAGATCGTTGACCGGCGGGTTGCACCCGCGGGTAATACCTGCGGCGGCGATCGCCTCGATGTTCCGTTCGTGAGGATTCCCGTTGTCATCCCGAAAGGTCCCACCCGGGGGGAGTTGAGCCCGGGCGGCACCCGCCGTCATTACCACCAGTGCGACCGCGATCAGTCCTATCCGCCGCAATGACTTCCGTGATCCGTGCTCCATCCGGCTCTCTCCCGCCATCGAAACCGTGTTGCGGTCAACCATACGCGGTCGGGGCGGGGGACTGCCGGTCGGGGTGATGCAGAGCAGACGAACGCCTCATGCGAGGTCCATCCGGTCTCCCCGACGATTCCCGATGAACCCGGGAAGGCGGCGTAGTCTCCGCATCTGGGCCTGTCGGGCCAAAGATCCGGTATCCGGACCGTCTTTGCCGACTCACATCTGAATCCTGACAACGAGAGGGGTGGGCATGGGCGAGTGGGATCGACGGTTCCGCGAAACGCATGACTGGGCAGGGTGGCACGGGTTCGCCACGGCGTGGCCGAACTTTCACGAGGCGGACTATGGCGACGGTGTCGTCCGTGGAACGTTTCTCGTCCGCGGTGAGGTGGTCGACTGGCGGGACGTGCCGCGGACGGCATACGGCAACGCCGACATCGCCGATGTACCCGAGATGTTCCGACGTGCCAACGACTACGCCGTCGCCCAGGGCTATGCGGCCGGGCTCCCGAACTTCCATCAGGCGGACTACGGGGCCGGTGTCGTGTACGGCACCTTCCTGGTGAAGAGCGGACACACCGAGTTCCGTGACGTGCGGGCCGTGGAGCTCGGCGTATCGGATCGGCGCGATGCGCCTGCGATGTTGCGGGCGGCAAGCGATTACGCCGCCGCCAACGGGTTTGCCGCGGCGTTCCCCACGTTCCACGAGGCCGACTACGGCAACGGCCGGGTCTTCGGTCTGGTGCTGTTTCGGTCAGGGTCGTCGGCGTGGCGGGATGTTTCGGCCGACCTCCTGCGAAGGTACTCCGATCCGTCGACGCCGATGGTGGTGGTGTTGAGCCGTCCCAGTGACGTGCCTGGCACGGCGGCGTCCCGACAGCGCTGGGTGGACTTCTTCGAACCGGGCGGAACCGATCCGTCGAATACGGTGCGCTATCTGACCGACCTCTCGTATGGGCAGTACGACGCCGCAGGAACGCGGGTGACCAACTGGATAGACGTCGGTCACACCCGTGCCGAGGTGGACGCCATGGGCGGGCAGCCGCAGCGGCAGCAACTTGCCACATGGGCGCGCGATGCGGCGCTTGCGGCGGGCATCCGTCTGGGGGACTACCGACAGGTGATCTATGCCTACAACGTCAATGCCGACCACGGTGGGGTGGGCGGCAATGCCGCGCTGCTCGCCTATGACGACGGGCGGCCGTTCGAACCCACGTTCATGCACCACGAGGTGGGCCATGCGTTCGGTCTGGGACATTCGTCCTCGGAACTCACCGGGGTGTACGGAGACCGGTTCGACATCATGAGTGCCATGAACGTGTGGCGGTTCCGCGACCCGCGTCAGCGTGACGTCGGGCCTGGCGCCGCCGCCATCAATCTCGAGAATCTCGGGTGGCTCCACCGGTCACGGGTGTGGCGCGGGTGGCCGTTCGCCCCGAGGGAGATCACCCTCGCCGCCCTCAACCGGCCCGACGTGGACGGATTCCTGGCCGCCCGGCTACAGGTGCCGTTGCTCCCCCCGGCGGTATACGTCGAGTACCGCGAGCCAACCGGATGGGATCAGGGTCTTCCAGGTGCGCGGGTGTTGGTCCACGTCCGCAACAACGAGAACGGCCCGCAGATCTTCGGTGGCGGTACCAGCCCCGCAGGGGCGCTGACCGCCTCGCAGGAACTTGTGGTGCCCAGTGTGTTCGGCTCGGTGGTGGTGCGGGTCGAGCGTGTCGATACGGCGGCATCGACGGCAACGGTCCGAATGTGGGTGGTTCCGCTCAATGGCGTTCGCAGGGTCCGCATCGCCGACATCGTGTTCGACCCGCCGGGTCCGGACTGGGCTGCGGAGCGGGTCGTGATTCGCAACGACACCGCTGCCACGGTGACCTTGGCCGGATGGACCCTCAGTGATGTCGCCGGACACCGCTACGTGGTCCCCGCCGGGGTCCAACTTCCACCGGGACGGGACCTCCGCATCTGGACGGGACCCGGCGTCGACGATGGTGACGACCTCTTCATGGGTCGACGCGCCGCCATCTGGAACAACCGGGGTGACACCGCCACCCTCGTCGACGCCACCGGAACTCCGGTCGCCACCTATGCCTATGGAAGCGGAGGAACCTGACCCATCCGACGTCCGAACCCGTGCTCAGGCGCCGTAGCGGGCGGCGGTGCGGGCACGGGCCTTGGCGGCCTCGATCTCGCGATCTTTGGGCGGTGCGGCCGTGACCAGCGCCGAGAGCAGCTCGCGGGTTGCCGCGGTTACGCCGACGACGGCCCGGTCGAAGGCGTCCTGGTTGGCCTTGGACGGCTGCCGGGTTCCGCTGACCTTGCGGACATACTGCAGGGCGGCCGCCTCGATCTCGTCGAGCGATGCGGGTGGTTCGAAGTTGTGGAGGGTTCTGATGTTGCGGCACATGCGGCGAAGGCTACCGAACCGATCGCGTTATCGCCCCTGGCAGGTGCCGGGTGACGGCCCCGGTCGTCCCGGCGACCTGGAATGTTGCCCGATGCCGTCAGGTGCGAACTTCGGCTCCATCGGGTCATCGCAGGGTTCGTGACCGGTCGAACGGTCACACCGGTTGGCGTCGACGATCGGCGCCGGACGCGCAGACGGCCAGGGACACCGTTACCGGTTCGTCTACCTGGCCGTCTGCATTGATCACCGAGGAAGGGGGAAGGTCCCTCGGCGGCTCCATTCAGTTGTTCGCCGTTAGGGTCGGTTGAGTTCTCGCAATTATCGGCAATGAGCCGATGGGCCCAGTCGGCGCGAGTCGGGGCGTGGTCTGCGGGGAAGCCCAGGTGTGGACCGAAGCGCGATTTGCCCGCTCACCACACGGGTTCCGCAACCGATCTGGCGCTCCTCCCGGTGATGGGGCCGAGGCATGACAAGAGCGAGCGACCAGGGAACCTCCGGAGAAAGATTCGTCGGTCCACCTGGCCGCTGCGCCTGCGTCGACCGGCTAGAGAGAGAAATAACCTGCCGACGCCTCACCTCTTGTTCGTCCGAGTGCCGTATTCGGTTCACGGGTATCGTCAGAAGCCGAACGAGACAACTCGGCGTGGTGCAGAATGCCGGCAGCGAGGGGGCTGCCAAATGCTGGCTGAACCATAACGAAGCGGCCAGGGACTGTCCGAAGACCGTACGACCTGACCGCTCGCTATTTGTTCGCCGAGGAAAGGGGGAATGGTCCCTCGGCGGCTCCATCCCGTTGTTCGCCGCATGGTGCAGGCGAGTTCTCCATCTCCGTCGAATGGGGCGATCGCATCAGGGGCCCGGCTGGACCGAGGCAGGGGTGTCGGATCGGTCCATCGCAGTTCGCCGCTGGCATGGGCGCACGACAAAGCGGCCAGGGGACCTCAGGGGAGGGGGTGATGTCGCCTGGCCGCTTGTCGATGCTCGCCGAGGAAGAGGGATTGGTCTCTCGACGGCGCTACCCAGTTGTTCACCGCAGCTGCCGATCGGGTTCTCAGGTTTCTCCAATCCCCCGGAAATGCCGGCGTGGATGATGATCAAAATCGAGGGGAGCAAGCCCGGTGTTGTGCCGACTCACGACCCATTGATCGGGCAATCTGGCGACTGGCACGGACGCAGAAAGACCGGATACTCTCGGATGTCAATCTGTGAGCCGTTCTCTGCGGAGTAGGCGAATACGATCAGGGCTCCCCGCTGGGGCCGGTCGATCTCATAGAAGATGTTGAATCCAAAGGGAGCAAAACCAACCCCGGAGGTGGTCATTGCCGACCCTTCGGCGATGATCAGGCCCTCATTGTCGGTGAGGACATACTCGAACTGCGCTTCGAAAACCGCTCCGACGCCGGTGACCCGCAATGGGTTTCCACCGGGTCCCATGTAGGTGGGATTCTCTACGGAGATGGCCGCCTGGAACGGGACGTAGTCGGCCCGGGTCACCGGTCGGGTCACCAGGGCGCCCGATCCGGTCTGGACGGCTACCGCGGCACCGTTCTGGCGGAACACAACCCTGGACACGCTGTCGAAACGGGAGAGGGTGAACACCACCTGGCCCACCCGCATCGCGGCGGCAGCGGACGTCTGACCGGCGTTGAACTGACTGGACAAGTCGATGGTGGCGGTCCCACCGGTGATGGTGAGCCCGAGCAGCTCGGTGCCGGCGGGCACCTGCGTCGAGATCTCCGGAGTCGAGGTTCGCTCGTCGAGGTTCGGTCCGGCCAGCAGTTGCTCGATCGCGGCGCGTGCGGTACCGGTGGTGTAGGGGACTTCACGGTGGATAGGGGCGAGGAACGGACCGGTGCGGTTGGGGTGGCCTGCTTCGTCGATGAAGAAGTAGGGAGCCACGTCGATGTGTGTCGGCGGCGGGATGATCGGGCGGAGCCGCAGAGCCCGGGCGAGGAACGACGCCATCTGGTCCCTCCGGACCGGGTTGTGCGGGCAGTAGTGGTCGATGTCGGGCTGGTTGCAGCCACGGGTCACGCCGGCGGTCGCCAAGCGGTCGATGTCGCGTTCGAAGGGGGATCCGTCGTCATCGACGAACAGGTCGGCACCGTCGCCTGCGGTGTACCCGAAACCTCGGACCAGAAATGCAGCCATCTGGCCACGGTTGACCGATCGCTGCGGACAGAAGTGGTCGTTCGCCGGCGGGTTGCAGCCAAGGGTGATCCCGGCGGCGGCGAGACGGTTGATATCGCCCTCGAAGGGTGAGCCGTTGTCGTCATCGAAGAAATCGCGGTTGGTGTCCGGGAGGGTGAGGGCACGATTCAGAAAAGCGGCCATCTGTCCGCGGGTGACGGATCGAGTTGGGCAGTAGCGGTCATTGGCGGGCGGGTTGCATCCTCGCGTGATGTTGCGTGCCGCTATGGCCTCGATAAAGCCTTCATGGACGTTGCCGTTGTCATCGACGAACGTTCCTCCCGGAGGGAGGTCCTGGGCGACCGAGCTGGTCATGGTCGCCGTGAGCAGGATGAGGATCAGTCCGAAGGTGATGCCGGTTCGGCGGGCAGATCGAAAGTGCATGTGGGGTTCCACGTTTCTCGAGTATCGGAGCAGTCGAATACTACGCACCGAGCCCGCTGGAATGAGGTGAAGTGGCTCTGCGGAGTCAGTCTCCGTGTGGGGGATGGGGGTGGGCCGAGGCCGGGAGGTCGACGTGCACATGGCGGGCCGCCGTCGGCTCATGGGCGGCGTCGTCGAGGAGCAGCCGACCGTCTGCTTCGATGATCTGCGAACGGTATGCAGCGGAGAGATGTTCGGTGGTCAGCACGTCGGCCGGCGGACCCTCGGCGACGACTCGACCCGCAAGAAGAAGGACGTGGTCGGCCTTGGATGCATCGGCGAGGTCGTGGGTGGTGACGACGACGGTGCGCCCTGCGTTCCGCTCCTCGCCGATGACGCGGGCGATGGTCGATGTCGACACCAGATCGAGGGCATTGAGCGGCTCATCCATCAACAGCAGTGACCGCTCCTGGACGAGCCCCTGGGCCACGAACACCCGTTGTCGTTGACCTCCCGACAGCTCGCCGAGGTGTCGCCCCGCAACCGCAACAAGGTCGAGTCGTTCGATGGCCTCATCGACCGCACGGCGGTCGGCTGCACGGAACCGTCGCAGTAGACCCAGCGAGGAATAGCGGCCCATCGCCACCACCTCACGGACCGTCACCGGGAGGGCTTCGTTGACCTTGGTGCTCTGGGGGACGAACGCCACCCGGGGTCGGGCCCTGGCGGGGGTCGCATCGAGGACCGCAAGCGAGCCCGAGGCCAGGCCCCGGAGACCGACCATGGCGACCAGCAGAGTCGACTTGCCCGAGCCGTTGGGGCCGATGAGGGCGGTGATTCCGCCGGTTGGGATCGTGAAGTCCGATGGGCCCACCGCAACGGTGGCCCCGTAGCGGATCTCGACCTGGTTGCCGACGACGGCAGGGCGACTCACGTGGCGCAGGCTCCGCACACACCTTCGACTTCGAGCACGTGGCCTCTGACCTGGTAGCCGGCCTCTGCTCCGATGCGGTCGGCAAGACGGTGCAGCTCCGTCTCGGCGGCCTCGTCGAGTTCGACGTCCTCGACAAGCCCACACTCGGTGCAGACGACATGATGGTGGTGGCCGGCCAGCCACTCGGCGAGTTCGAAGCGGGCCAACCCATCGGCGTCGTGATGCTTGCGGAGCACGCCGGCCTCATCGAGAACCGTGAGCGAGCGGTACAGCGAGGAGAGTGGCACCGAACGGAGTCTGGTGTGGAGATCGGCCGCCGACTGCGGACCGCTCACCCGCTGCAGCGCCTTGACCACCGCCTGGCGTCCGGTGGTGAAGCGGATGTCCTGGTCGGCGAGCCGGCGCCGGACGCTTTCGTTGGTTTCGCTCGCCGTCGTCGACATCGGCACCCATCCTTCCGATCGGCTTCCCTGACCGGCCTCCCGCGGGGCTGGTCTTGTCGGCCGGCTTTCGATAGTGGTAATGTATCTCAATAATGCTAGTTCCCGTTCTCATTATTGTCAACTTTTGGGAACGGTTCCAGGTAGGGGAGGCTTGACATGCGGCGGCTCGCAATCGTGACGGCCCTGGTGGCACTTGTTGCTGCCGGATGTGGGGGGACCGACGGCGGCGCCGACGAGTCGTCCACCACCGACGGTTCCTCGAATGTGACGTCCGCACCAGCGGACGTCGATGAGGGTGGCGTGCTCCGCGTCGTCGCCACCACCAGCATCCTCGGCGATGTCGTCTCGGAGATGGCGGGTGATGCCGTCGAGGTGGAGGTCATCATCGGCCCGGGGATCGATCCCCATGATTTCCAGCCATCGGCCGCTCAGGCGGCACAGCTGCGCGAGGCCGATCTGGTGGTGGCCAACGGTCTTGGTCTGGAGGGTGGCCTGGTCAGCATGATCGAGGCCGCAGAGGACGATGGCACCCCGGTGATCGAAGTCGCCGAACTTGTCGACCCGATCCCGTTCATCGATGGCCATGATGACGATCACGCTGACGATGATCATGCCGAAGAGGGCGAAGACGATCACGCCGACGATGATCACGCCGAAGAGGGCGAAGACGATCACGCTGAAGATGATCACGCCGAAGAGGGAGATGACGATCACGTTGACGTTGATCACGCCGAAGACGGCGACGACGACCATGCCGAGGATGACCAAGGTCACGACCACGGCGACGAAGACCCTCATTTCTGGCAGGATCCGATCCGTATGGCTGACGCCGTGGGGCTCATCGCCGCCGCCCTCGCCGAGATCGACGAGACACGATCGGAGGGCGACTGGCAGGAGGCCGCCGATGCCTATGCGGCGCAGATCCTCGAGGTCCACCTCGCCAACGAGGAACTGCTGTCGGCGGTTCCGCCCGAGAACCGGAAGATGGTCACCAACCACGAGGCGTTCGGCTACTTCGCCTATCGCTACGACTTCGACATCATCGGCACGGTGATTCCGGGTGGCGGTACGCTCGCCGAGCCGAGCGCCGCCGATCTGGCCGGTCTGATCGCCGAGATCCGCGAGGAGGGTGTCGGCGCCATCTTCGTCGAGAACACCGATGCGAGCCGGCTCGCCGATGTCCTCGCTTCCGAGTTGGGAGAGCAGGTGGGTGTCTACGAGCTGATCTCGGACTCGCTGACCGAGCCGGGGACGTCGGGTGACAGCTACCTCGGGATGATTGCGACCAACGCCGCTATCGTCGCCGAGGCGCTGGCGTGAAGCGAGCCATCTGACCGACCGGCCGCGGGGCACGAGCCAAGGAGACTTCTGCGGTGGACTGGCTACTGATTCCCTTCGCAGAATCGTTCATGGTGCGTGCGCTGATCGCCGGAAGTCTGGCGGCACTGGTCACAGCGCTGGTTGGGACCTGGGTGGTGATCCGCGGGCTGAGCTTCATGGGCGACGCCCTCGCCCACGGCGTTCTTCCCGGAATTGCGCTGGGAGTCCTGCTCGGCTTCGACCTGACGATCGGCGCCGTGCTGTCGGCGATCGTGATGATCATCGGGATCAACCTCGTCCACCGCTACTCCCAGCTCGGCGAGGACGTGGGAATCGGCCTGCTGTTCGTCGGGATGCTGGCAGCGGGCGTGGTGATCATCTCGCGCAGCGCCACCTATCGGGGCAGTGTGACCGACATCCTCTTCGGAGAGGCACTGGGGGCGACCACCGGCGACATCTGGTTCCTAGCCGCCGCCGGGTTGATCGCCATCATCGCCACCGCGGTGCTGTACCGACCCTTCCTTGCCCTGTCGTTCAACGAGCAGAAGGCCGAGGCGCTCGGGCTGCACCCGCGGGTCGCCCACATCGCGCTGCTGGCGCTGGTCACCATGGCAGTGGTGGCTTCGTTCCAGACCGTGGGGACGTTGCTCGTCTTCGGCCTGCTGGTCGCCCCACCCGCCACCGCCGCGCTCCTGGCCCGACGGGTCCCGGTGATGATGGCACTGGCCGTCGTGTTCGGTGTGTTCTCGGTGTTGGGCGGGCTGCTCATATCGTGGCACGCCGAGACCGCCGCCAGCGCAACCATGGCTGCGCTGGCCGTGGCGATCTTCTTTGTGGTGATGACCGGGCGTGCCGTGCTCTCCCGATCGGAGATCTTGCGGACCGGGTGACCGGTCCACGATCCCGGGTCGCGGTCCGGTGAGGATCAGCCGGCGTCGCGGCGGCGATCATCGCTACCGGCCGCTACCGCAACCCGATGGGCCGCCAACCTGGCGCAGCGGCTACCAGGACTCGTACGGGTTGGATGGAGCGTTGGGGAGCACCGAGATGGACTCGATCATCAGCTCCGGCGTGTCGCCTGATTCTGCGGCATCGACCTCGGGGACGATCCACTGGCCGGCGACCTCCACCCAGGTGTCGTTCTCCATGGGCTGACTCAGCCCGCGCACCACCACCTGGACCGGGAGCCCGTCGGCGGCGCAACACCCGACGAGGAACTTGGTGAGCTTGAACCCGTCGGGGATCTCCGGGTCGTTGACCACGATCCCGGTGAGCTCGACGGAGACGCCCTCGAGCGACCGCTGGTCGTCCCACACCGCCCTGTTGAGGAACTCCATGACCCCCATGGTGACCGGAACGTCCTGGACCGGGAGCGGCTGGAACGAGGTCCCGCTGTCGGTGGGGATCACAGCGTCGACGCGGCCGGCGGCGGCGGCGCCGAGCGCCGTCGGGGCGACGGCGATGAGCACCGCCAGTGGCAGCACCAGGAGCCAGCCGACCTTGGGGCCGGCGGTGGCATGTTCCTTGTCATGGTCGTCACCGGTGCCGTGGTGGTCGATGTCGGCGACGATCGCCGTGGTGACCGGACCGGCCCACAAGGACTCCCCGGCATCGGTGTCGATGTCGAGGGCGGCGCCCGGGGTCACCGCCTCGGCGGCAGGCTCGGCGGGCGTTGACGACTTGCGGGTGGAGACGTAGTACTCGGCGACACCGAGCAGCAGGAGCACGATGCCGGCGCCGATCAGCGGGAGGCGCATGTGCTGAGCCACGAACCAACCGAAGCCGCCGGTGGCGATCAGTCTGAGGGTCATGACCCCCAGGACCAGGAGGATGGCGGCTCGTCCGATGTGATTCACAGGAACACCCTTCCAAAGACAACGGCACAGGCGATGGCGACGACGAGCGACATGGGGGCGAAGTGCAGGCTGAACCGCTTCCCGAGGATTCCTGCCTGCAGGGCGATGAGCTTCAGATCGACGACCGGACCCACCACCATGAACACCAGCCTCGACGTGAGCGAGAACTGGGGGAGACCGGCGACGACGAACGCATCTGCTTCCGAACAGATCGACAGCAACACTGCCAGACCCGCCATCACCAGAACCGAGAGCCACTCGTTGCTGACCACGGTGTCGAGGATCTGGCGGGGGATGATCACCTGGAGGGTGGCGGCGGCGAAGGCGCCCACCACGAGATAGCCACCGGCATGGACAAGGTCCCGACTGGCGGCATCGGTGAACACGGTGAAGCGACTGGTGCGGCCGTGGTCGTGAACCTTGATCTCGCCGAGGAAGCGGAGCCGCTTGGTGCGGGTCCACAGCCATCCCATGATCAGCGCGGTCAGCAGCGATGCGGTGAATCGGGCGGCGACGATCTGTGGCTGACCGGGGAAGGCGACGGCGGTGGCGATGAGGACCACCGGGTTGATGGCTGGTGCTGCCAGGAGAAAGGTGAGGGCCGCGGCCGGAGGGCTGCCCCCCGAGATGAGCCGACCGGCGATCGGGACCGAACCGCACTCGCATCCGGGCAGCGCCATCCCGGCGAGCCCGGCGACCGGTACCGCCAGGGCGGGCCGGGTGGGCAGAAGGCGGCGCACGAGATCCGGGGAGACGAAGGCGACGATGGCGCCGCTCACGGTGACCCCGAGGACGAGGAAGGGGAGCGCCTGCACACAGATCGAGACGAACAAAGTCGACCACAGGCGCAGTGTTTCGTCCTCGAAGAGTGCCACCCGGTTGCGCAGCACGAGGGCGAACAGGAGCGGAACGACCAGCATCCACGGGCCCCAGCCCGACCGGTGGACGTGGATGTCTGTTGGCGGGCTCTTCGTCGTGGTCACTGGGCGGGATCATAGACGGTTGGCGGTTCCGTTCAAGGTGGGTTTTCGCGTTCGACCACACCGTGAGACCGTTTCGGAACCCACGGGCGAGCAGGTGTGGTTGTTTCCTCCCACTGTCGAGTCTCGTTCTGCTCTCCACGATACATGAATTGCGAATGAGTATCAATCTATCTATAGTGACGCCGTGCCGGGATGAACAACTCTCCCTTCCTGGCACCCGGCTCGCCGGTTGAGGATGCGATCCTTCCCCGCTCCCTCAACCGGTTCTCGGCACTTTCGTGCAACGGTCGAGAGCGAGCCGGCCTTCGGTGTCCGTACCCCCCGGGCGGACAGCGTGGTGGCAGGGACGACCGGTCTGCTCGGGTCGTCCCTGCCACCTTCGAGGGCGGGTGGTCGGGCACCGCCTGCTTCGTCCAACGCAAATCCGCAATCGTGTCACACCGGCCCGATACTCTGCACCCATGGCGAATTCTGCGCATTCACTATCGGAGCGAGATCGACAGGTGCTGGATTTCGAGGGTTCGTGGTGGCACTACCCCGGCCCCAAGGATCGGGCGGTGCGCGACTACCTCGATCTGAGCGCCACGCGCTACTACCAGATCATTCGGCGGTTGATCGACGACCCCGTCGCCGAGGCCTATGCCCCCCTTACGGTGCGACGGCTGCGCCGGATGCGCAGCGAGCGTCTCGATCGGATCGCCGAGCGGGTGCAGGGCTAGTGCCGTGGCCACTGATGTTGGCGGCGAACGTTAGTGGTCGCAGCACTGGCGTGACCGATCCGCAAGCTCCCGCCGCTGCGGTGCGGTGGAGACTCTGGTCCTCACCAGCACGGCTCCATCCTGGTGCGTCGGGCCGGCCTGATCGGTCGTGCGGATTTGGGGACGCTTACCGAAGCGACATCTCATGACCGAACCGCGGAACTGCCCCTCAACTGAGCGATGTGGTGACCCGTGCCGGGATCGTGGCATGGAGCGTGGTCGGCATTCTCGCCGTGCTCTGGGTGGGCACGCTGGTGCTCGGGCGGATGCGGGTCCTGCTGGCGCCGATCGTGCTCGCCACCGTCATCATCTATCTCCTCAACCCGTTGGTCACGCGCCTACGGAACCATGGCGTCCCCCGCTTTCTCGGTACGTTTCTCGCCTTCGTGGCGTTGCTCGGCGGGATCGTGCTTCTCGGCTTTCTCGTGGTGCCCAGCGTGACCGAGCAGGCGTCGGCGCTGACCACCGACTTCCCCACGCTCTACGAGGATTCGGCGAGCCAGATCGAGCAGCTTGCCGAATCGGCCGGGTTCACCGTCGTGCTGTGGTCGTACGACGACGTCGAGGCGTTCTTCAACAACCCGGACAATCAGGATCAGTTCCTGTCGGCGGCGTGGGACCGGGTCGGCGCCGTGACATCCGGGCTGCTCGAGGCCATCCTGGTGTTCTTCGTCGCCCCGGTCATCGCCTTCTACCTGCTGCTCGATCTGCCCCGGATCCGCGAGGAGTCCGTGGAGAGCCATCCCGGACCGCCATCGCGAGGAGGTCCGGTACGTCGCAAGCCAGCTCGGAACCGCCGTCGGCGGGTTCCTCAGGGGGCAGGTGCTGGTGGCGATGATCGTCGGGCTGCTGATGAGTTTCGGGTTCTGGCTCATCGACCTCGAGTTCTGGCTGATCATCGGGATGATCGCCGGGTTCCTCAACATCATCCCCTTCGTCGGACCATGGGTCGGCGGCGTCCTCGGCGTATCCGTCGGGTTTGTCACCGGATCGGTGACGACGGCGCTGTGGGCCGGGGTGGTCGCGGTGGCGGTCCAGCAGATCGACAACAACTTCGTCAGTCCAACCGTGTTGCGCGCCACGGTGCGACTCCATCCAGCGGTCGTCATCCTGGTGCTGATCTTCGGGGGCGCCGTCGGTGGGCTGTGGGGGGTGCTGCTGGCCGTTCCGGCCGCCGCCGCGGTCAAGATCGTCGCCGGCCATCTGTGGCGGACGCGGGTGCTCGGACAGTCGTGGGCCGAGGCCACCGAGGCGGCCCTGCTGCCCCCGCCGCCCCGGCCATCCGAGACGTTGTGGCGGGGCCGGTGGGCCGACTCCGTCACGGGCACCGAGACGGGCTCGAACCTTGATGAGGGAACCGAACCCACCTCACGGTGGCGCACGAGGAACTGGATATCGCCCGGTCCCAGGGCTAGTCGTTCCGCCGGCCAGGTTGGGGCGGGATCCGAGATCCCCAGCCGATCAGAAGCCACGACGGAACCCGGGCCGCCCACCCGACCCGATCCCCAGATTCCGTCCGATGCGCCGGTCGCGCCTGATGAGCCGAATCCGCCCGACGAGGACGCGTCTCCCGGTCCGGGTGAGGGCGACCAGCGTTGACGGTGCCGGTTTGAACCTGATCGATGTGGTCGTCGTCGGAATCCTCGTTGCCCTGGTGGTGCGGGGGTGGATGCGTGGCTTTCTCCGCGAGGCCCTCGGGTTGGCGGCGCTCGTGGTGGGAACCATCCTTGCTTTCCGTCTGTCGACCCCGCTGGGGCAGGTGGTGCGCGCCGTTGCCGGCACCTCCCCGGAGGTGTCGCGACTCATCGCCGGCTCGATTCTGTTTGCCGGCGTGTCGATCGCCGGTTCCGTCCTGGGCCGGATCGGCGGGCGCACCCTCACCGTATTGCCGGGGATGCCGACCATCAATCGCATCGCAGGTGCCGCACTCGGTGCAGGCGCCTGGCTGATCGTCGCCACCCTCCTTTTCAGTGTGCTGACGGTGCTGCCGCTGCCCTCCGCCGTCGCCGATCCGCTCTCCGAGTCCCGAATGGTGGCGACGCTCACCGATCCCGCCGGGGCCGCTCAGCGCACCATGGACATCGCCAGCGGAGACGGGGTCCTTGGGGTGGTCCTCAGGATCGACGAGATCGTCGGGGCGCCCCGCATCGGTGATCCCGGTGACGAGGTGGTCATGATTCCGCCGGCCGACGGCGCCGACCTGGTGTTCAACCCCCGTCAGACGGTGGCGCTGCGGGGAATGATCAACCGTGAGCGGGTGACCGGAGACCTGCCGCCGCTGGCGGAAGGAACCCGCCTCGACCGGATTGCGCGCCAGCACGCACTCGACATGTATGAGACCGGTCGCATCGCCCATGTGAATGCGGCAGGCGACGGCCCGAGCGATCGGCTCGACCGTGACGAGATCCCCCACGTCGTCGTCGCCGAACTGATCGGGCTGGGGGCATCCCCCGATGCGGTCGTCCAGGCATGGGTCCGCGACGAACGGAGCCACGCCACATTGCTCACCCGAGAGGTGACACGACTCGGTGTGGCGGTCTACAGCGGTCCCTCCGGTTTGATGGTGGTGATGGTCGCCGCCGGTTGACGGCGGAGATCCCCAGCTTGATCGGCGCCAAGGAGGGCTGGACGACCAGCGGTCCCCACGCCCCAGTTCGGCCGCATGCGCAACAGTCTCGTGCCCCGCCCCGCCCCGCCTCCTTCCAAGACCTCGGAGGCGCCCCGCCTTTCCGGTCTGCGTCCGCAAGCGTCCGCCAGCGCCACCCCGGCGGGGCGGGGAAGGCGGGGAGGGCCAAGAAGGGAGACGCCGTCGCTTCGCGAGGCCCCCAGACGACAACCCTCTTTTCCGGACCTCCCCTCCTCGGGAGGAGGGGAGGCTGCGGACGCTTGCGGACGCAGACGCTATGGGTGTGGCGGGGTTTTGGGGTCTTGTAGTCCAGGGCCTCGCGATGCAAATTCGTGGATCATCCCCGGGATGGGCCTGGGGGTGCCGACATGCATTGGAGGCCCTGGTGTTCACTGAGCGTACGGCGATTGGTTTGGATGTGCACGCGCGGAGTGTGCGGGCGGCGGCTATTGACACGGTGACGGGTGAAGTGCTCGAGGCGCGGCTATCGGGACGTTGCGATGAGGTCGTGGCCTGGGTCGTGGGGGTGCGTGATCGGTGGGAGTCGGTGGCGGTTGGTTACGAGGCGGGTCCGACCGGGTTCGGGTTAGCGCGCCGGCTAGGGGCGGTGGGGGTGGCGTGCACGGTGGCGGCGCCATCGAAGATCCTCCGTCCGGTCGGTGACCGGGTCAAGACTGACAAGCGTGACGCGTTGTTGATCGCGCGCCTGGTGCGTCTAGGTGATCTGGTCGCGGTGCGGGTCCCGACCGAGGCTGAGGAAGCGGCCCGGGATCTGGTCCGGGCCCGCGACGATGCCCGGGTCGAGTTGATGGCGGCAAGGCATCGGTTGTCGAAGTTGTTGTTACGTCACGGGTTCGTTTACAACGGTGACGCCTGGACCGGGGTCCATGATCGGTGGCTGCGTCAACTCCGAAGGAGTGATCTCGACGGGGCCAGACCAGGGACACTGGCCGCGTTCGATGCTGGCTACGACGCGGTGAGCCACATCCTTGCCCGCCGTAACCGCCTCGATAAGACCATCACCGCTATGGCCCACGACTCAGAATTCGCTGCGGTCACGAACCGGTTGTGTTGCCTACGGGGCATCTCGACGTTGACCGGGTTCGCTCTGGCGGTCGAGATCGGCGACTGGCACCGGTTCACTGGCCGCACGATCGCGTCGTATCTCGGACTGGTCCCGTCCGAGCGTTCCTCTGGCGAGTCCCGGGCGCTGGGATCGATCACAAAGACCGGGAACACGCACGCCAGGCGGTTACTGATAGAAGCTGCCTGGCATCACAAACCCCGCTACGCAGCCGGCAAGGCCCTCCAAGAGAGATGGGCAGCAGCACCGCCAACCGCGGTGGCACGAGGCGACGCCGGGAACCGGCGCCTCCACCACCGATGGACCGTCCTCACCGCCAAACGCAAAAAACACACGGTGGCGAACACCGCCATCGCCCGCGAGCTCGCCGGGTGGTGCTGGTCCCTAGCCGTCATGGACTAACCCCACCCCCCAGAACCCGTCCGCCGTTGAGTGCGAGGAACGCATGCAGCGTGAGGAGCGCACTAGCGACCCGTCTGTGAGTAACCAACCCCGTTGGCCACGCTCGACCGCAGGCAAGCTCAGCAGCTCCCACCGAAACAGCGTCATGCGGTAACCAACCCGCGCATATCAGACTGACCACGCGTCGACAGACACGCCGCACACCCGCACCCCACAGCGAACGACCAAGCACCCGCCGGACAACCAGCCCGGCGGGTGCTTCAACACGCCCCTTGACAAAACCCCTCCCATATCAGACGGGGCGTGAACCTGACCCGGTTTCTTGGACACGGGGTTATGCCAGATTGGTCTGGCCGTGGTCGTGTCGCCACTTGTCAGCGTACTCGGCGGGGGTGAGGTGACCGAGACCGGTCTGGTGGCGTTGACGGTTGTAGAACACCTCGATGAACTCGAACAGGTAGGCGTGCGCTTCGGCTCGGGTCGGGAAGATGATGCTGCCACGGATCCAGGTGATCTCGACCTTGAGTCGAGCCCAGAACGTCTCCATCGCGGCGTTGTCGAACGCGTCGCCGGTGGACCCGAACGACAGGTTCATGTCGGCGTTGCCTGCGGCAAACGCGAAGTCCAGTGACGTGTACTGCGGTCCCTTGTCGGCGTGGTGGGTAACGTCGGCGGGATGCCCGGTGCGGGCGAGCGCCATTGTCAGGGCGGACACGACCAGGGCGGTGTCTTGCCGGCCGCTGGTGTCCCAGCCGACGATCCCGCGATGGAACAGGTCACGGATCCCAGCCAGGTAGAGCTTGCCCTCACCAGTTGGGAACTCGGTGACGTCGGCAACCCACCGCTGGTTGGGCCGGTCGGCGGTGAAGTCCCGGTTCAACAGGTCCGCTGCTCCGCCGGCGTCGGGTCGTCCCCGGCGCCATTTCTTCGACGTGTGCGCACCCACTAAACCGTTGGTGCGCATGAGCCGGGCCACACGCGAGCGTGCCCCCCGGTAGCCGAGGCGGCGGAGTTGCCCATAGACCCTGGGCACCCCGTAGGTGTTGCGCGATCGGCGGTAGATGTCACGGATCGTCTCCAGCAGCGCCTCGTCAGCGACATCACGTGCCGACGGCTTGTGGTTCACCCACGCATAGAACGACGAACGGGGAACCTCGACCAGTTCACACATCCGCTTGACCGGCAGGTCGGCTCGGTTGTCTGAGACGAAGCGCAAGCGGATCACCGCATCGTCTCCCGGGCGAAATACGCAGCCGCCCTCCGCAGGATCTCCTTGTCGGTGCGCAACTCCACGTTCTCCATGCGGAGCCGACGCAGCTCGTCACGCTCCGACTCGGTCAACGCATCCGGGTCGGCGCCACGCTCAGCAGCCTCACGCGCCACCCGCACCCAGTTCCACAACGTGCCCTCAGCGATCCCCAACGACCGGGCAACCTCAGCGATCGGACGCTCAGACGACTCCACCAGCTCCAACGCGTCCCTGCGGAACTGGTCCGGGTACTTACTCGGACGACCCATCACGGGGCTCCTTCCTACACGGTCTCCCGCGTAATCACGTGTCCACGATTCCGGGTCACGTTCAGCGGAGCGCGACATCAAAGTCCGCTGCCCTAAAGCGTGACCGACAGCGATCCGGATCTGCACAACCACACCCACAGCCACACCCGGCCTCATGAGACACATCGAGGTTGCCGGATGCAGACCTCGCGCCCCGCCCGCCTCCTCCCAGAACCTCGGAGGCACCCCGCCTTTCCGGTCTGCGTCCGCAAGCGTACGCAGCGCCCCACCCCGTCTACGGCCGCACGGCGTCCGCAGCCACCCCGCCCCAGAGGGGCAGGGAATGGCGGGGAGGGCCAAGAAGGGGAGACATCCAGGGCGGAGCGCGACGTCAAAGTTCGCTGCCCGAAAGCGTCACCGACAGCGATCCGCATCTGCACAACCACAACCACAGCCACACCCGGCCTCACGAGACACATCGAGGTTGCCGGATGCCGACGTCCGCCCAGCCGTTTCCACCGACTGCCCGGCCGACGACGCCGTGCATCCGTACGACGACATAGAGTGCGACAGGCAGCTCGAGACGTCTCGGACGTAGGGCGCGGCGTCAATGTCCACACACGTCCTAGATCACCGACAGTCCCGCCTATCGGCTCTTGGGACTCTTACGCCGATCGGCCCCGCACACGACCGCAACCACGGACGACCTCGACCTGCACGCCTGCTTTCGGCCTCACCCGCTCAGGCGGAGGTTTCCTGGTCAGGTGGTTCTCCGGGTGCGCCTTGGCGGTCTGGATCTTCGCCACCGGACAGGTCTAGGCCGGCCTCGGTATCTGTCGGGTCGGGGCCGGCCGGATCGAGCCCGACCGGATCGGAGCCGGCGTTGACGGGATCTGCCTCTCCGGGCGCGACCTCTCCGGGGGCGGGTGACGGCGGGACCAGGGTGTCGTCGATCGGGGGTGTCCAAGAAGCCGTAGGGGGCTCGTCGGGGGCCGGTGGGGGAGTCGGTGACGGGTCGCCGAACAAGCCCTGCGGGCTGTCCGGCGCCGGGGTCGCCGCCAGTGCCACCTCGGCCTGGCGTCGGCGGCGCAACGACCACAGCCCTCCGCCGATGATCAGGAGCACCAGGACGGCGATGGCGATGATGGCGCTGAGTCCGGGACCACCGGATCCTTCGGCCACGGTGACGGCCTCGATGTCGACGGTGCCGCCCTCGAAGGGGATGGCCCATCGCAGTCGACCGTCCGGCAGAACCTCATCGGCGTTCGAGGACTCGACGGTTCCGGGAAGATCGGCGGTGAAACTGGCGGAGAAGACGTCGGCGCCGATGTCCATTCCGCTCAGGCTCTCGGCCGCCTCCTCGCTGTCCGTTGTCTCCAGGGTGGCGTCGAGGCTGGCGGCGCCATCTTCGACCGTCAGGTCGAACTCGATGAACGCCGAGCCGGTGCCCTGAAGTTCCTCCAATGCGGCTTCGAGGTCTTCGGGGTCGGTGAACGACTGGGTGAGGCCGTAGAAGGTCATGTCGCCTTCGACCCGGGTCTCGACATTCGGAGTGTCCGGGCCCAGATCGAAGAGATCGTTCGGCGAGGATCCGGTCTGCTCGAGAAGCCCAAGCAGTTCCTCGTCGAGCCCGAACTCGGCGGCGACCGAACCGGAACCGTCGGAATCGACGACGAGGGAGATGTTGGCTTCGGCCCGACATCCGGTGATCAGCAGAACGAGCGCGGCTACCAGCAGGACGGACTTACGCATGGCATCTCCTCATCGGCACCTACTGGGGTCGATCCTAGGGTCGGCCGCGCATCGTGGAGACCCTCGGCGTGTGCGGCCGGCCGCCTCGGGTGATCCCGCCGAGGTGCGATACGCTGGCTGGATGGATCCCGACCGGTACCGCACCCTTTCCGTTGCCGTGGCGGACACGTTCGTCGCGGCCTACCCCGGCTATGTCGGGAGTCGCATCCGGAACCTCGACGTCGACCCTGCACGCATCGCCGGCGCCATCGACTCCGGACACACGGCGCTGCAGGCGGCATTCGCCGACTGGACCGGCCGGTCACCGCACGAGCAGTCCGCCTCGCCGCTGGAGTTGTTCCGTGAGGCGCTGGCCGCACCCACCGGTGCGCTGACGGAACTCGGGTTGAACCCGGCGACGCGGCAAGAGGCGCAGCGCCGGGCGCTCCCCGGTGACCACTACGACCTGGCCCCGGTGACCTCCCGGGACCTCGGCGATGAGGCGTTTGGCGCCCACGTCGCCTGGGGAGTGGCACGCGCCGAAGCGATCGCCGGAATGGTCCCTGCCCCCCCGGGCGGCGGGGAGCCCTCGTCCGCCGGCACCGACCGCACCGTCTCCACTCCGCAACCGGGTGGCGAGGCCACCGTCGACCGGATCCCGGGGCGTCCGGTTGCGGTCCTGGTCGGCGCCGATCTGATGGATCGCACCCGGATTGCCGCATCCGCCGAGCAGGCGGGTCACGAGTTGGCGTTGTGGCGGAACCCGGCGGCGATCAGCAACGGGCTGGCCGGTCGGCTCCCGGACGTCGCCTTCGTCGATCTGCGACATGCCGCTGCCAACGAGGCGATTCGTCGCCTGTCGGCGGCCGGCGTCCGTACTGTTGCGTTCGGTCCCCATGTCGACGACGTGGCGCTCGCTGCCGCCGGTGCCCTCGGAGCCACGGAGGTCCTGCCCCGCTCCCGTTTCTTCGTCAGGTTGCCGAAACTCTTCGCCACCGTGGTGTGACCGGCTGATCCCGGACAGACAGGTAGGCGCAGCCGGTCCCGCACCGGTCGGCGGTCACGGTGTGTCGGCGACGACGGCTGCGGGTGGCGTGGAGGGACCGGTCACCATGCTGCGTTGTAAGTTGACGGCGGTCATCCCGCCGAGCAGCACCAGGGCGCCCACGGCCTGCACCGCCGACAGGGTCTCACCGAGCAGCAGCCAGCCCCAGACCACGGCCAGCACCGGCTGAGCCAGGATGATCACCGAGACGGTGAGCGCCGGTAGCCGGGGCATGGCGTAGGCGATGAGGGTCCACGCTCCGGCCTGCAGCCCGGCCCCGAGCAGCACCAGCCAACCGTGCGCCGGCCACGATGGGGCCAGCGCCAGGTCACCGGCGAGCGCACCGACCAGCACCGCCACCACGGTCATCCCGATGGTGGCGTCGAGAAGGGGAAGCGCCGCCGGGGTGGCGCCTCCCGGGTTGCTCTGGCGGAACATCAGAAGGAAAGCGGTGTAGGCGAGACCGGAGACGACGGCGAGCACCGTCCCCAGGATCGGATCTTCACCGAAGGAATCGGAACGGCCCATCCCGGAGGTCATCACCACACCGATGAAGACGATGGCGCCGCACACCAGGGTCTGCAGGGTCGGGCGTTCCTTGTAGAAGATCCAGGCGAAGATCCCGACGAACACCACCTGGACGTTGGCGATCACGGTGGCCAGTCCGGCGCCGATCAGGTTGATCGACTCGTGCCACACCACGAGATCGGCGGCGAGGAACCCACCGGCGAAGACCGCCAGCCAACGCAGACGGGCAGGTCGGATATCGCGCCGCCGCCACAACAGCCAGACCAGCAGCAGCGGCGGGAGCGCATAGACCCCGCGGAAGATGGTCGCTGTGATCGGCGAGACGTCGGCCAGAACCACGAACAGTGCAGAAAACGAGATGCCGACGGTGCCGGCGAGGGCCATCCATCGTGCCGGTGGGATGTGCATCGGCGCACACTACCGACGCCTCTTGACGCTCCCGCCAGGCGTCGGGCGACAGCGGTCGGGGTCGACGGATCGGGGTGGGTTCAGGAGACCGTCTCGCCGGCGTTCATCGCCTGGCGGACGGCGTGGCCGGATTGAGTCACTGCGAGCCCGGCCCACGCCGCGATCCCGACGAACTTGAGGGCGTCCTCGACAAAAGACGGGGCTCCGACCACGTCGCCCAGTACGGAGGCGCCGAGGCAGATCACCGAGACCAATGCAAAGGCCAGCGCCGTCGGAGAAAGCGTCCGCCACCATTTGACGGCGATCCAGACGGCCACCACCGCATAGACGACATACGAGATGAGCTCGATCGAGTCACCGAACAGCAGCTTCAACGTGTGGTCGTGCAGGGTGAATCCGTCGTCGACGGCGAGGAACATCCCGAAGATCCCGAAGGTGCGCAGGAATCCCCGGTGCGGTGGTGCGGCGATCCACGAGGCGGCGAAGGCGACGGCGCTGCCGGCGAACCAGATCAGGACTCCCAGCCATGAGAACGTGCCGACATACCAGGGAAGATCCATGGTCGGGTTGATGTCTCGGGTCAGTGTGGACACGGATACGTCGGCCGCATAGGCAATGGCGTAGGCGCCGACGGCGAACAGCCCCGCCGCCATCACCACCATGACCACCGGTCCGAATCGTGCGGCACCGATACCTGTGCGGCCAGTCATCCTGTTCCTCCCGTTGATCAAGCCGGCGAGTGATCCAGCCGGCGAGCTTAGAACTCGCCACCGGTGCGTGTGGCACCGGCGTGGCGACCGGGACGGCCGGTGGTCGGCTGTCGGATCAGGTCGATGCCACGAGATTCTCGTAGTAGGGCCGCTGCGCCGGGTAGTAGTCGTCCCAGTCAGGCATGGTGGTACCAAGGCGCTCGGCGACGAGTCGGTCGAGGTAGTACTCCCAACCCGGCCCGAAGCTGCCGGTGTCGTCACCCGGGTTGACCGCCTGGGTGAATACGAGCGAGGTGACCCCGTCTGTCTCCTCGAGGGAGAGCCCGATACGCCAGGTGCCTTCCCCGGTGGTGAAGTCACCGACGAACCGGTGAGGCGGATCGCACTCCCGGATCTCGACGTCTTCGGGTTCGGCGCCTTCTTCGGCGCTCATCACGAAACTGATGGTGTTCCCGACTCCGGGGGTGCCGGTCCAGGTGCCGATCCAGCGCTCCAGCCGCTGGGGTTCGGTGACGCTGGCCCAGACATCCTCGACCGGTGCGCGGAACGTCCGGATCAGGCGGAGATGCGGCCGCCCCTCGATGAGGGTGATTTGGCCGTTCGGTGTGGCGTTCATGCTGATTCCTCGCTCGGTGTGGGGCGACGTTCCCGTCGTGTTCGGTAGACCTCGGTTTCCAGCGCATCGAGCGGGTGCCGCCAGGGGTCGACGAGTCCCGCCACCCAATCGGTCACCTCGGAGAGCGCCCCAGGAACGATCCGGTAGACCCAACTCCGGCCATGGACCTCGGCGTGGACCAGCCCGGCATCACGGAGAACCCGAAGATGCCGACTGATCGCCGGGCGGCTGATCGCAAACGGCGAGGCCAGGCCTCCCGCCGTCTCCGGGCCTTTCCGCAGCTGCTCCAGGAGCGCACGACGAACCGGGTCGGCGATGGCGGTGAAGACATCGGTCCCGGCGGCGAGATGCGGGTGGGTGTCGGTGCGGACCGGAATCATCCAAAATATGTAACAACAGCGTTACGCATATGTCAAGGTACCAACCGGAGCGTCGGACCGGGGAGGGGAGGGCCGGTCCCTGGTCTCGAGCGCCGCTGATTCGACGGCGGTTGGCCGGCGTTGCCCACCGGTCCTTCAGCTGCGGAGGATGTAGAGCCGGAAGAATCCGGCGTCGACGGCCGGGGTTTCGACACTGGCGAAGCCGGCGGCGGCGGCGAGGTCGAGCACCGTCGGCGTGCGCAGCACCGTCCCGAGCGCCTCCGGGCCGCCGTCGGCAAGGGCGGCCGGCAGACAGTGGGTGACGCTCCAGCCGTACATGAGTCGATCCATCTCGTCGCCGGGTGACGCAAAGGTGTTGGCGACCAGTTCGTCGGCGATCAGCAGCACGCCGTCCGGGGCCAGCGAAGCTCGGGCTGAGGACAGAACGGCCGCCGGATCGGCCATGTCGTGGAGTGCCTCGAGGATGGTCACCAGCTCGAACGGGCCCTCGGCCGCCATTGCCGCAGCATCGGCGGCCTCGAACCGAACCTCGGCGCCGGCGGCGGTGGCGAGGCGCCGCGCCTCCTCGATGCTTGCATGGTCGAGGTCCCAACCGGTGACCGTGCTCCCCGGGATCTGGGTCGCCATGGCGATGGTGGACCAACCGACCCCGCAGCCGAGGTCGGCGATCCGTCCCCCGTCGGCGAGGCGATCGAGCAGACCGTCGACGGCCCCGATCCAGGACGGAACCAGGTCGTGGGTGAATGCGGGCCGGTTGATCGCTCCCTGACCCTCTCGAAGTGCCGATCCGTATGCGGAGAACCGGACACCGCTACCGATGCGGTGGCTCTCCACCACCTGGTCGATCACCTGGCCCACGCCGGCGAGCATGTCGGCGAGCGGTGACACATGCCGGGGGTCGGTCTCGTCGACCAGCACCGCTGCCTGAGCGTCGGTCAGGAAGTAGCGCCGATCGTTCCAGGCCGCTGCCGCATCGGCTACCTCGACGAATCCGGCGGTGGCCTGCTGCTCCAGCCATTCGCGGATGGAGCGAACGTCGGTGCCGGTGGCTTCCGTCAATGATTCGACGGTGTGAGCCTCCGTGGGCGAGGGTGCGGTAGAGACCGAGTTGGCGGCCGATGTGGATGGTCAGCATCTCCAGCGCACCGGTGGTGGCGCCGACCAGGCGGTCGTCAAGGGTCGGTCCGTCGTCGAGCACAGGCGGAGGTGAGGCATGGGTGAGCACGGGAAGGTCCTTTCGGGTAGTGAACAGACCGACTAGTCGGTCTAGATTCATGATGATACCGACTAGTTGGTCTGTCAAGTGGTATCCTGACCAAATGAGCACACGACCAAGCCCGGCGCGGGAACGGATCCTCGATGCCGCCCATGATCTGGTGATGGGGGACGGGTTCAACGCCACCACCGTCGATGCCGTCGTCGAGCTGGCCGGTGCATCGAAGGGTGCGTTCTTCCACCACTTCTCATCCAAGGCCGAACTGGGTCGGGCGCTGATCGAACGGTACGCCGCCGACGACGCAGAGCTGCTCGACACCTACATGACCCGAGCCGAAGACCTCGCCGATGACCCGGTGGAACAGCTCGTCGCCTTCATCCGGTTGTTCGAAGAGGATGCAGACGAGCTGTATGCCGAACCGGGCTGCCTGTTCGTGGCGTTCGTCTACGAGAAGATGCCGGAAGGGATGCAGGCCAACGACGTCGTCGAGTGGTCCATCAAGCTGTGGCGCGAACGTATCCTCGCCAAGCTCGAGAAAGCGGCGGCCGCCACCCCACCCGCCATCGACGTCGACCTGCCCTCTCTGGCCGACCAGGTCTTCACGATCTTCGAGGGTGCCTTCATCCTTGCCAAGGCCACGGGAGATCCCGGTCACGTCCCAGCCCAGCTGCTGCATCTCCGCCATTATCTGGAACTTCTGTTCCCTCGAGCGTGAGGCCCGGCGCACTCGGGCCGGAACGAGGGCGATGTGGCCGGGCAGGCGGACGGGTCACACGACGGCGAGTGCGGCCACGAACAGCAGGGCGACGACGCTCGCCGAGATGGTGATGGCGCTGGGCGCCGCCCAGACGGGGGCGAGGAGCAGACCGCCGACGACGGCGATGCCCACGAGGAGGGCGACGCCGGCGACCCGCGATCCTCTGCTGAGCCACGTTGCCGGTTCGAGGTTCACATACGGTGGTCGCACCGACGTTCCCTGGGTGATGAACCGCGCCACGTTGCGGACCCCTTCCCGGCCGTTGGAATCGTCGAACGGTGCGCCGTGGCCCCCGGGGTAATACGGCCACTCCGTCGCACCACGGGGGCTGGCCGACAACGCATCGAACCCGTCGTACCCTCCGCCGCCGATATCGCGGATTCCCAGAGCTCTCAAGCCCTTGGCGAGCACGGCGACGACGATGTCGCGCTGCCCGCGATCGTTGCGGATGAGTGTGACCTGACCGTCGCTGATCCGTCGGTGCCACCCGTAATCCGAAGGCAGCACGCTCCCGGCGAGGTACACCCGGTCGAACCGCATCGCCGGAATTTCGGCGAGACAGCGGCCGAGGAGGTACGTCCCGTTGCTGTGCCCGGCAAAGTGGAACGTGGCGGTTGGCATCTCCGCCCGCAGCCGGGAGTAGTGGTCGGCGAACCATCGCACCTTGCGCCGGCGGGTGACGGGGACGGCGAACTGCAGCGCACTGAAGAACCGGTAGGTGGGGGTCACCACCACCCATTGGTCGGCGTCGTCGCGGAGCACCGTCCCGAGTTTGCGGACCCACCCATGGTCTCCCGCGCGGATCCCGTGGACGATCATCACCACGTTGACGTCATCCGTGGCGGCGTCGCCCGGGGGATCACGCGGTGGCGGCGGAGCGGCTCCGAGGATCCAGCGTCGCAGGATCAGGTAGCGGTCGTCACCGGTCGGTCCATCGACATCGAGGATCGAACCGTGGTCGGCACCTGCGATCTCCACCAGGTCGCCGTTGGGGAACCCGTCGGTATCGGCGCTGTCCCCGGGCATGACGATCGAATCCGAGTCACCGAGGAGCTGGACCACCGCCGGTGCGTTCCCGGAGACGGCGTGTCGCATCCACAGCAGACGCAGATTGGTGACGAACGGCGAGCCGGCAAGGGCATCCTCCCAGGTGAACCGACCCGGGACCACCTTTGCCGTGGAAATGGCGACCTTCATCCCCAGGGTGCGGGCGTTGCGCCGGCCCGGCTCGAAACGGGTGACAAAACCACGGCTCAAGCCGGCGACGAGCACGACACGCTCGACCTGTCCTGCCCATGCGTGCCCCCGCTCGACGGCGAGGAGCCAGGCGGCCCGAACCACCAGCCCGCCGATGCTCTGTCCGACCAGGATGATCGATCGATAGGGCTCACCGCGAAGCGCCGCCGATTCCACCCATTCGTTGATCTGGACGGTCAACCGTTGGGCGTACCGGGTGAGCGGCTGGCGGCTGTGTTGAAGGATGCGATCGCCCCGGTCGGCGGGCCATGTCCTGAAGACGACGCCGTCGGCATCCCGCCGCTCGGACAACAGCGTCACCAACGCATCCCACGACGTAGTGCCGCCCCCGAGCGGAGGGACATACACCACAAGCCTCGTTCCGCCGGTCACAGCCACCGGTCCTTCGGCCGCACCCTCATCGGTTGCAATCACCGTGGCCTCCGCATCGACAGCCGGATCCATCTGCCCGATCTCTCCCGTCCCTGTCACCCGCATCGCAGACTCGGTCAATGGTACGAGGCTGCTTCTCCACCTGTGGGCTCGGCGGACACGGCGGTCGGCACGACCACGGTGCCCGCCACCTGCGCCAGAGCTTGCCCTGAAGATGTCATGGTGGCTCTGTTCCCGCGCCTGCGGTGAGATCAGCCGTGTCGAACTCCGCTGTGCCCACTGTGGAACAACCATGCGGGCCGGCGACGTCGACGTGCTCGACGGTCCCGGCGCCGCCACCTGACACCGAGGCACCTGCAACCCCATCCCGCAGACGTCTCGCCGCCTTCGAGCGAACGCTCCCGACGCCGGCTGAGCCGGCGCTAGGTCGATCCGTCCCGCATCAGTTCCTCGAGCTCGGTTCCGGTGGGGGTGTGCTCCGCCCAGGCGAAGCTGCCGTCATCGAGGATCGACCGTGCCGCACGTACGGCGGCGCCGAAGGCGAGGTTGGACAGTGCTGAGCCGGTGGTGATGCGGGCCACCCCGGCCTCGGCGAGTTCGGCGACGGTCCAGCGCCGGTCGGCGAGCACGTTGACGGGGAGATCGACCGATGCGGTGACGGTGCGGACCGCAGCGAGGTCGGGAAGCCCCGGGGCGTAGAGCACGTCGGCGCCGGCCTCGGCGAAGGCCCGGAGACGGCGGAGGGTGTCGTCGAGATCGTCGACACCGAAGAGGAAGTTCTCGGCCCGCGCCGTCAGCACGAACCCACCCTCGACCCCGGCGGCGGCCTCGACGGCGGCGACGATGCGGTCGAGGGCCCGGGCGTGGTCGTACACCGGTCGCCGGGGATCGCCGGAGGCGTCCTCGATCGAGCCGCCCGCCAGCCCGACGGCGGCGGCCATCCTGACGGTGCGGGCAACGTCTTCGGGGTCGTCGCCGTACCCGCCCTCGAGGTCGGCGGTCACCGGAAGCGGGGTGGCGGCGACGATGTCGGCGGCGTGGGCGAGTGCCTCGTCGCGGGTGACCGCCCCCACCCCGTCGCCGCGGCCCAGGGAACGGGCGTGCCCGGCGCTGGTGGTGGACAGGGCGGCGAAGCCGAGCCCGGCGAAGAGTCGTGCCGACCCCACATCCCACGGATTGGGAACCACCAGCGGATCACCCCGTCGGTGCGCCGCCAGAAATCCGTCGACGAGTACCGACCGCATCGGCGGTGCCGCCGCCACCGGGGGCGTCCGGCCCGCAACGGACGGGGAGTCGCTGCTCATGGGTCGGCAGCGTACCGCCTGACATCTGAGTCCCCGACCGGCAATTTTGTATCAGAACCGGGGCTCGTCCCTCTCGTGTACCGAAGCGGACGATACGAGCCGCTCATTTCTCCGAAGGGATGATCATGAATTTCCGACGTGTGCTCCTCACCGTTCTTGCCATCGGGGTGCTGATGCTCAGCGCCGTTGCACCGGGATCGGCAGCAAGTCGGTCCGGTGACGGATCGGATAGACCATCGGACGAGCACGGCGAGGTGTTCGAAGCCCTCCGCCGTGACCTCGGACTCACCGACAAGGAGGCGTTCGCCGTTGCCGAGGCGCAGGGCGCCGCCATCGAGCTCGACGCCAGGCTCGAGACCGAGTTGGGTGATGCCTTCGCCGGATCGGTCTTCGACATCAAGTCCGGCAAGCTCCAGGTCTTCGTCTCCGACAAGGCAGCCGCCGCCACCGCAGAGAAGGCCGGCGCCGAAGTCCGGATCGTGAAGCGCAGCGGTGCCGAATTGAAGAAGATCCTCGCCACGCTCGACGCTGCCACCGGGTTCAAGCCTGCTGGTGCCGGTGAGCGTCCGACGGTCAAGTCCGTGCCGATCAAGGGCATCCAGGGCTGGTTCCTCGACCCCGAGTCCAACACGGTGCGGGTGACCGCCGAACACGGGCAGCTCGACATCGCCGCCAAGTACGTTGCCCGCTTCGGCGAAGCCGTCTCGCTCGAAGAGGCGGACCGCGGCGTGGCAGAGCCCACGTTCGAGTTCATGGACGGTGGCGACGGTATCCACGGCAAGGGCGGCAGCGGTACCAACTGTTCCGCCGGGTTCAACCTCCGCAACAAGAACACCGGTCAGGGCTACCTGCTGACCGCCGGGCACTGTGTCACCAAAAACGCCACGCTCAAAGGCTGGAACGGGACGAACTTCGGCAAGGTGCTCGAGGAGTGGTTCCCCACCTACGACGATGCGCTTGCCCGCAACGACAACCCGTCGCAGTGGATCCAAGGTCCGTGGATCGACAAGAACCCGTCCAACGGTGGCATCAACATCGTCTCCGGGCACACCGACGCCCCGATCGGGACGGCGATCTGCAAGTCCGGCAAGACCACCAAGTACACCTGTGGTCAGATCACCGCCAAGAACCAGACCGTGAACTACTCGGGTGGCAGCACCGTCTACGGTCTCACCCGCCACAACGCCTGCGTCCGCAAGGGCGACTCCGGCGGCGCCAACGTGTCGCTGAAGGTGAAGATCATCTCGATCTTCCCGCTGAACTACACGCTCAGCTACGCCGCCGAAGGTGTGTCCAGCGGAGCCCAGCTCCACGGCACCGACAAGAAGTGCGGCGAGCAGGTCGGCGTTGCCAACGTCTCATGGTATTTCCCGGTGGCTGACAGCCTTGCCTACTTCGGGCCCAAGTACGGCATCTCGATGTGGTGACCTGACACCTCGGTGTCACGAATGGGCCCGATCGGCGATCCGCCGATCGGGCCCTTTTACGTCATCGCCCTCCGCCGTCCGCCGCCCGAAACCCGACCGGCGCTCGGGTGGGTGGCGCCGAGTGGTCCTGCCGGGGCGATCGGCGGCGTACAGTGGCCGAGTCGATGACGGCGGGCTGGTCCCGACGACGTACCAAAGGGGGGCGGAACGAGGAGGCGTGATGGGTTGGAACCGGGTCGGGACGGCGATGTCTGCGGTACTGCTGGTGACGGTGGCGGGATGCGGGGGAGACACGGTCGAGCCTTCGGCCACGGCGCCGATCGGGGGCGAGCACGTCGCCTTTGCTTACGAAGGGGAGACCGGTCCCGATCAGTGGGGCGAGCTCAGCCCGGCGTACGCCGGTTGTGCAACCGGTCGGTCCCAATCCCCGGTGGACCTCACCGACGCCGGAACCGCCGAGCCGGTGCCCATCGATTTCGACTATTCGCCAACTGCATTGTCGGTCGTGTCCAACGGGCACACCGTCCAGGTTCCGTACGACGGGGGCAGCGCCCTGGTGGTCGACGGCGCCCGGTACGAGCTGATCCAGTTCCACTTCCACACCGGCAGCGAGCACACGGTCGACGGACGGCAGCTCCCGATGGAACTCCACCTGGTCCATGCTGATGGCGACGGACACCTGGCAGTGGTGGGGGTTCTGGCCGAGATCGGAGACGAACACCCGGCGCTGGCGCCGGTGGTCGCGGCGATCCCTCCCGAGGCGTCGTCGGATCCGGTGACGGTGACCGGGGCCACCCTCGATGCCCGAGATCTGCTCCCGGAAGATCGCAGCTACTACCGGTACTCGGGCTCCCTGACCACCCCACCGTGTACGGAGGGGGTGGAGTGGCGTGTGTTCACCGACCCGATCGAGGTCTCACCCGACCAGCTCGCCGCCCTCACCGGTGCCATCCATGCCAACGCCCGGCCGGTCCAGCCCCTCGGCGACCGGGAACTGGTGCGCCAGGGAAGTACCTGAGTACCGGTCGTTGTCAGCGGCTGAGCACCGTCTCGGCGTCGAGCCGTGCCAGCTTCTCCGGATTGACCATCGTGTAGATGTGGGTGATCTGTCCGTCCTCGACCACCAGGCTGACGGCGGCGCGCAGTTCGCCGTCGATGTCGACCCGTATCGCCGGGGCGCCGTTGAGCCAAACGGTGCGGATATGGGCGTCGGGTACCAGCTGGGTGAACCGGGAGAGCACCTGCGCCACCTTTTCCGCACCCTCGAACGGCTGGCGAGCGGCGGGCGCCAAGCCGCCACCGTCGGCGACGGCGACGACGTCCGGTGCAAGCACGTCCATCAGTTCCTGAAGGTCGCCGCCGGCCATCGCCGCCAGGAATCGTTCGACGACGGCCCGCTGTTCGCTGCGGCCGACATCCATCCGGGGCCGGCGTGCCGCCACATGCTCGCGGGCCCGGTGAGCGATCTGCCGGACCGCCGGGGCGGACTTGCCGACCGCCTCGGCGATGTCGTCGTAGGGGGCATCGAACACCTCGCGCAGCACGAACACGGCCCGCTCGGCAGGGGCGAGCGTCTCCAGCACGGTGAGCATGGCCATCGAAACGCTCTCGGCAAGCTCGACATCATCGGCGAGGTCCGGGCTGGTCAGCAGCGGCTCGGGTAGCCACGGTCCGACGTACTCCTCGCGACGCCGGGACAGCGTCCGCAGGCGGTTCAGCGCCTGCCGGGTGACGATCTGCACCAGGTACGCGCGTGGGTATCTCACCTCGGTCTGATCGACATCCGCCCACCGCAGCCACGTCTCCTGCACCACATCCTCGGCGTCGGCCGCCGAACCGAGCATCTCGTAGGCGACGGTGAAGAGCAGACCGCGGTGGGTGACGAACGGGTCGGTCATGCCGGTAAATCTACGGGATGCGACGGCTCGGCGAGCGGGGGCAGCCCGCAGGCGGCCGAGAAACCCTGCGTCTCGATCCCGAGTGCGACGTTGGCGCGGCTCACCATGTTCGCCGCCGCGGCGTACGCCGTGAGCTCCACCAGCGCAGGGGCGCCGAGCTGCTTCAGCAACCGTGCCGACATCTCGTCGGTGACGGTGGGCGGCGTCTGAGCCATCGCCTCGGCGTACTCCAACACATCGCGCTCGAGCGGAGTGAACACATCGGACTCACGCCACCGCGGAACCTGGCGCGCCTTCTCCATGTCGAGCTTCTCGTTGTGGGCCTGGAAGTATCCGAGGTCGAGACAGAAGCTGCAGCCGACCAGCGACACGGTGGCCATGTGGGCGAACGACTTCAGTTGGTGATCGCACGCATCCCACTTCTCGGCCTTGCCGGCGAACCCGAACAGAGCCTTGAGCACCGGTTTGCTGTGCCACATCACCCCGAGCGGTTCGGGTACCTCGCCGAGCTTCTTCTTGCTGTAGCGCTTTGCGATCGCTCCGAAGATGCCGGTGATCTCTGCGCTGGGGACCCGGGTCGTGCCGGTCATGTCTCCTCCTCGAATCGGGATGGTTGACATGGAGACACCGGCCACGGTGTGCGTGTGACATCCGCCTCGCGCTTTCCGATGGGTCACCCGGACGAGTGGTGTCGCCGTCGGGCGGCCGTTCTTGCGAGGCGACCCTGGACGGTGATCAGTTCGGCCGGCGACGTCGCAGTTGGATTGTCGCCACGACCAATGCGGCGATGACCAGGGCGAGCACGGCGAAACGGCCGACGAGTCCGCCGGCGGCGACCTCCGGTCCCTCGTGGGTGGCCACATCGGCGATCTGGATGATCAGCAGCCAGGCGAAGATTCCGAGGGCCGACAGCGTGGCAATGCGGTTGCCGTTCCAGACAAACCAGCCGCCCAGCGCCGTCAGTGCGCCCGCCACGACCAGCCCGCCGGCCGCTCCCGGCGCCAGGCGGATCATCGTCGAGGACAGGCTGATCGCCCCGAGCACGACGTTGAGCAGACCCACCGCAACCAGCAACCCGCCGGCGGCTCGAGCGCCCCAGGGGACGGTAGGAGCGGACCTTTCGAGCCGTGCGGTCCCCCGTCCCGCCACTCCGGAATCCTCCATCTGGCCTCTCCTCCCAGCGTGGTTATCTCGAAACGGTCGTCCCGCAACCTAGTCCATTGTAATGAGGATTCCCCGTGACTATGGTCCCGTGCGGGGGCTCACCCCTGCCCGGGAGGCCAATCTCGAGGGGCAGGGAGGGGGCTGGATCATCAGTGTGGCAAGGAGGCGCCATGAGAGAGACTGCCGATCGGACCCTACCCAAACTGTTACATCTGCTGCTGGTTTTGGCCCTGGCGGTGAGCCTGGTGGCCCTGAGCCCCCGGCCCGCCGAGGCACACGACCGATGTGCGATACCGGAGCCGGCCGCAACCGGTGCGTTGGGCACCGTCCTCGGTTTTGTAAACGTGTTCTCTGCGTTCTTCTCCTCGGAGGCCACGTGTGCCGATGACGAGACCAGCGAGAAGCACGCCAACGAGGGCCTGCTCCCCGAGGGGTACCGGGCTCCCGATATGTCGGCATACGAGGCGCTGAACACCGGCGAGGACCGGTTTGCCCCGTGCGTCGACGGTGTGGCCTATGTCCCCGAGTTCGACGGACACGAGTATCTCGGGAGTGGAGCGTTCGGCTGCGATGCGGCAGATCTGGTGTCGCTCTTCACCAACGACGAGATCGGCGGTGGGCTGGCGGTCGGCTCAGGCCGTGGCAGCGATGTCTGGGGCTGGACCGATCCCGAGACCGGCCGTGAGTACGTGATCGCCGGTCTCGAGGTGGGGACGTCGTTCGTCGACATCACCGACCCGCGCAACCCGGTGTACCTGGCGTTCCTGCCGACGTCCGCCACGGACAACCTGATCTGGCGCGATATCAAGACGTACGAGGACCACGCCTTCATCGTCGCCGAGTCCAACAACCACGGCATGCAGGTGGTCGACCTGACCAAGCTGCGCGGTCTCTCTGCGGCGGGTGCTCCGCACACCATCACGGCGGATGCTCGCTACACCGGGTTCCAGCGGGCACACAACATCGCCATCGACGAGGACACCGGGTTCGCCTTTGCCGTCGGGCAGCGCAACGACGCCCACGGTTGTGCGTCCACATCGCACATCATCGACATCCGCGACCCGCTGAACCCGACGTTTGCGGGTTGCTACAACCAGAACGGCTACGTGCACGACGCCAACTGTGTCGTCTACGACGGTCCCGACGCTCGCTACACCGGACGCGAGATCTGCTTCAACTCCAACCCCTCGACGCCCGGCATCGGCAACGCACTGGTGATCGCCGACGTGACCAACAAGACGGCCATGACGACGCTGTCGCGAACCGGCTATCCGAACCCGGCGTACAGCCACCAGGGGTGGTTGCTCGAGGGCCACCGCTACTGGCTGCACAACAGCGAGACCACCAACCGCCCGTCGCAGGGAGTGGAGATCTTCGACGTCGCCGACCTGGAGAACCCGGTCCACATCGGTTTCTTCCGGAACCCGGCGCAGTCGACCCAGCACAACCTGTTCCAGGAGGGGCGCTTCGTCTACCAGTCGAACTACAGCTCCGGGTTGCGGGTGTACGACCCGAAGGATGTCGCCGACGGGACGCTCGACGAGGTCGCATTCCTCGACGTGTACCCGCCCAACGACAACCCCGGCTTCGGCTTCGGGACATGGAGCAACTACGCCCACTTCGACAGCGGGATCGTGGCCGTCCACGGCTACCAGGGTCTGTTCCTGGTCGATCCGCGCCTCCCGACGTTCGACATGCTGACTGACTCGCTCGACGATCTCGTCGCCGCCAGCGGCATCCCTGCGAACATCGAGTCGAGGATCCGCGGGGCCATCGAGGAGGCCGAACGGTGGACCACACGGCCTGTCCGGGCCGACAGGGCCGTCCAGGTCCTGGAGCGGGCCATCGTCCAGCTCCGCCAGCAGGCCGACGCCGCCGAGCGTCACCGAGGCCTCGGTGACCCCGAGGGCCTGCGTGCCCTCGCCGACTACCTGCAGGAGAAGGTCGACGACCTGAACGGCGCTCCCTGAGCCTTCCGATCCGCACATGTGAAGAGGGGGCGCCCAGTGGGCGCCCCCTCTGCGCGTCGGGGTTCGCAGGTTCATGGCTCGGGCAGGATCTTGCCTGCCGATCCGGTGGTGTGGCTGCCGGTCGCCAGAACCTTGGATCGGCGGTATGCGGCGGGACCTGCGAGACATGCATCAGGCATGCCCGAGACATCACGCAGCGCCCGCGGCAGGATTCGAACCTGCGACCTACTGCTTAGGAGGCAGCCGCTCTATCCCCTGAGCTACGCGGGCGGGGAGAAACCGTCGATCCTGACTGGTTCCTGACGATTCTCGATCACCCGGCCCGGTTCGCAACGGCACCGGTTCGGCGCCGGACGCAACGTGCTTCATGACGTCCGAATCAGACGTAAGTCTACGTCATCGGAATCGCGGGCAGGTGCCGCGGCGAGGGGCATCGGTCGGGGCCGGCCGTCCACGGTGGGGAGCAAGCGTGGGGCAGTGACCGGATGGTGCCGAGTGCCGCAAAGGCACCGAACACGGATGCGGGAGACGGCGTCCATCGTTGCGATCTGTCGGCTGTCTCCACGGACTCCGATCTTTGCATCGAATTGGTCATAAAGAAATCAGATTTTCAACCACTTTGCGGTAATTTGGTTGCTTGACCGGGTCTGAGGACCCCTCTAGGTTGAACGTATCCCCCACGCATCGTCGTCAGCGCAGGCGACGAGCGGGATCGTCTACCGGGAGGAGCGACGATGGCCACGCGACATCAGACTCGGACGAGACGAGCGGCGACGGCAATCTTTGCCGTATTGCTACTTGCCGTCTCGGCGCCGGCGCTCGCTAGCGCCAGTGCAGATCCGGACCAACGACTCAAGCTGGGTCCCAACATCATCCGCACCAACGAGGCGCCCACCGGCCACTCGGTCACGTTCCGCTACGACGCACCCGACGACATCGAGTCGGTGCAGATCTGGGGGGAGTGGCAGTTCTCCCAGCCCGATGTGATCGTCGACCTGAACACGCCCGAGGGGCGTTGGGGTTGGGAATGGAAGCCGGGTGACATCCCGGCGTCGATCGCCGCCGGGTGGCAGACCGCCCAGATGACCAAGGGTGCCGACGGCATCTGGGAATGGACCACCCCGCTGCCGTCCGGGACGTTCCACTACTTCTTCCTGCACAACTGTGCATCGCCCGTCGGATCGGGTTGCCCACGTGTCATCGATCCGGCGAACCCGGGGTGGGCGTCGCAGCTCACTCCCACGGGTGCGCAGACGATCAGCCAGGTCTACGTGCCGAGCCACAAGGACTTCCCCACCTACGACAACGACTATCAGGAGCCGTCGAATGCTCGACAGGCAGGCACGCTCGAGCACGTCCGATACGTTTCGCCGGCTTCGACCAACCCTCCGGGTGAGCACTACATGGTGGTGTACACCCCGAAGGGATACGACCCGGATCGCCCCACACCGTATCCGACGCTCTACCTGAGCCACGGCGGGGCCGGTAGCGAGGGTGACTGGAGCACTCAGGGTGCCGCCGGTCACATCGTCGAGAACGCCCTCCGTGACCACGAGGCGCTGCCGATGGTCGTGGTGATGACCAACTTCAACGGTCTCGCCGGGAACGTCGGGTATGCCAACGACGTGGCGCAGAACGTCATCCCCTACATGGAAGCGAACTACAACGTCTCGACCGAGGCGGCGGACCGCGCCTTCGGCGGGCTCTCGCTGGGGGGCGCCCGTGGGCTGGCGCTGTTGTACGACTTCACCCCGATGTTCGAGTACTACGGCCTGTGGAGCACCGCCGTCTTCGGTGCCGGGGGCAATCCGAACGCGGCTCAGATCGAGCGCATGATGGGAGTCAGCGGCGAGATCCAGATGGGTACCGGGCTCCAGGACTTCCTCGGCAACATCGGCGCCGGTTCGGTCGCCCGGGTGCAGCTCTTGAGGAACGCCGGGATCGCGGTCACCGAGCACAACATGAACGGGATGCACACCTGGGATGTGTGGCGCAACCTGCTCAACCGGTTCATCCGCGAGGTCGCCTTCCGGGCAACCACCACCACCGTCGGTGGAGTGCAGTTCGATGATCGACGCGCCACCCTCACGGCAGCGGTGGCACCGCTGGGTACCAGCATTGCGTCGCCGACCGGCAGCGTCGAGTTCTTCGACGGCGACGGGAACCGGCTCGGTTCCGCCCGGGTCGGCAGCGACGGGGTGGCGGAGCTGGTGGTCCGCAACCGTGGCGCGCTCGACGACATCCAGGCCAGGTACTCGGGTAGCAGGATGTTCAACGGCTCCGAGAGCTGATCAGCCCGGGTTCCCCTGCGCTGACCCCCACAGCGCCGGCGAAGCTGCAGCGCGACGGTCGTGCCCACCGGCACGGCCCTCGCGCTGCGGTCGCACCGGGATCGATGTGGCGCTACGACTGACCGTTGCTGGTGGGGGCCGTCGTCGCGGGTCCCTCGTCGATGTCGATCGCCCCGCTCCCGAGATCGACATGGAGGGCGCAGCGCGCCGTACCGTGATGCCACTGGAGTCGGAGGGCGGCGGGGCCGGTCTTGTCCACCTCGAGGGTGCCATCGAAGGCGGGGTGGGTGTTGCGGAGACGGACCAGGTCGAAGAGTCGTTTGACCACCGGGCGGTCCATGGCGGTGGCGATCTCGTCGCTTGTGTAGTTGTGCCGGTTGATCGCCCGTCCTTCGCCGGTCAGTTCAACGGCAGCGATGTCGTTCTCCCTGGCGAGCAGACCGACGTAGTAGATCTGTGGGATTCCCTTGGCAAACAGTTGGATCGCACGCGCCGCCGTATAGCGGTCGTCGTCGGCGTCGACCGCCGAGTAGAACGTGGTGTTGAGCTGGTGGATGTCGATTGCCGAGCCGTCGGTGGCGGACAGCATCCGGTTGATGTTGCCACCCTGGCTTTCCACCCGTGCCGCCAGGGCCCGCATCTCGCTTTCGTCGAGAATGCCGTCGAGATCGGGACGCACCGGGACGCCGTCGTGACAGTCGAGGGCGGTGAACTGCAGGGCGGGGGAGTGTTCCAGGTGGGACGCCAGCCGGGCCACGTCCTGGGACTCGAGCGCATTCAGGACCAGGCCGGGCAGCACGAAGTCATAGGTCCAATAGCCGCGCCGTGCCAGCTCCCGATGGACCGGGTACTCGGCGTGGATCTCCGGGAGCACCGTCATCCCGAGAGATGCGGCGACACCCGAGGTCCAGTCGAGGAAGTCGTAGATCTCGGGCTCGACCATGAAGCAACTGGTACCCGGCTTCTTGATCACATAGCCAACCGCATCGAGCCGGACGATCCGCACCCCGTGCGCCGCAAACTTTTGGAGCGCATCGGTGATGAAGTCACGGGCGGCGTTCGACGTCACGTCGAGATCGACCTGCTCCGACCATGTCTCGGTGCCGAACGACGTCCACACGGTCTCGTCCTCGCCGGTATCGGTGATCTTGATGGTGGTGAGCGGCGAATTCGGCTTCCGTAGGACGATCTTCTCGATGTCCGACCGAGGGGGCCGGCTGTCGGGCCAAACCTTGTCCACGGTGATGAACAGGTCCGCAAACTCGGAGCGGCGTCCCCGTCGCTCGAAGTCCTTGAACTCCGGGCTCTGACGCGAGATGTGGTTCGCCATGAGGTCGAGCAACATCTGGCGGCTTCCGGCGATGGCGCCGATTTCGTCCCACGTCCCGAACTGCGGATCGATCTCGTGGTACGTCATCGGAGCGAATCCGCGATCGCCCGACGAGGGGAAGGGTGGGAGGATGTGAATGCCCCGGAACAGACCGGAGAGAGGACCATCGAGGAGCTGACGCAGGGCCTTGAGGTCGCCGCCCAGCGAATCCGGATAGGTGAGAAGCTGCGGACGCGGCTCTAGTGCATGTCCGCCCCCCGAGACCCGATCGGATCCGGTCACGATTCCACCACCGAGCGGAGGGCCACGGTCAGTTCCCGGGCACGGGCGTCCCCGAATCCACCCATCTGATTGCTCAGGTACGCAAAGGAGATACGTGAGGTGGCATCGGCGAATGCGAGCTGCCCCCCGGCGCCGGCGTGACCGAAGCTGGTCGAACTCAACATCGGGGTATAGGGGGGCGACGAGAGCTGGAAACCAGTGCCCCACCGCGCTCCGTCGTCAGGCATCCTGGTCAACTGTTTCCCTTCTACCTGGGGGACGAGGGCATCGGCGATCGCCGCGGGGGTCATCAGGGTCGCACCACCGACCGCTGTGACACACGAAGAGTATATGGATGCCAACGACCGTGCTGAAGCGATACCGTTGGCCGCCGGGATCTCCGCAGCCTGGAGGTCGGGGTCGTTGAAGCTGACCCAGCCATCGGCGGCGGGAAAGGCGTAAGCGCCCCCCATGGTCAGGCTGCGTTCGATCGACGGATCCGCTTCGAATCCCCGGGCGGCATCCTGGGCGAGGCTGCTGTCCTCGTCGGGGAGCGGGGGCTCCATGCCGCGCCACGAAACGACGCTGGTCCTCCGGTAGGCCGATCCACATGTCGAGCCCGAGCCGGTCGGTGATGGCGGAGCGGAGGAAACGTCCCGGGAGCCGGCCCGCGATGCGTCTGATCACCTCGCCGACCACCCAGCCATAGGTCATGGCGTGGTAGACGTGGCCGTCCTCCGGTCGGAAACGTGGGCGCTGCCGCTCGATGGCGGCGATGACCGGATCCCAGTCGATCACATCCTGACGGGTCAGGTTCGTGTCGAGCGTCGGCAACCCGGCTCGATGAGTCAAGACCTGCCGGACGGTGATCGATTCCTTTCCCTGCTGACCGAACTCGGGCCAGTACAAGGCGACCGGTTGGTCAAGATCGAGCAGTCCGTCGTCGACGAGTAGGTAGGCGCAGATGGCGAGAACCCCTTTGGTGCACGAGAACATGACGGCGGTGGTGTCGCGTCCCCACGGTCGACGCGTTCCGAGATCGGCGCATCCGCCCCACAGATCGCAGACCACCCGCCCCGCCACGATGACGGTGCATGCCGACCCGACGTCGCCGCGTCGCTCGAAGTTGTCGATGAAGACGTCCATCAGCCGCCCGTAGCCATCCTCGACGAACCCGCGGATGTGGCGTCCGTCGCCGAGGTCGATCAGTTCCCGGTCCGGCCGGTGCCTGGTCATCCCTTGACCGATCCTTCGAGCAGTGCGGCGATGAGGTGGCGTTGGAAGATCACGAAGACGAGCAGCGTCGGCAGCAGGATCAGGATCGTGCCCGCACACAGCAACGGGATGTCGGTGGCGTAGTGACCCTGGAACGCCCCGAGCGCTCCGGCCATGGTCCGCTGTGTGGGGTCCTCGACAAGTACCAGCGCCAGCAGGAACTGGTTCCATGACCACACCGCCATGAGGATTCCCAGCGAGGCGATGGGTGCCCGGGCCAGCGGGACATGGACCTGCCAGAACAGCGCCCATGTGCCGGCGCCGTCGACCCGGGCGGACTCGGAGATCTCGCGCGGGACCGAGACGAAGTGGGCGCGCATCCAGAACACGGCGAACGGCATGAACAGCCCGATGAGAGGAAGCACGATGGCGAGACGGGTGTTGAGGATCCCCATCTCCCGGGCGATGAAGTAGAGCGGCGTGATGATGCCCTCGAAGGGGAGGGTGAGCCCGAGGACGAAGACCACCAGCAACCAGCCGGAGCCGGGGACACGCAACAACCCGAGACCGAACCCGGCCATCGTGGCGATGAGCAGGGCCACCGGAACCACGCCGAGAACGATGAGGACGCTGGAGGTCAGCAGCTTCGACATGTTGGCGACGTGGAACGCATCGACGAAGTTGCCCCACTGCGGATCCGCCGGCCATTCGAGCCCACGCGGGGAGGTGCCGGACGGGTGGAGCGCCGTCAGGAAGATACTGACGAACGGCAGGATGGTGAGGACCATGGCGGCGATGACGTAGACCCGTCCCGCCAAGAGTTCGCTGCGGGCGATCTTCATTCCGACCGCACCCGGTTGAGCCGCTGGATGGGGATGATGATGACCAGCACCAGCACGATCAGCGCCACCGCCAGTGCCGATGCCAGACCCACCTGACGTTCGAGGAAGGCCTTGATGTAGATCTGGATCCCGGGCACGGCGGTGGAGGTTCCCGGTCCACCACCGGTCGACACGTAGACGATGTCGAAGGCCGCCAGTGCGGCGATGATGGTGACGGTGAGACAGATCCCGATCTCGTAGCGGATCGACGGCAGCGTCACCGCTCGCAGTTCCGCCCACCAACCTGCGCCGTCGAGCCGGGCCGCCTCGTAGAGGGTCTGGTCGATCCTTCCCATCCCGGTGAGGAGGAGGACGGTGCAGAAGCCGTGCAGCACCCAGACCCCGATCAGACCGACTGCGGGCAGCGCCGTGCTGAAGTCGCCGAGCCAGGCCCGGGTGACGCTGTCGAGTCCGATTGCCGACAACATCTGGTTGACCAGCCCCGGCAGCGAGAGCAGCCGACCCCAGATGATTCCGGCGGCGACCAGCGGGATGACCTGGGGGAGGAACAGCACGCTGCGGGCGACGCTCCCGAAGCGGCCGCCGATGACCCGCTTGATCACGCTCGCCGTGATCAGCCCGAGCGACACCGGGATGAGGCTGAAGAACACCACCAGCCGCAACGAGTTGAAGATCGTCTGGTAGAGGGCCGGGTCGCTGAGGACCCTCGAGTAGTTGCGCATCCCCACCCAGGTGGCGGGGCCGATGCCGTTCCAGTTGAAGAAGGAGTACTGAATGGTAAGCAGCAGGGGCTGCAGTACGAACAGCGCATACATGGTGAGCGCAGGCGCAACGAACAGCCAACCGATGAGCGTGGTCCGGCGGGCCCCCTTGCGAAAGGGGGCCCGCCAGCCCGTGTGTGTGCTCCGACGATCACGGCCGGACGAAGTATGTGGTCGAGTGATCAACAAACTCCCCCTGCCGTGTCGACAGTTTGGCTTGCGCTCCGATCAGCAACAGCTACCGGGCTCCGGTCACGACTCCGAGAGCTGTCGCTCGTACTCGGCCTGGACGAACGACAACATGCCGGCGGCATCCTGACGTCCGCCGACCATCTCCTGGAGCTGTGGTGTCCAGCCCTGGGCGAAGATCGCTCCGGTCGCATTGGCGATGAAGTCCATCTGCCCGTTGGACTGCGACACACCGGCCCCGGCCGACAGCGTCTCGTTGGTCACAGACCCTTCGGCGACCGGTGGGATGGGCAGGTCCGCAGGCCCGCCCGGGTTGGATCCGCCGACGGTCACATCGATCTGACGCGCCTCTTCATTGGTGGCGACCCAGTTGAAGAAGAAGGCCGCACAGTCGGCATTCACCGCATCGGTGGCGATCCCGTAGGTGAGCGGAGCCGACATCGCTGCCAGCGGACCGCCCGCCTCGACCGACGGGAACACGAAGAAGCCGACGTTCCCGGCCATCTCGCCGTCGTAGGTGGCGTTCTCCCAGTCACCGTTGAAGATGAAGAGGCCCTCGCCTCCACGGAACCGTGCATTTGCATCGGTGTATTCGATGGCGTTGGCGTCCTCGGGGAAGTAATCGGCCTCGATCCAACGCTGCAGGTGCTCGGCAGCCGCCAGGTTGGTCGGGGTGTCGATGGTGGCGCCGTCCTTCTGGAAGATCCAGTCGTTGATCGGCTCCGGCGGCCCGTAGGCGGCCATCAGCTGCTGGAGCGGGAATGCGAGACCCCCACCGCTGCTGGTGGCGTTCCAGGCCATGATCGGCTGGTGACCTGCCTCCTTGGCGGCAGCGAGCAGGGCGTCGAACTCCTCGACCGTGGCCGGCGGCTCGGTCATCCCGATCTCGGCGGCGAGTTCCTTGTTGTAGAACACACCGGTCAGGCTGTAGTTGAGTCCCATGGCGTAGAGCGATCCCGAGCCGCGGGTGCCGTCGTCGGCCACCCGGTTCTGGGCGAGCTGCGCCGCAGGCCACTGATCCCATCCGAATGCGGTGGCATAGTCGTCGAGGTTCTTGAGCAATCCGTCCTGGACCAGCGACACCATGGTGGGGAGGCGGATGAGGTCAGGCGGGTTGTCACCGGACAGCAGGCGGGGGGTGGACGTCATCAGGTTGGCGAACTGGTCCTGCTTGGTGTCCCAGGTGACGTTCGGGAACTGGGCCGTGAACTCCTCGGCGAGCGAGAACGGCAGATCGAACCCGGTTTCGAAGTAGGCGTTGAGGACCACATCATCGGTTCCACAGCTCGGACCCGCTGCGGTTGCGGCGCTGGTGGTGGTCTCCGACCCGGCAGCCGTGGTCTCGGTGCCCGGGGCCGTGGTGGTGGCGGTGGCAGCGGTGGTGGATGATTCCCCGGCCGTCGTGGTCGTTTCCTCGGCGCCGGGTGAGGCGCACGCCGCCAGCATCAAGGCGAGGACCACGAAGAGGGCGACGGTGCGGGTGCGGGAGCGGAACCCACCCCCGATCTGTCTGCTGACCTGTTGCATCATTCTCCCCTTTCCTTTCGATCTTGGACGCGCCAGACACAACTGGTCTGTCGATGAGGGTTGCGCTCGGGCGTGGGCCACATTGGGGAAACCCACGCCCGAGCGGATCAGTTGCGAACGGTTCGAGTTACTGCGCCAGGAGCCACTGGAGGAGCTTCTGGTCCTCGTACGTCGGAGCGGACGCCAGGTGCTCGTCCGGCTCGAAGAACGCCTCGTCGCCGTACTCGGTGTACTTGATCTTGGCGTTCGCCTGTGCGGGGGTGAGACCCAGCGCGGTGTACGCCGCCCAGATGCGGTTGTACGAGGCCTGACCCGTGGTCACGACGTTGAGCAGGTGATCGGTGGTGCCGTGGGTCACCCAGATCGGGACCCCGGTTGCCGCGATGGCGGTTGCCTGGGCCACGCTGGCGCCGAAGCCGCCGGTGATCAGCGCCGCATCGAACAGCCCGGGATGAGCGACGAGCGTCGCCCACGCCAGGGTCGAACCGAAGGAGACGGTGGATGTGTAGATGCGGTCCTGATCAACGGAGTACTGGGTTCCGAACCAGTTGATCAGGTCGACCATGGCGGCCATCTGGCCGGCGGTGCCCCCGATGCGCTGGTTCTGCGGAGCCAGGACGATGACGTCCTCATCTGTTCCCGTGATCTCCGGCTGGGTCCACGCCACCGCCGGGTTGTCTGACGCCACCTGGACGCCCTCGTTGTCGAGCCCTGTCGAGGCCTGAGGAATGTATCCCTGTCCGTTGCCGGGAAGGATCACCACCATCGGGTACGACTTGGCCGGGTCGTAGTCTTCCGGCAGCCAGTAGGCATAGGGAATCATCGTCCCGGCGGCGGTGGTGCGGCGCTCGTACACGAAGTCGTCGGCGATCAGGTTGACGGCCGGCGTCGTCGGCCCATGCTGCTCGGACGACGCTTCGGCGATCACCGAACCCGTGTTCCGTCCGCTGTCGACCAACCTGGAGATGTCCACGTTCTGCACGATCTTGGTCTGCAGATCCGGATTCACCCTGACCCCGCCTGCGAACGCCACCACGGTGCTACCCGCCGGGTCGGCCCAGTCGAGTTCGACGATCACCCATTTGCCGGGGACGGACTGCTGGTCTTCCCGTACGTCCGGGCTGTCGTTGGTGTACACCGCCGTGACCGTGCGATCGGCTCGCTTGGTCGGGTCGGTGAGATCGGCGATCGGGTTGAAGCGGAAGTTGTACAGGCTGTCCGAGACCGTGAACGAGTCGAGGTCGAGGTTCCGCCAGCTCACGTTGTACGGGTACTCGACGGCGACGGCGGTGACCTTCTGACCGAAGGGGAGCACCTCGGTGATCGGCGTGACGTTTTGGATCCCGGAGATGCGTGGCCGCAGTTGGGATGAGGCCGGGGCAGTGGGGAGAAAGATCACGCCAACCATGACGGCTGCGATGAGAACCATCAGGCGTGGGCGTCGACTCACGAGCGTTCCGTCGAGTCGGGCGGTCCCGCGCCTATCGCGGCGGGAAGGGGTGGAAAACATGAATCCTCCAATACATGTCGCGGTACACGATGCGCTCCGCCACCGGACGTCCGGTCACGGCACCGCCGACGCTAGGGCGCTACCAGGGGTCAGTCAATAGTCATAATCATGAGGATTTGGACAAAAGTTTTACGGTCGTTTGGTCATAAAATGGGCTCCTTGCTGTTAAGGTGCCGGCATGTCCACCGACGCTCCGCTTGTGCGCCACGGGTCGGCGTCCGAGGCCGTGCTCTCCGAACTGGCCGACGGTCGCACCATGACCGTGGGCGAGCTCTGCATCCGAATCGGCATGGCGCGCAGCACCGTGGTGCATGCGCTCGAGCGGCTGTCCGCCGCCGGCACCGTGCACCGGCTCCCGCCGGAAGGGGCGACCAGAGGGCGACCCTCCAACAGGTGGGCCATCATCAATCCTCCCGGCCTGCTTGCGGTGGTCGTCGCCGCAGCGCACGGAATCGTGGCGGGGATCGTCCGACCGGACGGGGAGATCCTGTGCGTCACCGATTCCACCTCGGACAACGGGCAGGCCTCGACAGATCGGGTTCTCGCCAGTGTGGACGCCGCCCTCGCCGAGGCAGGAGCGCAACCGGGTGATCTCGATCTGGCGGTCCTCGGGCTTCCGGGACCCGCCGGGAACTTCGTCGACCCGACCAGTGGTCACTTACGCCGGTTCCGTCACTTCGGCAATGAACCAGCAATGGACGTCCTGTCCGACCACCTCGGTTGCCCGGTGGTCAGCGAGAACGACGCCAACCTGGGAGCGTTGGGTGAGGCGACCTACGGAGCGGGCCATGGACTCGAGACCGTGCTGTTCACGGCGCTCACCCATGGCACCGGTTCCGGACTGATCATCGACGGCCGCATCCACCGTGGCCGTTCCGGGCTGGCCGGCGAGGTGGGGCACCTTCATACCCGCGACGACGGCCCGCTCTGCGAGTGCGGGGCTCGGGGTTGTTTCTGGCAGACGGTGAGCATCCCGTCGCTGCTGGCGGAACTCGCCAAGGCGCACGGGCGCGCCTTCACCGTCGAGGAGATCTCGGCGGCGGCCGCCGGTGGGGAACTCGACATCATCCGCGCCCTCAGCGGTTTCGGACATGCCCTGGGGCGACGCCTGGCGGATGCCGTGGTCTTCATCGATCCCGACGCCATCGTCGTCGATTCCGTCCTCGGGGCGGCGGCCGACGTGATCGCCGACGGTGTCCGCGAAGCGGTCAACCGGTTCGCCCCACCGGCGATGGCCAGTGGAACCCTCGTGGTGCCGGGGACGCTCGGCGCCGAGGCCTATCTGATGGGAGCGGTGGCGCTGGTTCGTCAGGAGAACCTGATCCGTCTCCAGGCGTGATCCGGCGCCCGGCGGACGTGTCGCCAATGCGTTGGTGGGACCCCGACCGCCATCACGAAGACCCCGCGACCGATCAGGCGATCGGCGGTGCGGCGGATGCTCCCGCCGACGTATCGGACCCGCGCCGACCTGGCTTCGGGATCGTCGCTACCGGCTGCGGTCGGCCGGGGGAGCGTCGGGGAGTTCCCCTGTGTCGAACCATTCCCGGGCGGGGTCGAAGGCGTCGTCCTCCGGATCGAACCACTCGATACTTCCGAGCGGTAGCTCGGGTTCGCCGGAGGGTGGCGTGTGGCCGTCCGCCCGGGGAGCGGGTTCCGGTACCGGGGCGCCGGCCATGTCGGCCCGGGGATCTCGGCGAGCCGATGCTCGGCTGATACGCGGCATCTCCGTGGTCGCCGGGGAGGAACGCTTCCATCCGGAGAGGTCCCCGATCCGCGAGGTCATGTTCTGCCAGGTCGACGGCTGGGTCGGCGGGTTGTCCCGCAGCAGGTCGGGGACCTGTTTCGCCCAGCCGATGGCCCGCAGCGAGAACACCATCAGGGCGCCGGTGATGGCGACGATCCCGACGGCCGCCAGCAACACCACCAGCCGGGGGAGTTGGAGCTCGAAGAACTCCCGTGAGATCGGGCTCACCATCGACAGCACCAGAAGTCCGGCCATGGCGGCGATGAGTCCCCGCTTCCAGGGAACCAGAGGGCGGCTCACCATGCCAAGGGCGAACAGTCCGATGGCGGTGAGGACCAGGGTGGCGGTGGTGCGCGCCTCCTCGAGGGTCACCCCCTCGGAGATGGCGATCTGGTAGGCGGCGAAAGTGGCGAGGGTGGCCGCCACCCCGGTGGGTACGGCAAAGCGCAACACCCGACCCACGAAGCCGGGCTTGGCGCGCCGCGCCGACGGGGCCAGCGCCAGGAAGAAGGCCGGGATCCCGATGGTGAGGCTTCCCACCAGGGTGAGGTGGCGGGGGAGGAACGGGAAAGGCAGCGTCGACAGCACGATCGCCAGCGACAATCCGATCGCATAGATGGTCCCGGTGATGAACAGGTTGGCGACCCGTTCGATGTTGGAGATGACGCGCCGGCCCTCGCCGACGATCCCGGGCAGGGTGGAGAACTCGCCATCGATCAGCACCAACTGCGCCACCGCCCGCGACGCCGGGGCGCCGCTGCCGATGGCGATCCCGATGTCGGCATCCTTGAGGGCCAGTACGTCATTGACCCCGTCCCCGGTCATCGCCACCACATGCCCCCGCGACTGCAGGGCTCCCACCATCGCCCGTTTCTGGTGGGGGGTGACCCGCCCGAACACCGTGGCCCGCTCCATGACCTCGGCGAGGCGCTGTGGATCTTCCGAGAGGTTGCGGGCGTCGATGACCTCGTGGGATCCGACGACCCCGACCTGGCGGGCGATCGCCGCCACCGTATCCGGGTGGTCGCCGGAGATGACCTTGACCCGCACCCCCTGCTCGGCGAAGTACCGCAGCGTGTCGGCGGCGTCGTCGCGCACCTGATCACCGAGGACCAGCACCGCCACGGGTTCGAGACCGAAGGGCAGGCTCTCCCCGGACAGGGTCGTCTCCGTCGTCGCCAGCAGCAGCACCCGGTTCCCCTCCTCGGAAGCGGTCTGCGCCAGGTCACCGACCCGGGCATCGGTCGGCGCCACCACATCGGGCGCACCGAGCACCCAGGTGCCGTGTCCGGCGAAGGTTGCCCCGCTCCACTTGCGGGCCGAGGAGAACGGCACCGATCGCAGAGCATGCCATTTCGGTGACTCGGGGTAGGCGGCCGCGACCGCCGCCAGGGTGGCGTTGGGGTTCGGGTCGTCGGCTCCCAGGGCACCGAGCGCCGCTGTCGGGTCCAGTTCGCCGAGCGCGGTCGTCTCGATCAGGGCCATCTCGCCCCTGGTGAGCGTTCCGGTCTTGTCGAAGCACACCACGTCGACGCGTGCCAGACCCTCGATGGCGGGCAGTTCCTGCACCAGCACGTTGCGGCGACCCAGCCGCACCACACCGACGGCGAAAGCGATCGAGGTCAGCAACACCAGTCCCTGCGGGATCATGGCGACCGCCGCCGCCACCCCGCCACCGAGGGCCTCGATGAAGGTTCGGTCGGCGCTCATCTGGCTCCACACCAGGGCGGCGATCATCGGGCCCACCGCCCAACTCACCCCGGCGATGATCAGGTCGATGCCGCTGCGCAGTTCGGAGCGGACCAGGGTGAATTTCTTCGCCTCGTCGGCGAGCTTGGCGGTGTACGCATCGGCGCCGACCTTGGTCGCCTTGTACCGACCTGAACCTGCGGCGACGAAGCTTCCCGACATACATTCGTCCCCGGGAACCTTGTGGATCGGGTCTGACTCGCCGGTGAGCAGCGACTCGTTGATCTCCAGACCCGAAGCGACGATGACCACACCGTCGACCGCAAGCTGGTCGCCGGCGCTGATCTCGATGATGTCGTCGCGGACGATGCGGTCGGTGGGAACCTCGGTGACCTTCCCCGACCGCAGCGCCCGCACCCGTGGTGCCGCCACCAGCTCCAGGCGGTCAAGGGTGCGTTTGGCACGCAGTTCCTGGATGATGCCGATGGCGGCGTTGGAGACGAGGACGATCCCGAACAGCGCATCGCGCGGCTCCCGCAACACCAGCAGGACAATGGCGAGCATCACCGCCAGCAGGATGTTGAACCTGGTGACCACGTTGGCACGGACGATGTCGCCCGTGGTCCGGCTGGGACCCTGGTCGACGACGTTGACCTGACCGGCCTCGATGCGGCGACGGACTTCGTCCTGGCTCAGGCCCTGGCCAGCGTGATCCAGCGTTCGATCGATGGTCGCCATGCGCCGAGCCTAATCCGCCCGCGGGTCCCCGCTCCGCCGGCGCACCCGCCGAGCAGGCGGCCGAATTTCTGCGACTCCCTCCCGCCGTCACCGAATGTTTGCCGACAGGCGGTCCCTGGTTCAGGTTGGGTTCACCAGCGCTCCATAGCTTCGGAATCGACCGTGTCCCTGAGTCAAGGAGTGCGCAATGAGTCTCATCACCCGGTGGCTGAGCGTGGCCACCGCCGTCGCCCTGGCGGTATCTGCCGCCACCCCGGCTGCGGCTATCGCCGCCGACCCTCCGTTCGAAGATCAGCCCAAGCGAATGGAACGTCTGGTGGGTCGGGCCGTGCTGCCCGCCGACACCTTCGCCGAAGGCCCGACCTCGGGTCGCTACGCCGTGCCGCAGCCCTTCGAGAATGCCCAGCCCGTGCAGGGCTTCTCCGCTGTGCTCGACAATGGCGACGGGACCTTCCTGGCGATGCCCGACAACGGGTTCGGTTCGCTGGAGAACTCGGCCGACTATCACCTCCGGGCCTACACCATCCGACCCGAGTTCGCCACGGCAACCGGTGGGAGCGGAGAGATCGAGGTGGAAGGGTTCATCGAGTTCTCCGACCCCGATGGCCATGTGACCTGGGCAACCGTCAACCACTTCACCGAGGAGCGCCTCCTCACCGGCGCCGATTTCGACATCGAGTCGATCCAGCGGGCCCCGGACGGGACGTTGTGGGTCGGTGAGGAGTTTGGGCCCTTCCTTCTCCACTTCTCCGCCGACGGGGAACTGCTCGAGGCGCCGTATCCCTTGCCCGACTTCGAGCGTGGCGGTGAGGTGCGGGCACCGCAGACCCCGTTCCATCAGGCGGGCAGCGTGACTCGCATCATGAACGCCCTGCGCACCCATGCCCACATCCACGGAGCCACCCACACCCCGGTGGTGTCACCCACCGACTCCATGGTGGCGGGTACGGTCAACCCGGTTTCGCTCAACGCCGCCGGCTACCAGGTCATCCCGTGGACGATCAACTCCACCACCCGGATGCAGGCGTTGATCGGTCTCGGCGCCGACGGCATCATCACCGACCGCCCCGACCTCCTCTACGCCGTCGTCGCCAACCACGACGCCGACAACAACGGAGTGCCCGGTGACTGGTTGCTGGCCGACGGCCGGATCGACCCGTCCAAGTTCGATGCGCAGGGTCACCGTGGTGCCCGCAATCTCCGCCCCGAGAACACCCTCCCGGCGTTCGAAGCCGCCCTGGACCATCTGGTGAACACGCTCGAAGGTGACACCGGGATCAGTGCCGACGGGGTGGCGATGCTCGACCACAACGCCACCATCTCGGCGAGCACCTGTCGCCGTGCCGACGGGCAGCCCTACACCACGGCGAATCAGGTGAGGGTGCGCGACCTCACCGCCGCCGAGATCCAGGCGACGTTCATCTGTGATCGCCTCACCACGTCGGCGCCCCAGAGCAACGACCGGGCGCTGTCGCCGGTCTCGGTCGCCTTCGGAGGCGCCAAGGGCCTGATCGACCCGTATGTGATGCCCACCACCGACCAGCTTCTCGAGTTCGTCGGCTACTACGAGACGCACTACCGCACCGGCGCCGGCTCCGCCCATCTCGATGCCCAGGTGCGTGCCGACAACGCCGCTGTGGTGCGTCTCAATCTGGAAACCAAGGTCACTCCGGCGTCGGAGGCCGGCGGGACCACGGCCGGTGCCCAGCAGTTCGTGACCTCGCTGGCTGGTGCCGTGGTGGCGCGCAGCTTCGAAGCCCGTGTCGATATCCAGAGCTTCGACTGGCGGACGCTGTTGCTGGTCCACGAGCAGTTCCCGTCGATCCGGACCGCCTTCCTGTTCCAGCCCGCCTCGACGGCGGGGTTGTTCTGGCCGGCGTCGAATGCCGCCACCCTCAACCCGGTGCGTGCCCAGGGCAGCGGCGGCTTCGAGGGACTCGCCCTGTCCAAGGACGGCACCGAGCTGTATCCGCTGCTGGAGAAACCGTTGATCGGTGGAACGCCCGGGGAAGCTCCGCTTCCACGAGTTCGATCTCGCCACCAAGGCGTACACCGGGAAGTGGTGGGGCTACCAGCTCGAACCGCAGGGTGCCGCCATCGGAGACTTCATCTTCCATGGCACCGGACACGGGCTGGTGATCGAGCGCGACAACAGCCAGGGGAACGTCGACGGCTTCAAGGCCGTGTACGAGATCCGGCTCGGCGCCCCCGGGACCACCGTCCAGAAGCGGATGTCGGTCGACCTGATGCGGCTCGGCGATCCGTACGGCCTGAGCGCCGTCGGCGCCCGACCCGGTGACGTCGGGCTCGGCAAGGTGTTCTCGTTCCCCTATGTCACCGTCGAGTCGGTGGTGTTCTTCGACGAGCACACCATCGGGATCCTCAACGACAACAACTACCCGTTCTCGGTGGGTCGCCACCTCGGCGACCGCCGCCCCGACGACAACGAGTTCATCGTGATCAAGCTCCGTAGGGAACTGCGCGACTGAGCCGGTTCCTCGGTTCGACACCTGACCGCAGCCGCCGACCGGGGCGACCCTTGTACGGGTCGTCCCGGTTTGCGTCGCGGTCAGCGGTACGATCTCGGAGCGGCGCCCCGGAGTCCCCACGACGCCCTGACGGGAGCATTTGGTGGGCCGGCGCCGCTCTACAATCTGCCCGTCGCCGAGTTGGAGTGAGACATGGCGGTGACCAGGTGAGTGGGGAAACCACACCGAACGATCTACGGGCTGGACAGGTGTAGCTGATGGCATGGGCGCAAGCTCGGAGTGGTGGGGCGGTCTTCCTTCATCGTGTGGCGGGAATCGTCGTCGACGGGGACCGACGGTTGTTGCACCGTGCCGTGGGTGACGACTTCTGGGCGCTCCCCGGGGGCCGGGTCCATATCGGTGAGACCGCAGCCGAGGCGTTGCGCCGCGAGATGGCCGAGGAGATCCACGTCGCCGTCGAGGTCGGACCGATGGTGTTCGTCGTCGAGAACTACTTCAAGGCGGCGCCGTTCGATCCTCCGGACCCCGACGGCGAGCTGATGGTCCACCACGAGATCGGTCTCTACCACCTGATGACCCTCCCCGACCGGTTCGTCGAGATGGAGACCTTCAGCGGCGTGGAACTGCCCGGCACCAAAGACGAGTACGCCCTCGAGTTCCGCTGGTTCGCCGCCTCCGAGATCGAGTTCCTCGATGTCCGTCCCGCCGTGCTCGCCCCGTACCTCTCCCGGCCGCTCCCCGAGACCGTCACCGCCCTCGTCCAACGCGGCTGAACGGCCCCAGTCGGAATGGCCAGTTCGTAACGGCCAGTTCGTAACGGCCCGGGGCCGATGACGAGGGCATCCCAACCCTTGCAAGCCGAGCAAGTGCCGTGTTGCGGTCGAATCGCCCCACCAGCCCTGAGGATCGTCGACCATGCCGGACCGGGCGGTAGCCTGCCCGCACCACGGATCATGACGAAGGGCGGCCACATGGGGATCGAACGGGTCGGAATCATCGGCGGTGGGCAGATGGGCGGCGGGATCGCCGAGGTGTGCGCCAAGGCCGGGGTCGATGTCCGGGTCCACGAGGTGGACCGCGATGCCGCCGACCGTGCCCGACAATCGATCGAGCGGTCGCTGACCAGAGCGGTCGAACGCGGCAAGCTCGACCCGGACGACCGGGACCTCGCCCTGGGGCGACTGACGTTCGGCACCGACCTGGAGGAGATGGCCGACCGGCAACTGGTGATCGAGGCGGTGGTCGAGAACGAGGGGCTGAAACGGTCGATCTTTGCCAGTCTCGATCAGATCGTCACCGACCCCGACGCCGTCCTCGCCTCCAACACCTCGTCGATCCCGATCACCCGGCTCGGGGTTGCCACCGCACGTCCCGAAAGCGTCGTCGGGCTGCATTTCTTCAACCCGGCGCCGGTGATGCCGCTCGTCGAGGTGGTCCGTGGCGTACTCACCTCCGAGTCCACCGTGGAACGGGCCACCACCTTTGCCGCCGAACGGCTGGGCAAGACGGTGGTTCAGGCGCCCGACCGTGCCGGGTTCATCGTCAACATGCTGCTGATCCCCTACCTGGTGGATGCCATCCGGATGTACGAGGCGGGCCATGCCAGTCGCGAGGACATCGACGCCGGGATGGTCAACGGCGCCGCCCACCCGATGGGTCCGCTGGCGCTGTGCGACCTGATCGGCAACGACACCATGTTGTTCGTCGCCGAGTCGCTCTACGAGGAGTTCCGCGAGGCTCGCTACGCACCGCCGCCGCTGCTGCGACGGATGGTCGACGCCGGGTTGCTCGGTCGGAAATCCGGTCGCGGTTTCTACGACTACTGAGCCGGTATCTCAGGCGTCGACGGCCCGGCGCCGTGCTCCGTTGGATTCGAGCACCCGCTCCAGGGCGTCCTTCTTCACCAGACCCGAGGTGCGCCACCGCTGGGTCACCGGGCGGTCGGCGTCGACCGGCTCCCGTCGCTGCTTCTTGTTGCGCTTGACCGGTGCCCGGCCCAGGATGACAAAGGTGGGGGTGGAGCGGACCGCAAACTGTTCGATGGCTCCCGGGACCGCTCCGACATCGACCTTGACCACATGGGCGCTGTCCCCGTACTCGTCGGCGAGCTCGTTGACGATGCCGTCCATGATCTTGCAGTTCCGGCAGCTCGTCTGGAACAGGTCGAGAAACACCGGCTGACCGGTCTCCAACATCGGCTCCAGCTCGGCGAGACTCGAAATCTTGACGGGCTTGGTCTTCCGCTTGAACAGGGCCATGGCGATCTTGGGCTTTCAGGGTGGGAGTCGGGTCGGGCGTGGTCGGACGGGCTCGCCGACTGACCGCACCGGGACATCATGTGCCGGAACGGATTCCTGGTCAAACTCGACCCGGTCCGATCATCTGGCGAGCACCGGTCGATCCGGGCCCGGTTCAGGTGCCGATGAGCACCAGCAGCGTTCCGTTGGCGGCGGCGACGGCGACGCTGCCGGCGGTCTCCGGTGGCACCGCAACCAGCCCGGGTGACGCCATGGCGAACGTACCCGTGGTGGCGGGATGGGCGACGATCCCTTCGGTGTCGACGGCGGGGTCGACCGCCACCAGGCGCACCGCGGTACCCGGACCTACCGTGTCGGGAAGCTCGACCGGCACCGACCACCAGCCCGGCGGGATGTCGCCCGATGTGGTGAGACTCGCAGCGAGCAGTGGGTCGCCGGGGGAGAGATCGACGGCGGCGGCCCCCTCGACCGCCGGCGCCGGTGGCAATAGACCGGCCGGAATGTCCCGCCAGGTGACATCGGAGGGGGTTACCACCGCACCTGTCGGCACCGCCGAGGTGAGGAACGGGTAGGGCACGCGGGCCCGCCCGGCAAGGTCGATCACGGCGGCGGCCACCAGGATCAGCGCCGCAAGGGCCCATCGGATATACGCAGGTCGGGAGAACCAGAACATCTCCCGGCAACGTAGACCATCACACCATCGGCGAGAACCCTCCTGTCAGGTCCGCCGTCTTTCCGGCTACCAGGGTGTGTCGGGTATGCGCCGTCCGATGGTTCGAACGGCCACGAGGAAAGTGCCTCCCCAACCCCCCCTCCCGAAGGAGGGAGGGCGCCTCACGCAAGCAGGGGGAATGGTGGGGGGACTTGCGTTCGGCCGGGGGGGAGGAACTTAGAAGGATGAAGTGGGTCCTGGACCGGAGCACCGGCACTCGTTCCGCACGCCAAACGGCTCGGAACATCCACCTGGGATGGTGGGATCAGGACAGTCACGCCAACTTCCTTCAAGTCGTCCACTCTACGCCCACCTGGGTGTCGTGTCCACGCAACTTGTCGTCGCCGGTCATCGATGGCCTCGAATCCCTGTCGGGTACCGGCTTCCTAGACTCGGCGGCGTGACCGAGATCCTTGCGCTCATCCTCGCCTACGGCCTCGGCAGCGTCGATTTCGGCGTCATCGTCCCCCGCGCCCTCGGTGTCGACATCTACGAGAGCGGGAGTGGGAACCCGGGCACCTCGAATGTCTTCCGCACGCTCGGTACCCGTGCCGCCGCCGTGGTGATGTTGGGAGACGCCGCCAAGGGCCTGGCGGCTGCGGCACTCGGCTCGACGCTGGGTGACCCCACGCTCGGCGTGGCCTGCGGTCTGGCGGCCGTTCTCGGCCATGTGTTTCCCGTGTGGCACCGCTTCCGGGGCGGTCGCGGGGTCGCCACCGCCATCGGCGCCGCCCTCTGGCTGGTCCCCGTCGGCGGGATCCTGCTCGCCGCCGGATGGGGCACCGCCGTTGCGGTGACCCGCACCGCATCGGTGGCATCACTGGTCGCCATGGCGTTGTATGTCCCGATCTTCGCCATCAGCGGGTTCCGGGGGCTGCCGCTATTGCTGTCCGCAGCCATCGCCGCCGTGGTGATCCTCCGCCACAGCGGCAACATCGGCCGCCTGGTCGGCGGCGGAGAGCGGAAGATCGATACCCGGTGAAGCCGCTCCGTGACGCCCAGAGGGAGGTTCTTGCAGCCGTCTCACCGCTGCCTGCGATCCGGGCACCGTTGAGCCGGTGTCTGGGACTGGTTCTGGCGGCGCCGGTGACCGCCTCCCACCCGGTTCCGCCTTTCGCCAACTCGGCGGTCGACGGGTACGCCGTGTCCGTCGAGGACATCGCCAAGCCCGGTGTCGTACTCGATGTGATCGAACACGTCGCCGCCGGGGCGGTGCCGGTGGCGACGCTGCGCCCGGGTGCCGCCATCAAGGTGATGACCGGTGCACCGCTGCCGAACGGGACCGCAGCCGTGGTCAAGGTCGAGGACACCGAGAATCCCGAGCCCGACACGGTGCGCATCGTCACGCCGGCCGACGCCGGTTCGGCGATCCGTCCCATCGGCGGCGACATCGCCGCGGGGGACACCGTGCTCACCGCCGGGGAGCGTCTCGGTCCGGCTCACCTCGGGGTGCTCGCCTCGTTGGGCGAGGTGACGCCGCTGGTCCATCGCCGCCCGCTGGTGGCGGTGATGTCGACCGGTGACGAGATCGTCCCGCCCGACACCGGCGATCTCGCCCCCGGTCAGATCCGCGACGCCAACCGCCCCCTGCTGGTCGGGCTGCTCACCGAACTGGGCGTCGACTTGCTCGATCTCGGGATCGTCGCCGACGACGCCGCCGACCTGCGCCGCGCCATTGCCGACGCCGTTGCCGCCGATGTGGTGGTGACCAGCGGCGGGGTATCGATGGGCGACCACGACGTGGTCAAGGAGGAACTGGCCGCCCTCGGCACGGTGGAGTTCTGGAAGGTGGCGATGCAACCCGCCAAACCGTTCGGGTTCGGCGCCCTGGCGCGTGACGGAGGCGACATGGTCCCGTTCTTCGGGCTGCCGGGGAACCCGGTGTCGGTGTTCGTCGCCTTCGAGCAGTACCTCCGACCGGCGTTGCTCAAGATGATGGGTGCCACCGCACGGTTTCGTCCCCGGGTTCCCGGGATCCTCATCGATGGCGCCCGCACCGACCCGGAGAAAGATGTGTTCGTCCGGGTGGTGGCCACCATGGACCCGGACGGATCGTGGTGGGCGCAATCCGCCGGAGGTCAGTCGTCGAATGTGCTGTCGGCAATGGCGGCCGCCAACGCATTCGCCGTCGTCGGTCGGGGGACCGATGTGGTTGAACCAGGTGGTGCGGTGACGCTCGAACTGTTCCGTCAGCCGGCCACCCGACCCGAGGAGACGCCCGATGGATGATGCGACGCATGACCCGACGTCCCCCGAACCGAAGTTGACCCATCTCGACGACACCGGGTCGGTGCGGATGGTCGACGTCGGGGACAAGGACCGCACTCGCCGCCGCGCCACCGCAGAGGCCTTTGTCGTGCTCGATGACGCCGTCGCCGATCTGGTGTTCGCCGGTGGTCTTGCCAAAGGCGACGCCCTCGCCACGGTCCGGGTCGCCGCCGTGATGGCGGCAAAACGGACCTCCGATCTCATACCGCTGTGTCACCCGCTCGGGGTCGACGCCGTCGACGTCCGTATCGAGCGCACCGCAAACGGTGCCCGTATCGAGGTCGAGGTCGGCGTCACCGGTCCCACCGGGGTGGAAATGGAGGCGATCACCGCCGCCTCGATCGGTGCCGTCACCCTCTACGACATGGTCAAGGGCGTCGACCGGTCGGTCAGCATCGGGCCGGTGCAACTGCTCGCCAAGTCCGGGGGGAGGTCGGGGGAGTGGCACCGATGAAGGCGGCCGTGCTCACCGTCTCCGATCGGGTGAGTCGTGGGGAGGCGATTGACTCGTCCGGCCCGGCGGTCGTCGCCGCCCTCGTCGAACTCGGCTTCGACACCACCGACGCCGAGGTGGTCGCCGACGGGGTCGATCCGGTCGCCGAGGCGCTCCGCAGGCTCACCGACCGGGCTTCGTTGGTGGTCACCACCGGAGGGACCGGGTTCAGCCCCCGGGACCTGACCCCGGAGGCGACCAGAACCGTGATCGAGCGTGACGCCCCCGGACTCGCCGAGGCCATGCGGTCCGCCACCTTCGGGGTGAACCCCCACGGGATGTTGTCGCGGGGGGTCTGCGGCATCGTCGGAGGGTCGCTCATCGTCAATCTTCCGGGCTCGGTGAGGGGCGCCACGGAGTCGTTGGCGGTGATCGCACCGGCCCTGAAGCATGCGGTCGAGTTGCTAGTTGCCGCGAGCACCGACCACAATGTTCGCTGACCAATCAAAAGACCACTCAATCCTTGGTCTGACGAGGTGGCCGGCTTAGCCTGGCTGCGGAGCGGAGTGAGGGAACCAACTTCATGCATATATTCGCCTTTATCCTTATAGCTGGCATATGGGCCGCCTTCCTGCTGCCGTCGTTGCTGGACGGCCGCCGTCAGGCGCCGATGTCGAGCACCAGGAATTTCGCCCGATCGAAGAACCTGTTGGCGTCGGTCTCGGCTTCCGATTCCCAGCACGTACTGCAGCGTCGGCGCAGCGGTATGCGGCGTCGGCGCATACTCGCCGGCATCGCCGCCGGAGCCGTGGTGTCGCTCGCCATCGCCGTGATGCAGTCCAGCACCGCCTGGCTCGCCATCACCATCGGTTTCGACATCGCACTCGCCGGCTACGTGACCCTGCTCCTGGTCGCCCAGCAGGGCACCCCGGTGCGGGCGTCGGTCGTCGAGCTGCCCCGGGCGGCGGAGCCGGTCTACGAATCCGACAACGCCTCGGTTCGGATCGTCGCCGGCTGACCGCTTGCGGCGGTCCTGCACGCCGGTCCAGTCCGATGAACCAGCACAAACCGAGTTCCACCAGGTCGGCCGATCTGGTGAGCGCAATCTCGTGAGCCCAATCCCGTGAGCCCAATCCCGTGAGCGCCGCCGAGGACCTCGATCGGATCGAGGTGGCGGTGCGCAGCGAACTCGACGCCAAGTTCGAAGCCCGGGAGCTGGCTCTCAAGAACTGCCGGCGGATCATCCGCGACTCGGCGAATGCGATCCGGTCGCTTCACCGCAACGAGCCGGAACGTGCCGAGGCGCTGCTGGCCGAGGTCCGGGTGCTGATCGCCGAAGCCGAGGAGCCGCTCGGTGAACACCGGGACATCTATTACGCCGGGTTCTTCTACGACGCCGTCAAGGAATACGCCGAGGCCGTGATCACGGCAGCACTGCTCGAGGGTCGTGAGCTGCCGACACCGGCCGAGATCGGGCTCGACGCCATCCCCTTCCTCAAGGACTCGGTGAGGCCGTGGGGAGCTCCGCCGACGACTCCTCGACCAGCTCCGTGCCGGAGCGATCGACGACGCCGAGGCGACCTTCCGCCGGATGGAGGAAATCATCACGCTGCTCACCGCTCTCGACTATCCCGACGGGATGACCGGGGCGCTCCGCCGGACCACCGATGTCGCCCGATCCCTCATCGAGCGCAGCCGTGCCGACCTGACCATGACCGTGGTCCAGGAGCGGGTGCGGCGCACCCTCGACGCCGCCTCCCCGGACCCTCAGCCGTGACGGTGGCACCGCGGTAGCCTGCGCTACAATCGACCCGACTCGGGGGTGTAGCTCAGCTCGGCAGAGCGCTTCGTTCGCAACGAAGAAGTCACGGGTTCAAATCCCGTCACCTCCACCACTCTGAATCTGCGGACCGCCCGCATCACGCGGTCGCAAGTCGTCGGCAACCATGACTCGGGTGTCGCTGCGAACGTCACGTTCGACGCAACGTCGGCTCCGCAGTCAGTGTCACCAGGTCTCCTGAGAGTGGCACGGGCGATGTCGCGGGTGGCGCGTGGTGGGCCCGACACACATCTAGGTGTCGAGATCGAAGTAGCCCACAAAGACTCGATCGGGCGGATATATTTCCGACCTCGAACATCACGCGGACATCTGCCGTGGTCTGATTCGCCGAGCGTCGCTAGGGCGGTTGTGCGGTTGAGGGAGTTGAGGATGCGCATTGAAAGGTCTGTCACGTCGATTTCGTGGCTGCCGTCCGAGGCGATCTCGTCGGCGGTGGTTGCGCTGCCGTTCGAGCTCGGGGTGACGCACTATGACGAACCGCCATCGGACACCCTGGGTGACTTCGTGGCCGAGGCCGAGCGTGGCGCCTTGCGGTTCGTCAACCGATTGTCGGCGTATGTCGATGTCGAGGATGGAAAGGTGGTGGCGGCGGCACACACCGGCCAGGGCTACATCGGCTCGACCCTGGTGCGTCTCGGACCGGCACACATGCGGTTTCCGACGATCGGCTATCCGGCGATCGTCCAAGGTCCCGATCCGGCGGGGGACGGAGTCCGGTTCGTGCAGACCTCCGGTGGTCGGACATCGCTGCCGTCTCCCCGGATCGGTGTCTCGGGACGGATCGGCCTCTCTCCGCCACCGGTGTGGACCACCCTGGCGCTCACCATCCGTCCCGACGGTTCGAGCGAGCACGAACTGGTCGGCGCCAGCCCGTTTCCCCGACACTGGGTGTACGACGCCGATGGCCGTCTCGTGCAGAAGTCGGGTGTGATCGACTTCTCGGCGTGGTACCGCTCCCGGGATTCCGACCCCAACCCGTGGGGCGGCGCCGACACACCGATCCTGGTGGCAGCGGCCGAATCCGAGCTGGAGCGTGGTCTGTCGACGTTGATGGTCGACAGCGTCGACCGGCGGCGGCTCGAACCTGGCGACACCCTGGTCCGCCAGGGCGACCCGGGGACGGATCTCTTTTTCCTGCTCGACGGGATCCTCGAAGTAGAAGTGGACGGCCGAATCGTGGCCGACGTCGGCCCGGGCGCCATCCTGGGTGAACATGCGGCGCTGTCCGGTGGGGCGAGGACTGCCACGCTCAGGGCAACGACACCGGTTCGGGTGGCCGTGGTGCGTGGAGATGCCATCGACCGCGAGGCGCTCGAGCAGATCGGGGCGGGTCACCGGAGGGAGCCACCGACCTGAACAGCCGGATCACGCATCGAAGCGGGTCGTGGCACCGCTCATTCGCCGGCGCTGCCGGACGACCTCGATACCGCGGCGATCGAGAAGGAGATCACCGGGGGCCGTCGAGCTTCCGCTCCACATCCGATGGAGTGGTCCTTCACGCACCTACGTCCTGGCTGACGTCACGATCGCACCCGCGTGTACGAGCAGGTGCTGCAATGGAGTGGTCCTTCACGCACCTACGTCCTGGCTGACGTCACGATCGCACCCGCGTGTACGGGCAGGTGCTGCAGATGAGGTGCCGTGGGATGATGCAGGATGCGCTGAACGGTGCTCTTTGTCCTCATGATGATCCTCGTCGGTTCATGCACATCTGACGACCGTGCCGCCCAGGCGACCGTCGAAGCCGCCCCTTCCGCAACCGCTGCCTTCGACGACGTACCTGTGGTTGATCCGGACACCACGTCGGCGAGTGTGATCCCAGCGACGTCGGACATCGAGGTGTCGGGTGTGCTTCCTGACGGGACCGAGTACACCGTCGGCTTCGATCGTCCTGTGGATGCTGTGGTCGAGGGGATCAACGGGGTGGTGATGGTCGACGTCGACGGTGTGGCCCAGGTCATGGGGATCACCCGGTTCGGGTCCAACGGGGGTCCATCGGAGGCGAAGCTCGACGGCCTCGACTACACGGCGCCCGCCGGTGGGGGATCGGTGTCGATCGCGGTGTACCCGGAGGTTGCGGCATCGGTGCCCGACCTGGCGGCGCTGATGGCGTCTTCGATCACACCTGGAGTCGGCACCACGATGCCCACGCTCCGGCTGTCTCCCCCGTTGCGGTGGGCCACCGATGACGAGGTGCCGATCGCCATGGAGGTTCTCTACGAGGCGTTTGTGGTGCAGCGGGGATGCGGGCGGCTCGCCGTGGCCTGCAGTGGGACGGGCGCCGTGCAGGTGATTTCCGCCGATCAACTCCGCACGCCGGCGGACCCGCTTGCCGCAGAGCCGGTATGGATCGAAGCGTCGGAACCGGCGGCCGACTGCCGGCCGGCCGTGTTCGCCTCCGGTCGTCCGAACCCCGACGCCCGGGCCGACTCGGCGGACGATATCGAGGTGTGGGGATTGTTCTATCCGGCGACCGTCGGAGAACTCGAGGGCGAACCCGTGGCGATCGATGCCACCGACATGGGCCTTGACAGCCCGATCCGTGAGACCAAGATCGTGTGGCGGGCCACCGGCGAGACCGAAGACTTTGCGGTGATCGGCCGTAGCCCGAGCGGCGACCTCGTCGAACCGATCTGGCAGAAGCGGCACACCGACTCGTTGTGGGAGCGACCCGGCGACGAGTGGGGGACAGGATGGGTACTCACCGAGCCGGGCTGCTGGACGTTCGTGATCACCCGCGACGCCGCGTCGGCCGAGTTCACCATCGAGGTTCGGGACACTTAGGTGTGGACGGTGGACGGTCGCTGGATCTGAGGTGTTCCAGGGTTCGGGTCACGCCGGACGCATCGGCGTGGGCAGCACCTCGCTCAGCCACACCGGGTGGTTGCCTTGTGGGGTGACGGGGACCGGGATGATCCCTTCGCCGGAGGAAAGGGCGTCGGCGCCTGCAGCGAGGGTCTCCGGGTCGCCGAGGACGATTGTCTCGACTCGATAGTCATTGAGCTGGGCGATGCTGTTGGTACGCGTGTGCTGCTGGATGGCAGCACGGACGCGCCGATCGATATTCGCGATGGCGGCGGTTGATGGACACGTGGGCTCACGTCAGTGGTCTCGAGCCTGGTCGGCGACCGGGGTCGACGTGACTCCACGTTCGCCGGAGGATGCTGGTCCCGTGGGGACGTGTCCGTCGCTTGTCCGTGCTTGTCCGTGAAACAAAGGCGAACAGGCCGGCACCCCAGACAGACGACGTAAGACCTGAAGGCGTTGGGCAGGAAGGGATATCGGCGGAGACGCTTCTGGCGCAAGGCGCTACCGCAAGGGGCCATTCTTCGTTCGCAGCGAAGAAGGCACGGGTTAATCCCGTCACCTCCCCCACCACCCCTTGCATTGCAAGGGTTTGGGCGTGTCTAGTGTCCGGGCACGACGTCCGTGCAGTTGTTGGTGTAGAGGTTGTCGAGAACTCCTTGGACGTCGCCGGATGCTGCGAGGCGGGCGTTGCGGGTCCAGGCGTCGATCACGCCGCCGCCGTCGGATGCGGTGAGGGCAGGCCAGGTCGGGATCTGATCGAGCACCGCCTGCGCCTCGGTTTGGGCAACGGTGTCGCCGGCGGCGACTGAGTCGAGCCAGTAGCCGGTCCACTCGCAACCAGCCACGAACTCCAGCGTGGACATGATCCCCGACTCAGCCTGCGTCGTTGGTTCGTCCGGCAGATTGTCGATCATCCGGTCGAAGGTCCCGCCGGGGGGCAGTTCGATGCCGACGGCCATCTCCAGTATCAGGTCCGGAGTTTCGGGTGCGTCGAGCCGTATCATCCTTCCGGTCCCCTCCTCGCTCTCCGGGCCATCGGCGGCACGCCCGGTGCGGGATGCGGTGTCGGTGGTATCCGTCGCAGTGGTCGAGGGCGACGTTTCGGTAACAGGTGGGGTCGGTGTGCCGCCCACACCCGTCGGCTCAGACCCGGCTGCGATCTTCAGGCTCGGGACGCCGATTGCCACGAGTACCGCAAGGCTTGCCATCAGTGCGAGGGCCGGTGTACCCGGCCGGTAGCGAGAGGCCCCCGGGGTCTTAACCGTGAACTCGGCTTCCTGTCGCGCAGAGCGGACGGCAACGGACGCGTCATGGAGCTTGGTGTCGAGGTTCATTGGTCCTCTCCTTCGAGTCGAAGCCGCCGGGCCAGTGACCTGCGGGCTTGGTGCAGATGAGCCTTTACGGTGTTCTCGGCGCATTGCATCTCCTGGGCGCATTCTGCAATGGTCAACTCAGCGAGGTAGAACAGCGCAACGGCTTGGGCTTGGCGTCGGGGCAGGCGTCGCACCGCCCGCCAGACGTGGTCGAACTCTGAATCGAGCGCTGCCGGTGGCGCCCCCCGGAGCGGCGCTAGGCGGGCAATTGCCCTCAGCTCGGCTCGGCGGCGGTGATACAGCGATGCAGCGTTGTTGAGCACCACACGTCTCACCCAGGCGCCAGGACGATCCAGCTGCCCGATTCGGTCCCATTGGCGGTGCGCCGTCACCATGGCATCCTGCGCCAGGTCCTCGGCCGCAAGACGGCTGCCCGACAGGGCGTAGGCGAGATCGACCAGCCGTGGGAATTCCCACGTATAGAACGCGTCGAAGGCACCGGGAATTACCACGTCCACCGCATCGGCGGCCGGGTCCCCGGGCGAGTCGGACGTCACATCAGGTCTGGTCATCACTTCCTCACTCCAACGAGAGCCCCTCGAGGTTTAGGGGGTTCTCGATCAGAGTGGCCAGCGCCCTCCGGCCCACCCGCCCGCTGCTGCTCGTCAACGGCTACACCAGCGACCGTCAAGTCGAGGAACGCCCAGCATGGCAGCGGGCGGTGACCCGGGCCTCGGCGTACTCGCCGTGGCGGGCGTCGATGCGCCTGTTGATCTGGTCTCGGGGGCTCGGTTCGCTTCAGGCCCGATCCTTGGCGGAGGGCGAAGCGTGCGGGTGGACACTCGTTCGACGTTCGAGGGGAACTTGGGTGACAATCAGGGTGAGAAGGAGGAGCCACGCGACGATTTCGAGGCTTTGTCGTTGAAGTCGCACCGCGATTAGCAAGAGAGCGACGGTGCCGATCCCAAGACCGAAGGCCGCCGCGGTCTTGCGCCATCCGAGCTCGAATCCGAGAGCCACCGATCCTATTAGAGCGACCAGCCTCGCCGCCGGAAGAACTCGATCGGAGGGGATCGCGCCGAGGGCGACGCCACCAGCGAACCCACCGATGGCGGCGACCGCGAGAAGGATCGATCGCGAGGCGACAGAGAAGGTCGGCGAAGGCGCGATTACCACCGCAGCGAGCGGGAAAGCGAACCTCAGTGTCTCGAGCCCGAATCCGAAGTAGAACCCACCGATCGGAACGACGGCCACGAGCGCCAAGAGGCGCGCCGTTCGGGGTGCACCACCGAGAAACAGCAACGCAACCGAGAGCGGTGCGAAAGCTGACGTCCATTCGAGGACACCGGAGTACCACCATGAACCATCTGCACCGCCGGTCGCCAGCCACCCAAGCTGGACAATGCCCACGTAGAGCAGCCAAGCGAGCAGGCCTAGCCACATTCCACGTCGCCAGGTCACACTCGAGTGGTTGTCCCAGGCGCTCAGCCGGCGGGCCAAACCGTGACGGCTCACGTCCCACACATCCCCAAGCGACGGTCGGGTCTGTCCCGTTTCGGCTGCTAGAAGGAACGTAGCCACCATCTCATCCTCGCGTCGCTCCCGGTGTGAGCGCGGATACAGCCGCATCAACCGGCGCAGGCGAAACTCCAACTCGCTCATACCGGACCTCCCTCAACGACGCTGCCCGCATGCCACCCGGCGAGACGCTGCCGACCGGCTTCGGCAACCCTATGGCGATGGCTGGTCTCCTGTTTCAGTAGATCGATGCCCGATGCGGTGATCCGGTAGTAGCGCCGCACCCTGCCCGCGACCTTGTCCTCATTGGCGAACGCGACGTAGCCATCGTCGGTAAGACGATCAAGCGCGCCGTACAACGTCCCGGTTCTGAGACGGATCGTCCCACCCGACAACTGGAGCACGTCCTTGATGATCCCGTAGCCGTGTTGCGGTCCCGCAGCCAGGGCCGCGAGGATCATGAAGGGCTGATCTCGAAGACCGTGCATGTCGGCAGGATAGGCCGTGTTGCGACCTATCAGCAAGCGATATATCCGACTCTGAGCGACGATGGTATCGATGCCTAGCCCTCACAGGCCTGCCGGAGAAGCTATCCCGGGCGCGCAACCCGCCGATGTTGTCCAAATGTCCGCATCATCCTGGACCGGTGTGCCCATGGACGAGGTCTACGGATCGGGGACCGGCCGTGCCCTGCCGCAGAGGAACCTGTCTGCGACTTTCGGCGGTGCCACCGGTCCCCTGACGATCCAAGCCGCCGACTACGACGGCGAGTCCAGGGATTGCGGCACTGGGAATGCCTGCGTTGGCATGCGCAGGCGCACCTCACCAGCACCACAGGTCGACCACGCCGATCAGTACTCGGTCATCCTGCAGCGAGGGGGAAGTGGTCCGGCGGAATCACATCCTGGAGTGCGATGGTCGTCGCCGGGTCAGCGACGTTGACGAGATGGAGGTCGCTCAGGTCGAGGAGCGCTACCCATTGTCCGTCGGCTGACCAGGTCGCCAGCGGGTTCGCCGTCGGGGCCAGCTCGGCGATGGTGCGGGTCTCACCTGTGTCGAGGTCTACGGCGAACAGGACGGCGTCAGCCGGCACGGTGTTCGTGTCGGGGTCGCGTCCGAGGCTGACGAGCAATGTCGATCCGTCCGGCGAGACCGTTTGCAGCGGCATCGCCTCGCTTGGAGTGCCGGGTCCGCCCACGGTTCGCCACGTGCCCGCAAAGGGCGGGGCAATCTCGATGGCGTTGCTCCCGTCGGGGTCGGAAACGATGAGTTGGTTCTCACTTCGGTAGAGGTCGCAGCCCGGTGGGTTGGCGGGGCAGGCGAGGCGGGCGGTGCGGGTGCTGCCGGCGGCGATGGCAACTCCGTCCCCGACGGGCTCGAGCGTCCCGTCGGAGAGGACATGGACGACGGTCTCGCTGCCCGGGGTGGTCACGTAGCCGTCGCCCGTGTCCGACCACTGGTTGATCGTGACGACGAGACCGTTCGCTGTTGCTGCCACGGGGTAAGCGTTGGCATTGATCTCAAGGTGGGCGAGAGATGTCCCGTCGGGCAGGGAGACGAGTTCGACGAGGGTCGGCTCGTCTTGGTCGCCGTAGCCCAAGCCAACCTGCACCAGCCATGCTCTCCGGCCGTCGGGTGCGGGAACGACTCGCAACGCCGGTGCGATTCCAGGGATCATGCGACGAACTGCCGGCCCCAGCTCCACCGGGGCTTCGTCGAACCTTTCGGGGGTGAGTCGGGCGTTCCCGTCGTTCCAGGTGATCCACTGCCGAGCCGAGGTCATCACGGCACCGTCGTTGGGGCCGTCGGGGAGGGCGTGTGCGCCAGGCGGGTACACAGTCGTGACGCGCTCCTCGAGATCGATGACTGCCACGCTGGAACCGGCGAGTGCGTACACCTGAAGCGGGATGTCCTCGTCAAGCGCAATCCTCGTTACGGTCAACTGCGTTGACGGGTCGGCCACGGTGATCGTGGATGTCGGCGGTGTCCCGACCGTGGTGACCACGGTCGTCACGGACCCGATCGGGGACGGACTGGCCGGTGAGGGACCGCCGGAGCGTCCCAGCAGGATCGGGACGCCTACGAGGAGCAGCATCCCGACGACCGCGGATGCTGCGGCGACCCAGCCGGGCGGTGTCCATCGCCTCGGGCCGGATGAAACCCGCTCGACGAGCTCATCCCAGGTCGGCGCTTCGGGAACCTGCTCGACGTGGGGTGCCAGACCGTCACGAATCAACGCGCGGAGACGGTCCTCACTCATCGAGGTACCCCCTCAGACGGGACCGAGCGAGATGCAGATAGCGGCGCAATGTCGCCGGGCGCACCCCGAGCACCTCGGCAGCTTGGGACGGTTGGAGATCCTCCCAGTACACCAAGAACACCGCCGCCCGCTGCATGGGTGGGAGGCTCGCCACGGCCTCGGTCACCTCTGACGGTTCCGCCGCCACCACCTGAAGGTCCGGCGCCATTGAGGCTTGCCGCGCCTGTGCGACCCGTTCGCGCGTTCGCCGACGTCCCCGTGACCGGGCAGTGTTGAGTACCGCCTGCATCAAATAGGGCCTGGGCTGTTCCAGCGACGACAGCGATCGGCGGCGCAATGTCGCAACGACCGCCTCCGATACGAGGTCACCCGCGTCGTCGGGTCCCACCAAGGACGCTGCGAACCGCATCAGAGAATCCCGCAACTCGTCATAGATCTCCCGATCAGACATGCACCATCACCTGTGAAACGCCGCGGACCCCTGTAGCGTTGCACGCATGCCCGGTGGGCGGTCGCTGGATCTGAGGTGCTCCAGGGTTCGGGTCACACCGGACGCATCGGCGTGGGCAGCACCTCGCTCAGCCACACCGGGTGGTTGCCCTGTGGGGTGACCGGGACCGGGATGATCCCCTCGCCGGAGGAGAGGGCGTCGGCGCCGGCGGCGAGGGTCTCCGGGTCGCCGAGGACGTACCAGCGGGAGATGCCCGGATACCTTGCCAGGTCACCGACCGCGACCTGGAGGGCCTTGTCGTCGGGTTCCAGCCATCGGGACACGACGAGGTCGTCGCCTTCGTGATGGATGACGGGGCTGGCGGCCAGCATGTTGCGCACGGCGACGTGGCGGAGATCCATGAACATGTGGAGGTCGTGGGTGATCGGGTTGCGGGTGATCTTGCCGTTCCATTTCACCTTGAACCACACCGGGCCCTTGCCGAGGAACGGCAGCGACCGGCCCAGTGTGGCCCGTGTCTTGCCCAGCTCGATGCCCCGCTCGAGGCTCCGGATGATCAGCGCCGCCGTTACCCGCGTTTGGCGGATCGCATCGTCGGCATCGCGGATACCAAGCGTCATCAGGGCATAGGTGTCGCCGCGGGGGATGTTCAGCATCCCGGCGACCCAGAACCCGTCCATGTCGGCGCAGACCAGTTCGCCGCCGTGGTCCAACTCGTCGAGCATCCTCTTCACCGACCGCGGCCGGCCTTCCTCGGGGAACCGCTGCTCGACGACCGGTGTGTAATAGCGGGAATGGAACTCGGACATGTCGTCCGGGTCGGTGGTCACCCGGTAGGTGAAGTTCGCCCGCCGGATACGCCGGAAGTCCTCCCGGGTGGTCGAGGTGAGGAGCTGTTCTCTCAGGGTGTCCGGATCGGCCGGAAGAGCGACGTGGACATCGACCAGGACCGGTACCGAGATGGCGCGGGAGCGGATCTCGGCGAGTCCCTGGTCCCCGTCCGGGAGGCGCAGGATCGCCAACCCACCGGCGGCGGCGACCTCGAGAAGTCGCTCGGGGGCCTTGCTCCGCCGGATACGGCCCGCCGAGGCAGGCTCGACTCGGTCACCGCAGAAATAGGCGGCGACGCTCGGGGCGCGCAACTCCTCGCCGGCGAACCACACCGTGCCGCCGCTTCCCTCGTACGACTCGGTCGTCAGGAAGTACCGACGCATCGTCGATCGCTGGAACTTGGTGACCCGACCCACGACACGGTCGATCAACCGTCGTCCCGCAGGGCGGCGCTGGGGACGGATGCGTTCGTCGGCGGCCATGGCGCTCCTCACAGATGTCGTTCGCTGTCGCAGACCGACAGGACCCAGGAGAACGGGCACATGGGACAGATCACACCTGCTGATCGACCGGCGCCCAAGCCGCTCGACGGATCCATCGGACCGACCGACGATAGTGCGCGCCTTCGCCGCGAGCGATGGGGAGGGCATCGGACCTCGGAACCACATAGTCACGCCTGGAAGCTGTCAGCTCCGGCATCGCCCGGTTGAAGATTCAAATGGCTGTGCACTGACCGATCGCCGGTCGCTGGATCAGACGATCGTCGAGGACCCGTGCTCAGCGTTCGACATCGTGGTCGCTGACCGGCGGAGCACGACCATTCCAGGATCATCGGGGTCGAGGCCGTCGTCGACGAAGCCTGCACGGCGGGCGACGTGAAGCATGGCGGTGTTGGCGGGTCGGGTACGGACGACCACATCGAGCTCGGGCCGGTGTTCGGCGGCGATGCGCAGCGCCTCGGTGATCACCAGGCCACCGAGACCGCGCCCTTGGAGCTGCGGTGCGAATCGGGAGTAGATGTTGAGGACCGTCTCGCCGGCGTGTGGGGGAGCGTCCTCACCGATGTGGGCGTTCCATGTGAAGATCTGGACCCCTCCCATCCCCGCCACCCCACGGTCGCCTTCGTCGGCAGGCGATGTCCCCTCCGGCCACCACGGATGGGGGACCAGAATCGTCCAGTAGCCAAATCCGTGCCGGTCCCAATGCTCGAGGATGGGTGCGATCCAGCGTCGGGTGTGCTCCAGGTCGGTGTGGGTCTCCTGAGGGTCGAGCTCGTAGACCTTGGGATTGCCGTGAACGGCGAGCAGCCCGGGAAGGTCGCCAGCGGTCGGTCGCCGCAACACCACCTCGGGGGATCTCGCCGAACGGTCTTGTCCAGGGCCGAGCTCCGTGCCGGTCGGCTTGGCGTCGGTCGTCTGGTTTCGTTGCGCTTGATCTGTCACCGGCCCCCCGTCTGCGTCCGGAACTCCGCCGCTACCCCTCCCCAGGAGGAGGTCCGGAAAGGGTGGCATGTGGACCTCCGCAACTTGATGCGAGTCGTTCGCAACAACTCTACCTTCGAGCCGCATCGCTCTACGCTCGACCCACACGGCGGTCCGCTCCGTCCAGTGGCGGACAATCAGCGCTCGAAGCGGGCGACCGCCTCCTCGATGGGTGTGGTCCCGGTATTGAAGCGGATAGACGACCCGGCGGTCCGTGGGTGTTCGAGGACGGCGACGATGACCCTGGCCACATCCTGGCGAGATACCTGGCTTGCGGTGAGGTCCTCGCCCACCTCGATCATTCCCGTCCCCGGGTCGTCGGTGAGGCCGCTCGGTCCGAGAATCGTCCATGCCAGATCGGTGCCCATCAGGTGGGCATCGGCGGCGGTCTTGGCCTCGGCGTAAGGGAAGAAGCCGTGATCGGGCGGAATCCCGTGGTCGGGACCGGCGTCGAAGTAGGAGACCATCACGTAGCGGCGGACGCCGGCCGACGCGGCAGCCGCCATCGAGCGGATCGCCGCATCACGGTCGACGGCGTAGGTGCGATCGGGGTTCCCCCCTCCGGCGCCGGCCGACCACACCACCGCATCGTGCCCGGCGAGGTGTCCGGCGATGCCTCCGATGTCGAGGTGCTCGACATCGGCGACGACGGGAACCGCACCCGTGGCGGCAACATCGGTGCGGTGATCGGCGTTGCGGATCAATGAGGTGACATCGTGACCGGCTGCGGCGAGCAGCGGCGCCGCCCGCAAGGCCACCTTGCCGTGTCCTCCGATGATGACGACTCGCATCGGGTCCTCCGAACTCGTGGGGACTTCCACGGTACCGCCGTCCGAGGCAGTACCCCGGCCCGCCCATCACGTTCCGGCCGACCTCTCCGGTCGAACTCTCGCGGTTGTGGTTCGGCGGAAACCTCCCGACGTCGGCGCACCAGCGTCGATTGTTCGACAAGACACCCCCGACTTTTCACAGTGCGAAACCAAAGTAATGCCGTAACAGGTCATTAGTCCTATTGCGCCGCACCCCGAAGTGGGTTGTAATTGCGTTGGAGCCGCCGAGGATCTTTCCCCCTCCTCGGTGTCGTGATGGCGGTGCGGTCAGGGCCCGCCTCCCCGTTCAGACGGGTTGAGGTCGCCTGATCGCACCGCCTCATTCTTTTCACACGATCATCCGGTCCACCTGCTCGTGCCGCCACCCGGCGTCGGCAACGGTCTACTGCCGGGAGGGGACAAGTGGTCTGTCGCTCAGTTGATGCCGCGCAGCTATTCGAGCGACGGGCCACTAGGGTCGACGGACATGGCGACACCTCGACCGCCTGAGCCATTGTTCGGGATCTTCCCGATCCCCGATGCCGCTGCCGCCGACCACACCGTTGCCGTTGCAGAACATGCCGATTCGGTTGGTCTCGATCTTGTCGGGATCCAGGATCATCCGTATCAGCGTCGCCATGTCGATGCGTACACCCTGTTGACCTGGATTGCCGCAAGAACCGAACGGATCAGGTTGTTTGCCGATGTGAGCAACCTCCCGCTGCGTCCTCCGGCGGTGCTGGCGAAAATGGCGGCGTCGATCGATGTCCTGTCCCATGGACGTTTCGAGATGGGTCTCGGTGCTGGGGGATTCTGGGATGCAATTGCCGCCATGGGGGGACCACGCCGACCTCCGGGCGAGGCGGTCGATGCGTTCGTCGAGGCAATCGGTGTGATGCGGGCCATGTGGAGCGGAGCGCGCTCCGTGACCACCGACGGCGAGCACTACCGGATCGATGGACTCCACCCCGGTCCGCAGCCGGTCCACCCGATGCAGATCTGGGTCGGCGCCACCGGACCACGGATGCTGGGGGTGATCGGAGCCCTTGCCGACGGTTGGGTGGTGTCGTCACCGTATGTCCCGCCGGAGAAGCTCGCCGGGTCGCACCGGTTGATCGATGACGCCGCCCTGGCCGCCGGACGCCAGCCGACGGACATCCGTCGCATGTACAACGTCAACGGGATGGTCCAGACCGCCGGTGAGGACGCCTGGCACGGACCGGTCGAGCAATGGGCGGAGTTGTTGGCGGACCTGGTCACCACCCACCGGATGGACTCGTTCATCCTCTGGCCCGACGAAAGCCCATTGGAACAGGTGGACCGCTGGGCGGAGGTCGCCGCCGCCACCCGCCGGCGCCTGGCTTTGCACTGAGTCAGCGATCCTTCATGCTGGTGTGTTTCGCCCGGCGGCAGGTACGCTCTCCGGCGATGTCCACTCCTTCCGGCAGGGTCCTCGCCCTGGTCGTCGCTCTCATCGTGGTGACGGGCTGTACCGAGGAACCACCTCCCACCACGACCACCACCACCGTTCCTCCGACCACGATCGGGGTCGATATCACGTCGGTCGGGCCTGCAGCGGTGACCGTCGGTACCGGTGTCGACGAGAGTGTCGCCCAGTCCCTCCAGGGAGAGTTGGAGACGTTGCGTGCCACCACCGAAGGGATCCGGGGTCTTCGCTTCCTCGACCCGCCGCGGGTGGCTCTGGTCACCGACGCCGAGTTCGAGACGAGGAGAGCTGCCGCCCTCGACGCCGAAATCGACACCGACACCCTGGCGGTACAGACCCGCCTGATGCGAACCATGGGACTGATCGGGCCTGCCGACGACCTCGAACAGCTCTTCCGCGAGGTGGCGGCCGAGGATGTCCCTGCGTTCTACGACCCGACGGCCGAGGAGCTCGTGGTCGCCACCTCGACCGATCTGAGTGCCTACGACCGCAGCATCCTGGTGCGGGAGATGGTCAGGGCGCTGGTCGACGTCTACCACCGCTACGGAACCCGGATCCCCGAGCTCCGAGCGGAGGGCCGCCAGGACGAGGCCGATGCCCTGGCGGCGCTGGCGACGGCCGATGCCACCTTCTTCCAACTCGTCTACCTCCAGGGGCTGCCCAACACCGACCAGGTTGCCGCCGCTGCCGTGCGCCCGGTGACCACGGTCCCCCTGCCGGAGGCGGTGAACGTGTGGCTGTCCTTCCCGTTCGAGTCCGGTATCCCGTTCATCGAGGCGCTGGTCCAGGAAGGTGGGATCGGCGAGTTGGATCGCGCCTACGGCGCCGATCCTCTCACCACCGAGTACCTCCGTTACCCGACGCGGTACATGGCCGCCGAAACGGTCCGGACGGTCCCGCCGGTCACCGCCCCGGCGACCGGGTACACGGTTCAGGACGCCGGGACATGGGGATCGGCGGCTCTCGAACCGTTGCTGGTTGGCGGAGTCTCCGGCGGGATCCTGACCCAGACCATCGACGGGTGGGGTGGGGACGGCGCCGCCCTGTACACCTCGCCAAACGGGATGGCCTTCGTCTACACCTTCCGTGGCGACACCGTCGACGACACCGTCGAGGTGGCACAGGCGTTCCTCAACCATGCCATCGGGCCGATGGGGATGTCCGCTCCGGTGAACGCCGGGGGCGGGGTCGAGCACGTCGGACTGGCGGATGCCGCCGACCCTGAGACCTCCGGGCCGTACATGTTCGTGGACCGCGAGAGCGAGGGGCTGGTCGTGGTGGTATCCGACGACCCTACGGTGGGGCGTAGCCTGCGCGACTCGGTCCCGGTTCCGTAGGGCGCAGCTGACGACAAGGGATCGGACCGGGGGTTCCCTGTCGGACCCGGTCCCGGTACGTTGACCGGTGGACTATCGAAATCGGCTCAGGGCGCGAAAGAACCGCCCGTGGGGAGCGTCATCGAAAATCGACGGACACCACCGAGGGACGGCTCGTTCAGAAGTGAAGGGACTCAGCCCCGGCCGGCGTTGGGCCGACGACCGTGGTTGGCCTTGCTTCGACGGGCGCGCAGCTTGCGACGTTTTGCCTTTGCCATGACATGATCGTACCAGCCAGACACCGCCGACACCGAATCGTCGAGCTCCGGGCCGTCGAAACCGGGCAGCCGTGGGCCTCCGGGCCCTTGGTGGTCGCCTTCTCGTTCCGGGATCGACTCCATGGGCTGCGTCCCTGGCCGACCGGCTACGGATTGCTGTTGGCGGGCGCCGCCGTCCACGGTCACGGGATGCTGGAACCGGTGTGGGTCGTCGGTCTCGATGCCACCGGGGCCGTCATCGATCGGCGTCGTCTCGACCCGGGAGCCCGGGTCCGTCTCCCCGGCGCCAGCTTCATCGCCGAACTGCCAATCGCCGTGGGTGCCCCTCCATCAGGAGGCAGGCTGGGCATCCGGCGGTGGACCGAAGCCCAGGAATCGGTCGGTCGACACCCGCCTGCCACCGGGTCGGTAGCCTCCGGGTGTGTCTGACGTTGCCCGCATCGGGCGTCTCATCATCTGCGCCACCCCCATCGGCAACCTCGGCGATGCCAGCCCACGTCTCGCCGCCACCCTCGAGTCCGCCGATGTGGTCTTCGCCGAGGACACCCGGCGGTCCGGTCAGCTACTCGTCGCCCTCGGCGTCCACAAGCCGTTGCGGAGCTATTTCGTCGGCAACGAGCACCGGCGTGGGGAGGAGCTCGCCGGTCGGCTGTCCCAGGGGGAAATCGTGGTGCTGATCACCGATGCCGGCACTCCTGCGGTCGCCGACCCCGGGCTCAGTGCGGTGCGGGTGGCACGCCAGGTCGGCGCCGAGATCGCCGTGGTACCAGGGCCCAGCGCCGTCACCGCGGCGCTGGCGGTCTCGGGGCTGTCCGCCGACCGGTTCGTCTTCGAAGGGTTCCTGCCGAGAAAGGGGTCGGCCCGGACCGAGCGTCTGGTGCGGCTTGCGGCGGAGGATCGGACCATCGTGCTCTTCGCCGCCACCCGGAGGGTCGGTGACGACCTCGCCGCCCTGGGTGCCAGCCTGGGTCACGACCGGGAGGTGGTGGTGGGTCGGGAGTTGACCAAGATGCACGAGGAGGTGTGGGCGGGGACGCTCGCCGAGGCCGCCGAACGCTGGTCGGGCGACGCTGCTCGCGGCGAGTTCACCCTGGTCGTGGCGGGCGCCCCGGCACCCGTCGGCGATCTGGATGCCGCCCTCGCCGAGGTCGCCACGGCCAGGCGGGAAGGGGCGTCGCTGTCGGCTGCGGTGCGCGACGCCGCACAACGCCACGGTGTCCGACGGCGGGAACTCTATGAACTGGCGGTGCGGGGTGACGCCGCCGGAGGCGACGGTACCGACGAGAAGTCAGTCGCTCCCGAGGCTGCTGATCGGCAGGCGGTGCACAGACCCCGGCTGCGGAAGGATGTCACCTCGGCGGTGGCGCCACAGAAGACACATACGGCTTCCAGGCGTCGGATCACGATGGCGTCATCCTCCACCGAGATGGCCAACTCGTCACCCTCGGTGATGTTGAACAGGCGCCGGGTTTCGGCGGGGACGACGATCCGTCCAAGATCGTCAATCTTACGAACGATTCCAATATTCACGCGACCTCACAGACTCTATGGTCGTGGGTCCCGGCAAGTCGTCCCAGCAAGCGGGCCCAGCTTGGCCTCGGCACTCTAGTGCCCCATCTGGTGCTGTTGGTGAAGGTCAGGGCAAGCCATGGTGCACCCATTTGTGCATCCATTCGGTGGGTCGTCACCACATGAAGGGCCGAGCCGCTTGCAGTTGCCGGTCCCGACACCGTGACGCCGCTGATGTGAAGCGCTCCGGAGCGGGTCAGCCCGCCGCCCGCTGGTACCATCCGGGCCACCCGGCCGCCGACTCTAGGTGACGCATGTCCGAAACGCCCCGCAAGATCCTCGTTGCCGTCGCCTGGCCGTACGCCAGCGGCTCGCGCCACCTCGGTCACCTCGCCGGGGCGTATCTCCCCGCCGACATCTTCGCCCGCTACCACCGTGCCATCGGCAACGACGTGCTGATGGTTTCCGGGTCCGATATCCATGGCACCCCGATCATGGTCCGGGCCGACCAGGAGGGCGTCACCCCGCAGGCGATCGTCGACCGCTATCACCAGGAGTTCCTCTCCAACTGGGAGAGCTTCGGGATCTCGTGGGATCTGTACACCACCACCGGCACCGACAACCATCGGGAGGTCACCTGGGATGTGTTCCGGACCCTCGCCGAACACGGGTTCATCGCCAAGGCCACCAGCCAGCAGTACTTCGACCCCGAGGCCGACCGGTTCCTTCCCGACCGATATGTGGAGGGAACCTGCCCCCACTGCGGCTACGGCGAAGCACGGGGGGACCAGTGCGACAACTGTGGACGCCAGCTCGACCCGGAAGACCTGATCGCACCACGCAGCCGATTCTCCGGCGCCACCCCGGTGATGCGCGACACCGAGCACTACTTCCTCAAGCTGTCCGAGCTCCAGGACGACCTGCTTGCGTGGCTCAAGACCCGGGAAGGGTGGCGACGTCATGTGCTCAACATGGCCATCGGGTTCACCGAGGAGGGTCTCCAGGACCGGGCCATCACCCGCGACCTCACCTGGGGGATCCCGGTTCCTCCCGACTTCGACGATCTCGGTGACGGCAAGCGGATCTACGTCTGGTTCGAGGCCGTCATCGGATACCTGTCCGCATCGAAGGAGTGGGCGCAACGCAGCGGCGACCCCGAGGCGTGGCGTCCGTGGTGGGAAGGCGACGCCGCCGAGTCCTACTACTTCGTCGGTAAGGACAACATCGTCTTCCACGCCGTGATCTGGCCCAGTCAGCTCATCGGCTACGGCGGTCTCGAGCTTCCCACCGATGTCCCCGCCAACCAGTACGTCACCTTCCGCGGGGAGAAGGGTTCCGCCAGTCGCGGGGTGGGCAAGTCGATGTCGTGGTATGCCGAACGGGTCGAGCCCGATGCGCTCCGTTACGCCCTGGCGTCGGCGCTCCCCGAACACAACGACACCGATCTCTCCGACGACCAGATCGTGAGCAGGGTCAACGACGAACTGGTGGCCACCTGGGGCAACCTGGTCAACCGGGTGGTTTCGATGACCCACCGCTACTTCGATGGGGTCGTCCCCGACCCCGGGCCACGCACCGATGACGACCTCGCCGTGGTCGCCGCGATCGACGCCATGATCGTCGAGACCGGTGAACACCTCGAGGCACGCCGGCTGCGCAACGGGCTGCAACGTGCCATGTCCGGCGCTCAGGCCCTCAACGTCTACCTCAACGACCGTCAGCCGTGGAAGACCGCCAAGACCGATCTGGCGGTCACCGCCGCCACGCTGGTCACCGCACTGGAGGCGATCGCCGGGCTGGCCGTGGCACTCCAGCCCTACCTCCCCTTCACCTCACCCCGGGTCCTCGCCACCCTGGGAATCGATGCAGGGAGCGCCACCTGGACCCGACCCGAGATCGCTCCGGGGACGGTGCTGGCGCAACCAGAACCGCTGTTCACCAAGATCGAGTCCCTCGACGAGGATGAGTGACCGGTGTGACCTGGGTCGACACCCACTGCCATCTGTTTCTGGGAGAGGCGTTACCGGCCGACCGGCTCGACGAGGCGGCCGACCACGGGGTGAGCTGGGTGATGTGCCCCGGCGTCGATCTGGAGACCTCGCTCGAGGCACGCCGGATCGCGGCGGCGCATCCGGGACGGGTGCGATGGTCGGCCGGGCTCCATCCCCACGACGCCACATCCTGGCCGGAGGTCGAGGGGCGGATCGCGGCGCTGGCGGCGGAAGCCGATGCGGTGGGGGAGTGCGGGCTCGACTACTACCGCAACCTGGCGCCCCCCGAGGCACAGCGCCACGCCTTCACCGCCCAGCTCGGTCTCGCCGGTGACCTGGGCAAGCCGGTCATCATCCACTGCCGGGACGCCTTCGCCGATGTGCACGACGCCATCGAAACCGCCGCACTGGGCGCCAACGCCGTGCTGCACTGCTGGACCGGGGGACCGCGATGGACCCGGCGCTTCGCCGACCTCGGGGTCACGTTCTCCTTTGCCGGCCCGGTGGCCTTCCCCACCGGGGACACGGTGCGTCTCGGCGCCGCCGTGGCGCCACCGGACCGAACCATGGTCGAGACCGACACTCCGTATCTGACGCCTCCACCGCACCGCGGCGAGGAGAACCGTCCCGCCCTGGTCCCCCTTGTCGGCGCTGCCCTCGCCGAGGTGTGGGGGATGACCCGCACCGAGGTCGCCGCCGCCACCACCGCCACCGCCGAGCGGATCTTCGGTGGCGCACCGTGATTCCGGCCGATCCCGACGACGCGCCGCCCAACGAGGTGACCTCCGGCTTCGAGGTCGCAGGGGCCCAGGTGGCGGGCGCCCAGGGTCGCTCGGAGATCCGTCGCCTGCTCGAACTCCACGGCCACCACCCCAACAAGAACCTCGGTCAGCATTTCCTCGCCGACCCGGCGCTTGTGGACCGCATCGTCCGCACCGCCTCCGTCGGGCCCGGTGACCGTGTCATCGAGATCGGTTCAGGGACCGGGACCCTCACCGCCGCCCTGGCGGCCACCGGCGCCCAGGTCCTGGCCTACGAGGTGGACACCCACCTCCGACCGTTGCTGATCGACTCGCTGGCGGGCCCTATCGCCGGCGGGACCGTGGACCTCCGCTTCGAGGATGCGACCTCGGTCGATCTCGGATCGGTGCTGACCGGGGAGGGATGGGTGCTGGTCGCCAACCTGCCCTACAACGTGGGGACGCCGCTGTTGCTCGACCTGCTGAAGCGGGTGCCCGCCATCACCCGGTTCGTGGTGATGGTGCAGCGTGAGGTCGCCGAACGGCTGGCCGCCGCCCCCGGATCGAAGGTGTACGGGCTGCCCAGTGTGGTCGCCCGACTGCGCGGCGAGGTGCGTCTGGCGTTTGCGGTCCGACCCGAGGTCTTCGTCCCCGCACCCGATGTGGACTCTGCGGTGGTGGTGGTGGAACGCCGCCCTCCGCCAGCAGAAGTCGATGTCGCCGAACGGCTTGCTGCCGCCGCCTTCGGACAGCGTCGCAAGATGCTCCGTCGTTCGCTGACCGGGGTTCTCGCCGATCCGGAAGCGACCCTCGTCGCCGCCGGGATCGATCCCACCGCCCGTCCCGAGACCCTCGCCGCCGAGGACTTCGTCTCCCTGGCGGCGGCGAGCGGGGCGGGCAGATGAGAGCCGTCGCCTACGCCAAGGTCAACCTGTCGCTCCGGGTCGAGGCGGTACGACCCGACGGGTACCACCCGCTGCAGAGCCTCTTCCAGTCGGTGAGCCTGTACGACCGGCTGGAGCTGGTGTCTCCGGTCGACGGTGGCGATGGGGACGGTGTCGTCGGGTGGGACGGCGAGCAGGTCCCCGATGACCATCGCAACCTTGCCTGGTTGGCGGTGGAGGCGGTGCGCCGACGGATCGCCGCCGATGCGGGTACGGCGGGCGAGCCCGGGACCGCGCTGCAACTCCGGCTGCGCAAGCAGATCCCGGTCGCCGCAGGTCTCGGCGGGGGTAGCGCCGATGCCGCTGCCGCCCTTCATCTTGCAGTGCGAAGGCTCGGCGCCGATCCGGCGCTGGTCGGGGAGTTGGCGCCTCAGCTCGGGTCCGATGTCCCTTTCTGTGCGGACGGTGGCACCGCCATGGTCACCGGTCGCGGCGAGACCGTCCATCGTCTGGAACCCCTCACCGGCTTCGCCCTCGGACTGGTGGTGCCGCCGGTCGAACTGTCGACTCCGGCCGTGTTCCGGGAATGGGACCGTCTCGGCGAGCCCGCCGGTCCGGAGACCGCCTCGAGCGGGCTCCCGCCGGCCGTCCGCAGCTACGCCCCCCTGGTCAACGATCTCTACCCCGCCGCCGTCTCGCTGATGCCCGAGCTCGACGACTGGCGCCACGAACTGCAACACCGCTGGGAACGACCGGTGGCGATGTCCGGAAGCGGTCCGACTCTGTTCGCCTGGTTCGTCGATCGCGCCGAGGCCGAATCGGCGCTCACCGTCGCCCCCACCGGTGCCCGCGCCACCCATGCGGTGCTGCCGGTCGATCGCGGTTGGTCGAAGGAGGCGCACCCTGACCCGGCCTGAGTACCGATTCGGGGTAACCCTCGGTTGCCGCCCGTGGCAGCCTCTACACTCGGGACGCACCCCTTTGGGGGGTGGTGTAACTGGCAGCACGACGGGTTTTGGTCCCGTCAGTACGGGTTCGAGTCCTGTCCCCCCAGCGAACATCAACCGGTCGGCCGTCACCGGCCGGCCACCCGAGCCCGGTGACATGCGGCATCCCGCAATCTCCGGGGACTCGCCGATCTCCGGATCACGGCCCGAGAACTACAAGCCCGATGTGGCGCAACGCCGCACTCCGACCTGTCGTGAGGTGACCCGATGACGGTGAAAGCGATCGTGATGGGCGCCGGCAAGGGCACCCGGATGAAGTCGGAACGAGCCAAGGTGCTCCACGAGGTCGCCGGGCTGCCCATGGTGCGGTGGGCCGTCGATGCCGCTGCCGCCGCCGGGTCGCAACGTACGGTGGTGGTGGTCGGTCATCAGGCCGAAGAGGTGATCTCGGTGCTTCCCGACGGCACCCCTACCGCCCTCCAGGCGGACCAGCTCGGCACCGGGGATGCCGCCCGCATCGGTCTTGCCGCCCTTGCGCCCGATGCCGACGATGCGGTGCTCATCCTCCCCGGGGACTCCCCGATGCTCGGTGAAGACACCCTGCGGCGGCTGGTCGCCCTCCACCTCGACTCGGGCGCCGCCGCCACGCTGCTGACCTCGGTGCCGTCTGATCCGACCGGCTATGGCCGTGTCGTCCGCCACGCCGATGGCACCGTGGCCCGGATCGTCGAACAACGCGACGCCGACGCCGAGGAACTCGCCATTGCGGAGGTCAACAGTTCGGTCTACGTGTTCCGTGCCGGTGACCTGGCTCCCGCCCTCGATGCCATCGAGCCCGGCAACGCCCAAGGGGAGTACTACCTCACCGACGTCATCGGGCTGCTCACCGCCGCCGGCGCCAAGATCGTCGCCCACACCACCGACGCCGCCGAAACCGAGGGTGTCAACTCCCTCGACCAGCTTGCCGCCGTGGCCGGCGAACTGCGCCGGCGGATCAACCGGCGATGGATGCAGGAAGGGGTCTGGATGCAGGATCCGGACCGCACCTACATCGATGCCACCGTCCGTCTCGAGGCGGGGGTGCGGCTCCTCGCCGACGTCCACCTCGAGGGATCGACCACGGTCGCCGCCGGAGCCGAGGTGGGACCGTCGGTGTATGCCAGGGACTGCACCATCGGCGCCGAGGCGCACATCTGGTACTCGGTGCTGCGTCAGGCCGATGTCGGCAGCGGCGCCGAGGTCGGGCCGTATGTCAGCCTCCGTCCCGGTGCCGACCTCGGGGACCACACCAAGGCCGGCACCTTTGTCGAGATCAAGAACTCGGTGGTCGGGGAGGGGTCCAAGATCCCGCACCTGTCCTATATCGGTGACGCCACCATCGGAGCCGGGTCCAACGTGGGGGCGGGAACCATCACCGCCAACTACGACGGGTACCGCAAACACCGCACCGTCATCGGTGACCGGGTGAAGATCGGGGTCGACACCATGCTGGTGGCGCCCGTCGACATCGGGGATGAGGCATGGACGGGAGCGGGTACCGTAGTAACGGGCGATGTCGCTTCCGGTGCCCTCGCCGTCGGGCGTTCGCCGGTCAAGGAGATCCCCGGCTACGCTGCGCGCCGCAAGGCCAGGTCTGAACAGGAGAAAACGTGATGGAAATCGGAGGCCGCAAGCGCCTCATGATTTTCTCCGGGTCGGCCAACGAAGGCCTGGCTCGCGAGGTCGCCAACCTTCTCGGCACCACCCTCGGTGGGGTGGAACGGGGTGTGTTCGCCGATGGGGAAATCTATATCCGGTACACCGAGAGTGTCCGGGGCGCCGACTGTTTCGTGATCCAGAGCCACACCAAGCCGCTCAACTTCCACCTGATGGAACAGCTGATCATGATCGACGCCCTGAAGAGGGCGTCGGCGAAGCGGATCACCGCCGTGGTCCCGTACTTCGGGTACGCCCGGCAGGACAAGAAAGGCCGGCCGCGCGAGCCGATCACCGCCCGCCTGGTCAGCGACCTGTTCGTCGCCGCCGGTGCCGATCGCATCATGTCGGTCGATCTCCACACCGGGCAGATCCAGGGCTTCATCGACAAGCCGTTCGACCATCTCACCGCCCTGCCGGTGTTCGTCGACTATCTGAAGATGGCCTGCGAACCGCCGCTCACCATCGTCTCCCCCGATACCGGCCGGGTCAAGCTCGCCGCCAAGTTCGCCCGGCACTTCGATCAGGCGTCCCCTGCGTTCGTCCACAAGCGGCGCGCCTCGGATGCCCGCAACCAGGTCTCCGCCTCGGAGATCGTCGGTGAGGTCGAGGGTCACCACTGCATCATCGTCGACGACATGATCGACACCGCCGGTACCGCCGTTGCGGCCGCCGAACTGCTCCAGGCACGCGGCGCCCTCAGTGTCCGTCTCGCCGCCACCCACGGCATCCTGTCCGAGCCGGCAGTGGATCGGCTCAAGAACGCTCCCATCGACGAGGTGGTGATCTCCAACACGCTGCCGGTGCCGGAGGCCGCCAAAGATCTCGACAAGCTGACCGTGTTGTCCATCGGCAAGCTGCTGGCCGGCACCGTCAACGCCATCTTCACCGACGCCTCGGTGAGCGAGATCTTCGCCGGAGAGAACATCTGACCACCGAGACGCTGCCGGAGGTGGTCGCCGCCACCCTCGCCGGCAGCTTCCGGGTCTTCACCACCCGGTATCAGGAGATCACGGGTCGCGCTCCGCTCCGTTTTGCGCACCGGGACTGGCTGTTGCATCAGTCCGATGCGATCGAGCGGTTCGATGCCTACGCCGAACAGGTCGACGGTGCCGTGGCTGCCGTCACCGAACGCTGTGGTGCTGCGGCGGGGGAGCGGGATCTGTGGGCGTCGGCGAAGCCACGTTTCTCTGCCCTGGTCGCCGAATGGCCGGACGCCGAGATCGCCGAGACGTTCTTCAACTCGATCACCCGGCGGTTTCTCACCACCATCGGGGTCGATCCGCAGGTGGAGTTCCTCGATACCCACGCCCCGCCGCCGTCCGATGCGGCCACCGTGGTCCGCTACGACGTCGCCGGTGATCTGGAAGCGGCGTTGGAGGCGGCGGTGACCGCTCCGCACCCGGATCTCCGTTGGCAGAACCTGCGCCGTGACCTCCGGCTCGCCGCCACCGAGATCCGTCGCAGCATCGGGCTCCACGGCATGTCGACACCTGTCGAGAGAATCGAGTTGCTCGCCGCCCCGTTCTACCGGGGCCAGGGCGCCTACCTGGTGGGCCGGTTCCGCACCGGGGACATGGTGCTCCCGCTGGCGATCGCCATCCACCACACCACCCGCGGGCTGGTCATCGGCGCCGTGCTCGCCGAGGCCACCGACCTCAGTGTCCTGTTCAGCTACACCCGCTCCTCGTTCCTGGTGGAGGCGCCCGCCCCCGCCGCCGTCGTCAGCTATCTGGCGGCGCTGCTTCCCACCCGGTCCCGCGACGAGCTGTACACCGCCATCGGTCACCGCAAACACGGCAAGACGGAGCTGTTCCGCAACTTCTTCCGGCACATCACCACCAGCAGCGACCGATTCGAGCACGCCAGGGGGATCAGGGGGATGGTGATGATCGTGTTCACCGCACCCGGCTACGACGTGGTGTTCAAGGTGATCCGCGACCGGTTCCCCTATCCCAAGCAGACCACCCGACGCCAGATCATGGCCAAATACCGGCTGGTGGCCCGCCACGACCGCGCCGGCCGGCTGGTCGACGCCCACCAGTTCGAACAGCTCCGCTTCGACCGTGCCCGGTTCTCGGAGGATCTGCTCGCCGAGCTCACCGGTGACGCCACCCGCTCGGTGACCGTCGACGAGGAACACGTCACGCTCCACCATGTCTATGTCGAGCGTCGTCTCGCCCCGCTCGACCTGTACCTGCGCGAGGCCAACCCGGTGAAGGCGAGGTCGGCGATCGTCGACTACGGCCGGGCCATCAAGAACCTCGCCGCCGCCGGGATCTTCCCCGGTGACATGTTGCTCAAGAACTTCGGGGTGACCCGCAGCGGCCGGGTGGTGTTCTACGACTACGACGAGATCACCGCCCTGACCGACTGCAACTTCCGTGAGCTTCCCGATTCCGACCGACCCGACGAGGTGATGTCGGCGGAGCCATGGTTCGGGGTCGGTGGCGCCGATGTGTTCCCCGAGGAGTTCACCCGCTTCCTCGGGATCCGCGGCGAGCTGCGGGAAGCCTTCGACTATCACCACGGCGACCTCTTCGGCGTCCGGTTCTGGACCCGGATGCAGGACCGGCTCCGGGCCGGCGAGGTGATCGAGATCTTCCCCTACAAACGAAGCCGCCGCCTCGGCGCCGGGATGCGACGCAGCGCCGGCCCCGTCGAGTAGGCGGGTTCGCAACCGGGCAGACCTCATGTAGGGCCGATCTGCCCTGGCATTTTCGGCCGGCCTGTCGGACGATGTGGGGGCAGGTTCGGCAACGAGAGGGTTGGGTGGCATGGCTCCGCGATGGGTGTACCGGTTCGACGAGACCGACGAGGCCGAGGCTGCGGTCGGCGGTGACTGGGAGGCGGTCCGGGGACTGCTCGGCGGAAAGGGCGCCAACATCGGCGACATGGCCCGTCTCGGGGTCCCGGTGCCGCCGGGGTTCACCATCACCACCGAGGCGTGCAACACCTACCTCGCCGCCGGGGGCGAGTTCCCCGACGGGCTCGTCGACGAGATCGGCGCCGCCGTCGCCCACATGGAACAGGAGACCGGGCGCAGCTTCGGTGACCCGGTGCGACCGCTGCTGGTGTCGTGCCGCTCCGGAGCCAGGTTCTCGATGCCGGGGATGATGGACACCGTGCTCAACATCGGGCTCGACGGCGCCGCCCTGGCCGGGCTCGCCAAGGAGACCGGCGACGAGCGGTTCGCCTTCGACACCTACCGGCGGTTGGTGCAGATGTTCGGCTCGGTCGTGCTCGGCCACAAGGACGAACTGTTCGAACAGGTGCTGTCGGAGATGCGTCGCCGGCGCGGTGTCGCCACCGACGCCGAGCTCGACGCCGATGAACTGGCCGAGGTGGTCGAACGGTTCCGCAGAATCGCCCCCGGGTTCCCCGACGATCCCCGCCGCCAGCTCATGCTGGCGGTCGAGGCGGTGTTCAGTTCGTGGAACGGCAAACGGGCCACCGACTACCGCAACGCCGCCGGGATCGCCCACGACCTGGGGACGGCGGTCAACATCCAGGCCATGGTGTTCGGAAACCTCGGCGAAGATTCGGCGACCGGGGTCGCCATGAGCCGCGACGGAGGCACCGGCGCCCCCCACATCGAAGGGGACTACCTGGTCAATGCGCAGGGCGAGGACGTGGTTGCCGGGATCCGGGCCACCCACGACCTGGAGCACTTCCGCCAGACCATGCCGGCCGCCTACGAGGAGTTCGCCGCCATCGCCGCCGGACTGGAACGTCACTACCGCGACATGCAGGACATGGAGTTCACCGTCGAGCGGGGCAAGCTGTGGCTGTTGCAGACGCGCACCGGGAAGCGCACCGCCCAGGCGGCGGTCCGCATCGCCGCCGACATGGCCGACGAGGGTCTGATCACCCGTCAGGAAGCGGTGATGCGGGTCACTCCTGACCAGATCGACTTCTTCCTCCACCCCCAACTCGAAACCGCCGAGCGGCAGCGCGCCGTCGCCGAAGGGCGGATGCTCGGCAAAGGTCTCGAGGTTTCACCGGGGGCGGCCGTCGGGGTGGTCGCCTTCGACCCGGACCTGGCGAAGCGCTGGAGCGACGAGGGACGCCAGGTGCTGCTGGTGCGCCCCGAGACCAAACCGGACGACGTCCACGGCATGATCGCCGCCGTCGGGGTGCTGACCAGCCGCGGTGGCCGGACCAGCCACGCCGCCCTTGTCGCCCGCCAGTTCGGGAAGCCCGCCGTGGTGGGGATGGCGGGTCTCGAGATCGACCTGCCCGCTCGGTCGATGCGCGTCGGGGGTTCCGCCGTCGAGGAGGGCGACTGGGTGTCGATCGACGGCACCACCGGTGAAGTCTTCGTCGGCAAGCTCGGCACCTTCGTCCCCGACCTCTCCGACCCGTGGCTGGACAAGGTGTTGGGCTGGGCCGACGGGTTCCGCCGTCTCGGGGTGCGGGCCAACGCCGACTACCCGGCGGATGCCGAGCGGGCCCGCAGCTACGGTGCGGAGGGAATCGGGTTGTGTCGCACCGAGCACATGTTCTTCGAAGCCGCCCGCCTCCCCGTGGTGCGGCGGATGATCATGGCGTCGACCACCACCGAGCGTCGCGAGGCGCTTGCCGAGTTGCTCCCGTTGCAGCGCTCCGACTTCCACGGGCTGTTCGTGGCGATGGACGGTCTCCCGGTGGTGATCCGGCTCATGGACCCGCCGCTTCACGAGTTCCTCCCCGCATGGGACGAGTTGGTGGGTCAGGTCGCCGACTGCAAGGTGCGTCTGCGGTCGGTCGGATCGATCGAGGCGATGGACGAGATCCTCGCCGAGTTGGCCGAATGCGAGCGGATGGCCGCCGCCGTCGCCCGGCTCCACGAGCAGAACCCGATGCTGGGGTTGCGAGGTGCGAGGCTTTCGGTGGTCTACCCGGAGATCACCCGGATGCAGATGCGGGCGATCATGGAGGCGGCGTGTACCGCCGATGCCGAAGGACGGACCGTCAAACCCGAGGTGATGGTGCCGCTCACCGTCACCGGTGACGAGCTTGCCTATGTCGCCGACCTGCTCCGCACCGAGGCGGACGACGTCTTCGCCGAACAGGGCCGGACCGTGGTCTATCAGATCGGCACCATGGTGGAGACACCCCGAGCGGCGCTGGTTGCCGGTGAACTGGCCGAAACCGCAGAGTTCTTCTCGTTCGGCACCAACGACCTCACCCAGACCACCTACGCCATCAGCCGCGACGACGCCGAGGCCGGATTCCTGCTCGCCTACGTCACCGCCGGGGTCCTCGCCGACAACCCGTTCGCCACACTCGATGACGTCGGGGTGGGGGAGCTGATGCGGATCGCCGTCGCCGCCGGACGCACCACCCGACCGGGGATGGAGACCGGGATCTGCGGGGAACACGGGGGCGAACCACGCTCGATCGCCCTCTGCCACCGCTACGGGCTCGACTATGTGAGTTGCTCCCCGTACCGGGTTCCGGTGGCCCGTCTCGCCGCCGCCCACGCCGCCCTCGCCGGAGACGGATGACCTCCATGGGGGACACCGCAGCCGCTGTGTGGCGCATCCACGATGGCCGGTCCGGGGCCGCTTTGCCCCAAGCGTCGCCGTGACGCATAATATGGGGTCTCTCGGCGCCGCACGGCACTCGTGCTGCGCGCCCCGCACCGCCCGGGTCGTCGTGCCCGGTCGGACCGCAACCCGCATCGTGAGGAGCCATCAGCATCATGGAAAAGGTCACCCTGAGCGCCCAGCGCCGTACCGAGGCTGGGACGCGGCCGTCACGGCGGTTGCGACGTGACGGCTTGGTGCCGGCCGTTGTCTACGGTCGTGGACTCGATCCGGTCTCGGTGACCGTCAACGGTCGCGGCTCTACGGCGCACTTCATTCCGAGGCGGGTTCCAACGCCGTCATCAGCGTCGAGGTCGACGGCGACAGCTATCTCACGGTCGCTCGCGAGGTGCAGCGTCACCCGGTGCGCGGCGAGATCACCCACCTCGATTTCATCAAGATCTCCCTCGATGTCGCCATCCAGGCCGAGGTCGCCATCGAGTACGAGGGCGTTCCGGTCGCCATCCGCGAGGAGGGCGCCATCGTCGACACCATCGCCACCTCGGTGATGATCGAGGCGCTCCCCACCGCAGTCCCCACCAGCATCCACGTCGACATCTCCGAGCTCGGCATCGGTGACACGCTCAAGATCGAGGATCTCCCCGTCATCGAAGGCGTCACCTATGTCGACGAGGGTGATCGGCCGCTGGTCACCGTGCTCCACGCCAGAGCGGAGGAGGAGCCCGTCGCCGCCGAGGGCGAAGCCGAAGCCACCACCGGTGCCGACAACGGCGGCGGAAGCGACGAGAGCTGAGCGAGGGCACCCCCCTCGTCGTCGGGCTTCGTAACCCCGGCAGCCGCTACGAGAACACCCGGCACAATCTCGGTGGCGATACTGTCGCCGTCCTCGCCGGGCGGCATGGCGCCGGGTTCAAGCGTGCGCCCCGGTTCATGCGGGCCGAGGTGGCCGAGATCCACCTCTCCGGGAGCCGGGTGGTGCTCGCCCTCCCGCGCACCTTCATGAACGAGTCCGGGCAGGCCGTCGCCCCGCTGGCGAAGTACTACGACGTGCCACCGGCGCGGTTGCTGATCGTTCACGACGACATCGACCTGGCACTGGGAAAGCTCCGGGTGCAGGAAGGCCGTGGGCACGGGGGCAACAACGGGGTCAAGTCGATCGTCGGCTCGATCGGGAGCCGCGAGTTCTGGCGTCTCCGGTGCGGGGTCGGGCGACCTCCCGGCCGTCAGGATCCCGCCGACTACGTGTTGCGTCCCTTTGCGGTCCGGGAGCGGGAGGAGGCGGCGATCATGATGCAGCACGGCGCCGACCTCATCGAATTGTTCATCGAAGCCGGTGGCGAAGCCGCCCGGCAACGCGCCGGAGAGCTCGGACCGGATCGGGACTGATGCGTTACATCGCCGCCATCGACCAGGGAACCACCAGCACCCGCTGTGCCCTGGTCGACCAGCGGGGATCGTTCGTCGCCGTCGCCCAGCTCGAGCATCGTCAGATCTATCCCCGCCCGGGATGGGTGGAGCACGACGCCGCCGAGATCTGGGCCAACACCGCCCGGGTCGTCGCCGCCGCCCTGGCGCAGGCGGCCGCCGGTCCCGGCGAGGTGGCGGCGGTCGGGATCACCAACCAGCGTGAGACCACGGTGGTCTGGGATGTGGTGACCGGTGAGCCGGTGGGCAACGCCATCGTCTGGCAGGACACCCGCACCGACGAGATCTGCCGGCGGCTCGGCGGCGAGGCCGGACCGGATCGCTACCGCCACGTCACCGGTCTCCCGCTCGCCACCTACTTCTCCGGACCGAAGCTCCGCTGGATCCTCGACCAGGATCCCGAGCTGCGTCGACGCGCCGAGGACGGCGAGCTCCGCTTCGGGACCATCGACGCCTTTCTTGCCTGGAAACTCACCGGTGAGCACGTCACCGACGTCACCAACGCCTCCCGGACCATGTTGATGGATCTGGGAAGCCTCGACTGGTCCCCGGAGCTGCTCGACGCCTTCGGGATACCGGCCGCCATGTTGCCCCGCATCGTCCCCTCGGTCGGACCGATCGCCGAGTGCCGCCAGGTGCTCGCCGGGGTTCCACTTGCCGGGATCCTCGGTGACCAGCAGAGCGCCATGTTCGGTCAGGCCTGCTTCGGGGCGGGTGACGCCAAGAACACCTACGGCACCGGATGTTTCGCCCTGCTCGGAACCGGGACCCGTCGCGTCCACTCCGACCACGGCCTGCTCACCACCGTCGCCTACCGGGTGGGCGACGAGCCGGCCCGCTACGCCCTGGAAGGCTCGGTGGCCATCGCCGGCGCCGGGGTGCAGTGGCTTCGGGACAACCTGCGGATGATCGATGCCGCCCCCGAGGTCCAGGACCTCGCCGAGAGCGTCGACGACAACGGCGATGTGTACTTCGTTCCGGCGTTCTCGGGCCTGTTCGCCCCCCACTGGCGCCCCGATGCCCGGGGCATCATCGCCGGGCTCACCCGGTTCTCGACCGCCGGCCACATCGCCAGGGCGGTACTCGAAGCCACCGCCTATCAGACACGGGACGTCCTCGACGCCATGGAGCGCGACGCCGGGGTTCCGTTCGAGGAGCTGCGGGTCGACGGCGGGATGGCGGGCAACGATCTGTTGATGCAGTTCCAGGCCGACATCCTCGGGGTCCCGGTGGTGGTCCCCCGGGTCACCGAGACCACCGTGCTCGGTGCCGCCTACGCCGCCGGGCTCGCCTCGGGGTTCTGGTCCGACATGGAAGAGTTGCGGGGACATTGGCGGGAGGCCCGCCGCTTCACCCCCTCGATGGCCGAGTCGCGCCGTGCCGAGTTGTACGGCGGGTGGCAGAAAGCTGTCACCAAGAGCTTCGGGTGGACGTGACGCCCTCCGGTTCCCGACCGTCCCCGACGACCGGCTTGCCACGGTTCGGTATCCGACCGGTACCATCCCCGCCGTGAACGTTCCCAACCTCCTCGCCTACGTCAGGATCCTGCTGACGCCGGTGATCATGGCGTTTGTCCTGGTGTCCGACGAGGTGGAGGGTGTGCTCGACATCGCCGCCATCCTCTTCGTGGTCGCCGCCCTCACCGACTTCGCCGACGGCTACCTGGCCAGACGGTGGCAGGCGACCAGCACCCTGGGGGCGTTTCTCGATTCGGTGGCGGACAAGGTTCTGGTCACCGGCAGCCTGCTGGTGCTGATCGAGATCGGCCGGGTGTGGTCCTGGGCCGCCTTCATCATCATCGCCCGGGAACTGGCGGTGATGGGGCTGCGCGGGGTGGTCGCGCTCCAGGACCGCTCCAAGGTGCCGCCCTCGCAGTGGGGGAAGACCAAGGCCATCACCCAGTTCACCGCCATCTGGTTGGCGATGGTCCGTCCCGGAGAGGCGGTGGGGCCGTTCTTCATCGACCAGTGGGCGATGATCGTCGCCGTGGCCGTCACCCTCATCTCGGCCTGGGACTACTTCGTCCGCTACGGCGGCCCGCTGCGACGCACCGGGGCGGCCGAGCTGCCACCGGTCTGACCTCTCCCGACTCCATCCGGGACGGCGTCGAGTTCGGTGGCGTCGTGCTCCGGGCGGATGAGACGTCGCTGTACCTGGGTACGATGCTGCGCCGTGACCGCACCGCTGTCTGCCCTTCTCGACCGGTGGCCGGCCGACCGAACCCTGACCACACCGAGTCGGGTCGTCGTGCCGCCCGGTCTGCGCGCCATCACCGCCGCCAGACTGGCCCAGAAGGCCTCAGGGGTCGTCCTGGTGGTGCTTCCCGGCGAGCGGGACGCCGAGGAGCTCGTCGACGATCTCGCCCTGTTCATGGACGGCCCGCTGCTGCTCCCCGCCTGGGGCACCCTCCCGTTCGAGCATGTGTCGCCCAATGTCGCCACCATGGCGATGCGCACCCAGGCCCGCCATGCCATCCGAACCGCGGCACCGGGGACGGTGGTGGTCACCTCGGTTCGTGGCGCCGTGCAGCGGCTCTCGCCGGGGACGGTGGACCCGGTCACCGTGACGGCGGGCGAGGAGCGCGATTTCGACGATCTGGTGGCCCAGCTTGCCGCCACCGGATATGTCCGCACCGATCGGGTCGAAGCCCGCGGCGAGTTTGCGGTGCGCGGCGGGATCATCGACGTCGCCCCACCCGAGGGTGGCGACCCGGTGCGGATCGAGTTCTGGGGTGACGAGGTCACCGAGATCAGGACGTTCACCGTCACCGGTCAGCGTTCCACCGACCGGGTCGATCGGCTCGTCGCCTATCCCGCCCGCGAGCTGATGCCCACCTCCGAGGTCCGCAGGGCGGCGGGGCGGCTCGCCGTCGAACAGCCCTGGGCGTTGTCGACCTGGGACCGCATCGAGGCCGGGTTGACCTTCCCCGGGTTGGAGAGCTGGCTGCCGTGGCTGGCGCCGGAACGGACCATCCTCGAGGAGGCCGATGACGCCGGCGCCACCGTCATCGTCTTCGATCCGGTCCAGGTGGTGGCGCGCAGCGAGGAGCTGGTCAAGGAGGAGAACGATCTCGCCGTGGCCCTCGCCGACACCTGGGGTTCGGGAGCCCCGGAGCCCGGGGCGTACCCGGCGCTCTACCTACCCATCGCCGACCGGCTCGACGCCACCGACCACATCGCCGCCCCACCGGCGGCCGCCGGACCCGGTGACGTCATCCTGCCCACCCGCGGTCTCGACGCCATCCCCGGCGACCCCGAGTCGGTCGGGGGCGCCGTCACCCGCTGGAAGGACCGCGGGGTGAGCATCGTCATCGCCATGGACGGGGCGGCCGCCGCCGAGCGGGTGGCCCGGCTCCTCGGCGAGACCGGCACCCCGATCCCCAAACTCGACCGGATCGACACCATCCAACCGGCGGTGCTCCCCGAAGGGATCCACCGTGGGTTCGTCGCCGAGTGGCTGGGTGTCGGTGTGGTGGGCGAGCAGGAGGTCGCCGGTCGCCGCCGATCCCACCGCCGTCCCGGTCACCGCCGCACCGCCTCCACCGGTGAGGCCTACCGCGACCTCCGCCCCGGCGACTACGTGGTCCACCACATCCACGGCATCGGCCGCTTCGAGGGGCTGGTCCACCGCGAGATGGCCGGGGTGGAGCGCGACTACCTGCTGGTCGCCTACTACGGCGAGGACCGGCTCTATGTTCCCACCGACCAACTCGCCGCCGTCAAGCGGTACACCGGTGGTGAGCAACCACGTCTGTCCCGGATGGGGGGAGCCGACTGGGAGACCACCCGCAGCAAGGTCCGCAAGGCGGTGGCGGTGGTCGCCGAGCAGGTGGTCGACCTGCACCGGCGGCGCGCCCGCGCCACCGGCTACTCGTTCGCCGCCGACACCCCGTGGCAGAACGAGTTCGAGGCGGCGTTCCCCTACGAGGAGACCCCCGACCAGCTGACGGCGATCGCCGATGTCAAGGTCGACATGGAGGCGGAAGCCCCGATGGACCGCCTCATCTTCGGCGACGTCGGTTTCGGCAAGACCGAAGTGGCGATCCGCGCCGCATTCAAGGCGGTCCAGGCCGGCAAGCAGGTTGGGGTGCTGGTCCCGACCACCCTGCTCGCCCAGCAACACCACGCCACCTTCGCCGAGCGGCTGGCCCCCTATCCGGTGCGGGTCGAAGTGCTGAGCCGGTTCCTCACCGCCGCCCAGCAACGCGACGTGATCCGCCGTCTCGGCACCGGCGATGTCGACCTGGTGATCGGCACCCACCGGCTGCTGTCGAAGGACGTCAGGTTCCGGGACCTCGGGCTGTTGATCATCGACGAGGAGCAACGGTTCGGGGTCGCCGCCAAGGACAGCCTGAAGCGGCTCCGCACCTCGGTCGATGTGCTCACCCTCACCGCCACCCCGATCCCACGCACCTTGGAGATGGCCCTCACCGGGATCCGCGAGGTCAGCCACATCCGCACCGCTCCCCAGGATCGCCACCCCATCCTCACCTATGTCGGTCCCTACGACGAGCGGGCGGTCTCCGCCGCCATCCGCCGCGAGCTGTTGCGGGAAGGTCAGGTGTTCTACGTCCACAACCGGGTGCAGTCGATCGACCACGCCGTGGAACGACTCCGCCGCCTCGTCCCCGACGCCCGCTACGCCGTCGCCCACGGCCAGATGAGCGAGAGCCAACTCGAACAGGTGATGTACGAGTTCTGGAACGGCGAGCACGATGTGTTGGTGGCGACCACCATCATCGAGTCCGGGCTCGACCTGCCGCAGGTCAACACCCTGCTGATCGAACGGGCCGACCGGCTCGGTCTCGCCCAGCTCTACCAGCTGCGGGGCCGGGTGGGGCGCTCCACCCAGCGCGCCTACGCCTACCTGTTCCATCCCGAGACCGAACGCCTGTCGGAGGATGCCTACCGGAGACTGGAAGCCATCGGGGAGTTCGCCGAGCTCGGATCCGGGTTCGAGCTGGCGATGCGCGACCTGGAGATCCGCGGTGCCGGGAGCATCCTCAGCGAGACCCAGGCCGGCCACGTCGCCGCCGTCGGGTTCGATCTCTATGTCGAGCTGATGGCCGAGGCGGTCCGCAAACTCAAGGGTGAACCGGTCGAGAGCGAGGCGCTCCCCGATGTCCGGATCGATCTGCCCGTGGATGCGCATCTTCCCGACGACTACGTCGAGGGGGTGGACCAGCGACTCGAGGCGTATCGACGGCTCGCCGCCGCCTCGACCACCGCCGAGGTCGAGGACGTCGCCGCCGAGTGGCGGGACCGCTTCGGGGAGCTGCCGCCACGGGCCGAGGCGCTGGTCGATGTGGCCCGGCTCCGGGTCGAGGCGATCCGGATCGGATTGCGCGAGATCGTCAAGGTCCGCCATGAGGTGCGACTGGCGCCGGTGGGGAGCCTGGCGGAATACGAGGAGGTCCGGCTTGGCCGGTTGGCGCCGCGTGGGGTGCTGCGGGGCCCGGTGCTGTTCATCCCGGCACCGACCTCGGACCCGGTTCCCGCCCTGCTGTCGTTTCTCCGTAAGATGTGGCCGGTTCCAGAGGAGTGATCGAATTGCCCACCCGCCATCGCCGACCCATCCGCCTGCGGTTCGCCGTCCCCATTGCCGTGATGGCGTTCGCCGCATCGGCGTGCAGCTCCGCTTCGACGGTGGCCACCGTCAACGGCACCCCCATCGACGAGGAGTCGGTGGTGTCGATGCGGGTCGCCTACGAGGACGCCGCCACCGCCGACGCCGAGGTGTTCCGTGACGATCTGTCCGGGCTCATCATCGAAGAGGCGATGCGCCAGGCGGCGCTCGACGAGTTCGGGCTCGCCATCAGCGATGCCGACGTCGAGGAGCGGGGCGCCAACCCGCCCCCACGGTATGCGGCGATGTTCGACCAGATGACCGCCGACGAATCCATCGGTGAAGGGATGGTGCGTGCCAACGCCCTCCGTTCGCTGGTGCGCGACGGGGTGCTGGCCAGACTGGTGATCGACGGATACGGCTCGGCGGAACGCCTGCTTGCCGAATCGCCGCAGGATGTGGTGGCGGTCTGCGCCCGCCACATCCTCGTTGCGTCCGAGGACGAGGCCGAAGAGGTCCTGGAACGGCTCGAGGGCGGCGAACGTTTCGCCAACCTGGTCACCGAGCTGTCCATGGACACCGGCAGCCCCGGGGGATTGCTCGCCGGCCCCGACGGGTGCCCGCTGCATCTCAACCCGCTCGGTCCCGAGTTCGCCAACGTCGCCGCCACCACCATGGAAGGTGAAGTGGGTGGACCGATCGCCACCGAGTTCGGTTTCCACATCATCACCGTCGACGAGCGGGTGGCTCCTACCGCCGAGCAGCTCGAGTCGGACTTCGCCGCCTACTACGACCCCAACGCCGGTAGCGACTTCTTCTCCGAATGGTTCAACGGTGCGGTGCGCAACGCCGACATCGAGGTGGCTTCGCGGATCGGAACCTGGTCGCCGACGGCGCCGGGGATCGTTCCGCCGGCAAGTCCCGCCGTTCCCGCCGCCCCCGGTGGGGTCGGAACCGACCTCGACGGGGGGTCGATCCCGTTGCCGGACGAGGTCCCGCCCGACACGATCCCCTGATCTGCCCGTGAGCAGCGACTTCACGCCGGCCACACCCGTTGCCCCGGCCGCCCCCATCCAGCTGGTCGTGGTCGGTCTCGGACCGGCAGGTCTCGAACGTCTCCCCGGCGCAGCCACCGCCATGGTCACCGACCCCGACCGTGCCATCGTGATCCGTACCCTCCATCACCCGGCCGCCGTCGAGCTTGCGGCGATCCGACCGGTGGTCGCGTGTGACGATCTCTACGACTCGGGAGCCGACTTCGACGAGGTCTATGCGCTGATCACCGAGCGGGTGCTCGACCATCTCGCTTCCGGTCCCGTCGCCTACGCCGTCCCGGGTAGCGCCGTGGTGGGAGAGCGGGCGGTGAAGATGTTGCTCGACGCAGCCCGCCGCGCTCGGGATAACCGTCGAGGTCATTCCCGGGGAGTCGTTCCTCGATCTGGTGTGGGCACGCACCGGCTGTGACCCCATCACCGACGGGGCACAGGTGCTCGATGGCCGGTCCCTGCCCGATCCGCTGCAGCTTCATCTTCCCACCGTGATCACCCAGGTCGACACCGCCGCGGTGATGGGTGATGTCGCCGTGCTGCTGGGTCGGACCCTGCCCGAGGACACCCCGGTGACGGTGCTGGATGCGCTGGGGAGCCCCGACGAACGCATCGAAACCATGCCGTTGTGCGACCTGGTCCGCCGCAGCGGCGGTCCGCGCACCTCGCTGTTCCTCGATCCACCGCTCAACGGTTGGCACGGTCTGGTCACCGTCAACCGGGTGCTGCGCCGCGAGTGCCCCTGGGACCGGCGCCAGACCCACCACTCGCTGGTCCCGCATCTCATCGAGGAGACCTACGAGACCGTCGATGCGGTGAGTCGCCTCGATCCCGAAGCGCCCGGCGGCGACCCTGACTACGGGGCGTACGCCGAGCTCGAGGAGGAGCTGGGGGATCTCCTGCTCCAGGTGGTGTTCCATGCCACCCTCGCCGAGGAACCAGGGGCCTTCGGGGTGGAGGAGGTGGCCGAGGCGATCCGGCGCAAGCTGGTCCACCGCCACCCCCATGTGTTCGGAGATGTCATCGCCGAAGATGCGGCGACGGTGTCCGCCAACTGGGAACAGATCAAGGCCGAGGAGAAGCAGCGGGATTCGCTGATGGACGATGTGCCGACGGCGCTGCCGGCGCTGATGCGCGCCGAGAAGCTGCAACGGCGTGCCGCCTCGGTGGGGTTCGACTGGCCCGACGTCCAGCCGGTGCTGGACAAACTCGCTGAGGAGGTCGGGGAACTGGCCGAGGCGGTTGCGGTCGCCGGGGATGCCACACCGGGCAGCGGGGAGTCGGTGACCGCCGTCGCCCACGAACTCGGCGACGTGCTCTTTTCGGTGGTCAACCTGGCCCGCCACCTCGGGTCGGATCCCGAGATGGCGTTCCGGGCCGCCAACGAGCGCTTCATCTCCAGGTTCCGCCAGGTCGAGACCCTGGCGGCCGCCGGTGGCCACGACCTGGCCGCGATGTCGATCGGGGACATGGATCGACTCTGGGACGAGGCGAAACGAATCGAGACCGGGTCGTCGGGCCACGGCGCGGCTCCCTGACCGGTGGGGAGAGAACCCGGCGCGGCCGGGTAGCCGGTGGTGACGGGGTCTATCCCAGCGCCGGCTTGACCGCCCGGACGATGGCCGAATGGACCCCTTCGGCGACGCTGTGGGTCGGGGAGATGTCAACGTCGACGAATCCTGCGGCTGACAGCCCGCGGTGGTACTCCTCGAAGGACAGCGCACCGGCGATACAGCCCACCCAGCTCCCACGTTCGGCGCGCACCTCCGGGCTCAGGTCGTCGTCGGTGACCACATCGGTGATGCCGATCCGGCCACCGGGGCGGAGCACCCTGGCGATCTCGGAGAACACCGCCGACTTGTCGACCGACAGATTGACCACACAGTTGGAGATCACGACATCGATCGAGGCGTCGTCGAGCGGGATGTCCTCGATGAGGCCGCGACGAAACTCGACGTTGTCGATCCCGGCCTCGATCTGGTTGCGTCGGGCCAGTTCCAACATCTCGTCGGTCATGTCGATCCCGTAGGCGAACCCGGTGGGTCCGACCCGACGGGCGGAGAGCAGGACATCGATCCCACCGCCCGACCCGAGATCGAGCACGGTCTCGCCGGTGCGGAGGTCGGCCACGGCTACCGGATTGCCGCAGCCGAGGCTGGCCTCGACGGCGCTCGCCGGTAGTTCGGTGCGGGTGTCGGCGTCGTAGAGTTCGGCGCCGAATCCGTCGCCCGCCGAGGCGGTGTCGGCGGCGGTTCCACACCCACCAGACCCCCCGCAACATCCGGCGGTGTCGTCCACGGCCAGTGCGGCACGGGCGTAGCGCGACCTCACCTGTTCCCGCATCTCGTCCGTCTGTACACGGTCGGTGCCGCTTGCGCTTGTGCTCATCGAATCATTCCCACGGCCGAGACCAGGGTGGCGTCCATCCGCCGCTTGTCATCGAAGGCCCGGGCGCGGTACCCGGCGTCACACACCTGTCCATAGGGTTCGCAGAGCACCACCGGGGTGTCCTGGCGAACCGGTCGTCGCAGTCTCATCGTCATTCCTTTCGAGCGATCTACTCATCGACACGCATCGATATGAGACACCATACCGGATGCATCGACACCCGTCAATACATCGAAGCGCGTCTAAACGTTCTATCCTGCGGGTATGGACACCAAGCTGATCGTTGCCTGCTGCGAACCGGTGCTCTCCGAACCCGTCGCCACCCAGGATGCGGAAGAACTGGCTGCCGCCTTCAAGGTGCTCGCCGACCCGGTGCGGTTGCGGCTGCTCAGCCTCATCGCCAACTCCCCCGACCAGGAGATGTGCGCCTGTGACCTCGTCGAGCCGACCGGTCGCAGCCAGCCGACGGTGAGTCACCATCTGTCGATCCTCGCCGAGGCGGGGCTTCTCAGCCGGGAGCAGCGGGGAAAATGGGCCTGGTTCCGGCTCCAGCCGGAGCGGCTGTCGGTGCTGCGTGATGCCCTCGCCGTACCCTGAACGGGTCGTGGAGTACGGCGCGATCGGCCTGTCGGGTCACCCTCGCAGCGACGCACCCGTGATACATTCGATCCGTACCGATTTGCCGGTGAGGAGTGCTGCGCGTGACGACGATTGAGAAGGTCTGGGCCAGGGAGATCCTCGACTCGCGGGGCAATCCCACGGTGGAGGTCGAGATCCACGTCGCCGGAGGCGGGTTCGGTCGGGCCGCGGTTCCGTCGGGTGCCTCCACCGGAGCCCATGAGGCCAACGAGCTGCGCGACGGGGGAGACCGCTACGACGGCAAGGGCGTGCTCGGCGCCGTCGGCAACGTCAACGACACCATCGCCCCGGAACTCGTCGGTGTCGACGTCACCCGCCAGGAGCACATCGACCAGGTGATGCTCGACCTCGACGGCACCCCTACCAAGTCCCACCTGGGGGCCAACGCCATCCTCGGGGTCTCGCTCGCCGCCGCCCGGGCCGCCGCCGACACGGTCGGGATGCCGCTCTACCGGTATCTCGGTGGGACGGCGGCGCGCACCCTGCCGGTGCCGTGTCTCAATGTGCTCAACGGCGGCGCCCACGCCGCCAACTCGCTCGACATCCAGGAATTCATGATCGTCCCCGGTGGCGCCCCAAGCTTCGGTGAGGCGCTGCGGGCCGGGGTCGAGGTGTACCACGCCCTCAAGAAGGTGCTCGCCGGTCAGGGGCTGACCACCAACGTCGGCGACGAAGGGGGGTTCGCCCCGGACCTCCCCGCCGACCGGGCCGCCCTGGAACTGCTCTCCGAGGCCGTGGAAGCCGCCGGCTACCGGGTGGGCGAGGACATCGCCTTTGCGCTCGATGTTGCCGCCACCGAGATCTACCGGACCGGCCGCTACGAACTCGACGGGACCCAGCACACCTCCGAAGCCATGATCGACTACCTGGCAGGGCTCGCCGACGACTTCCCGCTGGTTTCGATCGAGGACGGTCTGGCAGAGGACGACTGGGACGGATGGGCCCTGCTCACCGAACGACTCGGCGACCGCATGCAGATCGTGGGCGACGACCTCTTCGTCACCAACATCGACATGGTGCAGCGGGGCATCGACGAGCACGTCGCCAATGCGGTGCTGGTCAAAGTGAACCAGATCGGGTCGCTGTCGGAGACGCTGCACACGATGGCGCTGGCCAACGCCAACCGCTACGGGCTGATGGTGTCCCACCGTTCCGGCGAGACCGAGGACTCGTTCATCTCCCACCTGGCGGTGGCCACCAACGCCGGTCAGATCAAGACCGGCGCCCCGGCACGCGGGGAACGGACCGCCAAGTACAACCAGTTGCTCCGGATCGAGGAGGCGCTCGGCAGCGAGGCCCGGTATGCCGGATGGTCGGCCTTCCGGGGAGTGCGATGACCGACCATTCCACCGAGATCGAGCGGCATCCCGGACGACGTGCCAGTTGGATGGCGGTGCTTCTGGTGGTGGCACTGGCGATCACCCTTGCCGGTATCTTTCCGTTCCGTCAGATGATCGCCCAGCAGCGCCAGGTCGCCACCGCCGAAGCGCAGCTCGCCGCCCTGGCCACCGAGAACGCCCGCCTCGAAGCCGAGCGCGATGCCCTGGGGACCCCCGCCGAGATCGAGCGGGTCGCCCGCGAGGACCTCGGTCTGGTCCGCCCCGGAGAGACCGGGTATCTGGTGGAGACCCCACCGACACCCGGCCCGCCGACCCCGGTTCCGGCGACCGAGGATCCCGATGCCGGACGCTCTTTCGTGGAACGGCTTCTCGACTTCTTCACCGGGCGTGACCTCGCACCCGAAGACTGACGGGGCACCAGATGACTGACCGGGATGCCGCCAGCTCCGCCGATTCGCCGCGGGCACCCACCGAATCTGCGGCGCCCCTCACCGATACCGAGGTGGTTGCCGTCCAACTGGGCCGCCAGCCACGCTCCCGGGTGGAGGTGGTCGCCCGCTGTCATCTCGGATTGCCGGTGGTCATCGCCGTGCCTCCCCATCTCGACGACGGCACCCCATTCCCCACCCGCTACTGGCTCACCTGTCCTCTGGCGTCGAGGCGGATCGGACGGGTGGAGGGCCGAGGCGGGGTCAAAGCCGCCGAAATGCTGATCGATTCCGACCCCGATGTTGCGGCTCGCTTTGCGGCTGCCACCGACCGCTACACCGCCGAACGGGACGCACTGGTCGCCGACGATGCCCCCCGCCACCGCCCCAGCGGCGGCGTCGGCGGGACCGAGCGCGGCGTCAAGTGTCTGCATGCCCACTACGCCGACCATGCCGCCGGAAACGAGAATCCGGTGGGTGAGTGGGTGGCCCCCGAGGTCGAGCCGCTCGACTGCCGGACCGTCTGTGCGACCAGGGTGGACGGTGTCCCGGGGCGGAACCCCGAATGGCGCGAACCCAAGCGATGACCCGTCACCGCCCCCCGGTCCGCCGGTGACGGTGCCGCGGTTCGCCGCCGTCGACATCGGGACCAACACCGTGCGGCTGCTCGTCGCCGAGATTCCGGGCGGTGGGGCTCAGGTGCAGTGGCTCGAGCGCCGGTCGACGGTGGTGCGGTTGGGTGAGGGTGTCGACCGCACCGGCCGCCTCGACGAGAAGGCGATCGATCGCACCGTGGCCGCCCTGGCCGAGTTCCATTCCATCCTCGGCGGTTGGCCCGACATCGAGGTGAGGGCGATCGCCACCTCGGCCACCAGGGACGCCACCAACCGTGAGCAGTTCCTCGACCGGGCCGCCACCGCACTCGGGTTCCGTCCCGAGATGATCACAGGTGACGAGGAGGCATCGCTGTCGTTCGCCGGGGCCGCCGCCGGCGTGGGCTCGCCGGGTCCGTTCCTGGTCATCGACCCCGGAGGGGGAAGCACCGAATTCGTGTTCGGTGAGGATCGACCGGAGACGAGCATCAGCGTCGACATCGGCTCGGTACGGCTCACCGAACGGCTGCTGCCCCACCATCCGGCCACCGCCGACGAGATCGAGGTGGCGCGACGGCATGTCGACGAGCTGTTTGCCCGTCACGTTGCGCTACCTACCGCCCCTGGCACGGTTCTCGGTGTGGCCGGAACCTTCACCAGCCTGGCGGCGATCCACCTCGACCTCGCCGTCTACGACCCCGACACGGTGCACGGAACCGTGCTCGGCGGGGACGACCTGGCCGGTCTGACCGACCGTCTCGGTGCGATGTCGATCGCCGAGGTCGCCGCCATCCCCTCGGTCGAGGCGGGGCGTGCACCGGTCCTGCTCGGCGGCGCCGTCGTCGCCGAGCGGGCGGCAATCCATGTACGGGCAACGGCGGTGACGGTGTCCGAGCGCGACATCCTCGACGGGATCGTCGCCGACCTGGCCCGACGTAGCGGGACGTGACCGGTCGGCCGCTCCGGAGACCTCAGTCCGGCTCGGCCATCGCCATCTTGTCGACCAGATGGGACGGCAACTCGTCGTAGTGGTCGTGGGTGGCGGTGAAGTCGCCCCAGCCGTGGGTGAGCGACCGCAGGTCGATGGCATAGCGGATGATCTCGGATGTCGGGACCAGCGCCGTGATCTTCTGGCGGGCGCCGTCGTCGACCACCTCGGTTCCCTGAACCTGACCGCGCCGCGCCGACAGGTCACCCATCACATCGCCCTGGTATGCGGGTGGGACGATCACCTCGACCCGTGACACCGGCTCGAGCACGATGGGTCCGGCGTCCGCCATGGCGGCCTTGAAGCCGAGGCGGCCGGCCATACGGAACGACATCTCCGACGAGTCCACCGAGTGGTACTTGCCTTCGATGCAGTGCACCGCAACGTCCACCACCGGGAACCCGCGGACACCGCCGTCTGCCATGGTCTCGACGATTCCGTGCTCCACGGCGGGGATGAACTGCCGTGGGATCGAGCCGCCCTTGATCTCGTCGAGGAACTTGAACCCCTCCCCCCGCGGCAGCGGCTCGACCTCGATCACGGCGACACCGAACTGTCCCCGTCCCCCGCTCTGCTTCTTGTACTTCCCTTCGGCACGCGAACTCACGGTGATGGTCTCGCGGTAGGGGACACGGACCTCCTCGGTGATCACGTCGACCCCGAACTTCCGTGCCAGTTTCTCGATGGTGATGGTGAGATGGGTCTCGCCCATGCCGCGCAGCAGCGTCTGGTGGGTCTCGTCGCTGCGCTCGATGCGGATCGCCGGGTCCTCCTCCTGGAGCCGGCGCAGGGCGTTGGCGAGCTTGTCCTCCTCGGCCTGGGTGGCGGCGGAGATGGCGATCGACAGCACCGGCTCGGGACGCTGTAGACCGGCGACCTGGACCGGTTGGTGCTTCGGGGTCAGTGTGTCGCCGGTGGCGGTGTCGCTCAGCTTGGCGACGGCGCCGATGTCGCCGGCGGGGATCTCGGTGAGGAGCTCCGACTCCTTGCCGACCAGATAGGCGATCTTGGCGAACCGTTCGTCGGCGCCGGAACGCACGTTGTGCAGGGTCAGGTCGGGGGTGATGGTGCCGGACAGCACCTTGAAGATCGAGATCTGTCCGACATAGGGGTCGGCGACGGTCTTGAACACAAACAAGAGAGGGTCGCCGTCGGGGCGACCCTCGATCTCGACGGTTTCGTCGCCGGCGACAACTTGAACGGTGTTGCGCACCGCCGGTGAGGGTCCGATCTCGACGATGAAGTCGGCGAGACGGTCGACGGCGATCGGTCCCAGCGCCGAGCCGCAGACCACGGGGAAGACCGTTGCCGCGGCGACGCCGATCGCCATGGTCTTCTCCAACTCCGCCACCGATGGGATGTCTCCCTCGAGGTACCGCTCGAGCTGGGCGTCGTTTGCCACCACGATCCCTTCGACCAGGTTGTCGTGGACCTCGTGCTCGCGGGCTTCCATCTCCGGTGGGATCTCACCGGGGACGCCTTTGCCGGAGTCGTAGTAGTACGCCGTGTCGGTGAGCAGGTCGGCGATCCCGTGGAACTCCGCTTCCTCCCCGATCGGCAGCTCGAGGGGCGCGATTCCGGCGCCGAAACGGTCGCGGAGCTGATCGAGGGTGCGGTCGAAGGAGGCGCGCTCCTTGTCCAGCTTGTTGATAAAGATCATCCGGGGGATGCCGAGGTTCTCGGCCATCCGCCAGGCCCGCTCGGTGCCGACCTCCACGCCCTCGACGGCGCTGACCACGAAGACGGCGAGATCGGCGACCCGCAACGCCGCCGTGGCATCGCCGATGAAGTCGGCGTACCCCGGAACATCGAGGACGTTGATCTTGTGGCCCTTCCACTCGATCGGGGCATAGGAGAGCGACAGCGAGATGCCGCGCTTGTGCTCCTCGGGGTCGTAGTCGAACACGGTGGACCCGTCCTCGATGCGCCCGAGACGGTTGATGGTCCCGGCGCGGTAGAGAAGGGCTTCGGCGAGCGTGGTCTTCCCCGCTCCGCTGTGCCCTACAAGTACGACGTTGCGGATCTTTTCCGGGGGGTAGACCTTCACGAAGACCTCCAGGCTCGGTGTGACGAGAACCGTCAGCCGAGATTACTCAACGGCTCCCGCCGCTGCACGGGCGCCTCCATCGGGGTGGATGCAAGGCGACGGTCGATGCAGGTAGCCTGGTGTGCAGGGGCCCGGGTGGCGAAATCGGTAGCCGCGGCGGACTTAAAATCCGCTGCCCGTAAGGGCGTGGGGGTTCGAGTCCCTCCCCGGGCACGCCATCTTGCTGTGGCCCGCCGTTCGCAGGGCCCCTGCTCCCACATCCCGTGTCCGTCGTGCAGCGGTCGCACGATGGTTCGGCGGTCGTTGTGGCGGGCCATACTGGCGGGAATGGACGAGCGGAACGTACTGGGTGGGGTGCTGGAGCTGTGCGGGGACGACCCGGTCACCGGGTTCTACCGGGACGGCTGTTGTTCGACGGGACCAGACGACTTGGCGAGCCACACCATCTGTGCGGTGATGACCAAGGAGTTCCTCGCCCACCAGCGCAGCATCGGCAACGACCTGACCACCCCGATGCCGCAGTTCCGGTTCCCGGGTCTGGTGCCGGGGGATCGGTGGTGCGTCACCGCCCGCAACTGGCTCCGGGCCCACCACGACGGTGCAGCCGCACCGGTGGTTCTCGCCGCCACCCACGAACGGGTGCTCGACATGGTGCCGATCGACATCCTCCGACTCCATGCGGTGGACGTCCCCTCGGACCCCGGGGCCATCATCGGTTGAGCCGCCGGCCATTCCCGCTGCCGGCATCGCCCCGGTCGGCGATCTACGATCGGGAACCGGGAGGTGAACGGTGTCACGATGGGACGAGTTGGGCGACGGGGTGTACCGCCGCCGCTATGCGTCGCTCGACCTCAACGTGGGTCTGATCGTGGGGGAGCGTGGCGTGGTCGTGGTCGACACCCGTGCCACCAGACTCGAGGCCGAGGAGTTGCGCGGCGACATCGCCCACATCTCCGACCGGCCCGTCATCTTCGTGGTCGACACCCACTGGCACTGGGATCACACCTTTGGGAACGCCTCGTTTCCCGAAGCCACCATCTGGTCTCACCTGGATTGCCGCCGGATGCTGGCCGACCACGAGGCCCGCGCCCGCAGCGATGCGAAGCGGTGGTTGGCGGATCGTCCCCAGGACATCGATGCCACCGAGGTCCGGTTGCCCGACCAGGTGTTCGGCGACCGTGAGACACTCGACCTCGGGGATCGAACCATCGAGATGCGGTTCCTCGGCCGGGGGCACACCGAAGGTGACATCGTGGTGATCGCCGCAGACGCCGGCGTCGTCTTCGCCGGTGATCTGCTGGAGGAGGGTGCCCCCCCGCAGTTCGGCGACGCCTATCCCGAGGAGTGGCCGGGAACCGTTGAGCGGCTTCACGCCCTCGGACACCCGGTGACCGTGCCGGGGCACGGGGATGTGATGGGGCCCGAGCAGGTCGTCGGACAGATCGGCGAACTCGGCCTCGTCGCCGCCATCGTGGCCGAGGCGCGACTCGCCGGGGCCGCCGTCGACGAGTTCGATGTCCGTCACGCCCCCTATCCCGAGGCCACCATCCGCCAGGCGCTGCGTCGGGGTCTGAGCGTCACGTCGTGACCGAATCGTTCTGATCCACGGCAGTTGGAAATTTGTGGTTATCGACGGCGCCATGTTGGGTCTCGTGGACTATTGAAGTGCCCGCGTACAAAGGTAGATTCCAGCCCAAGCCAGTTTGTAACTCGTCGATGTCGCCAAGCGACAAGCGAGATGCGATGACATGGAGCGGGTTGGGTTATCCCGACCTCCTGGGGGATTCAGGAAAATGATGCGGCCTGAAACCGAATCCAGAGGGGTAGGGAATGCAGACCAATGTGAGCGCCAGCGCCAGGGAGCTGGTCGTCCGACACATAGATCTTGTCGGACACACCGTCGCCGGGATATCGAGTAGATACCCACGCCACGTGGACCGCGAGGAGCTCTGGAATGCCGGGGCGCTCGGCCTGGTCGAATCGGCGGTACGTTTCGACCCCGAAATGGGAATACCCTTCGCCACCTATGCCAAGAAGCGGATCCGCGGCGCCATCATCGACTCGACCCGGGCACGCGACTGGGCGAGCCGGTCGGTCCGCCGTCGCGCCCGGGAGATCGAAGCCGTGACCGAAGAGCTGCGCGCCGGTACCGGCCACACCCCCACGGCGTCACAGCTCGGCGAAGCCATGGGTCTGCGTCCCGAAGAGGTCGAAACCGTCCGGGCCCGCTCCGCTGCCTCGATGCTGCTCTCGCTCGACCAGGAACCGCCGGAGGGGGAACCTTCGCTCCGGGATTCGGTGAGTGACCCGGCGATCGACGTCAACCCGGAGGCGGCGCTGGACCATCGTGAGATGATCGGAACCCTCCGCGAGGCGGTGAACCGGCTCCCCGGTATCCACGGTGAGGTGGTGCGTCGCTACTACCTCGAGGGCGAGATGCTGCAGGACATCGCCGCCGACCACGGCGTCACCCAGGCACGGATCTCCCAGATCCGCTCGGAGGCGCTGATGACCCTGCAGGCCTGTTTCGGGATGCTCTACGACCGGGTCCCCACCGTCGACGAGGACGCACCCGGCCGTCGTGCCCGCACCGCCTATCTGGCCCAGGTCGCCGCCCAGTCCACCTGGCGCTCCCGCCTCGATGCCGCCACCGCCGTCACCGCTCCCGTCGCCGTCGGCGCCTCCGGTCTCTAGCCCAAGTGGCGGAGCATTGTCGCTGGGGCGCGGTTCGCTGGGGGGCCTGTTCGCTGGAACCAGGTTGGTGGAACCAGGTTGGTGGAACCCGGTCCGATATGTCGGGACGGGTGTCCTTCCCATTTGATATGACCCGGCGAGCGCCATTGCCGACAGCCTGATCCACCAAGGACGTCGATGTTGGGTCGCCGTCTTCGGCCAGATCTCGGGGAGGTCGTGGGCTTCGGCGACGCCGGCAGGGGAGCGGGCTCCGAGGCGCATGGGCAGGACCCACCGAGGTTGGTGTGGCGACGCCGGGTCGGCCGGTCGATGAGGCCGGCTACGGTGTGCCGCGGAACTCCCAGTGCCAGGATTCGTTGGAGATGGGGTACCAGCCGAATTGGTGGGCGTTGGCGGTGAGCCATTGCCATTCCGGGTCAGAGAGTGAGAGCAGGCTACCGGTGGTGAAATCGACGGCGAGACCGAGACCGTGGACCGACTTCCCGGGTGGGAGTACGTTGGCGGGCTTCTCGCCACGGAGGAACGCCTGGTAGGCGCCGTTCTGTGTCTCCCACGAGCGATAGGTGTCGATGGCATACAGGTCGAAACCGGAGGCGGCAGCGGCGCTGCGCATCGATTCCCAGCTCGACGCCGCCGGAGCCAGGAGCCGGGCGGCAGAGCCGTTCCACCCGCCGCTGACGGAAACGAGTTCATGGGGCGAGAGCCGGCCGTTGCGTTCCTCGATCCCGTGCATGGCGAGATAGGTGTCGAGCTCGGCGGTCCGGATCGTACCGCCGCCACCCGGGGCGGAGGGGAATCCGTTGCCGACGACCCGGGTCGTCGGGGGTCCCGGGCCGCCCATCATCGACAGCATCGCCCCCAGGGTCGCCGAACCGGTCAGACCCGTTCCGCCGCCCCATCCTGACGCCTGGGCGGCGAGCGGCCCGGAACGTGTGGCGGGGGTCGCCGAAGCGGCGTCGCCGCCGACCGGTACCGCAGCGGCCACCTGGGCGTCGAGAAGCGCCTGGAAGCTCTGTGGGGCTCCGTGACCGGCGGGAAGCGACCGGATCGTCTCGATGCGACGGGTGACCTGTTCGACACCGCCGATGGTCACGGCAGCGTTCCTCGCCCATCGATCAGCGTTTCCGGGTCGGCGGGTCCCGCCACGAGCAGCCGGCATCCGACCACGGCGGCGATCGTCGAGCCGGCGAAGATCCCGAGCTTGGCGGCATCGACCAGCACCCGGTCCGAGAACGCCAGTTCGGAGATGAACATCGAGACGGTGAACCCGATCCCGGCGAGCGTGGCAAGTCCGAAGACCTGACGCCATCCGGTGCCGGGAGGCAGGACACCGAGCCCGGTCCGGACCGCCAGCCAGGTGGCGGCGACGATCCCCACCGACTTGCCGACCACCAGACCGACCGTGACGGCCAGGGTGACCGGATGGGTGACCAGCGTCCCGAGATCGATCCCGGTGAACCGGACGCCGGCGTTGGCCAGGGCGAACAGCGGCACCACGGCGAACGAGGTCCAAGGGTGCAGAGCCCGCTCCAGTCGATCGAGTGGCGCCACCGACTCGCGGGCGACCGAAGCCAGATCGAGCGCCGAGGCATCGATCCGCTCGGCCGCATGTCGCCGCTGCGCATCGTCGGCGTACCCCGCCAGGACGGTCGTTGCCTTGGCCCGGTACTGCTCGTTGGTGTACCAGGCAGCGGCCGGGGTGAGGAACGCCACGGCGACCCCGGCAAGGGTGGCATGGATTCCGGATTCGAGGAAGGCGTACCACACGGCGATCGCGATCAGCCCGTAGAAGGTCAGGCTGCGGATGCCGACACGGCCGGCGACATGGATCAGCGCCAGACCGGCGCACCCGCAGAGCAACCACAGCAGCGACACCTCGGATGTGTAGACGAGGGCGATGACGGCGATGGCTCCGATGTCGTCGGCGATGGCGAGGGTCAGCAGGAAGAGTTTGGCGCCGAGGCTGACCCGTCGACCGAGCAGGGCCAGTACCCCCATCGAGAAGGCGATGTCGGTCGCCATGGGAATACCCCAACCCGACACCGCTTCCGGCCCGCCGGGGGCGGCGACCGCGGTGTAGAGCAAGGCCGGGACCACCATCCCGCCGATGGCGGCGACGGCGGGAACGGCCGCCTGGCGGAGGTCGCGTAGGCGGCCGGCAACCAGCTCGCGTTTGATCTCGAGACCGACGACGAAGAAGAACACCGCCATCAGGGCGTCGTTTACGAGATGCTGGAGGGACTCGTCGAGGTGGAAGCCACCGACATCGATGGTGAGATGGGTCCCCCAGAAGTCGGTGTAGCTCGATCCGAAGGGACCGTTGGCCCACACCAGTGCGGCCACGGCGGCAACCACGAGCAGCGCACCGCCGGCGGCTTCGATGTGGAGAAAGCGCAACGCCGGTCGGACGAAGCGGGTGGGGAGTGCCCGTTCGGAGTGCAGCCAGGTCTCGTGGATGCGTTCGGTGGTGTGGGTGCTCATCTGCCGCCCTGTTCGATCGTCGGGAACATGGCGCTCTTGTCGGCCCGCGGCACAGCCGGGTAAGCATGGTGAGGACCTGGTGGGCGTAGGGCCCTCATCACGGTCCCGATTCCGGATCCATCGCCAGTCGCTCGGCGTTGCGACGCACCTGCGGGTCAGGATCCGTGACCAGCATCGCCAGCTGCAACGGAGCGTCCCCTGGCCACGTCTCGCGGTCCCAGGCCGCCAACACCTCGATGGCGCCGAGCCGGTGTCGCGCCACCGGGCTGCGGGTGGCGAACAGCACCAGGCGATCCCCCACTCCGGGATGGGCGGGAAGGTGGGGGAGTACCGAGTCGAGAAGCGACCAGGTCGCTTCGTCGTCGGTGATCGAGGTGGCGGCGATGGACACCAGGCGGCGGGTTCGCATGTGGTCGGCACCGCGGAGAACCCGTCCCCAGTCGGCCTCGAGTGGCCCGGTCTCCAGATGCGCCATCCGGTGGGGGAAGGTGTCGATGCCGCGCGCTTCGGCGTCGTCGGCCGCCGAAGCGAACCAGTTCGGGTCGCCCGAGCCGAGGGCGGTCTCCACGGCCTCGTCCCAGTCATCGGCGAGGACGACGACACAACGCCGCAGGGTGTCGGTGCGCCATTTCTCGTCCCACGGTCGGTCGTGGGTGTGCCGGGCGTCGCCGTTCATCAGATGGCGACGCAGGATCCGGATCGTGATCAGGTCCTCGTATCGGCTCCGCCGCACCGCCACCAGATCGAGGTATCCGTCGATCGTGGCCTGTGCATGCGGGTATCCGGCGAGATCGGGTGAGCTGATCGCCGTCGCCAGCGAACACAGCAGACGGGAGGCGATGGCGGCGATCTCAGGGTCCGCTTTCGGTGTCGCCAGCGCCATGTGGAGTTCGCCGACGACGGCGCCGAGCAACGCACGGTTGCGGTTGCTGCTGGGACACAGTGTCCGGATGATCCACCGTTTGATGTCGTGGCGGGTGGTCCCGTTGAGATGAGCCACGTAGCGGTCGCGGGTGTCGCCGCTCGATGTCTTCGCCAACGTCCACAGCAGCTGGTCGGCGTCGGCGGCGCCGGCGCGGGCGGCGAGGAGGGCGAGGTCGGTGAATTGCGGGTGGGGGACGAACCGCTCCACCACATCGGTGGCGTCGAGACCGGCCGCACCCAGGGTCACCAGACCGATACCGACGGGTCCGGGGTGGTCGGCGGTGGTGGCGAGCCAGCGACCGAGATGCGCCAGGTCGGCGGCGCCTATCGCCGCCGTCCTCAACTCGACGAGCAGCTCGGAGGCGAAACCCTCGACACCGTCGGTGTGTGCCAGCTCGTACAGGGCGGCGAGCCGGCGCCGGGAGGGTCGACGGACGGCCCGCATCATGGCGGTGCGCACCGCAGCGGCGGGGCCGGGTCGTGAAACGCCGGACCGGGACGCTGCGTCGCCCGGCGTCATGGGGCCGAACCACGCATCCGGGTCCGTGACCAGCGAAAATATCGGCTCGCCCGCGGCGAACGACGGGAAGGACCCGTCGGGTTCGGTGGGGAGGGCTTGGCGCACGATGCCTACCCGCATCGGCACCGGTCGCATCGGTTGCGTCCCTGCCCGGGAGGTGGGACCGGGGTCAGCTCGGCTCGGGAAGCAGGCTGACCACGGAACCTCCGCTGCCGCCCGAGTACATCTCGGTGGCACAGACCAGGACCGATGCCCGGAACTCGAGAATTCGTTCCACGACATCGGCGGCACGATCCGACACCACGATCCGACGCCCGTCCACCAGGCTGATCACCGTGTCCGGCGTCTCCTCGACCACCTCGACGAGATCGGCGTTGAGAAAGATGCGCTCGCCTTTGAGACGGTGAACCAGGATCATGGTGGAGAGGTCCCTTCCGGAACGGTGGCGTGGCCTTGCGGTCGGGGAACTCTGTCGGCAGTGTCCGGCTGCAATTAACGGTGACCGCCGAAGCGGGGAGACCGACGAACGGTCCCCCCGCTTCGCCGGACCCGTCACCGGACACCGGAGGTCGTAAGACCGACATGGCGGCGGGCGTGACGCACGTCGGTTGACGCGGCGAGGTCATCGCTTCAGGTTGACCAGATCGCTGAGCACCTCGTCCGAGGCGGTGATCATGCGACTGTTCGCCTGGAACCCACGCTGGGCGATGATGAGGTTGGTGAACTCGAGCGCCAGGTCGACATTGCTCATCTCGAGGGCCCCGGCCGCCATCCGACCCCGGTTTCCGGTACCGGCCTCACCGATCAGCGGTTCCCCGGAGTTGTTCGATGCGGCAAAGTTGGTCTCACCGACCCGCACCATTCCCGCCGGGTTGTTGAAGCTGGCGGTGGCGATCATCCCCATCACCTTGGTCTGGCCGTTGGAGAACTGAGCGGTGATCGCTCCGTTGTCGGCGATCGAGAAATTGGTCAGGAAGCCGATGGCGTTCCCGTCCTGGTCGTAGCTCTCGGCAGTGCCGGGCCCACCGAACTGGACGAGCTTCGCCGCCCCGTCGAGCACGACGTCGATGGCGATCGGCTCGGCACCCGGCGGGGTATAGCCGGACACCGCCAACGTACCTGCGGAGGTCAGGTTGCCCGATGTGTCGAAGGTCACGGTCGCCGGCGCCAGCGTCACCGCGGTCCCGTTCATGCTCCCGGTCACGGACCAGGTGTTGGCGGCGGTCTTCTCGAACTCGACGATGAGCTCATGGGTACCGCCCAGCGAGTCGTAGGTGACGATCGAGGTGCGGTGCACCGCACCGATGGCGGCATCGACCGGGAGGTTGCCGCCGAGCTGCACCTGACCGGTCTGCGCCGGTTCGATGACCTGCGACAGCGGCAGCTTGATCCCGGACACCGCCGTCTGGGTGTTGATCGCCCCCTGGCCGTCGGCAACCCAGCCCTGTACGCGGAAGCCGCCGGGAGCGACGAGGTTTCCGGACTGGTCCCATCCGAACGAACCGGCCCGGCTGTAGACGCGGGCGCCGTCCATCTCGAGGATGAAGAAGCCCTCGCCGGAGATCGCCAGATCGGTTGGTCGACCCGTCACCTGGCTGGCGCCCTGGGTGAAGATCCCGTCGATCGAGGCGAGACGCACCCCGAGGCCGATCTGGATCGGGTTGGATCCCCCGCGTCCGTCGCCGGGGCCACCCGGCCCACGGAGCGTCTGGTTGAGAGCTTCCTGGAACGTCACCTGTGGCTTCTTGAAGCCCACGGTGTTGACGTTTGCGATGTTGTTGCCGACGACATCCATCATCGACTGATGAGAGCGCAGCCCGGAGACCCCGGAGAACATCGAGCGCATCATGTGCGTACCGCCCCTTGGTGTGGCGTGTCCGTCCGTGGACGTGATGCCACCCCGTCCATGGGGCAACCCTGGTCGAACGACGCAACGGCCGGTCTCCTGTGGCGTCACTGGCGCTGTCGGCCGATCACCACGACGGTTAAGCAAGAGCGCCCGCCATACGTGAGGTTTCGCCCCCTGGGGCCCTCCCCGTTTCCGGTCTGCGTCCGCAGCGCCTTACCTCGCTTGCTTCCGCACGGCGTCATCTCGGGCCCTCCCCGCCCCGTCGGCGAGGTGTCCTTCTTTGGCCCTCCCCGCCCCGTCTGCGTCTGCGAGTGTCCTTTCTTGGCCCTCCCCGCCCCGGGGGGCGGGGTGCCTCCGAGGCTTTGGGAGGAGGTGGGGCGGGGCGCGGGGTCTGCCTCCCTGAATGTCGTGTGGTCCCGTGCGGGTTGCGCTTGCCGTGCAGGGTCCTGCACCGAGTCGCGGCGACCGTCGGTGACATCTTCGGGCGAGCGGACATTGACGTCGCGCCCCGCCCCGTCTGCGTCCGCAAAGCGTTCGCAGCCACCCCGCCCCCCAGGGCGGGGAGGGCCGGAAGGGAGTCTTCCGTTCTGGGGTGGTGGGGAGGGCCGGAAGGGAGTCTTCCGTTCTGGGGTGGTGGGGAGGGCCGGAAGGGAGTCTTCCGTTCTGGGGTGGTGGGGAGGGCCGGAAGGGAGTCTTCCGTTCTGGGGTGGTGGGGAGGGCCGGAAGGGGGTCTTCCGCTCTGGGGTCGGCCCGACCCGGGGCTCAACGGGGAGAGGATGCTAAATCCGCGGCCATGCGGGCCGACAGGTGGCAGATGTTCGAGGAGCGATCCGTTGCGGTCCAAGGATTGATCGAGGCACTCGGCCGGCAACGTGGTCGGCTCGAGGTGCTCCTGTTCAAACTCGTCCTCGCCAACCTGGTACTCGCCGAGGGCGATGGGCGGTTTGTGGCCCCGGCGATCGCCGAGGTGGATGACGCCGTCGCCCTGGTCCACACCGGGGACGGATCGGTGGAGGCCGCCCTCACCGATGTCGCCGCCGAATGGGGTCTCGACGCCCCCATCACGGTCGCCGACCTGCTCGGTGTCGTTCCCGAGCTGCTTCGCAGCCAGCTCGAGGACCACCAGGCATGGCTCACCGAGGTCATCACCGAGATCGAGACCGTGACCAGGGACAACCGGCGCCTCGCCGTGGTCGGTCTGGATGCGGTGCGTGGCAGCCTTGGGCTCGCCGAGGCGCTGACCTACGGCGCCGACGGGTTCCGGCAACGATCCGATCGTCCCGACAGCCATATGGAAAGGGCGCTCTGATGGCAGGATTCGTCACCCTCCGCACCGCCCTGTCCGGTCTCTACGCCGCCCAGGCCGGTCTCGACACCGCCTCGCACAACGTCGCCAACGCCGGCAACCCCGCATACACCCGTCAACGGGTCGACACGGCGAGCCGGGCCTCGGCGGCGACCCCCTACGGCTCGGCGGGGACGGGGGTCGATGTGGTTGCGGTGACCCGCACCCGGGACGCCTTCCTCGACGGTCGACTCCGCACCTCGCTGGGCGGCGAAGGCCGGCTGGCAACCCTGGCCGGGCTTCTCGACGGCGTCGAGGCGGCGCTTGCCGAGCCCAATGCCGGAGTCACCACCGCCCTCGCCAACCTCTGGGCGGCATTCGAGGACCTGGCTCTGGACCCGACAGATCCGTCGGCGCGGCTGGCGGTGATCGCTTCGCTGGACTCGGTGGCATCCCGGTTCCGCACGATCGCCGGGGGCTGGGAGGCGTCTGCCACACACGCCGCCACGCAGGTGACCAGCTCGGTCGCCGAAGTCAACGGGTTGCTCGACGAGGTGGCCAGGCTCAACACCCAGATCGGATCGATCTCGTCGGGCGGTCCGCCGAACGACCTCCTCGACGCCAGGGACCGGGCCCTCGACCGTCTCTCCACCCTCGCCGGTGTCACCGTCACCATCACCTCCGACGGGGCGGCCCGGGTCTCGCTCAACGGGTTGAGCCTGGTCCATGATGCCCGCACCAGCCATCTCAGCTTCGATCCCTCGACGGGCGGGATCAGCCACGCCTCCGGCGCCACGGTGAGCCCCGGCGGCGCTATCGGCGGCGCCCACGAATTCCTCACCACCAATCTGCCGGAGCTGCGGAGCAGGCTCGATGCGCTGGTGACCGAGTTCGCCGATGCCCTCAACACCCAGCACGCTGCCGGATTCACCGCCTCCGGCGCCGCCGGGGGCGCCTTGTTCGCCTACACCCCGGGAGCCGCCGCCGCAACGTTGACCTTGGTGGTGACCGATCCTGCCGAGATCGCCGCCGCCGCCTCGGGTCCCCCGGTTGCGGTGTACGACGCCGGGAACGTCCAGGCACTGGCCGAGCTCCGTAATGCGCTGGTCGCCGGTGGTGGCGGGCAGACCCTGGAAGGGGCGACCCGGGCCCTGGTGACCTGGGTCGGGCAGACCCTGGCCACCGTCGACACCGCGCTCTCGTCGCAGATGACGGTGACCGTTGCCGCACAGCATGCCCGCAACCAGGCACACGGGGTCGGAATCGACGAGGAGATGGTCGACCTGATCACCTTCCAGCGCGCCTACGAGGCGGCGGCCCGGGTGATGACCTCGGTCGATCAGGCACTCGACACGCTGATCAACCGGACCGGGGTGGTGGGGAGATGACCACCGTTCGGGCCACGCACCTCGGCAGCTACTTTGCGCAGCGGCATCGCATCGCCGATGCGGCGCATGCGGTGTCGAAGGCCCAGACCCAGATCGCATCGGGCAAGCGCATCCTCAGACCGGCCGACGACCCGGCGAGCATGTCCCGGGTGCTCGAGCTGAAGGCGGCGCTGCGGATGCGCCAGCAGGAGCGGCGCAACGCCGACGACGGGCTGATGTGGGTCAACCTCGCCGACAGCAAGCTGCAGGGTGCGGTCGAACAGATCCAACGCGCCCGGGAGCTTGCGGTTCGGGCCGGGTCGACGGTGGGGGACACCGAGCGGGTGGCGATCGCCGCCGAGGTCGCAAGTGTCCGTGACGGGCTCGTCGCCATCGCCAACACCCGCCACCAGGGACGCGGACTCTTCGCCGGGTTCGCCACCGGCGATGCGGTCCAGCACACCGGGACCGGCTGGGTGTATCAGGGCGATGCCGGGACGGTGGATCGGCGGATCGGTGAGAACGAGGTGGTGACCGTCAACGTCACCGCCGACTCCGTGTTCGGCTTCTCCGCCGGGCGCGACACCTTCACCATGATCGACGACCTGGAAGCCGCCGTTCTCGGCGGCGATGTCACCGCAGTGAATGCGGCGCTCGCCGACATGGACCAGGCACTTCAGCACGTGCTCGGTTCTCTGGCGGCGCTCGGCGCCACCGGCAACCGGATCGAGCTCGGGTTCGACCGGATCCAGGAGAGCACGGGAACCCTGCAGAGCCAGCTCGGCACGCTCGAGGATGTCGATCTCGCCGAAGCGATCATGCATCTCCAGCTCGGGCAGACCCAGTACGAAGCGGCGCTTGCGGCATTTGCCCGAACCTCGCAGGCATCGCTTCTCGACTTCCTGCGATGACCGACCGCTAGTCCCCGTCGAAGCAGCCCCTGTTGAAGCAACCGAACCTCGTGGCAGCAAATGGCAATGCCGACCGTAGGCAACCCGCCACTACGCTGCCCCCGAGCCACTGTTTGGAGAGAGCGTGAGCGACCGTCAGGCACCATGGGACCTCACCGATCAGATCCTGTATTTCCCCGAGGGTCTCCCCGGGTTTCCGGATCTGGATCGGTTCGTCGTCGCCGAACTCGTCGAGGACGGAGCGTTCCAGGAGTTCCGCAGTGTCGACGACCCGGAGACGGCGATGATCGTCTGTGTGCCCTGGTTGTTCTTCCCGGACTACGCCCCGGTTCTCGGTGACGAGGATCAACAGGATCTCGGACTGGAGACCGCCGAGGACGCCGTGGTGTTCGTTCCGGTGACCGTCGACGGCGCGGCCCGCCAGGTCACCCTCAACCTGTTGGGTCCGTTCGTGGTGAACGGTCGAACCCGGCGGGGACGTCAGCTCGTTCTCGCCGACAGCGACTACCCCGTCAGGGCGCCCATCGAACTGCCGTTCTTCTGATGCTGGTGCTCAGTCGCCGCGAGGGCGAGTCGATCGTGATCGGCAACGACATCGTGATCACGGTGGTCGAGGTCAAGGGTGGACAGGTGCGGGTCGGGATCAAGGCGCCGCGCGACGTTCAGGTGCACCGTGAGGAGATCTTCGAGGAGGTCCGTCGCCAGAACATGGCGGCCGTGGCCAGCGCCGACGAGGCGCGTGCGGCGCTGTCACGCCGACCGGCCACCTGACCACGACGCACCGCGGGCGTCCTGCGACGAAGGACCCCCAGTCCCAGGTCAACCGCAGTCCCGGGTCACCACCGGTCCGGTGCCGCCGACGGAACGTAGTCCCACAACCTCTCTAGGGTTGGAATCTCCAGCTCCCAGGAGGGCTTGCTATCAGGCGCTGGTTGACGGTGGTCGGGATCGGTGGTGTGCTGCTGGCGTTTGCCGCCGCCGTCGAGACCGCTCCCGCCCACGCTGCCGACGATGACCTTGTGGTGACCGGGTCCGGCTGGGGACACGGGGTGGGACTCAGCCAGTACGGGGCCTACGGGATGGCGCTCGACGGGGTGGGCTACCGGGACATCCTCACCCACTTCTATCGCGACACCGGTCTCGGAACCCTCGGCGGAGGTCTCCCGGCGGCTCCGGTGTTGTGGGTCAACCTCGAGATGGGAAAGAGCGACCTCGTTCTGCGTCCGGTCGCCACGGGTTCGCAGACACCACGCAGTGTCGTCATCCGTCGCGGCGGGGAGGTGCTCGCCACCGTGGGGGCGGGGACCCGGGTCGAGGTCGACGGACCGACGGATTGCCGGTTGGTCATCCGCCGCACCGACGGATCGGTCACCACCACACCTCGCGGCGCCTGTGCCTTCGACCTGTCGTGGGACGGAGGTGCATCGAACCCCACCACTGCCGTCGCCGTCGAGGGCTGCACCCAGACCGTCTTCACGGCTGCCGGCACGAGCACGGTCGAGTGCCGCTACGCCCGCGGCCAGCTACGGGTGCGTCCCCGGTCCGGGCGGTTCGACCTGTCGGCGACGATGACCCTCGAGCAGTACCTGCTCGGTATCGCCGAGATGCCCTACTCCTGGGGGAGCACCGCCATGGCGGCCCTGCAGGCTCAGGCGGTGGCCGCCCGGTCCTACGCCAGGGAGCTTCAGATCACCCGGGGGAGCCACGACCCCACCCAGAACCCCGGCAACAGCTGCGTGGCGTGGTGCCATGTGCGCGACACCACCTTCGACCAACGCTACGTCGGGTGGGGTCAGGAAGATCCACGCTGGCGGCAAGCCGTGACCAGCACCGCCGATCGTGTCGTCACCCACCCGAGCGCACCGAACGGCCGGATCGTGCGGGCCTACTACTCGTCGTCGTCCGGAGGGAGGACCGAGAACATCGAGGAGGTGTGGGATCAACCGGCGCGTCCCTATCTCCGCTCCGTTGGTGACCCGTGGGCGACCCGCTCCTCGGTCAACCCCTTCGCCTCGTGGACGGTCCGGCTCGGCAACGTCGCCGTTGCCCGCGCCATCGGTCTCGATCGCATCACCGAGGCCGTGGTGGTGCAGCGCCATACCTCGGGGAGTGCCGCCGCGATCCGCTTCGTCGGTGTAGCCGGCGGTCAGATCACCACGTTCACCCGGACCGGAGCCTGGCTGCGAAGCTCGTTCGGGCTCCGCTCGATCTACTTCTCCGTCGGGGCCGGTAGCCGTTTCGGCGATGTCAGCGGGAACGTCCATATCGGGGCGATCAACGCCATCTCCGAACTGGGGATCACCAAGGGCTGCAACCCGCCGGTCAACGACCGGTACTGTCCGGAGCGTCCGGTGACCCGGGGGCAGATGGCGGCGTTCCTGGTGCGGGCGCTCCGCATTCCCGCCACCGACCGGGACTTCTTCACCGACGACGCCGGAACCACCTTCGAGGACGACATCAACCGGCTTGCCGCCGCCGGCGTCACGTTCGGGTGCAACCCACCGGGCAACAGCCGGTTCTGTCCGGATCGTGCCGTCACCCGCGGCCAGATGGCGGCGTTCCTCGATCGGGCCTTCGGCTACACCGCGGGCGGGGACGTCAACCGCTTCAGCGACGACAACGACAGCATCTTCGAGGAGAGCATCAATCGGATCGCCGCCGCCGGGATCACGTACGGGTGCAACCCGCCGGCGAACACCCGATACTGCCCGGGGGACGACGTGCGCCGGGACCAGATGGCGAGCTTCCTCTCCCGTGCGGTAACCGGTCTGGACTGACCTGTGTGGTTTGGCCTGTTTGGTTTGGCCTGTTGGACAGCCCTGTTGAACTGGCCTGCTGAGCCGGTCGCCGAACCGGGCCGGTCAGATCCGCTGCTGGAAGCTGGCGGGCGGCGGCGCCGGGCGGGTGCGGCGGTAGGGGTCGTGGCCGGGAGCCGCCGGATCTTCCATCTCGGCCACGGTGGCGGCGACGTGTTCCAGACGTTCGCTCACCACGGCCTCGGCGTCCTTTGCGAACCGTTCGACGGCCCGGGTGAGGACCACCAGCCGCTCGCGGGCCTCGAGCAAGGTCGACGAGGTCTCACCGGGGGTGACCCCGGCGATCTCCGCCAAGGTGGCGTCGCTGTCGATCCCGAGCTTGTGGGTCAGATCGGCGGCGAGCAGGGCGCGGGTGATCTCGGTGGATCCGAGTTCCGAAGCGGCGGCGTCGATCTCGTCGGTCATCATCCCCATGAAGCGCATGTTGCCCGCCGCCCCGAGCAGTTCGGCCTCGTGAAGCTTGAACACCAGGTGCTCGAGGACGACGCACTCCTGATTGATGACACCGATGAGGTCGACCAGACGGTCGGCGAGCGCCGTCGATCCACGATCCACAACCATGTCGGTCCTTCTTCAGGTAGGGCTTTCCGGTTTCCTGTCGGCGTCGGGCGGGATCGCATAAGTGTTGGGCCCAATCCGTGGTGCCGAGTTCAAAGGTGGTTCATGGTGCCGGCCAGATGACCGGGGGGCCCGGGTGCTCCTTACGTTCCGCCGGGGTGGGCCGACAGGGCGATGGAGCATGGATGCTCACCAGACGCTGGTCGCTACAAGGAGGTTGTCGTGGGTGGACCCGACACCGCGGTGCTCGATGCCGCCGATGTCGTCGGCGATGCCGGCGAAGAGACCTCGCCTCCCGCCGCGGGGGCGTCTCCCGATGCCATCGAACCCCGCACCCTGCTTGTCGTCGCCCATGGTCTGTCTGCGGGTGCGCGGGCTCGACTTGGTCAGATCCCCGATCTCGAGGTGGTCGAGGCGATCGAGCGGGCGGCCGAGGCCGATGTCATTCTGGTGTCGACGCGACTCCCCGGCGGGCCGACGACGGCCCTCGTAACCGACCTGGCGTCCCGTTCCTCCTCTCCGGTGGTCGTGGTGGTTCACCCCGGAGGGGAGGGGGGCGCCGTTGCCCTCCTCGCCGCTGGCGGCGCCGGTGTCGTCGCCGAGGGCAACGAGGAGGCGATGACGGCCTTCGTCGGTCGCCACGAGGCAGACGCCGACCTTGTCGAGACCTATGAACAGAGTCTCGGGCTCCGAACGGGAAGATCCGCTCGGCATCGAAACGATCGTGACCCGATCGCACTGGTCGCCGGACCGGGCGCCTTCTCCGCCCGGCTCGGTGACGGCGCCTCCAGGGTGCTTCCCCGGCTCGGGGTGGGACGGTTCATCGGGCTCGAGTCCGCCGGTGGTCGTCTCGGCGCCGACGCCCGGGATCTGCTGCGGCGCCGTCTCGTCCGCCAGTGCCAGGAGATCTGCACCCACTTCGGGGCGACGATGTACGCCACCGGCCCCGAGGAGTTCGCCGTCGTCGCCGAGACGCTCGACGGCGCCGATTTCGAGCAGCTTGCCACCGATCTCCAGATGCTGACACACTCGTTCTCGCCCGATCGGGGTTCCCCGCTGGTCCTCGCCTTCGGTCACGCCGGACCGGAGTCGAGCGACGACATGGCCGGCCTTCACGATCTCGCCGAACGCAGCGCAGACATGGCGATGGGCGACCCGGATCGTCGCATCGTCGGCGCCGAGCAGCTCACCGTGTCGCTTGCCCCCGCCACGGCGCTCACCACTGTGCTGCGGGCCGTGGCCGAGGTGGAGCGGCGGGATCCCTACCGGACGGCACACGGCGAGCGGGTGGCCCGAACCGCAGTGGCGCTGGCGCAGGTGATGCAGTTCGGTGCCCGCCAGGTGATGGAGATCGGGCTGTCGGCACGACTCCACCATGTGGGCAAGGTCGATCTCGATGATCAGGCGGTGATCGGTACCGAGGAGACCCTGCAAGGCGAGGCGCTGCACGCCTACCGGCGGTATCCGGCCCGTGGCGCCGGAATCATCGTCGCTTCGGCGGGGCGGACGGTTGCCGACGCCGTCGCCGCTCACCACGAGCGCTGGGACGGTTCGGGGTTCCCCGACGGTCTGGTCGGAGATGCCATCCCGCCGGCGGCGAGGATCATCGCCGTTGCCGACATGCTCGATCGATGGTCGGGAGACGGCGCCGATGCGGAGTCGGGTGGGCGCCCGACCCCGAAGGCGGTGCAGCGGCTGACCACGGGCGACGAAGGGTGGTTCGATCCCGCCGTGGTCGACGCCTGCCTCCGGCTCTACGGTCCTGCGGCCAAGGCGTCCTGAGCCCGGGGGCAGCGGCGACCATGGACCCGTCACCGCCGATGACCGGTCCCGATCGAGGGGGTATGGCGGGAGGAGGCCGCCGGTGCGGGGGAATCGTCGTCGCTATCGGGCCGTCGGGTCGCCCATCCGGTCGGACACCAGTGGATCGGATGCGGGCGGATCGGCGTCGTCCGGGGTATCGAGGTTGCCGGCGGCGACACCCAGACCGAGCCGGCCCAGCCGGTGGACGGAAACCACGGCGACGAGGGTGACCATCGAACGGAGGGCGGCGTCTTCGACCTTGACCGCCCCGGTTGCGAGTTGATAGGCGATGATCCCGAGGACGACGAGTCCGCCGACGGCCACCAGGCGGGAGAACGGGCTTCTCATCGGCGCCGGCCGATCCGGCGGCGGATCGCCACCGCAACGTCGACCGGTGCGGCGGGGATCATCTCCGACCGCACCCCGTCGGATGGGGCGTAGCCGAGACCGGCGCCGAGCCGGACCGCAAGATCGAGCGCATCACCGATGGCGTCGTGATCGGTCCAGCTGACCAGGGCCGGGTCGGCAACCAGCAGGTTCCGCCACCGCTTGGTGGCGTCGATCACGATGTGGAGCGGCCTCGATGCGGCGATCAGTTCGAGCAGCGCCCGATCGGATGCCGACCCGGTGAGCGGGGTGCAGATGCTCCCGGTGGCCGGCGGGATCTGTCCGGCAGGAGTGACCGGTGCGCCGATGGCGGCGGCGACCACTTCTGACGTCCGCCCGACCAGCGCCGAGCCCGGGCCGCGGGGGTCCGGGGCGCAGAGCGGGGTGATGGCGGCGACGAGCCCGTCCAGCCAACCGAGGTCGTCGTCGGGATGAAGTGATGCGAGCGGAGCGACGAGCTCGCTCGGGATCCCGAGGGCGACGAGTTGGCGGATTCCCCAGTCGACCCCGCCGATCGACACACGGGCCGTGGTGGGCGGAGGAGGTCGTACGGCGGTCGGCGGTGCCGGCAGGGGCTCTGCGGTGGGGGTGGTCCCGGTAGATGTCGGTGGCACGGGCGGTGGTGCCGGTAGCTGCGGGACGTCCTCATCGCCACCCTCGTGCGGTGGGAGCGGGGTGCCGGGATGGAACCCCACCGGGTCCGGACCGGTGCCACCAGGCTCGTCGAGACGGTCACGCAGCAGGGCGGCGAAGACATCGTCGTCGGATTCGGCGTGACGCACCAAGGCATCGAGGCCGACGGGCAGTGGGGCGGTCGGGGAGGTGCGGTTCCGGGCCGTCAACACCACCCGTTCCTTGGCGAAGAACCCGCCTATCCCGCCCCGTTCGACCTTGCGGGCATCGATGATCTGTGCATCGTCTCCCACCTCGGCGGCGAGACGGCTCATCGCCTCGGTGACGCTGTCGGCTTCGATCTCGACTGTCCCCGGCGGATCCGCCAAGTCGCTTCTGCGGTGAGGGGCGCCGGTGGCGCCGATCTCGGGACGGACGGCATCTCGATTCAGGGTTTCCGGGTCGAGGGTGTCAGGTTTGGGCAAGGGATCCTCCGATCATCGCAACGGGTTCCAGGTCGAGCTCGCCACCGAGCTCGGGATAGGCGAGCACGGGGATGTCGAGCCCCATGCCGCCAAGAGTTCGCTGCAGCGGTCCCCGGAGCTGCTGGCTGACCACGATGGCGGTGGGTCTCCGCAGCCGGGCCGATTCGGCGGCGATCGGTTCGATCTCACTGCGGATGGCATCGAGACGACCCGCATCCAGCACGAGGAAGACCATCCCGTCCACCGGACGCAACGCCTCGTGCATCGACGCCTCGAGACCGGGTTCGAGCGTGGCGACCGCAAGCCTGCCGTCGGGGGCGACGGCGCCCACGATGGCGCGTCCCACCGCCACCCTGGCGAAGGCGGCGAGTTGTTCCACGTCCCGGGTCTCGCTGCTCCGTCCGGCCACCGCTTCGATGATCGAGCCGAGATCGCGGATCGAGACCCGCTCGTCGAGCAGTCGGCGCAGGACGGAATGGAGGAGGCCGAGGGGGAGCGCCTCGCTCCCGACGTCGTTGGCGAGGATGGGTTCCTCGTAGCGGAGCCCGTCGATCAGGGTCTGCACGTCCTGGCGCCCCAGCAGCGATGCGGCGTGTGCCCGCACCGTCTCGGCGAGATGGGTCACGATCACCGAGGACCGATCGACGATGGTGGCGCCGGTGGCCGCGGCTGCCGCACGGGTTCCCTCGGGCACCCAGTACGCCTCGAGACCGAACACCGGTTCCACGGTCGCCGTGCCTCCCATCGCCCGCAGCTCGGCGCCGTCGGTGATGGGGAGCGCCAACACATGATCGGTCGGTGCGGTGCCACGACCGGCTTCGGTGCCGCGCACCATGATCCGGTACGTCGACGGCGGCAGTGACACATCGTCCCTGGTCCGCACGAACGGCATGACCATCCCGAGCTCCATGGCGATCTGGCGGCGCAGCGCCTTCACCCGGTTGAGCAGGTCTCCGCCGCGGGCCGGATCGATCAGATCGAGGATGTCGTAGGCGAGGTGGAGTTCGAGCGCTTCGACCCGCATCTCTCCGATCAACGCCTCGGGCTCGTCCGGGTCGCTGCGCACCGACGGCTCGCTGGTGTCGCTGGCGGGGGTGGTGGTGGCGGTCTTGGCTCGGGAGGCGGCGAACAACAGCAGCAGGGCCAATCCGAAGAAGGGGATCTTGGGGAGTCCGGGAAGCAGACCGAGTCCCCCGACCGTCATCGCCGCCAGGCGCAGCGCCGTCGGGTTGCGGAGCAGCTGCGAACCCAGCTCGGCGCCCATGCTCTCCTCGTTACCGACCCGGGTCACCAGCAGACCGGTCCCGATCGAGATCATCAGGGCAGGGATCTGGCTCACCAGACCGTCGCCGACGGAGAGCAGCGAGTAGGTGGCGATCGCCTCGGAGAACGACATCCCCAGCGACCCCATCCCCACCACGAAACCGCCGATCAGGTTGATGGCGACGATCACGATCGAGGCGATGGCGTCACCCTTGACGAACTTGGACGCACCATCCATCGCCCCGTAGAAATCCGCCTCCTCGGCGATGCGCCGGCGTGCCTTCTTCGCCTCGGTCTCGTCGATCAGTCCGGCGCCGAGATCGGCGTCGATGGCCATCTGCTTTCCGGGCATGGCGTCGAGGGTGAACCGGGCGGCGACCTCGGCGACCCGGGTGGCGCCATTGGTGATGACGGCGAACTGGATCACGATCAGGATGAAGAACACCACGAGGCCGACCACGACCGAACTTCCGATGACGAAGTCCCCGAACGTCTCGATGACCTTCCCGGCGTCGCCGTGGAGCAGGATCAGCCTTGTCGACGAGACATTGAGGGCCAGGCGGGTGAGCGTGGCCATCAGCAACATCGACGGAAACACCGACAGCTCGAGGCTGTCGGACACCAGGATCACGGTCAGCAGTACCAGGACCGAGAGGGTGAGGTTGGCGGCGAGGAGGAGGTCGAGCAACTGTGGCGACACCGGCACCACCATCATCATGGTGACGGCGAGCAGTCCCAGCGGCACCACCATCGCGGACCGCTTCACGCAAGACCTCTGACTGGCCGGCGCCGGCGATAAGCCACGGCGAGCACGGTGGCGACCGCCTCGAAGAGCGCGGTGGGGACGAACCCGCCCACCCGCACCTTCCGGTACAGCGCCCGGGCCAGCGGTTTGTCCTCGAGCACCGCCACCCCGCAGCGGTAGGCCTCGGTGCGGATCTTCGCCGCCAGCTTGTTGGCGCCTTTGGCGACGACTCGCGGAGCGGCCTCGTCGGGGAGGTAGCGAAGCGCCACGGCCAGGCGGGTCGGGTTGGTGATCACCACGTCGGCACCCCCGATGTCGGCGATCATCCGGTTCCGGCTGGTCTCGAGGGCACGGCGACGGCGGGCGTGGCGGACGGTGGGGTCACCCTCCGACTGCTTGTACTCCTCCTTGACCTCCTGCTTGCTCTGCTTCATCTTCTTGGTCGACCGGTGCCGGACGACGGCGTAGTCGGCAAGGGCGATGATCACGGCGAGCAGGGTGGCGCGCACCGCCAGCTCCCACATCAGTCCTCCGGTGAAGGCGAGCGCATCCGACAGCCCCATGGCGTCGCCGAGCCGGGTCGACCACGCCCCCAGCGGTTCCCAGACGACGAGGGCGAGCAGCGCCAGCTTCAGGCTCGAACGAATCAGTTCCCAGATCGCCACCGACGGCTTGAACCGCTGCAGACCGCGTTTGAGGGAGAGGTTCGAGAACTTCGGCTTGGCGGCCGTGGGGGCGAGGGTGAATCCGACCTGCGCCACCCCGCCGGCGACACCCAGCAGCATGGCCAGCCCGAGAAATGGGACCAGCCCGACAACCACCATCGCCATCGCATGGCCGGCGACGTCGAGGCCTTCGATCCCACTCCCGGCACCGGCGATGAGTGCCTTGGCATGGCCGGCGACCTTGGGGGCGACCATCGGGCCGATGGTGCGCAGCGTCACCAGTAGGGCCACCATCGACAGGGCGGCGCCGACCTCCGACGATTTGGGAAGCTGACCCTCGCGCCGCGCCTTGCGCTTACGGCGCTCGGACGGCTTCTCGGTCTTGTCCTGGGAACGGCTCAACGCTGGCTCCGGTCAACAGCGGTCACCACTCCGTCGGCATTCGTCCGGCCGGTCCTTCGGCCCCGTGCCCTGTCGGCCCCCGGTTCGTCGAGTTAAGGGGAGCGGACAGGGAGCGGTGATGTGTGGCCGGCGGTTGGGCGTCGTCGTGCGGATGCGCAGCCGGGTGGTGGCGGATGTCGGTGACACTTCTGAGATGCGGACTTCGGCGTCGCGCCCCGCCCCGTCTGCGTCCGCACGGCGTCCGCAGCCACCCCGCCCCCCAGGGGCGGGGTGGGCCAGAAAGGGTCGACCGGATCGCGTGGATCTGGGTACTCGAGATCGTTGCCGTTGGACGACCGCTCATCTCGTGATCTGTGCTTCCTTCTTGGCCCTCCCCGCCCCGGGGGGCGGGGTGCCTCCGAGGTTCTGGGAGGAGGTGGGGCGGGGCGCGAGGTCTGCATCCCCAGGGTCAGCGTGCCGCGTGTGGTTTGCCACTCGTTGTACGGGCCCGAAAACGACCAGGCGACCCTTCGGTGACGCTGCGGCCGAGTCGGACATCGAGGACGCGCCCCGCCCCGTCTGCATCCGCACGGCCGTAGACGGGGTGGGGCGCTGCGTACGCTTGCGGACGCAGACCGTAAGGCGGGGTGCCTCCGAGGTTCTGGGAGGAGGTGGGGCGGGGCGCGAGGTCCGCATCCTCAGGGTCAGCGTGCCGCGTGTGGTTTGCACTCGTCTTTGGGTCCGAGACCGGGCACTCGGGGTGGGGAGGGCCAGAGGGGGGGCGTCGAGGTCGGGGTCAGTTCGAGGTGAGGCCGGCGATGGTCTGGGTGAAGGTGTCGGCGACGATGTCGAAGACGCCTGAGGTGGTCTCGGGGACGAGGAGCACGACGGCTCCGATGCTGGCGAAGGCGACGAGGAGCTTGGCGGGGAGACCGATGATGAAGACATTGGCCTGGGGGGCGAACCGTGAGGCGATGCCGAGGACGACCTCGGCGAGGAACAGGGCGGCCAGGGCGGGCATGGCCAGCTCGATGCCGGCGATCATCAGCCTGCCGACCAGGTCGACGGCAACGGTGGCCAGACCAGGGTCGAGGTCGATCGATCCGGTGACGCCGATGGCATCGAAACTCCGTCCCAGACCGGCGACCAGCAGGCGGTCGCCACCGAGGACGAGGAACAAGGTCAGGGCTCCCAGGTTGAGGAACCGCCCCACGATGGGGGTGCTCGCCTGGGTCAGCGGATCGAACATCTCGGCCGACGCCAGCCCCGAGCTGTAGTCGATGATCCCGCCGGCGACGGCGAACAGATGGAAGATGAGCCCGGTGATCCAGCCCAACAGCAGACCGATCCCCGCGTTGACCACGGCGGCTACGGCCAGGCCCGCAAGATCGAGCGACCCCTCCACCGGCGAGGCGAAGGCAAAGCCGAGCACGGTGATCACCGCCACCCGTCCCGGTCCCGGTATGGCCCGGCCGAACATCGGAGAAGAGGTGACGAACCCCGCGATCCGGATCGAGGCGAGGAGGAACCCGGCGACCTGGCCGGCGGGGATGACGAGATCGGTCACAGGCCGGGGATCACCGACCACAGCGACTGGATCCAGGTCACCAGTTCACGGAGCATCCACTTGCCGCCGACGACCACCACCAGACCCATGGCGATCAGCTTGGGGACGAAGGTCAGGGTCATCTCCTGGATCTGGGTGATGGTCTGCACCAGCGACACCACCACCCCGACGATCAGGGCGACCATCAACAGCGGACCAGCCACACGGGCGGCGACGGCCAGCGCCCCGGACATGATGTCGATCACCTGGGCGTCGCTCACGGGTGCGCCCCACCGTGGTGGCCCGGGGTCATCCGCCCACCCCGGATACCGACTGGACCACAGAACCGACGATCAGCGCCCAGCCGTCGACGAGGACGAACAGGAGCAACTTGAGGGGGAGTGAGATGAACACAGGGGGCAACATCACCATCCCCATCGACATCAGCACGGCGGCCACGATGAGATCGATGATCACAAACGGGACGAAGATCACGAACCCGATCACGAACGCCGTGCGCAGCTCGGAGATGACGTAGGCGGGGATCAGGGTCGCCGCCGACACCTCGTCCGGGTTGGCGGGTCGCTCGTCCTGCGCCATCGAGACGAACAGCGCCATGTCCTCGGGACGGGTCTGGGCCAGCATGAACTGGCGCAGCGGCGCAAACCCGGCCTCGAAGGCCTGGCTCTGGTCGATCTCTCCCGCTAGCAGTGGCTGCACCGCATCCTCGTTGACCGCAGCGAACACCGGGTTCATCACGAAGACCGTGAGGAACAACGACAGCCCGAGCAGAACCTGGTTGGGAGGGATGGACTGCACCCCGATCGCATTACGGGTCAGGGTGAGCACGACGACGAAGCGGGTGAAGGACGTCATCAGCAGCAGGATCGCCGGGGCCACCGCCGCCACCGTGAGCATCAGGACGATGGCGACGGTACGGCTCAACGCCGAGGTCTCGGACGACACCGAGATCGAAACATCGGGTACGGGCTCGGGCTCGGGTACCTGGACCAGCGGCGGCGCCGGGATGTCCGGCATCTCGGCCTGCGGTGCAAACCTCAGGTCCTCAGGGGGGAGTGGTGGGGTCTGTGCCGAGGCGGCTCCACCGGTGAACCCGAGGATGAACAGCGCAAGACCGGCGACGACACCAAGCTCAATGCGGCGGCGCATCGAACGGGTCCAGGATCGGTGGCGGTTCCGGGGAACGCAGCGTCATGAGCTGCATCCGTCGGAGAAGGCCGATCCGTGGCCGTTCGTCGAGTCCGTTCGTGCGGGGTGCGAAGAGTCCGTGAGTCGGAAGGCTGCCGGTCCGGCGCCCGCTTCCCAGGTGCCCGCTTCCCAGGTGCCCCCTTCCCAGGTTATAGGGCGCCGGGTGCGGGGGGCCCGGCCGGGCCTCATGGGTCCGGAAGAGCTCGGTCTCGGTCGCCGGCACGACCTCGAGTTCAGAGATGAGCGTGACACCGCGCTCGGCGGCGCCGATCAGGAGCCGGCGACCGTCGACCTCCACCACCGCAAGCATCGACCCCTTGGCCAGACCTGCCTTGTCGGTGATGCGGAGTCGGCGGTGGGGCTGGGAGCGTCCACGTCGACTCCATCCCCACGCAACCAGAGGTATGGCGAGGACCACCAGCAGGGCGGGTACGGCGTCGGCAAGGGCAGTCATGTGGTGTCGTCCACTGGTTCCGGTGTGCCGTCAGCGCTCGATGATCTCGGTGATGCGGACACCGAGATCATCATCGATGACCACCACATCACCACGGGCGATGAGGGTCCCGTTGACCAGGACGTCGACGGCGGCGCCGGCGTCGCGGTCCAACTCGACCACCGTGCCCTCGGTGAGGTTCAGCAACTGACGCACCTGCAGCACCGTCCGACCCAACTCGACCGTGACGTCCATCGAGACATCGGACAGCACCTGGAGGTCCATCCCCGCCCCCACCGGGGGTGCGATGGTCAGGTCGGGAAAGGCGGCCGGGGCCACGCCCGGATCGGCGTCTCCTGCCGGAGCGACCGGTGCTCCGTCGGGGGTGCGCATTCCGGGTGTGGCCCCCACCACGATCTGGAGTGGAAGGTCCGGTCCCGTCGGCGCCGAGAGGATGAATCGCACGGCAGCGTGCGGGGCGTCGACCGGGAGCGGGGTCGTGTCGCCCGGTGCGACCGGTGAGGGGGAACCGACCGCATAGTCGCAGCCATCGACGCGTCCCAGTGCCGAGGCCACACCGGGTGCCATCCCGGCGGCGAGGTCGATCGGGGAGACGCCCTGCCACCCGTCAGCGGGGATCGTCATGACGACCGACAGGTGTTTCCCGCCGGACAGCGGCACCTCGACCGAGGCGGCGTCCTCCACCGGATAGGCGGCATTCGGTTCGGCGGGGTCGGACACGAAACCGAGCGTGAGACCGAGAAGATCGCCGAGTGCCTCGGTCGCCGCTGCGGCGACGCTCTCCCCGATATCGGTGCCGCCGGCATCGGCGCTCGGATCGGTGGCGCCGGTATCAGCGGCGCCGGCATCGGTGGCGTCTGGGTCGGTGGTGCGGGCCGTTGCGGTGGGAGCGGCGGTCATGAGGCCCTCCATGTGGTGATCTCCAATGCGGTGGCGTCGCTCGTGCGACCGATCCGGCCTTCGAACAGGCACCGGTCGCCCACGATGCCGAGCGCCGGCTCGTCGGCCCGGTGATCGAACCGCAGCACATCGCCGATACGGAGCCCGGCGACATCGGAGGCTTTGACCGCCGTGGGTCGGAGACGTACCGACACCGGGACCGACAGCCACGGGACGGTCTCGCCGAGTGCGGGTGTGGCCACGGGCTCCGCATCGGGGAGCGCCGCGGCGTTGTCGGCGTGCTCCCAGGCATTCACAAGCATCGAGAATGGGTAACACACCGTGAGGAGACCCTCGGAGCGGTGGCCCTGGATGATCCCGATCGAGTACGAGAGCACCGCCACCATCTCGGACGGGTTCATGACCTGGGCGAAGTTGGGATTGAACTCCATCCCGAGCAGCTCGGCGTCGACGGCCACCAGTGGCTCGAAGGTCGAGGCGAGCGCCACCTCCGCCTCGGCGAACAGGTCACGCAGCAGCGGCTCTTCGAGTTCGGTAGGGCGGCGGACCGCACCCGGCTTTCCGATCCCGCCGAGCAGGCGATCCATCAGCGTGGAGGACGTGGCGGTCCCCATCTCGACCACGGCAGTGCCGTCGAGGGGTCGGAGGGCGATCTGACCGATCACCGTCGGGTTGGGCATGGAGCGGACGTACTCGTCGTAGCTGACCTGGTCGATGGCGAGGAGTTCGACACGCACCATCGTCCGCAACAGGCTCGACAAGCGTGCCCCCAACGTCCGCTGGAAGGTCTCGTGGAGAACCTCCAGTCGCCGCAGCTGATCGCGGCTCATCTTGTTGGGGCTACGGAAATCGAATGGTCGGAGTCGTCGCTCCGGGGGGTCGTCCGAACCCGTACGGGGGGGCTCGACCAGCGGATCTCCGATGAGACTCACCACGGTGTGTGCTCCATGTCGGCTCGGTGGCATTGTCTTGGCGCCGGCGCATCAGCGACCGGACGTGGGTCACTGTCGGCCGGGCTTGCGGCGATTCAAGGGGGTCGACCGAATCACATGGTGCGGGAGCGGGGTGACGCTCCCGCGTGGACGCCGACTCCCGGCGGCTACTGCACCAGGAGCTCGGTGATCACCACACGCAGCACCTCGCCGTCGTGCCACACCGCTGACGACTGGTCCATGAACTGGCTCCGCAGTCTCGCCAGACCGTCCGGTCCCTGAAGATCGGCGGCGGTGTAGGCGGACAGAACCTCGAGCACACCCCCCTTGAGGAGGGGGAGCCGGCCGTTGACCGCAGCCACATCGCCACCTTCGGGCAGCACCACTCCGAGCCGGATCCGTGCATACCGCGCCGTTCCCTCGTCGGCGAGGGTCACCACCATCTCGTCGGCCTCGACCACCGGTCCCTCGGCGGCGATGGTGGTCGTCGGGGTGGAGGTGTCTGCATCCGCCGAGCTGCCGAGAACGACGTAGGCGGCGACGCCGCCGATGGCGACAATGGCAACGAGAACGAGGATCTTCTTCATGTCAGCTTTCCGTTGCGGACGTCGTCACGGGGTGCGGCCTGGTCATCGGTAGCCGCCGTCGATGGCCACGATCACCAGCTCGACCCGTCGGTTCACGGCCCGACCCGATTCGGTCTTGTTGCTGGCGCGGGGGCGGAACTCGCCGTATCCGGTGGCGGAGATGCGACGGGCGTCGATGCCGTGGTCGTCGGTGAGGAGGCGGAGGACCGCCAGGGACCGGTCGGCGGACAGGTTCCAGTTGTCGTAGCCGCGGCGGTTGATCGGCTGGGTGTCGGTGTGGCCTTCCACCATCAGGTCGTTGCTGAAAGTGGCGAGAGTCGGGGCGATCACCCCGATGATGCGTCGGCCCTCGGCCCCGAACTCCGCCGATCCGCTGGCGAACAGGACGTTGTCGGTGCCGATGGAGAGGGTCAGGCCACGGACGTCGGCCTCGATGTCGACCAGGTCGGTGAGTCCTGCCTCGCGCAGCGCCTCGGTCAGTTCCTGACGGACCTGAGCGAGGTCGCTGGCGAGCGGGGCAGGGTCGGGGGGCGAATCGGGAGGGTCTTCGATGTCGTCGCGGTTGAGGGCGGGCATTCCGTCGAGGATGGCGATCCCGTCGACCTGGGCCGATACCGGAACGAGGTCGACGTAGGCGGCGCCGACGATGGCGGCACCGTTGCCGAGCAGACCCTCGCTGGCGGCGATGTTCCCGAACGGGTCGGCGAGTCCGGTGACGAACAGCTCGAACTTGCGGGCATCCACCTGGGAGATGGCGTAGAGCATCACGAAGAAGGCAAGTAGCAGTGTCACCACGTCGCCGTAGGTGGTGAGCCACCTCAGCTCGTTGTCTTCGGCCGGGGCCGGGCGGGGACGTCGCATCAGGCGGCTTCCCGGATACCCGAGCCGCGTCGGGACCGCTCCTGGTGACCGATACGCTCGGCAGGGGAGAGATACGATTCGAGTCGCTCAACCAGCGCCCGCGGGCTGGCCCCGGCCTGCACCGCCAGGATGCCATCCATCGCCACCTCGCGTTGCGCAAGCTCCAGGGCGTGGAGGCGGGAGAGTTTGGCGGCGATCGGGAGGAACACCAGGTTGGCGAAAATGACCCCGTAGAGCGTGGTCAGCAGCGCCACCGACATCCCGATGCCAAGCTGGGCGGGATCGGTGAGGTTGCCCAGCATGTTGATCAGCCCGACCACGGTGCCGATCATTCCCATGGTCGGGGCGTACCCGCCGAGGGTCTTGAAGAAGGCGATGATCGGTTGGTGGCGCTCGTCGAGTGCCTGCATCTCGATCTCGAGCGTGTCGCGCACCGCATCGGCGTCGGCACCGTCGACGATCTGCTGTAACCCGGCGCGGAGGAAGGGATCGTCGAGTTCCTCGAGCAGCGGTTCGAGCGCCAGCACCCCTTCTTTGCGGGCGACCTCGGTGAACCGCATCAGCTCGTCCACCGTCTCGCCGAGGTCGGGCTCCTTTGCGGTGACCGACACCACGACACCCTTGGGGACCCGCTTCACATCGGCGATCCGTGCGCCGGCGACCGACACGCCGATGGTCCCCACCATCACCAGCACCAGCGAAGACGGACCGATCAGGGCGCCGAAGGAGTTCCCGTCCATGATGGTCGCCACCACGATTCCGATCAGGGCGACGAGGATGCCTCCGATCGTGCTCATCGGGCGGCACCGGTGAAATCGTCGGCGGCACCGACAAGCGTGCCGGTCGGGCCGGCTGGAGCGACGGCTCCGGCAAGCTGCACCGCACGTTGCGCCACGATCCGGCGAACCAGGTCGCTCGGGTCGTCGGTGACCACGAGACGGCGTCCGTCGGTGAGGACCACGACGGGCTGCGGTGTCGGTTCGATGGCCGTGATGGCGTCGACACTCAGCAGGATCGTCGGTCCGGCGATGGGAGTTACGTGAACCATTTCATCGCACCTCCTTGTGGGGGTGACCTCGGATGCGATGCCGATACCGTCCCTGTCGGTCGCCGGGCGGTGCGGTTTAGTTCGTAGGTCAAGTTTCCGGTGCGCCGTGGTCGCACCGGAACGTGCTCAGCCGCCTTCGGTCGGAGGTGTTTCGGGGGGCCGGGTCGCTGCCGACACCGAGACGACGTTGTTCATCGGGACTTCGCGCCCGTTGTCGAGTTCGAGGAAGGGGCCGTCGGAGGTGAACCGGACGCTGGTGACGGTTCCCTTGACCGGGAGACCATCGAGCCCGACGGCATCGATGTCGTGACCGACGAGATTCAGGGCCATTCCGACCTGCTGGAAGCCCATCAGCTGCTGGTTGGTCTCGGCGATCTCCTTGAGGGTCTCCACCGTGGAGAACTGGGCGGTCTGCTGCAACATCGCCGCCCCGTCGGTGGGAGCCATCGGATTCTGATACTTGAGTTGGGCGACGAGGAGCTGGAGGAAGGCGTCGGTGCCCAGCCCGCCCAGGCCGGTGCCCGATGTCGTGTGTGTCGCACCCGTGCCCGCAAAGGTGGTTGCCGGCGAGATCATGTCAGGTACTCGGTCATGTCGTGGGTCTCCTGTTGGGATCGGCGGACACCGGGGCCGCAAGGAGCGGCCCCGTCGTGCGACCGGGGGATTCAGATGCGAATGATGTGGCGTTCGGTCGTCTCGGCAGCGGGGCGAACCCTGCGGGCCGTCGGGAGGCGTCGGTCCTGGTCCGCCTCCGGCTGGCGCCCCTCCCGACGGCGGGGATCGCCGGCGAGGTCGAATCCTCGATCGGAGAGCGCATCCCTTGCCGTCGTCAGAAAGGGAGCAAGGCGTTCGGCGTCATCGCCGGCGGCGGTGAGTCGCACCGTCCCGTCCTGATGGATGGCGACACGGACCTGTGCGCCGTCCAGAGCCGAGATCTCGATCAGGAAGCTGCGGGGGAGCGGTTGACCGGTCTGCGCCTCCACCACCGCAGCGACCCGGGCGGCGATGCCCCCACGGGTGGCTCCGGTGTCGACGGGATCGGGAACGGCGACGCCGGCTGCCGGAGTGGGGGCCGCTGGTGGCGGTGCTTCGCCGACCGGGGAAGGGTTGATCGGAACCGGGTCGGGAGGGCGGGCGCCGTCCGGGGCGCCGCCCGGCGTTGGGTGCACGGTGGCCGGAAGCGGTCGACTCCCTGCCATGGTGGCGCCCGTTTCGGTCTGCGTGGCGGGTCGGGCCGATTCCGTCGGGGTGATCGACGCTGATCCGGCCCGATCTCTGGGGGCCAGATCTCTGAGGGCCGGATCTCTGGGGGCCGGATCTCTGGGGGCCGGCGCCGGGTTCCCGGTGATCCGGCCGGCCGAGGACGGTGCCGCCGCGTTGGCGGAGGGGGGCGGCCTCTCGGGCAGGTGGGGGACGCTTCGTCGAGCTGTTTCGGCGGAGGAGCCGGACACGGTGTCGGCCGTGGCCGCAGGGACGGCAGGGGTGAGGTTGCCGCTTGCGGGTTCGATCGACGGTACGGCACCTGGTGAGTCCGGGGGGACGTCCGCCGTGGTCGCAGGAGCGAGGCGGGGGTGGAGTGCGATCGGGTGGGGGAACGTCTCCGCAGCCAGGTAGCCGTCGGCTCCGGGGTTCTCGTCCGAGTCTGCGGCAGCCCCGTCCTGGTCAGCGGACCCCAGGTGTTGATGCAACTCACCCAGCTTGAGCAGTGAAGTCAGCAGGTCGCCGAACAAGCCGGTCGGGCCTGCCGGGTGCGGATCGGCCCCTGCCCGGGTGCCAGACGTGGCGACGCGGCCGGGAAGCGGTGGGGGTGGGGGGACGAATGAGGCGAGGTCGTCGATCACGAGGCTCCTCCGAGAGACCGGTGGTAGTCGAGAACGCGCGGCACATACGCCTGCGTTTCGGCCTTGGGTGGGATACCGCCGGCCTTGGCCACGGCGTTGGGCCCGGCGTTGTAGGCGGCGACGGCGAGGGGAAGCGATCCGAAGCGATCCAGCATCGACGCCAGGTAGCGGGCGCCACCGGCGAGATTCTGGGTCGGGTCGTGAGGGTCGACCCCGAGACCGGAAGCGGTTCCCGGCATCAGCTGGGCCAGACCGATCGCCCCCGAGGGCGAGAGGGCCGTCGGGTCGAACCCGGATTCTGCCCACACCACGGCGGCGAGCAGCCGGGGATCGATCCCGGCGCCGGTAGCGGCGGTCTCGATGGCGCCGGCCCACGGCCGGCCCCGATCTGGGAGCGCCGCCTGCCACGATCCGTCGGCAACCGCGGTCCACGGGCCCGGAGACCCGAGGCCCCACCCGTGCGGGGTCACCGGGGTGCCGAGCATCCCGATCGTCGACCCATGTGAGGGCCATGCGTGTGCCACACCCGAGGAGCCCTGCCCGGCCGCCGCATCCGGATCGCCGAGCCGGGCATCGGCAGCGGCCAGGGTGGCGGCGAAACCCTCGTCGCCGCACACGGTCGACCTCAATGCCGACATCTGCTGTCGGATCGCCGCCATACGCGCCATCGCCGGTACCGCCGCCACGTTCACGATGGTCCTCCGCGTTGGTGGTTCATCATGAGATGTAGGTCGGCAAGCGCCTGCTCGGCGGCGCGGCGGGCGTGCAACGCCGCCTCCTTGCGATTGCGTTCTTCGAGGCGTTCGGCGGCGTCGAGATCGGAGGCTGCCGAGCGCCAGGTCTCCGATGCGTCGTCGAGCTGACGTCGCCGCCGGTCCTCCTCGCTCATGGCAGCGACGAGTTGCTGGTGCGCCGCCAGCCCCCGCAACCGCAGCGAACGGAGCTGAGCGGCCGACAGCACACCCTGCCCCGAAGCGTCCTCGGTGGGCCGGTTGACCAGAGTGGCGAGGCGGGCTCGTGCCTCGTCGTAGGACGCTCGGACGGCACCCAGTTCGGCTCGTCGCCGCCGCTCTTCGATGGAGCGCAACCGCAGCAGCGCAGGAAACGGGTTCGACCGCTTCATCCGCTCTCGCCGATCAGGTGGTGTCTCAGATGTTCCAGCTCGGTCCAGGACTCTTCGAACCGGACCGTCGCCGCCATCGGCTGGGAGAGAAATGACGTCAGCAGGGGGAGGAGGGCGAGCCCACGATCGGCGGCCGGATTGGTCCCGTCGACGTATGCCCCCACCTCGACCAGGGTCCGCACCTCCTCGGCGGCGGCCATCGCATCCCGGGCGGCGTCGACCAGCGCCAGTCGGTCGGGCGGGACCACCTTGGAGGCGAGCCGGCTGAGCGACGCCAGCGGGTCGATCGCCGGGTATCGGCCGGCGACGGCGATACGGCGGTCGAGGATGACATGCCCGTCGAGAATCGAACGTGCCGAGTCCGCAATCGGGTCGTTCATGTCGTCGCCTTCGACCAGCACCGCGTAGAAGCCGGTCACCGTTCCGAGTTCCCGGGGTCCGGCACGTTCCAGGATGCGGGCGAGCAGCGAGAACACCGACGGTGTGTAGCCGCGGGCCGTCGGTGGCTCACCGGCGGCAAGGCCGATCTCGCGTTGCGCCATGGCGAGACGGGTGAGCGAGTCGACCATCAGCAGGACATCCCTGCCGGTGTCGGCGAACCACTCGGCGATCCTGGTGGCGAGCAGTGCGGCGCGTAGCCGCAGGAGTGGCGGCTGGTCGGAGGTGGCGACGATCACGATCGCCCGCCGCATGCCTTCGTCTCCGAGTTCGTCCTCGAGGAACTCCCGCACCTCACGTCCCCGCTCACCGATCAGGGCGATCACGGCGATGTCGGCACCGGTGCCGCGGGCCATCATCCCGAGCAGGGTCGACTTCCCGACCCCGGATCCGCCGAAGATCCCGATTCGCTGTCCCTTGGCGGCGGTGCAGAACGTGTCGAGTGCCTTGACCCCGGTGGGGATGGCCTCGGTGATACGGCGACGGCTCAGTGCCGGTGGCGCAAGGGCGTTCACCTCGACGGGTTCGCCTGCGACGGCGGCTCCACCGTCGATGGGGTTGCCGAGACCGTCGAGGACCCGGCCGACCAGACCATCGGAGACCGCTGCCGACCAGCCGGCGCCCCGGACGGTCACCGGGTCACCCTTGCCGATCCCGTGCAGCTCGCCGTACACCAGGGCGCGGGCGCCTTCCGGGGTGAGGGCGATCACCTCGGCGGGGATGGTGGCCCCACGTCCGGTGATGGCCAGTGCATCACCGATACGGAGTCGCAGACCCCGCACCTCGAGATCGCTCGGGGTCACCCGGGCGACCCCGCCCGACGTCCGCCACGGCACCGCTGCGGCCAGCCGAGCCTGCGTATCGGCTCGATGATGGCTCATCCGAGCACCTCCCGCACCACATCGAAGGCGGCGGTGCGGGTGAGGTCGACCGAGGACCACCGGCCTCTGATCCGTGCCTCACCGGGTTCCAGCGTGTGGGTCTGGTCGACGAGGATGCGGGCACCCGAAAGCGACGGGGTACGTTCGACGATGCCGTGGTCATCGGCGTGCACGGTGATCTCCAGGTCGGTGTCGTCGAGCGAGGAGATCGCCGCCGCGACGTGTGACGCCAGGGCGGCGCCACCGTCGTGCACCGCTCGACCCAGGATGAACTCGGCGATGACGAGGGCAAGATCGATCGACCCGGCAACCACTTCACGCTGCGCTTCGGCCACCGCCGCAAGCCCGCGTTCCACCGCCGCGGCCAGGATCGTCTCGGAGGCGACCGAGTCGGCGACACCGGCGGCGTACCCTTCGTCGCGGCCGGCCCGGAAGCCCAGGCGGCGGGCCTCCTCGACCATGGCAAGGGCGGTGTCGTCGAGCGTCGGCGCTCGTTCCGCCCCGGCGAGGGCAACCGGCGATGCCAGTGTCGGGTTTCTGATGACCCTATTCAGACGACTCGGCCTCCCCGGCGCGGGTGATCAGAATCTCCCCGGCGTCCTCGAGATGGCGGACCACCGCCACCACCCGGGTCTGAGCGCCCTCGACATCGGCACGACGAACCGCCCCGAGCAGCTCGATCTCCTCGAGCAGCGTGTCGGCCGCCCGCTGCGACATGTTGCGGACGATGGCGTCGCGCACCGGTGCGGCCACGCCCTTCATCGCATAGGCCAGCTCTTTGGCGTCGAGGTCCTGGATCACCCTTTGGATCGACCGGTCATCGAGTTGAGCGATGTCCTCGAACACGAACATCAACGCCCGCACCTCGTCGGCGACCTCTGCATCCATGTGGGCGAGTCGCTCCAGGATGGCGCGCTCGGTGGTCCGGTCGGTGTGGTTGAGCACGGCCGCAAGATCCACGACACCTCCACGGGTGGTGACTTCGGCCGAGCTGACCGAGCCGAGCCGGTTGCGGAGGGCGTCCTCGACGCGTTCGATGATCTGCGGGGACACCTTTCCCATCCGGGCGACCCGGAGGGCGATCTCGGCCCGCACCACCGGCTCGAAGCTACGCAACGCTGCTGCTGCGTACGCCGCCGGCTGGTAGGCAAGGATCAGGGCGACGGTCTGGGGGTGTTCATCTTTGAGGACGTGGACCAGTTGCTCGTGGTCGATCTCGCGGACGAATCCGAACGGCAGGGTTTCCAGATTCGACATCAGGCGTTCGAGCATGTCGCCGGCGCGTGATCCCTTCCATTCGCTGATCAGCTCGCGGGCATAGTCGAGTCCTCCGCTGGCGAACATCCGCAGCGCATCGGCCTCCTCGGCGACCTCGCGCAGCACCGCGGCCATCGTCTCCGGACCGAGGCGACCCAGGTGTGCCACCTCGGTGGCGAGACGTTCGACCTCGTCCTCGGAGAGGTACTGGAGCAGATGGGCCGCTGCCTGGGGGCCGACGGCAACCACCAGCGCCGCCGCCTTCTGTTCGGGACGGAGATCGACGGCGGTCATCGCGGGTCCGCCAGCCACTCGCGGAGCAACGCCGCGATCTCTTCGGGTTGACGTTGCACCATCCCCATCACATCGGAGTGGATATCGCCACCGTTGGCCTCGACACCGGCATTGATCGTGACAAGGTCGGTGCTGGCGCCATCCACCGTTTCGGTGGCCGCCTCTGTGTCCTCGTCATCGGAGCGCTTCCGCCCGGTCCGTGTCATCAACATCAGGGTGATGGCCACCACCAGCAGCACCACGATCCCGGCAAACTGAGGCAGCATGCCCATCAGGTCGAGCGACGCCGCCACGGCCCCGGGTGTCTCGTCTCCTGCGGTCACCGCCGGGAACGCCACCTGCGACACCGAGATCACATCGCCACGTTCGGGATCGAGGCCGAGGGCGGCCGCCACCAGAGCCTCGACCTCGTCGACGGGCGGAACGGGAGCATCGGTCAGTGACCCGTCGTCGAGGAGGACCGCCACCGAGAGCTGTCGCACGCCGCCGGGGGCGGTGACCACCCGCGACACCACCCGGTCGACTCCGAACTCCCGGGTGGCCTCCTCACGCTGGTAGGTGTAGTCGTCCCCGGCGGCAGCGATCTGATCCCCGTCGACGCCCAACGGCCCCCCCGGGGCGCTGGCGGTGCCGTCGAACTGCTCGTTGACGGTCTGTTCCCGCAGGGCAACGGCGGTCTCCGGGTCGAAGGTCTCGGTCTCGATCGATTCCTCGTCGAAGTCGAGGTCGGCGCGCACCACCACCCAGGCGGCATCGGGTCCCACCACGGCCGACAGCAGGTTGCGGACATCGGCGGCGAGCGCCGCTTCGAGATCACGGGTCGCCCGGATGTTGCGGTTGCTCGAACCCGACCCGGAGGTCGCTTCCCCGGCGGCATGGAGCACATGGCCCTTGACATCGGCGACCGTGACGTTGGCGGGTTCGAGTCCCTCCACCGCCGAGCTGACGACAAACGTGACCGCCTCCACCTCGAGATCGCCGAGCGGGCGGGTGGTGTCGAGCAGCACCGATGCCGTGACCGGCTCCTCCTGGTCGGTGAACAGTGGCCGGTCCGGAATCACCAGGTGCACCTGGGCCATCGAGACATCGTTCATGGCCAGCAGCGTCTTGGAGAGCTCACCCTCGAGGGCACGGCGGTAGTCGATCCGCTGACGGAAATCGGAGACGTTGAGCCCCTGTTCGTCGAGCAGTTCATAGCCGGTGGGGGCGAGACCGTTGCGCACCCCGGCGATCGCCAGGTCGCCCCGTACCCGGTACACCTGGGATCTCGGCACCAGGACCCGCGAGCCTCCGGCCTCGATCCGGTAGTCGACGCCCTGGCGTTCCAGTTCGTCGACGACCAGGGACAAGGACTGGTCGTCGAGGTCGGTGTAGAGCACGGTGAGCGAGGGGCTGGCCACCCACCGCATGAACAGGAACGCCGCCATGGCGAACACCACCACCGCCACACCGGTCACCACACGGTGGGCGAGCGGCATCGCACCGAAGATCTGGGTCAGGCGACGTTGCATGTCAGATCTGCATCCTCATGATCTCCTGGTACGCCTCGAGGGCCCGGTTGCGCACCTGGACCAGCAGGTCGACACTCAGCGACGCCTTGGTGGTGGCCACCATCAACTCGTGGACGCTGGTCTCGCCGCCGGTGGCGACATCGGCGGCGAGATGGTCGGCGTGGATCTCGGCACCGGAGACCTCCCCGAGCATCGAGGCGACCGTGTCGCCGAATCCGGCACCGGGGGCAGCATCGGTGGCGGTCGGTGCGATCGGCGGTGTGACGACCGGGACGGCGGTGACCGGAGGGATGCTCATCGGGGCCGACCGATCTGAAGTGCGGCCTGTACCGCCTCCTCCCCGCTCTGGATCACCTTGAGGTTCATCTGATACGAACGTTGCGCCAGGATCAGGTCGGCCATCTGGCCGGCGACATCGATGACCGGCTGCACCACGTACCCCTCGGCGTCGGCGAGGGGATGTCCCGGGTCGTAGACCAGCGCCGGGTCACCTTCGGCCCGCAGCAGCTCCACCGCATCGACCCCGTCCCCGCCGCTGCGTCCCCTGGCGTGGACGTAAAGGGCACGGAACGGCTCCTGGTCACCGGGCCGGACCGTATTGACGTTGGAGAGGTTGTGCGCCAGGGTCTCCATCCACACCTGGGACACGCCCACCCCGGTTGCGGCGATATCGATCGTGTCGAAGGCACCCATCGGTCACTGGCCCCTGATGGCGGTGCGGAGCAGTCCGGTCTTGAAGCTGAACGCCTCCACCATGGCCTGACGGAGCAGATCGGTTTCGATCATCTGGACCAGCTCGGTGCTGACATCGACCGAGTTCCCGTTGGCCGCGGGGATACCCGGGGCGACCTGGGGTCCCGGTGTGCCGAGTCGCCCCACCGAGCCGGTGTCGACCGCCTTCCTGAGCTGGGCCTCGAACGGCAGACGTGACGCCGCAAACCCCGGGACTTCGGCGTTGGCGAGGTTGTTGGCCACCACCTCGGAACGGGACTGGAGGGCACCGAGGGCGTACTCGATGGTCTGCATCGATGAATCGCTGATCGGGAGCACGACACTTCCTTTGGGCAATGAAAAAGGAAGAACGCGGTGCGCTCTTCCTTGATGCGGTCGGCGAGATCCTTCTCACCCTCGGTTGGTGACCTCCCTGTCGGCCGGGGAAGTCGGCGGTTAAGTGTGGCGTTGCGACATTTCTCCGGGAGCTCGGGATCAGTCCCGGGGCGCTTCCGGAGCAACCTCGGCGGCGAGATAGGCAACGGCGGCGTGGCGGGTGTCGGCGAGCGCCGCAAGCTCGTCGCCCAGACGGCGGTGGGTTGCGGCGAGGCGATCGTGGAGCTGGCGGGTCCGGTCGAGCAGGGCGAGGATCGAAGCCGCCGAACCGTCGCCGACGGCGGTCGGGAGCGGGCGGGTCGAAAGCGCCGCCACCTCGTCCCAGTCCCCGATGGCGCAGGCGGTCTCGATGGCGTCGAGCGCCGCATCGAGCGTGTCGACACCGGCGACTTCCGTCGAGGTCACGCCGCACCTGCTTCCTGCTTGGCGACATGCGACCAGGCGTCCCGCAGCGAGGTCAGTGATCGGGTGACATCGACGAGCGGAGCGGCGTCCTTGGTGATGTTGGCGGTGGCGAGCCGGTCGAGGCAGAAGTCGTAGATCGCCGCCAGCGCCGGGGCGATCTCGCCACCCCGCTCGTAGTCGAGCGCCAGCAGCAACTCGGTGACGATGTCCTGACAGCGACCCAGCTCACGATGTGCGATCTCCGTGGGCGCTGCATCGGCGGGCTCGCTCGCCGATGCAGGGTGGGACCGGCCCGAGCGGGGCATCGGCGAGCCGGCGGGGGAGGTGGCATTCCCTCCGGCCCCGTGCGGGTGCCGGAGCGCCCGCTCGGCCTTGGCCACCGCACCGATGGCTCCGTCGTAGAGCATGATGACGAGTTGGGCCGGTGAAGCGGTCTCGGCCGCCTGCGAGCGGTAGGCGTTCCCGGCGTGTGCGTACCCGTTGCTGATTCCGATCATTTCGATGTGTTCCCTCCGAGAGCGGCGAGTTGTGCGGTGAGCCACGCCGACTGTGCGGTGAGCGACGACATGGCGACCTCCAGACCGGCGAACTGTCTGATCAGTTGCGATTCGCGGCGTTCGACCCGGTCTTCGAGGATGTCGATCCGTTTCTGTGCCGAATCGATCTGGGCGTGCCACATGTCGCGGGCCCTGGCGATCTCGCCGCCGGCGCCGGCGGCGGCGGTCGCATGGTTCTTGACGGCTCCGAGCACCCCACCGCCGCCGTCGGCGCCGACGAGGAGACCGGTGACTCCCTCGAAGTCGCTCTCCAGGGCGCCGCGGAGCTTTGCCGCATCGATCGTGAATTTTCCGGTTCGATCGAGCGAGATCCCGATCGAAGCCGCAATCGGATGGTCGGTGGAATCGGGTGACACCGTCGCCGAGATGGCGGAGCGGAGGGCGATGACGAGGTGCCGGGCGGTGCGGTCACCGGCGAGCACTCCGCCGCTGTTCGCCGATGCGTTGTAGGCGGTGAGGGTCCCGATCGTGGTGAGGGTCGCATTCACCTCGTCGACGACCTTGGTGATCGCCGCCGCCACCGCAGTCACGTCGCGCCCGGTGGATATCGTCACCGGGTCGCTGGTGACCGCATTGAGCCCGATGGTGACACCGGGCAGCAGATCGGTGAGCACGTTGGTGGGGCGGGTGATCGACAGGGCCCCCGGTCCGCTTCCCAGCGTCAACTGGGCGTCCTGGCCCGCCTGGACCACCGAGGTGGAGGCGGGCGACCCGACGGTCCCTCCGGTGGTGAACGACCCGGCGGCTCCGGTGGCGGTGGAGGCGAGATACAGCTTGGAGACGGTCCCGTCGACGCTGATCGTGGATGCGGTGACACCGACGCCGAGACCATTGATCTGTTGCACCAGCTCGTTGAGGGTGGTGTCGGCGGTGGTGACGACCTCGTGATCGGATCCGGCGACGGTGAGGACGAAGGTTCCGGCTCCGACCGTGTCGTTGCCCGAGGCGAAGGCGGTGTCCGAAACCGCCTGATGACTGGTGGCGAGCCGGTCGACGGTGAAGGTGACGCTGCCGGGGGTCGCCGTGGCGGTGGACGTGGCGCTGACCGCCCCGGGGTTGGTGCTGATGGCGGTGGTGGCCATCTTGGCCAGCTTGTCGAGGCTGCTCACGGCGTCGAGGGCGGTGCGAAGGGCGCCGTAGCGGTTGCTTATCGACTGCCAGGCGTTGTTCTTGGCGGTGAACTGGGCAGTGCGTGCGTTGAGCTGGCCGATGGGGATGCGCTCGACCTGGAGCAGGCTGCTGATCATGCTGGCGGTGTCGAGCCCGGAGGCAAGACCACCGATGTTGAAGAGGGGGAGGGTCATGGGTGCTGCATCCTTGGGGATCCCCGCCGCCGGGTGCCCGGATCGACGTCACATGGGTGGGAGGGTGGGAGACGACCGGTCGGTGTCTCCCACCCTCCCGTCTTGCCTCTCTGCTACTGGAGCAGCCGGAGGACACTCTGGGGCACCGTGTTGGCCTGCGCCAGCATGGCGGTACCCGCCTGGACCATGATCTGGTGGCGGGTGAAGGCCACCATCTCCTCGGCCATGTCGGTATCGCGCACCCGGCTCTCCGACGCCGAGAGATTCTCGACGGCGACGCTCAGGTTGGCGATCACATGCTCGAGGCGGTTCTGGGTGGCGCCGAGCTGGCCACGCATCGTCGACAGTCCGGTGATGGCGTCGTCGATGACCGAGATGGCGTCGTCGGCGTCGGCGCTGACATCGACCCCGCTCACATCCACCCCGCCCACCGAGGCAGCTTCCAAGGTCAGGTCCTGATCGAACTCGAGGGTGTCCCCGGAGTTGGCGCCGACATGGAACGTCAGCGCCGTACCCGAGTAGTCCTGGAAGATCTGGGTTCCCTGGAAGGTGCTGCGGCTGCCGATGGCGTCGAGCTCGGCGAGCAACTCGTCGATCTCCGCCTGCTGGGCGGTACCGTCGGTGGTGGCCGTGTTGGCCGAGTCGACCGCCAGCTCCCTCATCCGCTGCAGGATGGAGTGGACCTCGTTGAGGGCGCCTTCCGCCGTCTGCACGAAGCTGACACCGTCCTGGGCGTTGCGGATTGCCTGCCGGCTGCCGCGGATCTCGGCCCGCAGGCTTTCCGACTTGGCGAGACCGGCGGCGTCGTCGGCGGCACGGTTGATCCGGAAACCTGACGACAGCTTCTCGAGCGACTTGCCGAGATGGTTGTTGGTTGCGGACAGATTGCGGAACGAGTTGAACGCCGCAATGTTCTGGTTGATACGCACCGGGGGAACCTCCTTGTGGTTTGTGCGTCGGCCTCGGGTCCTCGCCCGACCGGCCCTTGCCGTCGACCTCCATGTCGACTGCCCGCCCTGTCGGCCGTGGCATCCGGCGGATAAGCGTCGGGGCGATCTCACTGCGGATTGCGTCGTTCGACCTGCGTAGTACCGGCCCCGGGCGCCTTTGTATCGGAGTACTGTGAAGCTCGGGACCGAGAGTGTTCGGCGACGAGAGTCCCAGCCGCTGATCGGCCGACCGGTCTGCTCGAAAGGTTGAACGATGCGACTGCGGACACGCTCGGTACCGACCCGGTCAGGGGTTCACGACACCGCAGGTCACCGCCCGGTGACGCCAGGACGCATCGCAGGAATCGCGTTGGGGGCAGCCGGGAACCGGACTGCGGCGGCACATATCGGTGGTCACGGAACGGGAAGCGCCGGTCCGGAGCTGCAACGTCTGGGTAAACATCTCCGCAGCAACGACGACGCCGATCCGGGACGCCAGCGGAAGCGGCAGCGGCTCGACGACGACGGCAATTGGGAACCGCTGGGCGACCTCGTCACCGAGGTTGGGCAGGAACCGCAGGAGCAGGAAGACGATGGCGTCGCCGAGTTGATCCAGCTGTTCCAACAACTCAGCATCTCGTTCGACAGCGACGTCGACGGCAAGGATCACGAGGTCTACCCGTCGGTGGTCAACGACGATCTGATGGTGGCGAGCAACCCGACCCCGCTCAAACTCATCATGGTTCAGGGCCACTGGCTGGGAGTGCCGCTGGGAGCGGCGGCGGCGCAGTTGCGGGTCCTCGCCAACACGGCGCACACCCAGCTCACCGCCTACGCCAAAGGTCGCACCCATGGCAACGCCGATGCCCTCCGGCTCACCATGCGGCAGGTCGGCCACCTGCTCAAACATCTCACCGCCAACAAGATCAACCTGGACAAGACCGACCTGAGCGCCTCCGCCGACCACGGGCGGACCGGGCCGAAGATCGTCGGCAGCCACGTGATCGCCGACCCGCTGTCGGTCCGCAGCGATACCTACGGCTCGGCACCGGGGAAGGCAGGGACGCTGATGAAGGCGATCAAGAACCAGGCCATCCAGTCGGGCGGGAAGAGCAAGAACTTCAAACAGATGCATCTGCTCAACGACAACGTCTTCGGACCGGGAGAGCCGTGGAACCTCACCCCGGGGACGCCGAAGAGCAACATCCGCCACGAGAAGGATGTCGAGACGCCGTTGAAACGCGCCATCTTCGAGAAGGGGCTGGTCCTGCGGTTCGAAGCCATCGTCGACTACCGCAACAATCCGGCCACGGCGTCAGATCTCGCCATCTCCCAGAATCCCGACCTCTACCGGTTCAACCAGATCCGCTTCAAGGCCAAGGAGCACGTGTTCGACCCGATCACCCAGACCTTCACCCTGCAGAAATCCGCCGACCCGGATGTCCAGGCGATCGACGGGTACCGGCTGCCGTGGGACTGGGGTGGGATCAAGCCGTTGGTCCCGAAACCGAGCATCCTGAAATGCACCGATGCGAGCGAGCTGACGGCGATCGGGATGGGGCAGGCGGTGGCGCGACGCATCGTGGCGTTCAACATCGCCAAGCCGGCGTTCCACCCCCTGAACGCCCCGAACACCTTTCCCGGCACCAAGAAGCGGGAGGCGCTCATCGCCCTCATCGCCCGGCACGACGGCAAGAAGCAGATGCCGGCGAAGTCTTTCGATGCCACAAAGGTCTTCTGGCGGGTGTAACCGATCCGGGACGGGGCGCTAACCCGGGACCCGGTAGAGGACGGCGCCCCAGTGGGCTCCGGCGCCGAAGGCGGTGAAGCACACCCAGGATCCGGGGGTGACCCGACCGGCGAGTCGCATGTCGTGGAACAGGAGGGGGAGGGTGGCGGCGGTGGTGTTGCCGTAAGAGGCGATGTTGCAGGGGGCGACTCCGGGTCCGGCGCCCAGTTCGGCGGCGACGGCGTCGACGATCCGCTCGTTGGCCTGGTGGGCGATCACCAGCGAGATGTCCGCCACATCGATCCCGGAAGAGGCGGCCGCCTCTCGCACCGACTCCGGCATCGAGGTGACCGCTTTGCGGAACAGGGAACGCCCCATCATGGTGGGGAGATGGAGATCGGCTTCGAGTTGGGCGTGGTCGACGTAGGGTCGATGTCCGAACCCGACCCCCGGCACCATGATCAGCTCGAATGCCGAGCCGTCGGTGTGGAGGTGGAACTTCCCGAACCCGGAGGCGGTGTCGTCGTCGTTCGCCGACAGCACCATGGCCCCGGCACCGTCACCGAACAACACGCTCCAGTCCCGGAACCTGGTGGCCCGCTCCCGGGCCTCTTCACTGGGGAGTTCCGTGGTCTCGCCCCGCAGGAACGGCCACACCCCCTCCCACGGGAGGTAACCGGAGTGGACCTCGGCGCCGATCACGAGCACCCGCTGTGCCCGACCCGAGCCGATCAACGCATCGGCGACGTCCATCGCATACAGAAACCCGGAGCACTGCTGCCGGACGTCGTAGACGGGCAGGGACGGGAGTCCCATCTTGTCCTGGACCAGCCCGGAGATCCCGGGGGCGATGTGGTCCGGGGTCATCGTGGCGGTGACCACCGCATCGATGTCGTCCACCCCCAGTCCGGCATCGCTCAGCGCCGCAGTCCCCGCCTCGGCGCCCAGATCGGAGGTGCCGACTCCCGGCTCGACGAAGCGACGTTCCTTCACCCCGGTGCGGGACGTGATCCACCCGTCGGTGGTGTCCATCACCTTGGACAGGTCATCGTTGGTGACCACATGTGACGGGATCGCGATCCCGGTCCCCAGGATGATGCTGCCCACGTGGTCCCCTTCCGCCGCTCGAGTGTGTCTTCGACCTGAGCGGTCAGTATGGACATGTCGGTGTGGCTGTTGCGGGACCGCCCTCTACGCTGGTGGGATGTCCGCCCCCTCACAGGTCACCTCCGACCGGGTCACCATCGGGTTGTCGGTGGGGACGCAGCCCCCGGTGAAGCGGATCAGGTTGATGACCGGTCTGGCCCGGGCGTTCCGCTATGACGTGGCGTGGACCGTCGACCATCTCCAGGGCTGGTTCCCGCAATCGATCTGGGACCGCCGGTTGAGCTTCATGGCGGACCCCGAGGGAACCCCGCACGCATACCTGGACTACCAGGCGGTCCTCGGCCACCTCGCCTCCAAGGCGGGCACCATGCAGCTTGCGGTCGGGGTCACCGAGCCGGTGCGTCGCCACCCGGTGCTGCTGGCGCAATGGGCGATGACCCTGGCCCATCTGGCTAAACGTCCCCCGATCCTCGGTATCGGTGCCGGCGAGGCCGAGAACACCGAGCCCTACGGGTTCGACTTCTCCCGCCCCGTGGGCCGGCTCGAGGAGGCACTTCAGATCATCCGCCGCTGCTTCGCCTCCCGTGGTCCCTTCGACTTCGAGGGTGAGTTCTTCTCGATGCGCCAGGCGATGATGGACCTGGCGCCGCCCCCGGACCGCACCCCGCAGGTCTGGATCGCCGCCCACGGTCCCCGGATGTTGCGGCTCGCCGGTGAATACGGCGACGGGTGGTTTCCCACCCTCCCGTACACCCCCCAGGAGTACGCCGATGCGTTGTCCACGATCCGGGGTCACGCCCTCGCCGCCGGAAGGGATCCCGGCACCATCGTCTCGGCGTGGAGTGGTCTCGTCGTGCTCGGTCGCACCGAGAACGAAGCGCGGGAACTGCTGGACCGGCGTGCCATCCGGTTTGCAGCGCTGCTCGCCCCTGCCGAGATGTGGCGTCGCTACGGGGTCGAACATCCCCTCGGCGCCGAGTACCGGGGGATCGTCGAGTTCATCCCGCAGCGCTACCCACCCGACGAGATCGAGGCGGCGCTGGCGGCCGTCCCCATCGACATCGCCGCCGAGTCGTTGATCTGGGGGACACCGGCCACCGTCGAGGCGAAACTGGGCGACATGGTCGACGCCGGTCTCCGTCACATCGTGGTGCAACCGGCATCGGCTCTGGCGTCGCCCCGACATGCCGCCTACTCGCTGTGGCACACCTCGTCGATCGTGCGCCGAATCCGCCGCCAGGGCTCCGATCAGGGGGTCCCGGGGTAGGGTCCGGGTGATGACAGATGACCGGCGCCTGCAGACAGAACTGGAGAGCCTCGAATCGCGGCGGCTCCACCTGTTGGACCGCCGGATATCGGTGAGCTCGCTCGGTGGCGACGACCTCGGCGGGGGCATGCGCAGCGAACAGTGGCGCGATCTCAATCAGCGGATCGATGCCGCCGGTGACCTTGCGCGGGTCGAGGCCCGGATCGCCGAGCTGCAACGGTTGCTCGCCGATGCGTCATCGGAGCCCGGCATCCGCTGATTGCCGGTGGGTGGAATTCGATCTCACCTTGCGCCGTTGATGTCGAGGGCGGCGGGACTTTGCCGCGACCGACTACAGAATGGAGGGACGGTGATCGATCCCGTCTTGGAACTCGTCGAACAAGGTATGCCGTGGGAGGGACTGGATCCCTTCATCTTCACCGTGCACCATGTCGACGCCTACCCCGCAGGGAACGATCGGCTCGGTCCGGTGGCGTCGCTCGCCGGTCGTCGCATCGGCGCCGACTTCTCCGGCAACGATGGCTGGAGCATGTACCACGGCGATGTGGTCCCCGGCTTCCCCCAGCACCCGCACCGCGGCTTCGAGACGGTGACCGTGGTGCGACGTGGCTACGTCGACCACTCCGATTCGCTCGGAGCCACCGCTCGCTACGGCGAAGGCGATGTCCAATGGCTCACCACCGGCAGCGGGATCATGCACGCCGAGATGTTCCCGCTCATCCGACCCGACGACGTCAACCCCCTCGAGCTCTTCCAGATCTGGCTCAACCTGCCGCCGGAGTCGAAGCTGGTGCCCGCCCACTTCGCCATGTTGTGGGGTGAGGACATCCCCACCGTCACGCCGGCGCCCGGAGTCGAGGTCGACGTCATCGCCGGCACCGTCGACCGGGCGGTCGGCCCTCCCGCCCCGCCCGACTCGTGGGCGTCACAGGCGGGCTCGCACCTTGGTATCTGGCTGATCCGGCTCGCTCCGGGATCGCGTTGGCAACTGCCCGCCGCCCCCGCCGAGGTCAACCGGATGCTGCATTGCTTCGTCGGTGGCGAAGTGCGGGTCGGATCCACCGACATCACCTCCGGGATCGGTGCCAGGCTCCGAGCCGAGGTCGCCACGGAACTCACCGCCGGAGACGCTCCGGTCGAGCTGCTGCTGCTCCAAGGTCAACCCATCGGTGCCCCCGTCTTCCAGATGGGCCCGTTCGTGATGAACTCCCCCGAGGAGCTCCGCACTGCCGTCGAGGACTACCGACGCACCCAGTTCGGCGGGTGGCCCTGGTCTACCCCGAGCCCCGTCCACCATCGCACCGAGGGTCGTTTCGCCATCCACGCCGACGGCACCATCGAGCACCGCGACCTGACCGCGGTCTGATCCTTCGTCACGGCTGCCTGGCGACGGTACGATGTCCCGGCATTCGCTTCTCGCCCCCTTGCGTCACCGTCGGCGATGGCCGCGGTGACGGGACGATGAACCTCCCGGCGCACCACCTAAGGTCCCTCCCATGATCATTGCTCGTGAACTCGCGGTCGACGCCGGTGCCCGCCGGTTGCTGTCCGACGTCACCTTCTCCGTCCAGGCGGGGGACAAGATCGGGTTGGTCGGGCCCAACGGGGCGGGAAAGACGACGCTTATGCGCACCCTCGCCGAGGAGCGGGAGCCGGCCGAAGGTCACCTGGTCACCAGCGGAGTGGTGGGCTATCTCTCCCAGGAGGCGGCCCTCGAAGAACTTGCCGATCCAACGGTCACCGCCCTGGAACGGGTGCTGCTGGCCCGGGACATCGGGCAACTGGAACGGACCATGGAGGGTGTCCGACTCAAGATGGAGTCGGCGACGGGCGACGAACGGGACCGCCTCATCACCCGTTTCTCCCGACTCCAGGACGAGTTCACCGCCGCCGGCGGCTACATCGCCAAGGCGGAAGCGAAACGGTTCGCCGCCGCATTGGGGATCGGCGCCACCGAACTCGATCAGCCGGTGTCCACCATGTCGGGTGGGCAGCGGCGGCGGATCGAGCTGGCACGGATCCTGTTCGCCGACACCGCGGTCATGCTGCTCGACGAGCCGACCAACCACCTCGACATGGACGCCAAGGCCTGGCTGATGGATTTCCTCGCCTCGTACCGGGGCGGCCTGCTCGTGATCAGCCACGACCTGCCGCTCCTCGACGAGTCGATCACCTCGGTGCTGGCGGTCGACAACGGAACCCTCGAACCGTTCCGGGGCAACTACAGCTACTACATCGAGGAACGGGAACGACGCCGTGAGCAGCGTCTCCGCGAGCGACGTCACCAGGACGAGAAGATCGCCAAACTCGAGGAGGGCATCCGTCGCTTCAAGGGTTCCACCGAGAAGATGGCGAAGCGGGCCCGGTCCTGGGAGACCAGGGTCGAGAAGCTCAAGGTGCAGCGCACCGAGATTTCCAAGAAGGGTCGGGAGGTGGCGGTCCGCTTCCCGCAGCCCCCGGCGTCGGGACGGACCCCGCTGCAGGCGCACGGACTTGCCAAGGCCTTCGGTCACAACGTGGTGTTCGTCGATGTCGATGTCGATGTCGACCGCGGCGAGCGACTCATCATCATGGGGCTCAACGGAGCCGGGAAGACGACGCTGCTCCGCATCCTTGCCGGGGTCGAATCCGCCGATCTCGGTGAGGTGACGCTGGGGCACAACGTCTCCCTCGGCTACTACGCCCAGGAACACGAGCAGATCCACTCCGGGACCCCGGTGTTCGACCATATGCGCGAGGTGTCATCCCTGCCGGACCGCGAGCTTCGTTCGCTGTTGGGACATTTCCTTCTCGCCGACAAGGTGGAACAGGATGCCGGCACGCTCTCCGGTGGCGAGAAGACCAAGTTGGCGCTCGCCCAGCTTGCGGTCTCGGCGCACAACGTCCTGTTGCTGGACGAGCCGACCAACAACCTCGACCCCCAGGCCAAGGAAGCGCTGCTCGACGCCCTCGCCCAGTACGAGGGCACCCTGATCCTGGTCAGCCACGACACGGAGTTCGTCGAGGAGCTGGCACCGGACCGCGCCATCCTGATGCCGGAGGGAACCACCAACTACTTCGACGAGTCGATGCTCGATCTGGTCGCCCTGGCCTGACCGGAGGCCGTCTGGGGAGGCGAGCGGCAGATCCGGTAGTCTCCGACCGCATGTTGCGCACTCCTGACGATACCCCCCTCCCTGACGGATACCCCGGTCAGTGGGAAGCGGACATCCTGCTCAAGGACGGTTCGACGGTCCACCTCCGGCCGATCCTTCCCAGCGACGGAGAGGCACTCAACGAGTTCGTCACCCTGATGTCGAACGAGAGTTCCTACCACCGGTTCTTCCGGGTGAAGAAGCGGCTCGACCCCGACGAGATCACCTACTTCACGGTGCTCGACTACACCGAGCGGATGGCCTTTGTCGTGGAGCGGGACGGCCGGTTGATCGCCGTGGGTCGTTACGACCGCCAGATCGAGGGTGCCGACACCGCCGAGGTGGCCTTCGCCGTCGCCGATGACGAACAGGCGAAAGGTATCGGAACCCGGCTGCTCGACTACCTCACCGCCTACGCCCGCATTCACGGGATCACCGCCTTCCGGGCGTTCGTGCTCGCCGAGAACCACGCCATGCTGCGGGTGTTCCGGGGCGCCGGCTTCAACGTCTACCGGGAACTCGAAGAAGGCGTCTACACCGTCGAGTTCCCCACCGAGGAGACCACGGCGACGATCGCCGCAGCCGAGGTCCACGAACAACGCGCCACCGCCGCCAGCATCATGCCCCTGCTCTACCCCCACAGCGTGGCGGTGATCGGCGCCAGCCGCGACGCCGAGTCCATCGGCGGCCGTCTGATCAACAACCTGTTGTCCGGTGACTTCACCGGCCCGGTGTACCCCGTCAATCCCCGGGCCGACGTGATCCGCTCGATGGTTGCCTACTCCTCGATCCTCGACTGCCCGTCCCCGGTCGATCTCGCCTTCATCGTGGTGCCCGCCCCCCATGTGATCAAGGTGGTCGAGGAATGTGCCCAGAAGGGGGTCCGCGGGATCGTGGTCATCTCCGCCGGGTTCAGCGAGACCGGCGCCGAGGGCGCCGCCGCCGAGGGCCGGCTGCTCGAGATCGCCCGTTCCCACAGCATGCGCATGGTCGGGCCGAACTGCATGGGGCTGGTCAACACCGACCCGGCGGTGCGTCTCGACGGCCAGTTCGGTCCGGTCCGGCCCGATCCGGGCAATGTGGCGATGTCGTCACAGAGCGGTGCCCTCGGGATCGCCATCCTCGACTACGCCACCCGGCTCAACATCGGCATCTCGTCGTTCGTCTCGGTGGGGAACAAGGCCGATGTCTCCGGCAACGACCTCCTGCTCTACTGGGAGGACGACCCGGCCACCGATGTGATCCTGCTCTACCTGGAGTCGTTCGGGAATCCACGCCGCTTCGCCCGTATCGCCCGACGCATCGCCCGCAAGAAGCCGATCGTGGCGGTGAAGTCGGGACGCACCGAGGCGGGGGCACGCGCCGCCAGTTCGCACACCGGTTCGCTCGCCAGCCTCGACATCGCCGTCGATGCGTTGTTCCGCCAGGCCGGTGTGATCCGCACCGAGACCCTGGCCGAACTGTTCGATGTCACCGCCCTGCTTGCCAACCAGCCGGCCCCGAAGGGCCGCCGCGTCGGGCTGGTCACCAACGCCGGGGGTCCCGGGATCCTCGCCGTCGATGCCCTGGAGTCCTCGGGGCTCGAGGTGGTCGAGTTCTCCGCCGATCTGCAGCGACGGCTCCGTGGATCGCTGTCACCGGAAGCGGCCGTCGCCAACCCGGTCGACATGATCGCCTCGGCCGGACCCGCCGAGTACGCCGCCTGCATCGAGGAACTGATGACCTCGGACGAAGTCGATGCGGTGATGACCCTGTTCATCCCGGCGTCGCCGGTCGGCGCTGCCCCCACCGCCAATGCCATCGCCACCGCCGCCGCCCGACATCATGGCGAGAAGACCTTCCTCGCCGTGTACATGTCGTCGGGTGGCGCCCCCGATGAGCTGGCCGGGGGAGAGAGCAAGGTCCCGGTGTACCCGTTCCCCGAGCAGGCCGCCCGCGCCCTCGCCAAAGCCGTCTCCCACGCCGAATGGCAGAGTCGCCCGGTCGGGGAGCAGCGGCGCTTCGACGACACCGACCCGGATGCGGCAGCGGCGGTGATCGCCGGTGCCATGGACAGGGTCGGCGATGAAGGGGGATGGTTGGAGGCCGAGGAGGTCGCCGCCGTACTCGGCGCCTACGGGATCCGGATGCCGCAGGCCGCCGTCGCCTCCGACGAGGACGAAGCGGTCGCCATCGCCGCTCGGTTCGGTGGGCCTGCCGTCCTCAAGGTGATCGCCCCCTCGGCGGTCCACAAATCCGATGTCGGTGGCGTGATCCTCGGCGTCGAGGGAGACGATGCGATCCGCAACGCCTACCGTCGGGTGACCTCGGTGGTGGACGACGCCGACGGCGCCCTGGTCCAGGAGATGGTCTCCGGTGGCCACGAGGTGCTGATCGGGATGACCCAGGACCCCAATTTCGGCCCGTTGATCGTCTTCGGTCTCGGCGGCGTGTTCGTCGAACTGATCGGCGACGTTGCGTTCCGCATCCCCCCGCTCACCGACCTCGACGCCGCCGAGATGATCAGCGAGGTGAAGTCCTCCAAGCTGCTCGAGGGCTACCGGGGAGGGCCGGCCGGGGACATCGCCGCCGTCGAGGAGACGTTGCTGCGGGTCTCCAACCTCGTCGAGGACCATCCCGAGATCGCAGAGATGGACCTCAACCCGGTCAAGGTCGGTGAGCCCGGATCGGGTCTGAGTGCGGTGGATGCCCGGATCAGGGTGCAGCCGACCACGGGTACCTGGGTTCCCGATACCGGGTTGAGCACGGCACGGCACACGGCGTCGATGCCACAATGACGCCAACTCGAAGCGACCGGAGAGGGCTGACATGCAGGTAGTCGACGTCATGACCACCGACGTCATCATGGTGACACCCGAAACCGCCATCAAGGACGCCGCCCAGTTGATGTGGCGGAACAAGGTCAGTGGACTCCCCGTATGCGACGCCGACGGCAAGCTCCAGGGCATCATCACCGAGGCCGATTTCCTCCGCATCGAGGTGGCGCGCCAGGAGGCCGATGATGTGATTCCGATCGAGTCGGTGGGCACCGTGATGAGTCAGCCGGTGCTGACCATCGAGGCCGACAAGTCGGTCGCCGATGCCGCCAGGCTGATGGTGATCAACGACGTCAACCGGCTTCCCGTCGTCGGTCCGAACGCCGAGGTGTTGGGCATCGTGTCCCGTCTCGACATCGTGGCCGTCTACACCCGGCCCGACGATGTCATCGAGGACGAGATCCGTGAGGATGTCATCCGCCGGGTGCTGTTCGTCGATCCCGAGACCATCGGGGTCTCGGTGAGCAACGGGGTGGTCCGTTTCACCGGGGAGATCGGCACCCGCACCGAGGCCAGCCTGCTCACCGATCTGGTCCGGCGGCTCGACGCCGTCACCCGGGTCGACAACGAGCTGACCTGGCGAATCGACGACCGCACCTCGTGAGACGGGCCTGGAGCCGGGTCGACTCCGAGGGGGTCGCCATTGCCGTCGAGTCCACCCGGTGGGGACCCCGGCCCTCGGGGAGTCCGGAGACGACGGTGCCCCACATCGTCACCGTCCACGCCACCGGTCTCTGCAAGGAGGTCCATCGGCCCGTCATCGGTGAACTTGCGCAACTCGAGGCCTCCGGATGGGTGACCTCGATCGACCAGCGGGCCCACGGCGACTCCGATGTCCCGCCACCGCCGTACTCGTGGTGGGACATCGCCCGTGATCTCCTGGTCGTCCTCGACGGGGCAGAGGGCACGGTCGGCTTCGGTCACTCGTCCGGCGCCGCTGCGCTGGTGCTCGCCGAACTGCTCGCTCCGGGGACGTTTGCCGCCATGGTTCTGGTCGAGCCGATCATCCTTCCGCCGGGGATCGAATTCGACGACGACCACCCGGTGGTGCGCAGCGCCCTGCGCCGCAAGGCGGCATTCGCCGATCGGAGCGCGGCGGCGGCGAACTTCGCCGGCAAGGAGCCGTTCATCGGTTGGCGTCCCGATGCGCTCGATGCCTACCTCGATCACGGTCTGACCCCCGGACCGGACGGCGCCCGGTTGAAGTGCCCGCCGGACGCCGAGGCGGAGTTCTACCGGGGCGCCACCCGCCATCTCGGCTGGGACCGGCTCGGCGAGGTCGGATGCCCGGTGGTGCTGGTGGCGGGGGAGCGGTCGAACTCGCACGATCGACCCTTCCTCGACCGGCAGGCGTCACGCTTCGGCAACATCGACCACGTCGAGGTGGTCGCCGGTGCGTCGCATTTCGTCGTCCAGGAACGACCCGAGGTGATGGCGCAGATCCTCGCCGGAACCATCGCCCGTCACCACCACCGGTAACATCATCACGATGCTGCTGCCTCCCGTTCTGCTGCGCGACCTCGGTGAGCTTCTCGACGGTGATACCGGTGTGTTCCGGGTCGCCGAGGTTGCCGTCGATGTCGACCCGATCGACTTCGTCAGGGTGGCGGCGCCGTTCTTCGGGTCGGCGCGGTTTGTGTCCACACCCGAGGGGGGATCGATCGGTTCGGTGGGGGTCGCCTGGCGGCTGACCGCCTCCGGAGTCCGGCGCTTCGAGCAACTCGAGGAAGGCTGGGCCGACCTCCCCGAACTCCCTGCCGGGGCACGGCTGATGCTGGGATTCGCCTATTCGCCCGACGGTCCCCACAGCCAGGAATGGGCGGGATTTCCTTCGGCCGAAGTGGTGCTCCCGTCGGCGGCGGTGGTGGTCGAAGACGGTGTGGGCCGGCTGGTGGTGGCGGTACCCCCCGGGGCCGATGCCTCCGGTGTCCTTACCACCCTCCGCGACCTCTCCGACCCCGGTCCACGATCGGCGCCTGGTCTGGGTGACCACTCGGTGCGCTCGATCCCGCCCGGGACGGACTGGTGCGCCGCCGTCGGTGAGGCCGTCGCCGCCATCCGCGCCGGCTCTCTGACCAAGGTGGTGCTGGCGCGTTCGGTCCTGGTCGGCACCGAGATGACCATCGACCCCTTCGAGATCGTCGGTCATCTCGGTGACCACAATCCGCAGTGCCATCTCTATGGCTGGCAGGTCGGTGACGGCACGCTCATCGGCGCCACCCCCGAGCTTCTGATCGGCCGACGTGGCCCCCAGGTCCGCGCCAACCCACTCGCCGGATCGGCGCAGCGGGGGGAGGGGGACGAGGAGGACCGTGCGGTCGGTGAGGCGCTGATGTCGAGCGGCAAGGACCGTCAGGAACATGCGCTGGTGGTCGACGACATCGCCGACCGACTCCGTTCGGTCACCGACGAGCTCCACGTCCCCGAGGTGCCGTCGCTGCGACGGATCGCCACCGTCCAACACCTGTCCAGCGAGATCACCGGGACGTTGTCCAACGGGGTGTCGCTGTTCGATCTGGCCCGCCGTCTCCACCCCACCCCTGCCGTCGGCGGCACCCCCCGCGAGGAGGCGATGGCCTTCATCGACAAGGCCGAGGCGATCGACCGCGGCTGGTACAGCGGTGGGGTCGGCTGGCTGACCCCCGCCGGTGACGGCGATGTCGTGATCGCTCTCCGCTGCGGTCTGATCAGTGGTCGTTCGGCCCGCCTCTACGCCGGCAACGGGATCGTCGCCGACTCCGACCCAGAGGACGAGCTGGTGGAGACCCGGTGGAAGTTCCTCCCCATGCTCAACCTGCTCACCGTCACCTGACCGTCGCTCCGGCCCTCGCCGGTGCACCACCCGCTTCGATTCAGCGAGCCCTACCCTCGTGGAGCATGGCGACCGACTTGTCGATTCGCCGCTGCCGGGTTTCGGGTGTCTTGGCGCCTTCGACCGACAGGACGTGCCACCGTTTCAGGCTGTAGGACAAGGTGTCGAAGAACGCCCGGGCCTCCGGGTCGGCGTCGAGCGCATCGGAGAGATCCGATGGCACCTCCACCTCACGGGGTTCGGTGTCGAGCTCGATGTCGACCTCGACCTCGTCCCCGGCGGCGACACCGGCGGCCTTGCGGTTCTCGGCGCTGAGCGGAATCATGTACACCCCGCCCATCCTCGCCACCGTGCTGCGATAGCGGTGCCCACCGACCGTGACCACCACCGCCGGACGCTTGCCAGACCCCAGCGCCTCCACCACCTCGTCCGGGACCCGGAGCCCCGTCGCCGTCTTGCCCCCAAGCTCAACCGTCGATCGAAACCTCACGACCGGCCTCCATGTTTCGTCGTATCCATCGTGCACCCAATTTGACCGCCTCCGACGGTCAAACCCATCGGAGGCGTGGGACCGAGACCTCAGATCGTCCCTCCGGGTCCGCTCTGGGAGGGTAAGACATCCACGACTGCGGTCAGCAGACGGCGTCTGCGGGGGGCGAGTTCGGTTCGGTCGGTGCGGATCTGGACCACGAGCGGGCCGGAAACGGGTCGGCTGACGGCCTCGGCGAGGGCTTCACGGGTGGTGACCTCGATGGCATCCAGCCCGAGGGCGGTGGCGACGGCGACGAAGTCGACGCCGTGGGGCGTGCCGATATGACGTTCGTAGATGTCGCTCGGCACCCGGCGTGGGTCGGCCTGGTCGAGGAGCCCGAAGATCCCGCCACCATCGTTGTGGACCACGACCAGCGTCAGCGGTAACCCGAGCCGGGCCATGGTGGCAAGTGACCCCAGGTCGTGGAGAACGGCGACGTCGCCGATCAGGGCGATACCGGGGCGGCCGCGATCGGAGGCGGTGGCGCCGAGGGCGGCGGCGACGGTTCCGTCGATGCCGCTGGCGCCCCGGTTGGCGAGCACGTGCACCGGTGCGCTGCGGGCACCCGCAAAGCTGTCGACATCCCGGATCGGCATCGACGAACCGAGGAAGAGCATCGATCCATCGGGCGCCGACTCCCACACCACCGAGGCGATGGCCGGTTCGTTGGGGAACGATTCCTCGGTCAGGCTGAGGGCGAGGGCGGTGGACGCCGCCGAATCGAACGCCGCCCACCGGTCGATCCATGTGGTGGCGGGGTCGCCGGACTCGAAATCCGCACCCGTCAGTGTGGTCAGGAGATCGGAGGCGGTTGCGGCCGGATCGGAGCGGAACATGTGCGACGCCGAGGCGAGCGGGTCACGGTGGCCCGACGGGTCGACCACGATCTGGGGCACCTCGGGATGGTCGGCGAGCCACCGCCAGATCGGTTTCGAGGTCGGGAGCGGCCCCCACCTCACCACCACCTGCGGCGGTGCCAGATCGAGCGCTCCCGCGGCCACCAGCAGTTCACCGGTCGCCAGCGCCCCGCCCGCATCGCTGCGCAGTCCCGACTGGGGATCGGCCAGGGTGAGGGCGCCGATCGATCGGGCCAGATCGGCGATAGGTGCAGCGGCGTCGGGGGGGAGGGCACCGGCGACGAACAGGACGTCGTGGGTGGTGACGAGGTCCACCATCTCGGCGAGCGACTCGGGGGAGGGCCGCCGGGCCGGTAGGTGGACCGCCGGGGGGCGGGTCGACGAACCGCCGTGCGCTGCGTAGTCATCGGAGAGCAGCGGCTCCCGGAAGGCGATATTGAGATGGACCGGCCCGGCGGGGGCATCGACGGCCTCGCCCCAGGTGTGGGCGGCGAGGGCGGGGGCGGTGCGGATCGTCTCGGTGTCCGGCAGGCCGGTCTCGTGGAACCATTTGACCGCATCGCCGTAGAGCCGAATCTGGTCGATGGTCTGGGGGGCGCCCACCTGGCGTAACTCGGGTGGACGGTCGGCGGTGAGCACCAGCAGCGGAACCCGGGCGAGGCGGGCCTCGGTGACGGCGGGCAGGTATTCGGCGGCGGCGGTCCCCGAGGTGCAGACCAGGGCAACCGGGTCGCCGCCGGCCTTGGCCAGACCCAACGCAAAGAACGCCGCCGACCGCTCGTCGTGATGCGACCAGTCGATCAGGTCGGGGTGCTCGGCGAACGCAAGCGTCAAGGGGGTGTTGCGGGAACCCGGTGAGATGCAGACATGGCGGAGCCCAAGCGTTGCCAGCGCACCGGCGAGTACCCGGCTGAAGGCGAGATTGTGGTCGGGGTTGGTCACCGCCGGGAGCCTACCTGTGACTGACCCCCGAAGGGCAGACGGCACCCATCGCACCGCGGATGGCATCCCCGGGAGCGGAACCTCGGCCTGCCAGCGCGTCAGACAGTCACCCCGACCGCAAACAGTGCGGCGAAGACGATCTGAGTGCGGGCGGTGGTCACCAGCACCGGGATCAGCGCCCGGTCGGTGGCGCCGTCTCTCACCAGTTTGACCGGGGTGATGAGAAGCGGGGCGGCGGCGACCGTCGTCAGGGCAGGGACCGGGAACCAACCGGCGACGACGGCGAGCGTCACGGCTACGAACGGGAGGGCGACCAGGGCGAGATAGAGCCGGCGTGTGGTGACCTTGCCGAGTCGCACCGCCAGGGTGCGCTTTCCGGCCGTGGCGTCGGTGTCGATATCGCGCAGATTGTTGGCGACCAGGATGGCGGCGGCGAAACCACCCATCGCCACGCCGCCAGCCCAGGCATCGACAGGTGCCGTCTGGTCGTAGACGAACCGGGTCCCGACCGTGGCCACCAGACCGAAGAAGGCGAACACGAATACCTCGCCGAGCGCCCGGTATCCGTAGGGGATCGGCCCACCGGTGTATCCGAGGGCGGCAACGATCGACACCACCCCGATCACCAGGATCACCGGACCGGCGACGGCGACCAGATAGGCGCCGATCAGCACCGCCGCACCGAAGACGACGGCGATCGCCCGCTTCATCTCGGCGGGGGTCACCAGCCCGCCCGCCACCGCCCGGGGCGGACCGACCCGGTGTTCGGTGTCGGCGCCGCGGACGGCGTCGGAGAGGTCGTTGGCGAAGTTGACCCCGATCTGGAGCAACACCGCCGCCGCCAGCACGGCGACGAAACGATCACCAGCGAACACGCCGTCGTCGAAGGCCAGCGCCGAGCCGACCAGCACCGGGGCGACGGCCGCCCACAGCGTCGCCGGGCGGGCCGCCAGAACCCAACGTCGCCATCCGTTCAGTAGTGCCAAGGGAACCGGGTGAAATCCGCTGGACGCTTCTCCAGGAAGGCGTCCCGACCTTCCTCGGCCTCGTCGGTGCCGTAGGCGAGGCGGGTCGCCTCCCCGGCGAACAGTTGCTGGCCAACCAGACCCTCGTCGGGAAGGTTGAAGGCGTACTTGAGCATCCGCTGGGCGGTCGGGCTCTTCGCCACGATCTCGCCGGCCCACTCCAGGGCGACGCCCTCCAGGTCGGCGTGGTCGACGACGGCGTTGACCATCCCCATGTCGAAGGCGTCCTGAGCCGAGTAGTCGCGACCGAGGAAGAAAATCTCGCGGGCCCGCTTCTGCCCCACCTGGCGGGCGAGCAGTGCCGACCCGTATCCACCGTCGAAGCTGGCGACATCGGCGTCGGTCTGCTTGAACACCGCATGCTCCCGGCTGGCCAGCGTCAGGTCGCAGACGACGTGGAGGCTGTGTCCACCTCCCACCGCCCACCCGGGGACGACGGCGATCACCACCTTGGGCATGAATCGGATCAGTCGCTGCACCTCGAGGATGTGGAGACGTCCCAGACGGGCGGGATCGACCGTCTCACCTGCGACGTACTTGTACCCGTCACGTCCGCGGATCCGCTGGTCACCGCCCGAACAGAATGCCCACCCGCCGTCCTTGGGGGACGGTCCGTTGCCGGTGAGCAGCACGCACCCGACATCGGGGGTGGCGCGGGCGTGGTCGAGGGCGGTGAACAACTCGTCGACGGTCTGCGGCCGGAAGGCGTTGCGGACCTCGGGTCGGTCGAAGGCGATACGCACCGCCCCCACCCCGACGGCGCGGTGGTAGGTGATGTCCTCGAAGGAGAACTCGGCGACGGGTTCCCATGCGGCGGGGTCGAACAGCTCGGAGACCATGGTGGGTCGATACTGTAGTGACGGTGATGACCACGCTACGCAGCTACCCGTGACCCCGGATCCACCGCATCCCGGGATCCTGCCGGCAGTGCCCGATCTGCGCCCGGTGGGCTGGCTGCGGTGGTGGGCCGATCTCGACCCGTCACGCCCGGCGCTGATCGACCAGTCCGGTTCGGTCATCGGCTACGGCGCACTCGACGCCCTGGTGTCGCAACGGTCGGGTGCGATCCTTGAAGCCGGCGTCTCCGCTGGCGCCCGCGTCGCCGTGGTCGCCCAACGGACCCTCGACACCGTCGTCTCCTTGTGGGCGCTATGGGCGATCGGTGCCGTGGCCGTGGTCGTCGATCCGGCCACCCGGCGTGGTTCGCTGCCTCCGGAGTGGGGTCTGGCGGCGATTCTCGACGGTGCGGTGATCCAACCCCTGGCGCCGGGTCCCAGCTCCACGGAGCTACGGCCCGCAGCCGGCTCGGTTCGAGAAGGTGCCAGTCTGCCGGATGCCAGCCTGCCGGATGCCAGCGACCCGCTCGATCGGCACCACACCTGGGTCCCGACCTCCGGGTCGTCGGGTGCGCCCCGTGCCGTGGTGCTCACCGCCGGCAACGTGGCGGCGGCGGTCCACGCCTCTCAGCTCCGACTCGGCAACGGTCCGGACGACCGGTGGCTGCTGGTGCTCCCGCTGTTTCACGTCGGCGGGCTCTCCGTCCTGTGGCGCAGCGTCGCCGCAGGGGGTGCGGTGACGATCCATCGTCGCTTCGAGACCGGTGCGATCGCCGCTGCCCTCGCTGCGGGGTCGGTGACGATCGCCAGCCTGGTCCCGACGATGCTGTACCGGCTGATCGAGGCCGGTGTGGTGCCATCGCCATCACTTCGGATGGTCCTGGTGGGCGGGGCCGCCGCCGCCCCCGGTCTGGTTCGAGGCGCCCTCGACGCCGGTTACCCCGTGCTGACCAGCTACGGCGCCACCGAGGCGTGCTCCCAGATCGCCACCGTCGCCCCCGGTCGGCAACTGACATCGATCGGGACCGTCGGGACACCGCTCGAAGCCATGAAGGTCGAGATCGCCGCCGCCGACGGCAGCCCGGTCGGCCCCGGCGAGATCGGCGAGATCCTGGTGTCCGGTCCGGCGGTGTCGCCGGGCTACGCCGGCGAGCCCCCGCGGTCCGGTCCCCATCACACCGGGGATCTGGGTCGCTGGGAGGGAGATGCGCTGGTGGTGGTGGGGCGAGCCGACGATGTCATCATCAGCGGTGGCGAGAACATTGTTCCCCAGACCGTGGAAGCGATCCTCACCGATCACCCCGATGTCGAACTGTGTGTCGTCCACGGTGAACCGGATTCCGAATGGGGAGCGGTGGTCGCCGCCGTCGTGCAACCACCGCACGGTGTGGTGCCCTCACCCGGAGACCTCGACGACTTCGCCCGCCGCCGCCTCCCCCCGGCGCAGCGGCCCCGCCGATGGCGATTCGTTGCCGAGCTACCGCTGCTGGCGAACGGAAAGTTGGACCGGGCGCTGGCCGCCGGGCCCTCCCCTGAGCAGGATCAGTTCACAGACGCCGTGCCATGATGACGTCACGCTGCGGATCGGACCCCAGCAGGAACGTCATGTCGCCCACCTCGGCGAACCCGAAGCGTTCGTAGAAGGCGATCGCCCGGTGGTTGTGCTCCCACACCCCCAACCAGCACACGTCATGGCCGCCGCTGCGGCCGACCTCGAGGCACTGCTCGAGAAGCCGGCTCCCGATCCGCCGTCCCAGCAGCGTTTCGTCGACGTAGATCCGGGAGACCTGGATCGGATGGTCGCCGTCGACCCCGGACTCGGTTTCGCTGCGCTTGAGCAGGGCAAAACCTGCCACCCGATCGCCGACCTCCGCCACCAGCCAGACACATTTCGGGTCGGTCAGTTCGGCGGTCTGTCGGGTCGGGTTGTAGGCGGAGGCCACGTAGTCGGCGATGTCCTCGGGTCGGTTCTGCGGGTGATCGGCGAATGCCGCCAGAAAGGTACGGGCACCCAGTTCGGCGAGGACCTCGGCGTCGGCGACCGTGGCGGTGCGGATTCGCACCTCGTCCACGCTCCCTGCCGGCGATTGCGTCGCTCCCACGCCGGCGCTCAACTCAGCCCGAGTCGACGCATGAAGGCATCGCTGTTGGGCTCACGACCGAGAAACGCCCGCAGGTGCTCGATGGCGTCCCGCGAGCCACCGGTGGCGAGAACCTCACGCCGGTAGGCGGCGCCCACCTCGGGGTTGGTCACCCCTCCCTCTTCGAACGCCGAGAACATGTCGTCGCCGTAGACCCGTGCCCACAGGTAGCCGTAGTAACCGGCGTCGTAGCCTCCCATGAGGTGACCAAAGCTCGCCGGGAAGAACGTTCCGTCGTGGAAGGGGAGCAGGGTGGCGGCGTAGGCGGTGCGGTAGATCTCGTCGAGATCTCGGTCGGGTCCGCCGGTGTGGAGCATCAGATCGAGCGACCCGAGGAACACCTGGCGGACCTCGAACAGTCCGGCGTTGAGGTCCCTTGCCGCCACCAGCCGCTCCACCAGGTCGGGGGGAATCGGCTCGCCTGTCTCGCTGTGGCGAGCGAAGCGCTGCAGGACGTCGACCTCCCACATCCAGTTCTCCATGATCTGCGACGGCGCTTCGACGAAGTCCCACTCGGCGTCGTATCCGGAGAAGCGGTGTAGTTCGACCTCGGTGAGACAGAAGTGCAGCACGTGACCGAATTCGTGGAACAGCGTCACCGCCTCGTCGTGTTCGAGCAGCGACGGGGAATCGGCGGTCGGTTTGGTCAGGTTGGCGACGATGGCGGCCACCGGCTTGCGGTAGGACCCATCGGGCCGGCGCCGCCCGTAGAAGACGGGGAACGCGGCGGCATGACCGAACTTGCCCTCGCGGGGGAACAGGTCCGCATAGAAATAGGCCAGGATCTCGTCCTCGCCGCGGTTGCGGATCTCGTAGGCGAACACATCGGGGTGCCACGCTTCGGGGTCCTCGATCCGCCGGTAGTCCAAGCCGAACACCTCGCCGGTGAGTTCGAACATCCCGTCGACCACCGATTCGAGTGGGAAGTATCGGGCGACCTCGGCCGGATCGATGCCGTAGTCGTTGCGTCGCTGCCGGGTATGGGCGTACATCCAGTCCCAGGACCTGAGCTGGTCGCCGTCGAGCTCGTCGGCAATGAGAGACTGCAGCGTGGCCAGCTCGGTCGTGGCCATCGAGGTCAGACCAGGCACGATCGAGTCGTACAGTTCGTCGACCCGGCCCGGCTCGCCGGCCATCTTGACTTCCATCGTGTACGCCGCCCAGTTCTCGTATCCGAGTAGCTCGGCGACCTCCTGGCGCAGCGCCACGGCCTCCTCCAGCAACGGGCGGTTCTCGACCACGGCGCGGTTCCAGAACTTGAACTGCAGGGTCTCCCGCAGACCACGGTCGGTGGCGTGGCGCATGAACGGCATGTAGTCCGGATAGTCCATCGACACCCAGAACTTGCCGTCGTCGGTGGTGGCCAGTCGATCGATGTAGTCGTCGGGCAACCCGTCGAGCTGGGAGCGGTCGACGTCGATGCCGTCGGTCCATTCGTCGATGTTGGTCCCGAACGCCACTTCGAGTTCGACCAATCGGCGTCGCATCTCCTGGAGGTGGTTGCGGGCGTCACCGTCGAGTTGTTGCCCGGCGCGGCGGTAGTCCCGCATCACGAAATCGAGCAGACGGCGTTGCGGCCCTTCGAGGGCGGCCGCTTCGTCGCTCGTGGCGTACCGTGCGATCACCTCGTACACATCACGGCGGAACACGACGTCGGTACCCCACTTGGTGAGCCGTTCCTCGGCCTCGATGGCGGCGGAGCGGACCTCGGCATCGGGATGGACCCGTGCCATGAAGGCGCCGCGGCCGTAGGCGTCACTCACCATTGCCCCGGCTTCGTCGAGGCGTCCCAGGGTGGTGGCGAAGTCGATCTGGCCGTCGGCGGTGCCGGCGATGGCGTCGAGCAGCCGGTCGGCATCGGCAAGGGCTGCGTCGGTGGTGGCGATGACGTCGTCGGCGGTGATGGCGGTGTAGTCGTTGAGCATCGGGCGAGGCTACCGCCGACGATGGTGTTGGGCCACGACGACTCCTGTGAACGCAGACGCGGTCCGACACCGAGGGTGTGTCGGACCGTGCCCGCCGTCGGCGGAGAAGTGGCTCTGCCGCCGGCCCGTCAGGGCCGGCAGCAGAGTGAGGCAACCGGGAGAGAGAAGCTGCCTCGCATCGAACGGGTTCCCGTCAGCGGATCCCGAGCAGAACATTGACCTTCGACTCGGCGCCGAGCCCGTCGGTGACGGTCAGGGCCACGGCATCGCCGGCCTTGCGATAGCGGAGGGCGACGATCAGATCTTCCATGGTGGTGACCGGGTCCCCATCGACGGCGGTGATGATGTCCCCGGTGACCAATCCGGCGGCGCCGGCGGCCGAGTTGGCCTCCACCGACGTCACCTCGACACCGGAGGCGACACTGGCGCCGTCGGTGGCGGTGGTGAAGGTGGTGGCGCCGAAGATGCCGAGGAACGCATGTTGCACCGAGCCGGTGGCGATGATCTCGTCCGTGACCCTCAGCATCAACTCGACCGGTGTGGCGAAACCGATGCCCTCCACCCCGACCGAACTGACTCCGACCGCCGTGGTGATCCCGATGAGGCGACCGGCGCCGTCGACCAGCGCCCCGCCGCTCGAGCCCTGGGTGATGGGGGCGTCGGTCTGGATCATTCCGTAGAGGGTGTCGGTACCGGAGACCTGGACCCGGCGTTCGAACGCCGAGACGACCCCGACGGTGAGCGAGGGCCCGCCCTCGAGCCCCAACGGGCTCCCCACGGCAACGGCGGCGTCACCCACCTGAAGGGTGCTGGTGTCGCCGATGGCGATGGCGGTGAGACCGGTGGCCTCGATCTTTAGCACGGCGAGGTCGGTCAGAGGGTCGGTGCCGATGAGCCGGGCGCTGTAGGTGGTCCGGCCGTCGGACAACACCACTTCGAATGCGGAGCCGACCGAGATCACATGGTCGTTGGTGACGATGTACCCGTCGGACTGCACGATCACACCGGAGCCGGTGCCCTGGATTGCCAGCCCTTCCCCGGTCTGGGAGCCGACCTGGACGGTGACGATCGACGGGATCACGGCATTGCCGATGGCGACGGCGCCGCCGGCGGCCTCATTCAGCGGATCGAGTGTCGCCGGGGGCTGGTTCGGCGCCTCGGGGGTGAATGCTGCCGCCGGCGCCGCCGTCGGATCAAGAGGGAGGGTGGTGGTCGGGTCGTCCTGGATGATCTGCAGACCGCCTACGGCCAGAACGGCGCCGAGCACACCGGCGAGCACGGTCTGCAACCAGCCCGGCGACCGCCGCTTCTTCGGGGAGGGAGAAGAAGAAGCGGCGGTCGCCACAGGGCCGGATGCAGGGACCACGGGAGCGGATGGGAAACGGGCGGGAGGGAACACCGTCGGAACCGCAGGCCAGGTGTCGGCGCTGGTGTCGAAGGCGGCGCCATCGGCGGTGTAGGCGTAGGTCTCGCCGCCGGTGGGCACAGGGATGTGATCGGCATGCGGTGGTTCGTCGGGGAGGCGATCCCAAACCGGCGCCCGGTTCCCGGTTGCCACGAGGCGAAGCTCGTCCGGGGTGGGTTCGGTGTCGTGATTCATCTGGGATCGGCCTCCGGAAAATGTGTGCGACATTGCGGTCGTGATCTGGGACGGTGCTGGCTGGGATCTGGGTCTGGGATGGTGGGCGGCTACGTCAGGTGTGTGAAGTGTTCGGGACTGCGACCGGTGGGGGATGTCCGTCAGACATCGACGACCGGCTGGTCGCGGCCTCGCACTCTCGGGAAATGGACCGGGCTGTGGACGTGGCAGGTGTCCTTGCGGTTGTACTTCGAGAGCCGGGTCTCGCAACCCGATTCGACGCACATCCGCAAACCGTCAACCGTCTTTGGTCGCCGGCGCTTGCCGGCAACCTTTCGTCCGCTGAAGGTGGTTGTGTCACTCATGGCGGCAGCATCGCCGATGCGACCTAAAACGGTCATAAAGCGGTGGAAGACGCCGATTCAGCCGCACGGGGTCGATCCGACAGCAGGCCAGATGGCGTGGACGGCCTTGTGACGCAAGGGATCCGCCCCGCGGCGTGGTCAGTCCGAAGCGGCGGGGGCGACCACGACCCGGAGCGGCCGGTGGTCGGCATTGAGCACAGGCCCGACCTCGCGCTCGACGACGGTCAGATCGCCCTTGTACACCAGGTGGTCGATCGGGATCCGCAACACCGGCCACAGGGTCGCCGGCCAGGTCCCCGCATACCCGAACCCCTCCTGGGAGTTCCGCAGGTCGGCCGGTCCGGTGAGCAGCCGGAATGCCTCGGACCACGGGGTGGCATTGAAGTCGCCGGCGACCACCACGGGGAGGTCCTCGTCGGCGATTCGCTCTCCGGCGATCTGCATGAATTCATTGCGGGCCACCGACCGCCACGGTTTGGACGGACTCGGTGGGTGGATTCCGTACACCGCCACCGTGTCGTCACCCAGCGGCATCTCGAAGCGCACCGCTTCGTCCTCGCTGTCGAGGAATGGCAGCCGTTCCAGGTCGATCGGCTCCCGGGTGAGCACCGTGATACCGAACCGACGATGGTCGGCGATCCCGCTGGTGACCTCGTAGCCGATGTCCATCTCGCGTAGTTGTTCCTCCGCCAGCCGCGACGACTCGAAGAAGATGACCACGTCGGGGTCGTGGGACAGGATCCAGGGGAGCTGTCGGGTCGGGTTGGAGAGCTGCATGTTGAAGCTGACCACCTCGAGACGGTCGTCGCCGGTCGCCTCCGGTTGGCTTCTCAGATACAACGGGGCGATCAGCGCCAGGTTGAAGACGGCGGCGAGGGCGAACACCACCGCCACCCGCCGGCTCCCGAGCAGTGCCATCGCCACGGCGGCGGCGGTGAGGACCAGGAGATACTGCAACCGGAAATGGGAGAGCAGGTCGAAGGTCCACAGCAGTCCCCCCATCAGTCCGATGACGGATGCCATCACCGCCAGCCAACCGATGGCGGCGGTCAGGACGCGCAGCGTCGGCTTCACCGTTCGCCGACGGCGTAGAAGTAGCCGTCGCGGGACCCGACGAACGCCTGACCCTTCCAGACCGCCGGAGTGGACTCGATGCAGCCACCGGTGAAGGCCTCCTCGGCGATCTGGACCGGCTGGCGGGGGTCGGCGAGGTCATAGACCCGCAGCGCCGGAGCGGACTCACACCCGACAGCGACCAGGAGACGACCGTCGGCATGGACCGGTGACGACCAGGCGTGGGTTCCGATGTCGTCACGCCACACCACCTCCCCGGTGGCGGTGTCGACGGCGAGCAGCTCGCCCGGGTTGGTGGCGGCATAGAGGATGTCGCCGACCAGCGCCGGTGTCGCCCACATTCCCCCGGCCACACCACCGGCGCCGGGCACCTCGATGCCCCACACCACCGGATCGTCGGGCTGGGTCGGGTCGAGCTTGAGCAGTTGACCGAGTTCGGCGGCCCGCGCCGTTCGCAGGTCGTCCTCGGCAGACACATAGATGAATCCGTCGTCGTCGATGACGATGGTGGCGTCGACATCGTCACCGACCCAATAGTCGAACACCACCGACGCCTCCCCGTTGGGGAGAGCCGACACGTCGACACCGACGATGCGGCCGGCCGAGGTGGAGTAGTAGGCGCGACCCTCGTGGACGGCGGTGGAGCTCTCCACGCTCTGTTGGCGACCCACCGCCGACACCAGCTCATCGGTGAAAGCGGGCATGTCGAACACGATCTCCGGGTCGAGGGTGACCAGACCGTCCTCGTCGTACCCGCGGTTGAGATGCACCGCATACCACCACGAGTTCTCGCCACCCTGGTACATGATGTCATCGACGATGACCGGATTCGAGTCCCAGTCGTTGTTCCACATCCCCGGTACGCCGTCGGCGTCGAGCCCCCACACCTCGACGGGCTGTTCCCGGTCGATGGCGATGATCTTGAATCGCGAGTCCCGCGAGCCCGAATAGACCAGCGGGTACCCGTCGGGATCGAGCGTCACCGAGCCCTTGATGATGTCACCCATCGGGAAGCTGGATCGGGTGGGTTCGCCGGTGGCCGCATCGAGAAAGTGGATGTGCTTGTCGTAGGCGCCGAAGATGACCTCGGTCACACCGTCGGGTCGCTCCCACACCGCCGGTTGTCCGGTCCATCCGGTGCCGCACCACACGATGTTCTCGCCACCCACCGGCGAGGTTCCACACATCTGGCTGTCGGGATAGCGCCAGTTGACCGGCATCTCCGTCGGTACCGGCCCTTCACCGAAGTAGGTGCGGGTCGGATTTCCCCGGAACATCGTCAGGCCCTCCACCTCGCCGTGTGGGGTTCCCGTGCTCCCCGGGAGCAGCGTGGTGGTGGTGGTTGTGGTTGCGGCGGTGGCGGAGGTCTGCGGCGGTGGGGGTTCCGTGCTGTCCGGTGCACCGGTGGTGGCGCCGACCCCGGGGAGGGTGGTCAGCCCGGAGCGGCCGTCGAGGTTGGGGGCATCGCCGGAGATCGAGGAGGTGGTGCAGGCGGTCAGGATCACCAACCCGGCCACGGCGAGCGAAAGGCGGAGTGAGGAACGCATCGGTCTGGCGAGTGTAGGGGCACCACGGGCTATCGACGGTCCGTCGCCGGTGCGGGGAGCCGGCCGGGCCGCAACGGCCCGGGGCGGGCCGGGAACCGACGGACGACGCCGACGGGACCGGGCGACCGGTGCGATAGCGTGCATGTTTGATGTCTGACTCACCCCAGAGAGGGCTCCGGGATCCTCAGGTGCGTTCCGGGCTCGGTCTCCTGTTCCGCACCCTGCTCGGGTACCGGCGCGATTCGATGCTGTCGATTGCCGGTGCGCTGTTGTGGATGGTCTTCGTCCTCGCCATCCCCTACATCATCAAGATCATCATCGACGAGGCCATCGTCGGCGGTGACCTGGATCGTCTGGTGCCGCTGGTGGCGGTGCTCGTCGGCGCCGGGTTTGCGCAGGCGGTGGGGATCGGGGCGCGGCGCTACTACGGGTTCCGGCTGTCGTACCGGGCAGAGGCGGATCTGCGCAACCGGATGTTCGTTCACATGCAACGCCTCGGGTTCGCCTTCCACGATCAGACCCCCACCGGGCAGCTGATGGCCCGCGCCTCGTCCGACCTCTCCCAGGTGCGGCTGGTCTTTGCCATGCTTCCCATCACCGTGGCCAACCTTGGGATGCTGGTGGCCGTGGTGGCGGTGCTGGTGTGGATCGATCCGGTGTTGGGAGCGGTGTCGGCGTTGATGATCCCGGTGTTGTTCGTCGCCGTGGACGCCTACGCCAAACGGGTCATCACGCTGTCGTTCGATGTCCAGCAGCGACTCGCCGATCTCAGCGAAGTGGTGGAGCAGGCGGTCGCCGGGATCCAGGTGGTCAAAGCCTACGGTCAGGAGGCCCAGGAACAGGAGCGTCTGGACCGTTCGGCACGGAGGATCTTCGACCGGTCGGTGTCGCTGGCTCGGCGTTCCGCCGTCTTCGGGCCGCTGTTCGAACTGATTCCGTCGCTGGGGACGGTGGCGGTGCTGTGGATCGGTGGGGTGCGGGTGGTGTCCGGAGCGATCACCATCGGAGATTTCGTCGCCTTCACCCAGTACCTCGCCCTGCTCGTCCTCCCGATCCGACTCACCGGGTGGTTCTTCGCCAATCTGCCCCGTGCGGCGGCCGCCGCCTCACGGGTCGACGATCTGCTCGGTACGGCGCAGACACCGGCCGATCCGGTCGACCCCAGCCCGCTCGCACCTGGGCCCGGCAAGGTCAGCTTCGACGACGTCGCCTTCACCTACCCGGACGGCCGCCCGGTGGTCGCCGGGATCGATCTCACCATCGACGGCGGGACATCGGTGGCCCTGGTCGGCTCCACCGGAGCCGGGAAGACCACGCTTGCCCATTTCATTCCGCGGTTTCTGGACCCGACGTCGGGTGCGGTGCGGATCGACGGCATCGATGTTCGCCACATCCGTCTCGACGAGCTCCGCAGCGAGGTGGCCGTGGTGTTCCAGGACACTTTCCTGTTCTCGTCGTCGGTGCGGGACAACATCGCCCTGGGTGCTCCCGACGCCTCCGATGAACAGGTGCGGGCGGCGGCGAGGCTGGCCCGTGCCCATGAGTTCATCTGCCAGCTTCCCGACGGATACGACACGGTGGTGGGAGAGCGGGGTCATTCGCTGTCCGGTGGGCAGCGCCAGCGGGTGGCGTTGGCGCGGGCGGTGTTGCGGGACCCGCGCATCCTGATCCTCGACGACGCCACGTCGTCGGTCGATGCCATCGTCGAATCGGAGATCCAGGAGGCGTTGCGGCAGGTCATGGCGGGACGGACCACCGTGATCGTGGCGCACCGCACCTCGACGCTGGCGCTGGTGGACCAGGTGGTGCTCCTCGACGACGGCGGCATCGTGGCCGTCGACACCCACCGGCGGCTGCTCGAATCGGTGCCGCGCTATGGCGAGATCCTGGCCCGGGTCGATCCTGCCGGCCTGGCGGAGTCGTTCCCGCTGCCCCCGTCGTCCCCATCCGGAGACGGCCCGTGAGCGACCCGACGGGGGACCAGGCATGAGGTACATGCAGTACGGCGGTCACCACGAGGTTGTCGACCGGGGTCACCTGCTGCGCCGGGCGGCCCGGATCGGACGGCACCTGCGATGGGCGGCGTTGGGGGCGCTGGGTCTCACCGTGGTCGCCACCATCGCCCGGCTGCTCGGTCCGCTGGTGGTCGGCGTCGGGATCGACGAGGGGATCGCCGCCGGCGACACCGCGGTCATCGCCAGGGAATCGCTCATCTTCCTGGGCATCCTCATCGTCCAGTACCTGGCGCAACAACGGTCGCAGTATGCGGTGTCGGTGGTCGGGGAACGGTTCCTGCTCGAGCTGAGGTCACGGGTGTTCGAGAAGCTCACCCGGCTCGACATCCCGTTCTTCACCCGCTCCAAGACCGGGGTGCTGGTGTCGCGTATGACCTCGGACATCGAGTCGATCACCGAGTTCGTCAACGAGGGTGCCGTGCTGGCGCTGACCAACATCCTCACCGCGGTCGGGGTTGCGGTGGCGATGTTGCTGCTCGATGTGGAACTCGGGTTGGCGGCGCTGGCCGTCATCGCCGTACTCGTGGCGATCTCGTATGTGTTCCAGCGACATGCCTCCACCGCATACCAGCAGGTGCGGGAGAGGATCGGCCGGGTTCTGGCCAGTCTCCAGGAAGGGATCACCGGGGTGCGGGTGGTCCAGGCCTTCACCCAGGAGACCGAGCAGGCCGAGAACTTCGGAAGGGTCAATGAGCGGTACTTCGAGGCCAACATGTCGGCGGCCCGGGCCATCTCCTGGTACTTCCCTGCCGTGGCGTTTCTCCGCATCGTGGCCACAGGGGTGATCCTGCTGCTCGGTGGTCGCCGTGTGGTGGCCGGTGATCTCAGCTTCGGTGCGCTGGTGGCGTTCCTGCTCTACCTCAACTGGTTCTTCGAGCCGATCGTCAACCTCGCCAACGTCTACAACCTGCTCCAGGCGTCGCTGGCGGCACTGGGCAAGCTGTTCGAGTTGCTCGACACCCCGTCCACGGTGGTGGAGCGACCCGGGTCGGTCGATCTTGCCCATCCGACCCCGGGACGTCTCGAACTGCACGGGGTGACGTTCGGGTACGAGGAGGGTTCACCGGTCCTGACCGATCTGTCGCTGGTGGTCCCCGCCGGCCAGCGGCTGGCGGTGGTCGGGGAGACCGGCGCCGGAAAGTCGACGATCGCCAAACTGCTGATGCGGTTCTACGACCCGTCCCATGGACGGGTCACCATCGACGGCCACGACCTGCGTGACCTCACCTTCGTCTCACGTGCGCGTGCCGTGGCCCTCATCCCCCAGGACGGCTATCTGTTCGAGGGGTCGTTGCGTGAGAACTTCCGCTATGCCCGACCGGATGCCCCCGATCAGGAGATCTGGGACATCTGTCGCGCCATGGGGATCGACGACTGGGTGGCGTCGCTCCCGGACGGTCTCGACACCGAGGTCCGGGAACGGGGGACCCGGTTCTCGGCGGGGGAGAGGCAACTCGTCGCTCTGGGACGAGCTTTTCTGGCAGATCCAGGCGTGGTGGTCCTCGACGAGGCCACATCCAACCTCGACCCGGAGACCGAGGTGCAGGTGGAGGGAGCGCTCCGGGTCCTGCTCGCCGGCCGCACCGCCGTGGCCATCGCCCATCGGCTCCGCTCGGCAGAGCGCGCCGACCGGGTGGTGATGATCGATGACGGTCGCATCGTCGCCGACGGGACACATCTCGAGCTGGCGGTGGGCAACGACGACTACCGGCGTCTGGTCGAGGTCTGGCAGCGGGGGATCGAATGACCGCCGGCGCCAGCGGCAGCGAACGGCTGGTCTCGCCTATATTCCCTGAGCCGGGGGAGAGTCCGGGCAGGGGATCGAGGAGAGGTGGGACCATGCGACATGGTGAACGTCATATCGGCGAGGGGACGGATCGGGTTCGCATTTTTTCGGTATGGGTAGCCTGAGCCCATGACCGCCCCCACGCCACGCACCGAGGTTCGTCGACTCTCCGAGCGGGGGGTGTACGACCGGGACGTGATCGATGCGGTGCTCGACGAGGCGCTGATCTGTCACGTCGGATTTGTCTACGACGGGGGGCCGATCGTGATCCCGACGATCCACGCCCGGATCGGCGATACGCTCTACCTCCACGGCTCACCGGCCAGCCGGATGCTGCGCTCGATGCGGGCCGGCGATGAGATCTGTGTCACGGCCACCATCGTCGACGGGGTGGTGCTGGCCCGGGCCCCCTTCCATTCCTCGCTCAACTACCGCTCGGTGGTGTTGTTCGGGGAGCCCCGGATCGTCGACGACACCGATGAGAAGGGCTATGCCTTCGAAGCCCTGACCGAACACGTCGCCCCCGGTCGGTGGGAGGACAGCCGGCTTCCCAACCTCAAGGAGGAGAAGGGAACGCTGGTGGCCGCCCTCCCCATCGGCGAGGCCAGCGCCAAGGTCCGCACCGGACCACCTCAGGACGACGAAGAGGACTACGGGCTCCCCATCTGGGCCGGCGTCATCCCGCTGTCGATCACCTCGGGAACGCCCCAGCCCGACCCCCGCCTGCACCCCGGCGTCAAACCACCGCCCTACGTCACCGGCTACGGCAGACCGGTCAAGAAGCGCTGACCGGATTGTTCCGGGGGGTCGATGCCCCCTTCATTCGTCTGCCTGGTCGGTGACGGAGTCATGGTCGCCGCTGTCGGGTTGCTCGGATTCCGGGGTCGTCTCAACCGCAACTGGATCGCCGGGATCCGGTTGCCGGTCAACGGTCCGCCGGGGGGCTCTCCGCTGCTTCGTCGATGTCGAGCCGGACCAGCCCGGGGATGTCGTCGAATGCACGATCGGGCGAAACAATGGCCGTTGCGCGGTGGGCCAGGGCGGTGGCAGCATGGACCGCATCGCGCATGTGTAGTCGGTCAAACGTGCGGAACAGGTGCAACGCCGTCTGCATGATCGGTGTGCCCACATCGTGCGTGTGGCAGAGCGAGATGATCGACTTGGCCTCTTTGGTGGCGGTGGCTCGGTCGATACCTCGACGGCATCGCACGTGAACATACTCCTGGACCAGCTCGCTGCTGATTTCTGCGATCAGGTCCCCGTCGGCCAGCCGTTGGACGATGCGCCGGCTCGGTCGGCGGTAGGGGTGTTCGGCACCTACGGCGTAGATGAAGACCGCGGTGTCGAGCAGGAGCGTCACGCTTCGTCGATCGCCCGCGCCGCCATCTCGTCGATCATCGACGGCTTCATCGTCGCCCAGTTGTCCACCGGCATGGTCGGGGCATCGAGCAACGTTCGTGCCGCCGTTATGCGATCGATACCGTCGTGGGGGAGCATGCGGTCGATGGCATCACGGATGACGGCGGCGACCGACGAGCCGGATGCGGCAGCGGCGCGCTCCAACCGCTGGTGACGCTCCGGATCGATCAGGATCTGGAGACGGCGGGTCATGGTCATACACATACTGTAGCATGTGTAGGTCGAGTGTTTACCAGGGGAGGGCGTCGAGGTCGACGTTCCCGCCGGAGATGATGACGCCGACCCGCTGTGGGGGATGATCGTTGGATGCGGCGAGCTTGCGGATGGCGGCGACGGCGACGGCACCGCTGGGCTCGACCACCAGCTTGGTCCGGGACCACAACATCCGCATTGCCTCGACGATCTCGTCCTCGGTGACAGTGACGATCCGGTCGACGTGGGTGGAGATGATCCCGAAGGTGCGCACCGACAGCCCGGTGCGGAGACCGTCGGCGATGGTGTCCGGTGCCTCCTGGGGGAGCACCCGACCCTCGGCGAGCGATCGGGCGGCGTCGTCGGCGCCGGCGGGTTCGGCGCCGAGCACCACCACCTCGGAGTCGGCTCCGTGGACTGCCAGCGAGGTGCCGGAGAGGAGTCCGCCGCCTCCGACCGGGGCAATCACCAGATCGAGCCCGGGGACGTCCTCGACGAGTTCGAGGGCGGCGGTGCCTGCTCCGGCGATGATCTGGTCGTTGTCGTAGGGGTGGATCTCGACCGCTCCGGTGTCCGCCACCACTCGGGCCACCATCTCCTCTCGGCCGGTCACCGTCGCTTCACATTCGGTGATCCGCCCGCCATAGCGCCGCACCGCCTCCACCTTGACCACGGGTGCGTTGCCCGGCATCACGATGTGGGCCGGGATGCCACGGATGGTGGCGGCGAGGCTGAGGGCGGCGGCATGGTTCCCGGAGGAGTGGGCGGCGACCCCGCATCGCGCCGCCTCGTCACTCAGGCTGAGCACCGCATTGGTGGCGCCCCGCATCTTGAAGGCGCCGACCCGCTGCAGGTTCTCTGCCTTGAGATGCAACTCCGCTCCGGCCCATTCGTCCAGCAACCGGGAGCGCAGCACCGGGGTGCGGTGGACATGCGGCTTGATGCGATCGGCGGCGGCGACGACATCGGCGAAGGTGACGTCGCTACCGGTCTCACTGGGTGCGGTCATGCGTTCTTTTCGTCCCGCCAGGTCAGCCACTCGTCGAGGAAGTCGAGATCGTAGTTCTGACCGGAGATCCCGAGGGTGAACTGTCGGACCCCGAGATCGAAATACGGTTCGGCGGTGGCGGCCACATCGGCCGTGTTGACGATGGCGCCACGCCCACCGACCTCCCGGCCGGCCCGCGGAGAGACACCGACCGACCGCTCGATCTCGGTCGAGTCCCGTCCCACTCGCTCGCACCACCGCTCCAGGACGGCGGTCTTACGGGTCAGCGTCTCGATGCCGCCAAAGGTGTGCCAGATGTCGGCGTGCTGGGCCACCATACGCAGGGTCTTCTTCTCGCCCCCGCCGCCGATCATGACCGGGATCTTGCGGGTCGGTGGCGGGTTCAGCTTCCCCCACCGCTCCTCGATGGCGGGGAGCGCATCGGACAGGATGTCGAGGCGGCTCCCGGCGGTCCCGAACTCGTATCCGTATTCGTCGTAGTCGCGCTCGAACCAACCGGAGCCGATTCCCAGGATCAGGCGGCCGTTGGAGATGTGGTCGACGGTACGCGCCATGTCCGCCAGCAGATGGGGGTTGCGATAGCTGTTGCAGGTGACCAGAGCCCCGATCTCGACACGGGTGGTCTGCTCCGCCCAGGCGCCGAGCATGGTCCAACACTCGAAGTGTTTGCCGTCGGGATCGCCGGTCAACGGGAAGAAGTGATCCCAGTTGTACACGATGTCGACACCGCGCCCTTCCGCTTCGGTGACGGTGTCGCGGATCGCTGAATAGTCGGCGTGCTGGGGCTGGATCTGTACGGCGATGCTTACGGCGCTCATGTCGCTCCTCGGGGGGTGGAGGTTCAGAACCCACGCTACCCAGACCCCTTGTCCTACCGAACAGGCGCTAGTGCTGCCGCCGGCTGGAGGTCGGCCGCGACCGGTTGCGGCTGCCCGTCCGATGGCGAACGGTGGTACCTTCTGGCGATGGCCCTAGATGTTCGATCCATTCTCGATGGCGAGATCTCGTCGTTCCGTTTGGCCCTGGCACGCGGTTTCGGGTCCGATCTCGAGGAAGAAGCAAACGACCGGTTCCAGGCGTTGCTCCCGCTGCCGCGCACCGTTGCCGCATTCGACGGGGACGACATCGTCGGCACCCTCGGGGATTTCTCGTTCGATGTGACCGTACCGGGCGGTGCGGCGGTGCCGATGGCCGGAACCACCATGGTGACGGTACGGCCGACCCATCGACGACGGGGGATCCTGACCAACATGATCCGCCGCCATTTCGAGGTCGCCGCCGAACGTGGCGACCCCCTCGCCGGGCTGTGGGCCTCGGAGGCCCCCATCTACGGCCGCTTCGGGTTCGGCTCGGCGGTCGACCGCCACTCCCTCGAATTTCAGTCGGGCTCGGTCACGCTGCCTTCGCCGCCGGCCGGTGTCGAGGTTCGGCTGGTCGAACCCGACCAGGCTGCCAAGGTGCTCCCCGAGTTGTACGAGGCGGCACGGCCGGTTCGCGCCGGCACCTTGACCCGGAGCGAGTCGTGGTGGACCCACCGCCGCTTCTACGACCCGGTGTCGGACCGCGAGGGTCGCAGCGCCCGCCGTTATGCCCTGGCGGTCCGTGACGGGCGGGCCATCGGGTACGCCGCCTACCGCCAGAAAGAGCGATGGGACGACTGGGTCCCCCGTGGTGAGGTGGGAGTCGTCGAGGTGATGGCGCTCGACGAGGACGCCCGACGCGCCCTGTGGAGCTTCCTGGCGACCATCGATCTGTTCCCCTCCGTTGAATGGTGGAACGCCCCGACCGACTACCCGTTGGTCGCCGAGGTGACCAACCGGCGGATGGTGCAGCGCAAGATCAGTGACACCTTGTGGATGCGGTTGCTCGACATGGAGCGCGCCCTCGCCGCCCGCAGGTACGAGTCCGACGGCCGGGTCACGCTGGGGATCGAAGACGCCTTCCTCCCCGACAATCAGGGGACCTACGAGTTGGTGGTCGACGGCGGTGTGGCCACGTGTCGTCGGGTCGCCGCCGAGGCCGAGGTGCGCCTCGGCGCAGAGGAACTCGGGGCGCTCTACCTCGGTGGTCGCAGCGCCCTCCAACTCGGTGCCGCCGGTCGGATCACCGGATCACCCGAGGCGGTGTTCCGGCTCGACCGGATCTTCCGCACCGCATTGGCGCCATGGTGCCCCGAGGTGTTCTGAAGAGCGAACTTTCTGGCCTTCCCGGGGACGCGACAAGGTGGGTCTTGCGGGGCGTGGCTCCCTCCGCGGCCCTCCCCGCCCCCTGATGCTCGATTGGGGCGGGGTCGGGTGCCTCTCCGAGCTTCTGGGAGCAAAGGGGGGGCTGGGTGTCAGCTTGTTGTCCCTGCAGGGCGACCTGCGGCGTGCGGTCCGAGTTGCGGTGAGCGCGATGACGATGAACGGGCAGGTGTCGGTGACATTTCAGGCGTGCGGACATTTATGTCGCGCCCCGCCCCGTCTGCGACCGCAAGCGTCCGCAGCCTCCCCTCCGCCACGGGGAGGGGAGGCCCAGAAGGAAAACTGCCTGCGTTGACGACTCTGGCCGGTTGTGTGGGCGCCATCGTGTCACGGCGGCGAGGTTGTGCTGGTCATGGTTCCAGGCGCTCCCAGGGACGGTCGCCCGACTCTTCGTCGATCCGGCGTATCGCCTCAGAGCTGCGCTCTTCGATGACGTGTTCGATCTCAGGGGCGTAGATCACGGCGAGAAGACCCAGGTCTACCGGGCCCTTGGGACGGTTGCGGTAGTAGATCCATCCCCTTGCCTCTGCGGCCACCGCCACGCGGTGAATCCCGAACACCACGATGCCCAGGGCAATCACGGCGACGGCGACACCGGTCATGTCAGATCCCGCGCCGCTTCGAGCTCGGCGACGACGGCGGCGATCTCGGTGTCGGATCGCCCGGCGGCCGCAACGGTGGCGAACTCGGCGACGGCGGGTCGGAGCAGCGCTTCGGCCCCGGGCACCTGGTCGTCGTCCACCCAGATGGCGCGGCGGACGCCGCCATCACGGAGGCCGTCCGCCCATCCGGCGATCACGGCCCGAGGGGTGTCGGCGAACGACCGCTCGCGATCGTCGTGGGCCGCCCCGGCGACCAGAACCGCACAGAACGCATCGAGCGCCGCACCGCCGATGTGCGAGCCGTCGGAGACATCCCCGATGGCGACCTTGAGACCCTTCGCCTGAAGCTCCCGACCGGCGTCCGGGTCGGTGACGAAGGCGCGCAGTTCGCCGGCGCGGGTGTGGAGCGCATCGACCACGGCGTTCCCGAGCGGGGTGTCAGCCCCGACGATGATGACCGGCATACGCCCAATGTACCGTTTTTCCGGATCCGGGTGCCCGGCAGGCCCTGTCGACGTCGCCGTCCCGGCGCTCACGGGAGCGCCCCGCTTTGGTGGTCGGGGTTGCACTGGATACAATGATTGGTTCTGAATAATCATTGAAGTATGCGCATAGGAGGTGACGTCAAGGCGGAACACCGTCGGTTCGGGAAAGTCCCGGCCGCGGCCCGCATCCGGGCGTCAGCCAATTGCCCCTCACCCCATACGACATCTGCACATGAGCGCCATCTCCGGGCACCCCCGGCATCAGGCGATGGAGGACGGGACCGTGACCGCCAACCCGATGCTCTACGACCCAGCAGAGGACCGTGACGCGTGCGGAGTCGGGTTCATCGCCGACCGTCAGGGTCGGCTCAGTCACCGGTTGTTGCGCACCGCCGTCGACTGTCTCCACAACCTGGGCCATCGCGGTGCCCGTTCCGCCGACGGCACGGGGGACGGCGCCGGTCTGATGACCAGGATCCCCCATCGTCTCCTCGCCCGTGACCTGGCTGCGGACGGTATCGAAGCGCCAACCCCCGGTCTGCTTGCGGTGCTGATGGTGTTCCTCCCCCACGAGGCCGACACGGCCGGGATGCGCCACATCGAAGCGGTGCTCGCCGGTGAAGGCCTGCCGCTGCTCAAGTGGCGGAGGGTCCCGGTTGGGCCGATGGCGTTGAGCGGCTCGGCCCGCCAGAGCATGCCGGTGATCATGCAGGCCGTGGTCGGCCCCGGGACCGCCACCGATTCGGACGAACTGGAGCGCCGGCTCTTCCTGGCCCGTCGCAGGATCGAGCGCACGCTGCCGGCCGGACTCGAGGAGTTGTTCGTTGCGTCGTCGTCGTGCCGGACCATCGTCTACAAGGGTCTGTTCACCGCATCCCACATCGAGCAGTTCTACTGGGATCTCCGTGATCCCTGGTTCGAGACCGACTTCGCCATCTTCCACCAGCGGTACTCGACCAACACCATGCCGGCCTGGGCGCTCGCCCAACCCTTCCGGATGTCGGGGCACAACGGCGAGATCAACACCATCCGTGGCAACCGCGCCTGGATGGAGGCGCGGAGCCACCATCTCACCAACACCGTGTGGGGGGACCGGACCGAGGAATTGAAGCCGCTGGTCGGCCTCTCCGGAAGCGACTCGGCGAGTCTGGACAACGCCTTCGAGGTCCTGGTGAGGTCGGGACGGACGGTGGCCCACGTCAAGGAGATGCTGATCCCGGCGGCGTGGGAGAACGTCTCCGATCTCGACCCCGATCTCCAGGCGTTCTACGAGTACCACGCCTTTCTCACCGAACCCTGGGACGGTCCCGCCGCCATCGCCGCCAGCGATGGTGTCCATGTGGTGGCCGGGCTCGACCGCAACGGGCTGCGCCCGGCGCGTTGGACCATCACCCCCGAGGTGGTGATCGTCGCCTCCGAGGCAGGCGTCGCCCCTGCCGAGGAAGTCGCCGCCGAGCGGACCGGGCAACTCGGCCCCGGCGAGGTGCTGCGGGTCGATCTCCGCACCGGCCATGTCGCCTTCTCCGCCGAGGTCAAGGCGGACCTGGCGGCCCGGGCGCCGTACGGGGAATGGATCCGGACCGGGACCAACTACGTGAAAGACCCCTTCGACGCCCTGCAGGACGACCGCTTCGATGCGGAGCGTCTCGCCCGCGTCTTCGGCTACACCGCCGAGGAGCGGCGCCTGATCCTGCAACAGATGACCGAGGGCGCCGAACCGGTGCTGTCGATGGGACACGACACGGGTCTCGCCGTCCTCTCCGGGTTCCCGCAGCGTCTCTCCCGCTACTTCCATCAGGCGTTCGCCCAGGTCACCAATCCGCCGATGGACCCGATCCGCGAGCACCTGGTGATGTCGCTGCGCTGCTACATCGGCCGGCGGGGTTCGATCCTCGAGGAGACGCCGCAGCAGGCCCACCTGATCGAGCTGTCGTCGTCGGTGCTGAGCGATGCCGAGATCGAGCAACTCCGGGTCTCGACCGCACCGCGGTTCCGCTCGGTGTGGCTGGAAGCGTTGTTCCCGGCCGGATCAGGCGGCGACGGGCTGCGTCGCGCCGTCGTCGATCTCACCGATCGCGCCGTCGCCGCCGTCAACGACGGGGTGACGGTCATCCTCATCTCCGACCGCGAGGTCGACGCCGCCCGCGCCCCGATTCCGATCCTGTTGGCGGTGAGTGCGGTGCATCACCGCCTGATCGAGGAGGGCCTCCGTCTCGACGCCTCGATCGTCGCCGTCTCCGGCGAGCCCCGCGATGCCCACGACCTTGCGTGCATCGTCGGCTGCGGGGCTTCGGGGGTCAATCCCTACCTCGCCATCGAGCAGGTTCGCGCCATGGCCGAGCGCGGCGAGGTGACCGCCGGGGTGGTCGAGGCCCAGGAGAACTACCGGGTCGCCCTCGAGAAGGGTCTGCTCAAGATCATGTCCAAGATGGGCATCTGCACGGCGGCCTCGTACCGCGGCAGCGAGCTGTTCGAGGCGATCGGTCTCGACGCCGACGTGTGCGAACTCGCCTTCAAGTTCGTGTCACGACGGGTCGGCGGTACCGGTTTCGACCGGATCGCCGCCGACATCGAGAGCCGCCACGCCGGATACGACGACGGTGACGAGGACCTCGGCGGCTACTACAAACACCGGCGCGGTGGGATGCCCCACATCAACTCACCGAGTGCCGTGCTGGCCCTGCAGAAGGCGGTTCGCAGCGACGACCCGGAGCAGTGGGCACGGTACGTCGGTGTGGTCGAGGCCGAACGCTCCCCGCTCGAGCTGCGCGATCTGCTAGACATCCTCCCGGCGGGCCCGCCGGTCCCGGTCGCCGAGGTCGAATCGGTCGACCGCATCGTCCGCCGCTTCGTCACCGCCGCCATGTCGATGGGGGCGTTGTCCCGCGAGGCACACGAATCGCTGGCGGAGGCGATGAACTATCTGGGCGGGCTCTCCAACTCCGGTGAGGGTGGCGAGGACCCGGAGCGGTTCGACACGCCACGCAACTCGCCGATCAAGCAGGTCGCCAGCGGACGTTTCGGGGTGACCCCTGGATATCTGGTCTCCGCCGAGGAGCTCCAGATCAAGATGGCCCAGGGGTCGAAGCCCGGAGAGGGAGGCCAGCTCCCCGGCCACAAGGTGTCCCCCGAGATCGCCAGGCTCCGCCACACCGAACCCGGCGTGACCCTGATCTCCCCGCCACCCCACCACGACATCTACTCGATCGAGGATCTGGCCCAGCTCATCCACGATCTCAAGGTGTTCAAGCCGCTGGCCAGGGTCTCGGTCAAACTTGTCTCCGGGCCCGGGGTGGGGACCATCTCGGTGGGGGTGGCGAAGGCGCTTGCCGATGTGGTCACCATCTCCGGCAATGGCGGCGGCACCGGCGCCTCACCACTGGTGTCGATCAAACACGCCGGGTCTCCGTGGGAACTGGGACTGGCCGAGGCCCATCAGGCGCTTGTCGCCAACGGGCTGCGCCATGCCATCACCGTGGAAACCGACGGCGGGATGAGAACCGGACGCGACGTGGTCATCGCCGCTCTGCTCGGAGCCGACCGGTACGGCTTCGGCACCGTCCCGCTGATCGCGCTCGGCTGCAAGATGGTGCGCCAGTGCCACGAGAACACCTGTCCGGTGGGGATCGCCACCCAGCGGGAGGATCTCCGAGCCAAGTACGGCGGCTCGGTGGAACAACTGGTGATCCTGTTCCGCCACATCGCCGAGGACGTCCGCAGCGCACTGGCGGCGATCGGCGCCCACAGCCTCGACGAGATCATCGGGCGAGCCGATCTCCTGGCCCCACGATCCCTCCCCGACGACACCCCCTTCGAGCAGCGGGAGACGGGCAACCGGGTCGCCACGGAGTTCGTGTCCCTGCTGCAACGGGCCGATTTTGCGGTGGAGCCCACCGCCCGTACCGACCGTTCGTTCCGTACGGTGGGCCGGTCCCCGGTGGGTGATCAGCTTGCGGTCGAGGGGCTGCGAGCGGTGGTCAGTGGGGGAACCGAGCGTCTCGCCTACCCGGTGCAGAGCACCGATCGAGCGGTGGGGACCCGCCTCGCCGGCGAGATCGCCGCAGCGGTGGGGGACGGGGTCCCGATGGGTGAGGTCGAGGTTCGTCTCTCGGGGACCGCTGGGCAGAGCCTGGCAGCCTTCCTCACCAAGGGGGTGTCGATCCATCTCGAGGGGACCGCCAACGACTACGTGGGGAAGGGAATGGGGGGTGGGACCGTGTCGATCTCGCCCCAGGTCTCCGATCCCGGGTCGGTGCCTCACGGCGCCGGCAACGCCTGTCTCTACGGGGCCACCGGTGGACGCCTGTTCATCGCCGGCGGCGTGGGACAGCGGTTTGCGGTCCGTAACTCGGGCGCCGTTGCGGTCGTCGAGGGAGCCAGCGACCACGCCGGCGAGTACATGACCGGTGGCGCCGTGGCGGTGCTCGGCCCGATCGGCCGCAACGTGGCTGCCGGGATGACCGGAGGCACCATCTTCGTCTGGGACCCGGCGCATTCGGCGAAGGGGTATTTCGCCGAGTCCGCACCTGCGGCGGTTCGGCCCGTCGCCGCCGATCTCGACCTGCTCCGAGACCTGGTCGAGGCGCATGTGGCCCATACCGCCAGCCCCCGCGGTCGGGCGATGCTCGCCGACTGGGGCCGCACCTCGGGTGAGTTCTGGATGATCCGAGCCGTCGCCCCGAAGCCGCTCGACATCCTCAACCAGCTCACGGTGGCACCGGAGGCCGCCGACGGCGTGAGCGAGGGCGCCGAGGAGCGGTCAGGGGTGGACGCCGTGGGGCGACCGGGCGATGGGGAATAGTGGACCACCTCGTGTCGTTTCCCTAGGACGAGGCGCCGCCGGGGCAGGACATCGGTCTTTTCCTCCCTTTCTCCCATGTCCGTCCCGGCCCCGCCCCGGACCGGGGTCTGCTGTTCCGGTTGCCGGATGTTCCGGTTCTCGGGCTCCGGTTGAGTAGGACGGCCGGGTGTGAGAGAATCACACTATCCGGGTAGTGGAAATGTCCGGGCAGTGCAGGCTGACGGCGGGTCGAGGCCCGAAACGGGTCGACTCGAGAACCGGGTGCTGCACCGACCGAGGTTTCGGCCGACAAGTGAAGATGTGCCCGTCCGCACAGATGTCCAGGTCAGGTTCCCGAGGCGGGGGCCGGAACGACGGACCAGGGCGGGAAGAACTGCTGACGACATCCGCAAGGAGTGAGCTCGATGGCCACCGTTGACATCGACCTCGGCAAATATGCGCTGGGGTGGAGTGACACCGAAGACGAGTACGTCTTCAAGCCCAAGAAGGGTCTCAACGAGGACATCATCCGCGAGATGTCCCTGATCAAGAAGGAACCGGACTGGATGCTCCAGTTCCGGCTCAAGGCGTACCAACGGTTCCTCCGCAAGCCGGTCCCCACCTGGGGTGGCGGCGACAGCCTCCAAGAGATCGACTTCGATGACATCTACTACTACATCAAGCCGATGGAGGGTCAGGCCAAGGACTGGGACATGGTCCCCGAGTCCATCAAGGAGACCTACGAGAAGCTCGGCATCCCGCAGGCCGAGCGCAAGTACCTGGCCGGGGTCACCGCCCAGTACGAATCGGAAGTGGTCTACCACCGCAACCGTGAGGATCTCGAGGAGCTCGGGGTGTTGTTCACCGACATGGACACCGCCGTCCGGGAGTACCCCGAGCTGGTTCAGGAATATTTCGGAACCATCATCCCGCCCAACGACAACAAGTTTGCGGCGCTCAACTCGGCCGTGTGGTCCGGTGGGTCGTTCATCTACGTCCCACCGGGTGTCCACGTCGATCAGCCGCTCCAGGCCTACTTCCGGATCAATGCGGAGAACATGGGTCAGTTCGAGCGGACGCTGATCATCGTCGACGAGGGTGCCTACGTGCACTACGTCGAGGGCTGCTCGGCGCCGGTCTACTCCAGCGACTCGCTGCACTCCGCCGTTGTCGAGATCGTGGTCAAGGAGGGTGGTCGCTGCCGGTACACCACCATTCAGAACTGGTCCAACAATGTCTTCAACCTCGTCACCAAGCGGGCCGTCGCCTACAAGAACGCCACCATGGAGTGGATCGACGGCAACCTCGGTTCCAAGCTGACGATGAAGTATCCGGCCGTGTGGTTGATGGAGGAGGGCGCCCACGGTGAGGTGCTGTCCATCGCCTTTGCCGGTGAGGGTCAACATCAGGACGCCGGGGCCAAGATCGTCCACGTCGCCTCGGACACCACCTCGCTGATCACCTCCAAGTCGATCTGCAAGGACGGGGGGCGCGCCGGGTACCGGGGTCTGGTCCGGGTGGAGCCGGGCGCCGAGCACGCCCGGTCCTTCGTCCGCTGCGATGCGCTGATCCTGGACGAGGACTCCCGCTCTGACACCTATCCGTACATGGAAATCGAGGAGTCGAATGCCCAGATCGGGCACGAGGCGACCGTTTCCAAGGTCGGAGAGGAGCAGCTCTTCTATCTGATGAGCCGAGGGCTGACCGAGGAAGAGGCCACGGCGATGATCGTCGCCGGGTTCATCGAGCCGATCGTCAAGGAGCTTCCGATGGAATACGCCGTCGAGCTCAACCGGCTGATCGAACTGCAAATGGAGGGTGCGGTCGGTTGATCGGCGATGCCCGGAAACACCCGGATGCTCCCGGGAAGCTCCATGCGGAGCTCTGCCGGAGTTCGGACTGGGACCGGTGATCGGATGATCGCCACCCCCACACGCCCCTCCTGCGGACGTTCGGGCGCTTGGTCCGAACGTCGGGCGGGTAGAGGGTTGAGATTGATGCCAATTGGGAATACACGGCACGAACGCACGTTCGGAGAGGCATGGGTATCGACAATATGACGACAGTTCAAGGCACTCGTGCTCAGGTCCGCCGCCCCGCATCGCCCCGCGGCGCCGACGTCACCGATCCTCTCGGCCAGTATCTCTCCGAGATCGGTCGCTACGCCCTCCTCACCGCCGAGGACGAGGTGGAGCTGGCCCAGGCGATCGAAGCCGGCACCGCTGCAAGCGAACGGCTGGCCTCGGGTGACAAGCTGACCACCGCCGAGCGGGTGGAGTTGACCCGCGCCGTCCGTCGCAGCGACGAGGCGCGACGTACGTTCATCTCCTCCAACCTCAGGCTGGTGGTGGCCAACGCACGCCGCTACGCCGGGTCCGGGGTCGACATGCTCGACCTGATCCAGGAAGGCAACCTCGGGCTGATGCATGCCGTCGGCAAGTTCGATTGGCGTCGTGGGTTCAAGTTCTCCACCTACGCCACGTTCTGGATCCGCCAGGCGATGCAGCGCGCCCGTTCGGTGCACTCGCGGACCATCCGCATTCCGGTCCACGTCGATGAGGCAATGCCCGTGGTCAAGGAGGCCCGGACCCAGCTTCTGGCCGACCTCGGGCGTCCGCCGACCGTCGAGGAGCTCGCCGATGAGACCGGGATTAGCCCCGGTATCGTCGAGCGCGCCCTTGGAGTGGCTCCGACCGTTGCCTTGGAGACCCCGATCGGCGACGGGAACGCCCAACTCGGCGATCTGATCGCAGATGCCGACGCCGTCGGCCCCGATGTCGAGGTCGAGGGCATTCTCCTGGCCGAGGAAGTACGCCGTGCCATTGAGGATCTCCCTGCCGACGAGGCGGAGATCGTCTCCTTGCGCTTCGGTCTTGTCGACGGGCAGCCGCGCTCGCTGGCCGATGTCGCCAGGGTGGTCGGTCTGTCCGAACACCAGCTTCCCCGCATTGTCTCCCGCGCCCTGGGCAGGCTCTCCGAGAAGCTCGCCGCCGCCCAGGAACTCGCCGCCTGACCACCTGACCGCCTGATCGCCTGACGTCGAGCGTCAGGAGCACGGCCGCCGGTCAGGTGGCGGTGTGGGCGAGCAGCTCCCCGTGGATGAAGGAGAACCAGCCGTCGGGGTTGGTGGCCCAGATGGTGAAGGCGTCGGCGACGGTCTGCAGCGATCCGGCGTCGGCCAGCCCGAGGGCGATGGCCCGATCCGAGAATGGGGGGGTGGTGGTTCGTGTCGCCCAGAGATCTGCCCACTCGCCGCGCCGTACCGGGTCGGCATAGGTCCATGTGGACGACGACGCCGTGATGCGCTCGAAGCCGGCGGCGTTGGCCCATTCCAGCAGCCTCCGACCGGCATCCGGCTCACCACCGTTGGCGCGATGGACCGCCCGGTACATGGAGCGCCAGGCGTCGAGGGTCGGGTTCTCGGGATGGAACGTCATGGTGGCGAAGTCCGCCTCGCGCACCGCCACCAGACCACCCGGTCGCAGCACCCGGGCGGCCTCGACCAGTGCTCCCACCGGGTCGCCGAGGTGTTGGAGGAGCTGGTGGGCGTAGACCACGTCGAAGCTCTGTTCGGGAAACGGGAGCGCCAGTACATCGGCCGTCCGGAAGGTGACGTTGGTGACACCGAGCGATGCGACGTGAGCTCGTGCACGGTCCAGCACCTCGGGTGCGGCATCGACACCGACGACCTCACCCGGATCCACCAGCGAGGCGAGACCGGCAGTGATGGTGCCCGGTCCACATCCGAGATCGAGCAGTCGCATCCCCGGCCGTAGCCGGGGCACCAGGAAGACCGCCGAGTCGGCGACGGTGCGGCTGGCGTGGGAGGCCACCACCCGTTCCGGGTGGCCGTGGGTGTACGTCGCCCGTGGGGTGCCCATGGTTGCGAGTCTATGCCCGCCGGCTGCGTGGACGAGGACACACGGAGGGAACCCGTCGCCGCCCCCGGAGGGAGTTCAGGGGTCGGTGTCGCCCGCTGCCGGCGTCTGGGTCGTAAGGGGCTGGGTTGTCGGGGGCTGGGCGGCGATCAGCGTGGCGATGAGGGCTTCGGTGGAGTCGCTGCGGACGGCGCCGCCTTCTCCGAGTACGCCTTCCTCGGTGAGGCGGAAGAGCCAGATCAGCGCCGGGACGGCGAGGGCACCGGCGAGCAGGAACGCCACGATGAGGGCCCACAGCACGGCATCGGGGGCTACATGGTCGGCAATGGTCGCCTCCTGCTCGAGTATCCACGGATACTGTGCCGCCCCCCATCCCCACAACACGGCGACGATGGCCAGCGCCGCCACCGGTCGGGCCATCGAATAGCGGCGCCGCCACATCAGCGACAGCGAACTCACGCCACCGACCGCCGACAGCGCCATCAGGATCAGGCCGCGGGGGGTGAGCAGACCGTCGAACAGGGCGGGCGAGTCGACCCGCAGCACCCACACCCCTGCACCGGCGATGGCGCCCGCCGCCACACCGGCGATCAAGGCACGACGTCGGAAGTATCCGGCGAGGTCGGCGTGGCCCTCGGCTTCGGCGTCCCGGGTCAGTAACACGGCGGCCAGGTAGGCACAGGCGACCACGGCGAGCACCCCGCCGAGCATCGAGGTGGGGTTGATCCATGACCCGGTGACATCCCCTGCGGTGTTTCCCAACGGCACCCGCCCCGAGGCGACGCCACCGACGACCGCACCGAGAAAGAAGGGGGTGAGCACCGACGCCCCGGCAAATCCGGCGCCGTAGAAGCGGCGGCTCTGGGTGTTCTCCGCCCACTTGCGGAAGGCGAACCCCGCCCCCCTCAGGATGATGCCCACCGCCGCCAGGCTGAGTGGGATCCACATCGTGGTGGCGATGGACACGAAGGGCTCGGGGAACGCCGTCCACAGGTACACGAGGATGAAGATCAGCCACACGTGGTTCGCCTCCCACACCGGACCGATCGACCGCTCGATCTGGGCGCGCGGGCGGTGACCGGTGTCGGCGTCGCCGGCAAGCAGGTCCCAGATCCCGGCGCCGAAGTCGGCGCCACCGAAGATGGCGTAGGCGGAGATGCCCAGCCAGATGATGGCGACGATGACGTTGGCCAGCACCGGCTCCATCGTCATCCCTCCGGAGGGCCGTACGGGGTGGGCACCTGGTCACCACTGCGGAAGCGGATCGACATCCGGCGCAGGGTGATGATGGTGGCGGTACCGAGACCGACATAGATCACCGCAATGGCGGCAAGGCTCCACATCAGCCCGCCGGCGTTGGTGACGGCGTCCCTGGTGCGGACCAGTTCGTAGACCACCCACGGTTGGCGCCCCACCTCGGTGGTGATCCACCCGGCGAGGGTGGCGATCACGGCGGCCACCCCGGCAACGGACGCCGCCCGCCAGAACCAGCGGCTCTCGGGGAGTCGGTTCTCGGGTGGCCCTCGTCTCCGCCGCCACCAGGTGAACCCGAATACGGCGGCCAGACCGAGGAGGGCGGTTCCGAGACCCACCATGATGCTGAAGGCGAGATGGACCACGTTGACCGGCGGTAGATCCTCCTCGGCGAACTGATCGAGTCCGGGGAGTTCCCCTTCCGGGTCCCATCGACCCAGGATCGATCCCAGCTTGGGTACCTCGATGGCGTATCGCACCTCGCCGTCGATGAGCAGGCCACCGAGGGTGAAGGGGATGCCGCTCCCGCCCTCGGGGATCATCTCCATGGCGGCGAACTTGGCAGGTTGCGCATCGATCAGGCGGCGGGCGGCGATGTCTCCGACCAGGATCTGCACCGGGGCGGCCACACAGGCAATGGTGAACGGGATGAGAAACCCGAGGCGGTGGTGGCGGTCCCTCCGCCCTCCCAGCCATGCCCACGCATACACCCCGGCGACCAGGAATCCGGCGACCATGTAGGCGGCGAGCAGCATGTGACCGTACTGGACGGCGACGCCGGCGTTGAACATCGCCCCCCATGGGTCGGGGTTGGTGACCACCCCGTCCACGATGTCGAACCCGGTGGGGTTGTTCATCCAGGCGTTGGCCGAGATGATGAAGAAGGTCCCGGCGATCCCGGCGAAGGCGATCGGGAACAGCACGGCGAAATGCAGCTTGGCGGGAAGACGCTTCCAGCCGTAGAGGTAGATCCCGATGAAGATCGCCTCCAGGAAGAACGACACCCCCTCGAGCGTGAAGGGCAGGCCGATCACATCGCCGAAGGGTCCCATCAGCCCGGGCCAGAGCATCCCCATCTCGAAGCTGAGAATGGTCCCGGAGACGGCACCCACCGCAAACAGCACCGCCATCACCTTGGACCAGCGACGTGCCAGATCGAGGGCTACCGGGTCCTGGCGGCGCAGGCCCTTCCAGTGGGCGATGAGGGTGATCAGCGGGAACCCGATGCCCATCGACGCAAAGATGATGTGGAACCCGAGACTGATCGCCATCTGGTTGCGGGCGGCGAGCAGATCCAGTTCGGATGCGGCGGCAAGCAGGATGCCCATCTCCAGCGACGCTACCCGGGTGCGCCAGGTAGAGGCGAATCCAAGATGAAGCCCTGCGTTTCGGGCGATACGCTCCGGGTTGTGCCTGCGATCGCCAGCGACAAGGAGATCATGATGAGCCTCGCCGACTTTCCCCGCCAGCCGCTGCTCTTCGGCCCCTCACCCGTCCACCCGTTGCGACGGCTCAGCGATCACCTCGGCGGAGCGGTGGAGATCTGGGCGAAGCGTGAGGACTGCAATTCGGGTCTTGCCTACGGCGGGAACAAGGTCCGCAAGCTCGAGTATCTGGCCGCCGACGCCCTCGCCCAGGGCTGCGACACGCTGGTCTCCATCGGTGGGATCCAGTCGAACCACACCCGGCAGGTGGCGGCGGTGGCGGCACACCTCGGGATGAAGGCGGTCGTGGTCCAGGAACGGTGGGTGGAGTGGCCGGATGCGGTCTACGACAAGGTGGGGAACATCCAGCTCTCACGGATGATGGGAGCCGATGTCCGGATCGACCCGGCAGGTTTCGACATCGGCTTCCGGGAGAGCTGGGAAGAGGCGATCGCCTCGGTCGAGGCCACCGGTGGGCGTCCCTATCCGATACCGGCAGGTGGCTCCGACCACCCGCTCGGCGGTCTCGGATTCGCCAACTGGGCCGCAGAACTGGCCGCCCAGGAGGAGGAGCTGGGGGTCTTCTTCGACACCATCGTGGTGTGTACCGTCACCGGATCGACCCATGCGGGGATGATCGCCGGGTTCGCCCTCCAGGAACGTCCCCGCACCGTTCTCGGGATCGATGCCTCGGCGACGTACGACAAGACCTGGGACCAGGTGGCGCGCATCGCCCGCAGCACCGCCGATGCCATCGAACTGGGGCGGTCGCTCGGTGACGACGAGATCGTGCTCGTCGACGGCTACCACGCCGGAATCTATGGCGTCCCGGACCACACCACGATCGAAGCCATCCGGTTGTGTGCCGGACTCGAAGGTGTGCTGACCGACCCGGTGTACGAAGGAAAGTCGATGGCCGGCATGATCGATCTGGTCCGCACCGGGGAGATCGAACCGGGTTCCAAGGTGCTCTATGCACACCTTGGCGGTCAGCCGGCGTTGAGCGCCTACTCCGGGGCCTTCTGACCGGTCTGGCGAGGGGCGGCGATCCAGCTGACCAGTCGGCGAGATGCAGTGAGACGGGATCTCCGTATGGGCGAAGACCCCGACTCGCCGCGATGGCGGTGACGGTTCCGTGCGGCAGGGCCGACCCTGACCTGGGCCCTGTGTGCCGTCCGGGCGAGGCGCCCGGCAGATCCCGGATCGCCCGGTGACCGGAACCCTGTTCCGACCACCCCGGCTGCGCAGAAGGCACAGCCTCTCGCACCCGTCCTCGCGCTCATCCCTCCAGGGGTATTCCGTTCGCCGGGGCCTCCACGCTCCCGGCGAACGGAATCAGTGGCCGGCCTGCTGACCGGCAACCGCCCAGAGAAGATCCTTGATGCTGACGATTCCCGCCACCTCGGATCCGTCGAGCACGGGGAGGTGGCGATAGCCGGTGGCCAGCATCCACTCGGCCGCCTCGGCGACATCGACGTCGGAGTCCACCGTGTCGGGCTCGTAGGTCATCCAAGGTTCCACCACGGCGGTCGCCGGAGTGACACCTTCGGCCATGGCCCGGATCAGATCCCGTTCGGTGATCAGACCGACAAGGGCGCCGTGTGGCATGACCGCCAGGCTCCCAACCTCGTGGTTGCACATCTGACGTGCCGCCTCGATGAGGGTGGTCGTCGGGTCGCACGAGATCACCGGGTTGCCCAGCAGATCTTGAATGATCATCGTCCCCTCCTTCGATGCGGCGGTTGGTCGTGTCCTGTTCACCGTATCCGGAACCGTTCCCCCCGATAGGGCCGAACTGCCCATGGCACCCGGGCAGGATCCGTGATTCGACGCATCGGTCGTCCACCGGCCACCGGGTATCAGCGCAGTGGGATGGAGCCGTCGGTCTCGTGGAGTTGTTCGTGCACATCGGTGGGGAACAGCTCGCTCCACTCGGGGAGCCGCCCCGGGTGGGTCACATCGATGGCGGCGAGGTGGTGGGTGACCGGGCCACCGGCCTGGTCGAGTTGGCGGGCACGACGGATCAGGTCCGACGCCGCCTTGTCCATCCGGCGGTGCTGGGCGAGGTGGGCGTCCCAGGTGGCGAGCACCACCACCTCGGTCATCCGGTGGGGGTCGTCGACGTTGCGGTACAGACGCCAGCGGATGGCGCCGGTCCGCAGCCGCATCATCCGGAGTTCGTTCATCGCGGCGAGGAATTCGTCGAGGTCGTCCTCGTCGATCACCCAGGTGTTGAGCACCATCACCGGGCTCCCGGTGATCCCCTCCGGGTGAGGCGGGGTGACCAGGTCGCCATCGTGGTCGATCCGGGCCGCCTCGTCGAGTGAGGGGAGCGGCAGGCGAGCCGCCACACCCCCGAACATGATCCCCACCACGGAGAGGATGGCGATGGCCGCCGGTGTCCCACCCAGGTCGGCGATGGCGCCGGCGATGATCGACCCGAGGGGGAGGATCCCGGTGAAGGCCAACATGTAGAGGCTCATCGCCCTGCCCCGCACCCAGGCCGGGGCCAGAAGCTGGACGGTGGCGTTGAGGGTCGACAGTGTCCACACCCAGAAGACCCCGCTGAGCGCCATGGCGACGGCAGCCAGGGCGGCATTTGGCGCCGCGGCCATCAGGACGCCGCTGAAGCCGAAGGCGACCATCGACATCGGCACCGTCCTGCCCGCCAGCTTGGCGGTGATCGGCGCCCTGGTGAAGGCGCCCCCCAACGCCCCGAGCCCCATCGCTCCGAGCAGGATCCCGTACATCGCCGCACCACCGCCCAGCACGTCCCTGGTGAAGTTGGGGAGCACCGCCTGCTGCACCGCCGATGTCACCGCAAAACCGGCGGCGACGAAGAGCAGCAGCCGGAACGCCGGTGTGTAGCGGGCGTAGCGGATACCGCCTGCCATTGCGCCGCTGATGGTGTTGGGTTCATTGGTGCGGAAGGTGCCGCCGAATCTGGCGATGACCGCCATCACCGCCACGAACGACACGGCGTTGGTCGCAAAGGCGACGCCCGGGCCCCACACCGCAACCACGATGCCTCCCAGTGCAGGGCCCACGGCCCTGGCGACATTGAAGGCGACCGAGTTGAGGGCGACCGCCGAGGCCACCATCCCCGCGGGACCAGATCGGGCACCAACGCCTGCCATGCCGGCATGTTGAACGCCAGACCCGTCCCGAGCACCAGCCCCAGGGTGAGCAGCAGTCCCGGGTTGAGCCGGTCCACGCTGTAGAGCACCGCCATCGAGGTGGCCGCCAGACCCATGACCACATGGGCCACCAGCAGCAGCCGGCGGCGGTCGAACAGATCGGCGAGTGCACCGGCGAGAACGGCAAAGAACAGCAGCGGCAAGGTCGACGAGGCAGTCATCGCCGCCACCCACAGCGGCGAACCGGTCAGCTCCAACATCAGCCACGAGGCGGCGACGGCCTGGAGAAACGAACCGAGGTTGGAGATCACCGACGCCGCCCACAGCGCCCGGAACCGGCGCACCCGGAGAGGTTCGATGGCGGAGACAGACATGTTCGCCACGGTAGTGCCGGTCTGCTCGCCGCCGGCGGCTCGGCGTTGCAGCGAGATCGCCGGTCGCCTCATCGGACGCTGACGGGGGGGCGAAGGCTGATGGTCCCTCCACGGGCGCCCGTGACCACCCACGCCGACGGTGGCGGATACGGCGAACGTCGGTGGCCACTGCATTAGCCTCGCTGACCATGCGAATTGTCGTCGCCGAGTGCGCCGTTGACTACGAAGGCCGTCTCACCGCCCACCTCCCGATGGCGGTGCGGCTGGTGATGGTCAAGGCCGACGGTTGTGTCGCCATCCATGCCGACGGTGGCGCCTACAAGCCGCTCAACTGGATGAATGCCCCGAATCATCTGATCGAGGAGGCGGGACGTTGGGTGGTCACCAATCCCAAGGGCGAGCGGCTCACCATCACCTTCGGTGAGGTCTTCATCGAGCAGGACATGGAACTGGGTGAGGACCCCGGGTTGACCAAGAACGGCGTCGAGGCGGAGCTGCAACGGCTGCTTGCCGAGACCCCCGAGGAGATCGAACCGGGGCTGGCGCTGATCCGACGTGAGTACCCGACGCCGATCGGCCCCGTCGATCTGTTGTGCCGGTCCGCCGCGGGGGAGACCGTGGCCATCGAGGTGAAGCGACGGGGCGAGATCGACGGTGTCGAGCAGCTCACCCGCTATCTCGAGTTCCTCGGCCGCGACCCCCGCCTCGCCCCGGTGCGGGGGATCTTCGTCGCCCAGCAGATCAAACCCCAGGCCCGCACTCTGGCCGAGGATCGCGCCATTGCGTGGAAGGAGGTCGACTACAACCTGCTCCGCGGTATCGAGTCGTCCACGCTCCGACTCTTCTGAGGCGGTCCTCGGCGTCGCCGATCCGCCGGTCGGCCAGCAGGAGTGGTGGCCCGGCCGGGCTCAGAGCCCGAGATCGAGTTGGGCGGGCGGCGATGTCGTGACAGGTCGCCGTGGAGCGGGTCGGGGCCGAGGTACCGGGCGGAGCCCCCCGTGACGCTCGATACCGCGACGCACCATGGCGGTGAGTTCCCGTTGGTCGGTCTTGGCGGCGTAGGAGCGGGTGGCGTACCGCTGCCGGTGCATCTCGACGAGGTCGGGACGTTTGGCCTCGAGAAAGCTCAGATAGTGGTTGCGTAGCCCGGGCTTGAGATGGAGCAGGAGCGCCGAGAGACGGACCGCTCCGGCATCGAGAGCGGCGGTCACCACCGCCTCGATCCCCGGCTCGTCGTCCGACAATCCGGGGAGCACCGGCCCCATCAACACCCCGGTCGGCACCCCGGCATCGTTGAGGCGGGCAACCGCCTCGATCCGGCGCATCGGGTGGGGCGTCCCCGGTTCGGTAAGCCGCCAGACCTCCTCGTCCAGCGTCCCGATGGAGAAATCGACGGCCACATCGGAGGTGCGTGCCGCATCGGCGAGCAGATCGAGATCCCGCAGCACCAAGGTGGACTTGGTGAGGATCGAGAACGGGTTGGTGCGCTCGGCAAGCACCTCGATCACACCACGGGTGAGCTTGTACCGGCCCTCTGCGGCCTGATAGGGGTCGGTGTTGGTCCCCATGGCGATCGGCTCTCCGGCCCATCGCGGCGGTGCCGTCTCGTAGCGGACCCTGGCCACGGCATTGGTCTTCACCACGATCTTCGTGTCGAAATCCCGTCCGATGTCCAGCCCGAGGTAGTCGTGGGTGGGTCGGGCGAAGCAGTAGGTGCACGCATGCGAGCATCCCCGGTAGACGTTGATGGTGTGGCGGAAGGGGAGGGGCCCTGGCGGAAGCGTGTTGATCAGTCGCTTCGCCTCCACCTCGAAGAACTCCAGACCCCGGTACTCGCCGCGACCGACCCGGTGGTGGGCGGTGTCGATCAATCTGAGTTGGGGTTGGGGGAGGTCGGTCTGCTGCCACCGGATCTGACTCGCCATCTGGTCAGACTAGGCGAACACCTGTTCGATGGTCAACATCCGATGCGCCCCCGGCTTGTCCCCGTTGGTCACCCGGTTCGGGCCGGCGTCCGGTCACCGGTCGGCCGTCAGTTGCGGAGCCCGCGCCCGCCAATCAGGTTGAGGACCGCCACGAAGAGTGCCGCACCGACGATCGACCACAACACCGGGAAGGTCTGGTTGCCGGCGGTGATGGTCCACGGATCGCCGATGTCGAGGGTCTCGGAGAGCCAGCGACCGAGCATGGCACCGATCAATCCGATCACGATCGAGAGCAGGCACCCCATCGGCTGACGGCCACCGAGACGGGCGCCGAGCGAACCCACGATTGCGGCAATGGCGAGGGCAAGCAGAAATCCCATGACGGGGATGGTAGGGGTCTGCCGACCGCTGCAACGCCTGGCGTGGCCGCCGCCGTGCCCAACTGGCCGGGATCGCTCCAGCCGTGTCGGGCGGCCCGGCAGCGGTCACCGCCTCAGAGCAGGCTCTCCAGATCGTAGGCGCAGCTCGGATGGCGCAACTTGGACAGGGCGCGGTTCTCCACCTGGCGGACCCGCTCGCGGCTGATGCCCAGTTTCCTGCCCACGTCGGAGAGGGTCCGCGGGGCGTCACCTTCGAGCCCGTAGCGGAGGATCACCACCACCCGTTCGGACTCCTCGAGCAGGCCGAGCGCCCGCACCAGCTCGTCGTGTCGGGCGCCCTCGGCGACCACCACGAACGGGTCGAGCGCCTGATCGTCCTCGATGAAATCGCCGAGTTCGGCCTCTCCGTTGTCGCCGACGGGTCGGTCGAGCGACACACAATCGGTGGGTGCGGTCATGGCGACCACGACCTTGTCCTCGTCCAACCCACTCAGCTGGGAGATCTCGGCGGGGGTGGGGGGACGGCGCTGTGTCTCGTGCAACGCCAGTTCGGTTTCCTGAACCGTTCTCACCACATCGGCCATGTGCACCGGGAGGCGGATGGTCCGACCCTGGTTGCCGAGACCACGGGTGATCGCCTGGCGGATCCACCAGGTGGCATACGTCGAGAACTTGAACCCCTTACGCCACTCGAACTTCTCGACCGCCCGGATCAGTCCGAGGTTGCCCTCCTGGATGAGGTCGAGCAGGTCGAGACCGCGGCCGGTGTATCGCTTGGCGATCGAGATGACCAGTCGCAGGTTGCACCGGATGAACTGCGACTTGGCGTCGTCGGCGAGTTCCAGGATCTGCTGCAGCTCGGCGACTTCGTGTGCGGTGAGCGTGGCGGCTTCGGCGTGGAGCCGCTGTTGGGCACGGCGTCCGGCCTCCATGGCCCGGGCCAGGCGGACCTCGGCGTCGGCATCGAGGAGCGTGTGTGTCGAAACCTCTTCGAGGTAGAGGCCGATAGGGTCGGAAACCGTTGCTTCCTTGGCGAATCGGGACACCGCGACCTCCCTTGATCGCAACCGTTTTCCCTGGGAGGGTCGCCCGAACATATCACCGCCCTCCGTATCTCGCAACGGGTTACTAACCTCCGGTGCAGCCATCGACTCGCCCGGGTACGCCTTCGGGCCGGAGACGTGATGCGAAGATCCGCAATATCCATAGTTGCCGTGGCGCTCGCGACCACCGCCTGCGCCGGCCCCGGTGTCCTGATTGCAGGCGAGGCCGGACTCAATCCTGAGCCGCCCGCCCCTGTGGTCACGGTGACGGTGATCGCCGGTGACGACATGACGCCGGTTCCCGGCGCCGAGGTGGTCGTGGACAGTGCGGCCCCGACCACCACCACCGATGCCGGCACCTTCGAGTTGGAGTGGCAGAACACCCCGATCGAGATCGCCGCTTCGGCGCCCGGCTTCGAAGCCGAGGCGGTCAGTCTCGTGGCCTACCCCGAGGCGACCGATGGGGCGTATCAGGTGGTCCTCGATCCGCTGATCCTCGAGGGCACCGCCGTCGGGCCCGATGGTCGACCGCTTCCCCACACCACGGTGACGCTCAACGGCGAGGAGGCCGTCACCGACGACCAGGGTGTGTTCACGGTCACCAGGGCGCTTCCCGGGGACATCACCGCCGCCCGACCCGCCTGGGAACCGGCAACCCTCGCCTGGGGAGGTGAGCCCGGTCCCGTCGAGATCGCCATGGAGCCCCGCCAGATCTACGGTCTGCGCGTCAGCGGGGACAAGGCGGCGAACCCGACGACATGGGCCGAGGTGCTCCAGCTCGCCGACGAATCCAAGATCAACGCCCTCATCGTCGATACCAAGGACGAGACCGGCTGGGTCTCCTACGAGACCGACATCCCCACGGTCACGGAGATCGGCGCCCTCAACACCGGCCACCTCTACGACGTCGAGCAGGTCATCGCCGACATGGATGCGCACGGGTTGTACAAGATCACCCGGGTCACCACCTTCCAGGACAACTTCCTCGCCAGGGCCAAGCCGGACATCGCCATCCGCGACGAGAACACCGGCGACCTCTGGCTCAACGACAAGAGCATCCGCTGGCTCGATCCAACCGATCGGAACTCCTGGGAGTATCCCCTCGACCTCGCCGTCAACGCCTGCGAGATCGGTTTCGACGAGATCCAGTTCGACTACGTCAGGTTCCCCTCCGACGGCAACATCCAGGCGGTGCAGACCGACGGCTCCTACGCCGAGGAGAATCGGGTGGCGACCATCCGGGCCTTCCTCGAGGAGGCGCACAGTCGTCTCAACCCGTTGGGGTGTGCCGTCGCCGCCGACATCTTCGCCATCACCCTCACCAGCGACTGGGACGAGGGGATCGGGCAGCGACCAGAGGCGTTCGCCGATGTCATCGATGTGCTCAGCCCCATGGTCTACACCTACACCTACGGCGCCGGCTGGGGCGGGTACGCCAACCCCAACGAACAACCCGTCGAGATCGTCTCGATGGCGATGGACGCCGGGATGGAGTGGCTGACCGGGCATGCCATCTATCGCCCCTGGATCCAGACCTGGCAGCTCAACGCCTCCCAGATCGTCGGCGTCGAGCGCGCCGTCGAGGAACGCAACATGGGCTGGATGATCTGGAGCGCCAACACCCAGTACGACCTCAGCTTCCTCCCCAACGACTGATCCCCGCTAGCTCCTAGGCGGGAGAGGCCTATTCAGAGGCTTGTGGGGACAGTGCGAGTGTGAGGACATTGAGGTCGCGCTCCGCCCCGTCTGCGTCCGCAAGCGTCCGCAGCCACCCCTCCTCCCGAGGAGGGGAGGGCCAGATGGGGCCGAGCGGCGTAGGGGCGGCCTTTTCGGCCCTCCCCGCCCTGGGGGGCGGGGTGCCTCCGAGGTTCTGGGAGGAGGTGGGGCGGGGCGCGAGGTCCGCATCCCGAGGGTCAGTATGTCGTGTGTGTCTGCCGGGCGGTTCGGGTGTGCGGCGTTGGGGAGCCGCCGCCGAAAGTACCGCACACGACAAGACGACCGGCCGGCCCAGGACGTCGCGCTCCGCCCCGTCTGCGTCCGCAAGCGTCCGCAGCCACCCCTCCTCCCGAGGAGGGGAGGGCCAGACGGGGCCGAGCGGCGTAGGCGTGGCTCTTTTCGGCCCTCCCCGCCCTGGGGGGCGGGGTGCCTCCGAGGTTCTGGGAGGAGGTGGGGCGGGGTGCGAGGTCCACATCCCGAGGGTCAGTATGTCGTGTGTGTCTGCCGGGCGGTTGGGGTGTGCGGCGTGGGGGGTCGCCGCCGAAAGTACCGCACACGACAAGTCGACCTGGCCGGGCCCAGGACGTCGCGCTCCGCCCCGTCTGCGCCCGCAAGCGTCCGCAGCCACCCCTCCTCCCGAGGAGGGGAGGGCCAGACGGGGCCGAGCGGCGTAGGCGTGGCTCTTTTCGGCCCTCCCCGCCGTGGGGGGAGCGTCGGAATACCTCCGGATCGGCAATCTGGGCGCTCCGAAAACCCTTGTGCCCCAACGGCCCGAAATCGGCGGACCGAGTAAATCGACAGACCCGGGGGGCGGGGTGCCTCCGAGGTTCTGGGAGGAGGTGGGGCGGGGCGCGAGGTCCGCATCCCGAGGGTCAGTATGTCGTGTGTGCCTGCCGGGCGGTTCGGGTGTGCGGCGTGGGGGTCGCCGCCGAAAGTACCGCACACGACAAGTCGACCTGGCCGGGTCCAGGACGCTGCGCTCGGCCCCGTCTGTGTCCGCAAGCGTCCGCAGCCTCCCCTCCTCCCGAGGAGGGGAGGGCCAGATGGGGCCGAGCGGCGTAGGCGTGGCTCTTTTCGGCCCTCCCCGCCCTGGGGGGCGGGGTGCCTCCGAGGTTCTGGGAGGAGGTGGGGCGGGGTGCGAGGTCCACATCCCGAGGGTCAGTATGTCGTGTGTGTCTGCCGGGCGGTTGGGGTGTGCGGCGTGGGGGGTCGCCGCCGAAAGTACCGCACACGACAAGTCGACCTGGCCGGGTCCAGGCCGTCGCGCTCCGCCCCGTCTGCGTCCGCAAGCGTCCGCAGCCACCCCTCCTCCCGAGGAGGGGAGGGCCAGAAGGGAACCTGCGTCCGGGGGGCGGTCGGGTCCTCGTTCTCGTCGCCCGGGGAAGACCGCGCTGCGCTCCGCCCCCTACCGCGACATCAGTCGAGCGCGGCGCCGCCGCGGGAGGGGCGGTCGGCTGAGATGGGGGTCAACTGCTCGGCGGATGGCGGTGGGGCGGGGACTTCTCCGAAGATGTGGGTGAGGGCGGCGGTGGCGGCCTCCGGTAGACAGTCCGAGGCGTTGCCGGCGGTGACCTCGTCCCACAGGGGGGCGCGGACCGATGCGAGCGGGTCTCCGGAGAGGCTTGCGGCGGCAAGGATGCGTTCGGTGAGGTCGTTCTGGTGGGCCTCGACGGCGAACAGGTACGAATACGGATTGACCGCCGACCCGCCGAGGTGAAGCTCGAAGTGGGTGTGGGAGGAGGAACCCTCGGCGTTCCCGCTGTCCCCGACGTAGCCGATGTGTTGACCGGCGGTCACGGTGTCGCCGACCGACAGCCCGGGAGCGTACGCCGTTGCGGCGCCTCCCCGGCCGTCGTCGGTGCCGGGCGTGTCGTTGTTGAGATGCATGTAGTAGGTCTCCCATCCACCCTCGTGGGCGAGCTGGACGTAGAGACCGGACGACGAGCCGTCCTTGAGACCGGTCACCACGCCGTCGGCGACGGCGAGGACATGGGTCCCCTTGGGGCTCATCAGATCGGTGCCCTTGTGGCCCCGTCCACCGGAACGAGCCGCCCCCCAGGTGTCGCTGTATCGCAGTTCGGCTGGGGCGTGGGGGAAGCAGGTGAGGGCGACGGCTTCGTCGGCGGAAGCGGGAGCGGTGGCCGCGAGCGGTATCAGCCCGACCGTGAGCGCCCCGACGAAGAGGCCGATGAGCGCGAGCGAGAGACGATGAAGATACATGGACCTGGCCTTTGGAAATCGGGGAAGTGAACGAATCGCACCCACCGTGCGATCGAGGGGGGCACCCTACCGGGACCCCGTTTCTACCTGCATTCGTCTCGGCACCGGAGCACCCGGGGGATGGTGCCGCCCCAACCGCCGCGTCCCGACGAATCCGATTGTGGCGGGTCGATGACCGGAAACCGGCGAGGGCTTTTGGGGTGGTCTCCGCCGCAGCGGTATCCTGCGGTTCGTTCCCGAAACGGAGCAGGATTCCCCGTGACAGCAATGGATGTTCGTGCGGTCGACCGCGCCGCCGAAGGTGAGCCCGAATGGCGGGTCGCCGAACGCCGTGGTGCGTTCACCCAGTTCGAGTCCCTCGACAAGCCCGATCCGCGGGTGGAAGAGTGGCGATATGTCGAGCTCGACTTCGACCTCGGCGACTACCGGCTGGTCGACACCCCGGGTGAACCAGGCGAAGGGTCGCTGGGGACGTTCCGTCCCAGCCACCGCATCGTGGTGGTCGACGGACTCGTCGCCTCGCAGGACCCCGGCACCGCCGCGGCGGATGCCCCGGTCTGGGTGGGTGGGCTGGCCGACGCCGTGATGAAACGACCGGAGCCGCTGCGACGCCTCGACGGAAACGGCGTTCCGGTCGGGATCGATCAGTTTGCGGCTGCCCATGCCGCCTTCGGTGGCGGTGGTGCACTGATCCATGCGGGTCGCAACACGGTCACCGGCCCGATCCTCGTCGAGGTCCACGCCGCCACCAGCGGGTTGGTGTCCTTCCCCCGCATCGTGGTGGTCGCCGATGACACCGCCGAGGTCGCCGTGGTGGTCCACCTCACTTCCCGCACCGAGATCGATGCGCTGATGGTGCCCCAGATCGAGGTGCTCGGCGGACCCGGGTCCAATGTCGCCGTCACCGTGGTGCAGAACCTCGGACCCGACATGCGCTCGATCGGTCATGCCCGGGCGGTCCTCGACCGCGACGCCAACCTGGTGCTCGCCGAGGCCGGACTCGGCGGACGGTTCTCCAGGCTCCATCTCGCCATCGATCTCGAAGGTCGGGGTTCGTCGGCGAATGTGGTCGGCGCCTACTTCGGCGACCGGTCCCAGGTGCTCGACTACCGGTATGTGATGCACCACGCCGGTCTCAACACCCGCTCCAACATGTTCCTCAAGGGAGCCGTGGAAGATGACGCCCTGTCGGTCTTCACCGGGATGATCCGCATCGACGAGGGCGCCCAGCGCACCGATGCGTTCCAGACCAACCGCAACCTGATTCTCTCCGAGGGGGCCGCCGCCCAATCGGTGCCCAACCTCGAGATCCTTGCCAACGACGTCAAGTGCGGCCACGGCTCCACCGTCGGCCCTCTCGACCAGGAGCAGCGCTACTACCTGATGAGCCGCGGGCTCGACCCGCAGCGTGCCGATCGTCTCCAGGTGCGGGGGTTCTTCGAGGAGGCGCTCGGCCGATTCCCCACCCCGGAGGTCACCGCACCGCTTCGGGAATGGATCAACGGCAAGTTCGTCGAGGCCCAGGAAGAGGGCCGGGTATGACCAGCGCACTGCGGATCGCCCCACTCGACGATCTGCCGGACGGCCGAGGGGTCAGGGTCGATGTCGGCGATCGACGGATCGCACTGTTCCGCATCGGGTCGGAGGTCTACGCCATCGGCGACCGGTGCAGCCACGCCGAGGCCTCGCTCGCCGAGGGTGAGCTCTACGGCTACGAGGTCGAGTGTCCCCGCCACGGCTCCGAGTTCGACATCCGGACCGGCGAACCCGGTGCGCTGCCTGCCACCCGCCCGGTCCCGATCTACGACGTGTCGGTGGTCGACGGCGACGTCTACCTCACCATCGACGCCGCCGAGGAGGTTCGCACATGACCGCTGCACCCATCCCAGCCCTGACGATCCAGGGTCTCGAGGCCAGGCTCGGTGACATCCCGATCCTGCGCGGCGTCGATCTCGAGGTGCCCTTCGGTGAGATCCATGCGCTGATGGGTCCCAACGGGTCGGGCAAGTCGACCCTGACCCATGCGCTGATGGGCAAGGACGAGTACACCGTCACCGGTTCGGCCCGGGTCGACGGCGTCGAGGTCCTCGGTCTGGAAGTCCACGAGCGTGCCCGGCTCGGGTTGTTCGAGGCGTTCCAGTACCCGGTCGAGGTGCCCGGCGTGAGTCTCGATGATCTCGTCCACGAGATGGGTGAGGCCATCGGGAACGGTGCCGATTTCGCCGGCCGGGTCAGTGCCGCCTCGTCACGTCTCAACATGGAGCCCTTCCGTGGACGTTCGGTCAACACCGGGCTGTCCGGGGGCGAGAAGAAGCGGTCGGAGATGTTCCAGCTTGCGGTCGGTCAACCCAAGGTCGCCGTCCTGGACGAGATCGATTCCGGTCTCGACATCGATGCGGTGCGGGAAGTCGCCGAGTTGGTCGAGTCGTTGCGCAGCGACCGGCTCGGAGTGCTGATCATCACGCACTACTCACGCATCCTCAAGTACATGAACCCGGACCGGATCCATGTCATGCTCAAGGGCAGAATCGTCCGCAGCGGCGGCCCGGAGCTGGCCGAGGAACTCGAGGCCTCGGGATACGACGAGTTGCGCCGGCAGCTCGGTCACACCGACGATGAACCCGACGAGGATCTCGCCGGGATGGCCGATCCGCTCGCCGGTCTGTGAGCGATCCGGCCCGGTAGCCTCCGGTCCATGTCCGACCCGTCGAGTCCACAGGACGATTGGGGGTTCACCGACCCCGCCGACGCCCTCCGCTATCTCGGCGAGTTGCGCCGGCTCTGGGTGCTGTGGCTGGCGGGTCTCGCCCTCCTGATGTCGGCCCCGGGCCCGTCGATGGTGTTCGTCGGGCTCGGTATCGCCGGGCTGCTGGTGCTCCTGTCGAGACCGATGCAACGGCGCGCCACCCGGGTCGTTCCCTTCAACAGCGTGCGGGGGAGCAGATGGTCGCCGTTGCTGGGTCGGGCCACGGCGCGCGACCATGCGTTGCGATCCTTTCTCTACGGCGTCGAGCCGCTGGCGGTGGCGGTGGACATGACCGGGCGTTCCCCGTGGTGGCTGGCGGCGCGCCGTCTCGTGGTGGTCGCCACCGTCACCGCATTCGTCGTGGTTCTGCTCGGTGTCTTCACCGGCTGGGATCAGCCGACCGCCCTCGCCGTCACCGCAATCACCCCCCGACGCCGGTGGGGCCGATGACGTCGGAGCGGGATGCGGGAACCGCGGCGTTGGCCCGGCTGATCGCCGGGGCGGACCGGATCCTGGTCTTTACCGGGGCGGGAATCTCGACCGCCAGCGGGATCCCCGACTACCGGGGACCTGAAGGGGTGTGGAACACCCGACGGCCGGTCGACTACCAGGAGTTCATGCGCTCCGACGAGGCGCGGCGGCGATCATGGCGCTACAAACTCGAGGATCAGGCCGAGTTCGGAGCGGCCCGGCCCAACGCCGCCCACACCGCCCTGGTCGAGCTGGAAGGTGCCGGGAGACTGGCGATGGTGGTGACGCAGAATGTCGACGGACTCCATGCGCTCGCTGGAACCTCGCCCGAGCGTCTGGTCGAGATCCACGGGACCGCCCGATGCGTCGAATGTCAGACCTGTGGCGATCGCACCGATCCCGAACCGCATCTGGATGCCTTTGCCTCCACCGGCGAACCGCCCCGCTGTACCTGCGGTGGTCTGCTCAAGGCCGCAACCATCAGCTTCGGTCAGTCGTTGCGGTCCGAGGATATCGAGCGGGCGACGGCTGCCGCCGATGCCGCCGACCTCGTGGTGGCGGTCGGGTCGTCGTTGGTGGTGTATCCGGCGGCGGACATTCCGCTGCGAGCGGCGCGTCACGGTGCCCCCTATGTCGTGGTCAACCGCGGTCCCACCGAGCACGACCACCACCCCCTGGTGTCGCTACGGATCGAGGGCGACGTCACCGAAGTGCTTCCTACGGCCATCAGCAGCGCCACCCGGCGATGACCCCGGCGACCGGACCGTGATCGACCAAACTGGGCAGTTCTGATTCTTCGGGCAGTCCCGAATTGGCCAAGCCCGATTTGCCAGACCAGACCTTCCGGCCGACCGGAGCATCTAACCTCAGGTCGAGGGCCGATTCCGGTCCGGGGCAACGCCGGAAACGCCGGGAGCAAACCCCGCCGATCCCATATCCACCGATCAGGAGCAGGCATGCGCATCGAACGCGACTCCATGGGCGAAGTGTCGGTCCCCGACGACGCCTACTACGGAGCGTCCACCCAACGAGCCGTCGACAACTTTCCCATCTCCGGAATCCGGTTCTCCCGCCGGTTCATCTGGGCACTGGGGCTGGTGAAGGGCTCGGCGGCCCGGGTTGCCGGTGCCCGCGGCGATGTCGATGCGGACAAGGCGACCGCCATCGCCCAGGCGGCCGACGAGGTGAGGGACGGGGCGCTCGACGAGCAGTTCGTGCTCGACATCTTCCAGACCGGCTCGGGGACATCGACCAACACCAACGCCAACGAGGTGATCGCCAACCGCGCCGGCGAGATCCTCAGCGGGCAGTTGGGATCGAAGCTGGTCCATCCCAACGACGAGGTCAACTTCGGGCAGTCCTCCAACGACGTCATCCCCACCGCCATCCATCTGGCGGCGGCGGCGGCGCTGCGTGAGGACCTGCTGCCGGCTCTGGGACGGCTCGGGGACGCCCTCGCCGACAAGGCCGAGGCCTTCGCCGATGTGGTCAAGTCGGGTCGCACCCACCTGATGGACGCCACCCCGGTCACCCTGGGTCAGGAGTTCGGCGGCTACGCCGCCCAGATCCGGAAGGGCACCGAGCGGATCGAGCGGGTGCTTCCCGAACTCGACGAGGTGGCGCTGGGCGGGACGGCCGTCGGCACCGGTCTCAACGCCCCGGAGGGGTTTCCGGCGGCGGTGATCGCCGACATGGCGGCGGTGACCGGGTATCCGTTCCGGGAGGCCGACGACCATTTCGAGGCCCAGGCAGCCAAAGACGCCGTGGTCAGCGCCTCCGGTGCGCTGAAGACCGTGGCGCAGTCGCTGTTCAAGATCGCCAACGATCTGCGCTGGATGTCGAGCGGTCCCCGCACCGGGATCGCCGAGATCCGCCTGCCTTCGCTGCAGCCGGGTTCCTCGATCATGCCGGGCAAGGTCAACCCGGTGATGTCGGAGATGATGATGCAGGTCGCCTCCCAGGTGATCGGCAACGACACCGCCGTCACCTGGGGCGGGGCCAACGGCAACTTCGAGCTCAACGTGATGATGCCGATGATGGCGCACAACCTGCTCCAATCCGTGGCGTTGCTCGCCAGCGCAAGCGATGTCTTCCGTCAGCGCTGTATCGAGGGGATCGAGGCCGACGTCGAGCGCAGCCGCGCTCTCGCCGAAGCCAACATCATCGTGGTCACCGCCCTCAATCCTCACATCGGATATGACCGGGGCGCCGAGGCGGCAAAGGAGGCCTTCGCCTCCGGGCGCAACGTCGGGGACGTCGTCATCGAGAAGGGCTGGCTCACCGCCGACGAGGTCGAGGATCTCCTCGACATCAAGCGGATGACCGAGGGCGGCGTGATCGCCTGACCGCCCGGCGAAGGGAGTAGCCGCTCGTGAAGCCGGCAACGGGTATGCCCGGCGGGTTCGTGCCGATCGTCGCCGTCAAGCTGACGACCAACACCGCTGCACGGTTCGTGTACGCCTTTCTCCCGGCGATCGCCCGCGGGCTGGGTGTGTCGCTGTCGGCGGCGGGAGTGCTGGCCTCGGTGCGGTGGGGGATGGGGGTCACCACCCCGTTCGTGATCCGGGCCGCCGGCACCGAACACCGTCGCCGTGTGGCTCTCACCGGTCTCGGGCTCTTCGTGTTCGGGGCGCTGGTGACCGCCGCCACCGGAGTGTTCGTCGGCGCCATGGTGGGGTTCGCCCTGATGGGGGTGGCCAAACCGGTGTTCGACACGGCCGCCCAGGCCTTTGTCTCCGATCGGGTGCCGTACGCCCGCCGCGCCCGTACCGTCGGTCTCATCGAATCGACCTGGGCGGTGTCGTTCCTGGTCGGCGCACCCGCCGCCGGCTGGGCGATCGAACGGTGGGGCTGGACGGCGCCGTTCTGGGCCGTCGGGCTGGTCGGGGCGGCGCTGGTGGTACCGGTGGCCCGGTCGTTCCGGTCCAATGCCGAGGTGCCGGTCGCCGCCGGGGGAATCCGATGGGACCGCTCCTCGATCGGGTTCCTGACCGCCACGGTCGCCGTGGTGGGAAGCGTCGAACTGGTTCTGATCACCTTCGCCGCCTGGCTGGAGACGGACTTCGCCTTCACCGTCGCCGGTCTTGCCGGAGTCGCCTTCGCCATCGGGTGCGGCGAGCTGCTGGCAGAAGGTGCCACGGTGCTGTTCACCGACCGCCTCGGCAAGGTCCGTTCGGTGGTGGCCGGTCTCGGGCTCAGCGTGATCGCCTATCTGGTGATGGCCGGCGCCGCCAGCTCCCAGGCAGCGGTGGCGTCGCTCGTCGCTGGGATCGCCGCATTCGAGTTCGCCCTCGTCTCGTCGATCTCACTCGCCACCGAACTGCAACGCAACGCCCGGATGGCGTTCCTCTCTCGGTTGGTGGTGGCCCAGGCAACCGGCCGCGCCGTCGCCGCCGTCGCCGGTGTGGCGCTCTACGCCGCCGGCGGAATGGCGGCGGTGGCTGTGACTGCCGCCGCGACGGCAGCGATCGCTGCGGTGGTGATCCTCAGGTCGGTGCGCGACCATGACTTCGACGGCCTCGCAACCGAGGAGGTTCGATGACCGATGACACCGGACGGTCGGTGGCCGAAGGGGCGCTCTTCACCGATCAGTACCAGCTCTCGATGGCACAGCTCTACTTCCACCGGGACCTCCATCTACGCAACGCCCGCTTCGACTACTTCTTCCGGACCTATCCCGACTACGGGCGCCACCAGGCGGGATACTGCATCGCGGCCGGGCTCTCCGAACTGCTCGAATGGATGGGTCGGGTGCGGTTCACGGATCGTGACCTCGATCTGCTCCGCTCCCAGCGTTCGGCGGCCGGCCATCCGGTGTTCGGTGACGAATTCCTGGCCTGGCTCGGAAGCGAGGCGCATTTCGGCGCCCTGGAGGTCGATGCCGTCGCCGAGGGAAGGGTGATCCACGCCCATACCCCCGTGGTCTCGGTACGGGGACCGCTGGCGGTGGCGCAACTTCTGGAGACGTCACTGCTCAACCATCTCAACTACCCGACCCTCATCGCCACCAAAGCGGCCCGGGTCGTTGCCGGCGCCCGGGGCGGTTCGGTCCTCGAGTTCGGGATGAGGCGTGGCCCCGGGTTCGCCGTCAACCCGGCGGCGCGGGCGGCACTGATCGGTGGCGCCGACTTCACCTCGAACGTCGGGTTGTCCCACCTGGTCGGTCTCCCGCCCCGGGGCACCCATGCCCACAGCATGGTGCAGGTCTTCATGGCCATGGGCGAGGGCGAACTGGCGGCGTTCCACGCCTATGCGGAGCGGTATCCCGACGACTGCGTGCTGCTCGTCGACACCATCGACACCTTGGAGAGCGGTGTTCCCAACGCCATTGCCGTCTTCGAGGACCTCCGCCGCAAGGGGCACGAGCCGCAGGGCATCCGACTCGACTCCGGAGACCTGGCATATCTGGCGATCCGGTCGGCGCGGCTTCTCGACGACGCCGGCTTTCCCGACGTCTCGATCGTGCTCTCGTCCGATCTCGACGAGTTGGTGATCTGGCAGATCCTGACCCAGATCGACGAAGAGGCGGCCGGATACGGGGTGGATCCGGAACGGCTCGTCGCCCGGATGGTCTACGGGGTGGGGACCCGGCTGATCACCTCGCATGGTCACGGGGCGCTCGACGGGGTCTACAAGCTCACCGCCGTCGCCGATGCCTCCGGGGTGACCCGTCCGGCGATCAAGGTCTCGGACACCGCCGCCAAGATCCCGATTCCCGGGCCGAAGCGGGTGTGGCGGCTGTACGACGAGCGCGGCGCCGCTACCGCCGACCTCGTCGCTGCTCCCGCCGAGACCATCGAGGTGGGTGTCCCGATCCGGATCTTCGATGTCAACCGGCCCGAGGTCGGTCGATCGGTGGTTCCTGCCGAAGTCGAGGAACTCGTCACCCTGGTCTGGGTGGACGGGCGATCCTACGCCGACGGAACCCTGGACTCGGCCCGGCGCCGGTGTCGCCAGGACCTGGACCGGCTCGATCCCGGGGTCCGCCGTCTGGTCAACCCACACCGCTATCACGTGTCGATGACCGCTGAGATTCGTGATCTCCGCAACCGGATGGTGTCGGATCCGGAGGGCCGTGCCGGCTGACGGCGGCCGGACCTCACATCCGGCCGGGCCGATCTGTCTCAGAGGACGGTGACGCCGGCCGTCACCATGGCGGCGACCGCCCGGGCGCCGTCGCCGGGAGACAGATTCACCGGTCGGATGGTGTCGGCCAGCACCGCGGTGGGATACCCGAGTGCGACGGCATCGAGCGCCGTGGCCTTGACGCAGTAGTCGGTGGCCAGCCCGGTGACCACCAACCGCTCGATGCCGCGGTTCTGCAGCATCGTGTGCAACTCGGTGGGGGTTTCCTCGCCGGTCACGGGGTGTCGGGTGGTGAAACCCGAGTAACCGTCCTCTTCACCGGTTCCCTTGCGGATACCGGGACCGGACACGGTCAGCTCGGGATGGAAGTCGGCGCCCCAGGTCCCGGCGACGCAGTGGACCGGCCAGATTCCCCCGTCCTTGGCGAAATGAGGGGTCGACGGGGGATGCCAGTCCTGGGTGTACACCACCGTCGAACCGGCGGCGGTGGCCGCTGCGATCTCCTGATTGATCGCGGTCACCGCTTGTTCACCGCCGGTGACGTACAACGAACCTGCCGGGTCGGCGAAGTCGTTCTGGACGTCGACCACCACCAGACCGGTCGATGCGTCATAACGCTCCGATCCGGTGGCGGTCCCGGCGGTCATTGCGTCGGCCGCCGCACCTGGCCCAGGGCGTCCGCAAGCGTCGTCCACGGAAGGTCGGCGCACTTGATCCGCACCGGGAAACGTCGCACACCCTGCAGCGCTTCCAGGTCACCCAGCACCGCACCCGGTCGGTCCGGGTCCACCGGGCTTGCCCCCTCCTCGATCGACATCATCAACTTGAAGTTGTGGGCGAGCGCATCGACCTCGGCAAAGGTGCGACCGACGATGGCGTCGACCATCATCGATCCGGACGCCTGCGATATCGAGCATCCCCGACCTTGCATCGCCGCATCGGCGACCAGGTCGCCGGTCACGGCAAGATCGAGTTCGAACTCGTCACCGCACGACGGATTGAGCCCTTCGGCGTGGACATGGTCACCGTCGAGGCGCCCGCTCCGCCGTGGGTTGCGGTAGTGATCGAGGATCACTTCTCTGTACAGCTCGTCAATCGCCATCTGGTTTCCCTACACAACTCGGCGGCCCGGGCAATCGCTCCGGTGTCACGTTAACGGTGTCGGTGACCCTGCCATTCCCGCGGTCGGTCGATCCGGCGAGCCCTGCGCGGGCGTTCCCCGGCCACCGGGGCGCCGACCCCTCCGGCTACGCTGCGAGCCAACCACCGACGGCGTCCCAGCGGTGAAGCTCAACCGGAGGGAGTCCTCCCATGCGGACGGCGCACCTCGCCATACTTGTGTCCAGTGACCGCCGTCGTGGTGCCGAGGTCTTCGGCGAGACCCTGGCGGAAGCCGTCGCTGCCACCGGCTGGGACACCGATCTGTGGTCGCTGAGCACCACACCGGAAGGCCCGCGGATCGCTTCGGAATCGTTGTCGACGTTCACCCCGGATGCCCTTCCTCGGCTTGATCGGACCCTGGCGCTGAGGCTGCGTCGCAGGATCGCCGAACAGCAGGTCGATCTCGTGGTTGCCAATGGTTCCTCGACACTCCAATATGCGGCGGCGGCGGTGCGGACGATGCGCCATCGACCCCGCCTGGTCTACGTGAGCATCGGCGAGCCGATGTTCTGGGTGCGGGGAACCCGGCACCGACTGGTCAGAACCGCCATCCTCAAAGGTGTCGACCGTGTCTTCTCGGTGTCGGCGGTCACCGCCCGTCAGTTGACGGACCATCTCGGGGTCCCGCCATCGAAGGTGCGGATCGCCCCTACCGGGGTGCACCCCCGGTTCTTCGCCGTCGAGCCCGTCGAGCCGGGACCCGAGCTGCGGGTGGTGGTGATCGGGAACCTCTCCGATGAGAAGGATCCGTTGGCGGCGGTGGAGGTGATGCGGCGGGTCGCCCTGCGCACCGATGTCCGTGCCCGGTTTCTCGGCGGAGGGCCGCTTCAGGACGAAGTGGCGGCGGCGGTGACCGGTGCCGGTCTGGGGTCGGTGGTCGAGATTCTGGGTTCGGTCGGCGATGTGACCCCGCACCTGGCGTGGGCCGATGTGCTGCTGCTCACTTCCCGAACCGAAGGTCTGCCCGGAGTTCCCCTCGAGGCCGGGGCGGCGGCGGTGCCCAGCGTCGTGTTCGACGTCGGAGGCGCTTCCGAGACGGTGATCGATGGCACGACGGGCCGGGTGGTCCCCGCCGGGGATCTCAACGCCGCCACTGACGCACTCGTCGATCTCGCCGGCGACCGATCGCGCACCCAGCGGTGGGGAGAGGCCGCCCGCACCATGGTGGCGGAACGATTCAGACTCGATGACGCCGTTGCCCGGTACGTCCGTCTATGTGCGGACGAACTCTCCGGTCTCGATCCGATCAACCACGCAGGTGGTCGATGAGTCGGGTGAAGCTGGCCCACCTGACCACGGTCGACATGAGCCTGCGCTACCTCGTGCTGCCGCAGCTGGAGCAAGCGGTGGCGATGGGTTGGGACACCATCGGCATCAGCGCCCCGGGCGAGTACGTCGCCGAGGTCGAGGCGGTCGGGGTCCGCCACATTCCTCTCCCGACCTCGTCGTGTGGCTGGAGCCTTGCCGGTGACCTCAAGGCGGCGGTCGATCTCTGGAAGATCCTTCGCCGCGAGCGGGTCGACATCCTCCACACCCACAACCCGAAACCAGGTCTGTACGGTCGGGTTCTGGGGCGGCTTGCCGGTGTTCCGATCGTGGTCAACACCGTCCACGGGCTCTACGCCACCGACGATGACCCCCTTGCCAAGCGCACTCTCGTCTACACATTGGAGGGGATCGCCTCCCGCTTCTCCGATGCCGAGCTGGTGCAGAGCCCCGAGGACCTCAGACTGATGAACCGGCTCCGGTTGGCGCCGCGACACCGGACATTCCTGCTCGGCAACGGGGTCGACCTGGAACGGTTCGATCCGGCGAGATTCGGTGAGCCCGAGCGTGCCGAGGTCCGCCGCCAGCTCGGGGTCGCCGAGCATCAGATCGTGGTCGGGATGGTGGGGCGGTTGGTGGCCGAGAAGGGCTACCCGGAACTGGTCGAGGCGGCCGGCCGTCTCGGCGACCGCTATGTCGTGGTCGCCATCGGTCCCGATGATCCCGACAAGAGCGATGCGCTCGGTCCCGACTTCGCCGCCAGGGCGGCCGCCGCCGGGGTACGGCTGCTCGGAATGCGCACCGACGTCGATCGCCTGTACGCCGGTATGGATGTGTTCGTACTGCCGTCGCACCGCGAGGGGTTTCCCCGGGCGGCGATGGAGGCGGCGGCGTCGGGTCTGCCGTTGGTGGTCACCGACGTCCGCGGCTGCCGAGAGGTCGTCCAGCAGGGCGTCAACGGGCTCCTGGTCCCGGTCTCCCGCCCCGAGGCGCTCGCCGCCGCCATCGACACCCTCGGCGGCGATGTCGAACTCCGCCGCCGCATGGGTGCGCAGAGCCGCCGTCTCGCCGTCCAGCGTTTCGACGAACGCCAGATCGTCGACACCGTATTCGGCGCCTACCGGGGCGTGGCACAACGCAGGTCCTACCGACCGGTGCTCGAGGCCGCCCCTGCCATCGGGGCAACACCGACCCGTACCGCCTCCGATCGCGACGTCCCCCACCTGGCGAGGATGCACCGCGATGCGATCTCGTCGGGGTTTCTTCCCCGACTCGGCCCCGGCTTCATGGAGCGTCTCTACCGGGCGCTGATCGAATGGGAAGGCGGCGTGGTCCGCGTGGCCGACGGCGGGATGGGGCCGGTCGGATTCGTCGCCGGCGTCACCGATGTCGGGGCGTTCTACCGGCACTTCATCCGGCGGTACGGCGTGGGAGCCGCATTTTCGGCGGCACCGCGACTGATTCGACCCGGGGTGGCGCGGCGCGCCATCGAGACGCTTCGCTACGACGGGGAACACGACGGCGTCGGCGCCGAGTTGCTGGCGATGGCGGTGGCGCCGGAGGCTCGCAGGCGGGGTCTGGCGTCCGTCCTCGCCACCGAGATGTTGTCGGAACTGGCGGGACGCGGCGAGCCGCGGGTGAAAGTCGTGGTCGGCGCCGACAACAAGGCGGCCATCGCCGCCTACACCGGGATAGGGTTCACACCGCAGGGAACGATCGAGGTACATGCTGGGGAACGGTCGGAGGTCATGACATGGTCGGCGCCGCGGTAGCGCTCCTTGTTGCCTTCTTCGTGGGGGGCGCCGTGGTGCGGGTAGGACCACGGCTGGGTTTCGTCGATCTACCCGACGGCTTCCTCAAGCCGCATGCGGGAGCGGCGGTGCCGCTCGGGGGAGTCGCCGTGTTCGCCGCCGTCCATACCGGGTTGGTGACCGCCGGGCGGTTCGACACCGGGTTGCTGGCGGCGTCGGGGATCCTCCTGGTGCTCGGGCTCGCCGACGACCGACGCAGTCTCTCCCCACGCCTGAGGCTGGGGGTGACGGTGGTCGCCGGGATGGTGCTCGGTCTTGCCGCAGACCTCCCCGCCTCGACATCCGGAACCGCCGCCGTGGTGCTTGCGGTGGTGCTCACGGTGGTGACCGTCAATGCGGTGAATCTGTTCGACGGGCTGGACGGTCTGGCCGGATCGGTGGCGTTGGTGACGGCTGCGGGCATTGCGGTGCTGGCAGCATTCCGTGGAACCGAGATGGCGGTGGCGCTGGTGTTGGCGGCGGGGATTGCGGGATTCCTCTTGTGGAACTGGCCACCCGCCCGGCTCTTCCTCGGTGACAATGGCGCCTACACGGTCGCCGTCTTCCTCGTCTACGGCTTCTTCCAGGCCAGCCCGGCCGGTGGGGAGGTGCCGACCATGGTGGCGGCGTGCCTGCTCGGGATGTTCGCCATCGACCTGATCGTCACCCTGCTGCGACGGGGACTCGCCTCGAGACCTCTCTTCACCGGTGACCGCAGCCACATCTACGACCAACTCCGTGACCGCGGATGGTCGGTGACGGCGGTGTCGATGACCATGGCGGGCGCCCAGGCGGCCTTCGTCGCCGTGGTGGTGGCGATCGACCAGTCGTTCCCGCCCCCGACGGCCCTTGCCGCCTCGGCGGCGGTGGCGGGGCTGATCATCGTCGGGCTCGGCGCTGCGGGGTTCCTACGACCCGACCCCGACTCCCACACCCATTCCGACCGGAGCGCCGGACAGTAGGTCCTCGATCCCGGCGTCGCGTTCGGCCTCGGTGCGATCCTCGTCCTCGTCCTCGGCCGCCTCCACCTCGGCGGGTGGCCCCCAGCCGAGGGCGACCAGTACCGCCAGCAGGAACGGGACGATCATCGAGCGCTCCCTCGCCATCAGCCCGAGATTGAGGAACGCCGAGAAGGCGATGACGAAGGCGATGATGAACACCACACAGAAGATCATGTAGGGGTCGCGCCGGATCTTCCTGCCTCGTCGCAACATCGCCGGGAGCTTCCAGATCGTGACCAGCAACATGAGCGTCCCCTCCAGCGAACTGGCGAGCGCCGGCGGGTTGTGCGCCTCGTGGGGGAGGGGTCGGAACAGGACGCGGATCGCCGCCTCGGGGAACTGCGCCGGGTTGGTGATGAATCCTCCGTCGACCGACGAGCCCCCCTTGGCCGTCTGGTCCTCGACCCTCTCGACGAAGGAGTCGACCTGGCTGGTGTCGAGACCGTCGTCGAGGTTGATGTTGAAGTTGGCGGCGGCGACGAACATAAGGACGGCGAGACCGGACCCGACGACCCCGAGCAGGAGAAGTCGCTTGAACGGGTAGGCCCCGATGCCGGCGCCCTTCCTGGCGAACAGCAGTGCCAGCGTGGCTCCCACACACATCATCGCCGAGATGTGGGGCCGGATGATTCCGGCGATGACGAACCCGCCGACGATCGGAATCAGCGCCAGCGGCTTGACCTCGTTGAGCAGCAACGAGATGCCGTAGGCGGCCATCCCGATCCCGAGCAACATCACGGACTCCTTGCCGAGGCTGGAGGGCCAGTAGACCACGGTGGGTACGAAGAACACCGCCACGGCGTACAGCTTGAGCCGGCGCGGTACCACCGACTTGCGGAAGGCTGCATACAGGAAGATCTGCCCGATGAACGAGAAGGTGGCAAAGAGGAAGAAGGCGCCGAGGAAGCTCGGCATCCCCGGGACGAAGACCAGCCCGGTGATGCCGTCCATGGCCGGGGTCCCGATCGACATGTCCGGTGGGGTGCCCGCTCTCCACATCGGGGCGAGTCGTTCCCCGGCCCCGTAGAACCCGGTGGCGTCACCGGAGCCGTTGTAGTAGTCGACGAGCACCCACCAGCGCACCCACGACCCCACCAGCTTGGCGCCGAACCCGGCGAGGATCAGCGTCGGGAGCCACTTGCGATCCTCTTCGTTGGATACGAGCCGGGCGATGACCGCCACCACCGCCATGCTCCCGAGCGCCACGAGCGCCGAGCTGAGGTGTTCGGATCCGGCGCTGGCCGAGATGACGGCGGCCACGATCAGGGACAACACGGTCAGCATCGGGATCAGGATGAGCATCAGAGCAGCTCCAGGTCACTCGATGCGAAGTCCCACGAGCGGAGCTGTTCGATGGGCGTCGGCAGGGCGGAGAGGGATATGTCGGTAAGGGGCCGTACGACCAGGCTCAAGGTGTGGACCCGCGGGATCGGGATCAGGCCGTGGCGTGTGGCGGTGCGACGCTCGGGGGAGCCGGGGGCGAACCATCCCGCAAGGTAGTGGCTGCGGCTCTTGCGCCATGCGGCGGCGATGGCAGACCCGGGGTGGGGACCGAAGGCGTCGGAGACCACCAGTTCTCGCCGACCGCTCCGAATGTTGGGACGGAGGACGGCGGTGGACCCACGGTGGTCCACCCGGACATAGCGGGCGGTGGGATGGCCGGAGAATCTCCACGCCAGGTACGCCGCGGTCCGCGGCGTCCGCAAACCTCGAGACGGGCGGTCGTCGACCGTCAGACCTGATGCGGCGACGGGATCGACCATCTGATCGGCCGGGTCGGGAAGCTGCCCCGCCGGAGGGCGGCGTCGGAGCATGCCGGGTGCCGGCATGGCGAGCACGCCGACGGCGCCCACCGATCGCCACCCCATCGAGAGGTAGCCGGCGCCGGACTTCGGGTTGGGTGTGTTGAACACCAGGTCGACTCCGTCTGTGATCGCCTCGTCCACGGCCGACAGTGTCAGCATTCGAAAGATACCCCGACGCTGGTGCTCGGGGTGGGTGGCGGTGTCGACCGCTCGCACGCAACGCAGCACCTCACCATCGGGTGTGGTCAGTTCCCATCGCATGAACGCCCGGAATCCAACGATCATCCCTTCGCTCTCGGCGACCAGCAGGATGGAACGCCCGAAGGGGTTCTCGAGATGTTTCCAGGCGAACAGTTCCGGGCTCCTTTCCAGGATGGCGGTCTCACCCAGCGATGCCCGCAACAGGTCGAGTACCGCGGTCAGGTCGCGGTCCTCGTACGCTCGAACCGAGACGGCGCCACTCATGGCGACGAGGGCTCCAGTAGTTGGTCGTAGATCGACTCCAGTCGCCTGACCATGGTGTCGAGGCTGAAGTCGCGTTCGATCAGGCTGCGTCCGGCGGCGGCGAGCCGTGTCGCCACGGATCGGTCGGTGAGCACCCTGGCCAATCCGTTGGCGAGCGCTTCCGGATCGCGGGCCGGAACCAGAAGCCCGGTGACGTCGTCCTGGACGATCACCGGGACGCCGCCGACCGCCGTGGCGACCACCGGTCGTTCCAGCGCCATCGCCTCCAGGATCGCCACGGGGAGGCCCTCGTGATCGGAGGGATTGGCAAAGGCATCGGCGGCCGACACGAAGGCGAGGGCATCGTCCCGCCGTCCCAGAAACCGGAGATGGTCGCCAAGACCTGCGGTCTGTGCCTGGTTGCGCACCCGTGCCAGGTCGCCGTCGTTCTTCTCCCCGCCGATGGAAACGACGACGACATCGGGGACACGTTTCACCAGCCGCGACACCGCATCGATCAGGTTGGTATGTCCCTTGTGAGGGCGGATGTTGCCGACATGGAGCACCAGCGGGGTGTCGGGCCCGATTCCGAGCTCGGTGCGTGCGGCGAGGGCGCCTTCGGTATCGACGGCGCAGGAGACGCCATTGGACACCACCGCCACGTCGGGTCCCGGATAGCCGGCGACCGAGTCGGCGACCGCCTGCGACACGGCGGTGATGGCGGCGGCGCGGCCGTAGGTGAGGCGGTTGGCGACCCGCACGGGCAGTCGATACGAACCGGCGACGTTGTGTTCGGTGTACACCACCGGCACCGGTGACACCACCCTGGCCACGGCTCCCACGGCGGGGAGGTGGGCATGGACCAGCTCCGCCCCGGTGTGACGGACCAGTTGGCGGAGCCTGCCCCAGGAGGCCGGCGTCATCCCGCGTTGTGATCCGAAACAGTGCACCGGGACGTCGAGCGCCTCGAGCTCCGCCACCAGCTGGTCCTTCCAGGGGAGGGCGTAGGCGACGTGGTACTCGAATCGCAAACGGTCCCAGTGGCGGGCACTCTCCGAGATCAGCTTCTCCGCCCCGCCGATCCCGAGACCCTTGATCGTGACCAGGACGGCGCGCTGCATGGTGTCTTTCCCCGGGGTCGTGGCTGCCGAATCGGCGTACCGGCAAGGTACCACGGGTCGATTTTCTCGATAGATGACGTATCTAGGCCGGTCGACTCATATCTGGTTCACAGCATCAGAAACGGTAGTCCTGACGGCCCTACGGGGTTAGTGTCGACACGTCGCTCAAGAGCGATATGACTGTGGGGGAAAACCATGGAATCACTTGAACACTATGGGCCGGAACGGCGGACAGCCTGGCGAAGAGCCATCGCTCAGAACGCAGCACGGGTCCGCGCCGACGTCAGCTTCGCACTTGTCGATGCCTTCATCATCTCTCTGGCCTACATCGCCGCCCTGGTGGCTCGCTTCGCCGACGGGCAGGGCACCTCGGCCACATGGTGGGAGGGATTCTGGGGACTCCTCCCGCTGATCGTCCTGGTCCACCTGGTCACCAATGTGCTCTTCGGAACCTACGGGCACGTCTGGGAGTACGCCTCGGTGGCGGAGGCGCTCCGGGTCGGGTTCGCCTCGGCAACCGCCGGCATCATGCTGATGGCCGGTCTGCTCATCGGTCGGGATGCGCTTCAGGCCGAACAGCCTTTGCCCCTCTCGGTGATCGCCCTCGGCGCCATGTTCACGCTGATCGGGATGGGCGCCATCCGATTCCGCACCCGGATGTTCTCGTTCCAGCGGATGACTGCAGGGAGCAGCGCCCCGGTGCGGGCACTCATCGTCGGGGTGGGTCGGCCGGCCGCCGTCCTCGCCCGCCAGGCGCCGAACCTCGATCCCACCACCGAGGTCGTCGGTTTCGTCGATGCAGGCACCCATGGCGCCACCGCCCGCAGGCTGGTCGGCCTCCCGGTCTGGAGCGGTCTCGACACCGTTCCCGAACTGGTCCGTCGTCATGACGTCGACCAGGTCATCGTGGCCGAGAGCACCGATGAGACCACGCTGCGCGACCTGGTCGATGCCTGTGTCGCCGTCGATGTCGCCCTGCGTATCGTCCCGGACCTCAACGCCCTGCTCAAGGGTCACGCCTCCGAGAACATCCGCAACCTCGAGCTTTCCGACCTTCTGCCGCGGGCCGCGGTGCAGACCGACCTGACCCCGGTCGCCGAGATGCTGGGTGGTCGACGGATTCTGGTGACCGGCGCCGGGGGTTCTATCGGCTCGGAGATCGTCAACCAGTGTCTCTCCTTCCCCGACACCGTCGTCATCGCCCTCGACCACGACGAGACCCATCTGCACGATGCGATGGCCGAATGGTCGAAGACCGGTCGCACACCCGAGCGGGTCCTCTGCGACATCAGGGACCGCTCGCGGGTGCTGCGGGTGTTCGAGGATGTCCGCCCCGAGGTCGTGCTCCACGCCGCCGCCCACAAGCATGTCCCGATCCTCGAGGACTGTCCCGGTGAGGCGATCAAGACCAACGTGCTGGGAACCGCCAACATCCTCGCTGCCGCCGAGAAGTTCGACGTCGAGCGTTTCCTGCTGATCTCCACCGACAAGGCGGTCAACCCGTCGAGCGTGATGGGCGCCACCAAGCGGATCGCCGAGATGTTGGTCCAGGCGGCGGCGGCCCGCACCAGCCGCACCACATTCACCGCGGTCCGGTTTGGCAACGTGCTCGGCAGCCGCGGCAGCGTCGTCCCCACCTTCATGAACCAGATCCAGGCAGGGGGACCGGTCACCGTCACCGATCCGAAGATGACCCGCTACTTCATGACCATCCCCGAGGCGGTCCAGTTGGTGCTGCAATCAGGGGCCATGGCCACCGGCGGCGAGGTGTTCGTTCTCGACATGGGTGAACCGGTTCGCATCATCGACATGGCGGCGCGACTGATCCGCCTGTCAGGATTGGTCCCGGGTCGCGACATCGAGATCGCGGTCACCGGGATGCGCCCGGGCGAGAAGCTCGAAGAGGTTCTCTCCGACGGACCGCTGGTTCCCAGCGACCATCCGAAGATCAACAAGGCCTCCATCGGTCATGCCGATGAGGCGGTTCTCATCGATCAACTCGATCAGCTCCGAGATCTGGCAGACTCAGGGGTGCGGGACGAGGTGGCTGCGGCCATCCACGCCCTCGCCCGCTGCAGTGGCGATGCCGTCGCTGCGGAGCCCGCCAGCGCAAGGAGAGTCGCCGCATGGAACTGACTCGCACGGGTATGACCCGAGACAACTGATGGAGCTCAGTCGCCTTCGCCGGATGGTGAGGGCCCGCTGGTGGGTGGTGGTTGCCATGGCCCTCCTCGGTGTCTTCGGCGCGATCGCCTTCACCAACTTCACCAATGGACGGATCGAGCCGCGCTTCACCGCCACCGCATCGATCCAGTTCATCGCCCAGGAGACCACCGAAGCGGCAGGTGGTGGTGGCGGTCGCGACGCCGAGGTCGCAGCCTCCACGGTCGACGCACTGGTGACCCAGGCCGAGACGGCGGCGACCGAACTCCACGCCACCCTTCTCGACAACCCCAGCATCAACATCCGCACCCAGCCCGCAGAAGGCCGGCTCGATTTCGTCGCCACCCTCCCGTCGGCGGAGGCCGCCGAGGCGGTGGTCGAGGAGATGCGTGCGGACTATCTCGCCGTCGACCCGACCAATATCGATGTCGCCGCCTTGATCGAGGGCCTGATCGACGAGGCCCAGGAGACCCAGGACCGTCTTGCCGAGTTCGAGCCGGAGCCGCCGGCACCACCCGCGGTGGCCGACGTCGAGGACGAGGCGAAACGCGAGGTCCTCGACGGCCGGATCGCATCGCTGAACGCCAAGGTCGGCCCGCTCCAGGATGCGCTGTACGAGCTCGACCCCGACGATGAGGAGGGCGCCGCCGCCATCGAGGCACAGCTCGACGACATCTCGGCCCAGCTCACCGCCCTCAAGGTGGAGCTCAACGAGCTGCCTCCCCCCGCCGCCGAGGTCGATCCCGCCGACCCGGTGGTTGCCGAACTCACCCCTGCGGAGCAGCTCGAGAAGGCGGCGCTCGAAGCGCGCATGACCCAGATCACCACCGAGTACCAGGCGCTGATCGGCACCGAGGTCGCCGAGTCGGAACGGATCAGTCTCCCCGAGCTCGTCGTCGAGGATCAGACACCGGCTCCCCGTCCCCTGTCGCTGGTGGCATTTGTGGGGCTGCTGCTCGGGGCGTTTCTCGGTGTCGTGGTGATCATCGTCGTCGACCGCATCCAGGAGACGGTCTGGGTGCCCGGTGACATGGGCAAGATGCCCATCCTGGCGGAGGTTCCCCAGCCTGCCGGGTCACGGGTCGACCTGCGTCCCCGGCGATATCAGAAGGTCCGTCAGCAGGGGGTGCAGTCGATCCGTTCGGCGGTGCTGGGTCTGTTCCATGCCGGCGGTCCGGTCACGATCGGGTTCACCGGTCTCGGCAGCACCGAGCAGGGTGTGAGCGAGTTGGTGCTCGATGTAGCCCACAGCCTCGCCGGGGTGGGGCGGTCGGTGCTGTTGATCGACGGTCAGCTCGGTGGTCTCCCCGGGCACCGCGACGAGCTCGCCGGCGGCTCGACGCTCGCCGATCTCTCGGCTCGCAGCGCCGACAGCGCCACGCTGCCGGGGCATGTCACGGCGGTGCTCGACGGATGTGTCGAGCTCGCCCCCAACCTGTCGGTGCTTCCCGGGGACCCGCGAACGGTGGACCCGGTGGACGTCCTCGCCAGCAAGTCGTTCCGCTCACTCACCGAGCAGGCAACCGAGCGGTTCGACGTGGTGATCGTGGTCGGCCCCTCGGCGCTCTCACCCTTCGCCTACGTCATGGCCGGGCTGGTCTCGGCGTATGTGGTGGTCACCACCGTCGGACGGACCCGTCAGCTCCACATCGATCAGCTCGTCAAGCAGTTCGCCGGGAGCCGCAGCCGTCTGGTCGGCGCCGTCCTGCTCGGCGTCAAACCGCGGCGGGGTTGGGTGCCGGCGAGCGACCTGAGCCGCAGCACCGCCGTCGCCGGTGCCGGCACCGCCGTCGACGACGCAGAGCTGGGGCTCGGTACCACCGAGGAAGCGGGGCTGCTCGACCGTCTGGGTCAGTCCCTGGCGTCACTTGCCGGTGACGGCAAAGACGACAAGTAGTCTCGACGCTTCCCCACAACGGAGCCCCTCCCCACCATGGTTCGAGTTGCCGACAAGTGGCGTCAGAATCTCGCCGATCGCGCCAAGGCCATCACGCCGCTTCCGGTGCGCCGCACCGCCGTCAAGGTGCGTCTCGGCGCCCGCAACCGCACCGCCTCGTGGCGGACGGTTCCCGATCTGCTCATCGTCGGCGGGCAACGGTGCGGCACCAGCTCGCTGTACAAGTGGTTGGGTCGTCACCCCAACGTGGCCCCGTCGCTCCGCAAGGAGATCGAATACTTCTCCATCGATTACGCCAAGGGTGAGGCCTGGTACCGCGCTCACTTCCCTCTCGAGGTGCGGCGGCGTCTCGCCGGCGCCACCGGGCGTCCTTTCCTGACCTTCGAGGCCACCCCGGACTACCTGTTCGACCCTCGGGTTCCGGAGCGGGTCGCATCGCTGCTCCCCGACGTCAAGCTGATCGCCATGTTGCGGGAACCTGCGGACCGGGCCGTCTCGCACTACCACCACAATGTCCGGTTGGGGCACGAGCCGCTCGACCTCGAGGCGGCGCTTCTCGCCGAGGAGCAACGGCTCGCCGACGGTTGGTCCCGGGTCACCGAGGACCCCTACGACCGTGCGGTCGAGTTTCGGCGGTTCGCCTATGTGGCGCGCGGTCGGTACGCCGACCAGATCGAACGGTGGCGCCGGCACCTTCCCGCCGAGCAGATGCTGGTGGTGCGGAGCGAGGAGTTGTTCTCCGACCCCGCCGAGACCTTTGCCCGGATCACCCGGTTTCTCGGGCTGCCGGACTGGCAACCGGCCGAGTTCCGCAACTACAGCTATCTCAACGCCCTCGACGGCGATTACCCACCGCCCTCTGCGGCGGCTCGCCGCTACCTGGAGGAGCAGTTCGCCGAGCCGAATGCCCGTCTGGTGGAGTTGCTCGGCGACGACTTCCGGTGGACCCGTCCGTGAAGGCTCCCACGATGGGCGCCCTCAAGACCGCCGCCAAGTCTGCGGTGAGGACCGGTAGCAAGGTGGCCTTTGCGACGGCGGATCTCTTCATGGGCGGGTTTCCCGGTCCCAGGGTGCTCATCTACCACCAGATCGATGCCGGGCTCGGTCGTCAGATGGAGGTCGGCGCCGAGGCATTCGTGGCTCAGATGGACTGGCTGCAGCGTCACGGCCAGGTCGTCGATCTCGACACGGCGTTCGCCAACCGGGAAGCACCCGATGCGCAACGGATGTTCGTTCTCACCTTCGACGACGGATACGAGGACTTCTACCGCAACGGGTATCCCGAGCTGGTGCGCCGGGGCCTACCGTTCCTGCTGTACCTGACCACACATCCCGTCGAGAGCGGCGAGCCGCTCACCCCCGGGGGACGGGCCGACCCGCTCACCTGGGGACAGATCGAGGAGATGGCCACGAGCGGACTGATGACGGTGGGCGCCCACACCCACCGTCATCCCGATCTCCGTCACCTCGACGCCGACCGGATCGTCGAGGAGCTCGATACCAGCAACGAGCTGATCCGGCGTCGACTCGGCGTCGAACCTCATCACTTCGCCTACCCGTGGGGGTACTGGTCGGAGCAGGCCGATGCGGCGGTTCGGTCCCGCTACGAGACCGCCACCCTCGGCAGCGGCGCCCCGATCACCGCCCGGACCGATCCGGTGCTGATCAACCGGGTCCCGGTCCAACTCGGTGACGGTGTGTTCTTCTTCACCCGCAAGATGCAGTCCGGGCTCCGTCTCGAGGACAAAGTCCGCCGCCGAATCACGGGTTACGTCGGGCCGTGACGGTGCAACCGACACGGCGCGCCTGACTGCGACGATCTGCCAGGGAACTTCCGTGCGAGGCTGCGATCTCACGCCCCTGAGACGTTCGGCAACGACCGGCGGACGTACCGATCGAAATGGGGGATGGCGAACTCCACCCAGCCATACCGGGGTGCGTACACGACACCCTCGGTGATGAGGCGGTCCCGGAAGGCGGCGACCTGGGACGTCGTCTTGCCGGCAGCGCCGGCCACATCGCCTGAACGGTGTGGGCCCGGGCCCAGGGATGCGAGAGCCTGGACGTAGGCGACCTCTGATGCCGGGATGCGGGCGACCCGTGAGGCGAAGAACGACGACTCCAGCGCGTGTTCGGCGTTGGGTGCAGCCCGTGCGACGTCGTCCGCCGAGATCGGGTCGTCGACGGCGGCGTTCCATGTGTGGTAGGCCCATGTCTGCACGAAGAAGGGGTACCCGTCGGATCGGTCGACGATGAGCTCGGCCGCTTCGGGCGACCAAGAGACGCCGATCTCTGCGGCAGGCTCGACAACGGCGGCCACCACCTGGTCGGGGGTGAGGGGGCCGAGGTCGGCGACGGTGAACATCCGCTCCGCATAGGTTGCCGCCTTGGCGACGTCGCCGACCAGATTGGGAAGCCCTGCGAGCAGGCAGTACAGCGGAAGCCCGTCCTGTCCGCACCGGTGAACCCCTGCGAGCAGCCGGCGAAGATCATGCCGGTCGAGTACCTGCGCCTCGTCGAGGGCGAGCATGATGCCGAGTTCCCGGTCGGCGGCGACCCGGGAGACGTCGGTGATGACGTCGGTGAGGGCCTCCCGGTCGCGTTCTTCGGAGCGGCGCTCCATCGCCAGTCCGGTTCCGGCAACGGTGAGCGACACCGACTCGATCGACCGCAGCGCCCGACCCACCTGCGGACCTCCGGTGTCGGTGACGATCCGCCGTGCCTGGCGGAGGAAGCTGAGCAGGGTGTCGTCGCCGTCGAGCGCCTCGATACGGATGACCCGGTAGCCGGTGCGTTCGGCCACGGCGGCCAGCTTTCCGAGCAGGACGGTCTTGCCGAGACCGCGCAATCCGGTGACCAGCAGGTGTTGGCTCGTCCGTCCGGCGTGCAGCCGCCGGAGGGCGATGTCGGCCTCTGCGAGCACGGCATCCCGGCCGACGAGGGCCGGTGGTGGTGTTCCTGCACCCGGTGCATACGGGTTGGCCACCGGGTCGTACAGTTCACCCAACATGCCTGGAGGTTAGCAGATAGTGATAAAGTCGAGGCAGGTTAGGTGAACCGGGCTGGTGCCGGGGGTTCGAGCCCGATTCATGAGCGGTCGGCTCATCGGGAGATCAGCGCCTGCGGAACTTACCGAGCCGGCCGGTCAACTCCCGTTTGAAGGATGCGGCGATGAAGATGTCGCGGCGGCCGTCCACCACGGTGCGGTCGCCGGCGGCGCTCAACGTGTGGATGCCATGACGGTATCGCCCGGTATCGGGTGGCGGTACCCGGGCAACCGCCTCCTCGGAGAAGGCGGTCGGCGTGAGCACATCCACCCGGTTGATGGTGATGCCGCCGCCGTAGCTGTGGGACCCGTCCTGGGCGGGACGGAACAGCGTCCCATCCACCACGAACGGGGTCCCGGCAGACCGGCTGGACCGGACATCGGTCTTGACCGGGTTCAACGGATGGGGCTCCCAACCCGAGAGAAGGTCGGTGCTGTGCCAGATCCGCAGTTTGGTGTTGGGACCATCGGCGTGGTCGGTGGCGAAGATCCACCATCGCCCCTCGTGATGCCAGAAGGTGGGGTCGAGCACACCGAGCCCGGTCACCGGGGTGGCCACATGTTCCCACTCGTCTGGGAAGCTGACCGCACGGTAGAGCCGGAGCTCGCCGGCCTGGTAGATCTCCGGGGCACACCAGACCGCACCGTCGGCCTCGAACAGGTAGGGGTACGAGGCGTGGACCCCGGGATCGATCACGGGACGGGGACGGCCCGCACCGTCGAGCGGGACGGCGGCGATCACCCCACGGTGGGTGCGGTAGTCGTAGTCCTCGACCAGCGCCACGTCGGAACCGCCGGGGAGCGGGAAGGGATCGGCCAGATAGCGGGTGGCGCCGTACTCCCGGATCCACCGGATCGGCGGAGTGTCCCCGGTGAGGAAAGATTCAATGGGGACATCGGCAACACCGATGGTCCACTTCGCCGCCCTGGTCAGTCCCCGCCACTGGTTGACCACGAAGGCGACCGCCTGGCGTGCGAGAAAGCGCAGCATGGCGACGTTGCCCGGATTGTGCCGGACCGGGGCCTTGGTGGCGCTGGCCGCTGCGGTGACCTGGGCGAGGTCGCCCGACATGATCGATCGGCACACCACCGCCGCCCAGTCGGAACTGCCGGAAAAGGCCTCGTCCCGGGTGCGGACATAGGAGTACGGCACCGCCCGGAAGGTGCCGCGATGGAGCACGATCCCGCCGTCGAGCCGCTCGGTGAGCCGCTGCAGGATGGCGCCGACGACATCCTCGCCGTCGACCAGCTCCCAGAAGCCCGGTGGCCGTCCCCGGTACCGCTGTTCGTCGCCGTGGTGATAGGACCACAACCCGTACCGGGCGGCCTCGAGCACCTCACCCTTGACGATCCCGAAGCCGAAGCGGAGCACGAAGTCGAGGTCGTGGGCACGGATGGCGGCGACATCGCCCGGGCTGAACGCCTCGCCGAACCGACCGACGGGGACGGTGGCACACGGCAACGTGGGGACACCGTCGAGGTCCGTCGAAAGGTCGACGCTCCGCGAGGCGCGGGACCGTCGCTCCACATATCCCTTGTTGAACAGGTTCCACAACAGGTGGCACCGGTCTGCGAGCAGGCTGCCGATACGCCCCAGCCTGCCGGTGACCGAGACGGCCGTCCCCGGTGAAGCGGGAACGATCAGCAGCGAGGCCTCGACCCCGGGGATCGAGAGCAGCCGCCGGATCGCCGTCGCCTGCCAGGAGGGGAACCTGGTGCCGTTGCACATGATCCCGAACCGGATGTCGGGACGGGGTGGGGGCGCGCTCGGCTGGGGCTCGCTGGAGGACATCGATCGGTAAGATACCCGGCTCGATCTGCCGGGAACACGTGGGCGCCAAATACCTCTTCGTCATCAACTCATTTCTTGCGGGAGGCGCCGAGCGGTCACTGCTCGAAATGCTGCCACGACTTGTCGACCACGGCGTCACTCCGATCATCGCCTGCCTCCACTACCGCGATGTCGGGTTCGAGGAGGAGGTCAGAGCGGCGGGATTCGATGTCCGGCTGCTCGAAGGGGAGACCCGTCTCGGCAAGATCCGGTCGCTCCGACGGCTGATTCGCCAGGAGAAGCCGGCGCTCGTCTACACCTCGCTGTTCGATGCCGACCTGGCCGGGCGGGTCGCTGCATTGGGTTGTGGCGTCCCGGTGATGTCGAATCTCGCCAACACCGCCTACGACCCGGTCCGTCTGGCCGATCCCAACGTCAACCCGGGCAAGCTCCGCCTGGTCAGGATGGTCGACGGCTTCACCGCACGCCGGATGACCGACCATTTCCACGCCGTCAGTGAAGCGGTGAAGGATTCGACGGTCGCCAACCTCGGGGTTGCGCCACACCGGATCACGGTGGTGAAGCGGGGTCGCGATCTGGAGCGTCTGGGGGTCCGCAGCGATCAACGCCGGCGGTCGGTGCGCAATGCCCTGGGGCTCGGTCACGGTGACGAGGTCATCGTCACCGTCGGCCGTCAGGAGTATCAGAAGGGTCAGCGGTACCTGATCGAGGCCATGGTCGCCGTGGTTGCGGAGCGACCCGATGCCCGGTTGCTGATCGTCGGTCGTGAGGGGCACTCGACCGCCGAACTCGCCGGCAGGGTCGCCGATCTCGGCCTCGGAGACCATGTGACCTTCCTCGGGCACCGGGCCGATGTCGCCGATGTCATGGCGGCGTCCGACGTCTTTGCCTTCCCCTCCTTGTACGAGGGTCTCGGGGGCGCCCTGATCGAGGCCATGGCCCTCGGGCTCCCGATCGTCGCCAGCGACATCCCGGCGCTTCGCGAAGTGGTGGTCCCCGGCGTCAACGCCGATCTTGCGCCGGCCACCAACACCGTTGCCTGGAGCCGGCTGCTCATCGACCTGCTCGCCGATCCCGAGCGACTCCGGCGGTACGGGTCGGCCAGTCGGGATCGCTTCGACGAGGAGTTCCGCGCCGAAGTGGCGGTGGAGCGGATGATCGACCTCTTCGCCGCCGTCGCTGCCGGGGACCGACCGGCGACCGAACCGGATGACCGAGCGGTGGCCACGGTCGTCAACGCCATGGAGGACCGCCGGGGGCCGCTGCGTGAACGCCGATCATGGACCGTCGTGAGGCGTTGGCGCAGCTTCAAGGCCGAGTTCGTCGAACTGGCCGCCACGGGCTCGGACTCGATCGCGGTCAAGTTCGGTGAGAACTGGAATGGCGACGACCCCCGTTTCGTCGCATCCGAGATCGGGCGGGTCCGCCAACTCTTCGAGGACCTGCCCGGGGGAGGGGTCCACATGCCCCGCGCCCTCGGGTGGTCGTCGTCGCCCCCGGCGGTTGCGCTCGAGTTGGTCCCAGGCACCAACCTGTTCGAGGTGCTGGCCGATGAACGGCATTCGATGTGGGCACCGGGCCCTGCCGGGCTCGAGACCCTGGTGGTGCAGTGTGGCGCAGCCATCGGGGCCTACCACTCGGCCGAACCCGCCGATCCCGAGGTCACGGCCTCCGGGTCGGAGCGCAACGAACTGTTCGGGGCGGCACGACGGGTCGGGATCGGTCGCTCGACCATCCAGGCGGTGGCTCTGCAGGTGGCTCATGCCCGCGGTTTTCGGTTCTCGCCAAACGACTTCATCATCGATGCGGATGGCGGGTTGGTCATGCTCGATCCGCCCCATGTCCGCAAGTTCGAACCGGTGCACCGGGATCTCAGCGCCTTCACCTTCGAGTTGCACCGGTTCCTCGTCGGGGAACGGCCCTCGACCGGTCACCCCCGGGCGGCTCGTCTCGCTTCGCTCCGTGAGGCGTTCCTTTCCGGCTACGCCACCACCGGACCGATCGCGGTGGAGGCGGGGATCGATGCGTGGATGTTGCGATTCTTCGAAGTCTCCCGGGTCACCGGTCATGCCTACGGCAAGGTCAGGAAGCGTCGCCTTTCGGGGCTTGCGGGAACAATGCGCTGGGCCTGGGACGCCCGACGCCGTCTGGGCGCACCACCCGCTGATCCTCGGCCCTCTGATCCCTGACGCTCATCCGTGCCGTCCACGGGCCGGCGGGGAGTACGGCGGGCGGTAGCTCAGTCGCCCTTCTTGGCCTTGTCCGTCTTGACCCGGCGCTTGGTGTCGCGACGGCCCTGCCGCGCCTTGTTCTTCGAGCGCTCACGGATGCGGCTCTCGTAGTCCTCGGGCGACTCGATCGGTCCCTCGCTGGTGACCTCGTAGTGGTACGAGTAGGTCTGGATGATCGCCACCGCCGTCGCCGCAGCCGGGAGGGCGAGGAGCGCACCAGCCCCGCCCAGCAGCGAGGCGCCGACGATCACGGACCCGAAGGCGACTGCCGGGTGGAGGTCCATGGTGTTGGCGGTGATCCGTGGAGAGATGAAGTAGTTCTCCACCTGCTGGTACGAAATGATGGCGACCAGCACCCAGATCGCATCGATCGGGTCCGACGCCAGGGCGATCAACAACGGGAGCGAACCGGCGAGGTAGGTCCCGATCGTGGGGATGAACTGCGACACCAGACCGACCCAGAGCCCGAGGGCCACGGCGTACTCGATCCCAAGGGCGAAGAACACGGTGATGTGGAACGCCGCCGACACGACGGCGAGGAGCAGTCTCGAATAGACGTAGCCGCCGACCTTCTCGATGGTGATCTCGGTGACGGTGTCGATGTGGAGCTGTTGGGCGGGGGGAAAGCGACGCAGCACCGAGGCCCGCAGCTTGGGCAGGTCCGCCAGGATGTAGAAGACGAACAGTGCGATCGTCAGGCCCTGGAAGATGAGCCCCACCATGGTCGAAGCGATTCCGAGCACCCCTCCGGCTGCATTGGTCGCAAGTTCGGTGAGGCGATCCTGATCGGCGGTCAGTTCGTTGGTCAACGTGGCGAACTCGGCCTCGATACCGAAGGTCTCGTCGAGCCAGTTCGAGATCGATTCGAGGTAGGTCGGTGCGTTCTCGATGAGGGCGACCACCTGGCCGATCACCACCTGGGTCATCGCCAGCACGAAGATCGCGGCAAGGACGGCTCCCCCGAGCATCACCACGGCCGTCGCCGGTCCGCGACGCCACCCGCGACGCGACAGCATCTCCACGGCAGGAAGCAGGGCAAATGCGACGAACACGGCAACGACCAGAAGAATCAGGAAGTTGGAGGTACTCCCGAAGATCCATCGGGAGCCGTACACCACGAGGACGGTGACCAGGGTGGCAACGGCGATACGGGGTATCCACACCGCATACCACGAGCTTCCCTCCGGCTTGCCCAGACCCGGGGGTCTGCTGTCTGATCCCGGACTCACAGTTCCCATGCTCCATGGTTCGATGCGGCAATGCGTGCCTTGTTGCACCGGGGCGAGCCTAATGGCAAGCCGGCCGCCAGGGCGGACCGAAGGGCGTGGCGGCATCGCCTCGTGGTCCCGCTGGGTCGGACGCACCATTTGCCGCACCGGTCATCGCTGTACCAGATCGGGTACTGGTACGATGGCCGACGGTGCCCGGATCGTCAGCGTGGGTTCACCGTTCGACATTTCCAGGGAGCTCCACGCACATGTCTGAGAACCGAGACCTTACGGTCCTTGTGAAGGCCAACGCCGACGTCGCCGACGCCGTGCTCAGCCATTCCGACGGCGGCGGCAAGCTGGACCGTGGTCTGAGCGATCGCATCGCCGCCGCACACCCGGGCGTCCGACTCAAAGTCTCACATCATCCGTCCGGCGGCTTCGCCGAGCTGCGAGCCGAACTCGAATCCGGAACCTCGCCGATGATCGAGCAGTCCCCGGACATCGTGATCCTCTCGGTTGCCGACGACGCCCTTCGTCCCAGCGGCGACGGGTTCGGTTCGGAACAGTTCGTCAACCGCATCCGGGACGATCTCGTCGCCGCGATCGAGCTGATCAAACAACATGCCGGCGCCCATGTGCTGGTTGCCGGTGTTTCGACCGTCGATCCTTCCGATCAGCCGTCGAACTACCACGATCGGAGCGAAGAGCCGTTCACGCTGCGCGCCCATCGCCTCAACCTGATGTTGGTGTATGTGTCCCATGACGAGGGCGTCTCGGTGATCGACGTGGATCGACTGCTCGCCGAGTTGGGTGCCGCCGCCGGTGTGGAGGCGGCAGCGCGCTACTCGAAAGACGGGTGCGAGCGGATCAGCGACGAGATCGTGCGGGTCCTCGATGACTACGGCTTCTTCGACGATCGCCCCCTGCTGGCGCAGGTCGGGGCGAGGCACACCACCCGATGACGGTACGGCCATGATCATGAAACTCGAGATGCCGCTGATCGACCCTTCGCTGCGGGGAGGGAAGGTGGTGCGGTGGAACTTCGCCGAGGGTGACAGCTTCGGGTTCGGCGATGAGCTGTGTGTCGTCGCCGTCGACGAGTTTGCGGTGCTGCGTCGGACCGCCCGGGCGACGCTGCTCTCCGGCAAGAAGCGCAAGGAACTCAAGAGCGACCTCGAGGTACGGGGTGGCAAGGTCTTCGTCCAGGTGTCCCTGACATCGTCCGACAGCGGCGTGCTCGCCGCGATCGTTGCCGGCGAGGGCGATCCGGTGGTGACCGGATCACTGCTCGCCGTGACGTCCACCCATGACCACGGCCCCGTAGAAGGGGACGTGGAGGACTGGAAGAAGGCATCCGGGCTGAGGGTTGTTGCCAACATGGTGCCGGAAGATGACCATATCGATGATCTCGAGGGAGGCGACTGATGCCACTACCAAAGCCAGTGAAGGTGGCACTCAAGTCTTGGCGATCGGTGTTCGGTGAGGACACCAAGGTCGAGAACTGGGTCAAGGGCCGCTATCTCGACTCGGTCGAGCGCGAGATGCGCAAGGAAACCGGGCCTGGATGGGTGCAGTACAGCGGTCGACGCTTTGTGGTGGTCAGCGAGTCCGATGACTTCCCCGAGCCGCGCCGCGGGGTGCTGTTCAAGGGCGGCTGCGACCTCCCTTCCGTGTTCACTGCCGCCCCGTTGCTCCGGGACGGGATCAAGGGCACCGTGGCGCTGGCGCGTCATCAGAGCGGCACCGGTGGCAACCGGTCCGACCAGATCCTGCAGACGCTCGATGACCTCCCCCGCGATGCCATCGCCGAGACCAGCGAGATGCTGAAGCTTGCTCCGGACTACTTTGCGCCGACGTTCTTCGAGCCGACCTTCGACATCCCACGGTTGCCCCAGGCGGGGAGCTTCAACAAAGACCTGATCATCATGTCGATCGCCTCCGACGAGACCCGCCAGATGTACCGCCACCGCGAGCACGACTTCCTCGTCGATCCCGGTGGTTGGTGGCTCAACCAGGACCTCGACCGTGTCCTCGACGACCTCGCCTCCGTCGAGTGGTTCCGCACCACGTTCCGCCGGGTGGGTCGGATGTCCGTCGACGACTTCCGCAAGCACAACTCGCGGATGGTCCACGAGGTTCGGCAGCGGATCGGCGCCAAGGTTGCCTACTACAACACCATGGTCCTCGACCCGGCCAACCCCACCCACAACTACCAGCTCGTCAAGACCGCCCACAGCACCCGCCGGCGTGAGTTCGCCATCACGCTCGCCGAGATGTCCCACGAACTGGACTTCCCGATTGTGGACGTCGACCGCATTCTCAAGAACGCCGGTGTCGAGGAACAGGTCGATTTCGCCCACTTCCCGGTCGACCGCATGGTGCCGATCGGGGCGGAAGTCCACCGGATCATGGGGACCGTTGGCCTCGCCTGACCTCAGTCCTTCCCCGTTTGTGTTCTTCGTGGGAAGCGGACGGTCCGGTACCACGTTGTTCCGGAACATCTTCGACACTCATCCGGATCTGGCGATGACCCACGAGGCGCATTTCGTCGCCCAGATGGCGCAGCAGCGTCACCGTTACGAGCTCCGGCCTGGGGTCGACATCGACCGGTTCATCGCAGACCTCTACGCCAATCCGAATTTCCGCCGCCAGGAGATCGCATCACCGGATCTGCGCACCGCCCTGGCGGTGGCGCGACCGGCCGACTTCGCCGCCGCCGTTCGTACGGTCTTCGCCACCTACGCCAAGAGCCACGGCAAGTCCCGATACGGCGACAAGACTCCCGGCTACGTCAACCATCTTTCGCTACTGGGCGAGCTCTTCCCGAGGCGAGGTTCGTCCACATCATCCGCGATGGCCGGGATGTGGCGATGGCGTACCTCGATCGCGACGAGTGGGGTCCCTCCACACTGGCCGAGACGGCGCTCTACTGGCGGAGCAGGGTCGGGCGGGGGCGCAGGGCCGGGGCGGCGCTTGGACCGCAACGCTATCGGGAGGTCCGCTACGAGGACATGGTGGAAGACCCGGAGGGGACGACACGGGTTCTCTGCGACTTCGTCGGTATCGATTTCCGGCCCGAGATGCTCGACTATCACCAGCGGGGGGCCGCCTTCATCGCATCCAGCGCAACTCCGGAGGCGTTCTCGGGTCTGGCGAAGCCGATCACCCGCGGGATGCGGGATTGGCGCACCCAGATGGACCCCGAAAGCCGTTGCGTTCTTCGAAGCGATAGCCGGTGGCCTGCTCACCGACCTAGGGTACGACCGGGCAACCACCCGGTCCACGATGCGGATTCGGGCCCGGGTCGCCGCCGGGCAGGTTGCATGGCAGGGAAAGCGGGTGGCCGCCAAGGCCACCCCGATCATGCGGCGGCTGCGGAGGCGGAGTCCCCGCACCCCCGGCTGATCGCCGGGTCGGTGTCAGGCGACGGACGCGACCGCGGCAGAGGCAACAAGGACGAGATGACAGGGAGAGTGACGTGATCCTGAAGGTGCAGGTACCGGCGGCCGATGCGGCCTTCCGCAGCGGTGTCGTAGCCAAGTGGCACAAGCAGGAAGGGGACACGGTCCTGTTCGGTGACGACCTGTGCGATGTCGCCATCGACCAGTTCATGGCGCTCCAGCGGACGAAACGCGCCGCATTGCTCGGTTCGGCGTCCAAATTGCGGCGTCGACGGATCAAGGACGCCTACGACCTGCGTGATGGCCGTGGAGTCGTCCATATGCGGTTGACCTCGGCCGAGGGCGGCGTGGTGCTCGGCAAGATCATCATCGCGGAAGGTGGGCGTGTCGATATCGGCGGCGTTGTCGGGATCCTCGCCGACGACACGATTTCGACGCCCCCCGAGACCGCCGAGATCGCCGCCGCCGCCGAAGCCCGCATCGCCGTGAACATGCCCGACGCCGCCGATCTGGACCCCTTCGACTGACCTGGCACCGAAGCGGCGACGCTACGCCACGGTGTCGGTGATGCCGTAGAGAGCGACGAGTTCGTTGGTGATCGCCTCGGGTGCGAAGACGCCCGCCCGGCGACGCCCGGCCGCTCCGAGCCGTGTTCGCAGCGCGGCGTCGCTCACCAGCGTGCGCAGGGCGGCGATGGCCGCCGCCGCATCCCCGGACGGGAACAGCAGCCCGGCCTCGTCGTCTCCGAGCAGGGCGCGGATCGGGGGGATATCGGCGCCCACCACCGGGAGACCGTTCATCATGGCCTCAGCCACCACCCTGCAGAACGACTCGGCCCGTGACGGGCAGAACACCAGATCCAGGTTGCCGTAGAGCCCGGCCACATCGGGGGTCTTTCCGACCGGGTCGACGAGCGTCTCGGGGAAGCGTTCGAGCTCCTGCCAGACATCGGCGTTGTCGGGGTTGGGTTCGAGAAAGACATAGAGCTTCCACACCACCGACAGGTCGGTCATGGCGGCGATCACCGTGGGCAGCAGGTCGAAGCCCTTGCGGTGGGTGGCGCCACCGACGAACCCGATGTGGAGTGGGGGTGTGCCGTCCCGCGGTGACGCAGCCAACACTTCCGCGGGGGCGATGGGGTTGGCAACGATGGCGGCATCGCCGACATCACACAATCCGTTCTCGACGGCGACGGCCTCGGCCGTGGGGGAGACGGCGGCGATCCGGAGCCGGGGGAGCACACGGCGCAGGATCGGACCCAGTCGGGCTCCCCAGCGGGAGCCGACGGGGTCGTGGATCCACACCACCGTGGGTGCGCCGGACAGTAGCGCCGCAGGTGCCGCCAGGTTGAGACCGGTGAGCGCATTGGCGTGGATGGCGGAGAGACGGCGCCGGTTGCGCCACGCCCACCATCCGATCTTCCCGCTTGCCGTGAGTCGGATCACCCGGTCGAGCGGGTGGCCGGGTCGGCGGGGGAGATCGACGTATTCGTCGGCGAGACCGTCGCGACGCACCAGGTCGGGAAACGTTCCCCGGGGCGGGGCGGCAAGGACCCGATGAACGCGACCTTCGAGTTGGTCGAGGATGGTCACCAGGCTGCGGTTCGATCCGCCGAGGGCGGCGGGGGTCGCCACGAACAGAACCGTGGGAAGCGATTCCATCGGTTCAGTACCCGCTGAGGAGGCCCATCTTGCGGGCGTACTCGAGCGAGCGGCGGAACAGGATCACCCCGATCGGGAACACGACCATGTTGAAGATCACCAGGGCGACGATAGCGGTGCCCACCGGTATCGAGAAGCTACCCGGGTCCTCCATCAGGACGGTCCGTGCCCCGTTGATGACATAGGTCTGGGGGATGAGCCATGCCATCCACTGCAACCACTCCGGGAGCTGGGAAACCGAGAAGACCGAACCGGCAAGCAGCGATGCCGCCATGGTGTACACGGCAAGCACCGGCTGAGACTTCAAGGTGAGCATCAGCAACGCCGCCGAGAGGATGCCCACCCCGGTCGAGGCGACGATACCGAGGGCGGTGAGCAGCAGGAAGGCCGGTATCCCGCTTGGGACGAACGAGGCACCGAGGGCGAGACCGGCGATGAGGATCGTCACGCCGCTGATGATGCCGAGGATGCCCTGCCACAGGTTCATGGCGATGGGGAGGAAGGTCCACGGCACCGGCTCCACCAGGAGGGTTTCCAGGGTGCCGCGCATGAAGGCGCGCTGCAGGCTGCCACCGAATCCGGCCATGGCGCCCTGCATCATGGCAGCGACGGCGAGACCGATCACCACGAACGTGAAGTAGTCGTCGCCGACGCGGGCGTCGGCGACGAGCTGACCGATGAAGTAGTAGAGGAAGATGGGAAAGATGACCTTCAGCAGGGTGAAGGCGAAGCTCATCGGGTAGCTGAGGTCCTCGATGCAGTCCATCCGCAGGAACGCCGCCATCGTCGATCTCGTCGATGGCAGGAGCGGGGCCTCGGTGCGGAGGCGGGAGTCGGTACCGAGAGCGCTCATTTGGACACGCCGGACGGGGACACAGGCGGCATCGGCGTGGATCCGCCGAGGACGTCCCCGCGGAGGTACACGTCGGCGAGCAGGTCCCGCAGCGGGCGGGTGACCTCTTTCATCCCGTGAAGGTCGGTGAGCACCGGTTGAATCTGATCGAGCACCCTTCCGACATGGGTACCCGCATCGAGGACCACCCGCAGTGTGGTGGCATCGATCAGATCCGTCGTTGCATCGGGGTGACCGGTGTGGATCGTGGATGCGGCCCATGCCGCCGATTGCGCCGTGCCGAAGGTCATCTCCAGACAGGGCCGGTCCAGCGTGCTGCGGAGGGTGTCGAGGGCACCGTCGAACCTGATCCTGCCGGCGTCGAGGAGAATCACCCGCGCCTTGAGCGCCTCGATCTCACCGAGGCGGTGTGACGAGATCGAGCGCGGCGAGACGCCTGGTCTCGACGATGTCCATGATGAGGTTGATCAACCCGTGAGCGGCCACGGGATCGACGGCTCCGGTCGGTTCGTCGAGGATGAGCACCTTGGGATCGTGGAGCAGGGCCCGCGCCAGCTGCATCCGGGCCCTCATCCCGGCGGAGAGGGCGAAGATCGACTTCTTGGCGGCGTGGCCGAGGTCGACGAGCTCGAGGCTCTCGGCGATCCTCGCCTTGAGGCTCTCCCCCTTCATGCCCTGCATCCGGCCGTGGAAGCGGAGGTTCTCCTCACAGGTGAGGCGCATCAACAGGCTGCGGTCGTCACCCGGCATCCAACCGACCAGACGACGGATCGCCACCGACTCGTGCTCGGAGTTGTGACCCATGATGGTGGCGGTGCCGCTGGTGGGAGTGGTCAGCCCCACGAGGATTCGGAACGTGGTCGTCTTGCCCGCCCCGTTGGGACCCACCACCGCAACGATCTCACCGGGTTCGACGGAGAAGTCGATGCCATCGAGCGCCACCACGGGCTGGACGATGTTGCTACGAACCATCGCCTTCATCCATCCGGGGGATGGGTAGTAGGTCTTACCGACGTCGTCGACGACGATGCTGGCGGTCGCTGCGCTCAAGACGTCTTTCGCTTTCCCCGAGCATGACGGTGGTTCATGGCGGCGTTGACCGCCACCGGTGTCTTCAGGACCGCTCGGTCGAACCGACCGGGCGCTGTGACTGATGACGAAACCCTGAAAGGGAGGGCCCACCACAATCCCGGCTGATACTACCGTGAGTGGCCTGGGCGGGGAGTAGGTCATCCGTACTGTTCTGGTTCACCTTGGTGTCAACGTATCCGGTGGGTCTGTCGGCGCACCCTCGCCGAGCGCCGTGCCCGGCGCCTGCGATTGCCCGATGCGTCAGCTCATCGAACGGCGGGGTCCGGTGTGAGGCGGCATCGTCCGATCCGTGTCGTGGCGGTGTGGCTGGTCGCATCGGTTCTGGCGCTTGCGGCGTGCTCATCGACCGGAGACGGGGCGACCAGCTCCGGGGCCCCTGCTGCCTCCGATCCCGCCCGGGATGCCGGTTCCACGGTCGTCACGACCAGCACCACCGCGGGGCACGATCATGGGTCGTCGACCTCGCCTGGTGACACGTCGCCTGGCGGGACCGGCAGCGGGGAGGGTGATCGGGTGTTGTCGGGATCGGTCGAGATGCCCGAGGGCTTCGAGGTGCCCGCCGGCGAAACCTGGACCTTCGACCCGGAGCAGTCGACGACGGTCGAGGTGGGGGGCAACGTCGTCGTGGCGGGGGCGCTGGTGATGCGGCCGGCCAGTCGGGATGTGACCCATACCTTGCGGTTTGTCGGTGTCGACGAGACGCGATTCTCCGGGGGTGGGATGGAGCCGATCGCAGAGGACGTCGGGCTCTGGGTGATCGGTGACGGGGTGCTCGACGTGGCCGGAACCGGGAAGCCGGCCTGGGCGTACGAATGGCAGACGGAGTGGGCGGGGGACGAGGTGGTCGCTGCCCCCAACGAACCGGGTGTGTACGACCAGTTTCCGGTGGTCGGCGGCCCTGACGAGGTACCCGACCCCAACGGGTTGGGGATGAGGACCGAGTTGCTCAACCTCACCCGCAACGTCGTCATCGAGGGCACGCCGCAGGGTAAGGCCCACATCTTCATCCGGTCATCCCGACCCCAACACCTCAGCTACCTCCTGGTCCGCTACATGGGACCCGATCTCTCCGAGGCCGACCGGCGGGCCAGGGACCAGGATCAGACCGGTCGCTACGCCCTGCACTTTCACCACAACGAGGACGCATCGAGGGGGAGTGTGGTCGAGGGGGTGGTGGTCAGGGACGCCGACAACCATGCGTTCGTCCCGCACGCCTCACACGGGATCACGTTCCGCGACACCATCAGCTTCAACACCCGCAATGCGGCCTATTGGTGGGATCCGACGAGTAGGCGGAACCCGGGCAACGCATCGAGTGACATCCGGTACGAGCGGGCTGTCGCCGCCCTGGTGCACCCCGGAGACCGCCGTGACGGGGCATTCCAGCTCGGCGAGGGCGAAGGTTCGGCGCTGGTCGACTCGGTGGCGGTTGGCGTTCAGACCGCAGGCAACGACAACTCCGGATACCACTGGCCCGGAACCGAGCGGGGGGTGTGGGAGTTCAACGGCAACATCGCCCACAACAACTTCGCCCACGGCATCTTCGTCTGGCAGAACGCCCGCGACACCCACGTCATCGAAGATTTCACCGCCTACTACAACGCCAAGGCGGCGATCAAGCATGGGGCCTACCGCAACGCCTACATCTATCGGGACCTCACGCTGCTGGACAACGACCTCCGCCGCGGTGACGACACCGCCATCGAGTCCCATGCCGTCGGCCGGCGCGCCGGCGACGGGAACAGCGACATGCAACTCTGGGAGGATGTCCGCACCGACGGAGCGGTGCTGCGGACCGCCGGGAACGCTCAGGACCCGGAGGCGCCGGTGAGGTTCGTCCGGTGCGACTTCCGCCAGGTGGTGCTAGCCGATGGTCGCGGGCATCCCTCCGACTACGAGTTCATCGATTGCGGGCTCGGACCCGACGATGTGATCGTGGAACGGATGCATCCGGACAGCACCTTCCGCGTCCAGGACGGCGACGAGGCATGGGAGCTGCGACCCGGTGGCGAGACCACCGCCATCGCCCCCTTTGCCACCGGATGACCCGACCCGGATCGGGTCGTTGCCGTGGGCGTAGGTCGCCCGAACCACCTTCTCCGGCAGCGAAATCACCCGGATTAGAGTGCGGAACCGAGCAATCACCACGTACCCGAGCTGAGGAGGATCATGGACTTCTCCTGGTCCGATGAGCAGGTGGCCTTCCGCCAGACCGTCGTCGACTTCGCCAAGAAGCAACTCAACGACCGCGTTGCCGAGCGCGACCAGAACCACGAGTTCTCCAGGGCGGCGTGGAACAAGTGCGCCGACTTCGGGATCCTCGGGCTTCCCTTCGACGAGCAGTACGGCGGTCAGGACGCCGGGGCGCTCACCACCATGCTCGCCATGGAGGCGCTGGGCTACGGCACCACGGACAACGGGTTGCTGTTCTCGATGAATGCCCACATCTGGTCAGGGGTGATGCCGATCCACCGGTTCGGTACCGACGAGCAGAAGGCGCGCTACCTCCCCGGGATGATCGACGGCTCGCTGATCGGGGTGCAGGGGATGACCGAGCCGGGGTCGGGGTCCGATGCCTACTCGCTGGCGACCACCGCCGTTCCCGACGGCGACGACTACGTCCTCAACGGGACCAAGACCTTCATCACCAACGCCCCGGTGGCCGATGTGTTCGTGGTGTTCACCACCGTCGACCGCTCGAAGGGGTGGTTGGGACTGACCGCCTTCATCGTGGAGAAGGACACTCCGGGTCTCACCATCGGGCAGAACTTCCACAAGATGGGGATCCGGACCTCCCCGATGAGTGAGCTGGTCTTCGACGACTGTCGGGTTCCGGCCGCCAACATGCTGGCGCAACCGGGTTCGGGGATGATGGTGTTCAACCACTCGATCGAGTGGGAGCGCAGCGCCATCCTGGCGCACACCATCGGCACGATGGAACGCCAACTCGAGGAGGCGGTCGGCTACGCCCGCCAGCGCAAGCAGTTTGGCGAGAAGATCGGCAAATTCCAGGCGGTGTCGCACAAGCTGGTCGACATGAAGGTGCGACTCGAGGCGGGGCGGCTGCTGCTCTACCGTCTCGGGTGGGCGTGGGATCAAGGGAAGGCTACGGCGCTCGATGCCTCGATGGTCAAGCTGTTTCTCTCCGATGCCTGGATCCAGTCCTCGATGGACGCCATGTCGATCCACGGCGGATACGGCTACATGGTGGAGAGCGGGTTGGAGCAGTCGGTCCGCGACGCCCTCGCCAGTCGGATCTACTCCGGGACCACCGACATCCAGCGCAATGTGATCGCTCGCCAGCTCAAGCTATGAGCTACCGCTACCTCGTCCACCACTACCTGGAGGACGCCGCCACCACCCATCCGGATCAGGTTGCCGTCGTCGACGGTGAACGGTCGCTGACCTATGCCGAGCTCGAATCCCGGTCCAACCAGGTGGCCCACCTGCTGCGGTCGCTGGGTGTGGCGCAGGGTGACCGGGTCGGGATCTACCTGCGCAAGTCGATCGAGTCCCTCGTCGGCATCTACGCCACGATGAAGGCCGGGGCCGCCTACGTTCCGCTGGACCCGAGCGCCCCCACCCAGCGGATCGGATATATCGCCTCCAACTGCGGGATTCGCCACCTCATCACCGGTAAGGAGAAGAAACGGGCCTGGTCGGCGGTCCTCGAAGAGAGCCGATCCGCCGTTCCCGGGATCGAGCACCTGCTCGTGCTCAACGCTCCGGAGGTCGCCGCAGATCTACCCGGTGTCACCGTCCACTCCGCAGCCGACGCCGACGGCCACCCGGTCGAGGCGCTTCACCTCGATGTCGTCGCCCAGGACCTGGCCTACATCCTCTACACCTCGGGATCGACCGGGATGCCCAAAGGCGTCATGCTCAGCCACCTCGCCTGCCGGGGCTTCGTGGACTGGGCGGTCGACGAGTTCGATGTGACCGAGCGGGATGTGCTCTCCAGCCACGCACCGCTTCATTTCGATCTCTCCACGTTCGATCTCTATGCGGCGGCGGCGGCGGCGGGCACGCTGGTGCTGGTCCCGCCGACCCTGTCGGTGTTCCCGGTCGAGATCGTGAAGTTCATCGAGACCCACGAGATATCGGTGTGGTACTCCGTGCCGAGCATCCTCACCATGGTCGTCGAGCACGCCGAACTCGAGGTTGGTGGCCTCCCCAGCGTCCGTGTCATGCTGTTCGCCGGTGAGGTCTTCCCCACCAAGTACCTGTCGCGTTTGATGAGGTTGCTCCCGCACGCCGAGTTCGCCAACCTCTACGGACCCACCGAGACCAACGTGTGCACCTACCACCGGGTTCCTGCTCCACCCCCTGAGGAGGACCCGCCGATCCCGATCGGAGCGGCGATCGCCAACGTCGACACCTTCGTGGTCGGCGATGACGGCGAGGTGGTCGACCCGGGCGAGGTGGGGGAACTGTATGTCAGAGGTCCGACGGTGATGCGTGGCTACTGGGGCGATCTCGAACGCACCCGGGAGCGTCTGGTGCGTGATCCCCGCGACCCCGAGTTCGGTGACGCCGTCTACACCACCGGAGACCTGGTCCGCCAGGGAGCGGACGGCGGCTACGTGTTCCTCGGGCGGCGCGACAATCAGATCAAGAGTCGCGGGTACCGCATCGAACTGGGTGACATCGAAAGCGCCATCAATGCCCACGGGGACGTGATCGAATGCGCCGTCGTCGCCGTTCCCGACGAGCTGGTGACCAACAGGATCCATGCCTACGTAGCGGTCAGCTCCGAGATCTCGGAAGCTGTGCTGGTTGCGTTCTGTGCCGAACGGATCCCGAAGTACATGGTCCCGGAGCGTTTCGTGTTCCACGGCGAGCTCCCCGAAGACCTCAACCGGCAAGATCGACCGGCAGACCCTCATCGGCGAAGCCGCCGCCACCTGAGGTCCGTCGGCCCCGTCCGGTGGTTACGCCGGTTCGAGGGGGTGCGGAGAGAATGCCGTCGATCCCCGAAGGTCGGCCAGTGCGGCGACGACGTCCCGGGCGACGAGTTCGGGAGGTCTGGCGGCGTCGACATCGACGATCGGAATGTGCAGCAGATCGCAGAGGTTCTCGATCGATCCTTCGAAGGTGCCCAGCCAACCGGCGGCTTCGACTTCGTCCATCGGGGCGACCGTCCTCGATGAGCCCTGGACCCGGCGGTGCGCCACCGCAGCGGGAATGCGCAGCCGTACCACGATGTCGGGGAGGTTCACCCGGCGAACCACAGGGGCGATATCGGCCCTGACCCGTAGCGAGGCGGCGCACATCCCATGGAGGACACCCTCGTCGACGACCGTGTCTTTGGGGATGGGAACCGCCGAGCGTCGCGCCACATTGATGAGCCAGGAGAGTGCCTGTTTTCTCCGATCTCGCGCCAGCGTGGCGACCAACGCAAGGGTCAGCCGGGGATTGATGATCAAAGGGCGGGCGCGTTTCCTCCAACCCGACCGGTAGTGATGGTGACCAGCCCTCAGTACCGAGGTCGGGGTGCCCTGCTCGGTGAGTCCGGTGGCAACGAGCGGAGCGATAGTTGTCTTACCCGAGCCTGGAACTCCGACGAACTCGACGATCACGTACGTTCCCCTTCGCTGTTGGTCCGACGACCCTACCCGGCAAGGTGGCGGATCAAGCGGGATGCCCGATGATCGCCGACCCACGCCATCCGGCGGAGAAGAAAGACGGGAGCGGAGAGGGAGCGCGTCCAGGCCGCACGCTGTTGGCTCCCCGCGACCTACGGCAACAGTTACCCGGTGCGCTTGCTCTCCACGAGGTTGGTGATGGTTTGCAGGGTCTCGAAGTTCCCGAGGTTGACCTCGGCCGCATCGACGCTGACATTGAAGGTCTTCTCGATGAATGACACCAGGGTGAAGATCCCCAGCGAGTCCACGATCTCCTCCTCGAGCAGGTTGGTGGTCTCGTCGAGGTCGATGTCGTCGTCGGGGATGAACTCCTCGATCACGAAATCCTTGATCGTGGTCATCGTGTCGGCCATGGCGGCGTGCTCCTCGTCTGGTCGGCAGTCAGTCGGGTCGGCTAATCGGAGGTGGGTCAGTCGATCGGGATGTCGGTCAGGTAGGGCGCCCACAGGTGTCCGGGAGTCTCCTCGACCGTCCTGATCACTTCCCGCATCGCATCCAACACCGGGGCGTTGGCACGGTCGTAGACCTCGCCCTGGAGCAACTGAAGGATCTGCAGGCGGTGTTCTTCGTTGGAGATGAAATGGGTGAAGAGATGCATCAGCTTGTAGTACAAGCGGATGAACTCGTACCAGATCCCGACACCGGATCGGAGTCGGGTCTCGTAGGGCATGAAGGCCTCTCGCGAGAAGTCTCCGGTCTCGAAAGCGGTCCGGATGTGCTCGGAGGCGAACTTGGCGCTCTCACAGGCGATCGAGACCCCCGACGAGAAGATGGGGTCGACGAAACGGGCGGCGTCCCCGACCAGCATCCAGCGGTTCCCGACGAACTCCGACATCATGTAGCTGTATTCGGCCTCGGACTTGAACTCCTTGACGGGCTTGGCGGCCGCCATGGCTGCTCCCAGGTCCGGGCTCAGGTTCACATGCTCGAAGAAGTACTCCTCCATCCGCTGCCGGGACTGCTTGAAGATCCCGGCTTCGGCGACGACGCCCACCGAGGTGATGGTGTCGGTGATCGGAATCTGCCAGCACCACCCCCGTTCGACGGGGAGGAAGTAGATGTGGATGAAGTCGGCGTTGGTGTCCTGACCGCGGTCGAGGTTCTCGAACCAGTTGTACACCGCAAATTGGTTGAAGATCGGGTCCTTGATGCGGAGGCGGCGCTGCTGACCGAGCACGGTGTTGCGACCGCTGGCATCGACCACCATCTTGGCCGGAAGCTCCACGCTGACGCCGTCCACGAGCACCCGGACGCCGGTGGCTTCGTCCTCGTCGTTGAACAGGACCTCACGAACTTCGACACCCTGGATGACTTTCGAGCCCAGATCCTTGGCGTGCTGCAACAGCAGATGGTCGAGCTTGCTGCGGTCCACGTGGTACGTGTAGTCCTGGTCGATCCCCTTCTGGGGGTATTCGGCGAACTCGATGTCGAACGCGCCCCGGGCCCGGGTCGGATGCCACGATGCGCCGTACTTCCGCGGAAAGGCGTTCTGCTCCATGGTGGGGAGGAACCCGATGTCCTTGAAGGCCCGCGTCGTCGAGGTGACGAGGGATTCGCCGACGTGTGGACGCGGGTGCATCGCCTTCTCGAGAATCGTGTTGCTGATGCCGGCGAGCGAGAGGTAGCTCCCGAGCACTGACCCGGCGGGGCCTCCACCGATGATGATGACGTCTGACACGAGTTGTGTCCCCCTCTGTGTGTTGGCGGGTGCGATGCGGAGTGGGTCCGCACACGACCCATTTCAGGCACCGACCGATGTCGGTTCCCAGCCACTCGGTAACGTAGACAGACCGGTGTACATAGGTCAACATGAGGGCGTGGGTCGGCGGACTCAATCTCAGCCCGCAACGGTCACGATCGTTTCGAACGCACCCATATGACGCCGGATCCGACGGCGAGCGCAAACCCGGCGCCGAGCAACATCCATGCCCATGGGGGCGGGTCGTTTCCGTTCCCGGAGCCGCTCTGGTCTTCACCCGCCACCGGGACCTCGGTCGACGCCGGGGTATCCGAACCTGTCGGCGGGGACGACGTGTCCGGGGGAGTGGTGTCGCCGGTTCCGGAGTTCGAGGCGGTGGTGGTCTCCGTGGACGGCGGGGGTTCGGCGATGCTGGTGGTGGTCGTTTCTGCCGAGCCGGCGTCGGCTTCGGGGGCAGGATCGTCGCCGGCGATCGTCGACGGTGGCGCCATCGCTGCGGGGTCGGCGGGCGGATCCGGAAGGACCCGGTCCTGCCACATCCAGGCAGCGGTCGGCTCGGATTCGAGGAAGTCGGCGAGGAGGTCGGCCACCTTCTCGTTTCCGCTGCTCTCGGGGTGGACTCCATCGCCGCGGAAGTTGCGGCACTCCCAGCTCAGACCGTCGGATCGGGCGGTGGTGCCGTCGGCCCACAGATATGGTCCCCAGGTGAGCCAGGGGGCGACGACTGCCGAGTCCGGGTCGGCAGCGAGCGCAGGATCACCGTTCATCTGCCGCTCGATGAGCCACTTGACCCCGAAGCCCTCCTCGTAGGCCAAGGGCTCCGGACTGGGGGATGTGGTGTTGTTGTACCCGCCGTACACCCGGCTCGACAGATAGGCGATCTGGAGGTTGGGCAGGAAGTCCTGGAGCTGGCCGACGAGTTCGGTCATCTTGTCCCGGTACGACAGGGCGGTGTCAGGAAAAGGAAGGTCTGCGGCGGGTCGGTCGGTGAGTTTGATCCACACCACCTGCACCTGGCGGCGGGACACCCCCGCATCGGCGAGCGCCGAGTCGAGGCCCTCCCATGGTCGGTCCCTGCCTTCCATCCACTGGCTGAGGTCCTGGCCGCCCTGGGCGCCGTTCACCAGGGTGACCGATGAATCCACTCCGGACCTCGAAGAGATGGTCCGGGCAAATTCGCCGAACTCCCGATAGGTGTTGGACATACCGATCGAGGCGAAACCGATGGTCCCCGCCGGATCGGGGTTGCCATCGGCGTCGAGCGGGGTGATGGCCTGTGCCCGGCGGAGGCCGACGGCGAGGTGTGCATCGGGAATGCTGTTGCTGCTGTTCGGATAGAGACCACCGGTCGCACCCTGGTACTGCTCGGTCCCGAGATCGATCAGCGGAGTGGACCCGGTCGAGCTGAGATCGCAATTCCGGTCGCCACGGCCGGCCTGCCCCAGAGCAGACGGTGCACCGGCGAGGGTGACGGCGAGGGCCACGGCGACGACTCCTGGTACAACCGTCCAGCTGCGCCCGCGCCGTCTCGCCCGCTGAACCCGATCGACGTTCGTCCGTGGTGGTTGATCGCTCTTCACCAGGTCGAGCCTAGGCAGAACCCGGAGAAACCAGGCTGCCGCGTCTCCCGGCTCCCTCGCCGGTGTCGTCCCGACCCGACCGCCCCCGACCCCGGATACACAACGCCGGCAGCAACGGCGCGGGCCCCAAGATCGTTGGTCGGCGATGCAGATCTCCTGTCCCGCCCCTCGGGGGACGTCGGAAGACCTCGAGTCCCGGCCTGCGCGAGCACAACTGGTGCTCGACCGGACAGGACAGGACAGGACGCGGATCAGTGGTACGTCTGGTCGACGGTCCTGGAGCGGGCGCGGTGGCCTCGGATTGCGGCATCGGGCGGTGGGTCCGCAGGCCTGGTCGCTGCGGACGCGGCGCCAGGGCGCAGCGCGCTGCGCCTCTACGGCGGGGTAGAGGTTGCTGAGGGTGGTCTGGTCAGGTCGAAGGGTGGTCTGGAACGTCGGTGGAGGAGCAGCGTGCGGGCCGGTGGTCCCCAACGGTCAGGGTGGGGCGGGTCCGTGTTGGTGGTTGCGGAGGAACCTGCGGCGGCGGGGTGGGGAGTGGGGGTCGAGACGGAAGCCGTGGCGGTGGATCATGACGTGGTGGTGGAACCAGCACAGCAGTTCGAGGTTGTCCGGGTCGTTGTCGCCGCCGTGACGACGGTGTCGGACGTGGTGGGGTTGGAGGCGGTAGCGGCTGCGGCATCCGTCGATGGCGCATCCGCTGTCTCGCCACTCGATGAAGCGTCGGATCGCAGGCGGGATGGCCTGGGTCTCATCGGTGACGGTGATCGGACGACCGTCCTCGACGCCGATCACTTGGACCGCACCGCCGCAGAGGATCTCGTCGAGGAGGTCGGGTCCCACCCGTGGACCGAAAACCATCTCAGCTCCGGCCTCGCCGCCGGTGCCGGAGGCGAGGCCGGCGTCGACGAAGACGGTCACGAGCGGCCTGCGCTGGGAACGCCCTGCGTCACCGTCGGTGGATTGGCCGTCGTAGGCGGTTCCGTCGGGCATCTCGTCTGCAGGGGGAGCGTCGGAGGTCACGGGGTCGATGGTGTCGAGGCTCATCGCTACCAGGGCGTCGGCCATCCGCTGGGGGCGCCGGTCGGAACATCCGTCGGGTGTGGCGGGGAGGCCGTCGGCGCGTTCCTGGAGTGCCTTTTCGACCAGTTCCATCTCGAAGCCGGGAAGCTCACCCCAGAACCGGGCGCGGCCGTGGTCGAAGCTGTGTTGGCTGGCCCAGAACCGATCGGCGAACGTCCCGCGTTCGTGGGTGCGGGTGATGCGGCGGTGGCGTGCGGCGAGACGTTGGACGGCGGCGAGGTCGAGCCCGAAGCTGTGGTCGACGACTTCGGGGGAGGCACCGGCTGCGATGAGACGCATCGTTGCCGAGGCCCGGTCGAGGGTCATCCGCCCGGCGGTGAGGGCATCACCGACCGCCGGGTGTTCCGGGAGGCTGCGGGCGGCGTGGACGAGTTCGGCGGCGGTGTCGTGGCGGACGTCGAGGCGGGCCGCGGTCCAGTCGGTGAGGTTGCGGGCGCCGTCTCCGGCAGCGACCTGTGCGGTGTCGAGGGTGCGGAGGAGTTCGGTCTGTTTGGCTCGGGCGTGGGCGATGAAGGTTTCCCAGCGGATCACCTGGGTCTCGATCTCATCGATCGTTGCCTGCTCTTGAAAGGTGTCGAACATACGTTCGATATTATCAAACGCCTCCGACAAGAACCACCCCCTTTGCATGCGTTTCGAGGGAGACTTCATGGACTTCGAGGTTCGTCCGGCCCCGGTGTCGGTCTCGCTCTACCCGACGGCGTTCCCGAGTGGTGGCCGCTCGAACCGCCCTGGCTCGGAATGGCGGGCAGACTTCATCCGATGTGGATCGTAGACGTACCCGGCTACGGCCCCCGGGGCGGGGACGGCCGAGCAGGGATCGGTTCGACCACCCAGGGGCGAGGCGTCGAGGTCTGGCTACCCGGACTGTCACCAACTGCCCGGGCACGGGTCGGTCTCGAGCGATGCAGCGGTGTCGCCACGTCCCACCGTCCATTTGGTCGGTTATTCAGGAGCCACGGGGTCGGCCTGATCGGAGGTGACCGGCGCCGGGGCGGCTGCCACGAGGGTGGCGACGGCCAGTATGGCCACGGCTACGCCGAGCGGGGCCGCCACACCCTGAAGCAGCCCGGCAAAGCGGGATCCGGCGATCACCAGGGTGCCGTGAATCGCGATCACGGTGATCTCGCCCGGCAGTCCGCTGGCCACCAGCAACGAGATCGATGATCGCCGTCCTCTGCGGGCGGCGAGGTGGCGTCCGAGTGGTTCGGCGAGAAACAGTCCGAAGGCGGCGAGGGCGCCGATGGTGGCTCCCGGTCGGGCCGACCATGCCAACCCCGCCACCCAGGCGACCAGCCCTACGGCGGCTGCTCCCGCGGGACCGAGACGTGCCAGGCGCAGCGGTGGGCCGAGCAGGGCGACCGGTGCCACCGCACCGAGCAGCACCAGGGCGCGCTCGGTGTCGGGGACGGTGATGACGAGACCGCAGACGGTCATAGCCAGCATCACGGTGCCGGCGGTTCTCAGCCCCCGGCGGTCGCCAGTGGTGGCGTGGTCACCTCGGTAACCATCGAAATCGGTCACGAGCGCCGCCACCGTGGCGATGGCGACGGTAAGGGCCAGAAACGGCACGCCGTCACCCCAGTCGCCCATCGTGGTGATCACGTACGCCCCGGGGATACCGGCGATAAGACGTTCCCACAGACTGCGACCCACCACCGCCGCCACCATCAGTGCGGCGATCCCGAGTACCACCGGGGCCGGCATCCGGAACTGCTCGGAGAGCACCCAGGCGCCGGCACCGGCAAACGGTATGGCACCGAGAGGTACCGGGCGCCAGGAACGGATGGCTGTGGCGAACAGGGCGGTGAGTGCCACGCCGAGGCCGGCAATCGTGAGCGCCGCCCTGAGCCCGTCCGACCCACCCAAATCGGCAAGGAACCTGGTCATGGGGTTCGACTGTACCGGCTCCGTGGCGCCCCGCCGACGGGCTCCGGGACGGGGCTGGACCGCCGTAGGTCGGTGGTCCCGTTTCCAGAAAGGTGTCGCATTACTGCGATGGCGCCGTTACGGTTGCGCCCGGCAGACCGTCTCCTCCGGTCTGCACCGAGTCTGCGAAGAGGGTTCGACATCGCGGCTGCTCGGTTCAGCATCCCCCCAACTGAAGTCTGAGGAGGCACTCCCATGGCTACCCGTGAGTTACCCGGGCGCGCACCGGTCCGCTTGTTGATCGGTGTTGCGTTGATCGTCCAGCTATTGGTCATCCAGATCGGGGTGATCGCCCCCGGGGCGACTGCCGCCGCCGACCGTGTGATCAACAACGGTGAACATTTTCCCAACGGTTTCGTCGTACCCGCCGGTCAGACCTGGGTCTTCGACCCGGCGAAGTCGACGGCGATCACCGTTTCCGGCAACGTCGAGGTCAGAGGCCGGTTGGAGATGAAACCGGCCCAGCGGACCATCCACCACACCATGACCTTCACCGGGGTCGACAACCGCAAGTTCGTCGGTGCGGTCGATGGTCAGGTGGTGCCGGTTGCCACCGACGTCGGGCTGTGGGTTCTCGGCAACGGCGTCGTCGACATCCAGGGCACCGAGAAGACCCCGTGGTCGTATACCTATGACCCCGCCTGGACCGGCGACGAGGTACGTGCCGCACCGGTGGCCGTGGGGAACTACACCTCATTCCCCACCGTCACCTCGACCCCCGCCGCCCATTCCAGCGGGTATCGATCGGAACTTCTGAACCTGACCCGCAACGTCACCATTCAGGGAACCGCCTCGGGGCGGACCCATGTGTTCATCCGGTCGACGCAGCCGCAGACCATTCGATTTGCCACGATCCGTTACGTCTCGCCGGATCTCCACGGAGGGGACACCCGAACCGGGACCAACATCACCGGTCGGTACGGTCTCCACTTTCATCATTCGATGGACGGGTCGCGGAGTTCGCTGATCGAAGGCGTCGTGATCAGGGACGCTGCAAACCACGCCTACGTCCCCCACCACTCCCACGGGATCACATTCCGGGACACCATCGCCTACGAAACCACCGCCGAGGCCTACTGGTGGGACGAGTCGTCCGCCGCCCTGTGCGGTTCGGTACCGGAGTGCAACGTCACCCACGACGTGTTGTACGACGGGATCGTCGCCGCCTACACCCACGCCAGCCCCTATGCCAAGCACACCTCCTCCTCGATCCAACTCGGCGCCGGGACGGGCAACACCGTGGTGAACTCCGTGGCGGTCGGTTTGCAGGGCAAGGGGATGAACAACGCCGGGTTCATCTGGCCCGCCAAGGACCAGGCGACCTGGACGTTCCAGAACAACGTCTCCCACAACCACAACGGGAGTGGGGCCTTCGTCTGGCACAACGGGTCGATGCCGCACCAGATCAACGGGTTCGAGGCCTACCACAACAAGAAGGCCGGAGTGATCCATGGGGCGTACAACAACTCGTACGTCTGGCGGAACCTGACGCTCGTCGGGAACAACACCTCCATCGACTCGCATGCGCTGGGTCGTGCCGCCTCGGACGGTTCCACCGACACCCAGCACTGGAGCAACGTGAAGACCGGCGGGAAGGGGACACTGGTTCCCCTGCCCCACAACAACACCGGGGATCAGTCGGCCCCGGTGCGCTTCACCCACTGCGACTTCGCCAAGGTGCAGTTCGACGAGATCGGAACCAACGGCAAGACCAAGAGCACCGCCTACGCCGGGATGTACGACTTCGTCGAGTGTGGGCTCACGCAGAGCGACTTCAATCTGACGGGGGCGTCCAACGACACGGTGATCCGGGTCCAGGATGGCACCAGCGCCTACCAACTCACCGGAAGCGGGAAGAAGACCACCATCGCCACCTTCGCTGCGGTCAATCCGCCGCTGCCCCCGGCACCGCCGCCCCGTCGCATCCCTGCGCCGGGTCAGACAGGTCCGACGACCATCCCGCCGACGACCGCTCCAACGACGACGGCGCCACCCACGACGACACCGACGACGACACTCCCGACGAGCACCACGTGGCCCACCACGACCGTGGTCCCGACCACGACGCTACCCCCGACGACCACGACGGTGGCTCCTACGACGACGGTGCCTCCGACGAGCACGACGCGACCCCGTGACCGGGATCGGTCGACCACGACGACTCGACCCCCTCGTGGAGGGGGGAGTGGACGGTCGGAGACGGTCGGCATGGATGCTGCCGAGTGGGACCCCGAGGTGCCGCCGGAAGTGGTCTACGGTCCCTACTTCTGCGGCTTGATCTGAGGATCGAACCGGATCCGCCCAGGGATCTCTGACGGCGAGGGCCCCGCATCGACATCGGCGATGCGGGGCCCTCGCAGGTTGAGGCGTGGGGTGAGCGGCGACGACGCGTCGTGCGTCGGTGGGAGCTTCCGGCGACCCGGCTCAGTCGAGACCGAAGACCTGGCGGGTACGGTGGAGTCCGGCCACCAGCAGGTCGATTTCGCCGGTGGTGGTGTACACCGAGAACGAGGCGCGGGCGGTGGACGCCACATCGAGGTGACGCATCAGCGGCTTGGCGCAATGATGCCCGGCTCGGATGGCGACGCCGAACTCCTCATCGAGAATGGTGGCCATGTCGTGGGCGTGGACGTCGCCCATGGTGAAACTGACCGCCGCACCACGGACCTCGAGATCGGTGGGACCGAAGATGGTCAGATCGGGGATCTCGGCGAGACGTTCCAGGGCGTAACCGGTGATGGCCTTCTCGTGACGGCGCACCTCGGTCATCCCCAGCTTCTCCAGGTAGCCCACGGCGGCGGCGAGCCCGACGGCCTGGGCGATGGGGGGAGTGCCGGCCTCGAACTTGTGGGGTACCGGGGCCCAACGCGATTCATACAACCCGACATCGGAGATCATCTCTCCGCCGCCCTCGGCCGGTTCCATCTCCTCCAACCGATCGCGCCGTCCCCACAGTCCGCCGATCCCGGTCGGACCCAGCATCTTGTGACCGCTGAACGCCAGGAAATCGATGTCGAGGGTGGAAACGTCGATCGGAAGGTGCGGCACGGCCTGGGCGCCGTCGACGACCACCAGTGCGCCCACGGCTCGGGCGGCGGCGGCAATCTCTCGCAGAGGTGGGATGCCCCCGGTGACATTGGACATCCCGCTGAAGGACACGACCTTGGTGCGGGCGTCGATGACCCGGTCGAGGTCGTCGACGTTCACCTGCTGCTGGTCGTCGACACCGAGGTAGGCCAGTTCGGCGCCCGTGTACCGGGCGACGAGCTGCCACGGGACGATGTTGGAGTGGTGCTCCAACAGGGTGAGGACGATGCGGTCACCCGGTCCGAGGTGATGGAGTCCCCACCCCAGAGCGATCTGGTTGATTCCCGACGTCGTGCCCCTGGTGAAGACCAGCTCCTCGGGGGCCGAGGCGCCGATGAAGGCGGCCACCTGGCGACGGGCCGATTCGAAGGCCGTCGTCGCCTCGTCCGACAGCGAGTAGGCGCCGCGGTGGACGTTGGCGTTGGTGGTGCGGTAGTGGTCGGCTACCGCTTCGATGACCACGTCCGGCTTCTGGGTGGTCGCCGCCGAGTCCAGATACACCAGTGGGCGACCGTTGACGGTTCGGCCGAGGATCGGGAAGTCGGCGCGGACGGCCGAGAGGTCGGTCATCCGGCGGAAACTGGACGGAAGCTCTCGTATCCGTCCGCTTCGACGCGTCTGGCCAGCTCCGGGCCGCCGCTCTCGACCACATTGCCGTCGACGAACACATGGACGTGGGAAGGCTCCAGATAGTCGAGCATCCGCTGGTAGTGGGTGATGATGAGAAAGCCGCGTTCGGGACCGGCGAGTCGCTGCACCCCTTCGGAGACGGTGCGCAACGCATCGATGTCGAGCCCGGAGTCGGTTTCGTCGAGAACGGCGAGCTCGGGCGCCAGCACCGACATCTGCAGCACCTCGTTGCGCTTCCTCTCCCCGCCGGAGAACCCTTCGTTGAGATAGCGGTCGGCGAACGAAGGATCGATCTCGAGGTCCTTCATCACCTCCATGATCTTGAGTCGCAGTTCGAGGACGGTGTAGTCGGTGCCGGTCCGGTTGGACAGTGCGGTGCGCAGGAAGTTGATGACCGACACCCCGGGGATCTCTTCCGGATACTGGAAACCCAGGAAGATCCCGGCGCGGGCCCGCTGGTCGGCGGTCCACTCGGCGATGTCCTCGCCCTTGTAGTGAACCGACCCGCGGGTGATCGTGTAGGCGGGGTGGCCCATCAGAACCGATGCGAGGGTGCTCTTTCCGGACCCGTTGGGACCCATGAGCGCATGGATCTCTCCGTGTTCCACGGTGAGGCTGAGGCCCTTGACGATGTCGGTGTCTCCGGCCGAGACATGCAGGTCTTCGATGACGAGTAGTGAGGTTTCCATCGTCAACGATTGTAGTGAGGCCCGGTTCCCTCTCTCGCTGGGTGCCGACCGGGTGCTGCGGGCACTGTCCAGGGTCGCATCGCCCGCCCCGCATCGCCCGCCCCGACAACGTCTGACCCTCAGATGCTCCGCAGCAGGCGGTGGGTCCGGGCCTCCCGGTCGAGGTCGATCTCCGCCAGCGCCGCATATTGTTGGAGGTAGATCCGCCCGACGCCCCATGAAGCGATCTCGGCGAGGGATTCGGCCACCTGCTCGGAGGTGCCGTGCGGGACGTTGCGGGCAGCGAGATCCCGTTCCAGGGCGTCCGGCGCCAACCCGAGCCCGGCCGCGGCGTGACCGAGACGATCCATGTATTCGGCGACATCGTCGCCGACGAGCGGAGTCAACATCATCGACAGGCCAATCTGATCCGGATCTCGTCCGGCTCCCATGGCGGCGGCCCGCATCGTGGAGATCCGGGCTCCGAAGGTGTCCCGGTCCGTGGCGAACATGTTGTATTCGTCGGCGAACCGTCCGGCGAGGTCGGGGGTTCGCCGGGGGCCCTTGCCACCGATGACGATCGGGACACGCTCGCCGACCCGGGGCAGCACCTCGATGTCGGCAAGCCGGTAGCGGTCACCGGAGAAGCCACCGGCGTTTCGCCCGAACGCACTCCACAGATACCCGAGGCTCTCCTCGAACCGGTCGAATCGCTCACGCAATCCGGGCAGGTCGAGCCCGAAAGCGTCGTGCTCGGACTCCATCCACCCGGTGCCGACACCGAGCTCGAACCGGTCTCCGGACATCTCGGCGAGGGTGGCGGCGATCTTGGCCAACACCCCCGGGTGGCGGAAGGTGACCGGGGAGACAAGTACGGTCAGCAGGATCTCTCCGGTCTCGACGGCGAGACCACCGAAGGTGGTCAGCGCATCGGTGGCATTGGCGGAGCGGTCCCCGTCCAGGTAGTGGTCGGAGCGGGCGAAGCTGTCGAAACCCTGTTCCTCGGCCCAGCGGGCCAGCCGGAGCAGATCCGGGTAGCTGCCACCCATCTGCGGTTCCACCATGAATCCGGTTTGGATGAGACCCTCCTCCGCTCGGGTGCCGCAGCCGGCAACATCGCCGGCCGCCCTCGTCGCCGGCTTTCGTCATCGGCTGTCCTGTCACCAACCGCGCCGGCGCCATTCGTCCAGGCGGGGGGCCTCGTGTCCGATCGTGGTGTCGAGACCGTGACCCGGCATCACCAGGGTACCGCCCGGTAGGGCGAGCAACCGCCGCTCGATGCTGTCGATGATCTGGGTAAAGCTGGAACCCGGGCTCCCGGTACCGCCGGGCCCCCCCGGAAACAGGGTGTCACCGGTGAGTGCCACTCCCGGCAGCAGCAGACAGATCGAACCCGGGGTGTGCCCTGGTGTCGGTACCACTTCGATGGTGACGTCACCGAAGGAGGTCGGGCCGGCGACCAGCGGCTCGTCGGGCTCGAACCCGGCCAGTCCGGCATCGGCCGGGTCGAGCCGGACCGGGATGCCGAGTTCGGCGGCGACCTGACGTGCCGCACCCACATGATCGAAGTGACCGTGGGTGGTCAGGATGGCGACCGGCCGGACATCGGAGGTCTCGGCGAGGATTCGACCCGGTTCGGCGGCGGCGTCGATGATCACGGCCGCCTCCGTCCGGCGACACGCCACGACATAGACGTTGTTCTCGAGACGCCCCACCACCACCTTGCGGATGGCGAAGTGTTCGGTCTCCAGGTGCCAGGGGGCAGGCATGGGGACGGAGGCTACCGGAGGTGGCGGGGGGTCAGGCCGCTCGGGTCGGCACCGGTCCCACCCGGGTTGCGGTTCGGATCGGTGCTCACCTGATCGCCCCAATCCGGACGGATCGATGGCGTCGGGCCGGGATTAGCGTGGGTTGATGAAGTTCACTCCCACCGACAAGACCGCCTCCGACAAGCAGACGCTGATCGAATCGCTGGACAACCAACGTGCGATCGCGGTGTGGAGGCTCGAGGGGCTCGACGACGAAGCGGCAACCCGACCGATGGTCCCATCCGGGACCAACCTTCTTGGGCTGGTCAAGCACCTCGCCTGGACCGACCTGTACTGGTTCGTCGAGGTGTTCGCCGGCGACCGGGTCGACTACCCGTATCCCGACGACGACCCCGCCGCCGACTTCCGTCCCGAACTCGGTGACACCGTGGCGGACGTCATCGACCTCTACCGGGCCCATGTGGAGCGATGCAACCGTGTCATCGCCGGCTCCGATCTCGACATGGTGTCCAAAGGTGACCAGAACGGTGTGCACTTCTCACTTCGATGGATCATGGTCCACATGATCACGGAGACCGCCCGGCACCTCGGTCACATGGACATCGTGCGCGAGCAGATCGACGGCGTCACCGGCTACGCTCCCACCCCCTGAGCTGCTCACTCTGCGCTCCTGCCCCTAAACGAGGTTGGCCCTCCCGTGGGGGAGGGCCAACTCACGTCGCAGGGATCGCCGATCGCCCGGTGCTCAGGGCGTCGGGCGGCGGTTTCAGGTGGCGGGGGCGATCTCCTGCATGTAGCTCTCGAGCACGCTGACGTCGAGTTCACCGCTGGAGCGGCGGGCGACGTTGCCATCGGCGTCGATGAAGACCCAGTAGGGGAAGCCACCCGAACCGTACGCCTGGAGCGCTTCGTTCCCGACCGTGTCGCGAATCACCGGCGGGGTCCAACCTTCGTTCTCCAGCCACGACGAAGGCGGGTAGTTGGTCCTCGTCGAGTTCATGTCGGTTGCGATCGAGACCATCTCGACACCGGCGACACCACCGCCACCGTCGAGCCATTCCTGAACCTTGGGAACCTCTCGCTGGCAGTGAGGGCACCAGTGGGCGAGGAAGACCACGGCCTTGGGGACACCGTCACTGGCGATCGAGACCGAACCGCCGTCGAAATCGACGCCGTCGATACCGGGCGCCGGTGTTCCCACTGCGGTGTCCTCCTGGCCGGAGATGTACGGCGGGAGGCCGTCACCGGTGACCGTGATCTCACCGTATTCGCTCCCGATTTCGGTATCGGGGCTGAAGACGATCGCGGCGACCAGCGCCAGGGCGATCGCACCGAAGACCACCGGCAGCACCGGGAACTTCTTCTTCTTGGGGGCGGCGGCCGTCGGGAGCGGGCGGGTACGTTTGCCGCCGGCATCGGTCGTCGAGCCGGTCTTGGAGTTGGCGGCGGTCTTGGAGTTGGTCTTGCCACGCCCCTTGGCCGCACCGGACTGGGCGGGGGCCTGCGGCGCTTTCTTGCCGGGCGTCTTCTTGGCGGTGGTCACGGGGCACCTCTGGGTAATGGGTTGGGTGTTGCGATCTCTGGAAAAACTCTGGGCACGTGCGGAGCGACCCGTCGAGTCACTCTTCCTCGGCCTCTACCTCTTCGGCCTCTGCCCGGTCGTTGGAACGGGCAACCGCCAGCAAGACAATGATAAGGGAGAATGCGGCCAAAGCCATAAAGGGAACGGAAACAAATCCGAACTCCCACACCACAGGGGCGGTGCAGGGGACCACGGGGTCACACACACCGCCGGCGAGGTCGGGAAAATTCTCGATCAGGTAGTGATACGAGGCGATCAACCCCCCGATGGTGGCCAACGGGAACACGTAGCGACCCACCTGCCGGTCCTTCTTCCACGCCGCGATGCCCAGGATCAGTGCCAGCGGATACATCGCGATGCGCTGGAACCAGCAGTACTTGCACGGCGGGAGGTGTGCGATCTCCGAGAGGTACAGACTGCCGAGGGTGGCGGTGAGGGCCACGGCGAACGCCAGCCAGAGCTCGTTTCCGTGGAGCGAGATCTCGATACGGCGTCGCAGGTTCGCCATCCCCACCGAGAAACGGCTGCCCACCAGCAGCACCAGGGCGAAGATGACGACCAGGTCCACCCCGAGCGCCAGGATGGCGAGGAAACGGCGTGTGACTTCGAGTGAGATGGTGCGTCCCTCCCCGGACGTGCCCAGGCGACCAGTGGCTTTGGGCGGGTGATGGCGAGCGGTGATGTCGGCACACGAAGGGTGCGAAGCCGGACGGTACCATTGCCGGGTGACAACTGTACTGATCGGGATGGCTCTCGTGGGTTCGGTCCTTGCCGTGGCGATCGCCTTCGCCTGGCAGGAGCGCCGACGTCTGCCCGATCGGGCCGTGGTGTACGGCATCGAGGATGCGCTCGACTTCGTGGTGAAGCGGCTCAGCCCCGAAACCAGCGAGACGGTACGGCGGGCCGATGTGCGGCGGATCCTCGAGTGGGAGCTGCGCTACCTCCAGGACCCGACGTTGCGTGGCGATGCGGTCGCCGTCGTCGGAGGGATGGAAGCCGCCGAATATGCCCAGGAGCAGGCGTTCGCCCAAGGCTTCTCCTACGATGCCGCCGTGATCATCGAGGTGCTCGATCTGCAAGCGGAGTACCTGGCGGAACTCGGCGCCGTGGGGGCGCCGGTCGATCCCGAGGAGAGCCGCCCCATCATCGAGCGATACGAGGAGTCAGGGTGACCGATCAACCATCCGGAAACGACCAGGACCGTCAGGTCCAGCCTCGGCAGGTATGGAGCGAGGCCTACGAGTCCTCACGTCTGCGTAAGGACCGGTTCACCACCCTGTCGTTCGAAGACGTCCCAGCCATGGGGCTACCGGACGGCGAACCGCCCGACCGGATCGGATATCCGGGTCAGTTCCCCTACACCCGTGGCGTCCACGCCACCGGATACCGCGGCCGCCTGTGGACGCAGCGGCAGTTCGCCGGGTTCGCCTCGGTCACCGAGACCAACGAGCGCTTCCACTACCTACTGGGCCAGGGCCAGGGCGGGCTCTCGGTCGCCTTCGACATGCCGACGCTGATGGGGCTCGACGCCGACGACGACCGCTCGGTGGGAGAGGTCGGCCACTGCGGGGTGGCCGTCAGTTCCACCGACGACATGGTCGGGCTCTTCGACGGCATCCCGCTCGGTGACGTCACGGTGTCGATGACCATCAACGGTCCGGCCGAGGTGCTGTTCGCCTTCCTCCTGGTGGCCGCCGAGGAACAGGGGGTCGACTGGAAGTCGTTGGGCGGCACCCTGCAGAACGACATCCTCAAGGAATACATCGCCCAGAAGGAGTGGATCTTCCCACCGGAGCCGCACATGCGGCTCATCGTCGACATGATCGAGTTCTGCACCGAACACGTCCCGCTGTGGAACACGATTTCGGTGAGCGGCTATCACATCCGGGAGGCCGGGGCCACCGCCGCCCAGGAGCTGGCCTTCACCCTCGCCGACGGCTTCTCCTATGTGGAGGCAGGAGTTCGCCGTGGCTTGGACGTCGATGCCTTCGCCCCCCGGCTCTCGTTCTTCTTCGATGCCCACATCGACTTCTTCGAGGAGATCGCCAAGTTCCGTGCAGCGCGGCAGGATCTGGGCGCGCTGGATGAGGGACCGCTACGGCGCCAAGGACGAGCGTTCGCTCAAGCTGCGATTCCACACCCAGACCGCCGGGGTCTCGCTCACCGCTCAGCAACCCGAGAACAACATCGTCCGCACCGCCGTCGAGGCGCTGGCCGCCGTACTCGGTGGCACCCAGTCGCTGCACACCAACGCCATGGACGAGGTCTTTGCGCTGCCCACCGCCAAGACCGCCGAGATCGCGCTCCGGACCCAACAGGTGATCGCCGAGGAGACCGGGGTCGCCGACACCATCGATCCGCTGGGTGGCTCCTGGTATGTCGAGGAGATGACCGATCGGATCGAGGCCAAGGCCGAGGAGATCTTTGCGGCCATCGAGCGGATGGGGAACGGCTCGATCCTCGACGGCACCCTGGTCGGGATCGACGAGGGATGGTTCCAGGGGATGATCGCCGACTCGGCCTACGAGCACGAGAAGGCGGTGACCTCGGGGGAACGCGCCATCGTCGGGGTCAACAAGTACGTCAAGACCGACGAGGATCAACTCGACATCCTGCGGATCTCGGGCGATGTCGAGACCGAGCAGAAGCGCCGCCTCACCGAACTGCGCTCGGCTCGGGACCAGGCAAGGGTGGATGCCGCTCTCGCCGCCCTCGAAGCAGGCGCCCGCGGTGATGCCCAGACCATGCCGCTGCTGATCGAGGCCGCCAGGGCACGGGCCACCCTCGGAGAGATCGTCGCCACGCTCAAGAGTGTCTTCGGCGGATACCGTGAACCCCCTCGGGTCTGAGTCGCCGCACGGCGCCGGTGCACGGGTGAGCCCACGTCACCGGGCGTCGGGTGACGGCGACCCAGCCCCCCGGCCCCACCGGCCCGGCAGCCCGCTGGTGTTGGCGCGGGTTCTCCTCGCCGGGTTTCTCAATGTCGCCCCCTCATCGGTGCCGGCCTGGAAGCTCGATCCCGGACCACAGCCGGCGGTGACGCTGGTGGTCGGCGGACCGGTGCTCCCGTTTCCGTCGATGCCGCGTGATCGGTGATCGGATGCGACCGATGGGCCTCGAAGGCACCCGGCCGGTGGTCGACGATGGGTCCATCGTCGACCACATACCGGACTTCGGTGCCGAACGGGGTTCGGGGCGGATGATTCGGGGCCGATGGTTTCGTTCGTGGATGTTCGGGATCCTGGTGGTCGGTCTCGTCGGTTGCGGTGGCACCGAGGAGGCCGATGCCGAACCGGAGTCGGGCGGTGGTCTCGAACTCGGGTCCGGGGAGCTCCCGTCGTCGGTCCCTGACGACTTCCCGGTCCCGGAGGTTGCGGTGGTCGGCGCCACCCTGATCGACCCGGCTCGAGGGCTCACCGAGATGAACCTGCGTCTTCCGTCGAGCGCTCAGGCTGCAACCGAGTACTTCACCCAGAACCTCGAGACCCGTGGGTACACGGTGACGGCGATCGAGCCCGGGCCGAACGGCGCCGCCGACCTGGTGGCGACCAAGGAAGACATCGAGGTCGAACTCGATATCCGGGCGTCGGCCCCCGAGATCAGCGATGTCGTCGTCCGGATCGTCCAATAGCGGACCGGATCATCCAGGAGGGGGCCGGATCATCCAGCAGAGGACCGGATCATCCAGCAGAGGAGTATGCATGACCAGGTTGCGACGGTTCGAGGAACACCGCTTCGTGGGCGCCCGCGACACGATGACGGTCTACGACACCGATGACGATGATGAAGGCGGGGTATTGGCACGGCGGGCGACCGATGGCGGGCTGCTCGATCTCAACCTGCTGCAGGGCTTCGCCCCGGACACGCTCGCCGAAGCCCGCAACCGCGGATTTCGACCACCCCGCCGCTGACCCACACCGGTGGCGCCGCCCCGTCGAGGCGGACCGTCCCGATCAGCCGTCGACCGGAGCGACCAGGTGGTCGGAGACGGCGGTTGCCACTCGTTCCTCACGGAAGTAGAAGAAGTGGTCGCTGCCGTTGAGGACCTCGACCGAGGCGCCGATCGAGTCGGCGTAGGTCTCGATCTGTTCGACCGTGCAGAACTGGTCGCGGTCCCCGATGATGAACCGCCGGGGAGCAGGCATCAGATCGGCGGGTGGGGGAAGCGCCGGGCTGCGGTCGCTCTGAACCGGTGGGGCGATCCCGACGTAGGGTGCGTGCGACTGCTGGCGGGCCTGCCACCGCAGCGCCGTTGCCGCCCCGAACGACCACCCACAGATTCCGAAGGGAAGCTCGGGGTAGCGGGCGATGGCGACATCGACGGCGGCGGAGATGTCATCCATCTCGTCAACGCCCAATCCGTGCGTGCCGGTTGACGTGCCGACGCCGCGAAAGTTGAAGCGCAACACCGCAAAACCTGCGGCGACCAGGTGCCGGGTGACGTTGTTCATCAACGGGGCGGTCATCGTTCCCCGCTGCAGCGGATGGGGGTGACAGAACACGGCGAGGTGGCTGGGATCCTCCTGGAGATCCCATCTTGCTTCGAGATCGACCTCGTCGCTGACACGGATCCGCTGATGCAGGACCGAGACGCTCATCGGTGGCGCCTCCGCCGTCGTTGACGGACCCGCCGGTCCGCCGCCCTGTGCATCGGGCGACGGTTCCGGTGGGGCGTCCGGGGTGTCGGGTCCGGTCATCCCGGTGCCCTGCCGAGCGCACCTTCGACCGAACGGAGGCGGGCCGCAAACGTCTCCTCGTCGAGGACCGGGCCGTCCGGTCCGTACATGCGGAGGAGCACGACGTCGCCGGTCCCAGGCTCGGAGAGGATGTGGCGGGCATTTCCGGCGATCGGGTCGAGGATCGCCGCCGGATCGACCGAAACCACCACACCGGTCCAGTCACCGGGAGGAGGTCCGGCTTCGGCCCACCGTTGATACGCCGGTTTGAGATCGTCGGTCGGCAGCGGTCCACCGCCGGTGAGGTCCAGTTCATCGCCCTCGGTCACCGTCATCCGTGGCACGAAGGCCACGATGGTTTCACCAGAGGCGAGGGCACGCAGCTCGGGATCACTGATGGTCAGCATTTCGGGAGCCTACTGTCGCTCCCAGACTCTGCCCGTCCCGGGCGGTACGGGACCCGTTTGCACGACCTGGCGACGCACGATGTCGCCTTGCGCCCTATCGGTGGATGCTGGCTATCGTGCGCGTCGTGACCCATGTGCGAAGCTTTCCGAGGAGGTCCGACAGGTGAAGGTATCGACCGGCCGCATGGCGATGCTGCTGCTTGCGGGCGCCCTTGTGTTGTCCGCATGCGGCGACGACGCAGGGAACGGAGCCGGGGACGACCCAGCGGGAACCGCATCGACCGTTGCCGGCGACGCCACCGCTGCGACCGACCCGAGCGCCGGGGACACCGTGCCTGAAGGTGAAGATGCCGACGTGTGCACGCTGCTCGAGAATCTCGATGTGGATGCGCTGCTGGGCGAGGAGGGCGGCACTCCCGACGGTGACGGTGCCCGTTGCGTGGTTCTCCCGGTGGATCCGGAGTCCACCGGTCAGGTCGGGGTCGGGTTGGTGATCCCCGGGGGCGAGGCGTATGCCGACCGCCAGGAGATCCTCGGGTCTGATTCCGAGGTGGAGGGGCTCGGAGACGAGGCCTATCTGACCGGGAGTTGGCTCCACGTCCGAGCCGGAGACATCTATGTCGATCTCCAGGTGGTCCGAAACCCGCTCGGTGAGGGCCCACGGGTCACCGATGACGAGATGGTCGAGGCGATGCGCACCATCCTCACCAACGTCGGCATGGACACCTGATCCGTGGGGACTCCTGTGGCAGGAAACTGGCGGGCCGTCGCCCTCGTCGTCGTGGTTGTCACGTCGGGAGCGTGCGACGGCAGCGGTGACACCCCGTCGACGTCCTCGACCGCCTCGGCGCCGTCGACCACGATGCTGGTCACCACCACCGATCCCGCCGATGCCCTCCCGCTCGTCGACGGCGCCGAGGTGTGTGCCAGGTTCGACATCGATCAGCTCGAGTCGATCCTGGGACCATTGCTCGAACCGCCGCGAGTCGACCCGATGGCCCCGACCTGTGCGTTTCTGGCCAACGAGGGTGTGGTCTACGTTCGGGAGTTGACGGGGCCCGAGGACTCGGAGGCGACCGCAACCGCCCTCTACGACGAAGATCTGGCTCGCATCACCGAGCGTGCCGTCGCCGTCGAGGAGGTCGGCGACCTTGGCGACCAGGCCGACGCCTTCACCATGGCGGAGTCGGTGGTGGTGATGGTCCGGCTCGGCCCACAGGTGTTCAACGTCGAGTCCGATGGCATCGACCTGGAACGGTTGGTCGCCGTTGCCGGAGACCTCGTCGGCTGACGAGCGCAGCCTGGAGCGGTTCACGGTTCGACGATCCTGGGAACCGCCGGCCTCCGCTCAGCTTCGGAATCGTCCTGCACCCAGTGCGATCGGATCACATCCCAACCGTGTCAGGTCGTCGGGCATCGTCTCGCCGAGCGCCATGGCGGCGGCCAGCCGACCCGCCGCCGGTGCGGTCTGGATCCCGGTGCCGCCCTGCCCGACCAACCAGACGAATGCCCCGTTGTCCGGATCGGGACCGATCACCATGGCGCGATCGGGGGCGAAGGTCCGCAGACCCGCCCAGGCAGTCCGGACATGGCGGATCTGCAGTGTGGTTGCTTCGTTGATCCGTTCGATGGCGGATGCCACATCGATCTCTTCGGGACGCGCATCACACGGGTCGGAGGGTGTCTCGTCGGCGAGGGAGCAGAGGATCTGCTCCCCGTCGGGCTTGAAATAGAAGCGGTTGCACACTTCGGCGACGAGGGGCCATGAGGCAGAGGCCGGAGATCCGGCGACCATGAAGGCGGTCCGTCGCAACGGCTGGAGACCGATCGGTGTCACCCCGCAGCGTTGTGCCACCACGTCGCCCCAGGCGCCGGCGGCATCGACGATCACGTCCCCCTCCCATGTCTCCGGCGACCCGTCACGGCAGCGGAACTCGACACGCCAGCCATCCGGAGCGTGCTCGGCGGCGGCCAATTCGGTGTCGGTCCGGATGACCCCTCCCTCACGTCGGATTTGACGGACGAACGCCTGGTGCAGCGCGGCGACGTCGATGTCGGCGGCGTCGGGCTCCCAGACGCCGTCGGTCATGACGTCGGGGCGCAACCCGGGACACCGGGCGGCGATCTCGACGGCATCGAGGCGGTGGACGGTGGCGCCGGCGGCCAGCCCTTCGGTATACACCGTGTCGAGCATGACCCGCTCGGCGCCCGTTCCGACGGTGAGCGCTCCCCGTGGCGACAACAGCGGGTGGTCGGTCAGCCCCTCCGCCGGCGCCTCCAGGAACCGACGGCTGGCGCGCGACAACGGCCGGATGGCGGCGGCGCCGTAATTCTCGAAGAACAGGGCGGCGGAGCGACCGGTGGTGTGATAGGCGAGGGTCGGCTCGGTGTCGACGACGGTCACCAGGCTGCGGCCCGCCAACGCCGCCGCCGCACCTGCACCGGCGATACCCCCACCCACCACCAGAATCCGTCGTTGCCCGCCACTCATGGACACCCCGTCTCAGAGCTGTGTGAACCACACGGCAGCGGCGGCGAGGATGGCAAGCCCGGTGATGAGCGAAGCGAGGATGAGGTACCGCGTCTGCATCCCGGGATCGTACCCGTACGGTGCCCACGGTCGGGGAGCCGGCCCGTCGGTCGTCTGTGGCGGTGTCTGCCGGTTGGGGGTGCTCTGCTTCAGATGTGCACTCCGGTCGAAGCCCCGGCCAGGTGATGGGGGGCTGCGGACCCACGCCGGGGGATCGAACGGCCGCCGGCGCCCGGGTCCCCGGGTGCGGTTGGAATGAGGGGGCGGCACATCCTCTAATCTTGGGGGCGACACCGTTCGACGCCCGATGGAGGATCATGTACGACGTAGCCATCATCGGCGGGGGCCCGGGCGGATACGCCGCCGCGCTCTACGCTCACAACTTCGGGTTGTCGGTCGCTCTGATCGAGAAAGACACGGTCGGGGGGACCTGCCTCAACCGCGGGTGCATCCCGGCCAAAGCCTGGCTCCAGACCGCCGCGGTCTACACCACGGTGCAGAACGCCGGCGAGTTCGGTGTCGTCTCCGACAGCCCAAGTCTCGACTGGAAAGCCGCCCTCGATCGAAAGAACAGCGTCGTCGACCGGGTGGTCCGTGGTCTGGGCGGTCTGCTCAAGGCCAGGGGCGTCGAAGTCATCGACGGCTTCGGGCGGATCGCCGAGGACGGGACCGTTGCGGTCGACACCGCCGACGGAACCCGGACCATCGAAGCGGGGAAGATCATCCTGGCCACCGGCTCGGTGCCCCGCAGCATCCCCAACTACGACTTCGACGGTCGACTGATCGTCTCCAGCGACGAAGCCCTCGACTGGGAGCACCGCCCCGAGCGGGTCGCCATCATCGGTGGCGGCGTCATCGGGTGCGAGTTCGCCTCGCTACTCGGCGACACCGGTTCCGAGGTGCATCTCTTCGAGGCGATGGATCAGATCCTCCCCGGGACCGATCCGGCGGCCGTCAAGGTCCTGCAGCGAACCTTCCGCAAGGCGGGCATCAAGATCACCACCGGGGTGGCCGTCGATGCGCCGCAGGTCGGCGAGTCCAGTGTGGTCGTCACCGCCGGTGGCACCACCGCCGAGGTCGATGTGGTGTTGGTGGCGGTGGGCCGTGCCCCGCTCACCGACTCGATCGGTCTGGAGCACACCTCGGTCCAGGTCGACCGCGGCTATGTCCAGGTCGACCTGGAGACGATGCAGACCGCCCACGAAGGCATCTACGCCGTGGGCGACATCGTGGCAGGTACTCCTCAACTCGCTCATGCCGGCTTCGCCGAAGGCATCGCCGCCATCACGCACATCGCCACCGGAGGGACGGCCCCGGTCGACTACCGGGCCATCCCGCTCGTCGTGTACACCCACCCCGAGGTCGCCGCAGTGGGGCTGACCGAGGACGCCGCCCGGCAGGCTGGTTTCGAGATCGAGGTTGTCGAGCACGGAATGCGGGGACTGGGTCGTGCCGTTATCCAGGGTGACGAAGGCGGCATCGTCAAGGTCGTTTCCCAGGTGGATGGCCCGATTCTCGGAGCGACCGTGGTGGGACCAGGTGCCGGTGAGATGATCCACGAGCTGATGTATGTCGTCGCCTGGGAGGCGTTGCCGACCGAGGCCGCCGCCTTCATCCATGCCCATCCGACCATCTCCGAAGCGATCGGTGAGACGCTGCTGGCGTCCGCCGGGCGCCCGCTGCACTGATCGACAGATTCGCAAGACCCGACCAAGTTACGCCCGACCAAGTCACTCCCGACCATTTACAAGGAGACCATTCGCATGGCCGTCACGGTGACGATGCCCCAGCTCGGTGAGACCGTCACCGAAGGAACGATCCTTTCCTGGGCGAAGCAGCCCGGGGACACGATCGCCGAAGACGAGGTACTCCTCGAGATCTCCACCGACAAGGTGGATACCGAGGTGCCTTCCCCCGCCGCCGGTGTGATCAAGGAGATCCTGGTCGCCGAGGGTGACACCGTCGGTGTGGGCACACCGCTGGCGATCATCGCCCAGGAGGGTGACGATGCCGGCGATGGTGAGGCCACCCCCGCTGCCGCAGATGATGCGGGCGAGGAGCCGGCAGAGGCCGAAGCCGAGGAGACGCCCGAGGCGACAGCCGACGAGCCGGACCCCGCCGCCCAGGAACCGGTAACCGCCGAGGCGTCCAGCGAGGAGGCGCCCAGCGAGGAAACCGAAGCCGATTCCACCGGAGAAACATCCGCCGATCCGGCCGCCGCATCCGGTGATGCCAGCCGTCGTGCCGTGCTGTCACCGGTGGTGCGCAAGCTCGCCGCCGAGCACGATGTCGATCTCGACGCCGTCGCCGGAACCGGTGAGGGCGGTCGGATCACCCGCAAGGACGTGATGAACTTCGTCGAGAGCGGAGGCGCCAAGGTTGCCGCCGAGCCCGCCTCGACCGCTCCGGCTCCTGCTACCGCTCCGGCTCCTGCGGCCGCACCGGCTGCCTCCACCCCGGCGGAGCCCGCAGCGGCCCCTGCCGCTGCTGCGGCGGCGCCTGCCCCGGCATCCGCTCCGGCGCCCCGTCCCGCTGCCGAGATCACCGCCGGCCCCGGTCAGGAGATCGTCGAGATCAGCCGGTTGCGTCGCCGCATTGCCGAGAACATGGTGGTGGCCAAGCACACCACGGCGCATGTGTGGACCTCGGTCGAGGTGGACTACGAGAACGTCGAGCGGGTGCGTCAGGCGCACAAGGCCGAGTTCAAGGAACGCGAGGGCTTCTCGCTCACCTACCTGCCGTTCATCGCCAGGGCCACCATGGACGCCCTCTCCGCCTACCCGGCGGTCAACAGCGCCTTCTACCTCGAACAGGGCAAGCAGGTGATGAACAGCCGTGTCCACCTCGGTATCGCCGTCGATGTCAACCAGGAGGGCCTGGTCGTGGTGTCGCTGCGCAACGCCGACGGGCTCCGGCTCAAGGGCGTCGCCCGTGCCATCGTCGAGAAGGCGGGCAAGGCACGCAGCGGCAAGCTGGAACCGGACGACGTCTCCGGAAGCACCTTCACCATCACCAACCCGGGCCCGTTCGGATCGTTCATGAGCGCTCCGGTGATCAACGTCCCCAATGCGGCGATCCTGTCCACCGACACCGTGGCGAAGCGACCCACCGTGGTCACCATGCCCGACGGCACCGACACCATCGCCATCCGTCACATCGGCTACCTCGGGCTCACCTGGGACCATCGGGTCTTCGACGGTTCGACCGCGGTGCTGTTCCTGCAGCGGATCAAGCAGAACCTCGAGACCTGGGATTGGGAGCAGGAACTCTCGTGATCGACGTCGATACCGGTCGGCTCCGCACCCGGTGGCTGGGGCGTCTCGCCTACGACGAGGCGTGGGACCTGCAGCGTGCCATCTGGGAGGGACGTACCGGTGCCGCAGGCGAGGTCCGGACCGTCGACGACTACCTGCTGCTGCTCGAGCACCCGCACGTCTACACCGTGGGACGCAACGGGGACGGCAGCAATCTCCTCATCGACCAGGAGCGTCTCGATGCGCTGGGCGCCACCCTCCACCACGTGGACCGGGGCGGGGACATCACCTATCACGGTCCCGGACAGCTCGTCGGGTATCCGATCTTTGCGGTGCCGCGCCTGGTGGGCGGGTTCGACATGGTCGGTCACGTCCGTCGCATCGAGGAGCTCCTCATCGCCACCCTGGCCGATCTCGGGATCGAGGCCCGGGCCGAGCAGGGCCTCACCGGCGTCTGGACCGATCGGGGCAAGGTGGCGGCGATCGGGGTCCGGGTCGCCCGTGGTGTGTCGATGCACGGTTTTGCGCTCAACGTCGATCCCGATCTGTCGTACTTCGGCAGCATCGTGCCCTGCGGGATCCTCGATCGCAGTGTCACCTCGATGCGTGAGCTGCTCGACCGTGAGGTGACCCTCGAGGAGGTCGTCGAGGCGATGCTGCCCCACGTTCCCGAGGTGTTCGGACACACCGAGATGGAGACCCAGCTCGGCGCCTTCGCCCGGGGGGCGCGCCGTACCTCGTTCGATGTCGACCGGATGGTCGAAGCCGGTGTGTTCTCCCCGCGCAACCGCAACGAGGTGCCGATCGCCATCAGGGGGCTGCTTGCCGGTGAGCCGGAGCGTCCGGAGTGGATGCGGGTCAAGGCCGATCTGACCTCGGAGGGGTACCAGGACCTCAAGCACCTGATGCGGGACCTGGAGCTCAATACCGTCTGTGAAGAGGCGGGATGCCCCAACATCTACGAATGCTGGAGCCAGGGCACCGCCACCCTGATGCTTCTCGGCGACCGGTGTACCCGTGCGTGTGCGTTCTGTGACGTCACTACCGGCCGCCCCGGGGAGGTCGACATCGACGAGCCACGCCGCGCCGCCGAAGCGATCGAGAAGATGGGTCTGTCCCACGCCGTGCTCACCTCGGTAAACCGCGACGATCTTCCTGACGGCGGTTCGGCCATCTTCGCCGAGACCATCCGCCGAATCCGCGACCGGCTTCCCGGCTGTGCCGTGGAAGTGCTGGTTCCCGACTTCAAGGGGGATCGCACCGCCCTGGAGACCGTCATGAGCGAGCGACCCGACGTGCTCAACCACAACACCGAGACCGTGCTCCGGTTGCAGCGTGACATCCGCACCGCCGCCAATTACGGGCGGTCGCTGAGCCTGCTGGCGCGGGCCAAGTGGTTGGTCCCCGACGGGGCGGTCAAGTCAGGTCTGATCGTCGGAATGGGCGAGACGGAGGACGAGGTGCTCGGCGCCCTTGCCGACCTTCGGGCGGTCGGCGTCGACATCATCACCATCGGCCAGTACGCCCGACCCACCCCCCGACACCGGCCGGTGAGCCGGTATGTGCATCCCGACGAGTTCGACCGGTATCGCCGGGAGGGTGACGTTCTGGGGATCCCTCATGTCGAATCGGGGCCGCTGGTGCGGTCTTCGTACCATGCGAAGGATTCGCTAACGTCCGCCGCCAGTTGACGACGGCTCCGATTCGCCGCGGCCCAGTCGACGACAGCCCAGCCGACCACCACCCAACCAAGACCGTACCGAGGAGTTCTGACGATATGACGGGGATCGATCACGCCGGAAGGGTGGCCGGGCTGCGCGCCGCCATGGCCGACGCAGCGGTGGATGCGGTGTTGCTCAGCATCGGCTCCGACTTGCCGTATGTGCTCGGGTACCACGCCGAGCCGACCGAGCGTCTCACCATGGCGGTGATTCCGGCCGACGGCGACGTCGTCATGTTCGTCCCCGTCCTCGAGGTGCCACGGGTCAACGTGATCCCCGGGGTGTTCTCGGTTCGTGGCTGGGGCGAGCAGGAGGATCCGATCGCCCTGGTCGCCGGGGCGGTCGGCCAGTCGGCGGTGGTGGGCATCGGTGATCACACCTGGTCACGGTTCCTGCTCGAACTGCAGGACGCTCTGCCCGGCGCCAAGTTCACCGCAGCACGTCCGTTGGTGTCGTCGCTGCGGATCAAGAAGACCGCCGCCGAGGTCGATCGCCTCCGCCGATCCGGTGCGGCGGCCGATCGTGTCGCCGGTCGGTTGGCCGATCAGCAGTTCTCGGGGCGTCGCGAGCGTGACATCGCCCGCTGGGTCGGTGAGGCGCTGGTCGAGGAAGGCTGCGACCACGCCGCTTTCACCATCGTCGCCTCGGGTCCCAACGCCGCTTCACCGCACCACGAGGCCGGGGACCGGGTCATCGAGCACGGCGACACCGTCGTCGTCGATTTCGGGGGCCGGGTCGAGGGGTACTACTCGGACACCACCCGCACCTTCTCGGTGGGGGAGCCGAGCGCCGAGGTCAAGCTGGCCTACGAGGCGTTGCGCACCGCCCAGGACGCCGGGGTCGCCTCGGTCGCACCCGGGGTCACCGCCGAGTCGATCGACACCGCCACCAGGTCCGTGCTGGAATCCGCCGGGTACGGGGAATGGTTCATCCACCGGACCGGTCATGGCATCGGCATGGAGGTCCACGAGGACCCCTACCTCGTGGCCGGGAACACCACGCTGATCGAGCCCGGAATGGCCTTCTCGGTCGAGCCGGGCATCTACATCCCGGGACGGTTCGGGATGCGGATCGAGGACATCGTCGTCGCCACCGAGTCCGGACCGGAACGCCTCAACGAATCATCCCGCGACCTCGTCGTCGTCGGCTGAGCACGGTTCGCCGTGTGTACCTGCCGCCCCGAACCGTCGACGGGAAGTCGCCGTCAGCGGGTGGTGGATGTCAGATGAGGGTGGCGGCGTACTCTCTAACCTTGCCCGGATTTCACACGGAGGACCGATGACCACCGATATCGAAAAGCTCGCCGCCGACGCCATCCGGGTCCTGTCGATGGACGCCGTACAGGCAGCAAACTCCGGGCACCCTGGGATGCCGATGGGGATGGCGGATATCGCCACCGTGCTCTGGGGTCGTCACCTCAAGGTTGATCCCGCCGCCCCGCGCTGGGCAGATCGTGACCGATTCGTGGTTTCCAACGGGCACGGTTCGATGCTGCTCTATTCGTTGTTGCACCTCAGCGGCTTCGAGATCTCGATGGACGACATCCGCAACTTCCGCCAGTGGGGATTCCCTACCGCCGGCCACCCGGAGATCGACCGCGATCGCGGCATCGAAACCACCACCGGGCCGCTGGGTCAGGGCTTCGCCACCGGTGTCGGGATGGCGGTAGCCGAGACCCACCTCCGCTCCCGGTTCGGCGCCGGTCTCGTCGACCACCACACCTACGCCTTCGTCTCCGACGGTGACATGATGGAGGGGATCACCGCCGAAGCCGCCTCGCTCGCCGGGCACCTCGGGCTGGGCCGTCTCATCTACCTCTACGACGACAACTCGATCACCTTGGAAGGACCCACCTCCTGGACCTTCAGCGAGGATGTCCCGGCCCGGTTCGACGCCTACGGATGGCACACCCTCACCGTCGACGGTCACGACCGGGGAGCCATCGACGAGGCGATCACGGCGGCGCTCGCCGAGGAGGACCGCCCCTCGCTGATCTCCTGCAAGACCCACATCGGCTACGGCAGCCCCAACAAGCAGGACACCGCCTCCGCCCACGGTTCGCCGCTCGGCGACGACGAGATCGCCCTGGTCCGGGAACGGCTCGGTTGGGATCATCCCCCCTTCGTGGTCCCCGAGGAGGTGTACGGATTCTTTGCGTCTGCCATGGAACGCGGTCGCACCGCCCGGACCGCATGGGAGGAACGAAGCGCCGAACTGCTGGCCGGCGACGAGGAGATCGCCGCGGAATGGAGCGCCCACTTCTCGCCACAACCGGTCAGGCTGGATCCCCCCAGCTATGCCGCCGGAAAGCAGGTCGCCACCCGGGCCATCTCCGGCGACGTCATCCAACAGCTTGCGGTGGCCCGACCCGACCTCGTCACCGGTGACGCCGATCTCGCCGGTTCCACCAAGTCGCTGATCGAGGGCCTCGGCGATTTTTCGGCCGCCGATCCGTCCGGTCGCAACATCCGGTACGGGGTCCGCGAACACGCCATGGGCGGGATGATCAACGGGATCACGCTCCACGAGGGCGTGCGGGCATTCGGATCGACGTTTCTCACCTTCAGCGACTACATGCGCGGCTCGGTGCGTCTCGGTGCGCTGATGGAGATCCCGAGTGTGTGGGTGTTCACCCACGACTCGATCTTCCTCGGCGAGGACGGCCCCACCCATCAGCCCATCGAACACCTCGCCGCCCTCCGCGCCATCCCCCACCTCTGGGTGATCCGTCCCGGTGACCCCGGCGAGGTCGCCGGAGCATGGCAGGTCGCCATCAATCGAACCGACGGCCCCACCGCCCTGGTGCTCACCCGTCAGAACCTCCCCGTGCCCGATGTGGCGACGGCGCCGGACCAGGTCGCCAGGGGCGGGTACATCGCCCGCCCAGGTGATGACGCCGTACTCATCGCCACCGGAAGCGAGTTGTGGGTCGCCCTTGAGGCGGCCGAACTTCTCGCCGAGCAGGACGTCTCGGTCCGGGTGGTCTCGTTGCCTTGCCGTGAGGCATTCCTCGAACAGGACCTTGCGTACCGCAACGAGGTGCTCGGCACGATGCCGAGAGTCTCGCTCGAGGCGGCGTCGACCTTCGGGTGGGGCGACATCGTCGGAACCGACGGTCTGTCGATCGGGATCGATCATTTCGGGGCCTCGGCCCCCGCCGAGGTGCTCGCCGAGAAGTATGGGTTCACCCCACAGGCAGTGGTGGACCGTCTCGCCGCCTGGCTCGGCTGACCGCCATCCACCTTCGTTGATGGAGCTCACCCCGGCACTCGTTCTCGCCATGTGGTTCTCCGGCATCGCCGGGGGTGCCGCCGCCGTCACCGGATGGCGGATCGTCGGTCCCGGTTACGTGTGGATGAACGGTGTGGTGGTCACCGGGTTCGGGCTGCTGGTGTTCGCCGCCTCCGGCGCCGACAGTGGGCGGGGGGCGGCGATGGTGGCGGTGGTCGCCGCTGCGGTCGCCACCTTCCTGGCGCGACGCCCGCAGGCGGCCGCCGTCCTGTTCGCCGTTTCTGCGGTGGCATTCGCCTTCGTCGCCTGGCAGACATCCCCGTTGATCCCCGCCCTGGTGGGGGCGATCTTCCTCGGTGGGGTGACGGCGGAGATGTTGCTCGGGCACTGGTACCTGGTCGATCCCCGGCTGCCGCGATGGGCGTTGCAGCGTCTGTGCGTCATCGGGGGGATCGGTCTGGTCGCCGAGATCGCCATGGTGGCCGGCTCGGTGCTGTCCGGTGGGATGGATGCCTCGTCGGTGTTCGCCTGGGCCTATGCGGCGCTTGCCGTGATGACCGGTCTGCTGATCGTGGCGGTGTGGTTCTCGCTGAAGGAACCCCGCTACACCGGGGTGATGGCCGCCACCGGGCTCAGCTACCTGGCGGTGCTCACCGCATTCGGGGTTCTGGTGGTCGGCCGGATGCTGGCCTTCGGATGAAGCGACACCGCTCCATCGCATGGTTACGGCATGCCGCCCAGGTGCCCCGACCGCAGCCATCGGGCAGACGAGAGCGCCGTAGGCTGAGGCCATGAAGATCTACACCAAGAAGGGCGACGACGGCACCACCGGGCTGTTCTACGGTGGCCGCGTCTCCAAGGACGACAGCGGGCCGGCGGCGTACGGGGCGGTCGACGAGGCGGTGGCGGCCCTCGGTGTGGCCCGTGCCCTGGCCAACTCAAGTGACCCGGACCTGGCGGAAACCATCCTCGACATCCAGCGGGAGATGTTCATCGTCGCCGCCGAGCTCGCCACCGCCCCCTCGAACCACCACAAACTCGAGGTCGGGGTCAGCCGACCCGATCCTGCGATGATCGCCCGTCTCGAGGCGGAGATCGACCGCATCTTCGAGGTCCGTGGCATGCCCACCGAGTTCGTGGTGCCGGGCAACAACCCGCTGTCGGCAGCGCTCGATGTGGCGCGCACCGTGGTGCGGCGCGCCGAGCGCCATGTGGTCACCCACACCAGGCTCCACCAGATCGGCGGGACCCTCACCGTGCAGTACCTCAACCGGCTCGCCGACTACCTGTGGATGGCAGCCCGCAATACCGAGGAGACCTGGACCTCCAGCAAGGACGCTTCCGAATGACCGACGTCTCATCCATCGTGATCAGCACCGTCCCCACCCTCGACCAGGCCGGGGGCGACACGGTGGTGGTCCCGGTGTTGGCCGACCTGGTGTGGGGACCCGGCGCCGAATCGGTCCTGGGGGGTCTCGGAGACGACCCGGCGGCGGCGCTGCGGGCACTCGACTTCACCGGCGCTCCCCGCCAGGCGGTGGCCATCCCCGGTGGGGCATCGGGATTCCGCAAGGTGGTGCTGGTCGGTCTGGGCGAAGAGGTCGATGCCGAGGCGGTGCGTCGCGCTGCCGCCGAGGCGGCCCGACTGGTGACGTCCTCCGAAACGGTGGCGACCACGCTCTCACAGCTCGATATCGAGGGGGCCGCCGATCTCGCCGTGTTCGGGCTGCTCGCCGCCCTCTACCGGTACGACGAGTTCGTCGCCGCCGAACCCACCGTCAAGGTGCGCCGTCTGGTGCTGGTCGATCCTGGGGGGCCGACCGGGGCGGCGGGAGCCGTGCTCGCCGAGGCGACGACGATGGCCCGCGATCTGGTGAACCGTCCCGCCAATCACAAGCCCCCCAGTCAGATCGCCGCTTGGGCGGCGGTGGAGCTGGGCAGCGTCGGTATCGACGTCGACATCTGGGACGAGGGCCGGATCGCCGAGGAGCGGCTGGGGGCGATCCTGGGGGTGTCGGCCGGGTCGTCGCAACCGCCCCGGCTGGTCAGGGCCGACTATCGCCCCCCCAACGCCGTGGCCCGACTGGTGCTGGTGGGGAAGGGCATCGTGTTCGACAGCGGCGGTCTCTCCATCAAATCCGCCGAGGGGATGACGACCATGAAGACCGACATGGCCGGTGCCGCTGTCGTGTTGTGTGCGGTCTGGGCGATCGCCCGTATGGAGATCCCGGTCGAGGTCGTCGCTCTCGCCCCGCTCACCGAGAACATGGTTGGTCCGGCGGCGATGAGGCCCGGTGACGTGATCACCGCCCGGGACGGGACCACGATCGAGGTGCTCAACACCGACGCCGAGGGCCGGCTGGTGCTGGCCGATGCACTGGTGCTGGCGGCGGAGGAGGAACCCGATCTGATCGTCGACGTCGCCACCCTCACCGGCGCCTGCAAGGTGGCGCTCGGGACCAGGATGGCCGGGGTGTTCACCTCCGACGACGAGGTGGCGGATGTGGTCATCGGGGCCGCCCGCCGCAGCGGAGAGCCGATGTGGAGGTTGCCCATCGAAGAGGAGTCCCGCCCCAAGTTGGATTCGACGGTGGCGGATCTCAAGAACATCGGAGACCGGTGGGGTGGCGCCGGCACCGCTGCACTGTTCCTCCGCCAGTTCACCGCCGGACGGCGCTGGGCCCACCTCGACATCGCCGGACCCGCCCGCGTCGAGACCGCCGAGCACTACCTCACCCTCGGTGCCAGCGGCTACGGAATCCGCACCCTCGTCGCCCTCGCCGAGGACATCGCCCGCAACGGATTCGCTCCCTGACCCCAGCCGGCCGGGCGTCGTTCAGAACTACCCGAGATCAACCTTCTGGCATCCCTGCATGCGGTCGGCGTCGGCAGCGTCCCACCCGTCTGCGTCCCTTTGGCCCTCCCCGCTTTCCGGTCTGCGTCCCACCCCGTCTGCGTCCCCTCTGGCCCTCCCCGCCCCGGGGGGCGGGGTGCCTCCGAGGTTTGGGGAGGAGGTGGGGCGGGGCGCGGCGCCTGCATCCGCGAAGGTCGCCGTGTCGCATGCGGTTGTTGTCGCCTGCGGATGCGCGGCTCGGGGTCGGGAGGCCGTCGGTGACACTGCGGGTTGACGGACAGTGACGTCGCGCCCGCCCCGTCTGCGTCTTTTCTGGCCCTCCCCGCCCCGGGGGGCGGGGTGCCTCCGAGGTTTGGGGAGGAGGTGGGGCGGGGCGCGGCGCCTGCATCCGCGAAGGTCGCCGTGTCGCATGCGGTTGTTGTCGCCTGCGGATGCGCGGCTCGGGGTCGGGAGGCCGTCGGTGACACTGCGGGCCAACCCGCCCGCAAAGTTTGTCCCCTCGCACTCGTTTGTTCCGCGAGGTCTTCTTGGCCCTACCCCCCTACGTGCGCAAGGCGTTCGTAACCACCGCCCCGGCGGGGCGGGGAAGGGCGGCGAGGGCCACAAGGGATGCCTACGAGGTTCTGGAAGGAGTTGCAGGTGGCAGGCATGCCCAGTCGTAGTCGACGAGTGGGGGAGGGGCGCTTTCATCGGCGCAGGCGGGGCAGTTCGGGTTGCGGGCGAAGTCGAGTCTCATGAACGACTGATCGAGGGCGTCGTAGGTCAGGAGCTTCCCGATCAGGGGGTCGCCGATGTCGAGGAGGAGCTTGACGGCCTCGACGGCCTGGATGGTTCCGATCACTCCGGGCACCGCCCCGAGGACGCCGACATCGGCGCACGCCGGCGCCAGTTCGGGAGGAGGGGCCGCCGGATGGAGGCAGCGGTAGCAGGGACCGGTGTAGGGACGGAACACCGAGACCTGACCCTCGAACCGGAGCACGGCACCGTGCACCACCGGGGTTCGGGTGCGGAGCGAGGCGTCGTTGACCAGGTAGCGGGTGGGGAAGTTGTCCGAGCCGTCCACCACCACATCGACGCCGCTCATCAGCCCGGCGATATTGCCGGCTGTGAGGCGGGCCCGGTGCCTTTCCACCACCACGTCGGGGTTGAGGGACTGCAGCCGGTCACCGGCCGATTCGACCTTTGCCGTCCCGATCCCGTCCGAGGAGTGCAGCACCTGGCGTTGCAGGTTGCCCGCTTCGACCAGGTCGTCGTCGACGATCACGATCCGTCCCACTCCGGCCGCCGCCAGGTACAGCGCCACCGGCGATCCGAGACCCCCGACCCCGACCAGCAGCACCGAGGCGTCGAGCAGTCTCCGCTGACCGCCCTCCCCGATCTCCGCCAGGCTGAGATGCCGCCCATAGCGGAGGCGTTGGGCGGGGCTGAGCGGGTCCCTCTCGGCGCTGGTCCAGGGCAGCCCGGCACTCCTCCACGCCCCGGCACCGCCCGCCAGGGAAACCACCCGTCGGTACCCCATATCGAGCAGCGTCCTGGCGGCGAGCAGTGACCGGTGTCCACCGGCGCAGTAGAGAATGATCGCGGTATCGGCGTCGAGGTGGCGGGTCGGTATCACCGACTCGAGCACCCCTCGGGGGATGTGGTCGGCGCCGGGTACCGCCCCGGCGGCGTGTTCGGCGGGCTCGCGCACATCGATCATGTGCGCTCCCGCTTCGATGTCGCGTTGGGCCTGCCCGGGATCGATCTCCACGACGGTGCGACGGGCCTCTGCCACCAGGTCGTGATACGACTTCGCCATGCCCTGAGCATAGGGAGCCGGACGATCATCGATCCGAGGCTGCTGCGCCGGGTCGGCGGGGGAGGTGCGGTGAGCGACCGGGCGTCTCCGGTAGTCTGCACGCCGATATGCGGGGTACGGCGTCCCCCGATGTGTGGTGGTCATACTCGGAGGTGTGATGAGAGTTCTGGTGACCGGTCACGAGGGCTATATCGGGTCGGTGCTGGTGCCGGTACTCACCGCCGCCGGCCATGACGTGGTCGGGCTCGACACCGGCTATTTCGTCGGATGCACCTTCGGTCGACCCGCCGAGGAGGTCCCGGTGATCCGCCGGGATCTACGCGAGGTGACCGCCGGTGATCTCGACGGTTTCGAGGCGGTGGTCCATCTCGGGGCGCTGTCGAACGATCCATTGGGGGACCTCAACCCCGACATCACCTATGCGATCAACCACCGCGCCACCGTCAGGCTGGCCGAGGCGGCCAAGACCGCAGCGGTGAGCCGGTTCGTGTTCGCCTCGTCGTGCAGTCTCTACGGCGCCGGCGGCGGGGGACTTCTCGACGAGGAGTCCCCGATGTCGCCGGTGACCCCCTATGGCGAGTCGAAGGTTCTCGCCGAGAAGGCGCTCACCGAACTCGCCGACGACAACTTCAGTCCGGTGTTCATGCGCAACGCCACCGCCTACGGAGTGTCGCCACAGCTCCGTCTCGACATCGTGGTCAACAATCTCACGGCGTGGGCCGTGACCACCGGTCAGGTCCGCATCCTCAGCGACGGCTCACCGTGGCGTCCTTTGGTCCACGTCGCCGACATCTCGCAAGCGTGCGCCGTCGTGCTTGCCGCTCCACGGGAGGTCATCCATGCCGAGGCGATCAACATCGGTCGCAACGGTGAGAACTATCAGATCCGCGACATCGCCGAGATCGTGGGGAGGGTGGTACCCGACAGCGAGGTCACCTTTGCCGCAGGTGGGGAACCGGACACCCGGGACTACCGGATCGACTTTTCCAAGGCCCGGGAGCTGCTGCCCGATTTCGACCCGCAATGGACCGTGCAGCGGGGGGCCGAGGAGCTGTACGCCGCCTACACGGCAAACGGATTCTCGACCGAAGACTTCGAGGGAGGTCGGTACTTCCGGATCCGCACCATCCAATCCCATATCGAGGCAGGCCGGCTCGATGCCGACCTGCGCTGGAGCGGCGAGCCCGGGCGTCGTCGGTCCGGTGATGGGCGAGCCCCCGACCCGGTGACGACTTGACGATGGCAGCGACGGATACCGGGGCCACGAAACCCCGATGCCGGTTCTGCGGGGCCGAGCTCTCGTTCACCATGGTGGATCTGGGAAAGTCGCCGCTCTGTCAGACGATTCTGACCGCTGCCGACCTCAACCGGATGGAGCCGTTCTACCCGCTCCACGTCTACGTCTGCGGAGCGTGCTCGCTGGTGCAACTCGAGCAGTACGTCACACCGGAGGACATCTTCGGCGACTACGCCTACTTCTCGTCGTACTCCGATAGCTGGCTGGAACACGCCCGGCGCTACGTCGACGACATGACCGAACGTTTCGGGCTCGACGGCGGGTCCAAGGTGGTCGAGTTGGCGAGCAATGACGGATATCTGCTGCAGTGGTTCGTCGCCAAGGGGATCCCGGTGCTCGGTGTGGAGCCGGCCGGCAACGTCGCCGAGGCCGCCATCGCCCGCGGGGTCCCGACCGTCGTCGAGTTCTTCTCCGCCGAGACGGCCGCGGCGCTGGTCGCCGACGGCCACCTGGCGGACCTCATCTGTGGCAACAACGTGCTCGCCCAGGTCCCCGACCTCAACGGTTTCGTCGCCGGGATCGCCACGCTGCTCGCTCCCGACGGTGTGGTCACCATCGAGTTCCCCAGCCTGTTCCGGCTGATCGCCGAGAACCAGTTCGACACCATCTACCACGAGCACTTCTCGTACTTCTCGTTCACGACCGCACATCGCATCTTCGCCGCCCACGGGCTCGACCTGTGGGATGTCGAGGAGTTGCCGACCCATGGCGGATCGCTCCGCATCTACGGCTGTCATCGCAGCGATCCCCGCCATCGCCGACCCGCCGTGGCGGCCATGTTGCAACGGGAGCAGGATCTGGGGGTGGACGACCTTGCCACATACAGCGGCTTCGGGGAGCGGGTGGCCACCACCAAGCGGCGTCTGCTCAGCTTCCTGATCGGCGTGCGCGATCGCGGGGAGGTCGCCGTAGGGTACGGGGCACCTGGAAAGGGGAACACCCTGCTCAACTACTGCGGGATCCGTACCGACCTCCTCTCCTATACGGTGGATCGCAGTCCGGCGAAGCACGGCCACTATCTGCCCGGCACCCACATCCCCGTGCATCAGCCCGATGAGATCTTCCGTACCCGCCCCGACTACGTACTGGTGCTGCCGTGGAACCTCAAGGAGGAGATCATGCAACAGATGGCGGGGATCGCCGAGTGGGGCGGCAGGTTCGTGGTGCCAATTCCTGAGATCACGGTGTACACACCGGGGGAGGGACGGACATGAAGGTGGTGCTGTTCTGCGGCGGGATGGGGACCCGGCTCCGGGACTACTCCGAGACCATCCCCAAACCCATGGTCCCGGTCGGCTACCGGCCGATCATGTGGCACCTGATGAAGTACTACGCCCATTTCGGTCACACCGAGTTCATCCTCTGCCTCGGCTACCGCGCCGATGCGATCAAGGACTTCTTCCTCCACTACGACGAGGCGGTGTCCAACGACTTCGTCCTGTCGAAGGGTGGCCGTCAGATCGACCTGATCAGCTCCGACATCGAAGACTGGACGATCACGTTTGTCGATACGGGAACCCACGCCGAACTCTCCGACCGGCTGCTGGCGGTGCGCAACCTCGTCGCCGACGAGGAGATGTTCATGGCCAACTACAGCGACGGTCTCACCGACCTCGACCTCAACGGCTACATCGAAGATTTCCGCAGCTCCGACGCCGTGGCCCAGATGCTCGCCGTGCAGCCGCCGCTGAGTTACCACCGGGTCAGGACGTCCGATGCGGGGCTGGTAACCGAGATGACCCCCATTGTCGGCACCGATCTGTGGATCAACGGCGGGTTCTTCGTGTTCCGCCAGGAGATCTTCGACTACCTTCAGCCAGGCGAGGATGTGCTCGACGGATTCAACCGGTTGGTTCCCGAGTCACGGCTCAGGGGTCTCCGCTACGAGGGTTTCTGGGCTCCGATGGACACCTTCAAGGACAAGCAGCGACTCGACGACCTCTACGCAAAAGATCGGGCTCCGTGGCAGGTCTGGAAGACCCCGTGCAGCTCGCCGGTCCCGGCGCTGGGGGGCATGCGCAAGGTCCTCTGCCTAGGAGCCCACCCGGACGACATCGAGATCGGGTGTGCGGCGACCGTACGCCGTCTGGCGGCCGGTGGCGCCGACATCCGCTGGTTGGTGCTGACCGGTGACGAGCAACGTGCCGCAGAGACGCGGCACTCGGCGGAGATCCTGCTCGGGAACGCCGCTGCCGTGACCATCCACGACTTCCGCGACGGGTTCCTCCCATACGAGACTCCTGGTGCGGTCAAGGATGCGGTGCGCAGCCACCACGCCGACTTCGAGCCGGACACCGTCTTTGTCCCGCGTCGGACCGACGCCCACCAGGACCACCGCTTCCTCGGCGAGCTCGCCCCCCAGGTCTATCGTCGCCAGCTCATCCTCGAGTACGAGATCCCCAAATACGACGGTGACCTCGGCCCCGTCAACACCTACGTCCCGATCTCGGACGTCGAGGCAGATCGCAAGATCGCCGACCTCCACACCGCCTACCCCTCCCAGCACACCAAGCCGTGGTTCGACGAGGCGCTGTTCCGTGCCGTACTCCGGATCCGCGGGATGGAATCCGGCGCACGCTCCGGGCTGGCCGAGGGCTTCGCCTCCCACAAGATGGTGCTGGCGTGAGCGGCGGGCTGGCCCCGTGCCGGATCTGTGGCAGCGAGATGGAACTGGTCATCGATCTGGGTCGGGTCCCGGTGGGGAGCTGTGTGCTCCTCGCCGACCCGGAGGAGGCGAAGCGGTTCCCCACCGGCGAGATCCGGCTGTCGTTCTGTACCACCTGCGGCTTTCTCCAGAACGACCGTTTCGATGAGACGCTGGTCGACTACGAGAGCGGGTACGAGGAATCGCAGGCGTCGTCGCCGACCTTCCTTCGCTACACCACCGAACTGATCGAGGTCCTCGACGACCGGCACCGGCTTGCCGGCAAGACCGTGATCGAGCCGGGCTGCGGCAAAGGCGAGTTCCTGGTTCAGATGTGTGAGCATCTCGGGTGCCGTGGGATCGGGATCGATCCTGCCCACGTTCCGGGGCGGATCACGACCGAGGCCGACGTGACGTTCGTCACCGAGTGGTTCACCCCGGATTCCCCGTGGACGGGGGAGATGCTGCTGTGCCGGCACACCCTGGAACACATCGCCGATGTCCCACACTTCCTCGGTGCGCTACGCAGTGCGGCGCAACGGACACCCGGCGCCGCCGTCGTGATCGAGGTACCCGAGTCGAATCGAATCCTGATCGAGGGTGCATTCTGGGACGTCTACTACGAGCACGTGTCGTACTTCACCCAGGCGTCGTTGCGCACCGCCGCCCGCCGATCCGGGCTGGAACCGGTCCATCTCGACGTACGGTTCTCGGATCAGTACCTCGTGCTCGATGCCGTCGTCGGCGAGTTCGCCACAGGGACTCCCGATGGCGCTGCCCCGGATCTCGCTGCGGCGGTGCGCCGTTTTGCCGAGGTGGTGCCGACCAGGATCGAGGAGTGGCGCCGAATGGTCGAGAGCGCCCGACGTCCGGTGCTGTGGGGAGCCAGCTCGAAGGCGGTCGGGTTTCTCAGCGGTACCGGGAGCGCAGGCATCGAGATGGCGGTCGATATCAATCCGATGAAACAGGGGAGCTTTCTGGCCGGGAGCGGGGTCGGGATCGTGTCACCGGAGACGCTGGTCTCCTACCACCCCGACCTGGTGGTGATCATGAACCCGATCTACCGCGACGAGATCTCGAGCGACCTGGCACGCATGGGACTGCATCCTCGGATCGAGGTCTGCATCTGACGGAGGGGTCCAGGGTCGGCCCCTCCACCTATCGGCGGAGCGCCTTGACCCGACCGGTGAGCTGCTTGGCGGCGGCGGTGACATCGAAGAGCAATGCCTTCCAGTTTCCGTCCACGACGAGCCAGCGCACCAGGGCGACGCGACAGCGACGCTTCTCCGGTCCGGGGAGCGGCGCCGCACGGATTGCGGCAACGTAGTTGCGCAGCCGCCGCCAGCGTGGGAAACCGACCCGACCGGTCCGTTTGGTGTCGAACCAGGCGTCCCGGCTCTGTCCACTGGCGTGGGCCCCGCCACGAGCGCGCACCGAGCGGTCCGGGTGCTCCCTGACCGCAAACAGCAGATCGCTGACCTCGGCAAACGGGCCGAGCAGTGCCAGCTCTGCGACCAATACCCGGTCGCTCCCCGTATAGGAACCATGGAGATGGGTGCGGTCGAGGGCGGTGCGGCGGATCACGCCGAACACCGGATGGTTGCTGTGGTGCTGGTCGATCACATCGGCGAACCGCACATGGGCGTACGGTGACATCAGTTGAGGGCGCGCCGGGCGCCGGTCCAACTCGTTGCCGTAGTGGTCGATGACCTCAGTGCCGGCGAACGCCAGGACGACGTCGTGATGGTCGTCGAGTGCCTGGACGCACTTCTCGAAGAACTGCGGCATCGGCCGATCGTCGTGGGCGAGCCAGCAGAAGTAGTCGGAGAGGGGAGCGACGTGATAGGCGGAGTTGTAGTTCGGCGCCGCACCGAGGTTGGTTTCGTGACGGACGAGGACGATTCGGTCGTCCTCCTCGGCGTGTTGCTTTACGATCTGAGGAGTGGAGTCCGTCGAGGCGTTGTCGGTGATCACGATGACGAAATCGGTGAAGGTCTGCATGCGGAGACTCCGCAACGCATCATCCAGGTAGTTCTCCCCGTTGTACACGGGCATTCCTACGACAAGCCGGGGTCCTGGGCCCATGGGGTCACCTCCTGACGCTGCGGTTCCCCCACACACGAGACTGGCCCGATCCTACCGTCCGGATGACCATTCCAAGAGTCGTAACACCTGGGTCAGGTTCTCCAGGATGTGAGGTCTCGACCCCACCACGCTTCGAGCGCCACCACGTCGTCATGGGTCTCGGCCCGGAGACGTCGGAGAACGGCGTCGTCGATGGGCGGGTAAGGGGCATTGCGAGCGCGTCGCGCCGGCGACAGCCGCTCCCGGACATACCACCGGATCCTGCGCCGGGGGATGGTCACGTCCCCGCGCTCCGGATCGACGCCGATGAACTCCCAACTGGAGCGAAGGGTCGCGGTGCGGTGCACACGGAGGTCCTCGTTGGCGACGACGAGCATCTGCGAACGACCCACCCTTGACTCGATCGCCCGCACCTGGTCGATGTAGCGGCTCCGGTCCATGTAGGCGAAGTGGCCCTTTGGCCGGTCCGGGTCCGAGCCGTCGATGCTCGACGGCTCGGCCGCAAGTGCCTGCTCGAAGGTCAGCGGCTCGCGACCACGGCGAACGTTGTGCCAGTAGTGGGAGTAGGCCCGCGCCACCGGATCGCGCAGGATCACGATGATGCGTGCGTCCGGGATGGTGGAGGTCATCCGATCGATCACCGCCTCCTCGTACATGTAGTCCGGAGTGGCCTCGCCGACGGTGGAGCTGCCGACGGCTGCCGGGAACTGTGACCGGTACCAGTCGACTCCACGATCGAAATGGGCGTCGAAGAAATGAATCTCCTTGCCCGATGCGATCACCACATCGGGATGCGCCTTCACGCCACGCAGCAATGCGGTGGTGCCACCCTTCATCGTTCCGGCAATGACGAAGCTCGGCAACATGGGACGGGAGGCTAGCAGTGGTCCCGACCCGTTCCGGCCCTGCCGAAGGCGTGCGGGTGGCTCAGCATCCGGTGCCCACCCGGGAGGTGAGTTCCCTTCTCAGGTTGGGGGGAAGCCGGCGGCGGAGTCCGGCAGGGAGCGGCGGGACGCCGGTGCGGACCAGGACGGTGGCACCGTCGGTGCGCACCAGCCCGGCACGCCCCAGCTCCGGCAGCCGGCGGGGCCGGGGCAGGGAGCGTCCGCGCGAAGCGGCGGTGGCGAGTCGCAGAAAATCGGCGATCGCTCCCGGCCCCAGAACGGGAACCCAGTAGCGACGGACATATGGGTCGTCGAGGCGATGGCGGTCCTCGGGGTGCTCCCACGGCACCGGATGGATGATGGGGCGGGGGTGGACCGTCGGACGCAGCAGTGGGTAGGGCTCGGCGGCGCCCGGGCCAGGCATGGAACCGATGAGAGGACATTCACCGGAATCGACCCCGGGCGCCGCCAGATCACGAGCAGACGAGATAGCCATGTCCAACTAATATCAGATAGAGACAGATAACCACAAGTGCAGTGGAACAGGGTCGCGAAAGGTTTGTCTCTCAACTCTCCGGTATGCGGAGACCCACGCCGACCCCTGGTGCCATCTGCGGATCCGATCAAGGTGGTCCGTACCCGGGGCCGACCCGCTCGCTCGAAGGGTCCTACAGGTAGCCCTTGTCCCTGGCGATGGCGAAGGCCTCGGTGCGGTTGCGGGCGTTCAGCTTGACGATCGCCGAGGACAGGTAGTTCCGCACGGTTCCTTCCGACAGATGCAGCCTTGCGGAGATATCGGAGTTGGGGAGGCCTTCGCCGACGTGGCGCAGGACCTCCCGCTCGCGCTGGGTGAGGGGATCTGGGCCTTCCCAGGCTGCCATCGCCAGTTCGGGTGCCACCACGCGTTCGCCGGCGTGGACGCGCCGCAGGGCGTCGACGAGGTGGGTGATGGGGGCGTCCTTGAGGATGTAGCCCGCCACCCCCGCATCGAGCGCACGTCGCAGGTATCCGGACCGGGCGAACGTGGTGAAGATCACCACAGGGATCTCAGGGCTCTCGTCGGCCAGCTTGCGTGCCAGGTCGAGACCGCTGAGACCGGGCATCTCGATGTCGGTGAGAACCACGTCGGGATGATGCTCCCGCACCGCGTCCAGCGCCTCGACTCCGTTGGTGGCCGTCGCAACCACGACGACGTCGGCTTCGAGCTCGAGCAGAGAAGCGAACGCGCTCAGCACCATCTCCTGGTCTTCCACGAGGACGACACGAATCATAGGGTGCCTACGGGGATGGTGATGCGAAGCGACGTTCCCCGGCCGGTCGTGTACTTCATGGTCCCTCCAGCGGCCATCACCCACTCCCGCATTCCCCGCAGTCCGGAGCCCTCCGGTTCCCGTGTTCCACGACCGTCATCGCTCACCAGGAGCTCGACCTCACCCGGTCCTGCCTCGAGACTGATGCGACACGATCGTGCGTCGGCGTGACGCACGACGTTGGTGACCGCCTCGCGTAGCGCCAGGGCGAGCACGGTCTCCACCGAAGGGGCAAGATCCTGACGCCATGCCCCCTGGATGTGGGACTCGACGCCCGCCGTCCCCAGCGCCGTCGCTGCCCGGTCCAGCTCGTCGGCGAGGTCGATCTGCTGCCAGCCGGCCACGGTCTCTCGCATGCGGGTCAGCGTTTCCCGGGCCGTCGTCGCCATGGCGGCTGCCTCCTCCTTCACCCGTGCGGGGTCGGTGTCGGCGAGTCGCTGCACCAACTCACTACGGAGCGCAATGGCGGTGAAGGCCTGACCGGCGAGATCGTGAAGGTCGCGAGCGATCCGCTCCCGCTCGGTGACGGTTGCCAGGTACTCGACCCGTGCATTCTCCGCTCTCAACGAGTCCGCTTCACGGCTCAGGTCGAGGTCCGCCTCGACCGAGAACCCGATCAGCCAGATCATCGGGATGGCGGGTACGAACGCGAGCAAGACAAAGGGAGGTGGGATGGGGGAGAAGGCCATTGCCACGACCGTGATCACCGTGATGAGACCGAGACGCCAGACCAGAACGCGACGACTCACGAAGCCCGCAACGAGGGCGGCGGCGTAGACCGGAACCACCCCCATCGCTGCCGTTCCCAGCCACGTGCTGACCACACCGATCGCAAGGATCACCAGCGCTGCTGCGGTACGGAGATTGCGGTGACGAAGTCCGACCAGGTAGGCGACGGCACATGTGACCGCCGTGACCGCAGCCGTCACCCAATCGATGGCCGTGCTGTCCGGGCTGATGACCGGCCCGAGGAAGAGAAAGAGCAGAAAGACCAGGTACAGCCATTCGGGAAAGCCGGAGCGGCGGCCCGACCTCTCCCGAACGGCTGAATCCGGGTTCACGGTCGAGCAGTGCGGTAGGACAGGGCAGCCAGCGCCGCACCGACGACCGCGGTCAGGCCCACCACGGAGAGATGTCCCAGCCACGCTCCGCCTTCCACCTGCACCATGGCCAGCTCGGCCAGGTGATAGGTCGGCATCGCTGCGCCGATGGTCGCCACCCACTCGGGCATGATCTCGCTGGGAAACCACAAGCCCGAAGCGATCACCATCGGCATGAGAATAGCGTTGAGGATCGCCGAGGAGGCGTTGGCCCCGGCCCGGGCACCGATCGCAAGGCTGAACATGGCAAATGGCAGGGCGCCGAGCACCAGAACGCCGAAGACCCGGAGCAGCACACCGACATCGACCGTCATGGATCCCACCACGATTGCCGCTGCGGTCATCGCCAGGAGAACACCCAGTGCATAGGGAACGGCAGCGACCACCTTGGCCAGAAGAGTGATCCACAGCGGGGTTCCGGAGGCCCTCTTCACACGGAGCCAACCGCGCTCCCGGGCGTCGGCGAGTCCGATGCCAGGGCTCATCATCACCACCGAGAGCACGGCGAAGGTGCCGAAGGGAGCGATCATCCCTGAATCGGTGGGCCCCTCGCCACCGAACAGGCCGACGAACATCGTGTAGAACAGGACCGGCATCAGTACCGAGAAGAACAATGCGGTCGGTTCCCTCCCGATCGCCAGGAGTTCATCTCGGACTTCGAACCTCAACATTCGAGCGGTCATGCCGCCACCTCTTCCTTGTCGCTGGTGAGTTGGAACAGCACTTCGTCAAGAGAAGGCGTCGCCACCTCGAGGTCGCTCAGGTTGTGGTCCAGCTCGAGGAGGACACGGATCACCGGCTCCGCATGGATCGCCGTGATGACCATCCGGTCGTCCGCCGCGGTTGCGGTCACCACTTCGTCGACGGCTCTGATCGCCTCTACGGGAACCTTCGTGCGAGCGGAGATGCGTCGCCCCGGCAGCAGGCGCTTGAGTTCGTCAGGTGTGCCTTCGGCCACCACCCTGCCGGCGTCGAGTACGACGATGCGATCGGCGATCGTCGCCGCCTCCTCCACGATGTGTGTGGTGAGGAGGATTCCGGTACCCCGCCGGCGTCGCTCGGCGAGCGTCTGCCAGAACGCCCGGCGGGCCGCCACGTCGAGACCCACTGTGGGTTCGTCGAGAACCAGGAGCACGGGATCGGCCACCAGGCTCATCGCCAACTGCAACCGCTGCTGTTGTCCGCCGGACAGGTCGGACGCCCGCCGCTTGCGGACCATGTCCAAACCCATCTCGTTCATGGTGCGCTGCGCGGTCCCGGGGGCGCCACCCGCCCGGGCGGCGGCTCCTTCGACCACCTCGGCGACGGTCAACGTCCGGGGGAACCCGACATCCTGTTGCACGACACCGAGCCTTTGACGCACGATGGCGCTGGCTGGATCGCCGCCGGCGACGGACACCGCACCTGCCGTCGGTCTGATCAAGGCGATGACGGACCGGACCAGCGTGGTCTTGCCGGCACCGTTCGGGCCGAGCAGTGCGACGAGTTCGCCCTGCTCGACCGACAGGCTGACCCCCGCCAGCGCATCCCCATCGCCGTATGTGTGTTTGAGGTCATGTACCTCGAGTACCGCTGTCATAGCTTCTCCTTTCCGCTGCCCAGAGTGCCGAAAAGGACGATCGGGCGGTAGTGCCCCGACACAGGGATTGGAGATGACAGATGTCATGATCGGACGGGTCACGCAGGTCGCCGTCCGGTCGACCTCGTCGGATCACGCAAGCACGATGAAGCCGGGACCGCTGCTGACCGACGGCCCACCACCTCGGATGGTCCGGATATCACACGATCCTGCCGGCCGTGATCCCGCCGGCGACAGGGTCAGGTAGCGCTGCTGGATTGCCTTTGGCCAGGGTCGATGGCGTCAGCAGGGCGCCGTGTCACCGGTCGATGGCTGACGGAAGCAATGGCCGGGCGCCTCGGAGTGCGACGTGCGGGCCGGCTGAGCTGCCGCACCGTCACCGACTCCGCCGATGCCCGACGGCGTCGGTCAGCGGTCGGATCCTCTTCGTCGGTTCGGGTTCGACGACTGCGAGTCGTTCTCCTCGGTGTCGTCGTCATCCCCGCCACCGCCACCGTCGTCGTCGCCGTCGCCGTCACCGCCTCCTCCGCCGCCCCCTCCATCGGGGGGCACGCCGTAGATCACGGTGATGGTGCCGTCGTTGCCGATGGGTGCACCCGGTCCCGGGCTGGTGCTGATGACCACCCGCCACAACGCCTGGTTTTCGGTGGGTTGCGGCTGTGACACCCAACTCAGGTTCATCCCGGAAGCGTTGTTGTGGCTGGTGACGGTGCCCTGAACCTCGCTGAGGGCGAGCCCGACCAGGTTCGGTGTCGCCGGTGGCACACCGCTCGAGTAGCGGACGGTCACCGTCTGACCCTGCGGCAGTTCGGTACCCGGCGCCGGGCTCTGCCCGAGGAAGGTGCCCTTGGGCGATGCCGACGGGGTGGCGACGATGCTGGCGAACAGACCGGCACGGAAGATGGTGGACTTCGCCTCCTCCTCGCCCATCCCGGTCACGTCGGGAACCTCGGTGAGCGGGATGCGGAACCATTCGTCGGTCCCCTCCGGCTCGTCGGGGAAGTCGCGGACCGGCAGTCCGTCGGTGATGTACTCCATGAACTGACGCCAGATCGGCGCAGGCAACGTTCCACCGAAAGCACGGTCGTAATACTGCGGTCGCCCGTCGGGTTCGTTGAAGACGGTGAATCCCTCCAGTGGGATGGCGCCGTCCGGGTAGCCCGACCACACCGCCGTGGTGAACTGCGGGATGAAGCCGACGAACCAGACATCGCGGTAGTCCTGGGCGGTCCCGGTCTTGCCGGCTGCGGGCCGCCCGATCCCGGCGCGGGTGGCGGTCCCCTGGGTGACCACCTTCTCCAACGTCCGCACCACCGCTGCGGTCATCGCCGGGTCGAGCACCTGCTCCTTCTTGGTCTGGTGCTCGTACACGAGGTTGCCGTCGACGTCCTCGATACGCTCGATGAGGTACGGCTCGGTCTTCTCGCCGTAGTTGGCGATGGTCGAGTAGGCGACGGCCATCTCGTACGGGCTGACCGTCTCGGTCCCGAGGGTGATCGAGAGGAACGGCTGGAGCGGCGACTCGATCCCCATGCGGTGGGCGGTGTCGATGATGTTCTCGGGACCGACCGCCACGCCGAGGTTTGCGTAGACGGTGTTGGTCGAGCGATAGGTGGCTTCCTCGAGGGAGCGGAGCCCCGAACCCCCGCCGCTCTCGGCGTTGCGCACCCTCCAGATGTTCGGGTTCGACCCGCTGCCGCCGCACGGCACACCGCAGTCGATCTCCTGGGGGCTCGACGAGTCCCAGTAGGTCCCCAGGGTGATGTCCCATCCCGACTGGGCACCGTGCTCCAGCCCGGCCAGCAGCGCCATCGGCTTGAACGACGAACCCGCCTGGCGTCGACCCTTGGTGACCAGGTCGTAGGGTCGCTCGCCGGCCTCGATGTCGTCGCCGTACTCGAGCCCGCTCGCCATCACCCGGAGTGCGCCGGTTCGGTTGTCGATCATGGCGATGGCGCCGGTGGGGCCGTCAGAATCCTGGAACCAGGCCCGCAACATCCGGTTGGCTTCCTGCTGCCACTCGTAGTTGACGCTGACCGTGACCTTGAGCCCACCGCCCCCTTCGCAGGACGCATCGTTGGCCGGGCATCCGAACAGCGATTTCTTGCGTTCCGCAAAGGTCTCGCCCAACCCATAGCGGGAGTCGTTGAGGAGTTCCTCACGGGCGGCGATCATCACCTGCGGTGCCAGATCCTCTTCCGAACCCTCGGGGTCGGCGACATCGAGCGGGGCGGTGACCGCCCTTGCTCCCTGCTCCGGAGTGATGAACTCGTTGACCACCATCTGTTCGATGACGTTGTTGCGCGCCCGGATCACGTTCTCGGGATTGTTCCGCAGGTTGTAGTAGGAGGGGTTGCGGATCGGAACCACCATGGCGGCCGCCTCGGCAATGGTGACGTCCTCGAGGTCCTTGCCCCAGTACTCCTGGGCGGCAGCCTTCGCCCCGTAGGCGTTCTCGCCGTAGAACACGGAGTTCATGTAGAACTCGAGGATCTGTTCCTTGGTGTAGCGACGCTCCAACTCGGCGGCGACGACGGCCTCGCAGATCTTGCGTTCGATGGTGATCTCGTCGGTGAGGAACGTGTTCTTGACCACCTGCTGGGTGATGGTCGAGCCACCCTGCAGACCACTACTACTCGAGGCGTTGGCCATGGCGGCGCGCAGGATGCCGCGGAAGTCGACGCCTTCGTGGTCGTAGAAGCCGGCATCTTCGGCGGCCAGCAGCGCATGCTGCACCGTGTCCGGGATCTCGTCGATGGTGGTCGGCTGGCTGTTGCGCTCGGTCAGCTTGCCCAGCAACACCCCGTCGACGGTCGACACCTCGGACAGACGCGACAGGTCGGGGAACTGCAGTTCGAAGTCGGTCGGGTCGCAGATGTACTTCGCTTCGAGGTCCTTGGCCGTCCCGTAGGCGGCGTTCGCCTCGAGAAAGGCGAAGAGCCCGAACGCCGCCGCACCGAGGAAGGCGATCACGGACAGCATGGCGAGCGAAGCCAGCCGCTTCCCGCGGCGCTCGCGTCGCTCGATCATATGAAGATTGGGTTCCACGCTGATCCGATCAGGGATGGGGGACGGGTCAGGGACGCTGAGAGGGAGCGGATGGTTCCCGGGTTAGCATCCTGGCGCCGTTCCATCGGGGAATAGGTGTGCTCTCGGTCACGGATGATAGAGATGTCTGAAAACAACCACGACAACTTCGCCACCTCGAGCGAGATCGACATCGCCCCGGTGTACCGACCTTCCGACCTCGACGGGTTCGATGCGGAGGCGTCGCTCGGTGAGCCGGGGAGCTTCCCGTACACCCGTGGCCCCTACCGGTCGATGTATCGGGGGCGACCCTGGACGATGCGTCAGTATGCCGGGTTCGGGACCGCCGACGAGACCAACAGCCGGTTCAAGGCGTTGCTCGAGGCGGGTCAGACCGGGTTGTCGGTGGCCTTCGACCTCCCCACCCAGATGGGGCTGGACTCCGATGATCCGCTCGCCGCCGGTGAGGTGGGCAAGGTCGGGGTGGCCATCGACTCGCTCGACGACATGCGGACGTTGCTCGCCGGTCTCCCGCTCGGCGACGTCTCCACCTCGATGACGATCAATGCCACCGCATCCACCCTGCTCCTGCTGTACGAGTTGGTGGCGGAGGAACAGGGTGTTCCCGCCGAGCGGATCCGCGGCACGGTCCAGAACGACATCCTCAAGGAGTACATCGCCAGGGGCACCTACATCTACCCGGTGGGACCGTCGATGCGGCTGGTCACCGATCTCTTCGCCTACTGCGCCACCGAGCTTCCCCAACTGGAACACCATCTCGATCAGCGGTTATCACATCCGCGAGGCCGGCTCCACGGCGGTCCAGGAACTTGCCTTCACCGTTGCCAACGGGCTCGCCTATGTGCAGGCGGCGCTCGACGCCGGGCTCGACATCGATGAGTTCGCCCCCCGGCTCTCCTTCTTCTGGAACGCCCACAACCACCTGTTCGAGGAGGTCGCCAAGTTCCGCGCCGCCCGCCGGATCTGGGCCCGGTTGATGCGTCACCGGCTCGGTGCGACGGATGAGTCCTCGTGGAAGATGCGCTTCCACACCCAGACGGCGGGGTCGACGCTGACCGCCCAGCAGCCGCTCAACAACGTGGTCCGCACCGGGTACCAGGCGCTCGCCGCCGTCCTCGGGGGCACCCAGTCCCTCCATACCAACGCCTACGACGAGGCGCTGGGACTGCCCACCTCGCAGTCGGCGACGCTGGCGCTGCGCACCCAGCAGATCCTGGCCTTCGAATCGGGGGTCGGCGACACGGTGGATCCACTCGCCGGCTCGTACTACGTCGAATCGTTGACCGACGCCGTCGAAGCCGGGGCAATGGCGCTGATCGACCAGATCGACCGGATGGGCGGGGCGGTCGCCGCCATCGAGAACGGCTTCCCGCAACGGCTCATCGAAGAAGCGGCCTATCGCGAAGCGACCCGGCTCGAACAGGGGACCTCCCCGGTGGTGGGCGTCAACCGCTTCGTCGGTGGCGATGACGAGACGCCGCCCATCGGGATGGTCGACCCCGGGTTGGAGCCGGCGCAGGTGGCACGCACCCGGCTGGTCCGCACCACACGCAGCCAGCCCGCCGTCGATCGGGCGCTCGACGAGCTTCGGCGGGTTGCCGAGGGCACCGGCAACCTCCTGCCACCGATGAAGGTGGCACTGGCGGAGATGGCGACCGTCGGTGAGGTGTCCGGAATCCTCCGTGGCGTGTTCGGTCGCTACCGTCCTGGTCACTGACTTCGATCACCCCATCCCGACGACGCCACGACCGCCGGTTCCGGCGCCAGACAATCCGGAGAGCCCCATGGACCAGGAGCATCGACTGCGTTTCCTCATCATCGGTGGAGGTCCGGCGGGACATTCCGCCGCCACCGCCGCCGCCACCCTCGGGGCGCGGGTGACGCTGGTCGAGGACAGCATCGTCGGGGGCGCCGCCCATCTCTGGGACTGCATCCCGTCCAAGGCGATGGCGGCGAGCTCGATGCGGTTGGCGGCGATCCGATCGGCGCCTCGTCTCGGGATCTCCGATGCGGGCGACGTCGCCATCGACATGTCCCGGTTGGCCTCCCATCTCGACGGGATCACCGCAAGCCTGGCCACCGGTTTCACCGACATGCTCACCTCCCAGGGGGTCGAGATCATCCGGGGCCGGGGTCGATTCACCGGACTCAACACCGCCGAGGCCGACACCGCCGAAGGGGTGGTGCCGCTCGAGTTCGACGTGGCGTTGGTGTCGACCGGGTCGCGCCCGCTGGTTCCCGACTGGGCGCAGCTCGACGGCGAGCGGGTGATCCACACCCGCCACGCCTACCACCTGCCCGAGCTTCCCCGAGCACATCGTGGTGGTGGGGTCCGGGGTCACCGGGGTGGAGATGGTCCACATCTTCTCCAGCCTCGGGGCGCAGGTGACGCTGCTGGTCAGCCGGCACCACGTGCTCCCGCACCGCGATCCGGAGGTTGCCACGGTGCTGGAGGACGATTTTCTGGAGCGGGGCGTCCGCCTGCTCAAGGGCTCGCGGGCCTCTGCGGCGCGCCGTGACGGTGACGGGGTGGTGGTGGAGACCGAGGACGGCCGCACGGTACGGGCGTCGCATGCACTGTTGGCGGTCGGATCGGTTCCCAACAGCGAGGGGCTCCGTCTCGAGTTGGCGGGGGTGGCCACCAATCGTGGCTACATCCCGGTCGACGAGTTCTCCCGCACCTCGGTGCCGCACATCTATGCCGCCGGTGACGTCACCGGGCAGATGCCACTGTCCTCGGTCGCCACCATGCAGGGCCGGAAGATCGCCAGCCACATCACCGGGCACGAGACAAAGCCCATCGACTACGGCAAGGTGACCCAGGCCATCTTCACCGAGCCGGAGATCGCCTCGGTGGGGCTCGAAGAAGTCGACGCCGCCGCCGAAGGTCGCAAGGTCCGCATCACCAAGGTCCCGTTTGCGGCAAGCCCCCGGGCGCTGATCCAGGGCAATCCACGTGGGTTCGCCAAGGTGATCTCCGACCCGGCGACCCGGGTGGTGTTGGGGGGCACAGTGGTCGGTCACCACGCCTCGGAGCTGATTGCTCCCATCGCCCTTGCGGTTCAGGCAAGGCTGAGGGTCGACATGCTGGTGGACACCATGATGGTTCATCCCTCGCTTGCCGAGTCGATCGCAGAAGCCGCCGAATAGCCCGGTGCGTTCCCGGCGAGGGTGGCCCCGCCGCTGCGTTGGCGGTCAGTCCGGCTTGCGGGCCACCACCCTGACGATGGGTACCCAGACGAAGGACATCGAGGTGCCCAGCTCGGCGAGCATCCGGGCATGGTGGGACGGGCGGGTGTAGGGATTGCGGTTGGCGTCGTCGAGCAGGTAGCGGCGCTTGGTGTCGAACACCTGACGACCCAGCTCCGCTACCGAGGCGGCGTCTTCGTCGAACCGCTCCCAGGTGTTGAGCGGGAACGTGAACGGTTCGATGTCGTCGACGATCTCCAGCTCGAACCCGGAGCGGAGGAAGGAATCGACGAGCAGCGGCACCCGGAGTCCGAAACCGGTCGTCCCGGCGCTCGACTCGCGTGGCGGTAACCCCAGGTACTGGACGAGTTCGGCGAGACCGGCGAGCCGGGCCGCCTCCTCGCCGAGGATCCTGTCGATCCCGTCCGGCGCCTGTGTCGCCACGTTGCGCAGCTCGGAGATCAGCGCATCGGCGTCCTGCTCGTCGGCCAGCGACGGGTAGTTCTGCATCGAGAAGAACGCGTGGCTTGCGATGACCACGCGCCCGCCCGGGGTCAGCACCCGGTGGATCTGGTCCAGCATCGAGTCGACGTCGACTCCGGCGTCCTCGTATCGCGGGAACTGGAGCACCATCCGGGCGCAGAACAGATCGACCGATTCGGGACCGAGCGCCTCGGCGATCCGTGAGGCGTCGACACCGCTCTGCCAGGTGATCCCATCGGACCCGGCTCCCGTATGGAGCTCGGCCTCGGGTGCGGTGGCGAGCACGGAGGTGGCGCCCTGCCGATGGAGATAACGGCTCAGGTCACCGAGACCGGCGGAGAAGTCGACGATGCGACGCCCGGGGATCCACTCCGGATAGACGAAATTCTCCAACAGGTGGTAGACGAAGGGCCGCATCAGCGGCCAGCGGCGTTCCCGTTCCCACAGTGGCAGCGAGTCGGACATGAGGCGGCGATGCTCCTCGGGTCGGGATGGGGGTGGGGCGTGGTGTGAACCGTATCGATCCGGTGATGGCGGCGGGACTACTTGATGACAAGGATGACGGCGCCGGCGGAGACGGTGTCCCCGGCCTGCACCCTCAGATCGACGATCTCTCCGGAGATGGGTGCCTTCACCTCGTTCTCCATCTTCATCGCCTCGAGAACGAACAGTGCGTCGCCGGCCTCGACCGAGGTTCCGGCGGGATGGTTGACCTTGACGATGGTGCCCTGCATCGGTGCGGTGACCACTCCGGCGCCTCCGGAGGCGGTGGCGGTCCGCTCCAACTTGGGCGGACGACGTCGTGGCGCCACCCGTTGACCGGCGCCACCGGCGGCGGCCATCACCGGCGCCCAGTAGCGGATGCCGTAGCGACGCCCGCCGACCTCGACGGTGAGGTTGCGTTCCTCGGTCTCCTCGCCCTCGGGCAGCGTCGGCGCTGCCGCCGGAGCGAGATCCGAGAAGTCGACATGATCTTCGACGAACTTGGTGTAGTGGGTGGCGGCGAGGAACTCGGGGGTGTCGAGAAGTCGCTGGTGTGCCGGGATGGTGGTGGCGAGCCCGGTGATGTGGAACGTGGCGAGGGCGACCCTGCCCCGGGCGATCGCCTCATCGCGGTCCCGACCCCACACCACCAGCTTGGCGACCATGTTGTCGTAGTACTGGCTGATCGCCGATCCGGCTTTGACCCCGGAGTCGACCCGGACCCCGAAACCCCCGGGTTCGCGGTACTCGACGACGGTTCCGGGGTTGGGGAGAAATCCCGTGGCGGGATCTTCGGCGTTGACCCGGAACTCGATGGCGTGACCCCGCACCTCGACCTCGTCGAAGGAGAGCGGTTCGCCCGAGGCGATCCGGATCTGCTCCTTCACCAGGTCGAGACCGGTGACCATCTCGGTGACGGTGTGCTCGACCTGGATCCGGGTGTTCATCTCCAGGAAGTAGAACTCGCCGTCCTCGACGAGGAACTCGACGGTTCCGGCGTTGACGTATCCGGCGGCGGTGGCGACGGCGACCGCCGCCTCGCCGAGACGGCGCCGCAGGTCGGGGTCGAGGTTCGGCGCAGGGGACTCCTCGATGAGCTTCTGGTGGCGGCGCTGCATGGTGCAGTCCCGCTCCCCGAGGAACACGGTGCGTCCCGTGGCATCGGCGATGATCTGAGCCTCGATGTGACGGGGATGGTCGAGGTAGCGCTCGACGTAGACCTCGGGATTGCGGAAGTAGGCGTCGGCCTCGCGCCGGGCCGATTCGAAGGCGGCGGGCACCTCGTCGGCGGAGCGCACCACCTTGAGACCTTTGCCGCCACCGCCGTGAGCGGCTTTGATCGCCACCGGGTAGCCGTGGGCGTCGGCGAAGGCGGTGACCGCAGCGGCTTCCTCCACCGGGTCGAGCGTGCCCGGGACCCCGGATACACCGGCGGCCTCGGCCGCCTTGCGGGACGCGATCTTGTCCCCCATGGTGACGATGGCCTGCGGCGACGGCCCCACCCAGATCACCCCGGCGTCGATGACGGCGCGGGCGAAGTTGGCGTTCTCGGCGAGGAACCCGTATCCGGGATGGACGGCGTCGGCGCCTGCCTCGCCGACCACCGAAAGGATGCGGTCGATGTCGAGGTAGGACTCTGCGGCCGGTGCCGGGCCGATGTTCCATGCCTCGTCGGCGAGGTCGACGTGGATGGCGTCGCGGTCGAGTTCGGAGTAGACGGCGATGGTCCGCAGCCCGAGTTCACGGGCGGCCCGAATGACCCGCACCGCGATCTCGCCGCGGTTGGCGATCAGGAGGGATTGCATGCGCCGCATGTTACAAGCGTGCAACCGGGGCACGGCTCGGCCGGGTCAAAGGGGGATGTTGCCGTGTTTCTTCGGGGGCATCGACTCCCGCTTGTTGCGCAGCATCTCCAGCGCCTTGATCAGTCGGGGTCGGGTCTGCCGGGGTTCGATGACGTCGTCGACCAACCCGTGCTCGGCGGCGAGGTACGGGTTGTTGAACCGGGTCTTCGTATTCACCGATCAGTTCCTGGCGGCGGACATCGGGATCATCGGCGGCGGTGATCTCCCGGCGATGGATGACGTTGACCGCACCGCCGGCACCCATCACCGCGATCTCGGCGCTGGGCCACGCAAAGACGACATCGGCGCGGAGCGCCCGTGAGTTCATCACCACATAGGCGCCTCCGTAGGCCTTGCGGGTGATCACGGTGAGCTTGGGGACGGTCGCCTCGCATACGCATAGAGCAGCTTGGCGCCGTGACGGATGATCCCGTTGTGTTCCTGGTCGACACCGGGGAGAAATCCGGGAACGTCGACAAAGGTCACCATGGGGATGTTGAACGCATCGCAGAACCGGATGAACCGTGCCGCCTTCACCGAGGCGTCGATGTCGAGGGTGCCGGCGAGGGCGCTCGGTTGGTTGCCCACGATCCCGACCGAGTAACCGTCGAGCCGGGCCAGACCCACCACGATGTTGCGGGCGAAGTGTTCGTGGACCTGGTAGAACTCGCCGTCGTCGACCACGTGGCTCGACGAGCTCGACCATGTCGTAGGGCTGGTTCGGAGAATCCGGGACGATGGTGGTGAGTTCCTCGTCCTGTCGGTCCGGCTGGTCGGTCGGGGCGAAGAAAGGCGCCGTCTCCATGTTGTTGGCGGGGAGGAAGGACAGCAGGTAGCGCGTCTCCTCGAGTGCGTTCCGACCCGTGGCCGAGACGAAGTGGGTGACCCCGGAGGTGGTGGCATGGGTGTGGGCGCCTCCCAGTTCCTCGAAGGTCACCTCCTCACCGGTGACGGCCTTGATCACATCCGGTCCGGTGATGAACAGATGTGAGGTGTCGGCGACCTGATACACGAAGTCGGTGATGGCGGGGGAGTAGACGGCGCCTCCGGCGCAGGGTCCCATGATCACCGAGATCTGCGGGATCACACCCGAGGCCCGGACGTTGCGTTCGAAGATCCTGCCGTATCCGTCGAGGGCGACCACCCCTTCCTGGATGCGGGCACCGCCGGAATCCTTGAGCCCGATCAGCGGAGCGCCGGTGTCCATCGCCAGGTCCATCACCTTGCAGATCTTGTCGGCCACCACCTGTCCCAGGCTGCCCCCGAACACGGTGAAGTCCTCGGCGAAGACGAAGACGGTGCGCCCGTCGACGGTGCCCCACCCGGTGACGACCGCATCGCCGGCTGGGTCGATTTGCCTCGATCCCGAAGCCGGAGGCCTGGTGGCGGACGAAGATGTCGAGTTCCTGGAACGACCCCTTGTCGAGCAGGACGTCGATGCGTTCCCGCGCCGTGATCTTCCCGAGGTCGTGCTGGCGGTCGACGGCCCGTTGGTTTCCGGGGGTCACGGCGTCCTGGCGGCGGCGGCGAAGGTCTTCGATTCGCTGCTCGTTGTTCACTCGAACTCCGCGGTAGTGTCGGTCGCCATACTCGTGAGCCTCGCCGAGGTGGGGGATGACCACACATTACGCCACCGTGACCTTGGGAACCGTCGGCTCCACCCAGGACGAGGCGCGACAGCGCCTGTCGGGTGCGGTGTCTCCGGTGTTGGTGGTGGCCGAGCGTCAGGAGGCGGGCCGGGGCCGCTCCGGCCGGGTATGGGACCAGGCGCCGCGCGCCCTCTACTCGTCGCTGGCGGTGTGTCCCGACTGGCCTGTCGACACCTGGCCGAGGCTGGCGCTGGTGACCGGGCTCGCCGTCCGGGACTCGATCCTCGAGTCGGTCGGTGTCCGCAGCGGGCTGAAGTGGCCCAACGACATCGTCACCGCCGGGGGCAAGCTCGGCGGCATCCTGATCGAAGCCGAGCGGGATGTCGTGGTCATCGGCTGCGGTCTCAACCTCTGGTGGCCGCCACCCGACACGGCGTCGTCCTCAGAATCGTCGCCGACAGGGACGTCGCCCACAGAGGCGCGGCCCCCCGGGGCGGTTGCGCTCTGCTCCGATGACCCGGGTCCGGGTCTCGCCGCCGAGATCGCCGCCGGCTGGGCGACGAGGTTGCTGGCATCGCTTGCGTCCGGCCCCGATGCCTGGCCGCACAACGAGTACCGCCAGGCATGTGTGACGCTGGGACAGGAGATCGAATGGCAGCCGTCCGGTCGCGGTCGGGCAGTCGACATCGACCCCGCCGGTGGCCTGGTCGTCGAGACACCATCCGGTCGAACCACCCTCTTCGCCGGCGAGGTCCGGTCGGTCCGCCCTTCCTCGATGTGACGCCGCACGCGACAGGTCGAACCAGGTGCCGCCTCCCTTCTGGCCCTCCCCGCCCCGACCAACAATGGGAGGGGGGCGGGGAGGGCCAGAATGGGGCCTGCCTTGCTGAAGGTGTCCTTCTCCTCTGTTCCCGCTTGATACCCATAGGAGCCCTCCCTTCGGGGCGGGGAGGGCAAAGAGAGAGCAACACCCGCGAGGTCGCACCGTTCTCCGGGCGGTAGAGTTCCGTCCGCAACGTCGAGATAGGGAGACCACCGGGATGAGCGTCCTCAAGGGCGAAGGGACAGTGCCGATCCTCTTCGGGTCGACCAGCATCGCCGCGGGATCCCGGCTCCACACCGGCTACCTCGCCAGACCCGATCTGGAGGGTGAGTGGCCGACGGTGGTGGTGGTCCCATCGGTGTGGGGGGTGACGTCGAGCGTCAAAGATGTGTGCCGACGGCTCGCCCGTCGCGGTCTCGCAGCCATCGCCCCCGATCTGTACCGGGGCAACGGTCCGGCTGGCGATGCGGACCGCACAACGGCCATGTCCGTCTCCCTGCCCCGCGAGCGCGCCCTGGCCGATCTGCGCGATGTGGTGCGCTTCACCACCAATCCGGCAGGTTTCTGGTCGAGCGCCGAGTTCGGGTTCGGTCTGCTCGGGTTGGGTTCGGGCGGTCCGCTGGCCGTCGGGCTGGCCGGTGTCGACGGCGCCTCCGCCATCGCCCTGGTCCATGCACCGCTCGACGACGACGATGTGCAGCGTCTCTCCGCTGCGGCGGTCCCGGTGCTCGGCCTGTTCGGTCGCGATGACGAGGTGGTGTCGATCGACACCGTCATCGACGCCCGCAGCCACCTGCCGCACGCCGAGTTCGCCGTATACGACGGGGTGGGCCACGACTTCCTCGATGATCACCGCGACGGCTACGACCTCGATGCGGCCCAGGACGCCATCGAACGTCTCACCGAGTTCTTCACCAAACAACTCCCGCCCCGACTCGTCTGAGCCGTTGCGCCCAGCCGATCGTCAGCCCGGCGTCCGCCGGCGCTTCACAGCATCAGCCACTGGATGAGGGTCACCGATACCACCACCATGGCCAGGGTCAGCGGGGCCCCGAGACGGGCGTAGTCCGAGTAGCGGTACCCACCGGGTCCGAACACCATCATGTTGGTCTGATAGCCGATCGGGGTCAGGAACGAGGTCGATGCGCCGATGGCGACGGCGATGGCCATCGCATGGGTGTCCATCCCCAGACTGTCTGCCGCCACGAGGGCGATCGGGAACACCACCGAGGCCGCTGCCGCATTCGAGATCAGCTCGGTGAGCAGGGTGGTGATCAGGATGATGCCGGCCAGGATCCCGACCGTCCCCATCGGTCCGAGTCCGTCGACGACGAAGTCGGCGAGGGTCGCCGCCAGCCCTGAGTTCTCCATCCCGGCGGCGAGCCCGAAGCTTGCCGCCACCAGCACGATGACGTTGAGGTCGACGGCGTCGCGGGCCTGGGTGACGGTGAGCACACCCAGACCCACCAACGCCAGCGCCCCGATCAACGCCGCATTCAGGATCGGGATGAGCCCGCTGCCGGCGAGGATCAGCACCGCAAACGCCACCACCATCACGGTGCGTCGGTGTTTCGGATCGGTGACCGTCGGCGAACCGAGCGGAGCGACCAGCAGGAAGTCGCTGCGGTCGCGGTGCCGTTCGATGAACCCGGAGTCGGCGAGGATGACCAGGGTGTCGGCGGTCCGCAGCCGGACTTCGCCGAGCTTGGCGTCGATCCGCTGCCCGGCGCGGTGGATGGCCACCACCGCCCCGTCGTAGGCACTGCGAAAGCCAACCTCCTTGAGGGTGCTGCCCACCAGCGACGACGACGGTCCGATGACGGCCTCGAAGAAGTCGCTTCGCACCAGATCGAAGCCGCTCAGTTGTTCGGCGTGGGCGGATTCGAGACCGGGCATCGAGAGAAGATCGACGACCTCGTTGACCTTGCCCACGAAGCGGAGCCGGTCCCCACCGGCAAGACGGGTCCCCGACTCGACCACCCGAACCTCGCCGTTCGGTCGCTCCAGCTCGGCCAGGTACACCCCCTTGAGGTGGCGGAGACCACCGTCCTCCACCGAGGCCCCGTCGAGGGGGCCGTCGGTGACCACGGACATCTCGAGGATGAACTGACGGAAACTCTCCTCGAGGTCCTCCTGCGGCGACCGTTGCTCACGCAGCAGCCGCTCCGACAGCAGGATCATCAGCCCCACCGTCACTGCCGCAACGGGAAGCCCGATCGGTGTGATCTCGAAGAAGCCGAGCCCCTGCCCGGTCGACTCTTCGAGCAACCCCGAGATCACCAGGTTGGTCGAGGTGCCGATGAGGGTGATCAACCCCCCGGCGATGGCGGCGAACGAGATCGGCATCAGATAGCGCGACGGGGAACGTCCGGTTCGGATCGCCCACGCACTGACCTCCGGTACCAGCATGGCCACGATCGGGGTGTTGTTGAGGAACGCCGAACCGGTGGCGACTCCGGGGAGCAGGCGAAGCAACGCCGAGCGGTCGGTGGTGGTGTTGGCGACGGCCCGTGTCAGTGGGGCACGCAACAGACCGGTGCGGGTCACCGCGGCGGCGACGATGTAGAGGGCGGCAATGGTGAGCGGCGCCGAGTTGGAGAACCCGGAGAACGCCTGCTGGCTGGTGATGACCCCGGTGAGCATCAGGGCGATGGTCCCGCTGAGCACCGCTGCCGTCGGTGGCATGATCTCGCGCGCCATCACGATCACCACGGCGCCGATGATGATGAGGGTCAGCCATCCGTCGAGGGACATGGGGTGTGCGCATCTCCGTACGAACGATCCGGACCGCCGGGTGGGCAGCGGGTCCCCGGGCGGGGAGCACGGTAGTGCCGCCGCCCTACCGCGACGACGCAATCACCGACCTGGGTGTGCCGGGTCCTGGGGAAATACGCCGAGTGACCCACCACCCGGTTGGTCGGCTCCCACCGCCCGCCTTCGCCATCATCGCTGCCGTCGCAGGCGGACTGGCGTCCGGCTCAAGTTAGGCTCCCGATCATGATCACCAGAGCGCTTGTCACCGGCGGAGCCGGCTTCATCGGGTCGAACCTCGTCAACCGTCTCATCGACGACGGCGCCTCGGTCCTCGTCGTCGACGACCTCAGCTCGGGAAAACTGGCCCGGCTCGGCGACGCCCGTGCCAGCGGACAGATGAGCTTCCATCAGATGGACATCCGCCAGCCCGAGTTGGAAGACGTCGTGGCGCGCCACCGCCCCGAGGTGGTGTTCCACCTCGCCGCCCAGATCGACGCCCGCCGTTCGGTCGTGGACCCGGTCGAGGACACCTCGGTCAACGTGGTGGGCGGGGTCAACGTGATGCGGGCCGCCGCCATCGCCGGTGTTCCCCGGTTCGTCTTTGCCTCGTCCGGCGGAGCCTCCTTCGGGACCACCGACAAGATCCCGACCCCGGAGACCGAGCCGCGCCGCCCCGAGTCGCCCTACGGGGTCGCCAAGACCGTCACCGACGCCTACCTCCGCTACTTCTCCGACTCCCACGGGATCGACTTCGTCTCGCTCGGGTTCTCCAATGTGTACGGTCCGTGGCAGGACCCGCACGGCGAGGCCGGCGTGGTCGCCATCTTCAGCAAGATGTTGCTGGCGGGCGAGGCCCCGACCATCTTCGGCGACGGGACCATCACCCGCGACTACGTCTTCGTGGAAGATGTCGTCGACGCCTGTGTCCGCGCCGCCGAGCGGGGCGGCAACGAGTACGTCAACATCGGGACCGGCCGGGAGACCTCGGTCACCGAGCTGTTCCATCTCATCGCCGGTGCCGTCGGGTCGACGCAACAGCCGGTGTACGCCGCCGGCAAGACCGGAGATGTCCCACGATCGGCGCTCAATGCGGCCAAGGCCCGCCAGTTGCTCGGCTGGGAACCCTGGATAGGTCTCGAGGACGGAATCGCCCAGACCGTCGATTGGTTCCGCTCCCGCCCCGACTTCTGACCCGGGGTCGCCGCTCGTCATTCGGACCCGAATACCCGTCAGGTGACCCTCCGTGGCACTGGAGGCGAGTCGCACATCGATCTCCCTCCCTGCCCCATCTGAGTTTGTCTTTTCTGGCCCTCCCCGCCCGGGGGGCGGGGTGCCTCCGAGGTTCTGGGAGGAGGTGGGGCGGGGCGCCGCGTCTGCGTCCCTGCGGTCGGCTTGTCGCATGCGGCTGCCACTCGTTCTTGGGGACCCGAGATGCCAACAATGCCTTCCGCATCACCCTTCCAGTTCCTCGAGGGTTTGCGGCCAGTCGTCCTTGAGGAGACGGCTCAGCGAGCGGTCGGCAAGGATGCGACCGTCGGTCTGGCAACCCGGGCAGTAGTTGGTCTCTCGCGAGGCGTAGACGATGCGTTGGATCGGTGCGCCGCACACGGGGCACGGCTCACCGAACTTGCCGTGAACCGCCATCTGCGGGTGGAACGCCGTGACCTTCTCAGGGAACCCGTCGCCGGTTTCGGCGATGCGGATCCCGGTCCACTCGGCGAGCACGGCGAGCGCCGCCGCATGGAGTCGGCGGGTCTCTTCGTCGTCGAGGTTGGTGTTCATCTGCATCGGTGAAAGCCGGGCGCGGTGGAGGATCTCGTCGGCGAAGGCACCACCGATCCCCGACAGGTGACGGGCATCGGTCAGCGCCCGCTTCAACGTGTGCCGTTCGGCGTTCAAAGCGGCGGCAAAGGCCTCGACGGTGCTCCCGGCAAGCTCGAGACCGCCCGGGTCCAGCGCCGCCAGTGCTTCGTCCCCGGCCACCACATGCAGCGAAGCCTTCCGCTTGGTTCCCGCCTCGGTCAAGGTCACGGTGCCGGTGGAGAAATCGAACGCCGCCAATCCGTACTTGCGGGGGAGCGGCTTTCGCTCCTCGACCCAGTGCAGACGTCCACCCACCATCAGGTGGATCACCAGGTGGAGATCACCGTCGAGCTCGATGACCACCCGCTTGCCGAGTCGGCTGACACCGGTCACGGTGCGTCCGTTGGCGGCGGTGACCGGGGGATCGAAGGTGCGCAACAGCGAGAACGACTGGACCCGGATGTCCTCCAGGGTCGACCCGACCAGCCGCGGTCGCAGTGCGGCGAGGTACGCCTCGATCTCGGGAAGCTCAGGCATGGCGACTCACCGGAACATGTCCTCTCCGGCCGAACGTACCAGATCGGTGGCGCGCCCGTCCCCGCGCTCCCAGACCAGACCACGCAGCACCGCCACCGGGGTACCCGTAGCCTTGCCCATCACCAGGTCGGCGGCGGCGGCGATCTCGTCGACGATCGCCACCTCGGTGACGGCGAGTGTCCGTCCCTGCGTGTCGGAGCTGCCGCGATGATCGACGATGGGATCGAGCCCGGAGACTCCTATCGCCACATCGGTGAGCCCGCGCCGCCAGGCACGGCCGAAGGTATCGGTGACCACCACCGCAATCGCCGCACCGGTAGCCTGTTCCAGCCGGCGGCGGATCCGGTGGGCGGACCTGTCGGGATCGATGGGCAACATCACCGCATGGCCGATGGCCACGTTGGACCGGTCGACCCCGGCGTTGGCGCAGACAAACCCGTGCCGGGTGATCGTGATCGACATCTCGCCGCGACGCCGGATCACCGCCGCCGCCTCCGCCTCGGCCACACGGCGGTAGTCGGCGTCGTCGGTCACGGCAACGACCCGGCCCTCCGCCTTGGAGACGATCTTGTGGGTCACCACCACGATGTCGCCATCGACGAGGTCCGGCGGATCACCCAGCGCACCCAGCACCAGTCCGGCGACATCGTCACCGGGCTCGACCTCGCCGATCCCGGTCACCGGGATGATCTGGATCGGGCCCGGGATCCGGGTGTCTGGGGTCCGGGTGTCTGGGGTCCGGGTGTCCGGTGCGGGGTGTTCGTCGGTCAACGCCGGTCTCCGATGGGGCTCGGTGTCACCAGATCGAGAAGTTCGGCGGCGAAACGGGCTCCGGCGGGCGCCTCGCCGATCCTGGTGTCGAGCGCATGGATACGCACCCCCGGTGTCGCCAGCCGGTCGATGTCGTCGTGGTCGCCGATGTCGACGACGAAGTGGTCGATCAGCCCGTCGTAGGCGGCGAGGACACCGGCATTGCCGACCGGGAGACCATGCGAGGCCAGCACCCGGTGGGCCGGACCTTTCAGCGCCTTGCCGGCGAAGAGCGGGCTCACCGCCACCACGTTGCCATGGCGGGCGACGGCGTGACGGATCGCGGGTACCTCAAGAATCGGCCACACCGAGAGCACCGGGTTGGAGGGGGCGATCACCACCACATCGGCGGCCGCAATGGCCTCGACCACCCCGGGGGCGGGGAGGGCCTGGCCGGCACCGACGAAATCGACCTGGTCGATCTCGTCGCGGTGACCCCTCACCACGAAGTAATCCTGGAACGCCAGCCACTCGCCTTCGGTCGTCCTCACCCGGGTCCGGATCTCGTCGTCGGAGGCGGGGATGATCGTCGCCGTCACCCCCAGCCGGGTGGTGATGCGCCGGGTGACCGTCGACAGCGGATCACCTTGTCGCAGCCACATCGTGCGGGCGAGGCAGGTTGCCAGATCGCGGTTTCCCAGGGTGAACGTCGTGTCGACGCCGAGATCTCCGAGATGATCCATCACGTCGACGGCGTCCCCGGAAATCCCCCAACCCTGGTCTCCCTGGATTCCCGCCAGGGTGTAGGTGACGGTGTCGAGATCGGCGCAGACCCTTACCCCGTACACATCCTCGTCGTCGCCTACGTTGACCACGACGGTCAGCGCCTGCTCGTCGAGGACGGCCGAGAGACCCCTCGCCATCCGCGCTCCACCCACCCCTCCGCAGAGCACAACTGCCGAGAGATTGCCTTGTGACCGAGTTGCGCTCAGAATGGCCCCCCTATGTCTGCTGCTCCAGCGGAAGCTCCTCCGGTATCGGTGGCGGTTGCGGTCGCGATTCGCGACCTCGACGGTATCGCCGCGTCCATCGATGCCATACGCCGGCAAGTGTACGAGTCCGCCAGCATCGTGCTGGTCGGCGGAGGCGCCGGAGGCGACGCCGACGGGCGGCGTCTGGCGGCCGATCACGGTCTCGATTGGCTGGACTCGGTGGGAGCCGTGATCGACGGTCTCGGCGGGGACATCACCCATCTGTGGATCGTCCAGTCGGGTGCGATCCCCCGACCCGACGCATTGCGGAGTCTGCTCGAGGAGTCGGAGCGGGTCGAGGCGGGGATCGCCGGTTCGAAGCTGCTCGACCGGGATCACCCCGACCAGCTCATCTCGGTCGGTCTCGCCACCGATGTCTTCGATGTCCCCTACACGGGACTCGACGACAAGGAGATGGATCACGGGCAGTACGACGTCGTGCGCGATGTCGCCGCCGTCGCCGGACCGTCGATGCTGGTGCGGCGTGACCTGGCCCGGGGCATCGGCGGGCTCGATCCCAAGCTCGAGCCGGAGTCGGCCGCCATCGACCTCTGCCAACGTGCCCGGCTGCGCGGGGGACGGATCGTGGTGGTTCCCTCGTCCGAGGTGCTGATCCCGCACTGGAAGCAGTCCGGCTGGGCGGCGGAGGCGGGCCGGATCCGCGCCATGATCAAGATCTACGGGCTGGTCACCCTGCTGTGGGCGCTACCCGCACGATTCTTCGTAGGTCTGCTCGAGGCGATCGTGGCGCCGCTGCTGGGTCGTTGGACCCTGTGGCAGTGGGTTCGCGCCTGGACGTGGAATGTGGTCCATCTGCCGTCGACACTCCGGGGGCGCACCGTCGCCCGCCGGAACCGTGCCGTCGGGGACGCCGAGCTGTTCCGCTATCAACTCCGGGGCTCGGCGGCGTTGCGTCGGCTCGGCAGCGAAGCCGCCGAACGTCTCCGCGATCGGCTCCCCGGGGACGACCGGCTCAGCCTGGTCGAGTTGGGCAAGGAGTTGCGACAGCCGGCGTTCATCGTCGGGTTGTCCGCTTTCGCCTTTGTCTTCTTCGCCACCCGGACGCTGTGGGACGGGTTCCCATCGGTCGGCTACAGCCTCCCGCTTCCTCCATCGGGTCCGGACCTGATCGGTGCCTACGCCGGTGGCTGGAACCCGGCGGGTTTCGGCAGTGCCGAGACGTTGCCCCCGTTCCTCGGGCTCGCCGGTCTGGTGCAGACCGTGGTGTTCGGCAACGCCGATCTCGCCTCGGGCGTGCTCATCTTCGGCGCCTTTCTCGCCGGGGTGTGGGGTACGGTCCGGCTTCTGCGCACCTGGGGTATCGAAGCGGTGCCCGGCACCCTGGCCGGGCTGGTCCTCGTCGCCGGGCCGGCGACGAGGGCATTGGCGGAGGACACCGGGCTCGGCACCCTGGTGGCGATCGGGGTGCTTCCCTGGGCGCTGCGGGTTCCCCTCACCCGCTGGCCCGCCACCCGGCGTCAGCAGGTCGCCCGGATTCTGGGCGCCGCCTGGGTGATCGCCCTGATGGCCGTCGCCAACCCGGTGCTGCTTCCGGTCCCGGTGGCGACGCTGTTGATTCTTGCGATCATCACGCCCCGTGAGACCGGGCCGTGGAGAGCGACCCTGGTGGCGGCCGCCGGCACGGTCCTGGCGATCCCGATGCTGCTGCCGTGGATCGGTGTCGCCGATCTCACCGAGTTCGTCACCGCCGGGGTGGCCTTCTGGCAGCCCGGGGAAGTGCTGCTGATCGCCGCTGCCGTTGCCCTGGTCGTCACGGTGATCGCTGCACCGAGACGGCTGTCTCAGGTGGCCGGCTGGGCGGCCATCGTCGCCGCTGCCGGGGCGATCGCGGCGCGTTCCGGCGACCTGGGTAGCGGACGGGAGGTGGAGCACGCCGGGATGGCGGTGGTCGCCCTGGGGAGCGCCATCCTCGTCGGTACCGCACTCGAGGTGGTCCGTCGTCAGGACCTCATCTCGGGTTGGAAGCGGTTCACCGCTGCCGCCGGGCTTCTCGCCGCCGGAACGCTGGTGCTGAGCTCGGTATTGGTGTTGTTGCCCGGACGCGCCGGTCTGCCGACCGACGGCTTCGGCGAGGCGTTGCGTTTCACCGCCGCCGCCGAGGGCGACCCCGCCTCGTCGCGGGTCCTGCTCGTCGGTCCTGCCGAGACGCTTCCGGGGGAGTCCCGCACCGTACGGGGTGCCCCGTACCGCGTGCTCTCGGCGGTCGAGCCGGCCCTGTGGGAGATCTGGCTCCCGTCGGAGCGGGATGCCGACGTTGCGCTGGAGACCACCCTGGAGGCGCTGATCGACGGTGACTCGTTCCGCGCCGGCCAGGATCTGGCCCGGTTCGGTATCCGCTGGGTGATCTTCCTCGGGGAGAGCCCGCTCCAGGCGGTCCTGGCCGGTCAACTCGACCTGGTCCCGCTCCAGGGTCTGCGGGTGCCGACATTCGCCTCGGAGGCGGTGCTCCCGGTCCGCGCCGTCACCGAATCCGGCAACGCCTGGCAGGTCGATGGCCTCGGGTATGTCGGGGAGGTCGAAGCCGGTGGACGGGTGCTGATCGCCGATGCGGCCAACTCGCGGTGGGGACCCGGCTGGGAGCAGATCGACTGGGGGACGAGCGTATCCGCTGCCGAAGGCGAGGCCTCGTTCGACCCCATCGGTGCCCGTCGCACCCAGGGGATGGCGGCCGTGGGATTCTTCCTCGTGCTGGTCGGGTTGTCCTGGTGGGGGAGACGTCGATGAGAAGGCTGATCCTGCTGGTGACGGCTGCCGCCCTGTCGGTTGTGGCCTTTGCGCTCCCCGAACCGCCGGCGCCCGAGGGCCCGACGTTCGAGGGCCCGAGCGAGGTGAGCGACGACGCCACCGCCCAGAGCAGCGTCTGGTACTGCCCCTGGCTCAATGCCGGGGCGCAACGTGACTCCTGGCTGATGTTGGCGAGCGACGCCAATGCCGACATCGAGGTGACCCTGCCCAGCCCGATCCCCAACGAGGAAGCGGACCGCGCCGAGTTCTCCATCGAGGCCCCCGGCTCCGACCCGCTCGAGGTGGGCTCGATCGTGCGGCGTGGCGACGCCCCCGGGTTCGTCGAGTTCAGCGACGGCCCGTCAGGTGTCGCCGGAGTGGTCACCTCGGACACGGTGGTCACCGGTGACCGGTGTGTGTCGTCGGTCCCGAAGCTGTGGCATGTCACCGGCGCCACCACCCGAGAGGCGCGGACATCGGTGCTGCGCCTGTTCAACCCGTTCCCCGAACCTGCCAAGGTCACCGTCGCCGGAACCAGCGAGTTCGGCGACGTCGGGCTGGTCGGGCTGACCTCGATCGACGTGCCGGGTCGGTTGTGGACCGACATCGTGCTCAACGAGATCGTCCCGCTGCTCGATGACCTGGCGCTGACCATCAGCACCGAAGAAGGCCTGGTGATCCCGCAGCTCGTGGTGGGGACGGTCACCGACGAGGCGACATGGCCCGGTACCGCATTGTCGACCACCTGGGAGTTCCCGGTGGTCCGCCAGACCGGTCTCCAACCCAGCCTGGTGGTCTCCAACCCCGGCGATGTCGAGGTCGAAATCGAGATCGACGCCCTCGGGGTCAACGAATCCTCGCTCGCCGCAAGAACCGAGGTCGTCCCTCCCCGAAGTCCGCTGCGGATTCCCCTGGGTGACCTGGTCAGCGGGCCGTTCGGTGTCGCCGTCCGCTCGACCGGACCCATCGCCGCCGTGGTGATCTCCGAGGACCCGACACGTCGACCGGACGAAGAACAGGACATCGAGGGCGAAGAGGAAGAGGACGAGACCGAGGTGACATCGAGGATCGCCGGCACGGTCGGCGCTCCCCAACCGGTGCAGCGCTGGCTGCTTCCCGGCCCCGGTGCGGTGCGGGCCGCCGTCTCGTCGGTGTGGCTGATGAACAGCCATTCCGAGGCGGTGACGGTCTCGCTCCAACCACTTGGTGTCGGCGAGCTGGAGGTCGAGGAGGTCCTGGTCGAGGCCGGCACCACGGTTCGGATCGTCCTTCCCCAGGAAACCGGGGTGTCCGGGTATCTCGTCGAGGCGCCGACGCCGATCTCGGCGGCGTGGGCCGTGGAGTCGGGTGACGGTGTGGCGTTCGTCGCCGGCATCTCACTCGATGGATGACCTGACGGTCCGCCTCCTCGTCGTCGGCGGGGCGGTGCTGGTGGCGGCCGTCGGTGCGCTCGCCACCCGGCGTTGGCAGCGACCCAGCCATCCCGCCGTGGACATCGCCGGGCTCGGGCTTCCCGACGGTATCGTGGTGTTCACCTCGACGGACTGCGGCAACTGCGCCGAGACCCGCAGTCGGGTCGCCGCCACCGGCGCTCCGGTCCGCGAGGTCACCTGGGAGCTGGAGTCGGCCATGATCGAACGCGCCGGCGTCACCGCGGTCCCCCTGACGCTCGTCGTCGAAGACGGGGTGGTCCTGGATCAGATCGTGGGGATCCCGAGTCGGCGGAGGCTGCGACGGACCGCACCGGGGCGTTGATCTCCGCCGCATGCCGCTCCTCGGGGGCGGTGCCGGCCACACCGTTGCCGGGGGATGGCCCGAGCAAGCCAGGGGTCAACCCTCGACGCTGACCGAGCCCATCATCGAGGCGTGGATTCCGCAGTGGTAGATCCAGGTGCCCGGGTTCAACGTGGCTTCGGCTTCGCCGTCGACGGGAAGATCGAGCGGCGCGGTGTCGGCGGCGACGCCATCAACGGTGTCGAACTCGACGGTGTGCGGTGCGCCGGAGGAGTTGATCCACCTCACCGTTCCGCCCGCAGCGACCACGGTGTCCGTCGGGTAGGCGATGCTGGTCACCTCGACCACCGTCTCGCCGGCGCCACCGGCGGCGACCGTGCTCCCGGTGGTGTCGCCCCCGGATTCGGACGAGCACCCGGCAAGCACGAATGCCAGCGCCAGCGCCACCTTGGCCAACTTCATGGTGTTCTCCCTCCGCCGAACGGTGTGGACGCCTTGACTCCAATTCGACCCTACTCGCCGGTGTCGGCCCTGGCGGCCGTCGGCTCCGCCCGGGATCGTCCCGCCGCCCCACCGCCAATGATCGGCGGTCGGCCCGAGCCGCAGGACGCCTGGTGAAATGCCGAGGATCGAGGTCGGATCGGCTACCTTGACCGGCATGACTTCGTGCTCCAAGTGTGGGCAGCCGGCGCAGGTCGCCATGAGCTTCGCCTACAAGACCCAGGCCGTATGGCTACGCGATCTCGGACACGGTTTCGACCGTTACTCGGACTACGCCCTGTGCGAGATGCACGCCGACCGGCTCCGACCCCCACTCGGTTGGGAGGTCACCGATGAGCGCGGCAGCGAACATCCGTTGTTCCTCGCCACCGACGTTGCCTGAGCCCGGATGCCTATCGACCGCGACGTGCTCGAGGCCGTTCGCGAGATGGACGAACACGAGCTGCGACGTCTCCTCATCCTCGCCCAGGCGCGGCTGGAACGACGCGGGGTTCCGGTCGGCAACCCGCTCAAGTCGAAGGTCTCCCTCCGTCGTCAGCACGTCAAGTGCGGCAAGGCGACCTGCGGGCGGTGTCCCCACGGGCCGTACTGGTATGCATACTGGTGGGAGGAGGGCAGGCGCCGCTCCCGCTACATCGGGCGTCTCGACGATGTCCCGGAGGCCGTGACCAGCTGAGGTCGCCCCGTGGTCCGCTGCGCCGGCAGCTTCGATCTCCCGGCGCCGGACGCACCCGGTGCCATGCGCCATCGGCGATCGGGGACGGGCGGACCGAGTGATCGGACACGGGTACGGCGGCATTCGTGCATCCGGGCACTACTCTGCTGCCGTGTCGACGAGCACACTTCAACCTTCCGAGGCGGAAACCGCCGAGCCCCCTGCACCGTCAGCCCTCACCGATCCTGTGCGCACCGCCAAGATCGTGGCGCTGGTTTCGGTGGCGGTGCCGACGCTGCTGATCTTCATCGTGATGAGCGGCATGGTGTACGAGGTGCGCGCCTCCGACGTCTTCCCCTACCTGGACGTCTCCTTCGGATGGCCGGCGTTGTTCGCCGCCAACACCCCGACGGGCGGCGACATGGGCGCCCACGTCCTGCTGCCGCAGTACCTCCAGGACACCCTGCTCCCACAGGGCCGCATTCTGGGATGGAGCAACGACTGGTACGCCGGATACCCGGCGCTGTACTTCTACTTCCCGCTTCCGGCGCTGGTCACGGTGTTCCTCAACGTCTTCCTGCCCTACGGGGTGGCGTTCAAGATCGTCACCATGCTGGGTCTGGTCGCCCTGCCCACGGCCATCTACTTCTTCGTCCGGTCGATGGGTTTCTCCCGGGTGGTGTCCTCGATGGCGACGGTCGTCGGATCGGGATATGTGTTCATGGAGAGCTTCTCGATCTTCGGGGCCAACATCAAGAGCACGCTGGCCGGTGAGTTTTCCTTCAGTTGGTCGTTCGCCCTGTCGTTGCTCTACCTCGGGCAGGTGATCCGAGACACCCGGGCCGGACGCGGGTTCACCCCGCGGGCCGGGATCTTCCTGGCCCTGACCGCGCTCTCACACATCATCACCACCATGGTGGTGGTTGTGGTCTCCCTCCCGTTGTTGCTCCGCCGCAACGGTCTCCGTTCGGTGACCAGGGCATGGGTGATCGGGTTCTCGCTCGCCGCCTTCTGGGCCCTGCCGCTGGCCATCCGCGTCTTCCAGGGAATGACCTCCGACATGAACTGGGATCCGGTCAAGGGGATGATCGGCGACGGGTCGAGCGGATCGATCGCCACCCCGATCCCCGGCGAGTTCGTCCCCATCCTCGCCCTCGGGATCATCGGTCTGGTCTGGTCGTTGCTGCGCCGACAGGATGTTGCGGTGCTCGCCGCCATGACCACCCTGCCCCTGCTCGGTTACTGGGTGCTCCAGTTCGACCAGGTCGACCTCACCAAGTTGTACAACGCCCGGCTGTTGCCGTACTGGTACCTCGGGGTGTTCATCTTCGCCGGGATCGCCGTCGGTCTGGCGCTGCGCGAGGTGGCGCGGTATCTCCCCGACCGGACCCGCAACGTCGCCTTCGGCGCCACGGTGGTGGTGGTGCTGTTCGCCAACCTGGTCTTCGCCGGTGTCCACGACATCCCCGGTTGGGTTCGCTGGAACTACACCGGCTACGAGGAGAAGGCGGCGTGGCCGGAGTACGAGGCGATCATGGAGACCGCCGACGGACTGCCTCCCGGTCGGATCATGTGGGAGGCCAACAGCGACGAGATGGGCAAGTACGGGACACCGATGGCGTTCATGTTGTTCCCCTACTGGACCGAAGGGCACCCGTCGATGGAGGGGCTGTTCTTCGAGTCGTCGCTCACCACGCCGTTCCATTTCCTCAATGCCGCCGAGGTCAGCCTCAAGCCGTCCAATCCGGTCCGTGGCATCAACTACCACTCGCTGGATTTCGCCAGGGCGTTGCCCCACCTCGAGCTGTACGGGGTCGACTACTACATGGCCTGGACCGACGAGGCGACCGGGTTGGCCAGGGCCGCCGGTCTCGAGGAGGTCGCCGCCTCCGAGCCGGTCACGTTCTTCCGGATTCCGCACCGCGACCTTGTCGAACCCGCCACTTACCAACCGGTGGTGTACGACGGGGACCTCCCCTTCGCCGATGCGGCGCTCGAGTGGTACGACGACATCGACAACCTCGACCGCTGGATGGTCGCCGACGGGCCCGAGGAGTGGCCCCGGGTCGATGACCAGTCGGAGCGGATCGATGTGGCGCAACCGATACAGGACCCGGCCGTCGCCACCGCCGAAGTCACCGACATCGAGGTGGACGACCACCGCATCTCGTTCCGTACCACGGCGGTCGGTGTGCCCCACCTGATCAAGGTGTCCTATTTCCCGGCGTGGCAGGCCCACGGCGCCGATGGGCCCTACCGGGCGGCACCGTCGCTGATGATCGTGGTCCCCACCGAAGAGGACGTCGTCATCGAGTTCGCCAACGGGGTCCCGGAGAATGTCGGGATGGTGCTCTCCGTGACCGCCATCTTCGGTTTGGCCGGGTGGGGTTACCGGCGGAGGAAGCAGCGCCTCTCGTGAAGAACTACCTCCGCACCTTTGCCACCCGCGACGCCGGGCGGCAGATGACCAAGCTCGCCGTCGTCGGGATCGGCAACACCCTGATCGACTTCATGTTGTTCAATGTGCTGCGTGCGGCGGGGGTCTCGCTGTTCTGGTCGATCACCATTGCCTTCGGTCTCGCCACCTTTGCATCGTATGTCGTCAACCGGCGCTGGACCTTCGAACTGAGCCAGAACTCGGGTGGCGCACGCGAGACGCTCAACTTCTACCTGGTGAACGTGGTGGCATGGGGGGCGACCATCCTCATCGTGACCGCCGCCGACGCCGCCTTCGACGGTCTGAGCCGCATCGAGGAGAACCTGGCGAAGCTCTTCGCCGCCGGCATCATCCTGGTGCCGAAGTTCGCCTCGTACCGCGACGTGGTGTTCCGCAAGGCGATCAACTCGGTGCCTGCCCCCGAACAGGAACCCGCCGAATAGGGCCGGTCCCCCGTTGGTCACGTCCGTCCGGTTCCACGACCAGCCGGCATCGCCGGATCAGGTCGCCCGCTCGGGGTTTCGTCAGCTCGGGGAGCCGGGCCTGCCCATAGAGCGACGAACCCGCCACATGCCCCGCAACGTCCGCGGCACCCGCTTGAGCAGGTTCGACTTGCTGACGCGCTCCTCGACGACCACCACCGGCACCTCGACGATCCGGTATCCGGCGCGTTCGGCGCGCAGCACCAACTCGGTGTCGAAGAGATCCTGGGTGGCCACCACCTGGGGGGCGATGTCCTCCACCACCTTGCGTCGCAACGCCTTCATCCCGTGGGTGTCGCTCACTCCCGACCCGAACAGGGTCCGCAGGAGGAGATTGAAACCCCAGGTCGCCGTGCGGCGGAATGCGGTCCGCTGATCGTCCGAACCCGGTGCCCGTTTCGAGGCGAGCACGATGTCGGCGTCGTCGCGGCCTATGGCGGCGGCGAGGAACTCACCGGAGAAGTAGTCGATGTCGAAGTTGACCACCCATTCCCCATCGGTCTCGAGGAACCCGCTACGCATGGCCGCCCCGTAGTCGGGATCCGGGAGTTCCAGTAGCCGGAGTCGGGGTTCGGAGACGGCAAGCCTCCGGACCTCGTCGGCGGTGCCGTCGGTCGAGCCGTTCTCGGCGATGGTGACCGTGACGGTGGCATCGACGGCGTCGAGTTGCCGGAGGAGACGCTCGATGGCGCCGGGGAGATAGACGGCTTCATTGTGAACGGGGATCACCACGGAAACCGTCGGACGAGGGCTCGTCGACATGGGAGGGGAGTGTAACGGGAGTGCCGCCTCCTCCTGTCGTCACCGGGTCGATACCAGCGACGTCGGAGTGGCGTCCCGACACACCCGGGAGCGGAACGCCGACGTTGCGGTCGGTGAGGTGGCGCAGGACGGCGCTCCTACAATGCCGGAATGGACTTCTCAGCAGTATTCAAGGCCTACGACGTGCGTGGCGTGGTCCCCGACCAGATCGATGCCGCCATGGTGCGTCGGATCGGCGCCGGGTTCGCCCGATTCGCCGACGCCCCCAAGGTGGTCGTCGGGCACGATTGTCGGGTCTCCTCACCGGAGCTGGTGGCGGCGCTCATCGACGGCATCACCTTCCAGGGCGTCGATGTGGACATGCTGGGGGCGATCAGCACCGACATGCTCTACTACGCATCCGGCCGCGACGACGTGCCCGGCGTCGTGGTCACCGCATCGCACAATCCCGCCGAATACAACGGGATCAAGTTCTGTCTCGCCGGGGCGGCACCCGTAGGGGTCGACTCCGGTCTCGAGGACATCCGCCGCTACGCCGAGGAGGATCTCGCCGACGGACCTGACCGGGGTCGGGTCCAAGAGGTCGATGCCAGGTCCGGATACGTGGCGCACGTCCTCGGCATCGTCGGCGCCGAACGGATCGGGCGGCTCCGGGTCGCCGCCGACGGTGGCAACGGGATGGCCGGTGTCGTGCTCTCCCAGGTGTTCGCCGGGCTCGATGCGGAACTCGACGGGCTCTACCTCGAACCGGATGGCACCTTCCCCAATCACCCCGCCGACCCGTTGCGGCCGGAGAACCTCGTCGATCTTCTCGACCTGGTACGTCGTACCCGTCCCGACCTGGGGGTCGCCTTCGACGGCGACGCCGATCGGGCGTTCTTCGTCGACGAACTCGGCGTGGCGCTCCCCGGTAGCACCACCACGGCCATCATCGCCCGGTGGTTCCTCGCCCAGTACCCGGGAGCGGCCATCGTCCACAACCTGATCTGCAGCCGGGCCGTTCCCGAAACCGTCATCGCCGAAGGGGGGCGTCCGATCCGCACCAGGGTGGGCCACTCCTACATCAAAGAGGTGATGAAGGAGTCGGGAGCCGTGTTCGGGGGCGAGCACTCGGGGCACTACTACTTCCGCGACCACTGGCGGGCCGACTCGGGGATCCTGGCCATGTTGATCCTGCTGCGGGTCATGTCGGATGCCGGAGTGCCGCTGTCGGTGCTCCGTCAGGATTTCGAGCCGTATTCGCAGTCGGGCGAGATCAACCTCCGTGTCTCCGATCCGCACGAGGTGCTCGTCGAGATCGCCGAGCTGTTCGCCGACTCCGATCAGGATCATCTGGACGGCCTGACCGTGGACCTCGGTGACGGGTCGTGGTTCAACCTGCGTCCCTCCAACACCGAGCCCGTGTTGCGTCTCAATGTCGAGAGCGTCGATGATGCCGGCGTTGCGGCCATCGTCGCCAAGGTCGAGACGGCGATCGGAGCGGTGTGAGCACCCTGATCCCTGCCGAGCTGCTTGCGATCATGCAGTGTCCGGCATGCGCCGGCGAGCTCAACGAGGAGAACGACCCTCCCTCGTTGCTCTGCCAAGGGTGCGGGTTGCGATACCCGGTGACCGACGGGATCCCGTCGATGCTCGTCGACGAGGCGATCCCGACCCGCAATGCCCCGGACCGGACCCCACCCGACCAACCGGCACCGTGACCCGCCCCGCCGATGTCGTGAACAGCCCGATGATGCAACTCGTCCTCGATTCGCCCGCTCAACTGCGCTGGGGGCTCGACCTCCCCACCGTCGATGTGGCCCCGGCAAGCGACGTGGTACTGCTGGGCATGGGTGGCTCCGGTATGGCCGCCGCCGCCGGATCGCTGGGATCAGCCCCCGGTTCCGTGGTTCAGGTTCACGCCGACTACGGACTTCCACCATGGGCCGTGCCCCGTGGGGCCACCGTGGTCGCCGTCTCCCATTCGGGGAACACCGACGAGACCGTATCCGGGTTCGGCGAGGCGATCGCCGCCGGGCTTCCAGTCGTGGCCGTCGCCTCAGGCGGCCGGATCGCCGAGATGGCCGCAGCGGCGGGTGCCCCACATGTGGCCGTCCCCGGTGGGATGCAACCACGGGCCGCTCTCGGATATCTCTCTTCCGCCACCCGGAGGGTTCTCGGGGCGCTCGGTGCCGTCGACGACGCCGGGGCGGTGATCGACGAAGCGGCCGATGCGGTCGAAAAGCTGCTCGGTGGTGGTGACGGTGCCGGGTATGCGCTCGGTCTCGACATCGCCGAGGCCCTGCTCGACCGGCTTCCGGTGGTCATCGGCGCCGCCGGTCCGGCCGCACTGGCGGGGCGTCGCTGGATGACCCAGATCAACGAGAACACCAAGCGCACCGCATTCTGCGGCGAGATTCCGGAGCTCAACCACAACGCCCTCGAGGCGTGGGCCACCCGGGGCAGCGACCCGGTGCGGGTTGGCGTCGTGGCGCTGACCGATCCGGCTGGCGAGCCACGTAACGAACGCCGCCTCGACCTGACCATGCGACGGCTGGGAGGCGCGGTGGCCAGTGCCGGTATCGTCTTCGCACACGGAACCTCATCTTTCGCCCGTTTCTGGAGCCTCGCCGCCGTCGGCGACGTGGTTTCGGTGGCGATGGCGCTACAAACCGACGTCGACCCGGTCCCGGTCGACATCTTGGAGAACTTCAAACTGGCCCTCAGGAAGGACTGACGTGGACTACGACATCGCTGACCCCGGACTCGCCGAACTCGGCCACCGCCGCATCGAATGGGCCGACCGGAGGATGCCGGTCCTCACCGCCATCCGCGAGCGCTTCGCCAAGGAACAACCACTCGCCGGCATCACCGTCGGTGCGTGCATGCACGTCACCAGCGAGACCGCCAACCTCATGCTCACCCTTCGTGCCGGTGGCGCCGAGGTGGTGTTGTGTGCATCCAATCCGCTGTCGACCCAGGACGATGTCGCCGCCGCCCTCGTGGAGAGCGGGATTCCGGTGTATGCCGTGCGTGGTGAAGATTCCGACACGTTCTACCGTCACATCCACGCCGTGCTCGATGCGCAACCCGACATCGTGTTCGACGATGGCGCCGACACCACCACGGTCTTGCACAAGGAGCGCAGCGATCAGAAGGTGCTCGGTGGGCTGGAGGAGACCACCACCGGGGTGATCCGGCTCCGGGCGATGGCTGCCGAGGGCGTGCTCCGCTATCCGGTGGTCGCCGTCAACGACTCCGACACCAAACATCTCTTCGACAACCGTCACGGCACCGGCCAGTCGGCACTGGACGGGATCCTGCGGGCGTCGAACATCCTCTTCGCCGGTCGCACCGTCGTGGTCGCCGGATTCGGGGACTGCGGATGGGGGATCGCCGAACGCGCCGCCGGTCTCGGTTCCCATGTGGTCGTCGTCGAGGTCGACCCGATCCGCGCCGTCGCCGCCGCCATGAACGGACACCGCGTCATGACCAGCGAGGATGCCGCCGAGATCGGTGATGTCTTCATCACCGCCACCGGCAACATCCACGTCTTCCGTGAGGAGCATTTCCTCAAGATGAAGGATGGTGCGGTCCTCGCCAACGCCGGGCACTTCGATGTCGAGCTCGACATCGTCGCCCTCGAAAGGATCTCGTCCACCACCCGGGAACTGCGTCCCAACCTCCAGGAGTACACACTCCCCGACGGTCGGCGACTGATGGTTGTCGCCCAGGGTCGCTTGGTGAACCTCGCCGCCGCCGAAGGCCATCCGGCCGATGTGATGGACATGTCCTTCGCCGATCAGGCGCTCGCCGCCGAGTGGTTGGTCCAGAACGGCGGCGATCTCGACCCCGACGTGTATGTGCTTCCCCGTGAGCTCGATCTCGAGGTGGCGCGGATCAAACTCGAAGCGATGGGCGGCGGGCTGGAGACGCTCACCGACGAGCAGGTCAAGTATCTCGAGAGCTGGCAGCAGGGGACGTAGTGTGCGAACCCCGGCGCCCCTGGGCGCCGGGGGACGACCACGGTCCATCTCCGGTCCGGGGCCCCCGCCCCGGCAATGGGCGGTTCCGCCGGAACGTGTCACTGTCGGCCGGCACACTGGGCGGATGTTCGCCTGCTCCGCCTGCGGCCGAATCGGGACGACAGGGCTGTGCGCCCCGTGCCGTCTCAGTCTTGCCCCCGGTCGGCAGATGCACACCGGCGGTGGCGTCCTGGTCGCCGTCGCCCTGGGACACGAGGGTGCGGCGCGCCGTCTGGTCCATCAGCTCAAATACACCGGCTCCCCCGAAGCGGCGGGGATTCTCGGATCGGTGATGGCGGACGTCGTGCCGGCACACGCCACCGCACTGGTTCCCCTGCCCCGGGCCCGTCTCCGACGATGGCGCAACGGGGTCGATCCAGCGGTCGCCCTTGCGGTGGTCGTGGCGAAACACACCGGCCTGCCCGTGGTGACCGCCCTCTCCCCGGCATGGTGGTGGCCCCGCCATGCCGGGAGGGCTCCAGAGTTGCGGGTGGCACCGAGATGGCGACCCCGCTGCGACCCGCAACCGGGATGGGTCCTGGTCGATGATGTGGCGACCACCGGTTCGACGATCGACGCCGCCGTCGCCGTCCTCGGGGGCACGGTGCACCTCGGTGTGGTGGCAACGTCGCCGGGTAGAGTGGGCTCGGAAAGCGGGCCGGGATCGGCCCCGTCGAGCTGGGAGGTTGCGTGGCAGGTCGTACGAGGACCTCGTCGAGGGCCGTGACGCCATGCAACGTCGTGACTTCTTCCCCTGATGCGCCTGGCGACGATGGCAGATAATCGCGTCCTGGCCGGGGATTCGCCGAACGAAGGGAGCATCCGTGGACGTCCGTGTGCATGCGAGGAAGGGCAATCTCGAGGACGAGATCAGAGAGCTCGCCACGACGAAAGTGCTTCACGCCGCCAGGATCCTTGACGACGACGGCAGTTCCGCCGATGTCGAGTTCACGGAGCGCACCAACCCCAGACTTTCCGACGGGCGTTTCCGCGTCGAGATCACCACGGTGGTGAAGGGCCACACGGTCCGGGTCGAGGCGGACGCCCCCGACGACCGTGCCGCACTGGACATCGCCGTCGACAAGTTCGAGCGGCAGCTCCGCCGCCTCAAGGAACGCCTGGTGCAGCGCTACCGGGGACGTCCCGCCGCCGCCGGCAACGGGACCGTCGCCGAGCCCCCGGTGCTCGCCGCCGAGGACACCTCCGACGAGGAGGAAGATGTGGCCCCGGTGGTGGTGCGGACCAAGCGGTTCGAGCTACGGCCGATGTCGGTCGAAGAGGCATCCCTCCAGATGGAGATGCTCGGCCACGACTTCTTCTTCTTCCTCGACGCGGAGACCGGCAACCATTGCGTGATCTACCACCGCAAGGACGGGGCGCTCGGGCTCATCGAGTCGGTGTGACCGCCGCCGCCCCGGCGGCTCGCTGACTCGGTGCAGAGTGGTTCCGAGTAGTGCCACCGGTTCCTATCATGAGCGGATATGTCCATCTTCAGCAAAGTCCTCAAGATCGGTGAGGGCAAGCGTCTGAAGGAACTCGAGCTGCTCGCCGAACAGGTAGACCGGCTCGAACCTGAGATCGAATCCCTCACCGACGCCGAACTAGCCAAGAAAACCGACGAGTTCCGGAACCGTCTCGCCGATGGCGCCACCCTGGACGATCTCCAGGCGGAAGCCTTCGCCGTGGTCCGTGAAGCCGCCAAACGCGTCCTCGGGCAGCGGCACTATCCCGTCCAGATCATCGGGGGAGGGGCGCTCCACGGCGGCTCGATCGCCGAGATGAAGACCGGTGAGGGCAAGACCCTGGTGTCCACCCTTCCTGCCTACCTCAACGGTCTCTCCGGCAATGGTGTCCACATGGTCACGGTCAACGACTACCTCGCCAAGCGTGACGCCGAATGGATGGGAAGCATCCACCGGTTCCTCGGGCTCAAGGTGGGGCTGATCCAGTCCGACATGACCCCCGAGCAGCGCCGGTCCGAGTACGCCGCCGACATCACCCACGGGACCAACAACGAGTTCGGGTTCGACTACCTCCGCGACAACATGGCGATGCGACCGGAAGGTCGCGTCCAGCGTGGTCACGCCTTCGCCATCGTCGACGAGGTCGACTCGATCCTGGTCGACGAGGCACGGACGCCGCTCATCATCTCCGGCCGGGTGGGTGAGACCGGGAAGTACTACCGCGAGTTCGCCCGCATCGCCACCAGGCTCCGTCCCGAGACCCACTACGAGGTGGACGAGAAGAAGCGCCAGGTCATCACCACCGAAGACGGGGTCACCCGTGTCGAGGAACTCCTCGGTGTGGAGAACATGTACGACTTCGCCAACGTCGACCTGATCCACCACCTCGACATCGCCCTCAAGGCGAAAGAGCTGTACCAGCGCGACGTCGACTACCTCATCCAGGGTGGCGAGGTCAAGATCGTCGACGAGTTCACCGGGCGCATCCTCGAGGGGCGGCGATACTCCGAGGGGCTCCACCAGGCCATCGAGGCCAAGGAGGGGGTGAAGATCAAGGAGGAGAACCAGACGCTCGCCACGATCACCCTCCAGAACTACTTCCGGATGTACGACAAGCTCGCCGGGATGACCGGTACCGCCTCCACCGAGGCCAGCGAGTTCAAGGAGATCTACGACCTCGATGTCGTCGAGATCCCGACCAACCGCCCCTCGGCACGGGTCGATCAGCCCGACCTCGTGTATCTCGACGAGGACGCCAAGTTCAACGCCCTCGTCGAAGACATCAAGGAACGGCACGAGTGGGGTCAGCCGATCCTGGTCGGCACCGTCTCCATCGAGAAGTCCGAGCGTCTGTCGAACCAGTTGCAGCGTGAGGGCATCCCCCACGAGGTGCTGAACGCCAAGCAGCACGAGCGTGAGGCCCCGATCATCGCCCAGGCGGGCCGTCTCAAGGCGCTGACCGTCGCCACCAACATGGCGGGTCGCGGCGTCGACATCCAGCTCGGGGGCAACCCCGAGGAGATGGCCAAGACGGCGATGCGCCGCCGCGGGCTCGACCCGGGCGACGAGGGATACGACGAAGCCTTCGCCGAGGCCTTCAACGAGTTCAAGACCGAGACCGACGCCGAGGGTGACAAGGTGCGTGAGTTGGGCGGCCTCTACGTCCTCGCCACCGAACGCCACGAGTCCCGCCGGATCGACAACCAGCTCCGGGGACGGTCGGGGCGGCAGGGCGACCCGGGCGAGTCCCGCTTCTACCTGTCGCTCAAGGACGATCTGATGCGGCGCTTCGCCAACGAGCGGGTGGCGTCGATCATGACCCGGCTCAAGATTCCACCCGATGTCCCCATCGAGCACAGCATGGTGTCGAAGGCCATCGAACGCGCCCAGTCCCAGGTCGAGGCGCAGAACTTCGAGATCCGCAAGAACGTGCTCAAGTACGACGAGGTGATGAACACCCAGCGCAAGATCATCTACAAGTGGCGCAACCAGGTCCTCGACGGCGAGAGCATCGCCGAGCTCCTGTCGAGCTGGCGTGACGAGGTGGTCGAGGGCGAGGTTCTGCTGATGACCCAGGGGGTCAATTCGGCGGACTGGGACTGGGACGATCTCGCCATCCGGATGCGTCAGCTCTACCCGAGCGAACTGGACCGGAGTTCGTTCCCCGGTGAGAAGATCACCGAGAACGAACTGATCGAGGCCTATCTGGACGAGGCAGCCGCCAAGTACCGGGCCCGCGAGGAGGAGCTGGGCGAAGAGGTGGTCCGCCAGCTCGAGCGCCAGGTGGTGTTGTCGATGATCGACAACAAGTGGCGTGACCATCTCGGCGTCATGGACTACATCCGTGGCGGGATCGGGCTGCGCGCCATGGGCCAACGCGACCCGCTCACCGAATACCAGCGCGAGGGGTACGCCATGTTTGCGGACCTGGTGGACACCACCAAGGCCGACAGTCTGCGTTACCTCTACCACGTCGAAGTGGTCCGACAGGAGGCGCCGAAGCCGCAGGCGGTGACCACCAACGCTCCGGCGGTCAAGCCGTCCACCGTCCGCAATACGGACAAGGTCGGCAGGAACGACAAGTGCCCGTGTGGGTCCGGCAAGAAGTACAAGCAGTGTCACGGGTCGGCCGGGGGAGCGGAGCCGCTCACCGGGTGAGCGCAGTCCGAATCAATGACGAACGCCGGGGCGGAGATCCTCCCGTCCGGGCCGGTCCGGCTTTGGACGGCGGGACGGTCTCTCTCCGGCGGTAGCATTTCACCCATGAACGATTTCGATCCGCGCGCCAAGCTCAAAGAACTCCAATCCCGGCTCGACGATGCCCGGAGGTTCCTTTGACGTCGAAGGTAAGACCGCTGAGCTCGCCGAGCTGAGAGAGGCGGCCTCGGAGCCGGGTCTCTGGGACAACCAGGAACGGGCGCTGGACGTCACCCGCCGTCTGTCGCGCAACGAGACCGTGATCGACATGTTGGAGAGTCTCAGCGAGCGGATCAGCGACGCCGAGATGTTGCTCGATATCGCCCATGACGAGGGGGACGGGGGCGCACTCGACGACATCCGCACCGAGGTGTCCGAGATCGAATCGGCGATCGCCAAGGTCGAACGCGAGTCGCTGTTCTTCGAGGAGTACGACGACCGTACTGCCATCGTCAGCATCCATGCCGGCGCCGGCGGGGTCGACGCCGCCGACTGGGCCGAGATGTTGCTGCGGATGTATGTGCGCTACCTGGAACGGTCGAACTTCCGCTTCGAGATCGACGAGATCTCGCCGGGGGAGGAGGCCGGTATCAAGTCGGCGACCCTCACCGTCAAGGGGGACCGGGCCTACGGGACCTTTGTCAGCGAACGCGGGGTCCACCGGCTGGTGCGGATCAGCCCGTTCGACTCCGCCGCCCGCCGTCACACCTCGTTCGCCGGGGTCGACGTGGTGCCCGAGGTAGAGGTGAGCGAGGTCGAGATCCTCGACGACGACCTCCGCATCGACACCTATCGCTCCCAGGGCGCCGGTGGTCAGCACGTCAACACCTCCGACTCGGCGGTGCGGATCACCCACCTGCCGACCGGGATCGTGGTGGCGTGTCAGAACGAGCGCTCCCAGTTGCAGAACAAGAACCGGGCGATGCAGATTCTCGCCGCCCGGCTCGCCGAGTACTCGCGCAATGAACAGCGCAAGGAGGTCGACTCGATCCGCGGCGAGCAGACCGAGGCCGGGTGGGGTCGCCAGATCCGCTCCTACGTCCTCCAGCCCTATCAGATGGTCAAGGATCTCCGCACCGACTACGAGGTGGGGAACGTCAACGGGGTTCTCGACGGGGACATCGAGCCTTTCATGGACTCCTATCTACAATGGCGGCGAGCCATTCACGAGGGGGAGTGACCCGGTTCTGAGCGACCGCCGGGTCCGCCGATGTCGGTGGATCGACCGGTCGATTCTTTGTCTTGCCCCACGTCGCGGGTAGCATGCCCCGGCGGAGTAAGGGGCTGAGCGAAAAGTCGGGATCGGTGCGCGCTGCGCCGTCCCTTTCAGCGAGGACCCAATGATCCGTCTCGAGAATGTCACGAAGACCTACGACGGTGGCGTCGTAGCCGTCAAAGACGTCAGTTTGGAGATCAACAAGGGGGAGTTCGTCTTCCTCGTCGGCCCGTCCGGGTCCGGCAAGTCGACCCTGATCCGGCTGATGATGCGCGAAGAGCGTCCCACCAACGGTGAGATCTGGGTGGCGGGAAAACACGCCTCGGCAATGGCCTCGTGGAAGATTCCCCACCTGCGCCGATCGATCGGCACCGTGTTCCAGGACTTCAAGCTTCTCCCCAGCAAGACGGTGGCCGAGAACGTCGCCTTCGCCCTCGAGGTCACCGGACGCCCCCGTGGTGTGGTCCGCACCCAGGTGCCCCAGGTGCTCAAGCTGGTCGGTCTGTCGGCCAATGCCGACCGCTACCCGCGCCAGCTCTCCGGTGGTGAGCAGCAGCGGGTGTCGATCGCCCGGGCGTTCGTCAACCGGCCCCTCATCCTGCTGGCCGACGAGCCGACGGGAAACCTCGACCCGGCGACCTCGGTGGGGATCATGAGGATCCTCGACCGGATCAACCGCACCGGCACCACGGTGGTGATGGCGACCCACGACCACGCCATCGTCGATGCGATGCGTCGCCGGGTGGTCCAGCTCGAGCGTGGCCGTATGGTGCGCGACCAGCGTGGCGGTGTCTATGAACGTCGGACCAGCGAGGGTCCGCCGGAAGCGGCGTTGTCCTCCCATGCCAAACCGGCGATGCGTTCACCGATCGACGACGACACCCCTGCCGGCGCCGAAGCCCGGCCGACTCCCGATGAGGACACTCCGTGAGCCTTCGATACGTCCTCAGCGAGGCATTCAACAACATCCGCCGCAACGCCCTGGTGGTGCTCGGCGCCATCCTGGCCGTCTTCATCTCGCTGGTGCTGATGTTCGGCACCCTGATCTTCGGTGAGATCGCCCGTATCAACACGCTGCGTTGGTCCGAGGACGTACGGGTCATTGCCTTCCTCCGCGACGAGTTCCGCGACATCGAGCAGCTCCAGGCGACGGTCCAGGGATGGGACGAGGTTGCCGAGGTCTTCTTCTTCTCCAAGAGCGACGCCTACGGCGAAGGTCTCGAGCTGCTGAAGAACCAGTCGGCGGCGCTCCGACTGCTCGAGGAGGATCCGTCGATCCTGCCCGCCTCGCTTCGGGTCCGACCGGTGGACATCAACGACTACGACACCGTGGTGCAACGGCTTGCCGGGTCACCAGGCGTCGAACAGATCAGCACCGCCGGGCCACAAGTCGATGCCCTGGCCCGTCTCCGAGACGGGCTCAGGGTGGTCTTCTGGATATTGTCGGTGGCGTTGGGAGTCGCCGCCGTGGCGCTGATCGCCAACACCATCCATATGGCGATCTACGCCAGACGCGAGGAGATCGACATCATGCGTCTGGTCGGTGCCTCCAACTGGTACATCCGAATACCCTTCCTACTCGAGGGGATGATCGAGGGATTCATCGGTGGCGTGCTCTCGGTGGGGGTTGCCGTCGGGGTATACCGGCTCGCCCTCGACCGACTCACCAGCCTGCCGTCGTTCATCGACATCCAGATCGGCAGTGAGTTCCTGGTCCAGTGGGGTCTGATCACCCTCGGTTTCGGGGTGCTGGTCGGGGCGGTGGGCTCCGGACTCAGCCTGGCGGTCCATCGCTACCTCCGCTCATGAGACGACGCCTGCTGTTTGCGGTGTTGGTCGTCGGTTTGCTGGGGTCCATGGCGGCTCCGGTCCAGGCCGACGACCTCGCCAAAGAGCTGGCCGAGGTCAAGGCCAGGGTTGCCGAGATCACCGCAGGGGTCTCCACGGCCAACGCCAACCGCACCGAGCTGGCCGGTAGCGTCCTTGCCACCGAGTCCAGGCTGAACATCGCCGTGGCCGAGCTCGAACTGGCCACGGCCGAGCTCACCGCCGTCCGGACCGAGACACGCACCCAGCGCATCAATCTGGTCGACGCCCAGAACACGCTCCGCGACCTGCAGGTGCAGCTCCAGCAGACCCGCCTCGATCTGGCGACCAGCGAGAGCGATGCCAAACGCTGGGCGCGCGACCTGTACATGAACGGCACCCAGGACACGGTGGCGTTCGCCGCCGAGGCGGGCCAGGTGTCCGACATCGCCGTCGGTGTCGAGTACCTCAACCGGCTCTCCGCCAACTCCGATCGCGCCATCCTCGAATTCGAGAGTCTCCGCAAACAGGAGACCAGCCAGATCGAGCTGGTTCGGACCCGTGAGGACAGTCTCACCGAGCAGGTGGCCACCCTGTCGGCGCTGGAAGACGACATGGCCGACATCGAAGCCGAGCTGGGAGAACGACGAGCGGCGGTCGCCGGCGAGCTGTCCCAGCAGCGAGCCCTGCTCGCCGAGGTCGACAGCCAGCTCGCCCACTTCGACGGAGAGCTGGCGTCACTCGAGTCCGAGCAGTCGCGTATCGAACGCGCCATCGTCTCCGAGCAGGCCGCACTCGCCGCCTCCAGCGGTGGCGGTGGTGGCGGCGGCGGGGGAGACAGCGGCGGCAGCGGTGGTGGGGGAGACGGGGTCGCCACCGGCACCTTTGCCCGACCCGTCCCGGGACGGATCTCGTCCGGGTTCGGTCCCCGGATGCACCCCATCCTCGGGTACTCCCGGATGCACACCGGGCTCGACATGAGTGCGGGGCACGGTAACTCGATCGTCGCCGCCGACGGTGGGACCGTGATTCTTGCCGGATCGCATGGCGGCTACGGGACCACCGTCGTCATCGACCACGGTGGCGGTCTGTCCACGCTGTACGCCCACCAGTCGTCGCTCAACGTTTCGCATGGCCAGAAGGTCACCCGCGGTGCGGTGATCGGGTATGTCGGCTCCACCGGGCTGTCGACGGGGCCTCACCTCCATTTCGAGGTCCGGATGGGTGGACGCCCCGTCGATCCCGCCCCCTACCTCTGAGAGGCTGATGTTTCGTGGCCAAGGACAAAGCCACCGGGCGCAAGATCATCGCCAGCAACCGCCGCGCCCGGTACGACTACGACATCCTGGAGACCTTCGAGTGCGGGATGGTGTTGCGGGGCTCGGAGGTCAAGAGTCTCCGAGAGGGCCAGGTCCAGCTCAAGGACTCGTATGCCGAGATCCGTGGACCCGAGATGTGGCTGCGGAGCGCCCACATCGCCCCCTATCACTTCTCCCGGGACGGAGGCCACGAACCGGAGCGCCCCCGCAAGCTCCTGATGCACAAGCGCGAGATCGAGCGGCTGCTCGGCAAGATCAACGAGCAGGGACTGACCCTGGTGCCACTCAGCATGTATTTCACCCACGGCATCGCCAAGGTCGAGATCGGTCTGGCGCGGGGTCGCCGCACCGTCGACAAACGCCACAGCATCCGTGACCGCGAACAGAAGCGCGAGATCGACCGCGCCCGCAGCCACCGCCGCTGACGGGATCAGTCGCCGTCGGTGACGCTGCTGCCATGCGGTCCTGGGCCCTGCATCCTCTCCTGGCCCTCCCCGCCCCGGGGGGCGGGGTGCCTCCGAGGTTCTGGGAGGAGGTGGGGCGGGGCGCGACGTCTGCATCCCCGAACGTCGATGGGTCCCGAGCGGTTGTGTGTCGTCGTGCGGATACGCGGCCCCGGGTCGCGGTGGCCGTCGGTGACAGTTCTGGGCAAGCGGACTTTGGCGTCGCGCCCCGCCCTGTCTGCGTCCGCATAGCGTCCGCAGCCACCCCGCCTTTCCGGTCTGCGTCCGCAGGCGTCCGCAGCGCCCCACCCCGACTACGTCCGCGAAGCGTCCGTAGCCACCCCGCCCCAGAGGGGCGGGGAAGGGGCGGGGAGGGCCGGAAGGAGACGCTTGTCGATCTGAGAGCATCGTCCTACCGCTCGACCAGAGAAGGTGGGGCGCATTTTCCCTTTCTTGGCCCTCCCCGCCCCGGGGGGCGGGGTGCCTCCGAGGTTCTGGGAGGAGGTGGGGCGGGGCGCGACGTCTGCATCCCCGAACGTCGATGGGTCCCGTGGGGTCAAGTGTCGCCGTACGGGGGTGTCGCCGGGTCGACGGCCATGGGAACAGGAAGCGACGGTGGTGCGTTACCATGGGCGGGTGCTGAGACGGCTCAGCGTCACCTTGGGGGTGACCTGGTTTCGACCGTGAGAGTTGATGTGCCGGAAGCGAGCCGAGGTCTCCGGAGTCCTCGTTAAAGAGCCGGAACAAACATACGTGCCGACAACGAAATGGCACTGGCTGCGTAACAATCCGTAGCCTGTCCGCCCGGTGGGTGCCTGCCTCGCCGGAATCGGGCAACGCAATGCAGGAGGCAGCCGCTGGGGTGTTGGTGACCAGCGGTCGAGACAATCGCCGACTAGGGCTGTGGACACCGTGCCGACAGCGGTTCACGGCCCGAAAGCTCGCTGTTGGCTGCGCTCGGAGATGCCGGCGCTGAAATCTCATGGGACGGGGGTTCGATTCCCCCCACCTCCACCGACCGCTCGGGCCCCGGAGCCGCCGCCAGGCGAGACCCGGGGCCCGAGTCGCGTCCTCTGCCCCGGACCCTCGTCGACCGCCACCATGGCGCCCGGTCGAGTTCCTGACCGGTCACCGCACCAACGACGGACCGGCGGTGGGGCCCGATCGGGGCAGACCGGTCACGCACCACCGAGCTCGAGGGACGAGAGGTGTCGGCGCCTGCGTGCACTTGGGTGCCGCGTGGCGCACGGGCGGGATGGGCGTAGCAGGGGTCGTTGCGGCCGATGGTCGATGTACCGGGCGCCGGGTGGTTACGGAAACATCGACTGGCGGGCGGTGTCGAGGAGGGTGACCAGCTTGGGACCGATCAGGGCGACCGTACCGATGGCGGCGACGCTCACCACGAAAGCGAGGATCCCGTACTCGGCCAGCGAGGCGCCGCGCTCCTCCAGCGGCAGACCGATACGGCCCAGATGGCGTCGAATGCCTCCGACGGTGCCAGCTGAGGACCGTCCCGATACCCGGCGAGGCGAAGCGCCCCTGCCTCGGTGCGGTGAGGTGCGGTGGGGGTTTGATCCAGCGATCGTGTCACCTGCCTCGTCGTTGTTCGTCCACACGGCACAGGACCGGTGACGGCCCATCGTTCCCCCTACCCGACGTTGACTGCGCAGGTTCACCCACGCCGTCGGAATCTTTGCCTGGCAGCCATCTGAAGGGCCGGTTTGTGGTCACCGGACCTGACCGGGCCCATCGTCTCACCTGCGGACCGAGTTGGGTACAGGTCGGGTGACCCAACTCGGTGCGTCGACCAGGTACTTACGGCAGCGGGGCGCCCGGTCGGGTCTCCGTGGCCGGGCTGGAGAGCAGTCGCAACCCTCAGGGGAGGTAGGGGGCGCCACGCTTGAGGAATGCGGCCATCTGACCCCGACTGACCGACTCGGTCGGACAGAACTTCGAGTTGGAGGGCGGGTTGCAACCCTTGGTGATCCCGACCCGGGCGAGGCTGTCGATGTCGGTGCGGAATACGCTCGATCGGGTGTCGGTGAATCCCTGCGCCGGTCCCTTGGGCAGATCGAACGCCCGGACCAGGAACGCCGCCATCTGCCCGCGGGTGACCGACTCGTCGGGACAGAACCGGTCGTTCGCCGGGGGGTTGCAGCCCTTGGTGATCCCCGCCCTGGCCAGGGCGTTGATGTCGGCGGCGAAGGTGTTGCCGCCGATGTCCTTGAACCCCTGGTTCCCGCCTGGAGGAAGCTTGAGCGCTCGGGTGAGGAACGCCGCCATCTGACCTCTGGTCACCGACCCGGTCGGGCAGAAGCCGGTGTCGTTGCAGCCCTTGGTGATCCCGGTCTCGGCGAGCCAGATGATGTCGTCGAGGAACACCGACGAGGCGGTGTCGGAGAACCCGATGATCCGCACCGTGTATCCGCTGTTGTCCCCGCCGGTGACGTTGACCTTGGCTCCGTGGGCGAGCAACCGGAACCCGTCGGGGTGGTTCATTCGCTTCGACTGTCCTGGCTTGGTCACATGTCGGAGCGAGTACGGCGCCGGAGGGTAGGTGAAGATGCCGGAGTTGAGCCCCCAACAGACCGATGGGCCGGAGAACACACAGTCGCCCAGTTGCTGGATGTAGTGGGTGGTGACCCCCTGGAACGAGGTCGGGAGGTGTTGGTCGTAGCCGATGCTGCGTCGGGCGTCGAGCGTGGCGAAGGCGTACTTGTTGCCGGTGGGGAAGACGACCATCTGGGTCCCGGACCGCCCGGCGGGGGCGATCTTGACCGTTCGGACCCCGCCGCGGTAGACAAACACCTGGTTGGGCTGGATCCAGCCCGCCCGGTACCGGTTCCAGGCGATGCTCGCATACCCGTCGTCGGCCCGGTCCCAGGGGTCGAGGCTTGCCGGGCTGTTCGCCGACATCACATCGATGGCGTTGTCGTACTCGTCGAATCCGCCGGAATTGCTATGGGGCCACCCGATCATGTGCCCCAACTCGTGGATGGCGGTGGTGAGATGCGGGGTGCTGGTTTGGCCCTGGGGTCCGACCGATCCGCCGTCGATCACTCCCCACCGATCGTTTGCCGGGAACCGATTCGGTGCCGAGGAGGACGAGCAGGGGAGGGGGCAATAGAAGCCGGACCCGGCGAGCCCACCGTTGCTGGTGTTGTTGGCAACGATGTAGGCGCCATTGTCCGTCGTCGACCCCGGCGCCGAGGCCACCTTGTCGGCGCAGGCGTAGTGCTCGGGCCGGAACTCACTCGAGTATCGGTTGATATCAGCCTGCGTGACAGTGATGGCCTTGCGGGCGACGAAATTGAGGGTGTACGCCCCGCCGGAGGCCTGGGTGAAGTACTGCTTGACCGGGCCGTTGAGGGTGGCGGTGACCGACGCCAGGTTGAGCCCGGCATTCATCTGAGGCCCCGAACACAGGTAGACCCCGAGACGGTCGGTACCGAGGGAGTAGCGGCGGGTCTCGAGCGGGTATACCGCCAGACCGAGCGGATCTCCGGTGAACTCGACACCCTGGGCGGCGAACTGGGATGCCTGCGGCACCGGGGCGGTGACCATGTCGGACGCCACCTCGACCCGGTTGTGCAGCCGATCACCCGCCGCCGGACCCCACAGGTCATCGGCCGTGACGTCCCCGGCCAGCGGGTCGTCGACGGGATCGAACTCGACGGCCCGGTCCTGGGCGGGTTGGTCCTGGACGGCCCTGCCCAACCCCGAGCCGACACTCTCCGCACCGGCCGGCGCTGCCACCCCCCCGGCAAACACCGTGATGGCAAGCGATGCGGTGATCGCCATCGAGCGTCGGAAGGTGAACCTGGGCATCGGATGGACTCCAAGAGGTTGGGGGTGGGCAATGGTACCGGTCGGGACGGTTGACGCCCCCGGAGCTTCCAACGGTAGTGGTCGGGGGAGCGCTGAGCACCAGATTTACCCAATGGCGTCCTGAGTGGCCGGTGCTGTCCGGTTGACCCCAACCGGGCGGACGGACCGATGCGGCGGCTCAGCCCTCGTCGCCGAAGCCCACGCCGAGGGCGCGCGCCGACCGGAGCCAGTGATGGTCCATCGGGACCGTACGCCGTCTTCCGGCCACCTCTTCGAGGGGCACCGGGACGATGTCCTGACCGTTCGAGGCGACCATGACCCCGCTGACCCCGGCGGCAACCAGGCGGGTGGCGGCGGTCCCCAGCCGGGTGGCCAGCACCCGGTCGGCCGGGGAGGGGGCGCCGCCGCGCTGGACGTGACCGAGGATGGTGACGCGCGCTTCGAGCCCGGTGAGCACCTCGAGGCGGCGGGCGAGATGATCGGTGCCGTGCGGTTCGGCGGGTTGCGGTGAGGCATCGGCCGGTTCGGGGATGGCAGCTTCGGTGGCGTCGTGGCTGCCGGGTCCGTCCGGCGTCGCCGGCTCCCGCTCGGGGCGGGGAACGGCGCCCTCCGAGACGACGACGATGCTGAAGGTGCTGCCCGCCGCCTTCCGTTCCAGAATCGACGAAGCGATCGATTCCACCTCGTAGGGGATCTCCGGGATCAGGATCACATCGGCGCCCCCCGCCAGACCCGATCCCAGCGCCAGCCACCCGGTGTTGTGACCCATCACCTCCACCACGATGATGCGGTGGTGGGAGTGGGCGGTCGAGTGGAGGCGGTCGATCGCCTCGGTGGCGATCCCGAGGGCGGTATCGAAACCGAAGGAGACATCGGTGCCGTACACGTCGTTGTCGATCGTCTTGGGGAGGGTCAGCACCGGGAGACCCCGCTCGAACAGCCGGAGGGCGTTCTTGGCGGTGCCCCCTCCGCCCAGGCAGATCAGCGCATCGAGCCCGTGGGCGGCGAAGTTCTCCAGGACCACATCGGTCATGTCCATGACCTTGCCGCCGATCTCCATCTTGTGCGGCTTCTCGCGGCTGGTGCCGAGGATGGTTCCGCCCTTGATCAGGATCCCGGAGAGGGCGTCCCCGTCGAGGCGGACATGGCGGTTGTGGACCAGACCGCGGAAGCCGTCGCGGAAGCCGATGACATGCATGTCGTGGGCCCGGATCGCCGACTTGCCGATGCCACGGATGGCGGCGTTGAGACCGGGCGAATCCCCGCCGGCGGTCAGGATGCCGATGCTCTTACCCACGCTCGCCCCTCGCTCGTGCGTCGCCGTCCGGTCCGGACGCGACCTGGGGGGATGTTAGGGGTCGCCCACCGGCGGCGAGCCTGGCGGCGGGTGCTCCGGACGGGTGACCGGAAACACGTCCCCAGGACCGTTCCCGGCAACTGGGCCGACGGAACCATGCGCAAAGTCCGCTGATGTGGCACAATCCAGGTACCAGAGAAAGGAGGTGGTCCAAGAATGAGTGAAAGTTCTCATAGGACCCTGGAGGTGGCCGAGCGCTAGGCGCAAGGCCCAGGTCGAAAAGACTTCTGGGGATGTCGTCTCCCGCTCCTGCGGGGACAGGTGGCGACTCCAACTCGGACCACCGGAACCCGGAGACCACAAGCTGGTCCCTTGTGGCGGTGCCTCACCGGCACCGAAAATCTCCGGGTTCTTCGCGTTTCTGGTCGCAAAACATGACACAAACCAAGATTCCGGTTGGTGCCACGGCCCCGACTGCGTAATCTGCACCCGATCCGGAGATCCGACGGCACAAAGCCCAAGTCGGATCACGGACCCGTCAACGAGGGAAAGGACACACATGAAGCGATCGCTCAAGCTTCTGGCGTTGCTCACTGCATTCGTGCTGGTATTGGCCGCATGCGGAGGCGACGATGAGGGTGGGGACGTCACCACCACTGCGGCGGTAGTCGAAGAGACCACCACCACTGCGGAGATGGTCGAAGAGACCACCACCACCGCGGAGATGGTCGAAGAGACCACCACCACTGCCGGCGCCGAAGGCGTTGCCTGCGCTGAGGGCGGACAGCTCGTGGTCGGGACCCTGCTCCCCGTCACGGGTGACCTCGCCTTCCTCGGGCCACCGGAGGTTGCCGGTGCCCGTCTTGCTGTTGAAGACATCAATGCTGCCGGCGGCGCCCTTGGCACCGAGGTCAGCCTGATCGAGGGCGACTCTGGTGACACCAACCAGGACATCGCCAACCCCGAGGTCGACCGGCTTCTCGCCGGCGGCGCTCACGTGATCGTCGGTGCGGCTTCTTCGGCCGTCTCGAAGTTGGTCATCGACAAGATTGTTGGCGCCAACACGATCATGTTCTCCCCGGCCAACACGTCGCCGGACTTCACCACCTACGACGACAACGGGCTGTACTTCCGTACCGCTCCGTCGGACCTGCTCCAGGGCAAGGTCCTCGCCGACCAGGTGGCTGCGGGTGGCGCAGAGACGGCTGCCGTCCTGTTCCGCCAGGAGTCCTACGGTCAGGGTCTCGCCGACTCGTTCGTCGAGAACTTCACCGCACTCGGTGGTACGCCGGAGCCGTTCATCGCCTATGCGGTGGACACGGAGAACTTCGACGCTGAGATCGATCAGATCGTCTCCGCCGATCCGGATGCCATTGTCGTGATCGGCTTCGCCGAGTCGGCCAACATCCTCACCACGCTGAACGAGCGGGGCCTCGGTCCCGACGCCAAGCAGGTGTGGGGCGTTGACGGCAACATCGGTGGTATCGGTGCCGAGCTGGCCGATCCGTCCATCATCGCCGGCATGCGGGGCACGGAGCCCAGCGTGGACCTGTCCTCCATCTCCGACTTCACGAGCCGTCTCGACGGTGCGTATGAGGGTGGCGTTGGTGGCGTGTTCGCCTACGGTGCCGAGACCTACGATGCCGTGATCATCACGGCGCTCGCCGCTCACGTGGCGTGCTCCGACGATCCGACGGCCATCGCCGCTGAGATCAACGACGTCACTCGTGGAGGCACCAAGTGCACCTCCTACGAAGAGTGCGTCGCCCTGGTCGACGCCGGTGAGGACATCGACTACGACGGTGTCGGTGGTCCCTACGAGTTCGTCGATGCCGGTGAGCCGGCTGCGGCCTCGTACCGAATCGCCACCTATGACGGTGGAGAGACCCCGAACTCGGAGCTGGACGAATTCGTCTTCGCTTCCTGATCTGACACCACACCAGTGGTAATCGAGGGCCGGCCCCTTCGGGGGTCGGCCCTCTCCTATTGCCCGGGAGCTCACCAGGTGGGAGGGCGACAGGAAATCGGCCCTTCCTAGACTCGGCAACCATGACGAGGCACGACGCCAAGCCCATGTCCCCTCGAAGCCTGCTGGCCGGTGCCGCGGCGGCGATGCTCCTGGCGGCATGTTCACCGAGCGCCGTCGACGAGACGGTCCCCGTCGAGGTCGTCGCCGACGTCGAGGCCGTTGCGGCGGCGGCGACGCAGCTCTGCCCGCTGCTGTGGGACTGGGTCAAGGACGTTGGTGGGATCATGAACGGGCTCTCGGCCTTCGGCGTCGAGGAACCCGACGTGGAGGTCCGCAAGACGTTCTACGCCGATCAGATCGACCGGATCAGCGGGCGGAGCGCCGAGCTCGATGTGGCGCTCGCCCAGCTCGATGATCCCATCCTCGAACCGCTCATCCTCGAGGTGCGTACCGGGCTGGTGCGTGCCGCGGGATACATCGAGGAGATGCGACGCTCGCTCGATGCACAGCCCGAGATCGACGAGATGCGACCTCAGGTGCGCATCTCCGGGCTGTTCATCGCCGCCGAGAAGGTGATCGACGCCGGCAAGCCCCGGCTCGGCCCCTACGACGACGCCATCCTGATCGCCGGGTTCCAGCAGGTGCGTGAGTGCCAGCACTCGGTCAAGGACGTCGACGACGGGGTTCCCCGGTTCAACGGCTGAGCACCGGGATCGCTTCGCAGGTGTCCGGAACAGGCGTGGCCGGGGGTTGCCCCGGGGACTGGGGTAATCTCGTCCGATGGATGTAACCGTGCTGGTCTTCAACGGGGTGACGTCCCGCGAGGTGCTCGGCCCGTTGGAGGCGCTCCGGGAACGGGCGCCGATCACGGTACGGATGGCCGGGCTGGAACGAGTTGCCTACCACGGGTTCGAGCCGCTCTCGTCCTTCCTGCCGGATGTCACCCTCGACGATGTCCAGGAGTCCCACCTGCTGCTGGTCCCCGGAGGACTCGGATCGGTGCGGATGATGGAGGAACCCAGGGTCACCGAGTGGCTCCGGTCTCAATCCGCCGTCAGCTCGTACGTGCTCAGTGTGTCCACAGGATCGCTCCTGTTGGCGGCTGCGGGGCTGCTGGCCAACGAGGACGCCACGGGCCACTGGCTGGCAATGGAGGTCCTACAGGGCGCAGGAGCGCATGCGGTGGACGATGCGGTGGCGTGGCGGGGCAAGTTCATCACCACTGCCAGCACCGTCGCCGCCGTCGAGGTCGCACGATCGCTCCCGGACCGGGTGTACTTCGGGGAGCGGCCCTGATCGCCCGAGCCATCGGTTCCGCCCGACGGTCGAGACCCGACGGACGGAATCGGATCGACTAGTCGACCTTGGCGAGCGTGCCCAGGTAGAGCTCGATGACCTTGGGATCGTGGAGCAGTGCGGCACCGGTGTCGGTGTAGGCGTTGCGGCCCTCGTCGAGCACATAGCCGCGGTCGCAGATCTGCAGACAGCGGCGGGCGTTCTGCTCCACCATGATGATGCTGACCCCGGTGCGGTTGATCTCCTTGGCCCGGATGAACACCTGGTCCTGGAGGGCGGGGGAGAGACCGGCGGAGGGCTCGTCGAGCAGCAGCACCTCGGGCTCCATCATCAGGGCACGTCCCATGGCGAGCATCTGACGCTCACCACCGGACAGCGACCCGGCGCGCTGCTTGAGACGTTCGGCGAGGCGGGGGAACATCTCCCCGACCTCTTTGATCCGCTTCGACGCCTTCTTGGGTCGGAGGAAGACACCCATCTCCAGGTTCTCCTCGACCGTAAGGCTGGGGAAGACGTTGGCGACCTGCGGGACATAGCCGATGCCACGCTCCACCAACTCGTGGGCCTTCATGTTCGAGATGTCCTCGCCCTTGAAGGTGACCGCACCGGAGTTGATGGTGATCAGCCCGAACAACGCCTTGAGCATGGTCGACTTGCCGGCGCCGTTGGGACCGATGATGCCGATCAGCTCGCCGGGGGCGAGCACCAGGTTGACGCCGTTGAGAATGTTGACGCGAGGAACGTACCCGGCGACGACCTCGTCGATGACGATGAGCGGCTCAGACATCGGTGTCAGCCTCCCCTTCAGATTCTGCTGCGGCTTCCTCGGCGGCAAGCTGAGCCTCGGACTCTGCAAGCTGCTGCTGCTCCTCCTCGAGGGTGAGGGGAGCGTCGTGGTGGGTGCCCAGATAGGCGTCGATGACGGCCTGGTTGGCGGTGATCGACGAGTGGGGGCCTTCGGCGATGACCTGGCCCTCCGCCATCACCACCACCCAGTCCGAGATGTCTCGCACCACATCCATGTCGTGCTCGACGAACACCACGCTGATCCCTTCCTCGCGAAGGTTCTTGACATGCTCCAACAGCGACTGGGTGAGCGCCGGATTCACCCCGGCCATGGGTTCGTCGAGCATGATCAGGCTCGGTCTCGCCATCAGCGCCCGGGCCATCTCCAGCAGCTTGCGCTGGCCACCGGAAAGCGTCCCGGCGTACTCGTTTCGCATGTGGTTGAGCTTGAATCGGGTGAGAAGCTCGTCGGCCCGCTGCTCGACCTCCTTCTCCTGCGCCTTCCACAACGGTGCGATCAGGCTGGAGAAGAAGTGCTCGCCCTTCTGGTCGGTGGCGCCCAGCTTCATGTTCTCGATCACGCTGAGCTTGGACAGCGACTTGGTGAGCTGGAAGGTCCGCACCATGCCCTTGCGGGCGATCCGGAACGACGACATCTTGTCGACGGACTCGCCGTTGAAGAGCGTGTGCCCAGAGTTGGGACTGTCGAAGCGGGTCAGCAGGTTGAAGAACGTGGTCTTCCCGGCGCCGTTGGGACCGATCAGTCCGGTGATGACGCCGCGCTGGATCTCGAGACGCTCGACATTGACGGCGGTGAGCCCACCGAAGTCCCGTCGAAGGTTCTCGACGACCAGGATCGGGTCGGGTTTGGCCACTCCGGGGACGCCTTCCACACCGACAAGGCTGGCCGCCTGTGACGAAGTGATCATCAGGTCATCGGACATCGAGCGCCATCTCCTCTTTGGATCCGAAGATGCCCTGCGGGCGATAGACCATCAGCAGAGCGAGGGCGATGCCGACGATCCAGAAGCGGATCTGGTCGATCTGGTTCACATCCATGACCGTGGTCGAGATGACCCCGGTATCAACGAGCTGCCGGCCGAGGTTCTGGACGAAGGTGATGAGACCCCAGTAGATCACCGCACCGGCGATCGGCGCCCACACCTTGCCGACGCCGCCGACGATGAGCACCAGCCAGAAGAAGAAGGTGAGGGGGGCGACGTAGAAGTCGGGCTGGACCGTTGCCTTGCCCACCGCTTCGACCATCCCGGCGAAACCACCGATGATGCCACCGAGGATCAGCGCCTGCAGCTTGTACCAGTAGGCGTTCTTGCCCAGCGCCATGGCGGCGTCCTCGTCCTCACGGATGGCCTTGACGACCCGGCCCCAGGGGCTGGCCATGACCCGCCACACCAGAAGGACACAGAGCAGGGCGACACCCCAGGCCAGCAACACCGAGAAGAACTCGTTGCCCCGGAACTGGATCGGTCCGAACCCGTAGGTGGCCCCCGGGTTGAACGGATTGAATTCCCGGAACGGTCCGACGAACTCGTTCAGACCCTCGGCGCCGCGTGTGACGCCACGCAGCGCGGTGGATCTCGCCATGAGTCTGATGATCTCGGCAGCGGCGATGGTGACGATCGCCAGGTAGTCGGCCTTGAGTCGCAGGGTCGGCAGACCGAGCAGAAGGGCGAAGATCGTGGCGAAGACCATCCCCATACCGACGGCGGCCAGCGGGTGCCAGCTCCACAGCGTGATCGACAGCCCCATCCCGTAGGCGCCCATGGCGACGAAGCCGACCTGGCCGAAGTTGAGGAGACCGGCGTACCCGAAGTGGACGTTGAGACCGATGGCGGCGATGGCGTACACCGCGGCGTTCAATCCGAACGCCTGGGTCAGCGTCTGATTGAAGATCAGTTCCCAGTTGATGGAACCCAGAACCATCGTGACAGCAGCGAAGATCATGAGCTACCCCACCCGTTCCTTCTTACCAAGTATGCCCTGTGGCCGGATCACCAGTGCCAGGATGAGGAGCACCAGCGCACCGACGTTCTTCAACTCTGTTGGGACGAAGATGGTCGACACCTGAATGCCGACACCGACGATGACGGAACCGACCAGCGCCCCGAATGCGGTGCCGATGCCACCGAGGATCACCCCGGCGAACATCAGGAGGAGGATGCGGAAGCCCGTGTTCCATGCCACCTGCTCCGACAGCCCGATGAAGACTCCACCGAGTGCGGCGAGCGAGCCACCCATCGTCCACACCAGCCGGATCACCCGTTGCACGTCGATGCCGGACGATTCGGACAGGTCCCGGTTGTCGGAAACGGCACGCATCGCCTTGCCGTAGCGCGACCGGATCATGAACAACCCCACACCGACCAGGACGATGATCGTGATCGCCCCGGCGACCAGGTCCTTGGGGGTGATCTGGACCAGCCAGATGTTGATGGCGCTCTGCGAGGTGTACTGCCGGTAGAACCGGGGGTTACCACCGAAGGCGAACAGGTAGAAGTAGCGCAAGACCAGCGACATGCCGATGGTGATGACCATCTGGGCGAACAGGCCGACGCCGCGCTTACGCAGTCTGGAGAAGATGAGGGCATCCATGGTGTACCCGAGTGCACCACCGAGCAGGACGGCGATCAGCGCCGCCACTACAAGGTTTACCGGTTCCCCCAACGGTGCGGGCATCCCGGCGAGGAAGCCGAAGGCGCCGGAGAGGCCGTAGACATTGAACAGGTAGGCCATCAGCAGACCCCAGCCGACCATCTCGCCGTGGGCGAAGTTGGTGAGGCCGGTCGTGCCGTAGATCAGAGAGAGACCGATCGCCGCCATACCGATGAACAGACCGAGTTTGAGGCCCTCGGTGGTGAGCTGGAGCACCTGCCGGAGGGTGACCCCCGAGGGTCCGGTGCCCTCACCGGTGGCGAAGATGGTCCGGGCGGTCTGTCCGGGGTTGTCGATCCGCACCGAAGCCGGATTCCGGTCCGGATTCCTGAGGATGACCCCCTCGGGGAGCGTCGCCTCGTCGAGTAGGAGGTTGTACACCCCGATCGCCGGAACTTCGAGCAGGAACACGCCCTCCTCGTCGGTGACGTCAGAGCCGACTTCGTTGCCGTCACCGTCGGTCACCGTGATGACGACTCCGACAGCGGCGACTCTCTCGCCGGTCTCCTCGTCCTCGAACGTGATCGTCGTGGTTACCGTGCCACCGTCACCGTCGGCGGCATGCGCCATGGGGAGGAGCATGAACCACACGGTGGCGACCAGGAAGGCTATTGCGCCGACACGTCGCATCATGTCCTGGTTCCTCCCTCCAGCATCGCGGGTGGTCGTGTACTGAGGCGGGAACCTTAGCCAGCCGGAACCGACCTGCGCCAGATCCGAACGACCCGTTGATGAGAATTTCCGGAGAACTTCACGGCGGTGCGTCGATAGAGTGACGCCGATGAACTCCGCATCGCCCCGATGGGGCTTGATCGTTCTTGCGGGCCGCCCGCAAGTGTCTCCGCCGGTCGACCCGACCGGAGTCGGCGCCACCGGCCCCGCAGACCAGGGGATCGTGTCCCGATGACACCCGAACCCCAGGTCGGCAGCGAGATCGGTCGTCTCCGCACCGTGCTGGTGCACCGGCCCGGGCTGGAGATCGCCCGGATCACACCCGATAACAAGGAGGCGCTGCTCTTCGAGGATCTTCTGTGGTTGGAGAGGGCGCAGGAGGAACACGACCGGTTTGCGGACCTGATGCGCGACCGCCAGATCGAGGTCCTCTACTTCACCGATCTGCTCGCCGAGGCGATTGCCGATGACCGGGTCCGGGCCGACCTGCTCGCCGCCGTGTTCACCAGCGCCCAGTGCGGACCGCAGGTCTCCGATCGGCTCAATCATGCGCTGGCCTCCGCCGAGGTCGCCACCGTGGTCGATGTCCTGGTCGGGGGTCTTCTGGAGAGCGAGTTGGCGCAATGGGGGGTCGATCCGCTGTTCGCCGATCTGGTTGCGGACCGGTTCCACTACGTGCTGCGCCCGCTCCCCAACCTGCTGTTCATGCGGGACAACGCCTCATGGATCAACGGCGGGTTGTCCCACAACGTGTTGGCGACTCCCGCCCGTGAACGGGAATCGCTGTACATGCGGACCATCTACCAGCACCACCCCCGGTTCGCCTCGGCGAGTTTTCCGCTGTGGTTCGGTGCAGCGCTGGGTGACGCCTATCCCGCCTCGCTCGAGGGTGGGGACATTCTGGTGTTGTCCCCCGAGACGGTGATGGTCGGGTTGGGTGAGCGTTCGGCGCCGGCGGCGATGGAGATTCTGGCGCACCGGCTCTTCGCCGAGGGCACCGTCCGCAACCTGATCGTGGTCCACCTTCGTCACGATCGATCGGTGATGCACCTCGACACCGTCTTCACCATGGTCGATGTCGACAAGTTCAACGTGTTTCCCGGTCTCCTGTCCGACATCGACGTCCACACGCTCACTCCGGGTCCCGACAACTCGATCCGGGTCCGTCACGACCGGGATCTGCGTTCGGCGCTCTCCGAAGCGCTGGGGCGTGGTGACCTCGAGATGATCCCGACAGGCGGAGACGCCATCGGCAGACTCCGCGAGCAGTGGGACGACGGAAACAACACGGTGGCGCTGGCCCCCGGAGTCGTCGTGGCGTACGCCCGCAACCAGCACACCAACCTGCTGCTGCGCCAGGCCGGGGTCGAGGTGCTGGAGCTCGATGCATCGGAACTGTGCCGGGGTCGTGGGGGCAGCCGCTGCATGACCCAGCCGTTGCTGCGCGACCCGGTCTGACCGCTGACCGGTCTGCGATCAGCCCGGCAGGGACGGAGGGTCCGGTTGCTCATCGGTCCTGTGGGCGTACCGGACGGCGCTCCACAGCATCTGGCCACCGGAGGCGACCACGAAGATCCCGAACACCCGGGCCAGAGTGGAGGCGTCGATCCTGACGGCGGTCCATGCCGCCAGCGGTGCCGTGGCGGCACCGGCGGCTCCCATGATCAGCGCCGACCGCAGACGGACCCGATGGTTGCGGAGGTTGACTCTGGTTCCGGCGACGGCGATCAGCGCGATGGCGAGCAGCGAGGTGCCCTCTGCGGTGTGCTGGCTCAGCCCCATCACCATCACCATGGCGGGCACCATGACGATCCCGCCGCCGATCCCCGCCACCCCGGCGCCGAATCCGGCGACAAGTCCTATTCCGGCGCCGACGGCGACGGCCGCCGCCGTGGCCAGCGGCTCGCTCGCAGAGACCCCGCCATCGAACAGCATCCGGAAACCGGCGGCGACGACGACCAGGGCGAACACCAGCTTGAGGTTGGCGGCCGACAGCCGGTGCATCACCTGGGCACCGACGGTTGATCCGGCCACCCCGCCGAGCCCCATGGCGATCCCCACCGTGAAATCGATCTCTCCGGAGGCGGCGAAGGTCACCGCTCCGGCGGCGGCGATGACGATGATGGCGGCGAGTGAGGAGGCATGGGCGGTGTGCTGGTCGTAGTGGAGCACACCCAGCATCAACGGGATCATGACGATTCCGCCGCCTACGCCGAGCAGTCCTGCCAGCAGTCCGGCGGTCAACCCGACACCGACGAGTGGGAGCCAGGGCTCACGCAGGTCTCGGGCAGTCACCTTCTGAGCTTAGGTGGTCGGCTGCCCTGGGCCGGTCGGGGCGGGCGGGGTCGTGGCGCCCGAGGTGGCGGCCCTAGCCTGAGGCGATGCCAACCGACCGTTCCTCTCCCCTCGCCCCTCTCTCCACGGTCGCCTCGTTTCTGCATCGCGGCGAGGCGGAGCTCGGTCGTGTCCAGCTCGACGCCTCCGGTATCCGGGCGATGGTGCAGGCCGACGACGAGGGTGGTCTCAACCCTGGGTTCTTCTCCGAGTTCCGGGTCCGGTTGGTGGTGGACCGTGCCGATCTGGCCGATGCGCTCGAGGTGCTGGGAATCGCCGACGAGGCCGTGCATGTCCCTACCGAGATCGCCGTCGCCATGATCAAGCACGCCGCGGCCTGCGGGGCCATCGAGGGTTGTGGCCTGCTCGCCGTCGACGCCGCCGGAGCGCTCCGGATGGTCTATCCGTTGACCAATGTCTGGGCCTCACCCAACCGGTTCCTGGTCGCTCCCGACGAGCAGTTCGGGGCGATCCGCCATGCGGAACGGAACGGCTGGGAGATCGGTGGTGTGTTCCACTCGCACCCGGCTTCGGCGCCTCTGCCCTCGCCGGCGGACATCGCCGGAGCGCTCGACCCGGCCTGGCTCCATCTCATCGTCGGACCGGGCGCCGATCCGGAGCTGCGGGGGTTCCGCATCGCTCACGGTCAGGTGCGTGAGGTGGCGCTGCGCATCGGTGAGGCTCGGTAGCCTGAGGTGATGGACCCAGAACCGGTCGACCCCGACTCCAGCGGGCAGCCCGTTGCGGAGATCAGCTCCCGCCAGCTTCTCTACCTGCTGGTCGGTGCGGCGCTGCTGGTGTCGGTCGGTGTCCTGGTGCTCGCCTCCGGGCTCATCGCCCCGCCATGGGCGGCGTTCCTCCTCGTCGTGGCGTGGTTGGGTGCCGCCATGGTTTCGGTGACGGAGTGGCGGCGACGCCCGTTTCTCCCGCTTCTCGCCGGGCTCGGGATCGGCATCCTATGGGTGGTTGTGATCGCGGTTGGCAACGCCTTTCTCGGATGGCGGGCATGAGTTTCGATCTGGTGGTTCTCGGGAGCAGCGGGAGCGGGCCGTCGCCGGGGAATCCCGCCTCGGGGTATCTGTTGCAGCATCGGAACGGTGACGGCGGCACCAACGTGTGGCTCGAGGCCGGCACCGGTTCCTTCATGGCCCTGGCCGAACATCTCGACCCGACCGATGTCGACGCCGTCGTGGTATCCCATATGCATCCGGACCACTCCATCGACCTGTTCGGTCTCGCCCAGTACCTCGCCCACCGCATCAAGGTCGAGGTCCCGACCCGGGTATTCCTGCCCCGGGGGGGTGCCGCTCGGCTCGCCGCCTACTTCGAGGGTTCTGGAGCGTCCACCCTCGGGTCGCTCGACATCGACGAGGTGCGGCCCGGGGATCACCGCACCGTCGGGGCGTTCGAGCTCCGCTTTGCGGCGACGACCCATCCGGTGCCAACGGTGGCGGTGCGGGTCGAGGTCGACGGAAAGGTCATGGCGTACTCCGCCGACACCGGACCCGGTGGCGGGTTCCCGGCGCTGGCGGTCGGTGTCGATGTGCTCGTCTGCGAGGCAGGTCTCGGTGAAGGTCGACGTCCGGGGGACTACCCGTACCATCTCGATGCCACCGAAGCCGGGCGCCTCGCCGACTCTGCCGGTGCCCGCCGGCTGGTGCTCACCCACCTGGCGCCTACTCTCACCCCCGAACAGGCGATAGCGGCGGCAGTCGCCGTCTATCCCGGCCCGGTCGACGTCGCCCGACCGGGCCTGCGCATCGCCATCTGAAGATCGCTCCACCGTTCGCCACGACGAATGGCCCGGAATACGCCCGGTGAACCCGACGAAACGGCGATGATCGAGATGGTCATCCTGAGGAGAGAGAGCACGACATGCGAGAAGGCAGGGGAGCCGATCAACTGCGCCCGGTGGTGTTCCGACGCGGGTTCACCGACATGACTCCGGGGTCGGTGCTGGTCGAGATGGGCCGGACCCAGGTGCTGTGCACCGTCTCGTTCGATCTCGACACACCTCGCTGGATGCGGGGGAAGGGTCGGGGCTGGGTCACCGCCGAATACGCCATGCTCCCCGGTTCCGGCACCGAGCGTATCCCGCGCAGCGCCATCTCGGGAGGCCGGGTCAAGGAGATCCAGCGCCTCATCGGCCGCTCCCTGCGGGCCGCCGTCGATATCGAGGCGATGGGGGAGATCACCGCCAGGGTCGACTGCGATGTGCTCCAGGCCGACGGCGGCACCCGTACCGCTGCCGTCACCGGCGCCTGGGTGGCGCTCGCCGATGCCTTCGACTGGTTGGTCGCCGAGGGTCGTCTCGCCGCCAGCCCCGTGGTGGAGCAGGTGGCGGCGGTGTCGGTGGGTGTCATCGACGGGGTGGTGCTGGTCGATCTGGAGTACACCGAGGATGTCGCCGCCGACGTCGACTGCAACGTGGTGATGACCGGGTCGGATGGGCTGATCGAAGTCCAGGGAACCGCCGAAGGTCGACCGTTCACCCGCGACCAACTCGATCAGATGGTCGACGGCGCCACCGCCGGAATCAGGGAACTCATCGCCCTCCAGACCGAGGCGCGTCGGTGATCGTCAGGATCGACCGCCTGGTGGTGGCGTCGCACAATCCCAACAAGATTGCCGAGATCGCGGCGTTGCTCGCCGACCTTCCGGTGGGGATCGAGGTGGAGCGGGGCCACCGCTGGCCGGAGGTCGAGGAGACCGAGTCGACGTTGGAGGGCAACGCCCTGCTCAAAGCGCATGCGGTGTATGCGTACACCGGTGTGGCGGCGCTTGCCGACGACACCGGGCTCGAGGTGGATGCGCTCGACGGGGCGCCCGGGGTCATGACCGCCCGGTATGCCGGACCGGCGGCATCGTACGCCGACAATGTCGCCAAGCTGATCTCCTCGATGGACGGGATCGACCAGCGCACTGCCCGCTTCCGCACCGCAATTGCCCTTGTCGACACCGAGGGTGTGGAGTGGGTGGTGAGCGGGGAACTGGCCGGGACCATCGCCACCGCACCACGTGGCGACGGCGGGTTCGGGTACGACCCCGTGTTCGAGGTCGGAGGACGGACCCTCGCCGAGATGTCACCCGCCGAGAAGAACCGGATCTCGCATCGCTCCCGGGCACTACGGGCGCTGCTCGACCTCCTCTCCTGAACCGTGGTCCCGGTGCAGCCCGGATAGCCTGGGGGATACGACGGCCCGGGAGCTGTGATGGCGACGCTCACTCTTGATCGACTCGAGGTCACGATCGGTGACCACCCGATCCTGCGGGCGATCGACCTCTCGGTCGGTGAGGCCGAGATGGTGGCGGTCGTCGGTCATTCGGGCTCGGGGAAGTCGACGCTGCTCCGTGCGGTCGCCGGACTCGATGCCGTGACCGCCGGGCGGGTACTGATCGGCGATACCGAGGTCACCCGTGTCCCGCCACACCTTCGCAACGTCGCCATGGTGTTCCAGGCAGACGGGCTCTATCCGTTCATGACCGCACGGGACAATGTGTCGTTCCCGTTGCAGGTCCGCCACCATGACCGTCAGGACATCGACCTGCGGGTCACCGCAGAGATGCGCGCCCTCGGGTTGGGCGACCTGATGCAGCGCCGACCCTCGCAACTCGCCGCCGGCGAGCAGCAGTTGGTGGCGGTGGCCCGTGCGATGGTGCGGGCGCCCGACGTCTTCCTGATGGACGAGCCGCTGGCCCGTCTCGACACCGCACTGCGCACCCGAACCCGCGATCAGCTCCGCACCGTGCAACAGGGATACGGGGTCACCACGCTGTATGTGACCAATGATCCGGTGGAAGCCGCCGCCGTCGCCGATCGACTTGCCGTGCTGGTCGCCGGGCAGATCGTCCAGGTCGGGACCCCCACCGAGGTGTACCGGCGACCGGTGACGTTGGACGCCGCAGAGGTCACCGGGGACGTGTCGGTGATCGAGGTGGTGGTGCAAGAGGCGGGCGAGGGTTTCTGGCTGGTCGGTGACGGAGTGCGGGTGCGGGCCTGGACACCCCTGCTCGGCCGCCACGCCGGTCGGGGCCTGCTGATGATGGTGCGGCCCGAAGATCTGGACCTGTCCGCAGCCGGGGGAGTCGAGGCCGCCGTGACCGGGGTGTCGGTGTACGGATCCCACGTGATGATCGATGCAGCGACGGGATCGGGTGAGGTCACGTCGCGGACCGTCACCACCGTGCTGCGTCCGGGGGACCGGGTCCGGTTCGATGTGGTCCGCTGGGTGCTCTTCGATCCGGTGACCCGTCGCATCGTCGCCTGACGAGCCGCCTGGCGGCCGACTGTGCGGTTCCGGGAACGTAATCGCGACGGAGGCAGTTGCCTTCATGCTCCAAGCGTGGCATGATCATGGCATGGCACGGGTCAGAGTCAGTACGACCGTCGATGCAGAACTGCTCGCAACCGCACGGCGGATTCGTGTCGGTCTGAATGACGCCGCGCTCATCGACGAGGCACTGGCGGCGCTCGAGGCGCGGCACCGCACCGCGGCGATCGATGCCGTCTATGCCGCCTACGCCGATCGGCCCCTGGACGAGCCGGACGAATGGGGCGATCTGGCGTCATTCCGGGACGCCGCCGGATCGACGTGAGCGGACTTCCCGCCCGGGGCGAGGTCTGGTGGTGTGAACTCCCCGATATCGCACGACGCCCGGTGGTGGTGTTGTCCCGGGATGCGGCGATCCCCCGCCTGCGAAGGGTGGTGGTCGCTCCCTGTACCACCAACGTGCGCGGTCTCCCCAGCGAGGTTGTGTTGGAGCCGGGCGAGGACCCCGTTCCGAAACGGTCGGTCGCCAATCTCGATACGGTCGAGAGCGTGCCGGTCGGTGTGCTGGTCGACCGCATCGGTCGGCTCGGCGACGAGCGGATGCGACAGGTCTGCCGGGCGTTGTCCGTCGCCGTTGGCTGCGACGACATCCTGCGGTGAGGCTCGTTACGGGCAGGCCCTCCTGCGGGGAATCCAATGTCCGAAGCCGTCCGATGCCCTGACCATCGCCGACGACGGTGGGCTGGCTACGACCCGTTCCGTTCAGTTGTACCGGTCGGGGTCCGGACCGGTGCGGTGACCCCGCTCGAGACCGGCGATGGTGTCGAGGTCGGTCGCATCGAGCGGGACGTCGAAGATGTCGAGGTTGGCGACGATCCGTTCCGGGGTCACCGACTTGGGGATGACGATGTTGCCCAGGTGGAGATGCCATGCCAGCACCACCTGCGCCGGAGTCCGGTGGTGGCGTTCGGCGATGGCCGCGATGGCGGGATCGTCGATCACCTCGGCCTTGGCCAGTGGGCTCCACGCTTCGGTGGCGATCCCGTGCTTCCGGTGGAAGGCTCGCAGTTCGTCCTGCTGGAGGTAGGGGTGGAGTTCGATCTGGTTGACCGCGGGGACGATGTCGAACTCGTCGATCAGTCGCTGCAGGTGGGTGACCTGGAAGTTGGAGACACCGATGGCCCGCACCCGACCCGCACCGGCAAGCTCTTCGAACACCCCCCAGGTCTGCGGATAGAGGTCGCGGGCCGGGGCCGGCCAGTGGATGAGATACAGGTCCAGGGTGTCGAGACCGAGCCGCTCCATGCTGGCTTCGAAGGCGGCGCCCGCCGCCTCGACCCCCTGGGCGTCGTTCCACAGCTTGGTGGTGACGAACACCTCGTCGGCGCCCAGCCCTGATGCGGCGAGCGCAAGACCCACCTCGTGTTCGTTCCCGTAGACCGTTGCGGTGTCGATGCTCCGGTAGCCCGCTTCGAGCGCAAGCTCCACCGCCTTCTGGGTGCCGCCCGACGGAATCTGGAACACGCCGAATCCCACCTGGGGCATCGATACCCCGTTGTCGAGGACCACATCGGGAACGGTCGGGTCGGTCCGGCTCATCGGAGGGCTCCTGTCGATCGGTGACGTCGGCGACCTGTCTGGCGCGGGTCGTCGAGGTGCGGGCGGAGGGACTCGAACCCCCACGGGCAATGCCCACCAGGACCTAAACCTGGCGCGTCTACCAATTCCGCCACGCCCGCCTCGGCGTATTGTCCCACGTTGTCCGGGAGCGAAGCGCCACCACCGAAACCGCACGGCGGCCGAGCCGCCGGCTGCGCTGAGCACCGTCCCCGGTGCTGTCGGTTCCTGACGGAGGGGTTCGACCCGGTGCTAATCTTGCTCCGGGTCGCTAGCTCAATTGGCAGAGCAACGGACTCTTAATCCGCAGGTTCCGGGTTCGAGTCCCGGGCGACCCACGTTCGGACCGCATCACTCCCGGCCAGGGAGGCAGTTCCGGCATGCTCGTCGGCGTGAGACCCCCAACACGTGAGACAATGCCCGTGACGGGCTGTGGCGCAGCTTGGTAGCGCACCTGCTTTGGGAGCAGGGGGTCGCCGGTTCAAATCCGGCCAGCCCGACCATTTCATCCTCGCCTCGGGGCGCACCGCCCTCGGATGTACCCCCCGGGTCCACCCGTCTGGTCCCGCCGTGCCGTCACCCTGGCAGCGAATCCGATCGTGTCACACCGGTTCGAGGTGGGGGACGCCCGTTTGTCCCTTGCGCGTGCGGGGATGTGCCGACGGTGCAGATAAGGGTGACGGAGAAGCGGATGCCGGCGAGTAGTCTGTAGCCGATCCGGCGGATGTAGCTCAATGGCAGAGCCCCAGCCTTCCAAGCTGGTTATGCGGGTTCGATCCCCGTCATCCGCTCGACGAGGACTGCCCCCGTAGCTCAGAGGACAGAGCAGGAGCCTTCTAAGCTCTTGGCCGAGGGTTCGAATCCTTCCGGGGGCGCCGTCCGTCTCCGGTGGGATGGGAGCGCACCCAGGGGCCGTCCCCGTCGGACAACATGGTGGCCGTAGCTCAGCTCGGTTAGAGCGCCTGGTTGTGGTCCAGGAGGTCGCGGGTTCAAGTCCCGTCGGCCACCCCATGGGCACTGCCGGTCCCGATCGGGACCGGCAGTGCCATGTTTCGCCTCCGTGCGTCGTCGTGACGGCCGGTAGGCAAGATCAAGCGTCAAGCCAACTCCACGGAGAGAAGAAGCCCACCGTGCACATCGATGTCAGCGAACCGGGCGCCTTCGAGCGCCTCCTCACCCTGAGGCTCGACGAGAGCGAGCTCGAACCCGCCAAGGACAAGGCCGCCCGCAAGCTGGCCGGTCAGTTGAAGATCAAGGGATTCCGACCCGGTCGTGCCCCCCGCTCGGTCGTCGAGCGGATGGTCGGCGAGGAGACCCTCCGCAGTGAAGCGGTCGACGACGCCTTGCCGGAGCTGGTCGGGAAGGCCCTCGAAGAACGTGATCTCAACCCGGTGACCACCCCGGCCGTCGAGGACATCCGCCATCGGGACGACGGCGGTGTCGAGGTCGATGTGAGGATCACCCTGTGGCCCAGCGTCGACGCCGTCCCCGACTACGCCCGCACCATCGAGGTCGACGCCCCCGAGATCGACGAGGACGAGCTGGCCGCCCAGATCGACCGGGTCCGCAGCCAGTACGCCGAGCTCGAAGATGTCGAGCGTGAGGCCGACGAGGGCGACTTCGTGATGGTCAACCTGTCGGCGAGCAACGCCGACGGAGTCGACATCCCCGAGGTGTCGGCCACCGACCTGCTCTATGAGATCGGATCGATGTCGTACATCCCCGGTCTCGACCCGCTGCTGGTCGGCGCCACCGTCGGGGCGATCAAGGACGGACCGGCGATCCTCCCCGACGGGTTCGGCGACCGTGCCGGCGAAGAGGTGACCCTGAAGGCCCTCGTCAAGGGCGTGAAGTCCCGCAAGCTCCCCGATCTCACCGACGAATGGGTCTCCGACGTCTCCGAGTTCTCGACCGTCGACGAGCTCCGCTCCCGTCTCTCCCGCAGCCTGCTGGCGATGAAGGTCGAGGCCACCCGTGGGGCATACCGCGATGCCCTGCTCAACGAACTCAACGACGACCTCGGTCTCGACATCCCCGAGGCGCTGATCCAGGCGGAGATGGAGTCGTCGCTGCACAACCTGGCCCACAGCCTCGAACAGCGGGGTCTCGACCTCGGCACCTACCTGTCGGTGACCGGCCAGGACCAGCAGGCGTTCGCCGCCGAATTGCGCGACGGAGCGGAGCGTTCGATCCAGACCCGGGTGCTGCTCGAAGGAGTGGCGGCCATCGAGGGTCTCGTTGTCTCCGAAGAGGAAGTTCGAAGCGGCCTTTGCCGACATGTCCCAGTCCTCCGGACGCCCCGCAGACGAGGTTCGACAAGCACTCGAAGCGTCAGGTCAGGTAGCGACACTCTCCGGTGATATCCTGCGAAGGAAGGCGCTCGATCGTCTCCTCGAGGCTTCCACAGCGGTGGACGGGAACGGCAACCCGGTGGACCTCACCGTCATCGACGACGACGACCATGACGACGGGGCGAGCGAGGACGAGAGTGATGGAGACGACGATCCCGAAATGATCGAAGCGCCGGATGCAGCACCGGTCGGCGAGGAAAAAGCCGACCCCGAAGCCGACGAGGACTCATGAACAGCACCAGCCAGACCCCGATGAGCTATCTCGTCCCCACCGTGGTCGAGCAGACCCCACGCGGCGAGCGAGCGTTCGACATCTACAGCCGGCTGCTCAAGGACCGGATCGTGTTCCTGGGCACTCCGATCGACGACACCGTGGGCAACCTGATCATGGCCCAGCTCATCCACCTCGAGGGTGAGGACCCCGACAAGGACATCGCCCTCTACATCAATTCACCGGGTGGCTCCACCACCTCGCTGATGGCGATCTACGACACGATGCAGTTCATCAAGCCGGACGTCGCCACCTACTGCATGGGACTCGCCGCCTCGGCCGCCGCCGTGCTCCTCGCCGGCGGCACCCACGGCAAGCGGTTCGCCCTGCCCCACTCGCGGATCATGCTCCACCAGCCCCACATCTCGGGTCTGGGTGGTCAGGCCACGGACATCGAGATCCATGCACGGGAGATCCTGAAGACCCGTGAGGACATCAACGTCATCCTGGCCCACCACACCGGTCAGCCGCTCGAGCAGATCCAGACCGACACCGATCGCGATACTGTGGATGGGCGCCGAGTCCGCCGTGGACTACGGGATCGTTGACCAGGTGATCGCAGGGCGTAGTCTTGAGTCAGTGAAGACGGGGTAAGGGGAGGCTCTTGGCGAAGTACGAGGGAACCGAGCTGCTCAAGTGCAGCTTCTGCGGGAAGTCGCAGAAGCAGGTGAAGAAGCTCATCGCCGGGCCGGGTGTCTACATCTGCGACGAGTGCATCGAGCTCTGCAACGAGATCATCGAAGAGGAACTGTCCGACACCGAGGAGGTGTCGTTCACCGAGCTTCCCAAGCCACACGAGATCTACGAGTTCCTCGAGGGCTATGTCGTCGGACAGGACCGTGCCAAGCGGGTGCTCTCGGTTGCCGTGTACAACCACTACAAGCGGGTGCGCGCCGGCAAACGTCCCGACGACGATGTCGAGCTGCAGAAGTCGAACATCCTCATCGTGGGGCCCACCGGGGTCGGCAAGACCCTGATGGCGCAGACCCTGGCCCGGTTGCTCAACGTTCCCTTCGCCATCGCCGACGCCACCGCCCTCACCGAGGCCGGATACGTCGGGGAGGATGTGGAGAACATCCTGCTCAAGCTGATCCAGGCCGCCGACTACGACATCAAGCGTGCCGAGACCGGGATCATCTACATCGACGAGATCGACAAGATCGCCCGCAAGGCGGAGAACCCGTCGATCACCCGCGACGTCAGCGGTGAAGGTGTCCAGCAGGCGTTGCTCAAGATCCTCGAGGGGACCGTCGCCTCTGTCCCACCCCAGGGTGGGCGCAAGCACCCCCATCAGGAGTTCCTCCAGATCGACACCAGCAACATGCTGTTCCTCTGCGGCGGGGCCTTCGCCGGTCTCGAGTCGGTGATCCAGGCAAGGGTCGGCAAGAACTCGGTCGGGTTCGGTGGCGATGTCCGCTCGGTCAGCAAGGGTCGTCCCAGTGAGTTCATCTCGCAGGTGATGCCCGAGGACCTGATCGGTTTCGGTCTCATCCCCGAGTTCATCGGACGGCTCCCGGTCATCGCCACCGTCGAGGACCTCGACAAGGAATCGCTGGTGCGGGTGCTGGTCGAGCCCCGCAACGCCCTATCCAAGCAGTACAAGAAGTTCTTCGAGATGGACGGCGTCGAGCTTGTCGTCACCGACGAGGCGATGGTCGCCATCGCCGAGCAGGCGCTGATCAGGGGCACCGGGGCGCGCGGGCTGCGGGCCATCATGGAAGAGGTTCTCCTCGACACCATGTACGACCTCCCTGCCCGCACCGACATCGCCCGGGTCGTCATCACCGAAGAGGTGGTGCGCGATCGGGTCCTGCCCACGCTGATCCCGGTCCAGGATCTCGTCGCCGGCGACGAGCCCCAGGAACGGTCGGCCTGACCGCCACGTGACCTGGAACCTCCGGCGCCGTGACGGCGTCACACCGTTGATGCGTAACTCGATCGTCAGCGGCTGGTTGCTGGTGGCCATCCTCGTCGGGGTGACCGTTCCGATGCTGGCGCCCGCAACTGCCCATGCGTGTTCTTGCATGGCGCCGCCACCCCCGGAACAGATCCTCGCCGACGCCCCCGTGGCATTCGTCGGTACCCAAGTGGGTCGGACCGCTCAGGCGGGTGATGCCAATTCGGTGGTGCTCACGGTGTCGGTGTCCGATGTCTATGCGGGCGAGGTGGGACCCGTGGTCGAGATCGTCACCGCATCCGACTCGGCGGCGTGCGGCGTCGACTTTGCCGGGATGGGACCGGTGGGGCTGTACCCGACGACCCGGGGCGCCGGGTTCGAGGTGTCCTCCTGTGACGGTGCCATGTCCGGCGAGATGATGGCGGCCACCTTCGAGACTCTCGGTGTCGATGCGGGGGCGCCCTCCTCGGTCACCACCTCGGACCCACCGGCCGAGGCGCCGGCGACCACCATCGCCCCCACGACCACCACCATCTCCCCGAACGCCGCCTCCACCGATACGGCGCCCTCGTCGCTGATCTGGCTCGTCGCCGTGGTCGCCGCCCTGGGAGTTGCCGCCGTCGGATTCCTCACCGCCCTCCGGCGGCGTCGCTGACCACAGGCCGGGCGACATCGGCGTGACCGCCACTTCGAGGTGCCACAATCCATCCGGTGATGGTGGTATCCCGCAGATGAATCGGTGGCCGATCTCGAGGTTGCTCCGGCCGATCCGGCCACGTGTGATCGGATGCGTCGCCGTGATGGTGTTGATGGCCGCCTGCAATACCGGCGACACCACCGACCCGACGTCGACGACCGGCCCATCGGTCACATCGCCGGCGACACCGCCCGCCTCGAGCGCCACGACGTCCACCGACGCCCCACCCGAGACCACCTCCACCACGGTGGCGATCACGACGACGGTGGCGACCACGACCACGACGCCACCCGACCCGTTGCAGGGTCTGGCGCTGGAACCGGTGGCGGACGGGCTGCGTCAGCCGACGGCGATCGCCGTCGCCGCCGGTGACCCGCGGATCTTCGTTGCCGAGCGCACCGGAGCCGTCCGGGTCATCGACGAGGACGGTGTGGTCGACCACCCCTTCCTCGACCTCGGCGACCGTGTCGAGTCGGGCGGGATCGAGCAGGGTCTGCTCGGACTGGTCTTCCATCCGTTGTATCCCGACAACGGGCGTCTCTTCGCCTACTACGTCGCCACCGGCGGTACCCGTAGGCTCTCCGAGTTCACCGCCGCCGACGAGGGGGAGGCGGCGGTCGACAGCGAGCGGATCCTCCTCGACCTTCCCCAACCGGACGCCTCGGTGGACATCCGGCACTACGGCGGGAACCTCGTCTTCGGTCCCGATGGTCACCTCTTTGTATCTCTGGGGGACGGTGCTGATGCCCGCGGCCAGGGGCAGAACCCGGAGACGCCCTACGGGGCGATCCTCCGAATCGACGTCGACTCCGGTAACCCCTATTCGGTGCCACCCGACAACGTCTTTGCCGACGGGGGCGGCGCCCCGGAGATCTGGGCGTACGGGTTGCGCAACCCGTGGCGGTTCGCCATCGACCCGGTCGACCGGTTCGTCTACATCGCCGATGTCGGGCAGGAGGCAACCGAAGAGGTCGATGTGGTTGCGCTCGATGACGGCGGGCACAACTTCGGGTGGCCCGACATGGAGGGCAGTAGCTGTTTCCTCGAGCCCGACTGCGACCCGGCGGACTACGTGCTGCCGGTTGTCGAGTACGGCCACGACGAGGGGTGCTCGATCACCGGCGGTCCGGTGTACCGGGGCCGTCTGATCCCCGAGATGGACGGTCACTACTTCTACGGAGACTGGTGTGGGCAGTGGGTCCGGACCTTCCGCTTCCGCAACGGCGCCGCCGCTGACCACCAGGACTGGACGGGTCAGCTCGACGACGTCGGTCAGGCGACCGCCTTCGGCGTCGACCCGGCGGGTGAGGTTCTGGTGGCCAACTTCGCCGGCGAGGTGTGGCGCATCGTCCCGGTGCGCTGACCGCCTGGGACGGTGGCCCGAATCAGAGCCCGAGGACGATGCGGGCGATCAAGAAGTAGATGATCAGTCCGGTGGCGTCGACCAGTGTGGTGATGAGCGGTGCGGAGACCACGGCGGGGTCCACCCCGGCACGGCGGGCCAGCATCGGGAGCATCGACCCGGCGAATGTGGCCCAGGTGCAGATGGCGACCAGGGTCAGCGACACGATGACGGCGATGTCACGGTTCACCAGCACCGCCACCGGGACGAACCCGGCCACCGCCAGCATGGTTCCGAGGATGACACCGACGCGCGCCTCGCGCCACACCACCCGGGGCAGGTCGGCGAACCGTACCTCGTCCACCGCCATCGCCCGGATCACCACCGTCGCCGCCTGCGCCCCCGAATTCCCCCCGGTCCCGATGAGCAGGGGCACGAACAGCGCCAGCGTGACCACCGTCTCCAGGGTCGACTCGAAGTAGTGCAGCACGTTCACCGTCAGGACCGCGGCGATGATCAGGATCAGCAGCCACAGCGCACGGCTGCGCGCCAGACCCAGGACCGACGCCGACAGATACGGCCGACCGAGCGGCTGGGTGGCGCTCTGGCGGGCGACGTCCTCGGTGGCCTCCGCCTCGATGACCTCCATGGCGTCATCGAACGTGATCACGCCGACCACCCGCCGCTCCGAGTCCAGGACGGGGAGTGCCAGCAGGTCTGCCTCCTGGATCAGACGGGCGGCGAGTTCCTGATCGTCGCTGACCGACACCGAATGCACATCGGACCCCATCAGGTCGCCGACCAGCGACCCGGGTGGGGCCAACACCAGCTGCCGGAGGCTGACCACGCCGAGCAGGTGACGGTGGTCGTCGCTCACCGGGAGGGTATAGATGGTCTCGGCGGTCGCACCGGCGCGACGGACCTTCTCCAGGGCGTCGACCACGGTCATCGAGGCTCGCAGGTTGACGAACTGGGGACTCATCAGTCGACCGGCCGAGTCCGGCGGGTAGCCGAGGAGCTCGGCGGTCATCGCCCGTTCCCGCGGGCTGAGACCGGCGAGGAGGCGCGTCGCCACCTTGGCGGGAAGCTCACCGACGAGGCGGGCCCGGTCGTCAGGGTCCATGTCCTCGACGAGATGGCGGAACGATTCGTCTCGCAGCCCCTGCACCACCTGCTGTTGATGGACCGGGTCGAGCGCCTCGAACACGGCGAGGGCCCGGTCCCGCGGTAGCAGCCGGAACGGGACCGCCATGTCGGCCGGGTCGAGACGGGCGAGATCCTCGGCGATGTCGAGGACACCGGTGTTCTCCAGCCAGGTCTGCATACCGGCGATGTCGGGGATTCGGATCAGGTCGAGCAGTCGGGTCACGGGAACCTCGGGACGTACAGACCGGCATCGGGACCAGGGCACCGGGGCAGCCGGATGGCTGCGGCGGCGGCGGAGGCGACACCGGTTCAGGCGGGTCGGCTGAGGCTTGCGGTACCCGATGGACGGCGCAGTGGCGAGCGTTCAGCCGTCGAGGGCTGCGGCGAGCGGCCCTCGGAGGGTGGCGGTGGAGAAGTACGTACTGGCAGGCTGGTCGATCACGCCATCACCTCCTTCTTGTCGGCTCACGTTTCCTGTCGGCTCACGCCGGGCGCTCATGGGCTCGTGTGATGACATCCCGAGCGGGCCCATTGCCGGGGTCTCAGCATAGTGGCGGGTGGTGGGGTCACTCGTAGAGGTCGATGTGGCGGGAGAAGACCTCGAGGCTCCGCCGGGCGATGCGGCGCCAGCCAAAGGTGCGACGAGCCCAACGGGCACCGTCCACCGAGAGACGCTCGCGCAACCGCGGGTACTGCAGCGGCATGCTCAACATGGTGGCGAATTCGGTGGGGCGCTTGGGGTCGGCGAACAGCGCCTGGTTGCCAAAGTCGAACATCTCCTCGAGTCCACCGTGGACGGTGATGACACAGGGTGTTCCGCAGGCCATCGCCTCCACGGCGGTCATCCCGAAGGGTTCGTACCGCGACGGGAGCGCAAACACCCGTCCCGCCCGGTAGTGGTCGACCATGTCGTCATCGCTGACGTAGCCCCGCCAGTCGATGTGATCGGCAACACCGAGATCCTGGGCGAGGCGAGCCCATTTCCGCACTTTGCGTCGGTCCTTGTCGGCATCGGCGCCGACGGCGAGCACCAGTCGCGCATCGGGGACCGCCTCGAGCAGCATGGGAAGCGCCGAGATGAGCAGGTCGTAGCCCTTGTTCTGGGCGGCTCGCCCCACGGTGTAGATGTCGTTGTCCTCGAAGCCGAGCCGCTGTCTGGTCTGGCGCAGTTCCCGTTCGGGAGCCGGGGTGTAGCGACGCTCGTCGATGCCGGGAGGGATCATGGTGATCTGCCGTTCGGGAAGCTCGTACTGGTCCCGAATATGTTCGACCTGCTGGGGAGTGGTGGCGATGACATGATCGGCGCGTCGGAACAGCAGGTACTCCTTGCGGATGCGTTCCTCGAAGCGATAGGTCGCCTCCTGCTCGGCGGCGACCCCACCCATGTCCTTGCGTTTCCACCACCCGAGCGAGTGTGGGGTGTGGACGTGGGGGATTCCCAACTCCTCGGCGATCTGCTGCCCGGCCCAGCCACCGTCCCAGTAGTGGGAATTGACGATTCCATAGCTCAGGTTGCGTTCCTCCACCTCGGCGAGGAAGCGGCGGGAGAACCGGTCGATGTGGTCGTGCATGTCCTCCTTGCGGATGAAGTCGGGTCCGCCGAACGGGATCCGCCACAGCCGGCATCCTTCGGCGATCTCCTCGAATTCGGGCTGATCTTCGAACCGGCGGGTCACCACATCGACCCGGTGGCCGAGGGCGGCGAACTGCTTGGCCAGCTCGAGTACGAACACCACCTGACCACCGGTATCGGGAAGACCGAACTCGGGTTCGGCGGCGACATATCCGTGGATCGAGAGCATCAGGATCGAGGTTCGGTCAAGGCTGGTCATCGGGGACTCCTCAGCGCATCGGGGACGATGTGTGGTCGGCGAGGCGGACGCCGTAGTGCCGGAGACCTTCCACGATTCCGTCGGCATGAAACCCGGCCGCCAGATAGGTCCCGCCGTCGAGCAGGCGACGCAGCCCGTCGGTGGCATTTCCCACCGCGATCCCGTTGGCGGCCCGCAGCATGTCGGCGTCGTTCTCCGAGTCGCCGGCGGCGATCACCCGCTCGGGCGGCACCGCCAGGCAGGCGGCCACATACCTCAGCGCAGCCGCCTTGCCCGCCGCCCCGGGGACGGCATCGAAGTTCGACGCACCGGAGGTCACGAAACGCAACGGGACCCCCAGGTGCTGCAGTGCGGACATCGCCTCGGTCCAGTGTTCCGACGGTACGGCGTGGCTCACCTTGGCGGCGGTCTGGAACTCGGGTCGATGGGGAGGGCCGAAGCCCGCCAACGTCGCCGAGATGACGTGGCGATCGAAATCGGCGAACTGCGAGGACCAGGAGTCCAGCCGGTTGCCGGCGAGCTCGATCTCGGTGCCGAGGGCGCCGATGATGCCCGCCAGCGGAAGGGCGACGGTCACCGATCGCCACCCCGCCGCAACGCTGTCGATCGGGCGGCTGGAGTTGAGCACGACCGCCACCGTGGTGCCGGCGAGCGCACCGACGAGACGGCGCAACGCCGCATCGTCGCCGAGAAGGGTGTCGTCGACGTCGGTCACCAGCAGCCACGTTCCGACCATGACCCCACCGTAGCCGTCCTCCGGATCATGCCGCCCTTCGGGTTTGTCGGCACGCCGAGGATGTGTGTTGCGGCACTATCATCCCTGTCGCAACAGGGACAACCACCTTCATTTCCCGGAGGTAGACGGTGATCAGGGGATCCGATGAGACCGACGTACGAGCCGAGCGACATCGAAGCGCGCTGGTATGGGGTCTGGGAGGAGTCGGGCGCCTTCCGGCCTGAGATCAACCCGGGGGGCGAGCCGTTCTCCATCGTCCTCCCCCCACCCAACGTCACCGGTGCGCTCCATATCGGCCATGCGCTCAACATGGCCATCCAGGACGTGATCATCCGTCGTAAGCGGATGCAGGGCTTCGCCGCGTTGTGGCTCCCAGGTAGTGACCACGCCGGAATCGCCACCCAGAACGTCGTCGAGCGCGAGCTCGCCGTCGAGGGGCTGAGTCGCCACGACCTCGGCCGTGACGCCTTCATCGATCGGGTCTGGAAATGGAAGGCCGAATCCGGGGGCACCATCAGCACCCAGATGCGGAAGCTGGGATTCTCGGCCGACTGGAGCCGGGAACGATTCACCCTCGACGAGGGGCTGTCGCATGCGGTGCGCGAGGTGTTCGTCACCCTCTACGAACAGGGGCTGATCTACCGCGGCAACCGGATCATCAACTGGTGCCCACGCTGTCAGACGGCACTGTCCGAGATCGAGGTCGATCATGTCGACGAGCCCGGAAACCTTGTCGAGATCGTGTACCCCTTTGTCGATGGTCCGCTTGCAGACGGCACCGTCGGAATCACCGTCGCCACCACACGGGTCGAGACCATGCTCGGCGACACGGCGGTGGCGGTGCACCCCACCGACACCCGGTACACCGACGCCGTGGGTCGGATGGTCGAGATCCCGCTGGTCGGACGCCACATCCCTGTCGTCGCCGACGAAGGCGTCGACCCGGCGTTCGGGACCGGCGCCGTCAAGGTGACACCGGCGCACGATCCGCTCGACTTCGAGATCGGCGAACGGCACCAACTCGAACCCATCCAGATCATCGACACCGCCGGGGTCATCACCGCCGAGGGCGGGTCCTTCGCCGGACTCGACCGGTTCGCCGCCCGCACCGCCGTCCGTGAGCAGCTCACCGCCGGGGGACACCTCGCCGGGATCGCCGACCACCCCCATTCGGTGGGTCACTGCTCCCGGTGCCAGACCATCGTCGAACCGTTGCTGTCGTTGCAATGGTTCGTCCGGGTTCGCCCCCTGGTCGAACCGGCGATGGAAGCCGTCGCATCCGATGCGAGCCGTTTCGTCCCCAAGCGGTGGGAGAAGAACTACTTCCACTGGATGGAGAACCTGCGCGACTGGTGCATCAGCCGCCAGCTGTGGTGGGGTCATCGGATCCCGGCGTGGTACTGCGACGTCTGTGACCTGGTCACGGTCGCCAGGGACGATGTGGAGTCGTGTCCCACCTGCGACGGACCGGTGCGTGCCGAGGAGGATGTGCTCGACACGTGGTTCTCCTCGGCGTTGTGGCCGTTCTCGACACTGGGGTGGCCGGACGAGACCGACGACCTCTCCAGGTTCTACCCGACGAGCGTGCTGGTCACCGGTTTCGACATCATCTATTTCTGGGTGGCCCGGATGATGATGATGGGGCTCCATTTCATGGAGCGGGAGCCCTTCGCCGACATCGTCATCCACGGTCTGGTCCGCGCCGCCGACGGTCGCAAGATGTCGAAGAGCGCCGGGAACGTCGTCGATCCGCTCGAACTGATCGGCCAGTACGGGGCCGATGCGCTGCGGCTTGCGTTGCTGCAGTCGGCGGCGCCGGGTCAGGATGTCCCGCTCAACGTGGAATGGGTCGATGCGGCCCGCCGCTTCGGCAACAAGCTGTGGAATGCGGTCCGCTTCGCCGTCGAACACGCCGGGGTCACCGGAGTTCCCGCCGAGGGGGGTTACCCGGAGGATCCCGGACCGGAGGATGCCTGGGTCCTGTCCCGGCTCGCCTCGGTGGCCGTCGATTACGAGGCGATGCTCGACGACTACCGGTTCTCCGATGCCGTGGGTCTGCTGTACAACTTCGCCTGGTCCGAGGTCTTCGACTGGTATCTGGAGATGGCGAAGCCGGGGCTCCGCAACGACTCCCGCCGCACCACGACCCAGCAGACCCTGGGGGTGGTGCTGCGGGATGTGCTCGCCATGTTCCATCCGGTGGTGCCGTTCATCACCGAGGAGCTGTGGTCGGAGCTCGGTGACGGATCCCTGCTGATCTCCGGAACCTGGCCCACCCCGCCCAAGGAACCTGCCCCGCTCGGTATGCCGGAATTGATCGAGGTGGTCACCGGTCTGCGGCGTTTCCGCGCCGACCATCGGCTGGACCGGCGCCGACTCGAGGTGCTCCTCGACGATCCCGCCGGGATTGCCACCGACTGGTGGACCGCCCAGCTCGCCGGGCTCGGAGGAGCCGACATCATCGGAACCTCGGCGCCCGACGATGTCGCCGGCTACACCCGGGTCGATGCCGGTGGTGTGGCGGTGTTCGTCGCCCTCTCCGGGATGGTCGACGCCGAAGCCGAGCGTCCCCGTCTGGAGAAGGCCATCGCCGAAGCCGAGATCGACCTCGCCAAGACAACCGCAAAGCTGGCCAACCCTGACTTCCTCGGTCGAGCGCCCGAGCCGGTCGTGGCCAAGGAACGCGCCAAGTCGGACGAGTTCCGCACCGCCCTCGACAAGCTGCGGGCGCAGCTCGTAGCCCTGGGCTGATCCGGGTGACCGAAATACCGCTGATCACCACCCGCCAGGAGGCCATCGACTTCCTCGACGGGCGGATCGCCAGCGGAGTTCGCCCCGGGCTGGAGCGGATCGCCGGTGTGCTGGAGTTGATGGGTGATCCCCATCGCACCCTCCCCGTCATCCATGTCGCCGGCACCAACGGCAAGACGACGGTGGTGCGCATGATCCGTGATCTGCTGCTGGCCCACGACTTCCGCGTCGGGACCTTCACCTCCCCCCACCTCGACCGGGTAGAGGAGCGCTTCAGCATCGACGGTGAGACCATCGACGAACTGGGCCTGGTCGAGGCGGTGGCCGATATCGCTCCCTTCGTGGCCCGGTACGAGGAACTCAACGACACCACGGTCACCTACTTCGAGGCGACCACCGCCGCCGCCTTCGCCGCCTTCCAGTCGGCGGGTGTCGATGTCGCCGTGGTCGAGGTCGGGCTGGGTGGTCGGCTCGACGCCACCAACGTGGTGACCGCCGATGTGTGTGTCATCACCGGGATCGCCATCGACCACACCTCCTACCTGGGGGACACCCTGGCGGAGATCGCCACCGAGAAGGCCGCCATCCTCGACAACCGCGGCATCCTCGTCACCGGCAGGCTGCCTGCCGCAGCCGAAGGATCGGTGACCGCCCGCGTCGCCGAGACCGGCGCCGAGTGGATCCGCTTCGGTGACCACTTCGACGTCACCGGGGCCGAGCTCGCCGTCGGGGGGTGGCTGGCGAGCATCGGCGGGACGCAGCGGACCTATGAGGACATCTTCCTCCCGCTGCACGGATTCCACCAGGTCGACCACCTCGCCACCGCCATCGCCGCCGTCGAGACTTTCCTTGCCGGTGCACTCGACCCGGAGCGTCTCGTCGCCGCCGTGGCGACGACGTCGTCACCGGGACGGCTGGAAGTGGTCGCCCGCGGCCCGCTGGTCCTGATCGACGGCGCCCACAACGCCGAAGGGCTCGAGGGTCTGGCGATGGCACTCGACGGCGAGTTCCCCGATACCCGGCGCATCCTGGTGGTCGGGTTCCAGGGGGACCGCCGCCCCGGAGAGCTGCTCCACCCCCTCGGGGAGTTCTTCGAGGAGGTCATCACCACCCGGGCCGACGATCCGCTGGCGGTACCCGCCGACGAGGTGGCGACCCAGGCCCGCACCGTGTTCGCTCCCGGTATTCCCATCGAGCCGATCACCCCGGTGGACGCCGCCCTCACCGAGGCGCTGCGGCGTAGCGGACCAACCGACATGATCGTCGTCGCCGGGTCGCTGTATGTCGTCGGAGAAGCCCGCCGCCGGTTCGTCGCCGGCATCGAGCCTCCCGAAGCCTGATCCCTCCCGGGCGGTTCCGCTTTCGGCCCGCCCCCCGGCCTGGCTCTCAACGCACGGGCCCCTGGCCGCAGAGTGTCACCGCCGGGCTACCATCCCGCTCCGCCCCATCGACAAATTTCCGCAGCGACAGAGGTTTCCAATGGCTATCGAACACACCTACGTCATGGTCAAGCCGGATGGCGTCGCCCGCCGTCTCGTCGGCGAGGTCATCTCCCGGTTCGAGCGCAAGGGGTTCACCCTCGAGCGGCTCCGCACGCTCACCCTCGACGAGGATCTCGCCCGCCGCCACTACGCCGAGCACGTCGACAAGCCGTTTTTCCCCGAGCTGCTGGCCTTCATCACCAGCGGTCCGGTGGTGGCCATGGAATGGTCGGGGGAGTCGGTGATCGCCGCCGCCCGCACCCTGATGGGCGCCACCAACCCCGTCGACGCCGCTCCGGGGACGATTCGCGGTGATCTGGCGAGTGTCCTGACCGAGAACATCGTCCACGGATCGGACTCGGCGGACAGTGCCGCCCGGGAACTGGCTATCTTCTTCAGTGAGGAGTGAGTCGCCCGACCTGCGCCCGACTCGCCCTTCGACCTTGGATCTGTAAACTGACCCCGAATCCCCGACCGTTGGTGTCACCGTGAATTCCATTTTCTCCGTAGCCGGTCGTGACATGGCCATCGACCTCGGCACCGCAAACACGCTGGTGTTCGTCCGCGGCATGGGCATCGTGCTCAACGAGCCGTCGGTGGTCGCCATCAACACCCGTGACAACCGCCCGCTCGAGGTGGGGATGGAAGCGAAGCGGATGATCGGACGCACCCCGTCCTACATCCAGGCGATCCGGCCGCTCCGCAACGGGGTGATCGCAGACTTCGACATCACCGAGAAGATGCTGCGCTACTTCATCGACAAGGTTCACAACCGCCGGTTCGCCGCCCGGCCCCGCATCGTGATCTGCGTGCCGTCCGGCATCACCGCCGTGGAGCGCCGCGCCGTCGAGGAGGCCGCCTATCACGCCGGCGCCCGCCGGGCCTACACCATCGAGGAGCCCATGGCCGCCGCCATCGGTGTGGGGCTACCCGTCCACGAGCCATCCGGATCGATGGTTGTCGACATGGGCGGTGGCACCACCGAGGTCGCCGTCATCTCCCTCGGCGGGATCGTCACCTCGAAGAGCGTCCGCATCGGCGGCGACGAGCTCGACGAAGCGATCATCTCCTGGGTCAAGAAGGAATACAACCTCATGCTCGGCGAGCGCACCGCCGAACAGGTGAAGATGGCGATCGGGTCCGCCTGGCCCTACGCCAACGAGCCTGCCGCCGAGGTCCGCGGTCGCGACCTCGTCACCGGGCTTCCCAAGACCGTGGTGCTCTCCAGTCCCGAGGTCCGCGAAGCCATCGAAGAGCCGGTGCAGACCATCGTCGACGCCGTCAAGTTCACCCTCGACAAGACACCGCCGGAACTCGCCGCCGACATCATGGAGCGCGGCATCGTGCTCACCGGTGGTGGCGCACTGCTGCGTGGCCTGGATGTCCGGCTCGCCAACGAGACGGGAATGCCGATCGTCACTGCCGATCGTCCGCTCCAGTCGGTGGTGCTCGGGTCGGGGGCATGCCTCGAGGAGTTCGACGTCCTTGGTGTCGTGCTTTCCTCGAGCGGCCGCGCCTGATCATGGCTCCCGGTCAGCCGGGTTGACCGATGTATTCGTTCCGCCGCTTCGATCGCTCGACGACACTGTTCCTGGTCCTGTTGATGGTCTCGTTCCTCATCGCCACCTTCGATGTGCGAAGCCAGGGCGAGGGGGTCAGCGGTTCGATGCGCGAGGGGGCCCAGGCCATCTTCTCGCCGCTCCAGGGAGCCGCCACCGCCGTGACCCGACCCGTCGCCGGCTTCATCGACGGGTTGTCCAACATCGCCGGTCTGCGCGATGAGGTCAACCGTCTCCGTAACGAGAACGATGCGCTGAACGCCCAGATCCTCGAAACCGCAAGCCTGGAGAACCGGATCGAGGAACTCACCCGGATCAACGACCTGGAACCGCCGGGGCAGCTCCCCACCGTCACCGCCCGTATCTCGTCGATGTCCCCCACGGAGTTCGACCAGATCCGGTGGATCGACAAGGGATCCTCACAGGGTGTCGCCCTGCACCAGACCGTGATCGACGAGGACGGGCTGGTGGGCCGGATCGACTTCGTCGCCCCCGGTTCGGCCCGGGTTCGGCTGATCACCGATCCCCGTCTCGGGGTCGGGGTCCGTAATCTGGCGACCAACGAGACAGGACTGGTCGAGGGACTGGCCGACTCCGATGGCACCCTCCAGCTCAAGATGTTCGATGCCCAGAAGCCGGTGTCGTCGGGGGACCGGCTGGTGACCGACGGCACGCGGTTCCCACCCGGTCTCTCGGTGGGGACGGTGGCGGCCGCCGCCGACCCGGAGGTCGGTTTCACCATGGTCACCACCGTCGATCCCTCGATCAGGTTGTCGGAGATCGACTACGTCAAGGTGATCGTCGGGTGGTCGCCACTCGACGTCATCGTCGAAGACGCCGAGCCGGGACGGGGGGAGGGCGACCGTCAGGTGAGCGGTCAGTGAACCGCCGCCCGGTTGCGCTATCGCTCGGTCTGGTCGTGCTTGCGGTGATCGTACAGACCACGCTGTTCGGCGCCGGTCGTCTCCAGCCGCTCGGGGCGGCGCCGATGCTGGTGCTGGTGGTGGTCCTCGCCGCGGTCCGTTATCTCGATGCGGAACCGGCGTTGCTGCTCGGGTTCACCGCCGGTCTGCTGCTCGATCTGCTCGGCGGATCGCCACTCGGTCTGTGGGCGATGGTCTACCTGGTCGCCGCCTATGTTGCCCTGCGATTCCGCGAGCGCGCCGACGAGGGGGCGCTGGTGCTGGCGGTTGGTGTGTTCGGGATCGCCTTCTTCGCCCAGGTGTTGTTCGTGTTCGCCGGTACCCTGTTCGGGCAGCGCACCCTTTCCAATACCGATGTTGTGAGGCACCTGATTCTTCCGGCTCTCTATTCCGTGTTCGTCGCCATCGCCGTGTTCCCCATGGTGACCTGGCTGCTGCGTGACCATTCCGTGGGGACGTGGCGGAGATGAACCCGGCCGTACGAATCGCCATCCTCGGTGTGTCGTTCTTCGCCCTTTTCATGTTTCTCGGGCTCCAGCTCTGGGCGGTGCAGGTCACCGCAACCGAAAATTTCGAGGCGCAGGCCGAGAGCAACCAGGTCCGCGTGGTCGAGACCCCGGCGCCGCGGGGCCAGATCCTCGACCGTGAGGGACGGGTTCTGGCCGGCACCCGGCCGGCGCTGGCGGCGGTGGTGGACGGGGCGCTGCTCCCCGAGGAGGACGACCCGGACTACCCGGACCTGATCCAGCGGGTTTCGGCCTTTGCCGGGGTGCCCGTCGCCGATGTCGCCGAATTGTTCGTCGACGCCCGGCGTCGCAGCGACCGTCTGATTCTGGTGGCCGACCTTTCGGAGGACCAGGCGGTGCGGCTGGTCGAGTACAAGGACGACTTCGCCGGTCTGTCGCTGCTCCCGCAGCCGGTGCGGGTCTACCCGGAGGGTGAGATCGGCGCCGACATCCTCGGATACATCGGGCCCCCGAACGAGGCCGATGTCGAACGCCCCGACATCGGACCCAACGACACCGTGGGCAAGGTCGGGGTGGAGCGGCAGTACGACGACGATCTGCGGGGGATCCCCGGAGCGATCAAGTTCCGGGTCAATTCGGCGCGGGAGGTCATCGAGGTCTTCAACGAGGAACCGCCGCAGGCCGGCGGCAACCTGCAACTCACCGTGGACGCCGATCTGCAGGAAGTGCTCCAGGAATCCCTCGCCGACGGTCTGGAGCTGGCGAGAAGCACCTACGGCGACCCGGAGTGCGTCCCCTCGGATGATCGCGCCTGTCCGGTGCGGGCGGTCGGCGTCGTCCTCGATCCCCGCGATGGTGCGGTGCTGGCCATGGGGTCGGCTCCCACCTACGACCCGAACCAGTTCGTCGACGGGGTCACCCAGGAGGAGTGGGACCGGCTCTCGTCACTCGCCGTCCTCAACAACTTCGCCATCCAGGGCGAGTACGCCCCGGCTTCGGCCTTCAAGGCGGTGGCGTCGATCCTCGCCATGGAGGAAGAGATCTTCCCCCGCGGCGCAAACTCACCCGAGGATCAGTACTTCTGCGTCGGTCGACTGGAGTTTGCGTTCACCGACGGCAGCCAGCAGGTGTTCCGTGACTGGGCCGCCGACGGTCACGGCGATGTCGATCTGAGTCGCGCCCTGGAGACCTCCTGCGACCTGTACTTCTGGGAAGTGGCGTTGAGCATCTGGGAGAACCGGGTGCGTGAGGACGGCACCGGCACCTACGACGAGGGGCTGCTCCAGAAATGGGCGCGTGAATTCGGCTTCGACGAGGACACCGGTATCGACCTTCCCTACGAGAAGGACGGTCTCATCCCCGACCGCGAATGGTTCACCCGGGCGCAGCGGGAAACCCCGGGGCTGGTCCGTACCGGACCGTGGACCGGTGGCGACGTCATGAACTCGGTCATCGGGCAGGGTTCGGTGTTGTCGACCCCGCTCCAGCTCGCCAACGCCTATGCGGCGATGGTCAATGGGGGCACCCTGTGGCGACCCAGGGTGGTGGATTCGGTGGTCGATCAGCAGGGCAACGTGATCCGGGAGAACACCCCGACGGTGCTCAACGAGATCGATCTCGCCCCCGGTACGGTGACGGCGTTCCGGCGCGATCTGCAGAACGTGGTCAACGGCCCGACCGGCACGGCGCGCAGCGCCTTCGAGGAGTTCGGCAACGGGGTCATCTCCGTCGGCGGCAAGACCGGTACCGCCGAGATCATCAAGGGGGAAACCGCCGCCGAGGATGTCGACACCGCCGTCTTCGTCGGGGTGGCGCCCATCAACGCCCCCGAGTATGTGGTGGTGGTCTTCGTCGAGCGCGGCGGGAGCGGCGGCTCGATCGCTGCTCCGACCGGGCGGCGCATCATGCAGTACCTGATGAACGGGCGCCGTGGCATGACCCCGATCGTCGCCGGCGAAGAGCTGGACTGATGGCGGTCGTCAGCCGCCCGACCAGTTCGACCGGGTTCCTGCAGCGGGAACGATCGCTGCGCCCCGACCTCTTCCTGGTGATGTCGTACATGGCGTTGTCGGTGCTCGGGATCCTCATGGTGTATTCGGCGTCGGCCCCCCGGCTCGAGGCGGCCGGGCTCGACCCCGGTGGGACCATGAAACGCCATGTGGTGTTCGTGATCCTGGGGCTGCTCGCCTTTATCGCCACCTCGACCATCGACACCCGCGCCCTGCATGTGGTCACTCCCTTCGCCTATCTCGGCTCGCTGTTCGTGCTGATGCTGGTGCTGACCCCGGTCGGCGCACTCCGCAGTGGCGCCAATCGTTGGATCGATCTCGGGCCCTTCCAGTTCCAGCCGTCGGAGTTCGCAAAAGTGGCGGTGATCCTGGCGCTGGCGATGCTGCTGGCGTCGGCGGCCGACAGCGGACTGCAGTGGTATCACCTGGTCCGTTCGGCCGTCCTGGTCGGGATCCCTGCCGTGATGATCTTCCTGCAACCCGACCTGGGCACGATGCTGGTCCTGGCGTTCATCGCCGCCGCCATGTTGTTCGTCGCCGGCACCACCTGGCGGCAGCTTGCGTTCCTGGTGCTCGCCGCCGTGGTGGGTTCGGTGGCGCTGTTCCAGGTCAACGCCCTCAAGACCTACCAGCTGACCCGTCTCACCGCATTCCTCGATCCGCAGGCCGAACTCGCAGAAACGGCGCTCTACAACCAGTTGCAGAGCAAGATCGCCATCGGGTCGGGCGGATTCTTCGGTCGGGGACTCTTCGAGGGGACCCAGACCAACCTCAGCTTTGTTCCCGAGCAGGCCACCGACTTCATCTTCACCGCCGTCGGCGAACAGCTCGGCTTCGTGGGGGCGGCGCTGGTCCTCGGTCTGTACGCCATCATCGTGTGGCGATTGCTGGTTGCCGCCATCAACGGCCGCGACCGGTTCTCCCAGCTGGTGGCGGTCGGTGTGGCGGCGCTGCTGGTGTTCCACGTGTTCGTCAATGTGGGGATGACCCTCCAGGTGATGCCGGTGACCGGGCTCCCCCTCCCGTTCGTGTCGGCAGGTGGGACGGCGTTCCTCTCGATGAGCATCGGTCTCGGTCTTGCCCACTCGGTATGGATGCGACGATCCCCGGTCCCCGGCGAGCGCCAGATCCTCTAGTGGTCTGTCGCTCAATTGATGCGCAGCTATTTGAGCGACAGACCACTAGGTCACACGGCGAAGCTGGACTGCACCATCTCGTCGGGGTTGTAACACCGCCGGCACCGTGCCTCGTACGCATCTTCGGCGCCGAGCACGACCAACTCCTCGGACTCGACCACCCGCTGTGTGAAGAGACCGGGACCACCGCAGCGGTGGCACACCGCCAACGCCTTGGTCACATATTCGGCGCGCAGCATCAGATCGGGGATGGGGGAGAAGGGGCGACCGCGGTAGTCGAGGTCGAGACCGGCGACGATCACCTGCTTGCCGGCACCGGCGAGGGCGGCGGCGACGTCGACAAGACCTTCGTCGAAGAACTGACCTTCGTCGATTCCCACCACCACGGTCCGGTCGAGCACGGAATGCAGCAACTGCTCGGCGGTCTCCACGGGTTCGGCGGCGACGGAGAGCTTGGAGTGGGACACCACTTCTGCGGTCCCGAAGCGATCATCCAGCGCCGGCTTGAAGATCTGAGTCGGGACCCGGGCGAGCTGATAGCGGGTGACCCGTCGGATCAGCTCCTCGCTCTTGCCCGAGAACATGGGGCCACTGATGACTTCAAGCCACCCCTGATCGGCGCGTCGCAGCATGACCGCTGACGGTAGCACCCGACGACCCGGGGTGGTCTGATCGTGGTACACCCGACGCCCCACACCGGCGATCCGGGTGACCGTCGGGGCCGGTGCACCGTGCTAGCGTGTACCGGGATCGGGCCGCCTGTCGGCGGTCGCCCCGAGTCCGCTCTCCGGAGACACGAAAGTGCCGAGCCCTGCGCTTCTTCCGCCTTTCTTGCTCGCATCCCGCCACGGCGGTCGTGCCTCTCATAGCGCAGCACCGGACGACTTCGGCACGCTCCCGGATACCGCCATCACGTGGCCCAGGACCACGGTCCCCCCATTATCGACGCGCTGTTCCCTTCGATCGACGCTGGGACAGCCCTTGAAGGAGAGTTTTGATGTCATTGTTCCGCAGGCGGACCGCACGGGTTGTCCGTCGTGGCGCCGCCGTCGAAGACCGCAAAGTGCTCGAGGTTCGCGGAGAGGCCGTCACCGTACGCCGGTTCTCTGAACCTGCGCCGGAATCCGAGAACGACACCCGCCAGAAGCGCCGTGATCGCAAGGATTCGTCTTCCAAGCGCCCCGCCGAGGGGCGGACCAACGGCGCCCGGACCGGCCGGACCCGGACCGGGGCCGCACCCGACCGGAGTCGCGGGGGTTCCCGCAGCCGTGACCGCCGGCCGTCCCGACCTCATCTCGAGGTGGTGGCGCCCCCGGAGACGGCCCGCAAGCAGATGCTGGTCCGGTCAAGCCCCCACCAGACCCAGATCGTGGTCCTCGAAGGCCCGGTGCTGGTCGAACACTATGTGACCAGGTCCGACCAGCAGTCGTTGGTCGGCAACGTGTACGTGGGCAAGGTTCGCAACGTCCTCCCCGGAATGGAGGCCGCCTTCGTCGACTTCGGCGAAGGCAAGAACGGCGTGCTCTACGCCGGCGACATCAACTACGACGATGCCGAGATCGAGGGGAACCACCGTCGTATCGAGATGGTGCTCAAGCCCGGGGACTCGGTGCTGGTCCAGGTGGTGAAGGACGCCATGGGCAAGAAGGGCGCCCGCCTCACCAACCAGATCAGCCTGGCCGGTCGCTACCTGGTGCTGGCGCCGGACGCCGATGTCCGCGGCATCTCCCGACGGCTGCCGGACGACGAGCGGCGTCGGCTGCGTGAGATCATCGCCGAGCTGCGACCCAAGGGTATGGGGATCATCGTCCGCACCGCCGCCCAGGGCGCCAGCAGGGAAGATCTCAAGGCGGACATCGACCGTCTGCTCCAGGTGTGGGGAAAGATCGAGGCGAAGAAGGACAAAGCGGCACCGGCGTTGATCCATGCCGAGCCGACGCTGCTGCTGCGGGTGATCCGCGAGCATTTCACCAAAGACTTCAAGCGTCTGCTGGTCGACAACCAGCAGACCTACGACCAGGTGTTCGACTACCTCCAGGGCACCGAGGCCGATCTCACCGAGCGGATCAAGGTCTACGAGGACGAGATTCCGGTGTTCGAGCGGTTCCACGTCGAGGATCAGCTGCGCAAGGCGCTCGACCGCAAGGTGTGGCTGCCCTCCGGGGGACACATCGTCATCGAGCGGACCGAGGCGTTGACCGTCATCGACGTCAACACCGGCCGGTTCGTCGGCCACACCAATCTCGAACAGACCGTGCTCGAGAACAACCTGGAAGCCGCCGAGGAGATCGCCCGCCAACTCCGGTTGCGCGATATCGGCGGGATCATCGTCATCGACTTCATCGACATGGAAGTGCCGAAGAACCGCGACGCCGTCCTGCTCCGGCTGCGGGAGCATCTGGCGAAGGACAAGACCCGTACCCAGGTGTTCGAGGTCTCCCATCTCGGTCTGGTCGAGATGACCCGAAAGAACGTCTCGGCCGGGTTGTTGGAATCGTTCTCCGAGGTCTGCCCCCACTGCAACGGTCGGGGGGTCCTGCTCTACGAGGATGCGGCCACCCACGGCGCACCGCTTCCCAACGGCAGCAACGGCTCGTAGCCGTCTCGAGACCGCCCGAATCGCTACCCGTCCGGGTAGGCGATCCGGGCGGTGCTCGGATGCGCTATTCTCCAACTACCGCACTCCGGCGCCCTGGGTCAGTGTGCGCCCATTTCTTTTGTGAGGACACCATGTACGCCATCATCCGCACCGGCGGCAAGCAGGCAAAGGTCCGCGAGGGCGACGTCATCGACGTCGAGCGCATCAAGGCAGGCACCGAAGAGGTGACCTTCACGCCGTTGCTGCTCGTCAACGAGGACGGAACCGTCGTGTCCGACCGCGAGTCGCTCGACAAGACCGCCGTCACCGCCGAGGTGGTCGGCGAACATCGAGGCGAGAAGATCGAGGTCTTCAAGTACAAGAACAAGACCGGGTACCGCCGGCGTCAGGGCCATCGCCAGACGTACACCACCATCAAGGTGACGGCGATCACCGGACCGGGCTCCGCCAAGAAGGCGACCGGTAAGAAGAAGGCGGCCAAGGACACGGCACCCGCCGACGCTCCGGCCGCAGCCACCGAGGAGGCGTAGCGATGTCCAAGACCAAGGCCAGCGGCTCCAGCAAGAACGGTCGCGATTCCAAGGCAAAGCGTCTCGGCCCCAAGGCGTTCGACGGTCAGCTCGTGACCGCCGGTTCGATTCTGGTGCGTCAGCGCGGAACCCGGATCCATCCCGGTTCCAATGTCGGTCGCGGGAGCGACGACACGTTGTTCGCCAAGGTCGAGGGCCGGGTCAAGTTCGGCGCCCGCAAGGGCCGCCGCCTCGTCGACATCCTTCCCGCCGAGTAGCGTCACGTCCTGGTGACGTGACCGGCAAAGGCGCATCATGTTCGTCGACCGTGCCCGTATCGAAGTGCGCGGCGGCGACGGCGGGGCCGGTGTCGCCAGCTTCAAGCGTCGCAAGAACCTCCCCAAGGGCAAGCCGAACGGCGGCTCGGGGGGACGGGGCGGAGCGGTCGTGGTCGAAGCCGATCCGGACGTCCCGACACTGTTGCGATATGCCCGCCAGCCCCATTGGGGAGCCGAGTCGGGGACACACGGCGAAGGGGAGCTCCGCCACGGGCGGAACGGCGCCGATCTGGTTCTCCCTGTCCCTCCCGGCACCACCGTGTTCGCCGAGGACGGCACCCTCCTCGCCGACCTGGTCGAACCCGGTTCGCGGATCGTGGTCTCCCAGGGTGGCCGGGGCGGCAAGGGCAACGCATCGTTCGTGAGCCCGGGGCGACGGGCGCCGTCTTTTGCCGAGCAGGGAGAGTTCGGTGACCGGGAATGGATCACGTTCGAACTCAAGCTGATCGCCGACGCCGCCCTCATCGGGTACCCGAACGCCGGCAAGAGCACCTTGATCTCCCGGGTGTCGGCGGCGAAGCCGAAGATCGCCGACTACCCGTTCACCACGCTCGAGCCCAACCTGGGGGTGGTCGAGGTGGGGGAGCGTCAGTTCGTGCTCGCCGACATCCCGGGGCTGATCGAGGGCGCCGCATCGGGGAAGGGGCTCGGACACGAGTTTCTCCGTCACACCGAACGGGCCGGGGTGCTGGTGATCCTGCTCGATCCCACCACGCTCCAGGACGACGACCCCGAAACCCAGTACGACGTGCTGGTGGCCGAACTCGCCGCCCACTCACCGGCGCTCGCCACCCGGCCCCGCATCGTGGTGCTCAACAAGATCGATGCCGTCGGGGACCGCGACGGGGTGACCGGGTGGGCGGACGACCGCGACCTGCGCATCCATCACATCTCCGGAGTCACCGGTGAAGGGCTGGACGGTCTCCTCTACGACCTCGTCGACACCATCGACATCTCCCACCGCCAGACACCGGAGCGCGAAGGCTTTGTGCTCCACCGCCCCTTGCCACCGAGCTTCTCGGTGTCGCGTCGTGGCGAGACGTGGCTGGTCGAGGGTCGGGCCGCCGAGCGGGCCGTCAACCTCGACGATCTGACGGTCCCCGAGGCCGCCAACTTCGCCGCCGCCCGGCTCCGTGCCATCGGTGTCGACGATGCGCTGGAGCGGGCCGGCGCCGAGCCCGGCGATGACGTCCAGATCGGTGACCTGGTCTTCACCTACTCGCCGGAAGCGACCGAACCCGAGATCCTGGAGTTGGAGCCCCCGTCGGTCGTCGACGCCCAGACGGACGAGTCCCACCCGGGGGCACCGGGTGACGACGATGCCGGGAACGCCGACGATCCGACCGCAGCGGAACCTGCCGTCGATCCCCGGGCCGCCGCACCGAAACCGATCGCTCCCTCCGAGGGGGATCGCACCGCAGACGAGGAGACGCCCGCAGGATCGGACTCCACGGCGTGAGACGACCGACGCCGGTCCCGGCCCCGGTCGTCGTCAAGGTCGGTTCGTCCAGCCTGGCGCACCCCTCGGGAGGGATCGACGACGGCGCCCTGCAACGGGTGGTCGATCAGATCTTGACGCTGCAGACCGGGGGCCACCGCCCGGTCCTGGTCAGCTCAGGAGCGGTGGCGGCGGGGCTCCCCGCACTCGGGATGAACCACCGGCCCCGTGAGCTTGCCGATCTCCAGGTAGCGGCCGCCGTGGGTCAGGGCAGGCTGATGGAACGGTACTCGGCGCGATTCGGGGCGGCAGGGGTTGTGGTCGGTCAGGTGCTGTTGACCCGCGACATCCTGGCCAACCGCAGCCAGTACCTCCATGCCCGGGCCGCCATGATGCGGATGCTGGCGATCGGTGTCGTGCCCATCGTCAACGAGAACGACACCGTCGTGGTCGATGAGCTCAAGCTCGGGGACAACGACCGGCTCGCCGCCATGGTGAGCCATCTTGTCGGTGCCGGGCTGCTCGTCCTTCTCACCGACACCGCCGGTCTGTTCTCCGACGACCCGCGCATCCAGCACGACGCCGAGTTGCTCCCGGCGGTCCGTCACAACGATGCGGTCCTCGACGAGCTCTACCGTCGCTCCGGGACCGGGAACCTCGGTTCGGGTGGCGTGGCGACCAAGGTCGCCGCCGCCCGGATGGCGGCGTGGTCCGGGATCCCGACCGTGGTCGCCGATGCCAGGGACGGCGACGCCGTTGCCCGCGGTGTCGCCGGCGAGGCGGTCGGCACCTGGATCGAGCCGCGCGAAAGCGGGCTGTCGGCGCGCAAACTGTGGATCGCCTTCGGGTTGCCACCGCGTGGTCGCATCATCGTGGATGCCGGCGCCGTCGGCGCCCTGGTCGATGCCGGACGCAGCCTGCTCCCCGCCGGTGTGGTGGCCATCGAAGGCGATTTCGAATCGGGAAGCGCCGTCGAGATCATCGGTCCCGGAGTCGAGTTGGTTGCCAAGGGTCTCACCGCAATGGCGGCGGACACGTTGCGGCAGGTCACCGGGAGCCACACCTCGGTGGCCGGGGGCGTGGTGGTCCACCGCGATGACCTGGTGGTGCTCCGCTGACCGTAGCGGGTGCCTCGGGACGCCCCGGCGGGTAGCCTCCTGACCATGCCCACACGCCTGCCGCTCACCACCACCAGATTGCTGATCCGCCCCATCGAGGAAGGTGACCTCCACGCCGTCGTGAGCTACCGGACCGATCCCGACACCGCACTGCTCCAGACATGGTCCCCGGGTTGGTCGCTCGACGACGCCCGCCGTCTGCTCGGGCCCCCAGGGGTGACGCTCCCCGAGAAACCAGGCGACTGGGTGCAGCTTGGCATCGTCGGACCCGACGCCGCCCTCTGTGGCGACATCTGGACCAGTCTGGACGACACCCAGCCGGATACCTTCGAACTGGGGATCACGCTGGCGGCGACGGCCCGTGGCAATGGATACGCAACCGAGGCGCTGGGCGCCGTCGCCGACGCCCTGTTCGCCAACGGCGCCCACCGGGTGTTCACCCGCTCCGATGCAAGAAACAGCCGGCTCCACCAGCTCGTGGAACGGCTCGGGATGCGGCGCGAGGCCGAACTGGTCGACGCCGACTGGTTCAAAGGGGAATGGACCACCCTGGTCATCCACGCCGTGCTGGCCGGGGAATGGCGCCGGCCCACCGAAGACGGGGGTCCGGGCTCCGCTGGGGACGATCCGGACATCGATCAGCACGACGGACCGACCGATGCGTGACCACGACACCGGCCCCGGGTCGGAACCGATCACCGGGCTGGAGGCCGGAATGCCGATCGTGTTCGGCGGTGATCGGGTCACCCGTGTCCCGGATGAGCTCGCTGCCGCATTTGCGGTCGGCGATCATCTCATCGTCGTTCAGACCACCGGCGATCTGCTCCACGTCCCGGAGGCGGATCACCGCCTCGCCGGTGACGCCGTCGAAGCGGCACGCACCGCCTTCGACAAGATGGGCACCGTCGACGACGGGCAGATCGATGCGTTCTACGAGGATTTTGCGGGCCGTCTGGCCGACGAGGACACGTTTGCGCCCATCGCCGCGGCCAACCGCCTCGATGTCGATACGGCACGGGACCGCGGCCGCACCACCACCCGCCTGGTCCTGTCGCCCGGAATGCGACAGGATATGATCGCCGGTCTGCGCGCCTGGGCAAGGTCACCGTCGGGACGGGGCGACATCATCGAGACCGTCCCTCACGACGGATGGCGGGTGGAACAGGTGCGGGCAGGGCTCGGGGTGATCGGGTTCGTCTTCGAGGGCCGGCCGAATGTGTTCGCCGATGCCACCGGCGTGCTGCGCAGTGGCAACACCGTGGTGTTCCGGATCGGGTCGGATGCCCTGGGGACCGCCCGTGCCATCGTCACCAATGCGCTCGAGCCCGCCCTGTCGGCGTCCGGACTCCCGCGGGGTGCGGTCTCGCTGGTGGACAGCGCCGCCCGGGCGGCCGGGTGGGCGCTGTTCTCGGACCGTCGTCTCGCCCTTGCCGTGGCCAGGGGTTCGGGCCCGGCCGTCAACCAGCTCGGGGCCGTCGCCCGACAAGCGGGGGTGGCGGTGAGCCTGCACGGCACCGGCGGCGCCTGGATCTTTGCCTCCGAGCACAGCGACGCCGCGAGCTTCGCCGCCGCCGTGGTGCATTCGCTCGACCGCAAGGTCTGCAACACCCTCAACACCTGCTGCATCCCGGCGTCGCGTATCGACGACCTGGTTCCCCGGTTTCTCGATGCGCTGGAGCAGGCCGGGCGGAGACTCGACGCCAATCCCAAGTTGCACATCGCCGCCGGCGACGAGGATGTCGTTCCGTCCGTGTGGTTCGACGACACCGTGATCGGCCGCGCCGAGGGTGATGTCACCGAGCCGCGGACCGAGGTGCTCCCCGCCGATCAACTCGGCCGGGAATGGGAGTGGGAAGACAGCCCGGAGGTCACGCTCAAGATCATCGCCGATCTCGACGAGGGAATCCGACTCTTCAACCAGCAGAGCCCCCGCTTTGTCGCCAGCCTCGTCTCCGGCGACGCCGCAGAGCAGCAATGGTTCTTCGACAGGGTCGATGCACCGTTCGTCGGCAACGGGTTCACCCGGTGGGTCGATGGTCAGTATGCGCTGGAACGACCCGAGCTCGGGCTCTCCAACTGGCAGACCGGGCGGCTCTTCGGCCGTGGCGGCATCCTCAGCGGTGACTCGGTGTACACGATCCGGACCCGGGTGATCCAGGACGATCCCGACCTCGGTCGCTGAGACGAACCTCCCGCTGCCGGCTCCGCAAGTGTCTCCTTCCTAACTCTCCCCGCGCTTGGTCTGTGTCCGCAGCGCCCCACCCCGTCTCCGGCCGCGCAGCGTCCGTCGCCACCCCGCCCCGCACAGGGGCGGGGAAGGGGCGGGGTGCCTCCGAGGTTCTTGGAGGAGGTGGGGCGGGGTGCGACGCCGGTATCCGTGAATCTCGGGTCCTTACCGCCTTGCGGAGGGTGGGCGCGCTGGTCGGCTGGGTCGGCCAGGGGTCTTCCTCTGCGCTTGCCGCTGCGATACGTTGGAAGGGTCGGTGGCGAAGGAGGAGGCCCGGGTGCCTGCAACGTTCGCCTGCCGTCGCCCAGTCGCCGGTCGCCCAGTCATCGGTCGCCCAGTCGCCGGTCGCCCAGTCGGGCGTCGCCCAGGAACCGGCTTCCAGGTCACCGCCGGCCTGATCACCGCCGGCCTGATGACCTTTGGGTTGCTCCCGGTAGTCGGCGTTGGCATGGCGACTGCCGCCGACTCCGCATGTACCGGGCTGTATGCCCCGGTCAGCGGACCCGTGGTGCGGGAGTTCGCTCCGGTCGGGCGGTACGGCGGCCACTGGGGTGTCGACTTCGGGGTCGCCGAGGGCACCGCGGTGGGCGCCGCCGGGTCCGGGGTGGTCAGTTTCGCCGGCTCGGTCGCCGGGAGACTTTCGGTGACCGTCGACCACGGTGGCGGGCTGCGCACCTCGTATTCGTATCTCACCGAGGTCACGGTTGCGGTCGGATCGGCCGTGGCGGTCGGGTCGGTGGTGGGTCGCTCCGGGTTCGACCAGGGAGTGGCGGCGGTTCACTTCTCGGTGCGGGTCGACGGCGTCTACGCCGATCCGATGCGGTGGTTGCGGTGTCACCCTCCTGGCGGTGCGGTGTCGCTGGCACCGGGGCGGGGATCCCGCGCCCCCTATGCTGGCAGGCGTGAGACGCGGCATACTCGGCGGCACCTTCGACCCTCCCCACATGGCCCACCTGGTCGCCGGAGAGGCGGCATACCGCCAAGGTGCACTCGACGTCGTGTCGTACGTTCCGGCCGGAGCCCCCTGGCAGAAAGCGGACCGCCCCGTCACCGGCCCGCACCACCGGCTGGCGATGACCCGTCTCGCCACCGAAGGGGTCGACTACTTCGAGGTCGACGATTGCGAGGTGGCCCGGAGCGGTTGGACGTACACGGTGGACACACTGCTCGGGTATCCCGACACCGACGAGCTGGTGCTTGTCCTCGGCGCCGACGCCGCAGTCGGGCTGCAGAGTTGGCATCGTCACGAGGACGTCGTGGCGCGGGCCGAGGTGGCGGTGCTGCCGCGCCCCGGAGTGTCGTGTGCCGCCGTCGAGGAGGTGTTGCGCAAGGTGCGACACCGTTGGCTCGACACCCCGGAGCTGGCCGTGTCCGGGACTGCCCTCCGCCGGCATGCCGCCGCAGGCCGCAGCATCCGCTTTCTCGTACCCGACGCCGTGTGGCGGTACGTCGCAGAACACCAGCTGTACGGAGGTCCTTCCGGCCCCGGGGAATCGTGACGTCGCCGCCGGGCGCCGCCGGTGCCTACGTCCGGCCGTCCGTCCCGGCAATCGGCGGCCTAAACCGCATCGGCGGTTCGACGGGAAAACCGCTTGACGCCGCTCCGGCCCTAAGATGGGGCTACTACAGCGACGCAGGAAGGTAAGACCATCAGCGCTGATCCAGAAGCCATCACCGCTGCCAAGGCCGCCGCTGCCGCGATCGCCGAGAAGAAGGGTGCTTCGCTCACCCTCCTCGATGTCTCTGAACTGGTTGTGCTGACGGACGTGTTCGTCATCGCCACCGGGAGCTCGAACCGCCACGTCAAGACGCTGGTGGAGGATGCGGAGCATCATCTCAAGGTCGAACTCGGTAAGCGCCCGTTGCGGCGAGAAGGGGAGACCCACGGCCGTTGGGTGCTCCTCGACTACGGCGATCTCGTGGTCCACGTCTTCGATCAGGAGACGCGCGACTACTACGATCTCGATCGCCTCTGGGCCGACGCGCCCCGGATCGAGTTCGAACCGGTGCCCGCAGAAGCCTGATAAGATCACGACCCGCCGTAAGGCCCCGGGGCTGTAGCTCAGTTGGCAGAGCGCCTGCATGGCATGCAGGAGGTCAGGGGTTCAATTCCCCTCAGCTCCACTCCCACGAAACCTCTTGCTTGCAAGGGGTTTTCGTCGTTCTCCGACCTCATCGCCGGATGTGGGTCGCCTCCGGACCCCGACCCGGCGCACCGCCGAACGAGCGCAATCTCGCCAACGAGGTCGCCGCAGTGGCTCTGCCGCCGGATGGGTCGCCGGCCCCATTCGTCCCGACGGTATGAACCCGTGGGGTGACATCGGCGAACAACAGGATGGAGCCGCCGAAGGTCCATTTCCCCCATCTTCGGCGATCAAGACAAGCGGCCAGGACGTGACGACCATCCCCCCGAGGTCGGGCCCTGGCCGCTTCGTCGTTTCGGGTTCCGGGGGATACGGAACAAGGAAGCTGTGGACGCATTCGAGAGCTCCGTCACTGTGGCGGGTGACACGCGTCCCGTGTCCCCTCCGTTGGCGCCGCGTCCCTTCGGCTTCCGGGTCCTCGATGTCCGACGGCGGCCCGGGGCCAACCGATCCTTCGTGGCGGCGCTTGTCGTGGCTGTCGTGGTTGCGGGATGTTCCTCGGGTGATGTGGGCGCTGCCCCCTCGTCTTCGGGCGTGCCCGTCACGGCCACGCCCCCCACCACCACCTCCGCTACGGCCGGCGAGCTCGCCCCCTTCGCCGACCTGTGGCCCGACCCGGTCACGCTCGACCGCTCCTGGGCACCTGCTCCCGACGAGGTGGACGGCATGACCAGGGTCGCCCGGACCGACGGGCAGCGGTTCCTCCTCCACACCGCCGGAGGGGAGATCGACTTCCTCCCCGGGGTCAACATCGGACCGACGATCCCCGGGCACCACCCCGGAGAGCTCGCCATCGGCGCCGAGGACTACCGGCGCTGGTTCCCCCAGATCGCCGGACTCGGACTGCGGGTGGTCCGGGTGTACACCATCCAACGCCCGGCGTTCTACGACGAACTGGCGGCCTACAACACCGCACACCCCGACGCACCGTTGTACCTGTTCCAGGGGGTATGGATTCCCGAGGAACGGTTCCTCGAAACAGGTGACCTCTGGGATGCGGGGATCGTCGACGAGATGCGCAGTGAGATCGAGTCGATCGTGGCAGTGGTCCACGGCGACCTCGAACTTACCGAGCGCCGGGGACACGCCTCCGGGACCTACACCTCGGATGTCACACCGTGGCTGGCGGGCTGGATCCTCGGCATCGAGCTCGATCCCCACACGACCGCCGATTCGGATGCGGCAAACGCCGGGATGGCCGTTCCCGCCAGCCAGTTCGTTGCCGCCGATGCGGATGCGTCGCCGACCGAGATGTGGCTGGGGGCGATGCTCGATTACCTGGCGGCGAATCTGGCCGACCGGAACTTGACGATGCCGCTCGCATTCACCAACTGGCCAACCACCGATCCGCTCGATCACCCCGACGAACCTCTCCCGCAGGAGGATCTGGTCAACATCGACGCATCGGCTCTGTCCGCCACCGACGAATGGCCAGGTGGCCTGTTCGCCAGCTACCACGCCTACCCGTATTACCCGGATTTCCAGCGACATCAACCGTCGTACGCCGAGTTCGTCCACGACGGAGAGGTCGATCCCTACGCCGGGTACCTCACCGCACTCCGGGATCACCACGACGACATGCCGATCCTGATTACCGAGTTCGGGGTCCCGTCCTCGCTGGGGAGCGCCCACCTCGGTCCGCTGGGACGGGACCAGGGAAACCACACCGAGACGGAGGCGATGAGCATCGACGCCGAGCTGCTCGGGATCATCAGCGACCTCGGGCTCGGAGGCGGCTTTGTGTTCGAGTGGACCGACGAATGGTTCAAGCTCACGTGGAACACGGTGGATTTCGAGATCCCGTCGGATCGGCGACCGCTGTGGCACAACCAATGGACCAACGAGCAGGTCTTCGGGCTGGTGGCGGTCGAGCCCGGCGAGGACGGTGCGGTCATCGCCATCGACGGCGACCTCGCCGACTGGGATGAAATCCCGGTCATCTCTGCGCCGGACTCCAGCCTCCGGATCGCTGCAACCCACGACGCCTCGTGGGTCTATCTCATGGTCGACGGTGCAGATCCGGGCGGCGACACCACGTTTGCGTTCCGCACGCTGGGTGAGGGGGACGACGATCTGCCGGATTCTGCGGTGACGGTCGACGCCACCGATGTGGTGGTCACGATTCCGGCTGACCTGGCCGATGACGGGCAGGCCTGGATTCGCACCCGGCAGGACCCGCTGGCGTCGATCTACGAACCGCTGTACGACCCGGATGTGCCACCGGTGGCTCCTGACGAGTGGCGACCGCAGCAGTTGATCCTCAACCGGCCGCTCACGGTCCCCACCACCGGTGAGGCGTTCCCGATGGAGACCTTGGCAGCCGGCCGGCTCCGCTCCGGGATCACCGATCCCCGCCACGCCGACTTCGAGTCCCACGCCACATGGATGCGTTCCGGTGGCAATCTCGAGGTGCGCCTCCCCTGGATGCTGCTCGGGGTGTCCGATCCCTCCTCGCAGCAGGTGTGGCGAATCGACGACGGAGCGATCACCTCGGAGACGGTCCCGCAGATCGGCGTCACGGTGGTCACAGGCGCCACATCCACCGCCACCTCCGGATACGGGTGGGAGCCCTGGACCTCGTTGTCCTGGCACGAACGTCCCAAAGCCGGAATCGACGTCTTTGCCCGATCCGTTGCGGCCACACTCCCGGGAGGTGCCGGATGACCACGATCCGCCCGGGTAGGCGAATCGCCGCCTCCCGTATCCCGACCGAGCCGCCGTACCCCCGATGGCGCCACTGGACAGACGTCGGCCGGACCGCCGCCCACCCGCCGGCCCCTACGGGCGGGACCCGCACCTGTGTCGTAGAGGTGGGCACCGCCGCTGCCACCCCGCAGATTCCGAAAGTGGTCGTTACCGCCCACACGATCACCGCAATCGATGGAGGACCGAAATGATCGACGACGCCGAACCGAGGGTCACCGAACAGCTGAGATCGATGTACTGGCACTTGAGCACCGGCAACGAGGTCGAGGGCATCCGGGAGGTCGAGGACCGGTTCTGGGGACGCGTCAAGTACCTGGCGGTCTCATTGACCGGGGTCAGTGCGGCGGCGGGCGTCGTGTATGCGATGACGACCCCGCAGTTCGCCAACCTCGTTCCCATCGTGACCATCTGTCTGGCGATGGTCGTCGCCTCGATCGCCGGGTTGTGGATTCCCAATGCGGTGTTGGTGACCCATCCGCTCCGGCCCCTCTTCTTCGGGGTGTGGTCGGCGGCCTTCGGATTCAACGCCACCGTTCTGGCTGCACTCGATCAAGGTATCCAGAGCCCGTTCATCACCATGTACGTCCTCGCCATGATCCTGGCCGGTATGGCGGCGCCGCGGGTGGCGGTGCTGATCACCGGGGTGATCTGTATGGGTGGGTTCCTGTGGCTCCACTACCTCGACAGCATTCCGATGAACGGCGGCTCGGCCTTTGCGGCGGCGATGCTGCTGCTGGTGCTGGCGGCGTCGGCGTGGATCGCCGAGACCCAGCAGCGCCGGGCGGAATGGCTGCTCACCGTCACCGACGACCTGGTCACCCAGATGGCGACGGTGCACTGGATCGCCAACTCCGCACCATCCGGACTTGTCGTTTCCGATGCCGCCGGACGCATCGTGCTGGTCAACCCGGCCGCCTGCTCGATGCTGGGGCGGACCAAGGACGAACTGATGGGCGCCCCGGCCCACCTCACCTTCCACCACAGCAAACGGGACGGGACCCCGATCCCGATCGAGGAATGTTCGGTGATCGAGGCGATCGAGTCCCGCACCACGATGCGGCTCAGCGACGAGGTGTACTGGAGGTCGGACGGAACCTACTTCGAGGTCGAGGGCACCAGCGTTCCCACACCCGATGGCGGGATCATGGTGGCTTTCGAGGACATCACCGAGCGGCTGGCGTCGCAGCGGCTCAAGGACGAGTTCGTCGCCGTCGTCAGTCACGAACTCCGCACCCCGCTCACCTCGGTGCGTGGCGCACTGGGGTTGCTGGTGGGCGGGGTGGTCGGGGAGCTGTCCCCCGAGGTCACCAGGCTGGTCAGGATCGCGGCGACCAACACCGATCGGTTGTCGCGGTTGATCAATGACATTCTCGATGTCGAACATCTCGATTCGGGAAAAGCGGTGCTCGAACGCGAGGCGGTCGACATCGCCGACCTCGTCGGCGAGACCGTCGCCGAGATGCGGCTGGTCGGGGACCAGCACGGGGTGACCATCCGCAACGAATGCGACCGGGTGATGGTGAATGCCGACCCGGATCGGGTGGAGCAGGTACTGGTCAACCTGCTCGGAAATGCGATCAAGTTCAGCGCTCCCGGTGACCAGGTGGTGGTGACCGCCGTCGCCGACGACGGCGTGGCCCGAATCGACGTCATCGATCGCGGGCGGGGGATCCCCGAGGAGCTTCGCCGCAACATCTTCAACCGCTTCGAACAGGTCGACTCCTCCGATTCCCGGGAGAAGGGCGGGGTCGGCCTGGGTCTCGCCATCTCCGAAGGCATCGTCAGGCAGCACGGCGGCCGTATCTGGGTGGAGAGCTCCGTTGGAATGGGATCGACGTTCTCGTTCACGCTGCCGCTGGCCGTGGAAGAGGTGCCATCCGTCACGGAAGGCCCGGGGCCTGTGGTCCTGGTCATCGACGGGGACTCCGGCCAGCGTGACGGGATCGCCGAGGCTCTCATCGACGGCGGGTACCAGGCGGTGATTGCCGCCACCGGTCGAGAGGGAGTGGCGCTGGCGGCCTCGACCCATCCCATGGCGGTGCTCCTCGACGCCGAACTTCCCGATATGGACGTCTGGGAGGTGGTCCGTTCGCTCCGCGCCGACGCCGACACCCTGGCGATCGCCGTGGTGCTGATGGGGCAGGTGTCGGCCACCGGAGAGGAACTCCCGGACTCGGTGCAGGGATTCATCGATCGCACCACCATCCACACCTCACTGCTTCCCACCGTCGGATTGGCGCTGCGCAAGACGGCCCCTCATCCCATCGTGCTCATCGTCGAGGACGACCGGGACCTCGCCGAGGTCCTCTCCGCCGGGTTCGCCGAACGCGGGGTGGAGACGGTGCTCGCCGGGTCGTGTGCGGATGCCAGGAGATTCTGCGAGGAGACGCTCCCCGATGTGATCCTTCTCGACCTGATCCTGCCCGACGGATGCGGCGCCGAGCTGGTGGCGTGGCTCCACGCCACCGAACGGATCGACCTGGTGGGTCTGGCGGTGTACACCGCCGTCGACGTGGGGTCCAAGGGTCGGGCGCAGATGCACCTCGCCAAAGGCGACCTCTTCGTCAAGTCCCGGGTACCGCCCAAGGTGGTTCTCGATCGTGTCGTGCAGCTCCTCGACGCCACATCAACCGACACAACGGGAGTCTCCGTATGAGTGCACGTCAGGTCCTCGTCATCGACGACGACGACGACATCCGAGCCATCGTGACCATGAGTCTCGAGACGGTCGGGGGTTATGTGGTGCGTGCAGCCGACAGCGGCGCCGCCGGCATCGCTGCGGCGATCGCCGATCCACCGGACGCCATCCTGCTCGACGTGATGATGCCGGACATGGACGGTCCGACCACCTTCCGCAAGTTGCAGGAGATCGGCTCGACCGCCGATATCCCGGTGGTGCTGCTCACCGCCAAGCAGCCGATCGGCGGCAACGACCTGTTTGCCGGTCTCGGGGTGACCGGGGTGATCAGCAAGCCCTTCGACGTCATGGGGCTCCCCGGTCTGGTTGCCGAAACATTGGGGTGGGACCGATGACCACCACCACCATCGAGATGGCCGGCGTGCTGCGCGCCATGTGGGACCGGGGTCGTGATGATCTGCGGACCCGCGTCGCCGTGCTGGAGGATGCGGTCGCCGCCGCCGCCGAGAGCCGGCTCGACGACGACGCCCGGCACGAGGCGGAGCGCGTCGCCCACAAGCTCATCGGCACCGTCGGCGCCTACGGGTTTCTCCGGGCGGCGACCCTGGCTCGACAGGTCGAGCAGAAGTTCGCCGGTGGGCCTCTCAGCGGTGACGATGTGATGGCGTGTGCCGAGGACGTCGAGGCGTTGTCCAACGAACTCGAAGTCGACGAACCGCCTGCCGTGGCCGCCGCAACATCCCCATCGCCGGGTGGAACCGGGTCGGTGCTGCTCGTCGCCGACGCCGACCCGCAATGGCGTCGGACGGTGGTTGCGGCCGCCACCGAAGGGGGGTTCTCCGTCATCCATGCCGGGACCGCCGTCGACGTGGAGCGTCTGCTCGACTCGTCGGTGGTCGCTGCCGCCGTGGTCGGTGTCGGGCGTGCCGGGCCGGGATCGACCGACCATGCCGCCTTTGCGATCCTCGACCTGCTGGATCGTCAGCGGCCGCGCCCGCGCATCGTCGCCGTCGGGGCCGGTCAGGGGATCATGGATCGGGTCGAGGCGAGTCGCCGCGGCGTCGCCAGGTTCCTCGTAGACGCCGACGCCGCCGAGATCGTGGCGTCGGTTCGTGCCGCACTCCCGCGGACCGAGGATGCGGCGCACATCCTCATGATCGACGACGACCCGGTAGCCCTGGTCCAGGTGCGGGGGTTGCTCGCCGGCGAGGGACTGGATGTCGAGGTGCTCGGTGACCCCACCGAGCTGTGGGCACGGCTCGACCGTCATCCTCCGGATCTGATCGTCCTCGACTGGCTGATGCCGGGGGTGAGCGGCGACGAGATGTGCCGCATCCTGCGCGCCGATCCCCACTGGGCCGATGTCCCGATCCTGGTGTTGACCGCATCCATCGACCCGGTCACCGTTGCGGCGGCGTTCGCCGCCGGGGCCGACGACTTCGTCACCAAGCCGGTACTCGGCCCCGAACTCGCCGCACGGATCCGCAACCGGCTGGAACGGGCAGGGTTGGTCCGCCGCCTCGCCGATCGCGACCCGCTGACCGGACTGCGCGGCCGTCGCACCGCTCACCGGGAACTCGATGCGCTGCTACGCACCGCCACCGACGACGGGCAGCCGGTGGCCGTGGCCATCGTCGAGATCGACGAGTTGAGGGAGACCATCCGCAGCCATGGGTACGAGTTCGGCGACCGCATCTGCTCTCAGGTCGCCGACCTCCTTCTCCGCCATTTCCCTGGCAGCGAACTGGTCTCGTCGTGGGCGACGGGTCGGTATCTGGTTGCCATGCCCGGTCTGCGTAGATCCGACGGGGTGCAGCGAGTCGCCGAGGCGCTGGAACAGATGCGGTCAGAAGCGGTGCTCACCAAACTCGGGGAGCGGGTCCGGATCACCCTGAGCGCCGGGGTCTCGGAGTTCCCCGGGGACGGCGGTACCGTCGACGAACTGGTCCAGGCTGCCGACGACGTGGTCGCCGCCGCCATGGCCGCCGGTGGGGACCGGGTCTTCCGCCATGGGTGGGACGGTGCCACGGATCCGGCGGTCCTCGACGTGGTCGTGGTCGATGACGACGAGGTCATCGGCGAGCTGCTCGGAGAGGCGCTCACCACCCGAGGTCTGGCCCACAGGTGGTTCCGTGATGGCGTCGAGGCGATGGAAGCCCTGGTCGGAAACGGCACCGAGCGACCGTTGCGCCCGAGAGTGGTGCTGCTCGACGTCGGGCTGCCCGGGATCAGCGGTCTGGTGGTGCTGCGCAAGATGGCCGAGAGCGGGGCGCTGCACCGGGTCAAGGTGATCATGCTCACCGCCCGGGCCGCAGAGAACGATGTCGTGGCAGCCCTTGCGCTGGGTGCGGTGGATCACATCGCCAAGCCGTTCAGCGTGTCGGTGCTGATCGAGCGCATCCGCCGGCATCTCTCATGACCATCGCCCCGGACCGCCTCATGACCGCGATCGTGACGCTCTTCGCCGTTGCCGTCGTCGCTGGCGTGATCACATATGCCCTGCAGGCGGTGGTGCAGGCCCGCCGGCGGCAACGAACCACGGCCGTGCTTCTGCACCTGGCGCACACTGCCCTCGGTGGTGGGCCGGCCCCCGTACCGGGTGCGCTGCGCAGACTGCGGCCATCGGTGCGAGGGGCGCTGCTCGCCGACCTGGGTGGGCACCTTTCGGGGCGTGACCTGGTGACCCTGTCCGGGTTGGCGGAACGTAGTGGGGTGCTCGCCCTGTCCCATCGGTGGTGCCAGAGCCGCCGTTGGCGGCGGCGATTGCGCGGCGCCCAGTTCCGTACGGTCCTCGTTGCCGACGATCCGCTCACCCACGACCTTCTCGTCGACGCCCAGCCGCTGGTGCGGATCGAGGCGGCGCGGGCCGCCGGCCGCCACCCGGATCGCCGGTTGTGCGACGCCCTGGTCTCGATGCTCGGCGATGGTTCGGCGGGTTGCCGCAACGCCGCACTCGAGGCGTTGATGCGCAGCGGCTCGACGGCGGCCGACGCCGTCGCCGGCGGACTTGCTGCCGCGGTCCGGATGACCGCACCACCTGCGGCCCGCACCGAGGCACTTCTCGTCGCCGCCGCATTTCTCCACGATCCACGGTTCGTCGCGGCCGCCGGCTCCTTGCGTACCCACCCGGCGGCGTCGGTACGTTCCGCCGCCCTCGCCGTCCTGGGCTCCTCGGGGCATGCGGTCAACGCCGCCCATGCCGCATCGATGTCGACCGATCCCGACGCCGGGGTGCGCACCGCCGCCGCCCGTGCGCTCGGGAAGCTCGCCCCGCCGCTCGACGCCCACCTGCTCGTCCCGGGTCTCTCCGACCCGGAGTGGGAGGTGCGTGAGGCCAGTGCGTGGGCGCTCGTAGCTCTCGGACCTGTGGGCCGTACCTATCTGCGCAGGGTGGCCCGCCGCCACGACGGCCCCGGGGCCGAGATGGCGCAACGGGTCCTCGACATTCCCGATGACGCCCCGGTCAGGGCCACGGCATCCCCCGATGTGGTCGCCGCATGACCGGCTCCATTCTCGAGGTCGTCGCCTGGGTCGCCCTGGTCTATCTCGTGCTTGTGGTGGGCTCCCAGGTCGTGATCATCGCAAGTGCAGGACTGAATCTCCGTTCCCACCGGCTGACGGCGGCGGTGGACCGTCGGCAATGGGTGCTCAGCTCACCGCTGGCCCCGAGGATCACGGTCCTGGCCCCCGCCCACAACGAAGAGGCCTCGGTTGTCGAGAGTGTCCGCAGTCTGCTTGCGCTCAGCTACCCGCGCTTGGAGGTGGCGTTGATCAACGACGGGTCCGGCGACGCCACCCTGGAGGTGCTTCGTCAGGCGTTCGATCTGGTGGCGGTACCGCTGGTGCACCGCAACACGCTCCGGTCGGCACCCCTGCGCGGTCTGTATCGATCCCGTGACTATCCCGAGTTGCTGGTCATCGACAAGGACAACGGCGGCAAGGCGGATGCGCTCAACGCCGGTCTCAACTGTGCATCCGGGGACCTGGTCTGCGTGATCGACGCCGATACCATCATCGAACCCGACGCCCTGTTGCGGATGGTCGGCCCCTTCCTGGGCCGTGACGATGTCGTCGCCGCCGGGGGTACGGTCGGTGTCGTCAACGGGTGCGAGGTCAACCACGGCAGAGTGACCTCGGTCGCCGCCCCGCGGCGTTTTCTCGCCGGTTCCCAGACCGTCGAATATCTGCGGGCGTTTCTCTTCGGTCGACTGGGCTGGAACCGCCTCGGTGGCAACCTGATCATCTCCGGGGCGTTCGGGCTCTTCCGTCGGCAGGCCATGATCGACATCGGTGGATACGAGACCGCAACGGTCGGCGAGGACATGGAGTTGGTGGTGGCGTTGCGACGGACCGCCCACCGTACCGGCCAACCCGACCGGGTCGAGTTCGTTCCCGACCCGGTCGCCTGGACCGAGGTGCCGGAGACGCTGGGCGGGTTACGGCGCCAGCGGGACCGCTGGCAGCGTGGTCTTGCCGATGTGTTGCGGCGTCACGCCGGGATGATCGGCAACCGTCGCGAGGGCCCCCTCGGGCTGGTCGTCGCCCCGTACTTCCTGTTCGTCGAGCTGCTGGCTCCGGTGGTCGAAGCCCTCGGGATCATCGCCGTGGTCGTCGGCCTGATCGTCGGCTCGGTCGATGTGTCGTTTGCGGTCCTGTTCTTTGCGGCCGCCTATGGCCTCGGTGTCCTGATCAACCTGACGGTGTTGATCCTCGAACAGGCGGGCTTCGACCGCTACCGGCGACCCTCGGACAAGGCATGGCTGACACTGTGGGCCTTCACCGAGGGGTTGTTGTTCCGTCCGATGACGGTGCCGTGGCGGCTACTCGGACTCTGGCACCACCTGCGTGGCAACCAGGACTGGGGTGCCAAGAACCGTCGAGGGTTCGCCCCGACGCCACCTGCCGGGGACCGGGCAACGGTGTGACACCCGGCGCCGTGCCCATCCGGGCGCTCCGGTCGGCGTGCGCCCATCGGGGCGACCGGAAACGCAAGGCCGTCTCCCGGCGCCGATACACTCGCCTCCGTGACCCTCGCCGACCGCTCCCGTGCCGCGCTCGGCCGGGTACTTTCCGCCAAACCGGGTGCCGTGGAGCGGATCGGGCAGCAGCAGATGGTCGAGGCGGTGTCGGCGGCGCTCGATGAGCGTCACCACCTCCTCGTCGAAGCGGGTACCGGCACCGGTAAGTCGCTCGCCTACCTGATTCCGGCGCTCGAATCGGGAAACCGGACCGTGGTCGCCACCGCCACCAAGGCGCTCCAGGATCAGCTCTCCGAATCGGAGCTGCCATTTCTCCGGTCCCACATGGATCGGCCGGTGACGTGGGCGGTCGTCAAGGGACGGCAGTCGTACGCATGTATGGCCAAGCTGGTCGAGCGATTCGGACCCGGTCTGGACCAGACCCCCGAGCTCGCCCTGTTCGACGACCGGGGGGATGCGGCGGCCCAGGATGTCGCCGAATGGGCCAGGGGTCATCACAGCGGAGATCGGGACGACCTCGATGCGCCGGTTTCCGACGAGGTATGGCGGGAACTGTCGGTCTCCGGGGTGGAGTGCCCCGGCGCCGGCAACTGCCCCCAGGGGCGCCAGTGCTTTGCCGAGGCCGCTCTGGAGCGAGCTGCGGGTGTCGATGTGGTCGTCACCAATCACCATCTCTACGGTCACCACCTGGCGTCGGGTGGAAAGATTCTGCCCCCGCATCAGGCGGTGGTGTTCGACGAGGCCCACAAGCTGGAAACGGCGTTCTCGTCGGCTTTCGGTTTCGATATCGGGCCGGGCCGGTTGGGGGCGTTCGCCGCCGCTGCCGCCCGTCACATCGATCCGGTGAAACGGCGCACCAACGACCCGATCCCGCCGTTGCGTGATGCAACCGACGAACTCGAATCGGTTCTCGCCTCATTGCCGACAGATCGCATCGACCCGGGCGAAGGGGAGTTCGGTGCGGTGGTGATGCGCGCCGCCGACGCCGTCTCTGCCGTGGTCCGCTGCCTCCGCACCGCCGATGAGGGCGACCCTCTCGCCGGGCAGATCGCACGGATCAAGAACCAGGCCGGCCACCTGATCGGCGACTTCGAGATGGCGTTGGACCTCCCCGGCAGATACGTCGCCTGGGTGGAACAGGATCGGCGTGCCGTACGCATCGCTCCGGTCGAGGTGGGGCCGTCTCTGGCATCGAGTCTGCTGGTGCAGCATCCGACCGTGCTCACCTCGGCCACCATGTCCGTCGCCGGATCGTTTGCTCCACTGGCGGCCCGTCTCGGCTTCCTGGAACAACCGTTGCGCCACGACCCGCTGGCCGATGGCGTCGAACTTCCGGTGGCGCGCACCTACTCCCGGCTCAGGGTTCCCGGAGCGTTCGACTACGGGCGACAGGGTCTGCTCTACGTCGCCTCCCACCTCCCGCTCCCGTCCGATCCCCGATGGGCCGACGCCGCCGGGGACGAGATCGAGGCGCTCACCGCCGCATCCGGGGGGAGGGCGCTGGTGCTCACCACATCCTTTGCGATGCTGCGGCGCATCGCCGACCGCCTTGCCGGGGCGCCGTTCCAGGTGCTGGTGCAGGAGACCCTCCCCAAGAAGCGTCTCATCGCCGCATTCGTCGAGGACGAGACATCGACGCTGGTGGCGACCATGGGGTATTGGGAAGGGATCGATGTCCCCGGGCCGTCGTTGTCGCTGGTGATCATCGACAAACTGCCGTTCGCAAGACCCGATGACCCGCTGACCCAGGCTCGCCGCGAGGCAGTGGAGCGGAGGGGGGGTCTGGCGTTTGCGGAGGTCGACCTGCCCCGTGCCACCACACTGCTCGCCCAGGGCGCCGGGAGGTTGATCCGCAACGAGACCGATCGCGGTGTGGTTGCGGTGCTCGACTCCCGTCTCAACTCGCGGAGCTACGGACGGCGGATCCTGCTGTCGATGCCACGGATGACCCGGACCGGGGATCGGCAACGGGCGGTCCGCTTCCTGGAGGAGCTCGCCGCACCGGTCGAATGAGTCGCTTCCCGGAACGGCCATCGGTGGCCGATCCGGCGATTGGCACCAGGGGAGTGGCACACTGGCGGCATGCCGCTTCCCAAGCGTCTCGCTGCGTTCAACCGGACCGTCACCAACCGTGTCCTCGGGCCGCTGGCCCAGGTCGCTCCCGGGTTCGTGCTGCTCATCCATCACGGTCGTCGCAGCGGACGTCGCTACTCCACCCCGGTGAATGCGTTCCTCCGGCGTGGAGGCGACACGGCGGCGGGGGAGGGTGACCGGTTGGTGATCGCCCTCACCTATGGTGCCGACGCCGATTGGGTTCGCAACGTGATGGCCGCCGGTGGATGCGAGGGGGTGCGCCGCCGTCGCCACATCGTCCTCGACGACCTCCAGGCGATGTCGACCGAAGACGGCATGGCGGCGATGCCTGGCCCGGTGCGGGTGGTGCTCGGGGTCATCGATGTCACCGAGTTCGTGTCGCTGCGGATGCGTCGGCGACCGGACCAGCCGTCTCCCGCCGAATAGGCGAGTCACGTCGAGCGCCGGTGCACGGTCTGGTCGCAGTACCCTTCACGGCTTCCAACGCCGCACCCCACATCACTCGTAGCCCAGCCCACCGGAAGTGAACCCACCGGAAATGAACCCCTCCTACGACCACACCTCGATCGAGCCTGCCTGGCAGCAGCGATGGGAGAGCGATGGTCTGTACCGCTCGCGGGTCGACTGGGAGCGTCCCAAGCATTATGCGGTGACGATGCTCCCATACCCCTCGGGGGACCTCCATATCGGTCACTGGTACGCCATGACGCCTTCGGATGCCCGCGCCCGGATGATGCGGATGAAGGGGTTCAACGTCCTGTTCCCGATGGGCTTCGATGCGTTCGGGTTGCCGGCCGAGAACGCCGCCGTCCAGCGCAACATCCATCCGGCCGAATGGACCTGGGCCAACATCGAGCGGATGCGCGGTCAGCTCCGGTCGATGGGGGCGATGTTCGACTGGGAACGCCAGACGGTGAGCTGCGAACCCTCTTACTACAAATGGACCGAGTGGTTCTTCAAGAAGTTCTTCGAGGACGGCATTGCCTACCGCAGCGAGGCAATGGTCAACTGGTCCCCGACGCTGCAGACGGTGCTCGCCAACGAACAGGTCATCGACGGGCGCGACGAGCGCACCGGACAGCCGGTGATCCAGAAGCTGATGGAGCAGTGGTTCTTCGCCATCACCCGGTATGTCGACGAACTGCTCAACTTCGACACCATCGACTGGCCGGAACCGATTCGGGCCATGCAGACCAACTGGATCGGGCTGTCCGAGGGCGCCACCGTGAGCTTCCCCACCGACACCGGTGACGCCATCACCGTGTTCACCACCCGACCCGACACCCTGTGGGGCGCCACCTTCATGGTGCTCGCACCCGAGCACGCCCTCGTCGATGTCCTCACCTCCGACGAGCAGGCGGCGGAGGTCGCCGCCTACCGGGAGCAGGCCGCCCGGCAGAGCGAGTTGGAGCGGATGGAGGACAGCGGGGAGAAGACCGGTGTCTTCACCGGCGGCTACGCCACCAATCCTGCGACCGGTCGGCAGATCCCGGTCTGGATTGCCGACTACGTCCTGGTCTCGTACGGGACCGGGGCCATCATGGCGGTGCCCGCCCACGACCAGCGCGATTTCGAGTTCGCTCGCCGCTTCGATCTCGAGGTCACTCCCGTGATCGTTCCCAGTGGCGGGGAACCGCTCGACGGGTCCGCCATGACCGAGTCGTACTCGGGGGCGGGGACGATCATCGCCAGCGGACCGCTCGACGGGATCGCCGCCACCACCGCCAAGGGTCGCAGCAATCCATCGATCGCCGCCGCCATCGACTGGGTCGAATCCAACGGAGCCGGTCAGGAGGCCCGCACCACCCGGTTGCGGGACTGGCTGATCTCCCGCCAGCGGTACTGGGGTTCCCCCATCCCGATCATCCATCGCCGCGACGGTGGCCTCGAAGCGGTCCCGGATACCGACCTTCCGGTGCTGCTGCCCGAGGATGTCGAGTTCGAGGGCCGTAGCCCACTCGGAAGCCATCAACCTTTCCTCGAGGTCACCGACTCCGACGGCAACCCGGGGCGTCGGGAGACCGACACCATGGACACCTTCATGTGCTCGTCGTGGTACTGGTTCCGCTATCTGTCCCCCGACTTCGACGAAGGGCCGTTCGACCCCGAGGAAGCCGCCTACTGGCTACCGGTCGACACCTACACCGGGGGCGCCGAACATGCGGTCATGCACCTGCTGTACGCCCGCTTCTTCGTCAAGGCGCTGCGTGACGGCGGGGTCTTCGCCGACACCGAGACGGTGATGCGGGATCACGGTCGCAACCCCGACGGACTGTTCGACGAGCCGTTTCTGATGCTGCGCAACCAGGGTCAGGTCCTCGGTGAGGAACGCAGCGGAGATCGCGTCGTGGTCGACGGCGAAGGCGCCGGTGGTCACCTCGTCGCCAGTTCGGTGAGGGTCGATCCCGATGCCGCCGATGGCGACGGTGCGGTGGTCGGCGAGATCGTCCGCCGGACCGAGAACCTGATCCATGTCGCCACCGCCGACGGCAACGTCACGGTCGAGGTTCCGGACGCTGCAGTGGTCGACATCCCGTCGATCCCGGGTCGCAACGACGTCACCCAGCTCCGCCACCACCTCGAGGTGCAGCGGATGTCGAAGTCGAAGGGAAACACCGTCAACCCTGACGATCTGGTCGCCCGCCACGGCGCCGACACGTTGCGGACCCACCTCATGTTCGCCTTCGAGTGGCAGAAGGGGGGTCCCTGGGACAGTCGGGGGATCATGGGTTCGCGCCGGTTCATCGAGGACATCTGGAAGCTCGGGGTGTCCGAATATGTGGCCGCCACCATCGACCCCGGCGCAGATGTGGCGTTGCGGCGACGGGTCCATCAGACCATCACCAAGGTGGGCGACGACCTCACCGAGTTCAAATGGAACACGGCGGTGGCGGCGCTGATGTCGCTGCGCAACGACCTGCTCGAGACCCGGCGACGACGTGACGTGTCGGCGGAGGTGTGGACCGAAGCGATCGAGACCACGTTGAAGCTGCTCGCCCCGATCGCCCCCCATATCACCGAGGAGTTGTGGCATCGCCTCGGCCACACGGTATCGGTGCACACCGCCGAGTGGCCCGAAGCCGACCCCGAGGCCGCTCGGGAGGACATCGTGACCATGGTGCTCCAGGTCAACGGCAAGGTGCGCGACCGCATCGATGTGCCGGCGTCGATCAGCGAGGAGGATGCCGTCGCCGCCGCCCTCGCCTCCGACAAGGTCCAGGTGTACACCGGTGGGCAGCCGCCACGCCACGTGGTGGCACGCCCGCCCAAGATCGTCAACGTCGTCGTCTGACGTGGCGCTCTCGGTCGGTGACGTCCTGGTCCGCTGCGGGATCGAGGTGCCCAGGGTCCGGGAGGCGCTCCCGCTCGTCGAACCCTTCGCCGTCCCGCTCCGGGTCCCCAACCGGGCATTTCGTGCGACGTGGGCGAAAGGGATCGTCGCCGTCGCCACACCGTGGGCGGTCTATGTCACCGCCGACATCCATCGACGGCTGGTCGCCGGTGAGGACCCCGAGCGACTCGGTCTGCTCATGGTGCACGAGCTGACCCACCTCGAGCAGTTCCGCCGGCTCGGGGTGCGACGCCATGTCACCGGCTATCTCGGGGAGTACGCCAGGGGCCGCACCGCAGGCAAAGCGCATTGGGATGCCTACCGTGACATCTCCCTCGAAGCGGAGGCCCGCGCCACCGCCGCCGGATTCGGTGAAGCAAGGAACGATCATGCCGGCTGACACCAACCACGGCCCGGCCAACCCCCTTGGCCCCGCCGACGACCACGGCCCGGCTGATGGACACCAACTCCACCCCGGCGGGTCGGTGAAGGCGCCGTTCCTCCCCGCCTCCGAGTGGACCGTCGGTGACGTCGTGCTTGCCCTTCTTGCCGGGATCGTCGGTGCCGTCATCGGCGGAATCGTCATCAGGGCAGGCGCCTCGGGCACGATCGAAACCGGCGACATCTCAGTCACCATCGCCGCCCAGGCGTTCGCCACCCTCGCCTTCGTTGCCTGGATCGGGCGCAACCGGGGGACCGGCGTGTGGTGGCGCGATGTCGGGGTGCAGATCCGCCCCCGGTACCTGTGGGGGATCTTCACCGGGGTCGCCCTCCAGGTTGCGGTGGCGTTGATCGTCGGCCCCCTGGTCCGGCTGCTCGCCCCGGATGCGCCGCGCCAGGAGATCGTCGACGTCGCCGAGCGCACCAGCGGCGCCGCCTCACGCCTGGTGTTCGCCGTCCTTGTCGTCCTCGTGGTCCCCTTCGTCGAGGAGGTCGTGTTCAGGGGGATGCTGCTCTCCCGGCTGCGACGCACCATGGGCCCGGTAGCCGCCGTGGCGCTCTCGGCTGCAGCGTTCGCCGCTCTCCATCTCATCGACCCCAATGCCCTCGCCGCCGTCCCCGGACTGTTCCTGATCGGGGCGGCGCTGGGTTGGATGACGCTACGCAGCGGGGATATCGGACGAGCCATCTTCGTCCACGCCGGTGTCAACCTCACCGGCGTGCTGGTCGTCTTCCTGGCACCCGAGACGCTCGAGGCGCCGACCACGGCGCTCGCCCTGAGCGGCTTCTGACCGTCCGCCCGTAGCCTCTGGCCCTCCCCTCCTCGGGAGGAGGGGAGGCTGCGGACGCCTTGCGTTCGCAGACGGGGCGGAGCACGAGGTCAAGGTCCGCAAGCTCGCAGTGTCCCCGACAACCGCCGCACGTAGCCGGACGGTGACAGGGACCGCACGGGATCGACACGAGGTACAGGGATGAGATGTCTCGCCACGCCCCGGCTCCGCTGGGGCGGGCGGACGCTGACCGGTTGGGCGGGGCGAGCAACGGGGAAGACGCCTACGGACGCGGGGGCTGCAGTGTGATGCCGTGGTGTGCGGCACCGCCCGAGGCCGCGTTCCGGCTGCGCATGCGGACGGCGACCCGCACCATGAATTCGGTCGACGTTCAGGGATGCAGACCCTGTGGTCCGCTGGCTGCCATCCGGCAACCGTCTTCCCCCGGCCTGTCCGGCGTGGTACCTGTTGGCAGTGGGCATGGCCGACCGGGAGGAGTGAGCGAGGTCCATCATCGAAGCCACGTCGATCGTCCGTCTTGCGTTGACGGCGGTGATCATGGCCGCCGCCGTCACCGGATGGTGGCTGTGGGGGGCTCCGGCCGTCCCCGACGAGGGGCCCGACCCGGGACCCGGTCTCGCCTCCCTCTCGGGGGACGGCGGTGCCGCCATGGCCGTCGACCAGCCGGCGGCGGTGTCGCCCCCGGCGCCGGACCGGCTCACCGTCCATGTATCCGGGGAGGTCTCCGAACCGGGGCTTGCCGAGCTTCCCGCCGGAGCCAGGGTGGCCGACGCCATCGCCGCCGCCGGTGGGGGGCTGCGGACCGCCGATCTCGATGTCGTCAACCTCGCCGCCCCGGTCGTCGACGGGGAGATGGTTCGGATTCCGGCGATCGGCGACGATGTCGAGGTGCCGTCGGGGGTGGATCGCGGCAGCGGTGACACCGGGTCCGACGGCAAGGTCGCCGTCAACCGCGCCGATGCCGCCGCCCTCGAGACCCTGCCCGGTGTGGGTCCGGTGCTGGCGGCCCGCATCCTGACCCACCGTGACACGGAAGGCGCATTCGCCACCGTCGAGGACCTGCTCGACGTCCCCGGGATCGGCGAGGGACGCCTGGCGGCACTGCGCGACCTGGTGATCATCCCCTGACCGGACGGCCCATCTCATCCACGGATCGACACAGGTGAAGTGGGCGATCCCCGCCGGCCGATCCTCGCTGGGATGGGCCATCGCCGCCTGGGTCGGGGCGTCGGCGGGTCTCGCACTGGGGGACTGGCGTCCGGCGCTGGTTCCGGCCGGTGCGGCGCTGCTGATGGCTGGTCGGTGGCGGCCGACCGCGATTCTGGTGGGGGTGGCGGCGGCAGGGATGTTGTCAGGGGCCGGTGCGGCGATGCGCCTCGACGCCATGCTGGCGGCGCCGATACCGGTCGGCGAGACGCAGGTACACGCAGTGGTCGCCATGGATCCGCAACGCGGTGACCGTGGTGACGTCATGGTGGTGTCCACCCGGAGCTCTCCCGGATCTGCCGCACCGGACATGCCGACCGGGACGCCCGAAGCGGCGCCGAGCCTGATGCCCGGTGGGGTCTTGCTGCTGGTCGAGGCCGACGGTACCCCGCCGGTGGCAGTGGGCGATGAGCTACGCATCGACGGCCGGGTGGTCGACCGGTCAGGTCGTTTCGGACGCCACCGGTACCGGGCGAGGCTTGTCGACGCCGACGTGGTGCGGGTTGCTCCCGCCTCCGGACCCTTCTTCGGGCCGGGGAACCGGCTGCGGGCCACTGTGCTCGACGGGCTCGGTGACGCCTACGCCACCCCGGAGGGCGGGTTGCTTGCCGGCTTCCTCGTCGGCGACACCTCGCAGGTGCCCCCCGACCAACTCGATGATCTCCGCCACTCCGGGCTGACGCACTACGTCGCCGTATCCGGCAGCAACGTCGCCCTGTTCCTCGCCGCCTGGTGGCTTCTGGTCGGGCCGCTCCAACTGGCGCCGCGGGTCCGTTCCGCCACAGGGTTGGTGGTGTTGGGTGCCTTCGTCGTCGCCACCCGATGGGAGCCGTCGGTGGTGCGTGCCGCCACCATGGCGGCGATGGTGCTCGGGGGTCGGTTGGTCGGCATCCCGGTGGATCCCTGGCGAGCTCTCGGAATGGCGGTGACCGTGCTGCTTCTGGTCTCCGGGGACCTTGCCGTCGATGTGGGATTCCAGCTGTCGGTCGCTGCCACCGCCGGAGTGATGGTGGGTGTCCACCATGTGCCGAAGCGGAGACCGAGGTGGATCTGGACGGTGTTGTGGGTCACCGGCGCCGCCCAGCTCGCCGTACTGCCCATCCTGCTGTGGCGGTTCGGGTCGGTACCGCTGTTCAGTCCCCTGGCCAACCTGGTGGCTTCGCCGCTGGTGACCATCGCCACCAGCATCGGTGGAATCGGGGCGCTGAGCGGGATCCGGCCGCTGCTGGAGGTGGGGCTCCGGGGCGCCGGCCTGGTGTTGCAGGTCGCCGAACGGTTCGCCGGATGGCCACAGGTGGGGGTCGGGGGAGCGTCGTTGGCGGTCGTGATGCTGGCGGCGCTACGTCGGGACGGGTTGCGGCCGGCGGTGACGCTCACCGCGGTCGCACTGGTGCTAGCGGCAGCGGTACCGGTGGCTCCGCCGCCAGTTCCCACGGTCACCTTTCTCGACGTCGGTCAGGGTGACGCCATCGTGATCCGCGACCCGTCCGGCGTCACCGCCCTCGTCGACGGAGGGCGCGATCCGACCATCCTGCGCCGCGCCCTGCGCCGGGTCGGGGTTGGAGAACTGGACCTGGTGGTGGTGACCCATGGTGACGCCGATCACGCCGGGGGGTTGGCGGGACTGATGTCATCGGTGCAGGTGGGGGAACTGTGGTACCCGAACCATCAGGCCGACGTCGGGCTTGTCGAACCATTGTTGATCGAGGCCGCCTCCCACGGGGTGCCGGCTCGGGCCGTGGGAACCGGAGACCGCACCCGGCTCGGATCGGTCACCATCGATGTGCTCGGTCCGTCCCGTCGGTACCTGGCGGACAACGACGGCTCGGTGGTGCTGTGGCTGGAGAGCGACTCGGCGACGGCGCTGCTCACCGGCGACGCAGAATCGGTGGCGCAGCACGACCTCCCGCCGCTGCAACCCGACCTGCTCCAGGTGCCCCACCACGGGTCCGGGACCACCGATCCGGGATGGCTCGCCGACACCGTTGGGCCGATGGCGGTGGTGAGTGTGGGGGTGAATCCCTACGGGCATCCCGCACCCCATATCGTCGAGACCCTCGAAACCGCCGGAGCGCAGGTGCTCACCACCCGTGACCATGGCGATGTCTCACTGCCGCTGTGTCGCGGTGACTGTCGGTGAGACGGCGGTGGTTGGTGCGGTACCTGGCGCACCGGCGGGCGGGTACGCTCGCCGGCGACGGTGGCGGCAACACGACTGTGGTCGAGGGAGCGGGAACCGGATGGGGATGGCGCAGGACGGAACGGGGAAGACGATCGAGGTCGACGATCCCGACGACCCCCGTCTCGACGACTTCCGCAGGCTTGCCGAGCCGCGTTACCGACGTCGGCTCGAGACGGCATCGCTCCCGGGATTCTTCATTGCCGAAGGCGCCGGTGTGGTCGAACGCCTTCTCGGATCCGGGTTGAGGGTGCGGGCGGTACTGGTCACCCCGGCTCGACGGGAGCGTCTTGCCGGTGTGCTCGGCCGGTCGACGGCGCCGGTGTATGTGGCGCCACCGCAGGTTCTCCGCCACATCGTGGGTTTCGATCTGCACCGGGGGGTGCTTGCGGCCGCCGAACGGCCCCCGCCGGAGTCGCTCGATGAGGTGGCACGCCGGGTCACATCGGTGGCGGTCCTGGAGGGGCTCAATGACCACGAGAACCTCGGCGCCGTGTTCCGATCGGCGTCTGCGCTCGGGGCGGGCGGCGTCGTGCTCGACCCCACCTGTTGCGACCCGTTCTACCGCCGCTCGGTCCGGGTGTCGATGGGGGCGGCGTTTCTCACCCCGACCTGCCGGGCGGTCGACTGGCCCGACGACCTCGCCCGTCTCCGAACGCACGGCTTCACGGTGGCGGCACTCACGCCGGATCCGTCGGCGACACCGATCGACGAGGTGTCTCCGATCGCCGGGAAGCTGGCGGTGATGCTCGGCGCCGAAGGTCCCGGGCTCAGCGCACCCGCCCTCGCCGCCGCCGACATCAGAGTGCGGATCCCGATGCGGACGTCGCTCGACTCACTCAACGTGGGTCACGCCGCCGCCATTGCCTTCCATCGCCTGATCGGGGGTCCCTGAAGGCGCAGGCCCACCAGCCCGGTGTCGAGTCGTCGAGCCCGTGTGTCAGTGTGATTCCCGAGATCGGCGTGTCGGCGGCTCTCGCTATCTTGTCTGCGGTGAAGCCATTTGTCACCATCGTGGGACCCAGCCAGGCCGGGCCGGGGGAGCGGGAGCTGATGCTCCAGGCCGCCGACGAGGCGCTCTCCCGTCTCGGGATCGAAGAGGTCACCCGCATCGACGTCCCGGGCCGCGGCAGCGGCGACGATACCGAAGACTCGGGTATCCGGGCCAGCGTGGCGGTCGCCATCCCCGCCCTGCAGAGCGGTTCGCTGTTCGCCGGGTCGAGCGGTCTGCTCGTCGTCGACGCCGAACAGCTTCTCAAGGCCGAGGTCGATGTGATCGCCGAGGTGCTCGCCACCACCCCAGACGATGGATCGGTGGTGGCGGTTTTCGTGTTCGGCGGTGCGGTTCCCGCCGCACTCAAGAAGCGGCTCGCCGGACGCGAGGAACGGATCGACGTCAAGCGGGTGAACGAGAAGACCGCCGCCGGATGGCTGGCGAGAGCCGCCAAGGACCGCGGCGTCCGGCTCCGGCCCGACGCCGGGGCGGCACTGGTGCAGCGGTTCGGTAGCGATCTGGGAGCGATCGCCCGTGCCCTGGATCAGTTGGCGGTCGCCGGGGGAACCGTGACCGGCGCCGACGTGCTCGACCGTTTCAAGAACCGGCCGGACGAGCCGATGTGGCACCTGGTGGATGCCATCTCGGCAGGCAACACCGGCGAAGCGCTGCGGCGACTCACCGACTTCATGATCCACGGCCATCCCCTTCAGCTCCTCGCCTTCCTCCAGAACGACATCCGCCGCCGGTCACTGGCGGCATCGGCGCCCAACTACGAAACGTTCCTGGACCGTGACGGCGGTCGGGGCTACGCCATGGAGAAGTTGTGGAAGACCCGCAACCGCGTCAACGACAGCGACCTGCGCCGCGCCCTCGGTGCCGTCGCCAGGGCCGACCTCCATCTCAAGACCGCCCCCGAAGCCTCCCATCGCGTCACCATGGAACGCCTCACCGTCGCCCTCTGCCAGTGGTACGGCACCACCCGCCGCTGACCCCCACCAGCGTTTCGCCCTGCCATCAAGACCTGAGCTCAACACAACGTGGGCCGGACAGTTTCGTCGCCGTCGGACTTCGGCGTCGCGCCCCGCCCCGCCTGCGTCCGCAAGCGTCCGCAGGCACCCCGCCCCCCGGGGCGGGGAGGGCCAGAAAGTGGACTTCCCCGCTTGGTGTGCTCGCCTTCCAGGGGTGAGGAGAAGGCGTCGCCACGTGGCATCTTCTTGGCCCTCCCCGCCCCCCTTCCTTGCTTGGTGTGCTCCCTTCCAGGGGTGAGGAGAAGGCTTCGCGACGTGGCATTGCTCTCTCTTGGCCCTCCCCGCCCCGGGGGGCGAGGTGCCTCCGAGGTTCTGGGAGGAGGTGGGGCGGGGCGCGAGCTCGTCATCCTGGGCAGTGTTCTGTCGGGTGCGCTCCGAGGCGTTCTGTCGTGGCGACGACGCGCTCATAAGGACGGCTTCCTCTCTTGGCCCTCCCCGCCCCGGGGGGCGGGGTGCCTCCGAGGTTCTGGGAGGAGGTGGGGCGGGGCGCGAGCTCGTCATCCTGGGCAGTGTTCTGTCGGGTGCACTCCGAGGCGTTCTGTCGTGGCGACGACGCGCTCATAAGGACGGCTTCCTCTCTTGGCCCTCCCCGCCCCGGGGGGCGGGGTGCCTCCGAGGTTCTGGGAGGAGGTGGGGCGGGGCGCGAGCTCGTCATCCTGAGCGTCGTTCTGTCGCGTGCGCTGGGAGGCGTTCTGTCGTGGCGACGACGCGCTCATGAGGACGGCTTCCTCTCTTGGCCCTCCCCGCCCCGGGGGGTCTGTCGATTTACTCCGTCCGCCGATTTCGGGCCGTTGGGGCACAAGGGTTTCGGAGCGCCCAGATTGCCGATCCGGAGGTATTCCGACGCACCCCGGGGGGCGGGGTGCCTCCGAGGTTCTGGGAGGAGGTGGGGCGGGGCGCGAGGTCGTCATCCTGTGCATCGTTCTGTCGAGCAGGCCCGAGCGCGGGTGAGCTGGCGACTTTGGGGCGTGTGCGGCCGTCGATCGATTGTGCCTGCCGACAGCCAGCACAGGGGTGGATGCGCCGAGGAGGTAGTCGCGAGTGCTCCCTGGGCGACGCAGGAAGGTGCGGTGGCGTTCGGCGCCTAGGCGACGCTCAGCCCTCGTAGATGCGGAGGTCTTCTACGACGTAGGTGAAGGTGCCGCCGGGCGCCTGGTAGGTGACTTCGTCGCCGGGCTTGGCGCCGAGAAGGGCGGAGCCGAGCGGGCTGTCGGGGGAGGCGAGGATCATCCCGGGGACCTTGTTCTCGGCGGGCGCCACGAACAGTTCCATCCGGTCCCCGTCGGAATCGACGACCGTGACGACGGTACCGACCTCCACCACCCCGGTGTCCTCGGGTTCGCCGACCTCGGCGTTGATCAGGATCGACTCGATCTGACGGATCCGAGCCTCCATCATTCCCTGGTCGTTCTTGGCGGTGTCGTATTCGGCGTTCTCACGCAGGTCGCCGTGGGAGCGAGCCTCGGAGATGCGCTTCTCGATCTCGGCGCGCCCCTCATCGAGGAGGTAGGCGAGCTCTTCGTCGAGCTTGAGCTTGGCTGCGGGGGTGAGCCAGGTCTTGGCTACGGGCATTGGGGTCTCCGGGAGTGGCGGATCAACCGGCGGTGAGCGTGGCGACCCGCTTCATGAGGCGAGCCTTGCGTCGACCGGCGGTGTTCTTGGTGAGAAGACCCTTGGTGACGGCCATGTCGATCCGCTTCTGGGCGATCTTCAGGGCTTCGTTGGCCTTTTCCACGTCACCGGCTTCGACGGCGGTGAACACGGCCTTGTTGCGGGTCTTCAGTTCTGAACGGAGCGCCTTGTTGCGCTCCTGACGGACCACGGTCTGTCGGTTGCGCTTGATCTGCGACTTGATGTTGGCCATACGAGAATCAAACCTCTGCGGTCGGAAGGGAAACGTGATGAGGATAGCAGGGGTAGAGGCGACGGTACAATGCAGCGCCGCTCTCCCCAGGGACACATGATCGATCCATCGCGCATCCGAAACTTCTCCGTCATCGCCCACATCGACCATGGCAAGTCGACTCTGGCCGATCGGTTTCTGCAGGCCACCGGCGCCGTGGCGGATCGCGACATGCGTGAGCAACTTCTCGACACCATGGACCTCGAGCGCGAGCGTGGGATCACCATCAAGGCCAATGCGGTGCGTCTCGACTACCGGGCGTCCGATGGCCATGCCTACGTGCTCAACCTCATCGACACCCCGGGTCACGTCGACTTCTCCTACGAGGTCTCCCGGTCCCTGGCCGCCTGCGAGGGCGCCATCCTGCTCGTCGACGCCTCCCAGGGGATCGAGGCGCAGACGCTGGCCAACGCCTACCTCGCCATCGAGGGCGGGCTGGAGATCATCCCGGTCATCAACAAGATCGACCTCCCTGCGGCCGAGCCTGATCGGGTCGCCTCAGAGATCGTCGGTGTGATCGGCGGTGACCCCGACGACATCATCCGGGTCTCGGCGAAGACGGGTGTCGGGGTCGACGAGCTGCTCGAGTCGATCGTCCACAACCTGCCCCCGCCGGGCGGGTCCGACCGGGGTCCGCTGCGGGCGCTCGTCGTGGACTCCTACTACGACACCTACCGCGGGGTGGTGTGCCACCTCCGGGTGGTCGACGGGAGCCTCTCCACCGGCGATCGGCTCCATTTCATGGCCACCGCCGAGGAGCCCGACGCCAACGAGATCGGGGTGCTCCGCCCGGCGGCGGTACCGGTCAAGCGACTGGGCCGGGGAGAGGTCGGGTATCTCATCACCGGGATCAAGGAGATCGACCGGCTTCGTGTCGGCGACACCGTCACCCACGCCGACCACCGCGCCACGGTTGCGCTCGAGGGGTATGCCGAACCCAAGCCGATGGTGTTCTCCGGGCTGTTCCCCACCGACGGCGACGACTTCGAGCGCCTCCGTGAGGCACTCGACAAGCTGTGCCTCAACGACTCGTCACTGGTCTACAGCGCTGAGACCTCCCGGGCCCTCGGATTCGGATTCCGTTGCGGTTTCCTCGGTCTGCTCCACATGGAGATCGTCCGTGAGCGACTCGAACGTGAATACGCCCTCGACCTCGTCGCCACCGCACCTTCGGTGGAGTACCGGGCCAACCTCACCGACGGGAGCACGCTGGCGGTCCGTTCACCCCAGGATCTTCCCGATCCGGGGCGGCTGACCAGCGTCGAGGAGCCGTACGTCAAGGTGATGATCATCACACCCTCGGACTACCTGGGGACGATCATGGAGTTGGTCCAGCAGCGCCGGGGTCAGCTCGGCGAGATGACCTATCTGACGCCGCAGCGGGTCGAGGTCCACTACCGGGTGCCGCTGGCCGAGATCGTCTTCGACTTCTTCGACCAGCTCAAATCGCGGAGTCGCGGGTATGCCTCGCTCGACTACGAACCCGACGGCTATGTCGCTTCCGACCTGGTGCGGGTGGAGATCCTCCTCAACAGCATCCCCGTCGATGCCTTCTCCACCGTGGTGCACCGCGACAAGGCGTACTACTACGGGCGGGCCATGGTCGAGCGCCTCCGGGAACTGATCCCCCGCCAACTCTTCGATGTCCCGGTGCAGGCGGCGGTCGGGACCCGTGTCATTGCCCGCGAGACGATCAAAGCGCGCCGCAAGGACGTCACCGCCAAGTGTTACGGCGGGGACATCACCCGGAAGCGCAAGCTGCTCGAGAAGCAGAAGGAAGGCAAGAAGCGGATGAAGATGGTGGGCCAGGTCGAGGTGCCGCAGGAAGCGTTCATCTCGGCGCTTCGCATCGATGACTGAGCCCCGCAACGGGGACCGGCCCGGCGCCGACGACCAGGCCCGATCGGACTGGGCGCTCCTCGACTCTCCGGATTCGCCGGCCTCGATCAGGCTCGCCGAGCAGGCGGCATCGTGGCGGTCGGCCTACCTCCACATTCCGTTCTGCCGGCGCCGCTGTCCCTACTGCGACTTCGCCGTGGTCACTCCCGAGGAGTCCGATGTCGAAGCCGACCGGTACGTGGCGGCGCTCGTCGCCGAGATCGCCATCGAAGAGCCGTGGGGTCCGCTGGATGCCGTCAACTTCGGCGGGGGAACCCCGAGCACCCTGACCCCCCGGCAGCTCGGAACGGTGTTGACCGCCCTGTCCGACCGCTTCGGGATCGCCGGTGATGCCGAGATCAGCTTGGAGGCGAACCCGGAGGACGTCACCGAACGGTACGCCGCCGACCTGGTCGCCCTGGGCTTCACCCGCATCTCGCTCGGTGTGCAGTCGCTCGACGGTGAGATCCTCGGTGTGCTCGGGCGTCACCACGCCCCGGTGCAGGCGGCGGCTGCAGTGGCGGCCTCCCGGATGGCAGGGTTCGCCTCGGTCTCGATCGACCTGATCTACGGGGCCACAGGAGAGAGCATCGAGTCGTGGGGTCACACCGTCGACTCGGCGGTGTCGCTGCAACCCGATCACCTCTCCGCCTACGCCCTCACCGTCGAGCCCGGGACCGCACTGTCGCGGGCGGTGGCGGCAGGTGCCGAGGCGCCGGACGCCGATCAACAGGCGGACGACTACGAACTGCTGATCGCCGCCGCCGGTGACGCCGGTCTGGTCCACTACGAGGTGTCCAACTTCGCCCGCACCGGACACCCCTGCCGCTACAACCTTTCGACCTGGGGTCAGGGCGAATACGTCGCCTTCGGTCTTGGTGCCCACGGCCACCGCAACGGGGTGCGTCGCCGCAACGTACGCCGTCTCGATGCCTATCTGGCCCGGATCGAGGCCGGGGTACGCCCCGAGGCCGGCTCGGAGCATCTCGACGAGTGGCAGCGGGACCAGGAACGGATCCTGTTGGGTCTGCGACGCAGATGCGGGGTGGTGCCGGGTCCCGTAGGGACGGCGCTGTGGCATTCCCCGGAGGGTCGCCGCCTGATCGACGCCGGGATCCTCGACCAGATCGGCGACCGGTTGGTCATCCTCGATCCACTGATGAGCGATGCGGTCGGGCGCGCCGTCTTATCAGTCTCACCCGGAGAGTGCTAATTTATGGGGATGCTGGAGGATCGCCATTCACGGGTGTTGGAGGCCCTGGTCGAGGAGTACATCGCCACCGGACAGCCGGTCAGTTCCCAGGCGATCCTCGACCGGAGCAATCTCGCCGTGTCCAGCGCCACGATCCGCAATGATCTGGCCCGTCTCGAGGCCTACGGGTTCGTCGCCCAGCCGCACACGTCGGCGGGGCGGGTGCCCACCCCCCAGGGATACCGCTACTACGTCGATCATGCGTCTCCGACCAGACTGCGCTCGGCGACCCGGGCCCGCATCGAGTCGTTCTTCGCCGAGGTTCACCGTGAGCTGAACCGGCTGCTCAAGGAGACCACCGGGCTGCTCAGCGACCTCAGCCACTACCCGGCGGTGGTGATCGGGCCTGGCTTCGCCGGCGAGTCCGTCAGGGCGCTGCATCTCGTTCCCATCGCCAGCCAGGTGGTCATCGCCGTCACCGTCTCCGCCTCGGGTCGGGTCAGCCAGGATGTGGTGCGGCTCCGCACCCCACCCACCGAGGCGCAGCTCGCCGACGCCGAACGCCACCTCACCTCGGCGTTCTCGGCGGAGACCATCCCGGCCGGGATCGACAACATCACCCGGATCGCCGGTGAGGACGTCGAACCCGAGGTGCTCGTCATCGTCCGTGCCGTTGCCGCCACGATGCGCCAGGTCGACCGTTCCACCAAAGAGGTCTACGTGGGGGGCACCTCGCAGCTCGCCGAGCTCTGGCACGACCTGGCCCATGTGCAGTCGATCCTTGGGCTTCTGGAGCAGGAAGCCGTGGTGCGCCGCATCCTCGATGACGATTCCGCCTACACCACGGTCCGTCTCGGGGCCGAGATGAACGTCGACGACGTCGATCTGGCCGTGGTGTCGAGCCCGTACGATGCGGGAGAGCACGGCATCGGACGGGTCGGTGTCCTCGGCCCGATGCGCATGGACTACCGCCGAACCATCAAGATCGTCGAAGAGGTCGGGGAGAGCCTCGGCGACAGCCTCGGTCGTTGATGGTGCCCCGAACCCCTGCCGACCGACCGAAACCCGGAGCCTGATGAAGGACTACTACCAGATCCTCGGTGTCGCCCGCGACGCCGACCAGGAAGAGATCAAGAAACGTTTCCGGTCACTTGCCCGCGAAACCCACCCCGACGCCAACCCGGGCAACCCCGAGGCCGAGGCCCGTTTCCGCGAGATCGCCGAGGCGTACGAGGTGCTCTCCGATCCGCAGCGTCGGGCGTCGTATGACCGTGGTGAGACCGTCGGCGGTGACTTCAGCCAGTTCGCCGGGCTCGACGAGATCCTCCAGCAGTTCTTCGGCGGTGGTGGCGGTTTCGGTTTCGGTGGAGCACGCCGCAACACCGGACGGGGTCAGGACGTCGGCGTCGGTATCGAGCTCACCCTCGCCGAGGCCGCCACCGGCGTCAGCCGCACCATTTCGTTCGTGGCGCCGGTCGCCTGCGACACCTGCGCCGGTTCGGGTGCCGCCGCCGGCGCCGGTCCGACCCGCTGTGCAACCTGTCAGGGGGCGGGCCAGGTCCAGGTGAGCCGGAACACCTTCCTCGGGGCGATGATGACCGTCACCGAGTGCTCGACGTGTCGCGGCTCCGGCACCGTGGTCACCGACCCCTGCCTCACCTGTCGCGGGGCCGGGCGGATCGACGACGAGGTCAGCCTCGATGTCGACATCCCCGCCGGTGTCGATGACGGCACCCGGCTCCGCCTCACCGGGAAAGGTGGCGCCGGCAAGAACGGCGCCCAGGGCGGAGATCTGTACGTCCAGGTCCGCGTCGCCGCCGACGAACGGTTCGTACGCAACGGCGATGACCTCTATCACCGGGTCAAGCTCGGCTTCTCCGAGGCGACGCTCGGCGCCGAGATCACGGTGCCGCTCATCGATGGCGAGGACATGGACATCGACATCCCGCCGGGTACCCAGCCCGGCGCCGTGTTCCGGCTGGGTCGGCACGGCATGCCCCGGCTCCGCCGCCGGGGGAGGGGCGACCTCCTCGTCGAGGTCGAGGTCGTGGTCCCCACCGAGCTCACCCCCGAGGAAGAGGCGGCGCTCCGCAGCTATGGCGAGCTGCGTGGTGAGCGTCCGACGGCGACCCGTCGCAAACGCCGGTTTCGCACCGGCTGACCGTGGCGCACATCCCGCACATCTACATCGCTCCGCCGTGGCCCGGGGGAGCCGGTCCGGGCGTGCTCCGCCTCGAGTCGGGGACACGCCATCACCTGGAGCGGGTGCTGCGCCGATCCGACGGGGACGTCACCTACACCGACGGAGTCGGCACCGTGGGCACCGGCCGGCTTGTCGACGGCGCCGTACACCGTGGCCGGGAACGCACCGGGCCGGTCCCGGTTCCCCGGCTTCGGATTGCGGTTTCCCCGTTGCACCGGAGCGAGCGCAACCGGTTCCTCGTGGAGAAGTTGGCCGAGCTCGGGGTCAGCCGGCTGCAATGGGTGCGCAGCGCCCACACCGTGGGTCGCCCACCCGCCCCGGCCAAGACGCAGGCGTGGGCGGTTTCGGCACTGGAGCAGTCCAGGGGCGCCCACCTGCTCGAGGTGTCGGGAACAATGGTGGCCCTCGCCGACGTCGCATCAGAGGCAGTGATCTTCGTCGAGGTGGGCGGAGACGCACTCGATGTCGACGCCGCGATCGTCCGGGGAGGAGCGCAAATGGACGAGGTCACCCTGATCGTCGGACCCGAAGGCGGGTTCGCCGACGACGAGGTGCCCGATTCGGCGCTCCGACTCGGTCTCGGAGACCGCATCCTTCGTACCGAAACGGCCGCCATCGTCGCCGCCGGGTTGCTGCTGGATGCGGGTCGTCGGCGGCGATGAGGGTTCGAACAAGCGACCCGAACCGATATACTCCCCATACCGTTATGCGTCGCCTCCGACGCCGGCTCCCCTTCCCTCTCTGAGAAAGTCCTCGTGACCATTCCCTCTGTCACCGATATCCGGGTCACCGTGCCCAGCAACCACCTCATCGTGGACCTGCTCGGTGACCGCGATGAGCACCTGCGGATGGTCGAAACGGCCTTTCCCGAGGTGCGGATCGTGGCGCACGCGGCAACCAGATCGACATCCACGGCCCCGACGTCGATGGTGCCACGGTGCGCAAGGTGTTCGACGAGTTGCTGATCCTGGTTCAGGAAGGCCAGACACTCGATGCCGATCGGGTGCGCCGGGTGATCGAGCTGGTCCGGGACGATGTCCCGTCGCCGTCCGGGGTATTCACCGAATCGATCGCCGTCGGCCGCGGCAAGGTGGTGCGTCCCAAGACACTGGGCCAGAAGCGGTATGTCGATGCGGTTCGGGAGAACACACTGGTGTTCGGGGTCGGTCCCGCCGGGACCGGGAAGACCTATCTGGCGATGGCCTGCGCCGTCGAAGCGTTGAGTTCCGGTTCGGTGCGTCGCATCATCCTCAGCCGCCCCGCCGTCGAGGCCGGTGAGCGCCTCGGGTTCCTTCCCGGGGACCTCGCCGCCAAGGTCGATCCGTACCTGCGTCCCCTCTACGACGCCCTCTACGAGATGCTCGGGCCCGACGAGACGGCCCGGCTGATGGAACGTGGCACGATCGAGATCGCCCCCCTGGCCTACATGCGGGGCCGTACGCTCAACGATGCGTTCATCGTCCTCGACGAGGCGCAGAACACCTCCCCGGAACAGATGAAGATGTTCCTCACCCGTCTCGGGTTCAACTCCAAGATGGTCGTCACCGGTGACGTCACCCAGGTCGATCTCAGCGACGGCCGCTCCGGTCTGCGGACCGTCGGCGGTGTGCTGCGCGACGTCGAGGGGATCGGGTTCGTCGAGCTGTCCGGCAAGGACGTGGTGCGACACCGGATCGTTGCCGCCATCGTGGATGCGTACGAACGGTACGAGGCACAGTTCAGCCTTGACACGGAGGGCCCCGACCGGCGCGGACGGCACCGATGATCGAGTGGCTCCGCCAGCGCCCCACGCTGCTCAATGTCCTGATCGTCGCCAGCACGATCATCGTGGTCGCCACCACACTGATCATCGGCCGCGACCAGGCAGAGCCGCCGCTGGAGCTGGTGGTGGGCGAACCCTCACCGCGCAACTTCAACGCCACCCAGTTCATCCGATTCGAGAACGAGGAAGCCACGGCGAGGGCCCGCGAGCGTGCCTCCCTCAACCGCGAGGCGGTCTACCGCATCGACAATGCGGTCAACAACCGGGTGCTGGAACGGATGACCCAGTTCTTCACCGCGGTACGTGCCGGCGCCACCCCGGGGCTCGACCCGGCGTTGATCACCGACGCCACCCCGCCGGCCACGGTCGAGGAGACCACCACCACCGTGGCGGAGACCACCACCACGAACGCCGAGGAGGGTGCGGTCGGGGACGAGGACGTGACCACGACGACGGCGCCGCCCACCACCACCACGGCGCCGCCCACCACGACCACCACCATCCCGAGGGCGCCGATCGACGAGCAGATCGCCGCCCTCGAGGCCGAACCCGGGTTCCGTCTCTACGACGAGGCCATCGGTGTCTTCGTCGAGTTGTACAACGAACATCTCGACCGTGTCCTCAATGGCGGCACCGGGTTCTGGGACCGCGTCGAGGAAGAGGTCCTGGCGATCGCCAGTGTTCGCCTCAGCGCCGGCATCCGGCAAGGGGCGCTCCAGGACATCCGCGCCGACCTGGTCGCCACCCCCGATTTCATCTTTGTTCCCGGGTTGGCCGAGCAGGAGGATCTGCAGCAGGCAGCCGGACAACTTGTCGCCCAGGCGCTCGAGGTCAACGAGGTCGAGGACCAGCGGGCCACCGAGGATGCCCGCCAGGCGGCAGCAGATGCGGTGGCGCCGGTGATGGTCGAGTACGCCGCCAGCCAGCCGATCGTCACCGAAGGGGAGGAGCTGACCTCGGTGCAGCTCGAAGCGATCGAGCGGCTGCGACTCAACCAGCCCGCCCCCGGAACCTCGCGGTCGGCCAGTGCGGTCCTGGCGGCGCTGGCGGTCCTGCTGGCGGCGCTGTTCCTGTGGCGGACCGCTCCCGGTCAGTGGTCACAGCCGAAACACATGGCGTTGCTCGGGGTGCTGTTGATCATCGCCGCCGTGGTGGCCCGTATCCCCGAGTTGCTGGCGATCGACAACCCGCAGCTCGCCTACCTGATCCCGGCGTCGATGCTGGGGTACACCGCCGCCATCATGTACGAGCCGCGCACTGCACTGCTCACCGCGGTCCCGATGGGGATCTTCACTGCCATCTCGACCCAGGACGTCGCCCTCACCATCTTTGCGGTCGCCGCCACGGTTGCCCCGGTGGCGTTCGTGTCTGCGGTCTCAACCCGCCGCCAGCTCCGGTTTGCGGTGCTGCTCACTGCCTTCGTGCTGGCCCCGCTGGCAGCCTCGGTGGCGTGGCTGTTCGACGGCCGTGACGTGGCGATCGAGGCGGCGGCGGCCGGCTTCGCCGGGGGGCTCATCGCCGGTTTCCTGGCCCAGGGCCTGGTGTCGTCGTTGGAGAACATCTTCCGGGTGACGACCACGGTGACGCTGCTCGACCTTACCGACCGCAACCATCCGGCGTTGCGGCTCATCGAGGAGCGGGCGCCTGGGACGTTCAACCATTCGATCCTGGTCGGAAACCTGGCCGGCAAGGCCGCCCGCGCCATCGGCGCCGATCCGTTGCTCGCCCAGGCCGCAGCGTTCTATCACGACCTCGGGAAGACCTCACATCCCCAGTACTTCATCGAGAACCAGTTCGGTGTCTCCAACCCCCACGACGAGCTCCAGCCGAGCGAATCGGCGGAGATCATCCGCCGTCATGTCACCGACGGGCTGGAACTCGCCCGCCAGTACCGGATCCCATCCGATGTCGCCGACGGTATCGAGCAGCATCACGGCACCGGGCTGATGCGGTACTTCTACCACGCAGCCATGGAGGGCGACGCCGGGGTCGACCCCGAACAGTTCCGCCATCACGGGGTGAAGCCTCAGCGCAAGGAGATGGCGATCCTGATGATCTCCGATGCGGTCGAGGGCGCCGCCCGGGCGCTCGCCCAACAGGAAGACCCGACCGCCGACAGCCTGCGCAAGCTGGTCGAGTCGGTGGTGGGGGAGAAGCTCGACGACGGCCAGCTCGACGAGTCGGCATTGACCTTCGGCGACCTGACCACGGTCAAGCGTGCCCTGGTCGAGGCGCTCATCGGGTATTACCACACCCGCATCCCCTATCCGGGATTCCCCGGCGCTCCGGTGCAGGTCACGTGAACATCGCCTTCTATGACGAGCGCAAACGGGACGCCGCGGCGGTGACCGCCGCCGGGGCCGGTGGCGGCGATCAGGACGACCCGCTGCCTGCATTCCCGGTGTTCTCGTCGGCCGAACTGGTCAATCTGGCTGAGATCGTCCTGGTCGGGGAACGTCTTCCCGAGGGAACCGAGGTGGCGATCACCCTGGTAGACCTGGATCAGATCGCCGCCCTCAACGCCGAGCACATGGGCAAGGAAGGCCCTACCGATGTCCTGTCGTTCCCGATCGAAGATCTGTCGCCGGGGATCCCACCGCAGCGTGCGGCCGGAGAGCCGCCGATCGATCTCGGCGATGTGGTGATCTCACCCGACAAGGTGTGGGCCAACGCCGCTGCGGCGGGAGTCGACGCCGAGGACGAACTGGCGTTGATGGTGGTGCACGGACTGCTCCATCTCCTCGGCTACGACCATGTCGCCGATGCCGATGCCGAGGTCATGGAATCCCGCGAACAGGCGCACCTGGCCAAGATCGGCCGTACCCGGCCATGATCCTGCTGGCGTTGATCGTGGCGGCGTTCGTCGTCGGCATCACCGGACTGCTGCGCGCCGCCGGCGCCTCGCTGGTGCGCACGCCGCGCGCCGACGCCCTTCAGGACGCCTCCGACGGTGACCGTCGCGCCGCCGCCGTTGCCCGGCTGCTCGAGGATCGGCCCCGCATCCAGCCCGCCCTCGGAGTGTTCCACACCGGGCTGCTGGTCTCCGCAGCCATCCCCGCCACGTGGGCGATCACCACCAGCGTCGATGGCTGGGCCCTGCTGGCGGCACTGGTCCTGCTCGGTGTGGTGTTGGTGTTGTTCGGGGACCTGGTCCCGCGTGGGATCGGTCGCGACCGTCCCCGGTCGTTGGCGTATCGGTTCGCCTGGCTGCTGCGACCCGTGATCGAGTTGGGTGACGCCGCCGCCGACTTCATCAGCGATGTCGACGAAACCGAGGCCGACCCGGAACCCGACGACGAAGAATCCGTCGCCCGCGATCTGATCAACTCCGTCATCGCCTTCGGCGACACCATCGTCCGTGAGGTGATGGTGCCTCGCCCCGACATGGTGACCATCGATGCCGAGGCCTCGAGCGACGAGGCCCTCGACCTGGTGCTGGCGTCGAACCGGTCGCGGATCCCGGTGCTGGGCGAAGGGCTCGATGACGTTGTCGGCTTCCTCTACGCCCGCGACCTCCTCCAACTCCACGACAACGGGGATGCCCCCACCACCACGGGGGCGATCGCACGTCCCGCCTACTTCGTCCCGGAGAACAAGTCGGCGCCGGACCTGCTGCGCGAGATGCAGGCCAACCAGATGCACCTGGCGGTGGTGGTGGACGAGTACGGCGGCACCGCCGGTCTGGTCACCATCGAGGACCTCCTCGAGGAGTTGGTCGGTGAGATCGTCGACGAGTACGACGATGAGGAACCGATGGCGGTTCGCCTCTCCAGCGGTGAGTACCTCCTCGACGCCCGGATGTCGGTCGACGAGTTGGAGGATCTGATCGACACCGAACTGTCCGTCGACGAGGGTGACACGGTGGGAGGGCTCGTCCTCACCCTGGCCGGCCGTGTTCCGGCCGAAGGCGAGCGCTTCGAGTTGGACGACCATGTGTTCATCGCCGATCGTGTCCAGGGCCGACGCATTTCCAAGGTCAGGTTGTTGATCCCATGACAGAGTTCCCCGATGCCACCACATCCGAGGGTGGCGACCCGACCGGTCCACCCGATTCGCCACCGCCCGCCGGGACACCCGCCGCCGATCTGACCGACCCGACGGTCGGGGCGGCCAACGGCCGCCTCGATGGTCCGGCGACGGGGCTCCGGTCCGGGTTCGTCTCGGTCGTGGGTCGACCGAATGTGGGAAAGTCGACCCTGGTGAATGCTCTGGTGGGGCACAAGGTGGCGATCACCTCGCCGCGACCGCAGACCACCCGCAACACCATCCGCGGTGTCCTCACCAGCCCCGATCCGGCGGCGCAGTACATATTCGTGGACACCCCAGGTCTGCACCGCCCCCGGACCGCGCTCGGCGAGCGGCTCAACAAGTTGGTGTACGGCTCACTCGAGGACACCGATGCCGCCCTGTTCGTCCTCGACGCCGTCCAACCCATCGGCCCGGGAGATCGCCTCATCGCCGAACGGCTGATGGAGGCCAGGACACCGGTGGTGGTCGTGGTCAACAAGACCGACCTGGCCGAACCCGACCAGATCGCCGCTCAGCTCGGCGAAGCCGGAGTATGGGGGTTCGCCGCCTACGTCCCGGTGTCCGCCCGCAACGGAGCCGGTCTGGAACCGATCCTCACCGAGGTCTACGACCTGCTCCCCGAAGGCCCGCAATACTTCCCGGCCGATGTGACCTCGGATCAGCCCGACGCCCTGGTCGCCGCCGAGCGGATCAGGGAGAAGTACCTGCAGCGTCTCCGTGAGGAACTGCCGCACTCGTTGGCGGTGGTGGTCGACGAGATGGATGTCCGACCCGACGGAACGGTGTACATCGCCGCCAGTGTGTACGTCGAGCGGAAGTCGCAGAAGGGCATCGTGATCGGCAAGGGCGGAGTCACCCTGCGCGATGTCGGGACCGAAGCCCGCATCGACCTGGAACGTTTCTTCGGCGCCAAGGTCTTCGTCGAGATCCGGGTCAAGATCGAAGCCGACTGGCAGCGCCGCGAGCAACTTCTCGACCGTCTCGGGTTCTGAATCCCGACGGTTGGGGTGGGCTTGCCGAGGTTCGCCCGGCTGGATCCCCGTCGAAGCGGTGTTCCGGGAGCTGGTGGTCCTCGGGCTGGTGACAACCGTTCCCGGGACGAAACCCGGGCGCAACGGTGGCGAAACACGGGTCGGATATGTTCCCCGGAGAAGGCGGTCACCCCAACCGAGAGCCGCCCGCAGCACAAGGAGCTACGGATGACGGACACCGAGGACGAACCACGCCGAGCCGCTGAGACGTTGCCCGTGGAGTCCACCGTGGGTTCCCCTCCCTCCGCACCCTCGGTCGTCCCTACGGTGACGGGAACGTCCCCCTGGTACCTGGCGCTCGGCCAGTGGTACACCTCTCCGCGGATCCCCTCACCACCGGGATGAGCCGGCGCCGGAGCGATGCTGTGTGCTCCGCTACGACGACCGGCCACGGCGCTGCCGCAGTTCTCCGAACGGGCCGGACGGCTCGGCGGTGACTTCGTTGTGGCGCCTCGAGGAGTGCTTCGAGCGGTAGTTCGGCGCTTGGCGTCGATGGCCGTCGATCTGCGGTCGCCCGGGATCTCGCCGCCGCCCTCGATTGGGTCACCCAGCCTATCCGCAAAGAGATTTGCGAAACGGGTGTCAGAAATCCGCTCCGACGGTGTCTCATCTAGGACACAGCGATTCTGCCTCGTCCGCGTTGGGCGGCGGTAGGGCGTGAGAGGCAGGATGAGCGTGCGTCACCATGGTCGCTCGCAGCAGGTTTGGCGCGGCGCGTCGCACCAAACCGGAGGGCGATTCTTCCTGGTGGGGTCGGGGCATGGTGGGAGGTCGTGTGGAGGCGACCTCCCACCCCCACTCCGTCACCTACCGTTGAAGAATTTTGTGTGCTTCTGTCAAGCATTCGCTAGCCTTCCCCTTGTCGCGGTGCGAAGGACCTGCATGGCAGATGAACGCCCCACAACGGATGCGACACTTGTCGGTCTCGCCCGACAGGGTGATTCCTGGGCGTTCAGCGTTCTTTACCGCCGGCACTACTCCGCCGTGTTCGACTTCCTGACCAGGTTGCTGCGCGATCGCGAGGAGGCGGCCGATGTCGCCCAGGACACCTTCGTCAAGGCGATGCAGGAACTGGCCTCGCTGCGGCGGCCCGACCGGTTCAAGAGTTGGGTCTTCACGGTTGCGTACCGTCTCGGACTCAACCGCATCCGCAGCAACAGGAGGAAGGTGGCCATCGCCGGCCAGATCGTGACCATCGACGAGACCGACGACGCCATGGCGCTGGCGGATGCCGATCGGTGCGGTGACCCGGTGCAGGTCGCCGAGGCGCGGGAGGTCGCCGGCATGGTGTGGGGTGCCGCCGCAAGCCTCGATGCCCGCACCTTCGTGGTGATGGATCTCCATGTCCGGCAGGGGCTGGGGTCGTCGGAGATCGCCGAGGTCCTCGGTGTGAGCAAGGCGACGGCCTACACGATGGTCAGTCGGATGAAGCGGATGTTCTCCAGTGCGCTCGCCACCTACCTCCTGGTCCAGCAGGGTCGCCGTCGGTGTGAGCGGTTGGCCACGATCGTCCCACCGGCTGCCGGTGAACTGACCGCCGACCTGCGCCGTCGGGCCGACCGCCACTCTGCGCGATGTGACGAATGCGACCGCAATCGGCAGCTTCTGCTCGAACCCGTGAAGCTGTTTGCGTCGGTTGTGGTCCTTCCCGTCTCGGCGCAGCTCGCCCGTGCCATCGCCGACGGGACCGGTGCAGGTGGTGGGGCGGGTGTGGCGCCCCCGCTGGAGGTGGCCGCCTCGTTTGCGGCTTCGGTGGTGGCATCGGTCATTGCGGTGTTTGCCGGAGAAGGTCTGGCCGGAGTCGTCGTCGCCTGTGCGGTGACGGTTGCCTGGTGCGTGCTCACGTTGGTGCGTGGGGCGGTCTTGGGTCTTCCCGTGAAGGTCCATGCGCGGCCCGCGTCGGTGCTGCCCGATCGGCGGCGATCGCCGGCCGTTCATGTCACCGCCGGACGTCAGCCGCTCCGGGAGGAATCAGGAGACCGGGATCTGCTCGATCTCGATGGCGAGATCGGTGTCCTTTTCGGTGAGCGCACCTTCGGAATGGGTGCTGAGGGTCAGGGTCACCTTGTTCCAACGGATGTCGATGTCGGGGTGGTGGTCGGCCACCTCGGCGGCGAGGGCGACTTGAACCACAAACCCGACCGCTCCGCCGAAACCGTCGAACTGGAAGGTGCGGCTCAGTTCTTCGCCGGTGATGTCCCAACCCGGGTGCGCTTCCAGGAAGGAGGTGCGCACGGAGTCGTTGAGTCGCGTCATGACGGTCACCCTACCCGGAGCGCTCGACACGACACACGGAGGTGTGCGCAGCGGCCGACGAGCCGTGTGACCCGGTCCCGGTGCGGCACCGTCGCCATTCCGTGACGGTGCGTTCGGTTGGTGGGCCTCCTAAGGTTCGCTGACGCCACAGACTCGGGGAGAGATGGGCCTCCGTAACGACCAGGGGATCGTGCTGCGCAGCCATGCGTTCGGCGACGCCGACCGCATCGTGGTGTTGCTCAGCCCGAACCATGGCAAGCTCCGTACGGTGGCCAAGGGCGTCCGCAAGACGAAGAGCCGCTTCGGGGGCCGTCTGGAGCCGTTCTGTCACGTTGATCTGGTCCTGTACGAGGGACGCAATCTCGACACGATCACCTCGGTGGCGATGATCGAGCCGTTCCATGTGGTCCGGTCCGATCTGGACCGCATGGTCACCGCCGGCACCATGGTCGAGGTCGCCGATCTGGTCGCCCAGGAGAGTGAGCCCTCGCGACGTCTCTTCCTCCTGCTGCAAAGGGGATTGCGGGCTCTCGATACCGGTCCTCTCCACCCGGACCTCGCCACGGCGTTCCTGCTCAAGGTGGCGGATGTGGTCGGGGTGGCAGCCGCTCTCGACCGTTGCGCCGGTTGTGGAGGCGCTCAGGACCTGACCAGGTTCAGCTTCGCCGCCGGCGGTGTGCTGTGTGACCGCTGCCGCACCGCCGGGGCGTATGCGCTGCGTGCCGGGGTGGTTCCGTACCTGGCGGCGCTCGCCGCCGCCGACCTCTCCGCCATGCCGGTCGCCGATCCCACCCTCACCGCCGAGGCCATGGGGGTGACCCGCCGGTTTCTGGAATATCACCTCGAGCACCGGCTCAGCTCCCTGGCGGTGCTCGAAGGATGAGCGCACCTGTGCCGGATGCGCAACCTCTCGATCTCGATGGCATCGATCTCGATGCCGTGCCCCGCCATGTCGGGTTGATCCTCGACGGCAACGGCCGGTGGGCCAACGCGCGGGGCCTGACCCGCACCGCCGGTCACGCCGCCGGCGAGGCGGCGCTGTTCGCCACGGTCGACGCCGCCATCGAACTGGGCATCGAGTGGCTGACCGCCTTCACCTTCTCCACCGAGAACTGGTCACGGGACCCCGAAGAGGTCGGGTTCTTGATGTGGTTCAACGAGGACCTGCTGCTCCGCCGTAGTGACGAGATGAACTCGAAGAACGTCCGGATGCATTTCGCCGGGCACCTCGACGATGATCGGGTTCCGGAACGCAACCGCATCAACATGGCCGACGCCGAGGAGTCGACCGCCGGGAACACCGGGCTCGACCTGGTGTTTGCGTTCAACTACGGGGGTCGGCGCGAGTTGGTGGAGTCGGCCCGTCGTATCGCCGCCGATGTCGCCGCCGGGCGTCTCGATCCGGACGAGATCGACGAGACCGTGGTCCGGGAGCGTCTCTACGTACCCGACATGCCGGATCTCGATCTGCTGATCCGCTCGTCGGGGGAGCACCGCATCTCCAACTTCCTGCTGTGGCATGCCGCCTACGCCGAGCTCTGGTTCCCCGGGATCTTGTGGCCGGACTTCGACCGCCATGCCCTCGCCGATGCGGTCCGTGAGTACCAACGGCGGGATCGGCGTTTCGGGTCGGCGGTCGATGAGGTTGCCGCACCGGAGTGAGTGGCGATGACCGGGTCGGTCGATCCTGCACCTATCATCGTGGCCTCCGGCTTTCCCTCGACCCAGGTGCCATGATGCCCATCGACTTCGACACCATCGTCAATCTGTCCAAGAAGCGCGGTTTCGTCTTCCAGTCGTCCGAGATCTACGGGGGTCTCCGCTCGGCGTATGACTACGGGCCGCTCGGGGTGGCGCTGCTGCGCAACGTCAAGGACCAGTGGTGGCGGTCGATGGTGCAGCTCCGTGACAACGTGGTCGGGCTCGACTCGGCGATCATCCAGTCTCCCCGGGTGTGGGAGGCGTCGGGTCATGTGGCGTCCTTCAGCGACCCGCTGGTGGAATGCACCTCCTGCAACAGCCGGCACCGCCTCGACAAACTGGCCGACGCCGATCAGTGCCCGTCATGCGGCACCCGGGGGTCGTTCACCGAGCCCAAAGAGTTCAACCTCATGTTCCGCACCCACATGGGTCCGGTCGAGGGTGGCGACAACGCCGTGTATCTCCGCCCGGAAACGGCGCAGGGTATCTTCATCAACTTCGAGAACGTCCGGCGCACCAGCCGGCTCAAGCTTCCCTTCGGGATCGCCCAGGTGGGAAAGTCGTTCCGCAACGAGATCACTCCCGGTCAGTTCGTGTTCCGCACCCGCGAGTTCGAGCAGATGGAGATGGAGTTCTTCTGCCGCCCCGAAGAGGCCGACCAGTGGTTCCAGTTCTGGCTGGAGGCCCGTCGTGACTGGTATCTCGATCTGGGGATGACGGCCGACCATCTGCGGCTGCGGCCCCACGATCCGGACGAGTTGGCGCACTACGCCGCCGCCACCTACGACGTGGAGTTCAACTTCCCGTGGGGGTGGGACGAGTTGGAAGGGATCGCCAACCGGTCCGATTTCGATCTCAAGGCCCATCAGGAGCATTCCGGCAAAGATCTGCGCTACTACGACCAGGAGGCCGACGAGCGGTTCTTCCCGTACGTCATCGAGCCCGCCGCCGGGGCGACCCGGACCACCTTTGCGTTCCTCATCGACGCCTATCACGAGGAAGAGATCGAGGGCGACACCCGCACCGTGCTCCGCCTCGATCCCCGACTGGCACCGGTCAAGGTGGCGGTGCTCCCGCTGTCGAAGAAGCCCGAGCTGGTGGCGGTCACCGAAGAGGTGGCGGCGATGCTGCGACCACGCTGGGACATCGAGGTCGATGTCACCCAGGCGATCGGGCGTCGCTACCGCCGTCAGGACGAGATCGGCACGCCGTACTGTGTCACCATCGACTTCGACACGCTCGATGACCGGCAGGTGACGGTGCGTGACCGCGACACCATGGCGCAGGACCGGATCTCGATCGACCGCCTCGGCGAATACCTCGGGGAACGCCTCCCTTAGACCCGCCGACCCGGGCGGCACCAACCGTCAGTCTGGCGACTCCACCGGCGAGTCCTCGGGAGGACCAAGCCTCGGGGTCTCGCCCTCGAAATAGTTGCTCAGGATGAGGGCGGTGACGGTCGAGCCGTCGGCGACGACCCTGATCATGTCGATGATCTCTCCGAGGTGGTCCGAGGATGCGGCCCGCACCGTAACGTTGAGATCGAACTCACCTGTGACCGAGGCGCAGCTGGTGACGTACTCCAGGGCCCTGAGGTCGGCGGCCAACTCGCTGAGCGGCTGAGAGGTGCGGGTGACGATCGAGACGATGGCCGAAACCGGGAGACCCACCGCATTCCAGTCGAGTTCGAGGCGGTAGCCCTTGATCACCTTGCTCTTGACCAGTCGCTTCACCCGTTGGTTGACGGTGGCGGTGGCAACCCCGATGTCGGAGGCGATCTGGGTGTACGAGGTCCGTGCGTTGACAGCGAGGATGTCGAGTATCTGACGGTCTAAGGCGTCCATTGTCATCAATCTAACAGTTGCGATGGGTCCGACGCATCAAACAACTTGACTAGACATTTACATTCTGATAGTTTTCCCGCAGGCGAGAAGATGAGTACTCGGGGTTGGTAGGGGAACGGGGGAACGTACTCCATCCAGACACCACATCTGATCGTGCAGTGCCTCTTCGGTGGTCAGCCGGCGAGGTACACGCCACTCGGCGGCTCCAACTGGGCCAGTCGCTTGCGGCGGGCCTACGGCCCGGGTCACACCGGGCGCTGAGAAGGGAAGTCCGTAACTCTCTCTCCCACGGACTTCCCTTCTTCCGCGCCCGGCCCCCCGGGTTCCTCCCGGCCAGATCGGACCCACCCGCTCGGTAGACTCGGCCGGTGGCGTATGGCCGTGATGACATCGACAAGGTGCGGGAACGCACCGATCTCGCCGAGTTGGCCACCGAGGTAACTCGGGTGAAGCGGTCAGGTCGTTCGGTGATGGCCGTGTGCCCTTTCCACGACGAGAAGACCCCTTCGCTGTCGCTCGATGCGGCCAGGGGGCTCTTCCATTGCTTCGGCTGCGGCAAGAGCGGCGATGTCTTCAGCTGGGTCCAGGAAACCCATGCCGTCGACTTCGTCGGTGCGCTGGAGTTGCTGGCCCGCCGGGCCGGAGTCACCCTCACCGAGACGCCCGGCGAACAGAAACGTCGGGGACGTCGTGAGGCGCTGGTCGCCGCCGTCACCGATGCCCGGGCCTTCTTCCTCGACCGGTTGCGGACCAGCCCAGATGCGGCGCCGGCCCGGTCCTATCTGCGGAGCCGCGGCTACGACGCCGATGTGGTCGAGCGCTTCTCGATCGGTTACTCGCCCGCCGAATGGGATCTGCTGGTCCGTCACCTCCGTGACAAGGGCCACAGCGATGAGGTGGTGCGTGACGCCGGGCTCGGCTCCCGAACCCGCAAGGGGTCGATGATCGACTGGTTCCGGGGACGGATCATGTTCCCGATCAGCGATCTGCGCGGCGACCCGGTGGGATTCGGCGCCCGGCTGCTCGACGGCGACGGCCCCAAGTATCTCAATACGCCCGAGACCCCGATCTATCACAAGTCCCAGCTTCTCTACGGCCTCGACATGGCCAAGTCCGAGATCGTCCGCAGCGCCGAGGCGGTGGTGGTGGAGGGTTACACCGATGTGATCGCCTTTCACCTGGCCGGTCGACCGGTGGCGGTGGCGACCTGCGGCACCGCCCTCACCGACGAGCATCTGGGGTTGCTCCGGCGCTTCACCGAACGGGTGGTTCTCACCTTCGACGCCGACGACGCCGGCACCAATGCGGCGCTGCGTGGTTTCGACCGGGCCGTCCCGGGTGACCTCGATCTTCGGGTGGCGGCGCTGCCCGACGGTCGGGATCCCGCCGATCTGGTGGGGGACGGGTCGTTCCATCTGCTGGTCAAGGCGGTGGAGTCCTCGACGCCGTTGCTCCAGTTCCGTATCGAGCGTGACCTGGAACGCTACGACCTCGACGAGGCCGAGTCCCGTGGCAAGGCGGTGGCGGCGGTGGGGCAACTGATTGCGCTTCATCCCGACCCCGTCGTTCGCCACGAGTACTCAGTGATGGTGTCCCGCACCACAGGGGTCGATCTGCAGACCGTGGAACGGTCGGTAGGTGGATCGCAGCCCAGGGGAGAGCGACGCAGTCCGGGGCAGGCAGAGCGGCGTCTCACCGGCCAGCAGCGGGCCGAGCGCGAGCTGTTGCGTCTCGTCCTTGCCAACGACGCCGATCTCCGCGGGCTCGAGTTCGAGTCGGACCTGGTGACCGACCCGGTGCTCCGCACCGGCTACGAGGCGGTGCTCCCCGCCGTGGAGCGTCTCGAACCCGGTACCGCCCCGGCGCTCGGGGCGCTGCTCGGGGAGATGGATCCCGATGTCGCCGCCGTATTGAGCGGGCTGGCGCTCGAGGACCGCCCGCTCCCCACCGCGTCCGACATCGTCACCAAGCTGAAGGTGGGACGTCTCGACGAGCAGGTCAAGGCGCTACGGACCCGACTCGAGGGCGTCGATCAGGCCGCAGACCCCGAGACCTATTCCGACACCTTCCGGGAGTTGATAGGTTTGGAGACACAACGGCGCGAGTTGCGAAAGGCTGGTCAGTGAACCAAGCGCTCGAACAGGTCCTCGAAGAGCTGGTGTCCCGAGGTCGTCAGCGGGGCTTCCTGGTGATGACCGAGATCCAACAGGAACTGGAGGACGCCGACGCCTCACCCGAGGCGTTCGACGAGGTGTTCGTTGCGCTGCGCGACGGCGCCATCACCATCAGGGAAGACTCCAACGACGCCCTGGCCGCCACCGCGCTGAGCAACGACGAGTTGGTCCACGTCTCCGACCCGGTGCGGATGTACCTCCAGGAGATCGGTCGCTACCCGCTGCTCACCCCGCAGCAGGAGGTCGAGCTGGCCATGCAGATGGAAGCGGGGATGCGGGCAGAGGACGAGGTTCCCGAGGGGGCCGTGCTCGACACCGCCGATCGGGTGATCCTGGAGCGGGCGATGCGCCAAGCGGATCGGGCCCGCAAACGGCTGGTGGAGTCCAACCTGCGGCTGGTGGTGTCCATCGCCAAGAAATACGTGGGTCGGGGGCTGTCGCTGCTGGATCTGATCCAGGAAGGCAACCTGGGCTTGATCCGCGCCGTCGAGAAGTTCGACTACCGCAAGGGCTTCAAGTTCTCCACGTATGCGACCTGGTGGATCCGCCAGGCGGTGACCCGTGCCCTGGCCGATCAGGCCCGCACCATCCGGGTTCCGGTGCACATGGTGGAGACGATCAACAAGCTGGCCCGGGCACAGCGGTCCCTGGTGCAGGAGCTACGTCGTGAGCCCACCATCGAAGAGGTCGCCCTCGAGATGGAGATCGAACCCGAGCGGGTCACCGAGTTGCGCCGGATCGCCCAGGACCCTGTCTCACTGGAGGCCCCGCTGGGGGAGGAGGACGACTCGACGCTGGGCGACTTCGTCGAGGACACCGACGCCAACGTTCCCGTCGAGGCCGCTTCGTTCCGGTTGCTCCAGGAGTACCTCAACCTGGCGCTGGAGGACCTCAACGACCGCGAGCGCCAGGTCGTGGTCATGCGGTACGGGCTGGCCGACGGCAAGGTGCGCACCCTCGAGGAGGTCGGAGCGCACTTCCGGGTGACCCGGGAGCGGATCCGCCAGATCGAGACCAAGGCGCTCGCCAAGCTCAGACAGCCGGCCCGGGCAAAGAAGCTCGAGGGCTATCTCGAAGGCGCCTGATTCTCAGGTTCGGCTCGACCGCACGGCGGTCAGCCGGCGTTGCTGTGCCCGTTGCTGCGAATCTCGACCGTGCCGCTGGTGCGGTCCTGGATGGCGTTGCCGGCGCCACGCAATCCGTCGCTGACCGCCTGGCGGGCGGCGTTGCGAGGCGATTCGGTGAGGTCGACGGTCCGCTGGATCAAAGAACCGACGATCTCGTCGCCCCTGACCCGTTGCCAGGCGGCATGGATCTGGTCGTACCGTTCCTGTCCCGCCCGGGTGCCGAGCACATAGCCGACCCCCAGCCCGATGATGAGTCCTGTACGAAAGCGCATCCACGCATTGTGGCACAGCCCCGTCCCGAGCCGCGGCACCGCGTTCCCCGAGCTAGCGCCTGGGTGCCTCCGCTGAGATCGGGACCTCTCCGAGGCTGTGATACCATCCCGCCCTGCGGTCGCTGATCGCGTTGATCCGGGGTAGCTCAATTGGCAGAGCGCCGGACTGTTAATCCGTAGGTTGTGGGTTCGAGTCCCACCCCCGGAGCCACCCCGAAACCCTTGCCTGTCAAGGGTTTCGGCGCGTTCTGAGCCCTCTCGAAAACGCCCCGAAAACGGGTTTGGGCCGCGTTTGGGCCGCGCGGGCCGTGGGACGGGCCTGATTCGGCATTGTCGCGGCGGCGGGATCAGGGTGACCTAGGCAGATGGTGGCAGCCCCCAATTGCCGGGGTTGCGAGGGTGCCCCGCCAGATGGGCACGAAGCGGTGGGCGGGCGTGTCACAGCCTGACTTCCCAGCCGCGCTGCGCGAGCTCGTGTAGGTCGAGATCCGCAGACAGGTGGAACGCCTCGGCGTGCGGGTCGTGCGCGATCAGGCGCCCCGCCGTCAACCATTCAAAACTCCTCGGGTGCACGGTCGGCAGGATCGCGAGGTCGACTGGTGTCGAACCTGCTCGCGGCCACAGTCGAAGAGCCTTACCCTCGCCTTCCAAGGGATGTTCGATCTGGATGCCCGGGTGGTAAACGAGGCTCGCCTCTACGTTGCGTAGGCCGAGCCGATGGACCCGGAACACTATTTCGAGGTCGTCGACGACCAACGTGGGTAAGCGCACGTGTTGAGTGATCCCGTCCCAGTCGTTCCCACGATCGTTGCGGGTCACCCACATCGATAGACCGTCAGGCGGTGGGCTGTTGCTGACTGTCCAGCTCCAGAGATCGACCGTGCTGCCATCCCACTTGGGATGGGTGACTCCCGGGTCCGAGTGGACAGTCGACGGGTGAGCGTGGAGTAGCCAGGTCTTCACGAACCACAGCGCGACAATGTCGCCCTCGGCTGCCGTGAAGGTGACTTCGCCGTCGCCGGCCAGCAGAGCGCGGATCAAGGGCTTCGCGCGCTTCTCGAATCGCCTGTCGAGTTCGTTGTTGCAGGGCTCGCATACGGGCAGCTTGACGCGAGGGATCGCCTGATGTCTGCGCGGCATCTTTCCGTCGCGTTTCGTCACCGGGTCCTGGTCGACGCGGATGGTGTAGGGACCGTCCTCGCGCGGAAACTCCTTCAGGAGCCACTGGGGGAACACGTGCTCGCCGTCCCTTCCACGCGCGGAGCCACCAAAGGGTCCTACGCCGGGCGGCGACAATCACCACGGCACATGGGAGTCAGTCTCTCTACGAGCCGCCGGGCCAGCCTTCGCCCGTTGGACCAGGAGAGCTCTCCGCAAACAAGCGGTCTTGACGGGAAGACCTTCTGACCGCATACTCTACCGATATCGCCAACGGGCAGGAGCCTCCACCATGGTATGGCGCCCCATCTACTGGGCGGTGGCTGCCACTCTGGCACTCAGCGCCCTGGTGACGAGTCCATCCGAGTCAGTGGCCGCCGTCGAAGCGTTTTCCGACGGCGAAATAGCCGAGGCGACCTGCGCGGCGCCCGATGGTGCATCGATTCCCATCGCAACTCTTCAAATGCCCGCCTCCGAGGCGGAGCAGTTAAGGATGCGCGACGAGACTCCACCTAGCTCCAAGTGGTTGGAATCCGACGCCGCCCAATCGGCACTCGAACGGCTCGATGCGGACATCGCGACGCGACCAGACGTCGTAGGGACGTTCCTCGACTTCGAGGCGGCGCAGTTCGTCGTAGTCGCTGACCCCAGCAGCGATGGCAACACTATCCGCGACGCCGCGCTCGCATCCGCGGACAGCCACTTGGAGGTTGTTGTGCGTACGGCGTGTAGAGCGAAATCCGAAATCGATGCGCAACTGCGAGCTGTCCAGTCGGCCTTTGAAGACGTATCGTTGGTACTTACGCCGACGGGAGACGTGCAGGCGGAGATCACCAGCATTGGAATAGTGTTTGATCCTGCGACTACGAGTGTTGTTATCTTCTCAGAGGCCGGTGAACGGGGTGCAATCGTGCGGCGGCTTGAGAACATTGCGAGCGAATACCTCGTAGTGGAAGACGGGTACACGCACTTCGCTGGCAGTAGACAAAACGACGTTGAGACCCATTTCGGTGCCGCAGGGATCCGACCGCAGAGTGCTGGAGCGAACAACTGCACGTCCAACGTCGCATTCCGATGGGACGGAGTGAACCCGGGCGGATGGTGGATGCCAACGGCCCTGCACTGTGGCGCTGATCCATTCTGGAATTCTGGAAGTGGTTACTATGGTGCGCGCAGGAACCCAACCAACGCCGCCAGTGACATGATGTTGATCGGGTCAAGCAACAAGCTGTACAGTCGCCGTATGTGGACGAACCCGCTCACGCCGAACAACCGAGTGATAACAAGCAAGACAGATCTCAACGTCGGTCGAGCTGTGTGCGCCAACGGGGCGAGGACATTGGCTGTGTGCGGAGGGACCGTGACTCAGTCCTATCTGCACTGTCAGCCAGCGAATGTGTGCGTGTTCCGCTGGATAGCGCAGCATCCGTCGATGAATCTTGCGAACCACGGTGATTCGGGCGGGCCATTGTTCGGGCGACATGGTACAGATGAGGCGTCAGCCCGGGGGATGATTCACGGAGGGTTCTGCGGTATGGGGAACCCGTGCAATACAATATCTGTCTCGAGTTACGTCCAGATGGAGCAGCGGCTCGGCGGCGTTGTAGCAACGAGCGGAGCGCCGCGTACATCGTGAGGTCGGTGTTGGCAGAGAAGCGATGCGCTCAACTCATGGCGACGGGGGTATGGGCGGCTGCGCCTGCCCAGTCCTAGTAGCGACCGGCGTGGGTTGATGGGCTTGAGGGTCGTACGCGGCCGTGGTTGTGGGCGAGTCGGCGAGCTCCAACAGCAGGTGCCCTGTCCGGTCAAGATGACCGGTTCGAACCCGTGACCACCGACGGTTGGAGATGCCAGACGCGGCGTTGTTGTTGTGTGAACGCGAGGAGACCAGTCTCGGGCTGATCGAGGACCGGGAGGTGGGTTTGAACCGAGCTGGCCCGCCGGAGGGGCGTCACCGTACTACGCGTACGGAGCTGGACCCTAACGGTGGTCGTGAACGGTACCGCCGGCAGGCGAGGCATCCTTGGCTCATCACCGGTCCCCCTCGGAGGATGAAGGCGCCGGGACCGTTGCGGGAACGGATCGTGGGGACCGCTACCCCGTCAACGCGGCGTGCCCTCAGACCAGACGATGGCGACGGCGTCATCGTCGGGATGGCCCTGAGAGGCGATTCATCCAAGAGCTGGCGCTTGGGGCGTCATCTCTCCCAAGGGACCCCCGGGAGAGCCGCATCACCGATCCTTGAGCACATTACTGTGACCAGGTAGGCAAGACCTGCGGTCAGCGATGCGTCGCACATCGGCGGTCCGACTGCGAATGTCCCGAGGAATCTAGTGTCACCCACATCCGTTGGCGGCTGCGACTATGAAGCATATGGATGCCTTGAGCGCGCCGACGCGTAACTTTGATGAAGGCCGCTACCGAGAGTGGCTCCCTGATTTGACGCGCTTCGCGACGGCGATCGTGGGGCCGTCGGATGCCCAGGATGTCGTCGGTGACGCCGTACTAAGCGTGCTACGTAGCGGCCGCCTTCTCGACGCCCGCAATCCTCGGGCACTGATGTACACTGCGGTCTTGCGAAAGGCGAGGTCCTTTCAACGTGCCTCGTACCGGCGACGAGCACGTGAGGCAGCGACCGCCCAGGCCATCATGCAGCACGACCCAGAGGTCGATCCTTCGGTCATATCCGCCGTCCTCTCGTTGTCGCCCCAGCAGAGAGCGGTCACCTACCTTGTCTACTGGCACGACTGGTCCGTTGATGCTGTGGCCGAAAGTCTTTGTATTCGTCCGGGAACGGTCAAACGGCATCTGGCTCGTGCCCATCTCCACCTTCGAAGGAGACTGAGAAAATGAGCGACACGTCGCGGAAGGCGCTGGAGGATGTATTCCAAGCGCTCGATCATCTGAGTCCAGGCAGCCTCGATGATCCACGTCCTGACACCGGGAGGCGCAGTTCCTTCATGTCTACGCCCCTAGCTGTGGGAGCGTCGGCCTTCATCGCAGTGCTCCTTCTAGGCTTCATAGCGCTACTACCTCGGATTGTTGGGGAACCAGAGTCAAGCGAGTCCCCGACGGTCGCGTCCCCACCGAATCTCTCGGTGAGCTCTACCTCAGTGTCATCGACCAACCAACCTTCCTCCACACCTCAAGTATTCGAGTATGTCGGCCTCGTGATTGAGGACCCCGATGGTGCGGTTGTCTGTGGAGGCCTGATTCTCTACAGCTATCCCCCGCAGTGTGGTGACTCCCTGCCCGTTACTGGCGTCGACTGGTCTCAGATCGGATCCGCGGAATCCGAGGGCGAAACCACGTGGGCCACCCTGGCACTAGCGGGGACGCTCAGCGACGCTGGGCTGGAGCTCACCCGCCCACCGAGGGAGCCCGATCTCGACGGGACCGAGCATTCTCTCGTACGTCGTCCGTTCGCATCACCCCCTGGGTCCCCAGTTATCGGGTGTCCTGTCCCGGAAGGGGGTTGGCGTGTTCGGGACCCCCACAGAGCGTCATCAGAGGCCCTGGCGGAATTACACGCCTATGTCTCAGAGTTGCCAGGCTATCTGACGATGTACCTGAAGCCACTCGGATCGGCACGCGTGTTGACCGGACCACGTTTCGAGCCCATCGCGGCCGTAGCCACGGTCGTGTTTGACGAAGGCAGTTCTTACGACAACTCTCGTCTGGCGACCCTGTATGGGGGCCCGCTCTGCGTCGACACGATTCGCGATCCGGTTGGGGTAGCAGACTATGAGGAGATAGCGCAGCGGCTCGGGCAGCTGCTGACGAGCGACGACGCGCGGCGCGCCGGTATCCACCCAATCGAAGGCGGCGCCTACTATCTGATGTTGGACAATGGCGCCATGCTTGCGGAGGTCTGGGGGTTCGATGACGAGATTTCGCAGCGGTGGATCGCGGCGCACTTCGAGACGACTGATGTGGTGCTCGACGGACGCCTAACTAGTTCGTCTTGAAAGAGTAGAGCGGGACGGTTTAGCTCTGAGGGTCGGGTAGGCGTGCGGAGGTTCCTTTCGGGGTTTGCCAGTTCGGTTTCGGCCCCTTCCGGGTGGGGGTGCTGGAGGCGAGTCCAGGCCAGATGGGTCAGGTCGACGGGTCGTTGTGGCGACGGCTGGTGGTGACGCCTACGAAACAGGCGAGCTCAGCTACATGCCGAACGCCGCACTCGTGATGTTGGACGAGGCTCGTGGGCCGGGCTACTGCCCTGCATCGAGCATCGTCTCTGCCTGGGGTGATGGAACGATCGAATCGGATGTGTGACCGGCTTTCTTGCGGCGCTGCTGCTGGGTCGCTGTGAATCAGCCGGTGCTCGCCAACACCGATGTTGTGGTGCCCGAAATTGAGTACTGCTCGGCCGCGCGAAACGCGCAACGTCCGGCACTATCCGGGCACTTCGCGTTTTAGCGGGGTCTGATCGGGTGAGGGTTCTCGGCGCGTAACAGGGACTCGACGAATCTTGAGGTGTTCAAAGCCGTCGAGATCCGGGAGTCCCTGTTGGTCACTGATCCTATTGCAATGTGCGTGTGCGCGATCAGCGAAAACCGGGTTCGGCGATCAGCGAAAGCCGGGGTGGGGTGGGGTTCCTCCTGAAATCCCGTTGAGTGGCGGGTGGTCCCTCCAGCCTGTCGAGCGACCAAGCATCGACTGGGCTGGAGGGACCGCTGCTCATGATGACGCAGGAGGAGTTCATGGATGTGTTGGCGATGAGACGCCGGGGCATGTCGTTCGTCGAGATCGGCGAGGAGACGGGGTATCACCCGGCGACGATCTCGAAGTGGGTGCGAGAGGGCGGGCCGCCGCCGGCGCGCACGGTCGCTGCCGAGGACCGGGTCGATCGATCCGGTGTGGGCGGACCGGCTGACGAGTTGCTGGTCGGCGAACCCGAAGTTGTTGGCGACGTCGTTGTTCGAGATCATCTCTGCGGAGGGGTTCGACGGGTTCGTATCCGACGGTGGCGCGCTGGGTGCGTGACCAGCGCGGCCCGCGGTTCCGGCGTGCCGATTCGGCGTCGGTGCCGATCGAGACGGCACCGGGTGAGGAAGCCCAGTTCGATTTCTCGGACTGCTCGGCATGGGCGCAATCGGTCGGGCTGGGCCCGGTGTTGTGGTGCTTCGGGATGATCTTGTGCTGGTCACGGTGGCGGATGTGGTGGTTCACGACATCGGTCGACCGGGAGCACACCTTCGAGGGGGTCGTCCGGTTCTTCGACGCTGCTGGCGGTGTCCCGCAGCTGTGCCGCACGGATCGGATGGGGGCGCTCGGGCAGCTCGCAGGGCCGCCGGTTCAAGCTGCACTCCGCCGACGCTCGAGTTCGCCCGCCATCACGGCATCGAGATCAAGGCGTGCCAGGCCGGTGACGCCAAACGCAAAGGCAAGGTCGAGCGCCCGTTCCGGGATCTGAAGGAGTCATTCCTTGAAGAGCTCGTCGTCACCGGCGTGCCCGACAGCATCGACCAGCTCAACGCCCGGGCACAGCTGTGGGTCGATCAACGGGTCCATGCTCGGGTGCACCGCACGCACCGGGGCGACCCCGGCCGAACGGTTCGCGACCGAGCGACGGCTTCCTGGCGGCGTTGCCGGTGCGGCGGTTCGACACCGACTACGTCGAGACCCGCCGGGTGCATCGGGCGTTGCCGTTCATCGACTGGGACGGTGTGCGCTACTCGGTCCCACCGGACTGTCTCGGGTCAGCTCGTCGAAGTCCGCAGTGCCTGTCGACTCGAACGAGCTGACCGTCACGCTGCGCCGGCCGGGTCGTGGCCCGTCACCGCCTCGACGCATCAGGCCATGACGAGGTGTGGGACCCCGCCCACCGCAACGCAGCCGAGACAGCAGCGTTGGCATCGAACCGGCCCCGGCACCTGCGCGTCGTCGATCGCACCCGAAGAGGGATCGTCGCTCGCCGGCCGGACGGCTCGAGTTGCCGGTGCCGGCGACTACGACGTCGCCGCACCCGACTTGCGCCGGTCTACGACCAGGCGGGGAGACCGGATCGTGAGCGTCTACGAACAGATCAAGGACGACCTCGGCTACCTCCAGCTGGACCGGGCCGCCGAGGTGTTCGCCACCCTCGCCGAGGACGCCCGCACCGACGACTGGTCACACGTCGAGTTCCTCGCCCGCCTCGTCGCCGAGCAGGCCGACGCCACCCGCAACCGGCGCCTCACCGCCCGGCTGCGCTACGCCCGGTTCCCGTTCCGCAAGACCATCGACGGAGTTCGACTTCGAGTTCCAACCCACCGTCGACCGGCGACTCGTCGATGACCTCGCCACCCTGCGGTTCATGGACACCGGACGGCCCGATCCTGTTCCTCGGCCAACCCGGCTGCGGCAAAACCCACCTCGCCGTTGCGATCGCCACCCTCGCCGTCGAGGCCGGCTACCGCGGCTACTTCACCAACGCCGAGGAGATGGTCGCCAACATCGCCCAAGCCACCCGCGAAGGCAACCTCGCCATCCAAGCTGAAGACCTACACCGCACCATCGATCCTCGTCATCGACGACGTCGGACTACTCCCCATGGACCGCGGCGCTGCTTCGGCGTTCTACCAAGTCGTCAACCAGCGCTACGAGAAACAGCACTCCACGATCGTCACCACCAACCGAGGCGCTGCCCGACTGGGGCGAGATCTTCGGCGACACCGTCGTCGCCGCCGCCATCTTGGACCGGCTCATGCACAACGCCGTCGTGTTCAACATCAAAGGCCCATCCTGGCGGCTACGCGAACACCAAGCCCTCACCACCGCCGCCACCGACCCCACCGAAAGGAGCCGCCGCTAACCTCACCACCCGGAGGAACACCCACCCCGAGACCCCGAGTTTTCGTTGATCCCGAAACGCGAGTTTTCGCTGATCGCCAACACCACCCGCCAGCACGGCGCCCTCGCCAACCCGGGCGGACGCCCCAACCGTATCAACGCCGCCAGCTAGTGGACAACAAGAGTGTCATGGAGGTACCGGAGCCAAAGTGTCGCCCGGGTACCGAGACTTGACAGGCCGCGCGGGCCGCGTGGGCGCGTTAGAAAGCGTGATCCTCGGGCATTGCCGGCGGTGGTGGCCACGCTCACCGAGTGTCCCAAGAACTCGAGCCGGGGTATCGAGTCGGGTGCGGTTTCGAAAACCCGTCGCGGTGCGATCGCCAAGTAGATCTGGCCGACGTCCTGCGGCCGCCTCGGGGCTCTCCGCTGGCCACATGGCAGTCGCGGAGCAGGTACCTTCACGGCTCCCAAGACGAAGACGCTAGGGCTGGAAGGAGGCCGCCGACAACACGCTATCAGTGGTCGAGGACAACGGCGAGCGGATCGTGCCATCGGTCTGCCGGATCAGCAAAGCGCCGGGTACGCGGATGGCGAGGACGTTCGGTGATATGTCGCTTGAGGTGCTGTCGAAGACCACTTCCCCAAGGACACAGGGCGTCCCGGCGGAGCGGGCCTCGCGATCGATGGCTTCCACGATCCAAACTAAGCGGGATAAGCGCGCCAGGCGGAGTTCGCGCCGTGAGCCATCGTCGAGTCCTCGGCTAGATGCTCGTTCCTTGTACGAGGCGGCCGTCATGACCACGGTGCGGAAGGTCAAGCGACCTGAGTGCTGCATGTCGGCGAGGGTGCCAGTGCCATCGAGGGCGTCGAAGCTGAGTAGCAGCGCACTTCCGGTCCGTTCGGCAGCTTCGGGGAGTAGCCACAACTTGTCAGGGACGGGGGCGAGGAGGAGCTGCCACGGCGAGTGACGATGACCCGTACCGGGATCCACATCGTCGAGGATGTCGCCCACTTCGAGGTATGGACCACGTTGGTCGTCATGGCGAGTGAAGGTGATCCACGGTTTCCCGCTTCGGGCACCGCGGCGATATCCTACGATCACGAACGCGTGCTCGTAGGTGCCAACAAGAATCGGATAGCCGCTGTTGAGGAACCTGCACAGAACGGCGATAGCACGGGTGTCCCACGTACCGGGGTCATCGTCTCGACCATGTTCCGGCACCGGTGGCTCGTGACCTGAACTCGGAAGGGACCCCATGCGATAGACGATCGGCGGTAGGTCGAGTTCGCGCATGAGGTTGCTTAGCTGAAGTCCTGTCAAACCCTGGGAGGGAAGTGGACGCCCTTCGGCCACATTCGCATCTGCGAGCAAACTGAAGTCAGCCATGGCACGCCGACTAACGTCACCCCTCAGGGCAGCGGCGTAGTGGCAGATCCAAGCCGCTACGTGAGCGCAGCGACCAAACTGGGTATCTTGCTGAGCAAACGGGACACCCGTGACCTCTAGCTGCTGACCAAAGAGGTTGATTTGGTCACTCACCGACGATTGAGTGGCGACCATCAGGTTGGGCGGTGGTTTGAGCAGGGTTCGGCCGACTCGTCCCAGGGGACTCGGTCGAATCACCATGTAGCCAAGGTACCCGCGCTTGACTCTGGTGGACAGCGCATCGAGATCCGAGGCAGAGATGTCGCCCCGGAAGAAGTGGAGCCGGTGAGTGGTGTCGGGGATCTCTGCGAACGTCTTCGAGAAGAAGCTGGAATACTCGCTGCGATAGTCGAGATCGATGTACCGGGTTTCAACAATCGCCGTGCGGGCCCGGTTCGCCCTGACGACCTCGAGGCACCGCTCGAATGGGCGGTCGAGAAGGTTTGGTTCGTACCGCCTGCGCAGCTGGTCCCAGTCCGAGCCGCTCCGCAGCGAAATGACATCTGCCGGGTCGGGTTCCTCCCATTTCATGGGTAGCTAACTGAACCGCAGCGTTGCGGACGAGGCCTCGGCCTCTCGGCGACACCGCGCCATCTCGATTAGATCGCGACGAAGATTGGATCGCTCCTCCGTCGTCAGGAGCTGCTCGACGGATTGGATGTCTCGATTACCTGCCTTGCTCACCGCTGTCGGGAGTACCTCACCGTCCGTCGTAACGCCGCGCTTCGCCGCGTTCACAAATGCACCTCCCTATCTAGCCACACCGCGCATCCTAACTCGGTGCTAGCGCCGAAGGCTTCTTCCGCACCGCGGGCAGCGCATGCCCGTCAACGACGACTGTGACAGGAACGCCACGGGCAGATCCTTGAATCCGCAGGCGGAGCATCGCAAGGTCTGCACGGTGACTCGCGTCGTCACCTTGATAGGCACGCGCACCGTTCGCCGAGGGCGCCGGGCACTCATCGTTTCCGACCTGACTTGGAGGCACGCTGCGAGAGTGCGCTACCTGCTGCGGTCTTCGATGCCGCACCGGTGCGTCCATCTCGGAGCACCTTTGACGCCGCTCGCGCTGCTGCTGCACTCGTCTTCCTCGATTGTGCCATGGTCAGTCTCCTTCGGTAGTGGCTGTACACTAGAGTGTACGTCTACTAGCCAACGATGTCAACAATAGTGTATAGTGTCGACTGTGGATGACATGCTCGCTTCGCCAGACCGATTGGGTCGCGAACTCGCGACTGCTCGGGAATCGCGCTCGCGAACTCTGCGTGACGTCGCTAGCGCGGCCAGCATCTCCGCTGCCTACCTCCAGAAGTTGGAGCGAGGGCATGTCGAGGGGCCTTCTCCCAAGATACTTCAACGGCTCGCTGCCGTCCTCGAACTCGATTACGGCCGCCTGATGGAGCTTTCCGGTTACGACGTACCCACCCACCCCTCACGGAGACATCCGCTCGCAGCTCGGTTTGCTGCAGCGGATCTGACTCAGGCCGAGGAGCGGGCTGTGGCCGCTTTCATCGACCATCTCGTCGCCCAGCGACCTCGTGACAACTAGCTAGTAAAGCCAATCCAGCCTGCTTTCGGGCGCGTGTGATCCAGTCGACTCGGCAACTCGATGACGGTCACTCCGGCTTCGGCGTCGCGTCGACCATGCGGACCGCCGCAAATCGCTTGTCGAGCGCTTCGACGTCGTCGTCGGTAGAGATGGCCGTACAGGTCCAGCGTCATCGCTGGCGATGCGCGGCCGAGTTGGCGTTGGACCGCCTTGATGCTGCGCCGGACGAGATCATGAGCGTCGCCGCCGTGTGGCGGAGGTCGTGCGCACGGAGACCCGGCGGCATCGACGGCCGGTGTCCAGACGTTGCGGCGGAAGTTGGATGCTCGCAGCGGTCCGGCGTCTGGGACGGTCCGACGAGGTCGCCTGGTTGCCGACCGGCGAGGTCCTGGCCAATACGTTCGGCGAGCCAGGAGAAGCATCACGCCGGTTCGGGTACGGCGAGACCTCGGGTGTGGTGGGACGAACCTCCCCACGGGCACTAGCCGTCCTGGTGCTACAGTTGAGACAGATGATGCAGTTAGAGCAGTTAGGACCATCGTGAGTGATGTCGTGTCGCGTGACGCGGAGGCGCTACATCGGGCTTTGGTAGCCGACGGGGACAGGATCGAGGTGTCTCTCTCGCGTGAGACTGCCGAACTGATGTCACGGCTGGTCGACGCTCGGGCCCGTGGGCAGGAGATCCTCGTCACTCGTGGCAACGCCGAGGTCACACCGACTGAGGCGCCTGCGTTGTTGGGTATGTCACGGCCTCAGGTCAGGAAGCTGATGGACCAGGGGAGCCTTGACTTTCGCAAGGTCGGGTCACACCATCGCATCCAGGTGGCGTCTATCGGGAAGTTCCTCGATACCGAGCGTCCTCGACGCCGGGAGGCGCTACAGGATCTGTCCGAACTGCAGAATGAACTCGGCCTCACCGAGTGACGAGGACGATCGGGATCGGCGAGCCCGTTCCGGTCTTCCTTGCGGACGCCAACGTTCTGTATGCGTGGGTGCCGTCGCCGTACCGCTGATCGAAGTCTGCCACTTCGTGAGATCTGCGGTGTGTGACCGGAAATGTTTCCGCATCCACAAGTCCTCGGCGGAGCCGAACGTGTGACGTCGCAGCGCCCCCGTGAACGCGAGTTGGTGGCTCGCGAGATTGTGCCGTCGCTGGCTTCGCCTACCGAGTCGAGGGGCGCGGTCGCGTGGGCAACGTAACGACGTTCGGCTCGTGCTTCGGTGGTGCTTCCGCTGTGCGGGTCGCGGCGAAACGCTGGTCGAGAGCGTCGGCGAGCGCATCGAGGTCGTCGTCGTAGAGGTGCCCGTACAGGTCGAGGGTCATTGCTGCTGAGGCGTGGCCGAGCTGCCGCTGGACTGCCTTGATGCTGGCGCCGGACGAGATCATGAGTGACGCCGCCGTATGGCGGAGGTCGTGCATCCTGAGGCCGGGTTCGATCCCGGCGGCATCGACGGCGGGAGTCCAGACGTTGCGGCGGAAGTTGGATGCTCGCAGCGGGCCGCCGTGTGGGGCGGTGGCGACCAGGTCGCCCGGTTTCCGGCCGTCGAGGTGCTGTCCGATCCGTTCGGCGAGCCAGGAGGGCATCACCACGGTACGCGTTCGGTGCGACTTCGGCGTCCCGAACACGAGGCGACCCCGGACCTCGGTGGCGGCTTCCGAGACGGTGATTCGTCGGCGGAGCGGATCGACCGACGACACCTTGAGCGCAACCAGCTCGCCCCACCTGAGACCGACCCAGCCGAGGATGTCGATGGCGAGACCTGTCTGGCCGGCGATCGCATCGGCGGCTTCTGCGAGCGCATTGACCTGCTCGGCGTCGAGGAAGCGCTGGTGTCGAGGGCGGGCCGTGGGCACCTTGACCCCGGAGACGGGGTTGCGGCCGAGGATCCCGTCGTTGACTGCGGTGCCGAGGGCAGCGCCGAGCAATTGCCGAGATTGACGGATGCGCGAAGCGGATAGCCCTTCGTCGACCATGTCGGTGATCCACTCGCGGACGAGAGCGGGAGTGATCCGGCGGAGTTCCACCAGCCCGAAGGCGGGGAGGACGCGGGAGCGGAGCAGAGACTCGTAGCCGGCGCGGGACTTGGGCTTGATGTCGAGCCCGGCGATCCAGGTGTCGGCCCATTCGGCGAAGGTGACGCGGCCGGCGGAGGGGTCGATCCAGAGTCCCCGGTTCAGCTTGGCGAGTTCGTCTTGGAGCCAGCGCTCGGCGTCGAGCTTGCGGGTGAAGGACCGGGAGACCTCGCTGCCGTCAGGGGCGCGGTAGCGGGCTCTCCACGGGGAGGAGCGGTTCTTGCGGTGCTGTATGGCGCCTCTCATGATTTTCGAGCGTACGCCCGGGACGGGGTCGTTGAGAACCCCCTCGTCGGGCAAGATTCGAGGCCGAACGGGTCGGCGGCGGCGCTGGGCTGTCCGTTGCGGTGGGTCGGTTGGGTGCTCATCGTGTCGCCGGGTCTCACTGAGTCTTTCCTCACTACGGTTTTCCTCACGTCATCTCACGACATATAACAAATTATGACGGTAGGCAAAGGTGCTATGTAGGGTACGCTAGTCGAAGGTTCCGCCGATCGGTTTCCGAGGCATCCCGTGACCCCTCCATTCACCAACCATTCACCAGGAACACACCAGAAGCACAGACGTGTGCACACCTGCGGTCGTGAGAGGGAGGCGTCGTCGTGACGGTGCGGGTGATCACTTTGAAGGGCGAGACGGCGGGTCGGTACTTCACGGATCAGGCACCGTCGTACTACCTCGATGGTCAGGAACCGCCGGGGCGGTGGCGGGGCCGGGGCGCCGAACTGCTCGGACTGGACGGCACGATCCAGGACGAGCCGTTCTTGAACGTCATGGCCGGTTGCCACCCCGCCACCGGGACACGGCTGGGCCGCCGGTTCGGCGAGGACTCGGTGCGGGGATTCGACGCCACGTTCTCCGCCCCGAAATCCGTATCGGTGCTGTTCGGTGTCGGCGACGCCACCGTCCGTCGTGCGGTGACCGAGGCGCACGATCGGGCGGTCGATGCGGTCATCGACTGGATCGAAGACCAGGCGGTCACCCGGATCCGGGTACGCGGCCACATCGTCGCCATCGACGCCGAGGGGGTCGTGGCCGGGGTGTTCCGTCAGCACACCAGCCGAGAGAACGACCCCCAGCTCCACTCCCATGTGGTGATCGCCAACCGGGTCCCGACGGCGGATGGCCGCTGGTTGGCGTTGGATGCCCGCACGATCAAGCTCGACCAGCGCACCCTGTCCGGGTTGTATCAGGCCGGGTTGCGGACTGAGTTGACGGGCCGCCTCGGCGTCAAGTGGCATCGGCCGGAGCACGGCATCGCCGAGATCGCCGGCTTCGACCCGGCCGTGCTGGAGCACTTCTCGCAACGGACGCGGGAGATGGAGGACCGCCTCCAGGTGAAGCTGGAACGCTTCCGCACCGGCTTTGGACGTGAACCGACCCAGAAGGAGCTTTGGAGACTTGGTCGTGAAGCCGCCGTCGACAGCCGCCCGCGCAAACCCGCCAACCACCGCCCCGACCACCTCCACCAGGAATGGCGAGACCGTCTCGGCGAGTTGGGGTGGGAACCCGAGCGGCTCATCGCCACCGTCACCGGGCACCACCTCCAACGAGGCTTCGACGCTGAGATGGTCGCCGGGATGGTCGATCAAGCGCTCGAGGCGTTGGCGGAGCAGCAATCGACGTGGCGACCCGCCGAACTGGTCCGGGAACTGGCCGCCACGGTCCCCACCGAGGTGACCGTCGACCCCGCCGAACTGGCGCCGTGGCTGCAGCGCCTCGCCGACCGGGTCGCAGCGACCCGCTGCGTCGACTTGTCACCAGCAGCACCGGACGGGGTGCCGGTACGTCGGAACGGGCGACCGGTCACCGAGATGATCATCCACCGCCGCTACACCACCGAAGGGATCTTGGACCAGGAGCGAAGCATCGTCGAATGGGTCGACACGGCCGCCGAGATCGCCGCACTGATCCCGGAGCGACCCGTCAACGTCCCAGGCATCGAGGCACTGAGTCCGGCACAGGCCGAGGCGTGTTTCGCCGTGGCCGGGGTCGGCACCGTGGTGCTGATCAACGGACCGGCCGGAGCGGGCAAGACCACCGCCCTCGCACCCGCTGTCGCCCACCTCCAATCCAAGGGTCGAGCCGTGTTCGGCGTCGCACCCACCGCAGCCGCCGCCGACGTCCTCGCCACCGAGACCGCCATGCCCGCCGACACCCTGGACAAGCTCCTCCACGAACACCGCCAACCCGACCGACCGCCCGCACCGGGCTATGACCCGCCGTTCGGGGCGACCGTGATCCTCGACGAGGCGGGCACCGTCTCCACCCCCAAGCTGGCCCAGCTCGTCGAACTCGTCCGACGCCAGAGTTGGCGGGTGGTGATGGTGGGGGACCCGCGCCAGTTCACCGCCGTCGGCAGAGGTGGCATGTTCGGCCACCTCGTCGACACCTACGGCGCCATCGAACTCGACCAGATCCATCGCTTCACCCACCAATGGGAACGAGAAGCCTCCCTCCGCCTCCGCAACGGCGACGCCGCAGTGCTCGCCGAATACGACCGCCACGGCCGCCTACACGGCGGCACACCGCAAGACATGGAGACCGAGATCCTCACCGCCTGGGCCACCGCCAGAGCCCGAGGCGAGACAGTGGCGATGATGGCCAACACGACCGACACCGTCGAGCGTCTCAACCATCGAGCCCAACAAGCCCGGATCGCCACCGGCGAACTCGACCCCACTGGCCCGCATGTCGCCGTGAGCGACCAGCGCCACCTCCTCGTCGGTGACGAGGTCGTCACCCGCCGCAACGACCGCACCCTCCGCACCGATCGTGGCGCCATCGTGAAGAACCGCGACCACTGGACCGTCGACACCATCCATGGGGACGGGACCGTCACCGTCACCGGCCGGAGCGGCACCGTGAGGCTCCCGGCTGAGTACACGGCGCAGCACGTCGAGCTTGGGTACGCCCAGACCAGCCACGCCACCCAAGGCCGCACCGTCGACACCGCCCTGGTCCTCATCGACCGGCCGACCGACACCGCCGGCGTCTACACCCCGATGACCCGAGGCCGACATACCAATCACGCCTTCGTCGTCACCGACGACAGCCAGACCGCCACCGACGCCATCGCCCAATCCCTCGGCCGTGAGTGGATCGATCAGCCCGCCATCACCCACGAGCGGAGTGCGGCGGAGAACCGGCTCTACTCCAACCTGTGGCCGTCACTCAGCTCAGGTCAGTCGTCACAACCCGGAGGTGGCGATCTGGCCTCAGACGCCGCCAACGCCGATGTGGAGGCCATCATGGATGCGGTCGCACGCCGCAGATCCACCAGAGCCCGAGAGCGTGACCGGACGGGCCATGAGCTCGGGCGCTGAATCCTTCGGTGGCGGGATCGGGCCGCGCCCGTCGAAGACTTTGGTCGACAAGACAGCGGCGGCGCTATACCATCGGTGGTATGTCAGGATGTCATCGTGACCTGGGGCACAGTCGAACTAGAACCCGAAATCTCGGAATGGCTGGATGCCCTACCGGACGACGAGTTCGGTCGAGTCGAGTTCTACATCGACCTGCTCGCCGAGCGTGGGCTGGCGCTCAAGGAGCCCTACACCCGCCAGCTCGGCGGCAAGCTGCGGGAGCTGCGTTTCTAGCTGGGCACATCGAGCGATGCGGTGCGCATCAGTTACTACGTCGTGACCGGGCGGCGGATCATCCTGCTGACCGTCTTCAAGAAGCAGCGGCAGCGAGAGCGAGCCGAGATCGACCGGGCGATGCGAGCCATGAATCGATGCATGGCTGAGGGCCACACAGCGGAGGATGACGATGACTGATCGGACGTCATGGGACGACACGAAGGCGCGTCGTCCTGACACGCCGGAGCGCCGACGCGGCTACCAGGAAGCGAAGGATGCCTTCGACCTGGGGGCCAGGGTCCGAAGCGAACGCGAGCGCCTTGGATTGACCCAGGCTGAGTTAGCGGAACGCATGGGCACCACTCAACCCAGCGTCGCCCGCCTCGAAGCCGGCGGCGTCACCCCGAGCCTGGGCACTCTCCACCGAGCGGCCGACGTTCTCGGTCTCGAGCTGATTGTCGATCTCCGCCAACGGGCGGCGCATTGATGGCTCAGCACGTTTGAGTGTGTGGTCGGGCCAGGGGTCGATCTGGAGGTCGTGATCGACCGGGGCATCTCGTTCGTGGGCCTGCACGTTCTGTAGATCAGAACGGACGCCGAGAAGACGTAAGCATGGTCCCACGCCTCTTGGCCCGGCAGCATCGCAGTTGAGTCGCCGAGCGCAGCCCTGTGGTGCCTTCATTCGCACGTTGGCGGGTCCTCATGCTGCATCCGTCCGGTCTATCAGCTACTCACTGCCATCCGTCTGGGTTCGGGAGTTCAAGGCGGGTGGCCTCTTCCGCAATCAAGCCGATGTCCGCTGGGTCGCCCCCAGCTTGAAGCCGTGATATCAGTTCGTGCAGTCGATGCCCACCCCACCACGGCTTCACGGTGCTGCGCATCAAGTGTCCAATCACCCGTGCGCAAGCGCCTGGTGAATTGTCGATATGTCGCTCCAGATCGCGCAGCAGGTTGTCGTGTTCTCGGAACTGGCCGGCTCGGATCGTCACGAGCTGCACCCCCTCTTTGAATGAGGCGGTCAGGAATGGGATCCAGCGCGCCATCGCACTGGCCTCGTCGATCGAGAGCTGAGTCGGGACGCTTGCCAGGCGATCGCTCCAGTACCTGTGCATCCACCGGGACCACTGGTGCTCGACGGCTTCGCTGGGCAGGTCGGCCAAGATGTGGGCGACTTCGTCGGCGAACTCGGGCCGCTTGTCGTCTTCGAGGTCAACAATCACGCCCGGTAGCCACACCAACGGGTCGCGGTCGCTGGTGAGGGCGATGCCAGCGAGGTGGCCGAGGATCAGCCGTTGGTGCTCCGGCTCGAATTCGCCTAGGTGGCGCGCCGCGTCGAGGTAGTGCCCCATGAGCCCGGCGTCGAGCATCTGGTCGTTCCAACGTCCCCAGCTGGTGAAGCTGTTCCATGCTCGCTGGGCTCGAGCCGGATCAGACCAGTCGAGAAGCGGCATCACGTTCCTGGTTGTCCACTCCGGGTCGGCTGCGAACATGAAGTGCAGGCGGCTTGCGCATATCACCTCTGCCATGTGTGTTCGGGTCTCGCCGGGGGACCCGGTGAGCATGGTCTCGAGAGCACCTCGATGCTCTGCCGTGAGTCCTGACCATGCTTCTTGGTCTGCGTGCCAGTCGTGCTCAACGGCGCCCAGCCAGAACTCTGCGAGGTGTCCGCCCGGGTGGGTGATAGCACGGGTGAGCCAGTCATTCCCGCCAATCACCGTCTCCTCAGCGGGAATCATTCCCCACAGATCGCGTGCCAGCTGTCGCGCACCGGCTATGGCTGACCAATTGGTGGGGTGCCCTTCAAATCGGCTTCCGTCCGAGAGCATTTGAGCGAGTTCCCCAGCGACGCTCGTGTCGGCGAGGGGGCCAATGCGCCGAAGAACTTCGGCGGCCGTGTCCGCATCGAGTTCGGCCCGGCTCCACCCTCGGATCACGGCTTGTGTGACTTCCGTGTCCCCCGGTTCAATTTCGAGCAGCAGGTATCCGTCGCTCGGGATGTCGCGGACGGCTGCGACGATGAGGTTCAACGAGTCCTCCCAGGTTGGTTGACCCTCCCATGGGTTCACGTCCTTGTAGTTCTGCAGCGTCGAGAGGAGCTCTGAGGGAGCGGTCTCGAGCTGTTGGTGGAAGGTCTCGACCGACATCGGGGGCCTTGAGGGAACGAACCCGACCTCTATCGAATGGGTCAGGTCGGGATGTGGTCGGGCCTGCCAGCTTGGGTTGACTGTGCGGGCCTCCGCTAGTGCCGCCGTGATACGAGGGTCGCCGGGACGGGATCGGTCCATCCAGACAAGAGTGTTGAACCGTTCGTAGGGCCGGTGCTCCGGCTCCTCGTGATCCGAGTCAAGAACGGCGACGATGAGTGCCTCGACGTCCTGATCGTCGGCGGCAGGGAGGGCGTCGGCGATCAAACGGAATATCTCGTGGCGTACTCGGTGATCGAAGAGCCAACCGGACCGCACGACCCAGTCAAGTTTTGCTGAAGAGTCGACATCCTTCCGGTGGGTCCAGCCGTGGATCGCCAGGCGCCGCAGGATCTGGGACTCCGTATCTGCCCAGGACTCCAGGTACCCGACTGCGATCGGATGTGAGGTATCGAGCAGCGCCTCGAGCGAATCTCGTGCGGCGTCGATCAGCACGTCGATCGGCTTGGGGTGGTCATCCTGAGAATGCGGTTCGATCGCGCTCCGACGGAACGAAACCGCATCCCACCTCCGGCTGTCCGGGTGGGCCGCGACTTGGAGGTCTCGCATCCGTCGCAGGTGGCGGTCGGCAATTGCAGCGACAGCAGGTGCCGCCTCGGAGAGGTTCGGTTTCAGGACCTGGTCCCACGCCTCGAGGAGCGAGTGATCGCGACCACGCAAGCGAATTTCGAGTGTCGGCGGACCGATCCCTAACGAGAGCGCCAACTCGGCTGTTGGCTCCGTCAGATGATCGAAGAGCAGCAGTATCAGTTCTCGGTCTGATGGCCAAGCGGAGCCTACGAGCGCGAGATCGAACCAACGGCTCTCCGGGTCGGGTGCGTCACGCAGGAGCAGCACCAGCCAGATACCCAGGCACGCGTGCCGAGGAGCGTCACGAGGGGTAAGGCGACGGCCAAGCTCACGGCAGATCTCCAGTCCGAGGTTCCCGCCGTTCTCACTGACCACCTGGAGCGCCAGTTCTGAGTGCTCCTCGTCCATCGCGAAGAACTCAACGAACCACCTGGCAAGGACCGAGCCGCACTCTGATGGGGGTGATCCTCGTGTGAACAACTTCTTGAACACAGGTTGGGTTGATGCCCAGTCGAGCCATTCGGACTCTCGCGCGAACTCGGCGAAGAGCCGGACCCGGTCGGGATCGGCGATCAGCTTTTCCATGTAGGAAGCGTCTTCGGGGATTCCGGAAGGGGGTGACGCAACCAACTCGGCGACCCGCCGGCGATGGTCCAGCAGCCCCATCCCCGCAATCTCGGCCCAGCGGCCAAGCGCACGGCCGAGTGCAGCGTGCGAGCCTTCAACAACCTCGTAGCCGATCGGTCGAAGGCCGAGGTCCACCCAATCCCGCGCTTCAGGCGTGTCCGTCAGGACGTATCGGCGCCCGTCTGGTCCGAGCGCCCTCGCTAGATATCGCATGACGACGTCGCCATGGCTGTACCCGATGAACAAGACACTGAACTCGGCGAACATCCGCTCCAGGAACCGAGCCGCCCATGCATCACGTAGATAGGCTTTACCGAAGTCGCCGTCAGTCACCACAAGGCGATGGTGTGGCTGGGTCAGCATGCCGTGCAGGTACACGAGTCCGGTGAAGTCGTTGCTCATCGGTAAGGCAGGTCCTACGTACTCCTCGATCTCGCTTCCGCGGGCGGACACTGCTGAGCTCAGGTGTCGATCGAAGTTGGTCGTCACGATTCTCAGACATGGCGCGGTTCGACCAAGGTCAACGATCGCCTCATGAAGGCGGTTGTGCGTCGACTGCGGGTTGCTGAGGTGTTCCGCAACACGGAGGTGAACATCGACACCCCCATCTCCGATACGTCCGAGTAGAAGGTCCGGATGATTGAGGTCCGCCTCGGTATGAGAGAAGTGGACCTCATCGGCGATTGCCTTCGTGAGCTCAGTGAAGGTGGGGAGGCCCGATGGAGCATCCCGGGACGCGCCTGCACCAACGAACAGAACGAGGCGGCCCGCCCGGTGCGCGTCGACGAGCTCTGAGGGGATGTCAACTCGACTGATCCACATAGGCGATGATCGTAGGCCCCGGCCGCTCGCCGCCACCGCGGCGCGGATGCGGCGGTTCTGAGCGACTTGTTGAATCGGTCAATGCCGATGATTGGTTCACATGCCGGCCGAGCACCCACAACGCGCCGCGGGTCGTTCAGCGAGGATGGCTCGGGCCCAAAGAAACTCCGACCGCCGTGCGTATCCTGTGTCCATGGTGTTCGACAGGATCACGGTGGACCCGCAGCGGATGGGCGGAGTGCCGACGATCCGTGACCTCCGGGTCACGGTGGCGATGGTGCTCGGTCAGCTCGCTGCGGGCAGGACTCCCGAGCAGGTGCTCGACGACTACCCCTACCTGGAGCCTGAGGACATTCGGGCTGTGCTGGAGTACGCCGCCGCCGTCGTGAACTAACGTGAGGTGCTCCCGGCGAAGTTGGCATGAGGGCTGCTCGTCGATGCCAACCTGGCGCCCAAGCTGCTGGCGTCGCTTGTCGCGGCCGGCCACGACGGTCTTCACGTAAGCGACTTCGGTCTGCTCCCTGCCCCTGACGGCGAGATTCTCGAATGGTGTCGCGACGAGCAACGGGTGGTGGTCACTGCCGACTCGGACCTTCCGACGCCGATGGCACTCCGTGGCGGATCGAGGACATCGGTGGTGCTCGAGCGAGGAGTGGCCGAGCTGACGTTCGAGGTCCATGCCGACGTCCGCGTCCGCAGCCTGCCCATCGTCACCGACGACCTGGACCGGGGAGCGATCGTGACCGTCACGCCGACTCGACTCCGCGTGCGGGATCTCCCGATCGGGTGACGGGATCGGCGGCCATCTTGGGCCGCGTATGGGCCACGCGAGAAAGAGAAACAACCGATATTCGGGTGAGTTCAGGTGGGTCGACGTGAGACGTCGAATCGGGCGGAAACCCTTGCGCTGCAACGGGTATCGGCCGGAAACGTTGGCGCGTCAGGGCTTGTCGGGAGAGCGCCGAAAGCGCCCCGGTCCAACTGTTAATCCGTAGGTTGTGGGTTCGAGTCCCACCCCCGGAGCCACCCCAAAACCCTTGCCTGTCAAGGGTTTCGGCGCGTTCTGGACCCTCCCGAAATTGCCCCGAAACGGATTTGGGCCGCACGGAGCCCGTAGGTCGCCGGGATCCTGGGAACGACCGCTCAGAATGGCATGCGGTTCGATGGCCGCCGACGATGTAGCACCCCCCGTCGGATGCGTCGCTCCAACTGACGGAGACGTGGCGTCGCGCCTCGGGCTATGCCGAACGGCGCGTCTTGTGGAGGGTGACTGCGCCGAGAGCGATGGCCAGCAGCGACAGGATGACGAGGCGCGGCAGGGCCGGATCGGCGCCGGTCGCGGGGAGAATCTCCGGTGGCTGTGTCGTCGTGGTCGGCACCATAGTGGTCGTGGTCGAGGTCGTTGTGACCGTCGTCGTGGTGGTCGTGGTGGTCGTGGTGGTCGTCGTCGGTGGTGGGGGCTGGACGATGGCAACCACGGCTTCGGCGGATGGCGACACCACAGCGCCGCCCTCTCCAGAGGCCATGGCGACATTGACCACGTCGCCGACTTCGCCGTCCGCCGGCTGCACGGTGTAGGTGCCCCGACACGTTGTCGTGTTGTCGGGCGGCTGGGTGACGGGTGCCAGCGTTGTGCTCTGGCAGGCAACGAGCGGGATTTTGTCGTCGCTGAGTTGAAGATCCGTCACGGGTGCCAGGCCCGTGTTGGAGACGACGTAGGTGTAGTCGACCGTGTCGCCCACCTCGAAGGGACCGGGCGCATCCGGCGCTTTGAACAGTGTCAACAGCGGAGCAGGCTGCAGCGACTCCATTACGACGTTGCGGACGAGATGCACATCGGTGAAGTCGCCCGTGGAGGCAGAGAAGCCGAACTTGTATGCGGACGGGACGGGATCGGGTGCGGCGAACTGGAGCACCTGATGCGTGACGTCGTCAGTCGAGGTGATGGACACGGTGACGACGGGGTCAGGTGCCGGGCTGATAGTCACGTTGACGATGCGCCTGGCAGGTAGCAGGGCCGCCTCGGCTTCTGCGGGATCTGGTGGGACCGAGGTCACGTCGCCGCGGAGTGAGACGGGCAACGTCGAGGGCCAAGGCCCGGTCGTGCTGTCGAGGTTGTCCGCCGTAGAGGTCATGAAGCAATAGCCATCCACACCATCGCCCGGACCGCGTACCGTGATCTTGTTCGGCTCCGGGATCCTGAACCCGGTGCCTGCGGGGGACCGGGCGTCGGGCGGGCAGCCGTTGCTGCGCTGTTCCCAGTCGCCGAAGTAGTTGCCGAGGGCGTCGAGACCGACGCCCAGGTACCCGTCGTCGACCCCCGGAATGAACGGATTCATCGGATCGTCGTCGGGGAGCTTCTGGGCATAGCCGAGGCTTCCTCCGAAGGCGCCTGGCGCCGACAAGGTCGACGCCCCGTCGACGAGGAAGAATGAGATTCCGTCGGCGGGGGCGAGTCCTTGCGTGCTGCCGTATTGCCATTGCTCAAAGGTCACAGAGAGACCCTGGGTGGCGGGAATGGCGACATCGAAGAGCACCGCCCCCGATTGGTCGAGTGAGGCGTCGGTGAGCTGCAAGTAGCCGTACGGGGCGCCTTCCAATGGCGGGACCGGGCCCTCGCGAACAGCGGGGCAGCCGCCAAGCGGGTGGCTCCCGGGTGGTGTCGTGCCTTCTGGCCCTCCGGTGAGACACGCCGATCCATAAGCCACGAACCCTGGCTGGGCCGTGGCACCGGTGAAGGTCTCCGAGAGATATACGGCTTGGCCCTCCGCTGTACCGTCGACGACGACGATCGGAATGAGCACAGCCGAGATACAAGCCAGCTGCCGCCACCGATACCTCGTCGCCCGCGCAGCGATCACGGCGCGAACCCTACACCCTTGCATTTCCGTCGACGGTGACCCCGGTCGATGACGTTGGCGAAGTCGCCTCGCTGTCGAGTCGCCCCTCTCGTTTGTCGATGGCAACCGAACATGCACGAAGGTCCGCGGCGGCGCCGCTGCCCTCAACTCGACGGAGGATCCCACTGCGGCGGCGACCGTTCTTACGATCGCGGCGCGAGATCGGGCTGCGAGGCCGGCCCCCGTGGCGAGTGGTGGGGAACGAAACGAACGAGCGTCCATTGAGGCGAGGTTGGTGTGGAGTTGCGTCCGGCGGTCACAACGGATGCGGCAGCGATAAACGACAAGAGGGAGGCATGTGGCTGGATGGCCACATGCCTCCCTCGGTTCAGCCGGGGAGTCCGTCCGGACTCCGGGACTCCGGGCCGTTTCGCTATCGACCCGGATGGCCTCTGGCGCCTTCCGGGCTGTTCGCCGCCCTGGTCGGGCGATCCCGGTCTACACCGGGCAGCCCAGGGCGGTTCTGAGGTCGTTGGTGCGTGCGGTGAGTAGAGCCGCCTGGTACGCAGCAAGCGGCCCCCGCTCGGGACGCAGACCGGCCAGCCGAGCAATCTCGCCGAGATACTCGTCGACGGCCCGGCAGGCTTCGCCACCCGCACCGATCTCGCGATCGATCCGATCCAGCCACCTCACCAACTTCTGCTGTGAGGCATCGAGATCAAGAGATCCGACAACGTCCCGTAGAACGAGGGCGGCCTCCTCGGGTGTCTGGGTGCCCGTGACGGTGATGGTGGTGGGGGGGGATGGTCCGTATGCGGTTTGGTTGTTGGGGGCGATGAGTTGGGTCATCTCTGTCATCGCCTTTCGTGGAGCAGCGGGGCATCGCCTTCAGCGACCTGCATGAGAACCAGATGATCGCGATTCTCATTCGCGTTGCCAGTCTCGGGTCTGACGGGCGTAGCTCATGGGTGGCTCGGGGGACCGCCGGTGCGATTTACGAGTGCGGAGATCGAACTTCTCGACGCACTCGTGACCACCGTGAAGGCGCTCCGGAGAAGGTGTGGGCAGCGTGGTCCGGGAACGTGAAGCACTGCTCGGAGCGGTGCATGCGGCCGTCGCCGATGTGTGCTCACGGGAGCGAAGCCTGTCATGGTCCGTCAGCAGCAGCGGGAGGGCGTCACGATCAGCAGTCGTCCCGGGTGGACATCGGTCCCCATCCACCGTCGGCGCCCGCCCGGCGTTGGGCGGGCGGGCGCGATCGGTGGTGTCGCGATGGCCGGCTCCGGTCGCCGGCGTCGTGTCGCCCGTATTAGCGGGGCCTCCTCATCCGAGGAATTCCCGAAGCGCAGCATTCACCTCGTCGGCATGGGTCCACAGCAGCCCGTGTGGTGCGCCCTCGATCTCCACGTACTGCGCATCGGGAAGGTACTCCCGGAAGCGGCGGGCCGTTGCGTCGATGGGAAGGATGTTGTCGGCGGTGCCGTGCAGGATCAGTGCCGGCCTGCCACTGGTGCGGACCACGGCGATGTCGGTTCGGAAGTCCTCGATCCACGAGGAGACCACGGCATATGCCGCCACAGGAGCGCTCGAGACGGCGACGTTCCAACTGGCGGTCACCGCCTCCTCGCTGATCCGGCCGCCGAGGTTCTCGTCGAGGTTGTAGAAGTCGGAGAAGAACTGCGTGTACCAGGCATAGCGGTCACCTTTCGCCGCAGCCTCGATTCCCTTGAAGACGTCCTGTGGTACGCCCTCCGGGTTGTCGTCGGCGGCGACGAGGAAGGGTTCCAGTGAGGCCAGAAACGCCAGCTTGGCAACCCGGTCCGGACCATATCGCGAGACGTAGCGGGCGAGTTCGCCCGTCCCCATCGAGAACCCGACAAGGAGGACGTCGCGCAGGTCGAGGGTCTCCAGCAGGGTGTTGAGGTCGTCGGCGAAGGTGTCGTAGTCGTATCCGGTGCCGGCCTTCGACGACTGACCGAACCCGCGACGGTCGTAGGTGATGACGCGGTATCCGGCGGCGAGCAGCTCGGGCGTCTGGCGCTCCCAACTGTGCCCGTTCAGCGGATACCCGTGGATGAGGACGACGGGCTGACCCGCACCATGATCCTCGTAGTAGAGCTCGATCGGCGTGTTGTTCTCGTTTCCTACGGTGATGTAGCCCATGACGTGTCTCTGTTCCTTCGTGTGGTGGGTGATACGGTCATCGTCGTGTGGATATGGCGTCGGGGCTTCTCCTCCTTGTGTGGATGTTCTCGGTCGGGTCGCTGCCGGATTTCGGTGGCCGCATCAGCGCAGGAGGGGAGTCAACGGTCGATTGCGGTCGCGGCGGGCTGACTCCACCGCGACACGGCGACCGGGGTACGAGACCTCGAGCCTGCCGGGCGGGGGGCTTCACGGTGGTGATCGCCTCGGATGACGTTGGGCGAAATCCCAGGCAAGGGCGCTGGCGTCCGGGCCGGCACGGTCGGGGAAGAGCCCGGTTCCGGCTGGACCCGGCCAGACGTGTCCCATGTTCTGGACGAGATACGACTCGACGACCGATGTCCCGTCCGGTGCGGTGATGGCGGTGAACGCATACGCATGCCTGTCCGCGCCTGCAGCCACCGTCGCCGTCACTTCGACGAGGTCCAGACTGTCGTTGAGTAGACCGTCGTCGACGAGGTCGCTCACCGCGGTCCAGTGCTCGACGAGCCGGGTGGCGACCAGGGGCGGGACCACATCGTCGTCTTCGCCCTGGATGACGAGTAGTGGTACCAGCCGCGCACGGTCCCCCATCTGGGACCACGCCTGACGTGCGGTGTAGTCCGGTGGCGTGGAGTCGGGGTCGTCCGGGTCCACCTGGTTCAGCCCGTACTCGCCACCCGCAACCGATGTGGCGGTTGCAAAGATGTCGGGGAAGGTTGCGGCGAGGATCACTGCCGCTCCTGCACCCGACGAGGCTCCGGCGACGTGCACCCGATCTGGGTCTGCGTTGTATTCGGCGATCACCTCCCGGGCGATCCCGGCGAGCAGTGCCGGTTCGCCGCTGTGACGGTGCTGTTCCCGCGGGTCGGCCGAGTTCCAGCAGTTGAACAGGCTGCGGAACAACCGCTGCGTCGGGTAGACGGCGATGAAGCCCTCCCGATCGGCCAGGGTGTTGAACTGGGTTGTGGCCTTCATCGAGTTCCACCCGTAGCCGCTCATTCCACAGCCATGGATCGCCATGACCACCGGCAGTTGGGTCGTGCCGTCGTGCTGAGGCGGGAGGTGGACCTGATAGCGCAGAGAGCCGGCGTCGCCCTCGTACACGTGGTTGCGGTCTCCCTCCTCCATCCACCAGGGAAGGCCGAACTGGAAGACGGCAGTGCCGGCGGCGAGGACGACCATGAGGATGAGGGCGACGCCGGAGATGACCCAGGGCCAGCGTCGCCGATGCGGGTGCTCCGGCGGCGCCTGATCGGGCTCGAGCGCCATGTCCGGGACGGTCCTCGTGACGGTATTCATCGCGGGGATTCCCTTCTCATCGGCGCGGCTCCCAGCGGAACAACCTCGAGGCCAGTGCGATTGCCGCCACGACCCATGCCAGCGTCGGCGCAAGCAGAAGCAGCGACTCGGTGAGCGACACACCCCCGTTCCAGGCGTTGACGATCAGTTCGGCGGCGGACCCTCCGGGCAGCAGCCGCTTCAGCCAGGTGAGGCTCTCGGTGCCGGTGATGGCGACCCAGCTGGCCACGGTGACGATCCCCAGGCTGATGGGCAACGTGGTCACCTGCGCCTGCTCGGGAGCGTTCGTCACGCCGGCCGTGGCCATCCCCAGGGCGAGCATCATCACGAACGTCGAAGCAACCGCCACCACCAGGAGCGGGAGGTTGGCCGGCCCGCCGCCGACTCCGCCGAACACGGCGAGGATCACGGTCACCTGAAACAGTGAGATCACGCTGATGGGAAGCACCAGGCCCGACAGGATGGCCGGGTCGGCGGCGGCAGTGGAGCGCATCCTTTTCAGGAAAAGGCTCTGACGGCGACCGGCCAGCGTCGTCACCGTGGTGGCGTAGAGAGTGAAGGCGGCGATGGTGAAAACGATCACCGTTCCGACATAGCCGAGACTGCCGGTCCACACATCGCGGAAGTAGATGAAGAAGGCGGTCGCCGCCACCGGCATGACCAGGCTGTTGATGAGCACGGCCCGGTTGCGGACGATCTGAAGAAGTTCGCTGTGGGCAATCGCAAGCATGGCGGGTTCCTTTCCGGGTGGTTTCAGCTGGGGGTCGAATCGGCGTCGAGGGCTCGGAAGACATCGTCCAGTCGGGTTGGCGCCGCGGACAGGTCGCTCAGTTCGACGGACTGCGCCTCCGCCCAGTCGAGGAGGCGCTTGAGATCGCGGACGAGTTCGAAGGTCTCGATCCGGTAGGACCCGTCGGACATCGCCACCGCCTGCATGGGCAGGGCGGGTGCGTCGGGGGGGAGCGAGAACTGAATGGAAGCGGGCAGGGTCCGGGTCAGCTCCGAGACCGTGCCCTCGTGGTGGAGGGTGCCCTCGTGCATCAGCCCGATGCGGTCGGCACGCTGCTGGGCCTCTTCCAGGTAGTGGGTTGTGAGCACGATGGTCGAGCCCTGCGCACGGAGTTCCTCCACCACGTCCCACACTGCGTCGCGGGTCTGGATGTCCAGTCCGGTTGTGGGCTCGTCGAGGAACACGAGCTTCGGGACGCCCGTACACCGCGGTGGCGAAGTCCAATCGCCGCTTCTCCCCGCCGGAGAGCTGGGAAACCCTGGTTCCGGCCTTGCGGGTCATGTCGACGATGCCGAGTACCCGCTCGACCGTGTCCGAACGACCCGTGAGTCGGCCGATCAGGCCAACCGTCTCGGTGACGGTGAGATCGGGGGAAAACCCGCTCTCCTGGAGCATGATCCCCATCCTGGGTCGCACCGTTTGCCGGTCCGTCGGGGTACTTCCGAAAACGCGCACGGTGCCCGATGCCGCCCTCCGGTGTCCTTCGATGACCTCCAGCGTCGAGGTCTTGCCTGCTCCGTTGGTGCCGAGGAGTGCGTAGATCTCTCCTGGTTCGACGTGGAAGGAAAGATCGCGGACCGCATGAAAATCACCGTAGGTGACGTTCAGGCGCTCTACTTCGATGACGGGATCCGTGGACACATGGCCAACGAACGTCCCCAGGTCGGTCTTGCGGTCGAGCTGTGCCATCTCGGTACCTCCTATTCCCAACTCCCGGAGGGCCGGATCGTTGGGGTGATTGCCGTCTTGTCGCGATCGCGCCACCAGTGGGACGTTCGCATCGGTAGGGTCCCTGTGCCTGCGGGTTTCATCGCCGAGCGGCCAGGACCAACGGAGGCCTTCCGAGGGCAGGGCCGGACCAGGCGCGCCAGCCCATGCACAGCACGTAACCGGCGAGAAGCATCGCCGTGAGGGCACCGTCAACCGTCGCCACCTTGCTGGCGCCCTCGGCTCCCGATGCATAGGTGAGCGCGACAACGGTCAGCGCCATCTTGTTGAGGATCACCAACTCCCAGATGCCCGCATAGCTGAGCGGGCGATAGGCGAGCAAGCCGAACAGACCCGCAAACACGGCGAATCCGGCAGACTGCCAGACCCGGAGCATGAGGGTGTCAGGGCCGGCAGCGAGCACCTCCCCGATGCTGGTGGCCATGGCGAAGAGGGCTCCGACTGCGGCGATTGCCAACAATGCCCGCCCCCACCCTTGTCTGGCTCCCCGCCCGGAGATCACCGGTGGTTCGACGTCCAAGGCGGATCGATTCGGGTATCGGGATTGCATCGGCGGGCTCCTTCGTGGTCGGCGGGCGGTTTCGCCACGATCCGTCGGTGGTTCCCCGATGACGATGAGCGACGCCGGGTGCGGCTCGCATCGGTCACAACGACGGTGATGATCACCTAATCGAACGGGGCGGCCCTAGGTGACCGGGCCGGCTCACCGTCGAAACCCACGGGGTCACACGAGCCACCGATGGCGTGTATCTGCGGAACACAGACGTGCGGGGTGGCCCGGTCGAGCCGGCGATCGAGTGTCCGAGCAACGGGACACCCTGTCACGCCAGGCCCGGCTGCCCGGACGGACACGGCAGGCAATCGGACCGAACGCGGCAAGCTACCCGGGACGGTCGAGGGTATGCTGCGCGTTCTCCACACAGGTGAGGGGGAAGGCGTGTCCAAAGACGTGCCCACCGCATCGAACGGCAGAGGCGCCGCGGCTGACGGCGGGGAGAGCCAGCCCGGCCCGGGATGGCTCGTAGTGTTCGCCGTCCTATTGGTGGCCGCGGCGTTCGCCGGCGGCTGGTACGCATCGGTGGTTGCGTCCCGGCCCGACCCCGACTCGTTCGAGGAAATTGCGGCGTCGCTCACCGCCCAGTACACCGCCGAGCACCGCGCCATGACGGTCGCTCTGGCCGACGAGGCGCGCCAGGTCCACGCCGAGATGATGGTGACCCTCGCCCGAATGAATCGGGCGATGCCGGTCGAGGGCGGTGATGTCGACACGGCAACCGCCGCATCAGCCGAGGAGGTGGAGGAGTGGCAGGAGGCGACCGAAGCGGCGTTGGGGCGCTTTGCCCGATTCGGCCTGGGCAATCCCGCCTTCAACGGAACGGTGGGTAGCCTCCGCGGATCCGTGCAGATGCTCGAAGCCGCCGCCGCCATCTACGCCGAGGCGCTCGAGTCATCCGAATCGCAACGGGAGCAGCTGATCGCCCTCGCCGCTGCGCAGCGCAACAACGGCGCCGAGCTCTGGGTGGCGGCGGCGGAGCAACTCGACGAGCTCTTCATCGCTGCCGACCTCGGGCACATCCACCTCTTCCTCCCCATCACCGGAGACTCCGCCTCGGTCCCCCTGGAGTTCCAGGACCCCTTCGATCACTGACGCACCTGGGTCTGATGGGCATCCACAGATCCCGGACGGCTCACACCCTCCAGGCCGAGCGAAGCACCAGCGTGTGCCTCTAGCGCGAAGGTACTGGCTGCTAGCGCGAAAGAACTAGACCTCAATAGCGAGACAGGACTAGCTACTTATAGCGCGGGGGAACTAGCTAGTTGTGGCGCTCGAGTACTACCTAAAAGGTGTTGGTCGGACTGGCTTCACCTGAGCATAATTTGTCGGCGTCGTGGGCGAACTTTCGGTTGAAATGGGTGGGTTCCGGTCGCTAGCCTGGCTCCAGTCGGAGGAGGACGTGGTGCGGCCGGCTCGATCTTGCGCCGCCGATCGGCATATCCAAGGCAACCCATCAGGGGTTGGCGCGCCACGCAGATGGGAGTGATGGCAGTATGAATCGCAGCTTACGTAGACTATTGATCGGGGCCGTGGCGGCAACGCTCTTTGCCTCGGTCCTCGGACCGGTGGCCATGGCACAGGACGACACCTACAAGGTGCTCGTCGTCGGCAAGACGTCGGGGTTCCGCCACGGCAGCATCGTGCCTGCCACCACCGCCATCATGGCGTTGGGGGCGGCGCACGGGTTCACCGTGGACGTCTGGGATCCTCAAGTTACCGGGACTCCGGGTTACAACTCGGCGGGGCAACCCACCCGCACGCTACCCAGCACCCCGTTCACCAGCGCCGAGAATCTGGCGCAGTACGAAACGCTGATCTTCGTTTCGACGGTGGACAACACCAACAACATGAGCCCCACCCGGATCCCGCTTCTACCCGACGGCGAACTCGAGGCGCTGCAGGGGTACATCCGGAACGGCGGCGGCTTCGCCGGAGTGCACGCCGCCACCGACAGCATGCATACCAGGCCCTGGTACGGGCAGCTCACCGGCGGTGGAGCCCGTTTCCGTAACCACCCCGCCAACCAGTTCGCTGACAAGGTGGTGGAGGATCCCAACCACGTCTCGACCGAGTTCCTGCCGGAGCGTTGGCGCCGGTTCGACGAGTGGTACAACTTCTTCACCAGCCCGCGCCCGTGGGTGCGGGTGCTGCTCAACCTGGACGAGACCTCGTACAGCGGATCGGGTCCGGGCAGCGGCGCCATGGGCGCCGATCATCCCATCGCATGGTGTCACAACTTCGAAGGTGGGCGTTCCTGGTACACCGCCGGGGGTCACACCAACGAGTCGTTCACCAGTGATCCGTTGTTCCTCCAGCACCTCCTCGCCGGTATCGAATGGTCGGCAGGTGTCACCGACGGCGACAGCGACTGCGTGACGTTCCGCGAGATGGACTCGATCCTCGAGGAACTGGACGAGGGTGACCGCACCGAGCAGGACGCGGCGGCGAGGCTCGCCCCCATCCTCGACGGTGCGGAGACCAGCGCCGACAGCGGCAACCATGCCGCTGCCATTCGTCAGCTCCAGTCGGCGGCGGCGTTGGCATCGAGCATCATCCATGACTCCGACACCGGAGCGCACGTCGCCGGCAAGATCGATGACCTGGCGACGTGGCAGCAGGCCAAGCTGGAATCCGCCTTCGGCGGAGACGCCGCCGCGGCGAGTGCGGCGTCGGCTGCGCTGCGTGCCGCGATCAACGGCCTGGACCACAGCGAGGCGCGCACCGCACTGGGTCGTTCCCTCGACCGTGTCGACCGAGAGTTGGCCGCCTGGAGCCACGACGGCTCCTGCGCGGCCACCGCAACCCTGGTGGCCGACATCGCCAGGCTGGCCAACCAACGGACCAACCCGCTCCCGGCCGGCGACGCCGCCACACTGACCGCTCTGGCAGGAGACCTCACGGCCGCTCTGGCCTGCTCTCCGTAGCCCGCTAGCGCATCGAGAGCCTCCCCCGGCAGACACAATGCGGGGGAGGCTCTCTCGCGTCGGCAGGATCGCCAGGCCCGGACCATGTCCAGCGCCCGAATGCGCGCCCGGGCTCGGTGGTTCAGGCCGAGGGGAACCGCGGGCGGAGTCGACCGGCACCGTCAAGCGTGTCCTTCCGTGATCTGCCTCTGCATCGGGTGTCCAGGTGTGCGCCGGCGTCGGAGGGCGACTTTCAGCGGAGGTTTGGGGGCACGTCGGCGGGGAAGGCGTGGAAGGTGCGAGATCGAGGAGCCTCTGATGACCCCTGTCAAGAATGCGCAACCGTGGCGGCGACGCATGTGGACCGTCGTTCTGCTCGGCGTCGTCCTCGTGGCGGCGTGCGACACCGACGGCACTGAACCGACGGCGCCGACTGCGACCAGCACATCTGTCGGCGCAACCACGACCGCGCTGCCTCCTCCGGCCACCTTCCCCTCCACCGATGCGCCGCCCGACATCCCCGATACCCCGGCTGGTGACGCTTCTCGGTGGGTCCTCGATCAGCTCGCAGCGGCCGACGGTCCTTCGGCCGAGGAGGCGGAGCGGCGCTTCGCAGCGTCGTTTCTGGCCGATGTGCCCGCCGATGCGGTCGCTCCAACCTTCGATCAGCTTCGGGCGCTCGGGCCATTCACCGTCGGCTCCTACGAAGGGGTCGCTGATGAGGCGCGCCTCGAACTGGCCGGTGCCGACGGAGCCAGGTATCTGATGGTCGTCGGGCTCGATGGTGAAGGTTCCATCGCCGTCCTCGTGGTGCAGCCCCGTGCCGAGGTCTCGAGCTGGGCCGATCTGGATGCGGCCCTCGCCCAAACCGGGGCCGACGTCGATGTGTTGGCGGTGCGCGCCGGCCCTGGCGGATGGGACACCGTTCACGAGAGCGGCGACGGCGAACCGGGGCCGCTCGGCTCGATCTTCAAGCTGTATGTCCTCGGAGCGGTGCAGCAGGCCGTCCTCGACGGCGACATTGCCTGGACCGACCAGATCGTGATCACCGATGACCTGCGCAGCCTGCCCACCGGGCGACTCCAGGAGGAGCCAGAGGGGGCAACGGTGACCGTGGCGGAGGCCGCCGAGCTGATGATCTCGATCAGCGACAACACCGCCACCGATCTGCTCATCGACCTCGTCGGTCGGGATGCGGTAGACGAGGCGGTTGTCGACATGGGACACCACGACCCCGGGCTGCTCGACCCGCTACTCACCACCCGGGCTCTCTTTCAGGTCGGGTGGGGCGACCCGGCGCTGCGACGGGAGTGGGCGACGGGTGATCCCTCCGAGCGACGCGATCTCCTCACCGACCTACCCGGAGGTGTGCTCGCCATCGAGGCCGAGGATGTGACCGATCCGGTCTGGATCGACGGGGTCGACTGGTTCGGCACCGGCTTGGACGTCGCCGCCGCCCATGCCGCCCTCCAGGCGGCGGCCACCGACGACCCCGAGGGAGAGGTGCGCCGGATCCTTGCGATCAACCCGGGCGCTGCCGTCGACCCGGTCGATTGGCCGTACGTCGGGTTCAAGGGAGGGTCCGCTCCCGGGGTGCTTGCGCTCTCCTGGTACATGGAAGACGGCGAGGGGACTCCGTCCGTTCTGGTCCTGCAGCTCGCCTCCGAGGAGCCGGCGGCCACCGCCTCGGTCGACTACGTCATCGATGTCGCTGCGCAGGGGATCGGGCTGCTCGCCGACGGGTGATACCGCCCCCACCCTCTGCCCGACACCGCATGGGACCACCACCGTATTCAACGCAACGGTTGACAACGAGGCGCCATTTGCGATACGGTTATTCAACCGGAAAGTTGAACAAGGAGGCAAGTGCGGTGTCGATCGATCCGCTTTCCCGGGTGTTCTCGGCGTTGGCCGATCCGACCCGGCGCGACATGGTGTCCCGGCTCGCCGACGGTGACGCCACGGTGAACGAGCTCGCCGAGCCGTACGACGTCACCGTGCAGGCGATCTCCAAACACCTCAGGGTGCTCGAGGATGCCGGGTTGGTGAGTCGCCGTCGTGAGGCCCAACGCCGTCCCGTGCATCTGGAAGCGGAGGTGTTCGACCTGATGACCAAGTGGATCGAGCGCTACCGCCGCCAGGCCGAGGAGCGTTACCGCAGGCTCGACGATGTCCTGCGGTCGATGCCGGACGCTCCGGCGGTCGATGATCGGAAGAGAACCCCGAAACAGAACGGAGAGGACAGATGAGTGTCATGACCAACGAGACCGAGATCACGATCGTGCCCGACGTGCCCATGGTGCGGATCGTCCGGGAGTTCGATGCGCCACCCGACAAGGTGTATCAGGCCCACGTCGATCCCGAGCTCTTCGCCCAGTGGATCGGGCCTCGGAGCATCGACACCAGGATCGACCACTTCGATGCCCGCACCGGCGGCTCGTACCGCTACACATCCACCCGCGGCGATGAGGAGTACCGCTTCTATGGCTCTTTCCATGAGCTGCGGCCCGGTGAGCTCATCGTGCAGACCTTCACCTACGAAGGTTTTCCGGACGGTGTGGCCCTCGAGCGGTTGACACTCGAAGACCTGGGCGACGGACGGACCCGCCTCGTCGCCACGTCACTCGTCGACAGCTTCGAGGGGCGCGACGCCTTCGTCACCAGCGGCATGGAGGTCGGTGTCAAGGAGGGCTACGAGAAGCTCGACGAGTTGCTCGCCGGTTGAACCGGCGTCACGGCACCTGACGCCGACGGATGGTGGGGGACGACGGCCGTAGCGGCCGTTGCCGGCGGGTGGTACCTGCTGACGGTCTTGTTCGGATAGGTCTACCAAGAGTCTTGCGGCCTGCGGACCCGATCCGTTCAGGCGATGGCGGTCTTGATCAGCGCCACGAACTTCTTCTCGACGGCGGGGGTCCATTCGACGACCGCAAAGGTAACCGGCCACATCGGGCCATCGTCGAGCTTGGCGGCGTCGTTGAATCCGAAGGTGGCGTAGCGGGCCTCGAACTTGGCCGCCGCCTGGAAGAAACAGACGACCTTGCCGTCGGCGTTGGCATAGGCAGGCATCCCGTACCAGGTCTTGTGCAACAGCCCCGGGGCGTGGGTCGTCACGAGGGCATGGATACGTTCGGCGAGGGTGCGGTCGGCATCGGGCATCTCGGCGATCGCATCGAGCACGGCGCGCTCGTTGTCGGCCTTCTTCTGACCTCCGCGGCCCTGTGCCTTCAGCTCCTTTGCCCGCTCTTTCATGGCGGCACGTTCCGCCGCCGAGAACCCGTCCGAGGCGGGCTTGCTGGTGGTGCTCATCTGGTGATCCTCCTCGATACGTTCATGGTCGACACTACGGGCCAGCGCCAGTGCACGCTTCTCGAATCCTGATCGATGGAACTCCGACGGAAGTGATGAAGAACTTCCGAGATTGCTCGGCGTGGATGGCGCCGGCTCGATAGGATGCCCCGCCGTGAGCGACTCCTACCCGTCGAAAGCTTCCTGGACACGCCGTGGCCTGCGTATCGGTGCCGGGCTCACCACGGCACTGGTGCTACTCCAGGCGGCCCTGGCGGGGAGCTTTCTCGGCGGCTCGACCAGCGCACGAGATCTCCACGGCGTCCTCGGCGAGAGTGTGGTGTTCGGCGCCTCTCTGGTGGTCGTCGTGATCGCCGTCGTTGGATGGCGTCGTGGCCAGCTCACCCGGAATGCGGCGGCTGTGGCGGTGGCCGGTCTGGTCGCCGTCACCACCCAGGTGTTCATCGGGTTCGCCGGCATGGTGGCTGTCCATGTGCCGCTGGGGGTCTCGATCTTCGGACTGTATCTCGTGCTGGCGGCCGCCATGCCGGTGTCCGGAGAAGCCGCATCCCTCGCCCCGCACCCGGACTCCGAGTCTCTCACAGGTCCCCGCACCGTCGCATAGAGTTCCTGGTTGGTGTATCGCCAATTACAGGAGGCGCCATGCGGGGAACATTCTCCTTCTCGGGGCAATCCAAGACGTCGAGACGGGCAATCGCCGTGTTCGTCGTTGTGGCGGCAGCGGCCTGGCCGGGGGTGTCGCTTGCCTCCGACCGGTTCAAGGATGTGCCCGACAACCACACCTTCCACGACGACATCACCTGGTTGGCGAACGCCGGTGTCACGCTGGGCTGCAACAACCCGGTCAACGACCGGTTCTGCCCAGGTGATTCGGTGACCCGGGGGCAGATGGCCGCCTTCATCCGCCGGCTGGCCCAGGGGGGTGTGGTGACGCCGACTCCGTTGACCGCCGGGAATGGATTGCGGGCCACCGGACGTCAGATTTCGCTCAATCCGCCGATCCGGTTGTCGAGGGCGGTCAGTGGCGCCACCCCGGCGGCGAGCAGCGTTCTGTCCGCAAACAACACGACCACCGACGGCGTCGGGACGGTCGGGGTCTTCGGCCAGAGCAACCGCGGTTCGTCGGTGAGTCCGGGTGCCGGTGTCAACGGGCGGGGTCTCGGGGGCGCCTACGGGGTGCTCGGCGAAGCCGGCGACCTCACCGGCATTGCCTCCCCTATCGGTGAGGTCGGTGTGGTCGGGCGCGGTCAGAACCGGGGCACCTACGGATCGAGCCAGGTCGGGATCGGTGTCTACGCGGTCAGCTCGAGCAACTACGGGGTCTGGGGACAGAGCACCACGTGGCGTGGCGTCACCGGGCGTACCGGTCTCGCCAGCAACGACTGGGGTCTCTACACCCCGGACAATGCATTCGCCCTCGACTACCACCTGCAAGGCGCCGTCATGGTGATCGTCGAGAACGGCGGCGACACCGCGCTGGAGCCCGGAGACGTGGTGTCGTTCTCCGGCGTCACCGAGCCGACCGCCACCTACGAGGCGGCGATGCCAAAGGTTTCGCAGTCCGACGGCGCCGCGGGGATGGCGGTCGCCGGAGTGGTGTCCGCCCGGTTCAATCTCGATTCAATCGCCGAATTCGATCCCGACACGGCGCCACGGGACATCGAGACGACGATGGCCGGTCCGGTGCCACCGGGTGGTCACCTGCTGATGGTGGTGTCAGGGGCGGTCCGGGTGCGTGTCGACGGCGGACACACCGGGGTCGGCGCCGGGCAGCCGCTTGCGGCTTCCATCGAGCCAGGACACGCCGCCGCACTCGCCGACGGAGGAGCCGGCGCCACCGGCACCGCCTCCATCGTCGGCACTGCTCTGGGACCCGTTGCCGGGAGTAGCGACATGATGTGGGTGTTCGTCGGTACCGGATAGGCACGAAGGGGCCCACGCAGGGCCAATCGCCGCCGCCTGGACACCGCCTTCGGCCCGGGTGCTGGATGACCGTGGCGTAGAGTCGCGCAGTGATCTCATGCCGCGACGTCATGGTTTGCCCGAGCCGGTACCGATCGGACCCGTGTGATGGAAACTGAACAACCGACCCGCTCACCCCGTCCGAGACCTCGCTGGACGAGGTGGCTGATCGGCGGGGGGATGGTGGTGGCGGCGGGAATCGTGGCGACCGCCGTGGTGCCCGATCTTCTCACCAGCGCCGATCAACGCCACGCACGAACCGATGTCGACGGGGTCGCCGATGCGGTGGCTGCCCTCGCCGGGGACCACGAGTCCTTGCCTCGGGTGTGGGTGTCGATGGTCGAGGGAACGGACGGCGAACCGCTGCCGGGTGACGTCTACCTGGTGGAAACGATCGAGGTTCCCCGGTCGAACCTGGACTCCCTGCGTCCGGTTCTCGTCGCCGGTGACCCGGACCGGTGGTGTGTCGAGGCGACCTATTCGGGGAGGGCGTCGTTCTTCGATGTGTCGCCGTACGGTCAGGTGTCGGTGGTCGGGAACGGGAGCGATCGCGGGCGGGTGACCGACGATCGCTGCGGCGACGGTTATGTGCTGACCCTGATGCCCGCGTCTGAATCAGTGATCGCCCCGGGGAGCATCGCCCCTGCCGCATCGTTGCCTGCCGGTACCTGCGTTGCCGATCCGTTCTCCGGCACCTCCCTCGCCGGGTTGGTCGACGAGACCGACGAACTCGAAGTGGTCGACTGCGCTGAGCCGCACGGCGGGGAGATCTATCACCAGGGAACGCTCCCCGACGGGTCGTTCGATGCCGACACCGAGTGGACCGAAGCTTCGACCGTATGTGAGGCGGCGTCGGAACGGTATGTGGGTGTCCCGCCGGGGCTGTCCGCCCTTACCTACGAAACGCGGGCTCCGAGCGAACGGCAGTGGGAAACCGGCATCAGGACGTTCGGATGCGTCGCCTACCTCAGCAGCCAGGACTACCCGATGGTCGGAACCATCCGCGACAGCCGGCGGTGACCACGGGCCGGGCGCAGACCCGACCGGGAACGGGTGTACGGAGAGCCATCGCCGTCGGCCCGTCCGTTGCGCCACCTGGCCGGTTGCTGTCGATGTCGAGATCACTCGCAAACTTGTGTGCATTTCCTTGCCTCAGGCATGTATGGTCGTCGGCAGCGTGACGGATTGACCGATGCGAGAGGTCGACGTCGTGCACACGGACGGGAAGCCGGCGTGGCATCCCGCAACATAGGGAGAGAGACCCGCAATGAGACGCGCACCAAGATTGGTCGTCGTCGCCCTGTCGCTGCTTACCACCATGGCACTTGTGCCTGCAGCGACGGCGAGTGACGACCCCGTACCCACCACCCCCACCCCGGGCATCGTCGTCGAGAACGGCGCCACCCAGCCGGTGTTCCCCTTTGCCAACGCCATCTCCGAGGTGGTGTACGTCGAGGCGCCGATGGACAGTGACAACGACGGCGCCAACGACCTGATCCAGGTCGATGTGATCCGTCCCGGTGAGACGGAGGACGGCTTGATGGTTCCGACCATCATGGAAGCCAGCCCGTACTTCGGGCGTACCGCCAATCCGCCACCGGACCAGACCCGTGGCTTCCCCGGCTGGTGGGACGAGTACTTCGTCCCCCGCGGCTATGCCGTGGTTCAGGTCGAGATGCAGGGAACCGGACGTTCCTTCGGATGCCCGACCACGGGTGGCATCGAGGACACCATCAGCATCAAGGCGGTCGTCGACTGGCTCAACGGGCGTGCCCCGGCCCAGTACTACGACGGCACCCCGGTGGTTGCGTCGTGGAGCACCGGTTTCGTCGGGATGCAGGGTGTCTCCTACGTCGGGACTCTGCCCAACGCCGTCGCCACCCAGGGTGTGCCCGGTCTGCGTACCGTGGTGCCGATCGCCGCCATCTCGAGCTGGTACGACTACGTCAACGACCAGGGGATCGGCTGGAACGGTTGGGCCGGAGTCAACGGTGGCCGCTATACGGAGTGGCTGGCGGACTACGTCTCGGTGAGCCGTGACCTTCCCGGGTCGGTGTCGGCGCCGGCCTGCGAGCCGGTCATCACCGCACTGGGAGATATCGAGCAGTCCAACGTCCCCGCCTATGACTTCACCGAGTTCTGGCAGGACCGCAACTACGTTCCCGATTCCCGGAACATCAAGAAGACCGGTACCTCGGTGTTCATGGTGCACGGGCAGACGGACTTCAACGTCAAGACCATGCACACCTCCCGGCTGTGGAGAGAGGTCGAGCGGCGCAACATGCCCCGCAAGATCTGGCTCCATCGCGGCGCCCACGTCAACCCGACCAGCTTCCGCAACACCGAATGGCAGCAGGTGATGCACCGCTGGATGGACTACTGGCTGCACCGCATCAGCAACGGCGTCATGGAAGAGCCGATGGCCGACATTCAGCGTCCCGACGGGTCGTGGGAGACCCACGCAAGCTGGCCCGATCTCGACGCCGCCGACGTCGAACTGCGATTCGGTCCGGCCACCGAGACGGTCGCCGGAACTCTGTCGCTCGACCCCACCGTTGGGAACCCGACGCAGAGCTTCGTCGACAGTGTCCAGACCGAGGCCATCAAGATCGGTGCCGCCCACGAGACCCGACCGGGACGGCTGGTGTACGTCACCCCGGCGTTGACCCAGGATGTGCGCATCTCCGGCACCCCCGAGGTCAAGGTCCGGATGAAGTCGAGCACCAACACGGCGCTGCTGTCGGCGATGATCGTCGACTACGGCGAGGCGCCCACCGTGACCATGGAGACCAAGACCCCGTTCGAGGTCATCTCCGAGCCATGTGAGCCCGAAGATCTGATCAACCTCACCGGCTGTGCCGAGCCGATGGAGGAGTCGGTCACGATCACTCCCCAGCGGGTTGTCGCCTACGGCCACATCGACGCCAAGAACCGCGTCGACCTGCGGGTTTCGCACGACCTGCGGCCCGGCAAGGAGTACACGGTGAGCTGGAACACGCTGCCGTCGGATCACATCATCCCGGCCGGTCACCGGATCGGTCTCGTGATCACCGGCAACTACAACACCAGCAACAGCTCACTGCGGCCGTCACGTGACAATGGCGCCCTCGGCGCCGAGATCACGCTGATGCTCGGTGGGAGCTCGCTGGTTCTTCCCGTCGTCGGAGGCGCCGCCGTCTTCGAGGACTGACCCCTGACCGAACCGAGACAACGACCGGAGAGAGGTGGCGCCCCACACGGGACGCCACCTCTCTCGTCTTCTACGGGGGCGGACCGTTACCCGAGCGTCGCCAGGTAGGACCCCGAGATCGCATGGACCATCGGGAACCACGGCGTGGTGGCAACGGTGGGGTCTGCCAGCCACGTGCCAACCTCGTTGCGGGTCAGCCACACGACATCGTCGATCTCGGCGGGATCGGGTTCGAGTTCGGGCCGTTCGGCAACGATCGCCACCACGACATGGTCCAACTCGTACTCGACGAACCCGGTGCCGGGATCGACCGCCTTGTAGACGAACCGTCCCACCTCCCGGGGGGTGATCTCCACTCCCAGTTCATCGATGGTGCGCCGCACGGCGGCTTCGACCACCGTCTCGCCGGGACGGACATGCGAGCACACGGTGTTGGACCATGCCCCTCCGAACGTGGGCTTGGCGTGGTGACGCTGCTGGACGAGCACACGGTCATCCGGACCAACCATCACCACGCTGAATGCGGCGTGGAGCACCCCCGGAGCGGTGTGAGCGGCAAGCCGACCGACGGTGCCGACCGCGGCGCCATCGGCGGAGACGGCCTGCAGCGTTTCCTCATCCATGGGGCGATGCTACCGGGATCGACCGGTCCGGCCCGGACCGCAGGTCGTGCACACCAGGGATCGGGGGATTCGCTGATCCCGGGTTCCGGACGGAATCGGAGACTACGCTCGTCGCCGGCCCGAACGCACACCATCCGGCGGCCAGGGTCGGTCCGGGGAACATGAGAGGGAGAACATGAGCACCGATGACCAGGAGACGGTCGAAACCGAGCCCCAGTTCGGCCCGGTGGCGTTGTCCGTGCTCGGCGTGATCCTTGCGGTGGGCGTCATCCTCGCCGGTCGCTGGATCAGTGACATGGCGGGGAGTGCCGCCGTCGAGTCGGTCACCGACAGCGGCGGGCAGATGGTGGCGACGACGGTGTCCTATCCGTTTGCCGCCGGGGTGGCCCGCATCCTGGCGGGGGCGGGTATCGCCGCCGTCGCACTCGGGGCGTGGCTCCAGGCGGCATCGATGCGACGAGCCGTGATCCGGCGACCCGTCGTCAACGACATGAGCTCGGCGGCGGCAGGTACCGGGGTGGCGGTCGCCGTCAAGGAGACGGTGGTGGCACTCGGGGAAGCGATCAAACACCTCAAGGCGCCGGTGGCGATGCTGCTGGTGGGCGCCGTGCTACTTCTCACCGCCGGGTTCATCGCGGCGGAATCCATCCCCGGCCAGCCCGTCGTCTCGAACCCGCCGGCGACCACGACGACGGCGTCGACGTCAGGCTGATGCCCGTCGCAACCGGACCCTGGGGCGTAGAGTCCTGCCATGTCGTCCGCTGAGAATGCGGCGCCGTTCATGCTGGTGGTGACGGCCCCGAACGAAGGTGAAGCAGATGCCGCCCTGGGTTGGCTGCGTCACGTCGGGGTCGACATCGATGCCGGCTTCGGCGTGGTCCCGATGCCCGACGGTCGGATGGTGGTTCGCGGGATGATCAGCCCCGGGGTGGTCCCCGTGGTGGAGAGCGATGAGCGGGTGATGATGTACCCGGATCTCGGCATGGGTGACCTCGGAGCGATCGAGACAGGCAACGGGCCGGACACCGCCTAGCGAGCGGGTGGGGAGGAGAACGGTCGATGCGCAAAATCGTGGTGATGCGACCGCACGAGTGGTTGGTGGCGTCGGCCCAGGTCGGCGACTTTGCGGTCGCCGCTCCAGAGCTGGAGAACGTCGGTCCCGCCGGTGTCGATTTCGTTGCGGCTGCGCCGGTGCCGGTGGCCGGCGACTTCGTGCTGGTCGCCGATGTTGCCGACGAGGCTGAGGAGGAGTTGCTGGCCCGCGACGACGTCGCCGGGGTATTCGAGGATCTCGAGATCGCACCGTTCCCCGCCGTCTGCCCCGACGGTGCGATCGGAACCATCGATGACGTCGCCGCCGCCCTCGGGGTCGCCGAGCTGAGGGGTCACGGGCACACCGGGCTCGGGGTTCGCATCGCCATCGTCGACACCGGGGTCGACGGCAAGCAGGTTCGGGTGTCCGGCGGATGGTCGCCCTGGCCGGAAGTGGCCCCCGGTACCGCAACCGGAGGTCACGGCACCATGTGTGCGGCCGATGCCCAGATCGCCGCTCCCGATGCCCAGATCCACGACTACCCGCTGCTGCGTGCCTCGAGTTCCGGCGGGTGGGTGGCGTTCCTCTCCGACGGCATCAGGTTCTTCGCAGAGATCCTGGGTGTGATGCTGCGGATGCCGGGTCCGATGGTGGTCAGCAACAGTTGGGGTCTCTACGACCGCTCGGGGGATGCGCCGGTGGGTCACCCCCAGAACTACAGCGCCAATCCTGCCCACCCGTTCAACACGATCACCTCGGCGCTGGTGGCGTCGGGAGCCGATGTCGTTTTCGCTGCCGGTAACTGCGGGACCACCTGTCCTGCCGGGCGTTGCGGCGCCGGGGACATCGGTCCCGGCAACAGCATCCACGGCGCCAACAGCCACCCCGAGGTCATCACCGTGGGTGCGGTCACGGTCGAGCGGCAGCTCCTCGGGTATTCCTCGCAGGGCCCGGGTGGTCTCGCCGCCGAAAAGCCCGACCTGTGCGGGTATGCCAACTTCGCCGCCCCGGCGTTCAATCCCTCCCTGCACGACGGCACCTCGGCCTCGGCTCCGGTCGTGGCCGGGGTCGTCGCCGCACTCAGATCGAACCCGGCGGCGGTCTCGTTGCCGCCCGCCGAGCTCAAGGCACACCTGATCGCCGCCGCTGCGCCACTCGACGCCGCAGGGTGGAACCCGGACTCCGGACACGGGATCGTCGATGCGGCCGCCGTCTGGAATCGGTTGTGACCGACATGGACGGGGGAGTGGAGTTCCCGATCTTCGGACCCCTCGATCAGGGTGCCGACAGTTGCCGACCCGAGGCGGGGCCGGCGGCCTACGCCGCCGTGCCGTTCCGCTACCGGGTGGTGTTCACCGAACCCACCGATGCGGCGGTCCGTCAGGTGTTCGAGATTGCCCACTTCGGGATCCTCTACCGCTCCACCGGCATCGTCGAGGTCGCCGGCAGTCCTGACATCGTGGAACGGTTGGCCGCCATCGAAGGCGTTCATGTGGTCGTGGCCCCGATGGCGATCGCCGATGAAGTCCAGACCATCGCCGCCGGGATCGACTACCTGGCGGCTCGGGCGGATACCGAGAGGGTCACCCGGTACCGCGGACCCTTTGTCGACCCCGACGGAGCCCTGCTCGGCTATCCGGTGACCCGGATCGTCGACGGGAGACGGCAGGTCCAGTTCGACGCCTCCCTGGCGACGCCACTCGAACCGCCGCTGATGCCGGTGATCAGCATGAGCCTGGGAACCACCGCCCTCGACTACCCGTCGGTGCCCGACGATCTGGTCAACCTCATCACGGCCGGGATCAGCGACCGGATCCTGACGGTTGCCGCCGCCGGCAACTGCGGTGAGATCGCTGGCCGTGAAACCGTGTCGGCATGGGCCCAGCCCGCCTGGGTGCTCGCCGTCGGGGCCAGTGACGACGAGGCCGGAACCCGGCTGGCCGACTACTCCTCCCGTGGTGTTCCCGGCGACCCCACCTCCGGTCCCGACCTCGTTGCCTACGGCAGATCGGCGGTCCCCAACTATCCGGAAGGCACCTCGTTCGCCGCCCCCCGCGTCACCGGTTTGGCGTTGATCTGCGCTGCCGCCCTGCTCCAGCTTCGCCATGCATCCAGAGCCCATCTCGGGCTCGACGAAGGTATCCCCGTGGTGGGCGCAGGGATGATCGACACCTTCGGTGATGAGATCTGGGACCCTCCAAAGGGTGCGGAGGAGCTTCCCGCCCTGCCGCTCGCCGGCCCCGATCGGGAATCGGTGACGCGAGCCGTCGAGATGGCTGCCGCCGAGGGGATCACCGTCGATGTCCAGGTACCGCCGCCGCTGTTACGGGCGCTATTGATCGGGGCATGCCGCCCGATGCCCGGGTACGAACCGCATCAGGTCGGGAGCGGGTTCATCGACCTCTCCGGTGTGCTGCGCCTTCTCGGCTCGTTGAGCGGCGCCGAACTCGTCGGATGGTTCGGCGACCGTCCCATGTCCCCGGAGCTTCCGGAGCCGCCTTGCCGATCAACGACTCTTCGTACCCGAAGATCTGGAATGGCTGGCCACGGTGGTCTACGCCAGCCACCGCCAGTGGCGTTACGACTGGAGGGCACGCCGCGCCGGATGGTCCCCGTTCGACCCCGACGAGCACGCCGCCCTCCCTGAAGACCACCGCACCAACGGCATCCCCATGCCCTGGCCCCCACCAGTCACCCCCCAGGGCGTCGACCCCGACCGCTGAACACGCACAGTCGCTCCGCCGAACCGGTCTGCGTTCGCAAGCGTCTTGTTTCGGCTGTCTCCGCCCGATCTGCGGTCGTCGAGTGTCCTTTCCTGGCCCTCCCCGCCCCCCTCCCTCAATTGGGCGGGGCGGGGTGCCTCCGAGGTTCTGGGAGGAGGTGGGGCGGGGCGCGACGTCTGCATCCTTCAGGGTCGACTTGTCGCGTGTGCGCAGACCCGGGTCAGCGAGGAGGGATGACCTGAAGGCTCTACTCGACGGGGCGGTCGAAGACGAGGAGCTCGAAGCCGTCGATGGTCCAGTCGCGTTCGGGGGCGCGTTGGTAGCCGAGGCGTTGGTAGAGACGCTGGGCGCTGTGCATCGGGGGCTCGGTCGACAGCACGATGCCGGTGAGCCCACGGCTGCGGGCGTACTCCATGGCCGCCATCATGAGACGTTCGGCGATGCCGCGACGGCGCATCGAGGCGGCGACCGCCAGCATCCGGATCTCCACCTCGCCCTCCATGGCGATCTCGGAGAGCGGGGTTCCGTGCTCCGCCAGGGTCACCGACGCCACCGGGACCCCGTCGACCTCGGCGACCAGGACCACCGCCTGTCGGATCCGTCGCCCGACATCTCGCAGCTCGATGGCGTAGTCCTCGCCACCTTCGACATCGAGGAACCCGCCGCTGCGGTAGGAGTCCTCGGTGAGGTCGGCAACGGAGTCGATGTCGTCGGTCGAGGCGCGGCGGATCACGATGTCGCGGTCGGATTCTCGGAGCATCCGCACACGCTACTCGGAGAAGACTCTCCGAAGGCTCCCGGCAGGCCGTCCAGATGGACGCCAAGTCCCTTCTGGCCCTCCCCGCCCTGGGGGCGGGGTGGCTGCGGACGCTTGCGGACGCAGACGGGGCGGGGCGCGGCCTCCTGGTCCCTGACGGTCGATTTGCCGCGTGCGTCGGGGTCAGGGGATTGGCTTGACGAAGCGGACCTCGAACATGGTGGGCCAGAGTTTGCCGGTGACCAGGAAGGTGTCGGTGTCGGGGTCGTAGGCGATGCCGTTGAGGACGTCCCGGTCGGGGGCGTCGGCCACCTCGGCGTCGAGAGACGAGGCGTCGATGACCGCGACGACCTCACCCGATTCGGGGTCGATCACCACGATGTCGTTGGTCATCCACACATTGGAGAACACCCAACCATCGACACACTCCAACTCGTTGAGCATGTCGCGCGGGACGCCGTCGAGCGTCACGTCGACCCGGGACAGCTCGGCGAACGACTGCGGATCGCGCATGGTGAGCTGACTGGACCCGTCGGACATCACCAGCACGTCATCGTTCAGGCACAGACCCCAGCCCTCGCCCTCGTAGGCGATGGGGTCCTGGGCGACGAAGTCGTCCCGACCCCACACGACGAGGGTCTCCTCCTGCCAGGTGAGCTGGAGCAGGCGATCATCCACCAACTCGAGACCCTCACCGAACAGGTCCGGTGCCAGCGGCTCCTGGCGCAGCACTTCGCCGGTGGTTCGATCCAGCTCACGCACCGACGATTCGCCGTAGAGGCCGGTGCTCTCGAACACCGTCCCGTCGTCGACGATGAGGCCCTGGGTGAAGGCAGCAGGATCATGGTCGATCTCGGAGAGGATCTCCGGCACCCAGGACGCAACCCCGCCGCCGTCGATCACCGGATACGCCGGCGTCTCGTCGGTTGCCTGAGGCGCCGATGTGGTGGTCTCCACCGTTCCGACCGCCGTGGTGGACACCGGAGTCAGTGTCGTGGTCGAACATGCGGATGCGACGAGTAGGACGACGGTGAGCAGAGCGGCCCGAAGCTTGCTGAAGTGGGGGAGTCGATGAGGTACGTGCATCGGCATAGCATCGCACGTCATGGCGTGATCGGTACCAGAGGCACGGTGCCGTGGTGACGGCGCGCTCCCGAGGCTGTCAGAAGAGTACGCCGTCACCACGGGGGGAGGGCGACGTCAAGGGGAGAGGAGACCCCGGTTACGTCGCACCGTGCGTTCGATGGTCCCGAAGAACAATCCGTCGACCAGCAGCCCGATCACCAGCACGACGATCATGATCGCCTGGAGCTGAGCCGCATTGGAAAGCTCGCGGGCGAACTGGAGCTGGACCCCGATCGACGGCTGGGCGGCGATGATCACCAGCAGCTCACCCGCCATCAACGACCGCCATGCAAAGGCCCAGCCCTGCTTCAACCCGGCGACATAGCCCGGTAGTGCCGCCGGGAGGATGACGTGGCGCCACGAGCTTGGACCTCGCGCACCCAGAATGCGGCCGGCGCGCAACAGGATCGGCTCGATGTGATCGATACCCGCCACCAGCCCGTTGGCGATGGCGGGAGCAGCGCCGAGGACGATGACGAAGAAGATCGCCGTCTCCGACAACCCGAACAGCATGATCGCAAACGGGAACCAGACGATCGACGGCATGCTCTGCAGACCGGTGATCAGCGAGCCGACGGCACGCCGCAGGATCGAACTCTGCGCCACGGCCAGCCCGACGGCGGTGCCGATGGCGACGGCCACGGCATATCCGACGACGGCACGGCGCATGGTGATGCCCACCGCCGTCCAGAACCGTGCCGTCCCCATGTCGTCCCAGAGCCTGCCGAGCACCTCGGCCGGTGGGGGCAGCACGTAGTCGGGCTTCCATCCCGACATCACGATGAGCTGCCACGCCCCAAGCACCAGGCCGACGGCGGCGAGCTTGGGCCACAGGGAATCCCAGATGCGTATCGGGAGCGGCTTGCGTTCGATGCGGGGCGTCTCCAGGGCGTCGAGACCGGTGATCTCGGCGTCGAGATCGCCGGCCACGTCGAGGGCGCGGGTGTCAGCGGGCATGTCGCCGCACCTCTCCCCGCAATCGGGCGGTGATCTCGGCGGCGAGGTCGCCGACGGCCTGCGCCTCGAGGCGCCGCGGTCGGCTCATCTTCACGTCGTAGGTCTCGATGATCTTTCCGGGCCGGCTCGACAGCAGCACCACCCGGTCGCCGAGACGGACCGCCTCTCGCACGTCGTGGGTGACGAACAGCACGGTGAGACCGGTCTCTTTCCAGATGCTCTCGATCTCGTCGTGGAGGACCCCACGCGTCATCGCATCCAGAGAACCGAACGGCTCGTCCATAAGCAGGATCTCGGCGTCCTGGCCCAGGGCTCGGGCGATGGCGGTGCGCTGCCGCATCCCACCCGAGAGCTGGTGGGGGCGCTCGTTGGCGAAGTCCTGCAGGTGGACGAGCCGCAACAGCTCGTCCACCCGCTGGGCACGCTGATCCTTGGGGACCTTGCGGAACCGCATCGCCGCCTCGACGTTGCGGGCCACCGTGAGCCAGGGAAACAGCGCCGGTTCCTGGAACACAAGCCCGATCCGGCGTCCGCCGGTGTCAATCATGCCCTCCGACGTCTGGTACAGACCCGACACCAGGTTGAGCAGAGTGCTCTTGCCGCACCCGGAGGCGCCCAGCAGGCAGACGAATTCGCCCTCGGCGATGTCGAGCGAGACGTTGTCGAGGGCCTGGAGCCGGGAGCGACCGTTGCTGTAGGTCTTGGAGACATTGCTGATGCTCACTGCCGTACGGGACACCGGTTTGGTGGTCTGCGCCGTGTGCTCCTGAAGCGTCATGACGAGGACACCTCGTCCCGTCCGAGTTCGGCGAGGATGGCGTTCAGCCGGTCCAGGGCGTAGATCCCGTCCAGGTCGACCGGCTCGAGGAGCCCGGCGGCGATGGCGTCATCGGCGGACTTGGCGAGCGAGGAAGCGATCGGATCGAGGGTGAACTCCAGATTTGCCCATGCGCCGGTGATGGTCTCCTCGGCGATCGGGCTCCCGGTGATCTCCTCGATGGTGGTGTTGACGATCGCCTGTGCCGCTGCCTCGTCCTCGTTGACGAAGTCGACCGAGCGGACCAGACCACGCAGGATGGCGTCGACCACGTCTGGATGCTCCTCGAGGAACGACGTGGCAACGAGCAGGTGGGTCGTCACGAACTGACCGTTGGGCCACAGGTCGGCCTCGTCGAGGAAGACCTTGCCATCGCCTTCGAGTACGAGACGGGTGGCCCACGGCTCCGGGACCCACGCCGCCTGGATGTTCCCGGCACGGAACGATTCCAGGATCTCGGCGTTGGCCTGGGGGACGATGTTCACCTCACCTCCGCCTTCGAGGGTGGTGTCGTATCCCTGCTCGGCGAGCCAGGCCCTGGCGGCGACATCCTGGGTGTTGCCGAGCGCCGGGGTGGCCAACTGTTTGCCTTCGAGATCCTCGACGGCGTTGATGTCCTGGGCGACCACCAGAGAGGCGCCACCGGACGTCGATCCGGCGATGATCCGCACTGCTGCACCCTCGGACTGGGCGAATCCGTTGATGGCCGGGTTGGGGCCGATGAAGGTGATATCGACGGCGTCGTTGAACAGCGCCTCGATCGCCTCGCCTCCGGCGTTGAAGGTGGCGGTGCCGAGCGTCACATCGCCGAGCTCCTCCTGGAAGAAGCCCTTGGAAACCCCGACGATCGCCGGGGCGTGGGTGACATTGGCGAAGAACCCGAGGGTGACCTCGTCGAGGCCCGAACCGCCGCCGGCGGCGCCCTCGGGGCCGGTTGTTTCGGCGGAGTCCCCGCCCCCACATGCCGTCACCAGCAGGGCGAAAGCTGCCAGTAGCGCCGTCCGTCGTGTGAGCCTGTTCATCGGCGTCTCCAAATATCTGAGTAATCCGACTTGTCTAGTCGGAATTAAGGACTTAAGGAAGCTACGCCGCCGAAACCGCGATGTCAACCTTCGAAACGCCGAATGGGTCGAGCGGCCCGTGGTCATTGGGAGCGTCCATGATCCTTACTAATGTGGTCGGGAATGTGGATCACCAAGAAGACCGACTACGCCACACGTGCAGTGCTCGCCCTTGCGCTCGCCGAGGGGGAGGGGCGGCCGCTGAAGTTGGCCGATCTGGCGACACGCACCGCCGTGCCGGCGTCGTTCCTCGAGCAGATCATGAGCCAGCTCCGCGGCGCCGGGATCGTCCGGTCGGTCCGGGGCCCGATGGGCGGCTACCTGCTCAACCACGCCCCCGAGAACCTCACGCTGGATCGGGTGGTCCGGGTGTTCCAGGGTCAGCTCGCCCCCATTTCGTGCGCCACCCGGTCGGCGCCGGAACCGTGCCCGATGGAGGTGTGCTGCTCGCTCAAGGAGGTCTGGGAGGAAGTCCGCGATGCCACCATCGCCATCCTCGACGGCGTGACCTTCGCCACCCTGGCCAGCCGGGCCGGTGGACGGTGGACGGTGCCGATCGATGTGATCCCCCCCGCCCCGGATCTGCCCTGACCCGGCGTCTCCGATGTTCCATGTGGTCCTGCACGAACCCGAGATCGCTCCGAACACCGGCAACCTGATGCGGCTGACGGTCAACACCGGCTGCGACCTCCATCTCATCCACCCCCTGGGATTCGACCTCGATACGGCCAAGCTCCGCCGAGCCGGGCTCGACTACCGGGAACACGCAAGAGTCCGCAACCACGACGACCTCGATGCGTTTCTGGCGGCGGTCGCCCCGACCACCGTGTACGCCTTCACCCAGTACGGCTCGGTGCGCTACACCGACGTGGCCTACCGCCGGGGGGATGTGCTGCTGTTCGGCAAGGAGTCGGTCGGGCTGCCGGAAGCCGTGCGCTCCCATCCTGCCGTCACCGCCCAGGTGATGATCCCGATCGCCCCCGGTGGCCGGAGTCTCAATCTGGCGAACGCCGCCGCCATTGCCGTCTACGAGGCATGGCGTCAGAACGACTTTGCGACCCGGGACGACCTCCAGGGAGAGGACCATTAGCGTGGGCGCCGTGCCGTTCGAAACCACCATCAGGGTCCGCTTCTACGAACTCGATCCGTACGATCACGTCAACCACGCCGCCTATGTCCAGTACTTCGAGGTGGCGAGGGTCGAGTTGCTCGACTCGGTCGGGATGAGTCTCAAGACCCTCAAAGAGCTCGGGTTCCACCTGGTGGTGACCGAGTTGCGCACCCGCTTCGTGCGATCCGCCGGGCCGGGTGACCTGCTCACCGTCGAGACATCGGTGGCCCGGATGCGCCGCACGTCGACGACATGGCACCAACGCCTGTTGCGTGACGGTGTGCTGCTCGCCGATCAGGAGATCACGGTGGCGGCGACCACCACCTCGGGGCGCCCGACCCGGGTCCCGGCGGCGCTCGCCGAGGCGATCACCGTCTTCGCCGACTCCGCCACCTGACAGACGCTCCGTTGGCAGCGGCCCGCCCGGAGACCTTCGAGCTGTGGAGCTGGAGGAAGAGTTTCTCCGGGCAGGCCACTGCCGCTGGGTTGCCACGCCGGATGGCCGCAGCCGGTCGACGTGGATGGATCGGCGTGGCAGTAGTCAGCCGGTGGCCCGGATGCCCACCCGACCCCCGGTGTCGGGGAGGTCGAGTGGGCGGGTCTTTGCGGTGGGACGGAGCGGAGGAAGCGGCAGGCCGTTGAGAAGCTCGGCGAGTTCCCGGGCCTTGACGGCAAGATCTTCGTCGCTGATGCGCTCTCGGGTATCCAACATTGGTGCCCTCTCTCGATGTGCGCCCATCCAACCGCATCCGGATGTTGCCGAGGTGCCGCCCGGATGACGGTTGGGTGAATTCTCCGAACCGACCAGTTCACCGCTGCCTGCCAGGCCGTCAGGCGAAGAGACCGTTCCAGCCCGGTATCTCGTAGGTGAGATTGACCGCAAGCTGCACGGCAGCCGCCGCCACCAGCAGCGCCGACACCCGCCATCCCGGTCGTGAAGGGATCGTGGCCAGACCGAGGAGGGTGAGCAGCAGGATGGCGGCGATCGGTGCATACGGAAACCCGACCCAGACGGTGAGGGTGAGACCCACCAGTGGCAGGAGCAGCCCGAGCCCGGCGACTGGTCGGCGCAGCACCAGCAGCGTCCCCACCACCAGGTAGATCGGCGAGTGCCACATCGCCTCGCCGGTGAAGGCAAGCGCATCCACGAGCGAGTTCATCACCCCGTCGGGGAAGGAGAACAGCCCCAGTTCCCGGATCGGGCCTGCGATCGGACGGCCGGTGAACAGCCATCGCAGATACGCCGTCGACGCCACCAGCGCCAGGGTGGGGGCACACAACACGGCGATGGTGGCCCGGGCGGCGGCAGGCTCACCACGATGTCGTGACCAGGCGAGCAGGGGAGCGGCGAGCGCCAGGAGCACCACATACACCAGCGCCACCGGGTCGAACAGGAACGCACCGGCGAGGAGCAGGCCGGCGGTGAATCCCCCCTCGGTCTCCTCCCCGAAGGCAAACCGCACCACACCGTCCAGGGCGATCACCAACATGGTGAGCCCGCCCATCGTCGCCAGATCCTGGGTGGCCAGGTACCAGCTCGCCGGTGGCGCCACCACGGCAAGGGTGAGGGCGCCCACCGCATACCAGGGGAGTCGCCGTCGCACCATGCGTTCGACTGTGGCGTGGAGGGCGGTGGCGGCGAACAGCGAGGCCACCGCCGACAGTGCAAAGGCGGTCCCGAAGATGAACGCCAGCACCGTCGGGATCGGCGGGTAGGCGAGCCCGACCGCCTCGGCCGCCGACGAGCCGGCCATCGCCGTTCCCCGTGCCAGCAGCTCGGCATGGGGGGCCGAGGTGTACGGCAGCGCCGCCACCCATGCCGACATCAGGATCAGCGGTGCGGCGATGGCCGCCCGCAGGGCCAGGCGATAACGGAACTCAGCCGGCCACCGGCTGACGATCAGCGTCGTCGGCCCCAGATGATTGGCCGGATGTGTAGCCGGGGGAGGGTTCGTTGGGGGATGTGAGGTCACTGAGACCATGAACGGTCTTCTCCCAGTAGTGGGGATCGCGGATCAGTTGCCAGAGTGCCTTGTAGGCGGCGATCGAATGGAGGATCCAATACAGCGGGTTGAGCAGCGCCCACAACACCAACCGGTAGCGGCGCCGCTTGAAGGCGCCCATCATCGACAGGTAGATCATCAGCGAGTTTCCGATGAGGAGGTTGAACAGGCTCACGTAGAGAACCCAGCCGGGGAACCATTGACCCAACTCGTCGGAGGTGAACAGGGTCACGATGAAGAGGGCGAACAGCGGGGGAGTGGCGAGGAAGGTGTAGGGGGTGCCGCCGATCAGCAGCATGAACGATGTCGCCCCCTTCCAGCCGGCGGAACGGACCATCTCGAGGGGGAGTCGGAGGTGGACCAGCAGGGTCTGCATGTAGCCCTTGATCCACCGGGACCGTTGCCGGATCCAGTTTCCGTAGGCCCGGTTGGCCTCCTCGAAGGTGGTGGAGGGGATGACCCCGACCGTGCCGCCGGTGGCGGCGACCCTGATCCCGAGGTCGGCGTCCTCGGTCACGTTGTAGGGGTCCCATCCTCCGAGTTCGTGGAGGGAGTTGGTGCGGAAGTGGTTCGAAGTGCCTCCCAGAGGGATGGGGAGGCCGAGCCGGTCGAGCCCGGGGAGCATGTAGTCGAACCAGTACGAGTACTCGAGGGTGAACATTCGGGTGAGGGCGTTCTCCTCGGCGTTCCAGTAGTTGAGCGCCGCCTGCACACACACCAGACGGGGATCGCCGTTGCGGAAAGCCGCCACCGCCACCTTGAGCTGACCGGGTTCGGGAGCGTCCTCGGCGTCGTAGATGACGAGGAACTCGCCGAGGGCATATTCGAGGCCGACGTTGCATGCCTTGGGTTTGGTCTGCGGCTCGGAGGCGGGGATGAGGAGGCTGCGCACGTACGAGGGCGGGTCGGCGGCCAGGAGGGCTTCGAGGGTTTCCGGGTCGCTCTCCTCGATGAGCACAATGACGTCGAGACGTTCCGGGGGATAGTCGAGCGCCGCAAGATTTCCGATGAGCTGACCGATGATGTTCGCTTCGCGGAAGACCGGCACCAGGATCGTGTACCGGGGAAGATCCCTGTCCTCCAGCGTGGCGATCTGGTCGTCGGCGACGGTGGTCCACCGCTCGCGCCGGACACCGACCATCGCCACCACGAACTTGAACGACACGCTGATCAGGAACAGCCCGCTGACGATGGCGGAGAGGGCGATCAGCGTGTCGCCGGGGGCGAGCACCAACGCACCGACCAGCAGGAGGACGAGCGTCCACAACATGATCCGCTGCGGCAGGGACAACACGTGGCGGGCGGAGGCGGTGGCGTCGACATCCCACAACCCCATGGTTGCCTTGTGGACGACGGCATCGCGGAAGGCGCGGTGGATGACCTCGAGGACGTCGCGGTCGGTGGCGGCGACAAGGGTCACCGGGTGTCCTACCGACCGCTCGATGTGGGCGGTCCGAAGGAAGTCGGGGGGTTCGCTGATGGCGACCACGACCCGGCCGTCGGATCGGGTTCGGATCGGGACCCAGGACTCCCGGGCGAGGTGGTACTGGGTCAGCCCGAACAGGAGCGGTGGGTCGGGTTCGACCCCGGCGAGGTCGACGAAGTCCTGCCCCCACACCTCGGCCAGGTGCAGGTAGAGATCGCGACGGTCGATCAGACGGCGGACGAGAAGGATCTCACCGAGACGGAACCCGGTCTCTTGGTGCCGGCGCAAGGCATCGTCACGGGCGTCGGAAGTGATGAGCCCCGCGTCGACCAGCCGCTGGCCCAACGGCCGCGGATCCTGAGGATCGGCTGTTCCCCTCACCTTTTTGGTCCTGGCGTCGTCGCCGACCGTCCCCGCATCACCTTTGCGGGAGACTCGAGGCATCGATCGCAGACTACCCCACGGGAGCCGCGTGGGATGGGCGGCACCGGTTCGGGGGCGGTTCTGGATGGCGGTGGAGATCGAGAGAGCGGTTCGCCAACCGCAGACCCACCTTGACCAGACCCAGTCCGACGGCGGTGCGGAAACGCCCGGTGCGCCGTCGGGAATTGGCGGAGGCCATTCGTTGGCGGCGATCGGCGTCGACGCTCCTGGCGAAATCGTGGAGGTGGGGGCCGTGCATGGTCATGTCCCGTCCGGATCGGGTGCGGGTGGACGGTTGCGGGCCGCCGAGAGGTAGTCGTCGAGCAGTCGGTCGAGCCCGGGGATGGCTTCCGCACGGGCAATCTCCTGTTTGCTCTGATCGACGACCACCCGGATCAGGCCGGCGGTGCGGAGGGCCCGGAGGTGATGGTGCGTCGTCGACTTGGCAAGGTCGACCTTCTCGGCGAGCTCGCCGAGCGTGTACTGGCCTTCACCCAGGATGTAGAGCAGGCGGAGCCGCTTCTCGTCGGCTAGCGCCTTGAGCATCTCGACCAGGGGTGCCGGTGGCGCCGCCGGATCGACGTTGCGGTCGGTCTCCGATACGGGGTAGCAGAAGATCGGGATCTGATCGTGCTGGGTCATCACCACCCAGGGTGAGACGACCAGCGATGGGATCAGCAGCACCTCGGTGGTGTCGGGTTGCCAGTCGAAGGTCACGCCGCTGGTGGCGGCCTCGACAACGGCGGTGGGGGACATGGTGTCGGCCATGGCGCGGGTGGTCTCGGCGTCGCGCTCTAGTCGGGGGAGCAGGTCGGTGAGGTGGGGTTCCAGGTCGGCGCCGGCGGTGCGGAGTGCCGCAACTAGAAGCTCTGTGGTCGAACTGGGGCTGAGATCGAACAGCGTGATCAACCCTTGATCGGCGGGATCGTCCCCGGCATCGATACCGCTGGTGTCTCCGTGGATGGCCCGTTCGATGGCGTCGGCGTCGTGCCCTTGCGAGGTGGCGAAGCCGGCGTCGGTCATGATCTGGCGACGGAGCGCAACGGGATCGGTCGCCGCAAGGTGGTTGGCGAAGTCGGAAGCCGTCGCCGACTGAGAGCGATACGCCACACCGATGAGAAAACCCCAGACTGCGGCGCTTCCCGAGACCCGGTTGAGGGCGGTGCGGGCGGGTGCCCCGAGCCGTCCTCCGATCTCGGCGATGGTCTGGCGGTTCTCCGGGTGGTCGGGGTCGAGGCCGGCGGTGTGATACATGAACAGCGTGAGCAGCAGCTCGTACACCGGGGATGCCTCAACCGACAACGACAGCGGCGCCCCGGTGTGGGTGCGGTCGGCAGATTTCGATTGCGGGCTCATAGCGACCAACCCCAACGTCGTTCGATATCTGTCGAACATACTATGAATATCGAACGCTGACAAGATTCGAAATCTGTAGAACGGGCGAGGCGGAACCCAGTTCTGGGCGGGCGGGGCGGTGAGGCGATAGATTCGTTGCTTGCGGACCGGGTCACGGAGGGATGCACGGGATGACAGACGCCACGACGGTCAACGAGCAACGGCTGGGACCGGTTGCCCGGGAACGCTACGGCGTGGTGCTGCTGCTGGTGCTGGGGAGCTACCTGGTCTCCGGCATCAGCGACCACAACTGGGTCAAGCTGGCCAGTGCCGTCATCTGGCTGACGATCTTGATCGTGGTGCTGTGGTCACCGGGGATTCCGGTGCGTCTCCGCAGGCTGGGGGTCACCGCCACCGGCGGGATGTTGCTGGCGGCGGTCGGGCTGGTGGTGGCCGGAGGTGTCACCGAGCTCGGTGTGCTGGCCGTGATGGTGTTTGCGAGCCAGTTCCTGGCGATCTTCGCCATCCTGTCCAGGATCGCCCAGCACCGGACCGTCACCATGCAGACCGTGATGGGCGCCATCTCCGCCTATGCCCTCATCGGTTTCGCCATGGCGGCCTTGTACTTTGCCGTCGCCTCCTTCGGGGAGCAGACCCCGTTCTCCGGGATCGGCTCCGACGGTGACTACGTCTACTTCTCGTTCATCACCCTCACCACCGTCGGCTTCGGGGACATCACGCCGGTGACCATCCTTGCGAAACGCCTCGTCGTGCTCGAGGCGTTCGTGGGCCAGGTCTTCCTGATCACCCTCGTCGCCCGCCTGGTCTCCCTCTGGGGTCGACCCCTCCGCGCCCCGTCCGAATGATGTTCCGGACGGGACGACCCCTCAGGGGTGTCTCCGCAACCGAGCCGATCGCATGAGGCGCTGTCTTCCCCACGGTTTGTACGCGGTGTCGCTTCGCGTGCGTAGGGTGGGGGCCTGATGGAGGTCGTGCTCCTCGGCACCGGTACCCCGAACGCCGATCCGGACCGTTGCGGTTCGGGAGTTGCGCTGAGCCGGGGAGCGAGCTGGCTCCTCGTCGACTGTGGCCGGGGTGTGACTCAGCGTGCTCTGCAGGCTGGGCTCGACCTCACCGACGTCGCCGGCGTCTTACTGACCCACCATCACACCGACCACGTCAGCGATCTGGCCACCTTCGCCACCACGAGATGGACGGACGGCGGCCACCAACCGCTCATCGTGGTCGCATCCGAAGGACCCGCTGCCCGGTTTGCCGATCGGTGCCTCGAGCCGTTCGAGGACACCGCCTTCCACGGCCAGGGTCCGTCCGACGGCGGGCTGCGCCCCAGGATCGAGGTCCGCACGTTTGCGGCGACCGGGCGACTTTCCGTGGTTTACACCCACGACGACTGGACGGTGAGCAGCGTCCTCGTGGACCATCATCCGATCGAAGCGGCAGTCGGCTACCGCATCGGCGACGGACGACGCACCGTGGCCATCAGCGGCGACACCGCGGTCGGAGCAGGTGTCCGCCAGCTTGCAGGCGGTGCCGACGTGCTCATCCACGAAGCGGTTCTCACCGACCGCGCCTCCGCTTCGCTGCTCGGATGGAACGCAAGCGCCCAATCCGTCGGCGCGCTGGCCGCAGAGGCGGCGGTCGATACCCTGGTGCTCACCCACCTACTTCCGGCACCGTCGTCGCCAGGCGACATCGATGCGTATGTCGCCGAGACTCGTCAGGGTGGGTTTGTGGGAGACCTGATCCTCGCCTCCGATCTGGTTCGATTCCGTGTGGAAGGCTGACGGACCGGAAGTCCGGCGGCCGAACTGGCGCTGGTGACCAGCACCGCGCAAGGTAGGATCGACCGTCCCGGTCGTGCCCTGCGACAACGAGCGGCCATCTCAGAGAGACGACCCGCCGCAAAGCCACGTGTCACAACCACATTCCCGGGCCCGTAGCTCAGTCGGTTAGAGCAGCGGACTCATAATCCGTCGGTCGCAGGTTCGAGTCCTGCCGGGCCCACCAGTCAGAAGCCTTGCGTATCAAGGCTTTGCGGCGATTCTTGTCTCAACGTGATCACGTCAGATTCGGGCTTGGGCCGCGTGGGGCCGCGAAGGTGCTGGGCTGTGGGGTGCGCGGCGTGCTCGTGATGGCCGGGTGGCGGTTCCCGAGTGAGAGCGGGAACTGGGTGCGGTCCAAGGTCCGGTTGTGCCGCACCAGGGAGAGTGGGCGTAGACTTTGCGCGATGAGCGCACCCGACCCTACGGCCGACGACACCCTCGTGGTTGCCGACGACGGAAGCATCCCGGCCGAGCAGCTCGCTCGACTGGGTCTGCTGCCTGGCACACACCTGCGCGTCGTCGAAGCCCACCGGGCGGACCAGCCGGCGCAGCTCGCCGGTGCACTCCCTGACTTCCCCGACCTCGACTGGAGCGACTTCGAGCGAGGGAGCGCACTCGCGGTCGAGGACCTCAACCAGTCGTGAGAGTCGTCGCCGATTCCCACGCCATCGTCTGGTACATCGCCGGCTCCCCTCGACTCTCCGACACCGCAGCCTCGGTCTTGCGTGAAGCGGAAGCCACTGATGGCATCGTCGTTTCCGTTGCCAGCCTCATCGACCTCTGGTACGTAACCCAGACCACCGAGGCAGTCACCGCCGCGGATCTCGGCGCACTACGGACGACGCTCGAACGGCTCGGCACACGTCACGCTCCAAGAGATCGGCTTGGCTGTCGTCGATAGCGCGGCCACGATACCCAGGGACTCGCTGGCGGACCCATGGGACAGGCTGATCGTCGCCACAGCGAATGCGCATGGCATTCCGCTCGTCACAGCTGATCGAGCCATCCGTGCATCGGGGCTTGTTCAGTGCTTCTGGTAGAAGCCGTGCGTCTCACTGCCCCGGGGGCGATTCAGGCCGCAGCTCGATGACCCCAGAATCGGCCTTTGGCCCGGTTTGGGCCGCATGGGCGGCGGCGTACCGCTCATCAAGGGCGTCCGCGAGGGCCTCGAGGTCGTCGTCGTAGAGGTGCCCATAGAGGTCGAGGGTCATGGCGGCGGAGCCGTGACCGAGCTGGCGTTGCACGGCCTTGATGCTGGCGCCGGAGGAGATCATCATGGACGCCGCACTGTGGCGGAGGTCGTGCACTCGCAGACCCGGGTCGATCCCGGCGGCGTCGAGCGCCGATGTCCACACATCGCGACGGAAGTTGGCGGTCCGTAGCGGTCCACCCCTGGTGGTGGTGCACACGAAGGCGCCCGGCTCGACGGTGGCGAGATGTCGGCCGAGGCGGTCGGCGAGCCACGACGGCATGATCACGGATCTGCTGCGATGGCTCTTGGGTGTCCCGAACACCAACTCGCCGCCGACCTCGGTCGCTGCCTCCGATACTGTGATCCGGCGTCGGAGCGGGTCCACCGAGGTCGATCTGAGAGCCGTGAGCTTCTCCCCAGCGGAGGCCGACCCAGCCGAGGACCTCGACGACGAGTCCGGCGCCGGCGGCGTGGTCCTCGGCGACTGCCGCCAGCGCAGCGAGCTGTGCGGCGTCGAGAAATCGCTGCTCGCGGGGTCGGGCGGTCGGGACCTTGACACCGATGACCGGGTTGCGACCAATGACCCCGTCGGTCACCGCGACCTCGAGCGCGGCGCGCAGGAGCTGGCGGGACTGGCGTATGCGGGACGCGGAGAGGCCTTCGTCGGCCATGTCGGCGATCCATCCTCGGACATCGGCTGGGGTGATGCGCCGTAGCTGGACGGGTCCGAATGCGGGTAGGACCCGCGAGCGGATGAGCGATTCGTAGCCGGCGCGAGTTTTGGGTTTGATGTCGAGGCCGGGGAGCCAGGTCTCGATCCATTCGGCGAAGGTGACCTGGCCGGCGGATGGGTCGATCCACAGCCCCCGGTTGAGTTTGGCGAGTTCGTCTTGGAGCCAGCGCTCGGCGTCGAGCTTGCGGGTGAAGGACCGGGAGACCTCGCTGCCATCGGGGGCGCGGTAGCGGGCTCTCCACGGGGAGGAGCGGTTCTTGCGGTGCTGGATGGCGCCTCTCATGATTTTCGAGCGTACGCCCGGGACGGGGTCGTTGAGAACCCCCTCGTCGGGCAAGATTCGAGGCCGAACGGGTCGCCGGCGGCGCCGGGGTGTCCGTTGCTGCGGGTCGGCTGGGTGCTCATCGTGTCCCCGGGTCTCACTGAGTCTCTCCTCACCACGTGTCTCCTCACGTCATCTCACGACATATAACAAATAGTGACGGTAGACAAAGGTGCTATGTAGGGTACGCTAGTCGAAGGTTTCGCCAATCGGTTTGCGAGGCACCCGTGACCCCTCCATACACCAACCATTCACCAGGAACGCACCAGAAGCACAGACGTGTGCACACCTGCGGTTGTGAGTGGGAGGTGGCGTGGTGACCGTGCGGGTGACCACGCTCAAGGGTGACGACGCCGGCCGGTACTACCTGGACACCGTGCCGGTGTATTACCTCGATGGTCAGGAACCGCCGGGGCGGTGGCGGGGCCGTGGCGCCGGACTGCTCGGACTGGACGGCACGATCGAGGACGAGGCGTTCCTCAACATCATGGCCGGGTGCCATCCGACCACCGGCACACGGCTCGGCCGCCGGTTCGGGGAAGGCTCGGTACGCGGTTTCGACGCCACGTTCTCCGCCCCGAAATCCGTGTCGGTCCTGTTCGGTGTCGGCGACGAACACGTCCGTCGGGCGGTGACCGAGGCGCATGATCGGGCGGTCGATGCGGTGATCGACTGGATCGAAGCCCAGGCGGTGACCCGGATCCGGGTCCGGGGCCATATCGTCGCCGTTGACGTCGAGGGAACCGTGGCGGGAGTGTTCCGTCAGCACACCAGCCGAGAGAACGACCCCCAGGTCCACTCCCATGTCGTGATCGCTAACCGTGTCCTGACAGCGGATGGCCGCTGGTTGGCGTTGGACGCTCGCACGATCAAGCTGGCCCAGCGCACCCTGTCCGGGTTGTATCACGCCGGACTCCGCACCGAACTGACCCGCCGCCTCGGTGTCACATGGCATCACCCTGTGCACGGGATTGCTGAGATCGCCGATGTTGACCCGGTGATCCTGGAGCACTTCTCGCAACGGACCCGAGAGATGGAAGACCGCCTCCAAATCAAGCTCGAACGGTTCCGGGTTGACTTCGGACGGGAACCGACCCGCAAGGAACACTGGAAACTCGGCCGGGAAGCCGCCGTCGACAGCCGACCCCCCAAACCCGACAGGCACCGCCCCGACGACCTGCGCCGAGAGTGGCGGGACCGTCTCGGTGAGCTCGGGTGGGAACCCGGGCGGCTCATCGCCGCCGTCACCCGCCACCCACCGCAGCGAGGCATCGACGCCGAGATGGTCGCCGGGATGGTTGATCGGGCGCTCGAGGCGTTGGGAGAGCAACAGTCGATGTGGCGACCCGCCGAACTCGTCCGGGAACTCGCCGCCACTGTCCCCACCGACGTCACCGTCGACCCCGCCGAGCTGGCTCCGTGGCTGCAGCGTCTCGCCGAGCACACCGCCGCTACCCGCTGCGTCGATCTGTCACCACGAGTGCCGGACGGAGTTGGGCTGCGTCGCGACGGGCGACCGGTTACCGAGATGATCATCCACCGCCAGTTCACCACCGAGGCGATCCTCGCTCAGGAGCGAAGCATCGTCGAATGGGCCGACAAGGCCGCGGAGATTGCCGACATGTTCCCGCAGCGGCCCGTCCATGTGCCAGGTATCGAGGCGCTGAGCCCGGCACAGGTGGAGGCATGCGCTGGCGTGGCGGGGGTGAAGAGCGTGGTGTTGATCGAGGGTCCGGCCGGGACCGGTAAGACCACCGCCCTCGCCCCCGCCGTTGCCGACCTCCAGTCGAAGGGCTGCTCCGTGTTCGGCGTGGCGCCAACCGCTGGCGCCGCCGATGTCCTCGCCACCGAAACCGGAATGCCCGCCGACACCCTCGACAAGCTCCTCCACGAACACCACCAACCCAACCGCCCCCCAGCACCCGCCTACGACCTCGCGTTCGGAGCGACCGTGATCCTGGACGAGGCAGGCACCGTCTCGACACCGAAGCTAGCGCAGTTCGTGGAACTCGTCCGACGCCGGAGTTGGCGTGTCGTCATGGTGGGGGACCCCCACCAATTCAGTGCCGTCGGGAGGGGCGGCATGTTCGCCCACCTCGTCGACACCTACGGCGCCATCGAACTCGACCAGGTCCACCGCTTCACCCACCAATGGGAACGAGAAGCCTCCCTCCGGCTCCGCAACGGCGACCCCGGCGTCCTCGCCGAGTACGACCGCCACGGCCGCCTCCACGGCGGTACACCCGGAGACATGGAAACCGAGATCCTCACCGCCTGGGCCGTCGCCCGAACCCGGGGTGAGACGGTCGCGATGATGGCCAACACCACCGACACCGTCTGCCGTCTCAACTACCGCGCTCAACAAGCACGAATCGCCACCGGCGAACTCGACCCCACCGGCCCGCGGGTCGCCGTGGGCGATCGGCGGATGCTCGTCGGTGACGAGGTCGTCACCCGCCGCAACGACCGCACCCTTCACACCGATCTTGGCGCCATCGTGAAGAACCGCGACCACTGGATCATCGACACCGTCCATGGGGACGGGACCGTCACCGTCACCGGTCGGAGCGGCACCGTGAGGCTCCCCGCTGACTACACGGCGCAGCACGTCGAGCTCGGGTACGCCCAGACCAGCCACGCGACCCAAGGCCGCACCGTCGACACCGCCCTCCTCCTCATCGACGGACCCACCGACACCGCCGGCATCTACACCCCCATGACCAGGGGCCGTGCCACGAATCAGGCCTACGTCGTCTGCGATGACAACCAGACCCCCGTTGACGTCGTCACCGAGGCGCTCTCGCGGGAGTGGGTCGATCGACCAGCCGTCGCACAGCTGGCGGAAATCAACGACCAATCCGACGCCAGGTACCGGTGGCCCTCGCTCGGCGGCTTCACCACCGACGACACGGATCGGCTGCACCGCCCGGTGCCTCGCCGGACACCGGAGTCCCCCGATCTCTCGATCGGTCGCTGACACCTCGAAGCGTGCCAGGAGCCCTCTCGCACCTATTGTGTGGGTGCCCGTGGGGCCCGGCACTCCCCACCCCGCCGCTGACCCGCTGGGGAACTTCGACAATTGACCCCGGCGAGATTCGGCGATGCCGAGTACTCGGCGGGTCCGTTGCGGCGCTCAGCGGCGATCTCGTCGTAAATTCTCGCCACCGTCAACACCACCGATTGCGGATCGCCATCGCGCCACTCCTGCAACCTCACTTGCAAGAGATGGATGTGAGTTCCATAACCGTGCGTCCGGGAAAGCGACGAACATCTCGAGCGCTACGGTAGACAGGCGCTTCGACCATGTCCGAGGAGAAAGCATGAGCCACCGAGTACGCATCAACGGGCTGTTGTTGCTGTGCGTTGTCGTTGCTGGCGGCTGTGGTCGGACTGGCGACGCGGCGACGTGGCCGTCCCTCGAAGCGCCGATCGAAACACTCGCAGCGGCATTCGCAGCTTGTCCTGAAGCCTCAGGAGACGTCGCGGATGCGGTCAGCTACATGGAGGGCACAGCAGGGTGGCTGGAGATCGGCGGTGTCGTGTCCGGTGGCTGGAACGAAGAAGGGGATCCGGCCACTAGGCCGGCAACAGTGGAAGTCTTGAGCGCTACGGGCAGCGGAGAAGCCTTGGTGGAAGGCGATGTTGCAACCATAGAGATCCACGACACCTACTGGCCTGGGATCGATTGGGCGCTTGCGAACGAGGCCGGCGTCTGGTTCGGTTTGGTCGAAGAGTGGGTCGTTGGGGCGGAGGATGTAGTCGGACTAGTCGCTGTCACGCTTCCGGACGGCCGCGTCTTTCTCCCAGGTGAATGTCAACACAGCATCATGTACGAGCCCATGGCGGAGCAGTTCGGCGAGGCCTTCGACAGCATAATGAACCGCGCACTGGGACTCGTGGGCCACGAACTGGCTGAGGTCTTACATCCTGAGCCCGAAGGCTGAGAGGCTCAGACATGACAGAAGGTGACGACCCACTCATGACGACGAACTGATGGCTCGCACTCGGCGCCCTCAGCTCTGGGCACGAAGATGAAGGGGGTGGCTTCGTTTCGCCGCCTGCTCGGTATCGTGCTGATTGCGTGGAGCGTGACCAACTGTTCAGCCGTCAGCAGCGCTGAAGCTGTTGCCTTCCGGGAAGCGTACGCTCGGCCGGACGACCGGGCGACAGAGTCCCGCAAGGTGGTGGGAAATCGGGTGTGATGCTCGATGTGTTCAGCCGGCGAGTGCTGGCTGATTGTCGCCAGTGTCGCGTGGTTGGTTGAGTTCGGCCATTGAGGTGTCGGAGAGGTAGCGGCGGGCGATGGCCCATTCGTCGTGTTGGTCGGCGAGCACGGCGCCGATGAGGCGGATGGCGGCGGTGTCGTTGGGGAAGATCCCGACGACGTTGCTGCGTCGCTTCACTTCCTTGTTGAGGCGTTCGAGCGGGTTGTTCGACCAGATCTTGCGCCAGTGCGCGGTGGGGAACGCGGTGAAGGCGAGGACGTCGGTCTTGGCAGCGCGCATCGACTCGGCGGCTTTGGGGAACCGTTCGGTGAGGGTGTCGGTGACGTCGTCCCAGCGGGCCTCGACCTCAGCCTTGGTGCCGAGGGCGAAGATTGACCGGAACGCCGCTGCGACGAACTCGGCGTGGGACTTGGGTACGGTGGCGAGCAGGTTCCGGACGTAGTGGACCCTGCAACGTTGCCAGCTCGCACCGGCGAAGCACTTGCGGATCGAGGCTTTCAGCCCGGCGTGGGCGTCGGAGATCACGAGACGGACCCCGCCGAGGCCGCGGTCGCGTGAGCGAGCGCAGGAACCGGGTCCAGAACGTCTCGTCCTCGCTGTCGCCGATGTCGACGCCCGAGGACCTCTCGGCCGCCGTCGGCGGTGATCCCAGTGGCGATCACGACTGCTCGGGACACGACCTGGCCGAGGGCGTCGTCGCGGACGTTGATGTAGGTGGCATCGAGGTAGACGTAGGGGAAGGCGACGTGGCCGAGGGTGCGGCTCCGGAACGCGTCGACGCGTTCGTCGAGCCCTGCGCAGATCCGCGACACCTCGGACTTCGAGATCCCGGTGTCGACACCCATCGCCGCGACGAGGTCATCGACCGAACGGGTCGACACCCCGTTGACGTAGGCCTCCATCACCACCGCGTAGAGCGCCTGGTCGATCCGGCGGCGAGGCTCGAGCAGCTCAGGGAAGAACGACCCCTTCCGCAGCTTCGGGATCCCGAGCTGCAGATCACCGGCCTTGGTCGACAACACCCGGGGCCGGTGCCCGTTGCGGTGCGTCACCCGCTCGCCGGAGCGTTCGTACTGGCCGGCCCCGATCCTCTCGGTGGCTTCGGCCTCGATCAACTGCTGCAGCGCCCACTGGGCGAGCTCGCGGACAAGGTCGGTGCCCTCCCCGACGCGGAGCGCGTCGAGCAGAGTCAGAAACGGCAGACTCGGACAGAGCCATCGGCGTGATCTCCTTGGTGTGCACTTTGGTAGGTACACACCGAGCATCACGCCGGTGGCTCACCTCGCGGTGGACCCGAATCCCCACCACGCCAGGGGACTCATACGACCGGGCGATCCTGGTACATCCGAGTACGTGTAACGCGGATCTCGAAAGCCATGTTGAGGAGTCGACAACTGAGATCGTGATCACAGTTCGGGCGCGGAACCAGACAGAGGACGACTGCCTTGACTCCATGATCATCAATCTCGACGAAGTTCTCGGAACACGTGCGCTGATCGACGGCAGCAGTGGCACACCGGTGGATGTTCAAGATCCGATGCCGACACCGTCCACGGAGACCGACGGCCAGGACCCGGGATCGTGATGGCACGTTCCTGTGCCTCGACGACGTGTCTACAGGGTTCATCGCACCGGTGACCCGTGTGATCTCAGTTGATAAGACTCCGCCCCAAGCACCCGTCGGCGTACGACGTTCCGCTGCCGGGGTCAGGGACAGGGACCTAGGTGCGGGCGACCGACGCATGCTCGCCAGGACGGGGGCGTTCGCGGTCGCTCGACGGGCCACGAGCTTGGGCCGCGTACGGGCCGCGCGAGAACAAGCAAGAACCGGAGTTCAAGTGAGATGTAGGGCACTGAGGGAAGACTCCGATTGGGACGGAAACCCTTGTGGCACAACGGCTGAACGCCTGCAGCCCTTGCCCTGAACGGATTTCGGCCGAGTTGCCAGAATGAGTCCGGGCGGACTCATAATCCGTCGGTCGCAGGTTCGAGTCCTGCCGGGCCCACCCATCAGAAGCCTTGCGTATCAAGGCTTGGCGACGATTCTGGGCTGTTGGTTCAACGGCGGTGAGTTTAGCCCCCGAATGCCGACGGTGTCGATGGACGCACTTGCCGAGGGGCCCGGATGCCCCGATCTCTACTTGATATGCGTTATGCATGCATCTAGGATGGATTGCATGTCGACTCTTCAGGTTCGCAACCTCCCCGACGACCTACGCAACACACTCAAGGCACGTGCCGCAGCAAGTGGGCAGAGTCTCTCGGAGTATGTGCTTGGCGAGCTGACGAGGCTCGCCGGTCAACCTACGCTCGCGGAACTCTCGGAGCGTGTGGCACTGCGGGGCAGCACAGAGCCACACACCTCTGCCGCCGAGATCCTGGACGCAGAGCGTGCTGCCGGCTGATGGCTTCGGTTGTCGATGCCTCGTCGCTTGCCGAGTACTTGGTAGGGAGCCCGCTCGGTAGGCGGGTAGCCGAGGCGCTCGAGGCCGACGATGCGGGTCTGCATCTGCCGCACCTGGCCGTCGTTGAAGTGACATCCGTCTTGCGAGCATGGGTGCGACGTCGGGAGATTCCGGAGCGTCGGGCAGCGGCGGCGCTGACGGACTTGGCCGACTTCCCAGCCCGACGGTGGCCCGCTGAGCCGTTGTTGCCCCGGGTATGGCAACTGCGCGATGCCGTGTCGGCGTACGACGCCACGTATGTTGCCTTGGCGGAAGCCCTCGACGCACGGTTGGTCACCGGAGATGCGCGGCTGGCCCGCGCGGTCGAGTCGCTGGACCTGATGGTGGTGGTCGTGGGACCCCACCCGTGACGTGCATGGCGAGCCATGCGATGGACTACTCACAGAAGTGCGCCACCAGGCAACGGATCTGGGTTTCGAAATTCTGCGGGCGGAGCAGTTCCCGGGCACCGTCGTGGCGGGCCCCCGAGTCGTCACAGCGGGACCTCCTTACGGGCTGTCGACGGTGGATATCGGGAGTCGATCTACGACTGGACCAACGACGTCCTGGAGCGTCCCGGGCACGGCCGATGGGCAGGGCTGCGTCACCGTGCTTTCGACACCGCCGAGGGGCTGACTGGGGCATGCTCGCATCGAGAGTTCGTCGGTTCGGCGTCGGGGACTACGACGCCTTGCGTGTGAACGTCAGGTGGGTGACGCCGCTCGGGGAGGAGACCGCCTCGATGTCGAAGGCGGTTTCGAGGGCTTCCAGGCCGTCCCAGATGCGGACGCCGCGGCCGAGCACGATGGGGACCTGGACGAGGTGCATGTGGTCGACGAGTCCGGCGGCGAGGAAATCGCGGACGACGGTGGCACCGCCACCGATCCGGATGTCCCGTCCGTCGGCTGCCTGACGGGCGGCGTCGAGTGCCTCGGCCGGGGTGGCGTCGAGGAAATGGAACGTGGTTCCGCCCTCCATCTCGAGCGGCGGTCGTGGACGGTGGGTGAGCACGAAGGTCGGGGTGTGGAAGGGCGGGTTCGGACCCCACCAGCCTTTCCAGCCCGGGTCGTCCTGCCAGTCGGGTGGACCGAACTTGTTGGCACCCATGATCTCGGCGCCGATGCCATGTTCGTGACGCTCGGCGAAGGCGTTGTCGACGCCGGCGGTCCCGCTTGCGTCCCAGAACTTGGTGCCGAACATCCACTGGTGCAGGCGCTCGCCCGCATGGCCGAACGGTGCTTCGGCGGACTGTGGCTCACCGGTGGCGAACCCGTCGAGCGAGATCGAAAGGTTGTGGATCCGCGTAGCTGACATTGGTGTGCTCCTCGGTTGGTGTGGCCGATTGCGGCGGCTTTCGAAGGACTGACTGCGACCATCGGACATCCTCATCGGTCCCGAGACCGGCCACCAGCGGATTCGCAGGTGAGGTGGCGCTGTGGTGCCGCCGATCGGCGACATCCGGGACATCAACCGGCCAGGTGGAGGAACAGCGCCCCGAGCCACACCCAGCCGGGAACCATGCTGAGGCGTTGGAGCAGACCGGCCTGATCGGCGTCGGCCTCCCACGCCGATGCGAACCGGATGAACAGCGCGGCGACCGTGACGGCGACCAACGCCGAGGCGACCTTCCACGGCCACGGGTCGAGAACGAAGGCGGCGATGACCGCCGCCACCGGAAGCGACAGGAACACCAGCGCTCCGGCGGCGTCGTGGCGTTGATGACGCCGACTGAACTCCGGTGGGTCGCCCTCGGGGGTCCCGGGCGGGTATCCCCGCATCGGATCCATGGGAAACACGCCTGACGCCACCAGACCGGCGCCGAAGACGGCGATCGCCGCCGTCAGCAGGTCGGACCCGGTGGCGCCATGGACGCCGATGCTTGCGCCGATCACGGCGGTTCCGCAGACGATGAAGTTGGTGGTCTGGATCCATCCCCGCCTTCCGAGGGCGAGAGCGCTCACCGGGTGGTAGACCGGACGGTATCCGGGGCGGGTCGCCCCGTCGATCAGGAACGTCGCCACGAACAGCCAGGCACATGCGGTCCCGGCGATCAGCAGTCCGGTGGTCACCCGGTCGGTTCCCTCTGATCGGGGTCGGGGCGGCGACGGGCCGGGGCCATCACCACCCGCCCCGAGGTGGCGAGATAGCGGTCGCCGGTCCGCGGATCTTCGCCGACCACATCGACGCCGACCACCAACGAGGTCCGGCGGGTCTCGATCACCCGTGCCGACACCTCGACGAGGTCGCCGAGGCCGATGGGAGCGACCAGATCGAGATCCTCGAACCGGGCCGTCACCATCTGTTTGCGGGTGTGGCGTGCGGCGGCGATGAACGCCACGACGTCAGCCAGCCGCACCATCTCGCCCCCGAACAGGGTTCCCAGATGGTTGACCTGCCCAGGGAGCACCCGTTCGGTGGTCACGGTCAGTTCGGGATCGGGAAGGATCTCCACACCGATTTCACGGTCGATCACCGGTGTCGGACGCTGGTCGTCGTCGACGGCGACAAAGGTGAACCGTCCCTCGGTGCTCCGCGTCCGCTTCCCGGTGAGCAGATCCTCGGCGTCGAGCGTGGTTGTGACCACCATCGAGGTCCGTCCGATGGCCGTCACCCGCGCCGTCACCTCGGCGATCGAGCCGTGTGGCACCGGGGCACGGAAGTCGATGGCGTGGGATCCGGCAAGGACCACCGGCCGGCGGCTGTGGCGGGCGGCGCTGATCGACCCCGCCGAGGCCATCAGACTCAACGCCTCGCCACCGAAGAGGGTGTCGTGGTGGTTGGTCTGGTCCGGGAAGACCATGCGGACGATCCGCGTGGTCGACCCGCCGGTCACCTCGGGCGGAGGCGGGGGAGCGGTGGGGATGTGCGAACTCCTTGTCGAGAGCGGGATGCTACGTCCTCCGCAACCCACGCAATTCCCTCATCCAGTTCGATCCGACCGCCGGGATGCCACCGCAACGCCGGGTCAGGGCATCGTCGACAGCGACAGATTGAGAGTGTGGTGTGGTGGGGCCGGATGACCCCGCCCCACCACACGGAGGATCAGATCACGGGATCTGGATGATTCGTCACGATCCACCCTCGGGGTAGTCGGTCGACGAGAGCCGACTGAGTGAAACGTGGGTGGCCTGCGGGTGAACCCGTGCTACGGGGTTCCTCTACGTCCCCGCATGCATGTTTTGCACATGTGTTACGGTGAAGCACATGTCGAAGATGATCCAGATTCGAAACGTCCCCGACGACCTCCACCGGGAGATCAAAGCCCGCGCCGCCCGAGCCGGGATGAGCCTCTCCGACTACCTGCTTCGTGAGGTGGCGAGGGTGGTCGAGGTGCCGGCGGTCGAGGATGTCCTAGCGCGATTGTCGGGGCGGGACCGACCTCGCTTGTCGGAGTCACCCGCCGATGCGATCAGAGCGGAACGCCAGACACGGTGATCGTCGCCGACGCCTCAGTGGTGCTCGACCTCCTACTCGGAGCGGGAAGTGAGGCCGGGGATACTCTGGCGATGTACCTCGGCGCTCGGGAGGTGGTATGCGCCCCCCACCTGGTCGATGCCGAGGTCGCCCAGGGCCTGCGCCGCTTTGCTTTGCGAGGCGAGCTGTCAGACGCCGAGGCCACCACCATGGTGCGTGACCTGTCCGACCTACCGATCCGACGCTTCCCGCACCGACGTCTCGTCGCCCGCGCCTTCGAGCTCCGCACCAACGTGACCATCTACGACGGGCTCTACCTTGCGCTGGCCGAGGCGCTGGCGTGTCCCGTGATCACCGGCGATTCGGCACTGCGCAATGTGCCCGGGTGTCATGCCCGCACCGAGATCGTTGCCACGTCGGCGTAGGCATTCGCCCTCAGGCGTCCGGGGCGTGCTCCTCGACGGTGGTGCGGTAGAACGCCAGGGCATCTTCGAGCATCCGCCGCGTGCCCGGCGTAAGCCCGACATCGGCCACCGTCCCGGCCCACGTGTCCATCTCGGCCTCCACGTCGTCGCACCACCTCAACGCCGCATCCAGGAAGGTGGCGTAGAAGTGGATGAACAGGACGTTCAGATGGGCGCGCCCGGGAAACGGCGGGCTTTCGGATGAGTAGTCCTCGAGGATGGGGATGGCCTCCTCGACTCTCTCGATGAGGTGGCGGCGGGTGTCGGCCATGGTCTGGCGGAGATCATCGGGTGTGCCCTGGTCGGCGAGGAAGACGCGAAGCAGCGTCTCGAACTGCAGTTGTGGGCGTGACGTCGGGTGAGTCCCGAGCCACGACGCCACGGTGGCTCGGCCGTCGGCGGTGACCTCGTACCGGGTCCTGGTGCGACCGCCGGCGTCCTCCTCGATCGCTTCGGCCAGACCCTGGGGCACCAGACCCTTGATCTCGTTGTAGAGATTGGCTTCAGAACGCGGCCACGCCCATCGCAGCGCCCGGCGCATCTGATGGGTCAATTCGTAGGCGGTCCACGGGCGGATCGAGAGAAGCCCGAGCAGTGCGTTTGCGGTTGTCGAAGTTTTCTTGACCATGCGCTTGACAATACTCCAAGATGGAGCAATAGTGCAACTACTCCACATTGGAGCAATATCTGGACGAAGGGAAATCTGATGACCACGATGGACAAGACCATCGACGAGACACGGTTGGCGGCGTTCATGGGCCTGGCGGTGACCGACCTGGCTGCGGCGGAGAGTTCGGTGGCAACCTATGTCGGAGATCGGCTCGGGCTCTACCGGGCGCTGGCGACCGCCGACTCGATGTCGGCCGCAGAACTGGCGGCCGCCACCGGGACCAACGAGCGACTGGTACTCGAGTGGCTCCGAAACCAGACGGCCGGGGGGTACGTCGTGCACGAGGCGGGTAGGTTCATCCTCCCGCCGGAGCAGGCCGCCGCCCTCGCCGACAGCAACTCTCCGTGGTTCATCGGAGGTGTGTTCGACGTGGTCGCATCGATGTGGGCCGACACCGATGCGGTGGAGGCGGCCTTCCGGGGCGATGGCGGTCTCGACTGGGGCGCTCACGACCATCGGCTCTACGAGGGCGTCGAGCGCTTCTACGGCGCCGCCTATCGGGGGAGCCTGGTGACGTCGTGGCTCCCGGCGCTCGACGGTGTGGTCGCACGGCTGAACGCCGGAGCCAAGGTGGCCGATGTCGGATGCGGATACGGTGTGTCCACGGTGATCATGGCCGAGGCGTTCCCCAACTCGACCTTTGTCGGTTCCGACCCGCACGGGGCATCCATCGACGCGGCCACGCAGCGTGCCAAGGGAGCGGGAGTCGACGACCGGGTCAGTTTCGAGACCATCGTTGCCGCAGATCTGCCCGCCGACGGGTACGACCTCGTCTGCTTCTTCGACGCGCTGCACGACATGGGCGATCCGGTGTCAGCGGCGGCAGCGGCGCATCGGGCCCTGAAGGACGATGGTGTGTTGATGGTGGTCGAGCCCCGGGCCGGGGACGATCTCGACGCCAACATCAACCCGGTCAGTCGTCTGTTCTACGCAGGCTCGACGTTCCTGTGCACTCCGAGCGCCCTCTCCCAGGGAGATGGGTATGCGCTCGGGGCGCAGGCCGGCCCAGCGGCGATCAGCGAGGTGCTGTACCAGGCTGGGTTCCGGCAGGTCCGAGTCGCCGCCGAGACACCCTTCAACCTTGTGTTCGAAGCACGATGACACCCACCGCCCGGCGATTCGGGGACTCGCCTCCCCGAGTCGCCGCGGCGGTGCGAGGGTCTCACCACCCGACGTTCCCGATACGACCGCCGGTGTGACATCCGCCCGAGGGTCTGGCGGGTGCAGGTACCAGGCGATGTCTCTACGGCCCAGTCTCCGTGGTGGAGAGCGTGGGTGACCGGGCGAGCCCGAACCGAGCAATCCGGGGTCAGCGTTGAGGGGCGGGGTCGGGGACACGCAGCCCGGTCGTGACCACGGCCTCTGCGACCTTGCTCAACTTCAGTTGGTGGTTGCGGGCGTGGCTGCGGAGGATCTGGAACGCCCGGTCGACCGAGACGTCGAGCTGGGTGGCAATCATCCCTTTGGCCTGCTCGATCAGGACCCTGTTGTCCAATGCCGTCTGGAGCTGGGCGGCCAGCATGGTTGCTTCTTGGAGTTGTGATGCTCGAACGATGAGGGCGGTCGCCATGTCGGCGAACACCCCGATTGCGGTGATCGCTTCGTCCGACCATGCGCGCGGTGCATCGTCGTAGACGTTGAGCGCACCGAATCGTTCCGTGCCCAGGGAGAGGGGGTACCCGACCACCGAGCGAAAACCGAGCCGTTCTGCCGCCTCGCGGTAGCCGGGCCAGTCGGTGATGGTCCGCACGTCACTGATGGTCACCGGTTTCTGCGTTGCGGCTGCCGTGACACAGGGGCCCACCTGTTGGTCGTCCTGGACGGCTTCGATCTGGACGACCCGGGCACTCGTCCCCGTCATGAAACGCAGCGAACCGCGGTCGTCGGTCACGGCGACACCGGCACCGGCAGCGGAGAGCACATCGGTGACACGCTCGCAGAGTTCATAACACATGGCGCTCAGGTCGTATTCGTGGGCCATTGTGGCCACGAAATCGCGCAGCGCCTCCATCAAGAGCGTCGGGTTCACCATCTCAGCATCCCAAATCGGTCAGTGATCGCTCCGCCCCAGGACGGAAGCAGCCTCCACGAGAGATGCCGAATTCGTCGCCACCAGCCATGGCTGCGAACGCTCAGCAGAGATGTGACCCTGCTGCTGGGGTATCCGTACTCAGATCCCGCATCCGACGTAAGTCATCCGGTCACGCTAGCGGGCGTCACCGCGTAGTGCTCGCCGAGCGCGGCGGTGGGAAGCGGCAGCACAGGTTGGAGTTCGAGATCGGTCCTACCGAGCAGGTCCAGCAGTCGATGCACGCAAGACGACACCGAGGTGATCTCGACAGCGACCTCCTGCCGAGCCAGCCATTGGGCGACCTCGTGGATCGGGTGGAACCCGCTGCAATCGATGAAGGTAACCCCTCCCAGGTCGAGAACAACCTTGGCCACTCGGGAGTGGCGCACAGGTTCGAGAACCGCCCTCAACCACGGTGCGGTCGCCATATCCAGCTCTCCGGCAACTGCGACAACGGCTGTCCCGCACGGGGAGGTCCGCACGGTCAGGCAAAAGCTGCCTTCTGGTTCAGCGAATCGCTCACGATGCCCCGGCAATACGCGCTCCTTTCGAGGCGTGCCGGGATCAGGGGCACGGGAACACGTCCGGGTCCGGGGACGTGAACAAAGTATATCAGGGACACATACGGCCCGGGGGCGGTCGGCGGCGGCGCATGAGACCAGGGTGGCGATAGGAACCATGCGAGGAAGGGATGGTGGCCGCCGTTCCCGAAGATTCTTTGTTTGAAACCCGTGCACCGGGGAACATCACGTCTATGGGTGGCTCACTCGAGGATTCGACGGTGCTGGTCACCGGAGCCGGCCGTGGGCTGGGGCGGGCGATCTGCCTGCGGTTGGCGGGCCATGGAGCCAAAGTCGTGGCTACCGACATCGACGAGGAACTGGTGGTTGCCACCGCCGACCTCGTCGGTGAACAGAACGGTCGGTGTCTGCCGGTCCATCTCGATGTCACCGACGATGCAGGCATCGAGCACGTGTTTGCTGCGGTCGACCAACTTCATGGTCACCTCGACATCCTGGTGAACAATGCCGCGATCGATCTGACCAGGCCGGTTGTCGAGCTGGACCCGGATGCATGGAGAGCCATCATCGAGGTCAATCTCACCGGACCGTTCCTGGCAGCGAGAGAGTTCCTGCGTCACGCCGCCGAGCACGAGCGCGGGGGCAAGATCGTCAACATCGTCTGCACCGCCTCGAAGCGGGCCTGGGCCGACGCATCGGCCTACCACGCATCCAAGTGGGGACTGCTCGGGCTCAGTCGCGCCCTGCACATCGAAGCCCGAGCATGTGGCGTAGGGGTCACGGCGGTGATCGCCGGCGGGATGCGCACACCGTTTCTCCTCGACCGTGCTCCTGACATCGACCCTGACACCCTGCAGGAACCCGACGCCGTCGCAGAGGCTGTCGTCTTCGCCGTCACCAGACCGCACGGCACTGTGATCCCCGAGATCATGGTGCTCCCCGAAGGCGAGACATCGTGGCCGTGAGTTCCACCCCGCCCAACCACCGGGACGCCACCGCACCGCACGTCACCGGCGGCGACGGCCTCGGCCACGTGCAGGTGGCCCGTCCCGCAGTCCCGGCCCTCACCGACATCTCCAAGACGAGGCGGATCGCGCCATGAGGATCGTGGTAACCGGAGCGACCGGGAATCTGGGTACGAGCTTGATGGACCGCCTGATCGGCGATGCGGCGGTCGAGTCCCTCGTCGGCGTCGCCCGGCGCATCAACGGGCTCGACGACGGAGCGGTGTCGTGGCGGTCCGCCGACGTGGGCAGCTCACCGCTCGACCCGATCTTCGACGGCGCCGATGCCGTGGTTCACCTGGCATGGGCCATCCAGCCGTCGCATGAACCCGGGACCCTCTGGAGAACCAACGTGATCGGCAGCCGTCGCGTCATCGAAGCGGCCGGCAACACCGGCGTTCCTACGCTCATCCATGCATCATCGATCGGTGCGTATTCGGCCCGCTCCACCGAAGCGCCGGTCGACGAGAGCTGGCCGCTCGAGGGTTGTGCCACGTCGTTCTACGGGCGGCACAAAGCTGTCGTCGAATGGCTGCTCGATGGCGCCGAGAAGCGGTTCCCCGCCATGCGGATCGTACGGATGCGACCGGCGTTGATGTTCAAGCGGAATGCCGCAACGGGAATCCGGCGGCTGTTTGCAGGGCCGTTTCTCCCCAACCGGATAGTGAGGCCGCGGCTCATCCCTGTCGTCCCGACGGTGCGGGGACTGACGTTCCAAGCGGTCCACACCGACGACGCCTCCGCAGCTTTCCACGCCGCCCTGATGCGGCCGGTCGACGGTGCGTTCAATCTCGCCGCCGAACCTCGCCTCGCAGTCGAGGACGCTGCTGAACTCCTCCGGTCAAGGACGGTGGGTATGTCGGCGCCGGCGCTCAGGGCGATCGCCGATCTCACGTGGCGTCTCCGGCTTCAACCGACTCCCCCCGGTTGGCTCGACCTCGCCCTTCACGTGCCGGTGATGTCCTCGGCTCGCGCCATCGATCATCTCGGGTGGGTTCCCACCCTGAGCGCAGGTGAGGCGCTCAGTGAACTGCTCGCCGGGTTCTCCTCCGGATCTGACCGCAGCACCCCGCCGCTGTCGGTGTCGACGGGTGGCCGCTTCCGACGTCGCGAGATCGATGGATCGGCCTATCGCCGCTGAGGTCGGCTCACCTCGCCGAGTCGAGCCTGCCACCGCCCCCAACGCCACGCTCAGCAACCCGATCAGACGTCGCGCTTTCACCTAGGTGCCGTCATCTGGCTTCCCCCGTTCTGCCACGGGTAAACCCCGGGCGTCCCCCGTCGACAACGAATCGCAGGCTTCTCACGACTCCTCGCTGGTCGATGTTCTCGACAGCACCCAGCCCGCAACGAGGAGGAGCGCACCGACGGCGAGGAATGCGGCGTCGTAGATCCATGGATCGGCGGAGAGGGGGCGGACACGGTGCAGCTCGAGGATGTGGTGGTTCACGATGCCTTCCACGAGGTTGAACCCGCTCCACCCCATCATCAGCAGTCCGATGGTCGCCTTCGGAGCGGGAACTTCCGCACCGTGGCGCACGTACCTGGCGAGCAGAGCTAGCCCGATCACGAGGGCGCTCCACATGGCGGCGTGGAAGAGTCCGTCGGCGAGGATGTGGGTGCGCAAGCCTTCGTAGGTGGGGCTCCCGGGAGCATCGTCCACCACGTGGTGCCACTGCAGAATCTGGTGGAAGAGAATGCCGTCGATGAAGCCTCCGAGGGCAACACCGAGCACGACGAGGGGTCCGCGCACGGTGCTGCCGATGGTGGTCGGCTTGCCCGGGGCCGACCCCGGATTGTGGGCCAAATCGCTCGGCATCGACCGGACCGAGTCTTGCGGGTCGTTGCCGGACATCAGACACCCTCCATCCCGGACGGTGGATTCGCGCCCACCCGGCGGCAATGTCGGTAGCGGTGAGGAGCACACCCAATGTCGGACCGAACCGGAGTGGGGACGGCCGGCGAAATCGACGCATGACTTGCGACGCAGGTCACGTGCTTCGCAGCTCGGGCAAGATCTCCTTGCCGTACACATCGATCGCTTCCAGCGGCGCATGGGCGGAGACGTTCATCAGCACCACCGTGGTTGCCCCGAGATCCTCGGTGGCCCGGATGCGCTCGATGTGGGTCGCCGGGTCCGATCCCACGATCAGGCCTTCGACGACCTCGTCGTCCGAGATGCGCTCCTTTGCTTCGAGCTCCATCGCCCGGGGGTCGTGCCAATCGTCGGAGAAGAACTCGGGAACCAGTGTGGCCTTCCACGGTCTCGCCGAGTCCAGTGCAGCCTGGTCATCGGCGGCCCATGAGAATCCGACGTGCATCAGGACTTCGCCCCGGTGCGATGCGGCCTTCTCGTAGACCGGGAGCACCTCACCCACCATCTCGGGATCACCCATCGTCCACAGACCGTCGCCGTACCGGGCGGCCAGTTCGGCTGCCTGCGGTCCGAACGCCGAGACGAACAGCGGTGGGATATTCGGGGGCAGTGTGTGCAGGTAGGCGTTCTTGGTCCGGAAATGTGGACCTGAATGATCCACCCGCTCGCCCCCGAGGAGGCGCCGAATGATCTGTAGCGCCTCTTCGAGCCGCGAGAGCTGGTCGCCAGGTTCGGGCCAGTCCATGCCCACGGGGGACTCGTTCAGCGATTCGCCGGATCCGAGGCCGATCACCGTCCGACCCGGAGCCAGCGTCTCGAGCGTTGCGGCCATCTGGGCCACGATCGCCGGGTGATAGCGGTACACCGGCGCGGTCACCGCCGTCCCGATCTTGACCTGGTCGGTTGCCTGGGCTGCTGCCCCCAGCCACACCCATGCCTGTCCGGAGTGGCCCGGCTCGAACCACGGCTGATAATGATCGCTGCACACCACCCCGTCGAAGCCTGCCGCCTCTGCGGCGACCGCCTGCTCCAGGAGTTCAGGCGGCGAGAAGGTCTCGTGGGCGGCTGCCAGAAAGTAGTTCGTCATGGAACAGCTCCTTGATCTCGGTCTGACGGATGTGTACCCCGGCGGCCATCCGCCAAACCGCTGGATGGGGCGAGGGCGCACCCGGATGTTTCGATGAGGGATCGGCGGGTACCCACTCCACACGTAGGTTGCGCCTCGGTTCACCGACGCTTCCGCCGTCGACCATCCGGCAACCCGACCCACCCGGCAACCCGACCCACCTGGCACCGAGGAGATGCGAGATGCAACCCACCCCGAGACCTCACCTGCGACGACACCCCGCCGAATGCCGACGGGACACGAGATCGGCACATGCCCAGGCGATCGACTGCTTTGCCCACGGTTTGGCTCATCTCATCGATGCCGTCGGGGTGGGGCTGGCCGTCGAATGCGCCGGCGGTGTGGTCGAGGAACTCCGGAGAATGACCCACGAACACGGGGATCAGCTCGGATAGCCCGGACCGGGCCTCGGGGGGCCGCACCGCTGTGTCCGGGGCACCCGGGCTTTCGTCGTGGCCTCTTGCCGAATGCCCGAAATAGCCTGTTTCGACGGCGAGACCAGGGGTAGATCGCGGCCCATGCGACACCATCACCTACCTACCACCACGGACTCGGGCGGCTCGTGCCGGAAGCAGCGATCGGGTCGGCGATGCCGGTAGACCGTCCATGCCCGATCCCGCCTGCCAGGGGTCCGCTCTCGGCGCAGACGCTCCGGATCCTCTCCGGGGCATCGTCCCCGATCGGCCAACCACCCGTCGATGTGCCGGCGGAGCCGCTCGCCGACGACGACCTGCAACTCGCTCTGTACCTCTCCTACGAGATGCACTACCGCGGTCTCCAAGGGATTGAGGACGAACGCGAGTGGCACCCCGCACATCTGGCCTGGCGCAGCGTGCTCGAGTCCGTGGTCGTCGACGCGCTCGTGGGAACCATCGGTCGAAAGGTGGTCGCCCCCGACGAGGTGGTGGGGCGGCTGCGCGGACTCGACGCCGCATCGACGATGCCGCTGGCGCGGTACATCGAACGCCACGCCACGGAAACTCAGCTCCGGGAACTCGTGGTCCACCGATCGGCGTATCACCTCAAGGAAGCGGACCCGCACACCTTTGCGATCCCACGCCTCTCCGGTGCAGCGAAGGCGGCGCTGGCGGAGATCCAGGCCGACGAGTACGGCGGTGGAAACCCGGACCGCATCCACTCCACCTTGTTCGGGAACATGATGCAAGGCCTCGGTCTGGACGCCACCTACGGTGCCTACCTCGATCAGATCCCCGGGTACTCCCTCGCCGCGGTCAACGTGATGACGCTGTTCGGTCTGCACCGCAGGTGGCGGGGCGCAGCCGTCGGACACCTTGCCCTGTTCGAGCTGGGTTCCTCGCAACCGAACCGTCGCTACGGAAACGGGATGCGCCGGCTCGGCTTCGATGCGGCGGCGACCGCCTTCCACGACGAGCATGTCGAGGCCGATGCGGTGCACTCGATGATCGCCACCTACGATCTCGCCGCTCGGCTCGCCGCCGACGATCCCAGCCTGGCATCGGATATCGTGTTCGGAGCCGAGGTTCTGGCGTATGTCGAGGATGTGGTGACCCGACGTCTCCTGGGCGCCTGGCAGGGTGGCCGGTCCAGCCTGAGAGGCACGCCCGGCGTTACGGCCGCATGAGTGACCTCACCTATGTGCTGCCGATCCGGCGGTTCGCCCCCGGCGACCGGGGTCTCGACGAACTCACCGACTACCTCCGAGATCTGGCGGCGGCGGTGGAGCTTGTGATCGTCGACGGCTCCGATGACGACTTGTTCCGCAGTGACGCCGAACGGTGGGGGAGCTTCGCCCGCCACGTGCGTCCTGACCCGACACATCGGATGGACAACGGGAAGGCGTGGGGGGTGCACACCGGTATCGCCCATGCCTCGAACGAGTTCGTGGTGATCGCCGACGACGATGTGCGATATACGCCTGATGCCCTGGCGGCCGTCCGCAGTGCGCTGGCCCACGCCGATCTGGTGCGGCCACAGAACTACTTCGATCCCGTGCCATGGCACGCCGCATGGGATACCGCCCGCACGCTGATCAACCGAGCGTGGTCCCGCGACAGTCCGGGGACCTTGGCGGTCCGGAGATCCTTCTTCCTCGCCATGGGTGGCTACGACGGAAAGGCCCTCTACGAGAACTGCGAGCTGATCCGCACGGTGGCCGCCAACGCCGGCCGGATCGCCGAACGGCCGGATCTCTACGTCGCCCGACGACCACCGGCCGTCTCCCGCTTCTGGGGGCAGCGGTGCCGCCAGGCGTACGACGACTTTGCGCAACCGATCAGGATGGCGGTCTTTCTGTCGATGGTGCCGGGGGCGGTGTGGATGTGGCGGATCGGGCTCGGTTGGCCGGTCCTGCTCGCCGTCGTCCTCGGCTCGATGGCGCTCGCCGCAGCGGGGCGGTGGCGGTATGGGGGCGCCACCGTGTTTCCGGTGAGCGCCGTGTGGTGGGCGCCGGTCTGGGTGACCGAGCGTGCCGTGTGCAGCTGGGTGGCCGTCGCTGCACGACTCCGCGGGGGCATTCCCTATGCGGACCGCCGGCTGCGGCTGGCTGCCCATAGTCTGCGGCGCCTCCGCCGCGGCTCCCGTGTCCGGCCCGGATGAAGGGGGCCGACACCGGGAGGCTCAGTCGCCAGAAGGCGTCGAACGCCGACTGCGGTGGCTCCCGTCGCACCAGGGCGACACTTTGGTGCGACCACATCGACACAACGCCACCACCGACCGCTGTACCGACACTGGCCCGGTTTCCACGTCATCGATCGTGAACGTTCCCCGGACCAGCAAGGGCCCGTCCGGATAGCACCGGATCGCGGCCCCGGCGTTCTGCTCCTCCGGTGCGGCGGCCAGTGTGTTCTCGGCCGCTCTGATGCGATCGTGGCGCGTATTGCCGGTGGTCACGGGTGCAGAACGACCTTGATGGCGCCATCGTGTTTCTTCTGGAACATCTCGTATGCCTCGGGCCCGGCGTCGAGGGGCAGATGGTGGGTGGCGAAACCCTCCACGCCCAGTGGATCGGCGTCGTCCAGCAGCAGAGGCATGATGGTGTCGGTCCAGCGGCGGACGTTGGCCTGCCCCATGTGGATGCGGAGACCCTTGTCGAACATGGTCATCATCGGCATCGGGTCGAGCGCACCGCCGTACACCCCGGAGATCGACACGGTGCCCCCGCGCCGGGCCGTTTCGATCGAAGCATGAAGTGCCGCCATACGGTCGACACCGGCTCGCTCGACCAGTCCGGCCGCAACCCGGTCGGGGAGGAGTCCGGTGGCGGTCTGCATCGCCGACGCGATCGGTGACCCGTGCGCCTCGAGACCCACGGCGTCGATCGTCGAATCCGTTCCCCGGCCCTCGGTGCGCTCCCGGATCTCGCGTACGGCGGCGTCCATGTCGCTGCCGTCGATGGCGACGGCCCCGTGTGCCTGGGCGAGGGTGCGGCGTTCAGGCACAGGGTCGACTCCGAAGACGGTCCCGGCGCCACGCTGGAGGGCAACCCTGCAGCAGAACTGCCCGACAGGACCCAACCCGAACACGGCGACGGAACCACCCTCGGGGATCTCGGCGTACTCGACCGCCTGCCAGGCCGTCGGGAGGATGTCCGACAGGTACAACATGCGCTCGTCGGAGACGTCCGCCGGAATCTTGACCGGACCGAAATCCGCATGGGGGACCCGCAGCAGTTCGGCCTGGCCGCCCGGCACCGAACCGTAGAGCCGGGTGTAGCCGAAAAGTGCCGCACCCTTGTCGTGGGAGCGGACCTGGGTCGTCTCGCACTGCGAGTACAAGCCGGTGCGGCACATCCAACAGGCGCCGCACGAAATGTTGAAGGGCACCACGACACGATCACCGGGAGAGATGTGCTCCACCGCATCGCCGACTGCCTCGACGATACCGAGCGGTTCGTGGCCGAGGACATCGCCCTGGTCCATGAACATGCCGAGCACCTCGTAGAGATGGAGATCGGATCCGCATGTCGCGGTCGAGGTAATCCGAACCACCGCATCGGTTGGTTCCTCGATCGTCGGCTCCGGGACGTCGCTCACTCGGACGTCCCGCTTTCCGTGCCATGTGAGGGCGCGCATCTCGATCTCCTGCGTGTGTGGGGCCTGGTCCGATGTGTACCCGGAGGCGAGCGGAACAAAACCGTGCCGGTCGGACCCGGTGCGGTCCGGCTCAGCTCAGATCGGCGCAGGCCAGGCGGATGGTGGTGTCGGCCGGGTGGTGGATGACGACCGATCGTGCGTCGGGCCGTGCCCGGTGGGCGTGATGCGCCGCTCCGTGACCGGTGCCGTTACGACGGGTGCGGACGATCGGCCAGATCTCATTCACCGGATCGACGGGTCCGTTGGGATCGTGCATGTAGTGGCCCAGCCCCGGTGGGGTGGCGCTGCACGCCCCGTTGTGGACATGGGTCGGGTATTCGGTCCTGGCGTCGAGCCCAGCGACCCGGACGTGGACGACGGTGCGTGATCCGGCCGGTCGGTACACCCGGTACATGTCGGCGGTGCCTTCGATCTCGTAGCCGCGGGCGACTCCGTCCGGCAACGTGCGGAACTCGCCGGTGGTGTGCTCGACTCCGTGCGATGGCTGTGCCGACACCGGTATGGCGACTGCCAGAGCCATCAGGCTCGCCAGTGCCACCGTGATCAGTCGGTGAACCCTGCGGTGGTCGTCGTCCACGGTGTCGTCCCCTCTCTCGAGTGCTGATTCCACGCCGAGCCGACGGCGTCGCCGGCCCGGCCGCTGTCGTGAGCAGCGTCAGGCGGAGTCCTTCTTGGCGCCGGTGTTGCTGGCGGTCTTGGCGGGCGTGTCGCTCGTCGCTCTGTTGGCCGCGTCGGCGGTTTGGCCGAACCGGCGCTTCAGGGCGGCACGGCGCTGCGCCCCACCCGGACCGAACAGCGCCACCAGACCGATGACGGCGACACCGCCGAACATCCAGCGGCGACGGCGGGTGCGGGCCGCACGGGCTGCCGCTCCGGGGAGATGGGTCATGATCCGGTCGGCGGCGTCATCCCACAGATCACCGGCACGTCCGGCCAACTCTGCGGCGGCGTGTGAGGCGACCTTGTTCGCCTGCGACGCCGCCTTGTTGAGGTCTTTGGCGTCGGGCATCTCCTGCCGGACGTTGTCCACCCAGTCGTGGACGGTGTCGCTGGCGGAGTCATACAGTTTGGATGCAGTGGTCATGATCTCGAACTTTCGACGGCGGGCGAAACGCCGATGTACCCCGCCGCATGCCAGGCGAAACGCCACGGGTGCCCCCGGAACCGACACCCGGCTGGTCGGATGAGCGGTGCAGGAGGCCAATCGTACGGACGAGATTCGGTGGAGCGTCGTCCGCCGGGCCGTTTCTGTCACACCCTCCTGTCAGTATGAGGGTATGTCCAACATGTATTGCCGCCCCATAGCGATCGGTAGCGAGCCGCTCCCCGGCGATCTAGAGTTGATCGACCCGGGACCGTACCTGGCTGCGATCGTCTCGACGGTCGACCGTTCCCGTCTCTCCGACGGCGACACCGTTCGCCTGCTCATGGCCCGAGATCGGCTGGTGTCCCACCTCCAGGCCGAACGTGCCGCCGACATCGCCGAGGTGGCGGGCCGCGATGACGACAACGGCGAGTTTGCGGCGCTGGAGGTGGGAGCGGCGCTGCGGCTCACCGGTGTGGCGGCGAAGCACGAGCTGGCATTCGCCGTGGACGTGACCGCACGCCTACCTCAGATTCACGAGATGCTCCGCGCCGGGCGCATCGACGTGCGTAGGGCCAGAGTTATCGCCGAGGGCACCGCCCACCTCCCCGATGTCGCCGCTTGCACGGTGGTGGCCGATGTCGCCGAGCGGGCGGAGGACCTCACAACGGGACAACTCCGCTCGCTCGTGCGCAAGCTGTGCATCATCGCTGATCCCGCCGCCGACGCCGCCCGCAGAGGTGTGGCGATCGAAGACCGGCGGCTCGTCGTGGAGGCCACACCCGCCGGAACCGCCGACCTCCATCTGCTCGATGTCTCGCCGGAGCAGGCAGTGGCGGCACGGTCACGTATCGATCACCTGGCTCGAATGCTCCCCAACGATGGCAGGACCATCGAACAGCGACGTGCCGACGTGGCCATGGACCTGCTGTGCGGGCACGGAACGTCGTTGGGTCGCGGGATGGTCGACATCACGGTCGACCTCGCCACCCTGCTCGGGATGTCCGAGGCGCCGGGCGAGCTCGACGGTTGGGGGCCGGTCGTCGCCGAGATGGCCCGCCATGTGGTCGACTCCCAGATCGACGGTCGGTGGCAGGCGACGGTGATCGATGACAACGGCGCACCGCTCGCCGTCGCCCTGCGCCGTCGGCCCACTGCTTCCCAGGCCCGCCAGGTGCGCGCCCGCAACCGTACCTGTGTGTTCCCGGGATGTCGGCGGCCGGCGCGCCGCTCCGATATCGACCACACCACTCGTCGTGCCGACGGTGGTCGCACCCTCGAGCGCAATCTCGCCCCACTTTGCAGGTCACACCACCGCGCCAAGGATGAAGGCCGCTGGCGCTACCGACGTCTGCCCAAAGGTGGCCACCACTGGACCAGTCCCCTTGGACGTACCTACGTCACCCGTGGTAGGTCGCCGTAGGCGCGTGGGCGAGAAGCGGAGCGTCGGGGGTCAGGGTCAGCGCAGATCGAGTCGCATCACGACACGGGGGAACCCGTCGAGCACCGAGGGGGTGTCGGACGCTTTGGCGAATCCCGCCCGTTCGAAGAGAGCGACGGTCCCGACATACGCCATGGTCAGGTCCACCCGCTCGTCGCCGTTGTCGACGGGGTATCCCTCGATCACCGGTGCGTCGTGCGACCGGGCAAACTCGACGGCTCCGGCCAGCAGGGCGTGGGCGATACCCCGGCCACGGTTGCCCGCCCGGGTGCGGAAACACCACACCGTCCACACCGGTAGGTCGTCGAGGTGCGGGATCTTGCTGTTGGCACGGGCAAAGCTGTTCAGATCGGCACGGGGGGCCACCCCGGCCCACCCCACCGGTTCGTCACCGTCGTAGGCGAGGACCCCCGGCGCCACGTCGCGCCGGCACAGTTCCGCCACGAACTCACCACGTGCCGGACCTGCCAGCTCACGATGGAGCCGCGAGGGGATGCGGTACGACAAACACCAGCACACATTGGCATCGGGACGCTTCGGCCCGATCACCTGGCGGACGTCCTCGAACACATCGGCAGGGCGCACATCGAAGGCCATGACGTCAGGCTACCGATCATTGCCAGCCACGGGCGCCGATCGGCGATACTTCGTAGCGCACCCATGGCTGTCCCATACCCTCCGAGTCTCCAGCAACGCCCGACCTCCCTCCGCCGCTGCACCCCCATGTGCTGCGCTCGGCGATGAGGTTCCGGGTGGTGCGCCTCATTGTCTCGGCCGCCGTCCTGGTCGTGCTCGGAACGGGGGCGCTATGGCTCCTCCAACGTCATCTGATCTACCTACCGAGCGCAGCGGTCGGCCTGCCACCTCCCGACTGGGAGTCGGTGACCTTCGCCACCGCCGACGGAGTCGACCTCGGCGGGTGGTTTCTCGCCCCGGAGTCAGCCGCCCCCATCGTGATCGTATTCAACGGGAACGCCGGCAACCGCAGTGGCCGGATCGCGTTCGGTTCCCAACTGGCCGCCGAGGGTCTGGGCGTCGTGCTCTTCGACTACCGGGGGTATGGCGGCAACTCCGGCTCCCCCTCCGAGGAGGGTCTCGTCGCCGACGGTTCGGCCGTCGTGGCATGGGTCGGCGCCCACCACGGCGATCATCCGATCGTCCTGTTCGGAGAGTCGCTCGGCGCCGCCGTGGCGACGGCCGTCGCTGCCCAGTTCCCGCCGACTGCGCTGGTGCTTCGCTCGCCATTCACCTCGCTCGCCGCGGTTGCCGCCGTCCACTATCCGTTGCTCCCGGTGCGGCTCCTGCTCTGGGACGAGTTCCCCACCGAGGAGATGATCAGAGGGGTGACGGCGCCGATCGCCGTGATCGCCGGGTCGGCTGACTCGATCGTTCCACCGGAGCAGTCGCAAGCGGTCTACGACGCTGCCCCAGGGCCGAAGCGCTGGATCCTCATCGACGGCGCCGACCACAACGATGGTCGGCTTGCCGGAGGCGGCGACGTGGTGGAGGCGGTGCTCGACATCCTCGAATGATCGCCGGTCCGAGTCGCCGCCTCGGTTCCGGTTCGCGCCTCGGTTCCGGGTTTGCGTCTCGGGTTCGGTCAGATCTTGGGGAGCTTGAAGCCCGAGGTGGCGATGACGTGGTCGCGGGCTTCGCCGGCGAGGCGGTTCATGGCAGGCCAGTCGACGTGGAGGAGTTTGCCCTCCTCCTTCATGGTGCGGCCGGCGATGAGCACGGTGTCGACGTTGCCGGTGTCCATCGAGGTGACCACGGCGGTGGCGGGGTCGTTGAGCGGGGTGACGTTGAGGCGGTCGGTGCGAAGCATGATGATGTCGGCCTGCTTGCCGGGGGTGAGTGATCCGGTCTTCGACTCGAGACCGTTGGCCCGGGCGCCCTCGATCGTGGCCAGGGCGAGGATCTCGGCGGCCCCGACAGGTGCTTTTCCGTCTGCGGCGGCCATGGCCCGCTGCAGGGTCAGCACCGAGCGCATCTGGCTGAACATGTCGCCGGGGACGTTGGTTTCGACATCGACGCTCAGGCTGGGACGGAGCCCCCGATCGAGGAACTTCTGGATCGGGGGCATCCCGTGACCCATCATCATCTCCACCGGGACCGCCAGCGAGACGGTGCCGCCGGTGTCGACGATCATCTGGACCTCGGTGTCGTTGAGGGTGGTGCAGTGGATGTACGTGGTGTCCGCACCCAGCAGACCCGCCGCCCCCATCTCCTGAACCTTCCCTTCACGCCCGTAGCTGCCCACCCCGACATGGGTGGTGATGCGGGCGCCGGTCTCCCTCGCCAGCTTCCAGTGGTCGCGCGACACCTCGAAGTCGGTGAACTCGGGGCCGGGTGCCGCCAGCGCCAGCGTGAGGAGCTGGTCGGTTGACGAGAAATGTTGGGTGGCGGCACGGACGAACCAGCTCGGTTGCCGTTCCTCCCATTTCCCCCACCAGGGGAATCCGTAGGCGAACACTGCCCGCAGCCCCGAATCCTGGAGCGCCTGGATCGCCGCATCGGTGTGGGCGGGGGAGTCCTGGATGTGTGACCAGTCGAGCAGCGTGGTGATCCCGGCGTCGATGGCGCCGAGTGACGAGAGCAGGTTGCCGGCGTAGGCGTCCTCGGGTCGGAACGCCGGCGCCAGTTTGTGGAGCACGAACGAGATGTATCCGGCCCTTCCCTCCAGCGGGACGTCGGTGCCGATGTTGCGCAGCAGACCCTCCCAGATATGGCGGTGGGTATCGACGAAACCGGGCATGACGATCATTCCCGATGCGTCGATCACCTCGGCCTCGCCGGCGTCCAGGGCAGGGCCGACGGCGACGATGCGGTCACCTTGGATCAGGACGTCGCCGGTGGCGAAGTCACCGACGCCAGGGTCCACGCTGAGCACGGTCCCGCCCCGGATCAGCTTCCGCCCGGTGCTGACCACGGTGAAGTCGGTCCCCGCCGGGTAGACGGAGGGGATGTCGGCGACCTCGGCGGGGCGGCTGCCGACGACGAGGCGGCGGCCCCGCTTGTAGTTGCGCTTCACCAGTTCCTTGAGGTCACCGACCTGGAACAAGGCCACACCGATCAGCACCAGCACACCGATGATCATCAGACCGTGTTCGGTGCTCAGCCCCAGGAAGGGGAGCACGCTGATGATCAACGCCAGCAGCACCGAGGCGACTACGCCACCGACGTAGGTGGCGCGTCCTCCGCTGAGAGCGGCGCCACCGAGCACGGCGGCGGTGATGCTGTTGAGGGCGTACGTGTCACCGATCTGGGCGTTGCCGATCCCGGAGCGGGCCATCACGAAGAACGACGCCAGCGCCGCAAACACCCCGGACAGCACCAGCGCCCTGACCCGGACCCAGTTGGTGCGGATGCCGCTGCGCTTTGCCGACCGCTCGTCGAAACCCACCGCCCGCAACTGCAGCCCGGACCCGCTGCCGTGCAACCACACGTCGAGCAGCCCGGCGCCGAGGACCACCACGATGAAGGCGATCGGTACCGGCCCGACACTGGTGCGCAGCCACGAGGTGAACTCGGCGTTGATGGTCCCGGATGGGGTCTCCCGCAGCGTGAGCGAGATGCCGTTGAGGATGCTCAGCGTCGCCAGCGTGGCGATGATCGAAGGCATCTTGATTCCGCGCACCAGGACGGCGTTGACCAGCCCGAGGGCGACCCCGGCCAGGACGATGACCCCGACACCGAACAGGATCTCCATCAGCGTCGCCTCGGGACCGATCAGGAACGACGCGACGACCACCCCGAAGCTGATCATCGCCCCGACGGAGGGATCGAGGTAGCCGACCAGCAGGGCATGGGTCTGGGCGATGGCCACCACCGCCAGCGGGATGGCCAGGATCAGGATGTTGCCCACGTTGGTCTGGTTGAGAAACCCGGGGAACCGGGCGGTGGTGTACCAGACGACGCCACCGATCAGCAGCAGTTGCAGCGCAACCGGCATCCAGAGCCGAACCTTGACGATCTTGCGCCACTTGTTCTTGTCCCGGGCGTCGCGGATCAGCTTGCGGACCGCAATCCTCGCCGTGTCGATACGTCCGGTCACGCCGAGCTCTCCACCGGAGCGTCGGGGATCGATTCGCTGGTCGGGGCCTTGGGCATGGCGGCGCCGAACGGTGAACGCCCCGCCTTCGACAAACCTGGACCACGGACGATCGACTCGACGATCCGGCGTTCGTCGAGTTCGTTGCCGGGGATCTCCTCGATGATCTGGCCTCGTGACATCACCAGCACCCGGTCGCAGAGACCGGCAAGCTCGATGGGGTCGCTCGACTTCACCAGCAGGGCGGTCCCCACATCGGTGCGGGCCCGCAGTGCCTGGTAGATGTCGAACCTGGAGCCGACGTCCACACCCTGCGACGGTTCGTAGGCAAGGATCGCCGCCGGTTCCTTGAGGAACGAGCGTGCCACCGACACCTTCTGCTGGTTTCCCCCGGAGAGGAACTCGACCGGCTGCTCCAGCGACGGGGTGCGGATCTCGAGTTGGTCGACCAGTTCGTTGACCCGGCGGCGTTCGGTGCGTCGCCGGAGCAACCCGAACACGCTGAACCGCTTCAGCGACTGGACGGTGGCGTTGACCTTGACCCCCAACACCGGCATCAGCGCCTCCTGCTTGCGGTCACCGGGGAGCAGCATGATCCCGGCGTTCACCGCCTCGTGTGTCGAGATGAGGTTGAGTTCCCTTCCGTCACAGACCACCCGACCCGCTTTCGGCGGCACCCTCCCCGCCAGACAGTCGAAGAGCTGGACCTGACCGTTGCCCTCGGCGCCGGCGATACCGACGATCTCGCCGCTCTCGAGGGTGAAGCTGACCGGTCCGAACGCCTGGCCCTGCAGCGCATCGACCACCAACCTCTGTCCGGTCTCGGTGAACCGAGGTGCCGGGGGAGGGAAAGCGGTTTCGAAGGGCCGGCCCACGATCAGCTCGACAAGTGCCGGTTCGCTGGTGGCGGCGGCCTCGAACGTGCCCTGGTTGCGGCCGTCCCGCAGCACCGTGATCCGGTCGGCGATGTCGAGGATCTCGGGCAGGCGGTGGCTGACATACACCACTCCGACCCCACGTTCCCGGCAGGCGGCGACGGTGCGGTGCAGCGCTTCCACCTCGTCGGGTCCGAGGGCGGTGGTGGGCTCGTCGAGCAGCAGCACCTTGGGGTCGGTGACCAGCGCTTTGGCCACCTCGAAGAGTTGCCGCTCGGCCATGGTGAGAAAACCGGCGGGCAGGTCGGGAAACAACTCGAGGTCGAGGTCGAATCCCGCCAATAGCTGGCGTGCCCATTTCTTGCGCTGCCAGTAGGGAGGCCGTGCCTCCGGGGGCGCCGCCAGGTAGAGGTTGTTCTTGACCGGCTGGGCCAGGATCAACGTCGGATCCTGATACGCCATGGCCAGCCCCAGCTTCCGGGCCAGGGCGGGAGAGTCGCGTCGGAGGGGTTTGCCCCCGATCTGGACGGTGCCCAGATCGGGGTCGACAAACCCACTGGCGATCCCGAGGAGGGTCGACTTGCCGGAGCCGTTCTCGCCCACCAGTGCGTGGACCTCGCCGGCGCGACAGTCGAAGCTGACATCGGTCAGCGCCCTGACCGCCCCGAACTGGCGGGACACCCCGCTCAGTTCGAGGACGGGCTCTCCTCGGGACCTCGAACTCATCCTTCTGGGTACATCTGGGCGAGCATCTCCGCCGGCACCAGCGACGTGTTCGACACCGTCGGTGTCACCCGGTCGGGATCGCAGTCGTCGGCCGTGACCTCACGCATCACGTGGGGAACCACGATCTCGGCGTCGATCGGTGCCCCCTGGTGGTTCAGCATCGCCGCGGTGACGGCGATCCTCGACTGGAAGTTGCCCCCGGCCGAGAACCAGATCCGGTAATTCGGGTTGTCCCGCTCCACCCAGTCGCAGAACAGCGTCTGCTCGTCGGTGCGCAGCGTCACGATCAGGTCGTCCAGCGGAACCCCCAACGTGTCGTACGCATCGAGCGCCGTGTAGAGACCGTCGGCGTATTCGTAGCTGTAGCCGGCGATGTCCGGGTCGGTGGTCAGCCATCCGGTGACCACCTGGAGGGCGACATCGTTCGCCCAGAAGGTGTCGGCCGGACCGAGCACGTCGATGGTGCCGGTCATGGCGGCCATCTGGCACTGCTGCCAACCCGTCGACAGGGCATTGCCCGGTGTCCCACCGAGAACCCCGACCGATCCTTCGCCGACCTCGGTGTTGATGATCTCGGCGAAGCTCTCGCCGAGCGCACACAGATCCTCTCCGACGATGGTCAGGTAGTCCTCGCCCGGGATCAGTGCTCCATCCTGGCCGGGAAGACCCACCCACCCTGCCGAATACGGGATGTAGGGGATACCGGCGGCTTCGGCCTCGAGGATGGCATCGGCGATGGCGACGCCCTGGTCCGGATACCCGATGATGAAGTCGACGCCGCGCTCGATCAGGAACCTGATGTCACCGGCGGCAACCGCCGGATCGGGGTTCCACTGTGCATCGCGGGAGACGATGGTGCCGATCTCGGGGTAGGTGAGCGCCTGGAGGATGGCCTCCATGTGGGTCACCTGACGCCACACATTGAGTCGGCCACCGTCGGCCACACCCATCACCAGTTCGCCCCCGCTCCCGGTGTCACATTCGACGTTGTTCCAGCACTCGAGCGCAGTCGCAATGGTTTCGTCGTCGAGATCCTGCTCGGCCCTGGCGATCGAGGCGAGAACGATGTCCGGCACCGATTCGACCGGGCCCAGGGCCTTGGCGACCAGGGCCGGGTCGGCGTCGGTGCTCTCTCCGTAGTCGGCGAGCGAACCGTCGCCGCCACCCATGGTGGTGGTGGCCCCGGCATCGGCTGCCGTGGTGGTGGCCGCGGCGTCTGCCGCAGTGGTGGTGGAATCGGCGTCGTCCCCGCCACAGGCGGCGGCGATCATCGCCACGATGGCGATGGCTCCGATGAGTTTTGTTTGTTTCATTGACCCCTCCGATGGATGTGACGTGAACGGTGCTTCATTGGATGTCGGTGTGTTGCGATGTCGGGACTCCTCTGTCACCTGTCAGGCCCTCCGGGCCCCCGGTCGTTTCCCCTTCGATGCGTTTCGGTCTTCGCCGCTCGCGGAACACCCGTTCCACGGCCTTGATGATCCGATCGCCCGAGACCAACATTCCTCCGATGATGACCAGCCCGAACACCACGAACTGGAGTGCGGTGGGAAGTCCCATCACCCGCATCATCTGATTGAGACCGGCGAGGAAGAAAGCTGCCGTCCATGTGGAGACGGGGCTGGCGAGGCCGCCGGTGAGCGAGGCGCCGCCGATCACCACGGCGGCGATCGGCCCCAGCAGGTACGGCGCTCCGTAGCCGGCGCCGGGACTGCGCAGGAACGCCGCCAGCAGGATCCCGGCGATCGCATACAGGACGGCCGCCACGACATAGGCCGACATCTGGTTGAGGTTGACCCGCAGACCGCTCACGTTGGCGGCTACCGGATTGGCGCCGACCACCTGAAAACGTCGACCAACGCTGGTGTACCGGAACACCACGATCAGCGCAACGGTGAACACCACACCGATCCAGAAGATCCGGGTGACCCCGAGAAAGCGGATCGAGAGCCAGGCGGAGAGACCGGGTGGCACGGGGGTCTGGATGGCCGTGGTGGAGTAGTAGCGGTTGGCGATTCCGATCACGATCTGACCAACGGCGAGCGTGACGATGAGGGCGTTGAGTTTGAGCCCTCCGATCAGGATCCCGTTGACCAGCCCGATCAGGGCGGCGATCCCGATGGCGGTCAGCACGGCGAGCCAGATGCGTTCGTCCGACGAATCGCCCACACCGACCACGAGCAGCCCGGCCAGGGTGAACGTGCCGGGGACACTGAGATCGATGCCTCCGGTCATGATGACCAACATCTGGCCGAGGGCGGCGATGGCGAGGAAGGTTCCATACGGGGCGATCGAACCCATCGCCGGTCCGGTGAGCGTCGCCGGTGCCCAGATGGCGGCAACGACCACAAGCAGCAGCAACGCCAGATACACCGGCATGTACCGCGAGGCCACCACGAACGAGGTGAGGGCTGACGACGGCGCCCGGCCCGTGGTCATTGCGGGCCGCCCCCGGCGATCCCGACCATGAGCCCGGAGGCAGCGGTCACCCGACGATGCGCCTCGTTGGCGAGGGTGCGGGCCCGCACCACGTCGGCGGTCGGTGAGCCGCCGCGGAGCAGCGCCCGCCCGGCGACGAACACCGAGTCGATATTGGAGCTGTCCATTCCCCACACGACGGCGCCGATCGGGTCGTTGACCGGGGCGATGTTGGGGACGTCGGTGCGGAGCAGGATTATGTCGGCCTGACGTCCCGGTTCGAGCGAGCCGGTCACCTCGCCGAGACCGACACTGCGGGCACCGTCGCTTGTGGCATAACGGAGGACATGGCGGGTGGTGAGCAGATTGGGGAGCCCGGCCTTCCCGGCCAGCTTGAGGTCGAAGTAGGCGGCGTGTTGCAGCGAGATCGTGACCCGCATCTGGGCGAAGATGTCCCCGGGCGCCATCCGCTCGTTGTCGACACCGAGCCCGGGACGGATGTTGCGGTCGACGAGGGCCTGGATCGGTGGCGAACCGGGGCCGGTCGCCATCTCGGTGGAGGGGGTCAGCGCCACACCAGCACCCGACGAGGCGACCGCATCGAGGTCGGCGCCGTCGCATCTGGTGCAGTGGATGAGGGTGACGTCGGCGTCGAGGAGACCGGCCGTGTGAAGTGCGGCAACGGTGCCCGGCGACGGCCCACCGATGTGGGCGTGGATATGCAGACCGAGTGCCCGGGCCCGACCCCAATCGGTGGCGGCGCGTTCGAGGTGCTCCGGGTGTGGATCGGGGGGACCGGAGGCGAGCGTGGTGGTGGGGCCGAGGTCGACACTGCGGGCGACGAGTCGCTCGAGCGCAGGGCCTGCATCGTCTGCGGCTCCGGTCCAGTGGGGGAGGGCATGGACGAGGACGGTGCGCAGACCCGAGTCGATGTGTGCCTGCAGGGCGGCCTCGGTGTAGTCGTCGTCGGATTGGATGTCGGACCAGTCCACCACGGTGGTGATTCCCGCCTCGACGGCGCCCAGCAGTCCGATCAGGGTGGCGGCGTACACATCGTCTGGCCGATGGTGGGGACCGTAGATCGCCGCCGGTGTCGTCGTTCGGTCGCTGCCGGGAACATCGCCGGCGTTGCGGAACAGCGTCTCCCACGTATGGCGGTGGGTGTCGACGAAGCCGGGCATCACGATGGTGTCGGAGGCGTCGACCACCTCGGCGTCACGGCCGCGGAGGCCCTGTCCGACCTCGGCGATCTTCCCGTCCTCGATGAGGACGTCGGCCTCGGCGAAGTTACGGGTCTTCGCTCCCAGGGTCAGCACGCAGCCGCCCCGGATGAGGAGCCTCGAGCTCATCGGAGCACCGATGGGTTCATCACCCGGCGAGGCGTTCGCTCGACAACGAACGCTCCGGTTGATCCCACCTCGTACACGACCCGTAGGCCATCATGCGCCACCTCCACCCGGGCGATTTCAGATCTCCTACCTCGCCAAACCGGAGCTGTCACTGTCGGTTACGGCGCCTTCAGTGACACTACACGCTCCGACCTCGGATTTCTCATGATTCTTCCGCCCCCTTTCCGGGCCGAGGGTCGCTCGGGGGCATTGTTGCTGGTCTTTGGGAGAGGGATGGGTGGCGCACGGGGCACACCGAACATCGCTCCTCGCCCGGTGCGGAGACCAGCCTGACTGCACATCATCGGCGGTGTGGCGTCCACCGAGCCGAGGCTGCGCCGGTGACGGCAGCCGGGCAAAGAAGAAGGGGCGCCCCGGAGGGCGCCCCTTCGCAGGTCGGCTCGAGACCGAACCGTCGATGATCAGAGATCAACCACGGGACTCGGCATCGAGAGCGTCGGAGAGCTGCTTGATGGCGTCGATCAGGCCGCCCTGGGTGTCGGCGTTCAGCCTGCTGATGACGTAGTAGCCGTAGGCAGCTGCGGCGCGCTTCTTGCGGAGCGTGTCGGCAGCGTCGACGTCGGCCAGGAACTGATCCACCCGGAGCAGCTCGGCGGCGGTGATGTCACCGGAACGCTCGAGCTGGTCACGGAACGAACCGACGACGTCCGTCGACGGGTCCCACGTGATCATCGGCTGAGTCTGGACGTTGAGCTGGTCGAACTGGACCGAAGCTGCGGCATCGAGGCTCATGCTGAGACAAGTGCTCGCTGGTCAGCATCCGGAACGTGTCGAGACCACGGCTGATCTCCGAGCCGTAGATGTAGCCGTTGTAGACGTAGCTCGACCACTGGCCGCCCGTCTGCAACGCAGTGGCGCTCATGGGGCCACGGTCGAAGAAGGCGATCTCGTGCGGGTCGGACGAGTCGGTGAAGTCGAACACCGAAACGCCGCCCTGGTACCACGCCTGAACCATGATGTCACGACCAGGGACCGGGAGCAGCGAGCCGTTGTGCGCAACGCAGTTCTCCTGGTTGGTCTGGGGCACCGGCAGCTTGTAGTAGCTGGCGAACTCCAACTTGAGACCGGCGTCGGTTTCGACGAGGTCGAAGATGGCGTTGGCGCCCCAGTTGGGCAGGTCGGTCACCCGGCAGCGAGCGCCGGTACCGCCACCCCACTCATCGGTGAAGATCACCTTGGTGCCGTCATTGTTGAACGTGGCGGAGTGCCAGTAGGCGAAGTTGAAGTCCTCGACCGCATCGATCCGTCGCGGCTGCGCCGGATTGCTGATGTCGAGCAGGATGCCATGACCCTGACAGGCACCGGCAGCCAGCCCGATCTCCGGGTAGGCCGTGATGTCGTGGCACTGCGAGGTCTGCGACCGGCTCTGTCCACCCGGGGCACGCGGGCTGTCCGCCGGGTAGGTGGGCTGAACGCCCGAGCCGGGCAGGCCGTTGAGCGACCCGCTGGCGTGCTGGTCCTGACAGGAGTTGTCACCGCAGGTGCTCATGACGCGTGCGTTCCGGTTGACCAGCGTGTGGGCTCCCGGATCGGCCAGCGGCACCCTGGAGACGCTGATCGAGAAGTTGTCGGTGTTCGGGTTGGTCAGTGAGCTCTCGCCCGTGCAGTTGCCCGGCGCCTCGGCGGCGACCCGGATGCTCGACGTGCCAGAGATGTACACGTACAGGTTGGCGGCGTCGCTCGGATCCTCGACCAGCGTGAAGGTGTGTGAGCCCTTGCAGGACTGGATACCCGGAAGCTGGACGGGGCTGGCGACATTGCTCACGTCGAAGATGCGGACCCCACGGAAGCGGGATTCCTGTGCACCGGTCGGGTTGCCCTGCGTTCCGCAGTCAACACGTCCCCGGGTCTCCTCGACCGACATGAACAGCAGGTTGCCGTGCACCGCCAGGTCACCCTGACCACCGGGACACACGACAGAGGTGACCAGCACCGGTGCCGACGCATCAGCGGCGATCGAGTAGATGTTGAAGCCGTGGAAGTTTCCGACGGCCACATAGTCGCCGAAGAAGGCGAGATCGGAGTTGGCGAAGCTGAGGCTTCCCGGCGAGGTCGGGCTGAAGAACCCGTCCGGTCGCGCCGAGAACGACGTCTGCTCCATGTTGCTGGCCGTTTGCCCGGCGTTCAGCCATCCAGCGCTGAGACCGATCCGCGGGTCGTCCTGAGCCTGTGCGGCCATCGGCACGACGCCGACGAGCAGCGTCACGGCGGCGAGCACCATAAGGCTCTTCCGCCCAACACGCCGACATCGCGCGGCTATTGAAGTGGTAATTCGCATACGAAGACCTAGTCCCCTCATTCTTGCCGCCACCGAGAGGTGGACGGCACCCTCCATGCCTCCCTGTCTCGAAGTGGAACCCCTACCGCAGTCGGGCAGGGCCCGGCTCGCATGCGCTCCATCGAGACGAGCGCACTCTACGGGCCGATCCGGTCTGCCACAAGGGTTTGTTGCCGCAGGTCAGGGGATTTGGGCGATCTGAGGACCGGATCGCCGGCGAAATAGTGCGCACGCCCCACACCGGTGGCGGGTTCTGGGCGTCGGGTCGGGCACCGATCGGACTTGACCGCCGGCGCTGCGAGGAGCAATATAAGTAAAGACTTATGCAATGTCCTTTCGAAGAGCATGAGGAGAACGACATGACACTCGACCCCGTGGCCACGGCAGGTCTGGTCACCCGTGAGGTCCGGACCGGAACGCGCAACGGAGAGACGACTCGGATCGCGGTGGCGCGGCGTACGTATTTCACCGACCAGGCCGACCTCTGGGACGCCGTCACCAATCACGAGCGGATCCCACGCTGGTTCCTCCCGATCAGCGGCGACCTGGAGGTCGGCGGGCGCTATCAGCTCGAAGGCAATGCGGGCGGCACCATCGAGCGATGCGACATCCCCGATGGGTTCACGGCGACGTGGGAGTTCGGTGGGATGGTGTCGTGGATCGGCGTGACGCTCCGCCCGGCGCCCGGGGGGACGATGCTCGAGTTGACCCATGAAGCTCCGGTCGACCCGGAGTTCTGGAACGAGTACGGACCGGGCGCCGTCGGCGTCGGCTGGGATCTCGGGCTGATGGGTCTCGGGCTTCACCTCGACACGGGGACATCGGTCGACCCGGCCTACGCCGCCTGGCCGACCACACCGGACGGTGTCGCCTTCGTGCGTCACGCAGCCGCAGACTGGGCGGAGGCCGCCATCGCCGACGGCGACATGGCCGAGACGGCGCACGCCGCCGCCGAACGCACGGTCACCTTCTACACCGTTGTGCCCGACGACGCTCCCGGGGCCTGAATGCCCCAGGTGACGGCGGCACAGGTGTTCTCTGCTCTGGGGGATCCGATGCGGCGCCGCATCCTGGAATTCCTGGGGGCGGGGGAACAGCCGGTCGGCGCCATCGTCGACTGGCTGGCGACGCCGAGCCCGATCTCGCAGCCGGCGGTGTCGCAGCACCTCAAGGTGCTCCGCAACGCCGGTCTCGCCACGATTCGGGTCGAGGGCACCCGGAGGATCCACGCCCTCGATCCGGTGGGGTTGGAGGTCGCCCGTAGCTGGCTTGCGGCGCTCGCCGACCCGCTGGCCTCCTTCGCCCAGCCGCTCGACGCCCTTGCCACCGAGGTTGCGCGCGGTCGTCGCACCCGCTCGGAAACGGGCGGTGGCGGTGGTCAGGAAGACGCACAGGAAGAGGTCCGGCAGCGGCCTGCGTGAGTCGGTTGATCGCGACGAACCGGATCGGGATGTCGGGCGTTCTACCGGTATGACCCGTCGTCCGAGCCGCCAGCCCACATCGTCGCCGGTCCGTAGCCGGAGACGCTGGTTCGGTTTCGGTCTGGTTGCGGTTGCCGGTCTCGCCCTGCTCCCTCGGGTCGGCGGACCGACGGCGCTCGCCTTTCTCGGCGGGGAGACCGAGCGGACCCTCGGATATGCGGTCACGGGTGAAGGGGCGGTGCTTTTCGATGGCTCGGGGGGGACGGCGATCCAGACCACCGGCGCCGGGATACCTCTGGCGATCCTCGCCGAGGACGACACCGGGTACCGGGTTCTCAACGCCTGCAACCAGGAGGCGTGGATCGCACGTACCGACACCGCACGAGGCACCGCTCCGACCGGCGAAGATCCCGTCGGATCGGCAGTGGTGGTGATCGATCCCGGCCACGGCGGACCCGACAGCGGTGCGGTCGGATCCGGCGGCCTTGTCGAGAAGGATGCCAACCTCGATGTGGCGATGCGGCTTACCCACCTGCTCGAAGCGAGCCACAACGTGAACTGGCAGACCGGCGAGGTTTCCATCGGGGGCGAGATCCCCCCGGTGGCCGCCGCGGTCATGACCCGCAACCCCGCCGGCGCCGGTGGAGGAGACCATCGGGTGGGCAACCGGTTCCGTGCCGAACTCGCCAACCGGGTCGAGGCCGATGCGTTGATATCGATCCATCACAACGCCGGCGCCGATCTGACGTTGGCGACACCGGGCAGCGAGGTGTACTACTCCCACGACGACGCCGAGTCCCGGCGACTCGCCGGTCTCATCGCCGAGGAGCTGCTGACGTCGTTTGCGGTCTACGACATTGAGTGGAGCGGTGGCGAGCATGCAGGCGCCGTGTCCCGGGTGGGCCCGGACGGTGACGACTACTACAGCCTCCTCGCCTGGTCGGACGTTCCCGCCGTCATCACCGAAGGGCTGTATCTCTCCAACCCGGCGGAGGAGGCGCTCGCCGCCACCGAGGGGTTCCGCACGACCTATGCCGAAGCCGTCTACCGGGCACTGGTCCGCTTCCTGAGCACCGACGAGATCGGTGGTCCGGTCCACGAACCGGTCCCGTACGACGGGGGACCGGCCGCCACCATGGGTGACTGCGCCCTCCCCGGCCCGGGTTCCTGAACGTCACCGGCCAACTGGGTCCGACCCGGTGGCGGAAGGCGGCGGTCGGCTCGGGGAGAGGGCACCGATCCAGACACCTCCCATGACGATGGCGGCGCCGACGACGCCGCGGAGCGTGACCGGCTCGTCGCCCAACAACCCACCGAGCAGCATGGTCACCACGGGGAACAGGACGAACATGTAGGCGGTGGCCGATGCCGTCCATTGGCGCACCACCAACAACACCAGGACGAACAACCCCACCGAGCCGAGGGTGACGAGATAGATGACCGACCAGATCACCTCGGTCTGGCGGGGCACCACCCAAGTGTCGCCGGCGATGGCCGACAGGGCGAGCAGTCCCGCAGCACCCGTCAGCATTCCAACGGCATTGGTGATCACCGGGTGGTTGCCGGAGACCCGCTTGCTGACGATGACACTTTCTCCCGCACAGATCGCGGCGGCAAGCATCGCCGCCAACGCACTGATCGGGAGCACCATCTCGGTTGCGGGACGGAGCACCATCCAGAGGATCCCGACCAACGCCAGCGCCGATCCAACCAGGGCCTTGCGTCCGATCCGCTCCAAACCGTGGAGTCCTGCCAGTAGGAGGGTGACCAGCGGCACCAGTGCGAGCACGACGGTGGCGATGCCTGCCGTGACCCGGACCAGCGCCCAGTACATCAGTGCATAGAAGAGCGTGAAGCTCAGGAAGCCGTACAGCATCGTCCACAGAAGTGTCCTCCCTCGCGGCCAACCGAGACGGAGCACCCAGGCGATGCCGACGAACACGAAGGCGGCGAGGGTGAAGCGGAGGGCGGCCCCCCAGGTTGGCGCCAGCTCGCGATTGCTGAACCGGACGGCGAGAAAGTTGGCGCCACCCAGGGTCACCGCTGCGGTGAAGGCGGCGAGGGTGGACGTGTTGGGAGGCGGGGTATCCGACGAGATCGCCATCTGCTGTCTGCTCGGATCTCCGGTGCGACGGTGGCCGGGATGGCCCACGGAGCGGGGTCGATTCCCTCACCGTACGCCGATCGCCTCGTAGATGGGGTGCCGCCGCGAACCGTTGTCGCATCGGCACCGTATCCCCCATCTGGAGACGTACCGGCAACATGTCGGTCGAGAGGGAGGAGCGCGGGCATGGAGAGAGGCACGGGGAGAGGGGCGCCGGCCCACGAGCATCGACGGGTATGGCTCCGTCGGTTGTTGTTGCTGGCGACGGTGATGGCCATCTTTGCGGTCAACTTCGGAACTGCTCGGGCCGTCGGTACCGAGGACGAGCGGGCGACCATCAACTATCGGGCGGAGCTGTCGGGCGCCAACGAGGTTCCACCGAACCCCTCCGAGTCGGTGGGACGGACCGGGATGCGCTGGGCGGTGAATGCCGACTTCCTGAAGTACGACCTCCAGTTCAAGAACGAGATCGCCAACGTCACCCAGGCCCATATCCATGTGGGAGCGGTTGGCACCAACGGGCCGGTGGTCGCTTTCCTCTTCGGGCTCAGCCCACCGACCACCCTCGATCACGCCTCGCTCGCCAGCGGATTTGTCCGTCCAGAGAACCTGGTCGGACCGCTCGCCGGCAACTGGGCAGGTTTCGTGGCGGCACTGCAGGCGGGGAACCTCTACGTCAATGTCCACACCACGGCCTATCCGGGTGGTGAGGTGCGTGGACAGATCGTGCCGGCGCCGGGACATCGCGACACTCCGACCACGCTCCCGACGACGACAGTGCCGCCCACGACGACGACGGTGCCGCCTACGACGACGACGACGGTGCCGCCTACGACGACGACGACGGTGCCGCCTACGACGACGACGACGGTGCCGCCTACGACGACGACGGTGCCGCCTACGACGACGACGACGGTGCCGCCTACGACGACGACGACGACGACGGTGCCGCCTACGACGACGACGACGACGACGACGACGGTGCCGCCTACGACGACCACCACGACGACGGTGCCGCCTACGACGACCACCACGACGACGGTGCCGCCTACGACGACCACGACGACGACGGTGCCGCCTACGACGACGACGACGGTGCCGCCCACGACGACGACGACGACGACGGTGCCGCCTACGACGACCACGACGACGACGGTGCCGCCTACGACGACGACGGTACCGCCCACCACCACGACGATTCCGCCGACTCAGATCGAAGCCACCATGTTCGATCTCGGGTTTGCACCGAATCCGCTGCTGGTCCCGGTCGGGCGTACGGTGCGCTGGACCAACGTGGGGGATCTCACCCACACCAGCACCTCGATCGAGGGTGACTGGAACTCCGGGTTCATCGGTTCCGGTGGCACCTACTCGTTCGTGATGAACACACCGGGAACGTTCGACTACTTCTGTGAACTCCATCCGGGGATGGAGGGAACGGTGGTGGTCTCGGGCTGACGCGGTGCTCGCACCACTCGGGGGAGCGTGCGGCATGCGTCGAACAGATCGGGGGCGGGGCCTGAGCCCCGCCCCCGATCATCATGGTTCGCACCCTGGTTGGCCCGGGTGGGTCTGCGGTCAGAGGCTGAGTGTGCTGAGCACCTCGAGCGTTGCCAGGTCGTTCGCCTGAACCGTATAGCTGCCGGTGGTCCACAGCGTGTCGTCGATAACCACGCTTCGCTGCACCCGGTCGATCCACCCTTCATAGAACCAGCAGACGGAGACCGTGTCGGTGTCGGGCACGCCCTCGATTCCGGTGGATCCGGTTCCCGTTCCGTAATACGACTCCCATGAATCGCATTCGGATGGTCCGTTCCACGGGCGTTCCCCCTCCGGGCACTGCACCAACTTTGCGTCCGAGCCCATGTCGGTGAACCCTCTGGGCAGTTCGTCGCCGGTGAGCTCCCCGGCACGCCGGATTCATCCCGCCGCCGGCGGGTGGTTGCTGAACGATCTGGCCGACCTCTTCCAGCGTCCCGTCGCCGACTCGGAGCACGACCGCACCGGCGTCGTTGGGCGCCCAGTCGAGCGGAACCACGGCGAGCTGGTCCGAAGGCCAATAGAGAAATCCGCGGTGATCCCATTCCACCGAGCTGGAGCTGTCGGGGAGGATCCAGCGGTCGACCTCGGCAGGTGCCGTCGGATCCGAGACGTCGAACAGCGACACCTTGGTCCCGATGGCCATGCCGTCCTCGGTTGCCTCCTGACCGACACCGAGCAGATATCCCTCACCCACCGGGTGGAGATAACCCGAGTATCCGGTGATCTTGAGTTCGCCGTCCATCGTCGGGGCCGCAGGATCGGACAGATCGAGGACATACAGCGGATCGGTGCGACGGAATGTCACCACGTACCCGGTCGGACCGATGAAACGCACCCCGACGATGTCCTCGTTGACCCCGAGCCCGTCGACGACACCGGTGGGCACCAGGTCGCGCCCGTCGGTGCGGAACACCACGACGCTGCTCGATGTCGCCGTGTCGGCGCCACCCCACCATGGCGAGCCGTCGGTGGTGGCCACCCGGAGATGACCGTCGTACTCGCTCATCGCCCACTGATTGAGCAGGCGACCGGGCGCCTCGCCGCTGGCGACGTACGAGGCTCCGGTCGGGTCGGTGATGTCGAAACGGTGGATCTGGCTGGTGAACTCAGGTGCCGGGTCGGAGGCGGGGTCGCCCGACTCCATCAGCGGCATCATCGGCGGGAAGGCGTAGGTGGCGGTGTACAGCGAGCCGGTCGAGGCGTACACGGTGTCGGCGGCACCGAACAACGTCACCGCGTTGCCGCTGTCGAGCGGTCGGGTCATGTCGAGGGAGAGCACCGAGACACTCGATGCGCCGGAGAATTCCTGCGGCGCCGTCATTCGGGTGCAGTCGGTGACGAGACCGGTGGTGGTGGTCCCGTCCGCACTGGCGAGACGGTACGACGCCACCCAGTCCTCCAGGCTCGAATCGAGGATCACCTGACGGTTGTGCTCGGTGGCGGCGTCCTCGCCTTGGCGATTCGGCTGGGACGGGTAGAGAAATCCGAGCCGGTTGCCCACATCGTGACGGACCACCAGCCGGACGCCGTCACCGATGCGACGGGCCGCCACATAGGAACCGTCGATGCTGAGCTGCGAGGCTTCCGAGAGGGTGCCGTCAGCGGAGACGGCGATCTCGACCACCTTCACCATCGAGTAGCCCTCCACGAAGTCGGACATCAGGCTGTCGCCACCGGAGAGGTCATCGGTCGAGGCGGCAGGGTCGTCGGTCGGGAACACGGTGGGCGCCCAGACGCTGGTGATGGCGTAGAGCCGGTCGGTTCCCAACAGCAGGTCGGCGGTGGTGTAGTCGTCCTCGCCGAGCCGGATCTGGTCGATGACGACCGGGGTGGAGCCGCTGACATCGATCGAGTACAGGGTGCCGCGCGCCACCAGGTAGAGCCGGGTGCCATCGGTCTTGACCAGATCGGGTTCGTCGACACCTTCCTCTTGGACGTTGGTGGTGGAGAACTCGCCGCTGGCCTGCTCGCCGGCCACGGGAGCGGCGGTCATGGCTCCCGATCCGTCGCTGTCTTCCATGGCCATATCCGCCATGTCGTCGCCGCCCATGGCGAAGGCTTCTTCGACCATATAGCCGCCCATGGGGTCGAGACCGTACGGGCCGACATGTTCGGCGGCGGCGGCGCGGACCCATTGCAGGAACGACTCGCAGGCATCGAATTGCTGGAGTGCGGCGTGTGAGGCGGCGATACCGATTCCGACCCGGCCGCCACCCCCGCCGGGTGATCGGTTGATCCCGGAGTTGGCGTCTGCCGCCGCCTCGCGCTGGCCGGCTCGATCCCAGATATCGCCGCGAGGCGCCCCCTCACCGCTGGTGCAGGCCCCCAGCAGGAGAGCCGTGGTCACGATCATCGTCAAGGTGCGCCTCATCAAAACCCTCCGGTTGCGTACCCGTACGATGCTCGGGGGGCCGATCAGGTTCCCTGCCGTCTCCGGCGATCGCGGGTGGGCGATCGGAATCGGACGGGATCAGTTGGCGCGCAACTCGCCGAGATACGCCTCGAGGAGGGGGATGTCGAGCTCGCCGGCGCTGCGGCGGACCACCCGGCCCCCGCCGTCGACGAAGACCCAGAACGGAAATCCGCTCCCGCCGTAGGCGTTGAAGACCCGGTCCTCGACATCCACGATGACCAGCGGTTCCCAACCCTCACGCTCCAGCCAGTCTTCCGGCGGGAAGTTGGGGAGGTTGGGGTTGATCGATGTGGCGACGGAGACGATCTCGACGTCGCCGACCCCGCCGCCACCGTCGAGCCATTCCTGGACCCGCGGTACCTCTTCCTGGCAATGAGGGCACCAGTGGGCGAGAAACAGGATGGCCTTGGACGAGCCGTCGTTGCTGACGACGACCGGGTTCCCTGCGAAGTCGAAACCGTGGATCTCGGGTGCGGGCATCCCCACGGCCGGGTCGGTGAGACCGTCGACCAGCACGGGGAGGGGCGTACCGCTGACCGTGACCTTGCCCGGTTCGAGGTCGGGCGCAGGCTCTTCGGCGGCGTCGTCACTGCGGTTGCCCACAAACAGCCCGTGCAGGACATCGAGAACCTGGGTCACCCACGGATCGTCCTCGGTCGTGGTGGTCGAACACGCCGACACGAGCAGCAGCACGGCGAGCACCACCGCAATGGCACGTCTGGTGGGCGTCTTCATCGTTGTCCCCGTTTGCGTTGGATCCGGTGAGGCTAACCGCATCTTTGGCCGCCCAACCGGCAAGTGGCCTGGACGTGTCAGGTGGGAGGTCAGTGGGTCTCTGCCGGCCCGGTGGGCTGGTTGATCTCGACAAGATGCCCGTCGGGGTCGAGCAGGAACGCCCGGACCTCACCGCCCCAGTCGGGCACGGCCGGAGGGCCGACCAGTTCGATACCGGCGTCGGTGGCGGTATGGCAATAGGCCCGGCAGTCGGGGACCTCGATGACGACAAGAGCTGTGGGTGCCGAGCCAACCGCGGGAGGTTGGAGCGCGATCCCGGGTCGGTCGGCGGGCGCATCGCCCCCGGCGGCGAGGTGCAGCGTCCCGGAGCCCCAACTCAGCTTGGCGTAGGTGGTGGTGTGGACCGCCGTGACGAATCCGAGGCGGCGATAGAAGCGGACGCTCCGCTCGAGATCCTGAACCACGAGCAGTGGGGAGACGCTCATCGTCCCGTCATTCAAGCACGGGCTACCGAAGGACGGCGGGGCTTCCCAACGGCGTGTCGCCGGTCCTCCTCCCGACGAGCGGGGGAGGACCGGCGACAGCCTGGACCGAGGTCCATCTGGTTCGGGTGTCTAGCCGAGCTGGTCGCGGAGGGCGCCGTTCGGGTAGGCAGCGGTGGTCACGTTGATGTAGTAGCGGCTCGGGTTCTTGCGCATGTCGAGCAGGGTGGCCTGGCTGACACCTCCGACGCAGCTGTTGGGTAGGCCGTTGGGTGGGATGTTGAAGTTGACGATTTCTGGGCCGGTGAGTCCGTGTCCACCGGAGTGGATCTTCACCGAGGTGATGGATCCGGCGGTGAGTCCGGTGAGCTGGAAGTGGGACAGGCAGACCTGTCCGCTCTGGTTCCAGGACACGCGGACGCCGGCGGTGGCGTCGGGGTCACCGGCGTTCATGACGTAGTTTGCGGAGGGAACGTGGCCGCCGGTCAGGTTGACCCGTGCCTGGTTCTTGACGCACTCGTCGGGAATGTCGAACGCCTGCGTGTTGTCATCCCGGTTGGTGGTGCCCTGGATGGCCGACACACCGAGACCGCGCTTGGCGAACGTCCGCCACAACAGGCAGTGGTTCTCACCGCCGGTGAGGGCGACATCGGCGGCGATGATCGCCGCACGACCGACCACGAAACCGGGTCCACATCCCTGGATCTTCAGCCCGTCGGTGACGAGTTGGAGTGCCAGGATGTTGCCACCGGTGTTCCACGGCTGGTAGATGTCGGGGTTGAACCCGTGCTCATCCATCAGGTTCCACGTCATGTCCCACAGCACGGCGGCCCACGCATGGCCGATCCCATGAGGTGTGGCCAACGATCCGCCGGTGATCCAGCCATTGGTCTTGATCATGTCGTAGGTGAACGGCTGGATATCGGTGTTGCGCGAGTACGGCCGGGGACGGATCCCGTTGCCCTGACGGGTCGGCTGGAACAGGGCGTAGGGCCCCATCCCGCGTGCTTCGTCGGGATTGTCCAGGGCCGGATCGAGCAGCATGGCGATGGCGTAGTAGTCGGACCAGCCTTCACCCATCTGCTCGTTGCCGGTAAGGCAGTTGGTGGTGGGACCGCCGGTGTTGCGCAGCGAGATGCCATGGCCGTATTCGTGGATGATGATTCCGTTTTCGAAGTCACCGTCACGGATACCGGGGTGGCTCGGGTGCTTGCGCAACGTGCCGGTGGTGGTCCCGCCGGCGATGGCCGCCTTGACGAGAACGCCGTCGGCCTGGGTGATCGCCACCGTCGGGATCGTCGGCGGTGCCGCCGCCAGGGAACCCTGCAGGATCGGAGCGGATCCGGCGGCGTTGTGGGCGATGATCAGACCCGAGGCGCCCGCCGTCTGGGCGGCATTGCTGCGCACCAGGTAGGCACACGGACCGGTGCCGCCGTCGGCAACGGCGAGCCAGGTACCCGCCGGCGGCACGGCCGGGTAGTCACCGGCGACACAGCCATTGCCCACGAACACCAACTGACCGGCGACGCCGGCAACCGTCGGGGCCGGTCCGTAGCGGGCCCACCCGGCGTTGACATCACCGACACCGGTGACGCCGGCGACCTGGTTCTGGCTCCCGAACTGATTACCGGGCCACAGATACATCTGCATCCGTGGGGTTCCACCGTCGTTGGCTGGCGTCGAGAAGTTGGCGTTGTTGGTCCCACCACCGTCGTACGCCTCGGCACGGACGTAGTCGCCGCCGGTGCCGCCACGGCCGTAGTTGTTGGCCTGGAAGTTGCCACCCGCCTCGTCCCATCCCAGCAGGTAGAGGACGTCGTGGATGTAGTTGTTGATGTAGAACAGGTTGGCGATCACCGCATCGCGGTAGTTCTGCGAGTGCTCATTGAGATCGATCGGGAAGTGGAAGTCGAGACCGGCGCCGCCGTCGGGGCTGCCGCCGAAATCGGGCTGGTTGTTGGCGTCCGAGTCGCCGTAGGCGTGGACATTGTTACCCCGCGTGGTGGTGAACTCGGGACCCGGGGCGCCGTCGGTGTCGTGCCAGCCGTACGGTGAGGCCACGGCGTCGGCCGGGTTGTCGACCACGACCCGGTCACCGTCGTTGGGGCTCTCCTTGGGCTCGGCATACACCGTGTAACTGGAGCCGTCGATCACCGGGTTCGGCGAACCGGGGAACACGAACGACGCCGAATAGGCGCTGCTGCTGCTGCTGCTGCCACGGGCGAGATGGGCGAGGTCGGTCATCGAGTGGCTCGACGTCCAGTCGTCGGCGGCGAGCAACGAGCCCGTTGCCGCATCGACGGTGGCGTTCCACAGGTGGACATCGGACGAGTCGTCGATGACGAGCTGCCAGGCCAGACGCAGACCATTCGAGGTGGCCTGCCAACCCAGCTTCGCTTCGATCGGCGAGTCGGAGATCCCTGCGCCCGAGAGCGTCAGCTCCTCGTCACCGTCCTCGAGCACCCGCAACCCGGACGGAGCTGCAAGACCGAGACCGTTGGCGGCGCCGGCCACTGCGGCGGCGGCATCGACGGCAAGCTCGTCGGAAGCGACCTTGAGACCGTTGATCAGGCTCTCGCCGACGAACAGCACGCTTCCATCGGGGTTGAGGTTGACCGTGGCCGTGGCACCGAAGACATCGAGACCGTCGTACTGCTGGGCCAGATTGACGTGGGTGACGCCGGTGTGCTTGCTCACATAGTTGGACAAAACGGCGAGTTCTTGGACATCGGACGCCGTCACCCCGTAGGTGGCGGCTTCTGCCTGAACAAAACCAACGGCGATGTCCACGACATCCAGATCACTTGGATCGCTCAACGCATCGAGCCCCGGTGGGGGTGGCTCCTGCTGATCGGCACCCGCTGGAAGCGGGACCAGGGCGATGATGAGTACGAGCGCAAGCCAAAACGGCTTGAAACGCATAAGGCTCTCCCTTGCCTCGAGACGATTTACCCCTGTCCCTGCAGTAAGTGTTGTACTTGGGTAACCAACACTACGCGTTGCCAGGTCTGACTTGGAAAACTAATTACATCAGCGGGAGGGGGCAAGCGATTTCGGTAAGGACGACGAGCGAGGCGAGAGGACCGGGTGCCACGCCAACTCCGCCATGACGCAAAGAACCGCCGGCCAGGTCCCGTGAGGGTCCCGGCCGGCGGTTCTGCGTGTCAATTGGTTTGGGTGTCTAGCCGAGTTGGTCGCGCAGGGCGCCGTTCGGGTAGGCAGCGGTGGTCACGTTGATGTAGTAGCGGCTCGGGTTCTTGCGCATGTCGAGCAGGGTGGCCTGGCTGACACCTCCGACGCAGCTGTTGGGTAGGCCGTTGGGTGGGATGTTGAAGTTGACGATTTCTGGGCCGGTGAGTCCGTGTCCGCCGGAGTGGATCTTCACCGAGGTGATGGATCCGGCGGTGAGTCCGGTGAGCTGGAAGTGGGACAGGCAGACCTGTCCGCTCTGGTTCCAGGACACGCGGACGCCGGCGGTGGCGTTGGGGTCACCGGCGTTCATGACGTAGTTTGCGGAGGGAACGTGGCCGCCGGTCAGGTTGACCCGTGCCTGGTTCTTGACGCACTCGTCGGGAATGTCGAACGCCTGCGTGTTGTCATCCCGGTTGGTGGTGCCCTGGATGGCCGACACACCGAGACCGCGCTTGGCGAACGTCCGCCACAACAGGCAGTGGTTCTCACCGCCGGTGAGGGCGACATCGGCGGCGATGATCGCCGCACGACCGACCACGAAACCGGGTCCACATCCCTGGATCTTCAGCCCGTCGGTGACGAGCTGGAGCGACAGGATGTTGCCACCGGTGTTCCACGGCTGGTAGATGTCGGGGTTGAACCCGTGCGCATCGATCAGGTTCCAGGTCATGTCCCACAACGTGGCGGCCCATGCGTGGCCGATGCCGTGCGGCACGGCGAGGGAACCGCCGGTGATCCAGCCGTTGGTCTTGATCATGTCGTAGGTGAACGGCTGGATGTCGGTGTTGCGTGAATACGGCCGGGGACGGATCCCGTTGCCGCCACGGTCCGGCTGGAACAGGGCGTAGGGTCCCATGCCGCGTGGGCCGTTCGGATCGTCGAGCGTCGGATCGGCGAGCATGGTCAGGGCGTAGTAGTCGGACCAGCCCTCACCCATCTGCTCGTTGCCGCTCAGACAGTTGATCCCGGGACCGCCGGTGAGACGGTTGGAGATGCCATGACCGTATTCGTGGATGATGATTCCGTTTTCGAAGTCACCGTCACGGATACCGGGGTGGCTCGGGTGCTTGCGCAACGTGCCGGTGGTGGTCCCGCCGGCGATCGCCGCCTTGACGAGAACGCCGTCAGCCTGGGTGATCGCCACCGTCGGGATCGTCGGCGCCGCCGCCGCCAGCGAACCGGTCAGCGTCGGAGCTGCTCCGGCGGCGTTGTGGGCGATGATCAGACCCGAGGCGCCCGCCGCCTGGGCGGCATTGCTGCGCACCAGGTAGGCGCACGGGCCGGTGCCACCGTCGGCAACGGCGATCCATGTACCCACCGGCGGCACGGCCGGGTAGTCACCGGCGACACAGCCGTTGGCGACATAGACGAGTTGACCGGCGACACCGGCGACCGTCGGGGACGGTCCGTAGCGGGTCCAGCCGGCATTGATATCGCCGACACCGGTGACCCCGGCGAGCTGGTTCGGGCTGCCGAACTGGGTGCCAGGCCACAGATACATCTGCATCCGCGGCGTACCACCAGCGGAAGGCGTCGAGAAGTTGGCGTTGTTGGTCCCGCCACCGTCGTACGCCTCGGCACGGACGTAGTCGCCGTTGCCGCCACCGCCGTAGTTGATGGCCTGGAAGTTGTCGGCCGGCTCGTCGAAGCCGAGCAGGTAGAGGACGTCGTGGATGTAGTTGTTGATGTAGAACAGGTTGGTGATCACGGCATCGCGGTAGTTCTGCGAGTGCTCGTTGAGATCGACCGGGTTGTCGAAGTCGAGACCGGCTCCGCCGTCGGGGTTGCCACCGAAGTCGGGTGTGTTGTTGGCGTCCGAGTCGCCGTAGGCGTGGACGTTGTTGCCTCGCGTGATGGTGAACTCGGGACCGGCGACACCGTTGGTGTCGTGCCACCCGTACGGCGACGCCGCAGCGTCCGCCGGGTTGTGAACCACGACCCGGTCGCCGTCGTTGGGGCTCTCGCGCGGTTCGGCGTACACCCGGTAGCTGGAGCCGTCGTTGACCGGGTTCGACGAACCGGGGAACACGAACGACGCCGAGTAGGCGCTGCTGCCACGGGCGAGGTGGGCGAGGTCGGTCATCGAGTGGCTCGAGGTCCAGTCGTCGGCTGCGAGCAGTGATCCCGTTGCCGCATCGACGGTGGCATTCCACAGATGGACATCCGTGGAGTCATCGATGACGAGCTGCCAGGCGAGACGCAGACCGGTCGACGTCGCCTGCCAACCCAGCTTGGCTTCGATCGGGGCATCAGAGATCCCACCACCGGACAGGGTGAGTTCTTCGTCGCCGTCTTCCAGCACCCGGAGCCCTGCAGGAGCTGCAAGACCGAGACCGCTGGCGGCGCCCGCCACGGCGGCGGCGGCATCGACGGCGAGCTCATCCGAGGCGACCTTGAGGCCGTTGACGAGGCTCTCGCCGACGAACAGCACGCTGCCATCGGAGAGGAGGTTGACCGTGGCGGCGGCACCGAAGATATCGAGACCGTCGTACTGCTGGGCCAGGTTGACGTGGGTGACGCCGTTGTGCTTGCTGACATAGCGAGACAGCACGGCGAGTTCTTGGACATCTGACGCGGCCACCCCGTAGGTGGCGGCTTCTGCCTGGACAAAGCCTATGGCGATGTCTTCCGCATCCAGATCGCTTGGTGCGCTCAACGCATCGAGCCCCGGTGGGGGTGGCTCCTGCTGGCTGGCGCCCGCGGGGAGCGGGACCAAGGCGACAACGAGTACTAGCGCAAGCCAAAACGGCTTGTAACGCATAAGGCTCTCCCTTGCCTAGTGACGGACACAACCTGACCGTCGGCGCAGTCGAGGTTCGCGTTGCCCCCGCAATGCCCCCAAGGTCAGGACCATCCGCCAAGGTACCCGGCCGGATCGCCCGGATCAAGCAGTTTGCTGCCCCTCCCCCCGGCACACGTTCTCGGCCGTATCGAGGGTTTGGCTCTTGCTACCGATGGGCAGTGCTAGGCGGGAGCACGTTCGACCGGGCAACCACCTTGGCGGGTGCTGACACCCGAGAAGTGGTCAGTCGAACGGTCAGTTCGGGGAGTGGTGGGACGTGACGGGCGTCCCACCACTCCTTTTCGGTGTCTTTACCGGATTCTTCGGTGCCCTCACGGATGTCGGCCCGAACTCTCGACATCACATCGAGCACCTTCGACATCGACATGAAGGTTGAGGGTCGTATCAGGAGTCTCCCAGGAATTGGGCCTTCCGACCTGTATGCAGCGGCGGTGGGCGTGATAGCGTCGTCGCTGTCGAGGTAGTGCATGGCACAGAACCTCGGGGGAAACGGGCCAGGATCTCAGCTCCGGGATCCTCTAGTGACAAGCGTGGACCAGCTCCGGATCACGCCGCCCACCGTGGATGTTCAATTGGGGGAATCTAAATGTCGCACCGCAAGGTCGCGAAGCTGTTCGGGCGTGCCCTGAGCAGCCCCTTCGCTTCTTCAAACCGTTCGTTCTCGCGGTCACGAGGACGCTCACTTCGATCTGGTTCGGCGGCGATCGCTCGTCCCGCACCCGTCAAGGTGATCACCATCGCCGCCCTCCTGCTGCTCGCCCTCCTGTCGCCGCTGGCGCTGGGAGGGGTTGCCTACGGATCCCAGGGTGGCACCGTCTGCACCAAGATCGAGTTCAACGGCAAGCAGCCGACGACATGGACGTCCGATGGTCACTATGTCTCGGTCACCGTGAAGGCGGGCCAGACGGTCAAGACCTGGAACGACGTGAGCCCCGGTCAGACACTCGGACCGATCATCCGTGAATCCAATGGCAAGCCGATCGAGTTCAGCAATCTCACCAAGTGTGTGGTCAAGACACCGCCGACCACCACGACCACGCTCCCGCTGGAAACCACGACGACGGCGGCTCCTGAGGTGACGACGACGACGGCGGCGCCTGAGGTGACGACCACGACGGCGGCGCCTGAGGTGACGACGACGACGGCGGCGCCTGAGGTGACCACGACGACGGCGGCCCCTGAGGTGACGACCACGACGGCGGCTCCCGAGGTGACCACCACCACGCGGGTTCCCGACGACGTCACCACCACGACCCTTGTTCCGTGTCGGCCCGGTGAGGAGCGCGACGAGGAGGGCCAGTGCGTGTCCACCTCGATCCTGGTCTCTGTCGGCTGCTGGATCGACGGCAGTCTCACCGTCGAGATCCGAAACACCCGTGATGCCACCGTCCGCCCACGCGGCATCCCCGTCCAGTGGAGTTTCGGTGGAATCGGCGACGAGGTGGTGGTCCCGCCGCTCGGCACGGTCGACATCGTGCTCACGGGCGGTCCCACCAGTGGCACGTTCGAGGTGACATGGTCCGGAGACCAGCACCGCTCGACTCCGGTCAGCGATGCCGACTGCACGCCCACCACGACCACCACGGTTCCCGACGAGGAGACGACGACGACGGCTCCTGAGGAGGAGACGACGACGACGGTTCCTGAGGAGGAGACCACGACGACGGCTCCCGAGTCGAGCACCACGTTGGTCCCCGTGGAAACGACCACCACCGTTCCCGGTGAGACCACCACGACCGTGACACCGGAACAGACAACCACCACCGAAGTGGTTGCCGTCCCCGCCGAGACCACCACCACGGTGGTCAGCCAGACCGTCACCCCGACACCGAGCGGAACCTCGCTCCCGTACACCGGTGGTCAGTACCTCCAGGTTCTCGGTCTGATCGGCGCCATGGCGCTGCTTGCCGGGTCCGGGATGGTGCGCCTGATCGGTCGGAAGCACTGACAATCTGAAACTGGGACGGAGGTCGGCCCGACCTGGAATGTGGGGCCGACCTCCGTCCCGAAGCGCAAGTCTCCGAACGTCCTTCCGGGATGGTCGTGAGGATTGGTCGGTGGCTCACCCCGCCGATTCACAGATCGGTCGGCGGCTCCCGGAGCTTTTGCCGCCGTCGAGACGGGACGGTCCGTCCCGGTGCCAGGCACCGGAATACCGTGTTTGAGTGCAGGGGGCCTGTGACCGCAGGCTCCCTGTGCGCGTCCCCTCCGTCCGAACGGGGCACCGCCGACTCCCTCAGGAATGGCGCCTCCGGGTACGCTCGGGCCTGATGACTGTGCCAGGTCGCCCGGCCCCCACCGGACTCCCCATCGAAGATGTCGTTCCCGAACTGACCGCCGCCCTCACCGCCGCCGGTCATGCCGTGCTGGTTGCCCCGCCGGGAACGGGAAAGACCACCGTCATCCCGCTCCGGCTCCTCGCAGCACCGTGGTCGAGCGGTCGGATCGTGGTGCTCGAGCCGCGGCGACTGGCCACCCGTGCCGCCGCCCGGCGGATGGCGGCGCTCCTCGGAGAGGAAGTTGGCGACACCGTCGGCTATGTCACCCGCGGCGACCGCCGCACCGGCCCGGCCACACGTATCGAGGTGGTCACCGAAGGGGTGCTCACCCGCCGTCTGCAGCGTGACCCGACCCTTCCCGAAACCTCGATGGTGATCTTCGACGAGTTCCACGAGCGGAACCTCCAGACCGATCTCGGGCTGGCGTTGCTGCTCGATGTCCGCGGGTCGATCCGGCCGGATCTCCGGCTGCTGGTGATGTCGGCCACCGTCGATGCCGACAGGATCGCCGCCCTGATCGGCGAGGATGGTCTTCCGGTCCCGGTGGTGATCGCCGGCACACCCGGCCATCCCGTCGAGGTGCGCTGGTCGCCGACCCTTGCCCGCAACCGTCACGCCATCGAGGCCCACACCGCCCAGGTGATTGCCGCCACCATGGCCGCCGATTCGGGCGATGTCCTCGCCTTCCTTCCCGGTATGAGGGAGATCCGGCGCACTGCCGAGCTGCTCGCCGAACGACGCATCGACGCCGATGTACTGCTGCTCCACGGAAGCCTCCCCGCCGAGGCGCAGGATGCCGCGCTCCGGGTATCGCCACACGGACACCGTCGCATCGTCCTGTCCACCGATATCGCCGAGTCGAGTTTGACGGTGGACGGCATCCGCATCGTGATCGACAGCGGGTTGGCCCGGGCGCCCCGACTCGATCTCCGGACCGGGATGACCAGGCTGCGCACCATTCCCATCTCCAAGGCCTCGGCGGAGCAGCGGGCCGGCCGGGCAGGACGTCTCGGTCCCGGTGTCGCCGTACGACTGTGGTCCAAGATGGAACATGCCGGCCGTCGCCGCCACATCGCCCCCGAGATCGGCGAGGTCGATCTCGCCGGGCTGGCGCTCGAGCTGATCGCCTGGGGCGAACCCGATCCGGCGGCGCTCCGCTTCCTCGATCCACCCCCCGCACGCACCTTCGAGGAGGCAGGACGACTGCTCGCATCGCTCGGCGCCGTCGACACCGGAGGGGCGTTGACCCCGACCGGCCGCCGCATGGTCGATCTGCCGCTCCATCCGCGCCTGGCGAGGATGGTGGTCGACGCCGGGATGGACCAGGCCCTCGCATGTCTGCTGGCGGCGCTGCTCGAGGAACGCGACCTGCTCCGGGGCGCCCCCGACGATCTGCCGGCCGACCTCGCCGTCCGTCTCGGCCTGCTGCTGGACCCGTCCGCCCGTCATCCGCGGGCCAACGGCGGATCGATTGCCCGGACCCGCAATGCCGCCGCCGATCTGGCCCTCCGGGCCGAGGTGCCACCGCTCCCGGTGGACCCGGATCGTGCCGGTACGACCCTGGCGCTCGCATACCCCGACCGTCTCGCCATCCGGCGGGGTGGTCCGGGCCGCTTCCAACTGCGGACCGGAACCACCGCCTGGATGGCTCCCGGCGATCCGCTTGCGGCCGAGGACTTTCTGATCGCTCCTGATCTCGACGGGAAACGTCGCGACGCCCGCATCCGCCTGGCCGCCGCCATCGCCCGCAGCGACGTCGCCGAGCTGTTCGCCGCCGACCTCACCGTGCGCACCGAACTCGTCTGGGACGGGGACCGACTCATCGAGCGTTCGCAACGGCGTCTCGGCGGGATCGTTCTCGATGTGATCGAGGGTCGTCCCGCCGCCTCGCCCGAGGTCTCGGCCGCCATTGCCGCCCGCATCCGCCGCAACGGGCTCGGGACCATCCCGTGGACCCGGTCGGCAATCGAGTTGCGTCACCGTGTCGGCTTTCTCCGCACCGTCCAGGGTGAACGCTGGCCGGACTGGTCGGAGGCGGAGCTGTTGGCGTCCATCGACGATTGGCTGCTGGGGGGTCTCCCTGATGTGAGCGGTCTCGACGATCTGGCCCGTGTCGACCTGGCGACACTGCTCCGCCGTCGCATCGCCTACCCGCAGGCCGGTGACCTCGATCGGCTGGCTCCGACCCACATCGCCGTGCGGGACGGCCGCCGGGTTGCCGTCGACTACTCCTCGTTCCCGCCCAGCGTCGCCGTTCGGGTCCAGGCGGTGTTCGGGATGACCGCCACCCCGGAGGTAGCCGGGATTCCCGTGGTGCTCCACCTGCTGTCGCCTGCCGACCGCCCCGTCCAGGTCACCCAGGATCTCGCCGGTTTCTGGGACGGTTCATGGCACCAGGTCCGCAAGGAGATGGCGGGTCGATATCCCAAGCACGACTGGCCCGAGGACCCCCGACGGCCACCGGCCAACTGACCGCCGGACCTGTGGGGGTGGGAGGACCGGTTACAGGTCGGTCACAAACCCGTGGTGCACGGTCCCCGGGCTCCATACTGGTCGGATGAACGCCAAGATCCTGCTTGTCGAGGACGACCCGTCGATCCGTGAAGTGACCCGATTCGGGCTCGAAGGCGCCGGGTATCGCGTCGACACCGCCGGCGATGGCGACGAGGCGCTCACCCGGTTCCGTCACGACCGTCCCGACCTGGTGATCCTCGATGTGATGCTGCCCCGGCGCGACGGACTCGACGTGTGCCGCACCATCCGGGCCGACTCCTCGGTTCCAGTGGTGATGTTGACGGCGCGGGCCGACACCATCGACATCGTCGTCGGTCTCGAGTCGGGAGCCGACGACTACGTCACCAAACCGTTCGAGATGCCCGAGCTGATCGCCCGGGTCCGGGCCACCCTGCGCCGCACCCAGGCCAACGATCCCGCCGAGTCCCTGACGCTGGGCACACTCCGCATCGATGTGCTCGGCCATCGGGTGCGCTCCGGCGACGAGGAGGTGAGTCTTACCCCGATCGAGTTCGGGTTGCTCGTCGAGCTGGCCCGCCGACCCAACCAGGTGTTCACCCGGGAGATGTTGCTCGACCGGGTGTGGGGGTACGGATACCTCGGGGACTCGCGGCTGGTGGATGTCGCCGTCCAGCGGCTGCGCGCCAAGGTGGAACCGGATCCCGCCCACCCGACCCTGATCGAGACGGTGCGCGGTGTCGGCTACCGCGCCGGCCGCTGAGGGTCGCCCGTGTTCTTCACCGGCTTCCGGGCCCGCCTGTTCCTCACCGTGATCGCCCTCGTCGCCGGCACCGCCTTCATCGTCGCCGCGGTCGGGTACGTGCTGGTGGAGCGGTCACTGCGGGCCCAGCTCGTCGACGATGCGGTCGGGCGCGCCGAGTTCAACATCGGCGTGCTCGCCACTGAGGATGTGTTGCCCCGTGGCGCGGGGAGGGTCGAATTCGAGGCGAGTGGGCTTCCCACCCGATTCCTGTTGCGGGGCACCACCGGGGTGTTCGTGGAGTTCCCCGCCGAGGACGACCCCTACGTCTCGTCATTGGCGCTGGTCGACGTGGCGACGCTGGTCGATGCCCGGCTGCGGGATCTCGTGGCCTCCGGCCAGCTCGGGTACCAGTTCATCGATCTCGGCGAGGACCCGTCGCTGGTGGTTGCCGGCCGCCGACCCGGTGGGGGACCCGATTTCTACTTCGTGTCGTCGGCTGCGCCGGTCGATCGGGCCCTCGACCAACTCCGGCAGGTGCTCGCCGGTGTCGGACTGGCGGTGACCCTGCTCGGGGCGCTGGTGGCGGGTCTCGTGGCCCGTGGTGTCCTCCGTCCGGTGCGCCAGGCGGCCGCCGGAGCGCACCGGATGGCGACCGGCGATCTCACGGTGAGGCTCCCGGAGGCGCCCGGCGACGATGCGTTTGCGCGATGGACGGCCTCGTTCAACGCCATGGCGGCGGCGCTCGAACAAAAGATCTCCGAGCTGGAGGAGGCGCGGCTCAGGGAACAACGTTTCGTCGCCGACGTCTCGCACGAGCTTCGGACCCCACTCACCGCGCTGGTCAATGAGGCGGCGATGGCAGCCCGCCACCTCGCGACGATGCCCGGGGAACCGCAGCGTCTCGGCGAGTTGTTGGTCGCCGACGTGGCCCGGTTGAGAACGCTCGTGGAGGATCTGCTGGAGATATCCCGTCTCGAGGCGGCGCCGGCGGTCGCCGACCCCACCGACACCGATCTGGTGCGTCTGGTGTCGGCCATCGTCGCCGAGCGCCATCCCGACGCCGGGCTGCGATTCAGCGGCCCCGACCGGGTGATGACCGATCGACGCGGACTGGAACGAATTCTGGGCAACCTGCTCGACAACGCCCACCGTCATGCACCGGGGGCGACCGTTCAGGTCGATGTGGCGGTCGGTGCGGGGGAGCGCCAGCTCACCATTTCCGTCTCCGACGACGGGCCGGGAATACCCGGCGACGACCTGTCGAGGATCTTCGACCGGTTGACCATGATCGACACCGCCCGCCAGGGCGGATCAGGACTCGGTCTCGCCATCGCCCGCCAGCATGCGTTGCGACTCGGCGGCACCCTCACCGCCCGCAACCGCACCGGGGGAGGTTCCGTCTTCGAGTTGCGCCTTCCCGTTACCGGTCTGTTACCCGGAGGCGATGGCGATGCGACGTTGCAGATGAATGATGGGGTGACGCAATGAGATACACGGGCAAGGAGCCAGCAATGCGACGGATGATCATGATCGTGGCCGGGTTCGCCCTTCTCGTCGGCGCCTGCGGAACCGGCGACGTCGGGAGCGCCGGATCGATCACTCTCGCCCCGGGTGCGTCCTCGACCTCCTCTGCGCCCACCACCACCCTCGCCGGACAGGTCACCACATCGACGCCTCCGTCCGACCCGTCCACCACCACGACCAGCCGGCCCGAATCGGACGGCACCGCGGCGCCGTCCGAACGTTTCGTCGATGTCTACTTCATCAAGGACGGCAGCTACGCCGCCGCCGTGCCCCGGGCCGTCGCCGGACCGGATGTGGCCACCGCTGCGGTCCAGGCGTTGCTGGCCGGGCCGACACCGGCGGAGCGTGAGGCCGGTCTCGACACCGCCGTTCCCGACGACGCCCTCCTTCTCGGGATCACCATCGACGAACGCCTGGCGACCATCGATCTTTCCCGGGAGTACGAGGCCGGTGGGGGGAGTTTCGGGATGATCGGCCGGCTGGCCCAGGTGGTGTACACCCTCACCCAGTTCCCCTCGGTCGACACGGTGGCGTTCCGTCTCGATGGCGCCCCGGTGACCGTGTTCAGCGGGGAGGGAATCGTGCTCGAGGACCCCGTCGATCGCAGCGACTTCACCGGGGCTCTGCCGATCGGACCCGACGCCGACGCCGGGGGGGACGACCCGGTGTGGAGCCAGTCTGACCTCCCCTCGCTGGACGGCGTGTCCCGGTCGGATCAGGGTCGGGTCGTCCTGGTGGTCGACGGCGACGGGCTCAACGTCCGCAGTGCGGCAGGAGTCGGAAATCCCGTCCTCGGCAAGCTGCTTCCCGGGGTCGTGGTGCGACGGACCGGAGATCATGCAGTGTCGGGCACCTCGACCTGGGCCGAGGTGGCAACTCCGGCCGGGGACGGCTGGGTCAACGAGGTGTTCCTCGCCGCGGTGGTGCCTGCCGGGGAGTTCGCCGCCGACACCGAGGTCATGGGCCTGCTCGACGGATTCTCAGCCGCCCTGGCGTCCGATGGTGATCTTCGACCGTTCACCTCGGCCCGCGGGCTGTACATCAGTCACAACGGCCCGCCACTGCGGTTCCCGGCCAGCGATCTCGCCGGGATCCTCACCGACCCCACCACCTACAAATGGCCGTCGGCGGCATTCGACATGAGCGATCCCGATCAGGTCGCCGAGCTTCCCGACCGCACTTTCTCCGAGGCGGTGGCAGACCGCTTCGTCTCGGCCTACGACGACACCGACACCATCGTCACCGTCAACACGCCGATCGAAGCCGGCAATTCACGACCGCCGGCGGCGGCGATTCCCTTCGAGCTTGCGGGGTTCAACTACGTCGGCGTTCATGATCCCGGCGACAACCCCGACTTCGGGGGATTGGACTGGACCACCTGGTACGTCTCGATCGACTACGAGAACGGCGAGCCGCGGGTGGTGGCGCTCACCCTCGACGAGTGGTCGCCGTAGAGCCGTTCGTGCTCGACGGCGGATGTCGTGCGCACGACGATTTCAAGGAGCACTGGAGCATCCAGCCTTCAGGGATGCAGACGCCGCGCCCCGCCCCACCCCCTCCCAGAACCTCGGAGGCACCCCGCCCCCCGGGTCGGGGAGGGCCTAGGGATCAGCTGGGGGGCGGGGAAGAGCCCGGAGGATCAGCCGGGGGGTGCGGGGAGCGATCCGATGGGGTAGCGGCCGGCGGCATTCCAGATGATCCAGCCATGTCCCCGTTGCTCGGCGGCGTCGATGGCGGCGCGGATCTGTCCGTCGGTCCAGTAGAAGCCCTGGAGCCACGGTCGGAGAATGGCGCCGTTGCGGAGACGGGGCAGGGCGTCGTCGAGGGCATCGGCGGTCACCGATGCCGGGTGGTCGTTGGGGTCGTCGAAGCCGAGCCATCCGGCGCCGTAGTGGCTGGGGTAGACCATCGGGCTCACCGCATCCACCACCTGTGACACCTCTTCCGGTCGTTGTCCGATGCCCTCGTCGGTCGGTGAGGAGACCACGATCCCGAAGATCGCCGCCGACACAGCGCAGCCGTCCTTGTGGAGTCGACGGGAGGCGGTGGCGAGGAATCGGCGGATGGCGTCGACACGTTCGGCGGAGCTGAGCGGTCGCTCCTGGGCGGCGACGGTGGCTGCCCGACCGCTGGGGAACCGGACGTAGTCGAACTGGATCTCGTGGAACCCCGCTGCACAGGCCTCGATCGCCAGCGCCAACGGGTAGCTCCAGTTCTCCTCGTCGAGCGGGTCCACCCAGTTGCCGGCGAGCTTTGCGTCCTCGTCCTTGGCCGACCAGGTGAGATCTTCGAAGGTGACGATCCTGGTGATGGTGTACAGACCGTGCTCCCTGGCGGTGGCGACGGCCTCCACATGGTCGTAGGTGACATCGACCGCTCCGAGTCGAACCGCCTTCTTCACCGCCGTGTCGTGGCGGACCTTCCCGGTTTCGTCCTTGGTGTCGAAGACGAGGGCGTTGACGGCGGTTGCCTCGGCGAGTGCGAGCAGATCGGCGAACCGGTCCGGATCTCCCGCCACCTCGGGGGTGGCGCGGATGGCCCGAACCACTCTCGGTTTCAGGGTCACGGCGCCCACCGGTTCGCCATCCCAGTCCAGTCGTTGCGACAGCCAGGCCGGGCGTCTGATCCTCACCTCGCCCGCAGGCACGCCCTCGATGCGGAAGCGTCCCTCCTTGCCCGTGGTGTCGCGTTCACCGCCGGTGCTCACCACGACCCCACGCAACGGGGTCCCGTCCGTTGTGGTCACCCGACCCCGCAGCGTGAACGTCGGGATCGTGGTGGTCGTGGTGGTCGTGGTGGTGCTCGATGTCGTGGTGGTGGTCGGAGGGGTTGTGGTGGTCGTCACCGGGGGGAGGGTCGCCATCGTCGAGGGGGGCGTCGTGGAGGGCACGGTCGGGGCGGCTGTGGTGTCCGGTGCCGCTTCGGTGGAGGAGGTCCCCCCGGTGGTGCACGCCGTGGCCAGCACACACAGCGCCACTGCACCGATACGGCGAGCGCCGGCGAGGCGGGATGTGTTCACAGCCATCCGCTGCGCCGGAAGAGCCCGTACAGGGTGGCGGCGACACCACCCATCACCGCCACCGCAACCGGGAAGCCCCAGCTTGCATCGAGCCCGGGGATCCAGGTGAAGTTCATCCCGTATACACCGGCGATCAGCGTCGGGACCACCCCGACCGCCACCCACGCCGAGATCTTTCGCATGTCCTCGTTCTGGCGGATACCCACCTGGGTGAGGTTGGCCTCGAGTACCGAGGTGAGCAGGTCGCGAAACTGCTCCACCTGACCCACCACCCGCAACGCATGGTCGAGCACGTCACGGAAGTACTCGCGGGTGTCCTCGGCGATCATCGGCACCGCCCCGCTCACCAACCGGTGCAGCGGTTCGATCAGCGATCCTGCCGATTGTCGGAACTGGAGCACCTCCCGCTTGAGGAAATAGATCCTCTCTGCGGGGTTGCTGCCGGCGGGGTTGCTGCCGGCGGGGGAGAAGACCTGGCGTTCCACCTCGTCGATGTCCTCGGCGAGACCGTCGACCACCGGGAGGTAGTCGTCGACGATGCGGTCCATCACCGCATGGAGGACCGCCGACGGCCCGAGGCCCAACAGGTCGGGCCGCATCTCCAGGCCGCGCCGGACCGGGGTCAGGCTGCTCGCCCGGCCGTGGCGGACGATGACCACGAAATGTTCCCCGACCAGGACGAGCACCTCGCCGAACTCCACCTCTTCCTCGTCGTCGTCGTAACGGGCGCTCTTGAGCACGACGAGCAACACGTCGTCGTAGACCTCGAGCTTGGGTCGCTGGTGGGCGGTGACCACGTCCTCGACCACCAACTCGTGGAGCCCGAACTCGGCGCTGACCCGTTCGAACTCGGCGGCGGTGGGCTCGTACAGTCCGAGCCACACGAACGCATCGGGCCCGACGGCATCCAGCGCCCCCTCGATGGCGAGCTGTTCCGGACGTCGTTTCCCGTTCTCATAGACGGCGCAGTCGACGATCACGGGTCACATTGTCGCAGGTGCCCGTCGTTGGGTGGGCCGTCCGGCCACGTCGAGTCACGGTCGGGGCCGTGGGACCGTCCGATTGGTGGTGGGCAGGATCGCCGCGTAGCGTTCCGTTTCATGCCCGAAGGTCACACCCTGCACCGCATCGCCCGTACCCACCACAGGGTCTTCGCCGGGTCGGCGGTGAAGGCGTGGTCACCCCAGGGACGCTTCGCCGAGGGGGCCTCGCTGCTCGACAACCGCACCCTCACCGGGGTGACCGCCTACGGCAAACATCTGTTCTACCGGTGGGACGGCGCACCCCATCTCCATGTCCATCTCGGTCTGGTGGGGAAGTTCCCCACCTATGAGGTCCCCGCCCCGCCTCCCACCGCCGGGACACGGCTGGTCCTGTCCAACGAGCGAGCCGAGGCGTATCTCGCCGGACCGATGGCGTGTGCCCTCATCGACCCGTCCGGGATGGACCAGATCATCGCCCGGCTCGGCCCCGATCCGCTGCGGCCCCGGCGGCGCAACGACCTCGCCGAGTTCGTCGCCGCCCTCGCCCGACGCCGGATCCCCATCGGGGCCGCCCTGCTCGACCAGGCGGTCCTGGCCGGGATCGGCAACGTGTACCGGGCGGAACTCCTGTTCCTCGCCGGGATCCACCCCGGGCGGCCCGCCTCCGATCTCGACCTGGAGGCCGCCGAACATCTCTGGGAGCTGGCGGTCGGTGAGCTGCGCATCGGGGTCCGGATGGGTCGGATCGTGACCGTCCGCCCCGAAGAACTCGGTGCCCGCCGGCGCTCCCAGCTCGGCGACGGCGAGCGGCTCTACGTCTACCACCGTGAGGGGCTCCCGTGCCGGCGGTGCGGCACCGAGATAGCCATGGGGGACATCGGGGCCCGCTCCATCTGGTGGTGCCCTCGCTGCCAACCGGCGTGAGCCGCCCCCTTTCTGGCCCTCCCCGCCCTGCGGGGCGGGGTGGCTGCGGACGCTTGCGAACGCAGACGGGGCGGGGCGCGACGCCAATGTCCTCCCCGGCCGCTGCGTCACCGACGGACTCGAACTGCGCTGCGATCTCGCCGGACGCCTTGGCCCGCGCGCGACCGGTCGACGTCTGCGGATGCAGAGGGGAGCGGGTAGGTTCGGTGTCCACCAGAGAGGAGCCATCCTGATGCCGGAGCCCACGACCGACTACTCCGATCTTTCCGCCCTGTTCCTCAACTGCACGCTGAACCCGTCACCGCAGCAGTCCCACACCGAGGGGCTGATGGCGCATTCGGTCTCGATCCTCGAGGACAACGGTGTGACCACCTCGATGCTGCGACCGGTCGACCACGACATCGCCCCCGGTGTCTGGCCCGACATGACCGAACACGGCTGGGAGACCGACGAGTGGCCCGACATCCAGCGCCGGGTGATGGCCGCCGACATCCTGGTGATCGGCACCCCGATCTGGCTCGGTGACAAGTCGTCGGTGGCCACCAGGGTCATCGAACGGCTCTATGCGAACTCGGCGATCCTCAACGAGGCCGGTCAGTACGCCTACTACGGCAAGGTCGGCGGGTGTCTGATCACCGGGAACGAGGACGGTGTCAAACATTGCGCCATGAACATCCTCTATTCGCTGCAACATCTCGGATACACGGTGCCGCCGCAGGCAGATGCCGGGTGGGTCGGAGAGATCGGGCCCGGTGCTTCCTACCTGGATGACGACTCCGGTGCCGAGGACAACGACTTCACCAATCGCAACCTCACCTTCATGACCTGGAACCTGATGCACCTGGCACGGATGTTCAAGGACGCCGGCGGCTTCCCCGCCCACGGCAACCAGCGTTCGCTGTGGGAGGCCGGCTGCCGTTTCGACTTCCCCAACCCCGAGCATCGCTGAGCAGGGGCGGGTCCTGGCTCAGAGGGTCCAGTCGAGGATGACCTTGCCGCATTCGCCGGACCGCATCGTCTCGAAGGCGTCCTCGTAGTTCTCAGCGGGAAAGTGGTGGGTGATCACCGGGGCGATATCGAGCCCGGTCTGCAGCATGGCGAGGCTCTTGTACCAGGTCTCGAACATCCGGCGCCCGTAGATGCCCTTCAGGGTGAGACCCTTGAAGATGATGTCGTTCCAGTCGATCAGCGCCTTGTCGGGGGGGATGCCGAGCAGCCCGATCAGACCGCCGTTGTTCATGGTGGCGATCATGTCGTGCAGCGCCGCCGAGTTCCCCGACATCTCCAGACCGACGTCGAACCCCTCCCGCATCCCCAGTTCGGCCATCACCTCGGTCAGTGACGTGGTGGCGACGTTGACGGTGCGGTCGGCTCCCATGGCCCCGGCGATGGCGAGGCGGTAGTCGTTGACATCGGTGACCACCACGAACCGGGCGCCGACATGGCGGGAGATGGCGACCGCCATCATCCCGATCGGACCGGCGCCGGTGACCAGCACGTCCTCTCCGACCAGGTCGAAACTCAGTGCGGTGTGGGTGGCGTTGCCCAGCGGGTCGAGGATGCAGGCGATGTCGTCGGGGACGTCGTCGGAGACCGGTTGGACGTTGTCGCCGGGGATGGCGACGAAATCGGCGAACGCCCCTGGCCGGTTGACCCCGACGCCGACGGTGTTGATGCAGAGGTGGCGGCGCCCGGCCTGGCAGTTGCGGCATCGGCCGCAGACGACGTGCCCCTCGCCCGAGACCCGCTCGCCGACGGTGATCCCCTGGACCTCGGCGCCGACCTCGGCGACGACGCCCATGTATTCGTGACCGATGGCCATCGGGACCGGGACCGTCGACGCCGCCCAGTCGTCCCAGGCCACGATGTGGAGGTCGGTCCCGCAGATCGACGCCCGGTGCACGGCGATCAGCACATCGTTGGGACCGACCTCGGGGACGGGGATGTCCTCCATCCAGATCCCAGGCTCGGGTTTGGCCTTGACCAGCGCCCGCATCAGGCGATCACCCCGAGTTCCCGGCCGGTCTCGGCGAAGGCGTCGATGGCGGTGTCGAGGTGGTGGCGGTCGTGCGCCGCCGACATCTGGGTGCGGATGCGGGCCTCGCCGCGGGGCACCACCGGGAACGAGAACCCGACCACGTAGACCCCGCGGTCGAGCAGCCGCGTCGACATCTCACCGGCGAGTTTGGCGTCGCCGAGCATCACCGGGATGATCGGGTGACCGGCCCCGGCGAGGGTGAACCCGGCGGCCTCCATCCGGGAACGGAAGTACTCGGAGTTCTCGGCGAGCCTGCGGCGGAGATCACCCGAGGCGGCCAGCATCTCCAGGGCAACCAGGGTGGTGGCGGTGATCATCGGGGCCAGCGAGTTGGAGAACAGGTAGGGACGCGAGCGCTGCCGGAGCCAGGCGACGATCTCTCTCCGACCCGAGGTGTACCCGCCCGAAGCCCCGCCGAGGGCCTTGCCGAGGGTGCCGGTGATGATGTCGATGCGGTCGGAGACGCCCCACAGGTCGGGGGTGCCCCCACCGTGGTCTCCGGTGAACCCCACCGCATGGGAGTCGTCGACCATCACCAGGGCGTCGTGTTCGTCGGCCAGCTCGCAGATGGCGGGGAGATCGGCGAGGACTCCGTCCATCGAGAACACGCCATCGGTGGCGATCAGTCGGAACCGGGCGTCGGCGGCTTCGACGAGACGCTGGCGTAGCTCGTCCATGTCGTTGTTGGCGTAGCGGAGCCGCTGCGCCTTGGAAAGACGGATCCCGTCGATGATCGAAGCGTGGTTGAGGGCATCGGAGATGACGGCGTCCTCGGCGTCGAGGATGGTCTCGAACAGACCGCCGTTGGCGTCGAAACACGACGAGTACAAGATGGTGTCGTCGGTACCGAGAAACCCGCTGAGCGCCGCTTCGAGGTCGCGGTGCACGGTCTGGGTCCCACAGATGAACCTTACCGACGCCATCCCGTACCCGTGGGTGACGGCGGCCTCGGCGGCGGCGTCGACCAGGGCGGGATGGTTGGCGAGTCCGAAGATAGTTGTTGGCGCAGAGGTTGATCACCTGGCGCCCGTCATCGAGCGTGATCACCGCATCCTGGGGTGAGGCGATGAGGCGTTCGTCCTTGTAAAGGCCCGAATCGCGCAGCTCCGTGGTCTGAGCGTCCAAGTGTTGGAGAAAGCGGTCGTTCATGTCACCTCCGGCGGCGAGTCTATGACAAGCGCCGGGTTCACATTTCGATGGGGACGAAGACCAACTCGACGCCTTCGCCGGTCAGGACGAGTTGGTCGTCGTTGCGGGTCACGGTGTCGACACGTTCGAGGGCACCGAGATAGGCGGACTCGGCAGCCATGATCTCGGGTGGGTCACACGCCATCATCGTTGAGAAGACCTCGCTGATCCGCAAGGTGTCGGCGCCGACCTCGACACCACCGCCGTACTGATTGCACCCGGAGGTGCCGGCGATGCTGGTGACGTCGCCTTCGGTGGTGATGTCCATCGTGATCGCATTGCCGTCGGCGATATCGATCGGGGTGTCGTCCACGGTGCCGGACTCGAGCTGCCAGGAGCCGGAGAAGTCGACCTCTCCGTTGTCGGCCCCGGTGTCGGTGGTGTCATCGTCCCCGCAAGCGGTGACGACGAGGACGAGGAGGGCGAGGGGGAGGAAGAGTCGTTTCATGGCGCCGAGGCTACCCCAGGCCGGATGATGTGTTGCGCGTCGTGCCCTGGCCGCACCTTACGGGGCGAAGGTTGGTGGCGGTCGCTAGACGATGCGGCGGTCGGAGGCCCAGCGCGCCAGTTCGTGGCGGTTGGAGAGCTGGAGCTTGCGCAGCACCGCCGAGACGTGGGTCTCGACGGTCTTCACCGAGATCGAGAGTCGACGGGCGACCTGCTTGTAGGGATATCCCCGGGCGATCTGGCGGAGGACTTCCCGCTCGCGGGGGGTGAGCTGGTCCAGCTCGGGGTCGCTGGGCCGGGTCAACGCCCCGGCGAAGGCATCGAGCACGAAACCGGCGAGGCGGGGCGAGAACACGGCGTCGCCGTCGGCGGTGCGGGCAATGGCTTCGGCGAGTTCGACGGCGTCGATCGATTTGGTGACATAGCCCCTGGCGCCGGCCCGGATCATGGCGATGACGTCGTCGGGGGCGTCCGACACCGACAATGCCAGAAACCGGATGTCGGGGTGGGTCTCGGCGACGTTGTCGATCACGGTCACCCCGCCGCCGCCGGGCATGTGGACATCGATCAGCACGATCTCGGGGGTGGTGCGTCGGATGGCGGCGATCGCTTCGTCGACATCCGATGCCGATCCGACGATCTCGAACCGCTCGTTTCCGGTGAGTTCGGCCCGGACTCCCGACAGGAACAGCTCGTGGTCGTCGACGAGAAAGACTCGGATCGGGCTCATGGCGCCGTCACCGGAAGGGAGAGGTGGACCTCGGTGCCGTCCCCCGGTTCTGATTGGATGCTCGCCGATCCGCCGTGACGCTCCATCCGGTCGACGATCGAATGGCGGATCCCGTGGCGATCCGGGGGAGCGGCACTGGTGTCGAAGCCCACCCCCTGGTCGGACACATACACATCGATGACGCCGTCGAGCGTTTCGGCGTACACCGAGACCCGGGGTGCACCGGAGTGTCGGGCCGCATTGTTCATCGCCTCGGTCGCCGCCGAGACCAGCGGTTCGAGCCGTGGGGTCATCGGGACGTCGTTGACCACCACCACCTCGACGGGGACGTCGTGGGTCTGTTCGACCTTGCCGGCGGCCGTCTGCAGCGCCGCATCCAACGTCGTCTCGTCTCCGCCCCGTACTCCGTACAGCCAGCTCCGGAGCTCACGTTCCTGGGAGCGGGCCAGCGTCACCATCTTGCGGGGATCGTCGCTGCGTTGGATCAGGGCCAGGGTCTGGAGTACCGAGTCGTGGAGATGGGCGGCGACCTCGGCGCGCTCCTCGGTACGGATGCGGTCGCTGCGCTCACGTGCCAGCTCCCCGGCAAGACCGACCACCCAGGACCCGAAGACCATCATGAACCCGGCTGCGGTGATGGCCACGGCGATGACCACGGTCCCGAGATCCCGCATGGCGTCGATGCGGGTGATGAACACGGCGAATCCGCCGAGCATCAGGAGTGCCCCGGACAGGACACGAAGCCGTCCCGGGCCGCCGGCCCCCGAACCGTCGATGACGGCAATTCCGGCGGCCGAGCGATCCCAGATGGCGGCCACCCCGAATGCCACCAGCCCCACCGGCCACACCACGGCGTCGCCGAACCACAGACCGGCTGCGTGGGCGGTGAGCAGGGCGGCGAGGAACATCAATCCGAGACCGAGTCTGCGGCGGTCGTCGAGGTCCCTGGGAATGGCGGCGGTGGGGGCGGTCTGCGAGGCCGACAGCCAGGCAAGCCCGTAGAGCACGGCGCCGACCCCGCCGGCAAGGCTGAGGGTGACGATCCCTGCCCGGACATAGGTGGTGGGGATGCCGAGGACGGCGCCGATGCCACCGGCGACCCCGCTGATGACGCGCTCGTCGGAGCTGCGGCGCCAGGAAGTGCGCCGCCAGTCCCACACCGCCTGCGGAGCGGGTGGTGCAGTGGCGGGGTCCGGGTCCACCGGTTCGGTCGCCGGTGCGGCACCGGGTGAGACGTCGCTGATCGGGTGATCGGTCATCGGGTCGATGTTGTCACAGCCCGGCCGGGGCAACAACCGGGGATTCCCCTGAGCCGGTCGCCCCGATCTCAGGGTGCGGCCAGGGTGATACCCAATGGGAACGGGTGGGGACCTGGCGCATGATCACGGTATGAACACCACATCACCACACCCCAACGAGCTGGTGCGCCCCCGTGCCGGACGGATGATCGCCGGCGTCGCCGCCGGGATCGCCGAACGGCTCGGCGTCAGCGTCACCATGATCCGTCTCGCCTTCATCGGGCTGTTCTTCATCGGAGGTGGCGGCCTCGCCCTCTACCTGCTGGGTTGGATCGCCATCCGTTCCGACGACCACCCCCGGTCGCTTGCCGAGCGTTGGCTTGGTTCCAATTCCGTCGACCTCGGCCGGGCGGACGCCGATCAGGTCGACCCCGGGCAGGAATCGAGGGCATCATGACGGGCACGATGACCGACCCCACCCAGGACGAGCTCGTCCGCAGCCGCCACGACCGCGTCATTGCCGGGGTCGCCGGTGGCCTGGCCCGCAAGTTCGGTGTGGGGGTCGGGTGGATCCGGGTGGCATTCGTGGTCATGCTCGCCTTCGGTGGGGTTGGCGCTCTCGCCTACGGGATCGGCTGGCTGGTCATAAGGGAAGAAGGCGACCGCGAGTCGATTCTCGACAACTGGATTGGCGACCTGGACAACTCCTCCACCTGGCTCGGCGCCGGGCTCGTCGCCCTCGCCGCGATTCTGCTTCTCGGCGCCACCGACCTGGTGCGCGGCGACATGGTGTTCGCCGCCGGGCTCTTCCTCTTCGGGTTGCTCCTGTACCGGGGCAAGCTCCCCAACCTGCCCGGTGGCAGTGACCGGGGTGCGAAGCGAAAGTCGGCCCCGCCGCCGGTCCCACCAGAGGAACCGATGGTGGGCGGCCCCGCCGGTGACGGTTCGCCAGACACCACGACGGAGGCGGGGGCGTCGGTCGGTGCCCCCACCCCGGCCCTGGAGAGCCCGTCCCTGCCCGGCTCCGCAGCGACGGGTTCAGCCGCGACGGGTTCCGCCTTGGCGACCACCCGTCTCTCAGACGCTCCCGACGCCGGCGATCCCATCGGCCCACCCGACTGGGACGGACCGGAATCGACCGTCACGACGACGGCGGATCGTCCGAAGGATCGCCGCCCGCCGTCGCTGCTGGGAAGACTCACCTTCGCCGCCATGCTGATGACGCTCGGCGTGATGGCGGTCCTCGACAACCTCGACATCGTCGATCTCGAACTGCGCCACTATGTCGCCGCCTCCGTGTTGGTCACGGGTGGCGGTCTTCTGGTCGGCACCTTCATCGGTCGGGCACGAGGGCTGATCGCCCTCGGGTTGCTGCTGATACCGCTGCTGATCTTCTCCTCGGCGGTCCATGTCGATGTGTTCGGCGAGTACGGCGACCGTCTGATCGTCCCCCAATCGACGGCCGAGATCGAAGCGGTCTACGAGATCGCCGGGGGACGGATCGTCCTCGACCTCACCGACCTGGACCCCACCACCCTCGCTACCGGGGAGCCGGTGACGATTGATGCCAATGTGGGAATGGGCGAGATCGTCGTCTACGTCCCGACCGGTCTCCCGATCGTCGCCGACGCACGGGTCGGGTTGGGACGTCTCGACATTGCCGGTGACGTCGTCAGTGATCGCGGTGGATTCGATCTGACCCAGAGCATCGATACCGCAGGGGACGGCGAACCGGTGCTCATCCTCGACCTCGAAGTCGGAATCGGCAACCTGGAGATGCGCACATCATGACCACGAGAGCACGGAGGCTTGCCATGGAACGACATCCCCTCGACCCGGTCTCGCTGCTGTTCGGACTCGCATTTGTCGGAGGGGGGATCTGGGTGTTGCTGACCGATCAGGGTCGCGGCACCCTTGACGGTCGGTGGGTCTGGCCGGCGGTGTTGCTGGTTGCCGGGGCAGCGATCCTCGCCTCGGTGGTGGCGAACACCGTCCGGGGAGAAACAGCAGGCGACGAGCCTGAGCCTGTCGACCCGACGCCGCCGCCTTCCTGGTGAAACCCCGGGGAATGCCGGTCGATCCGCTACCGTTGAGTCTCGCGTGAGCGACATATCCACTCTCCTCCAGCGCCCCGACACCACCATCGCCGTGGTCGGCGCCACCGACGACCCCGACAAGTACGGGTCGGTGATCTACCGGGACCTCAAAGCCAAAGGCTTTGGTGTGTTCCCGGTAAATCTGCACCGCGCCACGGTCGACGGCGACATGGCGTACCGCACCCTGGGCGATCTGCCCTCACCTCCGACCATCGTCAATATCGTGGTCCCGGCCGACCAGACCGTGCGGGTGCTTCGCCAGGCCCAGGACGCCGGGCTCACCAATGTGTGGATCCAACCCGGAGCCGAGGATCGTGAGGTGATGGAGGTGCTCGTCGACGGTGGGTTCAACTACCTGGCGAACGCCTGCATCATGACCCGCAGCCGCCACCTGGAGTCCGAGGTTTCCTGACGCTGCCGGGCCGGTTCAAGTCCTGTTGCTCGATCGCCGTCGTTCGACGCAATGGATGGTGACCCGGTTGCGGTCGTTGCAGCAGGCAACGGAGCGCCGTACCCTCTCCACTCGATCCCGTGAACCCGTGCTCCGGGACAGAGTGGAGGAGAGCCACCGTGGATGTGCTGTATCTGGCTGGTCGAATTGCCTTCAGCCTGGTGTTCATCGCCAACGGAATCGGGCATTTTGCCGCCACCGACCAGATGGCCGGATACACCGAGAGCAAGGGACTCAAACCGGGGAAGCCGCTGGTGCTGATCTCGGGGGCCGGGCTTCTTCTGGGCGGTCTCGCCATCGCTTTTGGCATCTGGACCGATCTGGCGGCGCTACTTCTCAGCTTCCTGCTGCTGTCCATTGCGGTACTGATGCACCCTTTCTGGCGGGAATCCGGTCAGGAGCGGATGATGGAGCAGACCCAGTTCTTCAAGGACTTCAGCCTGGCCGGTGCGGCGTTGTTGCTGTTCGGATTCACCCAGTCGGTGGCCCACCCCTTGTCGATCACGGGACCGTTCTTCACCTGAGCCGACCTCGCACCGTTCCAGGGCTACCTCGATGAAGTTGCATCAGCGTCGTTGGGGGTCCGGCGATCTTCGCATCCTGCTCGTCCACGGGCTGTTGTCCAGTGGGGAGGGCTGGTGGCGTCTCGGCCCCGATCTGGCGGCGCTGGGTTTCGAAGTGAGCGCACCTGACCTGCGCGGTCACGGGGTGACGGGGCCCGGCGACGGCTACGCCGTCAGCTCCTACCGGGACGACGTGCTGGGCATGGGCGGGGGCTGGGACGTGGTGATCGGCCATTCGCTCGGTGGTCGCATCACACTGGAGTGCCAGTACGCCGAACCGGAGTTCGCCGATGCGCTGATCCTGGTCGATCCGGCGCTACGGGTGATGGAGTCGGGCGGTCTCCTCGGTCAGCTTCTCGCCGAGTTCGATCTGAACACCGAAGATCTGCTCGCCGCCGCCCGGCCCCGGTGGGCGCAGGGCGATGTTCAGGCCAAGATCAGGGCGCTGACCGCCGTCGATCCCGGTGTCGTCGAGGAGACATTGCGGGCATTGACCGCGACCCAGGTCTGGGCACACCTGGCCGAGGTTTCGATCCCCACCCTGATCGTCGGCGCCGATCCGATGGGTGGCGACAGTCTGGTCACCGAACTCGACGGTCGCCGCGCCGAACGCAACCCCGCCGTCCAGTACCTTGCGATCGAAGGTGCCTCCCACTCGCCGCACCGCGACTCCTACGAGGCGTTCTACGACATCGTCCGCCAATACCTCGACGACCTCGACCTCCTCCCCGGCCTCGGCTGAAGCCCCGGCGGCCGACGCGGCGGGGTTCCTGTCTCGGCCCTTCCCGCTCCGGCGGGGATAGCGGGGTTCGTTCTTCTTGCCCCTTCCCGCCCCGGTGGGGAAAGCGGGGTTCGTTCTTCTTGCCCCTTCCCGCCCCGGTGGGGACAGCGGGGTTCGTTCTTCTTGCCCCTTCCCGCCCCGGTGGGGACAGCGGGGTTCGTTCTTCTTGGCCCTTCCCGCTCCGGCGGGGATAGCGGGGTTCGTTCTTCTTGGCCCTTCCCGCCCCGGTGGGGACAGCGGGGTTCGTTCTTCTTAGCCCTTCCCGCCCCGGTGGGGACAGCGGGGTTCGTTCTTCTTAGCCCTTCCCGCCCCGGTGGGGACAGCGGGGTTCGTTCTTCTTGGCCCTCCCCGCCCCGGGGGGCGGGGTGCCTCCGAGGTTCTGGGAGGAGGTGGGGCGGGGCGCGAGGTCTGCATCCCTGCAGGTCGACTTGTCGCGTGCGTCGTCACGCGGCTGACGTCGCGGGTCGTCGAGTCGGATTCGTCTCAGGGACGGCTGATGAGCTGATCGACGGGGGCGAAGTCGTCGATCAGGATGGGGGCGTCGCCGATCCAGGCGTCGAGTTCGGCGTCGACGAGTGCGGCTTCGTCGGCGTCGCGGGCGATGGCCTCGTTGATCATGGCCTCCGGGTCGAGGGGCATGTCGCTGGCGATGAGGACGAAGTTTCCGCCTCCCGTCCCGGCCAGATAGGTGGGGGGAGCGACGACCATCACATGGTCGAAGACGGCCCGCAGCGTGGCGGCCTCCGCTCGGGCGAAGCTGTGCGGCGGGTAGTCGATGACGTTCATCACATAGATCCCGTCGTCGCTCATCCGGTCGTGTACTGCGCGCAGAAACTCCTCGGTGGTCAGGTGCCACGGCACGGATGGTCCGCCGAAGGCGTCGCCCACCACCAACTCGAAGGTGTCGAGGGGTGTGTCGAGCAGGGTCATGCGGGCATCGCCGGTGGCGATGACGTCGATCTCGTCGGGGTCGAGCCCCAGCTCCTGCTCCGAGATCGTGACCAGCTCCGGATCGAGTTCGAGCACGGTGTTGGTACTCCCCGGTCTCTCGGCGCTGAGCCAGCGCGGCAGGGTGAAACCGCCCCCGCCGATATAGAGGGCGTCGAGCGGCCCGTCCGGTCCCAACGATCTGGTGGCGTCGGCGGTCAGGTTGGTGTAGCGGAACTCGAGGTAGGTGGGGTCGTCGAGATCGACGTAGGAGTGACGGAGAGTGTCGAGCCACAGTGCCCGGGCGGACGGGGTGAATTCGTCGACGGTGATCCGGGCGCAGAAGTACGCTGTTTCGAACTGGCACGGGCCGGTGACGGCGACGCTGAGCCCGCCGGCGACCAGCGACCCGGCGAGCAAACCGGTCATCATCGACCTCTTCAGTGCCGAGTAGGTGATGGTCAGCGCCAGACCCCAGGCGACCAGGACGCCACCCACCGCCAGCACGATGGGTCGGCTGGGGAGGGCTCCGAGGAGGACGAAACCGGTCAGGAAGGTTCCGACGATGGCTCCGGCGGTGCTGAGCGCCGAGAACGAGCCGACCACGGCGCCGGTCTCGTCGAGGCTCTGCAGCCGGATCTTGATCACCACCGGCGTCACCGCACTGAGCAGCATCGCAGGAGCGAAAAATCCCAGCGTCGTCAGCAACACGATCTGGAGCGGGCGCCCGCCCTGCATTCCGGGGCCGAACACGGTGACGATGGTGGGTGCCAGCAGGCTGAACACACCGCCGACCATGAGTAGCGGTCCCAGCAGCCGGTGGGGTGGGTAGCGGTCGGCGGCGATGCCCCCGAGCCAGCTACCGAGAGCGATCCCGGCCAGGATGGTCCCGATGATCCCGGTGAAGGTCTCCAGGGAGACCCCGACATACGGGGCGAGGAGCCGACCGGCCAGGATCTCGAGCACGAGAACGACGGCGGAGGTGACGAAGACCAGGAGGCGGGCGTGAGCGAGCGACATGGCGGCGAGTATGACAGGCAAACGGCTCAATGGTGCATCCAGCTCGGTGAGCCCACCGGTCGACGCCTGGCGGTAGGGTCATCGCCGTGACCGAGCGTCCACCCATCCTGGAGTTCGACCAGACCCGCCTGGCCATGATCGAGCCGTCGGGGTGGTTCGCTCCGATCGACATCGCCCCGGTGGCGGTGATGACCTGGATGCGGGACGTGGTCGACGGGTTACTCGCCGAAGGGCGGCTGGTGGAGCGTCACCGCTTCGTCGCCGAGTCTGCGGTCCATCCCATCTGGGAGATGGAGCCAGCGAGGGGACAACGGGAGCGGAAGGTCGTGGTCGTCCTGGCCCCGGTCGGTGCACCGATGGCGGCGGCGCTGCTGGAGGTGCTGATCGCCCTCGGTTGCCGCCGGTTTGTCGCCGTCGGCTCGGCAGGCGGCCTGGTCGAGGATCTCCCGGTCGGGTCGGTGGTGGTCCCCGTCGCAGCGGTCCGTGACGAGGGTGTGTCCTATCACTACCTGGCCCCGGACCGGCTGGCCCGTCCCGACCCCGACACCCAGGTCCGGCTCCGCGAGACCCTGCAACGTCGCGACTTTCCGGTCTCCGACGGTCTGGTCTGGACCACCGATGCCATCTTCCGGGAGACCCGGGCCAAGGTGGAGCTGCGGAGGTCCGAAGGCTGCGTCGCCGTCGACATGGAGGCCGCCTCACTGATGGCGGTCGCCGAGTTCCGCGGCGTCCCCCTCGGCCATGCCGTCTACATTGCCGACACCCTCCACGGCGCCGAGTGGGACCGCACCCACCTGGTCCGCCCCGACAAGAGCTTCCGCCGCCGCCTCTTCTTCGCCGCTGTCGAGGCCACGGCCAACGATCCATCGGACTCTGCGACGTAGCCCGGAAGCTCGTGCTCCGTAAGGGACAGCCGGGCGGGGGAAGCGCCCCATCCCCCCTCCACTACACTGCCGCCGGCACCCGGGGCGTTTAGCTCAGTTGGCTAGAGCGCTTCCCTTACAAGGAAGAGGCCGGGGGTTCGAGTCCCTCAACGCCCACCGTCAGAACCGCGGTCCCACAGCAGCTTCGGGTATCCAGCATCGGTGTGCCTCGCCGACATCGACAATGCGGCGAGGCGAGGACACGCAATCCGGTGCCATCGATCGGCATCCGGCCCGTCTCGTCGAGCCACGACGCTCATCGGTTCACCGTCCGATCAGCCGGGCTGGTACCCGGAGATCGCACGCTGGTGTCACAGACCGACTCGCTGATTCGTCTCAATGGTGTTCCAACCAGAAAGGGTTCGCCATGAGAGTCTTCGTCGCCGGCGCAACCGGCGCCATCGGCCGACAGCTTCTCCCGATGTTGGTCGCCAACGGACACGACGTGATCGGGATGACCCGCTCCGAAGCCGGGCGCGACCATGTGCTTCGGCTCGGCGCTCAACCCGTCGTGGCCGATGCCCTCGACGCCGGTGCGGTCCGACAGGCCGTGGCCGCGACACGTCCGGACGTGATCGTGCACCAACTCACCGCCATACCTCCGGCGATCAACATGCGGCGGTTCGACCGTGAGTTCGAACTCACCAACCGGCTGCGCACGGAGGGCACCGATCACCTTCTCGCCGCGGGTCAGGAGGCGGGCGTCAAGCGATTCGTGGCCCAGAGCTTTGCCGGAGTGTCATACGAACGTACCGGGGGCAGGGTGAAACACGAAGACGATCCGTTCGACCCCGATCCGCCGGCCGCGATGCGTCAGGTGCTGGGAGCGCTCAGCCACCTCGAGGCTTCGGTGGTCGGCGCCGGATGGACCGACGGCGTGGTCTTGCGGTACGGCTGGCTGTACGGCCCCGGCACCTCGATCTCGCTCGACCCGACCGGCAGCCAGGTCGAGTTGCTCCGCAAGCGCCAGTTCCCCATCGTGGGAAGCGGCGCCGGGATCTGGTCGTTCGTCCACGTCGCCGACGCCGCCTCGGCCACCGTCGCCGCGGTCGAGGGCGGGCATGCCGGGATCTATAACATTGTCGATGACGAACCGGCACCTGCGTCCGAGTACATCCCTGCGTTGGCTGCCGCCGTCGGTGCCGCGCCGCCTCGGCGGGTCCCGCGATGGCTCGGACGTCTCGCAGCCGGTGCGGTGGCCGTGACGGCGATGACTGAGATCCGCGGTGCCGCCAACGACAAGGCCAAGCGCGGGCTCGGCTGGCAACCGCGCTACTCGAGCTGGCGGGAAGGATTCACGGAAGGGCTCCGCTGACATGGCCGATCTGCTTGACCAAATGCGACCCCGGGCCTTCGCCATTGCCTACCGAATGCTCGGTAGCGTGAGCGACGCCGAAGACATCGTGCAGGAGGGGCTCATTCGTCTGCACCGGATCCTCGAGTCCGGTGAAGAGATCGAAGTGCCCGAGGCATACCTGACCACGATCGTCACCAGGCTCGGGATCGACCGGCTGCGGTCGGCGCAGGTGCGGCGCGAGACCTACGTCGGGGAATGGCTGCCCGAGCCCGTGGTGACCAACGCACAGGACGACCCGGCCATACACGCCGAGATGGCTGACTCGCTGTCGATGGCGTTCATCGTGCTGCTCGAGCGCCTGTCGCCCGAGCAGCGAGCCGTGTTTCTGCTCCGCGAGGTGTTCGACTACGACTACGACACCATTGCGGAGATCGTCGGTAAGAGTCAGACCGCTTGTCGGCAACTGGCCGTACGCGCCCGCCGACACGTCGAGCAGGACAGACCACGCTTCGAGACCTCGCGCCGAGAACATCACGAGCTGGCACGCCGGTTCATGGCGGCCACGCACACCGGCGATCTCGACGGGCTGGAGGCGCTACTGGCCCACGATGTCGCCCTGCACGGTGACGGGGGCGGAAAGGCGCGGTCCCCCGAGCAGCCGCTGATCGGACGCAGCCGGGTGGCGAGGACCTTGCTCGGTTGGACGCGGATCGTCGATGGAATGGACGGATTCACCGAGCGGCTGATGCAGGTAAACGGCCAGCCCGGGGCCGTCGGCCTCGATGGGCAGCAGCGAATCGTCTACGTCTGGTCGCTCGACATCGCCGACGGCCATATCCAGACCGTCCACTCGATCGTCAACCCCGACAAGTTGCGCCACCTCGGTCCACTGGCAGACCTACCGGCCGCACTCGTGCGGCGATCCGCCTCGACCTGAGGCGCCTCGCCGACGACCCGGCTGCCGTACTGACAATCACATCCACGGCCTGCTCACCCGACCTTGCGGATCGGGTGGTAACGGAAATTCACCTCTTCCAAGGGGTCGCCGTTGGCGAGTGTGAGCTGCACGGGCGATCCGCCGGGGTTGTCGTAGAGGCGGATACCGTCGCCGAGCAGCACGGGCAGGATGTGGAGGTCGATCTCGTCGAGGAGGCCGCGTTGGAGGAGCTGGCGGCCGATGGTGGGGGAGAGCACCTCGACGTTCTTCTCGCCTGCGGCGCGCTTGGCGATCTCGACGGCTTCGGCCACGTCGCAGTCGAGGAACGTGACGCCTTCGGCGGGCTCGGCGTCCTCGGGGTGATGGGTGAGTACGAAGATCGGCCCGCTCCAGGCGCCGCCGTACACGCCGTTCGGATCGGGGAACGCATCCCAACCGTCACGGCCGCCGAGAACGGCGCCGGTGGTGCTGGTGTACTCCTCGACAAGCCCTGGCCGGTTGGTGGCCTCCGGCATCCAGTCCATCCCGTGCTCGGGTCCGGCGACGAACCCGTCCAGCGACATCGAGAAGTGCCAGAGCACCTTCCCGCCGGCTGTCTGGGGGGCGGTGTCCTGCATGGTGAGCTCCTTCTGTGTAGAGGTGAGTCGATCGGCTCACCATGGGCGAGCGTATCAACCTTGCGGTGGTGAGTCAAGCGACTCACCACGGGGCTATGCTGGGCGGATGCCACGCCAACTCTCCGCGTACCATCGCCAGGTCGCCGCAACCAACCGTGCGGCGATTCTCTCGGCGGCCACGGATCTGTTCCTCGAATCCGGCTACGACCGGACCTCGCTGGCGCGGGTCGCCGAGAGCGCCGGGGTCTCGAAGGCGACGCTGTTCAAGCAGTTCCCGACCAAGGCAGAACTGTTCGAGGCGATGGTGCTCGCTGCCGGTGACGCACCTGACGGAGAGTTTGTCGACCCGCCGCCGGGGGACTTCCATGCGGGTCTGGTTGTCCTGGGGCTTGCGTACGCCGAGTTGCTGTCCCGCCCCCGCATGGCGGACCTGATCCGGGCGGTGATCGCCGAGTCCCCGAGGTTTCCGGAACTGCGCCAGCGGACTTTCGATTTCGGCACGTTGCCCGTGCTTGCGGCACTCGGGCGCTTTCTCCGAGCCGAGAACGCCGCGGGAGCAGCCGACATCGATGACCCGGACGCTGCGGCGGCGCAGTTCCTCGGAATGATCTCCACGGTCGTCTTCTGGCCCCGCCTCGTCCACGGCAACTGGTCGCTCACTGAAGACGAGACCCGCCAGGTGGTAGACGAAGCGGCGCGGACGATGGTCGCACGCTACGGGGCGCCCATCAGCAGCGGATGAGCCGGAGTCGCCGGTCGCACCATCCGTCACGGCCCGGCGAGCAGCGCCTCCCAGGTAGCGAAAGCGAGACCGAGCGCCCGCTCGTCGCCGGTGGTGGTGCCGGTCATCCGGTTCATGGTGTAGGCGAGGACGGTGCGGGCGTCGAGGTCGACCACGACCAGGGAGCCGCCATAGCCGCCCCAGTGCAGGGTGCCGGGGTTGGGCATGCCGCTGCCGATGGCGAAGCCGAGCCCGAACCGCACGGGGATGTCGAGAATCAGGTCCCGCCCGTCGGTCTGTGGTTCGAGGGCCTTGCGGCATCCGGCTTCGGACATGATCCGCCTGTCCCCGGCGAGACCGCCGGTGGCGAGAACGGTGTGGGCCAGTGCCAGCGAGCGGGCGTTCCCGATCCCGCCGATGGCGGGGATCTCGGCGGCGCGCCAGTCGCGGCGGCGGGTGATGTCGACATCGAGCGGCGGGTTGGTCGCAGCGTTGACCTGCAGTGGGGTCTGGCCGCCGAGCATCGGCGGTCCGTCGGTCGGGGGGATCAGGTCCGCCACCCGTGAATCCTCCGAAGCCGGAAGTCCGATGTGGAAGTCGACACCGAGCGGCGAGGCGATCTGGTCGCGGAACACCCTGCCGAGGCTCTGCCCGGTGACCCGACGCACCACCTCGCCCACCAGGTAGCCGTAGGTGACGGCGTGGTAGCCCGAGGCGGTGCCCGGCTCCCAGAGCGGGGCCTGAGCGGCCAGGAGTGCGGTGACCTTCTCCCAGTCGAGCAGATCGTCGGCGGTGATCGGAACGGCCCAGCCCGACAGCCCCGACGAGTGGCTCAACACCTGGGCGACGGTGACCGACGCTTTGCCCTTGGCTCCGAACTCCGGCCAATAGCGGGCTACCGGTGCACCGAGGTCGAGTACACCGCGGTCGGCGAGCAGCAGGGCGGTCAACGCGGTCACGGTCTTGGTGGTGGAGTACACCCCGACGATGGTGTCCCGCTCCCACGGGCGGGTGTGAGCCTCGTCTGCGAAGCCACCCCACAGGTCGACCACCGTCTCGCCTTCGACGGTCACGCAGTACGAGGCGCCCACATCCTGCCCGGTCGCAAGGTTCTCCTCGAACACCGCCTGCACCCCGGCGAAGCGCCCCTTGGCGAACCCGCCCGCCACCCCATCGATCAATCGTTGCCTCCTGCTGATCCCCGACGGCGTGTTTGCATCACATCGAGCGACGGACATTGTGGCCGATGCGGTGCGTGGCCCTGTTGACGCCGTGTCCCGTACTCCGACAGTAAGACCGGTTTTGCCGGCTCATCCCGCGGGTAGGGCGCCCGAGCCCGAGATGCGGGACAGCTTTGGAGTAGGAGGAACCCCATGGATCGTGCCCAGATCGACGAACTCTTGTACCAGGCGTACGAGACCGAACTCGGAGGCGAGCAGGTCTACCTGGAAGCCATCGAGTGTGCCGTCACCGACGAGCTCAAGGAGGAATGGCAGAAGTACCTCGACGAGACGCGGACCCATCAGACCGTACTGGAAGGGGTATTCGAGGTCGCCGGCCTCGACACGGCGGCGGAGACACCTGGCCGTGCCATCGTCCGCCAGAAGGCCGCCGGGCTGGTGGAGGCGATGCAGAAGGCCCGTGAGACCACCCCGGGCGTCGGCGCCCAACTCGTGGCAGCCGAATCGGTGGTCGAAGCCGAGAGCAAGGACCACCAGAACTGGGTCCTGATCGGCATCGTCGCCGAGAGCGTGACCGGCGACCTGAAGACCGCCCTCCAGGACGCCTACGACGAGGTGTACGAGCAGGAGGGCGAGCACCTGTTCCACACCATGGGATGGGCCCGCGAGCTGTGGCTCGACTCGATGGGGCTCCCGGCGGCGATCCCGCCACCGGAGGAGGAGAAGCACACCAGCACCCAGATCGGGGCGGGCAGGGCAGCCAAGGCGCGAGACGAATACGTCTCCTGATCGCAGCGACTGCATTCACCACGAATGGGACGTGACCCCGTGCACCCGATCGACGGCATGAGTCCCTCGTACTGGATGGACACCACGGTGGGGGAGGATCCGCCGAGTGATCCTCCCCCCTCCGATCCGGTCGAGGTGGTGGTTGTCGGTGCCGGAGTCCTCGGGTTGCTCACCGCCCTCCGGCTCGCCCGGGAAGGGAAATCGGTGGCGGTGATCGACCGGGGACCCGTCGGTGGTGGCGTGACGGGTCGCTCCACGGCCAAGGTCACCGCACTGCACGGCGCCATGTACCACCGGCTGGCCCACGATCACGGCGACGAGATCGCCCGGGCATACGCCGATGCCAACATGTGGGGCGTCGCCGAGATTGCCCGCCTTGTCGTCGCCGACGGGATCGAGTGCGACTGGGAATGGGCGCCCGCGGTCACCTACGCCATGGGTCCGGCGGTCGGAGACATCGAGCGCGAGATCGCTGCGGCACGTGGCGCCGGGCTGCCGGTTCGCAGCGCCGGCGAGGACGATCTGTCGTTTCCCGTGGCCGCATCGGTGGCGCTCGACGGGCAGGGACACCTGAACCCCCGGCGGTTCTGCATCGGGGTGGCCCGGACGCTCAGGGAGCACGGCGCCACCGTCACCACCGGGTGCGCCGTCGAAGGATTCACCGGGGCCACCATCCACACATCGCTTGGTGAGGTCAGCGCCGACATGATCGTCCTGGCTACCCACCTTCCGCTGGCAGACCGCGGCGGCCAGTTCGCCACCACCAAACCCATGCAGTCCTATGTCCTCGCCGGCGGGGTGCCGGGGACCGCTCCGGCGGGGATGTTGCTCGGTCTCGACGACGGTGGGCTCCGCTCGGTGCGCCGGATCGGTGCGGACTCCACGGCGGTCCTCATCGGCGGTGAGGGCCACGTCACCGGCCGGGAGCCCAATGCCGACCGCCATCTGGAGGCGCTCGAGGAGTGGGGCCGCCGGAGGTTCGGTCTCACCGCGGTCAGTCACGGCTGGTCCGCCCACGACTATGTCACCGCCAAAGGATTCCCGTCGGTGGGCCGGATCCCGTTCGGGCGGGTCCCGACGTACGCCGGAACCGGGTTCGCCAAATGGGGGTTCTCCAATGCGGCGGCGGCGGCGAAGATTCTGTCGGACCTCATCGTCGGGCGACCCCACCCGTGGCCGGCACTCCGGTCGGGTGTCGCCACCACGGGGCTACACGCCGTCGCCGAGGCGGTCCGCAACAACCTCGAGGTCGCCGGCCGCTTCGTCGGTGACCGGGTCGCATCGCAGCGGTCACTCGACATCGACTCGATCGAACCCGGCGGAGGCGCCATCGGTCGCCATCAGGGACGCCGGGTGGCGGCGCACCGCACCGACGACGGGGCCGTGATGATGGTGGACGCCCGCTGCACCCATCTCGGATGTGTGGTGCAGTGGAACAACTCCGACCGGTCATGGGACTGTCCCTGTCACGGTTCGCGGTTCGCCCCCGACGGCACCGTGCTCGACGGTCCGGCCGTCACCGCCCTCGAACTGTTGCCCGGTTCCCCGCCGGCGCCAACGTCAGAATCCGGACTCGAGCCAGAGTCGTAGCACGGTCCGCCGGCCGGCGGGAAACGCCTACACGGTGACGTCGGGGTCGTTCGCCCCCTGGGTCGTGGGGTGCTCCGTGACGAAGGAGAACCGACCGTCGGGCTCGAGGATCCCGTAGCTGACCGTGCCGAGATCGGCGATGCCCTGGTTACGGGCGGCCTCGAGGACGTCCTCGTCGGTGAGACGTTCCATCCTCATCACCTCTCCGAGCATCTGACCGTCGCGGACGATGAGCGACGGCCGAGCCTCGAGGACCGTCCGCCACCGGGAACTCCGGAAGCCGAGATAGGACAGCGCCACCGTCCACAGCACGATCGTGCTCGCCGCCAGGACGGCTCCTGTCACCGACATGTCCTCACCGGTGACTCCCTGCTGGACGATGTCGCCGAGCACCATCAGCGTGATCAACTCGAACGGGGTGAGTTGGGAGAGTTCTCTCTTGCCGGTCGTCCGCAGCAGCACCCACAACAGCCAGAAGGTCACGGTCGCTCTGATCACCAGTTCCATCGGATCCACCTCCCCGTCATGGTGTGGCCCCGCCGCCGCCGCCACCACCACCACCGTCGTCGAATGTGTCGGGAACGAGAGGAGCGGTCACGGCGCCACCCGCGTCTCGTAGCCGACGGCCACCACCTCGACCCCGTCGACCACGATCGCCGACTCGCCGCCACGGCCCCGATGCACCCCCGGTTCGGTACGCGCATCGAGCGACACCGTCATCTCGACCGCACCCGGCGGCACCTCGAACACCCACCCGACCTTGCTCCCGGTCTGCCACTCGCGGGTCGGGGTCGGGGTGAGGGCGTGGTGGTCGAAGAGGGCGAAGTACGCCGCATCGGACACCAGTTCGATCGTCGGAGGAAGCTCCCCGCCGTTCAGTCGGCTCAGCGAGAGCTCCCACGCCACCGGCAGACCCGCCCGCGACACCGCAGGCAGGGTGACCGTCATCCGATAGCCGTGGTCCGTTGCCGAGACCGAGGTTGACCGTGTCCCCCAGAAGTCGGCGACTCCCAACCCGACGAAGACGACCATCGCCACGATGGAGATGCGACGCCAGATTCGTCCTCGACGTCCCTGGGAGGCGGATGTGGTGGACGAAGGATCAACCGTCGGCGTCCGGTTGCGGGGTGCGGGCGACTCCGTGGGGGGTGAAGCGGCGGTCACGGGCCGGTCCTCCATGACTGATCCACGCGTTCCATCGTCTCTCCGTACCCAAGTTCGGGCATTCCAAGCGGAAGATCCGCTCTTGCCGCCATGTCGACCTCTGGCTCGCCGGCTGGATCAGCGGTGCCCGGTTCGATGACCTGCCGGGTTCAGCTGCGGACGCCGTGGCGACGGTGCCCGATCAGCGCCACACCGGTTCGGAAGGGGTCGGCGACGAGACCGGCCGGGGCGAGTTCTGCTGCGAGCACATCGAGCGTGACCGGATCCCAGGTCCCCACGAACTGCTCGTGACGCAGCAGGCGGTTTTCGGTGTCGTATGGTGGATACGAGACGGGGGTCGTCGGCGGTGTTGGGCGACGCTCCTGGACGGCAGCGAACGAGGGATCGAACGATGCAGAGAACAGCACGCACCTCGATGATCGTGGGAGTCGATGGGCGATCGCACCGATCGCGCCTTTCCGGCCCTCGTCGGGTTCCGGGCGTCATGCTGACCTTGATGATGATCGGTCTGGGTGCGTGCGGTGGCGGCGCAGCGACGGGTGCGACGGCGGTCGTCGATCTGACCGGTGTGTCGATGGGCGAGCCGGCGGTGGTCCCGGAGGCTGCGACCGGCGTCGACATGCCTTGGATCGCGGCCTCTGGTCCAGAATCGGTGGTGGCGGTGTACGAGACGGGTACATGCGGGGGAGAGCGGGACGCCCCGTCCCTCCCGCGGTCGGCTGTGGCGGTGTACGGTCCAGACGAAGTCGTCCTGACCCTCGACATCACGCTCGATTGTGTGCCACAGCAAGATGTCGCCTTCGCCAGAGCGGTCGACCTCGTCCTGACGGAGGAGATCGGGGATCGTCAGGTTTCGATCAGGACGGTCGGGTGACACCGGGTGGCCTTGCCGGCGCCGGGGGGCAAGGCGAGCGACCGTCCGGTCTCAGTCGTTCCGGAAGTCGAGGCCCCGCCCCTGCAGCGCTTCTCGCAGGATGCGGATGGCCTTGGGCCCCACTCCGTGGATATCCAGCAGTTCACGCTCGGACCGATCCGCCAGTTGTTCAAACTGGGTGATGCCGTTCACCGCCAGTTCCCGTCGTGCGACGTTGCCGATCGAGGCAGGGAACTCAGATTCTTCGGTTGCCATCGCGGAAGCCTCCCGCTCGCCAATCACGCCAGACCATGATCGCTGATCTGGCCGTCCCGGTCGATGGTAGGTGTGTCGTGAGTTGCGCTTCGGGAGGGTCGTCGGCAAACCCCGAACGAGACCGGTAGATTCGTTGGACTCACTCTGGAAGGTCTATGTCCACCGAGCACTACGACGCCGTCGTTGTCGGGTCCGGGTTTGGGGGTTCGGTGGCAGCCGAGCGGCTCGCCCGCGCCGGCAAGCGGGTACTGGTGCTGGAACGGGGTCGGGCGTACCCGCCGGGATCGTTTCCACGTAGCCCCCGGGACATGCGCAACAACCTGTGGGATCCGGCGGCAGGGCTGCACGGGCTGTTCCACATCTGGTCGTTCAAGGGGCTGGAGGCGCTGGTCTCGAGCGGACTCGGCGGCGGGTCGTTGATCTATGCCAATGTGCTGATCCGCAAGGACGAGCGGTGGTTCATGAAGGACGCCTCGGTCGGCGAGGGCGTCGAGCACTGGCCCATCGACCGTGCCGATCTCGACCCCCACTACGACCGGGTGGAGAAGATGCTCGGGGCGACGCCGTATCCCTATCCGAACACCCCCAAGACCGTGGCGATGCGCCAGGCCGCCGAGAAGCTCGACCTGCAGTGGAGTCTGCCCCATCTGGCGGTGACCTTTGCCGGCGCCAACGGGGTGCCGACTCCGGGCGCCGGCGTCGCCGAACTGCCCTTCCCCAACCTCCACGGGCTGCCGAGACGCACCTGCAGGCTGTGTGGCGAGTGCGATATCGGCTGCAACGACGGCGCCAAGAACACCCTCGACCACACCTATCTTTCGTCGGCGGCCGCGTCTGGTGCCGAGATCCGGACCCGCTGCGAGGTGCGCCGCATCCGACCCGAGGACGGCGGCGGTTTCGGGGTCGACTACGTCGCCTACGGACCCGAGCACGACGGGGCGCCGACCAAGCTCGGCAACCTGCCGCATGTCACCGTCACCGCCGACCGGCTCATCCTCGCCGCCGGCGCCGTCGCCACGCCGTATCTGCTGCTGCGTAACCGGTCCAACTTCCCGGGACTCGGTCCCGCCCTCGGCACCCGGTTCTCCGGGAACGGCGACTTCCTGTCGCTGGCGATGCGCGCCAAGGAGAACGGCTCGCCGCGGGTGCTCGACGCCGCCCGCGGTCCGGTGATCACCTCGGCGATCCGGATCCCCGACGCCGCAGACGGGGGGGAGGGCCGCGGTTTCTATGTCCAGGACGCCGGGTTCCCCGCCTTTGTCGAGTGGGTGCTCGAGACCCAGGCCACGCCGTCGACGCTGCGGCGTCTCGCCGGATTCGGATGGCGGCACCTCAAGGCCAGGGTGACCCGCCATCCCGACAGCGACCTGTCGGCGGAGTTCACCGATGTGCTCGGCGAGGCCCTGCTGTCGTCGACCTCGGCGCCGCTGCTCGGGATGGGACGCGACATCCCGGACGGACGTCTCAGCATGCGTCGCGGCCACCTTCATGTCGACTGGACCACGGCGACGTCGCGGGATTTCTTCGAGCGGATGCGATCGACCATGCAGGACATCGCCGGTGTCTGGGGTGCCGACTACCGGGACAACCTGCTGTGGCTGCTCAAGCGGGTGATCACCGTCCATCCCCTCGGCGGTGCTCCCATGGGCCGCAACGTCGAGGAAGGAGTCGTCGACGCCTACGGCGAGTCCTTCGCCTACCCGGGGCTGTTCATCGTCGACGGGGCGGCGATGCCGGGGCCGGTCGGCGCCAACCCATCCCTCACCATCGCCGCCTTCTCCGACCGGGCCACGGAGCGGATACTGGAGCAGTCAGAACGTGTGGCGCCCGCACGACCGACCGTGAAACCGGAGGCCGACTTGGAAGACCCCGCCCCAGATTCGGAGCCCGAGGCCCCGCAGACGCCAAATCCGGAGGCGGCCACGCTGTCGTTCACCGAGGAGATGAAGGGGCATGTGTCGCTCGGAACGATGGACTTCGCCGAAGGCGCCCGCCAGGGGGAGGCCGACGACAACCTCCTCATGTTCCGGCTCACCATCACCATCCACGACGTCGCCCGGTTCGCCACCGACCCGAACCGCGAGGGCACCGCCACCGGCTGGGTGCAGAGTGAGCTGCTGGGCGGGCGCCTCGACGTCGAATCGGGGCTATTCAACCTCTTCGTCGATGCGGAGGACCCCGAGGTGAAGCACATGCTGTACCGGCTGTGGTTCGCCGACGCCGTGGGTAACCCGCTCACCCTCACCGGTTTCAAGACGGTCCGGGACGATCCCGGTTTCGACACCTGGTCCGACACCTCCACGCTCTACGTCAAGGTGCTCGGTGGGCACGTCCCGCCGGGGGACGACGATACTGCCGACGTGGTTGCCACCGGCATCATCACCATCTACCTCAAAGACTTCATCCAGCAGCTCACCACCTTCCGGGTGACCGGGCCGGATGTCTCCGCCAAGGTCGGGGCGATGACGACGTTCGGCAGGTTGTTCCTCGGCGAGCTGTGGGATGTCTACGGTGGCCGGCTTGCCCGGATCGTCGGGGGTGGGGACAAGTGACCATCCACCGGCCGCGCACCGATCAGCCGAGGGACCTCGGCTTCACCCCGCAGCCGATGGTGGAGTGGCTGTCACCGGGTGAACTGCTCAAGGCCGCCCTTCGGGTGCTGCTCTCCGGGGTGTTCGGCGCCTATGCCGACAAGCGTGAGCTCCAGGGGGTCTGGGCTCCCGGTGAGCCGCACAACTACTCCGACCGTCCCGAACTGTGGATCGACTACGTGGCCGATGTCGCCGACGGATTCGATGCGACGATGACCGTCGCCTCGACCCTGGGGCGAGACTTCGTGGCACTGTCCACCGAAGACGGGCCGCTGCACCCGACGAAACGCGGCGACATCCTCATCATGGGCGGCGACCAGGTGTACCCGACCGCCGACTACCCGACCTACCGCAATCGTCTGATCGGTCCCTACCGGGCGGCGCTGCCCGCGGTCGAGGGCGAACCACCGCATATGTTCGCCATCCCCGGGAACCACGACTGGTACGACGGTTTGACGTCGTTCCTGCGGGTGTTCTGTCAGGAAGAGTCGATCGGCGCCTGGCAGACCAAGCAGGGGCGCAGCTACTTTGCGCTGCAGTTGCCCCACGGATGGTGGCTGTGGGGGATCGATATCCAGTTCGAGTCATATCTAGACGCCTACCAGCTCAACTACTTCAGTCAGGTGGTCGGGCCGCAGGTCAAAGAGGGTGATTCGATCATCCTGTGTTCGGCGTCACCGAGCTGGATCCAGTCCAACATGGGCGAACCCGACGCCTACGAGAACATCGACCGGCTCGAGCGTGAGATCGTCACCCCACTCGGCGCAAAGATCCGGATGGCCATCTCCGGGGACAAGCACCACTACGCCCGGTACGACGAGGTCGACGGTGACGGTCACCGGATCACCTCCGGTGGGGGAGGAGCCTACCTGGCGGCGACCCACCAGCTTCCCGACGAGATCGCCATACCGCCCGACGACTCGACGGATCTCGACAAGTCGCCACCGGTCGATTACCAGCTCGTCACCACCTATCCGTCCAAGGCCGAGTCGCGCCGGATGCGGTTCGGGGTGTTCCGGCTGCCCTGGCAGAACGGGTCGTTCTGGGGACTTGTCGCCGTCGTCTATCTCATCGTCGGATGGAGCGTCCTGCTCGGGCTGCGGCTACCGGGGGAGAGCTTCGCCGATGTGCTGCGCAACACAAGATGGAGCGCCCTGCTCGCCGGGCTGTTCGCCCGACCGGTCGGGTTCATGATGGCGATCGGGTTGATCGCCGGACTCGCAGCATTCAACCGCTCGGCGAACGTGAAGAAACGGTGGCTTTTCGGTACCAGTCATGCGGTTGCCCACCTTCTCCTCGTCCTCAGCACCATCTGGTTGTCCGCCAGGCTGCTCTCCGACCTTCCCGATCCGCTGGTCGTCATCGGGAGCACGGTCCTGCTCGGCGTCGTCGGTGGCCTTCTCGGCTCGTGGCTGGTCGCCCTGTACCTGCTGGTCGCCGATCACTTCCAGAGCAACACCAACGAGTTGTACGCCGCCCAGCACATCGAGGGCTTCAACAACTTCGTCCGGATGCACATCGCCCCCGACGGGAGCCTGACGCTGTATCCCGTCCGCATCCAGGGAGTGGTGCGGTGGGAGTTCGAGCCCGAGGGAGACGACACCTCCCCGTGGTTCCGCCCCAAGGGCGACGGCCCGGATCCGAAGCTGATCGAAGACCCGATCCGGATCGAGCCGTCGCCCCGCAGCTGAGGAGCGACCGACCGCAGAGCGCGGCGTCCCGGTGTCAAGACCTGCCCGGGACACCGCGGCGATGACGGTGATCAGAGGTTCGACAGCGCCTCATTGGCGATGCCGATGGGAGCCGAGGGGTCGGTGGACCTCACCCGAACCGACACCACCATGTCGCCCTGCCGGGTGATCACCTCGATGATGCCGCTTCCCTCGTCGTAGGTGAAGGCCTCGTCGCCCACACCGGAGACCTCGGGGGTCTCGATCCCGCCGAGTTCGGTGACGAACTCCCGGGTGACCGCATAGGCGTCCCTACCGGCAGTGACCGACACCTCGACCGGGTAGAGGAAGTCGCCGTCGTCCCATCGGCATCCAGAGGCGGCGCCGAAGTCGTCTCCGAATGATCCCTCGGTGGCGGTGGGAGTGGCGCCGTCGGCTATCGAGGCGACGGTTTCATCGGAGACCAGCGCACAGGCATCCACCGTCTCCGAGGCACCGTCGCCGGCAGGCGCCGTGGTGTCGTCACCGGCGACCGCTTCAGATGTGGTGTTCCCCCCGTCATCGTCCCCGCCGCAGGCGGTGAGGGCGAGGATGAGTGCGAGCCCGAGGGCGAGGAGACGAATTCGCATGTGCGAGATCCCTTCGTGAAGTTACAAGCGTCATGTAACGGAATGACGCACGCTACGCTATCGGGCACCGGACGTCAACGCCCAGGGCCAACCACAGACCGGAGCGGGAATGCCACGACCTCGGGATCCAGCCATCGATATCGCCGTGCGCCGTACGGTGGGCGAACTGCTGGCCGAAGTCGGCTTCGAGGGAATGACGATCGAGGCGGTGGCAACACAGGCCAACGTGAGTCGCCCCAGCATCTACCGACGCTGGTCGTCGAAGGCGGAGATGGTGCTCGACCTCATCGAGTCGAGCCTGTCCGTCGGTCGGGGAGCCGGGCTCGACCAGGATGCGGTGGCGCCCGACACCGGGACCCTGCGCGGCGACCTCATCGAACTCGTTGACCGGCTTGTCAGCACATTCGACGGGTTGGCGGCCCAAGGGCTTGCGGGTGGGATCGCCGCCGAGATGGCCGGAAACCCGGAGTTCGCCGAGGCGCTGCGTCAGCGGCTCCTGTCCGCCGACGAGGAACGGCTCGCCGTGGTCTTTACGCGGGCCGCCGCTCGTGGGGAGGTGGCTGCCGACATCGATGCGTTGGCAGCCATCGAGGCATTGGCCGGAGTGGTGTTCTACCGGCTGGTGATGCTGCACCGCCCGTGCCCCCCGGCGTGGCGACGTGCTGTGGTGGACCTGTTCGCTCCACCGCCCACCAGCTCGGCGACCTGAGCGACCGCTCGTCCCGGTGGATGGCACCACCGGGGCAGATGGAGGGTCAGCCGGCGATTCGTCGCTGTTCGTCGAGGAATCGGTCGATCCCGGGGAACACATCGGCGGCGACATCTTTGCCCATGAAGGGATCCTGGTGACCGTACCCGGGAACGATCCACAGCTGGTGCCGTCCCGGCACCATCGCCTCCAGCCGCTCGAAGCAGACCACGTTGGAGTCGGTGAACACCTTGTTGTCCTCACCGGTCATGAACAGGATCGGGGTCTCGATGTCCGGGGCGTTGCGCATGTAGTTGTCGGGGAGCCGGTCGTATGCGGGGTCGTTCCGGTCGTACTTGACCGCCTGGCCCGCCTGCAACATCTTGTTGACATGGCGGTAGTAGTTCATCGAGGTGCCGCCGTAGAGATCTGCGCTGCGGCGATGGGTGACGTCGGCCAGGTTCTCGTGGTGATAGAGCGCCGGCCAGCCGGTGCCCCACATCATCGACAGCATGTGGCAGGCCGGGACGTCACATTCCCTGTGGAAGAACGACACCGCCTTGGACAGCAGCTCGCCGCGGGTCAGACCGGGATCTTCGCTCCACCGCGGGTTGAGATAGGGGACCCCGAGCAGGTAGTCGACCATCGCCGGGGCGAACTTGATCTTGGACCGCGACCACTTCGGGACCCGCGGGGTCAGGGAGACGCTGTTGACGACCAGGCTCGACACATCGACAAGACCGGCGAACAGGCTCATCGAGAACGACGTCGCTCCCAGACAGTGGCTGATGACATGGATCGGTTTGTCGCCGATGTGGCTGCGCATCTTCGCCAGGGCCGGCGGGAAGTCGTACAGGGCGACATCGTCGAGCGTCCAGCGGTGCTTGAAGAGGTTGTAGGAGTGGCGGTTGCTCATCCGGAAGTCGAGACACCACACATCGTTGTAGCCGCGGTCGAGCAGGTGGGTGACCAGGTTCTCGTGTTCGGGCATGATGAACATGTCCGTCGAGGTGGTGAGCCCGTGGATGATCATCACCGCATCGTCGGCCACACCCCGGGAGAACCGCAGGAACGACAGCCCCAACCCGTCCTCCGTCTCGAACCAGTGGGTCTCGACATCGACGTCTTTGACGCCCTCCAGGGTGTAGAGGGGGATCTCACGCATCGCCGGCCCCTGGGTCGCGGTTCGACGGATGCACCGAGACGCCGCCGTTGTAGGGGGCGTTCGGATCGATCTTCGCCAGACGCTCCGGATCGCGGCCGGTGCGGGTGTGCATGTAGCGGAACGATCCGGTATCGATGCAGTTCTGGTCGAGGTCGTGGGCGATCTGATCGAGCAGGGCGTCGGTCATGATGTCCGGGTCGATCCCGACATAGAACAGGAACTCGACCCACCGTTCATTGCCCGGGTCCCCCTGGGCGAGGTAGGGCGACTTGATGCTCTTGACATACAGTGTGATGAAGGTGAAGCAGCGATACCGGGTGCGGTAGTCCACCATCATGTCCCACAGCAGACGGAACTGCTCCTCGTAGATGCCGATCGGGGAGATGACGACCAGGAACCGCTGCGGGTCGCCGACCGTGGCATCGAGGATCTTTTCGGTGAAGAACTCGGCGTTCTTGACCGTGGCGTACTTCGGAGCCAGCACGACGCCTGCCATCCCGGCAAGCTTCACCACCTTGTCCACCTTCTCGGGCAACCTCCCGGCGAGCCAGCCCAGCCGGTGCAGACCCCCGTAGGCGACGCTCTCCAACCCCCGACGGGCCAGTGACGGGTCGGCATCGCGGTACACCGAGAAGGTGCCCATCTCCACGCTCTTGCCCGACGACATCGGGAAGTCCACCCACAGGCCGCGCAGGAACGTGGCGTCGTCGGGCGGCTCTGCGCACAGGTCCCGGGACCCGGTGATGAAGTCGTCGAGCTGGCGGTAGCGGGTGTCGTCGTTGCGCCAGTACGTCTCGTACTTCTCGATGGCGATGATGGTGACGGTGACCTTGGTGATCACTCCGTGACGCCCCAACCCCATCAACAGTCGATGGAACTCGTCGACCCCGTCGGTGCGGTCGACGACATGGACCTCTCCCTCCCAGTCGACGTACTCCAACCGCTGGATGATGTCGACGAACATCCCGTACTTGAACGAGGATGCGGTGATCCCTCCCACCGAGGCGAATCCACCGACCGTGATGTGGGCATGGTCGCCGATCACCGGCAGTCCGAGCCCCATCGTCGCCAGGTGGTCGTCGACATCGGCCGACGGTGTTCCCGACCACACGGTGGCCGTCATCGCCTGCTCGTCGACCTCGATCACGCCGTGGAGCTTCTCGCTGAGCAGGACCGCACCCCCCACCGGTGTCACCAGATCGTTGCTCGAGTGCCCCTTGCTGCGCACGGTCAGCACCTGACCCAGCGTGGCGCATTCCTTCACACAGCGGACCACGTCCTCGGTGTTCTGCGGGACGTAGAACTTGAGGGGGAAGCGAGGTGGGCCGTCGGGATCGCCGATGCGGTCCCAGTCGTAGGCCAGCGAATCGATCGAATCGTGGTCGAAGGTCTCGTGCTGGTTGATCTCTTTGCGCCAGTCGGTCTGGCCCTTGCGCGGTGCGTCGCTCATGGTGCGCTTTCTGATCGAGCGGGCCGGAGGCGCCGCGGTCTGGGATTCGTCGTAGTCCGGTTCGAGTTGTCTGCGGAGCGCCTCGCCGAGCGCCACGAAACCATCGAGGATCATGCCCTTCAGGAAGAGCATCGCCAGCGGCGCCACGGGTCCGTGCGCCACCTCGGCCTGGATGAGGAGGGTGCCGCCTCCGGGTGTGGGCGCCAGATGGAAGGTCCGGTCGACATCCATGAACTTGTCGAAGAGGTTGCGGGTGCGCCAGGCAAGTCGATTCGGCGCTTCGACGGCCGTGATGTGCTGGGGCAGCTTGACGTGCACCGGTCCCAGGCGGAGCGTCATCTTCACCCACCGGTCCTCGACGAGGGGACCATCGGCGGTGGTCAGCGTGGGGTTCCAAGCCGGCCAGCCGTCGACATCGACCAGGACCCGCCACACCTCTTCCGGGGTGGCGTCGATCGCCGTCTCGTGCCGAAGCTCTTCACCCACGAAGCGTCATCCCCAACGATATCCGTCGCTGTCGCATTTGCTCGGGGGCATCGACCGTGCGCCTGCTGCCGCCGGCGGCAAGACTAGTGCCCTGTCGTTGACGTTGGCGCTGTCCAGGGCGAGTCGGCGATGTCGATGGCAAGGAACCAGGTCGAACGCCGGTCAGTGGATTGACCTCCGACCGCAACTCCAGTTGCAGCGGCGGGGGTCGGCGCGCCTTCCGTTACAGGCCTGTCCCGACGCCCAGCAGAGATTTGATCGCCGTACGAACATAAGTTGCTTGCATCCGGTTAGAAGAGGGGGGTAGTTTGGTCCCTATGGGGAGGCAATCGACCGATTCGCATCGAACGGCCTTGTCTGTTGCCGAGGCAGAGGACCGGCCACCGGCCGATTTCGCCTTGCGGAGTGGGCGCCCAGCGCCGAATCGGAGGCTCCGATCCGGTCGGTTGTCTCACCGTTGCTGCTCATCCCCCCACACGGTCAGCCGTTCTCCACCTGACCCTGATCCATCTACGCGATCGGAACTCGAGGGTTCCGTCAGCCCTGACGCACGCAATGGACCACCCGACGGGTGTGCCCACCGCCTGTGATCCGCGTGAAGTACCCACTGGCACGTAGCGTGCCACCAACGAGAGGGAACCCCCCCACATGAGAAGCAGAAAACGGCTCATCGGCCTGCTGCTGGCCGGTCTTATCACGGCGCTGATGCCGGTGGCGGCCACCGGCGCCGTCGCCCAGACCGAACCGCAGTATCGGGTCCTGGTCTTCGCCAAGACCGAGGATGTCTCCAAGAATCAAGCGACCCTGGCGGGTATCGACGCCATCCGACAACTCGGCGCCAAGAAGGGCTTCCGGGTCGAAGCGACCCGCGACACCACCGAGTTCCGTAACGCCAACAGGCTGAAGCGGTTCGGCACCATCGTCTTCCTGAACACCACCGGTGACGTGCTGAATGCGACCGAGCAGGCGAACTTCGAGGGCTACATCCGCCAGGGCGGCGGTTTCCTCGGAATCGGCTCGGCCATCGAGACCGAACCCGACTGGGAGTTCTACGGAGACCTCCTGGGTACGCGCGCTGCCAGCCTCACCGAGGTGCAGAGCGGAACCATCAAGGTCGCCGATCGGGGCCACGACGCTTCGAAGGATCTGCCCGAATACTGGGATCACACCGACGCCTGGTACAACTACACCAGCAACGTCCGCGGTCAGAGCCATGTGCTCGCCACCGTGGTCGAAGGTGTCGACGCACTCGGCGCCTTCGAGATCCAGCCCTGGGGTGGCCGGCTCGACGGCATCAGCGGCGGGACCATGGGCTTCGACCATCCGGTCACCTGGTGTAAGGAATACCAGGGCGGGCGTTCGTTCTACACCGGCCTCGGTAACACCGCTGCCAGCTACGGCTCCGCCGAACTGCGTTCCCACCTTGCCGGCGCCATCAGCTGGTCCGCCGGCTTCAGCGATCCGGTCTACAGCGACTGTGGCGCCACCATCCTGGCCAACTATCAGCAGACCCGGATCACCAGCCAGCCCAACCTGAACGAGCCGATCGGCTTCGACGTGCTTCCCGACGGCCGGGTCATCCAGACCGACCGGCGCGGCAGCGTCCGACTCCACGATGCGACGACCAACGAGTCGGTGGTCATCGCCAACCTCGAGGTGTACACGCACTCAGAGGACGGCCTCTACGGCCCGGGGATCGACAACAACTTTGCCGAGAACAAGTGGGTCTACCTGTTGTACCCACCGTTGACGGTCAAGGACGTCAAGCTGTCGACCGGCGAGATCGTCACGCAGACGACCCCGACCGGAGCGGCGCCCAACACCGCGGCGGACATCACGGCGTGGGATCCGTGGATCGGCTACTTCCAGCTCTCCCGCTTCAAGTTCGTCGACGGGCCCACCCCGTCGCTCGACCTCGAATCCGAGGAAGAGTTGATGAGGGTCCCGGTCAACCGCGGCGCCTGCTGTCACGTCGGTGGCGACATCGACTTCGACGATGACAACAACCTGTGGCTGGTGATGGGTGACGACACCCCTGCCGGCGGCGGCAACTCCGGTGGGTTCGGTCCGTTCAACGATATGCGGAGCAACGAGAACCAGACCATCGCCGTCGGTGGCGGTGCGACCGGCGGGACGTTCACGCTGACCTTCGACGGTCAGACGACGGCGCCGATCGCCTTCCCGTTGGACAACGCGGCCATCGAGGCGGCGCTCGAGGCGTTGAGCAACATCGACGACGTGGCGGTCACCGGCACCGGGACCCGCACCGTCAACTTCCGTGGCAACAACTCCCAGACCGACGTCCCGCAGATGACCGGTGACGGGTCCGGGTTGACCCCCGAGGGGGCCACGCTGACGCTCGGTACGTCGGCAGCGGGTGGGCTGTACCAGGCCCCCCATGTCGACGCCCGTCGTGGTTCGCTCAACACCAACGACCTTCGCGGCAAGATCATCAGGATCACCCCGAAGGAAGGGGCCATCAGCCCGGCGGAGGAGAACACGCTCGGTGGCGCCTATGGCGTCCCTGCGGGGAACCTCTATCCGGTGGGTACGGCGAACACCCGTCCCGAGGTCTATGCCATGGGCTTCCGGAACCCGTTCCGGATCCAGGTGGACAGCAACGACGTCGCCTACATCACCGACTACTCGCCGGACTCCGGCACGCCGACGCAGTATCGCGGTCCGGCAGGTACCGGTCGGGTGATGGTGGTGCGGGAGCCCTCCAACTACGGATGGCCGCTCTGTTACAAGACGGATCTCCCGTACTACCGCTGGGACTTCAACCTCAGCACACCGCTCGACAACCCGCCGCAGGTCCATGATTGCGACGACCCGGACCGGGGCCCGCAGAACAACTCCCGTTGGAACCTGAACGGTGGACCGAGCGTCGAGCCGGGTCTCGAGTACGGTCCTCCGATCACCGATCCGGAGATCTGGTACTCGTTCGCCGCCGAGAACAACGCCGCCAACCCGCGGGGCACACCGTGCTTCGCCTACTACGGGCCCGAGGCGCCGGCCAACCCGAACTGCCCGAGGTTGTTCCCCGAGTTCGGTACCGGCGGTGTCGGTCCCCACGGCGCCGATGTCTACGAGTACGACCCGGCGAACCCGAACCCGACGAAGTTCCCTCCCTATTACGACGGGGCGATCTTCTTCGGCGAGTTCACCAGGGACATGCTTCGGGAGATCCGTCTCGACTCGCAGGATCGGGTGTTCAAGATCAACGATCTGCTCACCTGTGGCGGTGTCGGCACGGCGGCCGCGGCGATTGCCGGGTTCGACTGTGACAACCCCATGGATATGCAGTTCGGTGACGACGGACACTTCTACCTGTTGACGTACGGAGACGGCTTCTTCGCCATCAACAACGACGCCGGGATGTACCGCTGGGAGTACGTCAAGGGCCAGCGGGCCCCGCGCGCCGAGATGTCGGCGACCCCGACCAACGGGCAGAACCCGTTGACCGTGCAGTTCTCCAGCGAGGGGTCGTCCGATCCGGACCCGGGTGACATCATCACATTCGCCTGGGACTTCGACGGCAACGGCACCACCGACTCGACGGCACCCAACCCGACCTACACCTACACCGTCCGTGGTCAGTACACGGCGCGGTTGACGGTGACGGACAACAACGGGTTGTCGTCGCAGGTGAACACCACGATCACCGTGGGGAACACGGCGCCGACGGTCGTGGTCAACACCCCGGTCGAGGGTGGCCTGTTCAGCTTCGGTGAGACCATCCCCTACACGGTGACCGTCACCGATCCCGAGGATGGGCCCATCGACTGCAGCAGGGTTGCGGTCACCTTCGTGCTCGCACACGACAGCCACGGTCACGCCCAGGACACCTTCACCGGATGTTCGGGTACGTTCCAGACGCAGGCGGACGACGTCTCGCACGGCGGAAACGTCTGGGGTGTCATCAGCGCCTCGTACACCGACAATCCCCAGCCCGGTGGGGTGCCGGCGTTGACCACGGTCACCCAACAGAACGTGCGTCAGAAGGTGCAGCAGCTCGAACACGCACTGGAACAGTTCGGTACCACCGTTGCGTCGACCAATGACGAAGGCGGCGGGCTGCACCGTGCGGGGATCGGCAACGGCGACTGGATCAAGTTCAACGGGCCACTGAACCTGGTGAACATCAATTCCATCGTGTTCCGGACCGCCGGCAACACGGGAACGATCGATCTGCGTCGCGACAGCCCGACCGGGACGGTGGTCGGTTCGTACGTGATCCCGTCGACGGGATCGACCAACACCTGGGCGAGCCACTCGTTCGCCCTCACCGATCCGGGTGGAACGTCCGACTACTACCTGACGTTCCGACCGGCGACCGGTAGCCCTGGTAACAACTACTTCAACCTGAACTGGGTCCAGTTCATCGGACAGGGGATCGCCGGCTCGTAGCGAGCAGGACGAACCACCGAGGTTGAACCGAGCGGCCGAGGGCCGGGACCGCACCTCCGGGTGCGATCCCGGCCCTCGGCGCATCGAGGCGCCGAACCGGGTCCGTGAGTCACCCGACCCAAACCCTGGTATCTCCGGTGAGATCCGAGAACTCGGAACGGCGTTCCGTCAAACAACAAGATGGAGCCGCCGAGGACCTTTCCCCCTCCTCGGCGAATGGGCAGTTCGGTTGGGGTGCGGTCAAGCCTCTGGTGTCGACCCCCCAACCGAACTGCCCTCTTTCTTTTCGGGCGCCTTGTCCGTTCCGCTGCAGCGTCGCTTCCGGTGATCGATGTGATGCGGGCGATGGATTCACTCTTCGCAAGGTTCCGTTCACCGGCTCGAAACGATCGCGGGGCATGCTGTCGTGATGAGAAGCGGCACCGCACCTATCGCCAGTCGCACGGGCCGGCGCCGTGGCGCCCTGGCCCCGGGAGTCGACCACCGCAGCGGCACCGGAGCCGCCCCGGATGTCGACGTCGCCCGGAACGGAAACGCAGGACAACCGAAGGGGGCTCCGATGTCGGAGGGTCAATAGCTTGTGGGGTCGGCGCCGGTGTGCCGACCCCCTCAACCCTGCCTGCCGGTCCGCACCGTGGCCGCCACCGGCCGGTGCGCCGGCACCCTTGCACAGCGAGGGCCATGACCGAGGGGTCCTGGAATCAGGGCCCCTCGGTCGCCAGTCAGGCGCCGGTGCCCGCCGCCCAATCGCGATGAAGCGCCGCATAGGCGCCGCCACCTTCGACCAGGTCGGAGTGGCCTCCCTCTTCGACCAGGTGTCCCGCCTCGAATACGAGAACCCGGTCGCTCGCCTCGGCGGTCGACAACCGATGTGCCACCGTGATCGAGGTCCGCCCGGCGACCAGTCGCTCCATGGCCCGCCGCAGCCGCACCTCGAGCGCCGGGTCCACCGCCGAGGTTGCCTCGTCGAGCACCAGCACATCCGGGTCGGCGATCCATGCCCGTACCAGCGCCACCAGTTGGCGCTCACCGGCGGACATCTGACCTCCACGCTCACCCACTGCCGTGGCAATCCCGTCGGGGAGGCTCGCCACCCAGTCGTCGAGTCCGAGATCGGTGAAAGCCCGGCTGATCTCGGCGTCGCTCGCCGTGGGCTGGCCGTAGCGGATGTTGTCGGCGATCGACGCATCGAAGAGGAAGCCTTCCTGAGGGACGAAGATCATCCGCCGCCGCAGATCAGCCGTTGCCAGGCTCTGCAGGGGAATCCCACCGAGTCGGATCTCGCCGTCCGTCGGGTCGAGCAACCGGGTCACCAACTTGACGAAGGTCGACTTCCCGGACCCGGTGGCGCCGACAACGGCGACACTGCTCCCTGCCGCCACCCGGACGCTGACGTCGGTGAGGACGTCCTCGCCGGTCGGGTACCGGAAGCGGAGCCGGTCGACCTCGATATCGAGCGAGCCGCGGCGGAGCGGCTCGGGTCGTGGCGGGTCGGCGATGTCGACCGGCATGTCGAGCACCTCGATGATCCTCCGCACCCCGCTGGCCGCCGACTGGGCCTGATCCAGGGACTCGACGAGGATCTGGATCGGCTCGACGAGCAACGTCACCAGGAAGAGCATGGCCAGCAGCGTCCCGGCCGAGATTCCGCGGGCGGACCCGTTGACCACGCCCACCGCGATCACGGCGGCGGTGATGGCGCCGGCGAAGATCTCGGCGGTCGAGAACAGCGCGGCGCCGACGCTGAAGGTGCGCACCTCGGTGGTGAACTCCCGCTCGACCACCGCCTCGACCTTGTCGACGGTGGCGTCCTCGGCGCCGTAGGCGCGGATCACGAGCAACCCGGCGATCGCCTCGCTCAGCGCCCCCAAGGTGTCACCCACCCGGCGGCGTACCTGATCGTGGAGCCGTTGCAGGATGCGCTGGAACCAGACCAGCAATCCGGCGTACATCACGACCCCGCCCAGCACGAGCAGAGCGAGCCGCCAGTCGTAGACGAGCATGGCGACCATGGCCAGCACCACCTGGGCGGCGCCGATGAGCATTCCGACCCCGCCCCAGTCGACGAAATCCTGGATGGCGACGATGTCGGAGGTGACCCGCGAGACAAGCGCCCCTCTGCGTTCGGCGGCGACATGGAGGATGGTCAAGCGGTGGATATGGGAGAACGCCTTGACCCGGAGGTCGCTGAGACCGCTGGCCGCCTGCACCGCCAGTCGCACCAGTGCCCGGCGGCGGACCACCATGGCGGCGACCATGGCGAGCACGGCGATGGCGCCTCGCTGCACGACGCCGCTCACCGACACCCCGTCCGGGCTGAGGATCTCGTGGTCGATGATCTGCTGCACCATCACCGGGACCACGATCTGGATGGCGGTACCGATGGCGGCCAGCGCCACGGTCACCCCAAGACCTTGCGCAGCGCCGGTGACTCACGCAGCAGCCGACCCAACGCTGCCGGAGTCGTCATGGTCGGCGTGTTGACTGCGGCGTCGTCGCCCGTCGGGCCGGCAGCGGGATCGGCAGCGGGATCGGCAGCCGACGGCTCACTCATCGGTCAGTCCAGGTTCGTCGCCCGCAGCGGGGTCGGATTCCGCACGGCGGACGGCGGCGTCGGCCTCGTAGGCGTCGAGGATCTTGGCGTAACCCGGTACACGTTCCATCAGGTCCTGGTGGGCCCCCTGGGCGACGATCCGCCCGTCGTCGACGAACACCACCTCGTCGGCGAGCATGATCGACGAGCGACGGTAGGCGACGATGACCACGGTGGACGGGGACTCGGCGGCACGGAGTCGTTCCAGGATCCGGGTCTCGACCGAGGGGTCGACGGCGGAGGTGGCGTCATCGAGAATCAGCAACCGTGGCTTGCGCACCAGGGCTCGGGCCAGGGCGATCCGTTGGCGCTGGCCGCCGGACAGGGTGGTGCCCCGCTCGCCGATCGGGGTATCCCACTTCTGGGGGAGCGATTCGACGAAATCGGCTCCGGCGATGGCGCCGGCCTCTTCGATCTCGCTGCGGGTGACGTCGGTCCCGAAGGAGATGTTTCCGGCGACGGTGTCGTCGAAGAGAAACGCCTCCTGGGCCACGAACGCCACTTCGTCGGCGAGCGCCGAGCGGGCGAACTCCCGCAGGTCGGCGCCGTCGATGGTGATGCGACCCGCCGTCGGGTCCCAGAGCCGGGCGAGCAGCGTCGCCAGCGTGGACTTTCCGGAGCCGGTCGGTCCGACCACCGCCACGATCCTCCCCGAGGGGATGGTGAGGGCGACATCGCTCAACACCATCTCATCGTGGACGTAGCCGAAACCGATCGACGCCCCGTCGATCTCGGCGCCCGACGGCCACATCCGGCTGGCCATCGGACCGTACCGCACCGTCTCGTCGGAGGTCATCACCTGCTGGATCCGTTCCCAGGCGGCGGTGCTGTGCGACATGTCCCACAGGACGAACCCGAGGATGCGGATGGGGATGAACAGCAGCGACAGGAGGTAGGTGATGGTGACCACTTCTCCCGGTGTCACGGAACCGCCGCGAATTCGCAGCGCTCCGGCGACCAACAACACCACGATCACCATGGAGAGCAGGCCTTCCACCACCACCCGGTAGGTGGCGTAGACCGATCCGACATCGGCCAGCCGGTCCCGCAGCCGCTCCGAGACGGTCCGGAACCGAGCCGTCTCGTGGTCTTCCCGACCGAGCGCCTTGACGGTGAGGGCACCGTCGAAGCTCTCGTGGGCGACCCGGGCCACCGTGCCCCGGAGATGCTGGACCCCCTGGAAGGCGGCGAAGGTCTTCCAGCTTCCCGACATGTCGATGGCGACGATCCCGCTGAGAGATATGACGGTGATCACCGCCAGCACCGGGTCGGTCCAGGCGATCATCACCATGGTGCCGACGAGAAGCAAGGAGGCGCCCATCCCGTAGGGGACGGGCGCCATGATGAACGACGCCTGGCTGGCATCGGCATCGGTCACCGCAAGCAGGTCGCCGATCGACTGGCGGCGGTACCAGGCCATCTCGAGCCGGAGCATGCGGTCGATCAGCGACAGCCGGACGTCGGCCTGACTGCGGAACTGCAGATACCCCGCCGCGGTACGCCGCAGGGTGATGGCCGCCGCCTTCCACACCGCCACACCGATGACCGCCAGCACCGGCGGCCACAATTTGCCTCCGATCGGCTCACCCTGATCCAGCACCGGGATGATCAGGGCGTCGGTGGCACGCCCGATCACCACCGCTGACGCCACGATGGCGCCGGCGAACAGGGCGGCGCCACCGACGGCCAGTGCAAACGAGACCGGGTGTCTCGCCACGAAGTGACCGATGAGCCGCAACCCGGTACCGAGTCCGAGCGCGCAACGTGATGGGTTGTTCCGCGGTCATGATCACCGATCGGTCGAAGACCGTCCGAGGCTAATACCCGTGGGCCGGGGGGCCGGTGGCTCACCCGGGAAGCTGCTGGATGTGCCAGGCGTTGCCGTCGGGATCGTTGAAATGGACGAACGATCCCCAGTCCAGGACCTCGACCGGGGTGACGTCGACGCCGCGGGCGGTGAGTTCCTCGTGGGCCCGGTGCACATCGTCGACGACGATCTGGAGGCCGTCGATCGTGCCAGGGGCCGTGTCGGTGATGCCTCGACCGATGGCGATCGAGCAGGCGGACCCCGGCGGGGTCAGCTGGACGAAGCGCACCTCATCGGAGACCACATGGTCGTGGTCGGCGACAAATCCGATCTGGTCCACATAGAACGTCTTTGCCCGATCGATATCCGTCACCGGAACCATCACCAGCTCGAGCTTCCAATCCATCTCACGCACCTCCGTTGGGGTCTGACCCCGCAGAAGGTATCGCCGGTTGCGGACACAATGTGTCCTGAATCAACCCGATGGCGAGACCCAGTGGTTGTCGTGGCGGAGGTAGAAGTCGGCGAGTTCGTCTTCGGTCATCGACTTGCCGGCGGCGATCGCCGCCAACGTCTCGAAGTCAGTCCTTCACGCGGGGCGCCGGGTGAGAACAGGATCAGCATCGAGGCGGGTTCCCCGGACTCGTTCCTGAACCCATGGACGCCGCCCTCGGGGACGTGGAGAAAGTCGCCCGCCCCCGCATCGGACCACGCCGTTCCGTCGAAGAGACGGACCGTTCCCTCCAGCACGAAGAACGACTCCGTCATCGTCCGGTGAAAGTGGGGGCCGGGACCGCTCGGCTCCGGCGCCATGTTCCAGCGGTACAACCCGAAGCGTCCCCCGGTGGTGGCCCCGGTCGCCAGGTAGTCGACCGTGTTGCCCGACGGGTATGTCAGCTCGGATTCGCTCGTCGCTTTCCGGAGCGTCATCCCGGTGGTGACCCCCGGCCCGTGGTGGACGATCGGTGGGTACGACATTGATCAGCCTCCTCTTGCGGTCGTGGGGGATCAGGCGTTGGGAAGTTCCACACCGGCGGCGGGCTGATGCGCCTCGGTCGAGTAGGCGACCTGACAGAACCCGTGGTTGCAGTAGCCGTTGGGATTCTTGTGGAGGTAACCCTGATGGTGATCCTCGGCGTAGAAGAACGCCCCGGCGTCGGCGGCGTCGATGATCTCGGTGGTGATCGTTCCGAATCCCGCCTCGTCGAGCGCCCGCTGGTACCGAAGCTGCGACTCCTCGGCGGCGACCCGTTGTGCGCCGGTGGTGGGGTAGATCCCGGAGCGGTACTGCGTCCCCACATCGTTGCCCTGTCGCATCCCCTGGGTCGGGTCGTGGTTCTCCCAGAACGCCTTGAGCAACGTGTCGACCTCGATGCGCTGCGGGTCGTACACCACCCGCACCGCCTCGGTGTGGCCGGTACGGCCGCTGCACACCTCTTCGTAGCTGGGGTTGGGGGTGAAACCGGCCATGTATCCAGCCGCCGTCGAGTAGACCCCGGGGACCTCCCAGTAGATCCGCTCCGCACCCCAGAAGCACCCCATCGCCACGTAGAGCACCTCCATACCCTCCGGCCAGGGGCCGGTCAGGGGAGTACCGAGCACCACATGGCGATCGGCGGTCGGCATCGTCGCCGTACGCCCCGGCAGGGCGTCCTCGCGGGCAACCATCGTCGTCTTCTTCTGACCGAACAACATGACGCTCCTCACATCCGCCGGTGGACCGGCCGGGTTGATCTCTCGGACAACGCGGTTCCCGCCTGCGGTGTTCCCGCCGGGGGTATTGCCGCCAGCGGTATTGCCGCCGGCCGGGTTTCCACCGCGGTGGTTGCCGTAACGGCACGGCGGATGGTGACCTCCGCCGTGCGCCGGCTGCGGGCGTTACCATCCGGGTCCAATGCCGGTCACGATATCGCACCTTCTCGAACACCTCGGTCGGCTCGCCCCCTGGGACAAGGCCGGCGGGTGGGACCCGGTGGGGCTTCAACTCGGTGATCCGGCCCGCACGGCCCGGTCGGTGGCGGTCGTCCACGAGATCACGGAGGCGGCCGTCGACCGGTTGGTTGCCGAACCCGTGGATCTGGTGGTCGCCTACCACCCCCTGCTCTTCCAGCCCACCACCCGGCTTGTCTCCGGCCGCTCGGCCACCGGCCGCGCCTTCCGGCTGGTCGAGGCGGGTGTCGCCCTCGCCGTGGTCCACACCGCCTTCGATGTGGCGCCCGGTGGCGCCGCCGATGCACTCGCCACCGCCCTGGATCTCGGCGAGCCGAGACCATTCGGTCCCAGTTGGGGGCCCGATACGGTGACGGTGGTGACGTTCGTCCCGCCGCCGTCGACCGCGGCGGTGACCGCCGCCATGGCGGGCGCCGGTGCCGGCACCATCGGCAACTACTCGGCCTGCTCGTTCCGCAGTGGCGGTGAGGGGTCGTACACCGCAGGCGAATCCACCGACCCCACGATCGGCGAGGCGGGCTCGACCCACCGCACCGCCGAGGACCGGGTCGAGATGGTCGCCCCGAAGCGTTCGCTGGATGCCGTGGTTGCCGCCCTCGTCGGTGCCCACCCCTATGAGGAGCCGGCGTATACGGTCTACGAATCCCGGGGCAACGCCGGCTTCATCGGGCGACAGGGGCGGCTGGAGCAGCCTCGTACGCTGGCGGCGTTCGCCGCCGTGGTGGAGTCGGTGCTGGGCGGTGTGATCCGTGTCGGCGGTGATCTCGATCGCCGGATCGAGACCGTCGGTGTCGTTCCGGGTTCGGGGGGGTCGTTCCTCGGTTCGGTCACCGGTTGCGACGCCGTGGTCACCGGTGATGTCACCCATCATGTCGCCCGCCAGGCGTTGGATCGGGGCCTCGCCGTGATCGATCCGGGGCATGCCGCCACCGAACGACCGGGCATCTCGAGGCTGTACGCTGCAATCTCGCAGATCGTCGATGCCCCGGTCGATCTGACTGATCTCGCCGCAGACCCATGGGAGCCCGCGTGGAAGAGATGAATAGCCTTGCCGACCTCCTCGATCTGCAGGCGGTCGACTCGGAGATCGACCGTCTCCTTCACGAGCGCACCTCGCTTCCCGTCCTGACCGAGTACCGGCGGGCGCACACCCGGGCCACGGCGCTGATCGCCGAACGCGACAAGGTCGCCGCCGAACTACGTCAGACCGAGCTGGCACTCGACAAGACCTCCGGGGAGCTCGATCTCGCCGAGGGGAAGCTCGCCGCAGAACAGAATCGACTGTACGCCGGCGGGATCAGTGCCCGCGACGCCGACTACCTGCGACGCGAGGTCGAGATGCTGGAGCGGAAGAAGTCGGAGATGGAGGAAGAGGTCCTGGCGTTGATGGAACAGCGCGAGGAGTTGCAGACCCGTCTGGCGGGGCTGGAGACCGATGTGGTGACCGCCACCGAGACCAAGGCCGGTTTCGAGGCGACGATCACCGAGGCGTGGAAAGGCATCGACGTCGACATCGCCCGCAAGGAACGCCGCAAGGCCGAGATCGTCCCTGCCATCCCGCAGCCGCTGATCCAGCTCTACGAGACCCTCCGCCGGCAGAAAGACGACGGGGTCGCCGTCGGTCGTCTCGCCGAGGACACGTGCGGCGCCTGCCACCTGCGTCTCACCCAGGCAGAGCAGCTCGAAGCGACAAGATCGCACCCTCCGCGTTGCATCCACTGCAGCGCCATCCTGGTGCCGTGAGCTCCACCCTCGCCGCCGCCGTCACACGACGGTGTCGGCAGCCTGGCCCACCCCCACCCGCCACCGTCCCCGGGGGTTCCGCCGGGCCGCCTCCACCTGGTTCCGGATGATCTTCTGGCACACCGGCGGCGCCGTCGCCCTCGCCCGCTACACCTTCCGCGACGAACGGATGGATCTGCGCTTCCTGGTGCTGGGGGCCCTGCTCGCCGACCTGATCGACACCCCGATCGGTCTGGTGTTCTACGGACAGCTCGGTTCGGTCCGGCTGGTGGGACACGGGCTGATCGCCGCCGCGTCGGTGATGGGATTTGTGCTGTGGCGGACCCGACGGGGGCGTCCCCGCAAGCGGTGGATGCCACTTGCGATCGGGATGTTGCTCCATCTCTTCCTCGATGCGATGTGGCAGGACCCGGAGACGTTGTGGTGGCCGTTCCTCGGTTGGGAGTTCACCCCTGCCGGGCCACCGGATGCCGCCGCTTTCGTGCGATCGGTGCTCACCGATTGGCGGGTGTGGGCACTCGAGGCGATCGGGCTCATCTATCTGGTGGTGCTGGGACGGCGCGCCCGGTTGGCCGATCCCGACATGCGCCTCCGGCTGCGCCGTACCGGCACCATCGACGTTCCCATCGGGCGCAACTGAGTCACGCCCGGAGACTGCGATAGGCTCCCCCGGTGCACCGACGTCATCTCATCGTTCTCATCGCCGCCGTCCTGGCCGTCTCCGCCTGTTCCGGGGGAGAGGACGAACGTGTGCTCTCCACCCCGACCGGTGTGGTCGCCGACTGGCTGGCGGCGATCGAGACCGTCGATGTCGAGGCGCTGGCAGCCGCCACCGAGCCGGCGAACCTGGCGCTGGTCGCCGGGGCCGAGAACGGGTTCACCGTGGCTCAGATGGAGGGGGTGGTCGACGAGGGGTTGCCGGCGTCGACGGCACGGTCCTACTGGACCACCTTTCGTGACGGCCTGCTCGCATTCATCGAACCCCCGATCGACGAGATGGCCATCCACGACGCCGACCGGTTCGCCGTCGAGGGCACCCAGTTCGCCGCCGTGGACATCCGCAGAGGTGAGTCAACGGTCACCGTGATCACCCGGCTCTACACCGACGGCTGGAAGGTCGACATGACCGCCACCGTCGGTCCTGCGCTCGCCGTGCAGATCCGCAGGCTGCTCGCCGACATCGTCGAGCAGACCGACGACAACGAGGTGGCGCGCCGGTACGCCCGGATCGCCGTCGGGTCGCTGGGGGCGGCACTGGACAGAAACCCCGACGACCGGGCGCTCGACCTCGAGATCGACGCCATCGAGGACCTCCCCATCGACCTCGGGCAGTGACGCCTTCCCCCCTTCCGGCGCCGGTTGCGGGTTCATCCCGCGAAATGCAACGCTTCCGGGGTGCGATGAGTCAGAATCGCAGTGTCCCCACCGTTCCCCCTGGAGGAATCCGCACATGACGGCACAAGTTCGATCTCTCATCGCCGAGTTTCTCGGCGCCTATGCCCTGGTGTTCATCGGATGTCTTGCGGTGATCTCCGCCGGCACCGGTCTCGGTTCCACCGCCGGTCTGCTGGTGATCGGCTTCGGTTTCGGTCTTGGTCTCCTCGTTGCGCTGTTTGCGTTCGGCGAGGTGTCCGGTGGGCACTTCAACCCTGCGGTGTCGCTCGGGGCTCTGCTCGACGGGCGGATCGACCCGGCGACGTTCGTCCAGTACGTGGTCGCCCAGATCGCCGGTGCGGTTGCCGGAGCGCTGACCCTGCTGGTGGCGTTCGACCAGGCGGCCGTCGCCGGCACGGCCACGGTGCCCAGCATCGGTGTCGGCAAGGCCTTCCTGCTCGAAACGGTGCTCACCGCCCTGTTCGTCGCCGTGATCCTCAAGGTCACCAGCAGCACCACCAACGCCGTCAACAGCTTCGTGGCGATCGCCCTCACCCTTGCGGTGATCCACTTCGTGTTGGTTCCGTTCACGGGCACCTCGGTCAACCCCGCCCGGACCCTCGGCCCCGCCATCGTCGGCAACGTCTACACCGATCTGTGGATCTACATGACGGCGCCGTTTGTCGGCGGAGCCATCGGCTGGGGATTGTTCCAGGTGGTGTCCGGACCGACGGCGGCGCCCGACCAGGCGGTCTGAGGCGCACCTCCGCATCGCGCGAGGTCAGCTCCGGCGGAACGAACGAGAAACACGATGAGGGGGTCGCCGGGTGGCGACCCCCTCATCGTTGGAGCCCGGGTGTAAGCCGGATTCTGTCGTGGACGACCATCTATCTGGGCCCGGCATTGCTGCGCGGGCTCGTGCGGCCTACCTGGGACGTGACGGGCGGGCCACCCTGTCCCTGCTTGGCCTTGCTCCGAGTGGGGTTTACCGAGCCGTCCCGGTCACCCGGGACGCTGGTGGTCTCTTACACCACCGTTTCACCCTTACCTGTGACCGTCATCGAGATGCCGGTCCATCGGCGGTCTGCTCTCTGTTGCACTTTCCGTCGGGTCGCCCCGCCTGGGGGTTACCCAGCACTCTGCCCTGTGGAGTCCGGACTTTCCTCGACTCGTGAGAGCCGCGGTCGTCTCCCGAGCTCGCAGCCGAACGGTACTCCAGTCGTCACCGGTGCGTGCCGGTCGCCGGAACCGCTTCAGCGTCGCAGGTGCAACGCCAGCACGCCTCCGGCGCTTCCCGCAACGGCCGCCACCACACCGAGCAGGAGCAGGGCACCGACCCCTGGTGACGGCCCACCGGACACACTGACCGCCACGACGATCGCAAAGACCAGCAAACCGGAGAGCCCGCCGTTGAAGACGGCGTGCGGGCCGGTGAGTCTGCCGGTGACATAGCCGGCGACGAAAAGGGCGAGGAACTGTCCGAACAGTGAGGCGACCGCCAGCCCGGTCGGGGTTGCCATGCCGCTCACCCCGACCGCTACGAAGATGGCCAGGGCGATCCCGATTCCCGCCATCGCACCGAGGGCCACCGCTCCCCAGGCGGGGCGCACGGTCCCGGGACGGATATTCGAGGGGCCGGGCTCAGGTGCGATCGCCGAGATGTTCCTCCAGACCGGCGATCCATCCCGCCGGAAGGCTCCAGTGGCGGGAGCCGGCGAGCATGGCGGCGACGTACTCCGTCGAAGGGGGCACATCGGGTGCCCCGTTGGTCTCGCAGCGGTGCACCGTCACCTGATGGCGCTTGCCGGTGCGGTCCATGGCCTCGAGGGTGGTGGCAGTGCGGTGCTCCTTGATCTCGGCCTTGTCGAGAAGTTCGAACTCCTCTTCCGGAACGGAGAAGACGGCACCCCAGACGGTGCTCGATGCGTCGGGGGTCACCGTGGGGAGCGATCCAGACCATTCGCCATCGTCAATGGGCCATTGCAGGCCCCACTGCGGAAGATGGGCGATGAACTGGAACTCCGCACCTGGCGACACCTGAGCCATTCTCTCGGGGGCGATTCTGGCGGTGTAAGCGAAGTACAGCAGGGCTGCCTCCCTTGCCTCAGCAGCGAATTCGGGTCGACTGTGGAGTGTAGTTGGCGGGGACGGGGGCACATGTCGGGGAACCCGGGCCGTTTGCGGTGCGTCTGAGAGTGCACAGATATCGCAAAGTGTGCGTGAAGGAGGCGACGAACATGACCGAGACCCAGATCAGCCTCGAGATGTTCCTGCGAGCCCCGATCACCGAGGAGCGGCCGTGGGTGGTCTTCGCCGCCTGCCGCGACGCCGATCCAGAGCTGTTCTTCCCGAATACCGCCGCCCAGGAGCGTGCCGCACTGGCGCTGTGCGCCGTCTGCACCGTGCGAGAGGAGTGCGGCGGGTACGCCCGCGACGCCAGGGAACACTTCGGGGTGTGGGGTGGTGCCGGAGAGCGGCAGCGTCGGCTGGAGCTACGCCGCTCGGCCTGAGCGGCGACGGTGCGGTCCCCGCTCGACGGATCGGCGCGATCCCGGACCCGTGGGCCGAGGCCCGTTCGTCGAGGTCCGTTCGTTCAGACTGGGGGTTCAGGCGAGGCGGCCGAGCGTCACGGGTTGGTGTGGGGTGAGCCGGCCCAGAGTTGCGGCGATCTCGGTGGCGACGCCGATGGGCATCCTGCCGATCGAGATGCGGATCGCCGCATCGGTTCCCATGTGCCATCGCTTTCCGCCACCCCGGACGGCGTAGCCCGCATCGGCGAGGGCGGCAACCGCGGCGTCCTGGTCGGGAACCTGTGCCCAGACGTTGAGCCCGGTACGACCGGTCGCCGCGATCCCTTCACCGGCGAGTGCCCCGAGCAGGGTCTCACGCCGGAGCCCGTACTCGGCGGTGGCGCGCACCAGCAGGTCGGCGGTGTCGGGGTCCTCGAGAACCGAAGCCGCCAGTCGTTGCAGGATATGGCTGACCCAGCCAGGGCCGGCACATTGACGGGCGGTGATCCGACCCATCGTGATGTCGTCGCCGGTGACGCAGGCGAGCCGGAGGTCCGGTCCGAACGACTTGGAGAGGCTCTGGATCATCACCCAGCGGGCCAGCCCGGCGCCCACGGACCGGAGGTCGACCCCGGAGATCAGACCGGCGTGGTCGTCTTCGATGACCAGCACCTCGGGGTGTCGGAGGAGCACGGAGCGCAGTGCTGCGGCACGGCGGGCGTCGAACGCGGCACCGGTCGGATTCTGCGCACGAGGGGTGAGCACCACGGCCGCCACCGAGCCCACCATCTTGACGAGCTCGTCGGGGACCATCCCCAGATCGTCGATCGGGACCGGAACCGGGCGCATTCCCATAGCGGAGACGAGGTCGGAAAAGGCGGGCCATCCGGGCGCCTCGACCGCCACCGCATCTCCGATGCGGAGGTGGGCCTGGAGGGCGCGCTCGACACCATCGAGGGCGCCACCGACAACGGCGAGGGTTCCCACGGCGATGCCGTCACCGGCGAGCAGCGACCGGGCGATGGCCTCGAAGCCGGGATCGATCGCCGGCTCCCCGTAGAGCCCCTTGGCGGGATGGAGCCCGGCGAGATGCCGATCCAGGTCCGGCAGCAGTTCGGGGTCCGGGTTGCCCGAGGCAAGGTCGATCAGGTCGCCCGGCACCGGCGGTTCGGTGGCGGGCGGGGCAGGGGTGGCGGCGACGAAGGTGCCGCGACGACCCTGGGGATCGATCAGCCCCCGCCGGGTCAACCGTCGGTAGGCGGCGGCGACGGTGTTGGGGGAGAGATCGACCAGGCCGGACATGTCCCGGATGGTGGGAAGGCGATCGCCGGGACCGAGATGCCCTTCCAGGACCAGGGTTTCGATGTGGGCGGCCAGGTCGTTTGCCGACCCGAGCTGGATGTCGGTATATTGAGGTAGCACAATACGTATTCTGTACTAGGACAAAACGCCATGTCAAACGAAGCGACGCCACCGGAATCCGACGGCAAGACCGTGGTGGCCGTCTCCGGGACGGTGACACCGGTGCGATCCCGGATCCTCACCACCGCGGTCGGCACCAACCAGCAGGCCTTCACCGGGCGAGACTGGGCGTTGTTCCTGTCCATCAGCCTCATCTGGGGCTCGTCGTTTCTCCTGATGGCAATCGGGCTCGAGGCGTTCGAGCCGGGAGTCATCACCTGGTTGCGGATCGCCTCGGGGGCGGCGGCCGTCTGGCTGATCCCGAAGGCGCGGACCTCGATCGACCGCGAGGACCTGCCCCGGTTGGTCACCCTGTCCGTGGTATGGGTGGCGGTGCCGTTCACCCTGTTCCCGGTGGCGCAGCAGTGGATCAACTCGGCCGTGGCCGGGATGCTCAACGGCGGTGTGCCGATCTTTGCGGCGCTGGTGGCGGCGCTGATGCTGCGGCGGGCCCCACGCGGCCCGCAGCTCTTGGGGCTGGTCATCGGCCTGGCCGGGGTCATCGCCGTCAGCCTCCCCTCGATGGGGCAGAGCAGTTCCCAGGCGCTCGGGGTCGCCCTGGTGCTGCTGGCCACGGTCTGTTACGGCGTATCGATCAACATCGCCGTCCCGCTGCAGCAGAAATACGGATCGCTCCCGATGATGGCGAGGATGTTGACCCTGGCGGCGGTCTGGACCGCCCCGTACGGTCTGGTGGGGCTCGGCGGGTCGTCGTTCGCCTGGGATTCGCTGCTTGCGGTGCTGGCGGTCGGTGTCCTGGGTACCGGGCTGGCGTTCGTCATCATGGGCACGCTCGCCGGCAGCGTCGGTCCGACCAGGGCGTCGTTCATCACCTACGTCATCCCGGCGGTGGCCGTCGTCCTCGGTGTGGTCTTCCGCGGGGACGTGGTGAAGCCTCTCGCACTCGCCGGGGTGGTGCTGGTGATCGCCGGCGCCCTGCTCGCCTCCCGTCGTGAGGTGGCGGCGGTGGCGCCCGGGTCGACTCCGGACACCGAGGGAGCCGTCGTCGCCCGCTGAGCTCTAACGTGCGCCCTTCACCGGCCGTGTGGGAGGGAGCGTTGTGAGCGGATTCGACTGGTCGACCACGTTGGGGTCACTGATCTCGGGGGAGTCCCTGACCCGGGAGGCTGCCCGCGACGCCATGGGTGAGGTGATGGCGGGTCGCGCCACCGATGGGCAGATCGCCTCGATGGTGACCGCCCTGCGGGTCAAGGGGGAGAGCAGCGACGAGATCACCGGGATGGCGGAAGCCATGCTCGGCGCTGCCCACATCGTCGACGCCGGCGACGATGTCGTCGACCTGGTCGGAACCGGTGGCGACGGTTCGGGCACCTTCAATATCTCCACCACGGCGGCCTTCATCGCCGCCGGCGCCGGGGTGCGGATCGCCAAACACGGAAACCGCGCCGCCTCGTCTGCAACCGGGTCCGCCGACCTCCTCGAGCATCTCGGGATCGACCTGGAGATGGCGCCGGAGCGCACCGTCGAGATGATCCGCCAGGTGGGCTTCGGGTTCTTCTTCGCCCCGCGCTATCACCCTGCGATGCGACATGTGGCGTCGGTGCGACGGGAGTTGGGTGTCCGCACCATCTTCAATGTGCTCGGACCGCTGTGTAACCCGGGGAGGGCGCGGCGCTATGCGCTCGGTGTGGCCGACCCGGTACTGGCCCCGAAGATGATCGAGGTGCTACGCAACACCGGGGCCATAGCCGCCTTCGTCGTCCACGGGGAAGACGGGCTCGACGAGTTGACCACCACCGGTCCGTCGCGGATCTATCGGCTGCTCGACGGCGAGATCACCCTGGCCGAGTTCACCCCGGAGGACTTCTCGGTGCGACGCGCCAAGCTGGAGGATCTTCGTGGCGGGGATGCGGCCACCAATGCGGCGATCACCCGTCGCATCCTCGACGGAGAGACGGGACCGCGGCGCGATGTCGCCGTGGTCAACGCCGCCCCTGCCATCGTGGCCGCCGGTCTCGCCCATGGTTTCTCGGCGGCGATGGAGCTCGGCAGCGAATCGATCGACAGTGGCGCCGCCGCCGCCGTTCTCGAGACGGCCGTGAGGTTCTCCAAGGGCTGATAGGCAGGAGCGGTTCGAGCGACGGGACCCACCCTGGAGACATCCAGGTGGGGACCGAAGTTGTGAAGGATTGGTGAAACCTCGCCGGTAACGGATGCCGCCACGCACGTCCCGGGTATCGTCGTTGGATGCGAACGCTGCGAACCTTCTTCCCGGTACTCGTCCTCCTCACGCTGGTGCTGGCGGCGTGCGGTGGGGACGGCGGATCAGACGAGGTCGGCCCTGATGTCGCGGGAGAACAGGTCCCGGGTACCCAGACCCCCGACAGCCAGACCCCCGACAGCCAGACCCCCGACAGCCAGACCCCCGACAGCCAGACGCCCGATGCCCAGACTTCGGATGCCCAGACTTCGGATACCCAGACATCGGATACCCAGACGTCGGACACCTCCGACGACGGGACACCGAACGACGCCGTCACCACCACCGTTCCCCCCGCCGGTGAATCCGATGCGGACCTGCCGCAGGCGTCCGACTTCGCCCTGACGTTGTCCGATGGCACCGAGTTCACCCTCTCCGGGGAGGACCGGCCGGTCTATCTGGTGTTCTGGGCCGAATGGTGTCCCACCTGTCGCGGCGAGCTGCCCAAGGTGGCCGAGATCAGCACCGACTACTCCGACGAGGTCGCCTTTGTCGCCGTCGCCGGTCGCGGCGAGTTGGCGGCCACCACCGAGCGGGCCGATGAGCTGTTCGGCGACCGCTTCCTGTGGGGGCTGGACGACACCGTCTGGGATCTGTACCGGGTCAACGGCCAGCCGGTGACCTTCCTGGTCACGGGCGACGACACCATCGTCGAGCAGTGGTTCGGTGTCGCCGACGAGGAAGAGATCCGCAGCCGGCTCGACGCCCTCGCCGCGGCACCCCGGTGAGCTGACGTCCCCGACACGGCGGGAACCGGACCTCGGGGTTGTGCGTCTCACCGGTGTGCACATCGTCAAACGACTTCTGCTCGCCCTGGTCGCCGCATTCCTGCTGGCGCCTGCACCGGCGATGGCGGCCTATCAGGAACCAGCCGATGCGCCTGGCGAGCAACCCGCCGGGCAGACCGTTGAGTCGTCGACGGTCACCATGACCGTCGAGGTGGGTCTCGACGGATACGTCGATCCCTCCGTACCGGTCCCCGTGGTGGTCGAGCTGACGGCGTCGGCGCTGTTCGTCGGAAGGCTGGAACTCAACCTGGGTGGGATCGTGGGCACCTCCGTCGAGGTGCCGGCCGGGAGCGTCAAACGATACGACTCTCCGCCGCCGCACCGGGGAGCCGCCGACGCATCGAGGTGACCCTCTTCGACGACGAGGGCGTGGAGCAGCTCACGGAGACGGTTCCGCTCAAGGTGGGCACCGACGGGATGCTGGTCGGTCTGCTCGACATCGACGGCGTCGACACCGCTGTCCGCTCCGCCACGACCACGCCATTGGAGCGCCGGGTGCTCGTCATCCCGGTCACCGCCGACGACATCGGTCCACGGATGGCGCCGCTCGAGTATCTCGTCGTCGGACCCGGCGCCCTCGCCGACCTGGAACCCGACACCGGTGCCGCCCTCACCCGTTGGGTCAAGGCCGGAGGACGGCTCATCGGGCCGGCGACCGAGGTGGTCGCGGTGGCCGAGCCCGGGTCCGGTCAGCCGTTCGGGGAAACCGGGCTGGTGATCACCCGGTTCGGCAGCGGCGAGATCGGCGTAGCCGACAACCTGGCTTCACTCGACGGGGACACCTGGTCCCGGGTGCTCCGTGACCGTCCCAACGGGCTCGGCGCCATCGACCAGTCCCGGGGCGATGCCTCGGCGGCACTGGTGTCGGCGGCTTCGGCCGGTCAGGAGGCATCGGTTCCGGCGCTGCCATGGCTGCTCGCCGGAATCGTCGTGTTCATCCTGTTGGTGGGTCCGGTGAACATCGTCGTGCTGCGGTGGATGGGGCGCCCGGAATGGGCCTGGCTCACGGTGCCGGCGCTGAGCCTGGTGTTCCTCGGGCTGTTCTGGGGGATCGGTCGCAGCCAGATCAGCGACTTCTCGGCGAGCTATGCCGCCGTCGTGGTCGACGACGGCTCCGGCGCCACCGCCCACGGCGGATTCCTGCTCCAGGTCGCCGACGGCGGCACCCACACCCTGGCGTTGCCCGACGGTTGGGAAGCCGCACCGACGGCACCGGGGTTGGGTGCCGGGCTGAAGACCGGTACCGTCACCGACGCCGGCGTCGAGTTCGATCTTCCCTCGCTTGGTCTGGGTTCCGCCGAGATGCGGTGGCCCGACGAGGTGGATGTGACCGCCACCATCACCGTCGCGTCCGACGGGCTGGTCGCCGCCGTGACCAACGACACGCCGTGGACCATGTGGGCGTGGGGGGTGGTCGTCAACGGCGTCGGCTACAACGGCGAGGACACGTTGCCGCCCGGTTCGTCGCAGACGATCGACATCCCCGCCGGGCTCGGCAGGATCGGATTCGATCCGGTCATCGCCGAGGCGGTGAGCCGTCGTCCGTTCGACGCCAACCGGACGAGCCGCACCCACGAGGTGGTGTATCCGCTGGCTTCGCACCTGGAGCAGGCCGACACCGGGATCCGGTCCCGTGGCGCCTACGTGTTCGGGCTCACCACCGATCGCACCTTCCCGCTCAGTCTCGGGGGACGATCCGCCGACAGCGCCGGGACCACATTGCTGGTGCGACGCATCGAAGTGTCCGAATCCGACGTGGCGGGGCTCGGCGGGGTCCGGGCCGAACTGCTGTCGGTCGACGGTGCGTCGAGCGTCGAGCGCTACGGAGACGAGATCTACGCCTACGGGGCGGAAGCGGTGTACCTGGTCTATTCCGTCCCCGAGGTCCATCCCGATCGGGGAACCATCGACGCCTCGTTCACCGGGTTCGACCGGGTCGAGATGTTCGACTGGCAGGAGGGGGCATTCCGGACGTTCGATCCGCGATCGGCGTTTACGATCGCCGATGCGACCTCGGCAGGCGGTGAAGTGATCGTCAGGGCATCGGTCACCGACGACAGCCGCTTCTTCGACCAGTCGATCTCGCTGCAGCGGTATGCGCTGAAATGGAGCGACACATGATCGTCGAGTTCGAGGCCGTCGAGAAGCGGTACGGCAAGTTCCGGGCGCTGCGCGACGCCACCCTCCAGGTGCCCGAGGGATCGGTGGTCGGAATGATCGGCCCCAACGGCGCCGGCAAGACCACCTCGATGTTGATCATGACTTCGCTGCTGGGACGTGACGGCGGCCGGGTCCGCATCGGCGGCATCGACCCCCAGCGCGACCCGAAGACGGTGCGTCGCCACGTCGGCTACATGCCGGACTTCTTCGGTGTCTACGAGGGTCTGCGCGCCCGCGAGTATCTCGATTTCTTTGCGGCGACCCAGGGAATCCGGCCGGTGGCCCGTCCTGCGGTGGTAGCCGACCTGTTGGCGCTCGTCGATCTCGAGGCGAAGGCCGACGCCGACGTCAACACGCTGTCCAGGGGGATGAAGCAGCGTCTCTCGCTGGCCCGGGCGCTCATCCACGATCCCCAGCTGTTGATCCTCGACGAACCGGCCTCCGGTCTCGACCCGCGCGCCCGGGTCGAGCTGCGCGAGTTGATCTCAGAGTTGAACCGGATGGGTCGCACCATTGTCATCAGCTCGCACATCCTCTCCGAGCTCGAGGGGATCTGTTCCCATCTGGTGGTCGTCGACCACGGGCGTGTCCTGGCGCAGGGCAGCGTCGGCGAGGTGCGCGGGCGGATGCTCGAAGGCCGTAGAGTCACCGCCCGCCTGGCCGAAGCCTCCGCCACAAACATCGGGGACGATCCGTCCCAGGAGCCGGTATCGGCATCGGTGGCGGAGCGCATTCTTCGCGACCGCAGCGAGGTCACCGAGATCTCGGTGGAACGGTCGGTGGTCCGGGTCCATTTCGACGGGGGTGACGAGGTTTCCGCATCGCTGCTCGCCGACCTCGTCGGCGGTGGCGTCGGTGTGGTCGAGTGGCGTGTCGAAGGCGCCGGGCTGGAGGACCTCTTCCTCCAGCTCACCGCCTCCGACGACACCGACGCGACCGTCGCCGTCGAGGGTGATGCCGCATGAACCCGGTGGCACGACGCGAACTCCAGGAGCGATTCCGCAGCCTGAGGTCGCCGATCCTGCTCTCGGTGTGGGTCGCTGCGGCGGGCGTGCTGACCTTCCTCGCCTATGCGTTCGCCCGCGGGGAGGCGGAGGCGCGACTGGACGGGGTGGGGTTCAGCGGACTGGGGTCGGTGTTCGCCTCCGGCTCGATGGGAAGCTTCATCCTCCACGCACTGCTGCTCGGGCTGCTCACCGCCGTGGTGTTCGTCGTTCCCGGTCAGGCGGCGGTGACGATCGTGGGGGAGCGTGACCGGCAGACGCTGCCGCTGCTCCAGGTGAGTCAACTCTCGGCGGGGAGCATCGTTCTCGGCAAGCTGATCTCGGCGCTGGCCTTCATCCTGCTGCTGCTGGTTGCGGTGTTGCCGCTGCTCGCCATCCCCGTGTTGCTGGGTGGGGTCGGCATCAGCGAGGTTCTGCGGGGGATGGTGATGGTGGCGGCGGCAGCCGTGATGATCGGAGCCATCTCGATGTGGATCTCGGCCCGCTCCCGGTCGATGCAGGGGGCGGTGCTCGGCTCCTACCTGATGGCGGCGGTGCTGGTGTTCGGGACCCTGGCCCTCTCGGTCGCCGAGGTGCTGCTGGTCGGTCCCGACGACCTCGGCCGGACCCGGTACGAGCGGGGGATCGCCCGCGACGAAGGGCGTGAGTTGTACAGCACGTGGGTCAACCCGTACATCGGGCTTGTCGACGCCTCATCCGATGTGCTCGAGTTCGGTGGTGAGGTCGTGGCGTCGCCGTACCAGCCGTTCCGCCAGATCCTGGTCAAGCGTCAGGGCTACTCGGTGGGCTCGTCCGGGTCGCTGTACGACGCCTTCGGCGGGATGGGGACCGGCAGCGGCGTCGGGTTCAGCGACGTGATGGTCGAGCCCGCCCACCTGAGTCAGCAGATGAGTTTCGGCACCGGCCTGTGGACCGCCGATCCGATCCGGGGAGCGGTGTGGTGGCGCACCCTCGTGTTCCAGCTGCTGGTCAGTGCGCTTGCACTGGGGGCGGCCGCCCGTCGTATCCGCCTACCCCACCGAAGTGTGTTCCGCCGTCGAGCTGGTGAGGTTCCCCATGCCACCTGATCCGATCGTTCGTCTGGTTGCCGCGGCGCGGCGCCGCCTGGTGTCGATGTGGCTGCTGCGGCGTGCCGTCGCCGCCACCGGGGTGGTGGCGGCCGTGGCGGCGCTCCTGTTCGGAGTCGCCCGGTTCGTGGTGGTGCCCTGGGCGGAACCGGCGATGCTCGTGCTGGGGTCGGCGGTGCTGGTGGCGGTCGCCGGATGGACGCTGGTGCGACGCCCTTCGCTTCGTCACGCCGCCATCGAGTTGGACCGGCGACTCGGCGGGAAGGACCAGGTCAGTACGGCGTTGGAACTCTCCGTCGACGGGGTGACAGGACCGCTCGCCGCCGGTCAGGTGCAACGTGCCGGCGCATGGGCGGAGGGGCGCAACCTCAGCGGATTCGGACCGTGGTGGCCGGAGCGTCGGCTGCTGGCGCTGTCGGGTCTGACCCTGGTTGCGGCGTTGGTGCTGGCGATCCCGCCGTCACCTGCCGATGCCGAACAGGAACGCCGCCGCGACGTCGCCGAGGTGGTCGATGCCGCCGCCGACGAGATCGAGGCCGCCGCCGACGAGTTGGATGATCAGGACGTCGCCGACGAACTGCGCAGGGCGGCCGAGGAACTGAGGAACGCCGACGACCTCGATGAGGCGATGGAGCAGCTCGGGGAGGCCAGGCAGCGTCTGGCGGAAGCCGACGATCCGGATGCGCTCCCGCTCAAGGCGGCGTTGGCAGGGGCCGAGGAACGACTTCGGCAGGACCCGATTGCCGAAGGGTCCGACCTCGAGTCGCAGCTCGAGCAGTTGGGCGCCGAGGCGGCGGGGATGGACGAGGCGTCGCGCACCGAGGCGGCGCAGCGACTGTCCGATCTCGCCGATCAACTCGGTCCGACCGCTCCCGATCTGGCACGGGCACTCGCCCAGGCCGCCGCCGATCTCGGTGAGGGTGGCGACGCTGCCGAATCGCTCGAGGCCGCCGGGCGTGCCGCCGCCGAAGCGTCGGAGCGGGTGGGTAGCGCCGACGATGCGGTCGGAGCACGTACCGCGGTCCGCAATGCCCAGCAGGCCATCGATGAAGCGCGCAACCGCGCTCAGGGCGAGGGCCAGGGTCAGGGCGAAGGTGAGGGCCAGGGTGAGGGCCAGGGTCAGGGCGAAGGTCAGGGCGAAGGTCAGGGCGAAGGGCAGGGGCAGGGTGAGGGCCAGGGCCAAGGTGAGGGACAGGGACAGGGCCAGGGCTCGGGTGGGGGCTCAGGGGGTGGCGGCGCCAACAATCCCGGTCCCGTCGACGGAGGTACGGGCAGCGGGTCCACCGACGGCCAGGGTGACGGCGACCACGACGCCGCCGCCGATCCGAACCGGGGTCGCATCTTCAACCCTCCCGGAGGAGTGGTCGGCGACGAGGAACGCGTCGACTTCGACACCGCCGACCCCACCGGTGAGGTCAAGGGGCGCACCACCGGTCAGGGCATCGACAACGACGCCCTCGTCCCGTACACCGACGGTTTCGCCGCCTACCAGCAGCAGGCGATGACCGCACTCGATCGCATGGCGATCCCCGGAAATCTCCAGGACGTCGTCCGCACCTACTTCACGGAGTTGAACCAATGATGACCCCAGACCAGTTCGCCGAACATGTCTCCGCCGTCGAGGACGAGATCGCCAAGGTGATCGTGGGGCAACGTGACCTGGTGCGGTCGGTGATCGTCGGTCTCCTCTGTGAGGGTCACATCCTCCTCGAAGGTGTCCCCGGGCTGGGCAAGACCCTGCTGCTGCGGACGCTCGGTGAGGCGCTCTCCGTGGAGTTCGGCCGGGTGCAGTTCACCCCGGACCTGATGCCGGCGGACATCCTCGGTACCAATGTGCTCCAGGACGGGAACTTCCGTTTTCACAAAGGACCGATCTTCGCCAACGTGGTGCTCGCCGACGAGGTGAACCGGGCCACCCCGAAGACGCAGTCCGCCCTGCTCGAGGCGATGCAGGAGCGCCGGGTCACCCTGGGAGGGGCCACCCATCCGCTGCCACGGCCGTTCTTCGTGATGGCGACACAGAATCCGTTGGAGATGGAGGGCACCTATCCCTTGCCCGAGGCGCAGCTCGACCGCTTCCTGCTCAAGGTGCTGGTTCCGTCCCCCGAAGTCGACGATCTGGTGGGGATCCTGCAGCGCACCACCGGTGAATACGCCACCGAGGTCAGTGCCCTCGCCGATGCCGAGGTCCTCAAGGAGATGCTGTCGATGGTGCGCCAGGTGCCGGCGGCGACCCATGTCCTGCACTACGCCGCCACGCTGACGACCGCCACCCACCCGCGGCGGGGCCCGGTTCCCCTGGTGGACCGCTATGTCCGATTCGGCGCCAGCCCGAGAGGCGCCCAGGCGATGGTGCTCGCCGGCAAGGCGTTGGCGCTGATGGAAGGTCGGCTCAACCTGTCCGCCGACGACCTGCGCACCCTGGCGCCCCTGGCGCTGCGACACCGTCTGGTGCTCGGGTACGAGGCGGTCGCCGACGGGGTGACCGCCGACGACGTGGTCGCCGCCATCCTCGACGCCCATCCCGCACCTGTCGCCGCGGACTGATGCTTCTCGACGTCGATCTCCGGGCTCGTCTCGATCGCCTCGCCGTACACGGGCGAAGTCGGGTTCGCGGGGTGTGGTCCGGTCGCCACCGCTCGATGCGGATGGGGGAGAGCCTCGATTTCGCCGACTACCGCGAGTACAACCCCGGCGATGACTTCCGGCGCATCGACTACGGGCTGTGGGCCCGGCTCGGTGTGGTGCTGATCCGGCTGTTCGAGGCGGAGGACGAGCTTCCGATGCAGGTTCTCGTCGATACCTCGGCATCGATGGGCTTCGACGACAAGTTCGTCACCGCCCGTCGGCTTGCCGCCATGGTCGCCTATCTGGGGCTGTCATCGGGGGAGCGGGTGCGGCTGGTCACCGTCCCGTCCGCCGAACGTCCCGCCGTCCAGGGCCCGTGGGCCCGCCACATCGGCTCTTGGCCACGGCTGGAACGTTGGCTCGAAGCACTCGAAGCCGGGGGAGGGACCGACCTCCCCGGCGCCGCCTCGTTGCTCGCCTCCGCCGGTGCCCACCGTGGACCGGTGGTCCTGATCAGCGACCTGCTGGCGCCCGGATGGGAGACGGCGGTGGATCGACTCGGCGCACGCGGTGGTGGTGTCGTGCTCCATGTGCTGGGTTCCGCCGAACTGGAGCCCGATCTCACCGGCGACCTCACGCTCCGTGACTCCGAATCACGGGCGGAGGTCCAGGTCTCGCTGAGCGATGCCGCCCTCACCAGGTATCACACCCGAACCGCCGAGTTCGTCGCTGCCGCCGAGCAGCGGTGCCTCCGCAGCGGGATGGATCATGTCCTGGTGCCCGCCGTCGCCGGAGTCGAGGACGACGTGCTGCGGAGCCTGGTGTCCGATGGCTGGGTGCGATGACCTTTCTGGCCCCCGCCGCCCTCGGATTGCTGGCGCTCTCCATCCCGCTCGTGGTGCTGTACATGCTGCGGTCCCGGCGGCACGCCGTCGAGGTGCCATCGGTGCGGCTGTGGGAGGGCGAGGAGGAGCATGTGTCGGCAGCGCTGCCGTGGCAGCGGCTCCGGATCACCGCCGCCCTGTTGCTCCAGTTGCTGGCGTTGGCGTTGTTCGCCTTCTTGCTGGCCCGTCCCTACTTCCGTGAAACCACCCTGCTCGGCCCGCACACGGTCGCCATCGTCGACACCTCGGGGTCGATGGCGATGTCGGGTCGGCTCGAGACCGCCACGCAGGAGTTGACCGACCTTGTGGCCGAGGCATCCGACACCCAGCTGGTGTCGATCGTCGAAGCAGGTCCGAGACCGCGGGTTCTCGCCGCCTTCTCCCGCAGCCCGGATGAACTGGCCGCCCTGGTGGCGGATCTGGAGGTGGGCGGCGGTACCGAGAACCTGGAGGGTGCGCTGCGACTTGCCAGAGGACTCGCCACCCCGGACCGGCCCACCACGTTGATCTTCCTCTCCGACGGCGGCACCCAGACGCAGTCCTCCGAGCCGGTGTCCGATGCCCGCCATCTGGTGTTCGACTCGGCGGGCGACAACGTGGCGATCACCGGTCTGGGGACCAACCCGGTGGGAGAGGGCACACCCCGGCTCTTCATCGAACTGGCGTCGTTCTCGGGTCGGGAGGAGGTGGTGACGGTCGCCCTCACCGTCGACGGCCTCGCTGCGGGCACCGCAGAGGTCACCCTCGCCCCCGGTGCCACCTCGCGCCAGGTGATGCCGGTGGATGCCGGTCCCGGGCAGGTGGTGTCGGCGGTGGTGAGCGGCCCCGGTGGCGCAGATCGCACCGACGCCAATCCGCTCGACGACCGCGCCGATATCGTCCTCACCGGAGCGGCCGAGGTCGGGGTCAGCATCGTCGGGGAGGGATCGCCCTTCCTCGAGGCCCTGATCGACGCCACCCCGGGGGTTGCGCTCCCCGACGAACGCGGTCCGGACATCGTGATCCGCGACGGCGGGTCCGCCGCCGATATCGATCGACCGTCGTGGCTGCTCGCCCCGGAGACACCTCCACCGGGGGTGGTGGTCACCGGGCGGTTGGAGCAGCCTGTGGTGACCCTGGTCAGACCGGGAGAGCCGTTGCTCGACGGTCTCGATCTCTCCGAGCTGGTCATCGCCGAGGCGGACATCGTCGAGGCACCCGGTTGGCTTCCGATTGTCTCGGCGGGGAATGTCCCGCTGGTTCTGCTCGGGGAGGTAGACGGACACCGGATGGTCTATTTCACGTTCGATCTGGTCCGATCCAATCTGCCGGTGCAGATCGCGTTTCCCATCCTCGGGTCCCGGCTCATCGACTGGCTCGCCGGTTCCCGGCTGGGTACCGCCGCCACCGCCGAGGCGGGAACCCCGATTGCGATGACTCCGATCGCCGACGCCTCCACCCGGATCGTGCTGCCATCCGGGGAGGTCAGGGAGTTGGCCGCCGATGTCCTCGAGTTCACCGCCACCGATCAGCCCGGGATCTACCGGGTCGAGCACGTCGACGGCGACGGGGCCGTGGTCGGGGGATTCGTGGTCAGCCGACGCTTCGCCGCCGGGGAGGCCGCCGGTTCCAGCCGGACCATCGCCGTCGAGGAGCCGACCGTCGCCGACACCGACGAGGCGTCGCTGGTCCGGGAATGGGCGCCGGGGATCATCGCCGGTCTGCTGGCGCTGGTGCTGCTCGAGTGGTGGGTGGCCTTCGGTCGCCCCCGACCCTGGCGCCGCACCCGGCAGGAGGGGCGCCGTCGCGCGACCCGGGTGCGGAAGGCCGCCACCTTGGGGAACGTCACCGCAAACCGGAAGGGACCGGCGTGAAGCTGCTCAACCCGTGGGTCCTGCTGGCCGTCATCCCCGCCGTGGCGACGGTGTGGCTGGTGGCGGGCGCCGGTCATCGCACCGTCCCCGCCCGCCAGCACCGGATCGCCACCGTGGTCCGATCGGTGGCGGTGGTGTTGCTGGTGTTCGCCCTCGCCGCCCCGCTGCTGTTGCGGTCCTCCGGAGACCGCAGCGTGGTCCTGCTTCTCGACCGCTCCGCATCGATGACCGCATCCGCCACCGCCGCCCAGGATCGCTTTGTCGCCGACGCCATTGCAGGCTCCGACATCGGACACGTCACCGCCGTAGCGGTCTTCGGACGCGATGTGCGCCTCGATCGCGCCCTGAGCACACAACCCGACGCCGGACCGGTGCGGACGGTCATCGACGCCACCGCCACCGATCTGTCCGGAGCCATCCGTGCCGCCGCAGCCGTGCTCCCCACCGAGGGTTCGCGGCGGATCGTCGTGCTGACCGACGGGGTCGAGACGGCCGGAGATGCCCGTGCCGCCGTCTCCGAGCTCGCCGAGTCCGGGATCGCCGTCGATGTGGTCACCGTCGAGTCCGGTCGTAGCTCCGATGCCCTGGTCACGGCCGTCGATGTGCCGGCCACCGCCCGCGAGGACGGTGTGGTTCCGGTCAGGGTCCGGCTCCGGTCGACCCAGGCGGGACCGGCGACACTCCGACTCCGAACCGGCGACGAGACCCGCGAGATTCCCGTCGAGCTGGTCGCCGGCGTCAGCGACGTCGACATCGAGGTCCCCGCCGGGGAGGCGGGAGTGCTTCGGATCGCCGCCGAGATCGACGCCGGGTTCGATGCGGTCCCGGCCAACGACACCGTCGAATCGCTGGTCCATGTCCTCGGGCCGGGGCGGATCGCCGTGGTCGAGGGACGGGCCGGGGACGGCGACGATCTCGCCAGGGCGCTGCGGGCATCGGGGATGGGCGCAGAGGTGCTCTCCGCCGTCCCGACCGCCGCCGAGTTGCTCGACTACGACGGGGTGGTGCTGGTCAATGTCCCGGCGCCCCGGGACGACCTCGCTGCCGATCTGGCGGCGTACGTCGAGGACCTGGGCCGGGGGCTGGTGGTGGTCGGCGGGGATCAGGCATTCGGGCTCGGCGGCTATCAGGACACCGCCCTCGAGGCGCTGCTCCCGGTGGACAGCGATCCCGACGAGTTGATCCGCCGCCAACCTGTCGCCCAGGTGCTGGTGATCGACACCTCCGGTTCGATGGCCGACTGCCATTGTGACGGTGTCTCCGAGCACGACCCGACCATGCAGGGCGGGGTCAACAAGACCGACATCTCCCGGGCCGGGGCGGGGCTTGCAATCAGTGCCCTGGCGCCGACCGATCGTATCGGCGTGCTGGCTTTCACATCCGGGAACCGGTGGGCGCTCCCCCTCGACGTCAAACCGAGCCCCGATGTGGTCGCTGCCGCCCTCAACACCCTGACACCGGCGGGCGACACCGAGATCTCGCAGGCGCTGCGGGAGGCGCTCGAGGCGCTGCGGTCCGCTCCCGAAGAGATCCGGCACATGGTCCTGTTCACCGACGGCTGGGGCGACGACCCCGATGCGCTCGGCGTCGCCCAGGAAATCGCCGCAGAGGGGATCACGCTGTCGGTGCTCGGCACCGGGGAGGGGACCGGGGAGACCCTGCGGCGGATGGCCTCGCTCGGTGGCGGGCGGTTCTACGCAGGAGCCGACCTCGATGCCGTCCCCGAGGTGTTCGTCGAGGAGACACTGCGGGTGGCGAGGCCTCTCGTCGCCGAGGGATCGTTCCTTCCCGCCCTCGCCGCGGCGTCGCAGGTCACCGCCGGGCTCACCGCCGCACCCCCTCTGCTCGGATATGTGCTCACCAAGCCCAAGCCGACCGCCAGCGTCGCCCTCGAGATCGGCCCCGGTGACCCGCTGCTGGCGACATGGCAACGCGGGCTCGGGCGCACCACCACCTGGTCGTCGGACGCCACCGCCCGCTGGTCGTCCAACTGGGTCGGATGGGACGGATTCGTCGACTTCTGGGGGCGCCTGGTCGGCGACGTGCTCCCGGCTGGCCGGGACACCCCGCCGGCGGTGCGGATGGACGGTGGCGCCCTCACCGTGTCGTTCACCACGGCGGCGCCGCTCGATGCCGTTGCGGTGGCACATGTCCGCGGCACCGACGGTGAGGTCGCCGCGGTGACCATGCAGCGGACCGCCGAGGATCGTTTCGAGACCCGGATCCCGGTGGCGGCCGAGGGGGCGTACTGGGTGGCGGTCAGAGTCGAGGGACCCGACGGTGTCGTCGCCGCAGGGAGCAGCGGTGTCGTTGCCTCCTACGCCGAGGAGTTCGCCTTCCGGGACCCCGACCCGGCGCTCCCTGCCGCACTGGCCGATGCCACCGGTGGACGGGTCCAACCCACCGCCGATCAGGTCTACGACCCGGCGCCGCTGCGCGGTGCCGCCGAGCAGCCGCTGTGGCCGCTGCTCGTTGCCGTGGCGCTCGGGTTGTTCCTGCTCGATGTGGCGCTGCGTCGACTTGTCCTGGCCCGTGGCGACGGCTCGGCATGGGCGGCTGCCGTCACTCGACGTCGCCGCCCACCGGTGACCGCCATCGAGACTCCCCGACCGGACCGCAGAGCGGGAGGGGGCACCACACCGACCGATCGCGGTGTCGTCGTGCCGGCGGGATCGTCGGCACCCGCATCGTCTACCGAACCCGACCTGGTTCCCGGCAGCGTCGAACCTGCCGAACCGGTCCGGTCCCGCGAGATGCTCCCCGAGGAGGAGACACTGGAGGCGCTGCTGCGCCGCAAGCGGCAGCGCCGCTAGGTGCCCGCCCCCCGTCTGCGTCTTTCCTTGTTGGCCCCCCAGCCCCATCGGTGTTCTGTTTCTTGGCCCTCCCCGCCCCGGGGGGCGGGGTGCCTCCGAGGTTTTGGGAGGAGGTGGGGCGGGGCGCGACGTCTGCATCCTTGCGGTCAGCATGTCGCGTGCGGCTGTCACTCGTTCTTGGGGACTCGGAACCCCGACCGTGCGTTTCACGGGACCGTGCTGGCGAGTCGGACATCGGCGTCGCGCCCCGCCCCGTCTGGGTCCGCAAGCGTCCCCAGCCTCCCCGCCCCCCCGGGGCGGGGAGGGCCAGAAAGGGAGGCGGGACGCTTTGTCTGCATCCAATAGGGTCAACCTGTCGGGCGCGGACTGAATCCGTCCGAGCGACCTGTCGGTGACCGCGCGGCCGACCTTCAACCTGTCGGGCGACGGGCTGAATCCGTCCGAGCGACCTGTCGGTGACCGCGCGGCCGACGGACACTTTGACCTCTCGCCCCCGTCCGCGTCTTTCCTTGTTGGCCCCCCAGCCCCATCGGTGTCCTGTTTCTTGGCCCTCCCCGCCCCGGGGGGCGGGGTGCCTCCGAGGTTTTGGGAGGAGGTGGGGCGGGGCGCGACGTCTGCATCCCAGTGGTCAGCGTGTCGCGTGCGGCTGTCACTCGTTCTTGGGACTCGGAACCCCCGACCGTGCATTTCGCGGGGCCGTGCTGGCGAGTCGGACATCGGCGTCGCGCCCCGCCCCGTCTGGGTCCGCAAGCGTCCCCAGCCTCCCCGCCCCCCAGAAGGGCGGGGAGGGTCAGAGGGACGTACTAGGCGGGTGAGGTGCGCTTGTCGGTGGGCGGGTCGAGACGGTGGTGGGGTGTCCGGTTCCGAACCAGCGCAGCCACCACCACTACCGCACCGACCACGATGGCGGCGAGATACCATCCCGTCGGTCCGCCGGAGAGCGAGAGACGGTACGGCTCGGTGCCGAGGCGGATGCCACCGGCGGCGGCGAGCGCCAGACCTGCGGGCACCCTCCGAGTCACAAGCGCTGCCGGCGGCACCGCCGCATCGGAGGCACGGCGTCGGATCACCACCGTCAGCGCTGCCGCTGCGACCAGAAAGCCGACGGCGGCATAGAGCTCGACGGGATGTCGCAGCACCTCCGAGCCGGGCACCGAGATCGCCCATGGGGCATCGGTGACGGTCCCGGCGCAGCTTCCCCGGATCATGCAGCTTGCGTGCCACCCTGCCAGCCCGACGAGGGTGGCCACCGACAGCCCGTCGAACGTGGGGACCGGGTCACGTCTCGCCACCCACGCCAGGGTCAGGAGCGTCCCAAGCGCCGCCCAACCGGTGGCGACACCCCCACGCACCGCCACCACATCCATCGGATTGGTCAGCGGATTCACCCCGGCGGTCACCATCGCCATCAGCCGACCCACCAGGACGCCGCCCAGCACGGCGGCGAGCGCCGAATCCCACAGTCTGTTCTCCGGTACCCGGTCCGGCGGCTCGCCGGTGTCCGGGACCGGGTCGTCGTCTTCGATCACCGAGGGGTCGAATCCTGCTGGGTCAGGTCGCAGGCGCCCGACCGGCGGAACGAAGCGGAGGGTGGCGTAGACCGACGCCATGGCGACCAGTGCGGCCGCCAGGAGACCGAACTCCATGCTCAGCTTCCGGCCGGGGCGCTCGCCGTCGGCTGGCCGGAGCGGGCGAGAAGCTCGTCGATTCCGAGCAGCAGGGTGGCTTCGTCGAGGATGCCGAGATGGACATCGATCTGTTCGCCACCGGGGGCGTAGAAGAACGTCAGCGGCACCGCACGCGACGCCCCGAGGTCCACGGGGATGTCGCCTGGTTCGTCGAAGAGATGATCGATCGGCGCCCCGTCCAGGAACTCGGCGATGAAACCCCTGGCGCCGTTCTGATTGTCACGGACATTGAGACCGATGACATCGATCTGCCCCTCATACTCTTCGGCGGCGGTGGCGAGCAGGGGGGCCTCGGACCGGCACGGCACACACCACGAGGCCCACACGTTGATCACGACCGGCACCTCCGACCCGGCGAGACGTGCTTCGAGCGCCGACAGTTCGACGGCAGGAAGCTCAGGAATCGAGGAGATGTCGATGTCCGAGCCGCCGCACGCCGAGGTCACCGCGGCGAGCGACACGAGAAGAGCGAGGAGAGGGCGACGCATCGGCGCCGAGTGTAAAGGCTCCGCTGCCTATCACTGCTGGTCGTCTCCGACGGGTCGTGTCTCTCGCCTCCGGCAGGGCACCGTTGGGCGACGGCCATGGTCGAGCCGGGGGTGCCCTCATCGGCGTGTCCCGGACCGGTACGCTGGGACGATGAGACAACGAGCGCCGATCGTCAACGAGGGAAGCGTGGCCCGCGATCACCTGGCGGGTGAGCGGACGTTTCTCGCCTGGGTCCGCACCGGGCTCGGGATCATCGGTCTCGGGGTGCTCACTGCACGTCTCGTCGAGACCGAAGGGGTGTTTGCCGAGGTCGTCGGGCTGCTTCTCGTCGCCCTCGGCGCCCTGATGGAGTTGTACGCCGTGGTGCGGTTCCGACGGCTGTCGGCGGCGCTCGACCGGGGAGAGTTCCAACCGGCGTTCTGGGGGCCTGTGGTGGTCGGAGTGGCCGCCATCGGGGTCACCATCGCTGCGGTGGCCATTCTCCTGAGGTGACCGCGCTTCTCGGGTGACCCGTGCTCAGATGAGCCGTCCGGGTCAGGTGACGGGCGGGGTAGGTCGACCCAGATCGAGAAGCTGGATGGCGAAGTCCACCCGCCGTGCGATCGTCAGCTCGAGGTTCCGCGATCGCCCGGCAAGTGTGGCGCGTTGCAGCTTTCCCTCCCACCACGACAGATCGCGGAGACAGGCGACCGCAAGCTGATGACGCAGCGGGTGGCGTCCCGGCTTCTCTCCGATGTCGTCGGCCGTGGCAACGGCGTCGAGCCGTTCGGTCATCTCCAGCGGTGCGAAGCTCGCCACGAACAGCTTGACCAGGTCGGCGGCGAGCATGTCGATCCCGGCGTGCTCCCAGTCGATCACCGTCGGTGCGCCGGTGTCGTCGACGATGATGTTGGAGAACACCAGGTCACCGTGGCTCCAGCCGTGGGGCACCGTGAGATCGGCGTGGAGCAACTCGTCCACCTGACGGGTCACCTCGACGACACCGGACCAGCGTCGTCTCCGCCAGTGCACATGGGCGAACAGCCGCTCCAGGCGCGCCATGGTCTCGGTGTGCAACTCGGCGGGGCGGTCGGTGACCCCGGCGCTGCGGTGTGCGGCGAGGAACGCCGGGAGGATCGTCTGTGCCGCCGTATGTTTCTCGGCCCGGGTGGTGGGGTGGTTGCCGAAGACGACCGGTTCCACCAGGTAGGCGTAGCGGCGGTTGCTTCCCGAGTCCAGAAGCGGTGGGACCGGGAGATGCCCGGTGCCTCCCAGTGCGGTCCGGGCGGCGACATCCATCAGGATCGGGTCCTGCCGCTCACGGTGGGCGATGATCAGCTTGACCGACAGAGGAGGGTCGGTGTCCGGGTAGAAGGCCCGCACCCGGACCTCGCCTTCCCTGCTGAACTTGGAGAGCCGCACCATCGAGGCCGCCGTGGTCGCTTCGAGAAGCCGGCTCGGCCCGCTCGGCTTCCGTCGCGAGCTGTCGGTGGGGATCCCCGCCATCCAGCGGGCGTCGGGACCCACGGTGGCGTCGATCGCCTCCCAGCCCTGCACCCTGAAGGTGCGCCGCTGTGAAGGCGGGAGGAGTCTGGTGCTGCGCTCGGCACGCCGGAGGGCGTCGAGCGCATGGTTCATCGGGTCGTCGGCCACAGAGCTCCGAATCGGATGGCGGTCGTTGAAGCGGGGATTGTCCCACGATGTGGAGCATGCCGGGGCTTTCCGGCATCGGGCGCCATGCGATCCGGGTCTCAGCGCTGCCGCATCTGGAGGACGGCAAGCACGGCTTCGGGCTCGACCCGGCGTTCGGCGAGAAGCACCAACAAGTGGTAGATCAGATCGGCGCTCTCCTCCGCCAATGGCTGTCCCGAGCCTCCGTTGGCGTGGTCCTTGGCGGCGAGCAGCACCTCGGTGGCTTCCTCGGTGACCTTGCGGGACACGGCGTCGACGCCACCCTCCAGCAGCGACGCCGTGTAGCTGCCCGGTGGGGGGTCGACGGCCCGTGCACTGACCACGGCCCACAGCTTCTCCAGCCAGGCGAAACCTTGAGCGGGGGGCGGCGGGTGGACAGGGTCGTCGAAACAGGAGATCGCTCCGGTGTGACAGGTCGGCCCGGCCGGCGTCGCCATGATCAGGAGGGTGTCGTTGTCGCAGTCGCTGAGGATCTCGACGACATCGAGCACGTTGCCACTCTCCTCGCCCTTCATCCAGATTTGTCGCCGGGAACGGGACCAGAAATGGACCCTCCCCACGGACAGGGTGAGATCCAGGCTGGTGCGGTCGAGCCAGCCGACCATCAGAACCCGACCGGTCACCGCATCCTGGACGACACCGGGGATCAGACCGTCCGGTCCGAAAGCAAGCCGTTCCACGGACTCGGCGGTGAGGCGTTGCGTCATGCCGCACCGGCCCGGACCGGGATTCCCGCCGCCGCAAGCCCGGACTTGAGGTCCTCGATGGCGATCTCCCTTCGATGGAAGATCGAGGCTGCCAGCACGGCATCGGCGCGATCGGGGGCCAGGGCGTCGACACAGTGGGCGATGGTGCCGGCGCCGCCCGAGGCGATCACCGGGACCGTCACCTGCCTGCGCACCGCCTCGAGCAGCTCGAGGTCATAGCCGTCCCTGGTTCCGTCCCGGTCCATCGAGGTGAGCAGAATCTCCCCGGCACCCAGCCGGGTGCCTTCGGCGACCCAGTCGAGAACGTCCCGGCCGGTGGGGGTCCGACCACCGTGGACGTAGACCTCCCACCCGCCGCCATCACCGTTGCCGTCGACGCGGTGTTTGGCGTCGATGGCGAGCACCACACACTGGCTCCCGAACGCCACCGCACACTCGGTGATCAGCCGGGGCCGTTCCACGGCGGCGGTGTTGACCGACACCTTGTCGGCGCCGGCGCGCAGCACGGCGCGCATGTCGGCGACGGAGCGGACCCCGCCGCCCACGGTGAGCGGGACGAAGACGTTCTCGGCGGTGCGTCGCACCACGTCGAGCATGGTGTCGCGCCCGTCGCTGCTGGCGGTGATGTCGAGGAAACAGATCTCGTCGGCGCCCTCGGCGACATACCGCTCGGCGAGCTCCACCGGGTCGCCCTCGTCGACCAGGTCGACGAAGCGGACGCCCTTCACCACCCGCCCGCCGGTGACATCGAGGCACGGGATCACACGCTTACGCAGCAAGGCGGCCCTCCCTGCACACGGTCACGAAGTTGCTCAACACCTGGAGGCCGGCCGATCCCGAGCGTTCGGGATGGAACTGCACACCGAGTCTGGCGCCGTCGGCGATGGCGGCGACGAACTCGGTCCCGTAGCTGGTGCGGCCGATCACGACCGCCGGGTCGTGCGGCACGGGAGCGTAGCTGTGGACGAAGTAGAAGGGGGTACCGTTCGACACTCCGGTGAACAGGGGATGCGCACCCAGGTCGACATCGTTCCATCCGATGTGCGGGAGCAGGGGGGCGTGCTCCAGCCGCTGGACCCGTCCGGCGACCAGACCGAGACAGCGATCGTCACGGCCCCCGGCACTGACCTCGTGCGGCGGACCCTCGGGCGTAGCGCCGTCGGGTGAAGTGCCCTCGTCGGATCCGTCGAAGAGCAGTTGGAGACCGACGCAGATGCCGAGCAGCGGCCCCTGCCAGCGTCGCAGCGGCTCGACCAAGCCGGCGTCGTGGAGCCGGGTCATGGCGGCACCGGTGGCGCCCACCCCGGGGAGGACCACCCCGTCGCATCCGTCCATCCCGCTGGTGCCGTCGGTGATGGTCACCGTCTCCGCACCGCCCCGTTCGAGCCCGCGGATGATGGAGACGAGATTGCCGGCGCCGTGGTCGATCACGGCGATTCTGGCACTCATGCTTCGTCCCCGGACCCGCCGGTGACCGGAACTCCCTTGGTCGAAGCGATGCCCAGCCGCCGGGGATCCACCGAGACGGCGACCCGTAGCGCCCGGGCCAGCGCTTTGAACGCCGCTTCGGCCACATGGTGGTCGTTGCGTCCGGTGGCAGTGACATGGATGGTGAACCCGGAGGTCCTGGCGAACGCCTCCAAGAGGTGGGGGAGCATCTGGGTGCCGAGGGCGCCGATCCGCTCGGTGCGCAGCTCCAGATCGATGACGGCGTAGGAGCGACCGCCGGCGACATCGACGGCGGCGCTGGCACGAGCCTCGTCCATGGGGACCACGGCGTCGCCGTAGCGGACCAGTCCGGTGCGATCTCCAAGGGCGTCCGCGAACGCCGTGCCGAGGACCAGGGCCACATCCTCGACGGTGTGGTGTTCGTCGATGTGGAGATCGCCGGTGGCGGCGATCCGCAGATCGAACATCCCGTGGTGGGCAAGGGCGGTCAGCAGGTGGTCGTAGAACCCCACCCCGGTGTCGATGTCGGCGGTTCCGCTGCCATCGAGTCCGAGATGCACCGTGATGTCGGTCTCGTTCGTCTTGCGTTCGGCGGTGACGCTCCGACCGTGTGTGTGGCTCGAGTCTGCGCTATCGGGGTTGGGGCTCATGCCAGGGTCCTTTCCAGGGCATCGACCAGTCGGCGGTTCTCTTGCGGGGAGCGAACGGTGAAACGGAGGTAGGAGCCGAGCGGTCCGTCCTCGGGGTAGGTTCGGGGGACCAGACCGATGTCGACCAGGGAACGACCGAGGGCATGGCTGCCCCCGAGGGCCCGGCTCGACTCCTCGACATCGCAGAGCAGGAAATTGGTCTGCGAGTCGAGTACGTCGAAACCCAGATGCGTCAGGTCGGCGGCCAGTACGGATCGGGCCTCGCAGATGGCTGCAACGTTGCGTCGCATCCGGTCCGGTGCGGCAACAGCGGCTGACCCCAGCGCCAGCGACAGGTTGGAGATACTCCCCGGCGGGCGGATCGCATCGAGGGCATCGATGAGCGCCGGATCGCCGAAGCCCAGCCCGACACGGATCCCGGCCAGACCGAATCCTTTCGACAACGTGTGGAGAACGAGCAGCCGTGGGTGGCGCTCCACCCAGTCGGACCACAGATCCCCGGCGAACTCGGCGTAGGCGGCATCGACCACCACGATCCCTGAAGAGGCGTCGAGTACGGCGGCGACCGCTTCGTCGGCCATCCGGCCACCGGTCGGGTTGTCCGGGACACACAGCCAGGTGACGTCGGCTCCGGCGGCGGCGTCGACGACGGCACGGCGGGGAAAGTCGAAGTCCGGACCGTGGGCGGGAACCTCGATCACGCTGGCGCCCGCCTGGAACGAGGAGATCCGATACAGCGGATAGGTCGGCGTCACCATCACCGAGGTCGCCCCCGGACGGAGGAAGGCCCGGCCGATCAGCAACAGGAGTTCGTCGACCCCGGCCCCCACCGCAACCTGGTCCGGGGCGAGCCCGGCGTACCCGGCGCCGGCCTCTCGCAGCGGGCGGTAGTCGGCGCCCGGGTACTCGTTGAGCGCCGTGGCCGCCGCCGTCACCACCGGCACGGCCCATTCGGTGGCGAAGGGGGAGGTGTTGTGATCGAACCGGACCACGTCCTCGACGGCGATACCGGCGGCCTTGGCGATCTCGGCGGTGCTGGGTTGCCATTTGTAGCGCGGGGCGGTCACGGGTGCGCCTCGAATCGGATGTCGACGGCGAGGCGGTGGGCGCCGAGCCCCTCGGCGTCGGCCAGGGCGGTGATCGTGGACCGCAGCGAGGCGAGCCCGGCTTCGGTGAGGGTCTGCACCTGCCGCCACGACCCGAAGTCGTCGACGGAGAGCGGACCGTGGCTGCGGGCGAGCCCGCCGGTGGGGAGCACATGGTTGGCGCCGGTCGCATAGTCTCCTGCGGACTCGGGGGACCAGTGCCCCACGAACACCGAGCCGGCCGAGGTGAGCCGGGTGGCGACCTTTTCCGCATCGGCGGTGTGGACGCTGAGGTGTTCCGGTGCGTAGGCGTTGGTGAAGGTGACGGCGGTCTCCATGTCTGGGGCGTGGACGATGAGCCCGTGATCTCCCAGCGCCTTGGCCAGCACGGCGTTGCGCTCCATGGTGGGGAGTAGGTCGTCGAGATGGGTGATCACCTCGGCGGCGAGGTCCGGGGAGGTGGTGACCAGCACCACCGGTGAGTCGGCGCCGTGCTCCGCCTGGCACAGCAGGTCGGCGGCGACGATCCGGGCGTCGGCGGTGGCGTCGGCGATCACCAGCGCCTCGCTGGGGCCGGCTGGGAGATCGACCCCGCACACCCCGTAGACGGCGAGCTTGGCGGCGGTGACCCAGGTGCTGCCCGGGCCGACGATCTTCTCGACCCGGGTGATGGTCTCCGTGCCGTAGGCGAGGGCGCCGATCGCCTGGGCGCCTCCCATGATGTAGACCTCGCTGATGCCGAGGAGCCCGGCAGCGGCAAGGACGACCGGCGAGACGGTTCCGTCGGCGGCGGCGGCGGTGGCGACGACGATCTCCCCGACCCCCGCCACCTGGGCCGGGACCACACCCATAAGCAGCGACGACGGGTAGGCGGCGCCACCTCCCGGGGCATACACCCCGACCCTTCGCACGGGGTGCCACCGGCGATCGACCCGCACCCCGGGTCGCACCTCGAGCAGCTGGTCGACCGGGCGCTGGATCTCATGGGCGGCCCGAATGTTGGCGGCGGCGGCGTCGAGCGCCTGGCGCAGGTCTGCGGGCAGTGTGGCGAGCGCCTCGGTGAGGACGCCGGGGGGCACCCGCAGGGTGCCGTCGGCAAGACCTCCTCCGTACCGTTGTGCGGCAGCGGCGACGGCGGCATCGCCGTTGCGTCGCACCTCGTCGACGATGGCAGCGGCGGCCTGGCGCACCTCCGGGTCGGGCACCGCCGAGCGTCGGGTGACGGTATCGAGGTCGGCCTGCGATGCGGTCGCCAGATCCAGCGAGCGCAGCACGGTCATGCGATGAGCTGTTCGATGGGGAGCACCAGGATGCCCGACGCCCCGGCCGCCTTGAGCTTGGGGAGCACCGACCACACCTCGTCGGCGTCGACCACGGAGTGGATGGCCACCAGCCCGGGATCGGCCAGGGAGATGACCGTGGGTGCGTTGAGCCCGGGGATCAGGGCGGAGATCACATCGACCGCCTCCCCGGGGGCGTTCATCAAAACATAGCGGCGTCTCCGGGCGGCGAGCACCGACTGCAGCATCGTGATCACCTGGTCGGCGAGGGCCGCCCTGGCGCCTTCGAGCCGGCCTCGCACCACCACCGCCTGCGATTCGAGCAGGGTTGCCACCGGCCGGAGCCCGTTGACCCTGAGGGTGCTCCCGGTGGACACCAGGTCGACGATGGCGTCGGCGACATCGAGACGTGGCGCCACCTCCACCGACCCACGCAGCGGCACCGTGGTGATGTCGATGTCACGTTCGGCGAAGTAGCTGCGGGTGACGCTGGGGTGCGACGTGGCGATCCGCAGCCCGGCGAACTCCTCGATCTCGGTGACCGGTGAGGAGGCGGGGACGGCGGCGGCGAGCCGACAGCGACCGAACCCGAGCTCGGCCACGACCTCGACATCGGTCCCGGACTCGCCGACGAGGTCGAGCCCGGTGATCCCGATCCCGGCGACACCGTCGGCGACCAGCTCGCAGATGTCCTCGGTGCGGACGAACAACAGCTCGATGTCGATGTTCGAGATCGGCACCGACAGCGAGCGGGCGGTCTTCTCGAACCGCATCCCGCTCTGGCTGAGCAGCTCGGTGGCGGGCTCCTCGAGACGTCCCTTGTTGGGCAGGGCGATGCGCAGCGTGCTCATACCGCGTCCCCGTTCGGGCTCCCGGGGTTCGGGCTCCCGGGGTTCGGGCTCCCGGGGGTCGGGGACTCCACAACCCCGCCCTCGATGTTCTTGCGGTCGAGGCCCATGCGTTCCAGCATCGCCCCGTAGCCACCGGTTCCGTGCTGCAACCATTGGTTGATGCGGGTGATGGTGGCGGTGGACACGCCGGTCAGCTCGTGGATGACCCGATAGGGGAGCTCCTGGTTGAGGAGCCGGACGACCGCCCATCGCGAGCTGAACTCTTCGAGTTCGCGTCGGGTGCAGAGGTCACGGAAGAATCGGGCGGCCTCGTCACGGTTGTCGAGCGCAATGATGGCGTCGAACAGGGCGGCCGTATCGCCGTTGCGCCAGTCGTCAGCTTGCATCGGAAGACCCATGGTGGATTCCTCGGGTAGCGTTAGGTTCTGTTCGGGACGCCCCGGTTGTTTCGGTCACGGTCGACGATCTCCGACAAGGTCGACCATCCCACCGTCAGGGCGTGGTAGCGTTTTAGCATGATAGCACACCATCTTCCTCGGCCCCGCTCTTCCGGAGCGATGGGCAGGAGTGGACGGGAGAGAGCCAGATGGAACTGATCCCAGCCGTCGATGTCCTCGACGGGAACGTGGTCCGGCTGATGCGGGGCGACTACGACGAGGTGACGGTGTACGACGCCGATCCGGTGGCGTGTGCCCGCAGGTGGATGGATCAGGGCGCCGATCTGGTCCACGTGGTCGATCTCGAGGGAGCTCGCAGCGGTCGTCCCGACGGGGAACTGTGGACGGCGATGGCGGAAGGGGGTGTCCGCTTCCAGGTCGGCGGTGGCATCCGTGATCTGGGGACGGCCCAGCGGGTGATCGACGCCGGTGCGGATCGTGTGGTCATGGGGACCGCCGCCGTCTGGCACCCCGATGTTCTCGCCGAGGTGGTTGCGGCGCTGGGTGCGGACCGTGTCGTGGCCGCTCTCGATGTCCACGGCGGCAAGGCCACCGGCTCGGGATGGCGCGACGAGGGGCGCTGGCTGGCGAACGTCGTGGGCGATGTGGCCACCGCCGGAGTGATCCGTGTGCTCGCCACCGGGATCGGTCGGGACGGCACGATGGAGGGACCCGATCTCGCCATCATCAGGGAGATCCGCGCCGTGGCGCCCGACCTGGCGATCCAGGGCTCAGGGGGAGTCGGCGGGCTCGACGACCTGCGGAGCTTTGCCGCCGAGACCCTGGACGGTGCCATCGTCGGCCGCGCCCTCTACGAGCGCAGATTCACGGTGGCCGAGGCGATCTCGGTCATCGCCGAGGCTCCCCCCGCCGCCACATAGCCGGGACGGGATCAGCCGGGCGGTTCGGGTCGGGCGCCGGCCCGCGACTGCATCGCCCCGGCCAGCGCCGCATCGATGTCACCGGTGGACACCGCCATGGCGGTGGCGTCACGTCGGAGCGCCTGGAGTGCGGCTTCACGCAGTAGCCCGGTGAGGTCGGCGAACGAAAAGCCCTCGGTGGCGTCGATCACCGCCTCGATGTCGACATCGACGAACGGGACATCGGCCATGGCGAAGAACGCCGCCCGCGACTCCCGTTCCGGGAGACCGAGGTACAGGTGGGTCTCCAGCCGTCCGGCCCGCAGCAGGGCGGGGTCGACGAGGTCGCGCCGGTTGGTGGCGCCGATCACGAACACCATGCCACGTTCGGTCACTCCGTCCATCTCGGTGAGGAGCGCCGCCACCACCGAGTCGGTCACCGCATTGTTCGAATTTCCCCGGACCGGGGCGAGGGCATCGATCTCGTCGAAGAACAGGATGGCGGGCGCCACCGCCCGTGCCCGGGCGAACACTTCGCGCACCGCCCGCTCCGACTCACCGACGAACTTGTCGAGCAACTCGGCGCCTTTGACGGTGAAGAATGCGGCGCCGGCCTCGTGGGCGAGCGCCCGGATGACGAACGTCTTGCCGGTCCCCGGGGGACCGTAGAGCAACAGGCCCCGCGGCGGCTCGATTCCGAGCCGGGCGAACCGCTCCGGTTCGTGCATCTGCCAGACCACCGACTCGGTGAGCCGCTGCTTGACGTCGACCAGGTTGGCGACCCGGTCGAATCCCGATGCGGGCATCTCGCCGAGCCCGGTGGTCCCCAGCGAACCGGAGGTCTCGTCGACGGCGCGCTGCAGGTCGTCCTGGGTGACGCGACCCCCGTGGGAGGCGATCATCGCCGAGGCATGGACCACCGCCGCCACCACATCGGCGCCGGAGAACCCGGCGGTGCGTCCCGCCAACGCTGCGTAGTCGAGGCGGTCGGTGGGGACCCGGGCCAGGGCCGCCTCGAACAGCAGGGCGCGCCGGCGGGCGTCTGGTGGCGGGATCGACAGGGTGCGCGGGACCAGTGCCGAGCGGGTCACCGACTCGGGAAGCCGGCTGACGTCGGAGGTTCCCAGCACACAGGCGATGCGGGGTCGCTCGGCGACCGCATCGACGAACCAGCGCAGGATGGCGGCCACCTGGGTGCGGAACATCGCCTCGTCTCCGGCGACGGCGTCGAGACGGTCGACGAACAACACACACGGCGCCGCACAGGTCCGGACCGCCGTCTCCAGACGTTCCAACAGCTTCTCGGGTTTGAAGACCAGGTCGAGCGAGATCTCTCGGACCGTGGCCCCCGCCCGCTCGGCGGCGGCGGCGACCAACTCCGACTTTCCACATCCGGCCGGCCCCTCGAGCAGCACGCCGGCCACCGCCGGGAGCCCCCATATCTCGGGGAGGTCCTGGTCGGAGGTGAGCAGCGACAGCCATCCGGTCAGCGTTTCCAACTCGTCGTCGAGACCCGCCAGCAGCGCCGTCGCCGCACTTGGCACCGAGTCGTCCGGGGGTGGTCCTGATGGTGATGATGGCGTTGGTGGGGGATCCGGCGGCGTTGGTCCCGTTCCGCCGACGCGTCCATCGTGGACCACGGTGCCGCTACCGATGTAGGCGGCTGGTGCGGGATCGACGGCGGTGACCGTCAGCGCCAGAGGTTCGGGGGAGTCTTCGGCCGACGGAGCCCCTTCCTCGGCATACGAAGGATCGATCCACACGGTGTCTCCGACCGTGACCGGTCGACCCTGCAGCGCCCGGGAGAGGTGGCGGCTGTCGAGACCGGTCGGTGCTCCGGTCACGGTGACCCGGGAGGCCTCGGAGAGCAGCACCCTGGTCACCTCGATCGCATCGCCGACGCCGACCCCGGCGTTGGCCAGGGTGCGCGGCCCCACCAACAGCGCCGTCGGGGAGGGAACGTCACCGGGTGACACCCGGCAGTGGGTGGACCCGATACGGACGATCCCCCCGCCGGGGAGCCCGAGGGCGCGCAGCAGGGTGGCGTCCGCACGGGCGGTGGGGTCGCTGCCAGGACGAAGGATGAACCGCATGGTGTCGGCAGGCTACCCCGGCGGTGTCCCGTGGATGCGCTCCGGCACGCCGCAACCGTCGGGCCACCCGGGCGGCAGGTCGCAGGTGACGGACCGGTACGCTGCAGCTCATGACACTCAGTGGAACCGTGTACTTCGATTTCGAGAGCACCGATTCGTTCCGGTTGTTCCTCCTCCTGGTCAAGGCCGAACAGGAGGGGGCGGACATCGATGTCACCTGGCGTCCCCGCCCGCCGGGTGACGAGGTGGCGACCGGGGAAGCCGCCCCCTGGGAAAAGGCCCTCGCCGCCCATGCCCTGGTTCGCGAGCCGATCCGCCAGGACCTGTTCCGCCGCGGGATGTTCATTTCGATCCACCGCCAGGGCGATTCGCCGGCGGAGGAACTCACCTACCGGGCGGCGGCCCAGGTCGCCGGTCTCGACGCCGACATCCTGCTCGACGCCATCGAACGCAGTGGGCGGGACGAGGTGGAGGTGGCCCGTCGCCATGCGGTCGAGGCAGGGGTCACCGCCGTTCCCACCATCGTCGACGGCGGCCCGGCGCTCCACGTGGTCACCACTGCTGCGCTCGACCATGGGCCTGCCTCGCCGCGGATCGACGTGATCGCCGCCATGTTGGCCGACGACGGGTTGTGGAGCCTGGAGAAGCCATGACGGTGGGCCCCTTCCGCTGCTCGCAGTGCGGCAACCGCACCCGCTTCGATGTCTACGACACCGTCGAGCGGCGCCGTTTCGCCCACTTCGACCTCAGCGGCGATGTCACCATCGAGGAAGAGGAGATCCTCTCCATGGCATCCGAGCGGGTGGTGTGCAGGTGGTGCGACCGTGACGACACCATCGAGACGACGAGTCCGGGAACGAGCGCCGACGCACCGGTCGGCTGAAACGGCTGCGCTGCCCCGGCTGCGTCGCCCCGGCTGCGTTGCCCCGGCTGCGTCACCTCAGCAGAATCCGCTCAGCTGCGTTGCCGCAGCGCCTCGTAGAGCAGCACCGCAGCCGCCGTCGATGCGTTGAGGCTGTCGGCGGACCCCCGCATCGGAATCGCCACCTGTTCGATGCCCTCCCAGGCGCCGGAGAGCCCATCGTGTTCGCTGCCCACGATCAACCCGATCGGACCGGTGAGATCGATCTCCCAGGGTGGTGAGGTGGCCGAAGGATGGGCGGCGATCAACCGGACCCCGGCATCGATGAGGTAGCGACGGGTGGCGGCGGCATCGGCGACAGCCGTGGCCACCGTGAACAGCGCCCCCTGCGAGGCGCGCACCACATTGGGGTTGGTGACATCGGTCGCCGGGTCGGCGACGATCACGGCGGTGGCGCCGGCGCCGTCCGCAGAACGGAGCATCGCCCCGATGTTTCCCGGTTTCTCGATCCCCTCGGCGACCAGCACCAGGGGATCGGCGCCGAGCGTGAGTTCGGCGAGGTCGGGGGAGCGGCGTCTCGCCACCGCAAGGATCCCGTCGGGATGTCGCCGGTAGGCGATCTTGCGGAAGGCGGCGTCGCCCACCTCGAGCACGGCGATCCCGGTCTCTGCCGAACGCTGAGCCACGTCGTAGGCATCGCGGGTGGCGAGGACCGGGGCGAACACCACCTCGTCGATCACCCACCCGGCGTCGATCAGTCTGGTGACCATGCGGGCGCCCTCGACGGGAAATCGGCCCGTGGCGTCCCGCTCGGAACGATCGGAGAGTCGGGCGAGGGACCTGATCCGGGGGTTGGCGGTCGATGTGATCGGCGCCGTCACCAACTGCTCCCGCCCCCGCCGCCGAACCCGCCGCCACCGCTGAACCCGCCACCGAACCCGCTGCCGCCCCAGGACGACCCGCTGTCCCACGACGACCCACCGCTCCCCGATCCGGCGCCGCTGAACCCGCCCCCGCCGCCGAAGCCTCCGAATCCACCGGTCCCACCCCACCACGAGCTGCGATCCTCCGACCACGAGGAATCCCGGTACAGCGGTTCCCAGCCGACCGCACCATGGTGACCCCGGGTGATCACCCAGTGGAAGTACATCAGGGTGAAGGGATCGAAGCTCGCCAGACCGGAGGGGATCGGATCACCGGTCCAGCTGTCCTCCTGACCCCTGGTTCCCTCGTGGGCGAGCTCCGGGGCGAACCGGTCGGCGTCGCTCACCGAGCTGCGGGCCAGCGACTGGCGCTGGGCGGCATAGGCAAGAGCGAACATCCGCGGCCCCCTCGGATCGGAGGCTCCGAATGCGGCGGCGACATCGGCGTACGCCCCCTTGAGACCGAGACCGGCGAGTGCCTGGCGAGCCTCGAGCCAGCGCCGGATGGCCTGGACCGGCTCGGTCGAGATGGCAAGCAGCCCGGCGATGGTTCGCGACGTGTCCCCGGTGACACGGTGACTCACCAACTCGGCGACGAGTTTGGTGTAGACCTCGGGGCCGTCGTCGCGCCGTCGCAGCAGCGCGGCGGTGATCGCCACCGGTAGATCCAGCCGTTCCGCCTCCTTGCGAACGTGGTCGATCTCCTTACGGGTGCGGAGACCGGCCAGGGCGTACTCCACGGCCTCACCGGGTCCGGAGCCTTCGCTGCGGTTGGTCCGGTAGGCCTCGACGAACTCGTCCAGGTCGTCGTCGTCGTTGTTCATCAGCAGCAGGGCGGCAAGCGCCGGGATCTCCAACCCGTCGGCGACGAGTGCGTCACCTTCACGCTCCAGAGTGGTCCGCACCCTCTCGTAGCGCGCCACCGCCTCCCACGGGTCATCGACGAGGTCGGTGAGGGCCGCCGCCACCGCCGGTCGGTTCCCGGCCTCGGGGAGTTGCTGGTAGAGGTCCTCCATCCGTCCGGTCTTGCGTTGTGCGGTCTCGTACACCCCGGCGAGCTCCGCCACCGAGGTATCGAGTTCGGATTCAGGGTCGAGCGCCGCCGTGGCGCCGACGAGCCGCTCTCCGTTGTCGGTCAAGGTCACTTCTCCGACGGAGGTCGTGGCGAGGCGGTTGATCAGTGCGGTTGCGGTGCGCTGGCGGGCGGCGGCCACCCGGTGGGGGCGCAGACTCTGCACCACCCGCTGTAACTCCAGGCGGCGGACCTCGAAGAGGGCGTCGTCGTCGATCGCCACATCGAGGGCGTCCTGTGCCGCCTGCTGGACCGCTCCTTCGAGCAGGGGACGCTCGTCGGCGGCCCGCAACTCCAGCGGCACCTCCGTCTCGGCGGCAAGACGGTTCCGGTCGACCACGACCAGCAATCCCAGACGGAGTGCGGCGTGGACTGCTTCGTCATCGGTGACGGCGCCGCCCTCGGCGACGGTCGCCAGGACCTGGAGCCCCCGCCCGGTGCCCACCGTCGCCGCCGTGTCCGTCGGCGGCGGTGCCACGGTGTATTCGTCGAGACGGGGCAGATCGTGACCGGCGACCTCGAGGAGGGCGAGGTCTTCGTCGACGAGCGCACGACGCCGGCCGTGACGGGTCTCGTGGCGCTGTTTGCGGCGGTTGCGGTAGGTGAGCCCGCCCACCGCCAGCCCGCCGACACCGAGCAGCAGCAGGAAATCGGTCCCCCAACCAGAACCGTCGGTCCCGCCTCCGGAACCGCCCCCGTCGGTCGCAGACCCGTCGGTACTGTCTCCGTCCGTTCCGGCGAGGTCCTGTTCCAGGCTCCCGATGATGGCAAGGAGACCGCCCTCGAAGTCGTCGACTCCGAAGAAGCTGTTCCCGGCGCCGGCGATGCGCGATTCGTTGACCGAAACCCCGGGCCCGGTGACCACCTCGGTCCGTCGGGCACCGAGATCGACCAGCACCACGATCCCGTCGTTGCGTTCGGGATCCCCCACACCCCAGGCGTCGCCCAGACCCTGGGCGAACCCCCGGGGATCGCCGGTGGGTGAGGCGTCGACCACGACCACGGCGATCTGATGGCCGTAACGACCGATCACCCGGTCGATGGCGTCCTCCACACGCTGGTCGTCGTCGACCACCCCGGCGTCGTCGGTGAACCATCCCTGGCAGCTCAGCCCCTCGTAGGGTTCGCAGGACGGTGACGGCACCGTCCCGACGGTGGTGGTCACCTGCTGATCAGGGGTCTGGGCATACGTCGCCGGAGCGGCGATCCACAGCGATACCGTCACGAGTACGGCCGGCAGCATGGCCAGGAGCATCGAGCGGGGAGAAGAGGTACGAATCATCGGCTCCGCCACGCTACTACCACCCCGGACCTGTCTCCGGCGGCGGCTCAGCCGAATCGGAGCGGGAGATCGGTCGGCCGGTAGAACGACGGGGTGAGCTCGGTGCAGCGGCGCAGCGCCATGGCGATCTGGGCGCTGGCCCCGAGGTCTCCGTGGTACCCACCCGGTATCTCCAGGGTGATCGGTGGTTCGCCTTCGACAACCACCCGGTCACCGGGGTCGGGGAGACGCCATGCGGCGATGATCTCGAGATGGATGGTCTTCTCCCCTGACCGGAGGGTCACGTGCTGACGGAACCCGGCCACCTCGTCGCCGTCCATCATCGGCTCGATGGCTTCGGCGACATCCCGATTCGGCCAGCCCAGGGTGTGGGCGAGCAGCATCGCACTCGGGGTGAGCCCACGGTGGCCGATGGTGCCGTCGTCGACACCGGCGGTGAACTCGTCGGTGGGGAGCCCCCGCCCGGTTTTGGGCAGGAACGACTCGCGACGTTCGGCCGAGTCGATGCGTCGGGTGACGGTCACGCTCTTGACGTTCCGGCTCGCCGCCGTCGCCAGCAACGGGAGGCGATCCATGACGAACCCGGGATTGACGCCGGTCATGATGATCACCCGCCCGTGGGTGCGGGCGGCGGTGTGGAGGGCATTCCACATGTGGCGAGGTGGCCACGCCAGTTCCTCGCAGGTGGACACCACGTGATATCCCAGCGACACCAGTCGCAGGATCTCCGGGGCCACGATCTCGACGTGGGGGGAGAACGCCACCAGGGCCCGATCGCCCTCCCGCGCCGAAGGGAGTTCGGCCACGGTGCGGAACGTCGGGGCACCGAAGCGGGAAGCCAACTGGTGGGACGCCTCGGCATCGGTGTCGACGACCGCCGACACTGTGGCGACGACATCGTCGTCGACGGCCGCCTGTGCCGCCGCGGTTCCGATCTGTCCTGCACCGACGACCACAAGCCGAGCCATGGCCCCATGATGCCGCATGCGGGACCAGACGCAAAAACACCCCCGTCGGCCGGTCCGACCGGTCGGCGAGGACGTAGGACGCCGGGACGGGCGTCAGCGGGGGAAGCGGGCGTACCGGGTGGCGATGCGGGTCAGACGGTCGCGATCGACCGTGACCCCGACCCCGGCGGTGGTGTGGGGCTGCAGCGCCCCTTGGCTCAGAGTCCAAGGTGGCGCCACCAGGTCATCGGCGAACCAGTGGCTCGACGCCGCCAGATCGCTGGGGAGCGAGACATGGGGGAGGGTGGCGACCGCAATATCGAGCGCCTTGCCGATCCCGGTGGCGACCAGTCCTCCGATCTTGACGTCGAGTCGGTGGCGTTCGGCGAGGGCGATGGCCCGGCCCGCCAGCGCCGGGCCCATCCGTCCCGGCTTCACCGAGATCGCATCGGCGGCGCCGAGACCGGCGATGGTGACGATGTCGCCCAACCGCCCCACCGACTCGTCCAGACAGATCGGGGTGGTCATCCGCATCCGCAGCGTGGCGCTTCCCTCGAGGTCGAGTGCGGGGAGCGGCTGCTCGATGTAGGTGAGACCGAGCTCGTCGAGGACGGCGATCTCGGTCATGCGGCGGCGCTCGAAGGAGCCGTTGGCGTCGACGGCGATACCCAGGTCCGGGAAGTGGCGGCGAACCGAGGCAGGGCCTCCGACCCGGTCGGGGGCGATCTTGAGCTTGATGTGGCGATGTCCGGCGGCCACCGCCGCGGCGACCACGGTCAGCAGCTCGTCCTCGGTGTCGGTGAGACCGATGGCGGCCGAGGCGTCCACGGGGGTGACCTCACCGCCGATGTGGACGGCGAGCGGGACCTCGGCCACGGCGGCGCGCCACGAGCTGAGCGCCGCATCGAGGGCGGCGGTCGAGGTGGCCCCGTCGATCAGTACCGGCTCCTCGGTGGCCAGCAGACGGAGCGCCTCGATCTGGATCACCTCCCACGCCTCGTGGATGTCGTCGCGGGTGTGACCCGGCAGGGGCGCCGCCTCACCCCATCCTTCGGACCCATCGCCGGACACCGACACGATGACCGACCGGCGGAGCGAATGGACGGCGTCGGCCGCAACAAGCGGCCTGCGCAGCGGGAGCGCCACATCCCACATCTCGACGGTGCGTGGTCGGCTCACCCCTTGCCCGATCAGGTGCGGCCGGCGATCAGAAGCGACTGGATCGACCGCCCGAACGTCCCGTGGATGTCGCCGAGCCGGCCCGTCGCCATCCCCATGCCGTCCGGTCCGGCGACCGTCACCGCATCGAGCAGAGTCCACTGACCGACCGGAACCCGCCCGAACCCGATGGTGAGATCGGTGTTGATGAACAGGTACTCCTCCGGGTCGAGGGCCGAGCTGAGACCGTTGCCGAAATCGGCGATTGCGGCGACGCGCTGCCAGGGGCTGGCGCGCTCGTCGTCGACCACCGGTGGAACGAGACGCATCCACGCACTGCCCGGTCCGTCGGTACCGAACGATCCGGTCAGCACCTGCTTTTCCACGGCGAGGGTGTGGAATCCCTCACCCCACGACTCGGCCATGGCGTGGACGAACCCCGTGTCGCGCGGCGCCGGGGGTGCGGGCGGCGCCGGTTCGTCGAGGGACGAGGGGGGAGTGGTACCGGGGACGTGGGCGATCTGCCATGCACGGGCGATCGCCACCTCCTCACCCTGGTGGAGGATCGCCGCCTCGACCAGTTGGACCTTCCTCCCCGGACGGAGGACCCGGACCGCCACCTCCAGAACCGCCACCGGCACCGCCCGGAGCAGCTCGATGGTGAACCGGGCGATCTGCATCGGTCCGGGCGCTTCGGCACTCTCGACGGCCCGCATCAGCAGCGCCGCCGGTGGTCCGCCGTGTTGGGCGTCGGGGAACCACGGTCCGACGGTGAGCGATGTCGGCTCGAAGATGCCAGGGCCACGGGAGATGAAGAGAGGTTCCACGGCGGCGATCCTACGACGCTGACCACGCAAACCAAATGGCGGGCCGTCCCGATGCGATCCAGGGGAGGTGGCGGTAGCGTGACACCATGAAGCAGCGACGGATCCGGTTCGACCAGCCGTTCGATGTCGGTGTCTCGCTCCGCAACGTCACCCCGCACCATCTCATCCGGACCGGCAGCTCGGCTCGAGGGTGGTGGACCGGGCGGAACGAGGCCGGGCTCGTCTCGCTCCAGGTCGTGGTCGGTGGCGGATGGATCGAAGCCACGGCGTGGGGTCCCGGTGCGGATGACACGCTGGAGCGGCTCGGTGCGCTGTGCGGGATCGATGACGACCCGGAGAGATTCCGACCACCCCCAGGTGTGGTCGCCGACCTGCACCGGCGGTTTCCCGGGCTCCGCCTGGGGAAGACCGGGCAGGTCTTCGCCGCCCTGCTTCCGGTGATCCTGGCGCAGAAGGTCACCGGTGTGGCCGCCGGACGGTCGTATGCGGCGATCGCCGCCGCCTACGGGGATCCGGCGCCTGGGCCGGTCGACGGATGGATCGCTCCCGACGCCGCGGTGGTGGCCGGGTTGACCCCGGAGGAGCTGCACCGATTCGGGGTGGAGAGAAAGCGTGCCGGCACCGTCATCGAGGCTGGGCGCCGAGCCCGTCGTCTCGAGGAGGCGACCGGGATGGACCGGGACGCCGCATGGCGGCGTCTCACTGCGGTGAGGGGCATCGGCCTGTGGACCGCCGGCCATGTGATGGCGTTCGCCGTCGGGGACCCGGATGCGGTACCGGTCGGTGACTACCACCTGCCCAACCTGGTCTCATGGGTCCTTGCCGGCGAAGCGCGCGGTGACGACGACCGGATGCTCGAGTTACTCGAGCCCTACCGTCCGCACCGGCGTCGCACCCTGGCGCTGCTCAGGCTCAGCGGCGCCCATGCCCCGAGGTACGGTCCCCGGGTGGCGGTGGAGGACTTCTCGCGGCGGTAGACCGGCGACGATCCGCTCAGTACAGCTCGTAGTGGCCGGCGATGAGGCGGTTCTGGACACCTTCCCAGTCGGCGAAGCACTCGGTGACCACCGGGACGAGATCGGCGTCGAGGACATCACCGGTGATCTCCAGGTGCACCGCCTGGGGCTCGGTCACCGGATGTCCGATCGAGCTGAGCAGCCGGATGGTGACTTCCTCGATCCCGAGCTCGTCGATGAGGCGATGGCTGATGTCGGCGCCGACGGCGTGATAGGTCTTGCCGACATGCGACGACGGGTTCTTCCCCGCCGCTGCTTCGAGGCTCATCGGACGGTAGGGGGTGATCAGCCCACCGAATCGGTTTCCCCGACCCACCTGACCGTCGTCGCCGGCTTCGGCGGAGGTGCCGGTGAGGGTGAGGTACGCCGTGTCGTCCTGGTCGGCCTGGTTGACGGCGACCTCGACGGGTCCGCCGAATGCCACGGTGGCGGCCTCGGTGGCGGCCTCCCGGATGGCGGCGACCACATCGAGGTACTCACTGCGATCGGTGACGGCGGGTGCCATCACCGGGGCGGCGACCGTGATGTGACCTTCGGTGCCGATGCGGGCGCCCATCACCTTGATGTCGCGTCCCACCGGAACCCGACGTCGGTAGTCAGGGTCGTTGAGGTGATGTTCGACGGCGTAGACCGCCCGCTCCAGGGCGGAGTGGGGGAGCGAGACCGCCGCAAAGGAGGTGTCGTTGGCGAGCGGGGCGCCGTCGCGGGATTCGATGACGGCGGCGAGGTCGACCGATGACTGGTTGAGCCAGATCTCGACATCGAAAGAGTCCTCGGTGGCGTCGGGGAGGATCTCCAGCAGCTTCTTCTTGTATTCGTCGGCGAGGGCGTCGGGGTCGGGTTGCCATTCCTTCTGAGAGAAGTCGGCCTTGCCCACCAGGACCAACCGGCTCGGCTTGATGTGGTGGCCCCCACCGAATCCGACCTCGACCGCACCGGCGGCGAGCACCGCCTTGTCGACGTTGAAGTGGCGGACATGTCCGGTGTGCGCCAGGTAGTCGGTCGCCAACCTGCGTGCCAGGTCCTCGGCAAGCGCATCGCAGATGGTGTCGGGGTGTCCGAGCCCCTTACGCTCGACGAACTCGACGGGGGGTGCGTATGCCGTGCGGCGGGTGACGGACAGGTTCATGAGGGGGCCCCTTGGTCTTCGATTGATGGCGCAATGTTACCGAATGGCTGATGCGGCATGCGCCGGTGGTCGGCGCTGCGATCTTCGCCCTCGTTGCCGGCGGCCTCAGGTTTCGGCGTTACGGAGGGCATGCCGGAGTTTGGTGCGGCCGCCGGATCGCAGGAGCCCGGCGGCGTAGACCCTGCCACCGACCCGCAGAATCCCGATGATCGCCAGCACCATCAAGGTCACCGATACCGCCACCTCGACGGTGGTTGCGGCCCCGGTGGCCTGGCGGATCGGCATGGTCAGCGGTGAGAAGGGCGGGATGATCGACAACGCCCGCAACACCGGGTTGTCGCCTCCCCCCAGCGCCGATGCGGCCACGAAGTAGGCCACCATCAGCACCATGGTCAGAGGGAAGGAGGCGTTCTGGGCGTCCTCCTGTCGCGACACGAGCGAGCCGGCGACGGCATAACCGGCGGCGAAGAAGGCAAACCCGAGCACGAACCAACCGATGATGATCAACGCCAGGCTGGGGCCGATCGGGGGAAGGTCGAGGTCGGAATAGCCGGCGGCGGCGAACAGACCCACCAGGGCGATCAGTACGAGTTGGGCGAGTCCGAGCGCCCCGATCCCGATCACCTTGCCCGCCAGCAGATCCCTCGGCTTGACCGCACCGAGGATCACCTCGACGACCCGACTGGTCTTCTCCTCGACCACCCCGATCAGGATCCACTGGCCATAGGTGACGATCGACACGAACAGCAGGATGGTTCCGAAGAACGCCAATCCGGTGCGCTCCTCGGCGTCGTCGTCCTCGTCGACGCTCTCGACGGCGACGCCGCCGACGAATATCTGCGAGAGCTGTTCGGCGGTGAGCCCCATCCCGAGGGCGCGTTGTTCGATGGCCATCGCCTGCAGCGAACCCGTTGCGATCGTGACCAGCTGGGGATCGGAGTCCGGGCCGGTCAGGATCAGTGTCGCATCGATCACACCGAGGTCGATCTGGTTGTTCTGGAGCGCCCGCTCGAGCTCGTTGCGGTCGGCGAAGACGTCCACCACCACCTCGGTTCCCGGGTCGGGGGCATCGCGGATGATCAGCTGGTCGAGTTCCGCCGGCGAGTCGCCGACGGTCCCGACGGTGTAGGACGGAGCCTCGTCCGAGGCGAAGAGCGCAGGAAGGAACACCGCACCCAGCACCAGCAGCACGGTCACCGCCGTCGACACCTGGAACGAGCGGCTGGTGATCCGCTCACGCATCTCGCGTACCGCCACCAACCGGACGTTGGCATACGCGTTCATTGACCCACCGCCTCACGGAACACCTGTGACAGGTTCGGCGGTGAGAAGGTGAACTCGTGGACCTGGCCGGAGCGCTGGGCTACCGCCAGCAGGGCGGCGGCGTCGGCTCCGACGGGAACCCGGAGCTGGGTACGGTCTCCGTTGACCCGCACCAATTCTGCGCCGTCGATCTCCCGGTGCCAGTTGGGTGCGGCGCCGTGCATACGGATGTCGAGGTGGCGGTAGGGCGAGGCGGACCGGAGCTCGGTGACCGGGCCCGACAGCACGATCCGTCCCCGGTCGATGATGACCACCGATTCGCACAGATCCTCGACCAGGTCGAGCTGGTGACTGGAGAAGACGACGGCGGTTCCGGCGGCGGCGCGTTCGGCGAGGATCACACCCATCGATTCGACACCGATCGGATCGAGGCCGGAGAACGGTTCGTCGAGCACCAGCAATTCCGGATCGTGGACCAGCGCCGCAGCGAGCTGGACCCGTTGCTGGTTGCCATGGGAGAGATCCTCGAGTCGGTCGCCGGCCCGGTCGGCGAGACCGAGCGTGGTCAACCACCGGTCGGCGGCGGAGGCGGCCTCCACCTTTGCCATCCCGTGGAGCCGACCGAAGTACACCAACTGGTCATGGAGACGCATCTTCGGGTAGAGCCCACGTTGCTCCGGCATGTACCCGAACCCGAGCCGTGCGGTGCCGTCGATCGCCGCCCCGTCCCAGGTGACGGACCCCTGATCCGGTTGAACCAGTCCGAAGATCGAGCGCATCGCCGTGGTCTTGCCGGCGCCATTGGGTCCGAGAAAGCCGAGCAGGGTGCCACGGGGGGCGGAAAAGGTGCAGCCGTCGAGGGCCAGCAGGTCGCCGTATCGTTTGGTCAGATCGTTGAGCTGGAGCATTGGTGCCGGGATGGTAGGCGGGATCCGGGCCGGGTCCGACGTCGCATGGTCACCAGTGTTCGTACCGGATGACATCCCGGATCGGTCGTCGACCTCGCCCGAGCGAACCCGATGGTCGGTCGGCGGCGGCATGTCCCAGCGTGACGATTCCGATCGGTGCGATCTCGGGGGGCAGGTCGAGCAGATCCGCCATACCGGGGAGTGCGTGTGCGCCCAGGAACCCGGCGGCCAACCCTTCGTCGACGGCGGCCAGCAGGATCAGCATCAACGCTGCCCCGGCGTCGACCCACCAGTACGGCACCGACCAGTCACCTGCGGCGGTGGCGTGATGTTTGTCGGGCTCGGCGTAGCGCGCTGCATAGGCGGCCTCGCTGGTGCATACCGCCACATGGACCGGAGCCGCCGAGATCCAAGGCTCGAAGCCCCTGGCGAGGTGGCCCGGTTCGTCGGCGAGTGAGGCGATGCGGTGCCGGCGATCCGCATCGGTGATCACCACGAAGGTCTGGCCCTGGCTGAACCCGGCAGACGGGCCCCGCCGGGCGACATCGAGGATCCGGCCCACCGCAGCTGGATCGACCGGGTCGTCGGTGTAGTTGCGCACCATCCGGCGTCCCCGCACCACCTCACCGAACTCCATGTCGTCGCCTCTCCCGATGGGCCGCCAGGTCAGATCTCGGCGAGGGCGGTGATGATCGCCTCGATGGCGGATTTACCGTCCTCGAAGAACATCATGGTGCCGTCGAGGTAGAAAAGTGGGTTGTCGATGCCGGCGAACCCCGGGGACAGCGATCGTTTGACCACCACGACCGTCCTTGCCTTGTCCACCTCGAGGATCGGCATCCCGTAGATGGGGCTCCCCGGATCGTCGCGGGCCGCCGGGTTGACCACGTCGTTGGCCCCGACGATGAGGACGACATCCGTCTGGGGGAATCTCGGGTTGGACTGATCCAGGTCGTAGAGCTGGTCGTAGGGGACGTCCGCTTCGGCGAGCAGCACGTTCATGTGCCCCGGCATCCGTCCCGCAACCGGGTGGATGGCGTAGCCGACCTCGATCCCACGCCCTTCGAGCAGCTTGGCCAGATCCCTCACCGCATGCTGGGCCTGCGCCACCGCCAGACCGTAGCCGGGGACGACCATCACCCGCTCGGCGTAACCGATGGCGATGGCGACATCGGCGGGGGTGGCGCGGGTCACCGATCGGTCGCCCTCGACGATCGGCCCGCCGGCGGGGGCGCCACCGAAACCGGAGAAGAGCACGTTGGCGAGCGAGCGGTTCATCGCCTGGCCCATCTGCAGGGTGAGGATCAACCCGGCGGCACCGACCAGCGCACCGCCGATGATCAACGCCGAGTTGCCGATCACGAACCCTGCCATCGCCGCCGCCAGACCCGACAGCGAATTGAGCAGTGAGATCACCACCGGCATGTCGGCGCCGCCGATGGGGAGGACGCCGGAGACCCCGAGCACGGCGGCGACCAGGACGCACAACCAGTAGGGCTGGGTGGTGGCGCTGGTGGTCGCCCAGATACCGAGACCCACCAGCGTCACCGTCAGCATCACATTGAACAGGGGCCCGCCGGGGAGACGGACCGGCCGGCCGGTGATGATCCCCTGCAGTTTGCCGAAGGCGACAAAGCTCCCGGTGAAGGTCAGGGTGCCGATGGCCAACGACAGCAGCACGGTCACGTCGGTTTCGATCGGGAGGTCCCCGCCGGCGAGATCGAGCTCCGCCAACGCCACCAGCGCCGAGGCGGCCCCGCCGAATCCGTTGAATGCGGCGACGAGCTGGGGCATGGCGGTCATCTGGACCCTGATCGCCAGCAGCGCTCCCACCACACCTCCGGTGATCAGACCGGCGGCGATGGTCCCCCACGACACGACGTCGAGGTCGACCAGTGCCACGACGAGGGCGAGCAACATCCCGACGGCGGCGAGTTGGTTGCCACGTCGCGCCGTGCGGGGGGAGCCCAGCCGTTTCAACCCGATGATGAAGAGCACGGCGGCGCCGAGGTAGAGCAGTTCGGTCACGGTCTGGGCCCCGGCTTGCGTTTGAACATCTCCAGCATCCGGTCGGTCACCAGAAACCCGCCGACGACGTTGATGGTGGCGAAGGTGACGGCGAGAAACCCGAGGACCGTGGCCGTCGTCGTGCCTCCCGAGCCGGCGGCGATGACGGCTCCGACGATGGTGATCCCGCTGATGGCATTGGCTCCCGACATCAGCGGGGTGTGCAGGGTCGGCGGGACTTTCGAGATCACCTCGATCCCGACGAACCCGGCGAGGACGAAGACCACGATCCCGCTGATGAACATCGCACTCATGTCGGTTCCCGGTGCGGTTCGGCGGGCGGTTCGGCGGGCGTTTCGCCCAGAAGCTCGATGGTCCGGGGATGGCGGGCCGCTCCGGCGGCGACCACGGCGGCGGTGCCGAGGATCTCGTCGTCGAGATCGAAGGCGAACCCGTCGTTCTCGCCGTGGAGGTTACGGGCCCTGCCCAGCAGGGCGGCGACGTTCCTGGCGTACATCCGGCTGGCATCGGCGGCCTGGGCGGCGGCGAGGTTGGTGGGTCCGTGGATGTGAACCCCGCCGACCACCACGACCTCGTCGGGTCGGGAGGCGGACACGTTGCCACCGGTGGCGGCGGCCATGTCGACGATGACGGCGCCGGGTCGCATCTGGGCCAGCATCTCGTCGGTGACCAGCAGCGGGGCGGGGCGGCCCGGGATCTGCGCCGTGGTGATCACGATGTCCGCCTCGGCGAGGTACGGCGCCAGTGCCTCGTGCTGGAGCTGCTGGGTGTCGGCGGCCACCTCCCTGGCATACCCGCCCTCGTCGGCGTCGGTGGTGACGGCGGCGATGAACCTTGCGCCGAGACTCTCCACCTGCTCGCGGGTCTCGGTGCGGATGTCATAGGCGTGAACCACGGCACCGAGACGGCGGGCGGTGGCGATCGCCTGCAGCCCGGCTACCCCGACACCGAGGATGACCGCCTTGGATGGAGCGATGGTGCCGGCGGCGGTGACCATCATCGGGAGCAACCGAGGTGAGGCGGCGGCGGCGACCAGGACCGCGGCGTAGCCGGCGATGTTGGCCTGAGAGGAGAGGGCGTCCATCGCCTGCGCCAGCGTGGTCCGCGGGATCGCCTCGACGGCGACGGCGATGTGTCCTCGTTCGAGCGCCATCCGCATCGCCGCGGCGCCGGTGAACGGTTCGAGAAATCCGACGACGATGGCGCCGCTGCGTACGGTCGCCAGCCGCTCGGCGGAGGGTGGGCCGACGAACACAACGATATTGGCATCGTCGGGCTCGCCGATGGTGGCGCCGGCGTCACGGTAGGCATCGTCGGTGAACCCGGCGGCGGTGCCGGCGTCGGCTTCCACCACGACGTCCCAACCCCACTCCCTGTACTGCCGGACGACATCGGGGACCGCAGCCACCCGCCGTTCGCCCGGGGTCCGTTCTCTGGGGACGCCGACCTGCATGGCGGGCACGCTACCAGTGCCGAGCCCCGTCGGCAGCGGCCCATCCCGTCCAGCGTTGTGGGGTGATCCACACCGCCGGTCCCGGTGGGTCGGTCCCTGTGGCCTGTGGGTATCGATGGGCGATCAGTGCGGCTGCCTGCGCCACGCTGCCCGGGTCGTCGTCGATCCGGGCCCGACCGTCCACCCTGACCCACCACAACGCGTTCCAATCCTCGTCGTAGCGGTCGGCGAGGAGGGTGCACTCCGGATGTGTCTCGAGGTTGGCGAGCCGCCGGAGCTGCGGGGTCGACTTGGGCTTGGCGTCGATCACGAAGACGAGGTCGGTGCCATCCCAGGCGAACACCACCGGGACCAGGTGGGGGAGTCCCTCGGCGGTCACGCTGCCGAGCACCGCCGACCGTGCCGATAGGAACCGCACCCGGCACGTCTCCGGATCGAGTCTCACGCTTCGTAGGTGCCCGATGAGGTGGTGCCGCCGGTGCCTGTCCAGTTGGTGTGGAAGTGCTGTCCCCGGTCGGTGTCGATGCGTTCGTAGGTGTGGGCGCCGAAGTAGTCGCGCTGCGCCTGGATCAGGCTGGCGGGAAGCCGGTCCGACCGGTAGCCGTCGTGGAAGGCGAGGGCGGCGGAGTAGGCCGGAACGGGGATGGCATGCGCCACCGCACGGCTGACCGTCCGGCGCCATCCCGGCTCGGCCGCGGCAAGTTCTGACGCAAAGAACGGATCGAGCAGCAGGCTGGGGAGTTCGGGATCGGTCTCGTAGGCTCGCATGATGTCGTCGAGGAACCGGGAACGGATGATGCACCCGGCTCGCCACAGCGAGGCGATGCGGCCCAGGTCCAGTCCCCACCCGTGTTCGTCGGATGCCGCACGCAGCAGCATGAACCCCTGGGCGTAGGAGACGATCTTCGAGGCATAGAGCGCATCGTGGAGATCGGCGATCACCGACGCCTCGTCATCGTCGATCAGCCCGGTCGGGACGCCGGCGGGCGTGGGTCGGCTCGCCGCCTGCCGGGCGGCGAGCTCGGCGGCCTGGCGACGCTGATCGACGAGCGACGAGACCACCCGGGCGTACACCGCCTCGGCGATGAGCGACACCGGCATCCCCAGGTGCATCGAGGAGATCACGGTCCATTTTCCGGTGCCCTTCTGCCCGGCGGCGTCGAGGATGCGGTCCACCAGCGGTTCGCCGTCGTCGTCGGTGTAGGCGGTGATGTCGGCGGTGATCTCGATCAGGAACGACTCGAGCTTCCCGGTGTTCCAGCGGGTGTACACCGGCGCCATCGCCGGAGGGAACATGGCGAGACCGCGACGCATCACATCGAAGGACTCGGCGATCACCTGCATGTCCCCGTATTCGATGCCGTTGTGCACCATCTTGACGTAGTGGCCGGCGCCGTCGGGCCCCACCCAGTCACAACACGGGGTCCCGTCGGCGGCGGGAGCGGCGATGGCGGTGAGGATCTCCGAGATGTGGGGCCACGCCGCCGCCGCTCCACCGGGCATGATCGATGGTCCGTAACGTGCCCCCTCCTCGCCGCCGGAGATCCCGGCGCCGACGAAATGGAGCCCGAGCCCGTTGAGTCGAAGGGTGCGTGCGATGGTGTCGGTGTATTCGGAGTTGCCGCCGTCGATGACGATGTCGCCGGGGTCGAGCAGGGGAACCAGTTCATCGAGCGTGGCATCGACGGGTTGACCGGCGCGCACCATCAGGATGACCTTGCGAGGGCGGCGGAGCGACTCCACCAGTTCGGGAAGCGTCGCCGCCCCCACGATGTCGAATCCGCCGGCGTCGCCGGCGAGGAACTCGTCGACCCGGATGGCGGTGCGATTGCCGACCGCAACCCGGAAACCGTGGTCGGCGATGTTGAGCGCCAGGTTCCGACCCATCACCGCCAGTCCGATCACGGCGATGTCGGCGAGGAGCGGGGTCCCGTCGGCGGGGTCGCCGGCAGTCGTCGAGCTGGTCATGGGTTCGGTCATAGGTCGGGCACCTCGTCTCCATAGAGCCACGCATCGAACAGGTCGGTGAGGTCGCGCCCCGCCATCTCCTCGGCGACGGCGATGAAGTCTGCGGTGTAGGCCGTTCCGTAGGCGAACCGTTCGAGGTAGGTCCGCAGCGTCTCGAAGAAGGCGTCGTCGCCGATCTCGAGACGGAGGGCGTGGAGGGTGAGCCCCCCGGTGATGTAGACCGAGGCGTTGAAAAGATCATCGGCCGGGGGATTCCCCGGCGGGGGGAGTCCGAGCAGCGACATGTTGGCATGTTGCTCCTCGACCTTCACCCGCAAGGCCTCGGGACCGTCGCGCTCCTCGATCCACAACCACTCCGCATAGGTGGCGAACCCCTCGTTGAGCCAGATGTCGCCCCAGTCGCCGAGGGTGACGTGGTTGCCGAACCACTGGTGGGCGAGCTCGTGGACCAGCACCGCCTCGAAGAACCCGATCGAAGCCACGATCCGGTCCCCGAACAGTGACAGGGTGGAGTTCTCCAGGGCGGCGGGGAACCCGGGGACCACGGCGATCCCGTACAGATCGAACGGATATGGTCCGAAACGGTCGACCATGAACGCCATCATCTCCCCCTGCAGATCGAGCCGGGGCGGCGGATCGAGGGTGAGCCCCGGTGGGAGGAGGTTGCGGATCGGAACCCCGCCGACTCCGGTCGAGTCGGGATCGTCGACGACGGTGTAGTCGCCGATCACGACCGTAGCCAGGTAGGTGGGCATCGGCTGGTCCATCTCGAATACCCGGGTGATGTCGTCGCCGTCCTCCACGGTGTCGGTGAGCACCCCGTTGGCGACCGCCATCAGCGGGTCGGGGACGGTGACCCGGAAGGTGAAGGTGGCCTTGTCGACGGGGTGGTCGTTGCCGGGAAACCAGGTCCGGGCGGCGTCGGGTTCTGCGGCGACGAACTGCTCGCCACGGGGACCGCTCATCCATCCCATCTGGAACGGCATGCCCTCGGGCTGGAAGGGCTGGGGTGTCCCGGTGTAGGCCACCGCCACGCTGAAGCCCTCACCCGTGGGGATGGCGGTTGCCGGTGCCACTACGAGTTTGGTGTCGGTGCGCGAGATCGCCGCTGCGGCGCCGTCGACGGTCACCGCCGACACGTCGTACCCGATGAAGTCGAGGCTGAAGACCTCGAGATCGTCGGTGGCCGTGGCTTCGACGGTGGCGACGGCATCGATCGATCCGTCGCCCGGGTCGAAACGGAGCTCGATGATGTAGTGATCGACGTCGATACCCACGTTCCCCAGTTCCGGATACCGGCTGTCGCCGAGTCCGGTGGCGCTGGCGACATCGGGACCGTCGGGCACCCCGGCGGAGGTGGTCGACGACCCGGAGTGGGTCGTTGTCTCGGGGGTTGTCGGGGCGGCGGTCGTCAACGGTGCGGAGACCGATGGCGAGACCGTGGAGCCCGCGGTCGTGGTCGGGGGGTCGGTGCCCGCCGCATTGGCGCAGGCGGCGATGGCGAAAGCGATCGCGACGGCGAGGGGAGAAGTCCGTCTCATCCGCCGCAACATAGTGGTCAACCGTCCGCACCGCCGGAATCGTGCTAGCCCGGCACACACCCTTAGGGTGGTGGGAATAGTTGCGCATCGCAACGAGTTGGTATAGTTGCGCACCGCAATCACTTGGCGCAACCGCCGGGCAATCAACTGGGAGGAACCCACCATGACCACCGAGACCACCAAGTCCCCTGTACGAACCGTTGACGGCACCGATCTCCCCGCCGTCGGAACCTGGTCACTCGACCCGACCCACACTGCGGTCACCTTCGTCGCCCGTCACATGATGGTGACCAAGGTCCGTGGTAGCTTCGGCGATGTCGCCGGCACCATCGAGGTCGGCGAGACGCCCGAGGACACCGTGGTGTCGGTCGAGGTTCAGCTCGCCAGCGTCACCACCGGCGCCGAGGACCGCGACGGCCATCTCCGTTCGGCCGACTTCTTCGACGTCGAGCAGTACCCGACGATGACGTTCCGCAGCACCGGTATCGTGCCCGATGGCGACACCTGGAAGCTCACCGGCGACCTGTCGCTCCACGGCGTCACCCGCCCCATCACCCTGGACGCCGAATACCACGGCGTGGTCAACGACCCGTGGGGCAACGCCAAGGCTCAGTTCTCCGCAACCGGTGAGATCGAGCGAGAGGCATACGGCCTCACCTGGAACGTCGCCCTCGAGTCGGGTGGCGTGCTGGTGTCGAAGAAGGTGAAGATCGAGATCGAGGCCCAGGCCGCCCTCCAGGCCTGAGACCTGAACCAGGACCCGTCCGGTGCGTGAACCGCATCCGGCCGGGACCGACCCCTCCACCGGCGGTCGGTGACCCGTTGCGAGAGATCGCAGGGGCCACCGACCGCCGTTCTGCGTCTCAGGCTCCGTCGTCGGCGGGATCCCGGGGGGTGAGGAACGGCATCATCGGTCGCAACCGGCGCCCCACCTGCTCGATGGGATGCTCGGCAAGGGAGGCCCGGGCCTCGGTGAGGAGCGGGGCGCCGGCGGCGTGCTCCTCCATCCATTCCTTGGCGAAGCTACCGGAGCGGATCTCGTCGAGGATGTCGCGCATGGTCCGGCGGGTGTCGTCGGTGATGATCCGAGGGCCACGGGTCACATCGCCGTACTCGGCGGTGTCCGAGACCGAATGGCGCATCCAGGAGATCCCACCCTCGAAGAGCAGATCGACGATGAGCTTGAGCTCGTGGAGCACCTCGAAGTACGCCATCTCCTCGGCATACCCGGCGTCGGTGAGGGTCTCGAAGGCGGCACGGACCAACTCGTCGACGCCACCGCACAGGATCACCTGCTCACCGAAGAGGTCGGTCTCGGTCTCGGCGCCGAACGTGGTCTCGATCACTCCGGCCCGGGTGCCGCCGATTGCATCGGCATAGGACAGCCCGAGGTTGCGGGCCGCCCCGCTGGCGTCCTGATGGACCGCCAGCAGACAGGGAACCCCGCTGCCCTCGGTGTACTGGCGGCGAACCAGATGTCCCGGGCCCTTCGGAGCCACCATCACCACATCGATCCCCGGAGCCGGGTCGATGTAGTTGAAGTGGATGTTGAAGCCGTGGGCGAAGAACAGGGCGTCGCCGGCAGCGAGGTGGGGCGCCACCTCCTGGTGATACAGATCCTTCTGGTGCTGATCAGGAACCAGCACCATCACCAGGTCGGCCCAGGCGGCCGCCTCTGCGGGGGACCGCACCTCGAGTCCTGCAGCGGTGGCGGTCTCGATGCGGCGGCTTCCGGGCCGCAACCCGACCACCACATCGACCCCGCTGTCCTTGAGGTTGAGTGCGTGGGCGTGGCCCTGGCTGCCGAAGCCGAGCACCGCAACCTTGCGGTCGGCGATCAGCGCCGGGTCGGCATCGCTCCGGTAGTACATGGTGGTCATCTGGGTCTCCTGGCGGGTGGGATGGTCACGCCGAACGCAACCGGGGAACGGGACGGCGGTGGGAAGGGCTCTTCGGGTCCTTGCTCAGCGAGATGCGACCGGACTTGACCAGATCGACGACGCCGTATGGCTCCATCAGCCCGAGGAAGTCCTGGAGGCGGTCCGGCTCGCCGGCGATCTGGAAGGTCATGGTGGCGATCCCGACATCCACCGCTTCGGCGCCGTAGATGCGGGCGGCTTCCAGGATCTCGGAGCGTTGGCCCGGCTGCGCCGCCACCCGCACCATGAGGATCTCGCGATCGATGCGTTCGGCGGGCGCCAACTCGGACACCCGGACCACGTTGACCAGCTTGTAGAGCTGTTTGATGATCTGTTCCATCTCGGGCCCGTCGACCACCACCGTCATCTGCGACATGCCCGGATCGATGGTGGGACCGACGGTGAGCGAGTGGATGTTGAAGTTGCGGCGGGCGAACATCGAGGCGATGCGGGACAGCACCCCGGGCTTGTTCTCCACCTGGACGATGATGACGTGGTGCATCACAGGTCCTCCGCACGCAGCACGACATGGTCATTGGACTGACCGGCCGGAACCATCGGGAACACCATGGCATCGGGATCACAGCGGAACTCGATCACCACGGGACGGTCGTTGATGGCCATCGCCTTCTCCAGGATGGGGAGGACGTCGCTGGGAAGGTCGGCGCGCAGCCCGACACACCCCATGGCTTCGGCGAGCTTGACGTAGTCGGGGGTGTGGTCGGTGAGGTCGACGGCCGAGAACCGCTCGCCGTAGAACAGTCGCTGCCATTGCTTGACCATCCCCAGTGAGTGGTTGTTCATCACGGCGATCTTGACCGGTATCCCTTCGACCGATGCGGTGATCAGCTCCTGCATGGTCATCTGGAAACAGCCGTCACCGTCGATGGCGAACACCGTGGCGTCCGGCATCGCCGCCTTGGCGCCGACGGCGGCAGGCACCGCATAGCCCATGGTTCCCAGCCCCCCGGAGTTGATCCAGGTGTTGGGTCGCTCGAAACCCCAGAACTGGGCGGTCCACATCTGATGCTGGCCGACCCCGGCGACCACGATGGCGTCACCACCGGTGACCCGGTGGATGGCCTCGATCACAAACGGTTGTTGGATCGGGCCCTCGTCGGACTGGTCGTAGGCGAGCGGGTACAGCCGCTGCCACTCCGCCAGCGTCTCCAACCATGGGGTTCGGGATGGCGGGTCACCACCGTCGAGTGCGGCTTCGGTGGTTGAGATGAGCTGACGGAGCACCGCTTTGGCATCACCGACGATCGGCACATCGGCGGTGCGGACCTTACCGATCTCGGCGGGATCGACATCGATGTGGATGATCTTGGCTCCGGGGGCGAAGCTCCGGGGGTCACCGGTGACGCGGTCGTCGAAGCGCGCCCCGACGGCGATGAGCAGATCGGCGCGTTGCATGGCGGTGATGGCGGTATAGGTCCCGTGCATACCGGGCATCCCCAGCGCCAGGGGATGCGAGTCGGGGATCGCCCCCCGGGCCATCAACGTGGTCACCGCCGGCAGGTTGGCGAGCTCGGCGAACCGGAGCACCTCGTCGGCGGCCTCGGCGCGGATCACCCCGCCACCGACGTACAACACCGGACACTCGCTGGCCATGACCAGGTCGACCGCCGCCCGGACCTGCCGTGGGTTGCCCTTGATCCGGGGTCGGTACCCCGGGAGGTCGATCTCCCCCGCCGGCCGCCACCGGGTGGTTGCCGCCAGGACGTCCTTGGGGATGTCCACCAGCACGGGACCGGGTCGCCCGGTCGCAGCAAGGTGGAAGGCCTCGTGGATCACATCGGGAAGGTCGTCGATCGAGGTCACCAGATAGTTGTGTTTGGTGCACGGCATCGAGATGCCCCAGGTGTGGGCCTCCTGGAATGCGTCGTTGCCGATTGCCGAGGTGGCGACCTGCCCGGTGATGGCGACGACCGGAATCGAGTCCATGTGGGCGTCGGCGAGGGCGGTGATCAGATTGGTGGCGCCGGGACCGGACGTCGCCATCACCACCCCGACCTTGCCCGATGCATGGGCGAAGCCCGAGGCCATGTGCCCGGCGCCCTGTTCGTGTCGTGCCAGCACATGGCGGATCGAGCTGTCGAGCAGTGGGTCGTAGGCCGGGAGGATCGCTCCACCCGGGACCCCGAAGACGATCTCGACGCCCTCGTGTTCGAGACAGCGGATCAGCGATTGTGCACCGGTGACGGTGTCGCCGACGGTGCGGGTGTTTCCGGTCGGTGTGATGGTTGGCGGGTGGTTCATGGTGGTGTTGGCCATTGCTGGCTCCTGATTGGGTGTCGGCGCCGGTGGCGCCAGGTGGGTTTGCCCGGTGGGACGAAACAGGAATGGGTACGAGACGATTGGGTGCAGGAAAGACCTGGAAAAAAGAAAACCCTCCCGAAGGGGAGGGTCGAGGGCGCACAGCGAAGAGGCGGACCGCTATGCGCCGCGAGGAATTCGTACGAGGAGGCTGAAGTCGTACATGTCCGGCAAGTATGCCACTGCCGTGTTTGCTGTCAAACCGGGGAGATCGGCCGCTCCGTGGTGGATATCGACCATCGGGCCGGATATCGACCATCATGGGGGAGATGACATCAACCGCCGGCCAGGTCGCGGCCATCCTCGAACCAGCAATCACGGCGGTGCGGCGGGTGCTGCGCGATCTCGAGGCACGGGAGATCCCGGTTTCCCTACGGCGGGTCGCCGCCACCGGTGGTGGCCGCCTGACTCCTCCGCTGCTGCGCAGCGTGCTCGTCGAACTCGATCGCAATGAGTGGCTGCGCGAGAAGACGCTGGAGGAACTGGGGGAGGACGATGCCGGGCTGGCGACGTTGTTCCTGTCCGCCGAGCCGGGATGGTGGATGAAGCTCGCCGATGCCGTCGCCGATGCGGTGACTCCCGACAGCGGGGGCGATGAAGGTGACGCCATCGCCGCCGTCGAGGGCCGGCTCTCCGAGGCGAAGCGTCGGTCGGCGGAGTTGCGGGACGAGCGGGATCGGCTGACCACCGAGGTCCGGACCCTGCGACGGAACCTCCGCGATCACCCACGGGCGGAGCGGGGTGATGCCGACGCCCGGGTCGCCGCGCTGACCGAGCAGGTCCAGGTGTTGACCACGGACCTCGAAACGGAACGCACGCTTCGTGTCGACACCGAGGCGCGACTGGCCGAGATCCGGCGGCGGGATCGGCGCAGGAGCCCCCGACCGGAGGGGACGGCGCCGACAGTGCGGCGGGGAGCCGACCCCGACCCGGTCCGTGCCGCCCGGCGGCTCGACCTCGACATCGCCGCCTTCGCCGCCGCCGTCCCCGCTCCTCCGGCGCCCCGGCGTCCGGCGCCAACGCCTCCGGAGACGCCGGAGCCGTTGTTCGTGCCCCCCGGGATCGCCCCCGACTCCGCCGAGGCGGTGATCTGGCTGCTCGGGCTCACCAGACCGGTCACGGTCGTCGTCGACGGCTACAACGTCACCTTCCTCATCGATCGCGAACACTTCGCCTCGGGCGAGCTGCGCCGGCGGCTGATCGGCGGTGCATCCCGGCTGCGGAGACGCCGAGCCGCCCACCGGGTCATCGTCGTGTTCGACTCGCACGAGGCCACCGACGGCGATACCGGGGTCGGTCCCGGCGGCGTCGAAGTGCGATTCAGCCCGGCCCACATGATCGCCGACGACGAGATCGTCTCCCTGGCCCGCAACGCCGACGGCCCCGTGGTGGTGATCAGCAATGACCGCGATCTGCGCGAGCGTTCCGAGGCGGTCGGCGCCATCACGTTGTGGGGAGCTGCGCTGGTGGAATGGCTCGGCGAGGGCTCGTGAGATCGAGGGGACCCGTCAGGGCATCAGGTCGGGGAGGGTGCGGAGCGTGGCGAGATCCGGTGCGGTCACCACCAGGGTGGTGACCCCTGCTGCCTTCCACACCTCGAGCCGGTCACGCACCGCCGCCGCCGGACCGATCAGATTGAGGTCGTCGACGAGGGCGTCGGGCACTGCCATGGTCGCCTCCCTGCGCCGTCCCGCCAGATACAGATCCTGGATCCGGTCGGCGTCCTGCTCGTACCCGTACCTCACGGCGAGGTCGTGGTAGAAATTGTGGCCCTTGGCGCCCATCCCACCGATGTAGAGCGCCACGGTCGGTTTCATCCGTCGCCGGGCGGTGGCCAGATCGTCGGTGATGGCGACTCCGACGGACGCCGCGATGTCGAACCGGGCGGCCTTGCCGGGATCACCGGAGGCGGCGTACCCGGCCTCGAGCAGGGGACCGAACACCGCAGGGGCGCGGTCCGGTGAGTAGAACACCGGGATCCACCCGTCGGCGATCTCGGCGGTCAGGGTGACGTTCCTCGGTCCGAGCGCCGCCAGATAGATCGGGATCTCGTGGGAGGGATGGGTGATCAGGGTGAGCGGCTTCCCGAGCCCGGTGGCGCCGGGGCCGGTATAGGGGATCTGGTAATGGTCGCCGTGATGGATGAGCGGTTCCTCACGGGCGATGATCCGGCGAACGATGGTCACGTACTCGCGGGTCTTGCCGAGCGGGGCCCCGTATGGCTGGCCGTGCCAACCCTCGGCGACCTGGGGGCCGCTCAGCCCGAGGCCGAGGAGGAACCGCCCTCCCGACAGCTCGCTGAGGGTGACCGCCGTCATGGCGGTCATCGCCGGGGAGCGCGCCGGCATCTGCAGGATCGCCGCTCCGACCTTGATCCGTTCGGTGCGTGCGGCGATCCAGCTCAACACCGTCACCGCATCCGATCCCCAGGCCTCGGCGGCCCACACCGAGTGATAGCCGAGCCGTTCCGCTTCGAGGACGAGCTCCATGTCCAGCCCGGCGTTCGACCCCCAGTACCCGACATTGATGGCCAGCCGCACGCCTGCTCCCGGTTCGAGGATGGTCCGAGCGTACCCCGCACCGGGGTGTGACCGGGAACGTGTCACACCCTGTGGATAGGTTGTGTCCATGACCTACACACACCCGGGTCCGATGGGAATGCGACCCGTTGCGGCGCTTCCCGACGGATCGCCGGACGACGGAAGGAGGCGCCATGATCATCGACTGCGACCAGTGCGTGATGCAGCACACGTCGGCGTGTGACGACTGCATCGTCACCGTGTTGCTTGCGGGGAGCAGCCCGGTCGAGCTTGCCGGTGCCGAGAGTCATGCGTTGCACAACCTTGCCGAGGCGGGCCTGGTGTCCCCGCTCCGGCTGGTGCCCCGACCTGCGCCTCCGTCACCCGGCTCACCACACGACCCGGCACACGACACGGCACCCCATGGCGGGGTTGCCTCCGGCTGACCGGGCTCTGACGCCGTAACCTCGCAGGTGTGGAACTGTGGTCGACCATCCAGTCAATGGCGGAAACGCACCACGCCGCCGGGGTGGGGGTGTGCACCGCCGAACCATTCGTCGAGGTGCGCGACGAATTGGACCGGCGTCGCACCGACGGCAGCAATGCCGGGCTCGGCTTCACCTACCTGGCTCCCGATGTCGCCACCGATGTGCGGCGTACCTATCCGTGGGCCGAGCGTCTCGTGGTTCTGGCCTGGTCGTATCTCCCCGACGGAGGATCCCCCGGGCCGGCGGTAGCCGGAACCGGACGGGTCGCCCGGTTCGCCACCGAGAACCACTATCTCGGGCTCCGCCGGGTGCTGGAGGCAGTCGCCGACGAGGTGCGACGGGACGGGTACCGGGCCGAGATTCTGAGCGACGACGAACGGCTCGTCGACCGTGCCGCCGCCGTCCGGGCCGGGGTCGGGTGGTGGGGCAAGAACTCGATGGTGCTGGCGCCGGGAGCAGGGCCCTGGCTGCTGCTCGGCTCGGTGGTCACCGATGCATCGCTCGATCCGACACCGCCGATGGCGCGGAGCTGCGGAGCCTGCTCGGCGTGTCTTCCGGCGTGCCCGACCGGTGCGCTGGTCGCCCCGGGAATTCTCGACGCCCGCAAGTGTCTGGCCCGATGGTCGCAGGCTCCCGGAGCGATACCTCGCCACTACCGCACCCCGATGGGGGACCGCATCTACGGCTGCGACGACTGTCTCGACGCCTGCCCCCCCGGGCTGAGGACGCTTGCCACGGCGACCGAGGAACGCGGGAGGGTCGATCTGGTGCGGTTGCTCGGATGCAGCGACGACGAGCTGCTCACCGAGTACCGACACTTCTACCTTCCCAAGCGCAACGCCAGGATCCTCCGTCGCAATGCGTTGGTGGCGCTCGGGAACAGCGGAGGTCCCGATGCCCTGGCCGTCCTCGCCGGATACCTCGGTCACCCCGACCCGTTGCTGCGACTCCATGCCGCATGGGGGCTCGGGCAGGTGGGGGGCAGCGCCGCAATCGCCGTCCTGGCGGCGGCCGCACGCCTCGAGGAAGACGGTGCCGTCGCCGAGGAGATCGCCGCTGCCGTGGATGCCGCCACACCGGATCGGGCCGGGGTGTAATGCTGATCGTCGCCGATGTCCACGGCGCCACCGAGGCGCTGCGTCGGGTAGCCGGCAGTGGCGAGCCGCTGCTGGTGCTGGGTGATCTGATCAACTTCATCGACTACCGGACCAATCAGGGCATCGCCGCCGACGTACTCGGTCGACCCTTCGTGGCCGAACTGGTCCGGCTCCGGGGGGGCGGGGAGCACGCCGCCGCCCAGGCGCACTGGCGGCGGACGGCCGCCGCCCAGGGGATCGATCTCCCCGGCGCCTTCGAGTCACATGTCGCTGCCGCCTATCAGGACGTGTGCGGCGCCCTCGACGGCGCCGAGGCGTATGTCACCTATGGCAACGTGGACCGTCCCGAACTCCTCCGCGACAGCCTGCCGTCGTCGGCCCGGTTCGTCGACGCCGAGACGGTGATCATCGACGGTCTCACCGTCGGATTCGCCGGTGGAGGTGTGGTGGCGCTCGGAACCGCCGGCGAGGTGACCGAGACCGAGATGGCCGCAAAACTGGCCGCCCTCGGTCCGGTTGACATCCTCTGTACCCATGTGCCCCCGGCCGTCGCCCCGTTGTCCGGTGATGTCATCGGCGGTCGCGCCAAACAATCCGAGGCCGTGCTCGACTACCTGCTCACCGTGCGCCCGGCGTTCCACTACTTCGGTGACGTCCACCAGCCCCAGGCATCGACCTGGCGGGTCGGCTCGACCGTGTGCCGCAACGTCGGCTACTTCCGTGCCACCGGGAGGGCGGTGCGTCACCTGGCGTGACGGGCCGTCGAGCCTGCATCGGTGGGCCGGCACCGGTTCCCGGCCGCTTGCGCCCGACCGGTTTGAACAGTGCGGCGCACTACCCTGAGCGGCGATCACAGACCCGGCAAGCCACCGACCAGGAGCGGATCCATGACGATGGAAGGCACCGTTCAGAGCATCGAGGTGTCGGCACCACCGCAGCTCGTCTACGAAACCGCCCTCGATCTCGAGGCATATCCGGACTGGGCCACCGGTGTCAAGCAGGTCGAGGTTCTCGAAGAGGACGACCTGGGGCGTCCGTCCCGGGCGTCGTTCGTCGCCGACGCCATGATCAAGGAGATCTCGTACACACTCCGCTACTCGTACGAGCTCGCCAATGGTTTCTCGTGGGTCGCCGAGCCGGGCGACGACATCACCGCCATGGACGGCAGCTACGAGTTCAACCCCCTCGACGACGGCGGCACCGAGGTGTTGTATGCCCTGCGGGTGGATCCGGCATTCAAGGTCCCCGGGTTCCTGCGACGCCAGGCCGAGAAGCAGATCGTGTCGAGCGCATTGCGCGGCCTGAAGAAGCGGGCAGAGACACCCGAATGATGCAGCCATCATGAGGGTCCTTCTCGTCACCGGGAAGGGCGGCGTCGGCAAGACCACGGTGTCCGCCGCCACGGCACTGCGCGCCGCAGACCTGGGGCACCGCACCCTGGTGATGTCGACCGACCCGGCGCACTCGCTGGCAGATGCCTTCGAGATCGAGTTCGGTGACGAACCGGTCGACGTCACCGACCATCTTGCGGCACAGCAGATCGATTCGCAGCAACGTCTCGAGGAGTCGTGGGGCGAGGTCCGTGACCATCTCACCGCCGTCTTCGACTGGTCCGGGCTGAAGGGAATCGAAGCCGAGGAGCTGTCGGTGTTTCCCGGGATGGACGAGTTGTTCTCGTTGGTGACGGTGCGCGACCACGTGCGCTCCGGCGAGTACGACACCATCGTCGTCGACTGCGCTCCCACCGCCGAGACCCTGCGTCTGCTGTCGCTTCCCGAGGTGCTCTCCTGGTACATGGAGAAGATGTTCCCGATCGGGCGCCGGATGGCGAAGGTGGTGCGTCCGGTGCTCAGCCGGGTGACCACGCTGCCCGTCGCCGACGACCGGGTGTTCGCCGCCGTCGCCCGCTTCTACGACCGGCTCGACGGGATTCGCGAGATCCTGGCCGATCCCGATGTCACCAGTGCCCGCCTGGTGATGAATCCGGAGAAGATGGTGATCGCCGAAGCCCGCCGCACCTACACCTACCTCGGACTCTTCGGATACGCCGTCGATGCCGCCATCGTCAACCGGGTGCTCCCCGACACGGTGACCGATCCGTACTTCGCCCGGTGGAGGGAGATCCAAGCCGAACATCTCGTTGCGGTGGAGGAAGGCTTCGCCGATGTCGCCATTCGCCGTCTCCGGTTGTTCGACGAGGAGATGGTGGGTCTCGACCGGCTCCGTACCGTCGGCGAGGAGCTCTACGGGGATACCGACCCTACCGACCACTTCTCCGAGGGGCGTCCCTTCCGTGTCGAGGACGAAGCGGGTCAGGGCGACGATGTGGTGCTGGTGATGTCGGTCCCGTTCGCCACCTCCGATGACGTCAACGTCCTCCGGCACGGCGACGAGCTGTTCGTCACCCTCGGGGCGTACCGCCGGACGATGGTGTTGCCGGACTCGCTCAAGCGTCGGGAAATCCGCCAAGCCAAACTCGTCGACGGCGAGCTCCGGGTGACCTTCGGTCTCGACTGATACCCTGACGGCCCGGCCCACGATTCGTCGTGCCGTCGGCGCCCGTCTCCTCACAAGGACCACCACCATCCGCTCCACCACCACGATCGGGGTCGATCTCGGAGGCACCAAGCTTCTCGCCGTCAGGCTTGTCGGCGACGAGGTGGTCGACGAGCGCCGCTTCTCCAACCCGGGATCGACCAAACATCTCTCGGCGGCGGTGATCGATGCGGTCACCGAGCTGATGACCCCCGAGGTCGTCGGCATCGGTGCCGGGATCGCCGGGCTGGTGCAGTGGCCGGAGGGGATCTTTGTCTGGGGCCCTCATGTCGCCGGCAACGCCGTGCATCTGCGTACCGATCTCGAAGAGGCGTTCTCGCTGCCCGCCGTCGTCGACAACGACGCCAACGCCGGGGCCTTCGCCGAACATCGGATCGGTTCGGGAAAGGGATACCGGCACATGCTGCTGGTGACCCTCGGCACCGGGATCGGTGGGGCGATCGTGGTCGACGGCGAGATCTACCGCGGCGGTTCGTATGCGGGGGAGTGGGGCCACACCTCGTTCGAGCGTCCCGGGTTCCGCTGCGCCTGCGGTAAGCGTGGGTGCTGGGAGACCGTTGCCTCGGGGCCGGCGCTGACCCGCCTGGCGCGCGAATACCTCACCCAGAACCGCGACGGGACCCTGGCGCAACGGCTCAACGGTGTCGAGGTCACCGGTGAAGCGGTGACCCGTGCCGCCGACGGGGGGGACGAGGCAGCGCGGGGACTGGTCGCCCAGGTCGGCGCCGACTTCGGACGCGGGCTGTGCAACCTGATCGCCGTGCTCGATCCCCAGATCGTCGTGGTCGGCGGCGGCCTCGGTGCGGTGGGGGAGAGCCTGCTCGGACCGGCCCGCCGCACGGCGGCGGACGCCCTCCACGGGGGTTCGCACCGTACCCTCCCTCCGATCGTGGTGGCCGAACTGGGTCCGTCCGCCGCCGCCGTCGGTGCCGCCCTGATGGCAAGGGAGCTGGTGGCCGGTAGGCTCCCATTGGAGGTGCACGCATGACGCTCGGCAACGTCAACCCGCCCGGAAACGACGCCCACCGCATCGATGATGCCGTGCCGGTCCCGGCGCGCACCACCCCGCAGTTGCTCGCCGAGGCGGCACTGGCCGGCCCCCACCTGCTGTTGATGATGGGTCGGCTGCTCAAGGACCCGAAGGTGGCGTTGCGTCGCAAACTGGTTGCGGTCGGGGTCGCCGGCTATCTGCTGTCACCGCTCGATCTGATCCCCGACTTCGTCCCGATGTTCGGCCAGCTCGACGACCTGGTTCTTGCCGCCGTCGCCGTCAAGGTGCTCAGCGACGGGGTGGCCCCCGAGGTGCTGCGCCGGTACTGGCCCGGGAGCGACGATGCGTTCGATCTGGTGTCGGCCGTCTCGGAATGGGGTGCCGAGATGGTGCCCACCCGGTTGCGCCGCCTCCTGGTTCCATAGCCATGGCAGGCCGTTTCGTCATCGGAATCGGCCTCATCCTTGTCGGTGCGGTGTTCCTGGTGGGTCTCGCCACCGATCTCGATGCCGCCGATGTGGTGGCGAAGTGGTGGCCGCTGATCCTGGTGGCGCTCGGGGTCGTCCAGTTCGCCATCGATCGACGGGCCGCCGTCGGGTCGCTGATGCTGGCGGTGGTCGGTCTGCTCCTGCTGGCGTTCACCACCGGCGTGGTGACCGGCTCGGTGTGGGCGGTGTTGTGGCCCACCCTGCTCATCCTCGCCGGGATCGCCCTGGTGACCCCCCGCATCGTCGGACCACCGGAGACCGCCGGCGACACCGTGAGAGGTTTTGTGATCTTCGGGGTGCGTCACCTGGTTTCCCGATCGGGGCGGCTCAGGGGTGGGGAGCTGACCGCCATCCTCGGCAGCCTCGAGCTCGATCTCACCGAGGCGACCCCCACCCGCGACGCCCGGCTTGCAGTGACCTCGCTGTTCGGCGCCTGTGAGATCGTCGTCCCCCACGGGTGGGAGGTCCAGATCTCGGGCATCCCCCTGCTCGGTCTGTGGGACGACACCACCCAACGCAACGGGCTCCCCGCCGGAGCCCCCGTCCTCAGGGTGAGCGCCTTCGTTCTCCTCGGCGCCCTCGAGATCCGGCACCCCGACCAGTGGAAGTGACTTCCCCACGCCCGGGGGGCGGGGTGCCTCCGAGGCTCTGGGAGGAGGGTGGGGGCGGGGCGCGGGATCGTTGCGCGTGCGGCCGAACTGTCGCGCGAGGACCGCTGGCGCGTCGGAGACGTCACGGCCTCCCACGTGCTCCGTCGGTGATTCTGCGGGTGGGGCGGACATTGACGTCGCGCTCCGCCCCGTCTGCGTCCGCAAGCGTCCGCAGCCTCCCCTCCTCCCGAGGAGGGGAGGGCCAGAAGGGGCTGTTCTGCATGGTATTGCGGGTCTCGATGCGGGTGCGTCACAGCGGAGGGGCGCCCGGTCGCCCCCGGGGCGGGGTGGGCCAAGAGAGAGTTAGCCTGCGGAGATGGAATTCCGCCGGATCAACAACCTGCCGCCGTATGTGTTCGCCCAGGTCAACCAGCTCAAGATCGAGGCGCGGCACCGTGGCGACGACATCGTCGATCTCGGGTTCGGTAATCCGGATCTGCCCAGCGCTCCGTTCGTCGTGGACAAGCTCACCGAGGCCGCCCGCTCGGGTCGCAACCACGGGTACTCGTCGTCGCGCGGGCTGCCCAACCTGCGGCGGGCGGTTGCGCAGCGTTACCGGAGGCGGTTCGGTGTCGACCTGGATCCGGAGACGGAGATCCTCACCACGATCGGCGCCAAGGAGGGTCTGTCCCATCTGATGTGGACCCTGGTCCAGCCCGGCGACGTCGCCATCGTCCCCGAGCCTTCCTACCCGATCCACATCTACGCCCCGGTGCTGGCGGGGGCCGAAGTCCGCAAGATCCCGATCGGTTCGGCAACCGACTACTTCGAGCAGCTCGAGGAGTCGTTCCACGACTCGTGGCCGCGTCCACGGGTGATCCTGGTCTCGTTCCCGCACAATCCGACCACCACCTGTGTCGACCTCTCGTTCTTCGAGCGGTTGGTGGCATTCGCCCGCGAGAACGAGGTGATGTTGGTCCACGACTTCGCGTACGCCGACATCTCGTTCGACGGGTACCGCCCACCCTCGATGCTCGAGGTGCCCGGCGCATCCGAGGTCGGTGTCGAGCTCTACACCCTCTCCAAGAGCCACTCGATGGCCGGCTGGCGAGTCGGGTTCGTGGTCGGTAACCGCAAGATGGTCGGCGCCCTCGCCCAGCTCAAGTCGTATCTCGACTACGGCACCTTCCAGCCGATTCAGATCGCCTCGATCGTGGCCCTCAACGACGGCGACGACTTCATCGACGAGGTCAACGCCGTCTACCGCCGCCGCCGCGACACTCTCGTCGACGGGCTCAACCGGGCGGGCTGGAAGGTGGACAAGCCGGAGGGAACCATGTTCCTTTGGGCGGAGATCCCCGAGTCGTTCGCCCACATGGGTTCGCTCGAATTCTGCAGCCACCTGATCGAACACGCCAAGGTGGCCGTCAGCCCAGGGGTGGGCTTCGGACCATCCGGCGACCGTCATGTCCGGTTCGCCCTCGTCGAGAACGACCAGCGGATCCAGCAGGCCGTTCGCGGTATCCGCCGCCTTCTCGAGCACCCGTAGCCCGGGACGAGCCAGACGGGCGAGCCCGATCCGGCGCGTCCGGATGGGGCCGTGGGCAAGCGTGTTCGGGTAACCTCGGCCCGCCACGCGGAGTCCCACACCTCATGACCTACGCCATCCTCTTCCCCGGCCAGGGGAGTCAACACATCGGAATGGGCGCAGATGTGCTCGCCGCCCGTCCCGACCTCGTCGACATCGCCGATGGCGTTCTCGGTTGGTCGCTACCGGCGCTGTGCGCAAACGGTCCGGACGACGAGCTCACCCGCACCGACCACGCCCAGCCGGCGCTGTATGTCGTGGCCTACGCCCTGTGGGACGCCTTCCGCACGGTCGCCCCGGCCCCGGCGGCGGCGGCGGGCCACTCGCTGGGCGAGTACACCGCGCTCGCCGCCGCCGGCGCCCTCGGATTCGACTCGGGACTGGCGTTGGTCAAGGCCAGGGGGGAGGCGATGGCGCGGAGCGGTCGCTCCACCCGGTCCGGGATGGCGGCGCTGCTCGGCGCCGACGACGAGCAGGCGGAGTCGCTGGCGCAGGCACGGCGCACCGACGGCGGGTCACTGTGGGTCGCCAACCTCAATGCCCCCGGACAGGTGGTGGTCGCCGGTGGTGAGGACGATCTCGCCTGGGCCGCCGCCAACGGACGGGAGTTCGGGATCCGCCGGGTCATCCCGCTCAATGTCGCCGGCGCCTTCCACTCCCCGCTGATGGAACCGGCCGCCGATGATTTGGCCGATGCCCTCACCGGTGTCCATTTCGACGAACCCGCCTTTCCCGTCTACGGCAACGCCGATGCGGCGCCGGTCACCGACCCGGTGACGGCGCTGCGTCGCCAGCTGGTGTCCCCGGTCCGGTTCTCCGCCGGTCTGGCGGCGATGGCGGCCATCGGGATCGACACCTTCGTCCACATCGGTCCCGGAGACGTCACCGCCGGGCTGGCCCGCCGCAGCGTCCCCGGCGCCACCGTCCACGTCGTCTCCAGACTCGAAGACGTGGCGGCGGTGGCCGAGGTCGTACAATGAGTTTCCCGATGCGCGAAGGGAGTGCCATGCGCCGCGCCACCATCACCGGGTGGGGGAGATGTATCCCACCCGGCGTGCTCGCAAATTCCGATCTCGAGACCGTCATGGATACCAGCGACGACTGGATCAGCTCGCGGACCGGGATCAAGGAACGCCGGATCACCCACACCGAGACATCGGATATGGCTGCGGTCGCCGGGTTCCAGGCACTGGCGGCGGCCGGGCTCGAACCGGCCGACATCGATCTGCTGCTGCTCGCCACCTGCACCCCCGACCGGATGATCCCGTCGGCGGCAAGCTTCGTCCAGAGCAAGCTGGGAGCGGTGAATGCCGCCGCCATGGATCTCAACGCCGCATGCAGCGGCTTTGTCTACGCCCTCGGTCTCGCCAACGGGATGGTGGCGACCGGGTCGGCGCAGCGGGTCCTGATCATCGGGGCCGAGAAGCTGTCGACCATCCTCGACATCGAGGATCGCTCCACCGCGGTGCTCTTCGGCGACGGTGCCGGCGCCGTCGTCCTCGAAGCCGCCACCGGCGACGACGGGGTGCTCTCGCTCAACATGGGAACCGACGGCACGCTGGCCAGGAGCCTCACCGTCCCCGGGTTCGGAACCGAGCAGCTCGGCCCGATCCGGGAACAGTTCAGCCTGTACATGGACGGGGCGGAGATCTTCCGTAACGCCGTCACCCAGATGGGTGAGGCTGCCGCCAAGGCCATCCAGGACGCCGGGCTCGAACTCGACGACATCGATCTCATGATCCCGCACCAGGCCAACACCCGGATCATCGACGCCACCGCACGCCGGCTGCGGATGCCCTCCGAGAAGGTCTTCGTCAACATCGCCTCCTACGGCAACACCTCGGCCGCCTCGATCCCCATCGCCCTCAGCGAGGCCCTGGAGATGGGGCGGATCGCCCCGGGGGACAACCTGGTGATGGTGGCATTCGGCGGCGGACTCACCTGGGGTGCGGCATGTCTGCGTTTCGGTGACCGGGTGACACCGCTCGGCACCAGCGACGCCGCCCTGCCGGCCACCGCTCGCTCGGGTTTGGAACTGCTCGAAGAACGCCAACAGGAACGTCGGGTGCGGCGTGGCGTCGCCTGAAACCGACGCCGGCGACCACGACCCGCACACCGACCGGCACACCGACCTGGGCGACGACACAGAGATGGGGAGCACACCGATGGGGGAACCGACGCCGAGCGAGGCCGTAAGTCGCGTCGCCCTCGTCACCGGCGGGTCCCGTGGCATCGGTCGCGCCGTCGCCGAACGGCTGGCGGCCGACGGGCATCGTGTGGCGGTGGGTTTCGCCGGGAACGAGGCGGCCGCCAAAGACGTCGTCGCCGCCATCGAGCAGCGGGGCGGAGTCGCCGCCGCCTTTCAGGGCGACGTCGGTGACCGTGCCGCCGTCGAGGCGATGTTCGCCGCCGTCGGCGAGCACTTCGGCCGGGTCGAGATTCTGATCAACAACGCCGGGATCACCCGCGACGACCTGTTGCTGCGGATGTCCCCGGAAGCTTGGGACGAAGTGATCCTCACCAACCTCACCTCGCAGTTCCTGTGCACCAAGGCGGCGCTGCGGGGCATGCTGCGCAACCGGTGGGGACGGATCATCTGTATCAGCTCGGTGGCAGGCGTCACCGGCAATCCGGGCCAGGCGAACTATGCGGCCAGCAAGGCCGGGATCATCGGATTCGCCAAGTCCGTCGCCAAAGAGGTTGGATCGCGGGGGATCACGGTCAACGTGGTGGCTCCCGGGTTCATCGCCACAGATCTCACCGCCGGTCTCATCGAGGACCGGGCGGCGGAGATGAGTGCCCAGATCGCCCTGGGACGTCTCGGACGTCCAGAGGAGATCGCATCCGTCGTCGGCTATCTTGCCTCCGGCGAAGCGTCGTATATCACCGGTCAGGCCATCGTCGTCGATGGCGGCCTCGCCCTATGAACACCTGTCCGAACGCCAAGGAGGCTTCACCATGAACCGAACCGACATCGAGGCGAAACTCGTGGATCTTCTCGTCGAGGAGCTCGGACTCGAGCGCGACAAGATCACGATGGAAGCCAAGTTCGAGGAGGACCTCGAGGTCGATTCGCTTGGCGTGGTCGAACTGCTTATGGCGCTCGAGGACAACTTCGAGGTGAAGATCCCTGACGAAGAGGCCGAGAAGATCACCACGGTCGGTGAGGCGGTCGACATCGTCGAGTCCAAGGTCAACGCCTGATCTCACTTGTCGAAAGGAGACTTCGTGTCCCGTAGACGAGTAGTCGTCACCGGTCTCGGCACCGTGAACCCGTTGGGTCACACCGTCGAGGAGTTCTGGCAGAACGCCCGCAACGGAGTATCGGGTGTCGATCGCATCACGCTGTTCGACCCGTCCGAGTTCACCACCCAGATCGCCGCCGAGGTCAAAGGCTTCGATCCCGATGCGCACATGGCGCGCAAGGAGTCGCGGCGTCTCGACCGCAATGCCCTCTTCTTCTGGGTCGCCACCAAGCAGGCGCTCGACGACGCCGGGCTCGAATACCACGAGGACGACCCGGCGGCGCACCGTGTCGGTGTCGTCCTCGGTTCCGGGATCGGTGGCATCACCACCACGCAGAACGAGATGGACGTGTTGCGCGATCGCGGGCCTTCCCGGGTGTCGCCGCTTGCGATCACCAGGATCATCTCCAACATGGCCGCAGGGGTGGTGTCGATCGATTTCAACCTGTTCGGACCCAACACCTGTGTGGTCACCGCATGCGCCGCTTCCGCCAACGCCATCGGTGACGCCGCCGAGATCATCCGCCGGGGTGACGCCGATGTGATGGTTGCCGGAGGCACGGAGGCCGGGATCTGCGAGTTCGCCCTCGCCGGATTTGCCTCGGCCCGCGCCATCAGCCGGCGCAACGACGACCCGCAGCACGCATGCCGGCCCTTCGATGCCGACCGTGACGGCTTCGTGATGGGCGAGGGTGCGGCGACGCTGATTCTCGAAGATCATGAGCATGCCGTTGCCCGGGGAGCCCGCATCTACGGGGAGGTCCTCGGCTACGGGATGTCCGCCGACGGCTACCACATCACACTGCCCCGTCCCGGTGGCGGCGGTGCCGCCCGTGCCATGGAGCGCTCGCTGGAGGACGCCGGCTTGTCGGTCGACGACATCGACTACATCAATGCCCACGGAACCTCCACCGAGGCCAACGACACCACCGAGACGGCGGCGATCAAGACCGTGTTCGGTGATACCGCCTACCGGATCCCGGTGTCCTCGACCAAGTCGATGACCGGCCATCTGCTCGGGGGCGCCGGAGCGCTCGAGTCGCTGGTATGCATCCTCGCCATCCGCGACGGGGTGATTCCTCCGACCATCAACTACGAGACACCGGACCCGACCTGTGATCTCGACTATGTCCCCAACGAGGCCCGGCAGGTCACCGTCCACAGGGCGATGACCAACTCGTTCGGGTTCGGAGGTCACAACGTGGCGCTGGTCTTCGGGGCGGTCTGACCGCCGCCTCGATCGGCCAGACCCGATCGGCCAGACCCGATGCGCCAGACCCGATGCGCCAGACCCGAGAGGCCGGACCCGACACGCAGACCCGATACGGTCAGGGCAGGTGGTTCAGGGACGGCGGCGAAGGTCGTCGATGAGGTAGGCGGCGGCGAAGAGCACCGTCAGCAGCAGACACACCACGAAGAGCCCCGCCAGGAACGCCGGGACCCCGGTGGGGATGGTGACGAAGGTGATCAGTCCACTGAGCAGCGTCGCCGGCCCGAACACGGCGAGTCCCAGTGTGGATGTGGTGCGGAGCCCGTCGCCCTGACCGGACGTCCCGTCACCGGCACCGGGTCCGCCACGTCGTGACGTCACCGGGGGTCACCATGGTCGGGGAGGGCGCCACCGGTCTCGGGTGCCGGCTCCGAGAGGGGTTCTGCGTCGGCCGGTGACAGGTCGCCGGCGACGGTTGCCGTCTCCGGGGACGCCCCGGGGTCGGGGGTCCCGGTCGGCGTCGGCCGCCGCCCCGCCCCCTCCTGAAACTCGTCGAACGACCTGATCACCAGGGCCATCACCAGACCTACACCGATGGCGGTGGCGACACCGGTCAGCGCCGAGGCGGTGCCGGCAAGCGCCGTACACGACCCCGGAAAGCAGAGCGCTCGGACGATGCCATCTCCGGCGAGTGCGCCGCCGACCGCTCCGGCGACGATGACGATCACCACAACCGGACGGACCTGTGCCCGCACCGTGAGCCACCCGGTCAGCGCACCGAGGATCACCCCGACACCGAGCCCGACCGGGCCGCCGAGGAGCAGGCCCCCGGCACCGGCGAGCAGGGTCACCACCGTCACCGTGACCACATCGGGTGTCCTCATGTCGGTCCCTCCCGTCCTGTCGTACCTGGTCGATCCCCGGACCGGGCTGTCCCGGGCTGGGCTGTCCCGGGCTGGGCTGTCCCGGGCTGGGGTTCCCCGGCCCGGGGCGGTCGGGGGCCGGGGAGCGTGGTCGGAAGCGGTTGCACCGAGAGCAGCGCCTGGCGGGACCATGCCAGCCACACCACCGCACCGGTGAGCACCACGATCGCCACGGCGCCTGCCGGTGGTGAGGAGGCGACCGCCGGGATCGCCACCAACGGCAACGCCACGCGCATCGCCCACAGCGCCCAGATCTGGGCCTTCCCGTACCCCCAGGCAAGCAGCAGGGCGGCGGCGCCGAGCAACCCGTGCCCCGGAGTCAGTCCGGCGGGTGAGGCGAGGCCCATCAGGGGAACGAACCCAAGCAGCCCGAGCAGGATCAGCACCGCCTTCGGGTCCGGTCCGATGGCCGAAGGTCGAGGTCGCACCCAGCCGTCGAGCCAGCGGCCCAGCAACCCGACCAGCGCACCGATCCCCGTCACCACCGCCACCACCGCCCAGGGCCCGGGCGGGACGATGGCGACCAGCGTCAGGTTGCCCACGACGACGAGGGTCCCCAGCCGGCGGCTCCACCGCCCACGGGCCAGCAGCAGACCGGCGCAGGTGACCAGGGTGAAGATGACGATTCCGAGGGTGATCACCAGCAGCGACGACGGATCGAACGGTCCGGGCTCGTCTGCGAGATGGAGGGCCGTGGCGATGCCGCTGATCACCACCAGGGCGGCGACGACATACGGGCTTCGGGGGAGTCCCATCAGGTGACGTCTCGCACGATGCCGCTACTGGGCCGGGCGGGTGTCGATCGACCCCGGGATCCGTGTGTTGCCGATGGCGGCGAAGTAGCGGTAGATACCGGGTTCGAACTCGCTGAAGTCGACCTGGAATGTGTCGCCTGGCCCGAGGACCTCGCTGGAGAACGACCCGTCCCTGGTCTCGATGAGGTACTCGCGCTCGGCGTCGTCGTCGTGTCGCCACATCACGATCCATTGCTCGTCGATATCGAGACGGACGTTCGCCGGTCGGAACGCCCCATTGGAGATCACCACCAGCGCAACGCCTTCCGGTGGCGGCTCGGTGGTGGTGGTGACCACTGGACGGCGATCGGCGGCCAGTGCGGCGGGAGAAGGCCCACTCCCGCAGCCGGCGATGAGGGTGGCGGCGGCGATGATCCCGATCGAGAACGCAAGGCGGCGGGAGGACGAGCCCACCGTGACGGTCAACCCGTCTGCCCACCGCATCGGCCTCCCCGCTGCATGGGATGCCGCTGCATGGGATGCGTCGGGGCTTCGTCCTACTCGGCGCATGGTCCTCCTCGGATCAGCCCATATTGTAGGAGGGGTTCCCGGGCGCAAAGGTCTTGGGGATCCCGCATCAGCCGCTCACGGGACCGGTCCCGAGGGTTGGTCGTCGGGGTTGGGTGGCTCCCAGACCTGAAGCTCGTGCCAACGGCCGTCGCCGGGGGCCAGGCTCACCACGCTGGCGTGCGACGGCTTCGCTTCGTGGAACCGGTCCCAGGTACGACCGGTGAGCCGGCGCCGTAACGCCTCCACCGGGTCCTGGTGGGAGACGATGACCAGATCCCCTGGTGGATGGCGCCGCCGCCAGTATCCGGAGACCGCTGTCTCCATCCGGGCGGTCATCGTATCGAGCGTCTCGGTACCGAATCCGAGGTCCGACGGATCAGCCAGATAGGCCTCCAACTCGCCGGGGAACTGTTCCGGGAGATCCTCCCAACGACGTCCCGCCCAACCGGTCGAGTAGCCCCACTCGGTCAGGTTCTCGTCCTGGACCACCGGGACCCCGTGGCGGTCGGCGATGTGGGTTGCGGTCTCCACCGCCCGTTCCAGCGGCGAGCTCACCACCAGCACCACCGGTCGATCGGCGAGATGTGCGGCCGCCGCCTCGGCCTGGCGAATCCCGGCAGGACTCAGGGTGAAACCGGGGAGGGCGGCGTACACCAGGTGGTCCGGGTTGTGCACCTCGCCGTGACGGACCAGGTGGAGTTGGTGCCCTGTCGGCGGGGCGCTGGTGGCGCCGGGTTCTCTGGTGGCAGACGGGTCGCTGATCATCGGGCGAGTGTATGGGGTCGGCGGTCCGGAGGTGGCACGCCGACCGCCGAACCGGGTCGGCGAGATCGGTGGCATCCCACGCTCGGGAGCACTGATCGCAACGGTGGCGTGGCGGTATACTCAGCGTGCCGACGTTCCCGGCCTAAGGATCAAGGCATGCCGCTCAATGACCGAGAACAGCGCATCCTCGAAGAGATCGAGCGCCAGTTCTACGAAGAAGACCCGAAACTGGCTCAGACGGTCGCCAACACGACCCTCGAGTCGGTCAGTCGGCGTTGGAATCGTCTTGCCGCCGCCGGCTTCGTCGTCGGTCTGATCACGATGGTCGCCACCTTCGAACGGTGGACCGCCGTTGCCCTCGGAGGCTTCGTGGTCATGGTGGTGAGCGTCGGCTGGCTGGCGATGAACATGCGTCGCCGACGCCTCGAACCGTCCGGTCCCACGGCGTTCGGAACATGGTTCGGACATGTCCGGCAGAGGTGGGAGCGCGACCGCTAGAGTGCGGCTTTGACCGGGGAGGGACCGCCGGTAAGTCGATTTCCAGGTGCCTTGGCTGATGCATGCCGCGCCAAAGACCAGGTACTCGGATTTGTGTAGGGAGGATCGTTGGAAGGGTTTACCGCCCAGCAGGCTTCGAAGTTGACGAGATGCACCCCTCATCAGCTCAGATACTGGGACAAAGTGGAGTTGGTGCAGCCGACGATCCAGAGCACGGGAGGGCGACCGGGACGTCGACGTCTCTACTCGTTCCGTGATCTCGTCGCCCTCAGAGTGGTGAAGAGCCTGCTCGACAACGGGATGTCGGTCCAGCGGGTCCGGCGGGCGTGGGACTACCTTCGCCGCACCGCCGACATGGACCAGCATCTTGCCGAGGTCCGCCTCGTCACCGACGGCCACTCCATCTTCCGGGTCGCCGCAGACGACGACGAACTGCTCGATGCGCTCCGCCAAGGTCAGCTCTCCTTCTTCGTCGCCATCAACGAGATCGCCCGCAAGGTCGAAGACGATGTGACCCGATTCGAGTTGGACCGCGACCACTTCCTCGAGTTGCTCCGCCGTGTCGAGGACGATGTGCTCTCCGAGGTCGAGACCAGCTGATCGCTCGACCAACTGATCGCTTGATCAGCGATCGGCTGATCAGCCGATCGCTGATCAGCCGATCGATTGCCCGGTTGACCGGTCCTGCCGGGGCCAGGTCACGGGTTGCGGCGAGCCGAACGGTGACGGGTCCCGGGGCGCCGCTGCGGCAGCACGGACCCCGGGCGGTACCAGGTGACTATCCGCTGCCACGGGCTGAGCCCACCGGCGAGGACCGCCGTGGTCTGTCGCATCGACTGCTCGGCGGTCGCCAGGTGTGGCGGGCGCACGCTTCCCTCCGCCGCGTAGACCGCACGACCGTAGACCGAGGCGAGCGGGCGTAGCTCAGGGGCGACGGCGTCGGCCAGTTCGTTCGGGGTCAGGGCGTCGTCCGGCCGCTGACCCAGGTCGGTGAGTTGGGCCACGATCTCGTCCCACGCCGCGGTCACATCCCCGTTGCGGAGCCGTGTCATCCGGCGCCGTCTGCGCCACCACTTGACCAGCGGCAGCGCCCCGAGAAGGACGGTGAGCACCAGCAGCACCAGCGGAATCTGCGCCATCCACGGTGGTGCCTCCCAACCGGACTGCCCGTCCTCGAGCAGGTCGGGATCGAGCGTCGCATCGTTGGGGACATCTGGTGGCTCCATCCGTCCGGGAGGCGCCGGCGTCGCCTGGGGCCGGTCGCCGAGGTCGATCTGATCCAGGTACGACATCGGGTCGAACCCCACCTCGGCGGCGACGGCGTCGTTGGTGGCGGTGGTGACGTCGTCGCCGCGGGGTGTGGGATCGAAGCGAACCCATCCCTGCGACGGCATCCACAACTCGACCCATGCGTGGGCGTTGCGGTCACGCACCACGACGACATCGGGATCTCCCGGTGTCGGCTCGCCGGGGGTGAATCCGAGCACCACACGGGAATGGATCCCGAGCGTGCGGGCCATCACGGCCATGGCGGTGGCGAAGTTCTCGCAGTAGCCCGCCCGGTGAAAGGGCTGGTCCGAGTAGCGGGGGAGCAACCACTCGGCGACATCGGTTGCCCCGTGACCGGGCGGGATCGAGGTCGTGTAGCGGAACTCGTCGGATTGCAGCCACGCTTCGAGCCCGAGCGCCTTCTCGAACGGGGTGTCCAGGTTGGCGGTCTGCTGGCGCGCCAACTGCTCGATGCCGATGTCGAGGTCTTCGGGAAGTTCCAGGTAGCGTTCGGCATCCGGTGGCTCCGGGCGTTCGGCGACCTCGATCGCCGACGGAACCCCCGGTTCGCCGGCTGCGGAGGCCGCCATGAAGAGCGGGCTCAGTGTGCCGTCGACGCTGCTCAGGGCGGCAAGGTCGGGCCGGGGGACATCGGACTCGGCGGTGTACTGCATCGATGCGTAGCTGACGGTGCCATCGAGAAGCACGGCGGTGTCCGAGCTGCGGACCCGCAGGGCCGAGTTCAAGGTGCTGTCGCCGAGGATGCGTCGGGTGCTGTAGGGAGCCGGTAGCCATTCCATACGGAGGCGGTCGATCACCACCGTGGAGGTGGTCGAGATGGTGGGGCCGGCGAAGGCATGCCCCGGGTCCTCCCAGGGTCCGGACCCGGGATCCTCGACCTGGCTCCCCCCGGCAGCGAACTGGCCGCTGTCGTAGTTCTCCATGGTGAGCAGCTGGAAGTACGTTTCGGAGGCGGGAATGCCGCCGGAGACACGAGCGACGAAGACCGGGACGTCGCTGTCGCTCACCAGCGAGTTCCGGATCGAGATGAACGGGTTGTAGGCCACCCCGCCGAACAGCGATCCCGACAGACCCGAGGTGGCGCGCCATTCCATCATCCCGTCGACGGGTACCGCCGACCGGAACGCACCCACTGCCAGCAGGCTCCCGATCAGCGTCACCGACAGGGCGCCGACGGTGGCAGGGGCGACCACACGCCGTGAGAAGGTGTCGCCGGTCGAATGCGCCATCCGCCCGGCGGTTGCCCGCCGCTGATCGGAGGTCACGGCGAGGATGGAGGTGGCGAGCAGGATGACGAACACCGCCACCAGGATCGGATCGGTGGGGGTGCGGGCCATGGTGGTGAACTGGGCGGAAACGATCAGCCCGGGAACCACGGCCAGGGCGGGTCGTCCCCGGCTGAGCCCGTAGGCGGCAGTTGCGCCCAGCCCCCACATCGCCGCCGTGGTGAGCGCCACCAACCCGGGAACAGGGATCACCGGTTCGATACCGTTGCGGATGATGGCGGTCGCCTGCGACAACTCGTTGGACAGCACCGTGAAGCTGGCGGTGGTGGGAAAGACCGACACCATCGTGTCGGGGGTCACGATCCGGAACGCCACGATTCCGAGGGTGAGCAGGTTGGCGACCACCACCACCCACCAGGGGAGGCGGAAGCTCAATCCGGCCCAGGTGATGACGGTGCCGAGCAGGAGCCCGGCGACGACGACGATCTGCCACGGGGTCCCGACCTCGGTGGGTCGCAGCAGCCCGGTGAGCTGGAACAACGCCAGGGCGGCGACGGCGACGGCGGCTAGCCCGGTGTTGCGATAGACCACGTGTGCTCCATTGCCTCGGTCCAGGCGTCACCCCAGTCGGTGCCACGGGGTGCCAACACGGTGACGGCGCCCGATCGACGGAATGTGGCGACCGTGTCGTCGGCCTCGTCGGTGGTGGCCAGCACGATGACTCGCCCGTAGTCACGGCCGATCGCCTGGTACAGCGTGAGATGGGACTGGCTCGGTTGGCCGGTGATCAGGACCAGCGCCCCGCCGGTGGCGCTGTGCTGCCGCAGACGGGCGATGCCGTGACGGAGATCGATGCCCTCGGTGGGGGACACCGTCGCCAGTTCCTCCATCGCCAAGGTGTACGACGCCGAGGTGGTGACCGAAACGGCGCTCGGGCGTCCGGTCCACAGCGTCGGGCTGAACCCGGTGGTGAAGAGATGGTGGACGGCCGAGGCGGCGCCGCGCACGGCGTGCTCGAACAGGTCGGCGCCGGGATAGCTGGACGCCTCCGGATCGAGGATCACCAGCGCACGGGATTGCCACGGCATCTCCAGTTGCCGGATCATCAGGGTGTCCCGGCGCGCCGATGTCGGCCAGTGGACCCGGCGCAGGTCGTCGCCCTGCTGGTACTCGCGCATGGTGAAGAAGTCCTCGCCACCGGTTTGGGAGAAGTGCGCCCTGGCGGTCGCCTGGTTGGGATCCTGGCCACGGACCAGGGGCAGACCCTTGAGGGCGTCTACGGCGGGGAAGACCACCATCCGGTCGATGCGACCGGTGGTGCCTCCGGATTCGGCCATCCCGAACGGATCGCGGATGCGGACGTCGGTCGGGCCGACCCGGTACACCCCGCGCGGCCGGCACAGCACTTCGTACCGTCCCACCAGCGGGTTGCCGGCCACCACCTGGTCGGCGACGAACTCGGCGCTGCCCAGTCCCTCGATGGTGTCGGTGACGTGGACATGCGACAGCGGTCGTTCGGCCACCAGCGACACGGTCACCATGGCGCGATCACCGTCGGCAAGTTGCTGCGGGATGATGTGACGACGGACCGAGGTGCGCGGAGCGACTCGCCGTACGTACCAGACACCGAAGCCGACGGCCGCAGCCAGGAACCCGGCAGCGGCCAGCAGGAGCGACTCCCCGAAGGCGATCCACAGCACCATCAGTGCGACGGAGGCGCCGAGTGCTCCCCAGCCGCGGATGGTGGGCATCAGGTTGCGGAACCCATACCGGGTACCGGGACGCTCCCCATCAGGTTGTCGATGACATCGTCCATCACCAGCCCACGCATCTGCGCCTCCGGACGGAGGATCAGGCGGTGATTGAGGACCGGGCGGAGCAGTGCCTTGACGTCGTCTGGGGTCACATAGTCACGACCCGAGGCCGCCGCCGTGCTCCTGGCGGCCCGCAGCAGGTTGAGCGTGGCCCGTGGCGAGATCCCGAGAAGGAGGTCGGCGTCGTGACGGGAGGCGTCGGCGAGGTCGACCAGGTAGGACTTGAGCGGTGGGGCGACGTGGATCCGGCCGGCGGTGTCCATCATCGTGATGATGTCGTCGGCGTCGACCACGGCTTCGAGTTCGGTATAGGTGGAGTGGAAGCCGTGGGAGTCGAGCATCTCGAGTTCCTTGGCCCGTTCCGGGTACCCCATGACCAGCCGCATCATGAACCGGTCGAGCTGCGCCTCGGGGAGCGGATAGGTCCCCTCGTGCTCGATCGGGTTCTGGGTGGCGACAACCAGGAAGGGAGCGACCAGGGGTCGGGTGACCCCGTCCACCGTCACCTGGTGCTCCTCCATGGCTTCGAGCAACGCCGACTGGGTCTTCGGGCTGGCCCGGTTGATCTCGTCACCGAGCACCACGTTGGCGAACACCGGTCCGGGGCGAAACACGAATTCGCTGCGGTCACGTTCCCACACCGAGACTCCGGTGACATCGGAGGGGAGCAGGTCGGGGGTGAACTGCACCCGGGAGAACGAACAGTCGATGGATCGGGCCAGCGCCTTGGCGAGCAGCGTCTTGCCCACCCCGGGTACGTCTTCGATGAGGGCGTGGCCTCCCGAGATCAGACATACGGTGAGGAGCTCGATGACGGGTCGTTTGCCCTGGATCACCCGCTCGACGTTGTCGACGATCGCATCGAAGCGCTTGCGAAAGCTCTGGAGATCTTCGGCATTGACGGACACAGACCGTGCTCCTCGTGATTGGCGGACGCCCCGAGATTATCAAGCCCCAAGGGGTAGTCGTCGGGAAGTTCGGCATCGACCAGAATGACCCGATGCGAAACCGTCTGATCTGGGTGCTGTTCATCGAGGTGCTGCGCCGTCCGCGGCTGTGGGGAGAGGTGCTGCGTACCGTGCCCCACCTGGCTCGGAGACGGTGGTGGCGACGTCCCCCGTTCCTGCCGCTCCCGGACCCCGCCTATCTGCGGTGGCGGGTGGCCACCGCCTACGGTGATGCGGCTGCGGCGGTGCGTCGCCACGACGTGATCGCCTACCTCGAATGGTGTCGGCGTCAGCGCTGACCGCCACAGGTGACCCGCATCCCACACCACCGGGCGCCGACCCACATGGTCGGACCCGCCGGTCAGGACATCGGGTCGGGTGACCCCAGTGAGTGCCGATGGCTCTCCAGTCGCTCCAGGAGGGCCCTGGAGGCCTGACGCGCCGGATCGCCGTCGTGGCCCTCGATCGCCGGCGCATCCCCGTCGGTGGTCGACAGGACATGTCGGTGACGGCGCTGGATCTCCCACATCCGGATCTCCTGGGTGATGAGGTCCGAACCGAGGGCGGACAACGAGGCAACCACCAAGCCGTCACAGATCCCGGCGTCGATGATGGCGAGGACCGATGCGAAGCCCGGGGCGGGTGCCGCATCGGCGGCGGCTTCCGGTGTGGGATGGTCGTGGCACACCGCCACCACGAGGTGGCCGTGCTCCCCGGCCCAACGGCGGATCCGCTCACCCTGGGCGAACGACGACTCGGCGTCGTCGGCGGGGGACTGCTCACGGACATAAGCGACGATGCGCACCCAGATCCTCCTCATGGCCTTGGCGACGGCCCCGGGTGGGCGAGGGCCGCAGTCGACCGGACGATCCGTCGCTCGACCACTCGTGCCTGCCCGGGTAGTGGTTGCCCGTTGTCCAAGTCTCGCAGGTCGCCGGTCCGCTCCCAACCGCTTGTCCTCAGGTGCGGGCGATTCCGCCCGCAGCGGCGGCTCCCGCCCGACGAGCCATGATGCGGGCGGCTGGTACGCTGCCTGTCATGCCGAGAGCGTTGGTGCTCAACGCGACGTATGAGCCGCTATCGGTGGTGCCGATCCGGCGGGCGCTGGTGCTCGTCCTTCACGAGCGGGCCGATGTGGTCGAGAGCAACGGCCGGGTGTGGCACTCCGAGACGTTGGCGATGGCGGCGCCGTCGGTGATCAAGCTGCGACGCTTCGTGCGGGTGCGCTTCGACCGCTCCGTCCCACTCAATCGGCGTTCCATCTTCCTACGGGACGACTTCGAGTGTCAGTACTGCGATCGTCCCGCCGAGAACGTCGACCATGTCGTGCCGAGGTCCCAGGGCGGACTTCACACCTGGGACAACGTGGTGGCGGCATGCCGGCGCTGCAACAGCAAGAAGGGTGGGCGTACCCCGGAACAGGCAGGTTTGACCCTCCGCCATCGGCCGATGGCCCCACCGCATCGCGGATGGGCCGTGATGGCGACAGGTACGCGTCTCGACCCGACCTGGGAGCCCTATCTGTTGCGGTGACGGCCATGGCTCGGTGGCCCTGGCCGGCGACCGATCCCGGTCGCCGAAGTGCCGGACCGGAGTGCCGGACCGGAGTGCCGGGCCGAAGTGCCGGGTGCGGGGCGTGGGGCCGAAGTGCAGGGCGGAGGGTGATGGCTGAAGATGCGGGGCGATGAAGGGGCAACCGGGATGAGGATGGGGATCGATCTCGGGGGGACCAAGATTGCCGCGGTGGTCCTCGACGACCGGGGTGATGTGGTCCACCGGAACCGGGTGCCGACCCCGGTGGGGGACTATCACGCCATCGTCGCCGAACTGGCACGGCTGGTCCGGGCAGGCGAGAGAGAGGTCGGTGCGGGGGTGACGGTGGGCGTCGGTGTCCCCGGAGCCATCGACAAGCGCACCGGTCGGATCAAGGGGGCCAATGCGGTTGCGCTCAACGAGCGTCCGCTCGAGGTCGATCTGACCGCTGCCCTGGGTCGACCGGTGTGTGTCGCCAACGATGCCGACTGCTTCGCCCTCTCCGAGGCGAGCGACGGCGCCGGTGCCGGCGACCGGGTGGTGTTCGGTGCGATCCTGGGCACAGGAGCCGGAGGCGGCATCGTCGTCGATGGCGTCCTGCTGGGTGGACCCAACGCCATCACCGGCGAGTGGGGTCACATCCCGTTGCCATGGCCACGGGCGGATGAGCTGCCCGGTCCACCCTGTTTCTGCGGGCGGTTCGGATGTGTCGAGATGTTCGTCGCCGGACCGGCCCTGGAGCGCGACCACGCCGAGTCCGGCGGGGGGAACCGGGTCGGCGTTGTGGTCACCGCCGCCCGGATCGCCGCCGAGGCGGCGGCGGGGGACACGGCGGCGCAGGCCGCGCTGGTGCGCCACGCCGATCGCCTGGCCCGCTCGCTCGCCGCCGTGATCAACGTGCTCGATCCCGATTGTGTGGTGCTGGGCGGCGGCGTGTCCAACCTGACCCACCTCTACGACACCGTCCCCCACCTGTGGGACCGGTACGTCTTCTCCGACACGGTGTCGACCCGCCTGGTCCCCGCCCTCCACGGCGACGACTCCGGCGTCCGCGGCGCCGCCTGGCTCGGAGCCACCGCCGGCGCGTAGACCGCTTCGTTCTCTCCCGACCGTCCCGGCCCCGTGGTCGTTTCGCCTCCGGTCTTCTGGGCCTCCCCGCCCCGGGGGGCGGGGTGCCTCCGAGGTTCTGGGAGGAGGTGGGGCGGGGCGCGAGGTCTGCATCCCGAAGGCCACATGTCGCGTGCGGACGCAACTCGTCTTCAGAATCCGAGAACCGATTGAAAGCGGCTGTCGGTGACACTGCGATCGAGTCGGACGTAGAGGTCGCGCCCCGCCCCGTCTGGGTCCGCAGAGCGTCCCCAGCCACCCCGCCCCCCGGGGCGGGGAGGGCCAGGGGGTGCCTCTATCTGTGTGGGTTCTCGTTCTTGGCCCTTCCCGCCTCGGGCCAGGGGGTGCCTCTATCTGTGTGGGTTCTCGTTCTTGGCCCTTCCCGCCTCGGGCCAGGGGGTGCCTCTATCTGTGTGGGTTCTCGTTCTTGGCCCTTCCCGCCTCGGGCCAGGGGGGTGCCTCTAACTGTGTGTGGGTTCTCCTTCTTGGCCCTCCCCTCCCGGGGGGCGGGCACAGGGACGTCGGCCGGCGGGGGCCAAGAGCGCACGCGGGTCCGGGCCGGGACGTGGGTTGTGAGGGCTGGCGGGGGTGGTGCGGGAGGGCGGTGGGGGGTTGGGGTTGACATGTGGAAGAGAATGGGGCAAAGTGGGTCCGTGTGGGAGACAAGGGCGTGACGGAAGCAGGCGTGGTGTGTTTCTTGGTGAGTACGAACATTCGTTGGACGAGAAGGGGCGGCTGGTGCTGCCCCGGAAGTTCCGCGACGTCCTCGCCGAGCAGCCGTGCGTCATCACCAAGGGGCAGGAGGACTGCCTCTACGTGTTCGCCATGGAGCAGTTCCAGGAGGAGGTCGCCAAGCTGCGCACCATCCCCCGCACGGTGCGACAGGGCCGCAAGTACGTCCGTTCCTTCGGTGCCTCGGCGCTCGACCAGGCGCCCGACCGCCAGGGACGGATTCAGATCCCGGAGCGCCTCCGTGAATACGCCAACCTCGGCAAGGACGTCGTGGTCGTCGGTGCGCTCGATCGCATCGAGATCTGGTCTACCGAGGCATGGTCGGCGGAAGCCGCAGAAGCCGATGAGTACTACAGCGCCATCGAAGAGGCGCTCATCGCCGACGGGGACATCTGATGACCGCACCCACCGCTCGACTCCTGACCGTTTCGTTCACTGTTTCGTCCGGCCCATGGTCAGCCTCCCGGATGTCAATTGGGAGGCCCCATACTCCGCCCGCTTCCAGGTTGGCGCCAGCGCTCCGGGGGGCTGACCATGGCTCGGACGAGTTCACCGGACGGGGGCTACCACATCCCCGTCCTCGAGACCGAGGTGGTCGAGATGTTCCGGGGGCTGGACCCCGGGGTGATCGTCGACGCAACCTTCGGTGGGGGAGGCCACACCTCGGCCATCCTGGAGGCGTTCCCCGAAGTCAGGGTCCTCGGCATCGACCGGGACCCCGACGCGATGCGACAGGCCCCGGACGATCCCCGGTTCCGACTCGCCACCGCCAACTTCGGCGACCTGGCGGAGGTTCTGGCCGACCCGGTGATCCGGGGATGGATCGATGAACCTTCTCGCAGTGCGTACCGCGGTGACCTGGTTGGCGTGTTGTTCGACCTGGGCGTCTCATCCCACCAACTGGATCGGCCCGGTCGCGGGTTCTCGTTTCACCGGGAAGGTCCGCTCGACATGCGAATGGGACCAGACGCCCGCTATACCGCCGCCGACATCGTCAACGGATGGGATGCCGCCGACCTTGCCGGCATCTTCCGGCGCTACGGCGAGGAACGTTACGCACGGAACATCGCCGCACGCATCGTGGCGGAGCGCCCGTTGGTCGACACCAGCCAACTCGCCGACGTCATCGCAGGTGCGGTCCCGGCTGCGGCGCGCCGCCAGGGCCATCCGGCCCGGAGGGTCTTCCAGGCCATCCGGATCGCCGTCAACGAGGAACTCACGGCGGTGGCCGACGGACTCGACGCCGCTCTCGCCGCCGTCGTCCCAGGAGGGCGCGTTGTGGTGATCTCCTATCACTCGCTCGAGGATCGCATCGTCAAGCGTCGGTTTGTCTCCGGCGCCACCGAGTGCACCTGCCCACCGGGTCTGCCGGTGTGCGTGTGTGGATCCTCCGCCGAACTGCGACGGCTCACCCGTAAGGCGATGCGCCCCACCCAGGACGAGATCACAAGAAATCCCCGTGCTCGCAGCGCCAGGCTGCGGGCCGTCGAGAAGGCCACATCATGACCACTCACCAGTTCCCCATCCCCCGTACCGGCGTCGTGCCGCACCCCCGGGTGCGCTCCACCGCCAATCCGAGGCGTCTGCGATCGTGGGCGTTGTTCGTCATCATCGTGGTCGGTGCGTTCTTCGGGCTCACCTACAGTCGGACGTCGCTCGACCAGTCGGCCTTCGTGCTCGATCGGATCGAGGACGAGATCGCCGCCGAACAGGTCCGCCACTCCGACCTGCGGGTCGAGGTCGCCGAGCTGCGGGATCCGCGTCGTATCGCCGAGGCGGCGGCCGATCTCGGTCTCGTCTATCCCCGCCAGCTGGCGGTCCTCGCCGTTGAGCGGGCGGCGGTCGAGGAGCCCGGGCCGGAACAGCGGTGGGCGCAACTCAAGTCGTTGCTGTCCGCTCAACCCCGAGCATCTCAGCCATGACCGATCCCATGTGGGAGGCGGCTCCGGCGGGATCCCGACCCGGTGCCGTCCGGTCGCGCCCGGTGGAGAGGGGGACACCATGAAGCGCAGGCGCAACCGACCGGACCTGCGGGTGGTCGTGATCGGTGCCGTGCTGGTGATGGCGTGGGCGGGTCTCGGATACCGGCTCTTCCAGGTGCAGGCGGTCGAAGCAGCCGAACATGCCTCGGAAGGATTCGACCAGCGGGTCCGCCACGAGGCGTTGCCGGCGGTGCGCGGCACCATCTACGACCGCGAGGGTGTCGAGCTTGCGGTGACGGTGAGCGCCGTGACCATCACCGCCAACCCCAGCGTGGTGGAGGACCCCGCCGGGGTCGCCGCACTGATCGCCCCCATGGTCGGGGTCGACGAGACCGGGCTCAGGGGCCGCCTGATCGGCGACGCCAAGTTCGCCTATGTCGCCCGGACCGTGGACCGCGATATCGCCGATCGGGTGAGAGCGGCGGTGGAGGAGGCCGAGATCTCCGGCATCTTCTTCACACCGGAATCGAAGCGCACCTATCCGGCGGGACCGCTGGCCGCGCAGGTGATCGGATTTGTCCGCAGCGACGACCTGAGCGGTCTCGAAGGTCTGGAACGGTCCTACGACGAGGCGCTGACCGGTGTGCCCGGCACCCAGATCGTCGAGCGTGACCGCTACGGGACCCCGATCCCACAGGGCGACTTCCTCATCGATCCGGCCGTGCCCGGATCAGACATCGTGCTCACCATCGATCGGGATGTGCAGTTCGCCGCCGAGACCGCATTGTCCCGTGCCCTCGAAGACACCGGGGCGGCGGCGGGGACGGTGGTCATCCTCGATATCGACAGCGGCGAGGTGCTCGCCATGGCGAATGCGCCCGGTTTCGATCCCAACGACCGAACCGACACCGCACCCGAGATGTACCGCAACCGGGCGGTGTCCGATGTCTACGAACCGGGATCGACCCTCAAGGTGGTCACCCTGGCGGCAGCCATCGAAGAGGAGCTGCTCGGTCCGGTGTCCTCGCTCGATCTTCCCGCAGAAGCTCAAGATCCACGACACCACCTACACCGACGAGGGTCGGACCACGCCGACCCGGATGACCGTGTCGCAGATCGTGGCCGGATCGTCCAACATCGGCACCATCACCATCCAACGTATGCTCGGAAACGCCCGCCACCACGAATATCTGGCACGGTTCGGGATCGGCGAGTCCACATCGATCGGCCTGCCGGCCGAGGCCTCGGGTCGGTTGCATCCACTCGCCGAGTGGTGCGAGACCACATGTGGGCCGTCGACGTCGATCGGGTACCGGGTGGATGTGACACCGCTACAGATGGCGACGGTGTTCGCCACCATCGCCAACGACGGCGTCTGGGTCCAGCCGAGCATCGTCAGCGAGGTCATCGACGGCTCCGGCGAATCGTCGACACCGGAGCGGGTCGAACGGACCGTGGTGTCCCCGGCGACGGCCCGACTGATGCGCCACCTGTTGGCCGGGGTCGTCGACAGCGGAACCGGCTTCAGGGCAGCCGTTCCGGGCTACACCGTCGGCGGCAAGACCGGAACGACGAAGAAGCTGATCCCAGGGGTGGGGTACTCCGAGACCGACCGCATCTCCAGCTTCATCGGGATCGCTCCCATCGATCGCCCCGAGATCGTGATCGCCGTCGTGCTCGATTCGCCCAACGGCGAGCTGGTCGGCGAGGACGGCACGGTCCACGAACTGGAATTCGGGGGAGTGTCCGCCGCACCGGTCTTCGCCGAGGTTGCACAGGCCGCCCTGCACCAGCTCGGCGTCGCCCCCAATCGCCGGTGAGCCCGATGCGCCCGCCCGATGACGCCCAGTCTGCACGGGCCCGTGACCCGGAAGACGTCACCATCGGTCGGCTGGCTGAGATCGTCGCCCCCCACCAGGAGGTGACCCTGATCGGTGATCCGCTGGTCCCCGTCACCGACCTCCACCACGATTCGCGGCGCATCGAGCCGGGCAGTGCCTTCGTGGCGGTGAAGGGTGCGGCTTCCGATGGCCACGACTTCATCGCTGCGGCGATCAGCCGTGGCGCCGTCGCCCTCATCGTCGAACATCAGGTTCAGATCGATATCCCTCAACTCATTGTCGAGAGTACCCGACCGTTGATGGGACTGCTGGCAGCCGAGGTTCACGGACACCCCTCGAGTTCGATGACGGTGATCGGGGTGACCGGGACCAATGGGAAGACGACCGTCACCCACATGGTCGAATCGATCGCAGCCGCCGCCGGACGCCGCTGTGGAGTCATCGGAACGCTCGGCGCCCGGATCGCCGGCGAGGTGGTGCCGGTGGGACACACCACCCCGGAGGCAACCGACCTGCAACGACTTCTGGCGGCGATGCGCAACGCCGGGATGGAGATGGTGGCGATGGAGGTTTCCTCCCACTCGCTCACCTACGGACGAATCGACGGAGTCCACTTCGCCATCGGCGCCTTCACCAACCTGTCCCAGGACCACCTCGACTTCCATATCGACATGGATCGGTACTTCGCCGCCAAGCGGCTGCTGTTCCAGCCTGATCGCACCGACCGGGCGGTGGTCTTCACCGACGACCGGCGAGGGGCGGAACTTGCCGCAACCATGGAGATCCCGCTGGTGACCGCCGGTTTCCAGGATGCGGACGTCACTGGTCTCAACCTCGACTTGAGCCCGGAGGGGGCGCGCTTCGATGTCGAGACGAACCTTTCCGGCGTCGAAGGTCGACACCACATCGAGATGCCGATCGGCGCATGGTTCAACGTCGCCAACGCACTGGTTGCCTGGGGCTGTGCGGCGATGGTCGGGGTGTCCCCGGACGAGATCGCCGCCGGACTCGCCGCCCTCCCCACGCTTTCCGGTCGACTGGAGCCGGTCGACGTCGGGCAACCGTTCACCGTGGTCGTCGACTATGCCCACACCCCCGAAGCGATGGCCCGGACCATTGCGGCGTTGCGACCCGAACCCCCGGCGAGACTGATTGCACTGGGCGGAGCCGGTGGCGACCGGGACCGCACGAAACGTCCCCTGATGGGGGAGGCGCTGGCGCAGGCGGATGTCGCCGTGGTCACCAGCGACAATCCCCGCTCGGAAGAACCGGCGGCGATCGTCGAGGCGGTGGCGGCTGGGGCGCTCGGTGCGTCGGAACGTCTCAACCATCAAGTTGTAGTTGAAGTAGATCGTCGTCTCGCCATTCGCCGCGCCCTGGCGGAGGCCAAGCCCGGGGACGTGGTGATGTTGCTCGGGAAGGGACACGAGACCGGCCAGGAGGTTGCCGGAGTGGTGTCTCCATTCGACGACCGTCTGGTGGCCGCCGACGAGTTGGCCGCGCTTGGCCATGGCGGTTCGGGAGGCGCCGAATGAGCATCCGATGGTCGGCAACCGAAGTGGCGTCGGCGGTCGGCGGAGTGCTCATCGGGTCCGATACCGAGGTGACGTCGGTCAGTGTCGACTCGCGCAATCTGGATCCAGGGGCGGCGTTCGTCGCCCTGCGCGGCGAGCACTTCGACGGGCACCGGTTCGCCGCTGCGGCGGCCAGCGCCGGGGCGTCGGTGGTGATCGTCGAATCCGGCGCCGAGATCGATCCGGACACGGTGTCCGGCACCCCCAGGATCGAGGTCCCGGACACCGCCACCGCACTGCGCGATCTCGCCGCCCTGCGGCGGTCGATCTTCGGCGGTCCGGTGGTGGCGGTCACCGGATCGAGTGGAAAGACCTCCACCAAAGATCTCCTCGCCGCCGCCCTTCCCGGTGCCTTCGCCTCACCACGCTCCTTCAACAATGAGGTCGGTGTGCCTCTCACCGTGCTCTCGTCCCCTGACGACGCCGGCGCCCTGGTGGTCGAAGTGGGGTCCAGGGGTCGCGGTCACATCCGCTGGTTGATGCCGGCGGTCCGTCCCGACGTGGCCATCATCACCAACCTCGGGATGGCGCACCTGGAGATGTTCGGGACCCTGGAGGATCTCGCCGACGCCAAGTGGGAGCTGGTGGAGGCACTCGGGGAGCTGGGCACCGCCGTTCTCCCCGCCGACGACCTCCGGCTGCGTCGCCCCCATCCCGGCACCACGCTCACCTTCGGGTCCACCGCCGATGGCGACGCCGACGTGGCCTACGACCGTCTCGTCGTCGACGATGGGGGTCTTCCCACCTTCGAGGTGCACACCCCGTCGGGTTCGTCCCGGGTCCGGCTTCGGATGGCAGGCGCCCACCAGGCACCCAACACCGCGGCGGCGATCGCCGCCGGAATCGCCCTCGGGGTCGAACTCGATGTCCTGGTGGAGGGGGTGGAGCGAGCCGAAGGATCTCCGTGGAGGATGGAAATCCACCGCGGCCGGTTCACCGTGGTCAATGATGCATACAACGCCAACCCGGATTCGATGCGGGCAGCACTGCGTATGGTGGCGCAGATGCCGGGGAGGCGATTGGCGGTGCTGGGCCGGATGGGCGAGCTCGGGCCGGTCGAGGCAGAGGAGCACCGACGAGTGGGAACACAGCTACGAGACTTGGGCTTCTCGGTCCTGGTGACCGTCGGGCCCGATCCGGGGATGGCCGAGGGGGCCGGCGATATCGCCGTCGCCGCCGATGATGTGCCACACGCCCTGGATCTTCTCGCCGACCTGATCGCACCGGACGATGTCGTGCTGGTCAAGGCCTCGCGTGCCGTCGGGCTGGAAAAGGTCGCCGAGCGACTCGTCGAGGAGGCCGGCCGATGATCTCGATGTTGGTCTCCGGTGGGGTGGCATTCGTGGTGTCGTTGCTGCTCACCCCGGTGGCGATCCGCTACCTCAGCGCCCGGGGTATCGGTCAGTTCATCCAGGCCGAACTGGAAGGCCACAGCCACAAGCGTGGAACCCCCACCATGGGTGGGGTGGTCATGTGGGTCGCCGTCCTGGTGGGCTATGTGGTTGCCCACGTCCGGTGGTTCGGGTTCGAGAGCGGTTCGCTCCCGTTCGCCCCTCAGGGCTGGCTCGCCATGTTCGGGTTCCTCGGGATGGGGTTGATCGGGTTTCTCGACGACTACGCCAAATATGCCCGCAAGCAGAACCTCGGGCTGTCGAAGCGATGGAAGTTCCTCGGGCAGCTGGTCGTCGCCGGCTTGTTCGCCTGGGGGGCGGCGCTGGCCGGTGTGAGCACCGAACTGGCCGGCACCCGCGGGCTCGGCATCGAGCTCGGCCCCTGGCTCTATGCGGTGCTGGTGCTGCTGATGCTCACCGGTTTCGCCAATGCGGTGAACCTCACCGACGGGCTCGACGGTCTGGTGGCCGGGTCCGGAGCCCTCGTCTTCGGCGCCTACGTGTTGATCGCCTTCTGGCAGTTCCGCAACGTCTCGGTCTACGACGTCTCCGGGACGCTGGATCTGGCCGTGTTCGCCGCAGCGGTGGTCGGCGCCGCCCTCGGATTCCTCTGGTGGAACGCCGCCCCTGCCCAGATCATCATGGGCGACGCCGGGTCACAGGCGCTCGGCGGAGCGCTGGCCTCGCTGGCGCTGCTCACCAGCACCCATCTGCTGCTGATCGTCCTCGCCGGTCTCTATGTGATGGTGACCATGTCGGTCATCATCCAGGTCTTCTCGTTCCGGGTCTTCGGTCGACGGGTGTTCCGGATGGCACCGATCCACCACCACTTCGAGCTCCGGGGCTGGCCGGAGACCACCGTCATCATCCGGTTCTACATCCTCGCCGGAATCTTCGTGGCCATCGGCGTCGGGCTCTTCTACGCCGATTTCCTCGTCGCCACCGAAGGAGGCATCAATCCGTGACGGTGCTCGTCCTCGGTGCCGCGGTCAGCGGACGTGCCGCCATGCGGCTCGCCGCCCGTCTGGGACACCGTGTCGTGCTGTACGACCGCGATGCCGGCGCCGTCGCCGGACTCGACGAGCTGGCCACGATCGAGACCGGGGAGTGGCGTCCGGCAATGCTCGACGGCGTCGACCTGGTGGTCACCAGCCCCGGGATCCCCGAGGGCGCCCCACCGATCGGTGACACCATCGATGCCGGTCTGCCGCTGGTCAGCGAACTCGAGTTTGCGGCCGGCCACCTCAGCGGCCCGTATCTGGCGGTGACCGGAACCAACGGCAAGACCACGGTGACCGAGACCACGGCGGCGATGCTCACGGCGTCCGGTCTTCGATCGTGCGCCGCCGGCAACGTGGGTTTGGCGCTGTCCGATGTCGCCCTCGATCCTTGGGACTGCGTCGTGGTCGAGGCCTCGAGTTTCCAGCTCCGCTTCATCGACCGGTTCCATCCTGTCGGAGCCGCCATCCTCAACATCGCACCCGACCATCTCGACTGGCACGGCTCATCAGAGGCCTATGCCGCCGCCAAGACCCGCATCCACGAGAACCAGACCGGTGCCGATCTGCTGGCCTACGACGCCGATGACGCCGGGGCGGCCGCCGCCGTGGCCGAGGCGGCGTCGATGCGGGTGGCGGTCTCCGGGCGCAACCGGCCACCGGGTGGCAACGGACCCGACGGCACTCACCTCGTCATCGGCGACCTCGAATTGACCCGACCCGACCTCGACCCGGTCTGGATGCTCGACATGGCGGTTGCGGCGACGCTGGCCCGTCACGCCGGAGCCACCCCCGACGCTGTTGAATCGGTGATCGCCGGTTTCACGCCTGGCCCGCACCGACGCACCGTGGTGGCGGTCGCCGGCGGGGTGACCTGGGTCGACGATTCCAAGGCCACCAACCCGCACGCCGCCGTCGCCGCCGCCGGCGCCTACCCGTCGGTGGTGTTGATCGCCGGCGGGCGGAACAAGGGTCTCGATCTCAGTCCGATCGCCGCGGTCCCCGGCATCCGACACATCGTCGCCATCGGGGAGGCGGCCACCGAGCTTGCCGCCGCCGCCGGTGAGCGGGCGGTGGTCGTCGCCGACCTGGAGACCGCCGTTGCGACCGCCGCACAGCTCGCCGTTCCCGGCGACACGGTGTTGCTGGCCCCGGGGTGCGCCAGCTTCGACATGTTCACCTCCTATGGCGAGCGTGGCGACCGGTTCCAGGCCGAGGTGCTGCGCACCGTGGGGAACTCCGATGCCGGTCAGTGAGGTCACCATGTCCGACGAGTCGCCCTCGGGGCGTACCAGCGAGCGACCGCAGCCACGGCACCGGCAGGCGCCGGAACGGCGGGCGGTCCTGCTGCTGCTTCCTGTGGCGATGCTGCTCATCGTCGGCCTCGGCGCCGTGCTGTCGGCGTCATCGGTCATCCTGCTCCGGGAGGGGCTCGACCAGCACATCATCTTCCGGAGGCAGCTCATCTATGTGGCGATCGGGATCGTCGCTCTGATCGTCACCTCGCGCATCCCCTACCGCTGGTACGCCCGGTGGGCAGGCGTCATCCTGCTGGCGTGCATCATCGGTCTGATCGCCACCATGTTCGTCGGGAGTGTCCGCGGGGGGTCGCGGCGATGGATCGAGGTGGGCTCGTTCACGCTGCAGGCATCCGAGTTCGCCAAGTTCGGCGTGGTGGCGTTCCTGGCGGCGGTGCTCGCCCGCAAGGAGCAGTACCTCCAGCAGCTCTCCCACGTGGTCTGGCCGGTTGCCGGGTCGCTCGGTGTGGTCGCCGGGCTGTTGATGCTGCAACCCGACCTCGGCACCACCCTGCTGATCGCCGGTGCCGCATTTGCGGTCGTCGCCGCCTCGGCGGTCCCGTTCCGGTTCATCTTTGCGTTCGGGTTGATCGGCAGTGTCGGGGCACTGGTCGCCGCCAAGGTCGCTCCGTACCGGTGGGAGCGGATGACCGCCTTCCTCGATCCCAACGCCGACCGGCTCAACGAGGGGCTCCAGGCGTTCCAGAGCCTGGTGGCTCTGGGAACCGGGGGGCTCTTCGGCGTCGGTCTCGGGGCCAGCCGGGCCCGGTGGTCGTTTCTCCCCAATGCCCACACCGACTTCATCTTCGCCATCATCGGGGAAGAGAGCGGGTTGGCCGGATCGCTCACCGTGCTCTCGCTGTTCGTGGCCTTCGCCGTGGTCGGGATGGTGATCGCGGCCCGCGCTGCCGACCAGTTCGGGCGGCTGCTCGCCGTCGGTATCGTCACCTGGCTGTCGCTCCAGGCCATCGTCAACATCGGGGGGGTGGTCAAATCGCTGCCCATCACCGGGGTTCCCCTGCCGTTCGTCTCGGCGGGCGGCAACGCCATGATCGTCAACCTCGCCGCCGTCGGTGTCCTGGTCAACATCGCCCGCAGCGGCAAGGGGCCGGCGAGGAGGGCCGCCCCGTGACGTATGCCTTCGCCGCTGCCGGCACCGGGGGCCACGTCTATCCGGCGCTCGCCGTTGCCGATGCCCTGGTCGCCGACGGGGTGGACCGTGACCGCATCGTGTTCTTCGGTGGCGACCGGATGGAGGCGACCACGGTTCCCGCCGCCGGATACCGCTTCATCCAGGTCCCGCTGCGAGGTCTGAAGCGTTCGCTGTCCCTGTCGAACCTCACCATCCCCTCCGTGGTGCGCCGTGCCACCGCCCAGATCACCGGAGCGCTCGTCGAGCACGGGACGTCGGTGATGACGGTGTTCGGTGGCTACGTCTCGGTCCCGGCGGCGGTCGCCGCCCGCCGGACCGGCGCCGCCGTGTTCCTCCACGAACAGAACGCCGACCCCGGGATCGCCAACCGTTTCGTGACGACCCGCTGGGGCGGGGGCGCGGGGTCACCGCTTTCGTGGCATTCCCGGCGGCGACCCGCCGCCTCCGGCGGGCCGAGGTGGTGGGGAATCCGCTGCGTGGAGATCTCGCCGGGTTCGATCGCACCGAGCTTCGGGAGGAGGCCCGCCGCCGCTACGACCTTCCTCCCGGTGTGACGGTGCTGGGCGTGGTGGGGGGAAGTCTCGGTGCCCGTGTCCTCAACGAGGTGACGGTGCGGATCGCCGACGGCGTCGACCCCGACCGCACCGCCATCCTCCATCTCACCGGCGAGACCCACGGCGATTCGGTGGCCGAGGTTGCCGCAGGCTCGGCGACGGTGTGGAGGGTGCGTCCCTTCGAGCCCGAGATGCAGTACTTCTACGCCGCCAGCGATCTCGTGTTGAGCCGGAGCGGGGCGCTGACCATCAGCGAGCTTGCGGTGACCGGAACTCCGGCGGTCGTGGTTCCGCTGGTCGAGCATCAGGCGGCCAACGCCGCTCATCTTGCCGCCGGTGGCGGCGTCGTGATCGTGTCCGGGGACGACATCGATCGGGTTCCCGTCGAAGTGGAGCAACTGCTCGTCGACGAGCAGCGGCGTCTCCGCATGGGGGCCGCCAACCTGTCCCAAGCCAAACCTGACGCGGCCGCGGTGATGGCCAGAGCGCTGAGAAAGGCCGCCCATGACTGACCGACCCGTCGCAATCCTGCCCGACTCGGGGCGCATCCACCTGGTGGGCGCCGGCGGTGCCGGGATGAGTGCACTTGCCAAGATCCTCGCCATGATGGGGTACGAGGTCAGTGGCTCGGACGTCAAGCCGGGTCGACAGCTCGACGTGCTCGGGGATCTGGGGATCGCCACCTGGGTGGGACATCGCCCGGAGCTGATGCCGGAGCGCGACCTGGTGGTCGCCTCGTCGGCGGTTCCCGGTGACGATCCCGAACTGGTCGCCGCCACTGCCGCCGGGGTCGACGTCTGGTCCCGACCGACCTTGCTGGCCGCCCTCACCGCAGCGGCTCCTGCCATCGGTCTGGCCGGAACCCACGGCAAGACCACCAGCACCGCCCTCACCGTCGCCGCCCTGCGGGCCGCCGGAGAAGACCCTTCCTTCGTGGTCGGCGGTGAGATGGCCTCACTCAACACCGGTGCCCATCTCGGCGACCGCAACCTGTTCGTGTTGGAGGCGGACGAGGCGTTCGGAACCTTCCTCCATCTCCATCTGGCGTCACTGCTGGTCACCAACATCGAAGCCGACCACCTCGACCACTACCGCACCGTGGCCGAGCTCGAGGAGGCATTCGCCCTCGTCGCCAACCGGACCAGCGGCCCTGTGGTGGCCTGTGTCGACGACCCGGGGGTGCGACGGCTCGCCGAACGGGCGTCGATCATCGGATACGGAACCTCCCCCGACGCCGCCTGGCGGATCGAGGACCTCACCCACGGCCCCGGCCAGGTGGCGTTCCGGCTGGCCGGTCCGGACGGTCGGAGCCAGGACGTGACGGTTCCCTCGCCGGGTACCCACGTCGCCCGCAACGCCGCCGGGGTGCTGGCGTTGCTCGCCGAACAGGGTCGCGACCTGACCGCGCTCGCCGCCGGGATCGCCAGGTTCCGCGGTGTCCGACGCCGGTTCGAGATCCGCGGCACCGTCGCCGGGGTCACCGTCGTCGACGACTACGCCCATCACCCCACCGAGGTGGCCGCCACCATCGACGCCGGGAGGATGGGGGTGGAACCGGGTGTTCGCCGTCTTCCAGCCGCACCGCTATTCGCGCGACCGCCGACCTGGCCCCCGAGTTCGGGAGCCCGCTGGCAGCCGCCGACCACGTCGTCGTCACCGATGTGTATTCGGCGGGGGAGCGACCCGTTCCCGGTGTCAGCGGCAAGCTGGTCGCCCAGGCGGTCGCCGCCGCCCGTGGCGACGTCGCCTACGTTCCCTCGCTCGACGACGTCCGCGGCCACCTCCTGCCCCGGCTCCAGCCCGGCGATGTCGTGCTGTTGCTCGGCGCCGGTGACATCACCGGGATGGCCGAACCGTTGCTGGCTGCCCTCGAGCTGGGGACCGATCCCACCTCCCGGATCTCGCCGCCGTCGGGGACTTCATGAGCCTCGCCGAACTCGAGCGCAGCGGTGTGCTGCGTCGCAACGTCCCGATGGCGCCGCTCACCACCTACCGCTTCGGGGGTTCCGCCGACCTGTACGCCGAGCCTTCGACCATGGGAGAACTGGTGGCCCTGGTCGGTGCCGCTGCCGACACCGCAACCGAGGTGGTGGTGATCGGGCGGGGGAGCAACATGGTGGTGAGCGATGCGGGGTTACGCGCCATGGTGCTGCGGCTCAGGGGGGACTTCCTCGCCATCGTCGATGACGGCGACACCGTGGCGGCCGGGGCCGCCGTGCCGCTTCCCCGGCTGGCGCGTCACACCGTCGAGAAGGACCGCGGCGGGCTCGAGTTCTTCGTCGGCATCCCCGGCTCGGTCGGTGGTGCCGTCAAGATGAACGCAGGGTGCTTTGGCACCGACACCGCATCGCATATGATCCAGGCACAGCTGCTCGATGTGGCCACCGGTCTCGAACGGACCGCCACCCCGGAAGAGCTGGAGATGACCTATCGGAGTACGACGGTCGGAAGCGACGACATCGTGGTGTCGGCACGGTTCGTCACCACCGCTCAGGACGCCGAGGAGGGACGCCGGCGTCTCCGTGAGATCACCCGTTGGCGGAGAGACCATCAACCCGGAGGCACATTGAACGCCGGCAGCGTCTTCAAGAACCCGCCAGGTGACACCGCCGGACGGATCATCGATGAGCTCGGTCTCAAGGGCTTCCGCATCGGGGGCGCCGCCGTGTCCCCACGCCACGCCAACTTCTTCGAGGCGGGAGACGACGCCTCGCCTCAGGACGTTCACGACCTGGTGGCTGCGGTGCGTCTCCGGGTGGCCGAGGAGACCGGGATCCACCTCGAACCGGAGATCGCCTTCTTCGGCGACTTCGACGCATCGGGCCAGGGGGAACGACGATGAGCATCGATGTCGATCCAAGACTTGTGGCACGTCGGCGCACCGTCCAGGAAGGCTGGGCCCGCCGCCGCCTGCGATGGATGGTTGCCCTGGTCGTGGCGGTTCTCCTGGTCGGCGCCGGCATCGCCGTCATCGAATCCCCGTGGTTGGCGATTCGCTCGGTGGTGGTGGACGGCGCCGAGAATGCGCCCACCGCCGAGATCCTCGCTGCCCAGGGCGTGACCCCGGGTACCCCCACCTTCTCGGTACGCTCCGGTACCGTCGAGGAGGCACTCCGCAACGATCCATGGGTGGCCGATGCCGAGGTGCGGGTCACCTGGCCGGGGACCATCGAGGTCACCGTCATCGAACGTACCCCCGCCGCATGGGTGCGACTCGAGGACGGCTGGGGTCTGGCTGCGGTCGACGGGTTCATCATCACCGCCGGGGAGCCCGCCGAAGGCGAGCCGGTGGTGTCGACGCCGGTTGCCGAAGCGGCGGTCGGTGAGCGGATCACCGCTCCCGATCTGCTGGGCGCCGTCGAATTTCTCGGCCATCTCTCACCGGAGTTGGCCGCCGGTGCGGTGGCCGTGGTCACCCCTGACGGAATCGAAGCGGAGGTGGCGGGCCATCGAGTCCTTGCCGGCAACGGACGGGACATCCGACCCAAGGTTGCCACCCTGGAGGCGATGATCGAAGCGGGAGTCGAACGAGATGCGGTGCTCAACGTGATCTCGCCGACCCGACCCGGGACCCTTAACCCTCAATCAGTAGTTGAGAGTATCGGAGGAGATGTTTCATCCTTGGACGAGACAGGCTAACCTCACGATCGAACCTCACGGAGGTCGGAGCCAGGTGACAGATTCACAAAGCGCACAAAAACCACATCCCAGCCCGCAGAACTATCTCGCCGTCATCAAGGTCGTCGGGGTCGGAGGCGGGGGAGTCAACGCCGTCAACCGCATGGTCGAGGCCGGAGTCGGCGGTGTCGAGTTCATTGCCGTCAACACCGACGCCCAGGCGTTGCTGATGTCCGACGCCGATGTCAAACTCGACATCGGTCGCGAAGCCACCCGTGGTCTCGGCGCCGGGGCCAACCCCGAGGTCGGCCGCGAGGCGGCGGAAGCCCATCGTGAGGACATCGAGGATGCGCTCAAGGGCGCCGACATGGTCTTCATCACGGCCGGCGAGGGAGGTGGCACCGGAACCGGTGGCGCCCCCGTGGTCGCCGAGGTCGCCCGTTCGCTGGGCGCATTGACGGTGGGTGTGGTCACCCGCCCGTTCGGGTTCGAAGGTCGCCGCCGCTCGGTCCAGGCGGAACAGGGCATCCAGGCCCTCAAGCAGGCCGTCGATACGCTGATCATCATCCCCAACGAGCGTCTGCTCGAGATCGCCGACGACCGCACCGGCATCATGGACGCCTTCCGACTCGCCGACGACGTGCTCACCAATGGTGTGCGTGGGATCACCGACCTCATCACCATCCCCGGTCTGATCAACGTCGACTTCGCCGATGTCAAGGCGGTCATGACCGATGCCGGATCTGCCGTGATGGGGATCGGTTCGTCGACCGGCGAGAACCGCTCGCACCAGGCCGCCACCAAGGCGATCAGCAGCCCGCTGCTCGAAACCTCGATGGAAGGCGCACGCGGTGTGTTGCTCTCGATCGCCGGCCCGTCCGACATGACCCTCCACGAAGTGTCGACGGCGGCGTCGATGGTTTCCGAGCACTCGGACGCCGACGCCAACATCATCTTCGGTGCCATCATCGACGACGCCCTCGGAGACGAGATGCGGGTCACCGTGATCGCCGCCGGCTTCGAACGGGATCGCCGATCGGTTCCGACATCGGCGCGACTCACCTCGTCACCGAGCCCGTCGTCGACCGGCACCGGCAGTTACTCGCCGCCACCCTCCCGCCCAGACCCGGCATCCGAACCCGGTGATGATCTGGAGATTCCCGGCTTCGTCCAGGGATGACCGGCGTCCTGCCGGGTTGACCGATTGTCTTCCGGGATGATCAGCCCCCCCGGCTTTGGCCGGGTGCGGTTCGGATGCGCCATCGACGGCGACGCACGCTCCGACCGATCGGTGCGGCAAGGCTTCGTCGACTCCGGGTCGCCGGACCGTTGGGCCTACGCCGATCAGGTCCATGGGCGCACCGTGGCGATCGCCGAAGGGGACGGACCGGTCGGCGAAGCCGATGCCATCTTCACCGAGCACCCCGATCTGTGTCTGGTGGTGGCCACCGCCGACTGCGTACCGGTCGCCCTCGAGGGTGACGGTTTCGCCGCCGTGATCCATGCCGGGTGGCGCGGGGTCGCCGCCGACGTGGTGGGTGCCACCTGTGAGGTGGTATCCGGCGCCGGGTACCGCATCGAACGGGCGGCCATCGGCCCGGCGATCGGTCCGTGCTGCTACGAGGTCGGTGAGGAGGTGCGAGCGGCGTTGCCCGACCACCACCGACGCACCACCTGGGACACCCCCAGCGTCGATCTCGTCGCCGCCGTGGCCGATCAGTTGACCCCGCACCTCGGCGGCGGGCCGATCTGGACCAGTGGTCGGTGCACCTACACCGACCCCGGCCTCAATTCGTACCGGCGGGACCGAACCTCGAAGCGACAGGTGGTGGTGGCATGGTCGACGACACCCCGATGACCCCTCACCACGGGTTGGACGAGGTGCGCACCCGCATCGCCGCCGCCGAGGTGCGCAGCGGACGCCGCGCCGGATCGGTGACGTTGGTCGCCGTGTCCAAGGGCCACGGGATCGACGCCATCGCCGCCGCCTACCGGGCAGGACAGCGGGACTTCGGTGAGAACCGGGCGGATGAACTCGCCCACAAGGCGCCGCATCTGCCCGACGACATCCGGTGGCACTTCGTGGGGAGCCTGCAGAGCCGCAAGGCCCGGATCGTGGCGCCGCACACCTGGCTGCTGCACTCGATGGACCGTCGATCGCTGGTCAAGGCATGGGCGCCACAACCCGACACCGACCCGGAGCCCGGCGACGCCGATGCGTCGGATCCCGGGGTGGGGCGGGTGCCCCCGGTGCTGATCCAGGTCAACGTCGCTGCCGAGCCGCAGAAACAGGGCGTGCTCTCCGGAGATCTCCCTGGACTGCTCGAGACCGTGGTCACCGCCGGGATCGAATGTCGGGGTCTGATGGCCATCCCGCCGGCGCCCGACACCCCCGAGGAAAGTCGTCCGTGGTTCGAGGCCCTGGTCCGGATGCGAGACCTTCATGTGGGTGTCTACCCCACCCTCACCGAGTTGTCGATGGGGATGAGTGACGACCTGGAAGTGGCGATTGAGACAGGTTCCACCGTTGTGCGCGTGGGACGGGCTATCTTTGGGGAACGCGATCGGACCGTAAACAGGTGGGACCCGGTCGGGGAACGAGGAAACTGATGGCATCGCTGTGGCAGAAGACACTCTTCTACTTGGGCCTGGTCGACGAAGACGACACGGATCTCCCAGTGGCTGAACCGGACGCGTCCGTCCGGCAGTCGCGGGTACGGACGGTCGATCCTCCGGGATCCCGGGCTTCGCGATCCCAGAGTTCTTCGGTGCGTGACCCGGAGGCGCCGCAGACCCGACCCCCGACCTCGGTCGTCGGTCGACGCGTCGAACCGCCCACCCGGCAGCGTCGCCGGATCTCGGCGAATCCCGAGCATGCCGAGGCCGGTGTGCTCATCACCGGTGAGGCGACGAGTGTGGAGCCAGAAATGACCGATTATTCCGAACCGGAACGTAGCGAGACCACCGAGATCATCGCCGCCCGATCCTTCACCGACGCCCAGCAGCTCGCCGACCACATCCGGAGCGGGCGGCCCGTGGTGCTGGATCTGAGGGGGACCGAGCCGGCCATGGTGCGACGTCTGGTCGACTTCGCCACCGGGCTCACCTATGCGCTCGACGGCAGGATGGCCAAGATCGCCCAGGGCGTCATTCTGGTCACTCCGTACGGTCGGACCCTCAGTGGTGACGAACAGGACCGGCTCGCCGGTCTCGGTCTCTACCGAGTGACTGCCTGACCCGTGGATCTCGTCTGTTTCATCCTGGGTGTGGCGTTCTACGTCCTCATCATCTGGATCGTCCTTGGTTGGATCGTCGCCTTTGGGCGTCTTCCCTGGGGTCACCCCATCCGCAAGATCTATGACACCCTCGCCTCGGTGATCGAACCGGTCCTCCGTCCGATCCGGAACCTGCTGCCACCGTTGCGTATGGGAGGGATGGGGTTGGACCTGTCACCGCTGATCCTGTTCTTCGGACTCAGCATCCTGCAGCGCATCATCTGCTGACCGTTCTCCTTCCTCAGAACACCGGGAGGCCACACCCACCATCGGGGTGTGGCCTCTCGTATGTCAGCGATTCGGCAGCGGCGGGTCAGGGCTCGGTGCTGGTCACCGACAGTGACAGCCGGGCGGCATCGATGGTCACCTCGACCGGCGACAGGTTCGCCGATGTGGCCGACCCGTCGGCGGGACCAAAGCTCGATGCCAGCACCTCGCCGGCGACGAGATCGCCGTGACGGTCCAGTGCTGCGGCCAACGCCGCATCGTCCGTCGCCCACCGCACCGTGATCCGGTCGGTGACGTCGAGATCGAGATCGCGCCGGATCCCCTGCACCCGGCTGACCACCTCGCGGGCCAGACCCTCTGATCGCAATGCATCGTCGAGGGTGGTGTCGAGGGCGACCGACAGCGACCCTTCGGAGGCCACCACATGACCCTCGCGGGGCGCCCGGGTGGTGAGGACATCATCAGGACCGATGTCCTCACCGTCGACGTTGACGGTGTCACCTGCACAGAGCCGGTCGACCGTGGAGTGGTCCAGGGCGGCGATCGAGGCGGCGACATCTTTGGTCCTGGCGCCGAAGCGGGGCCCGAGGGTCTTGAAGTTGGCCTTGGCCGACAGCTCCACGACCCGGGACTCGTCGGCGCTCACCTCGATGCGTCGCACGTTGAGCTCCTCGGCGATCAGGAGATGGTGTGAGGCGACGGCCTCCTCGACCACCGGGTCCCGGGTCACCACGGTGACCTCGGCAAGCGGCTGACGGACCCGCAGGTCGTTGGTCTTGCGCAGACCGCGCCCGAGGTTGACCACCTGCCGCACCACCGCCATCGACCGTTCCAGGTCGGTGTCGATGGAGGCATCATCGGCCACGGGGTAGTCGGTGTGGTGGATGCTCTCCGGGGCTTCGGGATCGATGCTGCGGACCAGCTGCTGGAAGATCTCCTCGGTGACGAACGGAAGTACCGGCGCCGCCACCTGGGCGAACGTGACCAGCACCTCGTACAGCGTGGCGAACGCCGCCAGCTTGTCGGTGTCCCCGCTCCCGGTGCGGCGACTCCAGAACCGTCGCCGGGAGCGGCGGATGTACCAGTTGGTGAGATCGTCGACAAAGGACAACACCGGGTTGATCACGGCGAAGAGCCGGTACCGCTCCATCTCGGTATTCACCGATCGGATCAGCGACTGCAACACCGACAGGATCCAGCGGTCGATCTCCGGGCGCTCGTCGGGTGGGGGAGCGGCGGCCAGGTCCGCACTGGTGATGCCGTCGGCCTCGGCATACGTGGTGAAGAACGACAATGCGTTCCACAGCGGGAGCAGGACGGTCCGGACATAGCTGCGCACCCCGTCCTCGGAGAAGCGCAGCGTCTCGGCGCGGACCACCGGCGAATCGATCAGGTAGGCGCGCAGGGCGTCCGCCCCGAACTCCTCGAACACCGCACTCGGGTCGGGGTAGTTGCGCAGACTCTTCGACATCTTGCGGCCGTCCTCGGCGAGGATCAGCCCGGTGACGATGCAGTTCTGGAACGGCGCCTCGTCGAACAGCGCCGTCCCCAGCACCACCAGGGTGTAGAACCAGCCCCGGGTCTGGTCGAGACCCTCGGCGATGAAATCCGCCGGGTACCGCTGGGCGAAGCGGTCCTCGTTCTCGAACGGGTAGTGGATCTGGGCGTACGGCATCGCCCCCGACTCGAACCAGCAGTCGAGAACCTCGGGGATGCGACGCATCGTCCCGTCGCATTCGGTGCACGGGTAGGTGACCGGATCGACGTAGTGCTTGTGGAGGTCGTCGAGCCACACCCCGGACCGTGCTTCGAGTTCGGCACACGATCCCAGACACTCGGTCTGGTCGCAGGCGTCGCAGCGCCACACCGGCAGACAGCTTCCCCAGTAGCGGTTGCGGCTGATCGCCCAGTCGCGGGCCTCGGACAACCAGTTGCCGAAACGGCGCTCACCGACCGCCTCGGGGACCCAGCGCACCCCCTTGTTCAGCTCGGCCATCCGGTCACGGATGGATTCGACCCTGACGAACCAGGTCGGGATCGCCTTGTACATCAGCGGGGTGTCGGTCCGCCAGCAGAACGGGTAGCTGTGAACGATCCGGGCGTTGCGGAACAGCGCTCCGCTTTCTTTCATCAGCCGGATCAGGGTGGCGTCGGCTTCCTTGATGTTGACTCCGGCGACATCGGGGACCGCATCGGTGAACTTGCCGGTGTCGTCCACCGGATCGACCAGGACATCGAGCCCGGCGGACTGCAGGGCGAAGAAGTCGGCTTCGCCATAGGCAGGCGCCATATGGACCAACCCGGTCCCCTCCTCGGTGCTCACCTCCGGGGAGCTGATGACCTGGAAGGCGCCGCGGTCGCGCTCCTCGCCGAAGTAGTCGAACGCCGGCTCATAGGTGACCCCGAGCAGTTCGCTGCCCTGTGCGGTGGCGACGATCTCCGCCCCGTCGGGCCAGACGAACGTGATCCGGTCCTGGGCGAGCCAGTACCGGGCACCGTCGTCCTCGACCGCCGCATAGGTGAGGTCCGTGCCGACGGCGACGGCCAGGTTGGAGGGGATGGTCCACGGTGTGGTGGTCCACACCAGCAGATGGTCGCCGGTACGGACCGGGCCCTTCCCGTCGGTGACCCGGAGCCGGACCGTGATCGAGGGATCTTCCACATCGCGGTACCCGCCGAGGTTGACCTCGAAGTTGGACAGCGGTGTCACCGCCCCCCACGAGTAGGGGAGAACCTTGAAATCCTGATAGAGGAGGCCCTCATCCCAGAGACGCTTGAACACCCACCACACGCTCTCCATGTAGTCGACGTCCATGGTCTTGTAGTCGTTCTCGAAGTCGATCCAGCGACCGACGCGACGGGTGATCCGCTCCCAGTCCTCGGTGGTCTGCTCGACCCGCGCCCGGCACGCCTCGTTGTATTTGTCGATCCCGTAGGCGGCGATCTCGGCGGGACCGGAGATCCCGAGAGTCTTCTCCACCTCCATCTCGACAGGAAGCCCGTGGGTGTCCCAGCCGAACCGGCGCTCGACACGGCGACCCCGCATCGTCCAGTAGCGGGGGACGATGTCCTTGACCACGGCCTGGAGGATATGGCCATAGTGCGGGCTCCCGGTGGCGAACGGGGGACCGTCGTAGAAGGTGTACTCGGCATCCTCGGGGCGCATCTCCACCGAGCGGGCGAAGGCGCCGGTCTCGTCCCAGAGGTCGAGGATGCGGTGATCGAGTGCAGGGAGGTCGACCCTGGGGTCGACACGCCGGAACGGCGATACGCTCGATGGTGGTTCGGTCACGTCCTCGTCCTCCTCGGCCGGCAGGGCTCGCTCATCGCCGTGATCGGCGTCTGGTCATGCCTTGCCGGGACGAGGTGGGCACATGCCGCCCCGCGGTACCACCCGGCTTGCCGTCGCGACCCGCGGTTGCGGAGTCGGCGAGGCCGCTCATCGTCCCCGTCTCGTGGGGCAACGGCGGGTTCTCGGCCCACCATGGTCGGTGGACGTTCTTCCCGCGGCTCAGGGGTGATGTTCCTTCAGGGCCGACCGCCGGTCTCGCACCATCACCGGTTCGCTCGAGATCGGTTCCCTGCGGATGCGTCCCCTTCGACGCCGTGTTCCGCAACGATGGTATCACCGCACAGGGCGGTCGATACACAGACGGCGCCGGTTAGGGTCCGACCCATGCCCGGTGGAATACGTGCGGTTGACGGCGGCGTCGAGGTGGCCGTCTGGGTGGTGCCCGGCGCCCGCCGGTCCGAGGTGGTGGGCCGTCACGGCGATGCAGTGCGGGTCAGAGTTGCCCGGCCACCGGAAGACGGTCGGGCCAACGAGGGCGTCATCGCCCTGCTCTCCGAGACTCTCGATGCCAAGGTGAGACTTGTGGCGGGGCGGACCTCGCGCTCGAAGCGGGTCCTGGTCGAGGGTCTATCCGAAGTAGAGGTCGTTCGACGACTCGGTCTGTGACCCTGCCACCTGGCTCAGCGATTTCGGTGCCGTCCTGGTGGGGGAACGTTCGACAGCGTCGGGCGGGTGGTATCGTCCCGGCCGTCAAGGAGGACCGATGGCGCGACAGTTGGCAGCATCCACGATCGAGCGACTTCGCAAGAAGCTCGAGGAGGAGAAGGCGCGCCTCTCGTCGGTGATCGACGACTTCGATCGCGACCGGGAGCTGAGCCGCCTCGCCGAGACCAGTTCCGAGCATGCGGCGGACCCGGACAGCGCCGATGGTGGGTCGCTGGCATTCGAGATGGAGATGGATCTCTCCAAACAGGAGAACGCCAAGGAGCTGCTCGACAAGGTGAACCGCGCTCTGGGACGGATCGAGCAGGGTCAGTACGGGATCTGCGAGGTCAGCGGCCAGGCCATTCCCCTGGCAAGGCTCGAAGCGCTGCCGTACGCCACCACCGTGGTCGAGTGGGCACACCGAGTCTGACCCGCCTCCGCTGGACGTTGCTGGTTGCGGTCACCGTGGTGGTGGCGGATCAGCTCACCAAGGCGTGGGCGGAACGGGCACTTGCCGACGGTCCGATCGTCATCATCGACGGCTTCCTGCGGCTCCGTCTCACCGAGAATCCGGGGGCGGCCTTCTCCAGTTTCCAGGGCGCCGGCCCGCTGCTCGCCATCATCGCGGTGGGGGTCGCCGCCTGGATCGTGATCATGATCCGCCGATCCGGACACACCCTCGAGGCGCTGGCGCTCGCCCTCGTCCTCGGGGGAGCGGTGGGCAACCTCATCGATCGCCTCACCCGGGGCGAGGGCCTGCTCGACGGTCCGGTGGTGGACTTCGTCGACTTCTCGTTCTTTCCGACGTTCAATGTCGCCGATGCGGCGATATCGGTGGGCGCCGTGTTGCTGCTGGTGGCGGTGATGCGTCACGGCGAGCGACCCGCTGACACCTCTGGCCCCGGAGACGGGACCCCGGATGCGGGGAACATTCCGGAACCGGGAGGCACTCCGGAACCGGGAGACGGCCTCCCGGCGTCCGGTCCTGCCGATGGGTGATCCGGGTCGACCCAGCGGTCGGGAGTCGGTTCCCGAGGACCTCGACGGTGTCCGCGCCGACCGGGTGGTGTCGGTGGTGTTCTCGCTACCGCGGGGGGCGGCACGCACCATCATCGACGCCGGTGAGGTGACGGTCTCCGGTACCGCGGTCAGCGCCAAGCAACGACTTGCGGTCGGTGACGTGATCGAGGCGTTGCTTCCCGCCGCCGACACCGGGCTGGTGCCGCATGCGGTGCCGTTCGAGGTGCGGTACGAGGATGCGGCGCTGCTGGTGGTCGACAAGCCGGCCGGGGTCGTGGTGCACCCGGGTTCGGGAACCTCGGCGCCGACCCTGGTGGCGGGTCTGGTCCACCGGTTTCCCGAATTGGCCGCCCTCGACGCCAACCGATGGGGACTGGTCCATCGTCTCGACCGCGACACCTCCGGGTTGCTCGCCGTCGCCCGGTCCGCCGAGGTCCACGCCACCTTGCAGCAGGCGCTGCGCCGACGCGAGATCGGACGACGCTATCTGGCATTGGTGGTCGGGCTCCCCGACGGGGTGCGCGGCACCGTCGATGCCCCGATGGGTCGCGATCCCCACCATCCGACCAGGCAGGCCGTGATGACCGACGGTCGTCCTGCCCGTACCCACTTCCGTCGCCTCGCCGAGTGGGGAACCGTCTCGCTGCTGGAGGTCACCCTCGAGACCGGTCGCACCCATCAGATCAGGGTCCATCTGGCCTCGATCGGCAATCCGGTGGTCGGTGACGGTGTGTATGCGGGTCGCCGAGGTGCCCAGGCGATGGCGTTGCTCCAGGAGATCGACCCGGGTCGACAATGGCTTCATGCCCACGCCCTGGAACTCGACCACCCGGTGGACCGGACTCGACTTCTTGTAGAGGCTCCACTGCCGCCGGATCTGGTCGCCTCGTTGGCGACGCTGGGAACCCCCCACTCGGGAGACCTGGGGTCGCTGGCACCGGGAGGGTCGCCGGTGGTCGATCCGGAACGCTGAGCCATTTCCCGGTTGGCCGGTGCCACCTCGCCCGGCACCGGTGTCGGCAGGCACACTACGATTGGCCCTCCGGAGGTGGATGCCATGGTCGGGCACTACGAGCGGCTCTCGGTCCTCGACAATTCGTTTCTTGCCATCGAATCGCCGACGACGCACATGCATGTGGCGGCGCTGGCCGTATTCGATGGTGGCCCGCTGCGCAGCGAGGGCGGCGGCGTCGACATCGAACGGTTCCGCCGGTTCGTGACGGCGAAGCTCCCATTGATTCCGCGGTACCGGCAGCGGCTGGCCTTTGTCCCCGTCGAAGGTCGTGCGGTGTGGGTCGATGACGAGCATTTCAACCTTGCCTATCACGTCCGCCACACCAGCCTCCCGCAGCCCGGAGACCATGAGCAGTTGATGTTGCTGATGGGTCGGCTGGCCTCACAGCAGTTGGACAGGACCAAACCACTGTGGGAGATGTTCGTGGTCGAAGGGCTGTCCGAAGGGCACTTCGCCCTGATCTCCAAGACCCATCACGCCGTCATCGACGGGATAGCCGGCGTCGATCTGATGACGGTGCTGCTCAGCATCCAGCCAACCGACGAGATCCCGGACATCGAGCCGTATGTGCCGCGCCCGGCTCCCACCGGGAGCGAACTGATGATGCGTGAGACGGCGCGCCGCGCAGGTCGCACCGCCTCCACCTTGATGAGCAAGCGGAGCATCACCGACGAGGCCCAGACGCTCGTCAGCGATGGTCTCCGCAGACTGCGGGCGATGGGTGAATCGCTCTCGTCGGGATGGTTGAGCACGGCGAGCGCCACCCCACTCAACGGGAAGGTCACCCCGAACCGACGGTTCGCCACCTGGGAGAACGACCTGGCCGAGGTCAAGGCGGTCAAGGACACCCTCGGTGGGAGCGTCAACGATGTGGTCCTGGCGACGGTGGCCGGTGGGGTCCGTCACTACCTCGACGACCACCTCGGGTTCCCCGTCCACGACCTCGATTTCAGGGTGATGGCGCCGGTGTCGGTGCGATCCCAGGGGGAGCGCGGGGCGCTCGGCAACCAGGTGGCGATGTGGCTGGCTGCCCTCCCTGTCGGGGAGGCCGATCCGGTGAAGCGACTGGCTGCGGTGGGCGAGGAGACCGCCAAGCTGAAACGGAGCGATCAGGCTCTGGGTGCGGCCACGCTGGTCCGGCTCAGCGGTGGCGCCCCGACGACGCTGGTGTCGCTGGCGAGCCGGTTGGCAACCAACGCCCGTCCCTTCAACATGACGGTGACCAACGTCCCCGGCCCGCAGTTCCCGCTCTACCTGCTCGGCGCCAAGCTGATCGGCACCTACCCGCTGGTCCCACTGTGGCAGGGTCACGGGGCAGGGGTGGCCCTGTTCAGCTACGCCGGGACTCTCTACTGGGGGTTCAATGCCGACTGGGATCTGGTGCCCGACCTTCAACCCTTTGTCGAGGCAATTGCCAGGTCGTTCGACGAACTCCGCACCGCCGCCACCGAGGCCGCCGCCAAGGGGGTGTCGGCGCCGTCGTCCACCCGCATCGCCCCCCGCCGTCCCAAGGCCCGCCCCCCACTCGGCGGTACCGCCGACACCGCCTGATCGCCCCCTCCCCGCCCTGGGGAGCGGGGTGCCTCCGAGGTTCTGGGAGGAGGTGGGGCGGAGCGCGAGGTCTGCATCCCTGTGGTCAGAATGTCGCGTGAGGCTGGGACGCGGTCTTCATTGACGCGCTTCGGGGTTGTCGGTGACGCTGCCGGGTAGTCGGACGTTGAGCTCGCGCCCCGCCCCGTCTGGGCCCGCAAAGCGTGCCCAGCCACCCCGCCCCCCAGGGCGGGGAGGGCCAGAAAGGGCCCGCTTGCCTGTGGGGCCTGCGCTCGCCTCCGCCACAGTATTTTGCGCTCGTTGGGAGAGCGTCGTGATGTCCCCCGCTTTGCCCTCCCCGCCCTTCCCTGCCCCTCTGGGGTGGGGTGCTGCGGCCGCTTGCGGGCGCAGACCGGCTGGCGGGGTGCCTCCGAGGTTCTGGGAGGGGGTGGGGCGGGGCGCGGCGTCGGCATTCCGGTAGTCAGCATGTCGCGTGAGGCTGGGTCGCGGTCTTCATTGACGCGTTTCGGGGTTGTCGGTGACGCGGCGGGGTTGAGGGACATTGACCTCGCGCCCCGCCCCGTCTGCGTCCGCAAGGCGTCCGCAGCCACCCCGCCCGCCTGGGGCGGGGAGGGCCATAAGAGCTTGTTGGGCTGTGAGGATGTGGCCTATTCGAGCTCGGAGGTCGGGGGCTCGTTGTCGGGGAAGGGGTTGCTGCGGCGGCGGGCAGCGATGACGGCGGTGGTCACGGCGGCGGCGAGGACGAGGGCTCCGATGACCAGGGGGACGGGGGTGCCGTCGTCGGTCCCTTCATCGGTATCGGTCAGGAGAGTGGTGGTCGACTCGGCCGGGACGGTGGTGGTTTCCGCAACGGTGGTCGAGGTGGCCACGGTGGTGGTGACCGCCTCGGTGGTTGTGGTGGTGTCGGGCGGGATCGTGGTGGTCTCGACCGGGGTGCCGGCGGTGACAGTGAGCAGCGGTGCGGGCTCGGTCACCTCGCTCGGTTCCTGGCCGGGGGCCAACACCTGGACCCAGTCGTAGCGGCCTTCCACGCACTCCTGGATCACCGGGGTGGGGACCACGGTCCCGGCCGATGCGGTGACCCGGGCCGTGAAGGAGAACTTGCCGACCGAGCCCTCGTACCCCGTCTGGGCCGTCCACGAGATGATGGTCCGGTCCAGCGTGACGTCCCACCCGTCGATGTCGACCGGATCGATCTGATCGAAGCCCCCGGAGAGATCGGTGAGCACCCGCGATGTCGGTGAGTCGTCGCAGCCGTGCCCCACCTCGAGCGTGAACGTCTGGGTTGATCCTTCGGGCGCCGACGATGGTGAGATCCCGACATGGGCGCTCGCCGGATGGGCCACCAGCAGCATCAGGGTGGCGACGGTGGCGGCGAGCAGCGTGTGGCGGCGAAGAATGGTCAACATCGGGAGGACACTACCTGCACCGGCACGGGTGCCGCCCCCTGCGTGACGACAGAACGTATGGGCAGGGGGAGAAGCGTCGGGGAGGTGGGACTCAGCCGAAGAAGGTGGAGGCTGCGTCGTAGAGCGGATCGTCGACGCCCCGGATCCCGGCGCAGGCCTCGGCGAGCGGGACCGGGAGGATCTCGGCGCCGCGCAGTGACGCCATCACCCCGGCATGACCTTCGAGGGCGAGGTCGGCGGCCGCCACCCCCAGCCGGCTGGCGAGCACCCGGTCGAACGAGGTCGGTGTGCCACCCCGCTGGATGTGACCGAGCACCGTGACCCGGGTCTCGAAACCGGTGATCTCCTCCAGGCGGTCGGCGATGGCGTAGCTGACGCCACCGAGCCGGTCGAACCCGTAGGCGTCGGTGCGTGTCTCCATCTCGGTTCCGGGTGGGGGAGCTACCCCCTCGGCGACGACGATGATCGAATAGCTCTTGCCGTGGCGGTGACGGCTGCGCACGATCCCGGCGACGTCTTCGAGCAGATAGGGACGTTCCGGGATGAGGATGGCGTCGGCGCCGCTGGCGATCCCGGCGTAGGTGGCGATCCAGCCCTTGGTCCTGCCCATCACCTCGACCACCATCAGACGGTTGTGTGCCTCGGCTGTCGAGGTGAGGCGGTCGATGGCGTCGGTGGCGATCTGTGAGGCGGTATCGAAACCGAACGTCATGTCGGTGCCGGCGATGTCGTTGTCGATCGTCTTCGGCACCCCGACCACCCGCAAACCCTCTTCGGCGAGTCGCATCGCCGCCCGTAGGGTTCCGTCACCACCGACCACAACGAGCGTGTCGATGCCGTTGCGTTCCAGCGCCGGTCGGCAGGTGCCGAGACCGTCACCGTGGACGTACGGATCCATCCGCGAGGTGCCGAGGATGGTGCCGCCCCTGGTGAGGATCCCGCGCACCGCATCGCGGTCCAGACGAACGGACTTCCCGGTCATCAGACCTTCCCACCCGTTGAGGAAACCGACGACTTCGGCGCCGTGTCGCCCGATGGAGCGGGCGGTCACCGCCCGGATCACCGCATTGAGCCCGGGACAGTCGCCACCACCGGTCAGGACGCCGATCACCTCACCCATTCGATCACCTCACGTCGGTCGCCGACTTGATCAATTCTGCCCGCTCAGTACAGGAACATCGGCTTTCCGGGGACATGGCGCAGCGTCGGCCGGTATTCGGCGACGTCGTAGAGCTCGTCGACATCGACCCGTTTCACCCCTTCGCTGGTCACCGAGATCGGCACCGTGGTGTATGTGCCGCCACGCAGCGCCACCATCCGCCCGCTCGAACCTTCAACGGCGAGGTCCGCCGCCATCACCGCATAGTTGGTCGCCACCATCAGATCGAGCGAGTCCGGGCTTCCGGAACGCATCAGGTAGCCGACCTGCTGGTAGATGATGCCCTCACCGGTGCGCTCCTTGATCAGCTCACCGGTGAGCTGGCCGATGCCGCCCAGCTTTCGGTGACCGTACGCATCCTCCTCGCCGGACAACATCATGTCGCCGCCCTTGAGGACCGCACCCTCCGAGATGGTGACCATCGCATAGTTGGACGGGTTGGCGCGTTTGTCGGCGGTCAGCAGTTCGGCAAGGCGGTCGATGTCGAAGGGGACCTCCGAGATGATGGCCCGGTCGACGCCGGCGAGATAGGCGGTGATCAGCGACGTCTCGCCGCTGTAACGACCGAACAACTCGACCACGGCGATGCGCTCGTGTGAACCGGTCGAGGTCCTCAGGTTGTGGATGAACTGGACGCCGCGGGTGACGGCGGTGGAGAACCCGATGCAATAGTCGGTGCCGTGGACGTCGTTGTCCATGGTCTTGGGGATGGCGATCACCGGGACGCCTTCCTGGTGCATTCTGAGCCCGTAGGACAACGTGTCGTCGCCCCCGATCGGGATCAGGACATCGATGTGGCGGGCCTCCAGGACCCGGAGCACATGACCGGTGAAGTCGTGCGGACCGTCACCGGCGGGGGCCTCGAGGAAGTCGGGAACCTCGCTGGGTCGGACCCTGCCGGGGTTGGTGCGGGAACTGTGGAGGAACGTACCGCCGGTCCGGTCGACGGTTCGGACATGGTCCGGGGTGAGGTCGATCAGGTTCTCCGCCACCGAATCCGGGTCGTCAGGGTTGGTGGAGAGCAGCCCGGCCCATCCATGGCGAATCCCGACGACCTGGTGGCCACCCTGGTGAACCCGGTTCACCACGGCCTTGATACATGGGTTGAGTCCGGGGACGTCGCCGCCCCCGGTGAGGATCCCGATCCGCATCGGCTGTGTTCCTTCCTTGGCGCCCGGAACGGGGACGCCCGTGGCGATCGCAGGTCGTAGCTGGGTCAGGTCGCGAGGGCGGTCACTTGGCCAGCGTCTTGAGGGCTTCGTAGTAGTCGAGGTTGGCGGTCTTGGTCCGGGAGACCACGTCGGTGAGCGGTACGGTTTCGATGGAGCGACCGGAGATCCCCACCATCACCCCGCTTCCGCCTTCGGCGAGGGTGTCGACGGCGGCGATCCCGAACCGGCTCCCCAGCAGGCGGTCGAAGGCCGACGGGCTCCCGCCGCGCTGGACGTGGCCGAGGATGGTGACCCGGGATTCGAAGCCGATCTTGTTTCCGCTGAGATGGGTGGCCACGGCGTGGATATCGAGCTTGGCGCCCTCGGCGACGAGGATGAAGGCGTGATTCTTGCCACGGGCGTAGGCGGCGGCGACGGCGGCGCCCACCTCGTCGAGGGTGATGTCCACCTCCGGGATCAGACTGAGTTCGGCTCCGCACACCAGCCCGCCCATCAGCGCCAGGTAGCCGTTGTTGCGGCCCATCGTCTCCACGAGGAAGGCGCGCTGGTGCGACGAGGCGGTGTCACGGAGTTTGTCGACCACCTCGACGATGGTGTTGAGGGCGGTGTCGACACCGAGCGACATGTTGGTGCCCCAGATGTCGTTGTCGATCGAGGCGGGAATCCCGACCACGGCGATCCCGTCCTCGGCGAGGGCGTTGGCACCGGTCAGGGAGCCGTCGCCACCGATCACCACCAGGCCGTCGATGGCATTGCTGTTGATCTGTCGGACCGCCTTCTGGCGTCCGGCCCTGGTGAGCATCTCGGCGCAGCGGGCGGTATGGAGGAACGTCCCTCCCCGTTGCATCATGTCTCCCACATCGCGGGGGAGCAGGGGCCGCACGGCACCGCCCAGCAGCCCATCGAAGCCCTGTTCGATTCCGACGACGTCGATCCCGCGCCCCGAGGCGCTGCGGACGACGGCGCGGATGGCGGCGTTCATTCCCGGGGCATCGCCGCCGGAAGTGAGCACACCGATTCGTCGTATGGTCATGGCAACCGGTTTCTCCTCCGAGGTGACAGGCTTCGGCACGTGACCGGCAATACGGATGGTACCTGTACCGGGAACCGGGGAGGTCGACCGGTGCCGGGTCGGGGCCGGGACCGGGCCCCGGGCGGTTCCCGCCGAGCGGCGGATTTCGCGGCGTGCTTCCCGGGCGCCGCCGTGCTTACATGGATGTAGTTCTGATCGGAAGGTTTCTCGAGCGTGCGCAGCTTCGCCCACCTCCACGTGCACACCGAGTTCTCGATGCTCGACGGCGCCGCCAGGGTCAAAGACCTGGTCCAGGCCGTTGCCGGGGACGGGCAGCCCGCCGTCGCCATCACCGATCACGGGGTGCTCTACGGCGTGGTCGACTTCATCAAGGCGGCCCAGGGCGCCGGGGTCAAACCGATCATCGGCATGGAGGCCTATCTCACTCCCGGTTCCCGGTTCGACCGCCCACCGCGCCGCGAGGACGTCCGCTATCACATGACGTTGCTGGCGACCTCGGAGGTCGGATACCGCAACCTGATGAAGCTGTCCTCGCAGGCCTATCTGGACGGGTACTACTACAAGCCACGGATGGACCGCGAACTACTCGCCGCCCATGCCGAGGGAATCGTCGCCACCTCCGGATGTCTCGGCGGTCACGTCCCCCAGCTTCTCGCCCCCGACGCCACCTCGGAGGAGGGGAACGTCTCGCAGGTGCGCGACTACGAGGCGGCACGGGAAGCGGCGTCGATGTATCAGGACATCTTCGGCAAGGGAAACTTCTTCATCGAGATCCAGGACCACGGAATCCCCGCCCAGCGCCGGATCATGGCCGACCTGCTCCAGATCTCGAAGGACGTCGGGGCCCCGCTGCTCGCCGCCAACGACAGTCACTACACCTACGCCGCCGAGGCCGACGCCCACGATGTGCTGCTGTGTATCCAGACCGGCGCCAACCGCTCCGACGAGAAGCGGTTCCGCTTCGAATCCCAGGAGTTCTACGTCAAGTCGGCCGAGGAGATGTGGGCGCTGTTCCCCGAGGACGAGTTTCCCGGGGCCTGCAGCAACACGTTGCTGATCGCCGAGCGGTCCGAGGTCAGTCTGGAGTTCGGCCGGATCCTGCTCCCGCAGTTCCCGGTGCCGCCCAAACACGACGAGAAGTCCTATCTGTTGGAGTTGGTGCTGGAAGGCGCCAAGGTCCGATACGGCGATCCGCTTCCCCCGGCCACCCTCGACCGCATCGACTACGAGCTTCGGGTGATCGACGAGATGGGATTCAACGCCTACTTCCTGATCGTGTGGGACCTGATCCGTCACGCCAACGAGCGGGGGATCCGCACCGGCCCGGGACGCGGCAGCGCCGCCGGATCGATCATCGCCTACTGCCTGGGCATCACCAAGCTCGACCCGCTGCACTACGGGCTGATCTTCGAGCGTTTCCTCAACCCGGGACGCCGTGAGATGCCGGATATCGACATGGACTTCGACGAGCGCTATCGCGGCGAGATGATCCGCTACTGCGCCGAGCGGTACGGCTCCGACCACGTCGCCCAGATCGTCACCTTCTCCACCATCAAGGGACGCCAGGCGATGCGTGACGCCGCCCGGGTGCTGGGCTACCCCTACGGGCTCGGCGATCGCGTCTCCAAGCTGATGCCGCCGGCGATCCTCGGCAAGGAGGCCAGTCTGGCGCAGTGCCTTACCGAGCCGCTCTCCGAAGCCGAACAGGCGGAGAAGGACTGGTACAAGGAGGCCAAGGGGCTGCGCGAGGTCTACGACACCGATGCCGAGGCCCGTGAGGTCATCGACACCGCCCTCGGGCTGGAGGGGTTGCGGCGCCAGGATTCCATCCACGCCGCTGCCGTGGTCATCTCGCCGGTGCCGCTGATGGAGATCGTCCCCATCCAGCGCAAGGGCGACGACGCCGAGGTGGTGACCCAGTACGAGATGGGGGCCGTAGAGTCGCTCGGTCTGCTCAAGATGGACTTCCTCGGGCTGCGCAACCTCACCACCATCGAGCGTGCCCTGGAGCTGATCGAGAAGTCGACCGGCACCCGGATCGAGATCGACGACATCGCCCTCGACGACGAGAAGGTGTTCGCCATGCTCCAGGCGGGTGAGTCGATGGGGGTGTTCCAGTTCGAGGGTGGTCCGATGCGGGCCCTGATGCGCAACCTCAAGCCCGAGCTGTTCGAGCATCTGGTGGCGCTCAACGCCCTGTACCGCCCCGGTCCGCTCGGCGCCGGGATGCACAACCTCTACGCCGATCGCAAGAACGGCCGTTCCGAGGTCGAGGTGCTCCACCCCGACATGGGCGAGGTGCTGGCCGACACCTACGGGATCATGGTGTACCAGGAGCAGGTGATGCAGGTCGCCCAGAAGATGGCGGGCTACTCGATGCAGGACGCCGACAACCTGCGCAAGGCGATGGGCAAGAAGATCGCCTCGGTGATGCGCGCCGAGAAGGAGAAGTTCGTCGCCGGATGTGTCACCGCCGGTCACGAGGCCAAGCTCGGCGAGGAGCTGTTCGGATTCATCGAGCACTTCGCCGGATACGGGTTCAACCGCAGCCACTCCGCCGCCTACGCCCTGGTCGCCTACCAGACCGCCTGGCTCAAGGCGCATCACCCGGCCGAGTACATGGCGGCGCTGCTGACCGCATCCAAGAAGGACAAGGACCGCACCGCCATCTATCTCCACGAGTGCCGTTCGATGGGGATCAAGGTGCTCGCTCCCGATGTCAACCTCGCCGAGTCGGAGTTCGCCGTCGTCGACGGGCAGATCACGTTCGGGATGTCGGCGGTGCGCAACGTCGGCGAATCGGTGGTCGATCCGATCGTGGCCGAGCGGGAGAAGAACGGCCGCTACGCATCGTTCCAGGACTTCGTCGACCGGGTCGACCTGATGGTGCTCAACAAGCGGGTGGTCGAATCGCTGATCAAGGGCGGCGCCTTCGACTCGCTCGGGTATCCCCGCCGAGGGCTGCTGGAGAAGTCCATCGATCTGCTCGACGCCACGGTGGCCCGCCGCCGCGCCGAGGACATGGGGCAGTACAGCCTCTTCGGCGGCGCCGAGTCGGTGGTGGCGGCGGTTCCCGTCGAGATCCCGGACCGCGAATGGGACAAGGCGCCGAAGCTGGCATTCGAGAAGGAGATGCTCGGGCTGTACGTCTCCGACCACCCGCTGTTCGGGATCGAGCGCCGGCTCGACCAGATGTGCTCCACGAGCATCCCCGGTCTCTGGGAGCTGAAGGACAAGTCCGAGGCCTCGATCGGCGGGGTGGTGGGGGCGGTGACCCGCCGATACACCAAGTCCGGCGACACCATGTTGTTCTTCCAGCTCGAGGATCTCCAGGGCAGCACCGAGGTGGTGCTCTTTCCCCGGACCGTCAACGAGCACGGACCGATGGTGAGAGAGGACGCCATCCTGGTGGTCAAGGGCCGGGTCGACCACCGTGGTGACGATGTGAAGTTCATCGGTACCGAGGTCCGCCAACCGGAGTTCAATTCCGACGACACGGTGCGGCTCCGGGTGCCGGCGACGGCGCTGTCGCGCAGCGTCGCCGACCGTCTCAAGCAGGCGTTGGCGAACCATCCCGGCAACGCCTCGGTGTATCTCCACATGGTGTCGGACAGCGGGGAGAAGGTGGTCAAGTTCGGCGACGACTACCGGGTCGAGCCGCGGTCGTCGTTGTTCGCCGAGTTGCGCGAGCTCCTGGGCGTCAAAGCGGTGCTGTAACGCCGCGGCGGTCCGGTGCCTCGTTCGGTTCTGTGCGACTCAGCTCGACGAGACCGGTGCACCCGACGGCGCCACGGCGAACCACACCTCGTCGAGCCCCTGGCCGGTGATGTCGCCGGGGGCGACGTCACCGGTGTAGCGGTACAGCGGCCAACCGTTGTAGGTGGCCTGGCTGGTTCCCAGGTCCCCGACGGTGGCGCCCAGCAGCGGGGCGTCGATGGCGTCCCCGGGAGCGATCGGCGACGCAACCGGGGGCCAGGTCTCGGCGCAAGGTCCGGTGCAGGTCGCCGTGCCGCCTTCGTCGAGGATGTGGAGGTAGAGGGTGAACCCGTCCTGATCGACAAGGATCGGTCCCAGCTCCGAGGCGGCGACGGTGACGCTTCCCCCGGCGTCGTCGGGAATCCCGATGGCCTGCTGCGGCGCCTGGGTGGTCGAGGTGGACTCGGTCGGCGGGAACGTCACCGGAGCCTCCGTCTCGGTATCGCCGCCGCACCCGGCGACCGCCACCATCGCGGCCATCACCAACACTCCGCTAGCGGTCATTCGGTTCCGGTGGGGGCGCATTCCGGTCGTCCTGGGGTTCGGGAGCTTGGTCATCGGACGGAGGTTGTCACGATACCGCCGACTCCCCGACCGGCTGCAGCGGGGAGACCGCTCGATGAGTCGCCGGGTGCCGGCCGATGCCGCAGCTCCACACCGTCGGCGAGTCAGCCGAACAGGGCGGTATCGAGGTTGGTGGCGTCGCCGACCAGGGCCGCCAGGCTGTCCAGATCGGTGGGCGGCTCCGACCGCCACGGCACCAGCGCCAGCTCGGCACCGTAGCGACGGGCGAACATGCTGCGGGCATCGGCGGAGCGTCGGGCCTCGGAGCACCAGCGCAGGGCGTTGTCCCGCAGCTCGGTCCACGTGGCGGCGTCGACGCCCTTCGGTCTCGGCATGGCGACCTCGGGGTCCTGCCACTCCTCCGGGAGCTCGCGGTTGAAGATCACCGCCGACGGTGACACCGACGTCTCGGGCAGCTCCTCGAAGAACCGGCGGGCCTCCCGCAACGGACCGGGTGCCGCGTTGGTCACCACCACGCTCCGCGCCGCCGACAGGTGACGTTCCACCTGCTTCGCCCGCTTCGACATCCCGTCGTAGAGGGTGCGCAGATCGAGGAGGAACTCGGCGATGTCCTCGAGTAGCGGGCCACCGAGGACGGTGTCGGCGATCTTGAGCATGGGACGAGCCGTGATCCGATACAGCGCCCTCCGTCCCGGGATCCCGGCTCCGGTGAGCCAGCGCAGCAGACGGCCACCCACCAGATCGGCCATCCGTCCCGGGGCGAGCAGGAAGTCGATGCCACCCGACGACGGAGGGGTGTCGACCACGATCAGGTCCCAGGTTCCGCTCTCGATGTATTCGGCCATCTGCTCGCCACCGGCATAGGCCTGGGCGGCCGGGAAGCGATCGGCGATGGCGCGGAAGAACGGGTTCGCCAGCAGCCGGTCGCCGACCTCGGGCTCGGCGTGGCGGGCCACGATCGCCTCCCACGAGGCGGCGACGTCGAGCATCGCCGCCCACAGCCCGGGTTGGGCCGTCACCCGGACCGGTTGGTTGCCGAGGGCGCCGACACCGAGCGCATCGGCGAGACGACGTGCCGGGTCGACGGTGACCACCAGCGTCTCGATCCCCTGCCGGGACGCCGCAACTGCGGCGGCAGCGGCAAGGGTGGTCTTGCCGACGCCACCGGCGCCGGTGACCAGGACCACGGCGGGGGTCGTGCTCATTCCGGGTTCCAATGGTCGCTCATCTGGGCGGCGACCTCACCGGGGGTGAGCAGCCCGAAGAGGTGGGGGAACCGTTCGCTGTCGGCGAGCGCATCGAGCCAGTGGGCCTGTTGCTGTTGCAGGGTGAGCTGGAGTTCGGCGGCATAGCGGACCGGGGAGTGGGGGAGACCGTCGATCGTGGCAGAGTCGACCTCCATCCGGGGGAGCACACGATTGGCGACGATGGCGGCGATGTCGATCAGGGGTTCCTCGGCAAGCGCATCGAGCGCCTCGACGGTCTCGTTGATGGGAAGTTCCTCGGGAATGGTGACCAGGACCAGACCTGACAGTTCGGGGTCGGCCAGGTAGCGGCGCATGGCGCGGGCCTGTGCCTGGACGATCCCGGTCGGAACCAGCTGCTCGATGGTGGCGGGCGCCCGCAGGTACGAGATGAGTTGACCGAGCGGAGGGGCATCGACGACGACCAGGTCCCACGCCGGCTGCTGCGCCTCGTAGATGGGCTTTCCCATCGAGATGATCTCGCGGACGCCCGGTGCGGTTTCCACCAGAACGTTGAGGGCGTTGCTGAGCTGCTTGGTCGGGGCGGCACGGGGGACCCGGAGCTGGAGCTTGAGGTATTCGTCGAGGGCCCGGCTGCGGTCGATCACCGCCGCCGAGACACCTCCGGCGATCCGGACCGGGTCCGGGCCGAGCGATTCCACTCCGAGGTGGACCGCCAGCCCGAGGCCGTCGACCATCCCCAGCGCCAGAACCTGGCGACCGGACCGGGCGGCGGCCATGGCGATCGAGGCGGTGACGGCGGACTTGCCGACCCCACCCTTACCGGAGACGAGGAGGAGACGTCGAGAGAACACCGGTGCAGGCTACCGCCGCCTACTCCCTGTGATTGGGGGTCGGCACCAGGGCTGTGATCCATCTCCGCACACCCGGTGGCCTCCGGTACGCTTGCCTCATGCGGCGCCGACCTGCGTCGCAACGCCGAAGAAGGGTGCGCCAGTGGCCGAGTTGGATGTCGACGAGTTCCTTGCCAGGTTCCGCAGCCGGGCCGCCGCGGTGCGCGAGCGGGGGATCCCTCCGCTGGAGGGGGAGTCCCGCCGCACCTTTGTCCAACAGATGGAACTCGACCACCTCGACTACTCCCTGGTGGGGAGCGCCACCTGGGCGGTCGAAGACGGGCACCTGGTGCTCCGCATCCCCCTCGGGTGACCATCGCCCGGCGCAGCCTTGTCGGCGCAGGGATCCGCCGCATCCCAGCTTCCCGATTGCGGTCGCGGCTGAGGACGTGGTCCAGCGTTCCCGGGCCGGGTAGCCTCGGAGCCGGCCATCGCGCATTGACCACCGGCAAGGAACCTGGTGTCTGACTCGCCATTCGAGAGATTCCCCCGATCGGTCATCTGGACACGCGGAGACGGTTGCGAGCTGCTGGCTCGTCTGGTGACGACCGAGACGGCGACCCGCGCCGAGGCCGATCTCCCGGCGGCATGTCTCGGGTCACGGGCCGATCTGGTGGTGATGTCGTCGGCCGGGTCGTTCGATCTCGTGGCGACCGCATCGCCCGTGTCGCTCGACACCGACAAGGTGACCCATGTCGCTGCCGCCGTCGGTGGGGGACCACATTCCCGTCTCGCCGCGCTGATCGCCGCCCGGATCGCCACCGGGCTCGATGTTCCGGGTGAGCTGCTCAGCGGGTTCCGCGACGAGGACGGCCGGCCTGGGGCGGAGACCGCCATCGCCGAGACCACCGCCGCATCGGGTCTCCCGGGACGCACCGTGATGGTCAAGAGCGCCGCCGCCCTCGTCGAGTCCCTCCCGCCCGGTGCGCTGCTCGTGCTGGGATCCCCGGGAGGATCATGGTTGCAACGACAGTTCTTCGGGCCGGGAGCCCGTCTCACCTCGGCGGCTCCGGGTGGTGCGGTGGTGGTCCGCGACGCCCCGGTGCGGGCCTTCCACGTCGCCACCCGGCGTGACGGGTTGGGTCGCCACATGCGGGTCGGCGATGCCCGGCTGGTCGGCACCGGTCTGGTGCTGCCGGTGGTGGACGAGGGAAAACTGGTGGGTGTGGTCCGCCTCGCCGATCTCGACGGCGTCGACCCCGACACGCCGCTGGGCTCGATGATGGAGACCGCCCCCCTCGCCAGCGTCTTCGACACCCTCGATGACCTGGCGGAGATGGAGGAGTTCTACAAGGGCTCCGCCGTCCCCGTGGTGGATCGCGAGGGCCGCCTCTACGGCGACGTCGAGGTGCCGTACCTCTGAACGGCGATGGGGATGTGACCGACCTCGCCCCGGCAGCTCCGGTCAGCCGGGATCGGTGATCCCCAGGGCGGCCCGTTTGGCGGCGGCCCGCCGCTCTCCCTCGAGACGGGCGAGGTCGTGGTCGGTGTGGTCGACGTAGCTCATCGCCTCGGCGATGGTGTGGTGACCGGCCTGATCGGCGATCAGGCGATGCATCTCCTGGGCGACCCGTCGATAGTCGGGATGTCCACCCGCAGCGGAACGCAACTCGAGCAGGTGCATCGCCTCGCGGGCGTTGAGCTGGAAGAAGAACCTGATGCGGTAGGCGAAAGGCACCACGTACTGGGCGATCTCCGCTCCGAGATCCGCGGCGAGGTCGTGGTGGAGCCCGGCGGTCCGCTCCATGGCCTCCCTCCAAACCTCGCTGCCCCCGATGTCATCGATCGAATCCGGTGTGACGTAGCCGTGGAGCGGGCTGAGCCGCTGCCAGTCGATGGTCAGCAGCCGGTGTCGCTGCAGGTCCCGGAAGATGCCGTAATCGCAGAGGATGTCGAAGCGGTAGTCGACCCGTTCCCACCCCCGTCCCGGTTTGTGGCGACGGTTGGAGCGGTCCCCGACCGAGGCCAGGATGATCTCCCGGCGGGTATCCGCATCGAGACCGGCGACCAGCGAGCGCAGTTGGTCGTCGGGGAGATCGGTGTGTGGATACAGCACCGCCGCCGCCAGATCTGCCTCGGCGTCCGGGTTCCAGTCGACCAGTGTCACCTCGTTGCGGAGCTGAGGTGTCGCCGAGGCGGCGCCGATCAGACGCTCCGCTTCGGTGTCGAGCCGGGCTCGGATGTCGGCCAGGTAGCTGCTCCAGCGGCCGCCGCGTTCGGGGATGTCGATGCGGCGCAGGAACGACGGGATGACCTTGCGCAGCTCCGACAACATCAGATCGCCGTAGATCCGCACCTCGGCCGACGGATGCGACCGCATCCTCAACAACATCGACTCGTACGCCTGTCCCGAGGCGAAGATCCCCACATTGGACAGAGTGCTCGCCGGGAGCAACCCGCGCAGATCGTCACATGCCTTGGCGCGGATGGTCGACCGCCAGATGAAGTTGGAATCGCCGTCCTGGCGTGGGTACATCGCCTCGTAGTACGGGATGATCCGACGGAGCAGCTCGCTGTAGGTGGAGAACAGCCACTCCATGGTCGATCTGTAGGTCCCGGCGTGACGCGACGTCGAGATCTCCGGAGGGGTCATGTAGCGGTATCGCTCACCGAGACGCTGGTCGTAGGCGATGTACCGGGTGCTCTGTTCGAGGTACGACGCCAACCGTCCCCGCTCCAGGACCTTGGTGAGCACGTTGGAGGCCTGCTCGCAGGCGAGGTGGGCCCCGCCGAGCTGGGCGACCGAGTCGTCGCCGTACTCGCTGAACACCCGCTGGTAGAGCTGTTCCGCCCGATCGGTGGCGGCGTCGGGTGCGGCGGCGCCGGTGTCGACGAGATGGGTGCTGATCGCATCGACCCCGGTCTCCGGCGCACCGTGGAACTCGTCGATGAAGAGCCGCCGCACCGACTTGGGGGAGCGGCTGTACCGGGCGAACAACGCACCCTTGACCACCTCGGGGAGGTTGACGATGGCGAACACCGGGCTGTCGAGGTTGGTGAAGTGGCGCTCCAACACGGTGCGCTCCTCGGGGGAGAAGTGCTCGACGTGGAACCCGAGGTCGGCCGGGTCGCCGACGCCGTCGGGTGGGAGATCGCTGTCTGTCATGCCGACCACCGTGAGTCGCGGAATCACATCGATGTGATTCGCCACCGTAGCACCGCGGCGATCGTCATCCCGCATGCAGTCCCGGGTGCGGTGGGACAGATGTGGTGGCTTCCCGCCGCACCAGGGGATGCTTCGATGCAACGCCGGGAGGCCATTATCCTGACCGGATGACCTCGCTCCGGATCATCATCGGCTTGCTGATCGCCGCCGCCATTGCGGTGGCGCTCGTCCCGTTGTGGGTGCTGCTCGATCTCCACGAGGGCGGTAGCGGTTGGGGTCTGTGCTCCGGGGGGCTCAACACCTGCCGCAACGGCTACTTCTCCGGTTTCGAGATGCTGGGTGCGGTGACCGTGGCGCTGTTCGTCATCGTCATGTTGATTGCCGTCTGCGTTCGGATCATGCGGGTCCTGGAACGCCGGCGTCGCAGCAAGACGGGTGCCATCCCGCAGTGACCCACCCCGGAGCGGCGCATCCCGACCTCCCCGACGGGGAGCTGCCGCTGCGGGATCGCCTCCCCGATTACCTCGCCATCTTTGCGGCAGGTCTCGGTGGCGGCGTCGCCGTCGGTGTGGTGATCGGGGTCTCCACTCGCTACAGCGTCGCCTCCAGCGTCGGATACACCCTGATCGGTCTGGGGATACTGGCGTTGCTGGCTGGCGGCGCCACCGGGGGCGGCTACACCAACCTGGGGATGGGCGCCCTCGGCACCATGTTCGGAGGTCGTGCAGCCGGACCCGGCGACGACATCGACGACCCCCAGGTGCGCCGTGGCGCTCGGCCGTCGGGTCACCCCACCCGGCACCCCGAGGACCGCCTCCGCAAAGGCCTCCGCCCCGAAGCCAACCCCGGAGCCTTCTGGCAGGTCGTCGCCGGCTTCATCTACCTTGCGATCGGCGCCGCCCTCGTCCAACTCCTCGGCTGAACCGCCCTCGGCTGAGCCGCCATATCCTGTATCGCCCGCCATGATCTTTCTTTCTGGCCCTCCCCTCCTCGGGAGGAGGGGAGGCTGCGGACGCCTTGCGGACGCTGACGGGGCGGAGCGCGGCGCCAATGTCCGCTTGCGGGCGGTGTCACCGAAGGGCATGAGCCGCGCTACGAACCCGGAACGCGCAGGCTCGCACGCGACGAATCGACCGACGGGGGTGCAGACCTCGCGCCCCGCCCCGCCTCCTCCCAGAACCTCGGAGGCACCCCGCCCCCCGGGGCGGGGAGGGCCAAGGAGAGGGAGGGCCAAGGAGACGGGGAAGGAGGCTGCCGCACGTCTTCGTCGGCGGGCGGCGTTCCCGCTCGACGGTTCTGCACGCTCAGCAGGGTTGACGTCTCTTCTGGCCCTCCCCTCCTCGGGAGGAGGGGTGGCTGCGGACGCCTTGCGGACGCAGACGCTATGGGTGTGGCGGGGTTTTGGGGTCTTGTAGTCCAGGGCCTCGCGATGCAAATTCGTGGATCATCCCCGGGATGGGCCTGGGGGTGCCGACATGCATTGGAGGCCCTGGTGTTTACTGAGCGTACGGCGATTGGTTTGGATGTGCACGCGTGGAGTGTGCGGGCGGCGGCTATTGACACGGTGACGGGTGAAGTGGTGGAGGCGCGGTTGTCGGGACGTTGCGATGAGGTCGTGGCCTGGGTCGTGGGGGTGCGTGATCGGTGGGGGTCGGTGGCGGTTGGTTACGAGGCGGGTCCGACCGGGTTCGGGTTAGCGCGCCGGCTAGGGGCGGTGGGGGTGGCGTGCACGGTGGCGGCGCCGTCGAAGATCATCCGTCCGGTGGGTGACCGGGTCAAGACTGACAAGCGTGACGCGTTGTTGATCGCGCGCCTGGTGCGTCTTGGTGATCTGGTTGCGGTGCGGGTCCCGACCGAGGCTGAGGAAGCGGCCCGGGATCTGGTCCGGGCCCGTGACGATGCCCGGGTCGAGTTGATGGCGGCAAGGCATCGGTTATCGAAGTTGTTGTTACGTCACGGGTTCGTTTACAACGGTGGTGCGTGGACCGGGGTGCATGATCGGTGGTTGCGTCGGGTCCGTAACGACGGCCTCGACGGGGCCAGGCCGGGGACACTGGCCGCGTTCGATGCTGGCTACGACGCGGTGAGCCACATCCTTGCCCGCCGTAACCGCCTCGATAAGACCATCACCGCTATGGCCCACGACTCAGAATTCGCTGCGGTCACGAACCGGTTGTGTTGCCTACGGGGCATCTCGACGTTGACCGGGTTCGCTCTGGCGGTCGAGATCGGCGACTGGGACCGGTTCACTGGCCGCACGATCGCGTCGTATCTCGGACTGGTCCCGTCCGAGCGTTCCTCTGGCGAGTCCCGGGCGCTGGGATCGATCACAAAGACCGGGAACACGCACGCCAGGCGGTTACTGATAGAAGCTGCCTGGCATCACAAACCCCGCTACGCAGCCGGCAAGGCCCTCCAGGCGAGATGGGCAGCAGCACCGCCAACCGCGGTGGCACGAGGCGACGCCGGGAACCGGCGCCTCCACCACCGATGGACCGTCCTCACCGCCAACCGCAAAAAACACACGGTGGCGAACACCGCTATCGCCCGCGAGCTCGCCGGGTGGTGCTGGTCCCTAGCCGTCATGGACTAACCCCACCCCCCAGAACCCGTCCGCCGTGGACGTGCGAGGCACGCATGCAGCGTGAGGAGCGCACTAGCGACCCGTCTGTGAGTAACCAACCCCGTTGGCCACGCTCGACCGCAGGCAAGCTCAGCAGCTCCCACCGAAACAGCGTCATGCGGTAACCAACCCGCGCATATCAGACTGACCACGCGTCGACAGACACGCCGCACACCCGCACCCCACAGCGAACGACCAAGCACCCGCCGGACAACCAGCCCGGCGGGTGCTTCAACACGCCCCTTGACAAAACCCCTCCCATATCAGACGGGGCGGAGCGCGGCGCCAATGTCCGCTCGCGGGCAGTGAACGTGACCCGGAATCGTGGACACGTGATTACGCGGGAGACCGTGTAGGAAGGAGCCCCGTGATGGGTCGTCCGAGTAAGTACCCGGACCAGTTCCGCAGGGACGCGTTGGAGCTGGTGGAGTCGTCTGAGCGTCCGATCGCTGAGGTTGCCCGGTCGTTGGGGATCGCTGAGGGCACGTTGTGGAACTGGGTGCGGGTGGCGCGTGAGGCTGCTGAGCGTGGCGCCGACCCGGATGCGTTGACCGAGTCGGAGCGTGACGAGCTGCGTCGGCTCCGCATGGAGAACGTGGAGTTGCGCACCGACAAGGAGATCCTGCGGAGGGCGGCTGCGTATTTCGCCCGGGAGACGATGCGGTGATCCGCTTGCGCTTCGTCTCAGACAACCGAGCCGACCTGCCGGTCAAGCGGATGTGTGAACTGGTCGAGGTTCCCCGTTCGTCGTTCTATGCGTGGGTGAACCACAAGCCGTCGGCACGTGATGTCGCTGACGAGGCGCTGCTGGAGACGATCCGTGACATCTACCGCCGATCGCGCAACACCTACGGGGTGCCCAGGGTCTATGGGCAACTCCGCCGCCTCGGCTACCGGGGGGCACGCTCGCGTGTGGCCCGGCTCATGCGCACCAACGGTTTAGTGGGTGCGCACACGTCGAAGAAATGGCGCCGGGGACGACCCGACGCCGGCGGAGCAGCGGACCTGTTGAACCGGGACTTCACCGCCGACCGGCCCAACCAGCGGTGGGTTGCCGACGTCACCGAGTTCCCAACTGGTGAGGGCAAGCTCTACCTGGCTGGGATCCGTGACCTGTTCCATCGCGGGATCGTCGGCTGGGACACCAGCGGCCGGCAAGACACCGCCCTGGTCGTGTCCGCCCTGACAATGGCGCTCGCCCGCACCGGGCATCCCGCCGACGTTACCCACCACGCCGACAAGGGACCGCAGTACACGTCACTGGACTTCGCGTTTGCCGCAGGCAACGCCGACATGAACCTGTCGTTCGGGTCCACCGGCGACGCGTTCGACAACGCCGCGATGGAGACGTTCTGGGCTCGACTCAAGGTCGAGATCACCTGGATCCGTGGCAGCATCATCTTCCCGACCCGAGCCGAAGCGCACGCCTACCTGTTCGAGTTCATCGAGGTGTTCTACAACCGTCAACGCCACCAGACCGGTCTCGGTCACCTCACCCCCGCCGAGTACGCTGACAAGTGGCGACACGACCACGGCCAGACCAATCTGGCATAACCCCGTGTCCAAGAAACCGGGTCAGGTTCACAGTGTCACCGACGGGCACGAACCGCGCCTTGAACCCCGAACGCGCAGGCTCGCTCCCGACAAATCGACCCACAGGGATGCAGACCTCGCGCCCCGCCCCGCCTCCTCCCAGAACCTCGGAGGCACCCCGCCCCCCGGGGCGGGGAGGGCCAAGGAGACGGGGAAGGAGGCTGCCGCACGTCTTAGTCGGCGGGCGGCGTTCCCGCTCGACGGTTCTGCACGCTCAGCAGGGTTGACGTCTCTTCTGGCCCTCCCCTCCTCGGGAGGAGGGGAGGCTGCGGACGCCTTGCGGACGCAGACGGGGCGGAGCGCGGCGCCAAAGTCCGCAAGACCGGGAGTGTCACCGACGGTTCGCTGGTGGCTGTGTCCGTGCGCCCGCGGAGCGGGTTCGGTGCCGACCGGCTTGTCGGGCGGGGTCGGTACCATCCTCGGCCATGCCGAAAGCCCCGGTTATCCCCGAACCTTCCAGCGCAGAGCGCCGCAATGCCGGTGTCCTCTTTCGTCGGCTGGTCACGCGGTACCCGGAGATGGGCACCGCCCTGGATTACCAGGATCCGTGGCAGTTGCTGGTGGCCACGGTGCTCTCGGCGCAGACCACCGACGACATGGTCAACCGGGTCACCCCGGTGCTCTTCGAGCGGTGGCCCACGCCCGACGACCTGGCCGAGGCCGCCCCCGAGGAAGTCGAGAAGGTGGTGTACCCGACCGGGTTCTTCCGCCAGAAGACCAAGTCGATCATCGGGCTCGCCGCTGCCCTGGTCGAAGATTTCGGAGGGGAGGTTCCCCGGGATCTCGATGCGATGACCACGCTCCCCGGGGTTGGTCGCAAGACCGCCAGCGTGGTGCTCGCCGAGGCGTGGGGGATTCCGGCCATCGCCGTGGACACCCATGTGAAGCGGGTCACCAATCGGCTCGGGCTCACCCACGGCGCCGACCCGGTCAAGATCGAAGCTCAGCTCAAGGCGCTCTACCCGAGGCCGAAATGGGCCGATCTGTCGATGCGTTTCATCCAGTTCGGGCGGGACACCTGTGATGCGAAGCGACCCCGTTGCTGGGAGTGCCCGCTCGCCGACCGCTGCCCCTATCCCGACAAGACCCCGGCGCCGGGGCGGTCGTGAGCACGATCCGCGGGTGACCATCACCTCCCGGGCGTTCCGACGCTCGCCGTACGACGCCGAGATCCTCCGTCTCGCCATCCCGGCGTTGGGCGCCCTCGCCGCCGATCCGTTGGTCTCGCTGGTCGACACCGCCTATGTGGGACGGCTCGGAACGGAGGCGCTGGGAGCGTTGGCGATTGCCGCCGCCGTGTTCGGGGTTGCCTTCGCCGCCTTCAACTTCCTGTCCTACGCCACGACGCCGCTGGTGGCGTTGCGTCTCGGTGCCGGCGACGGGGTCGGAGCCGGTCGCCTGGCCACGGCGGCGATCGGATCCGCCATCGGTCTCGGTATCGCCGCCACGATCGTGCTCATCGCCGGCGCCCGACCGCTGCTGTCGGGTCTCGGCGCAGGTGCCGAGCTGATCGGGCCGGCAACCGAGTACCTGACCATCCGGGCCTGGGCACTCCCGGCGGTGCTGTTGATCACGGCAGGTCACGGGATATTCCGCGGTGCCCAGGACACCCGCACCCCGTTGTGGGTGGCGCTCGGTCTCAACCTGGTCAATCTGGTCCTCGACCCGGTGCTGATCTTCTGGGCCGGATGGGGGCTCGCCGGGGCGGCGTGGGCGACCGTGGTGGCGCAGTGGCTGGGGGTGGTCGGCTTTGCGGTCGCCTATCTCCGTCGACGTCAGGTCATGGGCATCGTCGATGCGGCGCCACGGTGGGCGGAGATGCGGTCGCTGGCGGTGGCGGCCCGCAGCCTGGTGGCGCGGACTGCGGCGCTGCTGATCACGTTCACCACGACCACCGCGGTGGCGGCACGGCTTGGCACCGCACAGGTCGCCGCCCACCAGATCGCCCTCCAACTCTTCCTCTTCCTGTCGCTGGCGCTCGATGCGGTCGCCATCGCCGCTCAGGCGATGATGGGCAAGTCGGTGGGTGAGGGCGATACGGCGGCAACCAGACACCGGGCGGATCGGCTGGTGGGGATGGGGATCATCGCCGGAACGGTCGTCGCCGTCGTCCTGGTCGGCGTCTCGCCGTGGCTCGCCTCGTGGTTCACCTCCGACCCCGCCGTCATCGGGTATTTCGCCACTCTGGTTGCCCCCCTCGCCGTGGTTCAGGTTCTCGGTGGGGCGGCGTTCGCCTGGGACGGGATCGTAATGGGGGTGACCGACTTCCGCTATGCGATGATCGCCGCCGTCGTTCCCGGTGCGGTCGCCACACTGGCACTGATCCCGATCGCTCCGGCCGGGTGGCCGCTGGCGACGGTGTGGTGGGTGGTCGTTCTGCTGATGGTGCTCCGCACCGGGCTGCTGGCGGGATGGCATCGCATCCGTTTCGCCGTGCGGTGAGTGCGGCCCCGACGGAGCGCGATACCGGCTGGAGCGAAGGCTCAGCGGAGCGGTTCGGGCCAATCGGGGTCGTCGGCGGGTGCTTCGGGTTCGTATTCGAACCCGCCGACCGCTTCCGGCTCGTAGGCGAATCCGGGTTCGTCGTCCCCGGCGACTGCGGCGACCTCGCGGTGACGGACCCGGGGTGCCTCTGTGTCCACCTGGTATCCGACCAGATCCCTGCCGACGGTCTCCGGGAGCTGCATCACCAGGTAGGCGGCGGCGACGAGTCCCAACCCGAGCACGGCGACGGTGCGGGACAACCCGACACTGTCGACCACGAACGCCCCGACCAGGAAACCCAGCAGCGAGCCGAGGATGGCGACGTTGGTGATGATTCCCGCCGCCGTGGCGCGGAACCGGGTGGGGAACAGCTCGGAGCGTTGGGCGGCGAACGCAGGGGAGAGCATGCTGGCACCGAAGGTTCCCAGGAAGGCGGCAATCCCGAGCAACCAGCCCGAGGTGACGAAATAGAAGGCGACGCCTCCCACCAGACCGACGCCGAGGGCGATGACGCTGGTGAGGCGGCGACCGATGGTGTCGGCCAACCGGCCGCCGACGAGGAGACCGACGGTGCCGAGCCCGGACGAGACGATCAGCAGCCAGGTGGCGCTCCGCGTGGTCCATTCGAGATCATCGATGAGCCGCTCGAAGATGAAGCTGAACGCCGGTGACGAGAACGCTGCCACCAGGAAGGCCATGGCGGCCAGCGTCCACAGGAAGCGGGCCGTGCCGGACGAGGCGATCTCGGCATAGGTGACCTTCTGGGTGGGGCGGACAAAGGCCCGGCTCTCCCGGAGGAACCGGTCCAACACCGGGAGCGCCAGCAACCCGAGGGCGGTGAGACCGAAGAGGATCCGCCACCGGTCGGTGCCGGTCTCGGCGAAGGGGAGAATGATCAGCCCGAATCCGGCGCCGGCGGCCCCGGCCAGGGCGTACAGACCGAGGCCGCGCCCCCGCCGCTCCGGGGTCAGTTCCTCGGCGAGGATCACCACCGCCAGTGCGGCGACCGCCACCACCCCGATCCGGGTGAGTGACTGACCGATGGTGAACACGATCGGGTCGGCCATGAGGCCGGTGATCAGGTTGCCCACGGGGATCAGCGCAAAGGCGACCAGGAACGGGGTTCGTCGTCCTTCGCGGTCGGCGAAGGCGGCAAAGCCCAATCCGGCGAGCGAGGCGAGTCTGGTGACGGCCAGAATCCAGAACATCCCGCTCTGACTGAGACCCAACGACTGGCGGGCGAACGGGATGGTGTTGGAGATCACGGCGGCGCCGTATCCGGCGACGAGACCGACCACCGCCATCAGGAAGAGCGCCCGCCGGTCGAGCACGGAGAATCCGTCGATGGCTCGCCTTCGCGTCGTCACTGGTCGTGTTCTCCGTTCGTGGCTCGGGCGGTGTGGCACCCACCGTCCCGGCCGGAGGTTACCGTCCTGCCGTCGTGGTGGGGAGTATCCCGCACCGGGCATCTCCGCCGAGGGCGTATCGTGGTGGCCAACGACCACCCCCGACCGACGGCGCTCACCGCTCCGGGACGGGGCCCCGGGCCGAGGAGGACCACCGGTGGACAATGTGACGCTTGTCGCCGCCGTACTGGCGGGCGCCGCCTCGTTCCTGTCGCCTTGTGTGCTCCCGCTGCTCCCCGGCTACCTCAGTCTGATGTCCGGATATTCGTTGCAGGAACTCTCCGAGGGGGATGTCTCGCTGTGGCGGGTGACCCGCTCGACGCTGCTGTTCATCCTGGGGTTCTCGCTGGTGTTCGTGGTCCTGTTCGGCGCCGCCGCCAGTTCGCTGGGGCAGCTGCTTTCCGGGCCAGGTTTCCGCACCGCCTCGGGGCTGATCATCATCTTCATGGGGCTGTTCATCGCCGTCACTGCCGTGTGGAACCCGACCTTCCTGATGCCGATGCTGCGTGAGCGGCGTGTCGAGGTCCGTCCCAGCCGGCTCGGCTCTTTCGCGCCACCGGTCATGGGCGCCGCCTTCGCCTTCGGGTGGACCCCGTGTATCGGTCCGTTCCTGACGGCGGCGCTGGCGCTGGGCGCCAACACCAACACCATGGGCCGCGGGATGCTGGTGCTCTTCTTCTACTCGCTGGGTCTGGGGATACCGTTCCTGGTGGCGTCGGTCGGGCTGGCCGGGGCGTTCTCCTTCTTCGACGGCATCAAGCGCTACCTGAAACCCATCGGGGTGATCTCCGGGCTGTTCCTTGCCGGGTTCGGGGTGTTGCTGGTCACCGGGGATATCGTCCGCATCAACTCCTGGGTCACCCAGCTACTCATCGACCTCGGGCTCGACGGTCTGGCGGAGGTCTGACCGGTGCCGTCATGAACGTCCAGCCCACCCGCCAGCGCTTCGTCGAGCTCGCCGCAGACCACACCGTGGTTCCGGTCTCGGTCGAGATCCTTGCGGACCGCGAGACCCCGGTCTCGGTCTACGAGCACCTCGTCGGCGACGACGACGGATTTCTCCTCGAGTCGGTCGAGGGTGGCGAGCGCTGGGCGCGGTGGTCGTTTGTCGGGTGGGATCCCCAGTTCACCCTGGTGTCCCATCGTGGAGCGGTCACGGCGACCGGTGCCCGGCCGCCGGATCTGCCCACCGGGGATCCGTTGACGGTTCTGGCCGAGGTGCTGGACCGCTACCGCACCCCGGGCCCCGATCAGCTCGGGCTCGGTGATCCGGCTCCGCCGCTGTATGCGGGGGCGGTGGGCTACCTGGCGTACGACGTGGTCCGCTACATCGAGCACCTCCCCGACCAGCCCACCGACGACCGCGGACTCCCCGAGATGATCTGGCATTTCGTGGCGTCGCTCGCCATCGTCGACCGCTTCCGTCAGACGGTGCGCCTCATCCGCAACGTCTTCGTCGAAGGTGACCCGGGTGCGGCCTACGACGCCGCCGTGGCCCAACTGGAGGAGACGTCACAGCGGCTGGCCACCCCGCGTGCGGCGTTGCCACGGGAACGGCCGACGTTCGAGAGCCTTCCGGAGGTGACCGCCAACCTGAGCCGGGAACAGTTCGAGGCGGCGGTGGAACGCTGCGTCGAGTATGTCCGGGCCGGCGACGCCTTCCAGATCGTCCCGTCGGTGCGGTTCGCCACCGGCTACGACGGTGACCCGTTCCATGTGTACCGGGCGCTGCGGCTGGTCAACCCGTCGCCCTTCATGTACTACCTCCGCCATGGTGACGTCACCATCGCCGGGTGTTCCCCGGAGCTGATGTCGCGTCTCCGCGACGGTCGGGTCACCAGCCGCCCGATCGCCGGTACCCGTCGCCGGGGGAGCACCCCTGCCGAGGACGCCGCCCTCGAGGCGGAGCTGCTCGCCGACCCGAAGGAGCGCGCCGAGCACGTCATGCTGATCGATCTCGCCCGCAACGATCTGGGGCGGGTGTGCGAGTTCGGATCGGTCGAGGTCGACGACCTGATGGTGATCGAGCGGTATTCCCATGTGATGCACATCGTCTCGGCGGTGTCCGGCCGGCTCCGCGGCGGTCTGGGCCCGGTGGATGTGCTCCGGGCCACGTTCCCGCACGGCACCGTCTCCGGCGCCCCCAAGGTTCGGGCGATGGAGATCATCGACGAGTTGGAACCGACCGCACGAGGGCCGTACGCCGGTGCCGTCGGCTACATCGACTTCTCCGGGAACGTCGACACCGCCATCGGGCTGCGCACCATGGTCTCGGACGGTGTCACCGCCTGGGTCCAGGCCGGCGCCGGAGTGGTGGCGGACAGCGACCCGTCGTTCGAATACGAGGAATGCTGCAACAAGGCGCGGGCCGTGCTCACCGCCATCGAAGCCGCCCGATCGCTGGACGCCCGATCGCCGAATGGGGGATCCCCACCATGACCGAACCGACCCGAGCCGTCTCGACCGACACCGGCCCGCAGCGTGGTGGTGCCGCCTCGTTCGGGGACGTCACCGGCGAATACCTGGCGCTGCGTGGCGGGGCCGGGGTCGTCACCGACTGGCACGAACTGGTGTGGGTGTCCGGTCCCGATGCGGTGAAGTTCCTCGACGGTCTGCTCAGCCAGGCGGTCCAGCCGATGGCGATCGGCGCCGTTTCGGCGTCGCTCCTGCTCGCCCCCCAGGGCAAACTGAGGGCGCCGCACCGGGTGCTCCGTGGCGAAGAGGAGGTCGGGCTGCTCGCCGACCCCGGGGTTGCCGCCACCGTCGCCCAGGATCTGGCCCGCTTCAAGATCCGGGTCGATGCCGTGATCGGGACGGAGGTAGCCCCCGTCGTGGATGTATGGGGACCGGAGGCGGCGCGGGTCGTGACCGGGGCGACCGGTTTCGTCGCACCGGCGTCCGGTTGGGTTCGACACGGCGAAGTGGTGGTGGCGGCGGTTCCCTTCTCCAAGGTCCCGCTCCCGCGATATGTGGTGGTCGGGGTCCCGGCGGCCGATCTGGTTGCGTCACCCGGTGCCGTGCGTTGCGGGCGGTTGGCGGCGGATGCGGTCCGCATCGAGGCCGGAGAACCGGTGATGGGCGTCGACATCGACGAGCGCACCATCCCTCAGGAGGCCGACCTCGTCGCCGACGCCGTCGATTTCACCAAGGGTTGCTACCTCGGTCAGGAACTGGTGGCCCGGATCGATTCGCGGGGCCACGTCAATCGGCACCTGCGTGGTCTGATCTTCGAAGCGAACGTCTTGCCGCCACTGGGGGCCGAGCTGTACGGCGATTCCGGCGAGGACGCCAAAGCGGTTCGGGTCGCTGACCTCGCTCGCCGAATCGCTGGAGATGCGGGCCCCGGTCGGGATGGCCACCGTCCGCCGCGAGATCGAGCCGGGCAGCCGGGTCACGGTCCGCTGGCCCGGTGGCACCACCACGGCTCTGGTCGCCGGTCTCCCCCTCGAGGTGTGGGAATGAGAAGCGGAATGGCGCGACGTCGCGTCGGACTGGTGGCGATCCTCACCGCCGTGATGATGCTCACCGCATGCAGCGGGAATCGCACCGAAGGGCGCTTCGGGGCCGAGCTCTACGGGGTGAGTTGCGCCGGGTGTCACGGTGGCGAGGGCGCCGGGTCGGGTGCCGCCCCGGCCCTCGATGGCGGGTCGAATGCGGCAAGCCTCACCGACGAGCAACTGATTGCGGTGATGCGGGTCGGTCCTGGGTCGATGCCTGCGTTCACCCGTCTCTCGGACGAGCAGGTCGCAAGCCTGATCGAACACATCCGCAGCCTCCAATAGGACATCACATCCCGTCATGAACATGCTCGAACCCATCCTCGGGACCACCCGCCTCCGGATCGCGGCGTTGCCCCCGCTCGCCGAGTTGAAGGCGCGGGCCGGCGACCAGCTGCCGGCACGGGATTTCGTCGGGGCGCTCACCGCCGGTGGGCTCCAGGTGATCGCCGAGATCAAGCGACGCTCGCCGTCGGCGGGACCGATGGCCCCCGACCTCGATCCGGTGGCCCGGGCCGTCGCCTATCAGGACGGGGGAGCGGCGGCGATCTCGGTGCTCACCGAACCCGACCATTTCTCGGGATCGCTCGACGACCTGGTTGCGGTGCGTACCGCCGTCGAGGTTCCGGTACTTCGCAAGGACTTCACCCTCGACGCCGCTCAGGTGTGGGAGGCGAGAGCACACGGTGCCGATGCGGTGCTGCTGATCGTGGCGGCGCTTGCGCCAACGGAGCTCGCCGAGCTGATCGCGGTGGCCGCCGATGCGGGGCTGGCGGCGCTGGTCGAGGTCCACAGTCCCGAAGAGGCGGGGGTCGCCATCGGTGCCGGGGCGTCGATCGTCGGTGTCAACAACCGGGATCTGACCACGTTCCACACCGACCTGGCGGTTGCCGAGTCGGTGGCTCCGATGTTGGTCGACACCCCGGTGCGGATCGCCGAGAGTGCGGTGTCCGATGTCGCCGGTGCGGCGAGGATGGCGTCCGCCGGATACGACGCCGTGCTGGTCGGTCAGGCGCTGGTCCAGGCCGACGACCCGGCGGCCCTGGTGGCCGCGTTGCGGACCGCCACGTGACCTGGGTCAAGGTGTGCGGACTGACCTCGACCGAGGCCGTGGACGCCGCCGTCGGGGCCGGTGCCGATGCCGTGGGTTTTGTCGCCCATCCCGGGTCGCCCCGATATGTTCCCCTGCCGGATATCGCATACCTCGCCGACGGGGTTCCCGTCCTTCGGGTCCTGCTGGTGGTGGGGTTCGATGTGTCGCAGGCGATGGCGGCGGTGGCTTCCACCGGTGTCGACGCCATCCAGCCGTACGGTGACCATGCGGCGGAGATCGTCACCTCGGCGATCGCGGCGGGTTTGACGGTGCTGCGACCCCATGTCGCCGGCGCCGGGCTCCAACTCACCGGCGACGGGGCGATCCCGCTGATCGACACCCCGCACCCCGACCTCGCCGGTGGAACCGGTGAGGTGTTCGACTGGAACCTGGTGTCGGATCTCGGGATCGACTTCGTCCTCGCCGGGGGTCTCGGACCCGACAACGTCGCCGATGCGGTGCGCAGGGTGCGACCCTGGGGTGTCGATGCGTCGAGTGGGCTGGAGGTGGAACCGGGGGTCAAGGACCTCGGTAAGGTGGCGGCATTCGTCGAGGAGGCGAAACGGAGATGACCGCGATACCGCACGGCAACGAGACAGGGGACCCATCGGAGCCCCGGAAACTCCCCGATTCGCGGGGACGCTTCGGTGACTACGGGGGCCAGTTCGCCCCGGAGACCCTGATGCCGGCACTGGCCGAGACCGAAGCGGCGTTCGAGGAGGCATGGGCCGATCCCGGGTTCCACGCCGAACTGAACCGCCTGCTGGCGACCTTTGTCGGTCGACCCACGCCGGTGCATCGCGCCGACCGCCTCTCCGAGCGGTTCGGTCTCGATCTCTACTTCAAGCGTGAAGATCTCGCCCACACCGGCGCCCACAAGATCAACAACACGGTCGGACAGGGGCTGCTCGCCAAGCGGATGGGCAAGCCCCGGGTCATCGCCGAGACCGGCGCCGGTCAGCACGGTGTGGCCACCGCCACCGCCTGTGCGCTGCTCGGGCTGGAATGCGCCGTCTACATGGGATCCAAGGACATCGAGCGCCAGGCGCTCAACGTCTACCGGATGCGGATGCTCGGCGCCGAGGTGATCCCGGTCGAGCACGGCGCCGGGACCCTCAAGGATGCCGTCTCCGAGGCGATGCGGGACTGGGTGACCACCGTCGACACCACCCACTACATCATCGGTTCGGTGGTCGGGCCCCATCCCTTCCCGTACATCGTCCGTCAGTTCCAGAAGGTCATCGGCGAGGAACTGAAGGAGCAGATGGACGGCGGCAGCCCCGACCATCCGCTGCCCGACGTCATCGTCGCCTGTGTCGGCGGCGGTTCCAACGCCATGGGGATCTTCTACCCGTACGCCGGCAGCGGGGTCGAGTTGATCGGTGTCGAGGCCGCCGGGCTCGGTATCAGCAGCGGCAAACACGGGGCGTCGCTCGTCGCCGGGTCGCCGGGTGTGCTCCACGGCGCCGCCACGTACATGCTCCAGGACGACGACGGACAGGTGATGGAGGCCCACTCCATCTCGGCGGGGCTCGACTATCCGGGTGTCGGCCCCGAACATGCCTGGTTCAAGGACACCGGGGTGGCCCGCTACGAGTCGGTCACCGATGACGAAGCCCTCGACGCCCTGCATCTGATGGCGCAGACCGAAGGCATCATCCCGGCGCTCGAATCGGCGCATGCCCTTGCCTGGATCGCCCGTGAGGCCGAATCACTCCAGGGCCGCACCGTGGTGCTCAACCTGTCCGGTCGCGGCGACAAGGACGTCCAACAGATCGCGTCCCTCGGTGACTGACACCACCGTTGCCGTCCTTCCCGATGTGTTCGCCGCGGCACAGGCCGACGGGCGCGCCGTTCTCCTCCCGTACCTGACCGCCGGGCTGCCCAACCCCGACGTCTCGGCGGATCTGTTCGTCGCCATGGCCGACGCCGGCGCCGACGGTTTCGAGATCGGGATCCCGTACTCCGACCCGTTGATGGACGGACCGGTGATCCACAGCGCCGGGCTGGCGGCGCTCGCCGCCGGTGCCTCGTTCTCCCGCAGCCTCGGGATCATCGAAGATGTCGTCACCCGCACCGGGTTGCCGGTGCTGGTGATGACCTACGCCAACCCGGTGATGCGTCGCGGTCCGCAGCGTTTCGCCGAACAGATCGCCGCCGCCGGCGCCACCGGGCTGATCGTCGCCGATGTGCCGGTCGACGAATCCGCCGTGTTCCACGAAGCCGCCGACGCCGCCGGAGTGGGAATGGTGCTGTTCGCCGCACCCACCACCGACGATGACCGCCTTCGTCAGGTGGTCGCCGCCGATCCGATGTTCATCTACTGCGTCGCCCGTCTCGGGGTCACCGGAGACGGAGCGCATGATCCCGGTGATGAACTGGAACGGCTCACCGCCCGACTGCGTCCGCTCGGTACCGCCCCGCTGGTGGCCGGTGTCGGCATCTCGACCCCGGAACTTGCCGCCGCCGCCGCCCGGCACGTCGACGGGGTGATCGTCGGGTCGGCCCTGGTGAAACGGGTGCTCGATGCGGCGACCCCGGAATCCGCCGCATCGGCGTTGCACGACGCCGTCGCCGATCTCGCTGCCGCGGTGCGGTCACCCCGCTGAGTGCCGCAGACGGGTCAGCGAGGGGTGTTCGGTGCCGGAGGCGGGACTCGAACCCGCATGCCCTTACGGGCACGACATTTTGAGTGTCGCGCGTAAACCGATTCCGCCACTCCGGCTGGCTCCGCGGAGTATAGCGATGTCACACCTTGGGACCGATGAAGCGGTCGAGTTCGGCGACGTCGGCGCGGCGGGCCACCGAGATGTTGCGTTGGTCGGTTCGAGTCCATGAGATCCCGATCGAGTCGAGGGCATCAGTGCAGATGCCGAGGATGTCTGCAGAGGCGTTGGTGAACATGTACCGAACGTACCGGTAGCGCCGCGGTCCGTCCTTCAGTCGCCGCTCGACTTCATTGATGTGTCGGTTGCCATCGGAGTGGATGAGTCCCCGTAGGAGGGCTCGCGGGTGGGCGTCGACAATGCGCTGCTGCCACGGTGCCAGAGCGATGGCCCGCTCGTGCTTTCGGCCGCTGCTGTGCTGCGGAAAGACGCAGGGCCAGTGTTTCCAGTAGTTGTTGACGTCGAGACAGCCCACCTGATGGTTGAAGCCGATCCGGTCCGATCGTCGGATCGTCGCCATGCATGCGGCGATCTCGGCGATGATGCCCGGGTACTTCACGTCGCAGGTGATGCGAAGGCGGAAAACTCCGCGTGGATGGGCGCTGATGGACCCGTCACCCAGATAGGCGCCAAGCAGGTAGGCGTAGGCTCGGTCGTCAGAGATCGGAGCCTCGCACCCCGGGCACGGCACCCCTGCGGCGTTCGAATGATCCCGATCGGCGGGAGACCGCCCGTGCCTCCAACCGCTGATGGTGGAGCGTGGAATTCCGGTGAGACGGCTGACCTGGGTGGGAGTGAGGCCGTCGGCGAGCAATGCCAGGGCACGGCGGTACTCGACTTCGGATCTCATTGCAGGTCCGTGGGGACAGCCATGCGACACCGTATCGAGCGACAGTGACACGATCTCAGCGCACCCCCGGCGTATGCTCCGGCGATGCGCAGGATCGAGAAGAAGCTGTTCGCCCTCAACGACCAGATTGCGGCGGCGATCCGGGACGAGGAGTTGGCGGCGGAGGAGTTGATCTTCCACCAGCATCTCCATGACGATGCGCAACGTGATGCGGCGGTTTCCGGGAGTCCGTTCGACCGCGAGGACGCCAGGGAGACCGGCGCCGATGTGGCACGATTCGAGCGGCACATCGAGGCGTTGCGCTCGACCCGGCTCAAGCTCGAAACCCAACGGGACAAGCTCCTCGACAAGCTGAGCGGCTGACCGGACGGGGACCCCACCCGGGTTCGGTCGGGTGATCACGTCTCTACACTCGGCGGCGATGGCGACTCTGGCACTCCTCGACGGGCACAGCCTCGCCTATCGCGCCTTCTACGCCCTGCCGTCCGACCTGGCCACCCCGTCCGGTCAGGTGACCAATGCGGTGTTCGGGTTCACCTCGATGCTGATCAAGCTGCTCGGCGAGGAACGACCCGATGCGGTGCTGGTGACCTGGGATGTGCGCGGCCCGCAGTTCCGCAAGGACCTCTTCCCCGAGTACAAGGCGCAGCGCGAGTCGCCACCGGATCTGTTCCGTAGCCAACTTCCATTGATCCACGAGGTGCTGGAGGCGCTGGGGATCCGCCAGATCGAGGCTCCCGGCTACGAGGCCGACGATGTGATTGCCACGCTGGCCACCCGGGCCAAGGGAGAAGGCTGGCAGGTGCTGGTGGTCACCGGCGACCGCGACGCCTTCCAACTCGTCGACGACGACATCGCCGTGCTCTACACCCGACGGGGCATCTCCGACACCGTCACTGCCGACGCCGCCTGGGTGCAGGAGCGTTACGGGATCCCCCCGACGCAGTACCGCGACTACGCCGCCCTCCGCGGCGACCCTTCCGACAACCTTCCCGGGGTGCCCGGGGTGGGGGAGAAGACGGCGGAGCGTCTCGTCGCCACGTACGGTTCGCTGGAAGGCATCTACGAACATCTCGACGACCTGACCCCGAAGCTGGTGGAGAACCTCGCCGCCCACCACGACCAGGTATTCCTCAACCGCCAGATCATGGAACTCGTCTACGACGTCCCGATCGGCGATGTCGACCTGGCGGCGGCGGAGGTCTCCGGATGGGATCCGGACCGGGTCAAGACCGTCTTCGATGGGCTCGCCTTCCGCATCCTGTGGGAGCGGCTGCTCGAGATCGGGGGTCAGGCGCCGGTGGAGACCGACGAGATCGAGGTCGAGGTCGTCGTCGCCTCCGATCCCAGCGACCTCACCGTCAGCGACGGCCTGCTCGTGGTCGAACCGGTCCGTCAGGGCGGGGAGCTACTCGGGCTGGTGATCGACGGCGGCACGGGTCCTGCCAGCTACGTCCCGGTCGACGATCTGGGTCTGCTCGACCCGCATCTCGACGCCGGGGTCCGGCTTGCCTCCCATGACGTCAAGGGGGTGCTGCGTCAACTTCTCGACAGCGACGGTGCGGTCGCCACGGCCGGGTTCGACACCGCCCTGGCCGCCTACCTGATCAACCCGGCGCAACGCACCCCGGATCTGGAGGAACTGGCGCTCCGTCAGCTCGGTCTCACCCTGGACGCCGCTTCCGGGGAGCAGGCCGCCACGTCCCAGGGGGCGTTCGACTTCGACGGCACCGGACCGGATCTGGAGGCGGCGGGTCGGCGCGCCGTTGCCACGGCACGTCTGATCGGCCCGCTCCGGGAACAGCTCGCCGCCCGTGGGGGCACCGAGCTCTACGAAGAGATCGAGTTGCCGCTGGTGCCGGTGCTGGCCCGGATGGAACACACCGGGGTCGGGGTCGACCGACCGTTCCTCGAACAGCTCAGCATCGATCTCCGTGACCGTCTCGGAGTGCTCGAGGGCGAGATCCACGAGGCGGCGGGTGGCCCGTTCAACGTCAATTCCACCCTGCAGCTCCGTGAGATCCTGTACGACCGGTTGTCGCTGCCGGTGCTGAAGAAGACCCCCAAGGGTGTCCCCAGCACCGACGCCTCCGTCCTGGAGAAGCTCCGTACCGAACATCCCGTGGTGGACCACCTGTTGCGGTTCCGCGAGCTGGAGAAGCTGCGGTCCACCTATGTCGATGCGATGCTCCCGCTGATCGAGGCCGATGGCCGGGTCCGGGGGCGTTTCAACCAGATGGCGGCATCGACCGGGCGGCTCTCGCAGGAACAGCCCAACCTGCAGAACATCCCGGTCCGCTCCGAAGAGGGTCGGATCATCCGCCGTGCGTTCGTGTCGGCGCCCGGGCACACGCTGCTGGTGGCCGACTACTCCCAGATCGAGCTGCGGATCCTCGCCCATCTCTCGGGTGATGCCGGGCTGGTCGAGGCATTCGCCAACGACGTCGACATCCACACCGCCACCGCCGCCCGGATCGCCGGTGTCCCCCTGGAGGACGTCACCAAGGAGATGCGTCGCCGGGCCAAAGTGGTCAACTTCGGGCTGCTCTACGGGATGGAGGCCTACGGGTTGGCGCAACGGCTCGAGGTGTCCCGCGAGGAGGCCGGCCACCAGATGGAGGCGTACTTCGAGCAGTTCCCCGAGGTCAGGGCGTTCATGCAGGGAATCGTGGACGAGGCGCGCCAGGCCGGGTACACCACCACGCTGCTCGGGCGGCGCCGCTACCTCCCGGAACTCTCCAGTTCCAACTTCCGGGACCGCCAGATGGGGGAGCGGATGGCGCTCAACGCCCCGATCCAGGGCTCTGCGGCCGACATCATCAAGAAGGCGATGGTGGTGCTGGACCATCGGCTGCGGAAGAACGGTTCCGCCGCCGAGATGCTGCTCCAGATCCACGACGAGTTGGTGCTGGAGGTTCCCGACGACGAGGTGGACGAGGTCTCGGCGCTCACCTGCGAAGTGATGGAGGGGATCGTCGATCTCCGGGTACCGCTCCGGATCGACGCCGGTACCGGGCCGAACCTGGCGGACGCCAAGGGCTGAGCCCGGCTTGGTTGTCGCCGGGCACTGCGGAACTTGGCCCATCGTCGGTTTCGACCTGTTACGATTGCCAAGCCTTCGACATCGGAAAACCGTGCTCAAAGGCAATCATGTTGTCCAAGGAGTTGATGTCGTCGCATGGCCATCGAGAACGAGACGGAAGCGCCCGCTTCCGGTGTGACCGAGTCGGAGGAGACCACCCCGGCTCCGGAGGCTGAAGAAGCCTCTGTCACGGAGGTTTCGGCCCCCGCAACCGAGACCGACCACGCCCCTGCCTCCGAAGAGGAGACCCGGGACGTGGCGGAAACACCCCCCGCCGAGCCGGTAGAAGAAGCCGCTGTGGCCGAAGTCGCTGATGAGCAGCCTTCGGCCGAAGCGCCTGCCGAGGCTGCACCGGCTGAGGATGCTCCCGCTGAGGATGCTCCCGCCGCTGAGGCTTCTGCCGTGGAGGATGCTCCTGCTGAGGATGCTCCCGCCGCTGAGGCTTCTGCCGTGGAGGATGCTCCTGCTGAGGATGCTCCCGCCGCTGAGGCTTCTGCCGTGGAGGATGCTCCTGCTGAGGATGCTCCCGCCGCTGAGGCTTCTGCCGTGGAGGATGCTCCTGCTGAGGATGCTCCCGCTGCCGAGGCTTCTGCCGTGGAGGATGCTCCTGCAGCCGAGGTGTCTTCGGAGGAGGGTGCCCCTGCCGCCGACGAGGCGGACGCCGGTTATCCGGCTGCTGCCGTCGATCCGGACCACGGATCCCGCCCGGCGATCACCGCACCTCGCGACATCGGCGACATTGCCGACGAGCTGTCGGCCGACGACTTCGCCGAGGCGATCGACCGCACCGTGTTCGAGTTCAAGGAAGGCGACATCGTCGCCGGCATCGTGGTCCGCGTCGACCCGGACGAGGCCCTGATCGACATTGGCTACAAGTCCGAAGGCGTCATCCCCGCCAACGAGCTCTCGATCCGCAACAGCGCCAACCCCGCCGACGTGGTCTCGGTCGGCGATGAGATCGAAGCGCTGGTCATGCAGAAGGAGGACGAGTCCGGACGACTCGTCCTTTCCAAGAAGCGTGCCCAGTACGAGCGTGCCTGGGGCCGTATCGAGGGCGTCATGGCCGAAGGTGGCACCGTCACCGGTCCGGTCATCGAGGTCGTCAAGGGCGGCCTGATCGTCGACATCGGTCTCCGCGGGTTCCTCCCCGCCTCCCTGGTCGATCTGCGCCGGGTGCGTGACCTGCAGCCCTTCGTCGGTGAGAACATCGAAGCCAAGGTCATCGAGCTGGACAAGAACCGCAACAACGTGGTGCTGTCCCGCCGTGCCTACCTCGAAGAGGCGCAGGCCGAGCAGCGTCAGGCGTTCCTGGGCGACCTCCAGCCGGGCGATGTCCGCGATGGCACCGTGTCGTCTGTGGTCAACTTCGGTGCGTTCGTCGATCTCGGCGGTATGGACGGTCTCGTCCACGTCTCCGAGCTTCTCCTGGCAGCACGTCTCGCACCCCAGCGAGGTCGTCAATGTCGGGGACAAGGTTCAGGTGAAGGTTCTCGAGGTCGATCGTGACCGGGAGCGCATCTCGCTGTCGATCCGTCAGACCAAGGAAGATCCGTGGGACATGTTCGCCCGCGAGACCGAGATGGGCACCATCATCGACGGCAGCGTCACCAAGACGGTCCCGTTCGGTGCGTTCGTCTCGGTCGGTGACGGGGTCGAAGGTCTGGTGCATGTGTCCGAGATCGCCGTCCATCACGTGGAGAGCCCGGAACTCGAGCTTTCCATCGGACAGGCGGTTCGGGTCAAGGTCACCGAGGTCGACGTCGATCGTCGCCGGGTCAGTCTCTCCATCAAGCAGGCGCTTCCCGAATGGGAAGAGCGCTCCCAGCAGCAACAGGCCCCGGCCGCACCAGGGTTCGACCGGCCCAAGCGCGAGCCTTCGGCTGCGGCGCCGCCACGGCCCAAGCGCCGGGAGTTCCAGCGTGAGGAGGAAGTCGCCGACGCACCGTCGTTCAACGCTGATGCGTCGCTGGAGGCCATCCTGCAGGAGCTCAAGGAACGCGGTATCGGACGGAAGTGAGCCTGGCACCGGCCACGGCCATGCTTGACCGAAGGCGTTGGACGGACGCCGCTGAGGACCGCCGGGTCGTTTCGACCCGGCGGCTGGATGGGAAAGGCGGTAGGGGATGAACCGACGCACGGTGGTGCTGCTGGTGGCGCTCCTTCTCGCCGCAGCGGCCTCCTTCTCGGTGTGGCGATATCTCGAGACGGTGGAACGTGACGTGCGAGCCGATGTCGCCGAGGTCACGGTCTACCGCGCCACCCAGCTCATCCCCGCCGGTACCGACGGGGCGACCGCCCAGGCGTTCATCGATACCGGAGCGGCGTTGGTCGAGTCGGTGGTGTTCGAGGGCTCGACCATTCTGTGTCTGGGCCCGACCGAGGACTCCGCCGATGTCGATCCGAATGTGTGCGCCGGGAACCCGTCGGAGCCTCGAGCCGCTGCTCTCGGGCACCCTGTCGGCGGGCCCGATCAGCGCCGGTCAGCTCATCACCCAGGAAATGTTCGTCACCCCCGCCCAGCTCGATGTCGACGCCCTGTCCGGGCGTATCCCGGTGGGCAAGGTGGCGATTGCGGTGAGTCCAGGTCCGGTGGCCAGCGTCGGCGGGCTGATCGTCCCCGGAGATCGGGTCAACGTCCTGGCCACCCGCACCGTTGATCAGGCGACGCTCAAGGCCCTGCTCTCCAACCCGGTGACCCGGGATCTGGTGCTCGAGGGGGACCTCCCCCCGGGTCTGCTCACCACCCCGACCACACCGCCGGCCACCGACGAGGACGGTGAGCCGATCGAGACCCCACAGGACACCACCGGGGATCGGCTGTCGCAATACATCAACGCCCTCCCCGACAACATCGAGATCACCCAGACCATCCTCCAGGACATCCCGGTGTTGGCGGTCGGCGCCCAGACCGTCGACAGCTCGACGATCGATGCCCAGGCACTCGGCGAGCTCAGCGTGGTGCTCGAGGTGACCGAGGTGCAGGCGGAACGGCTCGAGCTGGCACGCCAGGTGTCGGTGCTCGCCCTGACCCTGCTCCCCGCCGACGAGGACTACACCCCGATCGCCACCGAGGGCGCCCGGATCGACGACCTCTTCTCCATCCTCGAACAGCTCCGGCAGGATCTGGAGTCGCTCGATGCCGGCTGAGGGGTCGTGGTCGGTCCTTCTCGTCGACGGTGACAGCGGATTCGTCGACGACGCCAAGGGTCTGCTCGACGGACACACCGTCCATAGCGCACGAAACATCACCGATGCCCAACGCCGGTTGGTCGAGGAGGGCATCGAGGTGGCCTTTCTCGGTCCCACCTTCGGGCTGGCGGGCGCCATCGAGGATGCTGCGCACCTCTTCGAGCTACGGCCCTCGTTGCCGGTGGTTCTCGTCGGTGACGATGTCGGTGGCGATGTGTTGCGCACCGCCCTGCGGCTCGGGATCAAAGATGTCATCGATCTTCCCCTGACCAAGGAGAAGCTGGAGGCGTCGCTCCGGCTGATCAGCGAGGGTCAGGCCCGCGGCGATGTCACCCGTGACTGGCGGCCCCGCATCGGCAAGGTGATCACCGTGATGTCGCCCAAGGGCGGCGCCGGCAAGACGGTCACCGCAAGCAATGTGGCGGTCACGCTGGCGGAGTGGTCCGACCCGGACCGGGTGGTGGTGTTCGATGCCGATCTCCAGTTCGGCGACATCTGCATCGCCCTCCAGGTCGACCCGCGCCACACCGTGGTCGATGCCGCACGCGACATCGAGAAGCTAGACGAGGAGATGCTGGGAAGCCTGCTCTCCCGTCACAACAGCGGGCTGCGGGTGCTGGCGGCGCCGCTGGAGCCGGCCCTCGCCGACGAGATCTCGACGGCGGTGGTGGTGCGGACCCTGGGAATGTTGCGCCGGATGTTCGACTACATCGTCATCGACACCGCCCCCTTCCTCGACGAGCCGGTGCTGTCGATCCTGGAGCGCAGCGACGCCGTTCTCCTGGTGGTGGATATGGATCTGCCGAGCGTCAAGAACGCCAAACTGGCGCTGGATGCCCTCAGGATGATCAAGTTCCCGTTCGAGAAGATCAAGCTGGTGCTCAACCGGAACAACTCCAAGGCCCGTCTCGATGTCGGGGAAATGGAGCGTTCCCTGGGTCTCAAGATCCAGGCGTCGGTGGTTTCCGACAAGCTGGTGCCGCGCTCGGTGAACGAGGGGGTGCCGGTGGTCCAGCTCAACCCGCGCTCACGGGTCGCCAAAGACTTCCGGAACGTGGCGCGTCTGGTCTTCGACGACCTCGACGGGGTCGTCGGCGAGGAGCGACGACTCCGCCGCCGCAGCGCCAAGTCGTGAGCCGCCCACTCGGCGTGTGCCCCGATTCGGGAGCCGCAGCCGTCCACGAGGTGAGCGGTCGGCACATGAGGGGCCAGGACGTGAGAAAATGGTGCCATGAGTCTCGCCGATAGGGTCAAGGCGGCGCGGGCTGCAGACAGCAGCATCGACGGGCGGCGCGAAGAGGCCCGCCAGGATCTGCGTCGCCGTCTCCATTACAAGGTGGTCGAGGGGCTCGGCCCCACGCTGTACGACCGTGCCATCTCCGATGCCGAGCTCAAGCTCCGGGTGATGGAGATGTTGGAATGGGCGCTCGACCAGGAAGAGTCGGTGCCGCTGGCCCGCCCGGACCGGCTCCGGCTGCTCCAGGAGATCTCCGACGATGTTCTCGGGTACGGCCCGATCGACCCGTTCCTCGCTGACCCGGCGGTCAACGAGGTGATGGTCAACGGCCCCCACCAGGTGTGGGTGGAGCGTCATGGACGGCTCAGCCTCACCGACACCCGGTTTGTCGATGCCACCCACGTCGAGAGGATCATCGAGAAGATCGTCGGTCAGGTGGGCCGGCGTATCGACGAGTCGACCCCGATGGTCGATGCCCGGCTCCCCGACGGGTCCCGGGTCAACGCCGTGATCCATCCGCTGGCGATCCACGGGCCGTTCCTGACCATCCGGAAGTTCTCCGTCGATCCGTTCACGGTCGACGATCTGATCGAGAAGACCACGCTCACCCCGCAGGTGGCCGGTTTCCTGAGACGCTGCGTGTTGGGACGGATGAACATCATCGTCAGCGGGTCGACCGGATCGGGCAAAACCACGCTGCTCAACGTACTCTCCAGCTTTGTCCCCGACAACGAGCGGATCGTCACCATCGAGGACGCCGCCGAGCTCCGGCTCAACCAGGTGCACGTCCTCGGGATGGAATACCGTCCACCCAACCTGGAGTCCAAAGGTGAGGTCACCATCCGCGATCTGGTCCGGAATGCGCTCCGGATGCGTCCCGACCGGATCATCGTCGGTGAGGCTCGCGGTGGCGAGGCGCTCGACATGTTGCAGGCGATGAACACCGGTCATGACGGCTCGCTGACCACCATCCACTCCAACTCACCGCGGGACACGATCTCGCGCATCGAGACCATGGTGCTGATGGCGGGGATGGACCTCCCGGTGCGGGCGATCCGCGAGCAGATCAGCTCGGCCGTCGACCTGATCGTCCACCTCCACCGGCTCCGCGACGGGACCCGCCGCGTCACCCATGTCACCGAGGTGCTGGGGATGGAGGCCGATGTGGTCACCACCACCGACCTGTTCACCTTCGACTACTCCAAGGGCGTCGACGAGGACGGGGTGGTGCTGGGTGAGATCAAGCCGACCGGTTTCCGTCCCCACTTCGCCGAGCGGCTGGAACAGAACGGGATCACGTTGTCACCCGAGCTGTTTCAGGTCTCACCGCCCGCCGGGGGGCTCAGGTGATGCCAATGCCGTCCCTGGTCGCGACCGGGGCGCCGCTGCTCGCCGCCCAGTCCCCGACGGCGCGACTCCTGGTTCTGGTCACCGTGTTCGGCATCGCCGGCGTGGTGTTCCTGGTGGTCACCCTGGTGTTGGGGCGGCAGGGCAGCGACCGCGACCTCGAGTCGAGGCTGAGCGCCTACACCGGGCATCAGGCGGAGACGGGGATGCTGGCACGGCTCCGGCTGCTGCGGCGTTTCGTGGTGCGCGCCGAGCGGATCGCCGAGCGGCGTGGGGTGCTCGGCAAGATCGAGACCGCCCTCGAACAGGCGAACCTCCGGGTGCGACCGGGGGAGGGGATCGCCGCCGGTCTCCTGGTCGGGCTGATCGCCGGGTTCATCGGGCTGGTGCTCTCCGGAAACCCGGTGGTGGCGCTGATCAGCGCCGCAGGTGCCCTGTTCCTGGTCGGGGCCACCGTCTCGATCATCGCCACCCGGCAGCGCCGCCGTTTCGAGGATCAACTGCCCGACACGCTCAACCTGCTCTCGACGTCGCTGCGTGCCGGGTATTCGATGCTCCAGGGGCTGGAGGCGGTGTCGCAGGAGGCCCCGCAGCCCACCGCCCGCGAGTTCCAGCGGATCATGAACGAGATCCGGTTGGGACGCTCCGCAGGTGAGGCGCTGCAGGATTCGGCGCGGCGGATGGAATCGGTCGACTTCGACTGGGTGGTCCTGGCCTTCACCATTCAGCGTGAGGTCGGTGGCAACCTTGCCGAGGTGCTGCAAACCACCTCCGAGACCATGCTGCATCGGGGGCGGATGCGGCGGGAGATGCATGCGCTGACCGCAGAGGGGCGGATCTCGGCCATCGTGCTTGGGGTGATGCCGTTTGTCATCTTTGCGTTCATCTCCTCCCAGAACCCGGAGTACCTCCAACCGATGCTGGACAGCCCGCTCGGGATGCTGGCGCTGGGAGGATCGGGGCTGCTGCTCCTCATCGGTCTGTGGTGGATCACTCGGCTGATCAAGATCGAGGTGTGACCGTGCCCCTCGACCTCCCCATCGTGGTGATCGCCGTGGGGATCGCCGTCGCCTATGTGGCCACCGTGGTGGGGTTGCAGATCAACCGCCAACGGGCCGGGTCGTCACGTCGGTTGGCCGACCTCCAAGGTACCCGGGAGATCTTGTCGGAGCCCTTCTCGGCGCGGGTGGTACTCCCGGTGATGCAGCGGCTGGGGCGGCTCGGGATGCGGTTCACCCCACAGGAATGGGCGGCCCGGACCCGCCGGCGGCTGGTCAAAGCCGCCTACTACCCGGAGATCGACGAGACGTCATGGGCGGCGATCCGGGTGCTGGCGCTGCTGGCGGCGGTGATCGCCTTCTTCGTCCTCGCCGGTCTCGTCGGAGGCGGATCGGCGCGATGGTTGGTGTTCGGCACCGTTGCGGTGGCCGGGTTCTACGGACCGGACCAGGTGCTCAACCGTAGGGTGGCGGCCCGGGTCCGCGCCATCGAACGCGACCTGCCCGATCTGATCGATCTGCTGGTGATCTCGATCGAAGCCGGTCTCAGCTTCGAGGCGGCGCTGGACCGGGTGGTCACGCATGTCCCCGGGGAGCTGAGCGACGAGTTCGGCCGGATGCTCCAGGAGTCACGGGTCGGGGTGAGCCGTCAGGAAGCGATGCGCGCCCTTGCCGAACGCACCGATGTCGACGATCTCAACTCGTTCATCCTGGCGATGAACCAGGCCGACACCTTCGGGGTCAGCGTCGGTCGGATGCTCCGGGTTCAGGCCGACGAGATGCGGGTGCGCCGGCGGCAGCGGGCTCAGGAGAAGGCCTTTGCCGCTCCGGTCAAGATGGTGTTCCCGATGGTGCTGTGCATCTTTCCCGCCATCTTCGTGATCCTTCTCGGCCCCGCCATGATCAATATCGCCTCCAACCTGGGGCGCTGACCTTCACCTGTCACCGGATGGTGATGTGGCCCTGCCTCGGCGGGACTGTGGACGCGGGAAACGGAAGCCCCTCCCAACGACCTTTCGTTGCGGGCGCTTCCGTTCCCGATGAACTCTCAGCGGTGACAGCAGGCTGCGGCAGATTCAGTCGGGCGATCAACTGCCCGGGATGCTGTTGCCGATCTCAGTGAACGTCGTGTTCAGGTTGGTGCCCAGCGTCCGGACGGCGACGATGGCGGCAATGGCGATCAGGGCGACCAGCAGGGCATACTCGACCAGACTGGCACCCTGCTCGGCGTGTAACCGAGCTTCGGTCGCTACCCACATGTTCATAAGCATTCCAGATCCCCCGGATCTCTCTCTCAGGCGATTCAAGATGCCAGGTTACGTCGGGCGGCGTATGGTCACCATGGGCCGAGCGACCTATACGTTCTAGGCGGTCGGACGACGCGGTCTCAGAGGAACTCGCTCAGGGTGAGGTATTGGCGTCGCGATGCAGACCGAGCCGGATCGCCTCGACCGCCGCCTGGGCCCGATCGGCCACCGCCAGCTTCTCGTAGATGTTGGCCAGATGGTTCTTGACGGTCTTCTGCGAGATGTAGAGAAGATCGGCGAGCTCCTCGGTCGAGCTGATCCCCTGGGCGAGCAACCCGAGCAGTTCCTTCTCCCTGGCGGTCAGCGAGGCGGCGCCGGCATCGAGCACCGCTTGACGGTGCCGACCCAGCACCTCGGTGAGTGCGTCCGGGTCGAGGAACCGCTCACCGGCGGCAGCGGCGCGGACGGCGGCGGCCAGTTCCGGGAGCGGCGTCGACTTCGACAGGAAGCCGACCGCACCGGCAGACTCGGCCTGTCGACGCTCCGCCTCGCCGGTGTGCATGGTCACCACCACCGCCGGGATCCGACCCGGGATCTCCCGGAGGGCGGCGATCCCGGAGACCTGGGGCATCTCGATGTCGACCAGCAGCACATCGGGGGTGATCTTGTCGACCATGGCGATCAGCTCGGCGCCATCGGCGGCGAGTCCGACCACCCGGATATCGGGGATGCTGTCGAGGGCCTCCGAGAGGCTCTCCAGCATGAGGCGATGGTCGTCGGCAATCAGGACATCGATCATGGTGTGTCAGTCTCTCCCGTTCGATCTCCCCACACTACCGCGATCGTCGTGCCCTCTCCGGCGTTGGAAGAGATCACCAGATCCCCTCCCACCGACACCGCCCGTTCTCTCATCCCGAGCAGCCCGAAATGTCCCGGATAGTCGCCGTCGGGGTCGAACCCGGCACCGTCGTCACCGATGGTGAGCCGCCCCCCGTGCTGGTCGATCACCCCGTCGATGTGGATCTGGGTGGCTCCGGCATGGTGATCGGCGTTGCGCACCGCCTCGATCACCACCGAGCCCAACTCGGTGGCCAGACTCCCGGCCAGCCGGTGTCGCTCGTCGACGGTGACGTACACCGCCGCCTGCTCCGGGGTCCGTTCCAGGGCGATGCGCTGGATGTGGTCCATCACGGTGGTGGTGTCGGCTCGGCGCAGGTCGGCAACCGTGCTCCGGACCCGCTCCACCAGATCGGTCACCGCCTCCCGCAGTGCGGCGAGCTGTGGGGACACATCCCCATCGTTCGACCGGTGGAGGAGAAGATCGAGCGAGAGCCCGAAAGATGCCAGCTCGGGTCCGATGTGGTCGTGGAGATCGCGGGCGACCCGGGTCCGCTCGTCGTGGACCGCCCGTCCCGCCACGGTCTGGAGCAGTTGGATGTTGTCGAAGGCGAGCGAGACGCCGGCGATGGTCGACACCAGTTGGGCGTCGTTGCGGTCGATGGCGGTTCCCGGCTCCGCCCAGAGCCGGATCTCACCGAGACTGCCCTCGGACCCGGCGATGTCGACCACCAGCGGCGCCCCGGTGGTCGGGGTCCCCGTCTGCGCCACCACTTCACCGCCCGGCTGGATGCGGACCTCACCGGCGACGACGGGCAGCCGGTCGCCGAGTTCCTTGAGGGCAAGAGCACCCACCCCGACCGCACTGAGATCGGCGGTGCCGGCGACATCGGCAAGTTCGACCAGCAGCGAATGGGCCTCCTCGAGCCGGGAGAGCCGCAACGCATCGAGGCGGGAGGCGGCACGGAGCCGGTCGGTCAGCGACTGCTCCAGCACCAGCAGCCGTCGTGCCTGAGCCAGGGTGAACCCGACCAGCAGGTAGAGGGTGATCATGTTGACCTGTTCCAGTGGCGAGATCCCGTTGAGAATCAACACACCGACCAGACCAGACGTCGCAAGCAGCGCCGTCTCCATTCCGATCCGCAGCCCCATGAAGGCGGAGGCGAAGAAGATGGGGACCACCAGCAGCAGCACGTACCCGGCGTTCTCGGTCCCGGTGAGTGCAATGGAACCGGTGATGGCGAGGACCCCGGTCACCGCCACCACCTCCCCGACGATCTGGCGTTCCCGGAACTGACGGGGAAGCACTTGGAGCACAACCACATACGCCCCGGAGATCAAGGCCGCCCACAACGAGCTGCGCCCGGACGCCTGGGTCAGACCGCTGAAGAAGATCGCCAGCCCGTACGCCGCCACCATCAATGCGGTCAGGGTCCAGTCGAACCGCGTCTCCCAAGCAGTGGTGTCGGAACCTTCCATTCTTCGCAGGCTACATTCCCGGTGTGACACGGTCATCGCATCCCCCGACACCACGGCGTTTCCGCCGGACCACGGTCTTCGGCCGAGCACGGCGGGACTTCTCGGGAGCGGCCCACCGGTGACCCACCACGGCGGCTCCGGCGGGGTGACCCGGGTGCTGGTGATCGGACCGCTGGGGAGCGGCAAGAGCACGGTGGCCAGGATGCTCGGCGATCGTGGCGCCTCCGTCATCGAGGCCGATCGGGTGGGACACCAGGTGCTGGAACCCGGCGCCGAAGCCTTCGAGGACGTCGCCACCAGGTGGCCGGGCGTGGTCGACGAGGGACGGATCGACCGCAGCGGCCTCGCCGCCGTCGTGTTCTCGGATCGGGACGAGCTCCGCCGTCTCGAATCGATCACCCATCCGGCCATCGTCGCCCGCATCGAACACCAGATCGCCGGAGTCGAGGACGGTGTCGTCGCCGTGGAACTTCCCCTCCTCCAGGATCTCTTCGGAGGAGGGTGGCACCGGCTGGTCGTCGTCGCCCCTGATGCGGTCCGGCTCGAACGCGCCGTGGCGAGAGGAATGTCGGAAGACGACGCACGGCGCCGGATGGCGGCACAACCGCCCTTGACCGAGTGGGAGGCGGCCGCAGACAGCCTCATCGTCAACGCCGCCGGACTGGCGGACCTCCGTACCCAGGTCGATGACTGGTGGTCGACATACGTGGGGCGATGACCGCGGTGGCCTGATGTGCCGGTGCGTTCTTGTCACCCCCGACCGGTACGCTGCGACGGTGCAGCCCTTTCGTGTCCACTCCGATTTCGAGCCCGCCGGCGACCAGCCGGAGGCGATCGCCCGTCTCGCCGAGGGGGTGCACCGGGGCGACCGCTTCCAGACCCTGCTCGGGATCACCGGATCGGGAAAATCCGCCACCATTGCCTGGACCATCGAGCAGGTGCAGCGACCGACGCTGGTGCTGGCGCCCAACAAGGCGCTGGCCGCCCAGCTCGCCAACGAGTTCCGGCAGTTCTTCCCGGAGAACCGGGTCGAATACTTCGTCAGCTACTACGACTACTACCAGCCCGAGGCGTACATCCCGCAGAGCGATGTCTACATCGAGAAGGAGTCGACGATCAATGACGAGATCGACCGGCTCCGCCACGCCGCCACCGCCGCCCTGCTCACCCGCCGGGACGTCATCATCGTGGCCTCGGTGTCGGCGATCTACGGTCTCGGTTCGCCCGAACAGTACGAGGGACAGCTCCTCCGGCTGATCCGCGGGGTGGAGCTCCCTCTCGACTTCGCCGTCCGGCGGCTGGTCGACATCCAGTACGAACGCAACGAGATCAACCTGGTGCGGGGTCGCTTCCGACTCCGTGGCGACACGCTGGAGGTCTTCCCCTCGTACGAGGAGTCGATCTACCGGGTGGAGTACTTCGGCGACGAGGTGGAGCGGATCCTCCAGATGAATCCGGTGACCGGTGAGGTCATCGCCGAACACGACAGCCTCATCGTGCTCCCGGCGACCCACTACGTCACCGAACAGGAGCGGTTGCACGCCTCCCTCGACACCATCGAGATCGAGCTCCATCAGCGTCTCGCCGAGCTGGACCGCCAGGGCAAGCTGCTCGAGGCACAGCGACTGCGGATGCGCACCTCCTACGACATGGAGATGATGCGCGAGATCGGCACCTGCGCCGGGATCGAGAACTACTCGCGGCACCTGGACGGGAGAGCGCCGGGGGAGCCGCCCTACACCTTGCTCGACTATTTCCCCGACGACTTCATGATGGTGCTCGACGAGAGCCATGTCACCATCCCGCAGATCCACGGGCAGTACGCCGGCGACCGCAGCCGCAAGGAGACCCTGGTCGAACACGGTTTCCGGCTCCCCAGCGCCATGGACAACCGCCCGCTGACGTTCGAGGAGTGGTACGACAAGGCAAAGCAGGTAATCCTGCTCTCGGCGACCCCGTCCGACTGGGAGATGGAGCACTCCGATCAGGTGGTGGAGCAGATCATCCGCCCCACCGGTCTGGTCGATCCCGAGGTGCTGTTGCGCCCCACCAAGGGCCAGATCGACGATCTCGTCCACGAGGTACGGGGGAGGGCCGAGAGCGAGCAGCGGGTGCTCGTCACCACCCTGACCAAGAAGATGTCGGAGGATCTCACCACCTACCTGCTGGAGCTGGGGCTCAAGGCGCGTTATCTGCACAGCGACATCGACACCCTGGAACGGGTCCAGATCCTCCGTGACCTCCGGTTGGGGGAGTACGACGTCCTGGTCGGGGTCAACCTGCTCCGGGAGGGGCTCGACCTCCCCGAGGTGTCGCTGGTCGCCATCCTCGATGCGGACAAAGAGGGGTTCCTCCGCTCGGAGACCAGCCTGGTGCAGACCATCGGCCGCGCCGCCCGCAATGTGGAGGGCCAGGTCATCATGTACGCCGACAAGGTGACCGACTCGATGCAGCGGGCCATCAACGAGACCAACCGGCGTCGCGCCCGCCAGCTCGCCTACAACGAGGAACACGGGATCGACCCGCAGACCATCCGCAAGAAGGTCACCGACATCCTCGAGCTGCTGGAGTCGCCCAATGCCCCCAACGGCGACCGCAGGCGCCGCGAGCTGACCTCGAGGGAACCGCTCGATCTCTCCCACGACGATCTGCGCCGCCTCATCCAGACCCTCGAAGAGGAGATGCACGAGGCTGCCACCGAGCTTCCGCTTCGAGTACGCCGCCCGGCTCCGCGACGAGGTCAACGACCTCAAGCGCGAGCTGCGGGACGTCACCGAAGGCGTGAGCTGACCGGCCAACCTCCGGACACCGGCCGGTGTGATGGTTCCCGGGTAGGGATTACTGCCACCGGTGTAGTTCATGTCACAGCGGGTCGGTACAATTCTGGCGTCGCCGTGCTGGGCGACATTTCTTCGAGAGCGGAGTGGCAGTGGCAATCGATCAGATCGTGATCAAGGGTGCCCGCGAGCACAATCTGAAGAACGTGGATCTTGAGTTGCCGCGCGACAAACTCGTGGTCTTCACCGGTCTGTCCGGGTCGGGAAAGTCCTCACTGGCATTCGACACCATCTACGCCGAGGGTCAGCGCCGCTATGTCGAGAGCCTCTCCGCATACGCCCGGCAGTTCCTCGGACAGATGGACAAGCCGGCGGTCGACTTCATCGAGGGGCTGTCCCCGGCGATCTCCATCGATCAGAAGACCGCCGGCCGCAACCCACGGTCGACCGTGGGCACGGTCACCGAGATCCACGACTACCTCCGCCTGCTCTATGCCCGCATCGGCATCCCGCACTGTCCCAACGACGGGTCTCCGGTCGCCCGCCAGACACCGCAGCAGATCGTCGATCAGGTCCTCGAGCTCCCCGAGGGGACCCGCTTCCAGGTGTTGGCGCCGATCGTCAGGGGCCGCAAGGGCGAATACGAGGCGCTGCTCAAGGATCTCGCCAAGGAGGGGTACGCCCGGGCGCGCATCGACGGCGAGGTCCGCGACCTGGTCGAGGACATCAAGCTCGACCGTTACTTCCAGCACACCATCGAGGTCGTCATCGACCGTCTGGTTCGCAAGGAGGGCATCGAGCGCCGGGTCACCGAGTCGCTGGAGACCGCCCTGCAACTGGCCGACGGGATGGCGCTGGTCGACATCATCGACGGTCCCAGTCTCACCTTCAGCCAACACTTCGCCTGTCCGGTGTGCGGGCTCTCCTTCGAGGAGCTGCAACCTCGGAACTTCTCCTTCAACAGCCCGTACGGGGCCTGTGCCCAGTGCAGCGGGATCGGCACCCGGTACCAGGTCGATGCGGATCTGGTCGTCCCCCACCCCGGCAAGAGCCTCGCCGAGGGAGCCATCGGACCATGGGCGGGGCGCCACCGGATGCGGTACTACCAGCGGTTGCTCGGCGCCGTCGCCGAAGCCCACGACATCGACATGCACCAGCCGTTCGACGAGCTCGACGAACGGCAGCGTCGGGTCGTGCTCGACGGGACCGGTGAGCAGACCTACACCGTCATCTACGAGAACCGGTTCGGTCGCCAGCGCCGCTACCAGGCCGCCTACGAGGGTGCCGTCCCCTGGCTGGAGCGCCGCTACAAGGACGCCGAGAGCGAGAGCGCCCGTGAACAGTACGCCCAGTTCCTCCGCGAGGTGCCCTGTGACGCCTGCGGGGGTGGGCGGCTCAATCCGGTGTCGCTCGGGGTCACCATCGGTGGTCGCAACATCTTCGAGCTGTCGTCGCAGTCGTTGCGCGACACCGCCGAGTTCGTCGCCGGCCTCGAGCTCGATGCCAGGGACGCCACCATCGCCGAGTTGGTAGTCAAGGAGATCGGCGCCCGTCTCCGGTTCCTGGTCGATGTGGGGCTGGACTATCTCACCCTGATGCGCTCGGCGGCGACCCTGGCCGGGGGAGAGGCGCAGCGGATTCGTCTCGCCACCCAGATCGGCTCCGGTCTGGTCGGGGTGTTGTACATCCTCGACGAGCCCTCGATCGGACTGCACCAGCGCGACAACCAGCGGCTGATCGAGACCCTGGTTCGACTCCGCGATCTCGGCAACACCCTGATCGTGGTCGAACACGACGAGGAGACCATCCGGATCGCCGACCACGTCGTCGACATCGGGCCGGGTGCGGGGGAGCATGGCGGACGGATCGTCGCCGAGGGGACCGTCGCCGAGATCATGGCCGAGCCGGCGTCGATCACCGGTGACTACCTGGCAGGCCGACGCACCATCCCCACTCCGACCGAGCGTCGCACCGGAAGCGGTGACGCCATCGTGGTGCAGGGGGCGACCGAGAACAACCTCCGCAACCTGGATGTCCGGTTCCCTCTCGGGGTGCTCGCCGCCGTCACCGGGGTGTCCGGGTCCGGGAAATCGTCGCTGGTGCAGGAGATCCTCTCCAAGTCGCTCCACGCCGAGCTTCATGGGGCCCGATCGGTCCCGGGACGGCACCGCCGGATCACCGGGTTGGAACACGTCGACAAGGTGATCAACATCGACCAGTCGCCGATCGGGCGTACCCCGCGGTCCAATCCCGCCACCTACACCAAGGCGTTCGACAAGATCCGGGCGCTGTTCGCATCGGCCCCCGATGCCCGGATGCGCGGGTACCAGCCGGGACGCTTCTCCTTCAACGTGGCGGGTGGTCGCTGCGAGACCTGCAAGGGCGACGGCACTCTGCGGATCGAGATGCATTTTCTCCCCGACGTCTACATCCCCTGTGAGACCTGCAAGGGTCGCCGCTACAACCGTGACACCCTCCAGGTCCAGTTCAAGGGACACTCCATCGCCGATGTGCTCGACATGTCGATCGAGGAAGCGCTCCATTTCTTCGAGAACCAGCCCTCGATCGGCCGGATCATGCAGACGCTGTTCGATGTCGGGCTCGGCTACATCAGGCTCGGCCAGCCCGCCCCCACCTTGTCGGGTGGGGAGGCGCAGCGGGTCAAGCTCTCCTCCGAACTCGGACGGCGTGCCACCGGCCGCACCCTGTACATCCTCGACGAGCCGACCACCGGGCTCCATTTCGAGGACGTCCGCAAGCTGATCGGGGTGTTGCAACGTCTGGTCGACAACGGCAACACCGTGGTGGTGATCGAACACAACCTCGATGTCGTCAAGGTCGCCGACTGGGTGATCGACCTCGGTCCCGAAGGTGGCGTCGAGGGAGGGCACATCGTTGCCGAGGGCACACCGGAAGACGTCGCCGACGTCCCCCGGTCCTACACCGGAAAGTTCCTCAGGGATCTCCTCGGCTGACGGTCTGCGACCCCGCCACAGGCGAACGGCAGGGACTACGCTTCCCGTCGGCCTGGTGTCCGGCTCGACCGCCACGGGGTGGCGATGGTTGGAGCCAGAGTCGGACCGCGAGGATTCGCCCCCGTCGAATCCTCTGCACCACATTCGATCCGGGGCGCCCGGGTGCGAAGCTGAGCGAAGGAGCGAGTCGCCCAATGGCTGACCACGACGAGACAGAGGTTGCGGCGGCGCCGCCGATGCGATCATCCTTCCGGTCGGCGACCCCGTCCTCCGGCGGGACCGACTGGGTTGAGGTCATCGCCGCCATCATTCTCGCCCTGGCCACCATCGCCTCGGCCTGGAGCGCCTACCAGTCGACCCGGTGGGGCGGGGTGATGTCGATCAGCTTCAGCGAGGCGACGGCGGCTCGGACGCTGGGAACGCAGTCGCTCGCCGAGGCCAACCAGCTCACCGCCATCGACGTCTCGACGTTCGTGGCGTGGGCCGAGGCTGTCGCCGTCGACAACGAGTTGCTCAGCGACTTCCTCCACGAACGCTTCCGTCCCGAGTTCAGGGTGGCGGTGGATGCCTGGATCGAGACCGAACCGCTGATGAATCCGGAGGCGCCCTCGACCCCCTTCGTGATGGACGAGTACCAGCTCGAGACCCGGGATCGCGGGTATGAGTTGCTCGCCGAGTCGGAGGAGAAGGGCGTGGACGCCCGAGAGGCCAACCAGATCGGCGACAACTACGTCCTCACCACGGTGTTGTTTGCTTCGGTCCTGTTCTTCGCCGGGATCTCGACCAAGTTCTCCGGGCGCAAGGTGACCCGTGGCCTGGTCGGTCTCGGGCTTGCCGCATTCCTCATCGGGACCATCTTCATCGCCTCGTTCCCGATTCACTGACGGCGCCAGGCCGGTCTCGCCTCGGGAGGTACGGCCCGCTCGAATCGGGGTAGGGAGCCGGGAGCGGTACGCTGGGCAGATCGGTGGCGTAGCCGCCGATTCACCACTCTGCGGAGCCTCCGACCTGGTACCCCGGTTCCCCCGCCTGGACGAGTGATCGTCATCGCCCGCCATCGAGGCGAGCCTCTCCCCAGGGGGACACCTATGGACATCAATACACGAAGAGTCTCGATCGGGTTCGTCAGCACCTATCCGCCAACGGTCTGCGGGCTGGCCAGCTACACCGCTTCGCTGGTCGATGCGATCGCCCGCGATCGTGGCACCCGCTTCGGGCTGGGCGTCGTTGCCCTGGGCGACGGCGGCGACCGATCATCGTCGCCCGATGTCGTCTACCGTCACCGGACCGGCGACGCCGCATCGCTCCGCATGGCGATCGAGGTCCTCGACACCTTCGATACCGTCTCGATCCAGCACGAGTTCGGAATCTTCGGCGGGGAGGACGGCGCCGAGGTGCTCGATCTCGTCGCCGGTCTCACGGTTCCTACCGTGGTCACCTTCCACACCGTGCTGGAGCATCCGACGCCGCACCAGGCCTTCATCATCGAACAGCTCGCCGATCGGGCCGCCCGCGTGATGGTGATGAGCGCAACCGCTTCGCAGCGACTCGTCGCCATCCACGGGATCGATCCGCAGCACATCGAGGTGATTCCCCACGGAGCCGATCCGCGGTTCGCCGGCCCGTCGCTGGTCGCCGGTGATCGCCCGCTGGCGCTGACCTGGGGGCTGATCGGCCCCGGCAAAGGTCTCGAATCGGCGATCGGCGCCTTCGCCGGTCTCGTCGACCTGGACCCTGCGCCCCGCTACCTCATCGCCGGGGCGACCCATCCCCAGGTGCGTCGGGCGGCAGGGGAGAGCTACCGGCAGAGCCTGATCGCGCTGGTCCGCCACCACGGGCTGGAGGACATCGTCGAGTTCGACGACCGCTACCTGGATCGGGATGCGCTCGCCGAGATCGTTCGCAGCGCCGACGTCGTCGTGCTGCCGTACGAGTCGATCGAACAGGTCACCTCTGGAGTGCTGGTGGAGGCGATCGCCGCCTCCAAACCCGTCGTGGCCACCCGCTTCCCCCATGCCGTCGAGCTGCTCTCGGCAGGCGCAGGAATCACGGTGCCCCACGACGACACCCCCGCCCTCGGCGAGGCCCTGCGCACCCTGCTCACCGACCGGGCGAAGATGACCGCCATGGGTGGCGAGGCGCAACGTCTCGCCACCGGTTGGTACTGGCCGACCATCGGTCGACACTTCACCACCATGCTGGCCGCGGTCGCCCACCGACGGCGGACCACGCAAGCCAAGGCACCGACAGCGGGTCTACGCGCCACCGGGTGATCACACCAGCCGTCGACCCGATCAAACGGGCGTCAGCGATCCAGGATCCGGCGATACAGGGCGAGGTAGTCATCCACCATCCGGTCGGCGTGGAACCGGTGCTCGATCGAGGAGCGGACGCTGTGTCGGTCGAGCTCGCCGGCGAGCGCCACCGCCTCGGCCGCCTCGGCGACATCGCCGACCAGGTAGCCGTTGACCCCTGAGCTGATGATCTCCGGCATCGACCCGCGCCGGTAGGCAATGACCGGAGTACCACATGCCATCGCCTCGACCACGCTGAATCCGAAAGGTTCGTCGAAGTCGATCAGATGGAGCAGCGCCGCCGCTTCTCCGAGGACGCGCTGACGGCGGTCGGGGCCGACGGCGCCGAGATAGGTCACCCGGTCTCCATCGATGTGCGGCGCCACCGACTCCTCGAAGTAATCCCGGTCCTGGATGATGCCGGCGATGACGAGGGGGATTCCGGCCAGCGCGGCCGCCTCGATTGCCGTCGCCGTCCCCTTGTCGGGATGGATACGACCGAAGAACACCAGGGATCCTCCCCCGGGACCGACCGTGAACGAATCGAGATCGATCCCGTGGTGAATCGTCGCCGCATACGGCAATGCAGGATGTCGATCCGCCTCGCTGATCGCCACGTAGTCGACCCGGTCGGCGTACTCCTGATAGACCGGCAGCGTGGCATCCGAAGCGAATCCGTGGATGGTGGTGACGATTGGTGTGTCGACCAGCCGGGTGTAGGTGAGCGGGAGAAAATCGAAGCTGTTGTGGATGAGGTCGAACTCGCCGGCTCGCTCGAACGCCGCGGCGATGTGGAGCGCCTCGTACGCCTTGGCGTCGAAGCTCTGGTCCTCCGAGTAGCCGGTGGGAGCGACGCCGATCAGTCGGGCCGTGGTGAGCGAGTCCTTGCTGGCGAACAGGGTGACGTCGACCCCGCGCCCAACCAGCCCCTCGGTGAGCAGCGATGCAAACAGCTCCCACGGTCCGTAGTTCCTCGGGGGGACCCGCCACGAGATCGGGGCGAGGATCGCAGCCCGGAGTCGATCGGCCGGCAACGTCATGTGGCGGCGGCCGTGGTCATCGGTAGTGCCCGGGCGGCGCCGTGATCAGTCGTATTTCGCCTTGCGGGCCTGAGGATCCCGCTTGGCCTGCTTGTCGAGACGCTTCTGCTTGAGGTCTTTGGCGGCGACCTTCTTGGCGCTCTTGCCGCCGCCCTTGTCCTTGCTGCCCATGAGGTGCCTCCCGGCCCGGCCGCCGCGCTGGCAGCCGTGATGTCCATTGTCGCACGCATGACCCGGTACCCGGTCATTGGCGGCGGCAAACGGTCGCCGACCGGCGACGCTGCCCCACGCACCGGTCGATCCGGGAGCGGCAGGCCTGACGTCCATGCCGGCAGGCATGATCCGGTACCCGGTCATTGGCGGCGGCAAACGGTTGCCGACTGGTGTATTGCCCCCACACCGGTCGATCCGGCAGCGGGCAGGCCTGACGTCCATGCCGGTAGGCATGATCCGGTACCCGGTCATTGGCGGCGGCACAATGTCGCCGACCGGCGACGCTGCCCCACGCACCGGTCGATCCGGGAGCGGGCAGGCGGCGGGTATGGTCTGCCATCCGGTGAACAGCCCGGATCGGAGGGTGGATGACTGACGAGTGGGAGCATCTCGCCGGTTGGTGGGCCGACGAGGCCCGCAGCGATGCGGTGTTCGGAACCGATGTGGCGCCGTTCACCCTGTCGCTGATCGATGGCGCCGGGTCTGGTCCCGACGCCGAGTCCGGGGGCGACCCGTTCCGCCGTCGATCGGGTACCGACGACGTCCCGTGGCTGGATCTTGGATGTGGCGAGGGGCGGATGCTGCGCCGGATGACCCGACCGGTGATCGGTTGCGACATCTCGCATGATCTGGCCCGGTTGGGGGCGTCGGCGGCACCCGTGGTGCGGTGCCGGCTCCCCGATCTCGCCTGGATCCGACCCGGGACGCTGGCCGGCGCCTATGCGGTGTTGACGGTCGAGCACATCGCCGATCTGAGCGCTCTCTTCGAGTCGGTCCGCCGGGTGGTGAGACCCGAAGGGTCCTTGGTCGTGGTGTCGAACCACCCGTCGTTCACCGCCGACGGTTCCGGACCGATCATCGACCTCTCCGACGGCGAGGTGCTGTGGCGGTGGGGTCCGTACTTCGAGACGGGCGCCGTCCCCACGATCCTCGACGGGACCCGGAGCGTCACCTTCCACCACCGCCCGTTGGGTGCGATCCTCACCACCGCCGCCGAGGCAGGGTGGCGGTTGGAACGGTGTGAGGAACGGCCACTGTCCACCGACGCCATCGCCGCTCACCCCGGATACCAGGGTCAGGAGTTCGTACCCCGTCTGGTCGGGATCCGCTGGCGAACCGGCTGATCGTGACCCGGTCAGCGATCGACCGGCGGGTCGGCCGCGGGACGCTTTACGGACGCAGACGGGCGGGGCGCGCGGCGTCTGGGTCCGAGTATCGGGCAGTGTCGCCGAGAGTTGTCGTGACTCGGGGTTCGCATCCGCACGGCGAGGGCAACCGGCCGGGATCATCCGATGTTCAGGGATGCTGAACTCGCGCCCCGCCCCGCCTCCTCCCAGAGCCTCGGTGGCACCCCGCCCCCCGGGGCGGGGAGGGCCAAGAAAGGGACGACGCGCCCCAGGTCCGATTGCCTGGCAGTGCCGCCGAGCGTTGTCGTGACTTGGGGTTCGCATCCGCACGGTGAGGGCAACCGGCCGGGATCATCCGATGTTCAGGGATGCTGAACTCGCGCCCCGCCCCGCCTCCTCCCAGGGCCTCGGTGGCACCTCGTCCCCCGGGGCGGGGAGGGCCAAGAATGGGACGACGCGCCCCAGGTCCGATTGCCTGGCAGTGCCGCCGAGAGTTGTCGTGACTTGGGGTTCGCATCCGCACGGTGAGGGCAACCGGCCGGGACCATCCGATGTTCAGGGATGCTGAACTCGCGCCCCGCCCCGCCTCCTCCCAGGGCCTCGGTGGCACCTCGTCCCCCGGGGCGGGGAGGGCCAAGAATGGGACGACGCGCCCCAGGTCCGATTGCCTGGCAGTGCCGCCGAGAGTTGTCGTGACTTGGGGTTCGCATCCGCACGGTGAGGGCAACCGGCCGGGACCATCCGATGTTCAGGGATGCTGAACTCGCGCCCCGCCCCGCCTCCTCCCAGGGCCTCGGTGGCACCTCGTCCCCCGGGGCGGGGAGGGCCAAGAATGGGACGACGCGCCCCAGGTCCGATTGCCTGGCAGTGCCGCCGAGCGTTGTCGTGACTTGGGGTTCGCATCCGCACGGTGAGGGCAACCGGCCGGGATCATCCGATGTTCAGGGATGCTGAACTCGCGCCCCGCCCCGCCTCCTCCCAGGGCCTCGGTGGCACCTCGTCCCCCGGGGCGGGGAGGGCCAAGAATGGGACGACGCGTCCCAGGTCCGATTGCCTGGCAGTGCCGCCGAGCGTTGTCGTGACTTGGGGTTCGCATCCGCACGGTGAGGGCAACCGGCCGGGATCATCCGATGTTCAGGGATGCTGAACTCGCGCCCCGCCCCGCCTCCTCCCAGAGCCTCGGAGGCACCCCGCCCCACCTCCTCCCAGAGCCTCGGAGGCACCCCGCCCCACCTCCTCCCAGAGCCTCGGAGGCGCCCCGCCCCCCGGGGCGGGGAGGGCCAAGAATGGGACGACGCGTCCCAGGTCCGATTGCCTGGCAGTGCCGCCGAGCGTTGTCGTGACTTGGGTTCGCATCCGCACGGTGAGGGCAACCGGCCGGGACCATCCGACGTTCAGGGATGCTGAACTCGCGCCCCGCCCCGCCTCCTCCCAGAGCCTCGGAGGCACCCCGCCCCCCGGGGCGGGGAGGGCCAAGAAAGGGACGACGCGCCCCAGGTTTGTCTGGTCGTGCGGTAGGACGCTGCCCTCAGGTCGACAGGCTGTCTCCTTCTGGCCTCTCCGCCCTGGGGTGCTGTGGGCGCTCGGGGTCGCGATCGGAGGCGCGGGGAGGGCGACGACGACGTTCGCATGCCACGTCGGGCGTGGTCTCCTTCTGGGCTCTTTGCCCTTGGGGGCTGTGGGCGCTCGGGGTCGCGATCGGAGGCGCGGGGAGGGCGACGACGACGTTCGCATGCCACGTCGGGCGTGGTCTCCTTCTGGCCCTCCCCGCCCTGGGGGGCGGGGTGGCTGCGGACGCTTGCGGACGCAGACGGGGCGGGGCGCGGCGTCCAGGTCCGATTGCCTGGCAGTGTCAGAGCGAGTTGTCGTGACTCGGGGTTCGCATCCGCACGGCGACATAGCGGCGCAGTCGCCGGGGCGGGATCGCCGTTGTATCGGCGGCGCGGCTACCGGGAATCACCCCGGTAGCGGGGGTGTGTACTGCGTGGGAATCGACCGCCCAGCACGGGTTCCGGGTGTGGTCTAGACATTTGGTGCGGCCGACCCATTCAGATTCGTCGATCACCGCGCCATAGTGTGGTCGTGGTAGGCACCACGTCGGGGGGCGTGGGGTCACTATCCATGGGGAACGATGAGGTAGGCCTTCGCCTATCCGTAGGTGGAAGGCTCCGATTCTCGAAGGAGGTTGGCGTAGGAGGACGATGATCGGTGGCTGTAGCACCACTGCGGTGACGCCACTCGCGCACTCCGGTCCGAAAGGGCAGGGGATTGGCGACATCCAGGCTGCAGCCTCACGCCACGATCGTCGTAAAGAGGGTCGCACGTCGATTCATCGACGGCGTTCCCTGCCCTCCCACTGCCGATCTTCTCCGATCGGTGGCCGGGCCCAACGGCCCGGCCACCTCTCCATGTGCCACCTCTTCACGGTCGGGTTCCGTCATGCGGTTACCTGCGGTCGGCGCCCTACCATGAGCCGCCTGATGGTGAAGCGCCCTACGAGCGCATCGATCCCCGACTCGCCCGGTGTGTACCTCTTCCGCGACCATCAGGATGCGGTGCTGTACGTCGGGAAGGCGAAATCGCTGCGCAAACGTGTCGTCCAGTATTTTGCGCGCGATCTGGCAGCCCGGACCCGGGCCATGGTCGACACCGCCACCAACGTGGAGTGGATCGTCACCGACAGCGAGGTGGCCGCCCTCATGCTGGAGTACTCGCTCATCAAGGAGCACCGCCCCCGGTTCAATATCCGGCTCCGTGACGACAAGTCGTTCCCCTACCTGGCGATCACCCGGTACCAGGAGTGGCCTCGGGCGTCGGTGATGCGTGGCAAGCGCCGCAAGGGTGTCGAATACTTCGGACCGTATGCCCAGGCGTACGCCATCCGCCAGACCCTCGATCTGCTGCTGCGGACCTTCCCGGTCCGGACGTGCACCGACCGCAAGTTCGAGACCCACCAGAACCTGGGACGACCGTGTCTGCTCTTCCACATCGAACGCTGCAGCGGACCGTGTGTCGGCGAGGTCGATGCCGCTGCCTACGCCGGGCTCGTCGACGGGCTCGCCGGGTTCCTCGACGGCGACCGCAACGACGTGCTCAGCGGGTTGCGGGTGGAGATGGCCGCCGCCGCCCAGCGTCAGGACTACGAGACCGCCGCCCGGTTGCGTGACCAGGCCGCCGCCGCCGAGAAGGCGCTGGCTCGTCAGGAACTGGTGACACAACGTGGCGAGACCTTCGATCTGATCGCACTGGAGGAGGACGATCTGGAGGCGGCGCTGGTGGTGCTCCATGTCGTCAAGGGCCGCGTCACCGGGCGCAAGACGACCGTGGTCGACAAGGTCGAGGATGTGTCGAACGCCGAGATGGTGGGGGTTCTCATCGGTCAGCTCTACGGGTCCGAGCGTCCTCCCCGCCAGGTGCTGGTCCAGGAGCTGCCCGACGATCCGCAGCTGTGGACCGAGTGGCTCACTTACCGCAGAGGCGCCGCGGTGTCGCTGCGAGTGCCGCAGCGCGGCGCAAAGCGTCGTTTGATGGAGACGGCGACGGCCAACGCCCGCGAGGAGTTCAACCGGCACCGGTTGCGTCGCAGCAGCGACCACAACGCTCGCGCCCGTGCCCTGCGCAGCCTCCAGGAGCATCTGTCGCTCCCGGACCCGCCGCTGCGGATCGAGTGTTTCGACATCTCCACCATCCAGGGCGCCGATACGGTCGCCTCGATGGTGGTGTTCGAGGACGGGCTCCCCAGGAAGTCGGACTACCGGCGTTTCAAGATCCGAACCGTGGACGGGCAGGACGACTTCGCTTCGATGGAGGAGGTGTTGCGGCGTCGCTTCACCGCCTATCTCGCCGACCGTCGCTCTCCGATCGAGGAGCGGGGTCGTTTCGCCTACGCCCCTTCGCTGGTGGTCATCGACGGTGGCGCCGGCCAGCTCGGACGGGCGGTGAAGGTGCTCGACGAACTCGGTCTCGACATCCCCGTGGTCGGTCTCGCCAAGCGACTCGAAGAGGTCTACCGACCCCACCACACCGACCCGGTCGTGATTCCTCGCGGCGAGGAGGCGCTCTACCTCCTGCAACGGGTCCGTGACGAGGCACACCGGTTCGCCATCACCTATCACCGCCAGATCCGCGGCAAACGGATGGTCGACTCGGTCCTCGATGAGGTCGCCGGGATCGGACCGGCACGCAAGCGTGCCCTGCTCCGCCAGTTCGGGTCGCTCAAGCGACTGCGCGATGCCGAGGAAGCCGAACTTGCGACGGTAGTGCCGCCTGCGGTGGCCGCCGATGTCTATAGAGTGCTCCACGGGCAGCCGACCGGAGGATCATGAGCAACGAACCGACGATCGAACCCCAGGTGATCATCGTCACCGGGATGTCGGGGGCCGGGCGTTCGCAGGCGGCAAACGTCCTCGAGGACGTCGGCTACTTCGTGGTCGACAATCTGCCCCCGACCCTCATCGGCGAGGTGGTCGATCATGTCGGGGTGGTGGAGGGCCGGCTGCCGCGCATGGCGGTGGTGGTCGACACCCGCGGCGGCGTCACCCCGCACGACCTCGACGAGGCGGTGCGGGGACTGCTCGGCAGGGGAGTGCGCACCACGGTGCTCTTTCTCGACGCCGACGACGCCACGCTCGGTCACCGTTTCGAAGAGACCCGCCGCAAGCATCCCTTCAGCGCCCCCTCGCTGGGAGAGGCCATTGCGGGGGAGCGGATCGCCTCGGAGGAGATCAGAGGTATGGCCGATGTCGTGGTCGACACCACCGACCTCAACGTCCACGATCTCCGACGCCATCTCGAGCGGGCCTTCGCCCATCGTCAGGACGACCGGCGGATGCGCGTCGATCTGACCAGTTTCGGGTTCAAACGCGGGGTGCCCCGCATCGTCGATGTCCTGTTCGATGCCCGGTTCCTTCCCAACCCGCACTGGCAACCCGAGTTGCGACCGTTGACCGGTCTCGATCCCGAGGTCGCCGACTATGTGTTCGAGACCGAGGATGCGCGCACCTTCCTCGACCACATCGAGAACCTGCTCCAGTTCCTCCTCCCACGATTCGAAGCCGAGGGCAAGAAGTACCTCACCATCGGTATCGGGTGCACCGGCGGTCGCCACCGCTCGGTGGCGATATCCGAGGAGTTGGGGCGGCGGCTCTCCGGTGGCAACGCCGACATCACGGTGCGCCACCGCGACCTTCCCGAACTTGCCGGCCCAGATCCTGCGAGCCCAGACCCTGCGACCTCAGACCCTGCGACCCCAGATCCGGGTACGGTTGGGGGATGAGGTACCAGCGGTGACGGGTCCCGGCCCCGGCGGCGGGTGGCTCCCCGAACTGACCCTCGAACCATCGCCGCAGGCGGCCCCGGGTGGTGCGGAAGAGGGGCCCCACGTCGTCTGTATCGGCGGTGGTCACGGGCTCGCCGCCGCCCTGAAGGCCGCCGTCACCTACGCCGGAGCGGTGAGCGCCATCGTCACGGTGGCGGACGACGGAGGTTCCTCGGGACGGCTGTCGCCGGCACTGGCGATCCCTCCACCGGGGGATATCCGAAGATGTCTGCTGGCGCTCAGCCCGGAGGCGTCGCCGTGGAGACACCTGTTCGAATACCGCTTCGAGGGCGCCGACGTCGAGGGTCATTCGCTGGGCAATCTCATCATCGCCGCCCTCGCCGACCTCGAAGGCGGCTTCGAGCCGGCATTGCTCTACGCCGAACGGCTTCTGGACACCCGGGGCTCGGTGATCCCCGCCGCCGCCGAACATCTCCGGCTGGTCGCATCGGTCGACGGGGAGAGGGTCAGCGGGCAGGACCTCATCTCCCGCTGCCACGGCACCATCTCGGCGATCTCGGTGGAGCCGGCGAGCGCCACCGCAAGCCCCCGTGCCATCGATGCCATCATCTCGGCGAACCAGATCGTGCTCGGACCGGGCAGCCTCTACACCTCGGTGATCGCCGCCCTGGCCGTCCCCGGCCTCGTCGAGGCGATCGGTCGATCCCCGGCAGACCTGGTGTACGTGGGCAATCTCATCACGCAGGACAGTGAGACGCTCGGGATGGACGGGGCGGACCACCTCAAGGCGGTGCTCGACCTCACCGGCATCCGCCCTCCGACTACTATCGTCTCCGAGTCCGGGCAGGTCACGGTTGAACCACCACTCCAACCGGTAGCCATGGACCCCGAGGTGCTTGCCACCTTCGGCGTCGACGTCGTCTTCGCCGAGTTGGCCGACCCGGCGTCTCCGTGGCCGCTCCACGATCCCGTCCGGTTGGGGCAGGTTCTCGCCCGGCTCGCTGCCGGTGACCACGGGGGCTGACCGACCCCGCAACGACATCCGACACGACGACATCCCTGAACCACGACACCCCCGGAAGGCGGACCCCCATGAAGGTAGCGATCAACGGTTTCGGCAGGATCGGAAGAAACTTCTTCCGATCGGCGAAGAAGAGCGGCGCAGACTTCGACATCGTCGGGGTCAACGACCTCACCGATGCCGGGACCCTGGCGTACCTGCTCGAGAATGACAGCGTCCACGGCCGCTTCGGTGGCGACGTCCGGATCGTCGACGGGGACCTCGAGGTCGACGGCGACCGCTTCAAGGTCTTCGCCGAACGTGACCCTTCGCAGCTCCCCTGGGGCGATCTCGGCGTCGATGTGGTGATCGAGTCCACCGGCATCTTCAACTCCCACGCCAAGGCATCCCAGCATCTCGAGGCCGGCGCCGGTCATGTGCTGGTCAGCGCCCCGGTCAACGACGCCGATGTCAGCATCGTGCTCGGCGTCAACGACGACGCCCTGGACCCCGCCGTCCACAAGATCATCTCCAACGCCTCGTGCACCACCAACTGTGTGGCGCCGATGGTCAAGGTGCTCCACGACGCCTTCGGGGTCGAGCGCGGCATGTTCACCACGGTCCACGCCTACACCAACGACCAGGTGATCCTGGACCTGCCCCACAGCGATGCCCGCCGTGGCCGTGCGGCGGCGATCAACATCATCCCCACCTCGACCGGGGCCGCATCGGCGATCGGTCAGGTGTTGCCCGAGTTGGCCGGCCGCTTCGCCGCCCTGGCGGTCCGGGTTCCGGTCCCGGACGGATCTCTCACCGACCTCGTTGTCCAGCTCGGTGCCGATGTCACCATCGATGAGGTCAACGCCGCCTACCGCCAGGCCGCCGAGGGCCCGCTGCGCAACATCCTCCGCTACACCGAGGCCCCCATCGTCTCCAGCGACATCGTCGGTGATCCGCACTCCTGCATCCTCGATGCCTCGCTGACAACGATGACCGGCAACCGCATGGTCAAGGTGTTCGGCTGGTACGACAACGAGTGGGGCTATTCGAGCCGTCTCGTCGATCTGGTCGGCAAGCTGGGCTGATCCGTTTCACCGTCCACGACCATGCCCCTGTGTCTCCGCCGGCGGCGCAGGGGCATGGTGGCGCCACCGCCCTCCGGCCCACGTTTTCGGTCGGAGTGCCGAGGTTGCCAGGATGGGCCGACCACGATGGATCCCGTACTCCGTACCCCGCGATAGGAGCACAACGATGACGATTCCCCTCGTCGCCGACCTCGATGTGGAGGGCCGTACGGTCCTGGTGCGTTCCGATCTCAACGTCCCGCTGAGCAACGGCGCCATCACCGACGACTACCGGATCTCGACGTCACTGCCCACGATCAGCGCACTGCGGAGTCGGGGGGCGCGGGTGATCGTCTGCAGCCACCTGGGCAGACCGAAAGGTCACGATCCGGAGTTCTCCATGGCTCCGGTGACGGCCCGGCTCGGTGAGCTGGGCGGCTTCGCCACCTACCAGCTTCCCGACGTGGTGGGCGACGAGGTCATCGCCGCCATCGGATCGCTCCCCGACGATGTGGTTGCGGTGTTGGAGAACACCCGCTTCGCCACCGGGGAGACCGCCAACGACCCGGAGCTGGCGGATGCGCTCGCCGGTCTCGCCGACCGTTTCGTCCTCGACGCCTTCGGGTCGGCGCACCGTGCCCATGCCTCCACGGTCGGGGTGGCGGAGCGCCTGCCGTCGGCGGCCGGGCTGCTGCTGGCCGCCGAGGTCGAAGCACTGAACAAGCTCCTCGACGATCCGGCCCGCCCCTACGTCGTGGTCCTGGGAGGAGCCAAGGTCTCGGACAAACTCGGTGTGATGCGTCACCTGCTGCCGCGAGTCGATCAGATGCTGGTCGGTGGTGGGATGTGCTTCACCATGTTGGCGGCCGGCGGTGCCGAGATCGGGGACTCGCTGGTCGATCACGATCGGATGGACGAGGTGGCCGAACTGCTCGCCGAATACGGCGACAAGATCATGCTGCCGGTGGATATCGTGGTGGCCGACCGCTTTGCGGCCGATGCCGAGCATCACACCGTCGCCGCAGACGCCATTCCCTCCGGCACCATGGGCCTCGACATCGGACCCGAGTCGATCGCCCGTTTCAGCGAGGTGATATCCGGCGCCGAGCGTCTCTTCTGGAACGGTCCGATGGGAGTCTTCGAATGGGAAGCGTTCCGTAGCGGCACCGCCGGAGTCGCCGAAGCGGTGGCGGAGTGCCCGGGATTCAGCGTGGTCGGCGGCGGTGACAGCGTCGCCGCCATCCGCCTGCTCGGCAGGGACGACGACGTCGGCCACGTCTCCACCGGCGGCGGCGCCGGTCTCGAGATGCTCGAAGGGAACACGCTGCCGGGCGTTGCGGCGCTCGAGGCGTGGGGATGATGAGAGACCACACCGCCACAGCACGATCCAAGGAGCACAGATGCGAAAGAACCTGATCGCCGGCAACTGGAAGATGAACGCCTCGCATCTGGATGCGATCCAGATGGTGCAGAAGCTGAGCTACCGGGTCGAACCGGAGGATCACGACCGGGTCGATGTGGTGGTGTGCCCGCCCTTCACCGCCCTGAGATCGGCGCAGACGGTCATCGAGACCGACCAGCTCCCGATCGCACTGGGCGCCCAGAACTGCCATTGGGAAGAGTCGGGGGCGTTCACGGGAGAGATCTCCGCCGAGATGCTGAAGAAGCTGTCGGTGTCGTATGTCCTGGCCGGTCACTCGGAACGGCGCCAACTCTTCGGCGAGACCGATGAGATGGTGAATCGCAAGGTCAAGGCGATCCTGCGTGCCGGGATGACCCCGATCCTCTGCGTCGGGGAGACGCTCGACCAGCGCGATGCCGGAGACGCCGAGACGGTGGTCTCGCAGCAGGTGCTCGGATCGCTCGCCGGATTCAGCGCCGATGAGGTGGCGGGTCTGGTCATCGCCTACGAGCCCATCTGGGCGATCGGGACGGGGCGAACCGCATCGGCCGATGATGCCGGCTCGATGGCGGCATCGGTGCGGGCGACGGTGTCGGAGTCATGGGGTGACGCCTCGGACTCGGTACGGGTGTTGTACGGGGGTTCGGTGAACCCCGGGAACATCGCCGGGATCATGGCGAAGCGCGATGTCGACGGGGCGCTGGTCGGGGGAGCGTCGCTCGACCCGGATACCTTCGCCGCCATCGTCCGGTACTGGCTGTAGGCACCCGGTGGTTTCCCGGCTGCCATTGGGTCGGCGAACCCATATCCGGGTCGAGGTGATGATGGGACGCTGCTGCCGGTGGTGTTCTCGGGTAGGGCAGGAGAAATGACAGGTCAGACGATGGACTGTTCGGTGCGCTTCGAGTTCTCGGTTCACCGGCGGGTGCCATGGGAATCCGAACCGGAGACGTTCCTCGACCATGTCGGCGAGGTATGCGACGACCTTGCCGGATACGGTCAGGTGAGGGAAGTGCGCACCGAATCCGATCTCGACCGTGATCGCGTCACCATCGAGGTGACACTCGGCGACGCCGACCGGCGGATGGCCGAGACCGAAGCCCGCGATTTGCTGGGACGGGCGATCCGGGACGCCGGCGCCTACCATCGTGGGCTGTTGCCCGCAGGCGACGAACTCCGTCTCCGCCCCGAGTTGAACGCCTGGTCGGGTCTGCGCACCCCCACCTGGCAGGTGCGGAGGGCGACGCTGGCGACGGAGCGGCGTCGGCACCGACCCAACGCCCCTTCCGTCTGAGCCGGGTGGCGACCGCCGTCCCGGTCTCTCCGGGCCACGACCCCGCCGCAATTTGCCTCGGTAGGCGGTTTTCGCACACACTGGGCCCATGACTACCGATCTCGTCCTTCTCCGTCACGGTCAATCCACCTGGAACCTCGAGAACCTGTTCACGGGGTGGACCGATGTGCCGCTTACCGAGCAGGGCCGCACCGAAGCCGTCCGCGCCGGCAGGTTGCTCGCCGACGAAGGTCTCGGGTTCGACGTGCTCCACACCTCGCTGCTGACCCGGGCCATCGACACCGCCCATATCACCCTCGGGGAGATGGGTCTCGGCTGGATCGGATGGAAGAAGCACTGGCGGCTCAACGAACGTCACTACGGGTCGCTCCAAGGTCTCGACAAGGCGGAGACGGCGGCCCAGCACGGTCTGGAACAGGTCCAGGTGTGGCGCCGCGCCTACGACATCCCCCCACCTCCACTCGATCTGGACGACGAACGCCACCCACGGCACGACCCTCGCTATTCCTGGCTGCCTCCCGAGGTGCTCCCGGCAACCGAATGTCTCGCCGATGTCGTGGAGCGGATGCTGCCCTACTGGTACGACGCCATCGTCCCCGATCTCCGCAGTGGACAGCGGGTGCTGGTGGTTGCCCATGGCAACAGCCTGCGGGCTCTGGTCAAACATCTCGACGGGGTGGCGGACGAGGTCATCGTCGATCTCAACATCCCCACCGGGGTCCCGCTCGTCTACCGTCTCGACGACGACCTTCGGCCGGTGTCGAGCGGGTACCTGGGAGATCCCGACGAGGTTGCCGCTGCGGCCCGTGCCGTCGCCGAGCAGGCAACCCGGGGCTGATACCACCGGTGGACCCGGGGCGCGAGACTTGCGCCGGTTGGGGTTACCCTCCATACTCACAAGTCCAGACCCGTTGTGTGAGCGGGTCTCTCTGTGAGAAAGGGCTCTCAAGTTGCTGGCCAACCTCGTTGCAGCGCTGCATGCGCTCATCTCCCTCGGGCTGATCTTCCTCATCCTGCTCCATGCAGGTCGAGGCGGCGGCATGTCCGACATGTTCGGTGGGGGAATGAGTAGCGGCAGCTTCTCCGGTTCGACCGTGGTCGAGCGCAACCTCGATCGCCTCACGGTGATCGCCGCGCTCGCCTTCGCTATCACCACCTTCACTCTGACGTGGATGTGGCGCTAACCAGAGTGTTGTCCCGCCTCCTGAAGCCCTGAAGCATCCGATAAGGAGGCAAACCTTGACTCGAATGTGGCGCAGCCGCAAGGTCGCATGGTTGGTCGCTCTTCTCGCCTTTGCTCTGGTGGCTGCCGCATGCGGCGGCGATGACACCGAAGGCGACACGACGACGACCACACCCCCCGACGTGACGACCACCGTCGCCGCTCCTGGTGGAGACACGACCACAACGGTCGCAGAGACCACCACCACCGCTCCGCCGACCGCTGGCGGCAAGACCTACGGTGGCGACGCCGTGGTCGGTGACACCCAGGAACCCCCCACCCTCAACCCCTATGTTCCCGGCGGCGACAACTTCATCGTCGCCATTGTCGGCCAGGGCTACTACACCGGCGTACAGGAAGTCGACGGCTTCACCCTCGAGCTGCTCCCCGAGGTCGTCACCGAGCTTCCGACCGTGGAGAACGGCGCCGTGGTACTCAACGACGACGGCACCATGACGGTGACCTATGACATCCGCGAGGAAGCCGTGTGGTCCGATGGAACCCCCATCTCCGGAGCCGACTTCCAGTTCACCCTCGACACCATCCTCGACCCGGACCTCCCGGTGGACAAGGCGACGTATGACCAGATCGTCGACACCGAGGTCGGTGACAAGTCGTTCACCTACACCCTGGCAGCCCCCACCACCGGGTACGAGCTGCTGTTCGGTCTGACCCACCCCCTCATCCCGGCGCACGCCGTCGAGGGCTCGGATTTCGTCACCGACTGGAACGACGCACCCTGGCCGTCGGCCGGCCCGTTCGTCTTCGATTCGTGGCAGAAGGGTGAGACCATCACCCTGACCCGCAACGACAACTACTGGAAGACCGACGAGGAGACCGGGGACCAGCTTCCCTACCTCGACAGCGTCACCTTCCGCTTCATTCCGGAGACCGAGTCGCTGATCAATGCGTTCCGCGCCCGCGAGATCGACGCCTTCAACCCGCCCCCGGGCACCGACGTCATCGAGACGCTCCAGGCGCTCGAACCCGAAGGCGCCGTCGTCGAGGTGCTGAGTGGTCCGATCTGGGAGCATCTCGCCTTCTCGTTCGCCGAATCACGGTTCGAGCGCAACGCCGAGTCGATGAACGCCAACATCACCTACCGCCAGGCGGTGGCGCACGCCATCGACCGCCAGGTCGTCGTCGACGAGCTGCTGGCCGGACAGGTCGAGCCGATGGACTCGTTCGTCGAGGCGTATGCGCCGGCGTTGTCGCAGGGAGCCTGGGCCCAGTACAACTACGACCCGGAGCTGGCCAGCGACCTCGTCGAGCAGGTGAAGGAGGAGGAGGGTGTCGATGCGGTGTCCACCGTGTTCACCACCACCTCCAACAACGACGCCCGCGTCCAGCTCTCCGAGCTGTTCGGCGACATGTTTGCGGCGGTCGGCATCGACTACGTCGCAGATCTGGAGGACTCGGAGCTGTTCTTCGGCGAGACCACCGTCAACGGCAACTACGACCTCGGTGAGTGGGCATGGGTCGGAACTCCCGGATTCTCGGGTCTTGTCGACCTGATGGATCTGTTCGATCCCAACAACCCGCCACCGGAGGGACAGAACTACTACTACTTCGGCGCCGAGGGATCAGCGCTGGTCAACGAGAACTCCGAGCGGTTCGCCGAGATCCGCACCGAGCTCAACACCTCGGTCGACGAGGACGTGCTCATCCCGTTGATCGCCGAGGCGGAGAACATCCTCGCCGACGAGCTGGTGATCATCCCGCTGTACGCCCGACTCGATATCGGTGCGGTCTGGGGTGATGAGATCGGCGGGTTCAAGCACAACCCGACCCTCGCCGGTCTGACCTGGAACATCGAGGAGTGGCACCGCGTCGACCAGTAGGCGACCCGGTTGAACACCGATGCGACACACGTGGGGCCCGGTTCGTCCGGGCCCCACGTTTCTTCCGGTCCGGCGAGCCGGGGGCGGTGTTGGTAGGGTGACACAGCCTCGGGTGAAGTAGGAGCACGGCATGTTGGCGTACATACTCCGGCGCCTCGCTTACGGGCTGATCACGCTCTTCGCCCTCAGCGCCGTGGTGTTCTTTCTGATCCAGGCGTCGGGCTCGCCGCTCACCCGTCTGCGTGGAAACCCACGGATGGCGCCCGTGATCCCGATGCTCACCGAGTACTACGGGCTCGACCGTTCGGTGCTCGAGCAGTACCTGACCTGGCTACGCAACTTCGTCTCGCCGGACACCGACCGGATCGCCATCCACGGGATCGCCCCTCTTGTTGCCATCGGAGGAGCGATCGCCTACACCGCCGCCGTCTTCGTGGTCACGGTGCGCAAGGTGTGGTGGCGGAGCTTCCGTGCCTTCTCGATCCTGGCGGTGTGGCTCGGGGCGTTGTGGTTCGCCAAGGGTCGGATCGAGTTTGCGCTGGCATGGAGCGTGTCCTTCGCCGGCAACGGATCGGTGTGGGATCTCATCTTCGGCGCAGCTGGCGCCACCTTCCGGCTCGGGCTGACTGCACTGGCGGTCGCCCTGGTGGTGGGCATCTCGCTCGGTGTCTACCAGGCGATCCGGCAGTACTCCTTCTTCGATCAGCTCGGGACGACGTTTGCGTTCGTCGCCTTCTCGACCCCGATCTTCATCGTCGGTGTCGGACTCCAGATCGTGTTTGCGCTCAAGCTCGAACAATGGACCGGGGTGAAGACCTTCTACGTCGCCGGGATGACGAGTAGCAACTACGACACCCTCGGCGACCGGATCCAGTTCGGTCCGATCGATCTGCCCTCGCTCCAGCAGTTCGGCGACATCCTCCAGCACCTGGTGCTCCCGGCATTGGCGATCGCCCTCATCTCGATCGCCCAGTATTCACGGTTCCAGCGCGCCTCGATGCTCGAGGTGATGCACAGCGACTACCTGCGCACCGCCAAGGCCAAGGGGTTGCCGCGCCGCACCGTCATCGTCAAACACGCATTGCGGACCGCCATGATCCCGATCGTCACCCTCGTGTCGCTGGACGTCGCCGCCATCGTCGGCGGGGCGATCATCACCGAGTCGATCTTCGGTTGGCCCGGTATCGGACGGCTCTACATCAACGCCATCAACTCGGTGGACTACCCGGTGATCATGGCCGTGGTGATGGTGATCGGGATCGGCATCGTGGTGATGAACATCGTGGCCGACATCCTCTACGGCGTCCTCGACCCGCGGGTGCGATATGACTGACATGCAGATGCCGCTCGGCCCCGACCAACCCCACGGTCTGCGCGAACTCGAGGCCCGTGAGGGAATCTCGGTCGAGCCGGTGACGCAGTGGGACCTGTTCTGGACCCGTCTCCGCCGCCACCGGCTGGCGATGATCTCAGCCGTCTTCCTGGCCGGGATGATCCTCATCGCCATCCTCGCCCCCCTGATCACCTGTCCGGCGGGGCGCGAGAACCAGTACTGCGGTGCGATTCTCGAGCACCCCCACGAGGCGCTGCGCAATGTCGAAGGGGACGGTCGGATCTGGACCTCGATCCCTCCCCGAGCGGAGTTTCCGTTCGGCACCGACGAACTCGGGCGTGACGTGCTTTCCCGCGTCGTGCACGGCGCCCGGGGAAGCCTGATCGTCGGCGCCATCACCGGGCTGCTGGTCGCCATTCTGGGGACGGTGGTGGGTGCCGTGGCCGGGTACTACCCGGGTGGCCCGGACCAGTCGCTGATGCGTTTCACCGATCTCGTCCTGGGGTTGCCGCTGCTTCCGGTGGCGATCGTCATCGGCCGCCTCCTTCCCGAGTTGCAGTTCCTCCCGGACTGGATGCAGGAGGGTCCGTGGGGGATCGGCGTCCTGCTCGGGTTGCTGCTGTGGGGAACCCTGGCGCGGATCGTGCGCGCCGAGTTCCTGTCGCTGCGGGAGAAGGAGTTCGTCGAGGCGGCGCGTGCCGCCGGCGCCCGCGATCGTCGCATCATCTTCCGCCACATCCTGCCCAACGCCATCAGCCCGATCATCGTGCAGACCACGCTGATCGTCGGCACCGCCATCATCCTCGAAGCCGCCCTGTCCTTTCTCGGTTTCGGGGTCCGCCCACCCACACCGACCTGGGGCGGGATGGCCTCACAGGGAGCGTTGACCGCCGTCCGCGGCTTCTGGTGGGAGCTGACCTTCTCCGGGGCGGCCCTCGTGCTCACCGTGCTGTCGGTGAACTACGTCGGCGACGGACTCCGCGACGCCCTCGACCCGACCCAGACCATCGAGCGGAGGTAGCACCATCGACACCACACCGCTGCTCGAGGTAGAGAACCTCCGCACCTACTTCAACACCGAGGAAGGGGTGGTGCGCGCCGTCGACGGGGTCTCCTTTTCGATCGCCCCCGGTGAACGGCGTGGGGTGGTGGGGGAGTCGGGTTCGGGAAAGTCGGTCACCGCCATGTCGGTGATGGGGTTGATCGAACCCCCCGCCGGCGAGATCGTCACCGGAACCATCTCGTTCAAGGGCCGCAACCTGCTGGAACTCGACGAGCACGCCATGCAGCAGGTCAGGGGCGGCCGCATCGCCATGATCTTCCAGGACCCGATGACCTCGCTCAACCCGGTATACACCATCGGCACCCAATTGATGGAGACGATCCTGTTGCACCAGGACGTCTCCCGCAGCGAGGCCCGTGAGATCGCCATCCAGTCGCTGGTCGACGTCCAGATTCCCCACGCCCGGGACCGTTTCGAGGACCACCCGCACCAGTTCTCCGGGGGGATGCGCCAGCGGGTGATGATCGCCATGGGTCTGTCCTGCAACCCGGAGCTGCTCATCGCCGATGAGCCCACCACTGCCCTCGATGTGACCACCCAGGCCAAGATCATGGACCTGATGCTCGCCCTTGCCGACGACCGGGGCACCGCGGTGATGCTGATCACCCACGATCTGGGGGTCGTTGCCGGGTTCTGCGACACGATTCAGGTGATGTACGCCGGGACCATCATCGAAAAAGGAACCGCCGAGGAGCTGTACTACGACCCGCAGCACCCGTACACCTGGGGTCTGCTCTCGTCGATGACCCGTCTCGATGTCGAGCAGCGTCGCCGGCTGCATTCGGTGCGGGGAGCCCCGCCCTCGCTGATCGACCTCCCCACCGGCTGCCGTTTCCGTCCCCGCTGCGACTTCGCCATCGAGATCTGCGCCGAGGTGCTTCCCGCGCTCCGGCCCTCCGGGGGACCAGGGCAGGAGGCCGCCTGCCACCGGGCCCACGAGCTCGATCTGGCCGGTCTGACGATCGCCCCGACCGGTGAGATCGAACCATGACCGTGTTCGATGACGACGTGGCCGATGCGCACCTTGCCTCGGAGGACCTCCTGCTCGAAGTTCGGCATCTGGTCAAGGAGTTCCCGATCACGCAGGGGGTGTTCTTCAAAAAGCAGATCGGTGCGGTGCAGGCGGTGTCCGACATCTCGTTCGATGTGGTCCGCGGCGAGACGCTCGGTCTGGTCGGCGAATCGGGTTGCGGCAAGTCGACGACGGCGCGATGCATCCTGCGGCTGCTCGAACCGACCTCGGGTGAGGTCCTGTACCGGGCGACCACCGACGGTCCCGGAAACCCCACCGAGGTCATCGACATCGCCTCCGCTGACAAGGACACCCTGAACCGGTTGCGGCGGGACATCCAGATCGTGTTCCAGGACCCGTACGCCTCGTTGAACCCCCGGATGACTGTGGCGACGATCATCGCCGAACCGCTGCTGGTCCACGGGGTGGGCAGCGCCAGCGAGCGTCTCGCCAAGGTCAAAGATTTGTTGTCGGTGGTCGGGCTCAGCCCGGAGCACGCCAACCGTCATCCCCATGAGTTCTCCGGTGGACAGCGACAGCGGATCGGTGTGGCCCGGGCGCTGGCGCTCAATCCGAGTTTCCTGGTGCTCGACGAACCGGTCTCGGCGCTCGATGTGTCGATCCAGGCCCAGGTGCTCAACCTGCTCGACGATCTGCAGGACGAACTGGGGCTCACCTACCTGTTCATCGCCCACGACCTGTCGGTGGTCCGCCACATCTCGGACCGGGTGGCGGTGATGTACCTCGGGCAGATGGCGGAGCTCGCCGATCGCGACGCCCTGTACAACCGGCCGATGCACCCCTACACCCATGCGCTGCTGTCGGCGGTGCCGATCCCCGATCCCCGGCTGGAGGCGGTTCGGGAGCGCATCCTCCTCGAAGGTGACATCCCGTCGCCGGCCAACCCACCGCCGGGCTGCCGCTTCAACACCCGCTGCCCCAAGGCGCAACGTGGGGTGTGCGATGTCGAGGTCCCCGAGTTCCGCCAACTCGAACCCCGGCACTGGGTGGCGTGCCACTTCCCGGAGATCCGCGAGGTGGTCTGATCCGGGGTGGATGGATCACCGGTCCGGAGCGGTATACTCGCCGACCCACGTCGGAGTGGCGGAATTGGTAGACGCGCTAGGTTGAGGGCCTAGTGTCCGAAAGGACGTGGAGGTTCGAGTCCTCTCTCCGACACCCAGTCCTGCACGTGTTCGTATGCGGTCGGCGACTGCGTCTCCCTGGCGACATCAAGTGGCGCTGCGCGCCCTTCCCGGACCCCCGAGCGTCCCATCACCCTGGACCGTGCCGCGATCTTCGTCGTCGCGCTTTCGGATTGACGACCCGGTCGATTCGGAGCGTCCGCGTCGGGATCGCCGGCCACGTCGAAGCCGCTTACGAATGCGGCGGTGTCCTGCGCCGTGCCTGCACGCAGGGTGGGCGGACCTCGCCGAGCACGTGCAGGCGACCGTGCCGTCGCATAGGGTGACACCAGATGGCAACGCATCGTGGGAAGACCAGCGCCGGCATCATGCTGTACCGGGTCGGGACGGACGGTGTCGAGGTGCTGATCGCCCATCCGGGAGGACCGCTGTGGGCACGGCGGGACGAGGGCGCCTGGAGCCTTCCCAAGGGGCTGGTCGAACCGGGGGAGACCAGCGAAGCGGCGGCACGCCGCGAGTTCGCCGAGGAGACCGGGCACCGGGTCGACGGTGATCTGCTCGATCTGGGCACCGTGGTGCAGCGGGGAGGAAAGACGGTCCACGGGTTCGCCGCCGTCGGCGATCTCGAACCCGACCAGATCCGGTGCAACACCTTCTCGATGGAGTGGCCGCCACGGTCGGGACGATCGATCGATGTCCCCGAGATCGACCGGGTGTGCTGGTGTGATCCGGAAACGGCCCGCCGGCTGCTCAACCCGGCTCAGGCGGCGTTCGTCGACCGTCTGGTGGGCAGCCTCGAGGAACCACCGCTCGGGTGAGATGATGTGCTCCGGCGGGGGCGGGGCGTGGAGCGACCTTGTCATCATCGTCTTGTACCATCGGCGACGAGAACGGGTGGTGCGAGTCCGATCCCAGGTGTTGAGATGGCCAAGAAAGTCAACCGCAGACTGCGTCAGCTTTCGGACCCACCGCGTGATCTCGGCAGCCGGTACATCCCGGGCGAGGACGACGAGGGTCCGATCCTGTCCCAGCTCGGATTCTTGATGGTCTCGGTCCTGATCTTCGTGCTGGTGACCGCCGGAGCGGCATGGTTCGGCTCCCGCCAGATCCAGAGCCACCTGGCGGCGACCGCCGCCGCCGAACTCGCCGCTGCCGGATTTCCGGACGTCGACGTGGTCGCCGATGGACGCGACCTCGAGCTGATCGGGGTCGTGCCCGAGGACACCGACCTCGATGCCGTGGCGGCGACCGCCGAATCGGTCCCCGGGGTGCGCCGGGTGGCGCGCAGCCTCACCTATGTGGCGGTCATCGAGCAGGAGTCAGGTCCCGCTGCTTCCGATCCGCTCACCATCGCATGGGAAGAGGGAGTGGCACAGGTGACCGGCACGGTCTCCTCCGACGTGGTGCGGGAACAGGTGATCGACCGCCTGGAGGCGGCGTACCCGGCGGGGGTCGATGCCGAGGAACTCGTGGTCAGGGAACGGATCACTTCCGAGGAGAGTTGGTTGCCGGGCGTCCTCGACGTGATCGACACCGCCGCATCGACCGTCGACGACGGCCAGGTGGTGGTGAACGGGGATGCGCGGGTGATCACGGTCACCGCCGAGCTTCCCGATCGTCAGACCCGCCTCGATCTCCGCAGCGAGGCCGAGGAGGTGCTCGCAGCAGGACCCCTCGACTTCCTCAGCGGCCTCACCGTCGAAGACGCCCCGCCGCCCGCCCCACCCGAGGTGGTCGAAGAACTCCAGGTGAACCTCGATGAGTTGATCGAAGGCAAGGTCGTCGAGTTCGCCCTCAACAGCGACCGGCTGACCACCCGTGGCGAGGCGCTGCTCGACGAGATTCTCGAAGCGCTGCGGCTTGCCCCCGAGGTCGCCGTCGAGATCGCCGGTCACGCCGACTCCCAGGGGCCCGACGACCTCAATCTGGCGCTGTCCCGCCGGCGGGCACAGGCCGTTTTCGAGTATCTGGTGGCCAACGGCGAGGAATCCGATCGGTTCCAGGTCATCGGCTACGGTGAGACCCGACCAATCGCCGACAACGACACCGAGGAGGGTCGCTCCCGCAACCGGCGCATCGAGTTCGTCGCCCTGCTGGACTGACCCGCCCCACACACCTGTAGCCCCGTACAAAACGAACGAACGAGACATGGCCTTCGTTGCTTCACAGATCGCCGTCTGGATGATCATCGCCTTCGTGGTCGGGATCTTTGTCGGTTGGCTCGCCAACAGCCGCCGCCAGGCGCGCACCACCGCCCGCAGCACCGGGCGGCGGCGTTACCGATGACCCCCCACCGGGTAGGGCGGGCGCTGCGGGCCGGATTCTTTGATGGGTGACGGCCAGCTACGATCGACGGCGACGAAGGGAGCGTGATGTCGGACATTCGAGAGTTGCCCGACCACATACGAGAGTTTCTCGACATGGCGAAGGAATACCTTCGTCAGGAGACGATCGTTCCCGCCAAGCAACTCGGTCGTTTCGCCGGGTTCGCCATCGGGGCGGCCATCGCCTTCTCGCTGGGGACCCTGTTCCTGTCGGTCGCCACGGTCCGCTACATCCAGAAGGCGCTGCCCTCCGGCCCGAACTGGGAAGCCCTCGGGTACGTTCTCGCCGCACTGGCGATGGTCCTTGTCATCGGTATCCTGCTGAAGGTCACCGCCAGTCGCACATCCGCCGCCGGCCGCCCATCGAAGAGGAGCTGAGGATGCCCATCGAGCGCAGCGATCTCGAGAACAAGCTCCGCCAGATCGAAACCATCGTCGACGACACCCAGAGCCAGGCGAAATCGTCGGGGACGGCGATCGCCGTGGGAGTCGTCGTCTTCATCATCCTTGCCTTTGTCTTCGGTCGTCGGCGCGGCAAGAAGTCCGGTGGTGCCCGAGTCGAGGTCTACCGCCTGAAATGAACCGACTTGCCGCCTACGGTGTCGCCCGCCTCTTCGCCGGCGCCCGCCAGGGACGTCCCGGTATGGCCGGCCTCGGCGCCGCCATCGGATTGATCGGGTGGCTGCGGAGCCGCGGCGAAGCGGGGGAGACCCTGGTCTACCGTCGGATACTGCAAGAGGGTGAGACGATCCGGGTCCGGCTGGTCCGGGATTCCGCCGAGATCGACGACACCACCGTGGAGGGATGACCGATGTTCAACAACCGTGACGGGATGGTCAAGATCTTCGTCTGGGTGGTCATCGTGGCCATGGTGCTCGGTGTCGTCGCCACCATTGCCTCCATCGGTGTGGCGAGCACCTGACGTCACACGTGGCCATGTTCAAACCGGGCGATCCCTGCCTCATCTTCGACGGCAAGGGACGCCGCTACCTCATCGAACTCATTCCCGGCAAGGACTTCCACTATCACCGTGGCGCCCTGCCCCACGACCAGATCATCGGGTCCGAAGACGGCGTCGCCCTCGACTCATCGCTGGGGTCCCGCCTAGTGGCGGTCCGACCCCGGCTGGCCGACTACACCCTCAAGATGTCGCGTGGCGCCACGGTGCTGTACCCCAAGGACACCGGGGCGATCCTGATGTGGGCGGACATCGCCCCCGGGCTCACCGTGGTCGAGGCGGGCACCGGATCGGGCGGGTTGGCGATGGCGCTCACCCGTGCGGTGGGGGAGCACGGCCGGGTGATCAGCGTCGAGCGACGCAACGACCACGCCGACATCGCCCGCAAGCTGATCAAAGGGTTCTTCGGCGAGATCCCGCCGCAACTCGATCTGCGGATCGGCGAGGTCGAGGACGTCATCGGCACCGAGCGGCCCGACCGCGTGGTGCTCGATGTCCCCGAACCGTGGCACATGGTGGCGCCTGCCGCCGAGCACCTCGTCGGTGGTGGGATCTTCTGCTGCTACCTGCCGACGGTGCCACAGGTCCAGACGGTGTGTGAGGCGATCGCCGCCCAACCGACGTTCTTCGAGACCACCACTTTCGAGGTGATGCACCGGGAGTGGGTCGTCGACGGACGTTCGGTCCGGCCCTCACACCGGATGGTCGGGCACACCGGCTTCCTCACCGTCACCAGGAAGCGTCAGCACACCCAATCGCCCTGATCGGTCCTGCGAGCAGAGCAGCCGACCGGTGACACACGGCCCTGTCGGTGAATGCGGGAGCGGCGTAACGACCGGGTCGATCGCTGCACATCCGTGTTTCTGTGAACCATTCCGGAACAAAGACTTACGAGAGTATTACGTATCGGCCCGGGCACCTCTGGAACCGGAAGACAGCGGGTACGTTGCCCGCACTCTTTCCCCCGAGCCGGAGGTACCGCATGCACAGAACCAAGGGATGGCGACTCGCGGCATTGATGATCGCAGTTGCGGCGGCGGTGGCTCTTGGCGCCCCACCGGTACCTGCCGATGCGCAGACGCCGATCACGATCGTCGGAGGGTCGGTGTCGCCGAGTGTGATCACCGCCGGGGATCGAATCACCGTGACCATCGAGATCTCCGAGCCGGCGCCGGTCGGCACCGGGACGGGGCTGCGGGTATCCATGAGGCCCAGCAACTCCGGGAGCCAGATGCCGTCGGCGGTGTTCGTTCCGCCCGGTGAGACCGAGTTCACATTCACCACGTGGATGTCGACGTTCGGAACCAGCCAGCCGCGGGTGCTCGATTTCACCGCGGATCCGGCCGGCGCTGCCTCCCCCATGGTGACGTTCGCCCAACTGACGGTCCTTCCCCCCGATCCGGCGGTGCGCCGACTCGTTGCCTTCGAGGGACCGTCCGGGATCCTGGCCAACACCGAAGCGGAAGCGGTCGTCGTGATGAACACCGAGGCGCCGTACCCCGGCATAGGATTCAACATTGGCCGCTCCGGAGAACTCACCAGCCCGTTGATCGCCCCCTCGTTCGTGGTCGTAGAGCCCGGCAGCGACCGGGTGGTGTTCCCGGTAGGGGCTCACGACGTGTCGGAACCCCGGCTGGTCAGATCCATCGCCCACCTGGGAGCTTCGCCGGTCAGTTGGGAGACGGCGGTCGTCCCACACCACTTCTCGGTCGGTACTCTCAGCCTGTTCCGCCGGGAGGCCAACCGCAGAGCAGTGGGTATCGGGATGGTGGCCGACACTCCGCAGACGGTCTACCTGAGCACATCGATTCCCGGGGTCTCGGTTCCGGAGTCGGTGACCGTTCCTGCGGGGAGCGCCGGTGTCGCCTACGACATCGAGGTCGCCGATTGGGCCCGATCGACGGGCGGCACCATCTCGGCGACCTGGAACGGCCAGACCGATGTCGCCTCGGTGGAAAGGATCCTCGGTCCGGTCAGCGAGCGGCCCCCCGGAACCCCACCCAACGTGGCGCCCACGGCGAGGTTCACACATACCTGTGAGGCGTTGACCTGCAGTTTCATCAACAGGTCGATCGACCCCGATGGGGATCTCCCGGTCTGGACCTGGGACATGGGCGACGGCGCCACGCCGAAGCAGTCGCATCCGACCCACACATTCGCTGCTCCCGGTACCTATCAGGTGTCGCTCCAGGTCACCGATGATCAGGGCGCCTCGGATGCGGTCAGCCACAGCGTGACCGTCGCCGCAGGCCCACCACCACCGAACATGCCGCCCAAGGCATCGTTCACCGTGTCGTGCAGCGATCTGACCTGCAACTTCACCGACACCTCGACCGACGAGGACGGAACCATCGCCGCAAGGGTCTGGAGCTTCGGACCCGGGATGACTTCCACACAGGTCAACCCGACCCACACCTTCGGTGCTGCCGGGACCTACACGGTGGGCCTCCAGGTGGTCGACGACGACGGAGCCGGAAACGCCACCTCCGCCCAGGTGACCGTTGCCGCTCCGCCTCCGCCTCCACCTCCACCACCTCCGCCGCCACCACCACCTCCGCCGCCACCCCAGGGGGTCGTCCACGTGTCCGACCTCGGTGGTGACATCGTGCCGTCAGGGAGGGCCTGGGCGGCGACCGCGACGATCGAGGTGGTCGACGGCGCCGGCGCCCCGGTCGCCGGAGCGACCGTCACTGGTGTCTGGCGGGAGGGCAGTGGAGCCACGTGCGTGACCGGGTCATCCGGCTCCTGCGGAGTGCATCACACCATCAGCCGTGCGGCCACCGAATGGACGGTCACCGGAGTCTCGTATCCCCAGCATGTCTACGACCCGAGCCGCAATGCCGACGCCGACGGTGACAGCGACGGGACGAGGATTCGCATCGACCGCCGCTGACATCGCATCGAGGGGGTCGGGGTGGCGCCTGACCCCCTCCGTTGCGCACCGGGTCAGCCCGGGGCGGGGAGCCGGAAGGAGCAGTTCAGGGCTCGATGAAGATGCACTCGCCGGGACATTCCTCGGCGGACTCGACGACGAGGTCGAGCTGACCGTCGGGGATGGCGGCGAGACCGGTGGCACCCTGGGCGTTTCCCTCGGACTCGGCGAAGATCATGTCGCCCTCGCGCACGTAGGCGAGTCCGTCGTCGAGGAGAACGAACACATCCGGGGCGATTTCCTCACAGAGTCCGTCGCCGGTGCAGAGATCCTGGTCGATCCAAACCTTCATGGTGGCGTGAAACCTTTGTAGACGATGGCCTCGAATGGCGTGTTCCCCACTCTACCGAACACGGTCCGGCAACCTGCCTTTCGGTGCCGACGGGCCGCACCGGAGGGGATGTCGCCGACGCTCACGGTGGGGCCGGTCCGAGGGCTGAGAAGTCGTGTCTGTTCAACCGATGCGGGCCTACACTGATTTCCCGGGCCAGGCGTGCAGCCGGTGGGGGCCCGGGCACAAGCCGAAGGAGGCGGGGTGGAGCAGAACGAGAGCCAGGCTCAGCAGCTCCGGGCCACGGTCCGGATGCTGGAGGAGGAGATCGCCGTTCTGCGGCGCCGTCTCCAGGATGCTCCGCGCCGGGTTCGGGTTCTGGAGGAGCGTCTTCTCGAAGCCAAGAACCGGCTCGCCCAGTCGGCGTCGCAGAACCAGAAGCTGACCGCCGTTCTCGAGGAGACCCGCCAACAGCTCGGTCTGCTGCGTGAGGAGGTGGAGAAGCTCAGTGCTCCTCCCAACCCGTTCGGCACGGTGCTGCGGATCAACGAGGACGGGACGGCCGACGTCCACACCGCGGGACGGAAGCTCCGGGTCAACGTCGAGCCGAACATCGAGATCAAGGCGCTCGAGGTCGGCCAGGAGGTTCTCCTCAACGAATCCTTCAACGTCATCGATGTCCGCTCCTTCGAGGCCGGGGGTGACGTGGTCACCATCAAGGAAGTGCTCGATGACCATCGACTCGTCATCCTGGGCAGGGCCGACGACGAGCGGGTGATCGAGATCGCCGCCCCGCTCCGCGGCGAGTTCCTCCGTGTCGGGGACCATGTCCGTCTCGACCCGAAAACCGCGCTCGCCTACGAGAAGCTGATCCGCCCCGAGGTCGAGGAACTGGTGCTGGAAGAGGTTCCCGATGTCACCTATGAGGACATCGGAGGGCTCACCGACCAGATCATCGCCATCCAGGATGCGGTCGAGCTTCCCTACGTCCACAAGGAGCGGTTCGAGGAATACGGGCTGGCCGCCCCCAAGGGGGTCCTGCTCTACGGTCCGCCGGGGTGTGGCAAGACGCTGATCGCCAAGGCGGTCGCCAACAACCTGGCCAAGGCCGTCGCCGCCAAAGAGGGCAACGAGGACACCCGCAGCTACTTCCTCAACATCAAGGGCCCGGAGCTGCTCAACAAGTATGTCGGGGAGACCGAGCGCCAGATCAGGCTGATCTTCCAGCGCGCCAAGGAGAAGTCCGACGAGGGTGTGCCGGTCATCGTCTTCTTCGACGAGATGGACTCGCTGTTCCGCACCCGCGGCACCGGGGTCTCGTCCGACGTCGAGTCGACCATCGTCCCCCAGCTTCTCTCCGAGCTCGACGGTGTAGAAACGCTGAAGAACGTCATCGTCATCGGTGCCTCCAACCGGGAGGACCTCATCGACCCGGCGATCCTCCGCCCCGGGCGACTCGATGTCAAGGTCAAGATCGAACGCCCCGACGCCGCCGCCGCCCGCCAGATCTTCTCGATCTACCTGACCGATGTGCTGCCGTACGCCGCCGCCGAGCGGGAACGCCACGACGACACCCCAACCATGATCACCACCCTCATCGACCAGGTGGTCGATCGGATGTACGAGACCACCGACCGGAACCGGTTCCTCGAAGTCACCTACGCCAACGGCGATCGTGAGGTGCTCTACTTCAAGGACTTCTCCAGCGGCGCCATGATCGAGAACATCGTGCGGCGCGCCAAGAAGGACGCCATCAAGCGCGAGATCGCCGGAGAGCCACCGGGGCTGGTCGCCGAAGATCTCGATCGCGCCGTGGTCCAGGAGTTCCAGGAGCACGAAGATCTGCCCAACACCACCAACCCCGATGACTGGGCTCGCATCTCCGGCAAGAAGGGCGAGCGGATCGTCTATGTCCGCACCCTGATCCAGGGTGACGGCGAGAGCCGCAGCATCGAAGCGGTGACCCCCGGTCAGTATCTGTGAGCCGGCCAATGGGTGCCCCCGTCACGTGTGGACCGGTCGGGTCCGGGACGACACCGGTGAGACGGGACCCCTGACCGATGGCGTTGCCCAAGGTTCTCGGTACCGAAACCGAGTACGGCATCACGGTGCGCAATCAGGCCGAGTACAACCCGGTCCTGGCGTCGAGCACCTTGATCAATGCGTACCGGGGCGGGCGGGCCAGGATCCAGTGGTCGTTCGACGAGGAATCGCCGGGCCGGGACGCCCGTGGCGGGTACACCGACGACCCGCTCCCGATCGAACTCGAAACCGGGCTGGTCAACGTGGTCCTCGCCAACGGCGCCCGGCTCTACGTCGATCACGCCCACCCCGAATACTCCACCCCGGAATGCACCGGACCGCTCCAGGCCGCCCTGTACGAGAAGGCGGGCGAGATGATCATGGCGCGAGCCGTCGCCTCGGCGCGGGCCATGATGCCTCCCGAGGAGCGGATCTTCGCCCACAAGAACAACAGCGACGGCAAGGGCAACTCCTACGGAACCCACGAGAACTACCTGCTGGCACGGTCCGTTCCGTTCGGTGAGGTGGTCCGACACTTCACCGGGTTCCTGGTGACGCGCCAGATCTTCACCGGCTCGGGCAAGGTCGGCTCCGAGAACGGACGTCCGAAGGCGGACTTCCAGATCACCCAGCGCGCCGACTTCTTCGAGGAGGAGGTCGGGCTGGAGACCACCTTGAAGCGGCCCATCATCAACACCCGCGACGAGCCGCATGCCGACCCCGCCAGGTACCGGCGCCTCCATGTCATCATCGGCGACGCCAACCTCTCCGAGACCCAGACCTTCCTCAAGCTGGGTTCCGCCATGCTGATCCTCTCCGCCCTCGAGGACGGCGCCCTTCCCGAACCGCTGGTGCTGGACCGGCCGGTGGCGGCCACCTGGCAGATCAGCCACGACCTCGACCTGAACGGGGTCTACGAGCTCGAGAGCGGCCGGACCATCACCGCCCTCGCCGCCCAGTGGCAGTACCTGGAATGGGCCACCAAGTACCTCCACGACAGCGACCAGGACGAGATCTTCGCCGATGTGGTGGCGGTGTGGGAGTCGGTGTTGACCGATCTCGAGGCGGACCCGCTCCGGCTGGCCGACCGGCTCGACTGGGTGGCGAAGTACCGCCTCCTGCTGGGATATCGCCGAGCGCGACGACCTGGACTGGGACGATCCGAAGATGCGTCTCCTCGACCTCCAGTACCACGACGTCGACCCCGATCGCGGTCTCTACCACCGTCTGGTGGGTGCCGGCAGGATGCGTCGGCTCTTCGACGACGACGAGGTGGCGCACGCCGTCTCCGAACCGCCCGAAGACACCCGGGCGTACTTTCGCGGCCGGTGTGTGTCCCGCTTCGGGTCGGCGCTCGTGGCCGCCAACTGGGACTCGCTCGTCTTCGACACGGGCGAGGAGTCGCTGAAGCGGGTGCCTATGATGGAACCCCTGCGCGGTTCGAAGGACATGGTCGAAACGATCCTCGACCAGAGTGACACACCTGCCGCTTTGATTCGGGCCCTGGGAGGCGACAATGGCTGAACAAGATCGCAAACAGACGACGCCGGACACCACCGAGGTCGACACCACTGAAGTCGATCCGCAGGTACCGGAACAGGCGGAAGAGCTCACCGAGCGGATCGACGACCTCCTCGAAGAGATCGACTCGGTGCTCGAGGAGAACGCCGAAGAGTTCGTCAAGAACTACGTCCAGAAGGGCGGCGAGTGAGGACCGGCCGAGACGATCTCGGCCAGGGAACCGGGCTCCCCGGTGTCGGCACCTCATCGATGCCCCCGCTGCTGAGTTCCGGCCGCGGCTTCGCCGAGGTACTCCGTTCCCAGGGGGTCGCACCGAGCTGGACCGTGGCGCCGGGTGAGCTGCCCGATGTGCCCGAGGGAACCACGGTGTTGGCTCTCCGCTACGCCGACGGTGTGGTGATGGCGGGAGACCGCCGCGCCACCGCCGGCAACGTCATCGCCCACAAACGGATCCAGAAGGTGTTCGCCGCCGACGACTACTCGGCGGTGGCGATCTCCGGCACCGCAGGGATGGCGGTCGAGCTGATCCGGCTGTTCCAGACCGAACTCGAACACTACGAGAAGATCGAGGGCACCCGCCTCAGTCTCGAGGGCAAGGCGAACTACCTCGCCCGCATGGTCCGCAACCACCTCCCGATGGCGTTCCAGGGTCTGGCGGTGGTGCCGTTGTTCTGTGGATACGACGAGGTCGCCGACGAGGGCCAGCTCTACACCTTCGATGTCGTGGGCGGCCGCTACGAGGAGCGCGAGTACGCCACCACCGGGTCGGGCGGCGCCGAGGCCAAGGCCTTCCTCAAGGGCGCCTATCGCGACGACATGGACGAGGAAGCGGCGCTGCGTATCGCCATCGAAGCGCTGGTCGCCGCCGCCGAGGAGGATTCCGCCACCGGAGGTCCGGATGTTCGGCGTGGGATCTATCCCAACGTGGTCACCGTGACCTCGGTCGGGCTCGCCACGGTCTCCGACGAGCGTCTTGCCGCCGTCGCCGCCGAGGTGATGGAGGGCCGGCCATGACCATCCCGTTCTATGTGCCGCCCGAACAGCTCATCAAGGACAAGGCCGAGTTCGCCCGCAAGGGGATCGCCCGGGGCCGTTCACTGGTGGTGATGGAATACGCCGACGGGGTGCTCCTGGTGGGGGAGAACCCGAGCGGCTCGCTGCACAAGCTCGGAGAGATCTACGACCGGGTGGCGTTTGCCGGGGTCGGACGCTTCAACGAGTTCGAGACCCTCCGCGTCGCCGGGATCCGCTACGCCGACGTCAAGGGCTACGCCTACAGCCGTACCGACGTCACCGCCAGGGGTCTCGCCAACGCCTACTCCCAGACGCTCGGACAGATCTTCACCCACGAGGTCAAGCCGTACGAGGTCGAGGTCATGGTGGCGGAGATCGGGGCGCAACCCGAGGACACCCGGCTGTTCCGGATCAGATTCGACGGCACCCTCAGTGTGGTTGACGGGTTCGGCGCCATGGGCGGCACCGAAGAGCAACTTGCCGCCAAACTCGGAGACTCCTGGGCGCCCACCATGGATCTGGCTCCGGCGATGGCGCTGGCCACCACCGCCATCGAGGAGATCGATGACCGTGAGGTTGCCGCCGCCGACTGGGAAGCGGCGGTGCTCGACCGGACCCGACCCCGGCGCACCTTCCGCTGGGTGGCTCCCGACGAGATCACGGCTGCCCGGGAAGGCTGACGCCTACGGGGTCAGGCCGCCCCCGCCGCCGCATCTCAGGCGAGGGCCACGATCCGCAACACGTAGAGGGCGGCGAGCGCCACACCCAACACCACCGCCACGGCCCTGATCTCGATGGGTAGTCCGTTGCGGGGCCGCGATCCCGCCACCACCGGCTCGAGGATGTCATTGACCTCGGCGTCGAGCATCACCTGGCTGGCCTCGTCGATCCGGTCGCTCAGTACCCACAGCTCGGTTTCGGCCATGCGCCCCACCGTCACCGGGTAGACACCCAGCGAACCGCCGTGGAGGCGGACCTCGATACCTTCGGCCCGCAACCGCGCCGCCATGATGTGGGCGACGTTGAGGTTGCCCAGCGTGGTGAGCTTGACGAACCGGGCTCCCTGCCCCTGGCCGGACGCCGCTGCGTGCTGCTGCATCCGACCATTGTGGTATCGAACGGATCCCAGTGCCGATCCCGGCGGCAGTGGGATCGCCGGAGACCGATCGGTACACTCGGATGGCGACGCAGTCGAGTGAGGATCGAGGACGGGTTGACTCCCTGGTATTTGTTCGCCGCCCTGGTCGGCTGGCCTCTGGTGGGTTTCTTCGTTCTCTTCGGGGATGCCGCCGAGGGCGGTGCCGGTGACGGGTTCGACCTCCAGGATGCCGGCGCCGGCGACGGAGGTGGCGACGGTGGGGCGGTGTCCTCGTTCCTGGCGACGTTCTTCTCCCTGACCGGTCTGGCGTTCTTCGCCGCCTTCTTCGGTCTCACCGGACTGGTGCTGGGGTGGATCGGCACCAACCCGGTGATGACCGCAATCTGGGCCGTACTGCTGGGGTTGGTGGCGGCCTGGACCCACGGTGCCCTGGTGTCCTGGCTGATCCGGAACAGCAGCGATTCGTCCGTCGGCGAACGCCACATCGTCGGCCGGACCGGTCGGGTCACCGTTCCCCTCGGCGCGGACCGTAAGGGGCGGGTCGCCGTCGACCTCGACGGTCAGGACATCTCGTATGTGGCGCTGCCCTATCGCCCCGACAATGCCTACTTCGGGGTGGGCGATCTCGTGGTCGTCGTCGAGATCGACCAGAGCATCGCCCTGGTCACCGCCATGGACGACTTCGAGTAGTGCACCAGACCGATTCCTACCCGTCCCCGCCTCGACAACGAGGTCAGCTGACAATGACGCCCGCAAGACAATGAGGTGTGCCTGATGGAAACGATCCTTACCCTGGCAGGACTGGTCCTGCTCGCCGTACTCTTCGCCGGGCTCGCCGTGCGCTCGTTCATCGTGATCTGTTCCCCGAACCAGATCGCCGTGATCACCGGCCGGACCAGACAGCTTCCCGACGGACGCACCATCGGATACCGCCTGCTGAGGGGCGGACGCACCTTGCGCTGGCCGATCATCGAACGGGTCCAGTTCATGGATCTCAACACCCTGCCCATCGAGGTCGCCGTGTCCAACGCCTACTCGAAGGGCGCCATCCCGCTCAACGTCCAGGGCATCGCCAACGTCAAGATCTCCAGCAAGGAAGGGCTGCTGGAGAACTCGATGGAGCGGTTCCTCGGGCGCCCCCCCGACTTCATCCCGCAGCTCGCCAAGGAGACGCTCGAGGCCAACCTCCGTGGCGTGCTCGCCACGCTCACTCCCGAAGAGGTCAACGAGGACCGGCTCAAGTTCGCCCAGACGTTGATCGACGAGGCCGACGACGACATCAAGACGCTCGGACTCGAGCTCGATGTGCTCAAGATCCAGAACGTCACCGACGAGGTGGGGTATCTCGACTCGGTGGGTCGCCGCCAGACCGCCCACGTGCTCAAGGAGGCCCGGGTCGCCGAGGCTCTCCGCCAGACCGAGGCCGAGGAGCAGGAGGCCGAGGCGCGCCGCCGCGGCGAGATCGCCCGTGTCGAAGCCGACCTGGCCATCGTCGAACGCCAGAATGCCCTCCGTGTCCGCAACGCCGAGCTCGAGCGCGTGGCGGCGGCGGCGGAGGCCGAGGCCGAGGTCGAGGCGGACCGGGCGCGCACCGTCGCCCAGCAGGAGTTGGAGCAGCAGCGCATCGAGCTGCAGCGTCGCCGGCTCGAGGCCGATGTGATCGAACCGGCCCGTGCCGCCAAGGAGGCGAAGGAACTCGAAGCCGTCGGGAACGCCGCCAAGATCATCGAGGACGGCAACGCCGGTATCGAGGTGTTCCGTCGTCTCGTGGCGCAGTATCAGGAAGCCGGAGAGGACGCCGAGCGGATCTTCGTGCTCAACATGCTCCCCGATCTCGTCGACCGCATCGTCAGCACCGTCGAGGGGGTGAGCATCGACCGGGTGTCGGTGATCGATTCCGGCAACGGGGGAGGGTCGATCCCCGGAATGCTCAGCCAGCTTCCCGCCACGGTGATCAAGCTCACCGAGCAGATCGAGAACGCCACGGGAGTCAACATCCTCAGCGGCCTCGGTGACCCGGTCACCTCGCGCCAGGCGACGACGGTTCCGGTCGCCGGTGACCCGCCGGCCGACTCCGACGGTCACGGCGATACCTCCGCAGCCGCCGGCCCGGGGTAGCCTGACGGCGTGCAGCGACGAATCTACGGTATCGAAACCGAATACGGCGTCACCTGCACCCTGCGCGGGCAGCGAAGGCTGTCGCCGGACGAGGTGGCCAGATATCTGTTCCGACGCGTGGTCAGCTGGGGCCGCTCATCGAACGTGTTCCTCGAGAACGGGTCACGTCTGTATCTCGACGTGGGAAGCCACCCCGAGTACGCCACCGCAGAGTGCGACAGCCTCTACGACATCGTCGCCCACGACAAGGCCGGGGAACGGATCCTGGAGAGCCTGCTCCATTCGGCGGAACAGCGGCTCGAGGAAGAGGGCATCCGCGGTCAGATCTACCTCTTCAAGAACAACACCGACTCGGCAGGCAACTCCTACGGATGCCACGAGAACTACCTGGTGGGACGGCAGGGTGACTTCCAGCGGGTCATCGACACACTGATCCCCTTCTTCGTCACCCGTCAGGTCTACGCCGGCGCCGGCAAGCTGCTGCAGACTGCCCGGGGCACCGTGTTCTGTCTGGCGCAGCGGTCGGAACACATCTGGGAAGGGATCTCCTCGGCCACGACCCGCAGCCGCCCCATCATCAACACCCGCGACGAACCCCATGCCGACGCCGAGAAGTATCGCCGGCTCCATGTCATCGCCGGTGACTCGAACATGTCGGAGTACGTCACTTTCGTCAAGGTCGGCACCACCGCCGCCCTGCTCCAGATGCTGGAGGACGACGTGGTGTTCCGCGACCTCTCGCTGGAGAACCCGATCCGCGCCATCCGCGAGATCTCCCATGACATCACCTGCCGTCGCCGGGTGCGGCTCGCCAACGGCCGTGAGCTGTCGGCGCTCGATGTGCAGTGGGAGTATCTGGAGCGGGTGATGAAATACGGCCGGAACGTCGGGTTCCCCGTCCAGGTGGAGCGGGCGGTCGAGATGTGGGAGTACCTCCTCACCGGTCTGGAGAAGGATCCGATGTCACTGCACCGCGAGGTCGACTGGGTGGCGAAGTACCGGTTGATCGACCGTTACCGCGAGCAGCGGCACCTGTCCCTGTCCTCCCCGCAGATGGCGCTGGTCGATCTCAGCTACCACGACATCAACCGGGATCGCGGTCTGTACTACGTCCTCGAGCGCCGCGGTCTGGTCGAGCGGGTCGTCACCGACGAGGCGATCGCCAAGGCGGTCACCACCCCGCCCGCCACCACCCGCGCCCGGTTGCGCGGCGCCTTCATCAAGGAGGCGAAGAGCCGCAAGCGCGACTTTACGGTCGATTGGGTCCATCTCAAGCTCAACGACCAGGCGCAACGAACCGTCCTGTGCAAGGACCCGTTCCGCTCGGTGGACGAGCGTGTCGACAAGCTGATCGCCTCGCTCTGACCAACAACGCAACCGGTGATCACACCGTTGCGGCGAGTACCCTCCGGCACCATGCAGCGAGTCATCGAACGGATCCTGAACCTGCTGGCGTTCCTGCTCACCGTGGAGCGACCGGTCACCGCCGAAGAGATCCGGTCGACGGTCGCCGGATACGAACAGGACACCGACGAGGCCGCCCGCCGGATGTTCGAGCGTGACAAGGATCTGTTGCGGCGGATCGGAATCCGTCTCGAACTGCGACCCACCGACGCCTGGGAGGTCGAGTACGGCTATGTCGTCGACGACTACGCCCTGCCCGATCCCGGTCTCACCGACGAGGAACGGACCGCCCTGTGGATGGCGGCGTCGGTGGTGCAGATCGGAGGTGCCCCTGCGGGAACCGACGCCCTGTTCAAACTCGGAGGCAGCCTGCTCCCCGGTTCCGGTGAGCCCCTCGCCGCCGACCTGGGGTCATCCGCCGATCTGGTCACCGCATTCGCCGCCGTCGCCGAACGCCGCCGCATCTCCTTCACCTACCGCAACGCCCGACGCACCGTCGATCCCTACGGACTGGTCCATCGCCGCGGGCACTGGTACGTGGTCGGGCTGGACGACGCCACCATCAAGGTGTTCCGTCTCGACCGGACCGAGGGTCTACAACCCACCGGCGAGCCCGCCGCATTCGAGCGACCAGCGGGGTTCGTCCCATCGACCGCCATCCCGGAGGCTCCGTGGGAAGCCGGGGGAGAGGACATCGTGGCCGTTGTCCATTTCGATGCCGACATCGCTTGGTGGGCGCACCGCCAGCTCACCGGCCGGCGGGAGATCGAGGAGCTTCCCGACGGATCGCTTCGTGCCACCGTTCCCGTCGCCAACATCGAGGCCTTCATCGGATGGATGTTGTCGTTCGACGACCGGGCGGTGATCGTCGAACCGGAAGATCTGCGCCGGCGGTTGGTGGCACGGGTGGAGGCGCAGGTATGAGCAGCGAACGCACCGCCCGGCGGCTGACCCGCATCCTGGGGATGCTGCCCTGGGTCATCGCCAACCCGGGAAGCACCGTGGAGGAGGTCTGCCGCCGTTTCGACTACACCAGTGGGGAGCTGATCTCCGACCTCAACCTTGTCTTTGTGTGCGGGCTCCCCGGCTACGGACCGGGCGATCTGATGGTGGCCTACATCGACGACGACGAGGTGGTCGTCGAGATGGCCGACTACTTCTCTGCGCCGTTGCGTCTCACCGCACCGGAGGCCCTCAGCCTGCTGGCATCGGGAATGGCCCTGGTGTCGACCGGTCAGGCGCCACCGGCGCTGCAACGTGCCGTCGACAAGCTGACCTCCGTAGTGCTCCCCGATGGCGCAGATGCGCTCACCGTCGATCTCAGCGAGCCGGAACTGGTCGGTGAACTGCGACGGGCCGCCTCCGGCGAGGTGGTGACCATCGTCTACACCTCGATTGCCGGGGATCGCACCACCACCCGTGATGTCGAGCCGTGGGCGGTGTTCTCCACCCTGGGCAACTGGTACCTCCGCGCCTACTGCCGTCAGGCCGAGGGTGAGCGGGTGTTCCGGATCGATCGCATCCGCTCGGTCTCGCCGACCGGCGCCCGCTTCGACCCACCGGCCGAAGCGCCCCCACCGGTGGTGGCCTACACCCCGGGAGAGGACGATGTGCGCGCGGTGATCCGGCTGGGACCCCGGGCCGGCTGGGTCACCGACTATTACCCGGTCGATCTTCTCGAAGGTGATGCCGACGGCACCCGCCTCGTCAGGTTCTCGGCCGGCGATCCCGCCGTCGCCGCCAGACTGCTGCTCCGTCTCGGCGCCGACGCCGAACTGATCGACGGCGACGAGGTCGCCGCCGAGCTCTCGGTGCTGCGTCAGCGCATCCTCGCCAGATACACCCCACCCGACGACTGAGAACCCGCTTTCCCGGCCGTTCGGATTCCCCCTACCATCACCCCGGTGAACGCCAACATCACCATCTCTGAGATCCTCACCATCGCCCTGGTGATCCTCATCGTCTTCGGCCCGACCCGCCTCCCCGAGATGGCGCGCAAGGCCGGCGAGTTGATGGCGAAGGCCCGCAAGACGGTGTCCTCGCTCAAGAGCGAGTTCACCAGCGAGTACGGCGACCTGGCGGCACCGCTCGCCGACATCGAGAAGGAACTGAGAAGCGCCAAGGACGATCTGAAGGCGACGATGCCGCCCCTGGATGCGATCGGTCCGGGCGCACCGCCGGGTCAGGCGCCGACGGCCCCGACGCCTGAGCCGGGAGATGACGCATCGACTGAACCGTCCGCCGCTTCACCGGAGACGCCGACCGGGCAACCCGACTCGCCGCCGCCAGCCTCTCCGTCCGGCCCGGCGGCGGCACCGACCGCCGGCGTCCCACCCTCCCTGGCCGAGATCGAGGACCGGCTCCGCTCGGCACGCGATGAGCTGGCCTCCGGCGAGCTGGCCTCCGGCGAGCTGGCCTCCGGAGAGATCTCCTCCGGAGAGATTGCCTCCGCTGATGGCGGTGCCCTCATCGACGATCCGTTCCACCCCGAGCACGGCACGCCACCGGTGCCTCCCGACCCGAAACCGGAGCCGTGACCCAGCAACCCATGTCCTTCATGGACCACCTGGTGGAGCTCCGGTCCCGTCTGGTGAAGTCCGCATTGGCCGTCGGCATCGGCACCATCGTCGCCCTGTTCGGGTACCGCTTCATCCTCGAGTTCATCTCGAAGCCGTACCTCGATGCGGTCGACGGGGAGCGTCTGGCGTTCTTCCAGCCGACGGAGGCCTTCTCGCTGGTGCTGCGGATCGGGATGTTCGGCGGGCTGATCCTGGCGACCCCGGTGCTGATCTACCAGTTGTGGAGGTTTGTCAGCCCGGCCCTCACGCCACAGGAACGCCGCTACGTCATCCCGCTGTCGGCGGTGATGTCGGTGCTCTTCTTCGGCGGGATCGTCGGCGGATATTTTGCGCTGCCGATGACGCTGCGGCTGCTGCTCGGGTTCGGGGACGGTCTGCTCGACCCCACCATCGGCGCCGATCACTACCTGCGGTTTGCGATGCGTTTCCTGTTTGCGTTCGGGGTGGCGTTCCTGTTCCCGGTGTTTCTGTTTGCGGCTGCCGCCACCGGGATGCTCACCGCGGCCAAGCTGCGGGGGTGGCGACCGTATGCCGCCACCATCATCATCATCTCGGCGGCCTTCCTCACCCCCGGGGGTGATCCGCTGACGCTGCTGATCCTCACCGGCCCGATGTACCTGCTCTACGAGATCACCATCCTCGCCATCCGCTTCATCCTGAAACGATGACCATCTCGACACCGGGTGTCCCGGGCGGTTCCCTCGAAGGGTTTGTCGAGCGTCTGCCGTTCAAGGCGGACCGCTTCCAGCTCGAAGCGATCGGCCACCTCGAGCGCGGTGCGTCGGTGGTGGTCACCGCACCCACCGGGGCCGGCAAGACGGTCATTGCCGAAGCCGCCATCGAGTTGGCGTTGCAACGGGGGCGGCGCGCCTTCTACACCACCCCGATCAAGGCGCTCTCCAATCAGAAGTTCAGTGATCTGCGCCGCCAGCACGGCGACGATTCGGTGGGGCTGCTCACCGGCGACAACGTGGTCAACGGTGACGCACCCATCGTGGTGATGACCACCGAGGTGTTACGCAACATGATCTATGCCGATGCGGCCATCCTGGCCGATCTCGGCGTGGTGATCCTCGACGAGGTCCACTACCTCCAGGACCCGTACCGCGGGTCGGTCTGGGAGGAGGTGATCATCCATCTTCCCCGTCAGATCCAACTGGTGAATCTCTCCGCCACCATCGCCAACGCCGAGGAGTTCACCGCCTGGGTCAGCTCCCGGCGTGGCGACACCGCCCTGGTCCAGGAGACCCATCGCCCGGTTCCGTTGGAGAGTGTGTATCTGGTGAAGGATCTGCATCGTGAAGGTCGCACCGAGATGCTGCCGATCTTCGACCGTGCCGGCACCCGACCCAACCCCGCCGTGGTCACCATGCTGCGCAAGGGCAAGGGCCGCTATCGCCGGTTTGCGGCGCCGCGCCGGGTCGAGGTCGCCGAACACCTGCAGCGGCTCAGCCTGCTCCCGGCCATCTACTTCATCTTCTCGCGTGCCGGGTGCGACCAGGCGGCAGACCTCGTGGCGGCTGCCGGTCTCGAACTGACCTCGACGGCCGAACGCTCCGAGATCGCCCGGATCGCTGCCGAGCGGACCGCCCATCTCTCACCCGACGACCTCGCCGTGCTCGGATTCGGACGGTGGATGGTGGCTCTCGAAGCGGGGGTCGCCGCCCATCATGCGGGTCTGGTTCCCGCTTTCAAGGAGACCGTCGAGGTGTTGTTCTCGGCCGGTCTGATCCGGCTGGTGTTCGCCACGGAGACCCTCTCGTTGGGTATCAACATGCCCGCTCGCACCGTGGTGCTGGAACGGCTCAGCAAGTTCGACGGCGAGACCCATCAGATCCTCCAGCCGGGTGACTACACCCAGCTCACCGGTAGGGCGGGCCGGCGCGGCATCGACACCTCCGGCACCGCCGTGGTCCTCCACCAGCGCGACATCCCCTTCGATCGGGTCGCCGGTGTGGCCGGGCGGGGCAGCCACCCCCTGACATCGAGCTTCTCCCCTTCGTACAACATGGCGGTCAACCTGGTCGCCAAATATCCGCAGAGTCAGGCCGAGCAGCTGCTCCACGCCTCCTTCGCCCAGCACCGCCTCGAAGCCCAGCGCACCGAGTTGGAGGCCCGCATCGAGGTGCGGCGGGGTGAGGTTGCCGAGTTCCGCAAGAACGCTCGGTGCGATCTCGGGGACATCGAGGTCTACGCCGCAGGTGACCACGTCGCCGACTCGCGCCGCCGTATGCAGGATTTCGCCCAGCGACTGGTCCCCGGCGATGTGATGGAGATGCCGGGGGCCGACGGGCCGCAGCGATGGGCGATGGTGGCCCGCGGCTACGGCGCCAATCCCCGACTCGTCCTGGTCGGCGAGGAGGGGACCCGGCGTCTCGGTGCCGACGACCTGTCGCCGGCCACCATCCTGGTCGGGACCGTCGACCTCCCCGACCCCTACCGTCCCCGTGAGAAGTCGTACCAGCGGGCCGTCGCCCGTGCCGTCCGGGCGATGACCATCTCGTCGGATGCCGTCTCCGACACCGTCGCCACCGATCCGGTGGCCTCGTGCCCGGACCTGGGGACGCACCTGATGTGGCTCGACCGGGCTGCCAAGGCGGAACGCGACATCGCCCGGTTGGAACGACGAATCGGGGTGCGTTCCGGTGACCTCGTCGCCGGGTTCCGTTCCCTGCTGCGACTCCTCGGCGAGTGGGGTTACGTCGACGGGTGGCGGCTGACGGCAAAGGGGGAGCGGCTCCGGTTCATCTACAACGAACTGGACATCCTCATCGCCGAGAGCGCCGAGCGGGGTCTCGCCGACGGCTTGAGCCCTCCCGAACTGGCCGGGTTGCTCACCATGTTCGTCTACGAACCCCGCCGCGACGACATCCCCGGCGGGCTCCCCACCGAGGCCGTCGCCCGGGCAGTGGACACCATCTTCGCCCTCAGCGATGACCTGGCGGCCGCCGAGAACCACCGACGCATCGTGATGGGTCGCCCACCCAACGACGGCTATGTCCAGCGAATGCACGACTGGGCATCGGGCGCCGCCCTCGACGACCTCTTCGACGACGAGGCCTCGGCCGGCGACTTCGTCCGGATCGCCCGCCAAACCCTCGATCTGCTGCGGCAGATGCGGGATGTGTACCCGTCGTTGCGCAGTGCGGCGGCGCAGGCGATCGACCGGGTCGACCGCGGGGTGGTGGCCGCCGAGGGCGGCACGTGAGCCACCCGTGACGCCCGACACGACGTGGCTCGTCGTCAACAACCCCAGAGCGGGGAGGGGGAGGGACCAGCGGCGCCAGGTGACGGCGGCGCTCGATCGGCATCCGATCGACTACGAGCTGGCGACCCCCGACGACATCCCGATGTTGCAGGCGACCATCGCCACCGCTGCCACCGCCGGCATCACCAGATTCGCCGCCGCCGGCGGGGACGGCACCGCACATGTGGTGCTCAACGCCCTGATGGATCTGGCATGGTCGGAGCCCCCGGTGCTGTCCATCCTCCCCACCGGCTCCGGGTCCGATTTCATCCGGACCTTCGCCCTTCCCCGCACGCTCGACGCCGCCGCCGGGGTGCTCGTCGGGGACCGGGTCTACCGGTGTGATGTCGGGCTGGTGCACGGCAGCTTCGGGAGCCGGTACTTTCTCAACGCACTCGATGTCGGGGTGGCCGCCGCCGCGGTGCGCACCGGCCGGCGGTTGCCGAGATGGACGGGAGCAATCCGCTACCAGGCGGCGTTCTGGATCGCCCTCCCCGGATTCCCGGCGGCGCCGGTGGAGGTCGACCTGGGTCGTCGTCGCATCGTCGGTGACGCCCTCAACGTCGTTGTCGCCAACGGCCAGTTCTTCGGTGGAGGGCTCAACATCGCCCCGCAGGCGGCGTTGATGGACGGCCTGCTCGATGTCGAGGTCTTCCGCTGTTCCCGCCGCCACGCCTTCTCACTGATGCCGCGGGTGGTGCGTGGACACCATCTCCGTCATCGGGCGGTCGCCAGGGGACGGCTCGCCGCAGGATCGATCACCGTCCCCGATCACTGGCCCGTGGAAGCCGACGGAGAGCTGATGGGCACCGGATCGGTGCGTGTCGAGGTCGTCCCGGGAGCGGTCGACTTCAAGATCTGACCACGGTCCCGGGTCCCGCCGGCCGACCGCCCGGCTACGGTCTGCTCCGGCCCTCGCTGCGGAGCAGGGTGCAGCGGACGTGTCCGGGTGGCGCATTGGGAATACGCAACCGCTCCGGGAAGTTTGGGGGGCAACGACTCCGGATATACTCCACGACCCATTCAGAGGTTAAGGATGCCTGACCTAGATACTGACGACATCGAGACAACTGAAGACTTCGATCCCGAGGCCGCCGACGGCGAATGGTCGGACGACGCCGAGGTGGAAGAGGACGACATCGTTCTCGACGACGACGAAGACGAGGACATCGACGTCGTCGCCGATGTGGTCGACGTCGTCGACTCGGATGACGCCGACGACGATGACGACGACGATGACTCCGAGGCGCTCGATGAGCTCGAGGCCGAAGAACTCGAGATGCTCACCGATGACGAGGAATCGGAAACTCTGATCGTCGACGAGGCCGCCGAGCTTCGCGCCATCCGCCGCGCCGAACTGGCATTGGAGGGTGACGGCGTAGGAGAGCGTGCCGCCGACGAGTTTCTCTGCCTGGGCTGCTTCCTGGTGCTGAAGCGGACGCAGCTCGTGGACGCCGACCAGTCGCTGTGTCGCGACTGTGCCGCCTGACGTAACGGTCGTCGTACCGACGTATCAGGAGATCGAGAACGTCGCCACAGTGGTGGCGCTGCTCCGCAGATGCGAGATCCGGGTCCTGGTCGTCGACGACTCGTCGCCGGACGGGACCGGTGACCTCGCCGATCTGATCGCCGTCGACGATCCCCAGGTCGTGGTGCTCCACCGCCCCGGCAAGACCGGCCTCGGTCCGGCCTATGTCGCCGGTTTCGAGGCGGCGCTGGCGCTCGGCTCCGACATCGTCTGCCAGATGGATGCCGACCTCTCCCACGATCCCGGCGATATCACCCGGCTGGTTGCGGCCGTAGTCGACGGGGCTGATGTGGCGTTGGGAAGCCGCTACGTCTCCGGGGGAGGAACGGCCGGTTGGCCGTGGAGACGCCGGGTGTTGTCGCAGGCCGGCAATCGCTACGTCCGGATGATGCTCCGGCTCCCCGTGATGGACGCAACCAGCGGTTTCCGCGCCTACCGGGCCGCAGCGTTGGCGGGTTTGGAGCCGGGGTCGGCCCAGGCATCGGGGTATGCCTTCCAGATCGAGATGACCTGGCGCGCCTATCAGCAGGGGCTTCGGATCGTCGAGCTCCCCATCACCTTCACCGAACGGTGCCACGGGTCCTCGAAGATGAGCCTCCGCATCGCCACCGAGGCGATCGGGCTGGTCACCCGATGGGGTCTGGCGTGGAGATGGACCCGGCTGCGCAGCGCCCTATCCTCCCGCCGACGATGATATTTGCCCCAGTAGCTCCTGCCCGGGACGTCGCTTTCCGGGACATGACGTCCCGCAGACGATGATTTCGAGCCGCACCGCCACCGTCGACGATCTCGAGGTCATCCTCGGTCTCTACCGGGAACTCGAGACGGAACAGGCAGCCCTCCGCCCGATGTGGCCGTACGCCGACGGTGTCGCCGAACCCGCCGATCGATCACTCATCGACATCCTCGGCGATCCGGATTCGCGTCTCGTCGTCGGCGAGATCGGCGAGGTCGTGCTGGGATTCGCCTGGGGGAGGAGCGAACCGCTGTTGCCCCAGGCCGACGGAGACCGGATCGGCGTGATCCGGCTCATCTACACGGTGCCGGAGGGCCGGGGTGTCGGTGTCGGGGACGCCATGGCCCAGGACCTGCTGGCGTGGTTTCGTGAGACCGGTCACCACCGCTTCGATGCCCGGGTCAGCCCGGGGCACCGCCATGCCAAGAACTTCTTCGAGGCCCACGGGTTCTCGGCGCGGCTGATCGTGATGCACCACGACGACCACCCGGCTGCCGCAGCGGAGACGCAGACGTGATTCCCGCCCCGGAAGTGGTGGAACTGGTCCAGGCACTGATCCGAAACGCCTGTGTCAACGACGGGACACCCGACAGCGGCGGGGAGTCCCGGTCGGTGGCGACCCTCGCCGAGTACTTCGGAGAGCCCGGTCACGTGGTGGAGCCGCATCCGGGTCGTCAGAGCGTGATCTACCGCATCCCCGGAACCGACCCCGCCGCTCCTTCGTTGATGCTGCTCCCTCACCTCGACGTGGTCCCGGTCAATCCCGCCGGATGGTCATATGATCCGTTCGCCGCCGAGATCCACGACGGGTTCGTGTGGGGGCGCGGTGCCATCGACATGCTCAATGTCACGGCCGCCATGGCGGCGGTGTTCCGCCGGCACCTGACCGGCGAGGCACCCCGGCTGCCTGGAGATCTCATCTTCGCCGCCGTCGCCGACGAGGAGGCGGGTGGGCAACTCGGGGCGGCATGGCTGGTCGAGCACCGACCCGAGCTGGTCCGGTGCGACTATCTCCTCACCGAGATCGCCACCCCCACCTTCGCCGGTGGCGGGCTCCCGGTCACGGTCGCCGAGAAGGGACCGGCGTGGAAGATCTTCCGCACCACCGGAACCCCCAGTCACGGCAGCCAGCCATACGGCACCGACAATGCCCTGCTGCCTCTCGCCGAGGCGGTGTCGGCACTCGCCGCCGCCCCCACACCGGTCCACATCTCGCCGGAGTGGCGGGAGTTCGTCGCCGGGATCGGGCTCCCCGCCGAACTCGTCACCCGTCTCACCGACCCCGACCAGGTCGACGCCGCCATCGAAGAGCTCGCCGCCATCGATGCGGCGCTTGCCCGATGGGCGCACTCCTGCACCCACCTGACCGTCGCTCCGACGGTGTTGGCCTCGGGAAAGAAGCACAACGTGATCCCGGACACCGGGGAGGCCCGCTTCGACATCCGTACCGTGCCCGGCCAGGACCGCTCCACCGTCGACGATCACCTGCGCAAGGTGCTCGGGCCGGATCTCTACGAGCGAATCGACATCATCGACGACAGCAACTTCGCCGCCAACGCCTCACCTGTGGGCGGACCGTTGTGGGAGGCGATCGGCGATGCGGCCGAGTCCCTCACCGGAACCCGATCGCGGCTCCCGATGCTGATTCCCGTGACCACCGACGCCCGCTTCTTCCGCGCCATGGGGACCGTGGCGTACGGGGTCGGTCTGTTCGACGATCGGATGACCTTCGGCGAGATGATCAGGCTGTTCCACGGCCACGACGAGCGGGTCAGCCTGGGGTCGATCGACCTCACCACCCGGCTGTTGGAGACCACGGTCGCCCGCTTCGGTACCCGGACCCGGGCCCTGCCCGCCTGACCGCGTCTAACTCCCGTCGGCCCGGTCGGCCTCTTCGATGTCCTCGCGACGGATCCCCAGAACGAACAGGATCGCATCGAGGTAGGGCACCTTGAGCGTGGTGTCGGCGGCGGCGTCGACGATCGGTTTGGCGTTGAAGGCGATCCCGAGCCCGGCGCGGCTCAACATGGCGAGGTCGTTACTCCCGTCGCCGACGGCAACGGTCTGTTCCAACGGGACATGCTCACGGGCGGCCACCTCCTCGAGGATCCGCGCCTTGGCGTCGCCGTCGATGATGTCACCGACCACCCGACCGGTGAGCCGCCCGTCGGCGACCTCGAGGCGGTTGGCGAAGGCGTAGTCCATCTTGAGGTGCTGGCGGACCCGTTCCGCAAAGACATCGAACCCGCCGCTGACGATGGCGGTCCGGTAGCCGAGTCGTCGCAGCGTCCGGGCGAAGGTCCGGGCTCCGGGGGTGACCGTGATGGCGCGGGCCACCTGGTCGATGACCTCGACTGGAAGCCCCGCCAGAAGATGGACCCGATCGGCCAGCGAGGCGTTGAAGTCGGTGTCGCCTTCCATCGCCCTCAGGGTGAGGGCCCGCACCTGGTCGCCGACACCCGCCGCATCGGCGAGCAGATCGATCACCTCGTCGCGGATCAGTGTCGAATCCATGTCGATCACCACCAGTCGCTTGGCCCGACGCGCCAGACCCTCGGGCTGGACGGCGATGTCGATGCGCTCGGTGCTGGAGGCCTGGAGGAGCTTCGATCGCAACTCGGAGATCACCCCGCCCACCACGATGAACTCGTAGCTGATCACGGGGTACTTGGAGAGACGGACGATGCGCTCGATGTTGCCGCCCCCGGCCACGATCGCATCGGTCACCACGGCCAGGGCCTGCGGGGGAAGTGTGTCTCCGATGACCGTCACCGCAAACCGGGATCGGGTCGGCGAGCTCCCGGTGTCGGGCACCACCTCGAAGTCGAGGTTGAACCCACGCTGCCAACCCAGGTAGAGCAGGTCCTTGAGCGGGGAGCGCCCGTCGTTGATCCCGATGAGGATCCCGAGGTTGAGCCGGTTGCGCACCACCACCTGCTCCATGTCGTACACCGTCGCTCCCGCATCGGCGAGGATGTGCAGGATGGCGGTCGTGATGCCGGGGCCGTCGAGCCCTGACACCTGGACCAGGATGGTTTCGTCCACAGTTTGCTCCGATGCCGGTTGTGCGGGGTGCTACGTTGCCGTTCCCGTCGTTGTAGTGGCCCGAGGTGGGAATGACCAATCTCAGATCCATCGTGTGTGATCTCGATGGGGTGCTCTACCTCGGTTCGGAGACCGTTCCCGGCGCCGGCCGCACCCTGGAGACGCTCGAATCGGCGGGTATCGACCTGTGGTTCGTCACCAACAACTCGACAAAGACCCCCGAAGAGGTGGCGGCCAAGATCGTCCTCCGCACCGGGTACCAGGCCCGCCCCGAGCGGGTGGTGACCTCGGCGCTCGCCGCCGCCGACCTTCTCGCCGGAACGGTGTCGTCGGCGTTGGTGCTCGGCGAACCGGGACTTCGCACCGCTCTCACCGATGCTGGAATCACCGCCATCGACGCCTCCGACGTCCCGGGACCAGGGCCTGCCGAAGTGGACGCCGTCGTGGTGGGCCTCGATTACGGGTTCACCTACCAACGTCTTGCCGCCGCATCGATGGCGGTGCGGGCGGGGGCGCGGCTGGTGGGCTCGAACGGGGATGCCACCTTTCCCACCCCCCACGGGCAGGCACCGGGCGCCGGGTCGATGGTCGCTGCGGTGGAGAAGGCGAGCGGGGTGGTCGCCGAACTCTGCGGGAAGCCCCATCCGGCGATGCGACGTCTCCTGGCCTCCCGGCTTGCGGATGGTCCGGTTCTGGTCGTGGGAGATCGCATCGACACCGACCTGGAGCTGGGATGGGCCGAGGGGTGGGCGACCGCACTGGTGCTGACCGGTGTGGGCCGGACCGGGGACACCGGCGCCGGGAAGATCGATCATGTGTTGCCGTCGATCGCCGAGCTTCCCGCCGCCCTCGGTCTGTGATTCCGACGCGGCCAGGTGCGGCGCCGTTCACGGCTACCGGGGGAGGAAGGCCGAACGCACCGGTCGGTGGATCCGGTCGATCCTGGTGAGCAGCATCGGCCGCAGCGGCAGTGTGATCAGAACGCCCGCCACGAAACCACCGACATGCGCCTCCCAGGCGACCCCGTCGGCTTGAACCCCGAACTGGGCGAGGAACCAGAAGCCCAGGAACACGATGGCGGGAACCGGGACGAACAGGAACACGAACCACGACAGCACCCGATGGGTCGGATACAACACGAGGTAGGCCCCGAGCACGCCGGCGATCGCCCCAGACGCCCCTACCAGGGGAACCGTGGCCTCCGGGTTGGCGAGCACGAACGCACCCGTCGCCACCAGCCCGGTGACCAGATAGAGCAAGGCATAGCCGATACGCCCGAAAGCCTCCTCGACGTTGTTCCCGAACACCCACAGGAACCACATGTTGGAGAGAAGGTGGAACACGCTGCCGTGGAGGAACATCGAGACCACCAGCGCCAGCCACACATTCTTGTCCGGGAAGGCAGGGGTCTGCGCACCGTCGAGACAACGACCGGTGGTGATCTCGTCGATGCTGAGCGGAGCGCCGGTCGTCACCTCACAGGCGATGGCGGCGGTCTCGTAGGCGAAGCGTTGCCCGTCCGCCGTATCCGGGCTCGGTTGCCACAGAAAGAAGACGGCGGCATTGGCGGCGATGATCAGAACGGTGACCACCGGCGAGATCCGGGTCGGATTGAGGTCTCGAATCGGGAACAAGGTGCATCCGTGTCAGTGGCGGCAGCGATAATGGCTCCATGGATACTACGCAGCCCCCCGGAACCAACCCGGGTTCGACCCGGGAATCAGCGGGTGGGACCGATCACCGCACCCCCGACCGGGAGACGCCCGGTCCCGGCTCACCCGAGCCGGACGCTGCCGACCTGGACGTTCCTGAGTCGGATGCTCCCGAGTCGGATGCTCCCGAGTCGGATGCTCCCGACGTGGACGCCGATCTGGATGAACTGATCGACACGCTGGAAGCCACCGACCCGTCACAGGCTGCCGACCTCGCCGAGGCGATGGCGACGATTCTCTCCGATCAACTCGACCGGCCCGACCCGCCCACCGAGCAGAGGTGACCCGGTGACCCGTCTCGATGTCGAGTTGCTCAACCGGCGCCTGGTCCCGACCAGGGCCGCCGGACGGCGCGCCGTCATCGACGGTCGGGTCACGGTCGACGGGGCAACCGTCGACCGACCCGCCGCCAAGGTCACCTCCGACACCATCGTCACCGTCGATCCGGACGCCACCCGGTATGTGAGCCGGGCGGGCCACAAGTTGGCTGCCGCCCTCGACCTGTTCGATCTCGATCCGGCGGGCCGCCGCTGTCTCGATATCGGCGCATCGACCGGCGGGTTCACCGATGTGCTGCTCCAACGCGGGGCACACTCCGTCACCGCCGTGGATGTGGGCAGCGAGCAGCTCCACCCGTCTCTCCGCCACGACGGGCGGGTCGAGGTCCGTGAGTCCACGGACATCCGCCATGTCACCGTGGACGACCTCGGCGGTGCGTTTGCGCTGGTGACCGTCGACGTCTCCTTCATCTCGCTCCGGTTGCTGACCACGGTGATCGCCGACCTCACCGCCGTCGACGGCGATGTCGTGGTCCTGGTCAAGCCCCAGTTCGAGGTGGGACGCGACGGGCTCCGCAAGGACGGGGTGGTGGCCGACCCGCACCGGGCGGCCGAGGCGGTCACCGAGATCCTCGCCGCATTCGCCGCAGCGGGTCTGGGGGAGTGCGGTGTCACCCCGAGCACGATCCGTGGCTCCGCCGGGAACCAGGAGACCCTTGCGTGGCTGCGCCACGACCGAAGCAGGGGCCTCGACCGAAGCGGAGGCCACGACCGAAGCGGGGAGCGGTCATGACGTCTCGACCGGTCCGGCTCGGCCTGCTCGTTCACAAGTCCCGCACCGCCGCCGCCGAGGTCGCCGGTGCACTGGCGGAGGCGGCGACACAGCGCGACATCGTCACCGTTCCGATCGATCTCACCTCGGCGGTTTCCGCCGATGTCGACGTCGTGATCGGGATCGGTGGCGACGGGACCCTGCTCGAAGCGGCGCAGATCGCCCACCGCGCCTCGATCCCGGTCGCCGGGATCAACCTCGGTACGGTCGGCTACCTCACCGAGTTCGAAGCCGACGGCCTCGGTGCGCTGCTGGATGCCGTCACCGCATCGCCGCGCCGGGAGCTGGAACGGATGACGGTCCAGGCCACCACCGCCGACGGCCGCTGCTGGAACGGCATCAACGACGTGGTGCTGGAGAAGGTGATGAGTCAGCGGATCGTCCGGATCGCGGTGTCGATCGACGAGGAATACTTCACCACCTACCGCGCCGACGGCATCATCGTGGCCACCCCGCTCGGTTCCACCGCCTATTCGTTGTCGGTGGGAGGACCGGTGCTCGATCCCGAGCTCGAGGCGTTGGTGGTGAGCCCGGTGGCGCCGCACAGTCTGCTGTCGCGGTCGTTGGTACTGGACCGGTCGACGGTGATCGAGTTCACCGTGGTGGGCGATCGGCCGGTACGGGTCAACCTCGACGGGCGGGAGGCCTGCGTCCTCGGCGACGGCGAGACCCTGACGGTGGCACGCGGGCAACGTCCGGTCCGGTTTGTCACCCGTGGCGCCTCGCCGTTCCCTCAGGCGGTCCGGCGCCAGTTCGGGCTCGATCATGCTTGACGAACTGATCGTGACCAACCTCGGCCTGATCGGGCACGCCGAGCTCCATCCCGGCCCCGGGCTCGTGGTCGTCACCGGTGAGACCGGAACCGGGAAGACGCTGCTGCTGGGAGCACTCCGGTTGTTGCTGGGCGGAACGGCGCGCAAGGACCTGATCGGACCGGCCGGCGCCGAAGCGGTGGTGCAGGCAAGGTTCCTTTCCGACGGCGACGAGGTCACCGTGGCGCGCCGTGTGTCGGAGGGTCGGAGCCGTGCGTATGTCGACGGGCTCGCCGCACCGGTCAAGGTCCTCGAGGACCGCACCGCCGGGATCGTCGAGCTGGTGGCGCAACACGACCATCTGCAGCTGACCCGTCCCGCCGAGATCCGCCGCATGATCGACCGCTCGCTCGACGAGTCCGGGCGTGACGCCCTCAATGCCTACCTCGACGCCTGGGCCCATCTCGGCACGCTCACCGCACGCCGGAACGAACTCGGTGGTGATCGGCGCACCCTGCAACGTGAACTCGATGTGGCACGGAGCCAGGCCGAGGAGATCGCCGCCGCAGGGTTCAGCGAGGGCGAGGACGTCGATCTGGCCCGCCAGGCGACCCGTCTTCGCAATGCACACGGAATCCTGGAGATGCTGCAGATCGCCGCCGAGGCGCTCGGCGAGGACGGGGCGGAGCCCCACCTCGACACCGCCGTCACCGCATTGGAGCGCACCGCAAACCTCGACCCCGAACTGAAGACCCTCACCGCACAGGCGTTCGATCTCGCCTCGCTGCTGGGTGAGCTGATCAGCGAGGTGGCCTCCGTCGCCGCCGGGATCGAAGGGGATCCGGGCCGGCTCTCCGAGGTGGAGGACCGCCTGGCGGTGCTCGCCGACCTCCGGCGCAAGTACGGGGACGATCTCGGCGCCATCCTGGCTTTCGAGACCGAGGTGCGTGGTCGCGCCGACGATCTGCACCGACTGCTCGCCGACGCCGATGGTCTCGACGATGCCGTCCATGCCGCCGAGGCCGAGGTGGAGGTGGCGGGAGAGGTCCTCGCCGATGCCCGCCGCCGCACCGGGGCCGCACTCGCCGAACTGGCCACCGCCCATCTGCAGGAGTTGGGTTTCCGGGACCCGGTGGTGCGTTTCGAGGTGGATCCGGCGCCGGCGGGTCCCCACGGGACCGACCGCACCGACCTGGTGTTCTCCTCCGATGCGGCGCTGGACCCAGGTCCGGTGAGTCGGGTGGCCTCCGGCGGTGAGCTGAGCCGGTTGGTCCTGGCGCTCCGGCTCGCCGGGGGCGCCGATGAGGCGGCGGTGGCGGCGTTCGACGAGATCGACGCCGGTGTGGGAGGAACCGTGGCCCGTTCACTGGGTCGTAAACTGGCCGGGCTCGCTCGGCACCGCCAGGTACTCGCCGTCACCCATCTGCCCCAGGTCGCCGCCTTCGCCGACCATCACTATGTGGTGCGACGGGAGGGAACCGAGACGACGGTGGTCGCCGTCGAGGGCGAGGAGCGGATCGAGGAGCTGTCTCGGATGTTGGCCGGTCTACCGGACAGCGAGCGTGGACGAGAACACGCCCAGGAGTTGGTGGCGATGGCCCAACAGGAGATGGCCCAACAGGAGACGGGCCCGCTGCAGACGGCCCGGAACACGAAGGGATCGACATGATCGAGAATCGACAGGGTCAGTGGTACACTCACCCCTTCCCAGGCGGAGTCGTGGTTTGACGAAGTATGTGTTCGTCACTGGTGGAGTGACATCGAGCCTTGGCAAAGGCATCACCTCGGCATCGTTGGGACGGCTCCTCAGGAATCGCGGCCTCCGGGTCGTCGCCCAGAAACTCGACCCGTACATCAACGTCGATCCCGGGACGATGAACCCCTTCGAACACGGCGAGGTGTTCGTCACCGACGACGGAGGAGAGACCGACCTCGATCTCGGTCACTACGAGCGCTTCATCGGCGAGAGCCTCCGGCGGAACTCCAACGTCACCACCGGCGCCATCTACCAGTCGGTGATCCGGAAGGAACGTCGCGGGGACTACCTCGGCGCCACCGTCCAGGTGATCCCGCACATCACCAACGAGATCAAGTCCCGGATCCGCAAACTCGGCGAGCAGGAATCGGTGGACGTGGTGATCATCGAGGTGGGTGGCACCGTCGGCGACATCGAAAGCCTCCCCTTCCTCGAGGCGATCCGGCAGGTCCGCAAGGACGTCGGACCCGAGAACACCTGCTACATCCATGTCACGCTGGTCCCATACCTCCCCACGTCCGAAGAGTTGAAGACCAAGCCGACGCAGCACTCTGTCGCCGAGTTGCGGGGTCGGGGCATCCACCCCGAGATCATCGTGGTCCGTTCGGATCGACCGCTCGACGACGGCTCCCGGCGCAAGATCAGCCTGTTCTGTGATGTCGAGGTCGATGCGGTGATCAACGCCGTCGACGTGGCCAACATCTACTCTGTGCCGCTGGAGCTTCACGACGCCGGTCTCGACGATGTGGTCTGCCGGGAGTTGCATCTCGATGCCCCACCACCGGACCTCGATGCATGGCGGTCGATCGTCACCCGGATGGCACGCGCCACCGAAGAGGTCACCATCGGTCTGGTCGGAAAGTACGTCGATCTTCCCGACGCCTACATGTCGGTGGTCGAGTCGCTGCGTCATGCCGCCGCCGCCAACGACGTCCGGCTCGATCTGCGGTGGATTCCCGCCGAGGAGGTCGACGGTCTTCTCGCCCCGACCCATCTCGACGGAGTCGACGGGGTGCTGGTTCCCGGTGGCTTCGGCTATCGCGGCGTCGAGGGCAAGATCCGCTCCATCCGCTATGCCAGGGAGGAGGGGATCCCCTTCCTCGGGTTGTGTCTCGGCCTCCAGTGCGCCGTCATCGAGTTCGCCCGCTCCGAGCTGGGTCTCACCGAGGCCAACAGCACCGAGTTCGCTCCGACCAACCCCCATCCGGTCATCGATCTGATGCCTGACCAGGTCGACGTCGAGGACCTCGGGGGCACCATGAGGCTGGGTGTGTACCCGGCCAAGCTCGCCGAGGGATCGCTGGCGGCACAGCTCTACGGCGAGGCGCTGATCTACGAGCGCCACCGCCACCGCTGGGAGGTCAACAACCGCTACCGGGCGGATCTCGAGGCGGCAGGGCTGCGGCTCAGCGGCGTCTCACCCGACAACCGCCTGGTCGAGATCATCGAGTTGCCCGACCACCCGTTCTTCATCGCCTCACAGTTCCATCCCGAGTTCAAGTCGCGACCCGACCGGCCCCATCCGCTGTTCGACGGGTTTGTCGCCGCCGCCATCGGTCGTCGACGTCGGTCCGAGGCGGTCGCCGCCAGCCCGGTCGAGCACACCGCCGACGTCGACGCCTGACCGTGCCGACCTGATGGTGGGAACCTGACGGTGGGGGAGCACCCCGAGTTCCGCCCGGTGGGAGCGAGGACGCTGTCCCACACGACCTTTCTCCGGCTCGACCGGCTCCACGTCGAGACCCCCGCCGGCGTCGCCGTGACCAGGGAGGTGGTCCGTCATCCCGGGGCCGTGGCGGTGGTGCCGGTGGTCGAGGATGCGGTGGTGTTCATCCGCCAGTATCGGGCGCCGATCGATGCGCTGTTACTCGAGATCCCGGCGGGCAAGCTCGACATCCCCGGTGAGGATCTGCGTGCCGCCGCCGACCGGGAGACCCGGGAGGAGGTGGGGTATGCCCCCGGGCGCCTCGAAGCGGTCGCCACCTTCCGGACCGCCCCCGGATTCACCGACGAGCAGATCACCGTGTTCATCGCCGAGGACTGCACCCCGGTCGACACGGCGCCGGACGGGGCCGAGGAAGAGGTCTCGGAGATCGTGCACATCCCGCTGGCCGACCTGCCGGGAATGCTCGATCGTGGCGAGATCACCGACGCCAAGACGCTCATCGGAGTGCTCGAGCTGCTGCGCCGCCGCTGATGGATCTCGACCGGGCCATCGAGGAGTACCTGTCTTCGATGCGGTCGGAACGAGGGCTGTCACCGCACACCCTCTCGGCCTACCGGCGGGATCTCGACCAGTACCGGCTCTTTCTGGTCGAGGACGGGATCTCCGATGTCACCACCGTCCGGGACAACACGATCACCTCCTTCCAGGGGTGGCTGGACGCCCAGGGCTGGGTCGCGGCCACCATCGCCCGCAAGCTCGCCGCTGTCCGGGGTCTCCACCGGTTCCTGCTCGCCGAAGGCGATGTCGACCACGACCCGACGGCGATGACCGAAGCTCCCCGGCGACCGGCGTCGCTCCCCAAGGCGTTGACCGTCCAAGAGGTCGAGACGTTGCTCGAGGCGCCGGATCGGCTCACCCCCCTCGGAGTGCGGGACCGGGCACTGATGGAGGTGCTGTACGCCAGCGGTGCCCGCGTGACCGAGGCTGTCGGTCTGCATGTCGAGGACGTCGACCTGGAGACCCGCTCCGCCCTGGTCACGGGGAAAGGTTCGAAGCAGCGGTTGGTCCCGTTGGGTCGGCATGCCATCGAGGCGGTCATGGGATACCTGCCGGTACGGATGGAGCTCAACCGCGGTGCGGCCGACCCGGGCTGGCTGTTCCTCAACTCCCGGGGCCGCCATCTGACCCGTCAGGGGGCCTTTCTGATCGTCCGTCGCCACGCCGAGAAAGCGGGCATCGACCCTGCAAAGGTATCGCCCCACGTCCTCCGCCATTCGGCGGCGACACACATGGTGGAGGGGGGTGCAGACCTGCGAACCGTCCAGGAAATGCTCGGTCACGCTAGTATTTCGACCACACAGGTCTATACCCGCGTCTCTCCCCAACACCTCTACGAGGTGTTCGTGACCTCTCACCCACGAAGCGGGTGACGCCAGAAACCGCCGAGGAGTGATTCCGTGGAAACCGCGGCCGCCGCCGACGTCCTCAAGGACGAACGGACCAAGCTGATCCGACAACTCGCCGAGCTCGGAGCAACCGAGACCGGTGATCTGACCGGCGAAACCGACTACGGGGACGGCTTTGCCGACGCCGCCGCAGCCACCGCCGAGCGCACCGAGGTGATCGGGCTCGTGGAATCGGTCCACGAGCGGCTCCGCGACGTCGATCTCGCCCTCGAACGGATCGCCGACGGTACCTACGGGATCTGTGCCGCCTGCGGCAAGGACATTGGCACCGCTCGCATGGAGTTCCGCCCCACCTCGCGCTACTGCGTCGAGTGCAAGCAGAAGTTGAGCTGAGCGGCCTGCGCCGGTTGCCGATCGGTCACCTGGCACGCCGGTTTCTGGGTTTTGTCACTGCCCGCCCGCTCGGGCCCGCCGAACAGCAAGTGATCGCCGGGATCCTCGATGTCGACGAGCGCAAGCTCTTCTACGCCCAGGTCGCCGCCGACCAGCGACACGCCTACGACACCATGACGCGGACCGGCCTCGGGTCGGAGCGGCGGGGTGACCTGGTGCTCCGGGCGGCTCTGCTCCACGATGTCGGCAAGACCGCCAGTCGGATCGGTGCAGTGGGACGGAGCCTCGCCACGGTGCTCGACACGTTCCACCTCCCGCTGTGGAGCGGCGCCGCCACCTACCGCAATCACGGCCCGATCGGTGCCGAGCTGTTGGCACGGATCGGGTGCGACCCGCTGATCGTCGACTTCGCCCGACGTCACCCCGACCCGGACCCGGGACCGCACCCGCCGGGGGTGTGGCGCTGCCTGCTCGACGCCGATCACATCTGAACGCTCCACACGGTGTGACACTGGATGGTGGTGGATCGGGGATACCATGCAGCGGTCATGACGGCTGTCCCGGAACAGGTTGAACAGACCATGAGCTATCAGGTGAAAACACGGGTGTTCGAGGGGCCTCTCGACCTCCTGCTGCAGCTGATCACCTCGCATCAGGTCGACATCGCCGAACTCCGTCTCGGGAGGCTGGTCACCGAGTACCTGGAACATCTCGATGCGATGCGCCAGACCGACATCGACGTCACCTCCGAGTTCCTGCTCATCGCCGCCACCCTGATCCAGCTCAAGGCACGCCACCTGCTCCCCGGTGACGTCGCCATCGACATCGACGAGGAACTGGCGTTGTCCGAGGAACGCGACCGCCTCCTGGCCCGCCTCCTCGCCTGCCTGACGTTCAAGGACGTCGCCGCCGTGCTCGCCCACCGCATGGAGGGGATGGCCCGATTTGTCCCCCGCACCGTGGGTCTGGATCCGGAGATCATCCCGCCGCCCCCGGAGCTTCGCCTCGGCGTCGATCCGGAAGGGCTCGCCGCCATCGCCGAACGCGTGCTCACCGCCGCCCCCGAAGAACCCGAACTCGACCACCTCGACCTCGATCTCCCCTCGGTTGGCGCCGCCATCGACGACCTGCGAAGCCGTCTCGATTCCGAGGCGGTCGCCGAGTTCGACGAGTTGGTCGCCCATTGCGAGCGAACCGTCGAGGTGATCGCCTACTTTCTCGCTCTGCTCGAGCTGGTCCGGTGGGGCCTGGTGCGCGTCAGCCAGACCGAGGCGGAGGGGGCGATCGCGGTGACCGCCCGATCTCATGGCGACCGCGGTCTCGCCGGGGAGACCACCGAATGGTGACCCCCAATCTGCGGCGCATCATCGAGGCGGTGCTGTTCGTCGCCGAACAACCGCTGGCCGCCCATGAGCTGGCGGAGCTCGTCGAGGTCCCCAGGGACGAGGTGACCGCAGAGCTCGAGAGCCTCTCCGAGCAACTCGAGACCGAGGGCCGGGGCTTCGTGTTGCGACAGCTCGCCGGTGGTTGGCGTCTCTACAGCCACCCGGACGCCCAGCCCTATCTGGAGCGGTTCGCCGCCACCGAGACCGCCACCCGGCTGTCCGGCGCCGCCCTGGAGACCCTCGCCGTCGTCGCCTACCGCCAACCGATCTCGCGCTGGCCAGCTCGCCGAGATCCGTGGCGTCGACTCCGAACGGGCGCTGCGGACCCTGGAGCGGCGCGGTCTGGTGTCCGAGATCGGTCGCGCCGCCGGACCGGGTCAGGCGATGCTCTACGGGACCACCTCCCTATTCCTCGAGAAGATGGGCATCGACGCCGTCGCCGACCTCCCGCCGCTCGCCGATCACGTACCGCCCCCGACCGTGGTCGAGGCGCTGGAACGACCGTTCCGTCCGGACGCCCCGTGATCGAACGCATCCACAAGGTGATCGCCCACTCGGGGTACGCCTCGCGCCGACATTCCGAGGTGCTGATCGCCGCCGGTCGGGTCACCGTCGATGGACGGAAGGCCCAGATCGGGGAGCGGATCGAGACCGAGACCGCCCAGGTCGAGATCGACGGGATCCCGCTCCCGGTGCGCCCCGACCTCGTCTACCACCTGCTGTACAAACCGGTGGGGGTGATCTCGACCACCGATGACCCCCACGCCACCCACACCGTCGTAGATCTCATCGATGCCGAGGTGCGAATCTATCCCGTGGGTCGTCTCGATGCCGACAGCGAAGGTCTGCTCATCCTGACCAACGACGGGGATCTCACCCACCGGCTCACCCATCCGAGCTTCGGCGTCACCAAGACCTACATCGTCCTGGTGGAGGGCAACATGAAGGACGCAACGATCCGTCGCCTGGAGTCCGGAGTCGACCTCGAGGACGGTCCTGCCGTGGCGGTGTCGGCGCGGATCCTCGACCGCCGTCCGGGACGCACCCTTGCGGAGGTGGTGATGGAGGAGGGCCGCAACCGGGTGGTGCGACGGATGTGTGACGCCATCGGCCACCCCGTGGTCACGCTCACCCGCACCGCCATCGGCCCACTGCGTGATGTCACCCTCCGACCCGGCGACAGTCGACTGCTCAGCCTCGATGAGGTGCGCCGTCTGTACGCCGCTGCGGGGTCGTGGCAAGATGCCGCCCCCGCCGACACCCCGTAGGAACGCACCGATGCGCACTGTCTCGCTTCCGTCCACACCGTTCACCGCCGTCTGCTCGCCCCCCGGCGACAAGTCGCTGTCCCACCGCGCCTATCTGTTCTCGGGTATGGCCACCGGGACATCCCAGGTGCTCGGCGCCGGCCCCGGCGCCGATATCTCATCCACGGTCGATGCGCTGCGCCGGCTCGGTGTGACCATCGAGGCGGACGGCACCGTGCACTCACCCGGTGTGGCCGCCTGGCACCCCCCGGTTCCCGGTTCCGGTGGGGACACCATCGACTGCGGCAACTCGGGGACCACGCTGCGGCTGCTCGCCGGGGCACTTGCGGCCCGCCCCTTCACCACCGTGCTCACCGGGGACGCCTCGCTGCGTCGCCGTCCGATGCGTCGCCTGGTCGACCCGTTGAGCGCACTCGGCGCCAGCGTTCAGGTCAGCCGCCCGGACGGCACCGCTCCGGTCTCGGTCGGAGCGCCCAATCCGCTCACCGGCGCCGCCGTCGTGGTCCCCGTCGCCTCTGCCCAGGTGCGTTCGGCGTTCGAGCTGGCGGCAATCCAGGCCGAGGGGGAATCGCTCGTCGACAGTCCCCCCGGATACCGAGATCACACCGAGCGATGGTTCGAGACCTGGGGGTTGGGGGAGCGGGTGTCGGCGACGGCGTTCCGCATCTGGCCCGGAGCGATCCCCACCCACCGTTACCTCGTACCCGGCGACCCGTCGTCGGCGGCCTACCTGTGGGCGTTGGCGGCGGTCCGACCCGGAGCCGAGATCACCACGCCCGGTGTTTCATTGAACCCGGGGAGGATCGGCTTTCTGGAGATTCTCGAACGGTTCGGCGCCGAGATCCGTGCCGAGGTCACCGGGATGTTGCTCGGCGACCCGGTGGGGACCGTCACCGTGCGTGGTGGCGCGTTGAGCGCCACCGAGGTCGGCGGGGATCTGGCGGTCAGCGCCCTCGACGAACTCCCGCTGGTCGCCGTGGTCGGTGCGCTCGCCGAGGGGATCACCACCGTCACCGACGCCGCCGAACTCCGAGCCAAGGAGAGCGACCGCATCGCTTCGACCGTGGAGATGATCCGTTCCCTCGGTGGTGGAGCGGAAGCGACCCCCGAACGGATTTGCGGTGGTGGGGACCGGGTTTCTCGACCCCGGGGTGGTGGCCACCCACGGCGATCATCGCATCGCCATGGCGGCCACCGTTGCCGCCGCCGGGGTCTCAGGTGCGGTGACCATCGACGATCCCGAGGTCGTCGGTGTGTCATGGCCCGGGTTCTTCGATCAGATCGATGCGCTGTGGTCGGCGACATGATCGGGGTCATCGCAGTGGACGGACCGAGCGGGGTCGGCAAGAGCACGGTGAGCCGGGGGGTGGCGGGTCGGCTGGCGCTGCCCCATCTCGACACCGGAGCCTGGTACCGGGCAGCCACGCTGGCGGTGTTGCGTAGCGACGCCGATCTCGACGACCCCGACCTCGACGACGAGGTGATCGCCGCCGCCACCGGATGTCGCATCGGCTACGAGATGGGTGCCGTGTGGCTCGATGACGAGGCGGTCGCCCTCGAGATCCGCAACGAGGCGGTGACGGCGGCGGTGAGTCGGGTCGCCGCCATCCCCGCCATCCGCCGCCACCTGGTGAACGCCCAGCGGTTGTGGGTGATGGCGCACGGGGGATCGGCGGTGGTCGAGGGGCGGGACATCGGCACCGTGGTGTTCCCCGATGCGCCGGTCAAGATCTATCTGGATGCCGCCCCCGAGATCCGGGCCGCCCGCCGCTCCGGTGACGCCGAAGCTGCCGACCGTCATGTCGACGACGTGGCCGCCGACCTGCGCCGCCGTGACACCATCGATGCCAACCGGGCCGATTCTCCGCTACGACCCGCAGACGATGCCTATTGCATCGATACCGGACCCCTCACCGCCGACCAGGTGATCGCCGCCATCCTCGAACGCCTCTCGGCCGCTCAGTGAGGCACCCCTGAGGTGGGTGTCGGCTCACGCTAGGAGCCTTGCGGTCCGGCATGTCCATTTTCTGGCCCTCCCCGCCCTGGGGGGCGGGGTGGCTGCGGACGCTTGCGGACGCAGACGGGGCGGGGCGCGGCGTCACTGTCCGATAGGCCCGCAGCGTCACCGACACCGCCCAGGGAAGGAAGCCAGTTCAGACGTCGAGAAGTTCCAGGGCTTCGGTGGCGCCCCACTCCCGGTCGCCTTCGATCAGACCGGGCCGACCCGGGGTACGACAGGCATACGCCCCTTCGACCAACCCTTGCAGGGCTGCGGCGAGCCGACGCATCGCCGGCGGCAGCGGGAAGTACTCGTCTTCCTCGATCACGCGCACCCGTTCCACCTCGCCGCCACCGACCACCACATCGATGATCGCCTGGACCCGCTGGTCGGGTGCGGACGCTCCGGCGGTGACTCCGATCACCTCGTGGCCCTCGAGCCATCCCGGATCGATCGCCTCGGCACCGTCGACACGATGGGCCTCGACCCCGGCGTTGCGGGCGACCCGCACCAGCGCCTGGGTGTTCGACGAGTTCTCCGACCCGACCACCAGGATCAGGGTGGCCCGTTCGGCGAGATGCTGGACCGCTGCCTGACGGTTGGTGGTGGCGTAACACAGGTCGCTGCGCCGGGCCGTCCACAGATCCGGGTAGGCGGCCGTGGCGTCGTCGAGGACACCCTCCCATTCGTAGAGACCCAGCGTCGTCTGGGCGAGCAGCGCCACCTTGCCCGGTTCGGCGGCGGCGAAACCACCCAGACCGTCGCGGGGGTCGACCAGGGTGACCGAATCCGGAGCCTCGGCGACGGCGCCGATGGCCTCGTCGTGGCCGTGGTGCCCGACGTAGATTATGTCGAAGCCTTTCTCCGCCATCCGCTTGACCTCGTGATGGACCTTGGTGACCAGCGGGCACACCGCATCGACCATGACCGCGGCCCGGTCGGAGGCACCGGCGACCACCTCGGGTGCGGAACCATGGGCCGACAGCATCACGGGGCTCCCGAACGGCACCTCGGTGATGTCATCGACGAAGATCACCCCGGCGCGCTCGAAGGCCTCGACGACCGCCGCGTTGTGGACGATCTCGTGATAGCAGTACACCGGCGGCTCGAAGATCCTCACCATCCAGGTGAGCGCCTTGATGGCCATCTCGACCCCGGCGCAGAAGCCCCTCGGTTCGGCAAGAAGAATGTGCGGCATGACATGGGAATGGTAGGCCGCTCCGGGGGCCCGCCCACGCCGAGCCAACCGGAGGGCGGACGCGTCCGGGTGAGTCATCGGCAAGGCAGGAACACCGCATCTGGGATTACCCCCTTGACATCCCCGGCGGGAACCGTCACACTTCGATTTCTCATGACCGCACTTCACCTCCGCAACGGACTCATTCTCACCTAGGCGCACACGTCGCCAATAGCCGTGTGCGCCTTCCAACCTCCGCCCTCACCGGCGGGGGTTTTTTTGTACCCCGTATCTCCCCGCACCACCGAAATGCAGGAGCTCATGAACCACCACAATTCCCCCCACGCAGAGGTCGAGATCTACGACACCACGCTGCGTGACGGCACCCAGGCGGCCGGGATGTCCCTCACCGTGGACGACAAGCTGGTGGTGGCGCGACTCATCGACGAGCTCGGGGTCGACTACATCGAGGGTGGGTGGCCGGGGACGACCCCCAAGGACGACGAGTTCTTCGCACGGGCCACCACCGAGCTCGACCTCGAACATGCGGTGCTGGTTGCGTTCGGCTCCACCTGCCGGGCCCGGGTGCGACCATCCGACGACCCGCAACTGGCGGCGCTGCTCGCCGCCGGCACCGAGGTGGTGTGCATCGTCGGGAAGGCATCGGCGCACCACGTCACCGAGGCGCTCCGCATCGATCTGGCCACCGGTCTGCAGATGGTCGAAGACTCGGTTCGTTACCTCGTCGGTCACGGACGCCGGGTGTTCTTCGATGCCGAGCATTTCTTCGACGGGTACCGGGACAACCCGGAGTTCTCGGTCGAGGTACTGAGGGCGGCGACCGGTGCCGGTGCCGAGCGGGTGGTGTTGTGTGACACCAACGGCGGCACCATGCCCGATGTCGCCGAACGGGTGGTCGCCGAGGTGGGGGCGATGCTCCCGGGGGTGGCCCTCGGGGTCCACTTCCACGACGACGCCGCCTGCGCCGTCGCCAACAGCCTGGCGGCGGTGCGCGCCGGTGCCCGCCAGGTGCAGGGGTGCATCAACGGCTACGGCGAGCGCCCCGGGAATGCCGATCTGTGCGCCGTCATCCCCAACCTCGCCCTCAAGATGGGTCACCGGATCCGCCCGGCCGCCCATCTCGACCGGCTGACCGGTGTCGCCCACCGGGTTGCCGAGGCGATGAACGTCCCGCTGAATCCCCGCCACCCCTATGTCGGCTCGTCGGCCTTCGCCCACAAGGCCGGGCTCCACACCTCGGGTCTGGCACGGCTGGACCACGCCTATGAGCACATCGATCCGGCCGTGGTCGGCAACGACACCCGGATGTTGGTCTCCGAGCTGATGGGGAGGGCAACCGTGCTCTCCATCTCCCAGCGTCACGGATGGGGGATCGACGCCGACACCGCCGAAGAGGTGGTGGACCGGGTCAAGGCGATGGAGCATCTCGGCTACCAGTTCGAGGTGGCGGACGGCTCCTTCGAGTTGCTGGTCCGCAACGTGGCCGGCGCCACCACCGACCTGTTCGATGTGGAATGGTTCAACGTCTCGGTGCGCCAATCCGGTGGCGTGGTGAGCACCGAGGCATCGGTGGAGCTGATGGTCGCCGGTGACCGCGTCACCGCCACCCGCCGTGGGGACGGCCCGGTCAACGCCCTCGATCGGGCGCTGCGCGCCGCCCTGGTGCCCTCGTTCCCCGAGGTCGAGCGGATCCGGCTGACCGACTACCGGGTCCAGGACCTCGACACCCTCGACGGCACCGCCGCCAGGGTGCGGGTCCGGATCGAGTGCTCGGACGGCGAACGCACCTGGGCCACGGTCGGGGTTCATCAGAACATCATCGAGGCGTCATGGGAGGCACTCACCGACGGGGTCACCATCGGACTCCTCCGCAGCGAGGCAACCACCCCGGCGGGTGTCGGGGGTGGGCTGGCGCTTATGCGGCCGGGCAGCCTCGCCAGCTGACCCGGCCTCCTTCGCCGCCACACCTTCCGTCCCCGATGCCGCATCTGCGCCTCTGGCGCCACTCCGAACAGGAGCACCCGATGAGTGACACAACCCTGAATGAAACAACCCCCAATGAAGCAGAACAGGTCCGCATCTTCGACACCACCCTGCGCGACGGCGAGCAGTCGCCGGGGATCGCCCTCAGCGCAGATCAGAAGGTCGCCATCGCCACCCAGCTGGCCCGCCTGGGGGTGGACATCATCGAGGCCGGGTTCCCGGTCGCCTCGCCGGGGGATTTTGCGGCGGTGCAGCGGATCGCCCGTGAGGTGCACGGTCCGGTGATCGCCGCCCTCGCCCGAGCCCACGCCCCCGACGTCGACCGGGCCTGGGAGGCGATCCGCGATGCCGAGCGTCCCCGGATCCATGTCTTCCTGGCCACGTCACCGATCCACATGGAGCACAAGCTGCAGATGACGCCCGACGAGGTGATTGCGGCGGTGCGGAGCAACGTCGCCCGCGCCAAGGGCTACACACCCGACGTCGAGTACTCCCCGGAGGACGCCACCAGGTCCGATCCCGACTTCCTGGTCGAGGTGTGCCGGGCCGCCGTCGAGGCGGGCGCCACCACGATCAACATCCCCGACACCGTCGGTTATGCGACCCCGGCCGACTTCGGGGCGCTGATCGGTCGGATCGTCGCCGAGGTCAAGGGTGACCGGCCCGACGTCGTCGTCTCCGCCCACTGCCACAACGACCTCGGTCTGGCGGTCGCCAACTCACTGGCCGCCGTCAGCAACGGCGCCCGACAGGTGGAGGGCGCCATCAACGGAATCGGTGAACGCGCCGGGAACACCGCCGTCGAGGAGGTGGTGATGGCGCTGACCGTCCGCAGCGACGCCTTCGACGTCACCGTCGGGGTGAACACCGCCGAGCTGTACCGGACGTCCAGTCTCGTCGCCGAACTGACCGACTACCCGATCCAGTACAACAAGGCGGTGGTGGGACGGAATGCCTTCGCCCACGAAGCCGGAATTCATCAGCACGGAGTGCTGCGTGAGCGCACCACCTACGAGATCATGGACCCCACCGCCGTGGGTCAGGCCGGCAGCCAGGTGGTGCTGGGCAAACACTCGGGTCGGGCCGCCTTCCGTCACGCCCTCGACGAGATCGACGTCACCCTCACCGACGATGCGTTCCAGCGGGCCTTCGACCGATTCAAGGAGCTGGCGGACCGCAAGGTGGAGATCACCGAGCGGGAGCTGCGGGCGATCATCGACGAGCACATCTCCGTCGACGAGGTGATGCGTCTGGTGTCGCTGACGGTCACCGGCGGCACCCGGGTCCAGCCGCAGGCAAAGGTCAAGGTGCAGACCCGTGACCTCACCCTGGAATTCGAGGCCGAGGGCGACGGCATGGTCGATGCGGCGTTCCAGGCGGTCAAGGAGGCATTCGGCACCGACGCCAAGCTGCTGGGATACGACGTGCGCCCGCTCGGCGGGGGATCGGACGCCATGGCCGAGGTCGAGGTGTCGGTTCAGGTCGCCGGATCGGTCTATCAGGGGACCGGGTTGGCGACCGATGTGGTGGAGGGTTCGGCGCGTGCCGTCGTGGCGGCGCTCAACCGGGCCGCCAGCGAGCACATCGAGCAGGCGGTCGCCGCCGGGAGGGTGGCCTGATGGCGGGATCCAACGCGGTCGGTTCACCGGACCGTCTCACCGTCGCCGTCGTCGGTGGTGACGGCACCGGTCCCGAGGTCGTCGCCGAGGCGGTCAAGGTGCTCGACGCCGTCACCCGACGGTTCGGGATCACCTTCGATCTCCAGGAAGTCGAGCTCGGCGGCACCCGCTACCTGCGGACCGGTGAGACCCTGACCGACGACGATCTCGCCCGGCTGCGCACCGTCGACGCCATCCTGTTCGGGGCGGTCGGACACCCCGAGGTGCCACCCGGCGTCCTCGAGCGCGGCATCCTGCTCCGGCTCCGCGGCGAGCTCGACCAGTACGTCAACGTCCGCCCGGTCAAGCTCCACCCCGGTGTCCACGGCGCCCTGCGCAACGTCGACGCCGATGCGGTCGACTTCGTGGTGGTCCGGGAGAACTCGGAGGGTCTGTACGTCGGTCAGGGGCGCCGTAGCGACCAGGGCACCCCGCAGGAGGTGGCGGTCCAGGAGTCGGTCAACAGCCGCAGGGCGATCGAGCGCTGCATCCGCTACGCCTTCGAGCTGGCGGCGAACCGACCGAGACGCCATCTGACCATGTGCGCCAAGACGAACGTGCTCAACTACGCCTCCGAGCTGTGGCTCCGGGTGTTCGAGGAGGTGGCCGGTGAGTATCCGGCAGTCACCACCGCCTACGCCCATGTCGACGCCGCCTGCTACTGGATGGTCGACGACCCGGCACGGTTCGATGTCATCGTCACCGACAACATGTTCGGCGACATCATCACCGACCTCGGGGCGGCGATCCAGGGCGGCCTCGGGATCGCCGCCGGTGGAAACATCAACCCCGACGGGGTGTCGATGTTCGAGCCGATCGGTGGCACCGCACCCGGCTTCGAGGGCACCGGCAAGATCAACCCGTTGGCGGCGGTGGCTGCCGCCGGGATGATGCTCGCCGAGCTGGGCGCCGCCGGCGCCGCCGCTGCGGTGGAGGCTGCGGTGACCACCGTCGCCGGCGAATTGCCCTCGTTGCGGGCCGGGGAGATGGGGGCCACCACCTCCGAGGTCGGGGACCGTGTCGCCGGTCTGGTCGCCGATCCGGTCTACGCCAACACTGCACCGACCGCCACCCGTACTAGCGCGGCAGGGAGGGTCCGATGACCCCTCGCACGATGCTCGACAAGATCTGGGACACCCATGTGGTCGCCGGTGACGGACCTCCCGGTCCTGACCTGCTCTATGTCGACCTGCATCTGGTCCACGAGGTCACCTCGCCGCAGGCGTTCGACGGGCTCCGCGCCGCGGGGCGTCCGGTCCGTCGCCCCGACCTCACCGTGGGCACCATCGACCACGGAGTCCCCACCACGGGCCGTTCGCTGGGGATCAGGGACCCGATGTCGCGGGCCCAGATCGCCGCCATGGAACACAACTGCGACGAGTTCGGTGTCCCACTGTTCGGGCTCGATGATCCCCGCCAGGGCATCGTCCACGTGATCGGCCCGGAGCAGGGTCTGACCCAGCCGGGGATGTTGATCGTGTGTGGCGACAGCCACACCTCGACCCACGGAGCGTTGGGTGCCCTGGCGTTCGGGATCGGCACCACCGAGGTCGAGCATGTGCTCGCCACCCAGACCCTGTCGCAATCCAAACCATTGAGCATGGCGGTGGACGTGACCGGCGCCCTGCCGTTCGGTGTCGAGGCCAAAGACCTGATCCTCGGCATCATCGCCCAGATCGGGGTGTCCGGTGGGACCCGTCACGTGATCGAGTACCGGGGGGAGGCGATCAGCGCCCTGTCGATGGAGCAGCGGCTCACCGTCTGCAACATGTCGATCGAGGCAGGGGCCCGCGCCGGGCTCATCGCCCCCGACGACACCACCATCGCCTACGTCGCGGGGCGCCCGTTCGCCCCGACAGGTGCCGCCTGGGATCAGGCGGTCGACACGTGGCGCCGGCTCCCCAGCGACCCGGGTGCGGTGTTCGACCGGACCGTCGAGATCGACGCCGCCGGTCTGGCCCCGCACGTCACCTGGGGCACCAACCCGAGCCAGGCGGCGCCGGTGAACGGCGTGGTGCCGTCACCCGACGACCTCACCGACGAGGTGGAGCGTCAGACGGCGGTGCGGGCACTGGAGTACATGGCGCTCAGCGCCGGGACGGCGATCACCGACATCCCGGTCGAGCACGTGTTCATCGGGTCGTGCACCAATCCGCGGATCGAAGATCTCCGTGCCGCCACCCGGGTGGTGGCGGGTCGCACCGTCAACCCGAAGGTCAGTGCGGTGGTGGTCCCCGGTTCGATGCAGGTCAAGCTTGCCGCCGAGGACGAAGGGCTCGATCTGGTGTTCAAGGAAGCCGGGTTCGAGTGGCGTGATGCGGGGTGTTCGAGCTGTCTCGCCATGAACCCCGATGTGATCCCGGTCGGGGAGCGGTGCGCCTCGACCTCAAATCGCAACTACGAGGGCCGACAGGGAAGGGGAGCCCGCACCCACCTGGTGAGCCCCACCATGGCGGCGGCGGCCGCCATCGCCGGGCATTTCGTCGACGTCAGGGACTGGGAGACATCATGAAGGCGGTCCACATCATCACCGGGACGATGGCGCCCCTCGACCGGGCCAACGTCGACACCGACCAGATCATCCCGCAGACGTTCCTCAAGCGGATCGAGCGCACCGGCTACGGCGAGTTCCTCTTCCACAGCTGGGCCCGGCATCCCGACGGGACGCTGCGCGACGAGTTTGTGCTCAACCGCCCCGAGTACCGCAATGCCGCCGTGCTGGTGGCCGGTCCCAACTTCGGGTGCGGATCGTCGCGCGAGCACGCCGCCTGGGCGATCCAGGACTGGGGGTTCGATGCCGTGATCACCGAGTCGGCGGCGGACATCTTCCGCAACAACGCCCACAACATCGGGATGGTCGTGGTCGAACTGCCCCCGGACGATGTCGCCGCCCTGATGACGCTGGCCGGGGACCCCGATCGCGAGATCGTGATCGACCTGGAGAACCAGACCGTCACCGCCGACGATGTCGAGTTCCGGTTCGCCATCGATCCAACGGTGAAACACCGGCTCCGCAACGGGCTCGATGCGATTGCGGTCACCCTCGGCGACGAGGCGGCTATCACCGCCCACGAACAGCACCGCCCCGGTTGGATGCCGAAACTGGAGAAGGTGCGATGACCTCCGGCACCCCCGACCGGTGGCGGAGCTCCACCGGCAGCCGACACTCCGAGTCCCCTCCGGTGGGCCGCGGGCTCGGCCACAGCGAACCGGTCGCTCGTGGGATACTGCGCCGCTACACCCCGTGGCCCCCGGGGAGCCGCCGGGCGACCGGCGGACGGCTGGTCGCCATCGGTGACGTGCTGTTGTGTCGCCCATCGCCGAGGCACCCGGGACCGGACGGCGATTGACCGACGCCGCTCAGATCAGGTCACCGCCCGCACTCCCTACACTTGCGGGTTCACCATGTCGTATCCGACAATCCTCGAAGTGGTCCCCGGCAGTCCTGCCGCGAGCGCCGGCCTGACGGTCGGCGACGAGCTCGTGGCGGTCAATGGCGTGCGCCCCGGCGACATCATCGAATACCAGCAGCTCGTCGACGAGGCCGACCCCGATCTGACGCTGCGCCGCTCCGGTGTCGAGATCGAGGTCGTCGTCTCCAAGGACGCCGCCACCCCGCTCGGGTTGCGGCTCAACGCCTCGATCTTCGACAGGGTGCAGACCTGTGACAACCACTGCGAGTTCTGCTTCATCTATCAGCTCCCCCCGGGGATGAGGAAGTCGCTCTACCTCAAGGACGACGACTACCGGCTCTCGTTCCTCTACGGAAACTTCACCACGCTGACCCGTTTCACCGAGCTGGACCTGTCGCGGGTGGTCGAGGAACGTCTCGGCCCGCTCTACGTCTCGATCCACGCCACCGACCCCGATGTGCGGAGCCGGATGTTGCGCAACCCCCGCGGCGCCACCAGTCTGCGCTGGCTCCGTGGGCTGCTCGACCGCGATGTGGTCGTCCACGGCCAGGTCGTGTTGTGCCCCGATGTCAACGCCGCCGATGTCCTGGCCCGGACCTGCGCCGAAGTGGTGAGCAGATACCCCCGGCTGGCATCGGTGGGGATCGTCCCGCTCGGCGTCTCCCGGTACAACAAGGAGGCGTCGCTGGTGCCGCATACGCGCCTGCAGGCACAGCGCGACCTCGAGATCATCCACACCTGGCAGGAGATCGCCCTCCACCGCCTCGGCCGCCGGCTCTTCTTCGCCTCCGACGAGCTGTACCTGATGGCCGACGAGCCGTTCCCCGCCTCGGACACCTACGAGGACTTCTCCCAGCACGAGAACGGGATCGGGATGGTGCGGGCCTTCTACGACGAGGTCGACCGCCTCGAGCGGGGCACGTCTGGGGAGGCGCCGATCGTGACCGGGGAATGGCGGTCGATCCCGGCGGCTCCGGCCGAGGGATACCGGGCGCCGCGCCGCACCGGCGCCAACGAAGACCTCGATGATGGGTCCGGCCTGAACGGCCACTCCGGGGCGCCGATCGTGGTTGTGACCGGCGAATACGGGGCCCGCGCCCTCGAACCGGTGATCGAACGGATCGGCCGGATGGCCGGGCGGCGGGTGCGGCTGCTCCCGGTCCGCAACGAGTTCTTCGCCGGGAACGTCGCCGTGGCCGGTCTGCTGGCAGGCGACGACGTCAGGCGTGCCCTCGCCGCCGACACCGGCCCTGCCGGGCGCTATCTGCTCCCCGACATCGCCCTTCGTGGCGACCGCTTCCTCGACGAGGTCGACCTGGCCACGGTGGCGGCTGCCGCCCGCGCCCCGGTCACCGCCGTCGACACCACCGCTGCAGGTCTTCTGGAAGGTATCGCCGCATGACCGCTCTCCCCGTCGTTGTCGTCGTCGGACGCCCCAATGTCGGCAAGTCCACCCTGGTCAACCGGGTGGTGCGTCGCCGCGCCGCCGTGGTCGACCCCCAGGCCGGGGTCACCAGGGACCGCCGCGAGTTCACCGCCGAATGGTCGGGCCGCCGTTTCCTGCTGGTCGACACCGGAGGATGGGAGCTGACTCCCGAGGAGGAGCTCACCGCCGGGATCCGCAACCAGGCCGAGCAGGCGATGAGGTCGGCCGATCTGGTCCTGTTCGTCGCCGATGCCACCACCGAGGCCACCGACGACGACCAGGGAATCGCCCGGCTGGTCCTCGCCTCCGGCAAGCCGCATCTCTTCGTCGCCAACAAGGTCGACAGCCCCCGGCAGGAGAACGATCTCCATCACCTGTGGTCGCTCGGTCTCGGTGAGCCGATCCAGCTGAGCGCCCAGCACGGACGGGGGACCGGCGACTTCCTCGACACCCTGATCGCCGCCCTTCCCGAGGAGGGGACCTTCCAGCCCGAACGTGGTCTGGCACGCCTCGCCATCATCGGGCGTCCCAACGTCGGCAAGTCCACCCTGCTCAACAAGTTGGCCGGGGAAGACCGGGTGCTGGTCGCCGACGAACCGGGGACGACCCGCGATCCGATCGACATGGTGGTCGAGCTCGACGGGGAGCCGTTCGTCGTGGTCGACACCGCCGGGATCAAACGGCGCACCAAGATCAAGGACGAGGTCGAGCAGTACGCCGTGATGAGGGCCCGCCAGGTCATCGCCGAGGCCGACGTGGCGCTGCTGATGATCGACGGCGAACGTGGCGTCACCCATCAGGAGCAGCGTCTGGCCGAGGAGATCGCCAAGGCCGGGCTCGGGCTGATCATCCTGTTGAACAAGTGGGACATCGTCGACGAGGAGAGCCGGGAGAACACCGAAGACGGTCTCGCCGATCGCCTCGCCTTTGTCTCGTGGGCACCGGTGCTCCGGCTGTCCGCCAAGACCGGGAGCCGGCTGCACCGTCTGCCCAAGGCGGTGCGGATGGTGCTGGAGACGAGACGTCAGCGGATCCCCACCCCCGATCTCAACCGGCTGATCCGCACCTGGGGGGAGGCCCATCCGCCCCCGACCCGTCAGGGTCGCCGGCCCCGCATCATCTACGCCGTCCAGGCGCAGACCGAACCACCCACCATCGTCCTCTTCGTCAGGGGCGGGGATCTCGGCCCGGACTACCTGCGGTTCCTCGAGGGGCGGCTCCGCCAGGAGTTCGACTTCATCGGGACCCCGATCCGGATCTACACCCGCCGTCGCCACAACAACCAGATCCCGGACTGATCGCGCTGCTGGCGAGCGTCGCCTACTGACGGGCGGCCAGGTGGGTCGGGCGGGTTGGCCGTGGGGTGGTTGTCATCCGTTAGCCTTGCAACCATGGCAGGTCACCTCGAAGAACGGTTCCAGAAGGCGTCCGAGCGGGCCCGCGCCGGGGGGCCCGAGAAGTATCACGAGAAGCTCGCCGAACAGGGCAAGATGTTCGTTCGCGACCGCGTCGAGCTGCTCTGTGACCCCGGCACCTTCATCGAGGACGGGCAGCTCGCCAATGCCATGGCCGACGATCTCGCCGCCGACGGCGTCGTCACCGGTCGGGGTCGGATCGAGGGTCGGCCGGTGGTCGTCATCGCCAACGACCCGACCATCAAGGCAGGGAGCTGGGGCGCCCGCACCGTAGAGAAGATGATCAGGGCGCTGGAGATGGCGTATGACGAGCTGCTCCCGGTGTTCTACCTGGTCGACTCCGCCGGGGCCCGCATCACCGACCAGGTCGACCTGTTCCCGGGACGACGTGGCGCCGGCAAGATCTTCTACAACCAGGTGCGCCTGTCGGGGCGGGTCCCGCAGGTGTGCTGTCTGTTCGGACCGTCCGCCGCCGGCGGCGCCTACATCCCGTCGTTCTGTGATGTGGTGATCATGGTCGAGGGTCGCGCCTCGATGTATCTCGGGTCGCCACGGATGGCGCAGATGGTGATCGGAGAGGACACCACGCTGGAGGAGATGGGCGGCGCCCGGATGCACTGCTCCGTCTCCGGATGTGGCGATGCGCTGGTCAGCAGCGACGAGGAAGCCATCGGATGGGCGCGGGCCTACTTCTCGTACCTCCCCGAGCACTACCGGGTGTTGCCACCCAGCTATCTACCTGAACTCCCCGAGGTCGAGGACCCCGGTTCGGTGCTCCCCGAAGACTCCACCCAGGGCTATGACATGCTCGAGTTTCTCGATCGCATCGTCGACGCCGAGAGCATCCTCCAGATCAAAGAGCTGTTCGCCCCGGAGTTGATCACCGCCCTGGCCCGGATCGACGGCAAGCCGGTGGGGATCGTGGCGTCACAGCCCAGCCACCTCGGTGGGGTGCTGTTCGTCGATTCCGCCGACAAGGCCGCCCGTTTCATCTGGCTGTGCGACGCCTTCAACATCCCGCTGCTGTTCTTCGCCGACGTGCCCGGGTTCATGATCGGGACGCAGGTGGAGCGTCAGGGAATCATCCGCTCCGGCGCCAAGATGCTCACCGCCATCGCCGAGGCCACCGTCCCCCGTCTGTCGATCATCGTCCGCAAGGCCTACGGCGCCGGGCTCTACGCCTTCTCCGGACCAGGGCTCAACCCGGAGGCCACCATTGCATTGCCCACCGCCGAGATCGCGGTGATGGGCCCCGAGGCCGCGGTCAACGCCGTGTACTTCAACAAGATCCAGGCTCTCCCCGAAGACGAGCGCGAGGCCTTCGTCACCGCCCGGCGTGATGAGTACCTCGAGGACGTCGACCTGATGCGGCTCGGATCCGAGCTGGTGGTCGACGCCGTGATCCAACCCGACGATCTGCGCCGTGAGATCATCGACCGCATCGAGTTCGCCTCAGGCAAGGAACGTCACTTCTCCGGTCGCCGCCACGGGGTGCCCCCGGTATGACGGACGCGGTATGACCGACCCGGCGGAGGAGCGCAGGCCGACCGAGCCTCCCCCCGACGCCTTCGGAACACCGACCGATGCGGAGCATTTCCCGCTCGTGCCCCAGCCGGACCCGGCGGTAGCCGATCCGGACGGCGGGGGAGAGGTCGCAGGCGACCCCGACGACGAGAAATGGCCGATTGGGTTCATGCTGACCATCGCCCTCACCGCTCTCTATCTCGGGTGGCGTCTGGTCCAGGGTCTGGTGCTGCTGTTCGACTGGCTCTTCTGATCGCAGCCTCCGATGGCGCGCCGTCCGAGTCGGACGGTCGAGACTGAGACCCGCCTGCGCGCCGCCACGGCCACCGACGGAGGGTGTACCATGCGATCTTCATCGGGCTGTGGCGCAGCTTGGCAGCGCGCTTGACTGGGGGTCAAGAGGTCGCCGGTTCAAATCCGGCCAGCCCGACCACCCGAACCCCTTGACACGCAAGGGGTTCGCCTCCAGGGGCATCCCGGGGCCGGGGGTGCGAAGGGCGGTCTGACCACAGAATGACCACATCGCGAAACGTCGTGAGCCTCGCAGCGGTGCGTCGGAGGCGTCGGGTCGAGCCGTTGATCCCCGAAGTGACGTCCGAGCTCTCGGCGAATGGCACCCTGATCCGGCACCTCGACGAGCCCACCGATGTCGATTTCTGGCGGGAGGCGGGACGAGCCGCGGGTCGCCGCCTCGGTGTCCGCGTGCGTACGGGCTCGACTCGATGCGGCTGTGTCGGCGGTGAAGGTGTCCACGTGTGGGTCTTGGACATCGAGCGGGAGGCGACCGTCGAGGACCAGCTCCGAGCTGTCGTGCTGCTCGAGGAGCTGTACGCCGGACGGGATGGCGACTGATCGGGGCCGATCCGAGAACCGGGGCTCTCCTCGAGGTCGGTGTGCTCGACACCGAGAAAGGCCCAGTCCTCGTCCACGCAATGCGAGTCCGAGCCAAGTACCTGAGGAGGTGAACCTGATGCCACGAACCAGACAACAACTGGAGCAAGCCGCAGCCGAAGCGGCGGCCTGCATTGAGTCCCTCGACCCAGAGCAGATCGAATGGCGTGACGCCACGCCGCTGCGTCAAGTTGCCGCCGCACTCGGCGATGTCGCCGACGCCGAACACCGCCTCGACGACGCCGTCCGGAACGCCCGCCAAGCTGGATTCTCGTTGGCGGCCATCGGTGCCGTCCTCGGTATCAGCGGTGAGGCCGTTCGCCAGCGCTACGGAACCGCCGTGGAGACCTCGCCGACCGGGTAGCACCGACCAACCGCACGACAGCGGCTGCCCCTTGCGACAGATCAGTCGAGCTTTCTCATCGCCCCGTCGACCAGCGCCGCCACCATGGCCGCCGCTCTTGCCTGCTGTCCTGGCAGCAGATGCCCATACCGATCGAGCGTGAAGCTGGCGGAAGCGTGGCCGAGGCGGGTCGACACCGCCTTGAGATCAGCGCCGGTGGCGATGAGGTGCGCGCAATGGGTGTGGCGGAGGTCGTGCACGCGGATCCGAGGCACATCGGCCTTCGCCACCAGCCGGTCGAACAAGCCGGAGATGCCCGAGTCGGGCCTGAGGGGCGAGCCGTCCAACTGGGAGAACACCAACTCGGGCCGATCCACCAGTCCCAGAAGAACTCGCTCCCCGAGTTGACGGTCCCGCCACGCCGCCAGTATCCGAACGGTCTCCGGGTCGAGGTCGATCACACGTCGTCCCCGTTCGGACTTCGGCCACTGGAACGCGAAGCCGCCTACGCCGTCCGGAGCGTATTGCCGCACCACGGAGATTCGGCCCGGGGTCCGATCGTCCCCGTCGAGGTCGACGTCCGACCAGCGAAGTCCGGCGAGTTCGCCGCGGCGCATACCCGTGAAGCCGGCCGTTCGCCACAGGGGGAAAAGTCGGTGGTCGGCAACGGAGCCGAGGAAGGACGCCAGCTGCTCAGGCGTCCAGAAGCTCATCTCCGGCGGACGGGCGGCACTCGCCGAAGGAGGCGAGGCGAAATCAGCGACGTTGTGAGTCACGACCCCCTTCCGGAGGGCATCGGCCAACGCCTTGCGGATCACCGTGTGGGTGTAGCGAACGGTGCGCGCGGACAGCCCGCCCTGGGCGCGCCGACGCCCTTCTCGCAGGAGCATCGCGTACAGCCTGTCGAGGTGGTCGGCATCGAGGGATTGCAGCGGGACGTCTCCGACGCTGGGGACCACCCAGATGGTCACGATCGTCCTGTAGTTGGCGATCGTCGACGCCCGAAGTCCGGTCGCTGCGAGTCCGTCGAGCCACGTCGTGAGGTAGTCACTCAGAGTCCTTCTCGATGGTTCGACGAAGGTGTGGGAGCGGAGCTGTTCTTGGAGCCGGCTCATCGAGTCGAGCGCCTCACGCTTGGTGTTGAAGCCGGAGCGGGTGAGTTGTCGGCGGGGTGCGCCGGGAGGGGCGGCGTCGATGGTGTAGCTCCATGCCCAGGCGTCGTGGCCCTTGGGGCAGGTGCCGTCTTTCATCGTGGCGCCGCAGCTGGAGCAGCGGCGGCGGAGGGTGCCTCGTCTGCTCATTCCTGGGTCCTTGTCATGTGGTGCCTCCTGGTTCCTCCTGCTGGTCGGTGGTGGCGTCTGGTGCTGTTTTGTCCGTGGTGGGCGGCGGGTCGGTGGCCTGGTCGGGTTTGTAGGTGAAGTCGTCGTCGTGGGTGTGTTCGGCGACGAAGCCGCGGATGCCGGCGTGGCGGAGGTGGTCGACGATCTTGCTGAGCTGGTCGATGGCGTCGTCGAATTGGTCGGCGTGTTGGTCGAGGAGGGCGAGGAGCATGTCTTTGCGGCGTTCCCGGTAGGACCATTTACCGGCGTCGCTTTGCATCCCGGTGAGGATCTCGACGGTGTCTTCGGCGGCGGTGGTGTCGGTGTTCCCGAGTTCCTTGAGACGTTGGTAGAGGGGTTCGAGTTGGTGGGGTTGTCCGAGGAGGTAGCTGTAGATCTCGGAGATGGGTCGGGCGGTGCCGCGCATGGTTCTGCGGTCTCCGGGTGGGGGGAGCAGGAACCAGATCATGGGGAGGTCGAAGACGACGGCGAAGATCAGCAGCTCGTGGGCGTCGAACTCGCGGCGGCGGTCGGAGTCCCAGGCCCGTTCGATCGATGAGATCCCGGCTTGGGTGAGGCGTTGGCCGAGGTAGGGCTCGAGGTAGTCGGCGAGCTCTTCCTGGGTCCAGCCGCGGAGGTCCCGGGCGGCGCGGACGTTGTAGGCGACGACTTGGTTGAGGTCGATGTCGACGGTGGGTCGCGGGTCGGGCTCGGGTGGCGGGGTGCGTCGTCGTCGGGGCATCACCGCAGTGTACATGGTGTGTTTGTTGTGGGGGGATTGTTTTGTCGTGGTGACCAGCTACAATGCGGTGGAACTCTGTTTGGAGTAGCTGAGGCTTGTATGGATGATCGGTTGCCGTTGGTGCTCACCGTGGAGGAAGCGGGGGAGGTGCTGCGGATCGGCCGCACCAAGGCCTATGCCATGGCCCGGGAGTGGCGCGACACCGGTGGCCGGTCGGGGTTGCCGGTGATCGACCTCGGACACGTGCTGCGGGTCCCACGGCGGGCCCTCGAGCAACTCCTCGGAGCCGACCTCCCGGGCCCTCCTCCCGCGAACGGTGCCAGCCCGAACGGTGCCAGCTCGAATGGCGACCGGGGCGGGGATGACCCGACACCGGCGGCCAACGGCGGACGGGCCGACTCTCGCGACTCGGCCAGGACTCGACGCTCGCAAGTCACCCCTCTCACAGCCCCGTCCGAGGACCAGCTCGGCCTCTTCGCCGCGGCCCCGCCGACCACCTGAAACGGGTCCCCACCGATGCCACCCCCTGCGCAAAGCGAACAGCGAAATCAGCACAGACGAGTGCACACCTGCGGTCGGGAACGGGTTGGCGGGTGGTTGTGATGGTTCGGGTGACGACGCTCAAGGGCGAGGCGGCAGGCCGCTACTACACGGATCCTGTGCCGTCGTACTACCTGGACGACAACGAGCCGCCAGGGTTGTGGCGGGGCCGGGGCGCCGACCTGCTCGGCCTCTCCGGGGAGGTCGACGAGGCGGCGTTCCTGGCGGTGATGGCCGGCCTCCACCCAGTAACCGGGTCCCGGTTGGGGCGCCGGTTCGGGAACAAGTCGGTGCGGGGCTTTGACGCCACGTTCTCCGCCCCCAAGTCGGTGTCGGTGCTGTTCGGGGTCGGTGACGCTGAGGTGCGCCGGGACGTCACCGAGGCTCACGACCTGGCGGTTGCGGCGGTGATGGGCTGGGTCGAGGAGCACGCCGTGACCCGGGTGCGGCTCCGCGGTCACGTCGTGTGTGTGGATGCAGATGGGATCGCCGCGGCGGTGTTCCGCCAACACACGTCCCGTCTTCTTGATCCGCAGGTGCATTCGCATGTGGTGATCCCGAACCGGGTCAAGGCCCCCGATGGGCGATGGTTGGCGTTGGATGCCCGCACCATCAAACTCGACCAACGCACCCTGTCGTCTCTGTATCACGCCAACCTGCGTACCGAGTTGACCCGCCGCCTCGGTGTCCAATGGAACCCACCCGTCCATGGGATCGCCGAGATCGCCGGGGTCGACCCGGCGATTCTGGAGCATTTCTCGGCTCGGACCCGTCAGATGGAGGCCAGGTTGGCGGTGAAGCTGGAACGGTTCCGCCGCGACTACGGGCACGAACCGGATGAGCGGCAGCGGTGGCGTCTCGAACGCGAAGCCGCTGTGGATAGCCGCCCGCAGAAACCCGACGACCACATGGCGGACCGGCTCCACCCGTACTGGCGGGCCCGCCTCGAAGGCCTCGGCCACGAACCCACCCAACTCACCGACACCGTCACCGGTCGCCACGTCGACCGGGTCGGAATCACCCCCGAGGCCGCAGCAGGCATGGTGGACCGGGCACTGGTGGCGGTGGCGGAGAAACAGTCGACGTGGCGACCGGCCCAACTCCTCCGGGAACTCGCCGCCACCGTCCCCACCGACGTCACCGTCGACCCCGACCAGCTGACCGGGTGGCTGCAGCGGCTCACCGATCACACCGTCGCGACGCGCTGCGTCGACCTGTCACCGCCGGTCCCGGAGGGTGTCCCGGTGCGCCGTGACGGGCGACCGGTCACCGAGATGGTGATCGACCGCCAGTTCACCACCGAGGCCATCCTCGCCCAAGAACAACGGATCACCCGATGGGTCGAAACGGCTGTTCAGATCGCCGAGATGCTCCCGAAACGGGCCGTGACCGTCCGGGGTGTGGAGGGGTTGAGCCCGGCGCAGGTCGATACCTGCGCCGCTGTTGCCGGCAATGGGAGGGTGGAGCTGATCGTGGGACCTGCCGGTGCGGGGAAGACCACCGCCCTGGCCCCCGCCGTCGACCACCTCCAGCGACAGGGTCGGGCTGTGTTCGGGGTCGCCCCCACGGCTGGGGCGGCTGAGGTGCTCGCCACCGAGACCGGGATGGCGGCGGACACGTTGGACAAGCTTCTCCACGAACACCGACAGTCGGACCGGTCACCTGGTCCCGGTTACCGCCTCCCGGCGGGAGCGACGGTGGTCCTCGACGAAGCCGGAACCGTCTCCACCCCCAAGCTCGACCAACTCGCGCACCTCGCGGAGGAACAGGGCTGGCGGGTGGTCATGGTCGGGGACCCCCGCCAGTTCTCCGCCGTGGGCCGGGGTGGGATGTTCGCCCATCTCGTCGCCGCCTACGGCGCGATTGAACTCGACGAGATCCATCGTTTCACCCACCGCTGGGAACGGGACGCCTCCCTCCGGCTCCGCAAAGGCGACCCTGCTGGTCTCGCCGAATACGACCGCCACGGTCGCCTCCACGGCGGCACCCCCGCACACATGCAGAAGGAGATCCTCACCACGTGGGCGGTGGCCCGTGCCCGAGGTGACACGGTGGCGATGATGGCCAACACCACCGACACCGTCGACCGCCTCAACCACCACGCCCAACAAGCACGCATCGCCGTCGGTGAACTGGACCCCACCGGACCACGCCTCGACGTCGGCCACCGGCAGCTTCTCGTCGGTGACGAGGTCGTGACCCGCCGCAACGACCGCACCCTCCACACCGACCGTGGCCGGATGGTGAAGAACCGCGACCACTGGACCATCGACACCATCCACCGAGACGGCACCGTCACTGTCACGGGCCGAACCGGGATGGTCATGCTCCCCGCCGACTACGTCGCTGAGCATGTCGAACTCGGGTACGCCCAGACCAGCCACGCCACCCAAGGCCGCACCGTCGACACCGCCCTCCTCCTCATCGACGCACCCACCGACACCGCCGGCATCTACACCCCGATGACCAGGGGGCGTTCCACGAATGAGGCCTACGTCGTTTGCGGCGGTACCGAGACCCCGATCGGTGTCCTTGTTCAGGCTCTGTCGCGGGAGTGGATCGATTGGCCGGCCGTGACACGGCTGGCGGAACTCGACCAATCCGACGCCAGGTACCGTTGGCCCTCGCTGGCAGGCTTCACAAACGACGACACGGCCCGGCTCCACCGCCGCTCGGTACCCGGCCGGGCATCGACGTCCCGCGATCCGATCAGTCGCTGACACCTCGAAGCATGCCGGGGACCCCGTTGCCAGCCCCGATTATGGTTGGCTAGTGTCGGCGGCATGACGCCATCGGCCGATGTCCGGATCGATCGGCGCGGTGCCGGTGCCGGGATCGTGGCGGTGGTCGTGCTCTTGGTCGGGGTGTACTTGGGTTCGGAGCGTCTCCGTTGGTTCGACGCTGCCCTGGCGCCTTATCTGTTCGGGACGTTGCTCGCCACCTTCGCCACCGTGTATCGATATGTCGTGTGGTTGCGGAGGCCGCCCACGGCGCGGCTCAACCGGCGCGGCTGGGAGGCGATGCGGGCCAAGGGGAAGCTCGGGACGAATCTCGTCTCGCTGGCGGGGATGCTGGTGATGAACCTGGCGCTGCAGCGCTTCATCGCCAAACGCTCCCAGACCCGTTGGGTGGCCCACCAGCTCCTGTTCTGGGGGTGCGTTCTGGCGGCGCTGGTGACCTTCCCGCTCACTTTCGGGTGGATCCATTTCGAGTCGGCGGATGCGTCGGGGCGCACCTACCTCGCCTACCTCGGTCCGGTGGCGACCTTCACCTTCGACTCGCGGAGCGTGGTCGGTTGGCTGGTGTTTCATATCCTCAACATCGCCGCCGTGCTCGTGATCGCCGGGGTGGCCATCTTCCTGGCACGGAGGCTCCATGACAGGGGAGCGCTGGCGGTGGAGCGAAGCGGCGACTTTGCGGCTCTGGCCGGTTTGTTCGCCGTCTCGGTGACGGGTCTGATGCTTACCGCATCGAGTATGTGGATGGAGGGGCGCGCCTATTCGTTCCTCAATACGCTCCACGCCCTCACCGTGATCCTGGGGTTGCTTTACATCCCGTTCGGGAAGCTGTTCCACATCCTGCAGCGTCCCGCCAATCTCGGTGTCGCCTTCTACAAGGACGCCGGGGTGGAGAGCGGGCCTCAGATCTGTGCCGTGTGCGGCGAGGGTTTCGCCTCCCGGCTCCAGATGGACGACCTCAAGGAGGTTCTGCCCCTCCTCGGATTCGACTATTCGATGCCCGGCGGCGGCAACTACCAGGACGTGTGTCCGCGCTGCCGGAGGAACCTGGTGGGGCTGGCCCAGTCCGAGCGGGTGGAGGGCTTCGGCTGATGTCGACCACCCCCATCACCGTGGAGGCGCTCGTCGAGCGGTACGGCCCCCACCTCAACCGTGTCCCCCCCGGGGGATGGGACGCCGATCTCGATATCGACCGGGTGGTCGACACCCACTGCTGCTTCTGTGGGCAGCAGTGCGGCATCAAGCTCAAGGTGAGCGATGACAAGGTGGTGGGGTTCGAGCCCCGCTACGACTTCCCGTTCAACGAGGGAAAGCTGTGCCCCAAAGGGGTCAAGCGGTACCTTCAGGGCAGCCATCCGGACCGTCTGCTCGAGCCTCTTGAACGTGACGCCTCACATCCGGACGGGTTCCGGGAGGTTGGCTGGGAACACGCCCTCGATCGGACCGCTGCCGAGATCCGCCGCATCCAGGACGCCTCCGGGCCTGACGCGTTCGCCGTCCTGTCCGGGGTCTCCATCACCAATGAGAAGTCGTATCTCATGGGGAAGTTCGCCCGGCTGGGGGTCGGCACCGCCAACCTCGACTACAACGGGCGCCTGTGCATGGTGTCGGCGGGGGCCGCCGGCAAGAAGGCGCTTGGTGTCGACCGGGCCGCCAACCCCTGGTCCGACATACCGCTCGCCGACGTGGTTTTCGTCGCCGGGGCCAACATCGCCGAATGCGCCCCCATCACCACCACCTACATCTGGAGAGCGAGGGACAACGGCGCCAAGCTCATCGTGATGGACCCCAGGGTCACCCCGGTCGCCCGGACCGCCGACGTGTTCCTCGGGGTGCGGCCCGGCACCGACCTGGCGGTGCTGTCGGCGATCCTCCACGTGCTCATCCGTCGCGACTGGATCGACCACGACTTCATCGCCGACCACACCACCGGGTTCGAGGCGGCGGCGGCATCGGTGAGCCAGGCCACACCCGCCTGGGCGGCGCAGGTGTCAGGTGTCCCCGCCGCCCGGATCGAGAAAGCCGCCGAGTTGTGGGGCCGTTCCGCCACGGGGATGCTGCTCCACGCCCGCGGCATCGAGCACCACACCAAAGGGGTCGACAACGTCCTCGCCTGCATCAACCTCGGACTCGCCACCGGCAAGTACGGGAAGCCGGGGTGCGGAGTCAACACCATCACCGGTCAGGGCAACGGCCAGGGCGGCCGCGAGCACGGTCACAAGTGCGACCAACTCCCCGGCAACCGAGACGTCACAAACCCCGAGCACCGGGAGTACGTCGCCTCGGTGTGGGGGTGCGATTCCTCCGAGATCCCCGGCAAGGGGCTCACTGCGCAGGAGATCATGAACGCCATCCACTCCGGGGAGATCAAGGGGCTGCTCTCGATCTGCTTCAACCCCCTCGTCTCGCTTCCCGACGCGAACTTCACCCGGGAGGCGCTGGGGAAGCTGGAGTTCTATGCCACCATCGACTTCTTCCTCTCCGAGACGGGCGCCCACGCCGACATCGTGCTGCCTGGGTCGCTCCACGAGGAGGACGAAGGCACCGTCACCACTCTGGAGGGCCGGGTGGTGAAGATCAACGAGGCAGTGCCCCCACCGGGGAACGCACGCCGCGACTGGGAGATCATCTGCGACCTGGCGCGTCGTCTCGACCGTGGCCGGTACTTCGACTATTCGTCCACGGAGCAGATCTTCGAGGAGCTGCGGGTGGCCTCGAAGGGGGGAAGCGCCGACTACTTCGGGATCACGTGGCAGCGCGTCGTCGACGAGCAGGGGGTATTTTGGCCATGTCCCGAGGAAGGACACCCCGGCACGCCGCGGCTGTTTGAGGGCGGACGGTTCTTCCATCCCGACGGGAGGGCCCGCTTCATCCCCACACCGTGGCGGGAGTCCTCCGAGGTTCCCGACGACGAGTACCCCATCTACCTGACGACCGGGAGGGTGATCAGTCAGTACCTGTCGGGTACCCAGACCCGCCGCATCGGTCCGCTGGTCGATCAGTACCCCGAGCCGCTGTGCGAGATGCATCCCCGCCTCGCCGACTCTATCGGTGTGCAGAACGGCGACCTGGTGACGATCACCTCGCGGCGGGGCGAGATGACGGCGCCGGCGAAGGTGGTCGAGACCATTCGCCCGGACACCGTGTTCATCCCGTACCACTGGCCGGGCGACAAATCGGCCAATCTGCTCACCAAGCGAGCCATCGACCCCATCTCGGGGATCCCCGAGTACAAGGTCTCGGCGGTGCGAGTGGCCAGGACCGGCGGCCGGGGCGACGTCCGCGACGACCGCGACCTCGCCCTGCACCGGGGAGACGACGGATGAACATCGACCCCGCCTCCGCCGTCTTCGCCATCGACCAGAGCCGTTGCATCGGATGTCTCGCGTGTGTCGAGGCGTGCGCCGAGTGCGGCACCCATCGGGGGTGTCGCTCATTCAGCTCGACACCGTCGACAGGGCAGTGACGACCCAGACCGTCCCCACGGTGTGCATGCACTGTGAGGATCCGACCTGCGCCGAGGTGTGTCCCGCCGACGCCATCAAGCAGAACGAGGACGGGGTGGTCCAGTCGTCGCTCAAGCCGCGCTGCATCGGCTGCTCCAACTGTGTGTACGGATGCCCGTTCGGGATCCCCAAATACATGGCCGATTTCGATCAGATGATGAAATGCGACATGTGTTACGACCGCACCTCCGAGGGGCTGAAGCCGATGTGCGCCTCGGTGTGCCCCTCCGAGGCGCTGTGGTATGGCAGCGTCGAGGACTTCGAGCGGGTTCGCACCGGGACGCTGGTCAGGGACTGGTCGTTCGGAAACCAGGAGGTCCGCACCAAGGTGGCCGTCGTGGTCAACGAGCCGGGCCCGGTGGAGGTCTTCATCGGCCGCCAGACCATCCATTGGCTCGACGACCCGTTCGCCCTGGGGGACCCTGGGTGACGACGTCACCCGATCCCCAGCCGCCGATCTGGCGCCGCGACTTCCCCTACACCGCAGCAGGTGAGGAGGCCGTCACCCGCCGCGAGTTCACCCGCTTCCTCGCGGCCGCCTCGGTGGCGGTGGCGGGGACCGGGGGGCTGGTGAGCCTGTGGGCCTCGTTGCGGAGCGTCACCGCCGGGGAGCCTGTGGAGGTGGTGGCGCTCGATGACGTGCCGGTTGGGGAGAGCCACCTGTTCGCCTACCCCACCGCCAATGATCCCGCCATCCTGATGCGTCCCGATGCGTCGACCCTGGTGGCGTTCAGCCAGAAGTGCACCCATCTCGGGTGTGTCGTCTACTGGGCGCCTCAGCATCAGCGGCTCGAGTGCCCGTGTCACGAAGGTGTCTTCGATCTCAACGGTGAGCCGGTGGCGGGGCCGCCCGAACGTCCGCTCGACCGGATCGATCTCGAGGTGCGGAACGGGATGGTGTGGGCGATCCCCAATGGGGGCGGGGATTCGGCATGAGGCGGCAGCGCACCACCCAGGTGAGCACCGCCGTGCTCGTGTACGTGATCCTGCTGTTCAGCATCCAGGTGTTCCTGCTGGCGGTGGCGGTCGAGGGGCTGCTCGATCACGACCCGCGGCTGGCATGGTCCGCCACCGGGGTCTCCGCGGTGCTGGCCGGGGCGACGGTGGCGTTTTATCGCTACCTGCGGCGTGTCTGACCCGAGGCGCCGCCCCCCGCCGCCGCACGGCCCCATCGGCGGGCAGATGTATGCCGTGGTGCTCGGCCTCACCCGCCGGCTCCGTATCCCCGCCCTGGTACAGCGGCACTCGTCGACCTCCGTCATGGGTCTGTTCGCCCTGGTCAACGGTGTCATCTCGATCGGGCTCCTCGCCGCCGCCGCGTGGGCCACCCGCAGCCCGTTCGTGTTCCCCTCGCTCGGGCCGACCGCATTCCTGTTTTTCTACACACCGACGGCGCCGGCGGCGTCACCCCGCAATACCATCTGCGGCCATCTCATCGGGGCCGGAGCCGGCTATCTGTCCCTGGTGCTGTTCGGTCTCACCGAGGCGGCGCCCGCGCTCGCCTCGGAGGTGACCCTGGGGCGCGTCGGCGCCGCCGCCGTGTCCCTCGGTCTCACCTCCGGGCTCATGGTGTGGCTCCGGGTCCCCCACCCCCCTGCCGGGGCCACCACGCTCATCGTCTCCCTCGGCATCCTGCGGACACCCGCACAGCTGGCCGTGCTGATGCTCGCGGTGGCGCTCCTCACCGTGCAGGGCTACGTGATCAACAGGGTGGCGGGAATCGACTATCCGCGGTGGGCGCCGAGATGAGACCGAGACCCACCGGACATGTCGTCGGGTCGCATGCGATCGCCCGCCGGGCGCTGGCCGCCGCCGGCGGGTTCGGCCTCGTCGCGCTCACCTGGGCCGTCGTCGTCCTCATCACTGGCGGCTCGTGGTGGGGACCCCTCCATGCCTTCGTCGCCGGGACCGTGCTGTTGGCGATATCGGGCGCCAGCCAGATGTTCACCATCACCTGGGCGACGACCTCGCCGCCGCCGCCGTCCGTGTCCACCACCCAGCGGCTCCTCATCGTGATCGGCGTCACACTGGTGCTGATCGGGGTGCCCACCTCGACAGCGGTCATGGTCTGGATCGGCGCCGCAGCCGTGGTCGGCGGGATCGGAACACTGGCGCTCTCCATCCGCGCCGCCGTTCACCGCAGCCTGCTGCGACGGTTCGATCTCTCGGCCCGCTTCTACCTGGTCGCCTTCACCGCTGGGGCGATCGGTGTGACGCTAGGAGCCTTTCTCGGGACCGGTTCGACCGGATCGGGTTATGCCACAGCCCGCCTCGTGCACTCGCACCTCAACCTGGTTGGCCTGATCGGCCTGACCATCGTCGGGACGATCCCCACCTTCCTTCCCACCACCGCCCACCACAGGTCGGTGAGCGGGCGTGAGGCAGTGGTCGCCTGGTGGCTGTGTGCGGCCGGGGCGGCGGCGATGACGGCAGGTCTGACGGGCTCCTCGGTCATGGTGGGAGCGGGGACGGTCCTGGCGGGCACCGGGGCGGCGCTCATCCTCGGCGGGATCGTGGGGCGTTTGTGGTCCAAGGGAAGGCGCGAGCCGCTCTTCCTCCAGATCTCGGCCGGCGTCACCTGGCTTATCGTGTGGGCGATGGTCGACGGCATCGGGCTCATGGCGGGGCGGGCGGACGTCCCGTTCTCGGGGTGGACCGCAGCCGCGGTGGTCGCCGGTGTGGGCCAGGTGCTCCTGGGTTCGCTGGGTTACCTGACCCCCGTGCTCCTCGGGCCCCCACCGGGGATCAGGGCCCAATGGATGACGAGATGGCCGGTCATCCCGCTGGCGGTACCCACCATTGCGGGACTGGCGCTGGTGTCCGGCTGGACAGTGATGGCGGTGACCGCCGTAGCGCTGTGGATAGGCGACTTCCTGACCCGGCTCGCCGGGGCCGCGCTCGTGTCGAAGCCTGCGCCATCGCCGCACGGCGGGTAGGAGGCAGCCCACCAGCCGGTGGATCACGGTCCGTCCGCCGTCGCCGGGTTCAGCCGCCGATACCGACGGATACTGGGCGCCACCATTGAGCACGGGCTGCCGGAAGCCACACACTCGATGGGGGAGCGACCGATCCAGCCGGGTGAGGTTGCCCAGTGGGTTGGTCCCCGAGGCCCGGATCCCGGGTGGGGTCCGGTCCGACCCGTAACTCGCGGCCGTTGCCGGTCCTGTTGGCTGTCGCGCGCTATTCCCGTTGGGTGATACCCGTCGGTGTGGTGGTATCGGACGGCGTGACGTCCCGATCAGGAGGTCGTAGGCTTCTCGCAATGACCTCCCACTCCTACACCTTCTTTCCTGACCTCGCAGCCGAGGAGACCGTTCCTGAAAGAGGTATCCACAGCCAGACCCTCTCTCGGGGAGGCAGCGTCGAGGTCGTGATGTTCGGGCTCGCCGCCGGCGAGGAGTTGTCCGAACACACCTCGTCCCGACCCGCCATCATCCACGTCCTGAGGGGCCAGGGCGAACTCTCCGTCGCCGGAGACACCCACCCCGCCGCTCCGGGGACGTGGCTGCGGATGGAAGCGGGCGCCCGGCACGCCGTCGTAGCGGGCACCGATCTGGTGTTCGCCCTCTACCTGCTCCCGGGCGAAGCTTGATTCCGTCGGAATGCATTGGGTGAACCTGTCGGAATCCCACCAGGGACAACATTTCCTGTCGTCACAGTTCGTCGAGGGCCACGGTGTCCCACACCCCTAGACCGCCGAAGGTCGTGGATCACGAAGGAGTGGCCCCGAATCGCGAACCACGACTCCCTCCACCACGCTGCCGCCACGGCGCCGCCCATGCGTGCCTGGCTTCGGCACCGGCAAAGCGACGGCCCGGGTCCCTGGCGGGCACCGGTGCGACCACCCGCCACGGGAACCCGCGAGGGTCAGCCCTCAACCACCACCTTGGCCCGCATCCACGGGTGCGGGGTGCACAGGTATTCGAACTCGCCGGGGGTGTCGAAGGTGTACGACCAAGTGGCGCCTGGGTCGAGGAATCCGGAGTCGAAGGAGCCGTCGGCGGCGGTGACGGTGTGGATCACCGTGTCGTCGTTGGTCCAGGTGACCGTGGTTCCCACTGGGACCGTGAGCGTGTTGACGCTGTAGTCGGGGGCGGACTCGCTGTTGGCGAACTCGTCGTCGGCGTCCATCTCGGCGACGTCTCCTGCGCCGGCGACGATGCTCACCTCCGCGGCGGGAGCTGCACCGTCGGCGTCCCCGTCGCTGTCGGCGCTCATGTCATGGGAGTCGTCGGTGGCAGGCTCGGCTCCGATCACGGCGTAGATCTCCGGGTTCGGCTCGCCGGTGATCACGACCTGTCCCACCGCCCCCTTGTCGAACGCCCGGGCCAGGGCGTGGTCGACCAGCACGAGCGTGGAGGGCACCTGGCCGACGATCTCGACGACGGTGCCGCCTCCGGCCGGCACCAGCGTGGTCTGCGAGCCGCGCAGGGGGTCGCCCAGCAGCGCCGCCTCGGGGTACACCACGTCCCAGTGGGAGCCGATCGGATGGAAGTTGGAGGCGAGGTTGAGTCCGGCGTTGACGAAGTAGATCCGGGCCCGCTCGCCGACTGCCATCTCCAGCGCGTTGTCGCCGGCGATGGCGCCGGTGGCTCCGTTGAACACGACGTGGCTGGGTTCTTCGGCGGTGACGGCGGTGCGGTCGGTGTCGGCGAGACCGCCGTCGACGGGGGTGGTGTAGTACTCGGATTGGACGATGTACCACTCGTGGTCGACCTCGGGCAGGGGTTCGGCGGGGTCGACGAGGATCCCCCCGAACATCCCGTGCGAGATGTGCAACGGGACGTCGTCGTAGGCACAGTGGTACATGAACATTCCGGGGTAGAGCATCCGGGCCTCGATGGTGGCGGTTTCGCCCGGGGCCACCAAGGTGTCGACGGCGCCTCCGCCGGGACCGGTGACCGCATGAAGGTCGATGTTGTGGGCGTGGGCGCTGTCGGCGGGGTTGGTCACCGTCAGCGACAGCATGTCGCCGACGCGGGCCCGGATCATCGGGCCCGGGGTTCCGACGACGAGGCCGGCGCCCGGGTTGTCCGCCAGGCGGAAGCCCCAGGTCTCGTACTCGGTCCCGGTTGCGGGGTCGATGGTTTGGACCTCTTCGACGATCTCAAGATGCACGCTGACCACGGCCGGCGTCGTGCGCTCGCTGCGGGCGGGGACGTCAGGGGCGAAGGCGGCGGCGATCTCGTCGGCCGGCGCCGCCGCCAGCTCCGCACGGGGGGTGAGCTCCGGTACCACGTCGGGGACGGCTTCGGCGGCGGCGCCCGCCACCCCGGCAACGGCCAGGTACTCGTCCACCCGGTCCGCGACCAGGTCGTCGTCGACCGAGTTGCGGTTGGCGGTGATGGCGAGGGCGCCGACGCCGATAGCGGCGGCCACTAAAGCCGCAACCAGGGCGATGACCGCCACCGATCCCAGCGTGTAGTGCGGATGGGGAGGCGGCAGCACCGGGAGCAGGCCGTTCTCACGAGGTGCGGTGACGGGCGTGTCCCGTCGGGTCATCAGCTGGGTCATGGTGTTCCTCCTGCGGCGAGCGTGTCGGCGACGCTGACCCGGTCGAGGCCGTCGGTGAGCACGGCGCGGGCCTGCGTCCAGAGGTCGTGGATGGGGCAGCCGCTCCCCGGGCAAGGCCCGGAGCGGAGCACGCACATCCCGTCAGTGGTGGGGCCTTCAACGGCCTCGATCACCTCGAGCATGGTGAGCTCGCCGATGGAGCGAACGAGGCGGTAGCCGCCGCCCGGTCCCCGTTCCGAGGTCACCCACCCCGGACGGGTCAGCGGAGTCATCACCTGCGCCAGGAAGCCGGGGGACGTGCCGATGCGGTCGGCCAGCTCGGACCCGGCCACGATGTGCTCCGCCGTCGAGAGCTCCTCGAGTGCCCGGATGGCGAGGTCCGTCCTCCGCTGCAGGCTGATCTTCATAGTTGCTGAGTAGACAACTCATGAACTGCCGCCACTAGGGTCTTAGGTCCCGAGTCGCCCACCGGACGTCGCCGGCGCTCAGCCAGCGCGACGCAAGTCTGCGGGTGGAGGGAAGGAGAGCCCGAGGGCAAACCTTGCTTCGAACTGGACAGGACCAACGCCTCGGCTGACCACATCCTGACCACGAACGCAACGGAATGTGTCCCCACGGGCTATTACTAGACGTCACGGGCGATCCGCGGGAGGGCCCAGAAAGCCTTGCGTACCAAGGCCCCGCGGGATTGAGCGACATCGGTGATCACCGTCTCGAGGCGTCTGGGGGTCAAGAGGTCGCGGGTTCAAATCCCGCCAGCCCGACCACCCGAACCCCGTCGAACGCCGTGTGCCCGAGGGGCCCCCGTGGGGAGCGTCGGTCGAGCCGCTGGTTCTCAGCGGACGTTGCGCCAAGTGGACGGAGACCAGCGCCCGATGACACGCTCGGCACGTCGAATCGCTGCCCACCGCCACAGGATTGTTGCGGCGGCCCTCGGACTGTGGCTTGTTGCTGGTTGCGGTACCAGGGACACCGACGACGCGGCGAACTCGGACGCCGGACAGTTGACCATCGCCTTGGCCACGTACGATCCGACGGGCACGGGTGGTGACAGTGCACAGCTTGCCGGCGAGTTGATCGATCTCGACGGATGCCTTGTGGTCAGGCAGGCGGATGGGACTGTACTCGTTCCAATCTGGCCAGACGCACGGATCGTCGGGGATCAGCTGGAACTTCTCGGGCGCAGCTATTCACTCGGAGACATGATCGATGTCGGCGGCGGAGGCACGACCAGTGAGTCGATGGCTTGGGCCATTCCCGAGGTATGCCGCGCATTGGATCTCCCGATGTGGATCGTGTCACAGGGCTGACCGCCCTCCCGACGGCTGAGGACAAGGCCCGGAGGTAGGCTGATGGCCATGGGAGCGCACCGAGCGAACATCGAATCGAAGCGAGATGAGATCAACGATCTCGTACGCCAGCACCGTGGTCGAACGGCGTCGTTGTTCGGTTCGGTCGCCAGAGGTGACGACACGCCTGAGAGCGACATCGACTTTCTCATCGAGTTCGAGCCGGGCAGTTCGTTGTTCGATCTGATGGATCTGCAGGAGGCGCTGGAGCAGCTCCTAGGGGTTTCCGTCGACGTAGTGTCCGTCGGTGGGCTGAAGGACCGTGACGATCACATCCGTCAAGAAGCTGTTCCGATTTGAGCCGTTCCGACGACCTGCGGATCGCAGACGTCCTCGAGGCAGCTGCGCAGCTGGATGCCTTGGTGGCTGAGGGCCGTGAGGCGTTCAACAGCGACTCGATACGGCAGCGGGCTGCCGAACGGTTGCTCGAGATCATCGGTGAGGCCTCCAACGCGATGTCCGACGAGTTCAAGGCCGAACACCCTGACGTTGCGTGGCGGCACGTGGTGAACCTCCGGCACCCGCTGGCACACCACTACCACCGAGTCGACATCGACCAGATCTGGACGATCGCAACGGTCAGCGTGCCGGCGCTCGCCACGGCGCTCGAGGGCACGCAGGAGTAGCCGTTCGACGCCGATTTGAACCCGGGGCCCGCGGCCAGAGTGGCCACCCGGCCCCGCTCGGCAGGTGCCCAGGGTCGGAGGAGGCTCCTTGATCGATGGGATGCCACCATCGTGGCGTCGCGACTGGGAACCGGGGCGATCCGACCTCAGTCGGTCGGGGTCCCGGCGAGGGCCGCGTTCACGGCGTCGTCGATGCTGGCGTGCAGGTGGCCCGAGCCGACCCGGTCGACCACTCCGTCGGCCGCCAGCATCCTGTGCACATTGGCCTTCACTCGTGCTAAGTGCACGGACCCCCCTCGCTCGGCGGCAATGCCCACGAGCCGGTCGAGCTCGGCGACTCCCTGGGAATCGATGAAGTTGACCGCCTCGAAGTCGAGCACGACATGCGTGATGGGAGGGTCGGCGCCGACGGTACGGTCGCGCAGCCGGTCGCTCAGCACTTCGGTGGTGACGAAGTACAACCCGCCGTCGAAGCGCAGGACAAGAACACCGGGATAGGTCTCATCGCCTGGATGCTCATCGAGCGGCCGGAATGTCGTGGTCCCGACCCGACGCCCCAGTTCGAACGTCGGCGGGTTGGCGTTCACGTACACGAGCCACCCGAGGGACAGCACGATCCCGATGACGACACCGGCGAGCACGCCGCTCGTCAGCACACCGACGATGGCCGCGACTGCGATCCACAGATCGGATCGGTCCACCCGCCAGAGGCGGCGCAGCTCGGGGACGTCCATCATCCCGAACACGACTGCATCGATGATGATGGCCGCCAACACCGGCTTGGGGAGTGCGGAGAACAAGGGGGCGAAGATGAAGAGCGTGAGGAGAACCACGGCTCCGGTGACCACCGAAGTCATCTGGCTCCGTGCGCCCGACGAATCGCTGAGCGACGACGCCGAGAGGCTGGTCGACACCGGCATCCCGCGGAAGAGCCCGGCTCCCAGATTCGCCATGCCCTGAGCCAGGGACTCCTGGTTCACGTCGATGCGGTAGCCGTGGCGCGAGGCGAATAGCCGCGCATCGCCGGCGGTCTGCGAGAACCCGATCAGCAGGACGGCGAGTGCGGCGACGGAGATCGTCGGGAAGTGGTTGGTAAAGACGTCGATGCCGGGGAACTCGGGGGTCGGGATGCCGCGTGGGACTTCGCCCACCGTGGCGACACCTCGCCCGGCGAGGTCGAGCCAGGCCGAAGCGACGAGTCCCCCGACGACGAGCACCAGTGCCCCGGGGAGCTTGGGCGCCAGGAATCGCAACATCAGGATGGTGAGCAGCGAGACGACACCGACCAGCAACGTCGTGGTGTGGAGCGCCTCGATCGACCTGATCCAATCGGCGAACTTGCGCCAGCTGTTCACCCCCGAGGCGTCGGTTCCTGTGATCTTCGGGAGTTCACCCACAACGACCTCGATCGCGGCGCCGAAGAGGAACCCGGTGATCACCGCCTTTGACAGGAATCGCGAGATCCACCCCATCTTGAAGATAGAGAGCAGGACGAAGAGCACCCCGGCGGTCACGGTGACGGCCGCGACCACCTGCGGCGCCTCCTCGACCGGGACCGCGGTGGCAAGCACCGCACCGGCGGCGACGGCGGCGAGTGCCGAGCTCGGCCCCGTCGAGATCTGTCTCGACGTGCCGAACAGCGCGTAGATCAGTGCTCCGGCGGCGGCGGCGTAGAGACCGTTCTGAATGGGGATCAATGCGATGCCGGCATAGCCGAGCGCCTTGGGGATCACGAGCGCCGCAACCGTCACACCGGCCAGCACGTCGAAACGAAGATCCCCTCGCCGATACCCGGACACCCATCCGAGGACGAGGCGGGAGCGTCGCCGCCGACCGCGATCATCCGAAGGTGGCAGAGGTTGCGTGGGACCCACGTCCGAACTCACGGGGCCACAACCATCTGCTCCGCGACTGCACTCGTGCCGAGATCCGGGTGCGGGACCATGACACGGTCGCCGACGAAGGTCACGTGGGCACTTGATATCTCGACCAGTGCCGGGCCGATGCGATCATGAATTCGGCGGCAGCGCAGAGGAGTCCGGTCTGCGAGCCTCCGCCTCGAGGTGAACTGCGCCTGCGGACCATCGCCCCTCAATTACATGGATCGCGAACCCTACTCCCGGATTCACGGTCGGGTTCGACTCTCTCGGGTGAATTTGTCGGATCAGTTCGCCAAGAGCACCCTGCAAATGACGGGGTGTTGGTGCCGGCGGTGGCGCCGGACTTCTCCCGGAGGCGCTTCGCAGCCGTCTCTCGATCGACAAGGGCGGATCGACGCGCCACCTCACGTGGCAAGTTGCCGGTATTCCTTCGGGCTGTACCCGCGCACACGTTTGAAGGCGGCGCTCAGGGCGAACGGGGTGGCGTACCCGACCTGGCGGGCGACGGCGGCCACGGTGGTACCCGGTTCGAGAAGCAGGTCGGCGGCGAGTGCAAGGCGACGTTCGGTGAGGAAGGCCATCGGTGGCTCACCGACCAACTCGGCGAACCGACGGGCGAGCGTCGCCCTCGAGCTACCCACCTCGGCGGCCAGGCCGGCGACCGTCCAGGGATGACTGGGATTGTCCTGGAGCATGCGGAGTGCCGGACCGACCACCGGATCGGCGCTGGCGCGGAACCATCCGGGAGCATCGGCGTCCGCCTCGGTGAACCACGCCCGAAGCACGGCGACGACGAGGAGGTCGAGCATCCGGTCGAGCACCACCTGCTGTCCAGGTTCGTCCTTGACGATTTCGCGTTCGAGCACGGCGACGAGCGGGGAGCCCAGGGCATCGGCGGGGACCACCACCAGCGGAGGGAGGGCGGCCAGCAGGCGACGACCCAACTCGCTCACATGTTCGTAGGAGCCGACAAGGACCTCGGTTCCACCGGTGGCGCTGTTGCCCCAGGTGCGTACGCCGCGGCTCAGCGGACCCACCAGGTCCACACCGGTCGTGGACACGCACCGACCTCCGGCAAGTGCGATCACCTGCGGCGGGGTGTCGGGAGGATCGGCGAATCCATAGGCGGCGGGGCCGCGCACGATCGCCGTGTCGCCGGGCGCCAGCCGTGTCGGCTCCATACCGGGAGGGGTCACCCACGCTTCGCCGCTCAGCATCGCCATCAGCGACAGCGGGGCGCCGTCGTCGACCCAGATCGACCAGGGCGGCTCCATGATCACACGCAACATGAACGCCTGTCGCGCACGAGGCCCGTCGAGCAAACCAGCGAATGCATCCATGCCAGGCAAACTACCAGACGCTGGCGTATGGAATCGAGCGAATCAGCCATGGACGCTCTCGGGATGGTCTGATGTAGTGCGGGCATGAGCACATCAACCGTCCCCACCGATACCGGAACACGCCCTCGGTTCGCCCCGGACCCGCATCGAATCGCCGCCGCCATCGCAAAACGGTCCTTTGCGACCCTCGCCACCGTGTCGCTCCGGGGACGTCCCCACACCGCAGGGGTCCTCTATGTTCTCGTCGGCGACCAGTTGTATGTGAGCACGGACCGGTCCAGCCGGAAGGCACGCAACGTCGCCGACAATCCACACGTCGCCTTTGCCATCCCGGTCCGGCGTCTTCCGGTGGGGCCGCCGTCACTGATCCATTTTCAGGCCACCGCCGACATCGTCGCCCCCGACGATCCCGACATTCGTGCACTTCTCGGAGCCGGCGAGCTGCAGCCGATCGCCGGCCACGGCGAGCTCGAACGTCCGGACGTCTGCGTTCTCCGCATCACCCCGGCCCGACGTCTCCATACCTACGGACTCGGCATGTCCCTCCTCCAGTTGGTGCGTCACCCTCTCGACGCCGCCGGATCGGTGGCCTTCCCCCCGGGCTGAATCAGGTGATCGGGGACGAGGTGGTGCCACCTTTCCTTTCGCCACGTGGCTCCGACCGGGGTCCACGAGGCGCCGCCGGGTCATGGTTTCTTGTCACACCCATGGTGCATGATGATGGAATGCCGACTGCAACACGAGACACCATGATCCAGGGAGACCCTGCCGGGTTGCCCGACGGTTTGGAGGCGATCCCGCCCGGGCTGTTCCTGGCGTCGATCGTGGCCTCGGTGGACCGGTCCCGTCTCTCGGATCACGACACGGTGCGGCTGTTGGCGGCTCGGGACCGATTGGTGTCGCACCTCCAGGCCGAGCGGACTTCTGATATCGCCGAGGTCGCAGCCCGGAGCGCCGAAAGCGACGGGTTGGACGGTGAATTCGCTGCCCTCGAGGTCGGCACTGCATTGCGGCTCACCGGGATGGCGGCTCGAGCCGAGGTGGCGTTCGCTGTCGAGGTGACCAAGCGCCTCCCCAGGGTCCACGAGATGCTCGAGATGGGCAGGATCGATGCCCGCCGGGCGAGAGTGTTGACCGATGGCACTAGCCACCTTCCGGTCGATACCGCCCGCCGGGTGGTGGCCGAGGTCGCCGAGCGGGCACCGGATCTGACCACCGGTCAGCTTCGGGCCCTGGTACGGAAGCGCTGTATCGCCGCTGAACCCGATGATGCCGCCACCCGTGTCGAGCACGCCGTGGAGCAGCGACGGGTGGTACTGGAAGCGACCGCTTCGGGTAGCGCCAATCTTCATCTGCTCGATCTGGCTCCGGATGTCGCCGCAGCGGCGTGGGAGCGGGTCGGTGCCTTTGCCCGTGACCTGGACAACGACGGACGGTCGATGGACCAGCGTCGTGCCGATGTCGCCCTCGACCTTCTCGGTAGAGCCGGCTACGGCGTCCACGGCTCGAACGGGCGGGGAATGGTCGACATCACGGTCGATCTCACCACGCTGCTCGGCCTCGACCAGTCGCCCGGCGAACTCGGTGGCTGGGGCCCGGTGGTCGCCGGGTTGGCGCGCGACATCGTCGATCGCCAAGTCGACGGGCGGTGGCAGGCAACCGTGATCGACGATGGGGGAGACCCTCTCGCCGTGGCGCTGCGTCGGCGTCCGACGGCAGCCCAGTCACGTCAGGTGAGAGCCCGCTATCGGACCTGTGTGTTCCCCGGGTGTCGCCGACCCGCCCGGCGATCCGATATCGACCACACCACCCGTCATGCCGACGGCGGTCCGACCCTGGTGCGAAATCTCGCCCCGCTGTGCCAGCGCCATCATCGCGCCAAGGACGAGGGAGGCTGGCGCTACCGACGGCTTCCCAACGGAAACCACCACTGGACCAGTCCGCTGGGACACACCTACATCCGTAGCTGCCGATCCCCGTAGGTGGGTTTCTTGCGAGCGGTCGTTCTCCGCACGCCGCGTTTCCCCAAGGTGCCGTTCTTGTGGGGCTGGCGGTTCTCCCCAAGCTGGCCTCCCTCGTAGGCCGCACTCCGGCGATCTCTGTTGTGCCCATCTTTGAGCACCGGTGCGCACCTCGAGGCGGGAAATCCCCCGCCTCAGGGACTCGGAACTGGGATTCCCGGGAACGCGACCATGGCAAGGTCTTCGGAGACTGTCCAGATCCGCTCGGCGTTCGCGGCGCTGCGAAGCCGTGAGTACAGCTTCTGCTCTCCGGGACGACCCCCGAGGTGACCGAGCCCGCCCGGACCGTAGAACCCGCCGGCGGCGGCGTCCGGGGACGTGGCGGCAAGGAGCGCGGGCAGTGAGGCGGTCTCGACGGTCCCAGCCAAGATGCCCCGCCTCGACAGCGCCCCGATGAACCTGCGCCCCGATGTCTCGTCGGTGCGGCCAAGCTCCGGGCGGGCGGCGAGCAGGTTGGTCGGAGCGACCCCGGGATGGGACAGGTTGCTCGTGATGCCCCAACCACCGGCCCGGCTGCGGCGGTCGAGTTCGAGACCGAACAGCCCGAGTGCGATCTTGGACTGGCTGTAGGCATTCATCCCGTCATAGGAACGTTCCCAGTTCAGGTCGTCCCAGTTGATGGCCCCGCGGTTCGCCGCCATGCTGATCTGCGAGGTCACCCGGGCTTCACCTCTGCGCAGCAGCGGCAGGAGGCGTGCCACCAACGCAAAGTGGCTGAGATAGTTGGTGCCGAACTGCAGCTCGAACCCGTCGGCGGTTGTCTGCCGATCGGGCGGCGTCATCACTCCTGCGTTATTGACGAGGATGTGGATCGGTCGACCCTCCTCCCGCAGCGCCTCGCCGAAAGCCGCAACCGACTCGAGCGAGGACAGATCCAGATCCCGAAGGAACACCTCCGCTTCTGGCACCGTCTCCCTGATCCTGGCGATCGCTGCCTCGCCCTTGCGCCGGTTGCGGACGGGCATCAGCACCTCGGCGCCGGCGGCGGCGAACCTGGCGGCGATGCCGAGTCCGATGCCGTCGCTGGCTCCGGTGACGACGGCACGCTCACCGGACAGGTTGCGGACGGTGATGTCGATGGGTTTACGTGGCATGGTGTTCACTCCTGGTTGAGGTGTCCGCTCCCTCCACCATGACGGCAGCAACCGACACCAACCAGGGCTCGTCGATCCACTGATACCGGGTCCCGTTCGGTCGGACCCGACTCCGAAGGGGGATCGCCAGGCCGTGGATTCCCAGACAGTGGATGCACAGACCGTGGATGCGCAGCCGGTCAACGGCGAGAATGGACAGCAGCCAAGGAGGCACACATGGAGATCGACCGAACCGGACTCGCTGAGTTCCTTCGGCTCCGCCGAGAGTCGCTGCAACCCGAAGACGTCGGTCTCCGCCGTGGGCAACGCCGCAGGACCAGTGGGCTACGGCGCGAGGAAGTCGCCTCGCTCTGCCACATGTCGACGGACTACTACGCACGGCTCGAGCGGGGGCGCGGACCGCAGCCATCCGACCAGATGATCGCCTCCATCGCACAAGGATTGCACCTCACTCTCGACGAGCGTGACCATCTGTTCCGGCTCGCCGGACACAATCCGCCGCCGAGGGGCGCCGACAGCGAGCACATCAGCCCCGGCATGCTCCGCATCTTCGACCGGCTCCACGACACACCCGCCGAGATCGTCACCGAGCTCGGTGAGACCCTCCGTCAGACTGCGCTCGGGGTTGCGCTCACCGGTGACCTGACCGCCTACCGCGGCCCTGCCCGCAGCATCGGCTATCGATGGTTCACCGATCCGTCCTCACGACAGATCTACGCATCCGAGGACCATCCCTTCCTCACCCGGATGTGGGTCTCCGGTCTACGCGAGGTGGCGACGCTACGGGGTCCAGATTCCCGTGCGGCCCATCTCGCCGGTCTGCTTCTCGCCGAGAACGAGGAGTTCCGTCGGGTCTGGAACGACCATGAGGTCGGGATTCGGTCGCAGGGAGTGAAGCGCTTCGTCCACCCCGAGCTCGGCCCACTCGAGCTGACCTGCCAGACCCTTCTCGATCCGGGCCAGGCGCATTCGCTTCTCGTCTATACGGCCATCCCCGGCAGCGAGAGCCACGAGAAGTTGCAGTTGTTGTCCGTCATCGGACCACAGCAGCTTCGTTGAGGACTGTTCGTCACGGGACAAGCGGGATATCGCGAGAACCTCACGGTGCGCAGCGACGAACAACAGGTGAGGAAGCACCTTGATGGTCCGGACATTTCCGAACCCCCGGTGCACGGAGCAGACGGGCCAGACCGTTCGGCCGCCGGAGGTTCGCCATGGGACTTCCGGTGGTCGGCTGCGCATAGTGCCGGCGTTCCATCTCGGGTCGGGTCCCGTTCATCTCGGGTCGGGTCCCGTTCATCTCGGGTCGGGTCCCGTTCATCTCGGGTCGGGTCCCGTTCATCTCGGGTCGGGTCCCGTTCATCTCGAGTCGGGTTCATCTCGGGGTCGGGTCCAGTTCCAGCTCGGGTCGCGTTTATCGGGGTGCAGAGTGCGGCGGTCCGCCCGCTCCACCTCCGTACCATGGCGGGTTGTGAACCGCAGACCGATCGACCAACGGGCCGTGCCCGACCGGCCCCGGACCATCGGCAGGGTCGAGTTCACCATGCTCCTGGCGATGTCGATGGCGCTCTCTGCGCTCGGCATCGACCTGATGCTCCCTGCGTTCCCGGAGATCCGGACCGAGTTCGGACTTGGGCCCGATTCGACGGCCGTGGCGGGACTGGTCACCGCATACCTGCTCGGGCTGGCGCTGGGCCAGATCGGCTACGGACCGCTGTCGGACCGGTTCGGTCGCAAGCCCGCCCTGTACGCCGGCTACGCCATCTACGCCCTCGGAGCCCTGGGAGCCGTACTCGCCCCGTCGCTGGGGTTGATGCTGGTGGCCCGGTTCGTCTGGGGTCTCGGTGGCGCCGGACCCCGGGTCGTCACCCTCGCCATGGTCCGGGACCGGTTCGAGGGCGAAGCCATGGCCCAGGCGATGTCGTTCATCATGGCGGTCTTCATTCTGGTCCCGGTGGTCGCACCCAGCCTCGGCGCCGGGATCCTCACCGTGCTCCCGCTGCGCTGGGTGTTCGGGGTGTGCGTCTTCGCCGCCCTCGCCATGGCGTTGTGGGCGCGTAGGCTCCCCGAAACTCTCAAGCCCGAACATCAGCTCCCGCTCCGGTTCGACCGGGTGCGGGCCGCCGCCCGTGTCGTCGTCTCCAACCGGCAGACCGTCGGCTACACCCTCGCCCTCACCGCCCTGTTCGGCGGGTTCTCGTCATACCTGGCGAGTTCCGAGATCATCGTCTCCGACGTCTTCGGGCTCGGCAGTGTGTTCCCTCTGGTATTCGGCGGTCTGGCCCTGGTGATGGGTGTCGGGATGGTGGGCAACGGTGTGATCGTGGGTCGGATCGGGACCCGGCGCCTCACTCGATCCGTCCTCGTGCTCTATGTCGGCGCATCCGGCGCACTGGCACTGCTCGCCGTCACCACCGGCGGGACCCCTGGATTCTGGTGGTTCGCCGTCGGGCTCGGCCTCATGCTGGCCTGCCATGCGCTGCTCATCCCCAACCTCAACACCCTGGCGATGCAACCGATGGGAGCGGTCGCCGGGACGGCAGCAGCCGTGACCGGCGCCTTCTCAACCGCCGTCGGGTCGCTGCTCGGTGCCGTGATCGACCGCACCTTCGACGGCACCGTCCTCCCGATTTCGATTGCCTTTTTCGCCGTCGGGTTGCTTGCCGCCGCGGCGACGGCATGGGCGGGACGAGCCGCCACGCCAGGGGCCCATCGAGCGGTCCCCGATCGCCACTGATGGTTTGGTCAGACCGGAGCCAGGTCGACCACCAGGGCGAGGTGATCGCTGCCGGGGACGACCACCACGGTGCTGGCCTTCACCGAGAGCCCACGGACCAGGGCATGGTCGATCCGCAACATCGGGGGACCGTGGGCACGCCACCGCCAGGTGCGCCGCGGTTTCCCCGCCAGCCGGGCGGCATCCTGCAACCCCGACGGCACAACCACCCCGTTACCCGAGCGATTGCCGAGGAGATCGCCGGGCGCAGGACTGCCGACAAGCCGCCGGTAGGCGGGCCACAGCGGAGTGGCGTTCATGTCGCCGACCACGACCGTCGGGACATCGAGGCCACGAACATGATCGAGAACGGCGGACACCTGATGGGTGCGTCGCGCAACCGACCGCCACGCCGGCCACGAGATCGGGTTGACCAGGTGTACCGCCACCAGTTCGACAGGGAGGTCCCACCCGGGAGGACGGAACCGGGCCGACCATCCGTGCCGGTGCGCCATCGGGACCCGCTCGAACGTCGCCGGATAACGGAGGCCTACTCCCGAACCGAGCGCCGAGTGACGCGGATCGAGTCCGTGGTGGGCGAAATGATCGGCGATGACATCAGCGGCCTGGCGCTCCATCTCCTGGACCGCCACCACATCGGGATCGACCGCGGCGAGCACCCGGGTCAACCCCTCGGGATCGGACTGCGGACCCCACAGATTCGCCGTCATCACTCGTATGGTGGTCATCGGTGGGCAGACTACCGACCCGCCCGACCGGTCCAGAGACCACCCTGCGACGATGCGCACCCGAGACGGAGACCGCGGTAGGGTTGTGGCGGGCCGGTCGGCGAGATGGCGACCCGCGATGACCCTGACAGCGACGGCCGGCAGCTCTTGGATACCGGGGTCATATCGACCGCGGTCATGGATGTGAATCGATCGACCATCACAGGGCGAGGTGACACGTGAGGTTGACCACGGCCATGCTGGCCGACTCTGCGCAGGTACAGGGCGGCAAACTCTATGTGCTGGGCGGCGGCTTCGAGACGATCCGGGCCCGCACCCTGCCCGTCGTCCACCGCAACATCAACCTCGCCCTCATCTTCGAGGTGGGCGCCGAGGAACGTCACCGTGACCTCGACCTTCTGATCGATCTCGTCGACGAGGACGGCGCCCCTCTCGGGGTGCAGGCGAGGGGACGCCTCCGCGTCGGTGCCCAGCCGGCACTGCCCCCCGGTGCTTCGAGCGTGGTCCCGCTGGTCACCCCGTTCCACAACGTCCGCTTCCCGGAAGCGAAGGGGTACGTCTTTGTGATCCGCCACGGCGAGGAAGAGCTGGGCCGGGTGCGGCTCCGAGTCGTCGAAGCGCCATGACCGACCGCACCTCGCTGCGTTCCGACGTATTCACCATCCCCAACATCATCTCGTTCATCCGGTTGCTGCTGGTCCCGGTGTTCCTCTGGCTGCTGCTGATCGAGGACCGGGTCGCCGCCGCCGGGTGGTTACTCGGGTTCATCGGCGCCACCGACTGGGTCGACGGCTACCTCGCACGCCGGTTGGGTCAGGTCAGCGAGGTGGGCAAACTCCTCGACCCGATCGCCGATCGTCTGGCCGTGGTGGCGGCAGTGGTCGGTGGCCTGATCGCCGGTGTCCTCGCCCCCTGGTTCGCCTGGGCGCTGATCGTGCGCGAAGCGCTCATCGCCATCGGGGCGATCCTGCTCGGCTCCAAGGTCGGCAAGGGGCTTGCGGTCCGCCCGCTCGGCAAGCTGGCCACCCTGATGCTGTACGCCGCCATCGCCTGGCTCTTCATCGGGATCGGTACCCCGTGGCGGTGGCTCGAGATCACCGCCTGGGTGGTCGGCATCCCCGGCCTGATCCTCTATTACGTCGTCGGCTTCCAGTACTTCGCCGATGCCCGCCGACTGCTTCGCCAGCAGAAGGCCGGCGCCGCACATCCCGGCTGACGACCGCCGCCGGCCACGCCATCCACCACCCTCCGGTGGACGGTGAGTCGAGCCGGGGATGTTCTATGCTCCGCCATCACGCCCCCGGAGAGGAGACTTCCGTGCAGGTTCCCGAGGACCTCCGCTACGCCGACAACCACGAGTGGGCCCGCACCGAGCCCGATGGATCGGTCCGGGTCGGTATCAGCGACTTCGCCCAGGATGCGCTCGGCGACGTCGTATTCGTCGAACTCCCCGAAGTCGGCAGGACCGTCGCCGGGGGAGAGGTGTTCGGGGAGGTCGAGTCCACCAAATCGGTGTCCGATGTCTACGCCCCCGTGGCCGGAACCATCGAGGCGATCAACGAGGCGTTGAACGACCAGCCCGACCTGGTCAACTCCGATCCGTACGGCGATGGATGGTTCGTGCTGATCCGGCCCGACGATATCGCCACGGTGGAGCTGCTCATGGATCCCGCCGCCTACACCGCATACATTTCCCCCGATCCGGACTGATTCGAGGTAAGCCTCAACCGAAAGTTGAGGTAGGTGGGCTACGATGCCGGGTATGACGTTGCCACCCGATGATTCCTTCGACAGCCCCTATGTCGAAGCGGACCCCACTCTGGTCTACCTTCCCGAGGGCGCCTCGACCGATCCCGACGCCACGGGCCGGACGCTCAGCGGCGCCTTCCGATTCGCCCTGGTGGTCGACCGCGGCCCCCAGGCGGGCCTCGCATTCGTCCTCGGAGAGGGCATCACCACGGCTGGTCGCTCGGATGAGGCAGGAATCTTTCTCGGCGACGTCACCGTATCCAGAGATCACGCCCGGTTCCGTGTCGACGGAGAGGGTCTCCACGTCGAAGATCTCGGGTCGACCAACGGGACCTATGTCAACCGGACCCGTACCGACCGCGCCGCCCTGGTTCCTGGTGACGAGGTCATCATCGGGAAGTTTCACCTGATTGTCACCGCCGGTGACGCATGACCTCTTCGGCCCCGTGACCAATCGGGCTCCCCACAGCATCGGCGAGGTGATCGCCATGCTCCAGAAGGAGTTCCCCGACCTGACGGTATCGAAGATCCGGTTCCTCGAGGGTCAGGGTCTGATCACCCCGCGCCGCAGCCCGGCCGGCTACCGGATGTTCGACGACGATGACGTCCGTCGCATCGAATACATCCTCCGCGAGCAACGCGACCACTTCCTCCCGCTCAAGGTGATCAAGTCCAAGCTGACCGCATGGGAGCGCGGTGAGGACCCACAGGCGCGCCCCGAGACCGGGCCGCCACCCGAGACCTATTTCGGCGCATCGACCGGTGTCTCCCTCACCCAGGACGAGTTGGCTCGGACCTCGGGGCTGAGTCGGCGCCAGATCGACGATCTGATCGCCAACGCCGTCCTCGATCCGATCCGGCTCCCCGACCGCAGCCTGCTGTTCCGGGACGAGGACCTCACCATTGCCCGTGCCGCCTCACGATTGCTCTCCCAGGGTCTCGAGGCGCGTCATCTCCGCACCATGCGTCTCGGCGCCGACCGCGAGGTCGACCTTCTCCAGCAGCTCGTGTCCCCGCTGCTGCGTCACCGCAACCCCGACAACCGCCGCAAGGCCGCCGAGATCCTGGCCGACTGCGGACAGGCGGGAGCCCAGCTCCAGGAGGCCATCGTCCGGGGACGTCTCCGCAGGATGCTCGAGGGATGATGCCCAAGTTCGCCAAATGGTCGTTCGCCAAATGGTCCTTCGGCAACAGGGCCGTCGCCAACTGGGCGCTGGCCGGTGTCGTCGCCGTCGGGTCGTTTCTGCCACCGCCCACCGCCCCGGTGTCCGCCGAGCCTCCCGAACTACCCAGCCTGACCGCCGCATCCTGGATCCTCTACGACGCCACGGCCGACCTCGTCCTCGCCGGGAGCGACATCGACACCCCCCGCTCCATGGCGTCGGTGACCAAGATGATGACGGCCCTGGTGGTCCGCGACCACGTCGGCCTCGACGAACGCACCCGGATCTCGGCTTCCGCAGCCGATGTCGGAGAGGCCGAGGTCGGTCTCGTCGCCGGCGAACGTTGGAGCATCGAGGACCTGCTCTACGGCATCATGGTCCGGTCGGGGAACGACGCCGCCTACGCCCTGGCCGAACATGTCGCCGGCACCGTCAGCGACTTCGTCGGGTTGATGAACGAGGAAGTCGCCGCGATGGGGCTCCAGAACACATCGTTTGCCAATCCCCACGGGCTCGATGCTGAGGGTCACTACTCAACCCCGCGTGACCTGGCCCTGATCGGAGCGGCGCTGCTCGAAGACGACGTGCTGGCACGGATGGCACGAACCCGCCGCGTCGCCTTCAAGCCGGCGCCCGACGGCACCGCCCGGATGGTGGGCAATACCAACCACCTCCTCGGTGTGTACCCCCGGGTCACCGGGGTCAAGACCGGATACACCGGCCGGGCGGGTCTGGTGCTGGTGTCGGCGCTGGTGACACCGGAACGCACCCTGGTCGGAGTGGTGATGGGCTCCGAGGCGCATTTCGACGACAGCCGCGAGCTGCTCGATTACGGTCTCCGCCTGGTCACCTTCCGGGACCGCTTCGATCACTGGCTGGTGCCCGAGGAGGGAGGCGGTTCCACCACTTCCACCGCCACGGACCTCACCGACGAGGCAACGCTGGTGCGTCTGGCATCGGTCCAGCCCCTGTCGACACCGAGCGGGGAGGCGATCGGCCTGGGGGAGACCACGATGGGACGGATGCTCGATGCCCGCCTTCGCTCCCTGCTACCGGTGGTTCTCGGCGGAACGGGATGACGGCGGCGACCTATCTGGAGGTGGTCGACGAGGACCGGCTGAGTAACCGCGTCGCCCAGCTCGGTGCAGAGATCTCCCGGGACTACGAGGGACGGGATCCGATCCTGATCTGCGTGCTCAAGGGTTCGATGCTGTTCGCCGCCGATCTGGTCCGCCACATCACCGTCCCCATGGAGATCGATTTCCTCGCCCTGTCCCGCTTCGGCGGGACCGGTCGGGTCGGTATCAACATGGACGTCAGCGTCACGCTCGAGCACCGACACGTGATCATCATCGAGGACATCGTCGACACCGGGCTCACCTTGACCGCCCTGCGGCGTCTTCTCGAACTTCGCGGTGTCGCCAGCCTGGCCACCGTCGCCCTCATCGACAAGGCAACACGCCGCATCGTCGACGTCCCGCTCGAATACCGCGGTTTCGAGGTCGGTGACGAGTTCCTCCTCGGCTACGGGCTCGACTGGGAAGGGCGCTACCGCAACGTCGGATCGGTGTGGGCGGTGATGGATCTCTCCGTTCTGACCGAGGACCCGATGGACTTCGCCCCACACGCTTTCGCCGGCTCGCAACCCGGGGCAGCAACCGGGCGATGATAGGCTGGAGCGCATGAGCGATCCGGTGCCCATGGAACTGGTCGGGGTGCGCCTGGAGCTCCCCACCAACACGCCGATACTGTTGCTGCGCGAGACGGGCGGCGACCGGTATCTGCCGATCTGGATCGGTACCAATGAGGCCACCGCCATTGCCCTGGCGCTCGAAGGTGTCGAACCGCAGCGCCCTCTCACCCACGACCTGCTCAAGATCGTCACCGAATCTCTCGGCGCCGAAGTGGGCCGTGTCGTGGTGACCGAACTGACCGACGGCACGTTTTTTGCCGATCTGGTGATGCTCCGCAACGGCGAAGAGGTGCACATCTCGGCCCGACCCTCCGACGCCATCGCTCTGGCGGCCCGCACCGAGGCCCCGCTGTTCGCTGCCCGCACCGTTCTCGACGAGGTCGGTGTGGAGATCCACGACAGCGAGGAGGAGGAGCAGGAAATCGAACGCTTCCGGGAGTTCCTCGAAGAGGTCACCCCGGAGGACTTCGAAGCCTCCTGACTTCGGCCTGCTGATCGCCGACCGCCTGATGCCGGCGTTTATCCACAGGTTGTTGACAAGTCGGGTGCTCCCTCGTTAGTTTCAAGCCGGTAGTTCTGCCGACGGAATTACGTTGATGTAAGATTGGCTCAGGTCGCCGACCCCTGCGACCCACCGAGGAGGCGTCCGTGTCCGATCAACCCATGTCCGGTCATCCGACGTCGGGGCGTCAGGTCTCGGATTTCGCCGAGAGCGGGTATCGCGCCCCGCAGGTGTGCAATGTGGTCGGCATCAGCTACCGCCAGCTCGACTACTGGGCCCGCACCGACCTGCTGCGGCCGTCGATCCAATCTGCACAGGGATCAGGATCACAGCGTCTCTACTCCTTCACCGACATCGTCCAGCTCAAGGTCGTCAAGCGTCTGCTCGACGCCGGGATGAGCCTGAAGCGCATCCGCACCGCCATGGAGATCCTCCGCATCCAGATGCAGAGCGACACTCCACTCACCGATGTCACGCTGCTCTCCGACGGAACCACCATCTACGCCGCCCACAGCGCCGACGAGGTCGTCGACGTCTTCAGACGAGGCCAGGGAGTCTTCGGCATTGCCGTCGGCCCCGTCCAGGCCGAACTGGAGGGCGAACTGCACCGCCTGTTCCCCGGAACGGCATCCGGAGCAGACCCGGCGGCGTCTCCACAGGAGGCGAAGGCCAACTGACCGCCCCGGACGAGTTCGAACAAACCGCGGCCGACCTGGTCGAGTTCGCCCACGACAGCGAGCGGCAGTTCGCCCGCCTGCTCGACTTCTACGACATCGAATGGGCCTACGAGCCGCGCGAGTTCGCCGTCGAGTGGGATGCGGCCGGTGAACCCGTCAAGTTCTTCCGTCCCGACTTCTATCTGCCGGGCGAGGACATCTACATCGAGATCACCACGATGAACCAGAAGTTGGTGACCAAGAAGAACCGCAAGGTCAAGCAACTCCGGCGGCTGTACCCGGAGGTCGACTGCAAGATCTTCTACCAGAGGGACTACCTCAATCTCCTGGTGAAGTACGAGTTGGACGAACCCACCGACGGAGTGCTGCCTTCGGCCCCGATCCGGATGCCGGGACCACCGGTGGTGGTCGACCTCGGCGACGATCTCGCCCGAAGGCCCGCCGTCTCGTAGTATCGCCCGATGCCTGAAAGCTCTCTCCACACCCTCCATCGCGAGTTGGGTGCGCGATTCACCGACTTCGCCGGGTGGTCGATGCCCTTGCAGTACGAGGGCGTCCTCGCCGAACACCATGCCGTGCGAAACGGTGCCGGAGTCTTCGATGTCTCCCATCTCGGGAGATTCCGCATCTCGGGGCCCGGAGCCACCGAGACCGTGCGCCATCTCCTCTGCAACGACATCACCAAGGTCGAACCCGGGCGGGCGCAGTACACGATGGCGCTCAACGAGGCCGGGGGTGTCGAGGACGACATCATCGTATGGCGCGTCGGCGAGGACGACTACTGGGTACTCCCGAACGGCGCCAACTTCGACGGCATCGTCGATCGGTTCCGTTCCGAGACCAACGCCCAGACCACCGTCGAGTCGGTTCGTGACGACACCGTGCTGTTGGCGGTGCAAGGGCCAGAGGCACCAGACGTGATCGAACAGGTGGTCGGGTCGGCACCCGGGCGCTTCAGGATCGCCGAGGAGACCTTCGCCGGCGGACCGTGCTGGATCGCCGGCACCGGGTACACCGGTGAGCGGGGTGGGGAGATCGCCGTTCCCGTCTACGCCGGTGATCGCCTGTTCCGCGCCCTCGTCGCCGCCGGGGCCACACCATGCGGGCTGGGTGCCCGCGACACCCTGCGGCTCGAGATGGGGTATCCGCTGTGGGGTCAGGATCTGGATTCCACCACCACCCCGCTCGAAGCCGGTCTGGGTTGGGTGGTGGCCTGGGACCACGAATTCGTCGGTCGCGACGCCCTGCTCGCCCAGCGCGAACAGGGGCCGGACAAGCAGCTTGTCGCCTTCCGGCTCGAAGGTCGACGGGTCCCGCGTCACGGCTCCCCGTTGCGGGTCGGCGACTCCGTCGGTGTCGTCGCCAGCGGGAACTTCAGTCCCGTCCTCGGATGCGGCATCGGGATGGGATATGTCTCACCGGTCACCGACGCCACCGATGCCGCCGTCGACATTCGCGGTGAATGGCACGATGCGGTGAGGACCACCCCTCCGTTCATCGAGTCGTGAACCCGGATGGCGAGGTCGCCCCGCGGTCCCGGCGGGACCTCGCCGAGATCTGCCGGTTGATCTCGCAGGATGGGGCCACCCAGGTGGCCGTTTCCCGGGCCGCATCGCCTGAGTTTCGCCACGCCGTTTCCCAGATCGTCGACGTCGTCGAGGCGCCGGTGGTGCGGGGGAGAGCGGTCTGGGAGGCCGTCCCCCCGGCGACGGCGATCGTCGAACAACCCAACTGGTGGGGAAGACTCGAGGACGTTCCATCCGGATCGATCGTGCTCGACCGGCGATCTGCGCCGGATCAGGCCCAGCAGTGGCGGATGCGGGTCGACCTCTCCCGCCATCTGGGGCGCAATCTCAACCAGCTCTCCGGCGTGCAGCTTGCGCACGGCAATCCGGAGGCACCATGGTTCGTTCTTCTGCTCCCGATCCCCGGCGAGACCGCCGTCGCCGCCCTCGCCGACCGCAACGTCACTGGGGTGGTGGCGATCGACCGGTCATACGCCGAGCTTCCCGGCGGGGTCCGGATCGAGCCTCCGATGACTTCGCCGGGTCTGTGGCAGGAGACGTGTGTAGCCTCCCTTGCCGAGGTCATTACACGCACCGTCGGGAAGGATCGGGGCTCACCATGAGGACTGTGTACGGGATCGATGTCGGTGGATCAGGGATCAAGGGCGCCCCGGTGGATGTGGACACCGGGACGTTGATCCGGCCTCGTTCCCGACTCGCCACCCCCCAACCTTCCACTCCCGGCGCCGTCTACGACACCATCGCCGAACTGGTCGACGGCGCCTCCGACACCGGCACCGACGACCAACCGATGGGAGTGGCCGTACCTGCCGTCGTGGTCCACGGTGTGACCCGCACCGCCGCCAACATCGACGCCGCCTGGGTCGGAGAAGACGTCCGGCGTTCCCTCACCGAACGGTTCAACCGGCCGGTGATCGTGCTCAACGATGCGGACGCCGCCGGGTTCGCCGAGATGCGGTTCGGAGCCGGGCGCGGGATCGACGGGGTGGTGGTGCTGCTCACCTTCGGGACCGGGATCGGCAGTGCGGTGTTCGTCGACGGCTCGCTGGTTCCCAACACCGAGCTGGGCCACCTCGAGTTCGAGGGGAGCATCGCCGAAGCGGTCGCCGCCGGTCGACTGGTGGAACGCGACGAGGTGGATCTCTCCGACTGGTTGCAGACGGTCGACCGTTTCCTCGGACACATCAACCGGATCTTCAGCCCGCAGCGGATCGTCTTCGGGGGTGGAATCTCCAAGCGCTTCGAGGAGTTCGCCCCCAGCCTCTCGGTCGGATGTGACGTGGTTGCCGCCGAACTCCGCAACAATGCGGGGATCGTCGGTGCGGCTGTGGCCGCCGCCCGAAGCTGACACCTGAACCTGATACCACCCGTTACTTCACCCTCGGAGCGCACCGATGAGCCCGACCACCACCAGTCTGCCGCTCGCCGATGGAGCCTCGCTGCTGCTCCGTCACTGGCCCAACTCCGACGCCCATGCCACCATGCTGATCGTCCACGGCGTCTCCGAGCACTCCGGCCGTTGGACCGGGGTCGCCGACCACTTCGTCGCCGCCGGCTACGACGTGTGGGCCTATGACCACCGCGGGCATGGCGGTTCGAGCGGCGACCGGCTCGACATCGAGCGTTTCGACGATCTGGTCGATGACCTCGGCGCCGTGGTCGCCCGGTGTCGCACCGAGCTTCCACTCGTCATCTACGCCCACTCCCTCGGCGGGCTCATCGCCACCGCCTATGTCACCGGGGATCATGCGCAACCAGATCTCCTGGTGCTCTCGGCGCCCTCTTTGAGTGCCAGCATCCCCAAGCCTCTCGTCGCCGTGGGCAGGCTCCTCGACCGGGTTGCGCCCCGGACCCGGATCCCGACCCCGGTGCACGGCGAACAACTCTCTCGGGACCCCGAGGTGGGGGAGCGGTTCCGGGCCGATCCGCTGGTGCACCTTGCCGCCACCGCCCGCTTCGGGGTACAGGTGGTCGATGCCATGGACCGGACACGTACCAAGGTGGATCGCATCTCGGTGCCGACCCTGGTGATCCACGGGGGAGAGGACACCCTGGTCCCGACCGACGCCTCGTTGCCCCTGGCCGGGCTCCCCGGGGTGGAGCGTGTCGTCTACCCGGATCTCCGTCACGAGATGCACAACGAACCGGAGGCGCCCGAGGTACTCACCGATGTCAGCCGGTGGCTGGAGACGATGCTCAGACCGGGGGAGCCTGATCCGGGGGAGCCTGATCCGGGCGAGCGGGAGCACTGACCGCCTGATATGCCGGTCCGATCACGGTGTCGCCGAGATCACGCCGCACCGTGGCGTCACCGAATCCGGCCCGCAGCGCCGTCATCGTCACGGCATGGAGATCTTCGACGGTGAATCCGTGGTGGGTCACCGCAAACGCCATCTCGTCGGTCATGGTGGTGCCACTCATCAAACGGTTGTCGGTGTTGATGGTGACCGCAAACCCGGCGCGGGTCAGCATCCCCAGCGGATGATCCTCCGGCGCCATCCCCACCGTGTGTAGGTTCGAGGTCGGGCAGATCTCCAGCGGAACCCCGTGGTCCCGGATGGTGCGGGCAAGACCCCCGACGGCAACGATCTCGCCGTCGCCGATCTCGGTGTCGTCGATGATCCGGAACCCGTGCCCGATCCGTTGGGCATGGCACCGCCCGTACGCCCGCCAGATGCTGGCCGGGCCATCGGCCTCACCGGCATGGAGGGTGAGACCCAGACCGGTCTCGCGGGCCAGGCGGCATGCGGCGAGATGGGCATCGGGTGGGTGACCCAACTCCGGACCGGACAGATCGAACGCCACCACCCCGTCGTCGACGTAGTCCGTCGCCACCCGGACCACCTCCTCCGAGTCGGTGTGATGGCGGAGTGCGTCGATGATGACGCCATAGGCGATGCCGTGGTCCCGTCCGGCGCGGTGCATCCCCTCGAGCACCGCTTCGACCACCTCGTGCCGATTCAGCCCGCCATCGAGATGGAGGCTCGGGGCGAACCTGACCTTGGCGTACACCGCTCCGTCGGCGGCCAGGTCCTCGAGACATTCGTAGGCGGTGCGCTCCAGACCGGCGGGACGTTGCATCACCGCCACGGTGTGGACAAAGGCGGCAAGGTAGGCATCGAGCGATCCCGACCCGTCCTGGTGGAACCACCGAGCCAGCCCGTCGGCGTCCCGGGCCGGAAGTCCGGTGTATCCGACGTCGTCGGCCAGGTCGAGGACGGTTCCCGGCCGGAGCCCACCATCGAGATGGTCGTGGAGCACCACTTTGGGGAGGCTGTGCAGCAGCGACCGTTCCATCCACGAACGATACCGGCATCCGGCCTCGGTGGATGCGGCTCAGACGCCGAGCAGCCTCGGGTTCAACGTGTACGTGCCGGTCAGCTCGGCGTGGCCCAGGACATGGCCCGCCATCGCCGCCACCACATCGGTTGCCCCGAAGTCGCCCTCGACGGGGATACCGGGGACATCGAGGGCATAGATGGTGAAGATGTAGCGGTGCACGATCGAGTCGTTCCACGGGGGGCACGGACCGTCGTAGCCACGGTAGGTACCCGCCATCTCGGCGTCGTCGGCGAACCATCCGGTGTAGTCGTTCACGCCGGTGCGGGCACCGAGGGGACCGTCGGTCTGGGATTTGCCACGAGGAGTGACCCCGTCGGAGAACACCCCTGCCTCGAGCCCGCGTGCATCGGCAGGGAGATCGACCAGCACCCAGTGGACGAAATCGACCCGGGGGAGATCCTCGGGGATCTCACGGTCGGCCTGGTTGACATCGTCGGGCACGGAGGGGGAGTCCGGGTCGTGGCAGATCAGCGCAAATGATGCGGTGCCCTCCGGGACGTCGCTCCACGCCAGATGGGGATTCCGGTTGGGGGCGAACGTGACATGGTGGTCCGGGTCGGGGGCTCCGAGCGCATGGTCGACCGGTATCGCTGCCGCGTCCTCGAACGAGTTGCTGGTCAGTTGCATCGCTATCACCTCGATTGCCAGCCTAGGAGAGCACAGATCGTTCCCCCAGCTTGACGCTGAACGGGCTCTACGATGGACAGATGCTCCCGTCGCTCACCGGCAAGCTGCTCGTGGCCACCCCGGGTCTGCTCGATCCCTACTTTGCCCGCACCGTGGTGCTGGTGGTCGAACACGGCGCCGATGACGGGGCGGTGGGTCTGGTGCTCAATCGGCGCCTCCCCCTCGACCCCACCGAACAACTCGACCAGTGGAACGCGCTGCTCGACCCGTCCGCCGTCTTCTACGGCGGACCGGTCAACGCGGAGATGGCAGTGGGGCTGGCCGATACCCCGGGCCACCCACCCGACGGCTGGACCCCGTTGTCGGAAACATCGGTTTGGTCGACCTGGGCGACGACCCGCAGTCGATCGGCGGTGCAGTGCGGGTCCGTGTCTGGGCGGGGTATGCGGGATGGACGGCGGGTCAGCTCGAAGCGGAACTGGAGACCGGATCATGGTTCGTCGTCGACGCCGAGCCCGGAGATCCTTTCACCGCCGACCCCGAGACGATGTGGAGCCGGGTGTTACGCCGGCAGGGCGATCCGCTCTCGATGTACGCCGCCTATCCGCTCGACCCGTCGCTCAACTGATCCCGGGCAGGGTGCGGTATGGTGCCCCGGTGACCACCACCGTCCCTCCCCTGCGCCGGGCGCTCCGGCGGCGACCGCCCGGGCTCGACATCGAGCGGGGTCTCTGGTCGGAAGGCAAGTCATTCGTCGTCGGGGTCGACGAGGTCGGTCGAGGGGCATGGGCCGGTCCCATCAGCGTCGGTGCCGCCGTCCTCCCCGTCGACCGCCGGGTGTACAAGGTGCGTGACTCGAAGATGCTGACCGAGCCCGAACGCGAAGCGCTGTTCGATCGGATCGGTTCGTGGTGTGTCGCCTGGGCGGTGGGTCATGCCTCCGCCGCCGAATGTGACGAGATCGGGATGTCCGCCGCCCAGCGACTCGCCGCCTCACGGGCGATCTCCGGGCTCGGTCGGGTCCCCGACCATGTCCTTGTCGATGGCAACTGGGACTTCGTCGGTGCCGGCCCCACCGATCGGATCGTGCGCGGCGACCAGACCTCGCTGTCGATCTCGGCGGCTTCGATCCTGGCCAAGGTGACCCGGGACCGGATCATGCGCAGCGAGGCGGCCCACTACCCGGCCTATGTGTTCGAGGACAACAAGGGGTACCCGTGTCCACGCCACAAGGCGGCGTTGCAGCACTTCGGTCCGGCGACGATCCACCGCAGGAGCTGGGCCTTCATGGACGGCTTGTCGTGGACGGGGCTTCCCCGGAGCGTCCGGTTCGACGAGCAGGAATCGCTGTTCGACGCCTCGATCTGCTGACCACATCGGCTCGGACCAGCCGGGTTCACGAACCGAGCACGCCGCTCCAGTCGTGGGAGAAGGCGGCGAACCCGCCACCGGTGTGCCAGAAGACCACATCGTCGCCGGGTGTGAAGCGACCGCCGGCGATCTCGCGACCCAGACCGTAGATCGCCTTCCCGGTGTAGGTAGGGTCGAGGATCAATCCGGTCAGCGACGTGACCTGGCGTTGTACGGCGAGCTCCTCGGCGGTGGTGCGACCGTAACCGTCGCCGACATAGTCGTCGATGAGCTCGAGCGGAGGGGTCGGCCAGCGTCCGCCGTAGGTTTCGAGTGCCTCACTCCAGATCCCATCGATCCTGCGTTCGAGATCGGGGACCGGTTCGCCCACCGAGCTTCCCACCACCGGGACGTCGAGCGACAACCGGTCGACCGCCCAGCCCAGCCCGGCGGTGGTCCCGCCGGACGATGCGGCGTGCCAGATCGCCACAGGCCGGCTGAGCCCTGCCATCTGCTGATCGAGTTCGGCCATGGCGGTGACGAAGCCCCACATCCCGAGCGCATCGGAGGCGCCTTCCGGAACGACCCATGGTCGTCCACCCGTAGCGGTGATCTCGGCGGCGACGTCGGCCATCATCTCGGTCCGCCGGGTGTATTCGTCGGGGGTGACATACCGGACCTCGGCGCCGGTGAGTACATCGATCAGGTGGTTTCCCTCGGGCCGAGCCGGGGCGGCGCCATCGGCCGTGCGCAGCAGCAGGACCGCCGACAACCCGACCGAGGCGCACGCCACGGCGGTGGTCCGGCAATGATTGGATTGCGCTGCACCGCAGGTGATGATGGTGTCGGCGCCGTGCTCGGCGGCAGCGGCAAGGTGGTATTCCAGCTTGCGGACCTTGTTCCCCGACATCCCGAATCCGGTGAGGTCGTCACGCTTGACCCAGATCGTCGGACCGCCCCAGGCCGCAGAGAGACGTTCCAGCTTCTGTAGCGGTGTGGGGAGGTTGGCCAGCGATCGTCGCGGGGGCAGGTTCTGCATCTCGGTTACCCTAAAGCAACCGCACCACGGGGTGAACGACACCGACGCCGCATGTTCGAGAGGTACCGATGAGTGACACATCGCTTCGACCAGGGAAGGTCGACCCAAAGGATTTTCTGGCCATCGATGCGCTGCTCGACGACGAGGAGCGTCTGGTCCGCAACACGGTGCGTCGTTTCGTCGCCGATCGGGTGCTCCCCGACGTGGGGGAGTGGTTCGAATCCGGCACCTTCCCCCGGGAGATCATCAAGGACATCGCCGCCATGGGGTTGCTCGGGATGCACCTCGAGGGTTATGGGTGCGCCGGGACCAGCGCCGTCGCCTACGGGCTTGCCTGCACCGAACTGGAGGCGGGCGACAGCGGGGTCCGCAGTTTCGTCTCGGTCCAGGGGTCCCTGGCGATGTACCCGATCTGGGCGTTCGGCTCCGAGGAACAGAAGCAACAGTGGCTCCCGGCGATGGCGTCCGGCGAGGTCATCGGCTGCTTCGGGCTGACCGAGCCCGACTCGGGAAGCGACCCGGCGAGCATGCGGACCGCAGCACGTCGTGATGGCGACGACTGGGTGCTCAACGGCACCAAGATGTGGATCACCAACGGCAACATCGCCCAGGTCGCCATCGTCTGGGCCCGCACCGACGAGGGGGTCCGGGGCTTCATCGTCCCCACCGACACGCCGGGGTTCGTCGCCAACGAGATCCACCGCAAGCTTTCGCTCCGGGCATCGGTCACCTCCGAACTGGTGCTGACCGATGTGCGTCTCCCCGCCGATGCGGTGCTGCCCGGTGTCCGTGGGATGAGAGGACCGCTGTCGTGTCTCAACGAGGCGCGCTTCGGGATCCTCTTCGGGGTCGTCGGTGCGGCTCGGGCCTGTTACGAATCTGCGCTCGACTACTCCAAGGAACGGCAACAGTTCGGGACCCCGATCGCCGGCTTCCAGCTCACTCAGCGCAAGCTGGTGGAGATGATGGTGGCAGTCAACCGGGGGATGCTGGTGGCGCTCCATCTGGGCCGGATGAAGGACCAGGGAACCATCGACCCCGCCCACGTCAGCTTCGGGAAGATGGACAATGTTCGGATGGCGCTCGAGGTGGCAAGGGAGGCCCGCGCCGTCCTCGGTGCCAACGGGATCACCCTGGAGTACCCGGTGGTCCGGCACATGAACAACCTCGAGTCGGTCTTCACCTACGAGGGCACCCACGAGATCCACACCCTGGTGCTCGGTCAGGCGATCACCGGGATCGGCGCCTTTGCCCCGACGGCCGGCTGAGGGGCCGGCCACCGGCTGAGACGCACCGTTTCAGCCGGTACCGGTCACACGTCTCCGGAGAACGTGTCGCACTGGTCGATCATCCCGCTGCGGTAACCGGCGTCGAACCACTGCATCCGCTGTTCGGCCGACCCATGGGTCCATGACTCCGGGTTGACCTGACCGGTGGTTGCTTCCTGGATACGGTCGTCACCCACCGCTGCGGCGGCATCGAGCGCTTCCTGGATGTCGCCCGGCTCGAGGACATCGCCGCGGCGCCACACCGAGTGGGCCCACATCCCCGCAAAGCAGTCCGCCTGGAGTTCGAGCCGGACCGAGAGCTCGTTGGCGTTCCCGGGGTCGGACTGCTGGAGACGTTGGACCTCCTCCATGATGCCGAGTTCCTGCTGGATGTGATGTCCCACCTCGTGGGCGATCACATACGCCTGGGCGAAGTCCCCACCCCCGGCGCCGAACCGTTGCTCCAACTCGGCGAAGAAGTCGAGATCGATGTAGATGGTCTCGTCGACCGGGCAGTAGTGCGGGCCGATCGCCGAGGTGGCGCCACCGCAGCGCGAGTCGGTGGCCTGGGTGAAGAGCACGAGACCCGCCGGTTGGTAGGTGCCGCCGGCGTCCATGAACACCGCATCCCACAGCGTCTCGGTGGAACCCAGCACCCGACGGACGAAGTCCTCGGACTGGTCCATCCCGGCGAACTCCTCCGGCTGGTCCTGTGCCGGGGGGGTTGCTCCCTGAACCTGACCGAGCAGATCGTCGATCCCCTCGAACCCGCCTCCGCCCCCGGTCAGGCTGGAGATCAGCAGCACGACAAGACCGATCAGACCCAGACCGCCGGCACCGGCGCCGATGGTGCGCCTCGCCCCGCGACGGTCCTGGACATTGCCGCTCGTCTCCAACTTGTTCCAGCGCATCGGGCTCCCAGTCGGTGAGAGATCTCACGTTACCGGTGAGTGCGTGACTGTGGCGGGCTCGGGACCTCCACTGTTCACTTCATTCTCCAATCAAGAGCAGGGGAAGATCGACTGTGCGCATCCGAGCTGAGAGAGACGACTCTAGGGTGACACCATGACCGAAAGCCCCTGGTCCCTGGTGCTCGCCAGCGCATCGCCGCGGCGCCGGAGCCTGCTTGCCCTTGCCGGGTTCGACTTCGAGGTGATCGCCCCGGATGTCGACGAGTCGCCCGAGCCGGGCGAATCGCCCGGGGAGATGGTGCATCGACTTGCCCTGGCCAAGGCGGTGACGGTCTCCGCCACCAACCCTGCCGGCTACGTCCTCGGATGCGACACGGTGGTGGTACTCGACGAACCGGACGGTGCGGAGGTGCTGGGGAAGCCACGCGATGTCGGCGATGCCGGCACCATGCTGCTGCGTCTTGCGGGGCGCAGCCACCGTGTGCTCACCGGTATGGCGATCGTGCTCGACGAGGAACCGGTCGACCACGGAATCGCCGAATCGGTGGTCACCATGCGAGCCATCTCGGCGGACGAGGCGAACGCCTACGCCGCAACCGGCGAATCGCTGGACAAGGCCGGCGGATATGCGTTGCAGGGTGCGGCGGCCGGGTTCGTCACCGAGGTGGACGGCACCCGGTCGAACGTGATCGGGCTCCCGCTCGGCCTGGTGGTTCCCGCCCTGGAACGGATCGGCGTGCCCCGGCGTCAGATCCCCACCATCCCGGATCTGGAGCGACGCTAGCCCGGCTCGTCGAGCAACTCTTCGAGGCGGGTACGCACCTTGTCGGCCACATCGTCGAACTCGGCGATGGTCCGGTCGAGTTCGTCCCGGCGAGCCTCCAGGTCGGCCCGATGTTCCCCAATCCTACCCAGCAGCGTCTGCAGCTGGCCCAACTCTCCCGGAGGAGCGTCGTACATGTCGATGATCTCGGCGATCTCCGCCAGCGAGAAGCCCAGCCGCTTGCCCCGCAGGATCAGCACCAGACGGGTCCGGTCCCGAGCGGTGTAGACCCGGTGACTGCCGTTGCGGGTAGGGCTGAGCAACCCGGCGTCTTCGTACCAACGCAGGGTTCGGGCGGTGACGGCGAACTCCCGCGACAGGTCCGTGATGGAATATGTGGTCTCGATGATCGTGCCCTCCAGACCTTTCCCGGGTCTGCGTCCGATCCCGGCTGCCTACCGGGACCGCTGATGCTACATTGCTCGCAGCACCACATTGACGTTGACGTAAACGTAATGGTCCGGTGTTCGAGTCAACAGGTTTCCCGGTGAGGAGGAGAACGTGAGCTTCGAGCTTTCCCAGGACCACGAGGCGTTCCGCAAGGTCGTCCGCGAGTTCGCCGAAGCGGAGATCGCTCCGCATGCGGCGCGATGGGACAAGGAGCATGTGTTCCCCACCGATGTGGTGCGAAAGATGGGCGACCTCGGTCTCTTTGCGCTGCCGTTTCCCGAAGATGTCGGGGGTGCCGGCGGGGACTTCACCAGCCTGTGTGTCGCCATCGAGGAGATCGGGCGGATCGACCAGTCGATGGGGCTCACCCTCGAAGCCGCCGTCGGACTCGGGATCAACCCCATCTACACCTACGGCACCCCGGAACAGCAGGAGCGGTGGCTCCCCGACCTGCTCGAGGGAAAGACCCTTGCCGCCTTCGGGCTCACCGAACCGGGCGCAGGGTCGGATGCCGGAGCAACCACCACCAAGGCCGTTCTCGACGGTGACGAATGGGTGATCGACGGCGCCAAGGCCTTCATCACCAACTCGGGCACCGATCTGACCTCGGTGATCACCGTCACCGCCCGCACCGGACCGGACGAGATCAGCTCGATCCTGGTCCCGGCCGGAACCCTCGGTCTGACGGTCGAGCCGCCCTACGACAAGCTCGGATGGCATGCCTCCGACACCCACGGCCTGGTCATGCAGGACTGCCGGGTCCCCGCCGATCACCTTCTCGGCGAACGCGGCAAGGGCTTCCGTCAGTTCCTCGCCATCCTCGACGACGGTCGGATCGCCATCGCCGCCCTGGCGGTGGGACTGGCGCAGGCGTGTCTCGACATCAGCGTCGACTACGCCAAGGAGCGTCATGCCTTCGGCGCCCCGATCGGACGCAACCAGGGTCTTGCCTTCCAGATCGCCGATCTCCAGGTGATGGTCGAAGCCTCGAGGCTGCTCACCTACAAGGCGGCGGCGCTCAAGGATGCGGGACGTCCGATCAAGCAGGCGGCGGCGATCGCCAAGCTGTATGCATCGGAGTCGGCGGTCACCGCCACCCGCATCGCCACTCAGGTCCACGGCGGCTACGGGTTCGTCGAGGAGAGCCCCGTTGCCCGGTTCTACCGCGACGCCAAGATCCTCGAGATCGGTGAGGGAACCTCCGAGATCCAGCGGCTGGTGATCAGCCGCGGGTTGGGTCTGCCGGTCGACTGAACCTGCCCGCGCTACCACCCCCAAAAGTGGTCCACATCCGTCGCCGCGGGCTGGGTCTCCCAGTCGACTGAACCTGCCCGCGCTACCACCCCCAGAAGCGGTCCACATCCGTCGCCGCGGGCTGGGTCTCCCAGTCGACTGAACCTGCCCGCGCTACCACCCCCAGAAGCGGTCCACATCCGTCGCCGCGGGTTGGGTCTGCCGGTCGACTGAACCTGCCCGCGTAACCACCCCCAGAAGCGGTCCACATCCGTCGCCGCGGGCTGAGTCTCCCAGTCGACTGAACCTGCCCGCGTAACCACCCCCAGAAGCGGTCCACATCCGTCGCCGCGGGCTGAGTCTCCCGGTCGACTGAACCTGCCCGCACGATGTGGCAAGCTGATCCGATGCGCCTCCCCGAGATATCACCGGAGATTTCGCCGGACCTCGCCACCCGGATCGTCGCCGCCCACTGGGGGATCACCCCGGTCGACATCGCAGAACTGCCCGCCGAGCGGGACCGGAACTTTGTCGTCACCGACCACACCGGTAGGCGCTCGGTGCTCAAGATCTCGGCAGCCGATGCCACCCGCCACCGCCTCGATCTCCAGGCCACCCTGATGGACCAGGTCAGGGAACACACCTCGGTCCGTGCCCCCGCGGTGGTCCCGACGACGGACGGCGCCGGGTGTGCAACCTTCGACCTCGGCGACGCCGCCCACCTGGTCAGGCTCCTCACCTGGGTCGAGGGGCGACCCTTCGCCGAGGTACGACCACACACCCGGACCCTGCTCCGGAGGGTGGGGACCACCGCCGGTGCGGTGACCGCCGCCATCGCCGACCTGGCCCCGGATCGCGGCGAGTTCGCCGAGCCCTTCCTGTGGGATCTCCGCCACGTCGCCGCCACCATCGACGGGTTGCTGGGGTCGGTGCCCGATCCTGACCGGAGACGGTGGCTCGAAGGCCTGGTCGTCCGGTGCACCCGCCGCCTCGACCCGTGCTGGGGCCTGCTCCCCACCGGGCTGATCCACGGCGACCTCAACGATCACAACCTCATTGTCGACGCCGGTCCCGGACAGGACATCGGGGTCATCGATTTCGGGGATGCCCACGTTTCGGTCCGGATCGCCGAGGCTGCCATCGCTGCCGCCTACGGCGGCCTGGGTCTGGTCGATCCGGTGGAGGCCGTTGTCGACGTCGCCTCCGGATACCACGCCGTCATCTCGCCCGGGGAGGAGGAACTGGAGGGGGAGCTGGCGGCGATCACCCCGTTGGCGGTGCTGCGACTGGCGCTGAGCGTCGTGATCTCGGCAGAGCGGGCGCAACACGCTGCCGACCGCCCCTACCTGCGGATCAGCGAGGACGCCGCATGGACCGCTCTGTCCAGGTTCGACGAGGTTCCGCTGCCGGTCGCCGAGCTCCGGGTCCGTCACGGCTGCGGGCTCGTACCCAGCCGGACCGGACGGCAGGTCGCCAGTTGGTTGGAGTCCCACCGCGACGTCACCCATGGGGTGCTCGGGATCCCGATGTCCGGGGATTCCGTATGCACCATCGATTGGAGCGTGACCAGCGTCGACGCCGACCATCCTTCGGTGGCGCCGTCGATGGAGGTACAGACCCGCCAGATCGCCACCGCCATGTCCGACCATGGGGCCTCGGTCGGGGTGGGACGCCAGGGCGAACCCCGGATCGTCTATGCGGCGCCCGAGTTCGCCGTCCCCACCAACCGGGGGCCGGGATGGCGGACGGTGCACCTCGGAGTCGATCTGTCCTGCCCGGCCGGCACCGAGGTGCGGGCGCTCTGGGACGGGGTGGTTGCCCGTGTCGACGACGATGCGGTCGACCGCGGCTACGGGCCGGTGGTGACGCTCCGCCACGAACCCGACGACGGTCCACCCTTCTACACCCTCTACGGGCACCTGGGTCGCAGCTCTACCCGGCATCTGCGGGTCGGCGAGCCGCTCGCCGGCGGGGCACGCATCGGGGTGGTGGGAGTTCCCGAGGAGAACGGCGGGTGGACGCCTCATCTCCATTTCCAGGTGATGGCCGATCATCTCGAAATCGACGGGCCCTTTCCCGGGGTAGCGATGGCGGACGAGTGGGGTGCGTGGGCCAGCGTCTGCCCGTCACCACACCATGCGCTCGGGCTTCCCGCCGGCATGGTCGAGGCACCGTCACCGGACGACGCCGCGCTCACCGAGCACCACCGCCGCCGACTTCCCCCCAGTCAGCGTGTCTCGTACGACGAGCCGCTGGTTGCGGTGCGCGGGCACGGACCGTGGCTCTACGACTCGTGGGGGCGTGGTCACCTCGATGCGGTGAACAACGTCGCCCATGTCGGCCACCAGCATCCCCGGGTGGTCGCCGCCCAGCGTCGTCAGGCGGCGCTGATCGACACCAATACGCGGTACCCGCACCCGGCGCGCACCGACTATCTCACCCGGCTCGCCAACCTCTTCCCCGATCCGCTCGACACCGTCTACCTGGTGTCGTCGGGGAGCGAGGCCAACGAACTCGCCCTGCGGATCGCCCGCACCGTGACCGGGTGCGGCGATGTGGTCGTGCTCGATGGGGGTTATCACGGCAACACCGGTCTGCTGGTCGATGTCAGCCCCTACAAACACCACGGTCCGGGCGGGAACGGTCCACCGCCGTGGGTCCACACCCTTCCGCTCCCCGATGTCTCCCGGACACCCGCAGACGCCGATCCCGGTCGTCATGCCGACGCCGCCAGGGGTGCGCTGTCCGCATCCGCAGAAGGGCCGGCGGCGTTCATCGTCGAATCCTTCCCGGGAGTTGCGGGCCAGATCGTGCTCCCAACCGGCTATCTCGATGCGGTGTTCGGGGTGATCCGCAAGGCAGGCGGGCTGTGCATCACCGATGAGGTGCAGGTGGGGTTGGGTCGAATCGGTAGTCACTGGTGGGGGTTCGAGACCCAGGGGGTCGTTCCCGATCTGGTCACGCTGGGCAAGCCGCTCGGCAACGGCTATCCGCTGGCGGCCGTGGTCACCACCCGAGCCATCGCCGAGGCCTTCGCCAATGGGATGGAGTTCTTCACCAGCTTCGGGGGAAACGCGGTGGCGTGCGCCGTCGGATCCGCCGTACTCGACGTGATCGAAGACGAGAACCTCCGGGAGGCGGCGACGGCGACCGGCGCCCATCTGGTCCGCCGGCTCTCCGAGTTGGCTCGCCGTCACCCGCTGATCGGCGATGTTCGCGGTGCCGGGTTGTTCCTCGGTGTCGAGTTGGTCAACGACGCAGCCAGCCCCCGGTCCGGCGCATCGCCCGCTGCCGAACAGGCGCGGTACATCGCCAATCGCGCCCGTCAACTCGGCGTGCTCATCTCGGCGGACGGGATCCATGGCAACGTGCTCAAGATCAAGCCACCGCTGGTATTCGACATCGGGCATGCCGACCTGCTGGTCGACACCCTCGACCGGATCTTCGACGAGGACGCTGCGCAACCGCAGCGCCCGGATGCGACAGTCCCCACACGCCCGTAGGATCGGACGATGCGAATGATCCGTTCTCTCGGAGTTCTCTCCGTCGTCGCCCTCACCGTCGCCGGATGCTCGGGCTCGGACGACACGCCGTCGAGCACGACCTCGACCACGTCGGCGGTGCCGGCCACCACCGTTGTCGGGGAGACCACGGTGGCGCCGACGACGCTGCCTCCGACCGGCGAGGCCGACGCCGCCGGTCGGTTCGTGGTGACCGACTTCGGGGCGGTTGCCGATGGGAAGAACGACGATTCGACCGCATTCCAGGCGGCGGTCGATGCCGCAGGAGAGCGGGGTGGCGTGGTGGTCGTCCCACCGGTGGGAACCCGGCGCGCCTACGTACTCAACCACACGGTCAACATCCCCGAAGGGGTGTCGCTGGTTGGGGCGACCGCGGGCACCAACCTCGACGTCACCGGGCCGTTCCCGTGGCCGGACACCGAGATCCCCGGGGTGAAGATCTACGCCCGTCCCAGCCCGGCCGACGAGCCGCTCTTCACACTCGCCGCAGGGACGACGGTGCGCGGGCTGTGGATCACCTACGACCAGCAGCCGCTGCCGTCCGACCAGGAGTTCGCCGACGGTGACGGGGACTACGGCTATGACTCCTTCGCCGACGCCCGGGCCTTCGTCGCCGACCATGTCATGCCTACCGCCCCCACCTTCTACATCGAACGTGGCGACCAGGTCACCATCGAGGACGTGATCGCCGACCGCTACTACGACTTCCTCTACATGAAGGGTGGCGGTCCGCTCCGGGTCGACAACGTGGCGTTGTACGGATACCGCACCGGTTTCACCATCGAGGACTCGACCGCCGGCAACACCTTCACCAACATCTCCTTCGGGCCTTCGGTCGGGCCCTTCGTCCCCGGTCCGGGTCCCGACGCCGGCGAGGGCGCCGGTGACGATGGGGGGAGCGACGAGGAATGGACCTGGGCATTCGGAGCGATCGCCTCCAACCCCGACAACGTCGGTTTCCACTTCGGGCGCAGCGACGGCTACGTCCTCGACAATGTCTCGTTTGTCGGCGGGCACACCGCGGTCCGGCTCGGCGCCGCCTTCGACCATCCCGTGATCGACCCCGCAAACGGGGACTTCTTCACCAGCGCACCCGGAATGGGGCCATGGGGACACATCGACGATCTCCACGTCGAACAGGCGGCGATCGCCTTCCACATGGTCGCACCGTCACCGAATGCCACGTTGATGTCGAACCTGTCGATCCTGCTCGGGATCGACGACGGATCGTCGTTCGCCTCGATCGCCGGCTCGGGCAACTTCACCGGTGTGGCCCGCCAGGGGTTCGTGGTGGTGGAACCCAGCTACTCCGCAGAGAACAACGGTCTTCCCGGCCAGGTGCCGGCGGTGCTCGCCGTCAACGTCGCCATCGGGAATGCCGCCGATCCGGCCCGGTTCGGTGATGCCGCCGCCACCGTCGACACCGCCAACGGCCGCGTCTTCCTGATCGACGGCGACCTGGGAATGGAGATCAACGGGTTCTCGATGAGCGCACCGTACGAGGAGTCCTACATGGTGGCATCCGGCGAATCGGTGGGGGAGTTCACGGTGCGGATCCGCGGCGTCCTGATGTTGGGTCGACCCGAAGCGGACAAGTTGGTCGAAGCGGCAGGGGTCAGCCTGCTCGCCGGCGACGTGGTGGTGATCCAACCACCCCCGACGCTGCCGCCACCGCCCCCTCCGACGACCACCGAACCGCCGGAAACCACCACCACGACCACCACCACCGAGCCGCCGACGACCACGACCGCCGCCACGACGACGACCGTGCCCTGACTCCCGAAGGCGGAGGCGATGTACCGTCGGGGCTCCCGACCCGGTAGGTTGATCCCCGCTGCGGATTCCCACCCCTGAGGAGCGCGTGTTGCGGAAGCTGGTTGTTGCGGTGATGGTGGCGGTGCTCCTCGGCCTGGCTGCGCCGGTGCTGGCTGCGCCGATTGCGACCGGGCAGGACGATCCGGCATCCGGGACCGTGGTCCAGTTCGGTCGCGATGCGGTGGTGTCCGGCGACCCGCTGGGTATGGTGGTGGTGGTCGGCGGCGACCTGGACCTCACCACCGCCGTCGGAACCGTCATCGTCATCGACGGCTCGGCGCGCCTGGTGGGGGCCACCGTGGGGACCGTGGTGATCGTCGACGGGACCGTCGACCTCGATGGCGCCACCCAGGTCGACGAGGTCTGGCTCTCCAATGCCGACCTGACCCGGGACGAGGGTGCGGTGATCACCGACGGGATCCGTCGCGCCGGGGACCGCGGTTTCGCCAGCCGATGGGTGACCAGACTGATCTTTGCGCTGGGGTTGGCGATGCTGGTGATCGTGGTGGGTCTCGCTGCCGCCGCCATCGCTCCGGTGCCGATGGGTCGGGCGGCCCGGCAGCTCACCGAGAGCCCGGGCCAGACCATGGTTGCGGCGCTCATCGCATGGTTGGCCATCCCGCTGGCGCTGGTGCTGGTGGCGGTTTCGTTCGTCGGGCTCCCCACGGCACTGGTCATCTGGCTGTGCCTGCTGCCGTTGCTCGGGGTGGTGGGGTTCGCCGTCACCGGGTTGCGGATCGGACAGGCCATCCTGAAACGAACCGAGTCCGAGGGTCAGCCGCTGATGGCGACGTTCGTCGGGGTGCTCACCCTGGTGGTCCTCGGCCAGATCCCCGGGTTGGGATGGCTGATCACGGTGGTCGCCGGATTCGTCGGAGGTGGTGCCGTGGCACTGTCCAGTTGGAGATCGATCCGCGGGGTTCGGCCGAAGATCCGCACCGACGACGTCCCCCTGCTCCCCGCATAGCCCTGCCGTGACCATACGCGCCCTCCACCTTGTCGCCGCCCGGTCACCACTGATCGAGGTGGAACTCGACGATCCACGGCCCGCCCCCGACGAGGTGGTGATCCGCATCGAGGCGGCCGGGATCTGCCGGTCCGACCTGCACTACCGGTCCGGATCCCCGAAGCTCCCGCCGCTGCCTCGGGTTCTCGGCCATGAGATCGCCGGTGTGGTCACCGAGATCGGTACTGCGGCAGGTGGAACCTTCCGCCTTGGCGACAGGGTCGGCGTCCAATATCAGGTGAGCTGTGGCCGGTGCCTGAGATGCCGGCGGGGTCAGGAACAGCACTGTTTCGACGGCGCCATGATCGGCAACCACCGCAACGGGGGATATGCCGAGGCGGTGGCCGTCCCGGTACGCAACCTGGTAGCCATCCCGGACGCGGTGTCGATGCTGCACGCCGCCGTGATGATGTGTTCGACGGCAACCGTGTTTCACGCCCTGCGCCGAACCCGTATGGCGCCCGGGGATCGGGTGGCGGTGTTCGGTCTCGGCGGTCTCGGGGCCTCCGCCGTCCAACTGGCGCTGGCGCTGGGGGCCGCCGAGGTGTTCGCCGTCGACGTCAATCCCACCAAGACCGCCGCCGCCGGGCGGTGGGGGGCGACCGGAATCGATGCCTCTGTGCAGGATCCGGTGGCGGCAATCCGGGACAAAGGGGACGGCGTCGATGTCGCCCTCGAACTGGTCGGGTTGCGCACCACCTTCGAACAGGCGGTGGCGGTGCTCGGGCCCGGTGGACGGGCAGGTGTCGTCGGGCTCAGCTCGGGCCCGGCAACCGTCCATCCCTACGCCGACATCGTCGGCAGGGAGTTGGAGATCGTCGGGGTGATGGATCACCTCGGTTCCGAGCTTCCCGAGGTGCTGGCTCTCGCCGAGAGGGGGACGCTCGACCTCACCGATGTGATCACCGGTCAGGTGCCGCTCGACGCCGCGGCGGTCAACGGCGTGCTCGACGACCTCGCCGTGTTCGGAGATGCGATCCGTACCGTGATCGTTCCCAATCCCGGGTGAACCCCCGGTGGTCGATGCTCAGAAGTCCCATACCGTCCGGGGCAGCGGGAGCCGGATGGTCCGGTCCAATGTCTCCACCAGGTCATCCGGTGCAACGAAGCGGTCGGTGGCGGCGAGACCGGCGGCTGGGAGCACTCCGAGCCACCACCGGGTGAAGGCGGCGACCGACGCCTCGATGGTCGGCACCGCCGGATCGGCACCGGTCTCCACCGAGGCTCCGTCACCCGCCAGTCTCACCCGATACTCCCCACCGACCCCTCTCCACTCGGCGTCGGGGGGAAGCAGATCGGCGATGGGATCCTCCAGACGGAGATTGAACCGGACCTTGTCCCCGGAGGTGCGGACCAACGACAGACACCGAACCAGGTCGCAGATGCGCACCTGCCAGTACGGATGTGCCGTGATCCCGGTCTCGAACGTCGAGCGGCGGGAGATCATCAGGCTGCGGAACGGGCGATGGAGCAGGTCCTGGAGCTGGATCCCCGGTGGCTCCTGCATCTTGACCGCGGCGTACTGGTCGCCGAGCGAGGCCACCACCGCCAGTAGCTCCAACAACTCCGCATAACTGCGGTACGCCATCCAGCTCACCGTCAACGGCCCGTGCTCCATGTCTTTGGCCTCGAACCAGAGATGATGGGTCACCACACCGGTCTCGTCGCGGTAGCCGAGCCCGAAGCCGTTCTCGACGAATTGGATCTCACCGGCGGTGAAACCCGGAGGGTCGATGATGACCGATCCGTGGGTCGTCATCGAAGCGCACCGGCCGGCGTGAAGGTCGCGCCAGTCGTCGGCGCCGAGACGGACCGGCGGGCGCACTGTGGTCGGGACCCGGAGGTCGGCGGGATCGAAGGTCCGCCAGGCTGTCGGGCTGCCGGTGCCGAAGCCGATGCGGTTGTAGTAGCCCTGATCGAACATCCCCAGTGCCGAGACGGCGGCGCCGCCGGCGGCATCCGCCGCCACCGCCAGCGCCGTCAACCTACCGCCGAGACCCGTGCGGCGGGCCACATGGCTGGTGGTGACGGCGGCGACCACCGACAAGGGGAGCGGGACGTCGAGATAGTGCATCGACCCCGGCATGGTGACGACCAGACACTCGGCGGCGCCGGAAATCTCGGCGACATGACTTCTCCCGGCGTTGACGAAGGCTTCGACACCGGCGGTCTCGTCGGTGCTGTCACCGTCGATCCAGCCGACCTCCCGCCAGATGCGCAGCACCGCATCGAGGTCTCGCTGTGGGTCGTAGGGGCGCAGGTCCATGCGTGCTCCGAGGTGGGCTGACTCTCCGGGTCGGCCGGTGGCCGGAATCGAGACTACCCCCGCTCGGGCAACCGAGTGGTCGACAACCGGTGGCGTTCGGTCCCATCGACGCATCGGAGGGCGGCGTCGCCTGCGTAGAGTGCCGGGATGTCCCGCATCTATCTCTCCCCACCCGATCTCACTCCTTCCGATCCCGGCGCCGTGCTCGCCGCCATCGAAAGCGGCTGGATCGCACCCCTCGGACCGGATGTCGACGGCTTCGAGGGCGAGCTTGCCACCGCCACCGACCGCTCCCATGCGGTCGCCCTGTCCTCCGGTACCGCCGCCCTCCACCTTGCGCTGATCGACCTGGGTGTCGGGACCGGCGACCGCGTTGCAGTGCAGAGCCTCACCTTCAGCGCCAGCGCCAATGCCGTCCGCTACGTCGGGGCGGACCCGGTGTTGATCGACAGCGAGTCCGAGAGCTGGAACATGGATCCCGATCTCCTCGCCGAGGCTCTCGACGAAGGCCGTCGCACCGACCGGCCCATCGCCGCCGTGATCACCGTGGACCTCTACGGGCAGTGCGCCGACTACGCCCGCATCCTGCCGTTGTGCGCCGAGTACGGCATCCCGCTGATCGAGGACGCCGCAGAGGCGTTGGGGGCGACCCGCGACGGTGCCGCCGCCGGAAGCTTCGGCAGCGCCGCTGCCCTCTCGTTCAACGGCAACAAGATCATCACCACCAGTGGGGGAGGGGCGCTGGTCACCGATGACGGCTCCCAGGCCGCCCACGTCCGCTTCCTCGCCACCCAGGCGCGCGATGCCGCCCCGCACTACCAACATTCCGAACTCGGCTTCAACTACCGGATGAGCAACCTGCTTGCGGCGCTGGGACGGAGTCAACTTGCCGATCTGGAGCGCCGGGTGAGGCGCCGCCGTGACCACTGGCGGTTCTACGGGGAGACCTTTGCCGACCTTGGCGGAGTCGCCATGATGCCGGAGGCGCCAGGGTGTGCATCGACGTTCTGGTTGACCGCCCTCACCATCGATCCGGCGGTCGCCAGATCGGATCGGGAGCAGATCCGTCTCCATCTCGAGTCGCTCGACATCGAGGCGCGTCCGGTGTGGAAGCCGATGCATCTGCAGCCGTATTTCGCCGACTGCCGCAGCTTCGGGGGTGAGGTCTCCGCAACGCTGTTCGCACACGGACTCTGTCTGCCCAGCGGATCCAACCTGTCGGACTCGGATCGCCACCGGATCGCCACCGAGGTGCGCAGCCTGCTGATCTGAACGGACATCCGTCAGGATTTGCTCAACACAGATTGCCTCAATTACTGTTGAGGCACCATGCAGACACACGCATCGTTCGCCGAACGTCTCCTGATCCATTCCGCCCTGAGCGACCCGCATCGTCTCGGCGCCGTCGATCTCCTGGCGACCGGCGACCTGACCTCGACCGATCTGGCGCACCGGCTCGGGATCCCCGGAAATCTGCTGGCCCACCACCTCAAGGTGCTGGAGGAGGCGGGACTGATCGAACGGCGCATCTCCGAAGGGGATGCGAGACGTCGCTACATCGTGCTGCGTCACACCCCGGCTCGGAGTCAGGTGTTCGACCGCGACGAGACGAATCCGGTCGGGGAAGGAAAGCGCGTCGTGTTCGTCTGCACCCACAACTCTGCCCGGTCCCAGTTCGCCAGCGCCCTCTGGCGACACCGCACCGGGGTCATCGCCGAGAGCGCCGGACGCACCCCGGCGAAACGGGTCCACCCGATGGCGATCCGTGTGGCGTCCGAGGCCGGTATCGATCTCGATGACGCGCTCCCTCGAGGCTATGACCAGATCCGGGTTCGTCCCGACATCGTGGTGTCGGTGTGTGATCGTGCCGGAGAGGAGACACTCCCGGACGCCGGCCTCCATCTCCACTGGTCGGTTCCGGATCCGGTTCGCCAAGGGGGCGAGGGAGCTTTCCGGGCGGCGTTCGACGAGATCTCCGCCAGAATCGACGCCGTCGCCTCCGCGGTCACGGGTTCCGTCGAGGGACCGGGATGAACCGCCCCACATCTCGTGCCCTCCTCGCCGAGGCACTCGGTACCGCCCTGCTTCTGGCGGTCATCGTCGGGAGCGGTCTGGCGACGGCAGTTCCAGGAACCGATCCGGTGACCGGTCACCTCGCCCACGCCCTGGCCGTCGGGCTTGGTCTCGGGGCCTTGATCGCCCTGCTGCTCCCGGCATCGGGCGCCCACTTCAACCCTGCGGTGACACTGTCGGCCTGGCGCAACGGCAGCATCGCCGGCCATCACGTCCCGGGCTACATCACCGCCCAGGTGGTCGGTGCGACGGTGGGTGTGGCGGTCGCCAACACGACGTTCGGGCACCCGGCGCTGACCCTCTCCGCAGCCGGGCGTACCGGGCCTGCTCTGGCCACCTCCGAGGCGCTGGCCACATTTGTCCTGGTCCTGGTGATCCTCGGGCTGGTGCGAACACGACGCACCTCGTGGATCCCGGTCGCCGTCGGTGCCTGGGTGGCGTGTGCGGTGGTGGCTACCGCATCGACGGGCTTCGCCAACCCCGCCGTCACCATTGCCCGCACCTTCGCCGCCGCCTCCACCGGGATCGCACCAGCTTCGGCTTGGGTCTTCGTAGTGGCCCAGCTCGCCGGAGCCGCCCTGGCGGTCGCAACGGTCCGCATCCTGTTCCCGGAGCCCGGCCACACCGATCCGACCGAGACCACCGACGAGCAACCATCACGCTTGAGGAGTTCCCATGTCCAGTAACACAGCCAGCCTCACCACCGAAGAGCGTCTTCTCATCAATCAGGCGGCAGCTCGATTGCAGAAACAGTTCTTGGGGGTACTCAACACCGAGACCGTCCAGCGCTTCATGGACGACTCGCTCGATCACCTCGTCGCCAAGGCGACGACCACCGCATGGGTCCCGCTGCTCGCCGAGCGCTTCGCCCGCGACCGGCTGCGCGCCCTGGTTCGGCTGGAACACCCGGACGTGGCGTCGGCCACCCCGAGTGTGCTGTTCCTCTGTGTCCACAACGCCGGGCGATCCCAGATGGCGGCAGGATGGATGCGGCATCTCGCCGGCGATCGGATCGATGTGTACTCGGGAGGATCGGAACCCGCCGACCAGGTGAACGCTTCGGCGGTCGCCGCCATGGCCGAGGTCGGGGTCGACATCCGGAACGAGTTACCGCAACCATGGGCCGACGAGATCGTCCGTGCCGCCGATGTGGTGGTGACGATGGGTTGTGGCGATGCCTGCCCGGTCTTCCCCGGCAAACGCTATCTCGACTGGGAACTCGACGATCCTGCCGGGCAGACGGTCGACAACGTGCGTCCGATCCGGGACGACATCGAGCAGCGAGTCCGCCAGCTGATCGGCGAGATGCTGCCGCCCGAGCCTCCAGGCTGATCACAAGACTGGCCGGAATCCAGGCATAGCTGGAAGACGCATCACGAATCAAAAGGGGCCTGCGCCGGTGCGCAGGCCCCTTCCTGGTGACCTGGAGATCAGGTCGGTGATCTGGAGATCAAGGTGGACTAGAAGATCAGGATCAGGATGATGATGATCAGCAAGAGTGTTCCGAGACCGATATACATGGTGACTCCTCGTCTTTCAAACACCGCCGCTGCCTGCGCCGCCGCGGTTCCCCTGTTCAGGGCCGTCTCGGGGGAGTGACCCTCGAGTGACGACCCGACGATGAAGGGGATGTGATGGGACATCCATCGCCGGTGGCGGTCCTACCCCGGGTCCCGACTCCCGAAACGGGGATTGTCGGATTGATCGGGTAGACGGCTTGATCGGGTGGACGGCGTGCGCTCCATTGGAGCATGGATCGCTCTCGGCACCGCTCCCACACTGATGTTTGCGGCCCTCAGACGCCGGGGAGAATCGTCGACGCACAACCCCCACTCGTCATCCGAGGTCGGGGCGTCTGTACCAGACGACATCACCAGTACCCGCGGAGGCTCCACATGACTGTGCCTGAACGATCGACCCCCACCACCGACTATGCCAGCGATCCCGCCGGAACCGACATCATCCTGTCCAGCTCGACGCTAACCGGAGACACGGTGGTCAACCCTGCCGGCGACAAGCTGGGCAAACTCGAGGACATCATGCTCGATATCCACACCGGATCGATTGCCTACGCCGTAATCGGCTTCGGTGGTTTCCTCGGGATGGGGGAGAAGCTCTTCGCCGTGCCGTGGGCCGCCCTCAGCGTCGACACCGAGAACCGCCAGCTCGTGATCGACATCGAACGTGACGTGCTCAAGGACGCCCCCGGATTCGACCCCGACAACTGGCCCACCTTCGCCGACCGGGAATGGGCCGCCACGGTGCATCGGCACTATGCCGCCGATCCGTACTGGACCGCCGATCGGTATCGGGCGGACAGTTCACTCGATGCCGACGAGACCGGCCCGGAACCACTCACCTGAGACGCAACCCCTGAGACCCGGTCCGACCAACCATTCACCACGTTCCCCGGAGAAGAGGATGCAATGACCACATCGACAACATCAACCCGAGAATCCGTGTCCGGTGGCGCCCCGATCCTCGCCAGTGTCAGGGATCGGTTCGGCGGAATCGACACGCCCGCCGCCCTCGCCGGGACCATGACGGCACTGGGGGTGCTGGTGTTCCTGACGGCGCTGATCGCCGCCGGAGCCGCCACGTTCACCCTGCAGATGGATCTGCTCGATGTCGACGGCGTCTACGCCGATTTCGATGCCGCCGGGTTTGTGACCGCGGCCGTCGTGGTGTTTGCCTCCTTCGTCGTCGGCGGCTGGGCCGCCGGGAGAATGGCGCGGTACGACGGAGGGATCAACGGGATCGCCACCGCCATCTGGATGTTGGTGCTCGTGGTCGGTTTCGCCGCTGCAGGCGCCTTCATCGGCGAGGAGTACAACGCCTTCGCCGCCGCCGACCTCCCCGACTGGATGTCGCAGGTCTCCAGCGATGACGCCACTGCGATGGGCATCGCCGCCGCGGTGATCGCCGTTGCCGTGATGTTCCTCGGCGGCTGGGTCGGCGGACGACTGGGGGAGACCTGGCACCGCCGTGTCGATGCCGCCGTGGCCCACGCCGCCCTGGAGACGGCCGGGGCGCGGTCACCCGTCGCCGGCACTACCGCACCCGCCGCCGGCACCGCGACGCAACCCGTCGACCGCACCGGTTCCACGGGGTCGCAGTACGGGCGCCCGGAGTCGGCCGAACGCACCGAACCGCTCGACGACATGATCGTCGAGGGCAGCGGACCTCACAACGATCAGGACCGCAGCGCCTTCTAGCTTCGGCGACCGCTTCCGGTCTCTTCACCGCCGCCATGACCAAACCGTCGTGGCGGCGGTGACGAACCGGAGGCATGACGTCTTTCTCTGAATCTTCGGACACCGGCCCCAAGTCTTCCAGGAAGCTCTGGGGGCGAGGGGCAACGATCGGCCTTGTGGCTGCCGGGGTGGCGCTCGGTGCGGCCGAGCTTGTTGCCGGGTTGTCCGCCAGCACACGTTCGCCGATCCTCGATGTCGGTGACCGCGTCATCGACCTGGTGCCACCTCCGGTCAAAGATCTGGCGATCTCGTGGTTCGGTACCGCCGACAAGATCGCCCTGCTGGTCGGGATCGGCGTGATCCTGGCGGGATACGCCGTAACGGTCGGGGTCGTTGCGCTGCGCCGGCTCCCCCTCGGGATCGTGGGGATCGCCGTCTTCGGACTTGTCGGGGCGCTTGCCGCCGTCGCCGGCGAGGCGGGGGTCGTCGGTGTCATCCCCAGTCTTGCCGGTAGCGCCGCTGGGTTCGCCGCACTCGTCTTCCTGCGCTCGCGGGTTCCTGTGGAGCGCAGAACCGCAGCCCCCGAGGGCGACCCCGGCGTCTATCTGCGCGGAGCGTCCCGCCGATCATTTCTGGTCGCCGCCGGTGTTCTCAGCGGCACCGCGATTGTGATGGGAGGGGCCGGTCGTCGCCTCGACACCCGGTTCGGCGCCGCCGCCTCACGCAAGGCGACCAGCCTGCCTGCTGCGTCCGAGTCCCTTCCACCCCTTCCCGCCGGTGCGGATCTCGGTATCGAGGGTCTGACGCCGTTTGTCACCCCCAACGCGGCCTTCTACCGGATCGACACCGCCCTCGCCATTCCACAGCTCCCCACCGACACCTATCGCCTCCGCATCCACGGTCAGGTCGAACGGGAGCTTCGACCTGACGTACGAGGATCTCCTCGACCGCAGACTGGTCGAGGCGGACATCACCCTCACCTGTGTCTCCAACGAAGTCGGCGGCACGTTGATCGGGAATGCCCGATGGCTCGGAATCCCTCTCACCGAGTTGCTCGACGAGGCAGGCGTGACAACCGACGCCGACCAGATCGTCGGACGGTCATCCGATGGCTACACCTGCGGGTTCCCGGTCGAGGTCGCCCGGGACGGTCGCCAACCGCTGGTGGTGGTCGGCATGAACGGAGAACCACTCCCGCTCGAACGAGGGTTCCCTGTTCGGCTGATCGTCCCCGGGCTCTACGGCTACGTGTCGGCGACCAAGTGGCTGACCGAGATCGAGCTGACCCGCTTCGATCGATTCGACCACTACTGGGCCCGGCGGGGTTGGGCGGTGGAAGCTCCGATCAAGACCCAGTCCCGGATCGACACCCCCGGCCCGCTCGCCACCGTGGCATCCGGACCGATGGCCGTGGCCGGCGTCGCCTGGGCACAGCCCCACGGGATCGAGCGCGTCGAGGTCCGCATCGACGACGGCGATTGGCAGACCACCGAGCTGTCCACCGAGGTTGCCGGCACCACCTGGAGGCAGTGGCGTCTGGACTGGGATGCGACGCCGGGCCGCCACGAGGTGAGTTGCCGCGCCACCAATCGCCGTGGCGAGGTCCAGCCCGAGGAGCGGACACCCCCGATCCCCGACGGGGCCGCCGGGTGGCAACAGATCGTCGTCATGGTCTCACCGGATCGAGCCAACGGCTGAAACGGCCAATCCGGATCGACTCCCACTCCGAACCACACCCGAGATCACCGATCTCCCCACCGATGAGAGGAACTGCAATGACCAAGACATCACGAATCCTGAGACTCACCGCAGGCGCAGCCGCATTCGCCCTGGTGCTCGCCGCCTGTGGCGGAGATGACGACCCGGTCGCCACCACCATGGCCGCCGACGATGCCCCGACCACCAGTGCGATGGATGAGGCGATGACGGATACCACGGAGATGGCCGGCGACATGATGATGGCGGCCAACGTGGGCCCGGCATGTGAAGCCGTTCCCGCCGATGGTGCCGGAAGCTTCGAGGGCATGGCCGCCGACCCGGCCGCCACCGCCGCCTCCAACAATCCGGTCCTGTCCACCCTCGTCACCGCCGTCAGCGAAGCCGGACTGGTCGACACCCTCAACAGCGAAGGCCCGTTCACCATCTTCGCTCCGACCAACGACGCCTTCGCCGCCATCCCCGAAGAAGACCTCGCCGGCATCCTCGCCGACCAGGACCTCCTCACCTCCATCCTCACCTACCACGTGGTCGCCGGTGAATCGATGGACCTGGCCGACCTCGCCGCAGCCGGAACCGTGACCACCGTCAACGGCGCCGACCTGACCATCAGCCCCTCCGGCGACCTCATCGAGGTCAACGGAACCGCCATGGTCGTCTGCGGAAACGTCCAGACCGCCAACGCCACCGTCCACATCATCGACAACGTCCTCGTCCCGATGAGCTGAGCGACTCGCTTCGGAACACAAGGCAGAGGGGGGAGGCGCACCAGCGCCTCCCCCCTCTCGGTTGTCACGGGCCACCCGATCGAGCGGGCGGCAAGATCTGGTTCTCAGGCGAGGCGGGCGTCGAGGCTGATGTCGACGTTCCCCTTCAGCGCCTGGGACACCGGGCAGTTCTCCTTGGCCCCATCGGCGGCGGCGGCGAAGTCCTCTGCGGACATCCCCGGAACGTTCCCCACCACCGAGATCGCCATGCTGAGGATTCGGAAGCCGTTGTCGGTCCGGTCGAACGTGGCGGTCGCTTCGGTGTCGAGCGCCTCGGCGGGATGCCCTGCCTGGGCCAGCGAATGGGACAACGCCATCGAGAAACAGGCCGCATGTGCGGCAGCGATCAACTCCTCGGGGCTGGTGAGTCCACCGTGGTCCGCGGTGCGTGCGTTCCAGGTGACGGGCAACGGTCCAGCCGCTCCGCTCGACAGGGCAGCGGTGCCGCTGCCGCTCATGAGGTCGCCTTCCCAGTGTGCCGATCCGGTGCTGGTGAGCGCCATGTGTGTGGTCCTCCTCGGGTTGCGTAACGAGACTGACCAGCAACCTACCCGCTCTGGGATGGGGGGGCGACGCCCACTCGCAACCGGGTGTTTATCCGGACCTCGGGTAGCCTTGAGCAGAGCCGAGACCCCCGATCTCCCGCACGTCCACGCCGTCTCCCGCCCCGACCGTCAGTTCCGCCGACCGAAAGCTCCACCATGATCCGGCATGGCCGAACCCTTGCCCTCTCGCTTGTCGCCTTTGCCGTCGTCGGGCTCGGTGCGTGCGGAGGTGACGATCTCGCCGATCCCGACACCTCGCCTCCCGAAGCGACCACCACGGCACCGACGACCGCACCATCCACCACGGCGCCGATTCCCGCGACGTCGAACGTCCCTCCGGAGGACACCGTGCCACCAACCGATCCCGGTACCGGGGACCCAGACGCCGGCGAGATGCTGACCGAGGCCGAGGATGGAGGAACCTTCAGTGGAGCTCCGGGGGAAGAACTCCCACTGCGGTTGTCCAGCGACTGGGCATGGGAAGAGCCCGTCGTCGAGGGTGGCGCCGTCGTGCTGACCCCGGTGAACTACCTCATGGACCCCGGTTACTTCGAGTGGATCATCGAGATGGTGGACCCGGGCACCGCCGAGATCGCCGCCACCGGCACCCCCAACTGCGATGACCCCACCGTCTGCCCCGACCGTACCGTCGGGTTCACCATCGTCGTCGAGGACTGAGCCTCTCTCCAGATCAGGACGGAAAGGGGAGTGGGGGCGCCGAATCCGGCACCCCCACTCCAGTTCGGATCTTCGATCAGTCGAGCTGACCCCTGACGGCACCCGCCGGGAATGCGGCGGTGTGGACGTTGACGTAGTAGCCGCTCGGGGTGGTGCGGATCGTCTGCAACAGCGCAGGGTCCACCGTGACACAGTTCTTGAGTCCATTCACCGGGGTGTTGAAGTCGACAACCACCGGGCCGTTGACTCCGTGGCCGCCCACATGGATGTGCGCCATGGTCACGGCGCCGATTCCCTGCACCCTGATGTCGAAGCAGACCTTGCCGGTCTGGTCGAAGTCGACCCGCGCCGACCCGGTACCGTCGGGGTGACCGCCACCCACTTCGTTGGCCCCCGACAGTTCGGCACGGAACTGGCGGGCCCGACACTGATCGGGCAGATCGAACGCCTCGACGATCCCGGTGCGGTTCGCCGACGAACCCTGCACGGCGCTGAATCCCATTCCGCGGCGGGCGAATGCCCGCCACACGGTGCATTCGTTGCGGCCCTCGGTCAACGCCTGTTCGGCGGCGAGGATCCCGTCGCGACCATCGAGGAAGCCCGGCGTACACCCCTGGAACTTGAGCCCGTCGGTGACGAGCTGTATGGCCAGGTTATTGCCGCCGGTCGACCAGTCACCGTAGACATCGGGGTTGAATCCGTGCTTGTCGACCAGATCCCAGTGCATCTCCCACAACGTATTGGCCCACACATACCCGACCCCGTGCGGCACGGCCAGTGCCGGGATCGATGCGTAGGTGGTGGGGTTGATGTTCTTGTCGGTCGAATACGGGGTCGGACGGATCCCCTGCGACCAGCGGTTCTCCTGACGGAGTGCGTAGGTGCCGACACCGCGGGGCTGATCCTTGTCAGCGGCGATGTTGGTGTAGGCGACGGCGTAGTAGTCGCTCCAGCCCTCACCCATCTGCTGCTGTCCGGAGAGACAGTTGGTGCCCGGACCACCGGTCAGACGGTTGGAGATCCCGTGGGCGTACTCGTGGACGATGATGCCCGCATCGAGATCCCCGTCACGCAGGATGATCGGCGGTCCGGCGTAGGTGCGACCGGTCGCCGGCAGACCCGCCTTGATGGTGTTGGCGTCGGCCAACGAGATCATCCCGGCCGGGATCGACGTTGCCGCCGCTCCGCCCAGCGTGATCGGCGCTCCAGCGACGTTGTTGGCGACGATCACCGAGATCGCCCCCGCCGCCTGGGCATTGACGACCTTGTCGACGAACGGGCAGGTACCGCGATCGACGATGGCGATCGCCCCGGCCGGGAACCCGACCAGCGGTCCGCAACCTTCGCTGGGAAGGGCGCTGCCGTCGTTGACCACGACCATCGGCCCGGAGAGCCCGGCCTGGGTGAACGCCGGTCCGAATGCGGCGTCCGTCATCTGGTAGGTCCCGGCAGCCGACGACGGTGGGTCGACGTCGACTCGATTCGTCAGCCCTCCTCCGGCATTGGCGTTCCACAGATACATCTGCATCCGCGGACGGCTCCCATCGACGGGGGTGAGGAAGTTGGCGTTGTTGATCCCGCCACCGTCCTGTGCCTCGGCGCGCACGTCGTCGTTGCCGAGACCACCTTTGCCGTAGTTGTTCACCTGGAAGTTCCCCGACACCTCATCGAATCCGTACCGATAGGTGATGTCGTGGACGACGTTGTTCCAGTAGAACAGGTTGGTCACCGCCGCATCGGCGTATGTCGACGGCTGCTGGGTGAGGTCGAGCGGGAAGTCGAAGGTGAGCGTTGCCCCACCGTCGGGGTCGCTGTCAGGATCCGGGGTATTCGTGTTGGTGGTGTCGGTGTAGGCGTGGACGTTGTTGCCGCGGGTGCGGGTGAAGTCCGGTGTCGCCGTTGCGGTGGTGTCATGCCATCCGTACGGCGAGCCAACGGGGTCAGCCGGCTCGCTGACCAGCTCCCGGTCGCCGTCGTAGGGCGAGTCAAAGGGCACGGGGTAGACCCGGTAGCTCGACCCGTCGGGCACCCCGGTGAAGCTCGGACTGTTGGTGATGGCCTGGGCACCGAGCGCCGACACTGCAGTGGTCCCGGGGCGGGCGAGCGCCGCCGCCAGGTCGCGGATGTCGTGACGGTCGACCTGGTCATCGGACTCGAGCAACTCGCCATTCTCAGCGTCGACGGTGGCGACCCAGACGGCATCGCCGTCGCTCTCGTCGATCTCGATCTGCCAGGCGAGACGGAACTCACCGCTGTCGAGGGGTTGGTACACCAGCTTGGCGGGGATCTGAGCGTCGGCGATACCCCCGTCCGAGATCATCGTGGTCCCACCGTCGACCGAGCGACCGACGACAACAAGCTCATCGTCAGGATCGAGACCCAGCTGGGCGGCGCCGGCTGCAACGGCGGCGACCGCATCGATGTCTGCGGTGCCCGTGGCGCGCCCGGCCACGTCGTCGTAGAACCGTGATGCGGTGTGCAGCACGGTCCCGTCAGCGGCAAGGTTGACGGCCATGTTGGCATCGACGATCTCGATGCCGTCGACGGTCTGACGTAGGTAGACGTGGTTGACACCGGTGTGGCGCGACTCGTAGGAATCGGTGGTGATGACCTCGGCGATATCCGCCGCCGATATGCCGTAGTCGGCGACGTTGTCGGCGAGATGGGTGCGGGCGAGACCCTCCGGATCGTCAGGTCCAAGCTTGGGCGGCTGCGAGGATGCCTGGACCGGGACCGCCAGACTTACGGCGAGGGCGGCGGCAACCATTAGGGCGTGGCGGGATCGGGTGCGGGACATGTGCTCTCCCTGTGTCTCGTGATCGAGCGGGGGAAGTCTCAGGGGGCGGCGCCGTGCGCCACTTCGCATCACCCGATCTCATCTGCGCCCGCCAGCCGGAACGTGGTTCCGGCCCCCCTTGGCAGATGGACTCTCCTTTCCCGTGGCACCACGGGTTACTGTGTGATGCGAGCGCGGTAACGATACTTACCCTACGCAACGGGAATGGGAGGTGTCGCCGGAACCCGCATCGATCCTGCTGCATCTCGCCGGCTGGATCTCGCAGGCGGGATCTCACCCGCGATCAGGCGGCCGATCCGCACCGGTCAACCGGTGAAGACGATCTCCACCGGACTGTCGATGTCCGGGTGAAGGCTGCGGTGGACCGTACAGGTGTGGGCGGCACGCTCCAGGATCGTGGCAAGTCGTTCGTCCGCAGCCGTGGCGATGGTGACCTGAACAGCGAGACGGCTGATCCGTTTCGGATCGGTGGCGAGTTCCTTGTCGACGATCACCTGGGCGGCTTCGAGGGCGACACCGTGCCGGAGCAGCAACGGCTCCAGCGAGGAACTGATGCACGACCCCAACGCCGCCGAGACAAGATCGGTGGAGGAGAAAGCTCCACCGGTGCCACCGAACTCAGGAGACACCGCAGTGGTGATCTCGGTTCCGGTCGGGGTGTGCACGATGCGGGTCCGGCCGGAACCGGTGGGGGAGGAGACGACTCGGGTCATGGGCCGTCAGTCAAGCCGGTGGCTCGTCCGACGGAAAGTCGGCACAAGGCTCCCCAGCATCGTCGGGCGCCGAATCGTCAGGCGCCTCATCTGATGACTCCCCCGACTTGGCCATCAGGTAGCCGCGCGCACGTTCCGCAAGGGGATATCGGTTGACGAGGCCCCAGAACGCATCGTTGTGCGATGGCTCCACCAGGTGGGCCAGTTCGTGGACGATGACGTAGTCGAGCACCCAGCTCGGGAAATCCACCAGCACCCTGGAGATTCGGATGCGGCGGGTGGTGGGGGAGCAGGAGCCCCACAAGGTGCGCTGCCGTTCACTCCACATGATCTCGGCGGGTTCCGGCAAACCGTGGCGGCGGGCGAGCGCCCAGGTTCGCTGCTCCAGCTCGACCTCCCTGCTCCGCTGACGACGAGCGAAACGCTGCGTCATTACCTCGACCCAGTGCGATTCCTCGTCTTCGCTCAGCCGATCGGGGATGGCGATCCGCAACTTCCCCGCTACCAGGCGAGCCTGGACGGTCTTGACACGGCGTGCACTGCGAACCACCTCGATCTCCATGTCGGCGATCGTAGCCCCGGCATGTGACAGAAAGTGCGACAGAACATGTTCCGTGGACCGGTCGCCCGACCCCTTGCATCATCGGCACCGGTCGGTAGCATCGGCGATTGTGGATGAGCTCACCCGACTGCTGATCGAAGGACGCGCCGGCGACCGGCCGTCGCTTGCGGCGTGGATTCGACGCAGCCAACCCGATGTCTGGCGGCTGTGTGCGCACATGGTGGACACCGGCGAGGCCGACGACCTCACCCAGGAGGTGTTCCTGCGGGCCCACACTGCGATGCACGCCTTCCGGGCGGACTCGTCGTCCCGTACGTGGCTGCTGGCGATCGCCCGTCGGGTCTGTTCGGATGCGTTGCGGCGCCGCTACAGGGTCCGCCGGCTACGGGACCGTCTCAGCCCACCCGAACCGGTCGGTCTCGGCAGCTCGCTGGAACCCGACGACCTGGTCCGTCGACTCGAACCCGAACGTCGCGAGGCGTTCTTCCTCACCCAGTTCCTCGGTCTCTCCTACCACGAGGCCGCCGAAGTCTGCGGTTGTCCGGTCGGCACGATTCGCTCCAGGGTGGCGAGGGCCCGGGCCGAACTGCTCATTGCCCTCCAAGCCACCGAGTCCGGACAGTCGGCCGCTCCCTGAACCTCGCGGGGGACGGCAGATATTTCTCCCGTTCCCGGGAACTAAACCCCGTCGCCGGACGACTATCCATCCGACTCGCCTGAGCAATCCGAGGAGTTGTCGATGGCCTGCAACGATTTCCGCGAGCTGATCTCTGCATCGCTCGACGGAGAAACAACCGATGTCGAGCGCAACACGCTGGGCTCACACCTGTCCGGATGTGCATCCTGCCGCGACTACGAGGCCACCGCCTCGGCGCTCCACCGTCAGTTCCGCATCGCCGCAGTTCCGGCGGTTCCCGACCTCACCGCACCGATTCTCGCCGCCATGGCCACACCGGCACCGACCTTCCGCACCGATCTGTTGCGGGCGCTCACCGCCGGGCTCGGTGTCACCAAGATCGCCACCGCACTCGGTCTGTTCATCGCCGCCTTCGGTAGCACCGGGGTGCATTCCGGGACCGAACTGGCTGCCGTCGACCTCGCCATCGGTGTCGGGTTCCTCCTCGCCGCCTGGAAGCCGGAGCGCGCTACCGGGCTGGTCCCCGTCCTCGCTGTCCTCGCCATCGCCACGCTCGTCGGCGGGGCCGCCGACGTCGCCGCCGGTCGGGTGGCCGCAAGCACCGAGGCGTTCCATCTTCTCGACGGCGTCGGCGCCGTGCTGGTGTGGAGACTCAGTGCCCCCTATGCCCGTGCCAAGCGCACCCATGCGGTGACCGCATGAGAGGCCCGATCCGCACCTCATGAACCGGCTCCGGACCACATTGATGTTGGCGCTCGCCGCCGCCGCCATCGCCGTGGCGGCGGCTCCGGCGTTTGCGCATGCCGTTCTGGAGCGGGCCACCCCCGGCGACGGCGAGACGCTCGAGACCGCCCCCACCGAGGTGCGTCTCGAATTCAACGAGCCGGTCTCCCCACCTGTCGGGGCCGTGCGGGTCTTCGATTCCGAAGGTACAAGAGTCGATGAGGGTGTGGCCGAGTCCGACGGTGGCCGCGCCATCGTGGCACCGCTCCAAGGGAACCTGAGAGACGGAAGTTACGTGGTGAGCTGGCGGGCGGTGTCGGCCGACGGCCACCCGGTCCGGGGTGCCTACTTCTTCTACATCGGCACCGACTCCGATCCGATCGACGACAGCGCCTTGTCGGAGATGCTCGGCGCCGGTTCCGACCGGCCCTATGCCATCGGCGGCAGCATCGCCCGGTGGCTCACCTATGTCGCTGCCCTCCTCGCCATCGGTGCCACCATCTTTCTGCGCCTGGTCTCCACCTCCAGCTCGGCGGCCACCGTGCGGATGATCCAGATGGCGGCGATCGTCGGGATGGTGACCTCGGCGATCCAGATCCCGATCTTTGCCGCCCAGACCACCGGGCTCGGGCTCTCGGCACTCACCTCGGTTGCGGCTCTGGGTGATGCCGTCGCCAGCACGGTGGGGACGGCCGCCCTGCTCCGCATCGTCGGCTTTGCCGCCCTCGCCCTGGCGGTGGGAGCCGGCCGTCTCCAACTGGCCACCATTCCCGCCGCCCTGCTGGTGGCCGCCGAGCTGTGGACCGGGCACACCCGGACCTCCGAACCGGCATGGCTGGTGTGGGGAGCCGATGCAATCCATGTCGCCGGCGCCGCACTCTGGTTCGGGGGCCTGGTCGCCCTGGCGATCGCACTCCGGGCGCACTATCGCAATGACGATCCGGCCGCATCCGCCGGGACCATCGCCCGGTTCTCCGGGTTGGCGGCCGTGTCGGTGATCGCCCTGACCATCGCCGGACTGGCGCTGACCTGGACCCAGGTGAAGGCATGGCATGCGCTCACCTCGACTACCTATGGATGGCTGCTTCTCTCCAAGCTCGCCGTCGTGGTGCTCGTGTTCGGGTTTGCCATCTACAACAACCGGGTGTTGGTCCCGGCGATCACCGCCGAGACCGTCGACGACGGCGACCGCAAGCAGAAGGCCTGGCGTCGACTCGGTAGGACCGTCCGCTGGGAGATCGGCGGAATCGTGGCCGCGCTGGCCATCACGGCCGTCCTGGTCAATGTCCAGCCGGCGGCCGAGGCGGCGGGCGTCTCCGGGGCGTACTCGACCTTTGTCGATTTCGGTGACGGCCAGATCAACCTCGTCGTCGACCCCAACCGAACCGGGATGAACGACATCCACATCTACCTCCTCACTGCCGGAGGGCTCCCGGCCATCGCCGAAGGCGGTATCACACTGGAGATGATGCTTCCCGCCGAGGAGATCGGGCCGTTCGTCCGGGAAGCACAGTTCGCCGGGCCGGGTCATTTCCAGCACACCGGCCCCGAACTCGCCATTGCCGGCACCTGGCAGATCACCATCCGCCAGCGTGTGTCGGAGTTCTCGATTGAGACCGTCACCGTTCCCGTCGTGGTGAACCGGTGAGAAGACCAATACTGCCCAGGAGGCACCAACGATGAACCTGACCCGAATCCTGACCGTCACCGGTGTGATGGCCGCCATGATGCTGATGGCATCGCCCGCCTGGGCCCACGTCACCGTGACCCCGGGTGAGGTCTCGGCGAGCGGTTACTCGAAGCTGGATTTCAGCGTCCCGCACGGTTGCGAGGACGAGGCCACCAACTCGGTTGCGATCCAGATCCCCGCCGGGGTGGTCTCGCTGACGCCCCAGGTGGTTCCGGGATGGGAGATCGAGATGGAAGAGGGCCCCCTGGCCGAGCCCGTCGAGCTCCACGGTGAGATGGTCACCGAGGGTGTCACCAAGGTCACCTGGACCGGGGGACCTCTCGCCAGCAACCATCTCGAGGTGTTCGGACTGAGTGTCCGGATCGAGGGCACACCCGGCGACACGCTGTACTTCCCGACCGTCCAGACCTGTGACAACGGTGAGGCCGCCTGGATCGAGATCCCCTCCGAGGAGGGCGAGGAGCTCGACATGCCGGCGCCGGCGGTGACCCTGACCGAGGCTTCCGACGGTCATGGTCATTCCGATGACGCCGCGGACGACGAAGAGATGACCGACGACGAGGCCACCGACGATGAGACCACCGAAGGTGACGAGACCGTTGCCGGCGGAGAGGCGTCGGGTGCCGATTCGGGCTCCGACAGCGGTGCCGGCCCGGTGGCCTGGATCGCTCTGGTGCTGGGTGGCATCGGCGCCATCCTCGGCGGTTTGGCGTTTGCGACGGCCCGCCGCAACGGATGATCGCCAGATTCCTTGGTGCGCTGGTGGCGGTGACGGTGCTCGGCACCGTCACCGCCACTCCCGCGTTCGCCGACCCGGCGCGCCCGACCAATTACGAGTCGACGGTGACCGCCGTCAGTCCACCCGTCTCCGGGCTCACCGCAGAGGTGACCGGTGGTGACGCCTTCCTCAACCTCTCCGTGCCGACCGGAACCACCGTGGTGGTCTCCGGATATGCCGAGGAGCCGTACCTGCGCTTCGACGCCGACGGTCGTGTCTTCGAGAACCGGCTGTCGCCGGCCTACTGGCTCAACACCGACCGGTACGGCGGCGGTGCCAAACCACCCGAGGCCGTGCCCGAGGCGACTCCGGACTGGCACCTCGTGGCCGAGACCGGCGAATGGGGATGGCACGATCACCGGATCCACTGGATGTCCCCGGATCTGCCCCCGACCATCACCGAGGAGGCCACCGGGAAGGTGTGGGACTGGACGATCCCGATGATGGTCGACGATGTCCCGGTGGTGGTCGAGGGGGTGCTGTTCTGGCAGCCGTCGGTGACACCGTTCCCGTGGGTGGCGCTGGCGCTTCTCGCCGGGGCACTGGGTTGGCTGGTCGCCCGCCGCAGCATCGCCGCCACCGGTGCCGTGGTGACGGTTGCCGGAGCCATGGCGCTGGTCAGTTCACTCGCCCAGGCGTCGATCTCGCCGCCGGGTGCGGGGGGGAGCTGATCGCCCAGGGCGCCGCCCTCGCCGCCATGTTGGCGGGTGCCGTCACGTGGTTGTTGGGCAGACGCATCGCCGCCATCGGCGACCTTCCTGCGCTGATCGGAGCGGTGCTGCTGATCGTGTGGTCGCTGCAGCGGATCGGCGGGTTCTGGATGCCGGTGCTGCCCACGCCATTGCCGATCGGGGTCGAGCGGATCATCCTCGGGTCTGTCATCGGTTCCGCCGTGGCCGCGGCGGGCGTTGTGCTCCAACGAAGGCTGGCGCCGGCGGTTGCTCCGCTCCGCAACAACGGAGAATCCCAGACGACCTGACCCGAGATCCGGGCTAGCGAATCCGAGGTAGGAGAAATCTCCCATTGCCGGGAACTTTGGACGACCGCCGAGCGACTACCTGTTGATTTCGGCGACCACAGTGGTGGGACCGGGATTCTGTGGAACAGAACCTGTAGCCGGGAGGTGCCTCCCGACCGGATGCAGCGCCAAAGTGACAAGACCGCCCCGATTGGTGCCTCCCTCTCCGGGCGGTCTTGTCGTATGGTAGGCCACCGACTCCCTGGGCTGCCTGCCCCGCCGATGTCGCACAACACGCAGCGGGCCCGGGGAACACGTCCCCGGGCTCGCACGCTCACACCAAGTTCTTCGGGCAGATCAGCTCACGCCGCTGACCGACACCCATCCGGTCACCTGGTGGGCACGGATGTCGGGACCGACCGAACCCTGACCCCAGAAGTAGTCGTTCAGGTTGTTGACGCCATTGGCGCCGACCGGGCTCATCGTCCGGTAGCGCCGACCGGCCGGCTGCAGGTCGTTTGCCATCGCCGCCCACGCCTGGCGCACCGTCAACGACGGACGCAGGGTGATCGAGAGGAACTTCTCCGGGTAGAGATAGCTGGCGAACCGTCCACCGGCATTCGAGTTGCACTGGGCGTTGTCGTGGAAGCCGTTGAGCAGGTGGAGCCCGTCGAACGCCTCGTCCCAGCGGGCGAAGTGATCGAGGTTGCCGTTGGTGTCACGGAGGACCTGGCAGGACTCGAGCTGCATCCACTCCAGGTTCCAGTTGTCACCCCAGCGGGCGTCTGAGGGGCTGATCCAGGTGTCATCGACACTGCTCTTGAACGAGAACCCGTTCGGTGAACCGTGGCCGGTGTACCAGGTGGCATCGACATTGTCGACGTAGCTGGCGTCCCAACCACCGATCGAGGCCTTCTTGAAGTCCTTCTCGTAGGCGCTGAAACCCCTGAAGTCGAACTTGACGGTGTTGGCCTGCGACTGCATCACGTTCTTGAACCCGTTGGCGCTGTTCTGGGCGCAGGCCCACTCGTCGACGGTCTGCTCGATACCGACCCAGGCGAGGTCGCCACCGACGCCACCGGCGACCGAGGCACCATTGGCCTTGCCGCTGGCGCCGGGGAGGGCGACCGCTACGGTGGCGGCGATCCCGTTGGCGTCGGTAACGGCCAGCGTCAGCGACTCGTCGGCCTTGTACCGCTGCTGGACGGCGTAGGAGACCGATGCCTTGCCGGTCTCGCCGAGCGTGGTGGAGGACGACGACCAGACGTAGGAGTACGGGGGAGTGCCACCGGTGACCGATGCCGAGCCGGTGACCGTGCGCCCGTTGCCGCTGGCGGTCAACTTCACCTCGGGAGCCGCACCCTGCACCGCCGGCAGCATCCGGCCACCGAAACGGTCGCCACCGTCGGCGGTGGTGTGAGGCTGACAGATGTAGTGGGGGAGGAGGGTCTTGACCGAGCCGTCACCCGATGCCCGGACTGCAGTGAGCGGGGGTGCGTAGTAGGCGAGCACCGGGGTGCCCTGTCGCACCTCGGGACCGTAGAGATTCCCGCACTGCTTGGTGGCGTCTGCTGAGGAGATGATCTTCACCGAACCGTCGGCTTCGACCTCACGCACCGCCTGGGAGAGCTGGACCACGGATCCGTCACCGGCGAACGCAACCCGCGCCTTGGCGCCGGGGCCGACAACGGGGATCCCGCCGAGATCGAGCTGGAACGAGACCGTGGTGTCCAGCTTGGTCACCTGGGTGGCGTCGCCCTTGGCGTCGCCCTGTTCGAGTTCGGTGTGGGCGGCGATCAGCTCGGTTCCGTAGGCCTTGGGCAATGCGACGAGCGCCTGCGCCTTCGACTTGGCGTCAGCCGGGGGGATGGTGCGAATATTGGCGATGGCTTCCTGGTCCAGCGCCTCCGACACGATGGGGCGGCCCTCTTCATCGCGACCAGTGCCGATCCTCTTGGTCGGGATCTGCCCGGCGGCGGCGTCGACGTAGGCGAACGAGCCGTCGGCACGGAGCGCCACCTCGACACCGGACCGCTCGGCGAGTTGCTTGGCATCGTCGCTGGTCATGCCTTCCTGGACCACCCGGTATACGGGCACCTCGAGGGCGTCAGCGCTCTGCGCTGCTGCGGGGAGCAGCGACACGCCGACCGCCAATGCGATTCCGACACTTACCGAGGCCTTGCGAATGGTCGTGATCATGTTGCGCTCTCCTTCGGGGGAACCCACCGGCGCGTCGTAACGCAGCGGGCGGGGGGACGTTTTCGGAAAGAGGAGAGCGCACCGGGCGGCCGCTGATACAGGTTTCGACGCAAGGGCGAGCTTCCAGGGATAACTTTACATAACGTGGATTATGGGCGGTCTGGCTGAAGATGCTCCGAGACCAGGCCAGTGCGTGGATCGGCCCTGAACCGGTCTACGGCGCAGCCAACCGGGACCTCGACGGAGCCGCCGGTGACGTCGTGCGTCGCAATCGGGTGCCGATGATCAGCGACGAGACGGTCGGTGGTCGATCTCCGGGAAATCTGCATGCCGCATCGCCGGCGGAACGGCGCCGGCGTGCCCGGCGAGCCAAGCCTGACGAAGGGGGCCATCGATGCGGGACAGATATGCGGCAGCACACCCCTCGCCCAGCAGCCCCTCACTTCACCTCCTATACGTCACTGTGACGCATTGGAGGGACGGCTCAGATACCGGCGGCGGTGAGCGAGTCGATGACGTGCTGGAGCGTCTGGGACAGGGTCGGATGCTCGACCTCGAACCGGCGGGCGGTGTCGCCGAGCGATTCGAGGAAGTCCTTGTGGTCGTCGTCGCTGGGTGCATCGCTGGAGAGGTAGGCATCGATGCGGTCCCGCATCTCGCCGGCCTCGGCATTGCCCCCGTCGGCGGCCTCGGTGAGACGTCCGTGGAGATCTTCGAGGTGCTTGCGGCTCTCGTCGGTCATATCGGCTCCTCGGTCGGCGTTTGATGGTCGATTACCCGGAGCCTACCGAGTGCCGGCCGCACCGGGGCTGCAGGCCTCAGTGTGGCGGTGGGGCCTCCCATCCCGATACGATGGGGCCATGTGGATTCTCATCGTCCTGCTCATCGTCCTGGTGGTTCTGGCCTGGGTGCTCACCACCTACAACGGACTGGTCCGCCTCCGCAACCGTACCGAGAACTCGTGGGCCCAGGTCGACGTTCAACTCAAGAAGCGGTACGACCTCGTCCCCAACATCGTCGAGGCGGTCCGCGGGTACGCCGCCCATGAGCAGTCGACCTTCGAGTCGGTGGTCCAGGCCCGCAACGCCGCCCAGGCGGCGTCGTCGGTTCCCGAGCAGGCAGAGGCCGAAGGCATGTTGACGTCGGCGCTGCGCCAGGTGTTCGCCCTGGCCGAGGGCTATCCCCAGCTTCGCGCCTCCGAGGGGTTCCAGACGCTCCAGGCGCAGCTCGCCGACATCGAGGGCGACATCGCCGTCAGCCGCCAGATCTACAACGACACCATCCTCACCTACAACAACAAGGTGGAGACGGTGCCGTCCAACCTCATCGCCTCGGCATCAGGATTCGAGCGCCGCGCATTCTTAGAGATCGACAACGATGGGCGTAGCGTTCCCAAGGTGGAGTTCTGACCCGCACCATCACTTCGCTGGTCCTGCGGATCGCCGCCCTGACGGCGGTGCTGCTGGCGGTTGTTGGTCCGGTACTCGCCGCCCCGGCGCTCGCCCAGAGTTACACCCTGCCCGAGGCCGACGTCCACATCGAACTCCAACCCGACGGCAGCGTGGTCGTCACCGAACAGATCACCTTCGACTTCAACGGCTCGTTCCGCGGCGCATACCGCGACATCCCGCTGCGACGCGGCGAGGAGATCACCGAGATCCTGGTCGAGGAAGACGGCGTTCCCTACTCCTTCGGTGCCTCTACGGTGCTCGGATCCACCGACACACCCGGCAGCTTCGGTATCGAACGCCGCGCCAGCATGTTGCGTGTTGTCTGGCACTACTCGGCGTTCTCCGAACAACGCACCTTCACGCTCCGCTACCGGATGACGGGGCTGACCGCGGTCTACGACGACGTGGTCGATGTCAACCTCAAGGTGTGGGGTGAGGAATGGCCACTCGGGATCGATCTGGTCACCGCCTCGCTGAGCTATCCCGGCCAGACCGAAGGTGTCTTCGAACCGGGTGAGGTGCTGGTTTTCGGTCATCCGAGCACGGTCGACGGAGAGACGTCGTTGGGTGAGGATGGGGTCTCCCCCACCCTGGAGGCCCGCCGGGTCCCGGCCAACCAGTTCGTCGAGATGCGCACCGTGATCCCCCGTTCCGTCCTCACCTCGACGGGCGGCGCCCAGGTGGTGAACGGCGACGGACTTGCCGAGATCCTCGATCAGGAGGAGGCGGAGGCCAACCGATCCGAGAGCGAGCGCCGCGCCTCCCGGATCGCACTGATCACCCTGGCGGTGATGTTGCTGTTGGTGCCGATGGGCCTGTTCTACGGGTACCGCCGCTACGGGTCCGAACCGAAAGTGCCCTATGACCGGGAGTACGAGCAGTTTCCTCCCACCGACGACACCCCGGCGATCGTCAACGCCCTCGCCAACCAGGGTCCGCCCGATGAGAATGCGTTCACCGCCACCATGTTCGACCTGCTGCGGCGCGGTGTCCTCTCGGCGGCGCCGTCGCAGTCGGAGAAGAGCACCTGGTTCGGGCTGAGATCAGAGCAGATCACCGATCTCGAGATCAGCCTCAACCCGGAAGATGTGCAGCTGCGCGCCTGGGAACGACCGGTCTACACCATCATGAAGCGGATCCTCAGCGACGGGCCGGTGCCGCTCACCGAGTTCCGGGAGAAGATCCGCGAGGATGCCGCCGCCAACCATTCCAGCTACACCGCTTTCCAGAACGCCGCCGAGAAGCACCTGGAGACCAACAAGCTGCTCGACCGGTCGGGTCGGTATTTCCCACTGGCCGTGCTCGGCGTGGTGCTGGCGGTGGCGCTGTTCGCCATATTCGTGATCACTCCGCTCCTCACCCGTTTCACCACCATCATCGACGGCGGTCTGCTCCGGTTCGGGATCATCACGTTTGCGATCCTCGGCGGCATCGTGGCCATCGTCGCCGCTGCCGGGCGGAAGGCCTGGGTCCGTCGCACCAAGGAGGGGGCGCTGATCGACGCCCGCTGGAAGGCGTTCCGTCGCTACCTGGTCGATTTCAGCCGTCTCGCCGAGGCCCCTCCGATCTCGATCGCCCTGTGGGAGGAGTTCCTGGTCCATGCCATCTCACTCGGTGTCGCCGAGGAAGTGCTCACCGCCGCACGGCTGAGCGCCCCACCCGAGTTGGAGCAGTCCTCACAGCTCTACTGGTACGGGAACCACGGCTACACCAGCGGTCACAGCTCGAACGCCATCTCCGGGATCGGTCACGCCCTCAGTGGCGCCTTCGCCGCACCTTCTTCTTCCGGGAGCGGTGGGGGCGGCGGGTTCAGCGGCGGGGGCGGCGGCGGCGGTGGCGGCGGCGGTGGCGGCGCCTGGAGACAGGTGGAGTAGTCCACGTCCGCTGCTAATTTCGAGGCGAATGTTCGACGAGATGCCTCGCATCTCACCTGGGCCGGAACTGCCACCTCGTGGGGGTCATCATGAAACGTCTTGCCAACCATCGCCGCCGCCTTTCGTCCTCGTTGGTGGCCGTCATGCTGGCCAGCATCGTGCTCGGCGCCTGCGGCGGTGACGACGTGGTCGCCACCACGTTCACGCTGCCCGAGGCGGGCGACGGGTTGGCCGTAGGCCCCGAAGCCGCCCCCGGCGCCGGCCGAGCCGACCTGTCCTCGACGACGACCGCTCCGGCGACCGAGGACCCGACGACCACCACCACTCCCCCATCGGCGGTCGGCGATGCCACCACGACCAGCGCCCCGGGAGCGAATGACGGGACCACCACGACGACCACCGCTGCGGCCGGCAGCACGACCCAGCCCCCTCCGCCACCATCCTCGACGACCCCACCGGCCGACGAATCGTTCATCCTGGTCGGCGATGACCGGTATGTGTTGTCCCCGGCAGAATGTGGCGTGTGGGATGGCGAGGAGGCACTGGTCACCGGAACCGCCGATGCACCGGACGGGAGCACGGTGTATTTCGCCATCGACGTCTCGGGTCCGGTGATGGGAGGCGTGATGATCGACCTCGACAGCGCCGACCCCATCAAGCGGACCGACAACACCTTGGTCTCCGGCTTCGGGGCGACGCGGGACAACCACTTCGATGCGACGATCACCGGCACCCTGGTCGAGATCACCACCACCTTCGTCCCCGGCAACGGGGGCGATCCTCTCCCCGGTTCGGTCGAGGTCGACTGCGGCTGACGGGTAGTCTCAACCGCATGAGCACTTCCCGACCGTTCCCCGCCGGCTTCCTGTGGGGGGCAGCGACCGCCTCGTACCAGATCGAGGGTGCCGCCAACGAGGACGGTCGTGGCGAGAGCATCTGGGACCGGTTCTCCCACACCCCCGGGCGCATCGACAACGACGACACCGGTGACGTCGCCTGCGACCACTACCACCGCTGGCCCGACGACATCGCCCTGATGGGCGAGCTCGGTCTCCATGCCTACCGGTTCTCGGTGGCGTGGCCCCGAATCGTCCCTACCGGCAGCGGGACGGTGAACCCGGCGGGTCTCGACTTCTACGATCGGCTGGTCGACGGTCTTCTGGAGGCGGGGATCACGCCGCATCTCACGTTGTATCACTGGGACCTTCCCCAGACCCTGCAGGATGCGGGAGGGTGGCCGGTGCGTGGTACCGCCGAAGCGTTCGCCGAGTACGCCGGAGTGGTCGCCCAGCGGCTCGGTGACCGGGTGCGACATTTCGCCACGCTCAACGAACCTTGGTGTGCGGCGCATCTCGGCTATCAGGAGGGCGTCCACGCACCCGGCCACACCTCGTTGGAGGAGTCGCTGGCCGCTTCCCATCATCTTCTACTCGGGCACGGTCTGGCGACGCAGGCGGTGCGCGCCGCCGCTCCCGATGCCGCGGTCGGGATCGTGCTCAACTTCGAGCCGAAGCACCCGGCGAGCGATGACCCGCTCGACGTCGCCGCCGCCGAGGTGGCCCATGCCCGGATGAACCGCTGGTATCTCGACCCGGTGGCCGGGCGGGGCTACCCCCAGGTCGGGGTCGACGCCACCGGATGGAATCTCGCCGAGGTCCGCAACGGTGATCTCGAGATCATCGCCCAGCCCATCGACTTCCTCGGGGTCAACTACTACACCCGCGAGATCGTCAGCACCGCCGACACGGCGGGCGGGGCCGCCGGGGTGCTCACCGCCTCGGACCGAAAGAACGACATGGGGTGGGAGGTGTACCCGGCGGGGCTCGCCGAGATCCTCGACTGGATCTGGGACGAATACCGGATCGGACCGCTCTACGTCACCGAGAACGGCGCCGCCTATCACGATGCCGGCGACACCCCGCCCTTCCATGACGAGGCCCGGCGCACCTATGTCCGTGACCATCTCGACGCCGCCCTCGACAGTATCGAGCGCGACGTCCCGTTGGTCGGCTACTTCGTCTGGTCGCTGCTCGACAACTTCGAGTGGGCCTGGGGCTACGCCCAACGCTTCGGGATCATCCACGTCGACTACGAGACTCAGCAACGCACCATCCGCCAGAGCGGCCGCTGGTACGCCGATGTGATTGCCGCCAACACCTTGGATCCGAGTTCCTGAACGGCAGGTCGGCGCTACCGGTCTCAGGGCACGGGAGTCACGGCATGGCGGCGAGGGCGGCGGCGACCATCGCCGCAACGACCAGCAGCGCCAGCAACGCCTGCAGGAAAAGACGCCGCTCGGCTCTCCGATCGGCCTCGATCTCGGCCATCCCCACCGAATGGATATGCCGGTCTGCTTCCGGCATCCGTTCGATGGCCCCGACCTCACCGGTTCCCGCGGTGCGGTCCGCCGTTGGATCCGGGAGTTCCCAGAGCGGCTCGAGGGGCTCGTCCGTGGAGGCCCGCTCCGGACGGCGACGCCGCTGATCCCGTTTCATCCGACCACCCTGCCGACCTTCTCGGTCTTCACCCATCTGGCGTCGGCGTGGCGGACCTCCTTGAAGAACGCATCCACCACAACCGCACACAGCAGTGGTCCGTATCCCACGAGGTAGAGCGCCATGGGGGCAATCCGTCGCCCCACCCTGGTCTCTTCGATCTCCTTGATCAGCCATCCGAACACCATCGCCAGAGAGATCCACAGATAGACCGCCATGGCCAGGGCGGTCCGCCCACCCTCGGTGATGCGCAGCCCGAATATCGACGGGACATCTTCGGCGAGATAGCCCGGGAACACCGCCGCTGCCATCACCATCACCGAGATGATGCCGGGGAACAGGATGGCCTCACGCCAACTCGTCCTGGCGATACTCCGATCGAGTTGGAGACCGAGCACCACGGCGAACACATACACACAGGTGGCGCCGATCCACATCCCACGAAACGCGATGCGAGCGAGTGCGTCGTCGATGAGATACAACCCGATGAACGCCACCGGGGCGACGACCATGGCCAACGGGAGGAGCAGGACACTGAACCACTGGATACCGAAGGAGAGCGATCCGAGCTGGCGATGGCGGCGGGGACGGAACCACACGTGGCGGTAGCGGGCGGTGACCTGGAAGTTGCCACGCGCCCAACGTTCCCGTTGTTTCCACAGCGCCCCGATCTTCATCGGCTCCTCGGCGAGGACGACGGCATGAGGCTCGAACACGGCGCGGCGACCCCGGAGTTGGGTCTCGATCGTGGTGACCGTGTCCTCGGCGAGGGTGGCGGTGTCGATCCGACCCAACGCCTCCAGATTCTCCCGGGAGTGGAGCTGGGCGCCCCCGGCAAGACAGGCGAGCGCACCCAGTACGTTCTGGCTGCGGCGGGAGGCAAGCTGGGCCAACACATACTCGAACCCTATGAACCGGGTCAGATAGGTCTTGTCGGCGCTCCCCTCGCGGATGTACGCAGTGACCGAGCCAACGTTCGGGTCGGCGAGATGGCGGGTCATCTTCCGCAAGGAGTCCGGCTCGAAGATCACGTCGGCGTCCATGATGAGGGTCGCCTCCATCCAGCCGTCTCCGAGCACCTCGGCGATCCCGTGGTTGAGGGTGTGCGCCTTGCCCTCCCCGCCGACCTGGCGGCGAAGGTGCACCACCCGACCGGGGTAGGCTCTGGTCTTGGCCAGCACCACATCGGGGGTGTCGTCGGTGCTGGCGTCGTCGACGACGTAGACCCGGAGGTTCTCGGCCGGGTACTCCAGCGCCATCAGCCGGTCGATGGACAACCCGACCACCATGCCCTCGTTCCAGGCAGGAAGGATCACCGCAACCCGCGGCGTGTGCGGCCGCGCTGCCGCATAGTGGTTGCGGACGGCATGGAACGGCACCACCAGAAGCTGGAACGCATTGGAGACGATCGGGATCGATGCCGCCGCCGCCAGGACGAACAGGATCAGCGTGAGCGAGGTGAGGAGGATCTCGACGACATCGGTGTTCACCCGGTCTTCACCTGTGCGATCAACTCAGCCACCCGGTGATAGCGCCCGACATCGGAGGCGATATGGCTGTCGGTGGCAGCGACAAGCGTCACCCCGGCCCCGACCGCAGCCTGGAGTGCCCTCGGCCCGGGACATCCCCACTTCTCGTTGACCTCGATCAGGGTTCCGGTGGAGGCGGCGGTGTGTGCCCAACGTTCGAGTTGTTCGTCGGTGAAGTGACCCTTGTCGAGACCGACCTTGGGCACGATCGAGAAGCAGTGCGCAAGTTGGGTGGTGGGGGTCCGTGGCGAGGAGTCCATCGCTTCCATCGCCGCCACCAGAGCATCGATCAACAGGTCGAGGGCCTCCCCCACCGCCAGACCGCTGCCGAGGCGCCACCGGGTCTGCTCCGGCGTCCACGGTCCGTCGGGACCGGGAAACTGATGATCGGCGATCAGGATGGATTCGATCCCGGTCAGGTCGTCGGGGGCATCGAGATTCCCGGCGGTGTCGAGAACCTTCGCTTCGACCCCGTTGTGGACCATGAGGCCGGCGGGCCGGTCCGCCCTCGCCAGGGCGGCGACGAAGTCCGGAAGCCAGGTCGTCGTCCGCCGCACATGGTCGACCATCCGGATATCGGTGAGCCCTCGTTGCACGGCGGCCACCAGATTGTCTTCGAGCGTGCTCACGGCGTCGTCGGAGAAGGTGGAATGGACGTGAAAGTCGCCGAGGAGATCGGGAAGACTCATGGCACCTGCTCGTCGGTGTGTCCGGCGTGGTCGGAGGTGAGGATCTCGGAGGGGTCGACAAACACGTCGTCGAGGAAGCGGACATTGGCGAGTTCGGAGAACTCGATCCTCTGTGGCAGTGGACGTCCCAGGGCGAGGTCCAGCGCCAGCGAGGGTAGATCCACCCCGGCGGCGATCGTCAGCGGATTGGCGCCGGCGAACCGGGGGTTGACCTCCAGGAGGGCGGGGACGCCTGCGGCGGTGCGACGGAGCTGAACGTTGGCGACACCGACCAGTCCGATGGCGTTGGCGATCGCCGCTGCCATCGTCTCCAGTTCGGCATCATGAACGGTGACCCCGGCGATCGACACCCCGGAGTCGACGCGGGCACGTATCCGCGGGACAGCGGCGACCACCCTGGTTTCGGCGTCGGCGATCACATCGACCGAGTACTCCTGTCCGGGGAGGAACTCCTGGATGATGAGCGTGTCGTCGGTGCCGATGGCCTCGAGATCCGATCGGCTGGCGACGGTCCGTACCCCGCGCGACCCCGATCCGCGGCGGGGCTTGACGATCACCGGGAACTCCCACGACTCCGCCACCCCTCGCTCATCGAGAAGGGTTGTGACCGGTACCGGGGCGATCCCTTCGCAACGACGGACCAGCGCATACTTGTCGAGCGCAAGATCGAGCGTCGCCGTCGGGGGCGCCGCCAGCACCGTCCCGGTGCGCTGCAGCAACTCCTCGCGTCTCAGGGCGAGCGGTATCAGCTCGGCGTCGACGGTCGAGAACAACACGTCGATGTGGTCGTCTCGACACATGTCGATAACCGCATCGACAAATCCCGGGTCGGCTCCGGGAGGCACGAGTCGCCGTCTCCCGGCGGGCACGAGGTAGAGCCCACTTGCCCAGCCGTCCATGTCTGCGGGATAGATCTCGGTGTCATCGTGGGCGGCGAGTGATCGAATCACGGCGACCGCGGCCGGTCCGCCCGCACCGGTGACCAGGATTCGAACCATGGTCACGCCCTTGCCTGGTGCCATTCGGTGGCGGCGTTCGACCCTGATGCCCCCACGTCGGGGAGGGCGACGGCTCCGGCATCACGGATGATCTCGAGCGGTTCGGTACTGATACCCGTACCGAAACGCGACCAGTAGCGGGCGGTGGCCCGCACGAAGTCGGGGTCGAGGTAGTCACGGAGGTGCGACTGCGACCGGTAACACGCCAGCAGCTCGAGCTTGATGTCGGTGTAGTCGTCGATGGTGACGAACTGGTTGGGTCGGAAATCGACAGTGCTCGAGGGGCTCTGGTAGCACCCGACCAGCGGAATCGTCCTGGTGGCCACCATGGTGGCCTCGTGGGTCGCCCGATGGTCCTGATGGCGGTCATTGAGACTGTGGGTGTAGACGATGTCGGGTCGGACCTCCGCCACCACCCGCTCGATGATGTCGAGGGTCTCGGAGCTGAGGGCGATCCTGGTATCGACCAGGTTCTCGAGGAAGAGGCGTGCCCCGAGCAACTCGGCGGCTTCCATCGACTCACTCTGACGGCTGTCGACATCGCCGCCCCGTCCACCTCGCGACAGGGTGAGGATGACCACGGAGTTCTTGGCGGCACGATGAGCCGCCAGTGTGCCACCGACGCCGATCTCGACATCGTCGGGATGGGCGCCGATGGCAAGGACCACCCGGTGCCCCCGCCCCGCACGCACCCTTCGTCCCTCCTCGGCGAGACGCCCGACCGCCGACACCAGCGCCACGGCGTCGATCGGTTTGGTGAGCAACTCGTCCGCATCCCCCCGCAGCGCCGACACCGCATAGTCGACCGAAATGTGGGCAGTGATGACGATGAACCGAAGATCTGGACGCCCCTGATCGAGCTGGGCCATCAGTTCGATCCCGGTCATTCCCGGCATCTCGATGTCGGTGACGACCACATCCGGATCGAAGGAGCGGACCTCGGCCTGAGCCTCGGTGGGGTCGTTGATGACCCGTACCTCGCACCCCGAATTGAGGAGGATCTGTTCCACCTGCCAGGCAGCAACCGTGTCGTCGTCGATCACAAGTACACGGTGCATACCTACATCAGCCATCGCAACTCTTCTTGGGGGAATACCTCCAGCGTAGGCGCCCGCCCCCCACAATCCGTCGCCTGTCGACGGCGTCGTGACCATGTTCGGTGCGCTCCCCTGGACGCACACGGCCGGTCCCGCCGCCGGAATGTCGGCGGGACCGAACCGTCACGGTCGTGCGTCTCAGTCCGCTCGTCGCGGAATCCCGGCGGCATCGGCGGCGCGGAGACCTCCGACGACCGGGAGCAGCAGCGAGCTGCGCTTCAGGTCGATGGTGATGTTGGCGGCGTTGGGATCTGCCTGACTCGAATAGCTCGGGTAGGAGCCGACCACGATGGCGGCGAGCCGGCTCCCCGCCGAGAACTTGTAGTCGTGGGGCTGCAGGTCGAACACGAAGCTGTTGCCCCGATTCGGCTTGAGCGGGGTCGGAGTGGTGATGTCGTGGATGTTGAGCCCGTCGACGATGCCCTTGCTCACCCGCCACGCCGTTGACGTGGTGGTGTTGGTCTGGGTGATGATGTAGCAGGCCGAGTCATTTGCGCTGCTCTCGCCCCAGCAGTCCCGCGGGTTGCCGGGCACATTGGCCACTCCGTCACTGGTCCTGGTGACCTGCACCTTGGGCGTCGGCGAGTACTCCATCAGGATGACCCCGAAGTTGGTGTCCTCACCGTCGACATAGGCGCGAAGCCGCAGCAGCGGAGTGCCCGAGATATGGAGGTCCTCTTCGAGCGGTGGGGTGATGAACACCAGCCGGTTGGGGTTGACCTCGGTGGTCGGGTTGCGCGTGGCCACCGTCTCGTTCATGTTGCTCCGGTCCTGGAACGACTTGGTCAGCTCCCGTTCCGCCGAGCGCAACGCCAGACCGCCGGCGATTCCCTCGCCGTCCCCCTGGAACCAGAGCGGAACCAGGCTGGTGCCGGGGATCGGCCAGTCGGGGTAGCTCTCCCATTCGGTCGGTCCGTACTGAACATCGACGGCGTCGTCCTCCATGATCCCGTTGTCGACGTCATGGAGCCAGTAGTCGAACCAGCGGTGCAGCGTGGCGACCCACTGGGCGCGGGCGACGTCGAAGCCCTCTTCGTGGCCGACCCGCATGAACCAGGCCTTGCGTGGGATGTCGTATTCCTTGAGCTTCTCCCAGAACTTGGTGGCATGGTCGGGTCGGACGTTGTCGTCCTGGAAGCCGTGGACCAGGAACACGCTCGCCCGGATCCTGTGGGCATCGGGCAGGTAGTCACGCTCCCGCCAGAACGGGAAGGTGTAATCGCCGTGTTCGTCGCCGTCGGATGCGTCGATCTCGCTCCACACCGGCTGACAGACGCGCCTGACGTGCGGCACTGTCATTGGTGATGGCAACGGCGAGCGACCGCAGGTAGTTGTTCCCACGGGTGATCACCCCATTGGTCCGGGTGTAGTCGTAGTAGTTGTACGGTCCATCGATGGGCACCACGGTGGTGAGCCCCTCGACCCCGGAAACGGCGCCGGCCATCGCCAGGGCGCCGTCGTAGGACTTGCCGATCATCGCCGACTTTCCGTTGTGCCAGTCGACGGTGACCAGGTCTCCTGCGGCGTTGCGCGCCGTATTCCGCCCGTTGAGCCAGTCGATCACCAGCGGACCGGAGAGGTTCTCGTTGGTCCCCTGGATCGTCGGGCACCCGGTGGAATTGCTGGTCCCGATCATGTCGATCAGCACCACGGCGTATCCGCGGGGGACGAAGTAGTTGTCGTAGAACAGCGGCCAGCGATCGAGCAGGCCGTCGCCGTCGATGTCGGCCTTGAGCTGCGCTTCGTTGCCCCGCCCCAGGGTCTGGTAGTAGGGGCTGTTGTCGATGATCACCGGCACCTTCACCCCGGTGGCGCTGGCAGCGGGCCGCATGATGTCGACGGCGATCACGTCATCGACTCCGTCGCGGTCGCTGTCGAAATCGGTGTCGACCCACACCCGCTCGCGGATGGCGTCGGTGTAGCCGAAGATCGGCTGGGTGACACCGTCCTCGATCACGATCCCGGTCGGGACCTCGGGCTGCTGGGCGGTGGCGGACACCGGTGCCATGGTGACAAACATCGCCCCGGCCACCAGCAGACCCGACACACGTCGTCTACTCGTCTTCATGCAACGCTCCTCGAATCGAATCAATGTGAGCGCCCGGAATCGGAGCACTCTCTCCCGGCGATGAGGGTACGCAGCGGGCCCCTCGTCGACAACTGCCCCGGCGCCGATCTGCGCTCGTAGTATGCGGGTTCCCGATGAGGAGGATCGATGACAACGGCGCCGGGCGCACCGGGTGAGGTGCGTGCTCCGCACGGGACCGAGCTGACCTGCAAAGGTTGGCCTCAGGAGGCGGTGCTGCGGATGTTGATGAACAACCTCGATCCGGAGGTTGCCGAACATCCCGAGGAGTTGGTGGTCTACGGCGGGACCGGCAAAGCCGCCCGATCGTGGGAGGCGTATCACGCCATCGTCGCCGCCCTCCGTGACCTCGAGGGCGACGAGACGTTGCTGATCCAGTCGGGCAAACCGGTGGGGCGGTTCCGCACCCACGAATGGGCGCCCCGGGTACTGATCGCCAACTCGCTGCTGGTCCCGGAGTGGGCCACATGGGACGAGTTCCGTCGTCTCGAGGCGGAGGGCCTCACCATGTACGGGCAGATGACCGCCGGTTCCTGGATCTACATCGGCACCCAGGGAATTCTCCAGGGCACCTACGAGTGTTTTGCCGCCATCGCCCGTAAACGATTCGGTGGAACCCTGGCCGGGACCATCACCCTCACCGCCGGGCTCGGCGGGATGGGCGGCGCCCAACCCCTTGCGGTGACCATGAACGACGGCGTGGCGCTGTGCATCGATGTCGACCCCACCAGGATCCAGCGGCGGCTCGAAACTCGATATCTCGATGTCGCTGCCGCATCGCTCGAGCAGGCGATCGAGCTGTGTCTCGTCGCCAAGGCGGAACGTCGACCGCTGTCGGTGGGGGTCGAGGGCAACGCCGCCGACATGTTGCCTGAGCTGCTCGATCTGGAGTTTCCCGCCGACATCGTCACCGATCAGACCTCGGCGCACGACCCGCTCTTCTACATCCCCTCCGGGGTCTCGATGGACGAGGCCGCCGGGCTCCGGGCCGAGGACCCGGACAAGTTCACCCGCAACTCACGGGAGAGCATGGCGCGCCACTGCCGGGCGATGGTCGGGTTCCAGGACCGTGGCGCCGAGGTGTTCGACTACGGCAACTCGTTGCGGGCCGAGGCGGTGCTGGGTGGTTTCGACGACGCCTTCTCCTACCCGGGATTCCTCCCCGCCTATATCCGCCCGCTGTTCTGCGAGGGGAAGGGACCGTTCCGCTGGGTGGCGCTGTCCGGTGATCCCGCCGACATCGCCGCCACCGACCGTGCCGTCCTCGAGGAGTTCCCCGACGACGAGCACCTGACCCGATGGATCCGGCTGGCGCAGGAGCGGGTCGCCTTCCAGGGTCTCCCGGCACGGATCTGCTGGCTGGGGTACGGGGAACGGGCCCGGCTCGGGTTGCGGTTCAACGAAATGGTCCGCACCGGCGAGGTGAGCGCCCCGATCGTCATCGGCCGGGATCATCTCGATTCCGGGAGCGTCGCCTCGCCGTACCGCGAGACCGAGGCGATGGCCGACGGGAGCGACGCCATTGCCGACTGGCCGATCCTCAACGCCCTGGTGAACACGGCCTCGGGGGCCTCGTGGGTATCGGTCCATCACGGCGGCGGCGTCGGGATCGGCCGGTCGATCCACGCCGGGATGGTGGTCGTCGCCGACGGCACCGATCTGGCGGCACAACGGCTGGGACGGGTCCTCACCTCGGACCCGGGGATGGGTGTGATCCGTCACGCCGACGCCGGCTACGAACGGGCCGTCGAGGTCGCCGCCGAACGCGGGGTGGCCGTCCCGATGCAGGATCTGACGGGGCTCGACCGGTCGCCGCACCGTACAGGACCGGCGTGACCACATTCCACGCCGAATACGCCTGGCTCGGGGGCGAGGATCTCGCCACCGATGTCGCCATCGAGGTCGACGACGGGTTGATCACCGCGGTGACGCCGGATTCCCCCCGGCAGGGAACCAGGCTGGTCGGGGTGACGTTTCCGGCCTTTGTCGATGCCCATTCCCATGCCTTCCACCGGGCGCTCCGATCTCGCACCCACCGCCAGGGTGGTGACTTCTGGTCGTGGCGGAGCCTGATGTACCGGGCGGCAGGTCGGCTCGATCCTGACACCTACGAGGAGTTGGCGACGGCGGTGTACGCCGAGGCGGCGTTGGCGGGGATCGGGACCGTCGGCGAGTTCCACTATCTCCACCATCGACCCGGGGGCAAGCCCTATGACGACCCCAACACCATGGGCCGGGCGCTGGTGCGCGCCGCCGGTCGCAGCGGGGTGCGGTTGGTGCTGCTGGATGCGCTCTATCTGAGATCCGATTTCGATCAACCGCTCACCGGCACCCAGCAACGCTTCGGTGACCGCGACGTCGACACCTGGGCGATGCGGGTGGCCGATCTCAGGTCCAAGTTGAGCAGGATCCGCCATGCCACCCTCGGGGTGGCGGCGCATTCGGTGCGTGCCGTACCTCCCGAGGCGCTGGCGGTGGTGGCCGAGGTGGCGGCAAAGTTCGCCGTGCCGGTCCATGTCCATCTCTCCGAGCAGCCGGCGGAGAACAAGGCGGCCTATGCGGCGACCCGTCGCACCCCGACCGAGTTGCTGTTCGAAGCGGGTCTCGTCGCCCCCGGAAACTCGGTGGTACATGCCTCGCACCTCACCTTCCGCGATGTGGCGGTGCTCGGTGGCGGCGAGGTCACCGTGGTGATGTGTCCCACCACCGAGGCCGACCTCGGTGACGGTCTCGGGTTGGCATCCGATCTGGTGGCCGCCGGTACCCGTCTGGCGGTCGGTACCGATTCCCACGCCGTCGTCGATCTGATCGAGGAGGTGCGCCGCATCGAGCAGCATGACCGGATGCGCACCCTGCATCGTGGGGTCCATGCCCCACACGCCCTGATCGCCGCCGCAACCTCGGGAGGAGCGGCTTCGCTCGGTCTACCTGGCGGCAGCATCACCGTTGGGGCACCAGCCGATCTGACCACGGTGTCGTTGCAGTCGGTGCGGTTTGCCGGCGCCGATCCGCACGACCTGCTGGCTGCGGTGATCTTCGCCGCCAACGCCGACGATGTCAGCGGACTGGTGGTGAACGGCCGAGTGGTGGTCCAGGATGGGGTCCATCAGCAGATCCCCGATGTGGGTCGCCGGCTCGACACCGCCATCACCCGCACCCTGGAAACGATCTCGGTGTGACCACCGTCTCGACGCCGACGCTGATCACCGACTGTATCGCCGCCACCATGGAGGGCGACGGCTTCGGGTTGATCGAGGACGCCGCGATCCTGATCAAGGACGGTCGGATCTCATGGGTGGGTGGAGCTGCTGACGCCCCGAGCTCCGGTACAGCCACCGAAGTGCGCTCGCTGGGCGGACGGCTCGTCACCCCGGGGCTCGTCGACTGTCACACCCACCTCGTCTTCGGTGGTGAACGTTCGGCCGAGTTCGCCGCCCGCATCGCCGGAGCCAGCTACGAGGAGATCGCCGCCGCCGGCGGGGGAATCCGTTCCACGGTCGCCGCCACCCGCGATGCAGACCGTACGGACCTGCTCGCATCGGCGCAGCGACGGTTGATGCGGCTCAACGCCACCGGGGCCACCACCGTGGAGATCAAGTCGGGGTACGGACTCGACCTGGAGACCGAGCTGGAGATGCTGCGGATCGCCCGCCATCTCGGCGAGACGACGGGAGTGCGGGTGGTGACCACGTTGCTCGCCGCTCATGTCGTCCCTGAGCAGTGGTCGGGGAATGCCGATGGCTACATCGATCACATCATCGAGGTGATCCTCCCCGCCGCCATCGCCGAGGATCTGGTCGATGCGGTCGACGCCTTCTGCGAGCGGATCGCCTTCTCCCCCGCCCAGGTGGACCGGCTGTTCACCGCCGCCCGCCGGTACGGGGTGCCGGTCAAGCTTCACGGGGCGCAGCTGTCGAGCAACGACGGCGTCGACGTGGCGGTGCGTCACGGTGCGTTGTCGATCGATCATCTCGAGCACGCCACCGATTCCCAGGTGGCGTCGATGGCGGATGCGGGGACGGTGGCGGTCCTGATCCCCGGAGCGACCCACACCTTGCAGGAGACCACCCGGCCCCCCGTCGCGGCATTGCGCCGCCACGGTGTCCCCATCGCCCTCGCCACCGATCTGAACCCCGGCACTTCCCCGGTCGCCGACCTCGCTCTGGTCTGCAACATGGGCGCCCTCCTCTACGGGCTTACCCCCGAGGAGTGCCTGGCCGGGGTCACCCGTCACGGCGCTGCCGCCCTCGGTCTCAGCGACCGTGGGGCCCTCTCCCCCGGTCTCCGTGCCGATCTCGCCGTGTGGGATGTCGCCCATCCCGCCGAGATCTCATACTGGACCGGGATGGATCTGTGTGTGGGGACCTGGATCGCAGGTTCGGAGCGTCCCGCCCGTCGTGGGTGACACCCGTCTGTTGACCCAGGAATCGGCATCTGGGGGTTCTTGTCACACCGGGTGGGCATGATGCGTAGATGCACGCAGTTAGCACCGATAGCAATCAGATAGCGGGCGAGCTCCCCGACGTCCTGCCAAGCGAACTCGAGACGCTCGAACCCGGCTTGTTCCTTGCTGCCGTTGTGTCCTCCGTGGATCGGTCCAGGCTGTCCGATCATGATGCGGTCCGGTTGTTGACGGCCCGGGACCGGCTGGTGTCACACCTGCAGGCCGAGCGGGCCGCCGACATCGCCGAGGTGGCCGGTCGCAGCAGCGACGATCCCCACGGCGACTTTGCGGCGCTTGAAGTCGGAGCGGCCCTCCGGCTGACGGGAATGGCGGCCAAACACGAGGTGGCGCTCGCACGCGACCTCGGCGAACGGCTGCCCCAGGCAGGAAGCCTGCTCAACGCCGGTCAGATCGATGTTCGACGCGCCAAGGTACTGGTCGACGGAACCGCCCACCTTCCACAGGAAGCCGCCCGCCGGGTCGTGGCCGAGGTTGCCGATCGGGCACCCGTGATGACGACGGGACAGCTCCGCGCCCTGCTACGACGCAGGTGTATCGTCGCCAACCCCGACGACGCCAAGATCCAGATGGACCACGCCATAGCGCAGCGCCGGCTCGTGATCGAAGCCACCGCCCGCGGCACCGCTCATCTCCACCTCCTCGATCTTCCGCCCGATCTCGCCCAGGCGGCGTGGGAACGCATCGATGTTCTCGCCGGTGCGCTCTCCAAGGACGACCGGACGATCGACCAACGCCGAGCCGACGTCGCCCTCGACCTCGTCTGCGGGCAGGGACGTCCGGTGGGCCGCGGCGTCGTCGACGTCACCGTCGACCTCCGCACCCTGCTCGGTCTCGCCGAGTCCCCCGGGGACCTGGGCGGCCTGGGACCGGTCGTCGCCGATATCGCCCGGCAGGTGGTGGACCGACAGGTCGACTGCCGCTGGCAGGCGACCGTGATCGACGACAACGGGGACCCCTTGGCGGTGGCATTGCGTCGTCGCCCCACGGCATCCCAGGCCAGGCAGGTCCGCGCCCGCTACCGACGCTGCATCTTTCCCGGATGCCGCCGTCCCGCCCGCCAGTCCCAGATCGATCATTCGGTGCGCCACGCAGACGGTGGACCCACCCTGGAGCGCAATCTCGCCCCCCTTTGCCTCGGTCACCACCTAGCTAAGGATCGCGGCGGATGGCAGTACCACCGGCTTCCCAACGGTGACCACCGCTGGATCAGCCCATTTGGTCACGTCTACATCACGAGTGGCCAGTCGCCATGATCGGGCCCCGGCCGTGGGCTCCGCCGATCACTCGGTCGGCGAGCACTTGGTCCGGGTACGCTTTCGACCGTGACACTCCGCAAGATCTCCCATATCGGGCACCCCGTGTTGCGCCAGCCCACCCGGTCGGTTGACCGCGCCGAGATCGAAACGGTCGCGTTCCAAGAGCTGGTCGACGACATGATCGAGACGATGCGGGATGCGGGTGGGGCGGGGATCGCCGCCAACCAGGTGTTCGAGCCGGTCCGGGTCTTCGTCGTCGAGATCGCCGACAATCCGCGTTACCCCTACAAACCGCCGTATCCCCTGACCGTGGTGGTTAACCCGGTGCTCGAGGTGGTGGGCGCCGAGACCTGGCTCAACAACGAGGGCTGTCTGTCGGTCCCAGGGATCCGGGGCGACCTTCCGCGGTTCATGCAGGTCGGGATGACGGGATGGGACCGGGAGGGCAACGACATCGAGGTCGAGGTGGCCGGGCTCACTGCGGGGACATTCCAGCACGAGATGGATCATCTCGACGGAAAGCTTTACATCGACCACGTCACCGACTCCTCCAGCCTCGCCACCTGGGAGAACTTCGACCGCCACCAGCGTCAGGACTATCTGGAGCGGATCGTTCCGGTGATCAAACGCACCACCCCCGCTCCGGATCAGGCCGGAGGGTAGTGTCGGCTCACTCGGCGCCTATGGCCCTGGGCTCCAGGTAGGCGGAGCGCAACGGCAACGCCGCTTCGAGCAGATGGACCACGGCGTTGCGGTAGTCGTCAATGGTGGGCCGATCAGCGATGTCCCCGCGAACGTCGTCGCAGGCGGCCTCGAGGATGTAGAGGCGGTCGTTGAGTCGGGCAAGCGCCGCCCGGTCGATCAGCGCATCATCAGGACCCAGGCCATGTCTGACTGCCAGCGTCCGCGCCTCGTAGTGGCGCTGGCGGTGACTGCGGCGACAGTAGACCTGAGGCCGACCGGGTCCCTGCCGCCGTTCGAACTCCATGCCGCACCATGGGCATCTGGGAAGTGGTTTCGTCACAGTGGCGTAACTCTACCGGCAAACCACCGCGACGAGCGGCACCGTCACGGCGCCGCCGTGTGAGCTAATGAAACGAGGACAGGTCGATGGCCCAACGCAGCCACCGGTCGAAGTCGCCAACCTCGGCGAAGACCATGTCGGCGCCGCCACCCTTCAGCTCTTCTGCGTCGGCGGTCGTTGCCCATGCGGCGGCGATGGCGATGGCGCCGACCGAACGGGCCGCGGTGATGTCGGTGAGCACATCACCGACCGAGACCACAGCCGATAATGGGATCCCCCATCGTTGGGCGATCAGCCGCATCTTGACATCCTTGACCGGTCCATCATCCGATCCCGCCTCGATCGGATCGAAGCGGTGCTCGATGCTCCATTGCCGCAACGAAGCGGTGGCGCTCTGCGCCCCCTTTCCGGTGACGATCCCGACCGGGATGTTCGCTGCCTCCAGCCAGTCCACGATGTCGACCAGACCGGGGAACGGCTCGGGTGCCAGGTGGTGCACCGCCGCATAGACCTCGTGGTACCGGGCGATCGCGGCTGCCGACGCATCGGGCACCCGCTGAAGTAGGATGCCCTCCTCGGTGGGTCCGAACATCGCCCGGATCTCGGCATCCGTGTAGCTCACACCGAGGAACTCGTCGAACACCTGGCGGAACGCCTCGAAACACACCGGGAGGGTGTCGCCGATGGTGCCGTCGAGGTCGAAGATGACGCCCTTGATCATGCTGGACTGATCTGTGCTGGCCGATCCATGGGCCGGCAGGGTACCCGGCTCGCCTCGCCGGGCCGAGTCGCCTCAACCGGGCGCTGCCGGCCGACTGCGGACTCTATTCTGAGACGACCATGCCTCAAGCCCGCTTCGTGCCATACGACACCCCGCCACCACTGCCGGACGTCGAGCTCGAACATGCTGCTACCCGGATCCACCTGGAGATGGATTGCCGCCGCTCGGTGCGGGAATTCTCTGACCGACCGGTGCCGAGGGCCGTGATCGAGGATGCGATCCGCACCGCCTCCACCGCTCCGTCGGGCGCCCACATGCAGCCGTGGACGTTCGTCCTCGTGGGTGACCCCGAGGTGAAGCGCCGCATCCGTCTCGCCGCCGAGCGCGAGGAGCAGGAGAACTACGAGGGTGGCCGCCTCCCCGCCGAGTGGCGGCAGGCACTCGAGCCACTGGGAACGACCGCCGACAAACCGTTCCTGGAGACGGCGCCATGGATCGTGGTCGTCTTCGAACAGCGCTACGGGGTCAATCCGGACGGAAGCCGCCGCCATCACTACTACGTCAAGGAGAGCGTCGGGATCGCGTGCGGGATCTTCATTGCCACCCTTCACCGCCTCGGTCTCGCCACCCTCACCCACACCCCGAGCCCGATGGCGTTCCTCACCCAACTCCTGGGGCGCCCCGCCAACGAGCGTCCCTTTCATCATGTTTCCCGTCGGGTACCCGGCCGAGGGCTGCCAAGTGCCGGATCTGACCCGGAAGCCACTCGGCGAGGTGATGGTGGAGGTCAGTCAGGTCAGAGGTGAGCCGGGTCCTGCCGGGAACTAGCCAACGGCCAGGCGGATGCGACGGAACCCTTTGCCCTTGGATTCGACCTTGACGATGCGCACGCCCCCGACCTCCGTGGTGGAATCGACGTGGGTTCCTCCATCCGCTTGCCGATCCAGACCGACGATGTCGATGACCCGCACCTCGGTGAGATCCGGCGGGAGCAGGCTGACCTTGGTACGGATCAGACTCGGATCTTTGTCCGCCTCCTCCCGGGGAAGAAACGCCACCTCGACGGGCAGGGCGCGGGCGAGTTGCTCATTCAGCTCTGCTTCGAGCGGATCGCGGTCCTCGGGATCCCACTGCGGGAGCTCGAAGTCGAGCCGTCCCTCCCCCGGCGCCATGTTGCCGCCGGTCACAGGACTCTGGAACCGGTCCCACACCACCCCACACAATGCATGCATGGCGGTATGGGTGCGCATCAGTCGATAGCGACGCTCCCAGTCGAGTTCGCCGCGCACCGCCGTTCCGGTCGATGGCAGCCCACCCTCGATCCAGTGCCACACGGCATCCCCGTCACTGGCGACCCGAACCACATCGAGGCGATCGTCGCCTATCCACAACGCACCGAGATCATGGGGTTGCCCACCTCCACCGGGGTAGAACACCGTGCGATCCAGCAGCACCCGACCGTCGTCCGGATCGACGTCGACCACGACGGCATCCATGGCCCTGGCGTAGGCGTCAGTCGAATAGATCTTGTCGGTCACGATTCCCTCCCGGTCGGACTACGGTGCACATCATGTCACCTGCGCTTCACTACACCGACGACCCGGCCGCCAACGAGCTTCTCGCCGAAGATCCGACGGCACTGCTGATCGGACTCGTCCTCTATCAGCAAGTCCCTATCGAAAAGGCCTTCTCCGGTCCCGGGGTGCTGCAGCAACGGCTTGGCGGCACGCTCGATGTGGCCGCAATCGCCGCCATGGATCCCGATGACCTGGATGCCGTATTCCGGGAACGCCCGGCCCTGCACCGCTTTCCGGGGAACATGGCGAAACGGACCCAGGCGGTATGTACCCACATCGTCGAGGAGTACGGCGGGGACGTGACGGCGTTGTGGTCTGGAATCACCGACGCCGACGAGCTGATGAAGCGGCTGCAGGGTCTCCCTGGGTTCGGTGAGTACAAGGCCCGCGTCTACTTCGGGGTCCTCGCCGAACGGTTCGATGTGCGTCCCGAGGGGTGGGAGCGCCATCTCCCCGATTGGCCGAGCATCGTGGACATCCGTCAGCCGTCCGATCTTCCCGAGCTCAAGGAACGCAAGAAGGCCTGGAAGGAAGCCGGCGGAGGCTGACCAGGGGCCGCGGTTCCTGTCGTCCAGGTCAGGAGGCTCCGGGGCCCTCGGGCTTCCGTCGGTGCCGCTCCCGGGCGGTAGCGCGCAGCAGGATCGGATAGCCCACGGCGACCACCCCCGCAAACAGGACCCACTGCACCGCATAGCTGAGATGCGGTGGCCCGTCACCGGGCTCCGGCGCCGGCATCGCCCGCGGGGAGCGGTTGACTTGAGGCGGTTCCTGGCCCTCGAGCTGAACCCACATCGGGAGCAGAGCTGCCGACATCTGTGCATCGAGCCGGTCTACATCGACGCGGGAGATCCGGGCGAGACGCCCATCGGCGGGGTCCACCGGCCCCAACGACCCGCGTTCCTGGGTCAGTCGGAGGTATCCGGTGACGGTCACCTCGTCCGTCGGGGGTTCGGCGCCCTGCACCGGCGGGTCCGAGATGTCGATCGGCACCCAGCCACGGTCCACGATGATGGCGCTTCCGTCGGCAAGCTCGAGCGGGGTCAGGATCTGGTGACCCGATGCCCCGTCGAGGGTGCGTGCCTGCCACACCACCTCATCGTCGGTGAGGTAGGTTCCGCGGGCCTCTATCCGGCGAAACTCGAGCGAGTCCGGGGCGGATGTCATCGTCTCCGCGAGGTCGGCGATGGGAACCGGACCGTGGTCGAGCCGTGCCACCACCCGGGCATCGATTTCGCTTCGCTCCTGATGGCGGCTCAGCTGCCACATGCCGAGCATGGAGAAGCCGATCACGGCCGCAACCACCACGAGGTGACCGACCAGCCAGATCGGACGACGGGCGAAGGAGTAATCGGGGCGACTGGTTGCCATGACCTGATGCTATTGCTGTCGGCGACCTGAGAATCCGAACCGGTTCAGTCGGGGTCGGGATCTCCGGGCTGGTAGCGGCCACCGGTCCTCCAGTAGACCCCGTCGGCTCGGGTCAGGTACTCCTCGTCGACAAGATGGCGTCGCAAGGATGCATAGTCGGGGTGGAACATCTGCAGCGTGAAGTTGACATCCTGCTCGTCGTATCGGAGACCGGGAGCGAATTCCTGGGCGAGACGCTCGAGCACCACCAAGCGTTTCCCACGCACCGCGGGGATCGAGGTGAGACGGGTGCCGGAGAAGAATCGACCCAGGACCTCACGCTCCTCGTCACTCCAGCTCCCCCGACCGACGTCCGGTGCCGCCGGGACCGGCTGGGGCAGATCGGTGGCGAGCCGCCGCAACATGGCCACATCGAGCCGCATCTCTTCGTCGATCAGACCTCCGCCACGGAGCCGGCCGAGCGCCGCCAGCACGGTGCGCTCCGGGACCTCGAGTCGCTGCGCCAACGCGGCCACGTCCACGGTGCCTTCTGCGGCGCGTCCGAGCAAGGCCAGCCGGACGGGATCGAGCACCAGCTTGAGGAACTCACGGACATCCATTCCTGCATGGTACCGACGCCGGCGGACCCCATTAGGCTCGACCACATGCGGTTGTACCTGGTCCGGCACGGACTGACCAAAGACACCGGAAAGGTGCTCACCGGACGGCTTCCCGGAGTTCCGTTGTCCGACATGGGGCGTCTCACGGCGGTGGCTGCGGGCGAGAAGCTTGCGGCGGCGCGGTTCGCCGCCATCTACACCTCGCCGATCCAACGGTGTCGGGAGACGGCGAGGTTGCTCGCCGATCGCCACGATCTGGCTCCGATCACGGAACGCCGCCTCATCGAGGCGGATTACGGCACCTGGTCGGGTCGACGGCTCGGAGATCTCTATCGCTTGAAGAACTGGGATCGGCTGATGGCACATCCCGGCCGGTTTCGCTTTCCCGAGGGTGAGACCCTCCGCGAGGTCCAGGTGCGGGCAGTTGCCGCGGTCGAGGACATGGCGATGCGCCATGGAGACGAAGCGGTGCTGGCGGTGAGCCACGCCGATGTGATTCGGGTGCTGCTCTGTGAGTACCTGGGAATGCCACTCGACCTGATCCACCGGCTCCACGTCGCACCCGTCAGTGTCAGCTTGATCCAACTCAAACCGACCGGCGCCGTTACGGTGCCGGTCATCAACCAGACCATCGACGCATTTGAGGTCTCATGAACATGGCGGAAACCGTCGATTCGTTTGTTGCGGGATTCATCGGCGAACCCGGCAAACGTACCTTCTACTTCCAGGTCACCATCGCCGGCGTCACCACGTCGTATCTCGCCGAGAAGGCGCAGATAGCCGCTTTCGCCATCGAAGCCGCTCGGCTACTTGCCGAACAGGGACTCACCGGGGTCGGCGCCCAGCTCGAGCTGCCGGAGCTGGTCGACCCGATCGAGGTCGTATTCCGGGTGGGTGACATGCAGATACGTCTCGACGAGGACCTGTCGCTCGCCATCGTGACCCTTGATCCAGTGGATGGCGACGAACCCGCCGTTGAAGCATCGATGACCACCGCACAGCTCGATGCGGCGTCGCGTACCGGGGCGATCTCCGTAGGGAAAGGTCGTCCCCGGTGCCCGCGCTGCAGTCTGGCGATGGACCCCGATGGGCACACCTGCCCGGTCACGAACGGTGACCTCCGCGGACACCGGCCCTGACCTGCGCCGGCGTTGGACGCCGGAAGTGACACAGGTCACGGGTCGCTTCGTCGACGCCTCCAATGCCACCCTGCTCGGCGAGACGGCTGATGGCACCCGGGTGATCTACAAGCCAGTTGCCGGCGAGCGCCCGCTGTGGGACTTCTCCGTGGGAACGCTGGCGGCCCGAGAGGTACTCACCTACGAGGTGGCGATGGCGATGGGGCTCGACATCGTTCCCGAGACGGTCTGGGGCGACGGTCTGTACGGACCTGGCGCCATCCAACGATTCGTCGAGGTCGATCGGGAGCATGATCCGCTCCCGGCTGCCCGAGTGGCAGACCCGGCACTGTGGCCGGTCGCCGTCCTCGATCTGGTGTGCAACAACGCCGACCGCAAGTTGGGGCACATCCTTGCGATGGCATCGACCCGACGTATCGTCGCCATCGACCACGGGCTGACCTTCCATCCCGAGGACAAGCTCCGCACGGTCCTGTGGGCCTTTGCCGGCGAGCCGCTACCGCTGGAGATGCGCAACTCGGTCACTGCACTGGAGGCGGAACTCCAGGCCGGTCTTGCGGCACGCATCGCCGAGGCACTCGGTGCCGAGGAGTCGGAAGCCCTCATGGTGCGGGTGGCGGCGATCCGGGCCGATCCACATCATCCCGAGCCACCCGACGATCGACCGCCGATGCCCTGGCCGATCTACTGAGCGGGTCGCTGCGCCCGGGTCTCACCGCCGCGAGGCGCGGCGCCCAGCGGTCATCGTGGTGCCGTCCCGACGGGGGTCGGAACACGCATGGAGGTCCCCGTCGGCATCGGCCAACGCGGCGGCGACCCCGCCGAAGTACATCGACGGCTCATCGAACTGTCGCAACGTGAGTTCGGAAACCCCCTCGATGGCGATACCGGGTTCAACGGCCACCGTCGGGCGTCCCTCGAAGACCTCAGTGTGGATCCGTGGATGGCTCACCGCCTCGGCCAGCGACATTCCGGCCACCAGATGGTTGAGCAACACGGCGGCGATAGCCGTGGTGATGCGGTCCGCACCGGGCGAACCGATCGCCATCACCGAACCCCGGCGACGCACGGTGGTCGGGGCCATGTTGGAAACCAGACGTGTACCCGGGACGAGTCCGTGATAGCCGGCGGGATGGAGTTCCAGCTCGCCGAGCGAGTTGTTCAGCCAGAAGCCGGTAGACCGGGGCATTGCTCCGGCACCGTATCCGGATGACACCGTGATCGCACATGCCAAACCGTCGCTGTCGGCAGTCGAGGTGTGCGTCGTCGACGGAGCGGTGACCAGGGCCCCGAGATCTCCCAGCTGAGCCGCCTCCATGAGCCGGCGCACACCGTCGGGAATTCGGTCGATATCGGTGAGGTGCCGGCGGCGGTAGTCGAGCACGGTCCGCTGAACACGTACGATCGCTTCCACTCCAGCGGCATCCCACCCGGTGAACCCCTGATCGACGGCGAGCAGGGCCACTGCCGCCATCGTCGCCCCACCGACGGCCGGGACCGGGTTGGTGGACACGGCGCCTTCGGCAAGCCGGAACCGCAGCGGCGTACGGACGACCGCTGCGTACTCGGCGAGATCCTGGCGGGTGAGCAGACCACCGTGCGCATCGACTTCGGCGACGATTGCGGCTCCGAGATCGCCCAGGTAGAGCGTGGCGGCGCCCTCGGCGGCCAACAATCGGAGCGAATCCGCCAGGTGGGGTATCGACACCTGATCTCCGGCCTCGAGGTGACGACCGTCGGGGTGGTGGAGGACGGCACGACTCGCCGGGTCCCAACCGAACACCAACTCATGGGCGAACGCCAGGTAGATCGCTGCCGGTGTCGACAACGGGAATCCGCGCTCGACCGCATCGATCGCAGGGACGAACAGTTCGCGCCACGGCACCGAGCCGGAGCGGCGCCAGGCTTCCTCGAGCCCTGCCCAGGCGCCCGGTGTCGCCACGGAGCCGTAGCCGACCACCGTGTCGAGACCTCCCCCGTAGCCCATCCGGACCCGGTCACCACTCCCGAACCGATCGGGATCTGCCCCGCGGCCCGGCATCTCGGCGTAGGCATCGATGATGATCCCCGGCTCGTCAGGGCCATCGATGGCGATGAATCCCCCGGCAGTGGGTGTGACGATCCCAGGTTCGGTGCACATCGAAGTGATGATGGCGGCAATCGCCGCATCGACCGCGTTGCCACCACCGGAGGCGATGGCCGCTCCGGCTTCGGCGGCCAATCGGGAGCCGGCGGCGATGGTGACCTCAGGCACCCTGGGAATCTAGCGGTACCCACCCGGCTACCCGAGCGACCGGTCACCGGCGAGCGCGTCACCGGCTCATCGCGGCGCACAGGCGGTTCCCGCCAACGGTGCGCCGATCTCGGGTCGGGTGGCCTGCACCTGGTGGGCGATCACCTCGAGACGGCTGCGTCGTCCATCGGGGGTGGACAGGAACCGTCGTTGGATGGCGCCGGCCACCCAGATCCGGTCACCCGTCCCCAGGGCGTCGACCTCTGGCTCCGGCTCGGGATCCCAGCGGGTCACCGGAACCACATCGATTCGAGAGCTGGGATCGACGCTGTGGACACTGACCAGATAGCGGACGAGTTGTTTGCCGGAATCGAAGGTCCGAGTTTCGGGGGGCGCCGCCAACGTACCGGCGAGCACCACGAGGTTGAGATCCATCGCACACTTCCTGTCATGTTTCGGATCGTGACGGCCCGCTGACGGACTGGATCACGACGGGAAGTGCGGCTTGTGTCACAACCTATGACGGGGCTGTGACAGAAACCAGTGTGCGAACTCGAACCTGCGACGCCACCTCAGTGGCTCTCGATCAGCCGCTCCAGCTCGTCGATTCCCGGGAAGGCCGGGTCGGATTCCAGGATGGCGTTCCTGAGCCGTCGCGCCGTGTCCGGGTCATTCCTGAGGGCGGCGATTCTGGCCGCCACGTACCAGACACGGAGATCCTCGTCGAACGGGGTCCCCACACCCAGCTTGCCGCGGTCGACGACCGCCCATGCCTCGTCGAGGTTGCCCTCGTCGATCAGGTGGGACGCATAGACCACGGCGCCTTCCTTGAGTACGGCGGGGCGGCCACCGTGCATCAGCAGCACCTCCCAGGCGGCGGTGACGTCCTTGGGCCGGTTCATCGCCCGGAGGACATCCATCTCCACGGGGATGTGCGTGGTCTCGCCGGCAAGACGGCGGAATGTCCGCAATTCGGCGAGCGCCGTCTGCCAATCCCCGACGCGATAGGCGGCAAGCCCGATGATCTCGCGGACCGTGGTATCCCTGGGAGCCAGCTCCTTGGCGGAGAGTCCCTTCTTCATGGCACGGTGATAGGAGCCCTCGCCAAATGCCTCTGACGCCTCGCCGAGTGCGGTGAGTGCTCCCGCCACCCGCGAATCGGGGGTGACACGGGCCAGATCTTCGATCACCCAGTTGGGGAGGTTGGCAGCTGCACCCTTGAGGTCGCGTCGCCGGGACTTGCTGCGATCCTCGCGGCCACCACCACCAGTGCCGCCGGTCCCGCCAGAGCCGTACGACGATCCGCTGCGGGCAGGTGACCGTGTGCCTCCCCCGGAGCGCCCGGCACCCGAACCACCGGAACGGCCGCTTCCGCTACTCGACCAGCCCCCGCTTCCTCCGGAGCCGGAACGGCTCCCACCCGAACCCGAACGGCCTGAGCCGCCGCCCGCGCCCCTGCCGGCGCCACTCCCCGAGGTTGATCCCCCGGAGCGACCCGAACCGGAGTCGAAACCTGGTCGCCCGGTCTTTCCGCTCCCACCGGATCGACCTCCCGAACCACCCGAGCCCGAACCACTCGAACCCGACCGGCCGGCGCCGCCACCCGAACTCCCACCGGAACCCGAGCGCCCGGAGCCTCCACCGGAACCCGAGCGGCCGGCACCTGAGCCGGACCCCGAGCCGGAACGATCCGAACCCGATCCACCGGAGCCTCCACCGGAACGGCCGCTGCCATAACCGCTGCCGGAACTTCCACCGGAACGGCCGCTGCCTCCGGATGAGCCGGATCGGCCACCCGATGAACCCGAGGATCCCGAACGGCCGGCGCCGCCACCGGAACCGGACCGGCCTCCGCTCCCCGAACCACCACCGGACCGCCCGGAACCGCCACCGGTGGCGGGACGGCCACTGCCGCTGCCCGAGCGCGACTGGCCTCCGCGATTGGAATCACTGCGACGAGACTGATCGGACATGGCTGCGCTCCCTGAGCTTGTAGCGGTAACGAATGGGCCCACAACGCAAAATAGGGGCCGCCCCTGTTGTGGGGGCGACCCCTATCTTAGAAATGTTCGGCGGCGACCTACTCTCCCGGGGCCCTTCGACCCAAGTACCATCGGCGCTGGCAGGCTTAACTTCCGTGTTCGGAATGGGAACGGGTGGGACCCTGCCGCCATGGCCACCGAAACGCTGTGAAGGCCCTTGAGCCCTCCATAGCGAGCACGAGTTGAGTCTCGGTATTCAAATCCAAGCCCTCGACCTATTAGTACCAGTCAGCTCCACACATTACTGCGCTTCCACTTCTGGCCTATCAACCTGGTGTTCTGCCAGGGGTCTTACCCGGTTAGGTCCGGTGGGAGATCTAATCTTGGAGACGGCTTCGCGCTTAGATGCTTTCAGCGCTTATCCGTTCCGAACGTAGCAAACCAGCCGTGCTCTTGGCAGAACAACTGGCACACCAGAGGTTCGTCCATCCCGGTCCTCTCGTACTAGGGACAGATCTCCTCAAATCTCCTGCGCCCGCGACGGATAGGGACCGAACTGTCTCACGACGTTCTAAACCCAGCTCGCGTGCCTCTTTAACGGGCGAACAGCCCGACCCTTGGGACCTGCTTCAGCCCCAGGATGAGACGAGCCGACATCGAGGTGCCAACCCCCGCCGTCGATATGGACTCTTGGGCGGGATGAGCCTGTTATCCCCGGGGTACCTTTTAGCCGTTGGCCTTGGCGCATCCACATGCCGCCAAGGGATCATTAGGCCCTACTTTCGTACCTGCTCCACTTGTAGGTGTCGCAGTCAAGCTCCCTTGTGTCCTTACACTCAACGCCTGATTGCCGACCAGGCTGAGGGAACCTTTGGGCGCCTCCGTTACATTTTAGGAGGCCACCACCCCAGTGAAACTGCCCGCCAGACACTGTTCCTGATCCGGATAACGGACCGAGGTTAGAAGACCATCATGAGAAGGGTGGTATTTCAAGGTTGGCTCCACGAAAGCTAGCGCCTCCGCTTCAATGCCTCCCACCTATCCTACACATCACATAAAGAGCTTCAATGTCAAGCTGCAGTAAAGGTCCCGGGGTCTTTCCGTCCTGTCGCGGGAAGTGAGCATCTTTACTCACATTGCAATTTCGCCGAGTCTCTGGTTGAGACAGTGCCCAAGTCGTTGCGCCATTCGTGCAGGTCGGAACTTACCCGACAAGGAATTTCGCTACCTTAGGACGGTTATAGTTACCGCCGCCGTTTACTGGGGCTTCGGTTCAGAGCTTCGCCCGTAAGGGCTAACCCCTCCCCTTAACCTTCCAGCACCGGGCAGGCGTCAGAGCGTATACGTCGTCTTGCGACTTAGCACGCTCCTGTGTTTTTAATAAACAGTCGCTTGGGCCTGGTCTCTGCGGCCCCCTCGGGCTTCGGACGCGAAGTCCTACACCCTACCGGGGCGCTCCTTCTCCCGAAGTTACGGAGCCATCTTGCCGAATTCCTTAACCAGAGTTATCTCGCTCGCCTTAGTATTCTCTACCTGTCCACCTGTGTCGGTTTGGGGTACGGGCGCCTTGTGAACTCGCTAGAAGCTTTTCTAGACGGCATGGGCGTTCGGTGGCTTCGCCTGAATCGGCTCGGCATCGCGCCTCGAGCTTCGTGGGGTCCGGATTTGCCTAGACCCCGCTCTACACGCTTGCCCCGGGAACAACCAACGCCCGGGTCCACTTACCCTTCCGTGTCACTCCATCGCTGACCTAATACCAACTGGGTCGGTAGGCCCCGAAGGGCTTTCCTTAGCAAGTTGGGCTCGGTCTGGTCGCGCACATGGCGGTACGGGAATATCAACCCGTTGTCCATCGACTACGCCTCTCGGCCTCGCCTTAGGTCCCGACTAACCCTGGGCGGACGAGCCTTCCCCAGGAAACCTTGGACATTCGGCGGAGGAGATTCTCACTCCTCATTCGCTACTCATGCCGACATTCTCACTCGAACGGCCTCCACGGCTGGCTTCCGCCGCCGCTTCCCTGGCCGCTCGACGCTCCCCTACCGATCCTGTCCTCTGGACGTGGGTCCCGCAGGAGTCCACGCCGGAGTTGATGACAGAATCCCGCAGCTTCGGTGCAGTGCTTGAGCCCCGTTACATTATCCGCGCGGAACCACTCGACCAGTGAGCTGTTACGCACTCTTTAAAGGGTGGCTGCTTCTAAGCCAACCTACTGGCTGTTTGGGCAACTCCACATCGTTCCCCACTTAGCACTGACTTTGGGACCTTAGCTGGCGATCTGGGCTGTTTCCCTTTCGACTATGAAGCTTATCCCACATAGTCTGACTGCCGTACTTGGCGCGTTGGGATTCGGAGTTTGACTGGGTTCGGTAAGCTTGTTGGCCCCCTAGCCCAATCAGTGCTCTACCCCCAACGCGGAACATACGACGCTAGCCCTAAAGCTATTTCGGGGAGAACCAGCTATCGCCGGGTTTGCTTGGCCTTTCACCCCTATCCACAGGTCATCCCCCCAGTTTTCAACCTAGGTGGGTTCGGGCCTCCACGAGGTCTTACCCTCGCTTCACCCTGCCCATGGATAGATCACCCGGCTTCGGGTCTATGACACGCGACTAGACGCCCTATTAAGACTCGCTTTCGCTGCGGCTACACCTCTCGGCTTAACCTTGCCACGTATCGATAACTCGTCGGCTCATTCTTCAAAAGGCAGGCAGTCAGGATCCGAAGATCCCTCCTACTGCTTGTAAGTTGACGGGTTCAGGTACTATTTCACTCCCCTCACCGGGGTACTTTTCACCTTTCCCTCACGGTACTTGTCCGCTATCGGTCGCTAGGAAGTACTTAGCCTTACGAGGTGGTCCTCGCAGATTCACACGGGATTTCACGGGCCCCGTGCTACTTGGGAACACCATCGAGAGTCCTGAGAGATTTCGTCTACGGGGCTGTTACCCACTGTGGCGCCGCTTTCCAGACGGCTTTGACTATCTCCAGGATTTGTAACTCTCTGACAGTACCGTCGTACCGTCTGATAGGTCCCACGACCCCCGCATGACAACGCCGACGGGCTATCACGTCACGCGGGTTTAGGCTATTCCCGTTTCGCTCGCCGCTACTCAGGGAGTCGCTGTTGCTTTCCTCTCCTCGGGGTACTGAGATGTTTCAATTCCCCCGGTTGCCTCTACCGGCCCTATGTGTTCAGACCGGAGTGACTGGGCATTACCCCAGCCAGGTTTTCCCATTCGGACATCCTCGGATCAATGCTTGCTTGACAGCTCTCCGAGGCTTATCGCAGCCTGCTACGTCCTTCATCGGCTCCTAGCGCCAAGGCATCCACCGTCAACCCTTTGTAGCTTGGATTGTACAGAATACTTTGACTTTTACTCGTGCTCGCTATGCAGTTCTCAAAGTGCCTGAGACAGTTCGGAGCTCCACGTCGAATCACTCGACGGAAGCCCCGGACTCCCTCACGACTAAACAGCGTGTCCGGCCTTCTTCATCACAACCCTGCGATGAGTGCGCTACTGCGCCGGCGCCCCGAAGGGAACCGACGCATAGCCTTCTCTCCGCCTTGAAGCGATGAGAAGACCGATTAACCAGCATATCCACTAGGTGCTCTGACAGACCGAAGTCTGTCGAGTGCTCCTTAGAAAGGAGGTGATCCAGCCGCACGTTCCCGTACGGCTACCTTGTTACGACTTCATCCTAGTCACCGATCCCACCTTCGGCAGCTCCCCCCGTAAGGGTTGGGCCACTGACTTCGGGTGTTACCGACTTCCATGATGTGACGGGCGGTGTGTACAAGCCCCAAGAACGTATTCACCGCGGCTTTGCTGATCCGCGATTACTAGCGACTCCGGCTTCATGGAGTCGAGTTGCAGACTCCAATCCGAACTGAGGACCACTTTAAGGGATTCGCTCACTCTTGCGAGATCGCAGCCCGTTGTATGGCCCATTGTAGCATGCGTGCAGCCCTGGACATAAGGGGCATGATGACTTGACGTCGTCCCCGCCTTCCTCCGAGTTGTCCCCGGCAGTCTCCTATGAGTCCCCGGCATTATCCGCTGGCAACATAGGACAGGGGTTGCGCTCGTTGCGGGACTTAACCCAACATCTCACGACACGAGCTGACGACAGCCATGCACCACCTGTCATGGGCGCCTAAGCACCCCGTGTTTCCACGGGTAGACCCATGATGTCAAGCCCAGGTAAGGTTCTTCGGGTTGCATCGAATTAAGCCGCATGCTCCGCCGCTTGTGCGGGGCCCCGTCAATTCCTTTGAGTTTTAGCCTTGCGGCCGTACTCCCCAGGCGGAACACTTAATGCGTTAGCTTCGGCACGGCAGACGTGGATAAGTCCGCCACACCTAGTGTTCAACGTTTACGGCGTGGACTACCAGGGTATCTAATCCTGTTTGCTCCCCACGCTTTCGCTCATCAGCGTCGGTACCGGCCCAGTGAGCCGCCTTCGCTACTGGTGTTCCTCTCGATATCTGCGCATTTCACCGCTACACCGAGAATTCCACTCACCTCTACCGGACCCTAGTCACAGCAGTTTCGACTGGCGTCCCGGGGTTGAGCCCCGGGTTTTCACAGTTGACTTGCTGAACCGCCTACGAGCCCTTTACGCCCAATAAATCCGGACAACGCTCGCCCCCTACGTATTACCGCGGCTGCTGGCACGTAGTTGGCCGGGGCTTCTTCTGGAGGTACCGTCATTTTCGTCCCTCCTGAAAGCGGTTTACAACCCGAAGGCCTTCATCCCGCACGCGGCGTCGCTGCATCAGGCTTTCGCCCATTGTGCAATATTCCCTGCTGCTGCCTCCCGTAGGAGTCTGGGCCGTGTCTCAGTCCCAGTGTGGCTGATCGTCCTCTCAGACCAGCTACCCGTCTTTGCCTTGGTGAGCCGTTACCTCACCAACAAGCTGATAGGCCGCGAGACCATCCTGGAGCAGCGGACTGTTTCCTCACAAGACCATGCGGTCTCGTGAGCATATCCGGTATTAATCCGAGTTTCCTCGGGCTATCCCGATCTCCAGGGCAGGTTTCTCACGTGTTACTCACCCGTTCGCCGGTTTCCCCACCGTCACCTTACGGATCAAGTGGTTCTCCCTCGACTTGCATGCATTAGGCACGCCGCCAGCGTTCGTCCTGAGCCAGGATCAAACTCTCCATCGAAAGTTTGATGAACCTGAGCTCTTTATGTTGCCGAAGCAACTTAGAGTCATGCTCAAAGGTCGACCATGCCGAGGACAAGTCCTCTGCTCCTCCGAGCAAGCTCGGTGGGGCATGGTCTCGACCACACCAGGGGACGGGGTCCTCGGTTCCACAGGGCAAGCCCTGCGGGGTGTGGTCATTTGGCTTTGCAGCGCCATCCCGTCGACCCGCGGAGCGGGGCGCCGGCATGACGCATGCTGGCTTTTGACACGCTGTTTAGTTGTCAAGGAGCCCGGGACCCTCAGTGCGCGCTAGCTCACCGGGGGGCCTCTCAGCTTAGCTCACCCAAGTCAGGGCGTCCAGGTGGGCGTCCAGGTCTGGGCGGGCAAAACGGCCGGTCCCCCGGAGGGGTCGGCCGCCGTGAGAGAGATTGTGGCACAGTCGCGTCGCAACGCAAAATCGAGCCGCTGGGGCGCTCAGCGCCGCCCTCTCACTACTCCGGCGACGGCCAGAAGGACCGCCACCACAAGAAGCATACCAAACAACCCGGCCAACCACAGGAACATTCCCAGCACTCTGCCGAGCAACCAGACGGCCGCCACGAAGACGGCGATCGCGATCAGGGCGTCGGCGATCACCTCCCGGATCCTTCCGGTCATGGGGACCGCTCGAATCGGACGAAGCGCCGCTTGCCGACCTGGAGTACCCGGTCGACCAGATCCTCGGTGGCCAGCCGCTCGGTGGTGACCGGGACACCCTCGAGCTTCACCGCTCCCTGACCGATCAGCCGGCGTCCCTCGGAGCGGGAGGCAACCAGCCCCGCCGCTTCCAGCACCGCGGGGAGGAACTGTTCACCCGAGCCGTCGTCGACCAGGACGTGGCCGGCGATGTCATCGGGCACGCCACCCTGGCGGAACAGGCGATCGAAGGCGGCTTCGGCGGCGACGGCCGCCTCCTCACCCCAGTAGAGCCCGGCCACCTCACGTGCCAGCAGACGCTTGGTCTCACCCGGGTGACGCCGTCCGTCGGCCACCTCGGTGACGATGGCCGACGCCTCGTCCTCCCGGCGTCCGGCAGCGAGGACGAACCACTCCTCCATCGCCTCGTCGGGAAGGCTCATCGTCTTGCCGAACATCTCGTCGGCGGAATCACGGACCGAGATGTAGTTGCCGAACGATTGCGACATCTTGCGGGTTCCGTCGGTTCCCACCAGCAGCGGCACGGTCATCACCACCTGCGGCCGTTGCCCGTACCGCTCCTGGACCACCCGACCGATCATCAGGTTCCACAACTGATCGGCGCCCCCGAGCTCGATGTCGGCCTCGACGGCCACCGAGTCGTACCCCTGGAGCAGCGGGTACATGAACTCGATCATCGAGATGGGCTCGTTCCCGGCGAACCGGTCACGGAAATCGGCGCGCTCGAGAAGTTGGGCGACGGTCAACGACGAGGTCAGCTCGAGGACATCGGTCATCCCCATCGTGGACAACCACTCGGAATTGGGCCGGATCTCAAGGTGGTCGGGGAGGAGGAGGTCCTTGATCATGTCGAGGCAGCTGGAGGCATAGCTCCCCACGGTGTCGGCATCGAGCCGTTTGCGGGTCTCGCTCTTGCCGCTGGGGTCGCCCACCTGGGCGGTGAAGTCGCCGAGGATCAGGACGGCGGTGTGACCGAGTTCCTGGAATCGTCGTAGCAAACGGAACACCACCGCCCACCCGAGCGTCACGTCGGGTGCGGTCGGGTCGACCCCGAACTTGACCCGCAGCGGGCGACCTTCTTCGAGACGTCGCCGCAGACCGCTTTCGGGGAGCACCGTATCGATGCCCTGCATCAGATGCTCGAGCTGTTCGTCGACAGGCAGCATGGGAACCTCCAGGCGCGGCGAGGTTAGCGGGAGCGCCGGAGCCTCACGCCGTCGCCCGCCTTCCCTGGGCTGGGGTCGGGTGACGGGAGATCACTGCGACGAGGAGGAGACGAAGCGCCACGGCCGGTCGACCGCCTTGGTGATCCCGATTCTGGGCGTCGCCTCGAAGGGGATGTCCTCTCCCCCACCGGGCAGGAGGCTGATCTCCCCCTCGCCGAGGGTGCTGCCATTGTGAGCAGCGGTAACCCCGAGCGCCTGGGTCAGCTTGCCTGGCCCGTCGGCGAGATGGTCGGGACGGCCACGACGAAGCTCCATCGTCTCCCGGCCCACGGTCGGTATCCCGGCGCGCACCAGCACGGCGTGACCGACCCCGACCGGTCCGGTGACCACGTTCATGCACCAGTGCAACCCGTACGACCGGTAGACGTAGAGCGTCCCGGCGGGCCCGAACATGGCGGTGTTGCGGGGCGTCGGGCCACGGTAGGTGTGGCTCGCCGGATCCTGGTCGCCGGCATAGGCTTCGACCTCGATGATCACCACCTCGGTCGGTTCACCGCCGACCGTGCTGCGAAGCCTCATCCCGAGCAGCCGGGGGGCCATCGCCACGACGTCCATGCCGCCGAGCCACCCGGGCGTGGGCTCAGCCAACCCGGTGGTCCCCGGTCTGGACCCTCCACAGCGCCCGGTAGAGACCGTCACGCTCCAGCAGCTCATCGTGGGTCCCCACATCCGAGATCCCGGCGCCCTCGAGCACGTAGATCCGGTCGGCCGACCGGACCGTGGAGAGTCGATGGGCGATGATGATCACGGTGCGACCCTCCCCCACCCGCGCCAGCGAGCGCTGGATGGCGGCCTCGGTTTCGTTGTCGACCGATGAGGTCGCCTCGTCGAGCAGGAGGACCGGCGGATCGATCAGCACCGCCCTGGCGATCGAGATGCGCTGCCGTTGACCCCCGGAGAGCTTCTGGCCGCGCTCCCCCACGATGGTGTCGTATCCCTCGGGTAGGGCCATCACGAACTCGTGGGCTTCGGCGATGCGCGCCGCCTCCTCGATTTCGGAGCGGTCGGCCTCGGGGCGCCCGTAGGCGATGTTCTCGGCGACGGTGCCCTCGAACAGGAACACATCCTGGCTGACCAGCCCGAAACAGCGTCGCAGATCCTGGCTGCGGAGGCGGTCGATGGGCACCCCGTCGAGCCGTATCTCACCGGAGTCGAGTTCGTAGAAGCGCAGCAGCAGCTTGACCAGCGTGGTCTTGCCGGCGCCGGTGGCCCCGACGAAGGCCGTGGTCTGGCGACCCGGAATCTCCAGGGTCACCTGATCCAACACCAGGGGGCCCGATCCGTAGCCGAAGGACACGGCGTCGAGCTCGAACCTGCCCACCACCCGGGCCCGGTCGATGGACGACTCCCCGGAGGTGACGGTCACCTCGGTGGCCATCAGGTCGAAGATGCGGTTCGCCGACGCCATGGCGCGCTGATACAGATCCAGTGTCTCGCCGAGTCGGGTCAGGGGCCACAGCAGCCGCTGGGTCAGGAACACCATGGTGGCGTAAGCCCAGGCCGCCAGGTCACCTTCGAGCACCTGGAAACCTCCCCACACCAGGGTGGCGATGAACCCGACGAGGATCACGATCCGTATCAGAGGCGAGAACGCCGAGCTGAGCCGGATCGCCGAACGGTTGGCGGTGCGGTAGCGATCGCTCTCGACGGCCACCCGGTCGACCTCCGTCTCCTCGGTGGTGAATGCCTTGATGGTGGCGATCCCGCCCAGATTGTTGGCAAGCCGGCCGTTGACCGCTCCTGCCTGGCTCCGCACCGAGGCGTACCGGGGGACGAGTCGACGCTGGAACCGGATCGATGCCACCAGGATGAACGGCACCGGGAGGAAGGCCAGCCAGGCGACCTCGGGAGCCAGGATGAAGAAAGCGGTCCCGATCAGCACCACGGTGGTCAGCATTTGGATCATCTGGTCGGCGCCGTAGTCGAGGAAGCGTTCGAGTTGATTGACGTCGTCGTTGAGCACCGCCATCAATCCCCCGGTGGAGCGGTCCTCGAAGTAGACCATGTCCAGACCCTGGAGGTGCCGGTAGGCGTCGATGCGGAGCTCGTGCTGGACCGTCTGCGCCAGATTTCTCCACCCGACCATGGCGACGTACTCGAACAGCGATTCGAGCACCCAGATGACGAACGTGATGGCGGCCAGCACCACCAACTGGGTCCGCTGATCCTCGATCCCGAAGAGCCGGGCCAGCACCGACTCCTGCCCCTCGACCACCACATCGAGGGCGATGCCGATCAGCAAGGGCGGGGCGATGTCGAAGGTCTTGTTGAGGACCGACCATGTCGTCGCCCGCACCACCTGGCCGCGGTGCCCCGATGCGTACCTCCACAGACGCCGCAACGGCTTATTCATCTCGACCGGTCCCCGCCGGGCATCTCGGTGCGGCCCATGCCCGGTTCGCCGTCACCCGGTTCCGGTGACGTGGAGGAGCAGCGCCTTGAAGGCATGCATCCGGTTCTCCGCCTGGTCGAACACAAACGAACGGGGATGCTCGAGCACGCCGTGGGTCACTTCCTCGCCCCGGTGGGCCGGGAGACAGTGGAGGAAGATGGCATCGGGGGCGGCGGTGGCGAACAGTCCGTCGTCCACCTGGAAGTCGGCGAAGGCGTTGCGGCGATGGCCCGCCTCCTCCTCCTGCCCCATCGACGCCCACACATCGGTGTAGACCACATGGGCGCCGGCGACGGCAGTGGCGGCATCGTTGACCACGCTCACCGCACCGCCGCTGGTTGCGGCCAGGTCGGTCGCCCTGGCGAGGATGCCCGGATCCGGTTCGAAGCCCGCAGGAGTCGCCACCGTGACCTCCATCCCGGTGAGTGCACCGGCCAGCATCAGCGAGTGACAGACGTTGTTGCCGTCACCGATGTAGACCAGACGGGTGCCCGGTAGCGGACGGTGCTCCTCGATGGTCTGCAGATCGGCGATCGCCTGACAGGGATGGCTACGGTCGGACAACAGATTCACGACGGGTGCGGCGGCGAACTCCGCCATCCGCTCCAGGTTGGCGTGGGCGAACACCCGCAGTGCCAGCACGTCGAGGTACCGGTCGAGCACCCGCGCAATGTCCTCGACCGCTTCCCTCTTGCCCAGCCCGATCTCGTCGGCCTTGAGCACCACGGGGTGGGCGCCGAGTTGGACGGTGGCCACTTCGCACGACACGCGGGTCCGCAGTGACGGCTTCTCGAAGAACAACCCGACCGTGCCCCCGTCGAGGCGACCGGAGTAGGTTCTGGGCGCCTGTTTGACGGCAGCGGCGAGATCGAGCACGCGGCGCAACCCGTCACTCCCGAGATCGGTGACCATCAGGAAGTCGCGACTACCGGTCTCCGGTCCGGTCATCGAGGTCTCGTCCACGGTCTCGTCCATCGGCTGCATCACGCCTCTCCTCTCAGGTGTCCGCCGGTTGCTTCCGCCACCGCATCGACGACCCTGCGTCGCAGCGGCACCATCTCGTCGTCGGTGAGCGTCCGGTCCACAGATCGTAGGGTCAACCTGACGGCGAGACTCTTGCGACCGGCGCCGAGTTGATCACCGGTGAACAGGTCGAACACCTCGATGTCCTCCAGATCTTCACCGGCGCCCTCCCGGATGGCATCGAGGATCGATCCGGCGGGAACCGCCTCGTCGACATCGAACGCCAGGTCGAAGATGACCGGCGGATACTGGCTGGGTGGCCGGAACTGCCAGTGAGGACGATCAGCCAATACGGCCGCCAGGTTGATCTCCCCGACCACCACACGACCCTCCAGTCCGAACCTCGAGGCAACCGTCGGGTGGAGCTCACCCACCGTTCCCGCCACCACCCCACCGATGTGGATCTCGGCCGCTCGACCCGGGTGCAGCGGGAGGGCGCTACTGGAGACGACCCTGGTGTGAGCGAGACCCATCCGGGCGGCGATCAGCTCCCACACCCCGGTGGCGTCGCGCACATCGACGGCACGGCCCGGGCTCTCCCAGTCGGCGTGTCGGCGACCGATCGCCACGAACGCCAGGTGGTCCGGCTGGTCCGGCAGCTCGGCTTCGCCGGGAAGGGCGGCGGGGCCGGGGATGAACACCTTGCCCGTCTCGAAGAGGGCGACATCCCGGTTGCGCCGGGCGGCGTTGCTCCCCGCCGCCTTGAGCAGCCCGGGGAGCAGTGTGGTGCGCATCACCCCCTCCTCGTCGCGCAGCGGGTTGACCACCCGGATACCGTGACGACGCGGGTCGCCTTCGGGGAGACCGAGGGCATCCAGATCGGCGGCGCCGATGAACGAGAAGCAGAGCACCTCGTGGTACCCCGCTCCCGCCATGAGACGCCGCAGGGTGCGGAGTCTCTGCTCGGCGGCGCTCAACCCCCCACCGATACCGGTCGCCACCCGACCCGGGATCTTGTCGAACCCGTGGAGCCGTGCCAGTTCCTCGATGAGGTCGATGGGTCGCCGGATATCGGGGCGACGGGTGGGGACGGTGACCCCCAGCGGGTCGGCACCGGACACACCGAAACCGAGGCGTTCCAGCAGCCCGGTCGCCGTCGGGGCGTCCAATTCGATCCCGAGATGGCGGGGGATCTCGGATAGCGGCAACTCGAGCACCATCGGCTCGACGATCGCCGGGTAGACATCGATCAGGCCCTCGACCACCTCGGCTCCGGCAGTGGCCACCAGCAGTTGGGCGACCCGGTCGGCGGCGGTGGCGCAGGCGTTGGGGTCGGCGCCCCGCTCGAACCGCGCCGAAGCCTCGGAACGGAGCCCGAGCCGTTTCGACGTCATCAGCACGGCGGGGGGCTGCCAGTAGGCGGCCTCGATCAGCACGGCGGTGGTATCCGGTTGGACCTCGGTCTCCGCTCCACCCATCACCCCGGCGATCGCCACCGGATGCTCACCGTCGGCAACCACCAGGTCGTCGGGCTCCAGGGTGCGGAGCTGGTCATCGAGTGTGGTGATCGTCTCACCAGGATGGGCGCGCCGGACCACGATCTCGCCACCGAGCCGAGCGAGATCGAAGGCGTGGGTGGGGTGGCCCATCTCGATCATCGTGTAGTTGCTGGCATCCACCACATTGTTGATGGGACGCACCCCGGCGGCCTGCAACCGCATCCGCATCGGTAGCGGCGACGGACCGACGGTGATGTTGCGAACCTCACGGCCGACAAACCTGCCACACCCGGAAGGGTCGTCGATGCGGATCGTCACCGTCGACTCCGGGGGCTGCGGCGTCAGCGGGTTCTCCGGATAGCGGACGGGGACCTCGAACCGGGCCGCCAGCTCCCGGGCCAGCCCGAGCACCGACATGCAGTCCGGCCGATTGGGGGTGATCTCGACGGTGAGTACGGCATCCGGATACGGCAGCAGTGAGGCGAAGTCGTCGCCGAGACGCTCGGCCGCATCAGGAAACTGGTGGTCGAGCACCAGGATCCCGTCGGACTCGTCGCCGAGCCCGAGTTCGGTTTCCGAGCAGATCATCCCGTTGGAGACGATGCCGCGGATCTTGCGGCGTCCGATCTCGAAGTCTCCGCCGAGCACGGCGCCTGGCACCGCCACCGCAACCGTCGCCCCCGCCTCGAAGTTCCACGCTCCGCAGATGATGTCGCTCACCTCGGTCCCGATGTCGACACGGCACAACCGCACCTTGTCGGCGTCGGGATGGGCGGACACCTCGAGGACCTTCCCGATCACCACCCCGGTGAAGCCGGGTTCGGTGACTTCGATCTCGTCGACCCCGTGGCCCAGGCTCTCCAGGGCGTCGGCGATCTGGCGGGGGTCGCTGGTGGGGAGGTCGACGAAGTCGGCCAGCCAGTGGAGGGAGAGTTTCATCGGAACTGCCTCAGGGTGCGGACGTCGGGATCGAAGAGGTGACGGAGGTCGGTGACGCCGTGACGAACCATCGCCATCCGGTCGGCACCCATCCCGAAGGCGAACCCGGTGACCTGGTCCGGGTCATATCCGACGTGCTCGAAGACGGCGGGATTGACCATGCCGCATCCGATCAGTTCGAGCCACTGTCCATTGGTGTAGGCGTACATCTCGGCCGACGGCTCGGTGAACGGGAAATGGTGCGGGATGAATTTCACCTCGGTGTCGGGGCCGAGGAACTCCCTGGCGAAGTAGGCAAGCGTGCCTTTGAGATCGCCCATGGTGATCCCGTCGGCCACGGCAAGCCCCTCCACCTGGTGGAAGACCGGCGAGTGGGTCGGATCGAGCGGGTCACGCCGGAACACCCGACCCGGGACCACGACATGGACCGGCGGTGGGTGCTCTTGCATGTACCGGGCCTGCATCGGCGAGGTGTGGGTGCGCAGCAGCACCCCCTCGGGGTCGTCGCCGTAGTCCAGATACAACGTGTCGGTCTCCATCCGGGCGGGATGGGTCGGCGGCATGTTGAGGGCGGTGAAGTTGTAGAACTCCGTCTCGGCCTCGGGGCCGGTCGCCACCGAATATCCGATCGAGACGAAGATGTCGACGATCTCGTCCATCACCTGACGCACCACGTGGAGTGAACCGTGCTCCGGAGTACGCCCGGGAAGGGTGACATCGACACGGTCGGCGTCGAGGGCGAGCCGTTCCTCGGCTTCGGCCAGCACCGCCCGCCGCGAGGCGACCGCCTCGGTCAGCGCCGTGGCGACCTCGTTGATCAGCCGCCCGGCGTCGCGTCGCTGCTCGGTAGGGAGAGTGCCCAGATTGCGGCGGGCGGCCGCCACCACGGAGTCGCGCCCGATGGCCTCCGCCTCCGCCTCGGCGAGGTCGGCCAGGGTGGTGGCGCCGGCGATTCGGGCGTATGCGGCGCTGCGATGCGCCGCCATGTCGGTGTTCAGGTCCATTGGCGAGGCAAGACTAATGGCGGGTGCAGGGATCCCCGCTGGGGCGAGGACAGACGTCGGTTCATGGCGACACACCTCCAAGATCGGTGTCGGTCGTCCCGGGACGCAACAAGGCCCGAAGCGGGGCTTCGGGCCTTCGTCCGGGATTCTGCTGATCGGTCGGTCAGACGCGTCGAGCCACCCCGGGCAATGCCCGGTGGATAAACATGGTGGTGGATCCTCGCAGCCTCATCGGTGCAGATGGTAGCCATCTCGTGCCGGATCAGGCTGACGCCGCGGTTCACCATGCACTCATCGCAGCGGGGAGCGGAGGGCATACATGGTCACCGCCGCTGCCACCGCGGCGTTCAGGCTCTCGACCGCCCCCTGGAGGGGAATGGTGAGCCGGTGTGCCGCACCTGCCACCGATTCCGGGAGCCCGTGGGCCTCGTTCCCGATCAGCAGGGCGCGTGGCCCCGGGTGGTCCGTCTGCTCCGGGGGAGACCTCCGTCGGCGACGGTAGCGACCGGATCGAGTCCGGCGGCGACGAGCTCCCCGAGCGGATCGGATCCGAGGGTGACCGGAGGCGCCCGGAAGAGCGAGGTGGCCGCCGCCGCCCGGACCACCTTTGGCGACCAGGGGTCGGCGGTCCCTGCGGTGACCGCCACCGCCCATCCGAAGGCGACCGCCGAGCGGATGATGGCACCGACGTTTCCGGGATCGGCGATGTCCCACAGCACGACGGTGTCCACAGCGGTGAGCGGGTTTCCGGCGGGCTCGATAACGACCGCCACCGGTCCGCGGGGGTGTTCGGTGCCGGCGATGCGGCGGAGCACGTCCCGGCTCACCCGGGTCACGTTGATCGGGATCGGTGGTGTCCAGTCGTCGTCTTCTACCAGGAAGAGCTGCTGGATCTCGGCGCCGGCCGCCACCGCTTCGGCGACCTGATGCGGTCCCTCGACCAGGGTAAGCCCCGATCCCTTACGGTGACGGGGTTCGTGCAACCTCGCCACCGCAACCACCTGTGGGTTGCGGGGCGAGGTCAGCACCGGAGAGTGGGCCTCGAAAGGCCGGTCGGTCGTCAGTCGAGGAGTGCGGCGTTGGCGACCTCGACCAGCGCGGTGAACGCTGCCGGGTCATTGACCGCCATCTCGGCGAGCATCTTTCGATCGACATCCACCTCGGCGGCCTTGAGACCGGCGATCAGCTGGGAATAGGTGGTGCCGTTGAGACGGGCGGCAGCGTTGATGCGGGTGATCCACAGCTTGCGGAACTCCCCCTTGCGTGCCCGGCGGTCCCGGTAGGCGTACTGGAGTGAGTGGAGGTTCTGCTCCCGGGCGGCCCGGTAGCGGCGACTCCGCGCCCCGGTGTTCCCGGAGGCGCGCTCCATGACTTTGCGACGCTTCTTGTGTGCGTTGACCGCACGCTTGACTCTCGCCATGGTTGCTGCTCCCTACCGTCCCAGGAGACGTGCGGCGCGCTTGGCGTTCCCACCTGTCAAGGTGGACTCACCGGCTACTCGTCTCCAGCGTTTCGAACTCTTCTTGTGGCGGTTGTGGCCGCGCCAGGCATTGGCATGACGGATCTTGCCCGTCCCCGATACCTTGAAGCGCTTGGCCGCACCCTTGTGCGTCTTCTGTTTCGGCACGTCTTCACTCTCCTGTCGGACCGGCAGCCGCTTCGTCGCCGTCTCCGGGCTCGTCGGCCTCACCGGTGTCGGTGGGGTCAACGGTCTTGGCAACGGCAGCGGTTGCGGTCGACTCGATCTTTTCTTCCTGGTCCGCACTGACCTCTTCGGAACTCGCCTCGGCCGGACTGGCCGCTTCAGGGCCGGCCGCTTCGGGGCCGGCCGCTTCAGGGCCGGCCGCTTCGGGGCCGGCCGTGTCTGAGCCGGCCTCGTCAGGGCTGGCCTCGATCGGGCTCGCATCGGCCTCGTCTGCGTCGGGCTGGCTCGCCTGACTCGGTCGGGGCCGCCGCAGCGGGGCGATCACCATGGTCATCTGCCGCCCGTCCATACGGGGGTAGGTTTCGACCACACCGATCTCCTCGACGTCGCTGACGAGCTTGTCGAGGATGTCCCGACCCAACTCCGGGTGGGTGACTTCACGTCCCCGGAATCGCATCGTGACCTTCACCTTGTCGCCGTCACCGAGGAAGCGAACCACCCGCTTGAGCTTGACGTCGAAGTCGTTCGACGAGATCTTGGGGCGGAACTGAACCTCTTTGATCACCGTCCGGGTCTGCTTCTTGCGAGCTTCCCTGGCCTTGACCGACTGTTCGTACTTGTACTTGCCGTAGTCCATCATGCGGACAACGGGCGGTCGGGCGTCGGGTGCAACCTCGACGAGATCGAGACCGAGCTGGTCGGCCAGCCATCGGGCTTCCTCGATCGACTTGAGGCCGATCTGGCCACCATCCGGATCCACCAGCCGTACTTCGCGGGCTCGGATCCGTTCGTTGACCCTCGGTTCTCTCGTGGTGATGGGCTACCTCCTGTATTGGGCGCAAACTTGTGGTTGCGGTGTGCCACCCGCCGTTGCGGAGACTCTCGACCCGGTCGAAACCCGTAACCCAACGAAAAAGGGCAGCACAAGAGGTGCTGCCTGAAGGTGGTGACCGCGGCGCACCTGTGGTGCCGGCGGTCCTGCCGTGCCTCGGATGGGAGTCCGGTGCGAGTCAGGATCGACGACAGCCGGTGCGATACCGTCCGTTCTCACGGACCGTGTGCACCGGTGGTGGTGGCCGGGTGGGAGGCAGCGCCCCCGCTTGCTCTCGATTGTGGACGGCAGTATACGTCGCTCCGGGGCGGGGGTCTAGCCGGACGGTTCCTGGAGCGATCGGAGCAGCTGCGCCGTCCGGACGGCGGCTTCCGCCGCCTCGGCCCCCTTGTTGTGGGCATCGGGCCGGCTGCGTGCCCAGGCATGGTCGGCGTCACGGACGGTGAGCACCCCGAACGCCACCGGCACGCCACTGTCGAGCATCACCCGCATCAGCCCCTCCGAGGTCCGGTGGGCGACATGGTCGTAGTGATCGGTGTCGCCGAGCACGACGGCGCCCAGGGCGACCACCGCATCGTGATCGGTCACCAGCGTCTGTGCCACCAGCGGCAGCTCGAAGGCACCGGGAACGTCGACCACGGTGACCTGATCGACCCCGACACGCTCCATCCACTCCAGGGCGCCGGTCAGGAGCCCACCGGTGATGTCCTCGTTGAAGGTCGCTCTGGCCACGGCGACACGGAGCCCGGCGCCGTCGACATCGGGAGGCTGGGTGACGGCTCCCACCTTCATCCCGGCTCGCTCTCGAAGACATGACCGAGCTTGGTGCGCTTGGTTCCCATGTACCGGGTGTTCTCGGGACCGACACCGGCGATGTGGGGAACACGTTCCACCACCGGGACCCCGAACCGCTCCAGTTGCTGCGCCTTGTCGGGGTTGTTGGTCATCAGCCGCACACTGCCCACCTTGAGTTCGGCGAGGATCTGCGCATCGAGCCCGAACGACCGCAGGTCGGCGGCGAAGCCGAGCGCCTGGTTGGCCTCCACCGTGTCGTGACCGGCATCCTGGAGCCGGTAGGCCGACAGCTTGTTGAGCAGACCGATCCCCCGCCCCTCATGGGAGCGGTTGTAGACCAGCACGCCGCAACCTTCGGCGGCGATCCGCTGCATCGCCAGGTGGAGCTGGGCCTGGCAGTCGCACCGCAGCGACCCCAGCACGTCACCGGTGAAACACTCCGAGTGGATCCGGGCCAGGACACCCTGGCTTCCGGCGATGTCGCCCATCACCAGTGCGATGTGTTCGCTGTTGTCCAGCACCGAGCGGAACCCGACCGCCTCGAAGTCGCCGAAAGGCGTAGGGAGCCGCGCCGAGGCCTCGCGACGCACCAACGACTCGGTCGCCCACCGGTGATCGATCAGGGCGGCAATCGACAGCACCGGAATCCCGTGCGCGGCGGCGAATTCCACAAGGGTGCGGCCCCGCATCATCGTGCCGTCGTCGTTGACCAGCTCGCAGAGCAGACCGGCAGGTTCCCGGTCGGCCATCCGGGCCAGATCGACGGCGGCTTCGGTGTGACCCGGTCGGCGGAGGACCCCGCCGGGGACGGCGCGAAGCGGGAACACATGACCGGGACGGGCGAAGGCCTCGCTGCCGAACCGGGCGTCGGCGAGGGCCAGCACGGTGGCGCTGCGGTCGGCGGCCGAGATTCCGGTGGACGTCCCCTCGATCAGGTCGACCGACACCGTGAAGGCGGTGCGGAGACTCTCCGAGTTCTCTGCCACCATCAGCGGAAGCCCCAGCTCGTCGAGACGACGCCCCTGCATCCCGACACAGAGCAGACCGCTGGTGTGGCGCACCATGAAGGCCACCTTCTCGGGTGTGGCGGCATCGGCGGCGATGATCAGATCACCCTCGTTCTCACGATCTTCTGCGTCGACCACGAGGACGAACTCCCCGCAGCGGATTGCCTCCACGGCGGCGGCGACCGCACCGGTCGGCGGTTCGGCGCCAAACGCTCCGTTCATCGATGGGCCTCCATCATCCGTTCCACATACTTTGCGATCACATCCATCTCCAGGTTGACCAGGTCACCGGGGGTGCGATGTCCAAGGGCGGTGACCTCCAGGGTGTGCGGGATCAGCACCACTTCGAGCCAGTGCTCCGTCGCCAGGGGCGGCGAACAGCCGGTCACGGTCAGGCTGACCCCGTCGATCGCCACCGATCCCTTCTCCACGACGTAGCCGGCGAGCGTCCCGGGAATGGTGACCCGCACCCGGCGCGCCTCACCTTCGGCGGTGATCTCCGCCACGGTGCCCACACCGTCGACGTGTCCCTGGACGATGTGGCCGTCCAACCGGCCGTTGCCCGGGACCGGTCGCTCCAGATCGACCCGGGCACCTGCCACCAGAGACCCGAGGTTGGTCCGCGACAGGGTCTCGTCCACCGCCTCGACGGTGACGCGGGAGGCGGTGACCGCCGTTGCGGTCAGACAGACCCCGTTGACCGCCAGGGAATCCCCCACCTCCATGTCCGATGCGGAACCCGGCGCCGTGATCTCGAGCCGACGTCCGCTGGTCGTCGGCTCGATGTCGCTGATGACCCCGACCTCGGTGACGATCCCGGTGAACATCAGCTTGCCTCCCCCAGCGGGACCAGCCGGTCGGCGGTGTGGTGGGACGACGCCGCGGGGTGTGCCGTCACCCGGATGTCGCCGCCAAGGCTGACCACTTCGTCGATCGTGATCCTGCGGGCGTCGGCGAGCGTGGCGAACGTCCCCTCGAGCGCCGGACGTCCGGTGCCACCTGCCACCAGTGCGGCGAGGTACCAGACCAACCGGTCGGCGAGCCCTTGCGACAGCAGCGAGGACGCCAGCGTCGGGCCTCCCTCGACGAGCAGATCGAGGATTCCCCGCTCCCCGAGATCGGCGAGCACCGCCTCGAGATCCACCCGGGCGGTGCCGGGCACGCCCACCACCTCGGCGGCGGTGCCCTCGAGACGGCGACGGTGGGTGTCGGCCTCCGCCGCCGGGGCGTAGACCAGCGCCGACCGGTCGTAGACCCGGGCGGTGGAAGGGAGCGGGGCGAGACCTGCGATCACCACCGGCCGGGGGTGACTTCCGACGACGGGTGGCTGGGTGCGGGCATCGAGTCCGGGGTCATCGGAGCGAAGGGTCCCGGCGCCCACCATCACCGCATCCGATCCGGCCCGGAGCCGGTGGGCGTCACTGCGGGCCTCGACCCCGGTGATCCATTGGGAGGTCCCGTCGGCCGCCGCCACCTGACCGTCGATGGTGGCGGCGAGTTTGAGGGTGACCCTCGGTCGACCCGTGGTGCGGTGGTGGAAGTATCCGGGATCGAGGGCGATCGCCGATGGGATGTCGACGCCGACCACGACGTCGATCCCTGCCGAGCGCAGCATGTCCGCACCTCCGCCGGCGGCATCGTCGGGATCCGAGATGGCGACGACCACCCGGGAGATCCCGGATGTGATGACCGTGTCGGTACAGGGCGGGGTCCGCCCGTGGTGGGTGCACGGTTCGAGGGTGACATACAACGTCCCGCCCGAGGCGGCGTCGCCGGCGAGACGGAGCGCCACCACCTCGGCATGATCGGATCCTGCAGCGACATGGGCACCTTCGCCGACGATGCGGCCATCGGCGGCGACCACCACGGCGCCAACCCGGGGGTTGGGGTGGGGGTGGTGAGCTGCGGCGAGGTCGTAGGCGCGTCGGAGCATGCTGAGATCGTGCCCGGAAGCGGACACGTTTCGACTATCCGACGTCAGACGTCGCGGCACAACGGCCCTCCTTCTTCCATCCGGACTCTCACCGTCGGCCCCGGAGTTCCACCGGATCCACCCCTTGCGGGGGTCGCGGACTTTCACCGCCGGTCGGGAATTGCACCCTGCCCTGAAGGGGGCATCTATCTGGGGGTGGATTGTAGCGAGGCATGGACCGGTGGACAGATCGACGAGGAGGCGGGCCCCCGTTCACCCGTTGCGGCGGTCGACCTCGTAGCGCGACCCCGGCTTGCGCTTGGCGTGCTCCTTCATCTCGGCGGCGATCGCCGATGCCTCCCACACCGACGAGAAGCGGCGTTGCAGACTGGTCGCCACCCCCATCGACACCGTGGCGATCGGGACCAGGCGCTCCACACCGCTGCGGTCTTCGACCGTCACTCCCCCGGCCGCCACGTCCTCGACGTCGTAGAACGCTCCGATCCCCGCCTCCCAACTTGCGATGACCCGGTCGCAGAAGGCGGTGACATCGTCGGGTCGCAGGATCACCACGAAGTCATCACCCCCGATGTGCCCCACGAAGACCGCAGGGTGGTCGGATGCGGCGTCGCCGAGACAGCGGGCGCAGAAGCTGATGACCCCGTCGCCACGCAGGAACCCGTAGCGGTCGTTGAACGACTTGAAGTTGTCGATGTCGACGTGCACCACGGCGAGCGGCTCGCCCCGGTCGAGCCGTCGGTCAGCTTCCCGGGTGATCCCGACGTTGCCGGGCAGACCGGTGAGCGGGGACAGGTCGCGGAGCTGGCGGGCCCGTCTCAGCACGGTGCGGACCCTGGCGACCAGCTCACGCATGTCGAACGGCTTGACCACGTAGTCGTCGGCGCCGAGCCGGAGCGCCCGTACCCGATCGGTGATCCGCCCCCTGGCGGTCACCACGATGATGGGAATGGTGTCGCTGTGCCGCCCGGCGGTGACCCGGCGCAGTGCGGAGAACCCGTCGCCGTCGGGGAGCAGGATGTCGAGCAGGATGACATCGGGACGACGCTCGATCACCTGCCGTTCGAGCTGTTCGGGTCCGTCGATGCTGTCGACGGCGAAGCCGAACCGCTCCAGGTTGGTGCGCAGGTAGGCAACGACCTCCGGGTCGTCGTCCACCACCAGGATGCGTTGTTCCATCGGTCTCCTGCGTCTCTCCTCGCCGCACTGCGGCGCCGGGAGAGCGTGACCGTGAGGTGGTCGCTACCCGATGCGTCGGCGGTCAGTCCCCGGCCAAGCGGCGAAGCTCGGCAACGGCGGCCACCGGATCGTCGGCGCCGAGCACCGCGCTCCCGGCGACAAACACGTCCGCTCCGGCGGAGCGTGCGCTGCGGATGGTGCCGGGTCCGATTCCTCCGTCGATCTGTATATCGACCGGTAGGGAACGTTGGTCAACGTATTTCCGCGCTTGTTCCACTTTGGCGAGAACCTCGGGGATGAACGACTGTCCACCGAAGCCCGGTTGGACCGACATCACCAGCACCATGTCGCACAGCTCGACATGAGATTCGATGGCCTCCCACGGGGTCGGCGGGTTGATCACCAACCCGAACCGCAACCCCTCGCTCCGGGCCCGGGCGGCCAATCGTCCCGGTTCGGGGATGGCCTCGATGTGCACCGTCACCATGTCCGCCCCTGCCCTGCGCAGCGGACCCAGATACGGTTCGGGGTCGGTCATCATCAGGTGGCAATCGAAGGTGACATCCGTCAGGGGACGGATCGACGAGATGATGGGCACCCCGAAGGAGATGTTGGGGACGAAGTGACCATCCATCACGTCGAGATGGAACATCTCGACATGCGGCGCCAACTCCGCGACCTGCGCACCGAGTCGGGCGAAATCGGCGGCCAGGATCGAAGGGGCGATGGAGATCGGCATGACCGGGAGCATACCGGGGACCACACACCCCACTGCTCTTCACCCCGACGCTCGACCGGACCGCAGGGCGCTCGGCGGTAGTCTCCTCCGACCGTCCGATCCAAGGAGTGACCATGACCAAGCCGCTGTGGGAACGACATCGCATCGCCCCCGGTCAGCAGCTCGATCTGGCCGCGATCGACCCTGCCGACACGTCGGCGCGGCCCGACGGAAAGCGCGCCGGACGCACCGAGCTCGAGACACTGCGGGATCGGCTCGCCGAGCTGCAGCATCTGTTCTGGGCCGACGGGCGGCACAAGCTGCTGGTGGTGTTCCAGGCGATGGATGCCGGGGGCAAGGACGGCACCATCCGCAATGTGTTCGGAGGCGTCAACCCCCACGGGGTCAACATCTCCGACTTCAAGGCCCCCACTCCCCGGGAACTGGAACAGGACTACCTGTGGCGCATCCACCAGCACACCCCGCACAACGGTCTGATCCGCATCTTCAACCGGAGCCACTACGAGGACGTGCTGGTGGTACGGGTCATGGACCTTGTGCCCGAGCAACGCTGGCGCCGCCGCTACCGCCACATCGTGGAGTTCGAGCAGATGCTCGTCGACGAGGGAACCACCATCCTCAAGTTCTTCCTCCACATCTCACCCGAGGAACAGGCGTCCCGCCTCCAGGAGCGGCTCGACGACCCCACCAAGCGATGGAAGTTCAATCCGTCCGATCTCATCGCCAGGGACCGGTGGTCCGACTACATGACCGCCTACGAGGACGCCATCGCCGCAACCACTACCGCGGTGGCTCCATGGCATGTCGTCCCCGCCGACAAGAACTGGTACCGCAACCTGGTGGTGGCCGACACCTTGGTGTCCACGCTCGAATCGCTCGACCTGCGGTTCCCGGACCCACCCGAGGGTCTGGATGACGTCGTCATCGGGGACGTGCCCGGTACGTAGTTCCGCCACCCTGCTCCCGGAGCCGGGAGCAGGGCGACCCGGCGCCCAGACCCAGGTCCACGACCCAGCTCCTCCTTGACATGTCGGTGTCGCCCGGTAGCTTCATTGGCGGCTGACCGTTGCGCGACGGTTCGGAGCCGCCTCCACCCTGTCGTGCCGCGCTCGTCCATGTACATATCGCGCACAGGCAAGGGAGAGAGCCTCATGCGATCGAAGCCGTTCTGGCTCGCGCTCGTACTCGTCATCGCACTTGTCCCGTTCCCCGTCGGAGCCAACCAGGAGCCACCCCCGCCCCCGGGGCTGGACTTCCTCACCGGGCCCGCCGACGGCGATGCGGACGAGATCGCCATCAGCTACCTACAGGAAGAGGCCGCCGTCTACGGTCTCAGCGGCTCGGATGTGGCGGATCTCGCCATCACCTCGAGCTATGTCAGTGACCACACCGGTGTCACCCACGTCAACGTCAACCAGCGCTACCAGGGCCTCGGTGTCTTCGGCGCCCACGCCACGGTCAACATCGCCGCCGACGGCAGCGTCGTCTTCGTCGGCAGCGACCTGATGGCGGGACTCGGGGCGTCGGTGTCGGGCGAAGCGGAGACCGAAGCCACCGAGGCGATCGCTTCGGCGGCCAACGCCCTCGGGCTGGCCCGTCCCAGCAACCTCCGGGTGCTCGAGTCGGACAGCGAGGAGACCCTGATCTCCAACGGTGGGATCTCCGACGAACCGATCCCGGCCCGTCTCGGTTGGCAGCGAACCGGGACCGGACTGCGTCTCGCCTGGCAGGTCGTCATCGACGACACCACCGCCTCCCACCTGTGGAACGCCACCGTGGATGCCGAGACCGGTGAGGTGCTCGCCGTCGAGGACTGGACCGTCCATGACGACCTCGGCGATGTCGCCGGGACGCTGGGACGCAGCGGTGGAGCCCCCGCCGTCGGTGCCGCACTGGAATCGGATGCGGCCGTCTCGGCGGCAACCGAATCCGTCGCCGACGGATCGAGCTACCGGGCGTACAACATCCCGCAGGAGAGCCCGAACGAAGGACCCCGTCAGCTTGTCGTGGAACCCGCCGATGCGCTGGCATCGCCGTACGGGTGGCACGACACCAACGGCGTCGACGGACCCGAATACACCATCACCCGCGGCAACAATGCCCACGCCTACAGCGACCGCGACGCCAACAACGCCGTGGATCCGGGGAGCGAGCCCGACGGTGGCCCCGGGCTGACCTTCGACTTCCCGGCCGATCTCAACGAGCACCCGCAGACCTATGTCGAGGCGTCGCTCACCAACCTGTTCTTCTGGTGCAACGTGACCCACGATGTGCTGTACCGGTACGGATGGACCGAGACCTCCGGCAACTTCCAGATGAACAACTACGGTCGTGGCGGTGTCGGTGGCGACGATGTCCGTTGCGAGGGGATGGACGGGAGCGGGCAGAACAACGCCAACTTCTCCACCCCGGCCGCAGACGGCGGCCAGCCGCGGATGCAGATGTTCCTGTGGCCCGGCGCCCAGTTCGGTCGGCCCAACGCCGTCACGGTGGGTACCGGAGACGGCGCACCGACCTACGAGGCCGAGTACGCCAGGTTCTCGCCGGCGCCCACCACTGTCGGGATCTCGGGCAACCTGGAGGTCGCCAACGACGGTGTCGGCGCCACCGGTGACGGGTGCACGGCCTACACGGTCACCGCCGGCGCCATCGCCGTGGTCGATCGGACCAACACCTGCAACTACTACGTCCAGACCGTCAACGCCCAGAACGCCGGAGCCTCGGCGGTGATCGTCGCCAACAACGTCGCCAGCGCCCCACCGGTGATGGCAGGGTCGATGAGCCCCGCCGTCACCATCCCGGTGGTGATGGTGACCCAAGCGGACGGCAACGCCCTCAAGGCGGCACTGCCGTCGACTGGGTCGGTGCATCGCAACCGGAACCGCCCACCGATGCGTGACGCCGACTTCCGCGCCATCACTGTGCTCCACGAGTACGGGCACGGCTGGTCGCTGCGGCTCACCGGCGGTCCGGGGACCAACTGTCTCAGCGGCGACGAGCAGATGGGCGAGGGCTGGAGCGATTATCTGGCCATCAACGTGCTCCTCGACCCGGCGCTCGACGATCCGCAGGGTGTGCGTGGCTATGGCAACTACGCCACGTTCGTCGACAGCAGGACCGGACCCGGGTTCCGGGCCGCCCCGTACTCGCGGAACATGAACATCAACCCGTTCACCTACGACATGATCCGGACCGGCGGCTGGCTCAACGGCACCTCGTTGGCCGTGCCGCACGGCATCGGGTCGGTGTGGGCGAACGTGCTCTGGGACATGACCTGGGATCTGATCGACGTCCACGGTTTCAACCCGGACACCTATGCCGACTGGTCGACGGGTGGCAACAACCTGGCACTCCAGCTCGTCTCGGACGGGCTCAAGATGCAGGGATGCGGTCCTGGTTTCGTGGTCGGCCGCGCCGCCATCATCGCTGCGGACAACGTGCTGACCGGTGGTGAGAACTTCTGCACCCTGTGGCGGACCTTTGCCCGCCGCGGGCTCGGGGTCAGCGCCATCCAGGGCGGCACCGGCCGCAACGACAACACCCAGGCCTTCGACATCCCGTTCGAATGTGTCCGCAACCAGTCGCGGGTCACCCTCCTCGGGGAGAACGAGGTGGGCGGTACCGGCGATCCCGATGGCAGCGGCGACGCCCGCATCTCGTGGGATCAGTCGGGCAAGGTGTGCTTCGACATCAGGGTGCGTGACATCGCCACCCCGACGGCGGCGCACATCCACTCCGGTGGTCACGGGATCAACGGTCCGGTGGTGGTCGACTTCGACATCGCCGCCAACGGACTCAAGGGATGTGTGAACGGCGCCAGCCAGGCGTTGCTCAACGACATCCGCACCAACCCGACCCGCTACTACGTCAACGTCCACAACGCCGACCATCCCGGAGGTGCGATCCGCGCCCAGCTCTCCTGAGCATCCGAGGTCGCAGATTCGAGAGGGGCGCCCGCCATGGGGCGCCCCCTCTCTCGTGTGGATGGTCGCGACGTGTCCCGGGCGGGGTCAGCGATCGATGACGGCGATGAACATGCCGTCGGTGTCGCTGAGATGCGGCCCGAGCAGCAGCCCGTCCCCGTGCCGGCTGCCGGGGAGGTCGTCGGGTGGACGTGCCCCCGCACCGGCGACGATGGCAGCGGTCTCGGCGGCGAAGACGGTGCACACCGAATAGACCAGTCGCCCCCCGGGACGGAGCAGCGGTAGCGCCGCCTCCAGCAATGCCCGCTGCACCACTGCCATCCGGTCGGGTGAATCCGGATCGAGATGAAGCTTGATCTCCGGCCGACGCCGTACCGTGCCGAGTCCGGTACACGGCGCATCGAGCAGGATGCGGTCGAACGAGCCGTGCCGGAACGGGGGTCTTCGACCATCGGCGACCACGGAGGTCACTCCGGCCCCGAGCCGGGCGAACCGCTTGGCGGTGGACCGGGTGCGGCGCGGGTGCTGATCGGCGGCGACGACCATTCCCGAACCACCGAGTGCATCGACGATCCCGAGCGTCTTGTTCCCCGGGGCCATCGCCATGTCCAACACGGTGTGTCCCGGGTGGACATCCAGCGCCTGGATCACGGCGGTCGACGCCGGGTCCATCACCACCATGGCATCGGTGACCGACTCCCGCCCCGGCGCCCACCTGGCGTCGACGATTCCCGGTACCGGAAGCAGACCTTCGGATTCGGCGCCCGGTCGCAGTCGAACCCCGATCGGCGCAGGATCGAGGGTTGCCCGCAGAAAGGCATCGGCGGAAGGCTCACCGAGTTCCTCGACCAGACGCTTCCGCAACCAGGGCGGGGTCCCGGTCGCATAGGCACGATCGTCGTCGCCATCGCCGAGTCGGGGCAGACCGTCGGCGGAGAGCCGCCGCAGCACGGCATTGACGAAGCCCGAGGCTTTCGCCTGATCGCCGGTCCGGATCGACTCGACGGCCGAATCGACCACCCCGTGGGCGTCGCCACCGGTCATCAGTTCGACGGTGGCGATCCGCAGCACCGACAACACCTCCGGGTCGACATCGCCGAGCGGTCTCGACGATCGGGCGGCGATGGCGACGTCGAGCCGGGGCAGCCAGCGCAGCGCATCGAGGACGAGACGATGGGTCGTCGCCCGTTGCACCGGGGAGAGATCGCTCGGTTGGTCGAGCAGCACGTTGGAATGGGCCCCGCCGTTGACGACACGATCGAGGATCTCGGCGGCGCGGCGGCGCGCCGCCACCCCGGGCTTCACGGATCGACCTGGGTGGGGACGCCGCGGCGTCCATTCATCCACACCGACCCCGGCTGGGGACGCTTTCCCGCAGGTTGCACCGTGAGCAGCGCCAACCCACCGGACCCGGTGCCCAGCACCGGGGCGCCGGCCACCGGGACGATCTCGCCGCAGGGTGGCCCCTGGTCGAGTGCCTCGGCGGCGATGATCTTGAGCCTCGACCCGCCGACGGCGACCCAGGAACCGGGTCGTGGCCACAGGGCCCGAACCTGGCGGGCCAGATCGGCGGCGGACCGGGTCGGGTCGAGCCGTCCTTCGGCGGCCGAGAGCGGGGCGGCGTGGGTCGCTGCGGTGTCGATCTGGTCGGCGGGGTGGAGCGACCCGGAGACGAACCCGGGGAGGGCGTCGGCGAGCAACATCGCACCGAGATGGCTGAGGCGTGCGGTGAGTGACCCGCCGGTCTCGTCCTCGGCGATCGGGGTCTCGATGACCGAGATGATCGGACCGGTGTCCATCCCCTCATCGAGCCACATCAGGCTGACGCCGGTGCGCTCGTCTCCGGCGAGCATCGCCCGTTCCACCGGCGCCGCCCCGCGCCAGTGCGGGAGCAGCGAGAAGTGGATGTTGACAAAACCGATACGCGTGGCGGCCAGGGCGTCCGGTCGGAGGATTCGTCCGTAGGCCACGACGACACCGACATCGAGTTCGGCCTCGCCGATCACCCTGGCGAGGTCACCGGCGGTCTCGGGTTGCGCCACGGGAAGTCCCCACTCGGTGGCGGCCTGTTTCACCGCCGGAGGCACCGCCCGCCCGCTTCGTCCACGGGGGCGGTCGGGTCTGGTGACGACGAGGGGGACATCGGCGATGTCGAGGAGGGCGGCCAGGGCGGGTACGGCCGCCGCTGGCGTTCCGAGGAACGCGGCGCGCATCAGCCCAACCCGTCGATGGCGCCCAGACCGTCGATGGCACTCAGCGCCTCGCCGCGCAGGTCACGCAGTGCGGAGTTCTTCATCCGCTTCGGCAGATGTTCGATGAGAAGGATGCCGTTGAGATGGTCGATCTCGTGCTGGAGCACCCTGCCCATCAGGTCGTCACCGGAGAACTCGACCGGATTGCCGTCGAGCCCCAGCCCGCTCGCCCGGGCAAAGGCGGCGCGCTGGATCGGCCAGTAGCGACCGGGAACCGACAGGCAGCCCTCATCGAAGTCCCACTCCCCCGAGGTCTCGACCACGACAGGGTTGAACATGACGAACGGACCGTCCCCGGCGTCGGCGACGAAGATCTGCTTGGAGATACCGATCTGGGGTGCGGCGAGGCCGACGCCGGGTGCGTCGTACATCGTCTCGATCATGTCGTCGATGAGTCGCTCCAGTGAGCTGGAGATGTCGTCGACGGGCGCCGCCGGAGTTCGCAGGACGGGATCGCCAAAGGTGCGTATTGGATACAGAGCCATAGTCGGCCGCAAGGATAGGCGCGCCCGGGTGGGGCAATGCCTCGTCCGCCGCCCCGACCGGCGGAGAAGGCGAATCTGTTGACAGGTGCGAAACATTAGTTACAGTTGAGGCCACCTGGTCGGCGTGGTCATGGCTCTCCCGCCCTGTGCACGTCATCGGCTGCCCCCCATCCCCCCATATGGCACCAGCTCCCGACGACGATCCCGCCAACAGCCGGGTCACCGCCGTCGCCGCCAGGCTCCCGGTAACTGACGGACACACCAGTCACCGGACCGGATGGGTCCCGTCGCCTCGGCGGCGGGACCCATCCGTGCTCTTCCCTTTCCCGGAGGTCCACGTCGCACCCTCGGAGCCAGGACGGTCGGGATCAGACCCGGGGGGTTGGCCCGGGGTCAGAGTCGCACCGGATCGGCATCGATACGGACGCGGTGTCCGGCGTCACGCCAGCGCTGGACCTCGCTGCGGAGCCGGAGCTTGAAGGGGCGGAGATCGCCGGCGGCGACCAACCACCGCTCGCGATCGTCGCTGCGGGCGGGCCCGGAAACGGTGGCACCCTGGGCGACCCGACGGAGATCCTCGTCGACGGTGCCGACTCCTCCCCCCACCTCGATGGCCACCAGCTCCCCTGCCGGTGGGAATCCGACGTCGATTCGCTCGCCGAGCAGCACATCGAGCAGCGGGCGGGGATGACCGCGCCGCAGCGCCTCCAGCACCCGGTGCCCCGGTTGGGTGGTCTGGACGAGACAGCGCCGGCCTCGCTGGGGCGCCACCGTCAACGCCACCCTGGCGATGGTCCGCAAGGCATCCTCCTCCGCCCGGTAGTGCGGAGCGAGCATCAACGCATCGGCATCGATCACCACCGCCAGATCAACCGGCCGGATCCCGACGATGTCGCGCTCGGTGCCGACCTCGACCCGGATGTCGCCGGCTCCGCCGTGCGGGTTGGTGGCGGGTAAACCATCGCCGGCGGCGCCGACCAGGTCGCCGACCGATCGGCGCAGATCGTCGACCAGGCGGCCAACCGCGGCGCCGAGCGGCTGGAACCGCCGGCTGCCACACTTGGCGCACGGCCCGTGGGTGCGCCCACACCGTTGACACCCGTCACCCCGGGTGGCCGCCGCCCCGCAATCCGCACAGCGTCGCAGTTCACCACACGCCGCACAGCGGAAGGCCGCAGCATCACCGCGGCGGGTGACGAAGACAAAGACCCGCCCGTTTCGTGCGACGACGCCCCGGATGGCCTGTACCGTCGACGCCATGATCACGTTGCCGCCCGGTGGTTCCTCGGAACGGTCGGCCACCTCGATCAGCGGCCATACCCTGGTGGTCGGCATCGTGACCTCGAACCCACCGGCCAGGGTCTCCACGGTGGGGACCGGTCCGGCCAGGACCAGACCGAACCGTTCGGCGGCGGTGCGACGACGCACCAGGTCGCGCACACCGACCGTCGGGCTCTGCGGCGCCTTCATCGCCGGGCGACCCTCTTCGATGACCACCACCAGACCGACCTCGCCGTACGGCCACAGGGCAACCTCCCGGGTCCCGACGATGATCCGACCGGTGCCCAGGTTGAGGGTCGCCCATGCCCTGGTGACATCTTTGGCGGGTTCCTGGGATGTGGCCAGCAGCGGAGCGGCACCGAGTTCGGTCTCCAGTTCGACGGCGAGACGGTGCGCCTCGACGACGGTGGCGACGATGACCACGACATTTCGGCCGGAGGCAAGGACATCCGCAGCCAGCCCGGCGACGGGCCGGGCCCATGGACCGCCACCTATCAGATAGGCGGCGCGTGGGCGACGCCCACCCACCACGGCGGCGGTGAGATCAGGGAGCGGCGAGTCCCGACTCCCGACCTCGATGCGGTCGAGTCTGGGTCGCCGCACCACGTTGGGTGGGGTGGTCTTGGACAGGATGACCGCGGTGGGGGCGACGTAGTGGACGGCGGCCCACCGTAGGGTCTCCAGCAGTCTCGGGGTGAACACCGGGACGTCGCCCACCACGCCGAGCAGATCCCGCAGCGGGTTCGCACCGTCACCGTTACGGACCTGCGTAACGAAACCTCGGACGCGGCGTCCTCCCAGCGGAATACGAACCAGCGAACCGACCTCGATGTCGCCCATCGTGTCCGGAACCCGGTAGGAGAAACCGTCGTCGACCGCAAAGGTGGCGAGGTTCGGGACGACCTGGGCGATCCTGGTCAGCGGTCGGCTCCATCGGCTCGCCGCAGATCACGGATTCGGTCCCACAGCCGTTCGGCGACCTCGTCCTTGGACATCAGCTCCCACGGTTCGGCGATACCGTCAGGGGTGATGATCACCACCCGGTTGGTGTCCGATCCGAACCCGGACCCGACGGCGGCGACATCGTTGCCGACAAGCAGGTCGACGCCTTTGCGCTTGGCCTTGTCGACGGCTCCGTCGAGTGAGCCGGTCTCGGCCGCAAACCCGACCAGGAAGGGTCGTGGATCCGCTGCGGCCACCCCGGCGAGGATGTCCGGTGTCGAGGTCAGCTCGATGGCCGGCGCTCCGGCACTGCGACGTAGCTTGGTGGCGGCGGCATCCACCGGTCGGAAGTCGGCGACGGCGGCGGCGAGGACGGCCACATCGGCCCCGCCGGCAACGGCCCACACCGCCTCGGCCATCTCCTCGGCGGTTTCGACGGGGACGACCTGGAGACCTGCGAGCGGGCCGGGAGGGGCCGCCGCGGTGACCAGGGTGACTTCGGCGCCGCGACGGGCGGCAGCCACGGCGATGGCGTGACCCATCTTGCCGGACGACCGGTTCCCGATGTATCGCACGGGATCGATCGCCTCCCGGGTGCCACCGGCGGAGACGAGGACCGACCATCCGTCGAGGTCCCCTCCACCGAGGGTGCGTTCGAGGGCGGCGACGATCTCCTCCGGTTCGACCATGCGCCCCGGGCCCTGGTCACCGCCGGCGAGATGTCCGCTGGCGGGACCGACGAACACGTAGCCGTCCTCGGTGAGCCGGGCGACGTTGCGTTGGGTGGCGGGGTGTTCCCACATCTCGGTGTGCATCGCCGGGGCGATCACCACCGGCTTTCCCCAGGCTGCCGCCACGGTCGCCGACAGGGCGTCCTCGGTGATCCCGTGGGCGAGACGGCCCAGGGTCGCCGTGGTCGCCGGGGCGACGACGATGGCATCCGCCCAACGGGCGAGGGTGGTGTGCGGGCTGGGGTCGGCGTCGTCGAACAGGTCGACGGTGGGGGTGCGACCGGTGATCGCCGCCAGGGTGGCAGGTCCGAGAAAGGTCGCCGCCGAGCGGGTCATCACACAGCGGACGGTGGCACCGTGGTCCTGGAGCCGGCGCGCCAGGATGGCGGCCTTGTAGGCGGCGATCCCTCCGGAAACACCGAGCACGATCCGCCGACCGCTGAGCATGGCCGGGTCGTCGTCAGTCGTCGAGCGACGTCTCGGCGGGCGCCTCGATGTCGTAGTCGATGGCCACCTTGTCCTCGTCGATCTCCTCGAGGGCGATCGACAGCGGCTTGCGGGACAGCGAGTGGACCTGTGGCGGAACGTAGCTGCCGAAACCTTCGCCGAGCTGGTTGAAGTAGGCGTTGATCTGTCGCGCCCGGCGTGCCGAGAGCACGACAAGGGCGAACCGTGAATTGGTCTTCTCCAACACGCGGCCGATAGGTGGTTCGATCATGTGGTTCGGCTCTCCTGGGCAGGGTTCCCGGCTGTCGGGCGAGTGGTCAGGCGGCACGGCCACCTGAGACCTCCCATCATAGCCGACGGAGGCCCCATCGCCTTCCGCTCGGCGGTATCCCCCGTCTCAGGGCCGCTGGCGCGATGCTGCGGTGAGGTGGGCGACGATCCGGTCGACCACCTCGTCGATCCCGAGATCGGAGGTGTCGATCACGAGGTCGTAGTTGGCGTGGTCGAGATAGTCGATCCCGTAATAGGTCTGATAGCGCGCCGCCTCCGACCGGGTACGGGCCTCGATGGCGTGGCGGGTGGCGTCGAGATCGGTGTTCTCCCGCTCGGTGGCTCGCCCGGCCCCGTAGATTCTCCGGGCTGCCTCGTCGGGTCGGACGTCGAGGAACACCGCCACCGAGCCGGGGATGAAATGCCAACCGAGTTGGGCATCCATGACGAAACCGTCGCGCTGTGTTCCGAATCGGACCGTTCGTTCATCGATCTCGCGGTCGATCAGGTCCTGCGCCTCGGCGGAGCGGGAAAGCTCGAGGATGGAGACCCCACGCTCCTCCGCCATCTCCCGCATGAAGTCCCCGGCGGAGACGTGGTCGAGCCCGAGACGGTCGGCCAGCCTGATGGCGACGGCACTCTTGCCCGATCCGGGCCGACCCGAGATGGTGACGATCACGATGTTCAGCCGAACCGCTGCAGCAGTGCCTCACGCTGCCGGCTCCCGAGACCGCGGATGCGGCGGCTGTCGTCGATCCCGATCTCCTCCATCAACCTGATCGTGGTGATCTTGCCCATCCCGGGCATGGCGACGAGGAGAGAGGCGATCTTGGTCCCGGCCACCACGTCGTCGCTCTCGGCCTGTTCCAGCACTTCACCCAGGGTGAGACTCCCGGTGCTGAGCAGTTCCTTGAGCTCGGCCCGCTGGCGACGAGCGGCGCCGGCCTTGGCGAGGGCCTCGGTCCGCTGTGCTTCCGTGAACTTCGGTGGCATGCTGATCCTCCCTGCCTGAGGTGTCGACTCTATCTCACCGCGCTGAATCGGCGGCGCCATCGTCATCGGAACCGCTGACCGATTCGGCGATCTGGGCGGAGAGTGCCGCCGCCGCCGCAACCGGGTCCGCCGCCGCCGTGATCGGTCGACCGACCACCAGCCAGCGGGCACCCCGGGCCAGCGCCTCGGTGGCGGAAGCGGTGCGGCGCTGATCGTCGCCACCGGGATCGTCGGCGGACCGTATCCCAGGGGTGAATGGCGCCAGCTCGGGCGCCACGGTGGCGACCACCCCCAGCTCCTGTGGTGAACACACGATCCCCTCGCACCCGCTCCGGTGCGCCAGCTTCGCCATCTTGGCCACCAGTCGACCCGGGGTCTCGGTGATCCCCACCACCGACAGCGCCGCCTCGTCGAGGCTGGTGAGCACGGTGACTCCGAGGACGCCGGCGGCGCCCCCCGAACCTGCGTCGAGCCCGGCGACGGCGGCTTCGAGCATCGCCCCGCCCCCGGAGACGTGGGCGGTCACCCAACGGGCGCCGACGTTGCCCAGCCGCCGTGCCGCCGCCTCGACCTGACTCGGGATGTCATGGAGCTTGGCGTCGGCAAAGACCGGCTTGCCCAGTGTCGCCAGGGTGGCCACCGTCCCCGGGCCGGGACCGTGGAGCAGACCCAGCCCGATCTTGAAGCCGCCGACGTGCGGGGCCACCGCCTTGGCGAGGCGGACCGCCTCCTCGGCGCTGGAGAGATCGAGGGCGACGATGACGGGAGAAGAGGTCACCATGGGCGGGCGGCTCCTGTGAGTTCGGCCAGTCGGGTGATCCCGTGGCGACGGCAGTAACGATCCAGTTCGGCGGTGATGCGCCTGGCGGCTCTGGGTTCGGAGAAATGGACCGTGCCGATGGCGACGGCGCTCGCCCCTGCCAGCAGGAACTCGACGACGTCACCTCCGGTGCGCACTCCCCCGCATCCGACGATGGGAAGCCCGGGGAGCGCCTGGGAAACCTCCCACACGCAGCGCAGTGCCAGCGGCTTCACCGGGACGCCGGAGTACCCGCCCACCGTCGCCGACAGCACGGGGCGGCGGGTCTCGATGTCGAAGCCGGCCCCCCACACGGTGTTGGTCAGCACCACCCATGAAGCACCGGCACCGGCGACCGATTCGGCGATGGTCACGATATCGGGAGCGTTCGGCGACAGCTTCGCCCCGACCGGGATGGTCACCGCAGCTCTGACGCCGGCGACGACCCTGGCGGCGGCTTCGGGGTCGAGGGCGAACATCGGTCCCCCGTCGAGATTGGGACAGGAGAGATTGACCTCGATCGCCGAGACGCCGGCACGCTCGAGTCCGGCGGCGACGGTGGCGAACGCCTCGGGACGATGCCCCACCGCCGAGCCCCATACGGGAACACCGAGCGACCCCAAGGACCCTGAATGCTCGGCGGACCATCGGGCGATCCCCGGGTTCTGGATCCCGATCCCGTTGAGCATGCCTTCCCCGGAGGGGCCGAGTCGGGGCGCCGGTCGACCATTCCACGGCTCGTCACTGACCGACTTGGCGACCGCCGCCCCGTACAACGAGAAATCCACGGTGGAGGCAAAGTCGGCCACGGACCCCACGGTTCCGGAGGCCGCCACCAGCACCGACCGCAGCGTCACCTCGCCGAGCGCCACCGAGCGGTCCGGGGCCGGTGCGGCCATCAGCTTGCTCCTTGCGAGGTCCAGGCGCCGTCGCCCGGTGTCGGGGGTGACTCCGACGTCACTGCTCCCACCCGGAGGCGTGGTGGCGCTGGAGGCTCATCACCTGATGGGGGTTGCGGTTGCCCTCGAGGCTACGGGCAAGAAGCTGACCACCGCGCAGCGTGGTGACACACGGAACATCGTGACGGGTGGCGGCGCGCCGGATCAGCACCCCGTCACCACGTGCCCGGTTCCCCGCCGGGGTGTTGATGACCAGGTTGATGTCGCCGCTCTCGATCAACCTCACCGGGTCGTAGGGTCCGTCCCCGACCTTGTCGACATTGGTGACGGCCACCCCGTGGCGGGCCAGGTGTCCGGCAGTGCCGTAGGTGGCGAGAATCCGGAAGCCCTGGGCCACCAGTCGTTCTGCCAGCTCCACCCCACCCGGCTTGTCCCGGTCGTTGAGCGACAGGAACACCGTCCCCGACGAGGGCACCACATGACCTGCGCCGCGCAGTGCCTTGGCGTACGCCGCCCCCAGGGTGGGGGCGATCCCCATCACCTCGCCGGTGGCCCGCATCTCGGGTCCGAGGATCCGATCGGCATTGGGGAACCGCTTCCACGGCAGAACGGCTTCCTTGATGGCGAAACGACCGGGGAGCCCGCCGCGTCGCTGCTGCGGGACCAGCCCCTCCCGCCGGAGATCGGCGAGGGTCTCCCCCATCATCACCCTGGTGGCCACCTTTGCCAGCGGAACCCCGGTGGCCTTGGAGATGAACGGGACCGTCCGCGAGGCGCGGGGGTTGGCTTCGAGCACGAAGACGTCGTCGCCGCGCACCGCAAACTGGATGTTGAGCAACCCGCACACCTCGAGCCCGGCGGCGAGCCTCCCGGCGTATTCGATGACCCGGTTGACGGTGTCGTCGTCGAGCGTGGGTGGCGGCACGACACACGCCGAGTCCCCGGAGTGAACTCCGGCTTCCTCGACATGTTCCATGACCCCGCCGACGTACAGCTCGTGCCCGTCGTAGACCACATCGATGTCGACCTCGATCGCCGACGACAGGAAACGGTCGATCAGCACCGGGTTGCGTTCCAGGTCGATCTCGCCGCCCTTGGCGGCATACAGCTCAGCCAGGTAGCCGTGCAGCTCGTCGTGGTCCTCGACGATGCGCATGGCGCGCCCACCCAGCACGAATGACGGCCGGACCAGCACCGGGAATCCGATCTCGGCGGCCACCGCCTCGGCGTCGGCGGCGTTCATCGCCGTCCCCGACGGCGGTTGCGGGATGTCGAGACGCCGGCACAGCTCGGAGAACCGCTGGCGGTCCTCGGCGAGGGCAATGGCGTCGGGACTGGTACCGGCGATGGGTACCCCGGCGGCCTCGAGCCCGTCGGCCAGACCGAGTGGGGTCTGCCCGCCGAGCTGGACCACGACGGCGACCGGGCGCTCCCGATCCACCACGGCGAGGACGTCCTCGAGGGTCAAGGGCTCGAAATAGAGGCGGGCCGAGGTGTCGTAATCGGTGGAGACGGTCTCCGGGTTGCAGTTGATCATCACCGGTTCGTAACCCGCCTCCGCCAGCGCAAACGAGGCGTGGACGCAGCAGTAGTCGAACTCGATCCCCTGACCGATCCGGTTGGGACCCGAACCAAGCACGATGACGGTGCGGTCGCCGGGCGGAGGCGACTCGTCCTCCTCCTCGTAGGTCCCGTAGAAGTAGGGAGTGGCGGCGGCGAACTCGGCGGCGCAGGTGTCCACCGTCTTGTAGGTGGTCAGGTGCCCACCGGCGATCCTGCGGGCACGCAGCTCCTCCTCGTCGTCACCGGACAGGTAGGCGAGCTGGGCATCGCTGAATCCCATCCGCTTCGCTTCCCAGACCAGATCGCCGGTGAGGCCATCGGAGGCGACGGCGGTCTCGATCGCCAGCCGGGTCTCGACGATCTGGGTGAGCTGGTCGACGAACCAGCGGTCATAGCCGGAGGCGGTGGCAACTTCCGACGCCGCCACGCCCCGGCGCAGCGCCTCACCCACGGCGAAGATCCGATCCGGGGTGGGAGTGGCGACTGCGGTCATCAACTCCGGGTCCCCGATGCCGTCCCATACGGTCTCGGTGCGGTCCGCCCCGAGACCGCGACGACCGATCTCGAGGCTGCGGAGGACCTTCTGCAGCGCCTCGGGGAAAGTGCGGCCGATCGCCATCGCCTCACCGACGCTGTGCATCGAGGTCCCCAACAGCGGTTCGATCGAGGGGAACTTGGCGAAATCGAATCGGGGCGCCTTCACCACCACGTAGTCGAGCGCCGGTTCGAAGGAGGACGGGGTGGCGCCGGTGATGTCGTTGGCGATCTCGTCGAGCGTGTAGCCGACGGCGAGCAGGGCGGCGATCTTGGCGATCGGGAACCCGGTTGCCTTCGAGGCGAGCGCCGAGGAGCGGGACACCCGCGGATTCATCTCGATGATCAGGCGGCGTCCGGTCTCCGGCTCGACGGCGAACTGGACGTTGGAGCCACCGGTTTCCACACCGACCGCACGCAGACAGGCGATCGCCTCGTTGCGCATCTCCTGGTACTCGCGATCGGACAGCGTCATCGCCGGGGCGACCGTGATCGAGTCCCCGGTGTGCACCCCCATGGCATCGAGGTTCTCGATCGAGCAGACGATGACGGCGTTGTCGGCGCCGTCGCGCATCACCTCCAGCTCGAACTCCTTCCAGCCCAGCACCGACTGCTCCACCAGCAGCTCGTGGATCGGGGAGGCGTCGAGCCCGGCCTGGACGACGGCGGTCAACTCGCTCGCATCATGGGCGATCCCGGTACCGCCGCCACCCAGGATGTAGGAGGGGCGGATCATCACCGGGTAACCGAGTTCGCCTGCGGCGATCTCGGCGTCGGCGAGCGAGGTGACGTATCGGGCTTCGGCGGTGGCGATCCCGATCCCATCCATGATCGACTTGAACCGACCCCGGTCCTCGGCGGCCTCGATGGCGTCGAGCCCGGCGCCGATCAGCTCCACCTCGTACTTGTCGAGCACACCCCGCTTCGCCAGCTCCATGGTGACGTTGAGCGCCGTCTGCCCTCCCAGGGTGGGGAGCAGCGCATCGGGTCGCTCCTCCTCGATGATGGCGGTGACCGCTTCGGCGGTGATCGGCTCGATGTAGGTGGCGTCGGCGAACTCGGGATCGGTCATGATCGTCGCCGGGTTCGAGTTGACCAGGATCACCCGGAACCCGTCCTTGCGCAGCGCCCTGACCGCCTGGGTTCCCGAGTAGTCGAACTCGCAGCCCTGTCCGATGATGATCGGGCCGGACCCGATGATCAGGATCGAATGGATGTCGTTGCGCCGAGGCATCACGAGCCTCCCAGCATGTCGGCGAATTGGTCGAAGAGGGCGAGGGCGTCGTTGGGTCCCGGAGCGGCCTCGGGGTGGTACTGGACCGAGAATGCCGGAATCTCGGTGCACCGGAGCCCCTCCAGCGTCCCGTCGTTGAGGTTCTGGTGGGTGGGCTCGACCGGGCCGAAACCCGTGTCCACCCGTTCCGGAAGCAGCGCCGGACCGGGGAGGACTCCGGGGATCGCCGCCGGTGCAGCGGTGTCGGTGAGGCTCCACAGGTCGACGGCGAACCCGTGGTTCTGGGCGGTGATCTCGACCCTGCCGTCGCTGAGTCTGCGCACCGGGTGGTTGCCTCCGTGATGACCGAACGGAAGCTTGTACGTGGATGCACCCAGCGCCAGCCCGAGCAGCTGATGTCCGAGACAGATCCCGAACACCGGGACCTGACCGAGCAGACCCCGGAGGGCATGGATGGTGGCGTCGACGGGCTCGGGGTCACCCGGACCGTTGGAGAGGAACACCCCGTCGGGCCGATCGGACAGCACGGCGGTGGCGGGGGTGCCGGCGGGAACCACCTCGACCTCGAGACCACGCACGGTGAGCTGGGTGAGGATGTCCTCTTTGAGACCGAGGTCGTAGGCGATGACCCGTCCCCGGGTGGGTCCGACCGATGGCACGGTGCGGCGCACCGGGGTGGTGACGGTCGAGGCGAGGTCCCGACCGGTCATGTCCCCGTGACCGGCGGCAAGGGCGAGCAGCTCGGCGTGATCGACGCCGCTCCCGATGGCCCCGGCCATGGCCCCGCCGTCGCGGATGTGCCGGGTGAGGCGGCGGGTGTCGACGTCGCTGATCGCCACCACCCCGTGGCGCTGCAGATACGCGGGCAGATCCTGCTCGGAGCGCCAGTTCGAGGCCATCCGGCTCATCGAGCGGACCACGAACCCGGCACACACCGGGGTGGCGGCCTGCTCATCGGCGGCGGTGACCCCGTAGTTGCCGATATGGGATGAGGTCATGGTGACGATCTGACCGGCATACGAGGCATCGGTCAGGATCTCCTGGTAGCCGGTCATTGCGGTGTTGAAGACCACCTCGCCGACAGTGGTTCCATCGGCGCCCACCGACCGTCCCCTGAAGGTGGTGCCGTCGGCCAGCACCAGTGCGGCATCGCTCATACGGACACCGCCGCCGCCCGGTGGGTGACGGTTCCGCCGAAGAGCGTCGCCTGCACCACACCGGTCCAGGTTCGACCCAGATAGGGGCTGTTCAGCGATTTGGAGAGGGTTGCCGTCGCCTTCTGGCTGGTGACAGGGTCGTACACCACCAGGTGGGCGGGTGTCCCGATCCCGAGGGCGATGCCCTGGGTGGCGGCGAGCCCGCCGATCGCTGCCGGGCCCGTCGACATCACCTCGAAGAACCGCGACTGGTCGAGGTCGAGGACGGTGGTGATGGCGGCAGCCGCCCATTCCAGACCGGTGATCCCGTTGGGGGCCTCCTCGAAGGGGACGTCCTTTTCATGGGCGGCGTGGGGAGCGTGGTCGGTGGCGACGACATCGATCACCCCGCTGCGCAGGGCGTCACGGAGGGCGATGACATCATCCGGAGTCCGCAGCGGCGGCATCATCTTGAACGCCGGGTCGGTTCCGGTGACGTCGGTATGGTCGAAGACGAGGTGATGGGGGGTCACTTCGGCGGTCACCGCCAACCCGTCCCGCTTGGCGGCGGCGATCAGCGCCACGGTTCCCGCCGTCGAGACATGTTGCAGGTGGTACCGGACACCGGTGAGACGCACCAGGGAGAGGTCCCTGGCAACTATCAGCTCCTCGGCGAGCGACGGGATCGCCTGCATCCCGAGTCGCGACGAGACGGTGCCCTCGTGCATGTGGCCACCGGCGGCGAGACCGGGATCGATGGCGTGCTGGGCGACCACGCCCCCGAGCTGCGCAACGTACTCCATGGCCCGGCGCAGCAGCCCGGAATCGGCAACCGTATCGCCGTCATCGGTGAAGATCCGCACCCCGGCATCCCACAGTTCGTCGAAATGGGCGAGGCGGGATCCGGCCCGCTCCATGGTCAGCGCCCCCGCCGAGGCCACCTCGACCAGGCCGGCCGAGCGGCCCCGGTCGGTGACGAACCGGGCCAGGTGGCCGCTGTCGATCGCCGGGGTGGTGTTCGGCATGGCGACAAGGGCGGTGTATCCGCCGCCCGCCGCCGCCGCCGAACCCGAGGCGATGTCCTCTTTGTGTTCGTCACCGGGTTCCCGCAGGTGGGTGTGGACGTCGACGAAGCCCGGACCGACCCAGCATCCTGAGGCGTCGATCACCTCGGCCGAGTCGGACGCCTCGTCGGCGAGCGCCGACCCGAGTGCGCTGACGACGCCGTTGCGGACCAGGACATCGACATGTTCGATCCCGTCGCCGGTCAGTACCGATCCGTTGATGATGAGAATCTCACTCACCGAGGTCACCTCCGAGGAGCTGGAAGAGGGTGGCCATCCGCACCGCCACACCGTTGGCGACCTGGTCGAGGACCAGGGTGCGGGCGTCGTCGGCGACATCGGCGTCGATCTCGATGCCGCGGATCATGGGTCCGGGATGCAGCACGACACTGTCGGGCTTGAGTTGCTGCATCCGCCGGCGGGTCATCCCGAACCGGTTGCGGTACTCGGCGAACGAGGGGAACACCGATGCCCCGCCACGCTCGGCCTGCACCCGCAACAGGTAGACGGCGTCGAGTTCGGCGAGGGTGTCATCGAAGCTGCTGGTTGTGGTGACCGGCCACCCCTCGATGTCGAGCGGGAGCAGGGTGGGTGGGGCGATCAGTGTCACCTCGGCACCGAGGGTGCTCATGGCGAACACATTGGAACGGGCCACCCGGCTGTGGCGGATGTCACCGACGATCCCGATACGGAGTCCGTCGAGCGACCCGAAGCGACGGCGCAGGGTCATGCAGTCGAGCAGCGCCTGGGTCGGGTGCTGGTGGGCACCGTCACCTCCGTTGATCACCGGGACGTCGACCCATTCCGCCACCCGCCAGGCGGCACCGGTCGCCGTGTGGCGCACCACCATCAAATCGACCCCCATCGCCTGGATGGTGAGGACGGTGTCCTTGAGGCTCTCGCCCTTCTTGAGCGACGAGGTTCCGGGGGTGAACGACATGGTGTCGGCGGAGACTGCCTTTGCCGCCTTCTCGAAGGAGAGCCGGGTGCGGGTCGACGCCTCGAAGAACAAGGTGGCGACCGTCTTGCCCCGCAGCGCAGGGACCTTCGGAATCGGCCGGGTGAGCACCTCGGCGAACTCGTCGGCGTCGTCGAGGAGCCCCTCGATGATCTCCCGCTCCAGACCTTCGGTGGTGAGAAGATGCCTCACGATCCACCGCCTCCTGCAGCAGCGGCTGCATCGTCTTCGACGCCCGGGGTGGCGGGCCCGGGCGATTCGAGGAACACTCCGTCGTCGCCGTCGGTCTCGGTGAGATGGACGGTGACCCGCTCGTCGATCGAGGTGGGGAGGTTCTTGCCGACGTAGTCGGGTCGGATCGGCAGGTCGCGGTGACCCCGGTCGACCAGAACCGCCAGCTGCACCCGCCGGGGACGCCCCAGGTCGGTGAGGGCATCGAGGGCGGCGCGGACGGTGCGACCGGTGAACAGGACATCGTCGACGAGGATCACGGTGTGCCCGTCGATCGGTTCCGGGATGTCGGTGTGGCCCAGCGGGGTGGTGGGCCGGGTGTCGAAGTCGTCGCGGTACATCCCGATGTCGAGGGCGCCGACCGGAACATCCACACCCTCGACCTCGCCGAGGATGGCGCCGAGACGCTCGGCGATGGGGGCGCCCCGGGTGTGGATGCCGACCAGCATCACCCCGTCCAGCCCCCGATTGCGTTCCACGATCTCGTGGGCGATGCGACGCAGGGCGCGGACGGTGGCGGCAGAATCAAGGATCGATCTCATCGCCGGGGCCCGACGACGGGCCGGCGAGAGGCGGGACACGTGACCCGTGGCAGGGCACGGCAGCGCAACATCATGGTGGCTCTCCTTTCCGGCTTCACAGAACCGGGCTTAAAGGCTGCTTGGGGAGCAAGCTACCACACGTCGTATCCGGGGCCGGCACCCTGACGGGTGCCGGCCCCGATCGGGTTCCGATCAGCAGCGGCGGACGCGCGGGTTCCAGTCGGCGAAGACCCCGCTCGGGTTCGGCTTCCAGATCCAGGCGTGGAGCACCCACACCTCGAGCGCACCGTTGTAGTGGAAATCCTGTGCGAACAGACGGGGCGGGGTCTCGGAACCGTCACCGGGAACGATCCACTCGACGGCGACCAGTTCGTGTCGCCGTCCGTCGACCTCGTACACCATGGCTTCGGGTCGCAGCGGGTCCACCTCACCGTCGAGCAGATCCAGGTTGACATAGTGTTGACCCATGCCCCCCTCGGCCGACTCGAAACACTCCAGGAACTCGACGTAGCCGTCGGCCATCGCCGTGGCCCGGTTGCGGTACGGGGTGGTTGCCGTCTTGACCTGCGCCAGTTCGTTTCGATAGTCGTAGCGCTCCGACGCCGGTGCGGCGGTCAACGAGGCGCCGTGGCCGTGGGTGCCGTGACCGGCCGGGCCGTGACCGGAGGCTGCGGCGGGTACCGGAACGTCGGCGGCGGAGGGTTGGCTACGGGTGGCGGCGGCAGCGCCGGCCGGCATCAGCATGACCACGGCAAGTCCTGCGGCGACAAGGGCACGCCTGCGGGCAGCCCGCGTCTCGCCGGGTGCCTGCTGGTCGAGATCGGCGGTAGGGCGATGAATCATCGTCTGGTTTCCTCTCGGTGTCGGTTTGCGGTCCTCGATCGAGGACCAACCGCACCGTATGACACGAGTCCGGTTCCGCCATCGGTGATGGATACCCATCTGACCTGGCCGACCACCCATCCCGACATCGGAAACCCATCCCGACACCCGAAACGACGTACCGCCGATCCGCCGGGGCTCAGGTGGCGGCGCGCTCGCGGGACTCGGAGAGCTTGCCCAGCACCCCGTTGACGAACGGTCCGCTTCTGGCGGTCGAATACCGCTTTGCCAGATCCACGGCTTCGGACACCACCACCCCGACCGGGGCATCGGTGTAGAGCAGCTCGTAGGTGGCGAGACGGAGGATGTTGCGATCCACCGCCGGCATCCGCTCGATCCGCCAACCTTTGGCAACGGCGGCGATGGCGACGTCGATCTCGTCGGCGTGCGAGAGGACCCCGTCGATCAGCCTGACGGCGCGCGCCGACAGATCGTCGGTGACGGCGTCGGCTTCGAGACTGTCGGCGGCGTAGAGGGCCTGGAGCGCTTCCTCGCGGGCCTCGACCTTGCTCACGACACCCGGGTGATGTAGTCACCGGTCCGGGTGTCCACCTTCACCACGTCGCCCTGTTCCACGAACAGCGGTGCCTGAACCACGTAGCCGGTCTGCAGGGTCACCGGCTTTGTCGCACCCGACACCCGGTCGCCCTTGACCCCGGGCTCGGCGTAGGTCACCTCCAACTCGACCGATGCGGAGAGCTCGATCCCGATGGGGTTGTCCTGGAACATCGAGAGCTGGGCAGTGGTGCCCTCGACGAGGAAGTTGGCGACATCGCCGACCAGATCGGCGCGGACCGCCATCTGCTCGTACGTCTCGCTGTCCATGAAGTGGAACCCGAAGTCGTCACGGAACAGGAACTGGAAATCGCGACGATCGATGCGCGCCAGACCCAGGTTCTCGCCGGCCCGGAACGTCCGATCGATCACGGCGCCGTTGTCGAGGCTCTTCAGCTTCATCCGCACGAATGCCTTGCCCTTGCCGGGCTTGACGTGCTGGTAGTCGACGACCGAATAGAGCCCCTCGTCGAGGTTGAGGGCCATCCCTGGGCGGACGTCGTTGGTCGAGATCATCGGGGTTGCAGCTCCTTGCTGGAATGGGTGAGCACATCATGCCCATCGGTGGTCACCAGGACCATGTCTTCGATACGGACCCCGCCCTTGCCGGGAACGTAGACCCCCGGTTCGACGGTGACGACATGCCCGGGCTCCAGGATGTCGTCGGAATCACGGCGGACCCACGGAGCCTCGTGGATCTCCAACCCGACCCCGTGACCCGTGGAATGGACGAACAGATCTTCATAGCCGTACCGGCGCAACACCGCCCGGCAGGCCTCGTCGACGTCGTGGGCGCGGACCCCCGGGGCGACGGCGGCGATCCCGGCCTCGTTGGATTCGAGCACCGCCTGGTGGACCCGCATCATCTCGGGATCGACCGAATCCCCGACCCACACGGTGCGGCTCATGTCGGAGTGGTACCCGTCGTCGATGCAGCCGTAGTCCAGGAGCAGCAGACCGTCACCGAGGCGGTCGTCGCCGGTACGGTGATGCGGTCGTGCCGCATTGGCGCCGACGGCGACGATCGGCGGCCAGTCGGCCGGCTCGCCACCGTGGCGGCGCATGGCCTCGATCAGGCCTCTGCCGAGATCATCCTCGGTGGCCGAACTGTGGCGAAGTTGGTCGAGTTCGGAAAAGGCGGCGTCCCCGGCGGCCGCGGCACGACGCAGTGCCGTCACCTCGTCGGCGTCCTTGACCTTTCGCCATGCCTCGACGATCCCGGTACCGGGATGGAGTGTGGCGGCGACCTGCGTCTCGAGCGCCCGGAGAAACTCCCAGGAGACATGGGGAGCTTCGAGATCGACGTCGGCCACGTCGCCGATGGCCGCGGCAAGCGTCTGATGGAGACCCGAGGAGTAGACCGACAGTTCGATGTCGGGATGGGCCTCCAGAAGCTCGCCGGCGAACTCGGAATAGCGCCCGTCGGTGACGAACACCGCCCGACCGGGCGCCGGTGTGAGGAACAGGAATGCGTTGGAGCCGGTAAAGCCGGTGAGATAGCGGATGTTGACCAGCGACGTGATCAGCAGCGGTCGTTGAAGACCGGCTCGCAGGCGATGTACTCGTGCAGCGTGCTGCATGGTCGCTCCTCGACTTGTCGCTCGACAGACCCCGGGCAAGCTGCGCCGTCGGTGGCGCCTCTGGTCGGTGGGGATGGCCGACCCTGGGTCAGGTGATCCCCACGGCGGTCAGCGCGACATCTACGGTAGCGTCGTCGACGGGTGCCACGACAGGTTCGCCGATCCGGCGCAGCAGGGTCATCCGCAGTCCGCTGCGATCCCGCTTCTTGTCGAGCGCCATCAGCCGGAGAATCTCGGTGCGGTCGACGTCCGGGGCGACCGTCGGCAGACCCAGCTGGGCGATGGCGGCCCGCTGCCGCTGCGCCCCGGTGAATCCGACAAGCCGTTCCGATGCGGCGCCCGCCGCCACCATCCCGATGGCGACGGCTTCCCCATGGCTGATCCCGGCGGCGACCTCGACGGCGTGCCCGACGGTGTGCCCGTAGTTGAGCCAGGCGCGTGACCCCTGTTCGGTGAAGTCGGAATTGACCACCGCCACCTTGACAGCGACGGCGCGGTCGATCACTTCGGCGAGCGGGGCGTCGAGACCTGACGTCTCGTACAGGGCGAGCAACTCCGGGTCGGCGATGAGCCCCGCCTTGAGCGACTCGGCAGAGCCCTGTCGCCGCAGCGCCACCGGGATCTGCTCGAGCATGTCGGGGTCGATCAGCACCCGCTGCGGATGGCGGAATGCCCCGGCGAGGTTCTTGCCACCGACGTTGACCCCGGTCTTCCCCCCGATGGCCGCATCGACGGCGGCGAGCAGGGTGGTGGGGACCAGGACGACGTCGACCCCACGCAGATAGGTGGCGGCGATGAACCCGGAGACGTCGGTGAGTGCTCCACCGCCGACTCCGAGCACCAGGTCGCTGCGAGTGAAACCGAGCCGGTTGAGCAGCTGACACGCCGCCTCGACCACCGCAAAGGTCTTGGCGGCTTCGCCGTCGGGAAGCACTTCGAGGTGGGTGTCGATACCGGTAGCGCCGAGGGCGGCGACCACGGTGCGGGCCACCGGCGTCGATCCCGGCTGGGCGAACACCACCGCCCGCTCCGGGACCGCCGCCGCTCCGAGGATCCCGGCCGCCAGTGCCGATCCGGTGAGGAGACCCGGGGTGACGTCGATCTCGGACCTGAGCTGGAGGCTCTCCGTGATCACATGGAGCGCCACAGCGTCTCCAACTCATCGACCGCCCCGTCGAACCCGACGGTCTCGGTGTCGATGGTGTGGTGGGCGGCTGCCTCGTAGCGGAGGGTGCGGTGGGCGAGGATCCCGGCGAGCCGCCGGTTCAGATCGGCGACGTCGCCGGAGGACGTGGCGCCGAGCAACGGCCGGTTGGGATCGACGCCGACACGTGCCGCAAGGGTGGGAACGGTGGCGGTGAGCCACACCACGGTCCCGTGTCGGCGCATCAGACTGATGTTGTCGACGGCGGTCACCGCTCCCCCACCGACGGCGATCACGGTCGGGTCGGTGCGCTGTGCCGCCTCGGTGATGGCGGCCGTCTCCCGGCGTCGGAACCCTTCCTCGCCCTGGGCGGCCCACAACTCGGGGACCGGACTCCCTGCGGACCGGACAACCATCTCATCGGTGTCGACAAAGGGTACGGAGAGACGAAGGGCGAGGGTGCGCCCGACGGTGGTCTTGCCGGCGCCCATCATCCCGACCAGCCAGAGATGGGTCGGCACGTCAGAACGTCGCCAGTCGGTCGGTATAGGCGGTCACCGCGGCGACGAGGTCGCCGACGGTGTCGCCTCCGAACTTCCTCTGCACTTCCTGGGCGAGGACGATCGCCACCATCTGCTCGGCGACGACACCGGCGGCGGGGACGGCGCAGACATCGCTGCGTTCCCGAAACGCCTTGTCGGCCTCCTTGGTGGTGACATCGACCGTGTCCAGTGGCCGCATCACCGTCGAGATCGGTTTCATCGCCGCTCGCACCCGGAGCAGACCACCGATCGACATCCCTCCCTCGGTCCCCCCGGCGCGGTTGGTGCGTCGGTAGAAGCCCCCGTGCTCCGGCGTCACCGGGTCGTGGTAGATCTCGTCGTGCGCCACCGAGCCGCGCCGTTGCGCCGACACGAAGCCGTCGCCGATCTCGACCCCCTTGATGGCATGGACCGACATCAGTGCCGCGGCGAGCAGGGTGTCGAGCTTGCGGTCCCAGTGGACATGGCTCCCCAGACCGACCGGGACCCCGAATGCCAGCACCTCGACCACCCCGCCGAGGGTGTCGCGGTCGGCTTTGGCGTTCTCGATCTCGGCCACCATCGCCGCCTCGACGACCGGGTCGAGCGCCCGCACCGGGGAGTCGTCGATCCGGGAAAGGTCCGCCATGGTGGGGAGCACCGTCTCGTCGGGAACGGTGACGTCACCGATGGCGACGACATGGCTCATCACCTCGACCCCGATCTGGGCCAGCAACGTCTTGGCGAGGTGACCGGCCACGGTGCGGGCGGCGGTCTCGCGCGCCGAGGCACGTTCCAGGATGTCCCTGGCATCGTGGGTGTCGTACTTCTGCATCCCGGCGAGGTCGGCATGACCCGGTCGGGGGGCGGTCAGGGTGCGCCGGGAGCTTCCCGGTTCGGGCGACATCTCCTGCTGCCATTTCGGCCATTCGGTGTTGCGGATCAGGATCGCCACCGGGCTGCCCAGGGTGACACCGAACCGAACCCCGCCGAGGACCTCCAGCTCGTCCCGTTCCAGCCGCATCCGCCGGCCACGACCGAAGCCGAGCCGACGCCGGGCCAGTTCGTCGGCGAGCGCCTCTGCGTCGAACGGAAGCCCGGCAGGGAGACCTTCGACGATGGTGACAAGACCGGGTCCGTGGGATTCACCGGCGGTGAGGAAGCGCAGCATGGCACGATGGTAACCGGCCGGGTTGACCGGTCTTCAGCGCAGGTACCAGTCGATCAGCGGCTCACCCCATGCAATGGCGCCGTACGCCCCGAGGATGAGCACGGGTCCGAAGGCGAAGTGATCCCTCAGCTTGCGCAGCCGGAACACCACCAGCACCACGGCGGTGATCCCGCCGAGGAGGAACCCGAGTGCGACCGCCGCCGCAAAGTGTGCCCAACCCAGGTACCCGGTGAACAACCCGAGCAGCGGCGCCAGCTTGACGTCTCCGCCACCAAAGCTCTGCCCCCGTCCCACGAGATAGATCACAAACAGCGCAACGAAGTAGATCCCGCCGGCGATGGCGGCTCGGGCGAGACCGTCGCCGTCACCGTCGGCGATGGCGCCGCCGAACAACAGCACGGCTCCGACGGTGGTCGCCGGACCGCTGATCCGGTCCGGGATGAGCTGGGCCCGGAGATCGGTGAGGAACAACGCCGCGGTGGCGGCGACAAACCACAGATACGCCACCAGCACCGCCCCGGTGCCGATGGAGATGACGGTGCCCGTGAACAGCACCCCGCACACCCCCATGGTCACCGGTCGGCTCCAACCCGGGAGCGGGGCGATGTCTTCGTCGCGGTCGGCAAGAACCCGGTCGGCGATCCCCCACACCAGCCACCCGACACCGAGACCGACCAACCCGACGACCACGGCGACCGGTGTCACGAGAGGTCGGGAACCGAGGGGAGGCGGTCGCCAGATGGCGGCGGCGAGCCGGAGGGTGGGGCAGCCGGGGGCACGGGTGCGCTGGGGTGCACCCGGCGCAATGCGGTCCGCATGGCGGCGACCGGGGCGTTGCGGCCGGTCCACAGCCGGAACGATTCGATGGCCTGACCGAGCAGCATATCGGCACCGTCGGCGACCGGCAGGTGGCGCCGTCGCATGGCGGCGGTTGCGGCGGTGTCACCGGCGCCATAGGTCATGTCCAGCAGTCCCGTCGCCGAGTCGAGCAGCTCGGTCGGCAACCGGTCGCCCCGCATCCCGAGCGGGGTGGCGTTGACCACCACCGCACCCGGCAATGCCCGACCCCAGGGATGGGCGGCGGCGTCGACGCCGAGTCGGGCGATCAGCCCCGCCGCGGCATCGCCGTCTCTGGCCGCAACGAACAGCGGGCGGCCTTCCAGGGCCACCAGGGCGGCGGCGGCGGCGCCACCGGCGCCCAACACCAGCACCGGGGAGGCCCCGGGGAGCTCACCCCATTTCCATGCATGACCGATGCCGGGGATGTCGGTGTTGTGCGCCCACACGGCGTCACCGACCCGGACCAGGGTGTTGGCGGCGCCGGTACGGCGCACATCGGCGGTCTGGCGGTCGGCCAGCCGGGCGGCGAGCGTCTTGTGGGGCATGGTGACGTTGGCCCCGTCGAGGTCGCCGTTGCGGATCTCGGCGATCGCATCACCCAGACCTGCGGTGTCGACGGACCTTGCCCGATAGTCCCCGGGTATCCCGAGCCGGGCCATGGCGGTGCGGTGGAGCAACGGCGACAGGGAGTGGGCCACCGGGTCGCCGAGCACGACCAGCCTCACTGGAGGACGCCGTCCTCCCGAGCCTGCGCAACCTTGGCATTGTGCTCTTCGAGGGTCTCGGAGAACCCGTGGGCTCCGCTCGGGTCGACCAGCACGTAGAACAGATAGTCGGTCTCGGCGGGATCGGCGGCGGCGGCGATCGAGGTGGCCCGGACCCCGCCGATCGGGGTCGGTGGCAACCCATCGTTGCGATAGGTGTTCCATGGAGAGTCGACCTCGAGATCACGTTCCATGACGCGACCCGGGTTTTCCCCGAGTGCGTAGATCACGGTGGCGTCGATCTGGAGCCGCATCCCGTCGTCGAGACGGTTGGTGATGACGCTGGAGATGATGGGCCGGTCCTCTTCGAGCTTTGCCTCCTTCTCGATCAGCGAGGCGATGACCAGACCCTCGTACGGGGTGAGACCCATGTCGGCGAGGCGGGACCAGTCGGTGTTCTCGACGCGCTGGGCGAGCTCGTTGGCCATCCTCCGCAGCACCCGCTCCGGTGGTGCATCGGAGACGAAGTCGTAGGTGGCGGGGAACAGCAATCCCTCCCACGCCGTGAGCGGCGGGGTTCCCTCCGGGAGGTCGGTGGGGAGCAGCGGTGAGGTGACGGTTCCATCCAGCAGCACCGTCTCCAGTTCGTCGACGGTGAACCCGGTCTGGGCGGCGATCGAGACCAACATCTCCTCGATGCGAAGACCCTCGATGACCGTGAGGCGGAAGGTGTCGGCCGCCGGCGGACCTGTCACCAGTTCGTCGATGATCGAATCGACGGACATTCCTCCGACAAAGCTGTAGGGACCGGCCTTCAACTGATCGGCGACACCGCGCGAACGGACCGAGCCCTCGAACTGACCGGCGTCGGGAACGACCCCGTTGTCCTCCAGCAACACCCCGATCGAACGGGCGGTGGCGCCGCTGGGGACGACCAGATCGAGCTGTTCACCGATGGCGAGACCGCTCTCGGCGGGTGCGCCGGCGACCGATTCGGCGAGGCGGGGTGCCAGCCAGTATCCGAAGCCGGCGACGACGGCGATCAGCGCAAGCACCGACAGCACCTTGATCACCCGTAGCCCCATCGGCGAGAAACGTACCTCGCCGGGGTCTGGCGCCTGCGTCACTCCTCGATCCCTTCTCTGTCCCGCTGGTTGCGGTCTCGTCCGTCGCCTGCCGACCCGTCTCCGGCCGGTCCCGTATCGGACCGGTTGCGCCGGTCGAGGTAGCCCTGCAACATCAGGGCCGCCGCAACCTTGTCCCGACGGTCCCTGCGGGCGTCACGGCGCATCCCGCCCTCGAGAAGCGCCGCCTCGGCCTGCACCGTGGTGAAGCGCTCGTCGTAGTGCTCGACCTCGACACCGAGTGCCTCGGCGACGGCGGTCCCGAACGCCCGGGCCTCGGTCACGGCCGGGCCTGCGCCGCCTCCGAGTCCTGTGGGGAGCCCGACCACGACGGCGGTCACCTCGAACTCGTCGACGATTTTGCGAAGCTCAGCCATCACATCTCCGGCTCGCCGGTCGATGACCGTATGCGGCTGGGCGATGATACCCGTCGGGTCGGACAAGGCGACACCGATCCTGCGCTGGCCAGGGTCGAGTCCCAGAATGCGACCGGTGCTCACGTGGCCACGGTGCTCATGTAGGTACGGTGCTCATGTGGTTACGGGGGTCACCCGGTGACCGCAGCGAGCGCTGCCTGACGGGCCGCATCGAGGGCCGCATCGAGACGGTCGCCGTTGGGTCCCCCGGCCTGGGCCAGGGCCGGGTCGCGGCTCCCTCCGCCACCGAGCACCTCGGCGGCGGGCCGGAGGATGTCAGCGGCCGACCGACCTTCGGCGACCAGGTCCGCCGACACGAAGCCAACCACGGCACCTTTGCCGTCACGGGTGGTCCCCAGCACCCCGATGCCGCGCCCGATCCGGTCCCGGATCTCGACGGCGAGGGCCCGGGAGCTCATCGGCCGACAGGCCTGGAGCGGCAGGAGCGACCACGATGCGGATGTCGCCGTGGACCTCGGCGCTGTCGGCGAGCCGGTGCGCCACATCGCCGCGTGCCTGCTGTTCGAAGACCGCAAGTCGCTCCTCCTGATCCTCGAGCCGTCCGCGCATCTGGGACGCCGCCTCGAGGATCTTGGCGGGTTGCGCCCCCAACGTCTCGGCGGTCGCTTCGAGGGTGCGTCGCATGTCGCTGAGGTAGCGGTAGGCGGCGGTCCCGGTGAGCGCCTCTACCCGACGGGTGTTGGCGGCGACGGAACCCTCGGACACCAGGATCAGCGGGCCGACCTGGCCGGTACTGGACACATGGGTGCCGCCGCACAGCTCCACCGAATAGTCGCCGGCCTGGACCACCCGCACCGTGCTGCCGTACTTCTCGCCATAGAAGGCGAGCGCCCCGATGGCATCCGCCTCTTCCTTGCTGGTCTCGAAGGCAATCACCGGATCGTTGGCGATGATGCGATCGTTGACCGCTTCCTCGACCTCGCGCATCTCGTCGAGCCGCAGACCGCTGTGGTGGGAGAAGTCGAAACGGAGCCGGTCCTCTGCCACCAGGGAACCGGCCTGGTGGACGTGGTCCCCGATGACGTCGCGGAGCCCCCAATGGAGCAGATGGGTGCCGCTGTGGTTCTTTCGGATGCGCTCGCGGCGCTCGTGGTCGATCTCGGCGGTCACGTCCTGGCCGACGGCGACGGTCCCGGCGACCACCTTGCCCCGGTGACCTCGCAGCCCCGGTGCGACGAACTGGGTGTCGAGGATGCGGATGGTCCCGGTCTCGGTCCGTACCTCGCCGGTGTCCCCGATCTGGCCCCCCTGCTCGGCGAAGAACGGGGTGCGGTCGAGGAACACCTCGACATCCTGCCCGGCCTCGGCCCGTTCCACGGTGTCGCCCTCACGGAGCATCGAGAGGATGCGGCCGGTGGAGAGCTCCTCGTGGTAACCGGTGAACTCGGTGCCGTCGAGCCCCGTGAGCAGGGTGCGGTACGCATCGGCGGCCTCGGCACGGGCGCCGCCCTTGAAGGCGGCACGGGCCCGCTCCCGCTGCTCCTGCATCAACCGGTCGAACTCGCCACGATCCACCTCGAGTCCCCGTTCCGCCAGGATCTCCTCGGTCACCTCGATGGGAAATCCGAAGGTGTCGTGGAGCTTGAAGGCGGTGGCGCCGGGGAACCGACCCTGCGAATCGGCGGCGGCGAGATCCTGGTCGAGGAGTTGATGACCCGATTCGAGAGTCTTGCGGAACCGGATCTCTTCGCGTTCGGCCATGGTGGCGATCGCATCCTGCTTGTCCACCAGATCCGGGTGGGCATTGCGCATCACGTCGACGGTGGCGGCGACGAGCTGGGGCATGACCAGGTCGCGGGTCCCGAGCAGGAAGGCGTGGCGGACCGCCCGGCGCAGCAGCCGTCGCAGCACGTACCCGCGCCCCTCGTTGGAGGGGACCACGCCGTCGCCGATCAGGAAGGTGACGGCGCGACCGTGGTCGCCGAGGATGCGGAGGCTGATGTCGCTGCGCTCGTTGGCGCCGTAGGCGACCTTGGTGAGCGATTCCCCGGCGGCGACGATGGGTCGCACCAGATCGGTCTCGAACAGGGTGTCGACGTTCTGGAGGATGGTGGCGACCCGTTCCAACCCGGCGCCGGTGTCGATGTTCTTGTGGGGAAGCTCGCCGACGACGTGGTAGGGCTCGTCCTGGATGTTCTGCATGAAGACGAGGTTCCAGACCTCCATGAACCGTTCCTCGTCGACGACGGGGCCACCGTCGGCGCCGTACTTGGCGCCCTTGTCGTAGAAGATCTCCGAGCAGGGACCGCACGGCCCGGCGATGCCCATCTGCCAGAAGTTGTCCCGATCACGGCGCTGCACCCGGTCGGGGGACACCCCGACGCCGTCGATCCAGATCTGCTCGGCTTCGGTGTCGGTGTGGTGCACGGTGAACCAGAGCCGGTCGGGATCGAGCCCGAATCCTTCGGTGATCAGCTCGTAGGCCCAGGGGATCGCCTTCTCCTTGAAGTAGTCCCCGAAGCTGAAGTTGCCCAACATCTCGAAGAAGGTGAGGTGGCGGGCGGTGGTCCCGACGATGTCGATGTCGACGGTGCGCGCCACCTTCTGGATGCTTGCGGCGCGGAGGTATGGCGGGGTTTCCTCGCCGAGCATGTACGGCTTGAAGGGCACCATCCCGGCGTTGGTCAACAGCAGGGTCGCGTCGACCGGGATCAGCGAGGCACTGGGGACCACGATGTGGTCCCTTGCCTCGAAGAAGTCGAGGAAGACGCGCCTGATCTGGTCACCGTTCATGGGGCGGCAAGGTTACCGGTTCGAGAACCGCGGCGGATCGCCACGGCGATGAGACGGGTCACGGCCGGTCGAGCGCTTCCGCCACCGTTGCGACCAGCCGGCTGCGGGGGACCGTCTCGGCCTCACCCGAACCGAGGTGCTTCACCTGGACGGTACCGGCGGCCCGTTCGTCGGGACCGGCGATCAGGGCGACCCGGTGGCCACGACGGTCGCCGTACTTGAGCTGGATGCCGAGCCGTCTCGCCTCCGGGTAGACCTCGGCGCCGATCCCGCCGTTGCGCAGCATCGCCGCCAGCGCCAGTGCGTCCGGGCCGCCTTCGCCGTCGAAACAGGTGACCAGGACCGGCGCCCAGGTCCCCCGGCTCTCGATCATCTCCAGCTCCTCCATGGCGGCGAGCAACCGGTCCACGCCGAGAGACCCGCCGACGCCGGGGAGCCGCTCCTTGGTGTAGCGCGATGCCAGGTCGTCGTAACGGCCACCGCTACAGCAACTCCCGATCCCGGGGATGTCACCGAGGAAGGTCTCCATGACGATCCCGGTGTAGTAGTCGAGCCCGCGGGCGATGGATACATCGATGGTGACGCGGTCCGGCGGGATCCCGATCGTGGTCAGCGTGCGCCGCAATTCGTCGAGGGCGTCCACCCCTGCCGAGCCGGTCTCGTCGCCGCCGACCAGCGCGGGGAGGGCGGCGATGATCTCTTCGTTGCTGCCCTCCAGGGCGGCGAGTTCGAGCACGGCGTCGATCTGGTCCGGTGTTGCGCCGGCGCCAGCGGCGAGTTCCTCGGCGACCTTGCGTGCACCCACCTTGGGAAGCTTGTCGAGGGCCCGCAGCACCGCCACTCCCTGGTCGGCGAGATCGAGACGGGCCAGCACCCCGTTGAGGATGCGGCGGTCGTTGACCCGCACGGTGAACCGTTCGAATCCGAGGGCGACGAAGAGATCGTGGGTGACCAGCACGGTTTCGATGTCGGAGATGGTGCTCTCGGTGCCGATGGTGTCGAAGTCGCACTGGACGAACTCGCGGTAGCGACCGCGCTGGGTGTTCTCGCCACGCCATACCGGACCGACGTGGTAGCGCTTGAACGGTGTTCCCAGGTCGTTGAGATGTTGGGCGACGTAGCGGGCGAGAGGAACGGTGAGGTCGAATCGCATCGCCACATCGCGCCCGCCGCCGTCGGCGAAGCGGTACATCTGCTTGTCGCTCTCGTCGCCGCCCTTTCCGGCGAGGATCTCGGCGTACTCCAACGCCGGGGTCTCGATGGGGGCATAGCCGTATGCCCGATAGACATCGATGGCGGTGGCGATGACCTGCTCTCGGGCGATGGCCGCCGGGGGCAGCAGATCGCGGAACCCCTTGAGGGTGCGCGGGGTGATGCGGGGGGTGGTGGACATGGAGTTGATGCTTCTTTGTTGGAGCGGGCTCGGAACGGTGACCGGTGTCGAATGGCGGGTGCCGTTGCGACCGGCGATCAGTGCGTGGCGGGTCCGACGGGACCGGTGCCACCGTCATCGCCGGGATCCGGGGCGCCTTCGGTCGGGGTGATCGGGTGTGCGGTGCTCGGAGGCGGTCCCGTCGTCGGGGCGACCCGTGCCGCCGTGCGGTCGAGCAGCGAGGCGACGGTCTGCCCACCGCTGCGAACCAGGGCGGCGGGTGTCAACCGCTCCTTGGCACGCTTGACCTGGACCGACAGGTAGGCGATCACCCCGATCGAGCTCACAAAACCATAGAGAAACCAACGCAGTCGAACGAACATGGCGTCGATGCTACTCGTCGGGTTCGTCGGGACCCTCGATCCCGGGCTCGGTGGCGTGCGCACCGGTGCGTCCGGTCTTGCCCAGGATGCGGTCGATCCGGCTCAGCCGCTCCGCCAGTTCCCGCTCCGCACCGATCGTCCGAGGTCGATAGATGACGGGATGGCGTACCTCGTCGGGGAGGTACTGCTGCGGGACGACCCCGCGTCGGTCGTCGTGCGGGTACACATACCCGACCCCGATCCCCAGTCCCTTCTCCCCCGCCGTCGCCGCCGACCGCAGCGGCATCGGCACCTGCGCCGCCGGGGTCTCCTCGACCGCCGCCCGCGCCGTCCCCATCGCCTCACCGATCGAGTTCGATTTCGGTGCGAGCGCCAGGTAGAGGGCGGCGTGGCTGAGGGCGTACGCCGCTTCGGGCAGACCCACCACCCGCAGGGCGGCGAAGGCATCGTTGGCAACCCCGAGCGCCGTGGAATCGGCGAGCCCGACATCCTCCGAGGCGAGGATGATCATCCGGCGGGCGATGAACTCGGGGTCCTCCCCGGCCTCCAGCATGGTGTGGAGCCAGTACATGGCGGCATCGGGGTCGGACCCGCGCACGCTCTTGATGAACGCCGAGATCACGTCGTAGTGATGATCCCCGGTCTTGTCGTAGCGGATGATCCGTCGCTGCAGGGCTTCCTGGATGGTGTCCTCGGTGATCGACCCGACGCCACGACCGGTGGCGATCCGCGCCGCCACCTCGAGCGCATTGAGCGCCAGCCGGGCATCCCCGCCCACCCGCTCGGCAAGCAACCGAAGCGTGTCGTCGTCGACGGACGGCTTCCCGCCCAGACCGCGCATCTGATCGTCGGCGGCGGTGCGCAGCACCGTGGCCACGTCGTCGGGGGTGAGGTGCTCGGTGCGGAACAGGGTGGCACGGCTCACCAGCGGCGAGTTGACCTCGAAGAACGGGTTCTCGGTGGTGGCGCCGATCAGGATCAGCGTCCCGTCCTCTACCCCGGGAAGCAGCGCATCCTGCTGCGCCTTGGTGAACCGGTGGATCTCGTCGAGGAAGAGCACGGTACGCCCTCGGCCATCCTCGAGCCGCCGACCGGCCATGGTCAGCACCTCACGGACGTCTTTGACACCGGCCGAAGTGGCGGAGAGCTGCTCGAAACGGGCCTGACCGGCGGTGGCAACCAGGCGGGCCAGCGTCGTCTTCCCCGTCCCCGGTGGTCCCCACAGGATCATCGAGACCGGCTCTCCGGACTCGGCGATCGAACGGAACGCCGCCCCCGGGGCGGTCAGATGGGACTGGCCGGCGACCTCGTCGAGGGTCCGGGGACGCATCCGGGCGGCGAGTGGTGCAGCGGTGGCCCGGGCCGCCTGACGCTGTTCGGCAAAGAGATCATCGTTGCGTTCGGTCACGGCACCGGCCTCATCCTCTCACGGTAGGCAGCAGCCGGGCTATGTGGGGACGACGTCTCCGTCGCCTGCGTCGCCCGCGCCGGCAGCGGCCGCCGTCTGCGCCGCCCAGTCCGCCAGCACCTCGGGGCGGATGGCGATCCCGAGTTCCTCGAGCTGGGCCGCTTCCACCCGGCCGGGCGAACCCGTCAGCGGATCGGCGCCGGTCTGGGTCTTGGGGAACGGGATGACCTCGCGGATGTTGGGCTCACCTTGGAGGATGGAGACGAAGCGGTCGATACCGATGGCGAACCCGGCGTGGGGAGGAGTCCCGTAGCGGAGCGCTTCGAGGAACCACCCGAACCTGGACCGGGCGTTCTCGTCGGAGATCCCGAGGACAGCGAAGACCTGGGCCTGGACCTCGGGGTCGTGGATCCTGACGCTCCCCGATCCCAGCTCGGAGCCGTTGAGCACCATGTCGTAGGCCTGGGAGATGGCGTTCTCCGGGTCGTCACGCATGTCGTCGACCGACACCGGGGCGGTAAAGGGGTGATGGGCGGGCGCCAGCGACCCGTCCTCGGAAACATCGAAGACCGGGAAGTCGGTGACGAAGAGGAACGACAACTCGTCGTGACCTTCGACCCGGCCCAGGTGGAGGCGAAGCTGTCCGAGGACGTGGGCGACGGTGCGGACCCGGTCGGCGACGATGAGCAGCAGGTCACCGGCCGAACCGCCGAGTGTCGCAACGAGCCCGGTCTGCTCTTCGGGAGAGAGGAACTTGGACACCGGCGACCGGAGCGATCCGTCCTCTTCGACGACCATCCACACCAGCCCCTTGGCCCCGAGTTCCTGTGCCTTGGCGACGAGGGCGTCGAGACCCGACCGGGACAGTCCCTGCGAACCGGCGTTGACACCACGAACGGCGCCGCCATCGGCGAGCACCCCAGCGAACGCCTTGAACTCGGTGGCGGCGAACACCTCGCCCAGATCGACGATCTCCATCCCGAAACGCAGATCCGGCTTGTCCGACCCGTACCGCGCCATCGCCTCGGCATAGGTGAGCCGCGGGAACGGTGTGGGCAGATCGACGCCACGAACCGCCTTGACGACGGCGACAGCGATCTCCTCGAGGGTCCGGAGCACATCTTCCTGGCCCCAGAAGGCGCCTTCGAGATCGAGCTGGGTGAACTCGACCTGGCGATCGGCTCGGAAGTCTTCGTCGCGGTAGCAGCGGGCCACCTGGTAGTAGCGCTCCACCCCGGCGATCATCAGCAGCTGCTTGAAGAGCTGCGGGGACTGTGGGAGGGCGTAGAACTGGCCCGGGCGCATCCGGCTCGGTACCAGGAAATCCCGGGCTCCCTCCGGGGTCGATGCGATCAGCGTCGGGGTCTCGATCTCGAGAAACGCCTGTTCCTCCATCACCTTGCGCATCGCTCCCACGGTGCGGGCACGGGCGGCGAGGTTGCGGGACATTCTCGGGCGACGCAGATCGAGGTAGCGGTGTTCGAGACGACGACCCTCGTCGACATCGCTGCGATCGTCGATCTGGAAGGGAAGCGGCGCCGCCGTGCTCAGCACGGTCAGGCTCGAGGCAGCCACCTCGACGGCGCCGGTGGGGAGATCGGTGTTGACGGTCCCGTCCGGGCGGGCCCGCACGGTGCCGGTGACGGCGATGCAGTACTCGAGACGCAATCCGTGGAGGACGTCCTCTGCGGCGGGGCCGTCCTCAGGGTTGAGCACCACCTGGACCACACCGGAGGCGTCACGCAGATCGACAAAGATCACCCCGCCGTGGTCACGGCGGCGTCCCACCCATCCGGCGAGCCGGACCTCCGAATCGATGTGATCCGGTCGAAGCTCGCCGGCGTGGGTGTCGCGATGAAGGGTGCTTGCCATCTTTGGGCTCCTGGGTGTGATCTCAACGCCCACGTCGAGGGCGGGGTAGGCCGGCGCCGGTCCCGCGGGCGGTGCGGGGAACGGTAGTCGTCCGGCGCCAACGCCCGTACTCGGCCCGGTGGGGCGACACGGTGGCAGCGACAGGGTCCGACCGAACCGCCAACCCGCCGCCGGGCGACGTCAGTACCGGTAGGTCGAGACGACGTTCCCGTTCGGGTCGAGCAGGAACCCGGTGTCGCCGCCGTTGTTCCAGATCGCCGATCCCTGGTTGCACCAGTAGAGGGCGGTCGGGGTATCGGCGCCACAGCCGGTGAAGACCGACAGCGTCGCCCCGCCGGGGAGGCTGAACCCCGACGGGAACCGGTAGCGGTGCGACGCCGATTCGTCCTTGAGCACCCACCCGGTCAGATCGAGAGGTCCCGTTCCGGCGTTGCGGATCTCCGCCCACTCGCCGTTGAGGTTCTCGTTGTCGTTGCCGGGGGCGTCGTACCGGATGGTGGTGATCTCGACCTGGACACCGTCGAGGGCCACCCCGCAGGCATCGGGCGCCCACAGCCCACGTTCGGCGGCTTCGGCGTCCGACTGCACCCGGGTGAACCGGTCGGCATGCGCCTCGTCGGGTGGGTAGCGACGGGCGATGGCGTGCCCGGTACGCACCATCTCCGCATTGACCATGGTCCCGTCCGGGAGCCAGAGATAGCGCAGCAACCGCTCGTAGCGGTCCCGATCGGTGACATCGACGGTCATCCCGATGGTGCCGCCGGCGACGAGCCCCGAGAGGAACCGTCGGGCTTCGTCGGCGAAGCACTCGCCCCGCTCCGGTGAGTCGATCCCGATCAGACGCACCCGCTCCACCGTCCCGTCACCCAACCTCACCTCCACCGTGTCCCCGTCGAACACCTCGACCACCTGCGCCGGGTCTCCGACCAGAGGCCGGTCGCCCACCGTGGTCGTGGTGGTCGCCGGAGGTCGCGTGGAAGCGGTTGGCGGCACCGTCGAAGATGCGGGCGGGACCGGTGGCGACGTCGACGGGGGTGGGGACATCGACGAGGGCGGCGTGACGGTGCCGGGGGGCGCCGTGACACCGGTCGTTATCGATGTGGTAGCCGCCACCTCGTCAGTCGGCACCGGTCGTGACGTCGTGGCGGCCCCTTCCGCATCGCTGCATCCAGCCGCCAGGACGAGCGTCAGGACCAGGAACACCCGCAACCGTACGGTGGCGCGGCGGGGTCTTATGTCTCGCACCCGATGCCGTCGTTGTCCCCGTCGAACCGGTGAGGGTCGGAGCCCACAACGCGGAAGTTGCGATACGGGATCTCGCCACAGTCGAGGTCCGGTGGCGGGGGCTTGATGCACACCGTGGGGTAGGACGGATCGCAGTTGCGGGGTGGCTTCGGGGGCGGAGGAGCCGTGGTCTCGCAGCCGATGCCATCGTTGTCGCCATCGAACCGGTGCGGATCGCTACCAGTAACCCTGAAGTCCCGGTGTGGGATGTCGTCGCAGTCGAGGTCCGGTGGCGGAGGCTTGATGCACACGTCCGGATATGAGCTGTCGCAACTCTGGACCGGCGGAGGCGGCGTGATCGGAGTCAGGTTGAGTGCCCGACCGAGAAACGACGCCATCTGGCCGCGCCCCACGTCGTCGTTCGGGCAGAAGAGCGTGTTGGCGGGCGGGTTACAGCCGAGCGTGACTCCGGCGGCGGCGAGACGCTCGATATCCAGTTCGAAAACGGAGTTGTCGTCGTCCCGGAATCGGTCCGCACCGCTTACGTTGCTGTAGGCGAAGCCACGAGAGAGAAACGCCGCCATCTGCCCTCGGGTCACCCGCCGCTCGGGACAGAACTGGTCGTTCTTCGGGGGATTGCAACCACGAGCGATGCCGGCAGCGGCCAACCGATTGATATCGTCTTCGAACACCGATGCGGCGTCATCCCGAAAGTAGTCCGCGGTCGTTTCGGTAAGCGTAGGCAACGAGCGAACCAGAAACGCTGCCATCTGGCCCCTGGTGACCCCCTGATCTGGGCAGTACCGGCTGTTGGCCGGAGGGTTACATCCCTTGGTGATGCCCCGTGCCGCGATCGCCTCGATCATTCCCTCGTGTGTCGTTCCGTTGTCGTCGGTAAACGTTCCGCCCGGAGGCAGCCCGATATTCGTCGCAGAAACCGCTGTGCTGACCAGCAGAACGGTTACGAAACCGACCAGCGGAGCGACCCCGCGTCGCAATTGCTTCCCCATGTCTCTCCCCTTGATCTCTCTCCCGGACCGCCGCACGCTAACCCGTGTATCACCGCCCGCCCATAGGTCGCTGGTCCTCGGCTCGGTCTCCCGACAACGGCATCCAGGAGGTCATCCTGCGTCCCTGAGGATCGCCAAGCGGGCCCTTTCGACCAACGGCAGATCGAGACGAAAACTCTTCCGTGGCGAACCGTTGCTCCATGCGAACAGCCGCCAGAGTGCAAGTGACGACGAATCCGCCACCCCACGCGTGGCCCTGTCGGCGAGGGCGCTGGCGTAGGCGATGATGGCTGCCTCTTCCTGATACTTCACAACTAGGGGCTTGGCGACACGGTCCGTCACGGCCTCATCATCGAATCCATGTGATGCCTGCTGGAGCAGATCTCTGACGGCACGCATCGAGGCCTCCGCAGCACGTAGCTTGTCCTTGGTCGTGAGAGTCTTCACGCCGAGGTGTGGTCCCTTGGACACTTGCCAACACCAAGGACAGCCCGCTGCACACCGAGGATCGGGGGTGCGACGTTCCCCGGGCAGCGCCTCCAGGTCGAACGACACCGCGAGGTAGGTCCCGAGGACGTTGGCAGTCAAGCGAGCGGTCTCCTGGTCGGGCGGTGTGAGGGCTGACGGCAAGTTTGCGGAGTGACGCTCCACAAAGTCAGCCGCACCTCTTGGCGACGCGAGGACAGCCCGCACATCGGCAAACCTCATGCCACCCGAGTCGACAAGCCCACCGAGCCAAACCAGTAGACCGAAGGCCCGATCAGATGCCACGACGATCCGCTCGAAGTCGCCAGAGCTGAATGCTGGCGCCTGCGTCATCTCCACCGCAGGACGCTCTGGACCCGACAGACCACTCATTGCCACAGGTCACGGAATGGGTTGGCGAGACGCTCTCTGCCGATGGTGGTGGCAGGGCCGTGTCCGGGGAGCACTTCGACGCTGTCGTCGAGACGCATCACCTGGTCGGCCATGGAGCGGGCCAGCGCATCGAGGCTTCCGCCGGGAAGATCGGTGCGGCCGATCGATCCGGCGAAGAGCTGGTCCCCGGAGAACAGCAGCCCTTCGGATGGGACGTGGAAGCAACAGTGACCCGGGGTGTGGCCGGGGGTGTGCATCACCTCGAAGCTGATACCGGCGAGGTCGAGCCGGGCGCCGTGTCGGAGCGGGGTGTAGTCGGTGGGGAATGCAAAGGCCTCGGCGCTTCCGGAGAACGCACCACCGAACAGTATGCGGAGCTGGGCGGCTGGGTCGAGCGCCAGGAACTCGTCGTCGGGATGGAGATGGGCGGCGATGTCGTAACCGGCGGCGACCGCTCCCCCACCGGCATGGTCGATGTGCCCATGGGTCACCAGCACCGCCACCGGGGTCACATCGTGTTTGCGAACCAGGGCCTCGATCCCGGCGAGATCGGGGGGTGCATCGATGATCACCCCGAGACCGCCGCGTTCGGGGGCGATGACGTAGCAGTTGGTTTCCGCCAGCCACAGCGGCACCGAATCGACGATCAGGCTCACAGGTGCATCGTCAGTCGGTGGCGGTGGTCTGGTTGGCGGGCGGCTGGGCACCTGGAATCTGGGCCGCCGTGGTTTGGGGAACCAGCCGGTAGGCGTCGTAGACCCCGTGGACCCCACGCAGGTCTGAGATCACCCGATCGAGCAGCTTGGGGTCGGCGAGCTCGATCTCGAAGCGGAACACGGCGATCCGGTCGTTGCCGGTGGCCGACGAGGAGGCCGAGATGTTGGCCCCGAGATCGGACAGGACCTCGGTGACATCCCGCAACAGCTTGTGACGATCCAGCGCTTCGACGTGGATCCACACAAAGAAGGACCCCGACTGCTTCGAGGCCCACGCCACATCGACGATACGTTCGGCGCGTTGCCCGAGCGCCCCTACGTTGGCGCAATCGGCCCGGTGAACCGATACTCCGTGGCCGATGGTGACGAACCCGACGATGTCGTCGCCGGGAACCGGTGCGCAACAGCGGGCGATCCGTACCAGCAGATCATCGAGACCTTCGACGGTGATCCCGCCCCGGGTGGGTTGGCGGGGTCGGCGCGCCGGTGGCGGCTGCAGCAGGTCCTCGTCGGCGCTGTCGAGGTCGAGATGGGCGGCCAGCTTGCGGACCACGGTGATCGGGCTGACCTGACCGTCACCGACGGCGACGTACATGGCGGCGAGGTCGGAATACCCCAGGATCTCGGCGACCTCACCCAGCGCCCCGTCCCGACCCGCCGCCGGAGCGTTGCGCAACTCACGCCGGATCGTCTTGGCGATGGCTTCCTTGCCGTCGTGGAGCGCCGCCTCGCGCCGTTCCTTGGTGAACCAGCGGCGGATCTTCGCCGAGGTGCGGCCCGACTTGACGAACTCCAACCAGTCCCGCGACGGGTGGGCGTCCTGTGCCTTGGAGGTGAGCACTTCGACGATGTCGCCGGATTCGAGCTGGGTGTGGAGCGGGACCAGCCGGCCGTTGATCCGGGCCCCGACGCAACGGTGACCGACATCGGTGTGGATCCGGTAGGCGAAATCGACCGGGGTCGCCCCTTTGGGGAGCGTGATCACGTCGCCCTTCGGGGTGAGGGCGAACACCTCGTCCTGGTAGAGATCGAGCTTGAGGTTGTCGAGGAACTCCTGAGGGTCGGTCGCCTCCTCCTGGAGCAGCCTGAGATCGGCGACGAACGGAAGCTCGGGCCCCACTCCCTCCTTGTACCGCCAGTGGGCGGCGATGCCGTATTCGGCGCGTTCGTGCATGTCGAGGGTGCGGAGCTGGACCTCGAGGGGCTTGCCGTCGCGGGCGACCACGGTGGTGTGGAGCGACTGGTAGAGGTTGAACTTGGGGGTGGCGATGTAGTCCTTGAAGCGCCCGTGGATGGGTTGCCACATCGAGTGCACCAGCCCCAGCACCGCATAACAGTCCCGGACGTCCTCGACAATGACCCGGATCCCGATCAGGTCGTAGATGTCCTCGAACGCCAACCCGCTCTCCACCATCTTGCGGTAGATCGAGTAGGCATGTTTGGGTCGACCCGAGATGGTGGCGTGGATGCCGTTGGCCTCGACGATGGCGGTGAGTTCCTTCATCGCCAGTTCGATCTGGACCTCACGCTGCGGGGCGCGCCGCGCCACCAGATCCTCGATCTCGGCACGCCGCTTCGGGTAGAGGACGGCGAAGCAGCGCTCCTCCATCTCGTGCTTGATCTCCTGCACCCCGAGACGGTGCGCCAGCGGGGCGTAGACCTCGATGGTCTCCTCGGCGATCCGACGTTGCTTCTCCTCGGGGAGCGCATCGAGCGTACGGATGTTGTGCAGCCGGTCGGCCAGCTTGATCAACAGCACCCTGATGTCCTTGGCCATGGCGATCGCCATCTTGCGGATGCTGGCGGCCTGGGCTTCTTCCCGGCTGGAGAACTTGAGCCGGTCGAGTTTGGTCACCCCGTCGATGAGATAGGCGACCTCCTCGCCGAACTCGCCGGCAAGCTGATCGAGGCTGACCGCGGTGTCCTCGACGGTGTCGTGGAGCAGGGCGGCGGCCAGGGTGGCGGCGTCCATTCCGTATCCGGCGAGGATCTCGGTGACGATCAGGGGGTGGACGATGTAGGGCTCGCCGGATTGGCGGAGCTGCCCCTCGTGGAGTTCGGTGGCCCTCATCGCCGCCCGGGAGACGAAGTCGGCGTCCCCTTCGGGATGGGCACGCAGGTAGATATCGAGAATCGACGCCAGCAGTGTCTCCTGCTCGGGTCCTATTCGGACCTCAGCCGTCGCCATCCCGCACCACCGCATGGACGGGGACGTCCGGAATGCGTCGGCGTCCCTCCAGAAATCCGAGTTCGAGCAGCACCGACAGCCCGATCACCTCTGCCCCGACCTGCCGGAGCAGATCGATCGAGGCGGCGGCGGTCCCACCGGTCGCCAACACGTCGTCGACCAGCAACACCCGCTCCCCGGCGATCGCCCCGTCGGCATGCATCTGGATCCGGTCGGTGCCGTACTCAAGGGCATATTCGACCTCGACCACCTTGCGGGGAAGCTTGCCCGGCTTGCGAATGGGGAGAAACCCGGCATTCATCCGGGTGGCCATCGGGGCGGCGAAGACGAAACCTCGCGCTTCGATTCCGGCGACCTTGGTGATTCCGGCATCCAGAAACGGCGCCATCATCAGGTCGAGCGCCGCATCGAAGGCGGCGGCATCCCCCAGCATCGGGGTGATGTCCTTGAACATGATGCCGTCGGTTGGAAAGTTCGGTACGTCGACGATCAACGACCGGATGTTGGCTTCGCTCATCGCACGAGTGTAGGCACCGGTGATTCCGACCACATCGACCGCTCGGGACGACCGTCACCGCACCCGCCCACCTCATCCACGGTGCCCGGCGTGCCGGACACGATCGGGGTCAGTCGTCGGTGGCGATGTCCTTGGTGATGCGATCGGCGATCGCCCGCTTGAGAATGCGCAAGATGGTGCCCCCACCGACATCGAGGGCGATCTCGTCCTCTTCCATCGAGGCGACCACACCGTAGATCCCACCGACGGTGCGGACCTCGTCCCCGACCTGAACCGAGTCACGCATCTCGCCCACCGCCTTCATCCGGCGGCGCTGCGGCAAGATCATCATGACGTAGAACAGTCCACCGATCACGATCAGCGGAAGCAAGAGCCCGAGCAGCGATCCTGTCGGCTCCTCTGCGGCGTCGGCGAGCGCAAAAAGTCCCTCGGTTGCCAGGTTGGCCACGGATTCCTCCCATGCGGATTCGGTCACGGCGGGCATCGCCACACCGGAGACGTCAGGTTAGACGAGCGCAACCGATCCGGCGCCACCGTTGGGCCGGCGTCGGGTCAGCACCTCGGTGCGATGGGCATCGAACGTTCCGGCAGAGATCGCCGAGCGCATCCCGGCCATCAGGTTCATCACGTAACGGACATTGTGCAGTGTCAGCAGGTGGGCGCCGAGCTGTTCCCGGGTCGAGAAGAGGTGGCGGAGATATCCCCGGGAGTACCGGTGGCATGTCGGGCAGTCGCAACCGGGGTCGATGGGGGCGTCGGAACGTGCCCACTCGGCGCGTTTGATGGAGAAGTCGCCGTCGGGGTGGAGGGCCTTGCCGTGGCGGGCGAGTCGGGTGGGGATGACACAGTCGAACATGTCGACGCCCCGGGCCACCGCATCGAGCAGCCCTTCGGTGTCGCCGAGCCCCATCACGTAGCGGGGTGCGGCGGTGGGGAGGGCCGCCACGGCGACCTCGATGGCGAGATTGCGCTCGCTCGGCGGTTCGCCGACGGCAAGACCTCCGATCCCGAAACCGGCGAAGCCGTCGCCTCCGAATCCCAGGGCGGCGGTCTCCACCGCTGACCGGTGGCGCAGCTCCGGGTCGGTGCCACCCTGGACGATCCCGAACAGGGCACGGTCATGCCGTGTCCTGGCCGACAGCGCCCGCTCGCCCCACCGCAGGGTCCGCTCCATCGCCGCCACGATCACCGGGCGGGGGGCGGGGAGCCCGACCAGGACATCGAGCATCATGGCGATGTCGCTCCCCAGGTTCTCCTGGACCTCGATGGCCCGCTCCGGGGTGAGCATCAACGACGAGCCGTCGTAGGTCGACCGGAACCGCACCCCGTCCTCGTCGACCTTGGGCCCCAGTGAGAAGATCTGGTAGCCCCCGGAGTCGGTGAGGATCGGCCGGCTCCATCCCATGAACCCGTGCAGCTCCCCGAGGCCGGCCACCACGTCGTCTCCGGGACGGAGCATGAGGTGATAGGTGTTGGCGAGCACGATGTCGACGTCCAACCCCTCGAGCGCCTCGGACCCGACCCCGCGTACCGTGGCGCGGGTCCCCACCGGCATGAAGGCCGGGGTCGGCACCGGTCCGTGCGGGGTGTGCAGGGTCCCGGTCCGTGCCGCTCCGTCGGCGGCATGTGCGTCCCACCACACGGCGGTCACGATTTCGCCCCAGGTGCGGTGTCAGGTGGCGTCGCCGGGGCGGGGATCCCCCCCGGATCCCCGAGCGGGGAGATGAACATCGCATCCCCGAACGAGAGGAACCGGTACCGACGCTGCAGCGCCGACTCGTACACCTGCCGCCACCGTGGACCGATCGCCGCCGCCACCAGGGCGATCAGGGTGGTGCGGGGGGCGTGAAAGTTGGTGAGCATGGCGTCGATGGCGGTGAAACGGTATCCGGGGGTGATGAACAGCGCACTCTCGCCCTCCCCCGGGTCGATGCCACCGTCGGTGGTGGCGGCGGTCTCCAGGGTCCGCACCACGGTGGTCCCCACTGCCACGACCCGACCACCGCGCCCGCGGGTTCGCCGATGGGCGGCGGCGGTGGCTTCGGGGATCCGGTAGCGCTCACGATGGATGACATGGTCGCTCACTGCATCCACCGTCATCGGCCGGAAGGTGTCGAGACCGACCTCGAGTTCCACCTCGGCGAACTCGATTCCGGTGTCGGTGAGTCGCTCCACCAGCGTCGGGGTGAAGTGGAGCCCGGCGGTGGGCGCCGCTGCCGAACCGACGGCGGAGGCGAAGATGGTCTGATAGCGCTCGGGATCTGCCAGCGCCCCGTGGAAATAGGGCGGCAGGGGGACGGCACCGTGGGTCGCCACCGTCGCCTCGACGTCATCCGCCCCGGTCAGGCGCAGCGACACCATCCCGTCGACCGGTGTGCTCAGCACCTCGCCGGTGAGCCTCACATCGGGCCGGGAACCGTCGGGCTGGGACGCGTCCGACTGAGCGCCGAAGCCGATCCGCACCCCGGGACGGAGACGGCGCGCCGGTCGCACCAGCGCCTCCCACCGGGTGCCCTCGTCGGAGGTGTCCCCTTCGTCCAGGCGGCGCAGCAGCAGCGCCTCGACGGCGCCGCCGGAGTCGAGCCGGTGGCCTCGCAGCCGGGCGGCACGGACCCGGGTCCGGTTGACCACCAGCAGGTCTCCCGGGTCGAGGAGATCGGGAAGCTCGAAGAACCGACGGTCCTGATTGCGACGCACATCGAGAAGGCGCGAGTCGTGGCGGGGTTCGATCGCCGTCTGGGCGATCGAGGACTCGGGAAGCTCGTAGTCGAAATCGGTGGTCCGCATCGGCGGCAGGGTAGGTATGCCAGGCGGCATCAAAGCCGTTGCTGGGTACGGATACGAGGGTGCCCTGCGTTGTCCCACCACCATGATTCGACGGTTCGCGACAATCAGGAGTCGACGTTGGCTCCGATCGCGGGTATCGTAGGGAACGACACGGATCAATCGTGTCACGCTTCAGCTCCTTCGTCCGTCCGCGGGAGTCGCCGCAGGGCTCGATGGAGGACCCAATTCTGGGTACTCACCGGGACCTCCTGCGGGGCGTCGAATGCCGACGGGTTCTGCTCGGAAGGAGCACTTTCATGTCAAGCAACATCTATGTTGGCAACCTTGCCTTCGCCACCACCTCGGCTGATCTGCGTCAGCTTTTCGCCGACCATGGTGAGGTCACCAACGCTCAGGTCGTCACCGATCGCGACACCGGCCGCTCACGCGGATTCGGCTTCGTCGAGATGGCGTCGGCTGATGAGGCGCAGAAGGCCATCTCTGCGTTGAACGGCGCCAATGTCGAAGGGCGCCAGCTCAACGTCAACCTGGCCCGCGAACGCAGCCGCTGAGCATCCTCAACTGACGCTCTTGTTCGAGAGCCCGGGGCACATGCCCCGGGCTCTCGGCGCGTCCCGGGCCTTTCGGCAATGGAGGCCACCTCGCCAACGGATGCCCCCGGGTCAGCCCAGCCCGCAAGCGAGAGGCTCCCTGCCCCGCTCAGTCCAGCAGACGGCCCTGGAACGACTCGCCGCCCGGTGGTGGAACAGGGCGGCCGAGGTGCTCATAGGCGTGCGGGGTGGCGATACGTCCCCTGGGGGTGCGCTGCAGCAGCCCTTCCATCAGCAGGAACGGTTCGTAGGCGTCCTCGACGGTCTCCGGATCCTCCCCCACGGCAATGGCCAGGGTGGACAGCCCGACCGGTCCCCCGCCGAACTTGTCGACGATGGCGGAGAGGATGAACCGGTCGACCTTGTCGAGACCACGTTCGTCGACCTCGAACACCGCCAGCGCCTCACCTGCGGTGGCGGCATCGATGATCCCCTCGGCGCGTACCGCCGCATAGTCGCGGACCCGGCGCAGCAACCGGTTGGCGATGCGCGGGGTACCGCGGCTGCGGCGGGCGATCACCGCCGAACCGTCGGGTTGGATATCTACATCGAGGATCCCCGAGGAGCGACGGACGATCTCGGCGAGATCCTCCGGCTGGTAGTAGTCGAGCCGCGCCACGTACCCGAACCGGTCACGCAGCGGCGGGGCGACCCGCCCCACCCTGGTGGTGGCGCCGACCAGCGTGAAATGAGGCAGCTCGAGCCGGATCGAACGTGCGGCCGGGCCCTTGCCGACCACGATGTCCAGCTCGAAGTCCTCCATGGCCGGGTAGAGCACCTCCTCGACCTGGCGGGGAAGACGGTGCACCTCGTCGATGAACAGCACATCACCGGCATCGAGGTTGGTCAGCACGGCGGCGAGGTCGCCGGGTCGCTCCAGCGCCGGACCGGACGTGGTCCGCAGCACCGAGCCCATCTCGTTGGCGAGGATGCCCGCCAGCGAGGTCTTACCCAGCCCGGGTGGCCCCGAGAACAACACATGGTCCACCGGTTCGCCACGTCCCTGAGCCGCCTCGACCAGGATCGCCAGACGTTCCTTCAGCTCCGGCTGGCCGATGAAATCGGCCATGCGGCGGGGACGCAGCCCGGATTCGAACGCCTGGTCGTCGGGGAGGGGGTCTCCGGCGAGGAGACCTTCGTCACGCATCGTCGTCACCCCGCGGGCGACGGGTCGGGTCCTGACGGCCGAGCTGCTTGAGGGCGAGCCGCAACAGATCCTCGACCGGGATGTCGAGCGGAAGCTCCCGCATCGCCTCGCTGATCTCGGCGGGCCGGTAGCCCAGACCCTCGAGGGCGTCCCGCACCTCCCCGGGACCGGCGCCACCGGAGGTCGGCAGATCGGCGTCCGGCATGTCGAGCTTGGGACGCAGCTCCAGCATCAACTTCTGGGCGCTTCGCTTCCCGATCCCCGGGACCAGGGTCAACGCATCGGCGTCCTCGGCGGCGACTGCGCGGCGCAGGGCATCGGGAGTGAGCGTGGCGAGGATGGTGAGCGCCACCTTGGGACCGATCCCCGAGACCCCGAGCAGGAGCCGGAAGATGTCACGCTGGTCGTCGGAGGCGAAACCGTACAGGGCGAGCACGTCCTCGCGCACCACCAGATGGGTGTGGAGCACCGCCTCCTCCCCCACCCCGGGAAGCCCGACCAGCGTCGCCGGGGTCACCGAGATCTCGTAGCCGACTCCGCCCACATCGAGCACGACACCCCCGGCCGACCGCACCACGAGCCGTCCCCGGAGCCGGCCGATCATCCGGCCCGCTCCACACGGCGTAGGAACGGGAGCGCCTGGATGTGGCACAGCGCGATCGCCAGCGCATCGGCGGCATCTGCCGGCCGGGGCGGGGCGGGGAGGTTGAGCCGCATCGCCACCACCTTGCCGACCTGGTCCTTGTCGGCGCCGCCGAACCCGGTGAGCGCCATCTTGACCGCACTCGGGGTGTATTCGGCGGGACGGAGGCCCTTCTGGGCCAGGGTCAGTAACGCCACACCGGACGCCCTCCCCACCGAGGTCGCCGTCTGCAGGTTGCGGTTGACGAACACCTCTTCGATGGCGGCCTCGGTCGGGGCGTATTCGTCGACGATGGCGGCGAGGTCGCGATGGAGTTCGAGCAGCCGTTGGGCGATGGGCTGGTGCCGGTCGGTGCGGATCACACCGGCAACCACGGCACGGACGCCGCCTCGCGTGGTCTCGAGGATTCCGTAGCCGGTGGTGGTGAGACCGGGGTCGATGCCAAGAACGAACATATGTTTGGTCAGGCTACCGCGAAAGGGCACTGGGGCAAAAGACCCTCGGACCGGCGAGGTCCCGATGCAGACCCGGGGGGTGCCTGGTCAGCCGACCTCGGCAAGGACGTCGTCCGGGATGTCGAAGTTGGCGTAGACCGACTGCACGTCGTCGAGATCCTCGAGGGCGTCGACGAGTCGCAGGATCTTCGGAGCCACCTTCGCATCCACCTCGACGGTGGTCATCGGGAGCTGGGTCACCTCGGCCTGCTCGATGGTGACCTCCGCCTCCTCGAGAGCGGCCCGCACCGGCGCCAGATCGGACGGGTTGCAGACGATCTCCCACATCCCCTCGTCGCCGGGCGACACGTCGTCGGCGCCGCCCTCGAGCGCCGCCATCATCACCGTCTCCTCGTCCCCGGAAACCACCAGGTAGCCACGCTGCTGGAACAGGTATCCGACCGAACCGGGTTCGCCGAGGCTGCCCCCCAGCTTGCTGAACGTCGCCCGCACATCCGAGGCCGCCCGGTTGCGGTTGTCGGTGAGGATCTCGACGTAGAGCGCCACCCCGCCCGGTCCGTATCCCTCGTACCAGATGTTCTCGTAGTTGACCCCGTCGAGGTCGCCGGCGCCACGGGCCAGCGCCCGGTCGATGTTGTCCTTGGGGACCGAGGAATCTTTGGCCTTCTGGATGGCAGTGGCGAGCGTCGCATTCGCCGCCGGATCGGCGCCGCCGTTGCGGGCGGCCGCTTCGATCGCCCGGATCAACTTGGCGAAGAGCTTGCCCCGCTTGGCGTCCTGACGCCCCTTGCGGTGCTTGATGTTGGCCCATTTCGAATGTCCCGCCATCAGGTCACCTCCAACAACATTTCATGGACGCGCAGATCGCCCGTCAACTCCGGATGGAACGAGGTGGCAAGGATACGACCTTGCCGCACGAAGACCGGTCTCGGTTCGGACCCGTCGGGACCGGGAACGCTCGCCAGCGCCTCGACCTCGCCGCCGATCTTGTGGATCCACGGCGCCCGGATGAACACCGCATGGAGCGGGTCGTCCCACCCGGCGATCTCCAGATCGGCCTCGAAGGAATCGACCTGTCGACCGAAGGCGTTGCGCTCAACCACCACGTCGAGGGCGCCGAGTTGGGGCTGTTCGGGGCCGGTGGTGGCGGCGGCGAGAAAGATCATGCCGGCACAGGTTCCCAACGCCGGCATCCCGGTTTCGAGTCGGTGACGGAGCGGCTCGATCAGCTCGTAGCGTGTCGCCAGCCGTCCGATGGTGGTCGACTCCCCGCCGGGAATGATCAGGGCATCGACCCGGTCCAGATCCTCGGGGGTCCGCACCACGGCGGCGCCGGCTCCGAGGTGTGACACGGCGGCAATGTGCTCGCGGACGTCACCTTGGAGCCCGAGCACGCCGATACGGGTCCGGGTCACCTTTCAGAGACTCCGATCCTGCATCCGGTCGGCCGGGGTGAGGGCATCGATGTTGATCCCGACCATGGCCTCGCCCAGATTGCGCGACACCTTGGCGATCTTCTCCGGATCGTCGTAGAACGTCGTCGCCTCGACGATGGCACGGGCACGCTCGGCCGGGTCACCTGACTTGAAGATCCCCGACCCGACAAACACCCCGTCGCACCCGAGTTGCATCATCAGGGCGGCATCGGCCGGTGTGGCGATGCCGCCGGCGGCGAAGTTGACCACCGGGAGCCGACCGGAGGCGGCGACCTCCCTGACCAGCGGGTAGGGAGCGCCGAGTTCCTTGGCGGCGTTCATCATCTCGCCGTCGTCGAGCGTGGTGAGACGTCGGATCTGGGCATTGACGGTGCGCATGTGCCGGACCGCCTCCACCACGTTGCCGGTGCCGGGCTCACCCTTGGTGCGGATCATGGCGGCGCCTTCGCCGATCCGGCGCAATGCCTCACCGAGATCTTGGCGCCGCAGATGAACGGAACGGTGAACCCCCACTTGTCGATGTGGTGGTCGTCGACCGGGGTGAGCACCTCGCTCTCGTCGATGTAGTCGACCCCGAGCGACTGCAGGATCTGCGCCTCGACGATGTGACCGATCCGGGCCTTGGCCATCACCGGGATCGACACCGCATCGATGATCTCCTGGACCCTGGTGGGGTCGGCCATCCGGGCCACCCCCCCGGCGGCGCGGATGTCCGCCGGGACCCGTTCCAGCGCCATCACCGCAACCGCACCTGCCTCCTCGGCGATCTTGGCCTGCTCGGCGTTGACGACGTCCATGATGACGCCACCCTTGAGCATCTCGGCAAGACCGCGCTTGACGAGGTCGGTCCCGCGCTGGGCCCGGTCCCCTGCGACGGGGTTCCCTCCGGCCGGGTTGTCATGAGCCGGGGCTCCCTGGACCTGCGGTGCGTCAGACATGTGATCTCCTGCTTTCGGCCCGAAAACGTAAAGTCTACCGGTGATTCGGCGACCCGAGGCAGCGACCGGGCCACAGCCCGCGGTGCCGCCGGGCGGGACGGCGTCACCCGAATCAACGACCGGTGTGGGGGGAACCCGATTCGCCGGACATACCCTGGGCGCCGGACGTAGCCGGGTGCGACGCCGGCCATTGCGGCGCACGTTTGTCGAGAAAGGCGCCGATGCCCTCGTGGGCGTCGGGGAGTTGGGCGTTGCCGGTCATCACATCGGCCGCATATTCGTAGGCGTCCTCCTCGGCCATGTCGATCTGCCGGTAGAACGCCTGCTTGCCGAGCGCCACCACCCGCCGGCTCGAGGCGGTGATCCGCTCCACCAACCCGTCGATCTCGTCATCGAGCTCATCGGCGGGGACGGCACGGTTGATCAGTCCCCAGGCCGCTGCGGTGGCGGCATCCACCGGTTGGCCGGTGAGCAGCATCTCCATGGCGCGCTTCCGGCCCACCGCCCGGGTCAGCGGCACCATGGGGGTCGAACAGAAGAGCCCGATGTTGACTCCGGGTGTCGCAAACCAGGCATCCTCGGCGGCGACCGCCAAGTCACAGGCGGCGACCAGCTGGCACCCGGCGGCAGTGGCCGGTCCGTGCACCCTGGCGATCACCGGCTGCGGGATCCGGTGGATGGTCTGCATCATCGACACACACCCGGCGAAGAGGGCATCGTGGAATGCGGGTTCGGCGTCGACCATCTCGCGCAGATCATGACCGGCGGAGAACGCCGGACCGTTTCCGGCGATCACCACCACCTGGATCTCGGAATTCTCGCCCAGGCCGGTGAGCACCCCCTCGATCTCGCTCATCAGTTCCGCACTGAGGGCGTTGCGTCGTTCCGGTCGGTCGAGGACGACCGTTGCAACCGGACCACGTTGGCGCAAGATGGTGTTCACCACCCGGATTGTACCGACCCGCACCTCCACGGACACCGACCTGCCGCCGGGCTCGATGCGACGTGGGAACGTCGGGGAGCGGCGGATCACCCTCCGGCGGCAGCCCGTTCGTAGGCGGCGAGATAACCGTCGAGGACGACCCTGCGGTCGAACTCGCCGACACGGATGGCGGATCGGTCCGCCAGTATGGCGTGGTGCTCCCCGTCGATCAGCACATCCCCGAGACGGGCGGCCAACCCGTCGGGATCCCCGGGCGCCACGAACTCCCCGGCGTCGCCGAGCACATGGACGAACCCGGGTAGTCCGGTGGCGACCACGACACAGCCGGCCGCCATCGCCTCGACCAGGATGATCCCGAAGCTCTCCCCCCCGGTGTTGGGGGCGCACAACACCGCCGATCCGGCGAGCGCCATGCGCTTGTCGTGCTCGGAGACCCGGCCCAGGAAGCGGACCCCGACCGGGCTCCCGGTGGCCGGGGCAGTCGTCCCCACCACCAGCAGTTCGGCGTCCGGGATCCGCCGACGGACCTGGGGCCACGCCGTGAGCAGATCGGTGAGACCCTTGCGTGGTTCGTCACGTCCGACGAACACCACCCGGTGCGGGCGCCGCTCGGTCTCCACGCGGCGGTAGGCATCCACATCGAGCCCGTTGGGAACGATCGACACCGCAACCCCGCGGAGCGCCGAAGCCGCCACCGGCGATACGGCGGTGACCGTCCCGGCACCTCGCAGCATCCGGGCCACCAGCGGCGCCGCCAGCCGGTAGGTGCGACGTATCAACGTCGACGGGTCGGAATGGAAGGTGGCGACCTTGGGGAGATCCAGACCCATCAGCGCCGCCGGGCCGACGACGGGCATGAACGGCTCGTGGATGTGCACCACCTCGACCCGGTGGGTCTTCACCGCCTGACGGACGGAGGCGACGGTACGTGGGCTCACGGCGATCGGCGCCGCCGAGCGGTTGGCGCGCACCAGCACGCTGCGGCCGAGCATTTCGGCGTGGTCGGGATCGAGCCCTTCGGGAACCTCGGTTCCGGGGGCCACCACCACCGCATGGTGACCGTCGTCAGCGAGCCAGGTCGCCAGTTTGAGCACCTGGTCCTGGACCCCGCCGGGTCGACCGAGGTCATAGGGACACACCAGGGCAACCCGCACTATGTCTCCTCCCCCCGGCCCGCAGGGTGCCCTCCGTCCGCAGGTTGCCCCCCGTCCGCAGGGCGCTCCCGGTCCGAGGGCCAGTTGACCGAGAACATGTGCCACTGCTCCGGCGCACGCCGGATCATGGCCTCGAGGGCGACGGCCAGGTTGCGGGTTCCGGCGGCGATGCGCTCCTCGCGATGGTCGCCCGGAGGGATCACCACGGGTTCCCCGACCACGAACTCGTGACCGCGTCCACGCTTGAAGTAGCACCCCACCGGCAGGATGGTGGCGCCGGTGCGGTCGGCGAGCGCCACCGGGCCGGCGGGCAGGGTGGTCCATTCCCCGAACAGTTCGACCGGGACCCCGCGACCACTGAGATCACGATCGGCGACGAGGGCAACCGTCTTTCCCGCCCGGAGGTGTTCGAGGAGCCGGGCGGTGGCGGTGCGGTCCTTCCCCACCACCACCACGTCGATACCGAGTCGACGCCGCACCTCGACGAACCAGTCGACGATCCGCTGGTTGGAGAGCGCCTCGGCGGCGGCGAGCACCGGGATCCCGAGGTCGACGGCTGCCGGGCCTGCGGCCTCCCAGTTGCCGAGATGGGGCAGCGCCAGGATCAACCCACCCTCGGCGGCAGCGGCGGAGGTGACGCGTTCCGGTTTGTCGACCTGGGAGTGGGCAAGGATCGAAGCGATACGACGGCGACGTACCCAGAAGGTCTCCGCCCAGTACCGGCCGTAGCTGGCGAACATCACGCGGGTGCGGCGGGTGGTGGCCGCCTCCTCGCCGACGACCCGGGCGAGGTTGCGTTGCACCAGTTGCAGACGGCGGGGGGCGACGAACGAGGCCAACCAGCCGAGGATCTCACCGCTCCGTCGCATCACCGGCTCCGGGAGCACACCGATGCATGCGGCCGCCAACCGGTAGACCAGATAGCCGCCGAGTCCGCTCACGCGTCGAGTTGGTGCCAGGTGAGCCGGATTCGCTGCAGCACTGTGACCCCGGTGAGCACCACGAACACCCACAGCACCGGGAGCAGCACCCGGGTGCCACCGACCAGACCGGAGACGAACAATCCGACGAGGATCAGCAACATCCGCTCCGCCCGGCCCATCCAGCCCCCCCGACCCTCGGCGTTCCAGCTCTCCGCCTTGGCCCGGACATACGGGGTCAGCAGCGAGAACGCCAGGGCGAACAGACACAGCATCAGCGCCGTCTCGTCCTCGCGGACGCTGAAGGTGACCCCGGCCCAGATGGCGATCTCGCCACACCGGTCGGACATGGTGTCGATGAAGGCGCCACGATCGGAGGCCTTCTGCTGCAGACGGGCCAGAGGACCGTCGAGGGCGTCGAGGAGACACCCGGCGGCGGCGACCAGCGCACCCCAGACGTACTCCCCCGGGGCGATGAGCGCCGCCCCGGCGATGGTCACCAGCAGTCCGGTGATGGTGACCATGGTGGGGCTGAGTCTCGCTCGGGAAAGCCCGGCTGCGATGGGGTCGAGGATTGGCGCAATGCGGCTACGGCCACGGAGGTCGAGCACCGCGTCTCCTTCCGGCGATGTGCCGACGGTTGCTTCGGGCGGGAAAGGTACCACGGTCGGAGCCTGGTCCTCGTTGGCTACACTCTGCGCCGTCCGGACACCGGGTCCGCCGGCATACCGAGAGGGGCTCTGCTATCGATGAGTGACGAGACCGTTTCCTTGAACTTCGACGACGGGACGCAGCCCCTCGATGTCGTACCCGCCACCATCGGGTCACCGGGGCTCGACATCAGTTCGCTCCGGTCGGACACAGGTTTCGTCACATTCGACCCCGGCTACGCCAATACCGCCGGCACCAAGAGCGCCATCACCTATGTGGACGGCGCCAACGGCGTCCTCCGTCACCGCGGCTACCGCATCGAGGATCTTGCAGAGTCCTGCTCGTTTCTCGAAGTCGCCTACCTCCTCCTTTTCGGTGACCTCCCCACCCAGCCCCAACTCGACGAGTGGCGGAAGTCGGTCATCGGCCACACCCTGCTGAGCGAGGAGATCAAGCGGTTCTTCGACGCTTTCCCCCGCAGCGCCCATCCGATGGCGATCCTGTCGTCCGCCACCAACGCCATCTCGACCTTCTACGAGGCGTACTACGACCCCAAGGACCGGGACGCCGTCAACGAGAGCGCCACCAGGCTCATCGCCAAGATGCCGACGGTGGCGGCATGGGCGTACAAGAAGTCGATCGGTCAGCCCTACATCTACCCCCGCAACGACCTGGGCTACGTCGAGAACTTCCTCAACATGATGTTCGCCCTCCCCGTCCAGGAGACCGACATCGATCCGGTGGTGGTGAAGGCGCTCAACGTGCTGTTGATCCTCCACGCCGATCATGGACAGAACTGCTCGACGGCGACGGTGCGCTTCGTCGGTTCCAGCCAGGCCAACCTCTTCGCCTCGGTGGCCGCCGGGATGAACGCCCTGTGGGGTCCGCTCCACGGTGGCGCCAACCAGGAGGTCGTCGAGATGCTGCAGGCGATCCACGACGACCCGGACGAGACCGTCGAGACCGCCGTCGCCCGGGCCAAGGACCGTAACGATCCGTTCCGGCTGATGGGTTTCGGGCACCGCATCTACAAGAACTACGACCCCCGGGCCAAGCTGCTCAAGAAGTTCGCCGATGATGTGCTCAATCGGGCAGGTCAGGACGATCCGCTGTTGGAGATCGCCAACCAGCTCGAGGAGGTCGCCCTCTCCGACGACTACTTCATCTCGCGGAATCTCTACCCGAACGTCGACTTCTACTCGGGGTTGATCTTCCGGGCGCTCGGGTTCCCGGTGCGGATGTTCACCGTGCTCTTCGCCATCGGCCGGCTCCCCGGCTGGATCGCCAACTGGAAAGAGATGCACGACGATCCGCTGACCAAGATCGGACGTCCCCGCCAGATCTACATCGGCGAGGGTGAGCGGGACTTCGTCGCCATCGGCGACCGCTGACCTCCGGTCGCCGCCCCTTTCCGCAACGAGTGAGCCCGCATCGCAAGATGCGGGCTCAGCGCTCTTCGGGGGGCACGGCTTCCGAATAGGTCTCGACGACCGATCCGTCGATCCCGTCGACCCGCACCAGTCCACGCTGGCTGGGCGGTTCGTCGGCGGAGAAGACCAGGACGTTCCAGACGGGTCGCCCCCTCCATCCCCGGAATCCGAGGTTGGCCGAGGCGTGACCCACCGGGAACCCGATGGCACGGTTGGAGATCTCGAGCGCCCGCCCCTCCCGGATCTGGAGATCCCAACCGGCGAGGAACGAGTAGCCGGCGATCGCCAGCAGCAGCCCGACGATCACCCACATCCCGCTGGGAAGCCCGGCCCAGATCCCCAGTGCGATCAGCCCGGCTCCGATCACATAGACCCGGGCCGCCTGGCGGCGCTGTGCGGGGTTGGGGACCGAGTAGGCGTCGTGGACGTTGGCATCGAGATCTTCGGGGATGGCGGCGGCCGCCGCCACCTCCTCGGGGATCTCGATCCCGCGCTGGCGTGACTGGCGGCTCATGCTCCGGCGCCCTCGGTTCCGGCCGACAGACCGTCGTCGTCACCGAATGCGGCCGCAACCGCCGCCCGGTCAACCGCCGACTCGCCACGCCGCCGGTGCCAGCGATCCCACAGGACCAGCATCGACGGCAGGACCAGGACGCTGGCGACCAGCGACAGCAGGATCGCCCACGCCGTCACCTCGCCGAGCTGCTGGAACGGCTTGAGCGTCGAGGTCATCAGGATCCCGAACCCGGCAGCCGTGGTGAAGGCCGAGCCGGCCAGCGCCCCACCGGTATGGGTGGCGGTCGACTTGATCGCCTCTTCGGTGGTGGCGTGGCGGAGACGGTCCTCCTGGAAGCGGTGGGTGATGTGGATGGTGTAGGGCACCCCGATACCGATCGCCAGGTTGGCGATCATCGCCGTCACCGGGTTGAAGGAGATGCCACGGGCCGACATGATCCCGAAGATCCACAGGACGATCAGCACCACCGGGGCAATGGTGATCACCCCGAGGAATGGACGGCGGGATTCGATCCAGAAGGTGATCACCAGCAACGCCATCGCCGCCAGGATGGTGATCGCCAACGAGGACACCTGCGAGTCGTTGAGCGCCTGGACCACGCCGGCGCCGACGATGTTCTGGTTGGTGGCCACGGCGGTGGCACCGACATCGACCACCGGGGCGAAGTCCTCACCGAGGTCGATCCCGAGTTGGAGGGCACCCTGCTCCCCCGCCTGGGTCGACACCCCGATGTCGAGGTAGCGGAAGGCGCCGTTGGACTCGGCAATGGTGCGGGCCATTGCGTCGGGGGCGGCGTCGAATGCCGCCCGATAGATTGCTTCGACATCGGAGTGATCCGGCACCGACAGATCGGGCTGCAGGCCGGCGGCGACGGCGAAGTTGGCGAAGTCGGCGTTGTACAGCTCCGGCGTCCCGCCCTGGTCCGGTGGCGTCACCAACTGGCCGATCACCGAGATCGGGGATTCGGCGGCGGCACGACCCCCGAACTGCACGACGTTGGGGGTGTCGGACATGTTGGCCCACGAGGCGAGCACGGCGTTGTGGACCGCCGGGGTGGCGACATCGCCCTCGATGATCACCGAGGTCTCCTCACCGAAGCCTCCGGCGAACTCCTCGGTGATGGTGTCGTAGGTGGCCAGCAGCGGTGAGTCCTCGGGGAGGAAGTCGGTGAAGCTGAACGTGGTCTCCAACTGGGTGAGCCCCCACCCGCCGAGCAGCGCCAGCAGCAGCGCCACCGACAGGGTGGCGGCGGGAACCCGCTCGGCGAGCACCGAGGTGGCGCCCATCAGCCGGGGCAGCACCCGCTCCGAGTTGTGCCCGAAGGCCTCGGTGGGGAGCCGCTCGGCTCGCTCGGCGCGCCGGTCGAGCAGCACCCGCACCGAGGGCACCACCGTCAGCATCAGCACGAACGCCGACATGATCCCGACGGCGGCCAGGATCCCGAAGTCGCGCAGGGCGGTAACCGGGTTGACGATGTTGGTCAGGAAGCCGACCGAGGTGGTGGCGGTGGCGAGCACCAGGGCGACACCGACGGTCTTGGTGGCGCGCCCGGCGGCGTTGATGACGTTGTCACCGAGACCGAGCTCCTCGCGATAGCGCGAGGTCATGTGGATGGCGTAGTCGACCCCGAGACCGATCAGCAGCACCGGGATGATCTGGAGGATCTCGTTGAAGTTCCCGATCCACCCGGCGTATTTGGGTCCGAGCAGCACCCCGATACCGTTCATCCAGGTGATCGACATCACGATGACCACCATGGTGAGCCCCATGTCGGCGAGCGCCCGGCGCAGCGCATACCGGCGGGTCATCCGGCCGCGCGGGGTGACCCAGTAGACGAACATCAGGATGAGCACGATGATCAGGAAGGCGGCGGCGAACAAACGCCCGACCTCGCTGGCGAACTCGTCCTGGTCGGCGAAGAGCAACGCAAACGAGAAGGCGGTGGCCTCCGACACCTCGGTATCGGCGTTCGTCACCGCCTCCGCCATGTCGACTTCGATTTCCTGGAGCAGCACCATGTCCGGGTCGTCGAGCCCACCGACATTGAGGAAGGCCACCATCAGCCCGGTGGTGGCGGTGGCGGAGTCCAGATCGGAGCTGGTCCCGAAGAGTCCCGCAAACAGCTCGGAGACATCGGGAGGGAGGGCGGCGAGGCCCTCGGCGAAGATCTGCTCGACGGTGGCATCGTCGATCTCGGCGACGAGCGTGTCGAAGTCGGTTCCGGTCTCGGCGGCCTGCGCCTGGAGACCCTGGACCACCGGATCCAGGTACCCGACGATGTCGCCGCCGGGGCGGTTCTTGAGCAGTTCCGAGGCACGGCTACCGGTGATCGCCTCGGTGATGACGAGGTAGTCCCGCAACCCGGCGGCGGTGATCAGGTCGTCGCCTTCGACGACGATCTGGACCGGCTCCTCCGAGTTGTCCGAGAAATAGTCGGCGATGATGTCGAGAGCCCGGAACTCGGGGGTGTCGGGCGAGAACCCTTCGTTCCCGGAGCTCTGCTCGGCCTGCCCGGCGAACATGCCGAACACCAGCGTGAGCGCAAGCGCCGATACGAGGACGAGGACGGGGGAACGGCGCACCAGTGCGGCAAGGAGATGGACGAGGCGCTTCACGTGGGAACCTCTGTGGAGACGATGACGGTGAGGTACGGCGGACACCGGACCCGTGAACGCCGTACCCTACGACAGATTCCGACCTCTCCGGTCGGTCCCGGCGCCGAGCCGTACCGGTCCCCCGCTTCTGGTCCCCGCGTCTGGCTCCCCGACCCTCGAGTCAGCGTGGCTCGGCGCACAGTCCGGTCAGGGTGGCCACCGTCTCGGCGATCGCCACTCCACGCCGATCGCGGTCTTCGCCGCGGAGCCGCAGCCCGACGGTGCCGTCGGCGACGTCGTTGTCCCCGACCACCAGCACCGCCGGGGTCTTCTGGGTGATGGCACGACGGATCTTCTCCCCCACCGTGTCGGTGTGGCCATCGACCTCGATGCGCAACCCGGCGGCCCGCAACTCGGCGGCGACCTGGTGGGCGTAGTCGAGGTGACGGTCGGCCACCGGGACGATGGCGGCCTGCACCGGTGACAGCCACCCGGGAAGCGCCCCGGCATAGTGCTCGATGAGAATCCCGATGAACCGCTCCAGCGACCCCATCAGCGCCCGGTGGATCATCACCGGCCGCTCGGTGGTGTTGTCGCTGGTGGCGTAACCCAACTCGAAGTTCTCCGGTTGACCGAAGTCGACCTGGAGCGTGGAGAGCTGCCAACGACGGCCGATGGCGTCACGCACATGGATATCGATCTTCGGTCCATAGAAGGCGGCCTCACCCTCCGCCTCGTTGTAGGGGAGCCCGGCGGTGTCCAGCGCCTGGCGGAGCGCCTCGGTGGCCTTGTCCCACAACGCCAGATCGCCCATCCATTTCTCCGGGTCACGGGTGGACAGATCGGCCTCGAAAGTGTTGAAGCCGAAATCCCGCAGCACCATCAAGGTGAAGTCGAGCAGGTTCTGCAGTTCGGGGGCGACCTGGTCCTCGGTGACGAAGATGTGGCTGTCGTCCTGGGTGAACCCGCGGGCCCGCAGCAGCCCGTGAACCACGCCGGAGCGCTCGTAGCGGTACACGGTGCCCAGCTCGTAGAGACGCATCGGGAGGTCGCGGTAGCTGCGGCCCTGGTTGGCGAAGATCAGGATATGGAACGGGCAGTTCATCGGCTTCAGCCGGTACTCGACGTTCTCGTCCATCACGATCCCGGGGTAGATCCCCTCGGCATAGAAGTCGAGATGGCGCGAGGTGTGCCACAGATCCGCCTTGGCGACGTGGGGCGAGTACACCAGGTCGTAGTCGTGGGCGGCGTGGGTGCGGCGGCTGTAATCCTCGATGGCGCGGCGGATGATCCCGCCCTTCGGGTGCCACACCGCAAGCCCGCTCCCCAGCTCGTTGGGGAAGGAGTAGAGATCGAGTTCGACTCCGAGCTTGCGATGGTCCCGGCGGCGCGCCTCCTCGACCCGGTGCAGGTACTCGTCGAGTGCGGTACGGGACTCCCAGGCGGTGCCGTAGATGCGCTGCAACTGCGGGTTGCGCTCGTCGCCCCGCCAGTAGGCGCCGGCGCTACGCAGCAGCTTCACCGCTTTGAGCCGGGCGGTCGACGGGACGTGGGGCCCCCGGCACAGGTCGACGAAATCGAGGTTGCGGTAGACGCTGACCTCGTCGCTACCGGCGCCCTGCTCCTCGTCGACACCGTGAAGGATCTCGGTCTTGAAGGGTTGGTCGGCGAAAACCTGGAACGCCTCGTCGATCGGGATCATGTCGCGTTCGAACGGCTGGTCCTCGGCGATGATCTCGTCCATCCGCGCCTCGATCCGTTCCAGATCCTCCGGGGTGAACGGGCGGCCGATCTCGAAGTCGTAGTAGAAGCCGTCCTCGATCGGTGGCCCGATGGCGAACGATGCGCCCTCGAACAGATCGAGCACCGCCTGCGCCATCACATGGGCGGCGGAGTGACGCATGATGAAGCGACCCTCGTCCGTGGTGTCGGTGACCACCTCGAGGGCGCCGTCCCCGGGGAGGGGACGGGCAAGGTCGAGGGCGACCCCATCGTGTTTGACGGCGACGGCGGCCTTGGCCAATCGGGGTCCGATGGAGGCCGCCACCTCGGCACCGGTGGCACCGTCGGGGAACTCCCGAACGGTCCCATCAGGGAAGGTGAGATGGATGGCCACGATGTTCCTCTCGCTCGAACGTGCAGGACCACAGGCTAAACGGGATGGCCGCACCCGGGGAATGCGGGCAGCCTCCGCATCCGGGCCTGCGGCGACGGCGGGGTCGTCGCCATCGCCGCAGATCGGAAATCCGCGAAAACTTCGCCTATTGCTTCTACGCTTCCCCCAGCCAGGGAAGGAGCCAGAGATGGTCGATGTCGTTGTAGCGAGCGCCTTCGTCGCTGCGGGAGTGTTGGCGGTGAATCGCCGGTTCACACCGGGTTCCCTCCCCACCGCTTCCGCACCGTCGGCGGGCTTCGACAGTGATCTGCCGTGCCCGTGGTGTCAGGCGCCGACCCGTGAGGACGACGAGCGTTGCCCGTCGTGCCGACAACGGTTCGGCTGAGACGCCGGACGCACCACAACTCAGCGCAACCGGAACCACAGCCACCGGTCACCCCAGGTGTCCGTACCGGTGCGTTCGGCTGACGGCACTACCCGGATGTGTACTCCCGCAACGTCCGAACCGTGGTGAAGCCCAGACCCTGGTAGAACGCCACGGCACCGGTGTTCGCCTCCTCGACGTAGAGCTGCGCCTGGATGGCGCCCTGTCGATGATGCAGATCATCGAGGGCGGCAATGACCAGGGCGGTCCCCAACCCGGCCCCCTGGCCATCGGGAGCCACGCCGACGATGTAGATCTCGCCGACCCCGTCATCGTGCAGCTTGGTCCAGCATGATCCGAGCAGACGGTTCCCGGGACCCCACGCCATCAGGAACCCGGCGGGATCGAACCACGGCTGCGCCATGCGGATGGCGAGATCGCTGCGGTCGAGCGAGCCGTTCTCGGGATGGCCGGCAAAGGCGGCGTTGTTCATCTCGAGCCAGGTGTCCTCGTCCGATCCCGGCCGGAAGGTGCGGATCTCGATCCCGGGCGGCGCCGACCAGGTGCGGACGAGCGGAAGTGGTCGGCGCATCTCCAACAGTGATCGCACCGGCGCCAACCCGAGTGCGGTGACGGCGACGACATCGGCGGCCCGCCATGCCCACACGGTACGGATCCCGTCACCGGCAGTGTCCGCCAGCGCCTCTTTGATCAGCGCCATGGTGCGTCCGACCTGAGCGGGTGTGGCGTCGACGGTGTCAGGTGACCCCGTCGCCAGGTCGGCGGCGACACCGGCGACGATGTCGTCCGGGGCGACCACCACCTCGATCTCGGTCCGATCCGATGTTCCCCCAAGCGGCGAGCGGTGCACGGCTGCCTGGGCGTAGCCGAAGATCCGACCACCCGCTGCTTCGGGCGCATCGACCAGCACCCACTCGGCCCCGCCCCCGGCAGCGGCGCTGCCGAGACGGATCGCCTTGTGCTCACTCAACGCCGGATAGCCGTCGCTCCGATCGCGGAGGGCGATGATCCGATCGACGGCGGGCCGATCATCGGGATGGAAGCGACGTACCTGCACCATCGGGGAGCCTACCCGGCGGGTCCGGCACCAAACGGTCGGACCGCCGGACCGTTTGGTGCGGAAACCGACGAGTGCGACGCCGGTCGCGATCCGGCGAGGGTCGGTAACCTGCGGAGCATGTCGGCGGTCGGGCTTGTGCTGGGCGGTGGGGGGATCACCGGAGCGGCGTACCAACTGGGTGCGTTGCTGGCGCTCGAAATGGCGACGGGCTGGAAACCGGACGATGCCGAGGTGATCATCGGCACCTCCTGTGGGGCGTTCACCGCCGCCCTGATCCGTGGTGGCCAGCTCAGCCTCGACACCTTCCTCGACGATTCGGTGTCGGAGGAGGAGATGGCCGAACGGCTCCACCGCCGCATCTACCGGCGGGGGAACAGTCCGAGCAGCGCACCCGGCGGTGTGGTGCGATGGGTGCGGCGGGGGATCATCCCGGGCCTCACCCGACCCGATCTGCGACTGCTGGCCGGAAGCCCGGCCCGCTACCGCACCGACGGCATCGTCGAATGGGTCGAAGAGCGCATCGGACCGCAGGTCCATTCCTGGCCGGATCGTCCCACCGTGGTGGTGGCCTACGACGTCGCCGCCCGCAGACGGGTGGCGTTCGGGACCGACGAGGCCCCGGATGTCACGCTCGGTCAGGCGGTGGCCGCCTCGGCCGCGGTGCCGATGGTGTTCGAACCGGTGAAGATCCAGGGCCGTTGGTATCTCGACGGGGGGGTCTCGTCCGGGACCAGCGCCGATCTCGTGCTGGGCTCCCCCACCCCGCTCGACCTGATCATCGTGGTCGCTCCGATGGCGTCGTCACAGCGGCGACCGGGCGCCCGCTTCTACGAAGGGGCCCTGGATCGCGCCGGGAGCGCCGCACTTGCGATCGAGATCGAGACGATCCGGACGCGCTGGCCGGCAACCGATGTGGTGGTGTTCCGCCCCGACGAGGGGGTGCTGGCGGTGACCCGACCCAACCCGCTGTCGACCCAGGCGGCGGTCCCCGCCTTTCTCCGGACGCTCAACTCGTTCACCGACGCCCTCGGCGATCCCGACACCTGGGACGTGTTGTCTCGCCACATCACCTCCAGCCCGGTCTGACACTCTCGATGGCTGCGGATTGAGCCGGTCGACCCGTGGCAGAGACCCCGGTCTCTGCCATACACTCCGGCGAACACGAGACGACACAGGTCGCCGTGCAGGCACGACGGGTAGAAGGGTCGTGCCGGGTAGCCCGGGCCCCCACCCGGGAGGTCGTGGTGGCCAGGAGATGAATCAATGGGTCGTATGTTGCTCGCCCGTTGGCAGATGCGGATCGCATCGCCGACAACCGACGAGGCCGGGTCCTCGATGGTCGAATACGCCATGATGGGCGTCTTTCTCGCCATCGTCGCCGCCGTCACCGTCACGCTGGTCGGCTCCGACACCGGCGACCGGCTCACCGAGTACCTCGAGGTGGTCCAGGAGGCTGCCGGACCGTGACCCCGACCGCTGCGGTGCCGGGGCGTGGCGATCAGCCGACGTCGAGGTGGAACCGCATCGCCTGAGCCACCGAAACCGGAAGCTCGGGAAGTTCAGAACGCGGGATCAGGTAGGTGGTCAGATCGAACAGATCCGACCACACCCGGTGGTGGTTGGCGGTGTCACGGAGATAGTCGTGACCCGTCGTGCCCCCGGTTCCGATCTTGGCGCCGATCATCCGGCGCACCATCAGGGCATGGCGTTGCCGCCATGCGGTGAATCCGGCGTCCACATCCATCAACGCCTCGAGCACCCTGAACGGGAGATGGAGGATCGGTTCGTCGCGGTACATCGTGATCAGCAGGGCGGCAAGGAACGACTGGTGGCTGAGTCGGCGGTGACCGGCGGCCCGTAGCTGCTCGAAGGCGGCGGCGTCGAACACGGAACCGAAGTCCGCTGAGGTGGCATCGAACCGGGCGAGCTGGTCGGTGCGACCCGCCTCGGTCAGGTTGGGGTTTCCTTCGATCAGGCGCCGCTCCCGTTGCTGCATGCGGTGAACGGCATCCCCGTACGACTGCCAGAAGTCGTAGTCGCCGAACTGGAGAAACGGGGTGCGTTCCAACCATGCCTCGACCAGATCGAACAGCGAGGTTCGCTGGTGCGACGCCTCCAGGGTCGCCCGGTGCGGCTCGGAGAACCTGGTGGTGTAGGCGGCTTCGTTGATCAGCATGCGCCGCTCGTTCTGGAGACCGAGCAGATTCTCGATCAGACGGAACTGGAGGCTCTGGAACCCCGATGCGGGGACGAGCAGATCGCGAAACTCGAGGAAGTCGAGCGGGGTCATCGTCTCCAGCACACCGATCTGGTCGATGAGCAGCCCCTGGATGGCCACCACCCGCTCCAGATGGGCGACGACCCGCCCCATCATCCGCTCCTCGACCACGTCCTCGGAGAAGATCCGGTGGACGGCGTCGAGCTCATGCAGGATCTGTTTGAACCACAGTTCGTATGCCTGGTGCACGATGATGAACAGCAACTCGTCGTGGGCGTCGATACCGAGACGCTCCGACTCCGGCTCCTGGGCGGAGAGCAGCCGGTCGAGTCGCAGATAGTCGTGGTAGTAGACGGGGGCGTCTGCCATCGCATCTCCTGATCGGGTCATGGGCGGTCGGTGTCGGGACGTTCATTCAAGCCGGTGTCGCCCTCCCGGGGGACGGCAGCGCACCGGTTGGTCGAAGGGCGGCGTCCCACAACGGCGCAGGCGACGTAGCATCGCCGGATGAGCCACATCAATGCGGCGCTCTACGGGGCGCAAACCATGGCCGGGCCGCTGCGTCGGGTTGTCGTGCGACGACCGGACGCCGCCTTCGCCGTCACCGACCCGGTTCGCTGGAACTACACCGCCGTACCGGATCTGACGGGTGCGATGGCCGAACACGATGCCCTGGTCCAGCTGCTGGTCGACGACGGTACCGAGATCGTCAACCATGACACCCCGCTCCCCGACCACGCCGACGCCATCTTCGTCCATGACCCCGTGCTGGTGGTCGACGGCGGAACCGTCGTGCTGCGGATGGGCAAGGAGTTGCGCCGTGGCGAGGAGGAACCGCTTGCGGCGACGTTGCGCACCGCCGGGGTGCCGATCGCCGGGCGGCTGACGTCACCGGCCACCGCCGAGGGTGGCGACCTGCTGTGGCTGGATGCCAACACCCTCGCCGTCGGGCAGGGGTTCCGCACCAACCGCCACGCCCTCGACCAGCTCGCCATCATCCTCCCCGACGTGGCCCTGGTACCGGTCCCTCTCCCCTATCACACCGGTCCGGCGGCGTGTCTCCATCTGATGTCGCTGATCAGCGTGGTGGCACCGGATCTTGCCGTCGTGTTCCGACCGCTGCTCCCGGTCCCGTTCCTCGAGATGCTCGGCGACCGTGGCTTCCGACTCGTCGACGTCCCCGAGGAGGAGTTGGCCACCCACGGCAGCAACGTCCTCGCCACCGCACCGGGTCGCTGCATCATGCTCGAGGGCAACCCGGCGACCGCCCAGGGTCTCGCCGCCGCAGGGTGCGACATCCGGACCTATCGCGGCAACGAGATCACCCTCAAGGCGGAGGGCGGTGCGACATGTCTGACCCGAGCCATTTCGAGAGGATGAGCCCGCTCGAAACGGCGGGAAACCAGCCGGCGGGGATCGACCAGTCCGGGATCGAACAGGCGGCGGTCGCCGCCATCGACGAAACCTGGATGCTCGAGCTGCTCACCGACCTGGTGGCATTCCGCAGCGACGGGGGCGACGAATCGCCGGCACAGCGGCACATGGCCAGCGTGCTGGCCGAAATCGGGATGGATGTCGACCTGTGGGAGATCGACCTCGATCACCTGGCGACCGACCCGGACTTCTCGGCCGAGGTGACTCGCGACGAGGCGCTCGGCGTGGTGGGGCACATCGGCGGCCCCGGTCCGGCGCTGATGTTCAACGGCCACATCGACGTGGTCCCGGTCGGCGACCTCTCCCAGTGGGCGACGCCGCCGTGGGAGGCGACGCAGGTCGACGGGAACGTCGCCGGTCGCGGTACGGTCGACATGAAAGCCGGGCTGGTCTGTGCGGCGGCGGCGGTCCGTGCGGTCACGGTCGCCCTCCGGGATGCGGGGCGTGAGCTGACCGGTTCTGTGTCGATCGCCTCCGTCGTCGGCGAGGAGGACGGTGGCCTCGGGACGCTCGCCACCCTGGCTCGCGGTCATACCGCCGACGCCGCCGTCGTGGTCGAACCCACCGCCGGCGAGATCGCCACCAGTCAGGCCGGTGCGCTCGGGTTCCGGATCACGGTGCCGGGACGTCCCGCCCACGGCGCCCTCCGCAACGAAGGGGTCAGCGCCGTCGAGAAGTTCCGCATCGTCCACGATGCGCTGATGGCGCTCGAGCACCGGCGCAACGGCCGGCTGACCGATCCGATGTTCGCCCACCTGGAATTGCCGCTGGCGCTGTCGATCGGCACCGTCCATGCCGGTGAATGGGCGTCGACCGTTCCCGACCGGTTGGTCGCCGAGGGTCGGTACGGGGTTGCCCCGGGTGAAGATATCGCCGCCGCCCGCCGGGAACTGGAGGTTGCGGTCGCCGACGCCGCCGCCACCGATCCGTGGCTGAGCATCCGTCCGCCGCGGGTGGAATGGTGGGGTGGCCAGTTTCATCCGACGGCGACCGCACCCGACGCCGGGATCGTCACCGTCCTCGGAGAGTGTCACCGGCTGATCGCCTCGTCCGATGCGCCGGTGCGTGGCGTTCCCTACGGCAGCGACCTGCGCCACCTGGTCAACCGTGGCGGTATCGCCTCGGTGCTCTACGGCCCCGGCGACGTCCGTCTTGCCCACGGCCCCAACGAGCAGGTCCCGGTGGCCGAGCTGATCCGGGTGGCGCACACCCTGGCGATCCTGATCGTCCGGTTCTGCGGCACCGGGCCGGTAACCTGACCTCATGGACATTCCGCAAGCCGTCGAGTTCATCACCGCAAACCATCAAGGAGTTCTGGCCACCCGCCGCCGGGACGGATCACCCCAGATGTCTCCGGTGACCGTCGGCGCCGACGAGGCGGGTCGGATCGTGATCTCGAGTCGGGAGACCGCCTTCAAGGTCCGCAACATCCGACGCGATCCCCGGGTGTGGCTCTGCGTCTTCACCGACAGGTTCTACGGAGCCTGGACCCAGGTCTCCGGCATCGCCACCATCGTGTCGCTCCCCGATGCGCTCGAACCACTGGTCGAGTACTACCGCCGGATCTCCGGCGAGCATCCCGACTGGGACGACTATCGCCGCGTCATGGTCGAGGACCGTCGCGTCCTCATCCAGATCGACATCGACGAGGCCGGACCGAAGCTCGCCGGTTGAGCCGGGGCCGCCGAACCCGCCCCACGCAACCGAGCGCTCGACCGGAAACACCGGGTCGGGCCTTCCCGAACCCCGGAGTTGACCGCCCCCACCCCCGCCGAGTGATCGGTGCGTGCGCTGCGTCGACAGTTGCGTAGGTAGATGGGCACCCATAGATAGGTGGGGTCCCCCGATGACCGCACCACCGGCCCCGCATACGTTCGCCCTTGTAAGCCGAACGACACAAGGACCCGATATGCACGCCGAGCACACCCTCGCCTGGCTGGCGATGGAAGAGCGCCGACGTCTGCTCGAGGCCGGCCACCACCGGTACGAGCGACCCGGTCGCCGCCCGCGGCGGCGACCCCGCTGACCCGAACCACCCGACCGATCACCGGTGACCACGGTCACCTGTCCATCCCAAAAGGAGAACCACCATGACCACCACCAACGCCCCGGCAACCACCATCAACGGTGTCGACACCGCCACGCTGTTCGCCACCCTCGATGCGGTAAAGGGCCAGCCCGAGCTGGCACGGTTCCAGTTCCGGGCCGAGAACCACTGGGTCAGGGGCACCCACAGCCGCACCACCATCCGTGGCTTCTACGGCGCCGGCGCCGAGGACACCACCCGCACCGAGGACTTCGTCTACCACGCCGACCACCCCCAGGTGCTGGTCGGAGAGGGCAACGGACCGACACCGGTCGAGTACCTGATGGTGGCCCTCGCCTCATGTCTCACCGCCGGGATGGGCAACATCGCCGCCGCCCGCGGCATCGAGCTCACCTCCATCGAGTCCCGGGTGGAAGGCGACATCGACCTGCTCGGTGTCCTCGGTCTCGACGAGACCGTCCGCAACGGCTACGAGCAGATGCGGATCACCTTCAAGATCGCCGGCGACGCCACGGCCGAGGAACTGCGCCAGCTCGTCGACCGTTCCCGGGCCCGCTCGGCGGTCTTCGATGTGTTGACCAACGGCATCCCGCTCACCATCGACGTCGAAACCGCCTGATCTACCCGGGGCCGACCCGGACCGTTCATCGCCTCACCGCCGGGCGGGTGCGTCGTCACCCGCCCGGCCCACATGCGTCACCACCGACCTCGACAGGAGCCAACCATGAACCACCACGACACGATCATCATCGGCGCCGGACAGGCCGGAATCTCCGTCAGCCATGCCCTCGCCCATCGCCGGGTGGACCATCTCGTCCTCGAGCGGGGCCGGATCGCCGAGTCGTGGCGGAGTCAGCGGTGGGACTCGGCGCGGCTACTCACTCCCAACTGGATGACCCGACTTCCGGGATACGCCTACCGGGGCCACGACCCCGACGGGTTCATGACGATGGCCGAGGTCGCCGCCATGTTGACCGACTACGCCGCCGCATCCCACGCCCCGATTCGTCAGCAGATCGAGGTCGAGGCGCTCCGCCGGGACGGCGGGCGATTCCGACTCGTCACCTCCGCCGGGACCTTCACGTCCCGCAACGTGGTCATCGCCACCGGCCAGAACGGCGTCCCCAGGATTCCCACCGCCATCTCCGGTCGCATCACCGGCTCGGATCGCATCGATGTCCGCCAGATCCACTCGTCGCAGTACCGCAACCCGGACTCGATCCCCGTGGGTGGGGTGCTGGTCGTCGGCGCCGGCGCCTCGGGAATCCAGATCGCCGAGGAACTGGCCCGCAGCGGGCGCCGTGTGGTTCTCGCCGTGGGACGTCATGCGCGGGCGGTGCGTCGCTACCGCAACCGGGATCTCTGCTGGTGGCTGGACGACGCCGGGATCATGAACGACACCACCGAAACCGTCGGGGACCTCGACGCCGCCCGCCGCACCCCGACCCTGGGGCTCAGCGGCGCCGACGGGGGACGCAACCTCGACCTGGGGGTTCTCGACCGCCTCGGTGTCGAAACGGTGGGAAGGGTCATCGACGCCGACGGGACCAGGGTCCGGTTCGGCGACAACCTGCTCGACGACGTCGATGCCGCCGAACGTCGGCTGCGCCGCCTGTTGGACCGGATCGACGCCCACGCCGCCGCCTCCGGGGCCGACGCCACCGTGGGACCGGCGATGCGACCGCTTCCGGTACGTCTCGGCGGACCCGGGCCCGACACCATAGATCTCGTCGATGCCGGGATCCGTAGCGTCATCTGGTGCACCGGGTTCGCCCCGGCCTACCCGTGGCTGCAGATCCCCGTGCTCGACCCGGCAGGTGCGATCCGGCATGTCCGCGGCGTGACCCCGGTCCCCGGTCTCTACGTGCTCGGGTTGCGATTCCTGTGGCGACGCGGCTCACATTTCCTCGACGGGGTCGGCGAGGACGCCGTCCATGTGGCGGACCGGATCGCCAACCGGGCGGCCGCACTCACCCTTTCCCCCGACCGGATGGGGGGCTCCCCGGAACGGGTCGGGGGCGGCCGTGCCGCCGCTTCCCGACGGGTGGCGTAGCCCGGCGGCCAGCGGTACCGTCGTGGCCATGCACCGCATCCGTCTCGCCGTCGCCGCCGGATTGGCCCTGATCGGGATGGTCTGGATCGGTCAGGGATTCGACCTCATCTCCGGTTCTGCCATGACCGGGGACCGCCGCTGGGCGCTCGCCGGAACCGTACTGCTCGTGGTTGCGGTCATCGTGGCGTTGGCGGCACGTCGCCGCCCCGACCGGTAGCGACCAACCCCGAATCCCGACGGAAGCGGTCCAGGACAACCGAGCGCGGCCACGATCGGGTACCACCATTCCGACCCCGGACCACTAGTGTCATGCCTCATTCCTGCGACAATGAGGGCGAATGGCTGACCCAACACCCAAAGACGGTACCCGGCAAGCTGAGCCGGAGGCGAAACCCGCCAAGAAGAAGCGGCCACCCATGACGAGGGAGGCCAGGCGTAAGCAGACCACCTGGATCATCACGGGAGTCCTGGCAGTGGCAGCCATCGTCACCGCCGTGATCCTCGCCCAGGACAGTCCCGCCACCTCCAACGTCGACGCCGAAGATCTCGGGCAGGACGAGCGACCGGTCGGGCTCGATGAGCAGACCCTCCGTGAGTTCGCCCTCCTCCACGAGGGTCCGATCTACTGGGCCGGGCCCCGCACCGACACCACGTACGAACTCACGGTGACCGAGGTCGGCGATGTCTTCGTCCGGTACCTCCCGCTCGGTGTCGCCGTCGGCAACCAGCAGCCGGACTTTCTCACCGTCGCCACCTACACCCGACCCGATGCGTACCAGGCGCTGGTCGAGGTCTCACTGGGTGACCAGTTCGTCAGCGAGGAGACCGCGAGAGGTGCGCTGGTGGTGTACGCCTCCTCGGAACCGACCAGCGCCCACTTCTCGTTCCCGGACACGACGATCCAGGTCGAAGTGTTCGATCCCACACCGAACCGTGCGGTGTCGTTGGTGCTCGACGGATCGATCACTCTGCTCGGATGAGTTCGTCGACACCGGTGCGTATGCGTTTTTCACGACCCGGTGTAGTGTCGACCGCAATGGAAACGTCGCGTCACGGCACCCGGTTCGGTCTGCGTCGCCTCGGGGCGGTCTGCGTGCTGACCGCATCGATGATGGCGACCGGACCGGTGGCGGCGTTGGCTGCCGACGAACCGCCCGGACCGTCGTCGCCTCCGGCGACACAGTCGCGTTCTCCGGTGCCCGACCCCACCGTGACCCAGTCGACGTCGTCGCTGCCAAGCGGGCTGATGGGGGCCCAGGGCACCGTCGAAACCGACCGCCCGGCCGGACCGATGGGACCCCTTGTTCCCTACGGCGAGTTCCGGCCGACCGCCCCGATCGGACCTCAGTCGCTCGCTGCGGCGACCCGACCCGCCGGACCCAGGGGTCTCCTCTTGCCGATCGGAGACCTGCGACCGGTGCCACCTTCGGGACCTGCAGGTCCCGAAGGGCCGCCGGGACCTGCAGGTCCCGAGGGTCCACCCGGTCCTCCGGGTGAACCGGGTGTCGCCGGTCCTCCTGGGGCCACCGGGAACACCGGTCCCCCGGGGCCGCGCGGGCTCACCGGCGTCAGCGGCGCCACCGGGCCGGAAGGACCGGCGGGGCCGCCCGGACCCGCATCCGCCGGAACGGTGATGGCGAGCGGGTCGGTGATCCTCCCCCAGGAGGGAGCGACCCTGGTCACCAATGCGACATGCCCGGCCGGTTCGATCGCCCTCGGCGGTGGCGGCAGCGTCATCGATGCGAGCCCGACCCAGGGCGTGATGCTCGACCAGTCGCAGCCCACCGGCAACCCACCCAGCGGCTGGAGGGTTCGCGCCCTGCAGACCGATGCCGGCGGGACCGAGTGGAGCCTGGTGGCCTACGTCATCTGCAGCGACCTGCCCGACGGTGGGTCGACGACCACCACGACGACGACATCGACCAGCCTGCCGGCATCCTGAGACCGCCCGACCGGACATCGGACCCCGGTCAGTCCGCCCGCCACATCGTCCACACCGAGGTCGGCACGAGCGAGACGGCGATCCGCTCCAAGGCGGCGTACCACTCGGACCGGCCTGCTCCGACGCCTGTTTGACGGGCGAGGCGCAGCGCCAGCGGAACTCCCCAGCGAAACAGCGGGACCGACCCGGCGCCGGCCATCGCATCCAACTCCTCTGCCGCCTGGTAGCTGTCGATCTGGGGCCCCGAGACGCCGGGTTCAAGTGCGGATGCGAGCCGCAGCAGTGCGGTGTCGATCAGCGGGAACGGTGCCAGGTTGACCAGGTTTCCCGACACGACCCGGAGGAACTCGCCCCCTCCGGCGGCATAGACGGCGTACCCTCCGGCAAGGCCCACCAGGAAGTCCGCCCACTTGGCGTCGGTCAGCACCACAACCTGTTCGGGGTCGATACCCTCGAGCCGCCCCGAGGTGACCAGGAGATCCCAGGCGGGGAGACGTTCGATGCTCAGCGGCTCCACCCGTGGATGCTGCGGGGAGGGGTCGACCAGCAGCGCCCCCAGCGGGTTCAGTGGGAACGCCCAGTGAACCGCCTCTCCGATGGTTCCGACCTGCGTGAGCGCCCCGACGTCACCGTCGGACCCGGTGACCGGCACCGGCCCATCGCCGGCGACCGACCACACGGTGCCAGTCTCGAAGCGCGGCGCCGACGCCGGATCTGCGGCATAACGATTGCGCAGCGGGGGAACCCCGACGTGACCGGGAAGATCGATGACCGCCTCGCCGACGGTGGGAACCCGCACCGTCTGCACCCAACTGCCCCAGGGAAGATCGATGGTCACCTCCACCGCTCCGGGCTCTACGGCGATCGCCGGGTTGGCGGCGATCGCACCGGCACTCAACTCGGCGATGGGCTCACCCCCTCCCGGTCGACTCAGCGTCACCAGCTTCTCGTCGACGAGGAACCCGGCGAGATCGGCGGCGGACCCGGCGAGCTGGAACCGCAACACCGAGGTGGGTGCGTCCCCCGGTGTGACCACCCGAAGGTCGTGCCCGGCGGGGGTCACCGTCCGCATCGCTCCGACCAGACGATCGACAAAGGCGATCCCTTCGTCCATGGCGTGAGAGGCGACGGTGACCACCGGGCCGCTCTCGTGGGGGGTGACCTCCACACCCGGTGGTCCGACAAAGACATGATCCGCATAGGACGATCCGGTCGCCACGGCGGCGGCGGCGTACGAGGCATCGAGAAACTCCCACGCCGGAGAGCCTCCTTCGTCGCGGAGCTCGACCCGGAACTCGAGGGACCCGCTCCCGGCTCCGATCAGATCGCCCATACCGGCACCCATCGAACCCGTCGGGGTGCTGAGCGGCACCCCTTGGCGGGTGGCTGCCGACAGGGTGACGGTCCGCTCGTCGTCGGCGACGAAGATGGCGCGGTCGGGGTCGGCCCAGACTCCGTCCGGGGCGAGACGACATTCGGCCTGGGCGGCGGCCCCGTCCGGCAGCATCAGATCGACCGGCAGCTCGACCTCCCCCTGCGCCGAGGGACGGCTGAACTCCCAGTACGGCGGATCGTCGATGGCAACCCGGAGACGGCGGACGCTTCCGGTCGCCTCACCCGGATCGAGGGCGAACCGAACCTTCCGAGTCCCGGTCGCCGGGAAGGTAAACATGGGGGCGGTGGTCTCGGAACCCGCTCTCCCCCAGCGGAACACCTGGGGTGTCTGGGCGACGGCAGGGGCAAGCCCGGCGGCGTCGCCGCTGACGACCGGGATGAGATGCGCCATGGCCCGACCCACATCGAAGCGGCGCTGCCCGGTGACGAAGTCGTAGTCGACGGCGTCGGTCATCGGGGTGTCCGGATCGGCGGCGGCGAGAAAACGCCGGGCAAAGGCGCCGCGACCTTCGATCTCGGCGGCCCGCTGATCCTGCGATGCCGCAAAGCAGGCGACCAACGCATTTTCGGGTTTGGGGGTGAATCCGGCGACCCCGCTGTGCATCGCCGCCACCACGGTGGGACGCCGTCCGTCGTCGTAGGGATAGTTGAGACACCCGTCCATCACCAGGTACTGGTTACGGAACCCGGTGGAGAGCAGGAGCTTGGTGTAGAGGTCGATCCCGAGGTTGGCGTAGGCGTCGCCCACTCCGGCTTCCTGGGTGAGGAAGAGCCGACCCGACTCCGGGTCGTAGAGACCGTGCCCGAAGAGGTAGACGAACAGCCGGGTCCCGGTGGTCACTCCCCGCAGGGTGGCGATGGAGCCCCATATCGTCGGTTCGCGTCCGTCGAGATAGGGGATCCCGAGGGCGTCGAGCGCAGGTCGGGCGTGCGCTCCGGGCGACGCATGGAGCAGGATCTGACCGTCGGGAACTCCGAGCTTGCGGAGCCAGGCCACCGTCTCGCAGGCGTCGGCAACCGGTCCCTGGAGCGGTCGCACCGCATCGCTGTCGTAGACATCGATACCGACGACGAGCGCCCAGGTGGTCGCCGCCTCATGCATCGGGCCACTGGCCGGTGATCGCCCGCCAGGTTCCCTTGGCCGCCCAGTACGCCGAATGCGATTCCGGGAAGGGGACGCCGGGGTCGACGGCGACATCGGTGATCCCCGGGTTGCCGGGGAAAACCCCGGTGGCACGGAACGACAGAAAATCCGACGGGTTGTAGACGTTGAGCCAGGGTGTGAACGGAACGGTGTTCTCACCTGGCCTGAGCAGACCGAGAGCGTCGATGGCGTAGAACAGCGGCGCCTGCGACCCCACGGTGACCAGCAGCTCGACCGGGAGGTCGGAGCGTTCGGCGAGGAGCTCGACGAGGGCGATCCCTCCCAGGCTGTGACCGACCGCAACCACCGGGGGCTCCAGGTCGACGAGATGCTCGGCGAGGTGGGCTCGGATCAGTTCCCCGCGACGCTGGTAGAAGAGGATGTCCCCCACCGCCGGGTTGGCCAGCGACATGACCGATTGCCGGCGGTCGCGGACGATGGCGGTGGCCTTCTTTGCGGCGTACCGGGTCGCCCTTTTCTTGACCCAGTCGATGGGTCCGCCACGGGTGCCGTCACCGATGAGCAGTGCGGCGACCTGTTCGACGAGGTGGTCGCGCACGACGGCATCGACAAGGACGGGTGGGTAGGTGCCGGCGGGCCGGAGCCGCAATGTGGCCAGCAGCGTGGCAATACAGGCCCGGGCCACGGCCTCCAGCAGCACCGGATCCTCGGCGGAACCGGCGGTACGGGCGGCTTCTCCGAGTTCGTCCGATTCCCGCACCCGGGTGATCGCCGCCCCGACCTCGCCGGTGGTGACCCCGGCCGACGCCAGATCGATCTCCCCCCGCTCCACGGCGGTGGCGGCTGCCGCCACCAGATCGCGAACCTGCTGGTCGGGCCGGGCCGCTCCCACCACGATCGAGGCGCCGGTCATGGCCGGTCCGCCCTCTCCGGCGATGCGGAGCTCGATCAGCGGGTCGTCACGGAGCATCTCCCACAGGGCGAGTCCGGAGTCGACCTCGATCGGATCCTCACCGAGACTGCGGGTCGACACCGCCGGCAGCGTGTCGGCGATCCGGTCGCCGCTCACTCCGAAGGTATCTCCCCAGGGGACCCCGACGACGGTAACCTCGAGACCGGCGTCCGCCGCCCGGTCGCGGACCGCATCGATCAACATCGTGTAGCCGTCGGTGCGGACCCCCGTTCCATGAACGAAAAACAGTGTGCCGGTCATCTCGCCTCCATGATCATGGGTCCAGACTATCGGTCGATCCAGGGTCGCCCACTGGGCCGCCATCGGGTGGGCCGGCATCGGGTGGGCCGGCATCGGGTGGGCCGCTACCCGGTGGGCCGGCGCCGGGTTGTTCGGGAACCGCCGTTTCCGTCGCAGACGATGGCAGCGTGGCGGCTGCGGGAGCCAGTTGGACAGCGGTCTCGCTCATGGCGTGCATCCGGTAGGCGAGGCCCACCGGGTTGCCATGGTCCACGAGCAGCCGGCGACGGAGGGCGAGCAGCGAGGGGCCGAGATTGCCGCCGTCGAACAGCGCATCGATCACCTCGGCGCCGAGCTCCCCGGCGAGGCGGTCCCACATCACACATTCGGTGACCACCATCCCGGCGGCTCCCTTGGCCCGGAACTTGTCGAGCAGGCTTACCGGATCGGTAAGGGTGTAGTCCCCCGAGGCGCACCCGTTGACGAACACCAGCGGACGCTGCGTCCAGCGGGCCGGGAGGGCGTCGAGGGTGCCCGCCGACAGCAACTCGCCGCCGATCACGATCCCCGGGGTCTGGTCGTGCGGATCGCGATCGTGGTGGGTGTAGAAGTACAGCAACGACAGACGGTCGGCCTCGCTCTCGACCAACCCGAGCAGACCGTCGAAGTCGATGATGGTCGCCACCCCCGCCGCTTCGAGGAACCGGGTGCCGACCGGGCTGAACGACAAACCGGGAAGGTGGTAGGCCGCACCGAGACCCGGAGCGGGTTCGGTGGCCACGGCTGCCGGTAGCGGTTCGGCGCCCATCACCACCCACGGCTCCTCGATCACGGCGCGGTATCCCCAGAAGCCGGTGGGACAGAACACGTTGGCGTCGCTGCGTTGCGGGCAGTCATCGACCGGATGGGTGCGGAAGGTGGGGCACACCAGGTTGCCGGCGGTGCGGGCGATGAACGGATGGTCATACACCAGGTTCCACGGCAGGGTGGAGAACCCGAGCCCGGCCCGGTTCTGTACCACCTGGACGGTGGCTCCATCGCGCACCCGGCTGGACACGGCAATGGCGTCACCTTCCAGGATGGTTTCGGCGGCGAACAGTGCGCCGTAAAGGGTGCGGCCCACCTTGACCAGCGGGAGCAGGGTGGCGGCGATGTCCTCCGCTGGCACATCGCGCCGCATCCCGGGTCCCGCCTGGAGAACGGTCTGGAGCTGACCACGGGCGATGGCAGCGGCGGCGGTGATCGCCTCGGGCTGAACCGTGGTGTCGATTCGGACCAGCAGGGTGCCGTCACCATCGAGGGCTCTCGCATCCACCGACCCGTCGACGGGGTCGCGTTCCAGAATGAGCAGCAGGTCCCGGCGGGGTCGGGCACCGAGGTCGGCGGCACTCAGATCGGAGGCCGCAAAGATGGTCCGGGTGCTCGCCCCGGTGCCGGCGACCCCCGACACCGTGGTGGCGGCGGCAACGGGCCCACGCGCATCCGCAGCGGCAACCGTGTAGCGGACCCTTTCGGTCTGCAGCAGGTGCCCGTTGGCGGTGAGGTCGAGGGTGAGCTCGTGGTCGCCGTCGATCTGGGAACCGAGCGGGATCTCGACGGCGCCGCCGACCGGCACCGACGCCGAGGACACAACCCCGGCGGCTCCGGTGACGCCCGTCTCCGCCACCGCCACCCGGAGGTGCCCGGTCAGACCGTTTGCGCCGGACCCGGGGTCGAGCGGGGTGCCGGCGGCCGTCCCGGGACCGGTCGCCCCAGGTGTGGCGAGATGCGACCCGGGCACGGTGGCCACACGCAGGACGGCATCGATGCCGAACGGGACCGGACGATCGACCGGGAGGGGGATCCCCGACCCGTCGAGGATCTGGGTCTCGAGATGGGGGGCATGCGGTCCACCCGCCGGGATCAGGCTCGGTGGCTCGGGGTGGATCGGTCTCGCTTCCGGCTGTCTGGATTCCGGCTGTGTCGCTTCCGGCTGGCCGGTCACCGAATCCGGCCTGGGGGCCACCGGTTCGGCCGACCCGGCGGTGCCCCGGGGAACGAGCCGTCTCCGCAGCGCCGCCGTGACCACCAGTCCGAGCGATCCGAGCACGGCCAGCACCACCCCGGCCACCCCGACCGGGTTGGAGATGGGGGTGGTCACCACCCGGATCCAGCCGGTGAGCGTGGCACAGCGTTCGACCCCGTCGTCGTCGCGCACCACGAAGTCGATCTCGAGCAGACCGAGCGGGAGCATCGGCGCCGAGAAGCCGGGTCCGCTGACCACGAAGCCGCTGGCTCCGGCACGCTCCACCCGGATCGTGACCTCGGCGATGCCTCCGCTGATGCGGCGCTCCAGCAGCTCGGTGCCGGCGCCGTCACCAGGAAATCCGAAGGGGTGCACATCGGCGAGCACCACCGTCACCGTGCCGTTCACGACACCCTCGGCGGAAGCGACCACATCGAGCTCCACCGGCTCGTCGAGATCGATCAGCAGCGGCTGCTGCGCCGACGTCTCGTCCATCGGGGTGGCGACCCCCGCAGTGGTCACCACCACCCGGCACACGCCCTGGGTGGCGTTCCGGAGGGCGGCGGCAGCCGGCGTCACCGCCACGAAGACGACCAACCCGACCAGCGCCAGAAGCGCAAGCGTGACCACACGGTCGAAGATCCGGGATCGCCGCACGAGCGCCGTCAGCAGTCCGAGGACGATGCCGATGTTGGGGGCGTGAACCGCCAGATCCGGGTCGATGACCCCGGACTGGAGCAGCACCACGCCGACACCGGTGATGGCGAGCGCACCACTCACCGCACCGAGCAGGGCCACGGCCACCCACCGCCACAGCGACACGCTCCGTTCCACCCGTCTCCCCTTCTCGTCACACCCGCATCCGCCTGTCCGGTCGCCCCGGCGAGATCGTCATCCTGCACACAAGATCGAGAGCCGGTGGCACAGATACGCCGTTCGTACCCTACGACCCGGAACCCGGTGATGGACGGCAAGCTGCACAGCCAGGTGGGATCGGGCGATCGGGGCTTGCCGAGATAAGCTAATCCTGATAGCTTTTGTCCTACGATCCTTAGCTTGGAGCATGGCCATGACGGAGTTTCTGGAAATCGACGGAGGACGGATCGCCTACGAGGCGACCGGCGACGGGCCGCTCATCGTGGCGGCTCCCGGGATGGGCGAGATCAAGGAGACCTACCGGTTGGTGGTTCCGCGGCTCGTCGCGGCCGGGTATCGGGTGGCGGTGATGGACATCCGGGGGCACGGAGAGTCCAGTTCGCGGCTGGGACCGCTACACGCAGACGGCGCTCGGTGCCGACATGGCGGCCCTGGTCGAACATCTCGGCGGGCCGGCGGTGGTGGTGGGCCACTCGTTCACCCCCGACTCGGCACTCTATGCCGCTACCGCCGTCCCCGACTCGGTGCGGGCCGTGGTCCTCATCGCCCCCTGGGCGCAGGATGTGGCGCTGAGTCCACTGATGCGGCTGGGACTGAGGCTCGTCGTCCGGTTCCCCTTTGCCTGGGGGATGTTCTACAAGTCGCTCTACCCCGGATCCAAGCCCGCCGACTTCGCCGCCCATCTCACCCGGCTCAAGTCGAGTCTCGGCGGCCGGGACGGGATGGCCGGTCTCGCCGCCATGGCCGACCCGACCAGTAAAGATGCCGTCGGGTACCGGGCGAGATCGACCCGACCCGCCCTGATCGTGATGGGCAGCGCAGATCCCGACTTCGACGATCCCGCCGCCGAGGCGCAATTGATGGCCGACCAGATGAAGGCGGAGACCCAGATCGTCATGATTCCCGATGCGGGTCACTATCCCCAGGCGCAGGCACCGGTGGAGACCACCGCCACCATCGTGTCGTTCCTCGACGGGATCGGATTCGGTCCCCATGCCTAGAGCCGGACTGAACCGCAACGCCGTCGTCGACATCGCCATGACCGTCGTCGACGAGGAGGGTCCCGAGATGGTGACCCTGGCCGCCGTGGCGAAGCGGGCGGGGGTGGCCACCCCGTCGCTGTACAAACATGTGGAGAACGTTGCGGTGCTGCGATCGTTGCTCGCCCGGCGCGCCATGGTCGAACTCGCCGAGCGGCTCGGCGACGCCGCCATGGGTCGGTCCGGGGACGATGCGGTGGGGGCGCTGATGCACGCCTACCGCAGCTATGTGGTCGACCATCCGGCCCGGTACCACACCATCCCCGCCCAACCGAAGGACGATCCGTTGCTGGCGGAGCCGGCGGACCGGACGCTCGACATGGTGCTGGCGGCGCTGCGCGCCTACGACCTGTCGGGAGAGGATCTGATCCACGCCGCCCGCTGCCTGCGGTCCGCCGTCCACGGGTTTGCGGTTCTCGAGGCCGCCGGCGGATTCGGGCTCCCGGCGGATCTCGATACGAGCTATCACCGCCTGGTGGCGATGACGCTCGACGGGATCCGCACGCCGGCGGACACCGGGTCCCCGCAGGGATCGGCGGACCCCGGCCAGGCTTCACGGTAGGGTTGAGCAACAAGCCCCAGGAGCCCACCGATGGCCGATCACGACCTGCGTCCCGCCGGATCCGACGACCCGGTCCCGACCCGGCTCGGGGACCACCCCGAGGACTACGGTCCGGATGGTCGCCTGCGGGGGAAACCCTACGAGGCGGAGCTGTCGCGTCTCCAGGAGGAGCTGGTCAAGCTCCAGTACTGGGTGGCCGGGACGGGACTCAAGGTGCTGGTGCTCTTCGAAGGTCGCGGTTCCGCCGGCAAGGGCGGGGTGATCAAGCGGATCACCGAGCGCACCAGCCCCCGCATCGTCCGCGTGGTGGCACTCCCCAAGCCCACCGAGCGCGAACAGTCGCAGTGGTACTTCCAGCGTTTTGTCGAGCACCTCCCCGCCGGTGGCGAGGTCGTGTTGTTCGATCGGAGCTGGTACAACCGCTCCAACGTCGAGTGGGTGATGGGCTTCTGCACCGAAGAACAACACCAGGAGTTCCTGCGAAGCTGTCCCGAGTTCGAGCGGATGCTGGTCCGATCCGGGATCATCCTGCTCAAGTACTGGTTCTCGGTCAGCTTCGACGAGCAGCGCCGGCGTTTCGAGTCACGAAATGCCGAACCGCTGAAGCGCTGGAAGCTGTCCGACATGGACCTGGAGGAGCACCGTCAGTACATCAGATACTCGATGGCCAAGGACACCACGTTCCAGTTCACCGACATCAAGCAGGCGCCGTGGTTCGTGGTCCCTTCCGACGACAAACGTGCGGCCCGCCTCAACTGCATGAGCCATATCCTCGACCAGTTCGACTACGTCGATGTGATGCCGCCACCGGTGACCCTCCCCGACATCGACCAGGTGCCCTATGTCCGGCCCCCGATGTCGGAGCAGACGTTCGTTCCGTCGCTGTGGTGATCACCCCGGCGCACGGCCCCCGCACCGGACCGGGACACGTCCCCGCCGACAGGGTCAGAACCCTCGCTGCCCTCCGTGGAACGGTGGCTCGGCCGCAGAGGTGAACTCCTCGACGCTCGGCCCGCCGAGACGTCCCAGCTTGCGGTTCCCCCACACCTAGCTGACGATCAGCAGCGGCACGATGGTGGGCCACGAGGTGGCGATCTTGGTAGCGGCGAGCCATTCCGGCTCCCCGGCGACATACAGCACCCACTGCACCGACGCCCGCACGGCGAAATAGCCCGCCCAGATCAGCGTGACCCCGACGTAGGCGGGACGGACCGTGTCGAGCCGGTACCACTCCCGTGGCCAGCCCCGCAGCAGCGAACTGGCCCATGCCGCCAGCGGTTGGCGGACCACCACGCTGATCACGGCGGCCACGGCCCATCCGGCCGCCGAGACGATCCCCGGCAGAAAGTAGCTCTCGGCACGGCCACTGCGAAGGGCGAGGATGGCAGCGAACCCGATGGCGACGATCCCGCCGAGCGCATACGTCACCTTCTGGCCGCGCCGCACCCTCCAACCGGCCACGGCGGCTCCGGCGATGAGCGCCGCCACCGTCGCCGCACCCAGACCGGCGAATGCGTTGACGGCCACGAAGATGATCGGTGCGGCGAACGAGTCGCCGATGGTCCGCTCACCGGTGAACAGACTCCGCAGATCGGTGCGGATGTCGTCCCTGAGTGATTCGTCGAGCATGGAACCAGGATACGGTCGATGGGCCACCACACCGAGCGGCCAGGTGCCGGCACCGTCACTGCGCACCGATCGCCGATCGTTGCCAGCCCCGACGCAGCGGTCCCAATGGGATAATTCACCACTTATCCACCCAAGTTCTTCCATGTTTCGCGGCGCCAAAGCGCCGTCCGATCAGACCAGAATTCGTCCACCGCCCGAAGACCTATTGACGCGCGGCTCTCGGTGGTCCACATTGATCGGGCAAGACCTTCTCCCCCCGATGTGTCCTGTTGCATTCGACCTAGGAGGCCCTCGTGTCGTCGACGTTCGATGCCCGTTTCCGGTCCGCCACCGATGATGGCCACCCCCTTCCCACCGACACCCGCACGGCGCTGGAAGCGGGACTCGACACCCCGCTCCCCCACCTCCGTATCCACACCGGACCCCACGCCGACCGACTGGTCCGAGACCTCGGCGCCGATGCGGTGACCTGCGGCGCCGACCTCATATTCGGAGATGGCGCCTACCGACCCGACACCGACGCCGGGATGCGGTTGCTCGCCCACGAGGCGGTGCACTCGATCCAGCAGATGGACGGACCGGTCGGCGGCGCCCCGATCGGCGACTGGCGGGTGAGCACCCCCGGCGATCCATGGGAACGTGAGGCCGACCGTCTCGCCGCCGATGTCGTTGCCGGTAGACGACCCCGACGCACCGACCCGTCCCGGGTCGGGAGCGTCACCGACCATCGGTCACCGCAACGCACCCTGCAACGCCACGTGTCGTTCGAACACCGGCTCCTCGGCGACGGTCCCACCGCCGATCTCGTCGCCATCTCCACCGGCGGGGCCAGCCGGAGCGACGTGTTGTCCCGCCAGATCGCCCTCCTCAAGCTGTGGCAGACCAACCCCACCTCGGTGACCGAACAGGACGTCCAGAACCTGTGCCCATGGATCCGCACCGCCCGGGTCGGTCCCGACAACCTCCTCGCCACCTACGGTGAGCTGAACGCCCTCCCCGACTATCTGGCCGACGCCGAAACGTTCGATGCGGTATCCGGCGATGTGTTGCTGGCCATCCTCCAGGTGATCCGTCAAGAGGGCTACAACCAGCTCACCCTGCTGCTCACCGGTCAGAACCCCAATGTGACCTTCACCGATGCGGCGTGTGCGCCGTGGCGGCTGACCATGCTCAACACGCTGCTGGAGACCCAGGCGCTGGACACCCTGACCTTCGGGTTGGGCGCCCGGGGCGAGGACCACTACCAGGGATTGCTGGCGCGCAATGCGTGTCATTTCGCTCCGTTCTCCTGGTACCGCTGGCAGTCGTCGCACATGACCGCCCGCGATCTCGCCGCCCGGGCGCATGCCGGCAACGACGCCGCCCTCACCCATCAGGCATGGATGTATCACGGCTACGCCGACCACTTCCTCCAGGACTCGTTCGCTGCCGGCCATCTGGTCAACAAGACGCTGATCATGCAGTGGTTCATCGAATGGGCGGCCGGGCAGTCGCTACTTCCGGTCGCCGACTGGAACTCGATCAAGGACATGACCACCGCCAAGCAGCCGTCGCTCGCCGGCCAATGGCTGTACGACCCCAGCTATCAGGGCCCGTCCAACGATCCACAGACGGCGCAGGAAGCAGCGACCCTGGTCCGCCGGATCCTCGCCTCGACCGTCGCCGGAGAGCCGGGCAACCCCCAGGCGGCGAATTATCAGAACTATCTCACCTTCCTCACCGGGGCCGCCTCACAGCTCGCCTCCGCCAACCTCCACGACTACTACAACGCCAACTCGGTCTGGGTGAGCTCGGCGGCCACCCCCACCCCGTACGAGGTCTGGGGTGACGACACCTTGTTCACCGGCGCCAACGGCGGCAAGGGGGTCCAGGAGACCAGCGGGACCGCCCAGATGTCGCAGCAGGCGCTCCTCGAGATCCTCGGCACCGGGTCGACCTCGATATCGATCCCCGACATCCGCCAGCACTTCCCGACCATGGCGGGGGCGAATGCCTCGTCGCTCCAGGAGCTCGGTGCCTGGAACGAGCAGCAGAAGGCGAGCTGCATGGCCAGCTTCGGCAACTTCGGGGCGACGCTGAAGACCCTGCTGCTCGGTCTCGCCTCGCCGCGCCTCGGTGTGGTCTCGCAGGATCAGACCTTCGCCAGCGTCTGGACCACCAGCCTGCCACGTGCCGGGTATGTCCCGGCAACCACCCTGCTCGCCGGAGGCCGGATGTTCGTCGGGTCCAACGGGTACGTCTACGAGCTCGACCCGACCACCGGCGCCGTGCTCCACAGCCTCCTCGTCACCAGCAGCGTCGGCGTCGGCGACTACAACACCCAGCTCGCCACCGACGGCACCACGCTCTTCGTCGGCGTCCACGGGTATGTGTACGGGGTGCGGCTCGCCGACTGGTCCAAGACCGCCTGGAACGTCTCCGTCGGCGGCACCGGATACGAGCCGGTGGCGGTTCTGGTCAATGGATCACGACTCTTCGCCGGCTCCAACGGCTATGTGTACGAGATCGACCCGAACAGCGGGTCGCAGAAACACAGCCTGTTGCTGGCGAGTCTCTGGGGTCAGGGTGACTACGAGACCCGGCTCGACTGTGACGGTTCGCGGCTCTACGCCGGAGCCCACGGCTATCTCTACGGGGTCGACCTCGGCAGCTTCAAGGAGAAGTGGAACGTCGGGCTAGGGGGCACCGGGTTCCAGACCGTCTCACCGCTGGCGGCCGGCGGCAAGCTGTACGCCGGGTCCAACGGATACGTCTACCAGATCGACCCGTCGTCGGGCTCGAAGATCCACTCGTTGCTGGTGGCCGGCACCGTCGGCGTCGGTGACTACGACACCCGACTCGCCACCGACGGACGGACACTGTTCGCCGGGACCCACGGGTATCTCTACGGCGTCGATCTCGGAAGCTGGAAGTCGACGTGGAACGTCGGGGTGGGCGGCACCGGGTTCAAGTCGGTCAACGTCCTGGCCCAGGGTGGCCGGTTGTTCGCCGGATCGAACGGCTACGCCTACCGGGTCGATCCCGCCAGCGGAGCGATCGAGGACAGCATCCTGCTCACCTACATCCTCGGGGTCGGCGACTTCGAGACCCGGCTGGCCACCGACGGGCAGGATCTCTACGCCGGGGTGCACGGGTACGAGAGCAAGGTGCTGGTCAACGACATGGTGCTCGGCGGGACCGTTTACCACAACTGGCTGAAGAAGTCGGGGAGCTGGAACGGGTGGGTGCAGGACTTCGACGGTGCCCCCACCGACATCGGGGCGGTGACGGCGGTGATGGGGGCCACCGGGAACCTCGAGGTGTTCGGCGTTGCCGCCGACGGGACCTTGTGGCATGACTGGTTGACCTCCGACGGCAAGTGGCATGGTTGGAGCCCGAACTTCGACGGCGCCCCATCCGATGTGATGTCCGTAAAGGCGGTGATGGGGGCCACCGGGAACCTCGAGGTGTTCGCCATCACCGGTGACGGAACACTGTGGCACGACTGGCTCACCGGCGCCGGTGACTGGCACGGCTGGACCAAGGGGTTCGACGGTGCACCATCCGATGTGGTCTCGGTCACCGCCGCCATGGGGCCGACCAAGAACCTCGAGGTGTTCGCCGTGACCGGTGACGGTACGTTGTGGCACGACTGGCTGACCCCCTCGGGCGTCTGGAACGGGTGGACCCCGGACTTCAACGGCGCTCCCCCCAACGTGACCGCGGTCGCCGCCGCGATGGGCCCGACCGGCAACCTGGAGGTGTTCGCCATCTCGGCGGATGGGGTGTTGTCCCACAGCTACCTGGCCAGCGGTGGGTGGCAGGGCTGGACCGCCGGTTTCGACGGAGCTCCGACCGATCTGGCGTCGATCTCGGCGGTGATGGGGGCATCCGGAAACCTGGAGGTGTTCGCCATCGACACCGCCGGGACCCTGTGGCACAACTGGCTGACCCACCAGGGCAACTGGAACGGCTGGACCCCGAACTTCGACGGCGCACCGGCCAACGTCGTCACGGTGACGGCGGCGATGGGGCCGTCCGGGAACCTGGAGACGTTCGCCACCGACACCGGGGGGACGCTCTGGCACAACTATCTCTCCTCCCACGGCAACTGGAACGGCTGGACCCCGAACTTCGACGGCGCACCGGCGGGTGTCGCATCGGTCGCCGCCGCCAAGGGCCCCACCGGAAATCTGGAGGTGTTCGCCATCCGGGCAAACGCCACCTGAGCCGCCGGGACCGTCGATAACTTGATCAGGGTTACGCAGGCCCCCTGCGGAGGGGTGTGATAGCGTGCTGCGGCAGGGGGCATGAGGGGTCATGCAAACGGACGTAAGGGAGAGACTTCCGTGACCAGACTCCACCTATCCGGCCTGCGCCGTCTGTGGCGCCTCAATGTCCTGATGGCAACGGCCGCCGCCATGTTCCTGATGGCCATCGTCGGACCGGCGTCGGCGCAGACCACCTCCGAGGTCTCGGTCACCACCGGGCTCGGAATCGCCACGGTTTCATGGTCGGCGGTCGAGGGCGCCGCCAGCTACCAGATCGAACGCACCCCGATGAGCGGCGACCAGCCGACCGGGCCGGGAGTCGTCGTCGGAATCTGGACCCCCAACCGCGCCGGGGACCGTGTCACCCCCGGTCCGTTGGTGTTCGCCGACCACGGATTCCCGGTCGGTCAGCGATACAGCTGGCGGGTCCGGGCCGTGGTCGACGGTTCACCGGGGGCATGGTCCGATCCGGTGACCCTCGACACTCCCGGGCATCCGGGTCCGCAGTCGTTGCTTTCCGGCTTCGAGCAGAGCAACGGGACCAGGTGGACCACTCACGAGGAGGAGGTGGCGCTGCTGGATGCCATCGACGCCGCCAGCGACCGGGTGCGGGTGGAGACCATCGGCGTCACCTATCAGGGTCGGCCGATCCGTCTTGCCGTGATCGGCGATCCGGCGCCCGGCACCGCCGCCGAGATTGCGGCAGAGGGATCGGTGCTGCTCTCGGGGACGGTCCATGGCACCGAATATTCGGGGCGGGAAGCCGCCATGATCCTGATCCGCGAACTGGCGTTCTCGGAGGATGCGTGGGTCAAGGACATCCTGGGCACCACCACCGTGCTGATCAACCCGACCCTGAACCCGGACGGGAACACCAACGGGACCCGGGGAAACACCACCGGTCAGGACCTCAACCGCGACCACCTGCTGTTGCGCCATCCGGAGAACCTCGGTCTGGCCAAGGTGATCCGGGACTACCAGCCCGACATCGTCGTGGACTCCCACGAGAATCCCGGTCAGGGCAGCGACCTCGAGTTCCTGTGGCCGCGTAGCCGCGGCGTCGAGCAGGACCTGTTCTCGTTCAACCAGCTCGCCTTCGGAAGGGGCTACATCTACAGCTCCGCCACCAATGCCGGTCTGTCACCGGCACAGTGGGGCACCCACCGCACCGACAACTGGGAGACCTTGCTCAGCAACGCGTCCGGGCTGAAGAACACGGTGGGGCTGCTGCAGGAAGTGCCGTGGCGTGCCGCCGCCGCCCATCCCGCCGAGGGACCGCAGGGCGGCCCGGAAAACCAGCGCCGCCGCGGCTATGCGGCGTTCTGGGGCTTCCGCAACGTGCTCGACTACCACCACGACAACGTGGCGTCGGTCCGGGCGCTCAAGGCCGGTGCGGCGGCGTTCCAGACCGCCAACGAGGGTCCGCTCTATCTCGACGGCGCCTACGACATCCCCTTCAACCCGCCGGTCAACGAGACCCCGACCGCCGTTCTCGACGGTCCGGTCTGCGGGTATCGACTCAGCGCCGAGCAGTACGCCGTCACCGACGGAAGCGCACCGGGCGATCCGGTGCAGTGGACATCGGCGACGGTCGAGGAGCGTCTGGCGGCGCACGGGGTGGCGGTCGAGGAGGTCGGTTCGGGGATCGTCCAGGTGCTCCTGGCCCAGCCGCTGCGGGCGATGATCCCCTACCTCCTCGACCCGGAGCTGGACACCCCGGTCCGGCCGGAGGGGACACCCAACATCAGCATGGTCGAGGCGGAACGGCTCGACGACAACCGGGCCACGGTGATCATCGACGGCATCGACAGCGGCGTCCCAAACCGTGTCGACGGTCGGGGCTGTTCGGTCAACGACCTCATCGCCGATGAGCAGCAGTGGCCCGCCCGCAAGTGGTTCGTCCGTCACGTCGCCGAGATGATCGGCGGGCTCGAGGCGGACGGGCTGCTAAGTGCCCAGGAGGCGGCGACCGTGCTGCGCACCGTGGGCATCGTCCCGCGGAGCGTCCGTATCAGCCTCGACGGCGACAACGTGCCCGGACGCGGTCATCCCACCGCCACCGCCGGGCTGCAGTTGTCGTGGGCGCAGGATGGTCGGGTCTGTGTGGCGAGGTTCCAGCTCTCCGGTATCCCGGTTTCGGCGGTCACCTCGGTGAAGATCCACCAGGGTGGGCCGGGTAGCTCGGGTCCGGTGCTGATCGATCTGCAGATCCCACCCGGCCCGCTCAACACCTGTGTCACCGGGGTGGACACCGGCGTGCTGCGCACGATCGAGAACGCACCGCACAACCACTACCTGAACGTGACCACCGCCACCTATCCCGATGGGGCGCTCCGGGGCCAGATCGGGTAACCCCCAGGGGAGGTTGCCGTGTTCGCTCGTGGGGTGCTCGCCGGACGGCGGGCGCCCCACGACACGGTCGCCGTGCGGTGCGTACGCTGCGGAGAACCAACCAAAGGGGATCTGCGGTGTCATTCCTGGGTCGTATCACCTTGCGGCGTCGCCCGACCGAGACCATCGCCGGTGTGGTGACCGCCACCGTGGTGGATCACGCCGACCCGCAGGGGCAGGGTCGGGTCATGATCGAGCTCGGTGCCGTACCCGCTCCGGTTCGCCGGTGGGTGAGGACGGCGACGCTGATGGCCGGACCGGATCGCGGCACCTGGTTCATCCCCGACGTCGGGGACGAGGTGGTGGTCGCCTTCGAGAACGGCGACCCGGACCGACCGATCATCGTCGGTTCGCTGTGGAACCGGCATGCGCGGCCCCCCGAGGAGATGGGTGCCGACAACGGGCGGCGCAGCATCGTCACCCGCAGCGGAGCGCGGATCACGATCGACGACACCGGTGGTCGGTGCGCCGTCCATCTGGAAACGGCGGGCGGCCGACAGGTCGTTCTCGATGACGGGCTCGACGACGGGCCACCCGGCACCATCACCGTCGCCGACAGCGACGGGAGCTCGATCACGCTCGCACCGGGCGGTGTCGAGGTGCGGAGCGCCTCCAAGCTCACCCTGACGGCGGGCTCGGTGGTCGTCTCGGCGGCGACGATCAAGTTGGAGGCGGCGATGGTCGACGCATCGGGCGTGGTGAAGTGCGACACCCTGGTCGCCAACAACGTCGTCGCCGCCAGCTACACACCGGGTGCCGGGAACATCTGGTGAGCAACGACTGGACCGACACCAACACCCACGACCCGGGGGTCACCGTTCTCGAAGTGGTGGCCTACACCCTCGTCGCCGCCATCGGGGTCGCGGTGCTGGTGAGGTGGCGTGCCAGGTGCCGGCCCTGAGCAGGATCGATCACACGTCCCCGGCAGGGGACGCCGCCGAATTCGCCCATTCCCATCGATCGTCCCGGTGGTGGAGAATGCGGGGATGGTGACGAGCGCCACGGACCCGGGACCGCCCCCGACTGCACCTCCGCTGCGGGCGCTCCATGTCGGGGGCAGGTCGTACCCGGTGGTGCTGCCCACTCTCCGGGATCCCCGCCTCCACCTGGCGTCGGTGATCATCACCATCCACGTCCTCGGCATCACGGTCCTCGCCTTCCAGGTGACCGTGCCCCAGATCCTCTCGGCGATCGTCACCTGTGCGATCATCGAGGTTGCCATCACGCTGCGCCGGACCGGGGCGCTGGTGTGGCCGGCGAGCGCCATGCTCACCGGCAGCGGCGTCGCCCTGATCTTCCGGGTGCTCGGCACCGAGCGGGGTGAGGTGTGGAGCTGGAACGGATGGTGGCTGTTCGCCGCCGTCGCCGGGCTGTCCCTTCTCACCAAGTACGTCATCCGGTACCGGGGCTCGCATGTGTTCAACCCGTCGAATGTCGGCCTCGTGGCGGCGTTCCTGGTGCTGGGCAGCGAGCGGGTGGCGCCGCTCGACTTCTGGTGGGCTCCACTCGATGTGTGGATGGCGCTGGCATTCGCCGTCATCCTCGTCGGGGGCCTGCTCATCACCCGCCGACTGCGGCTGCTTCCGATGGCGGCGGCGTTCTGGCTCACGCTGACCGCCGGTCTCGGCATCCTCGCCGCCTCGGGTCACTGCATGACGGCGGCATGGTCGCTCCAGCCGGTGTGTGGATCCCATTTCTGGTGGGTGGTCGTCACCTCGCCCGAGGTGCTCATCTTTCTCTTCTTCATGATCACCGACCCCAAGACGATCCCCGCCGGGACGTCGGCCCGCATCGTCTTCGGAGCCTGCGTCGCCCTCGTCGCCACCCTGCTGATCGCTCCACAGACCACCGAGTTCGGAGCCAAGGTCGGGTTGCTGGCCGGGCTCGCCGTGATGAGCCCGCTCCGGCGCTTCTTCGAACCCACTGCCGATCGGACTGCGGCGGCACGCCTCCCGGGGAGCATCACCGCGGTGGACATCCGACGTGCCCGACCGAGCCGGCTGTTCGGCACCGGCGCCGCGATCGGGGCGGTCACCGTGTTCGTGGTCGTCGGTATCGTCGCCGCCGGGGCGCCGGCACGCGAACCGGAACGACCGGCACCGCAGGCGGCGGGAGCGCAGCTCGACGTCTCGGTGGATACGGGTTCGCTGCCGGAGGTCACGGTGGGCGCCGACGCCCGTGCGTTGCACGGTGCCGTCGCCGCCGAGCCGGAGCGCCTGGCCATCGCCCTCGCCGAGGCATTGGTGGTCGAGGGCGAGGCGATGTTGCGTGTCGAGCCCAGCCTGCTGAGGTCGGTCGACGCCGGAGCGAGACTCAACGAGATGGAAACCCGGATCGAGCAGGCCGTCGCCGGTGGTACCCGTGTGGTGTCCGACTACCGGTTCGACGCCCTCCATCTCGACGTCGCCTTCACCGCCGGAAGCCAGGGTGGAGCGAGCTTGGCCCTGGAAGCGGAAGGCGAGGTCGTCGAGGTGGAGTACGACTCCCGTCTCGTCGAACATGCCCGCACCACGACGCCTTTTGCCACCACGTTCGTGATGAGCCTGGCCGCCGACGGATCGTGGCTCCTCGTCGACACGCAATAACCTGGTCAGGGCTCCCGGGGACGGGCTCGTCGAGCCCGCGCTCGGCCCCGCGCTCCACGACCACCACCTGGTCGGCGGCGACGTCGAGCCAGGGACCGAACTCACCATCCGGCCATTGCACTCGCACTCTCGCCCGGTCGGCGTCCCCCAAGCCGAAATGAACCGGGCCGAGTTGCCCACCGGCGTGACCACCGCCGACGGTCACCTCGCGCACCACGGTCCGCTCCCCCGCCGCCACCTCGATCCACGCCCCGATGGCATCGTGGTTCCCACCCTCCTGGTCGAGGTCGACGGCCAGCCACGAACCCATCGCCTGCGGCGCATCGGCGGTGCCCGCGCCGACGTTGCGCCACAGCGAGACGTTCTCCCGGCGATTGACCACCACCAGGTCGAGCAGCCCGTCGTCGTTGAGATCGGCCAGTGCCGCACCCCGGGCGTTGCCGAAGTCGACGATCCCGGCCTCGACCGCTCCGTCGACAAACGACCCGTCGGGAGCCCCGAGAAGGAGATTGCTCGGATCGTCGATGGCGAAATCGGGCATCGCGTCGACATTGCCCTTGGCGATGAAGAGGTCCGGGAAGGTGTCGTTGTTGACGTCCTGGAACTCGGCGTGCCATGCGGTCGAGGGCATGACATCGTCGCCGACGAACGGACGGTGGGCGGTCGCCCCCTTGGCCAGCGCAATGTCGTCGTATGTGGGCCGGCCGGCGCCCGGGTCGGCGAGGGTTTGCAGCTTGTTGTCACCCTGGCTGGTGAGGAACACCTCGGGACGGCCGTCGCCGTCGAGGTCCTGGCTGGCGATCCCCATCCCCCAGATCTGCATCCGCTGCCACCCTTCGTCGCGGGTATAGGGCCGGGGCGGGTCACCCGCGGCCACCCGCCACAGCTGCTCTTCGCCGTCGGTGTAGTAGTGCCGGTCATTGGTCATCCGTAGATCGCGGCGCCCCGACCGGTCCCAGTCGCTGAAGAGAATCGAGAGCGTGCACCACCCCGGTGTCATCGAAGCCGCCCCGGCATAGTCGCCACCGGGAGCGGGGCGGAACAGGGCGTGGTCGGAGCACTCGCCGCTCGTCTGCAGACCCTCGTCGGTCAGCGCCACATAGTTGCCGAAGACAAGGGTGGGCCACTCGGCGGCCCCCTCCCAGGTGGCGCCGAACGCCGTGGTCCACTCCGACCCTCCGTCGACGGACCAGGCCTCGTTGGCCCGCTCGAAGCGACACCCACCGCTCCCCCGCAGCATCACATTCTCGCCCAGGCGGAGCACGGCGAGGTCGGTGATGCGGTCGCCGTCGACGTCGACCGGGTAGGCGCCGGTGACATCGGTCAGATCGGTGACGGGCGACCCCACGGCGGTGAAGCGGAGGTCACCGCCGGGTGCGCTCTCGTTGCGGTACAGACCGGCGGGCCCGGCGCCGCCGGCGAAGTAGACGTCGGGGCGCCCGTCGTCGTCGCAGTCGAACACGGCGACCCCGCCGCCGACGAAGAAGTTGAAGCCCCCGTCGTACACGTGGTCGATCCCCGCCGATGCCGTCTCGGCGACGAACCGTGCCGGTCCGGGGGCGCCTGCCGTGGCGGGCCCGAGGGGCGACACACCGAACCGCGAGAGGGCGAAGGTCACCACCACGGCGGTGAGGACGGCTCCGGTGAGCACGCCGGCACCCAACCAGACATATCCGGTGGCGGAGCGGTGGCCGCCGGAGGCGTCGATCCCGGTCACTGCGAGAGTTGCGCCGGGCCAGCGGTCAGGAAGGCGATCACACCGGGGCGCTCCGCCCTGCCCTCGCCGGATCTTCGATCACATTGGTCAGGACCAACTCGGCGGCTCCGATCAACGGGGCGTCCGGCCCCAGCCCGGAGGCCACGATCTTGGCCGCCGCCGCCGGAGCGGGCAGCGCACCCGACCTGATCGCCTTCCCGACCGCCGGCTCGAAGTACGGGAACAATCGCTGATAGAGACCCCCGAGCACCACGAATTCGGGGTTGAAGATGTTCACCAGGTTGGCGATGCCCAGACCGAGCCATCGCCCCACCTCGTCGATGGCGTCGACCGTGGCCCGGTGCCCGATCTGGGCCCGCCCCACCAGGTCGTCGACGACCCGCAGCCCGGTGGCCTGGGGGCGGAGCCCGGCCCGACGCAGGAGCGCGGCCTCCCCGGCCTCGGTCTCCCAGCAACCGACCGAGCCGCAGCGGCACCTCAGGCCTCCCGGGTTGATCATGGAGTGACCGGCCTCACCGGCGTACCCGGCGGAACCGAGCAACGGCTTGCCATCCACGATGACGCCGATGCCGATCCCCACCTCCCCCGACACGTAGATCAGATGGCCGGCTCCCGGATGGATCCTCCGGTGCTCGGCGAGCACCCCGAGGTCGGCGTCGTTGGCGACCAGAACGGGCCCGGACAGACCCGGACTGGCGACCAGGCCCGGCCCGGACACGCCCAGCTCGGCTGCCAGCATCGCCCCCAGCGGGATGTCCCTCCACCCCAGGTTGGGGGCGAGGTGAACGAATCCGTCGGAGCGGCGGACGATGCCGACGACGGCGGCGCCGACCCCGGCGAAGATGTGGTCGGGTGGGAGCGATTCGAGCAGCGGGCGGGCGACCCCGACGACGTCCTGCACCATCTCCTCCGGTGAGAACCGGCGGCGGGGTCGCTCGACCCGCTCCTGCCGGTAGACGTGGCCACCCAGCCCGACGGTCGCCGCCGCGATGGAATCGACGGCCAGCTCCAGGGCGAGGACGACCGCGCCCTCGGCCCTGGGCCGCACCACGGCCGAAGGCCGGCCCGGGCCCGCCGATGCGGCCCCCGGTCGTTCATCGACCAGCCCGCGCCCGGTGAGCTCCCCGATGAGATCGGCGATGGTCGACCGGTTCAGCCCGGTCGAGGCGGTGAGCTCCGAGCGGGACACCGTCCCCTGGAGATGGAGCCGCTCCAGGACCAGACCGAGGTTGTGCCGACGCACCTCCTCGGCGGACACCCCGCGACTTCCCCTGTGCTTCGAGATGGCCGGACTCTCGGAGGCGGCCGGGAGCTTCGACACAGTGGGAATCGAGATGTCGTGTCGGCTCACATCGCCTTCCCGGTGATTTGTTGGGAAGTCCACTATAAACCTCCCCATTTGTTGCCGGGCAGAACATTTGCCGGGTATGCTCCGAAAGAGCCCGACCTGGGCGCTCGGCCGGCTGCCGATCAGCCGCCGTGAACCGAAGAGCTCGGCACCGCGGGGATTCCCGCGGATGCCCTCGGAGGAGGAAAACAGAGTGTCGAAACGCAACTACTGGGTTCTGCTGGCCGTCCTCGCCCTCGTGATCGCCGCCTGTGGTGGCGACGACGACGCAACCACGTCCGTGGCGGGCGGTGGGGACGACGATCTCATTGTCGGTGTGTCCTGGAACAACTACAACGAGGAACGCTGGGCGAAGTCGGATGAGCCTGCGATCCAGGCCGCCCTGGAGGCCGCCGGCGCCCGCTACATCTCGAGCGATGCCGGGTCGTCCGCCGAGCAACAGATCGCCGATGTCGAGAACCTGATCTCCCAGGGTGCCGATGCGCTGATCATCCTGGCCCAGGACGGCACTGCCATCCTGCCCGCCGTACAGAGCGCCGTCTCGCAGGGTGTCCCGGTCATCGCCTACGACCGGCTCATCGAGGATCCGGCCGCGCTCTACATCACGTTCGACAACGTCGAGGTGGGACGCGAGCAGGCTCGGGTCATCTTCGACATGGTCCCGTCGGGGAACTACGTCATCATCAAGGGCAACCAGGCCGACGCCAACGCCGACTTCCTCCGTGCCGGTATGGAGGAGATCATCGGCGAAGCGGTCTCCGGCGGCGACATCACCATCGTCGGTGAGACGTACACCGACAACTGGGATCCGGCGCTGGCCCAGACCCACATGGAACAGTTCCTGACCCAGGCGAACAACGACGTCCAGGCCGTGCTCTCGCAGAACGACGGCATGGCCAGCGGCGTGGTCGCTGCCCTCGAGGCCCAGGGCCTCGCCGGCGAGGTCCCGGTCTCCGGCCAGGACGGCGACGGGGCGGCCCTGAACCGGGTGGCCCTCGGCACCCAGGCGGTGTCGGTGTGGAAGGACGCCCGCGAGCTGGGCACCGCCGCCGGTGAGGCGGCGGCGTTGCTGGCACAGGGCACCGCCCTCGCCGACATCCCCGGCGTCGTCCAGTTCGACTCGCCGGGTGGCAACGACATGACGTCGATCCTGCTCGCCCCGATCCCGATCACCACGGACAATCTCAACGTGGTGGTGGATGCGGAGTGGATCACGCAGGAAGCCCTCTGCCAGAATGTCCCGGCCGGGACCGTGGACATCTGCGGCTGATCGGACGCCGAGCCTCGATGTGAATGACAACCGCTGCGCCCTCGGAGACCCCGGGGGCGCAGCGCGTCTCACGTCCGGACGGGGAGGACGATGCCGGTGAGTGACCCACGGGTCGTGGAGGAGACGACGCCCGAAGCAGGCGCCACTGGACCGCGGGGTCGCCGATCCTTCGGGAGCCTGATCCGCGTCGCCGAGATCGATTCCCGCCTGATCGGGATGATCTCGGCGCTCGCCGTCCTCTGGATCGGCTTCCACATCCTCTCCGGAGGGACGTTCCTCACCCCGAGGAACATGTGGAACCTGTCGGTGCAGACGGCGGTGGTGGCCATCATGGCCACCGGAATGGTGCTGGTCATCGTCTCCCGCAACATCGACCTCTCGGTGGGCTCGATGCTCGGGGTCATAGGCATGGGCGTGGCCGTCCTCCAGGCCGAGATCCTCCCCGACATCCTCGGGTTCGGTCATTGGGCGATCTGGATCATCGCCGTCCTGGCCGCCGTGGCCATGGGGGCGTTGATCGGCGCCTTCCAGGGCTCGATCGTCGCCTACGTCGGTGTCCCGTCGTTCATCGTCACCCTCGGCGGTCTGCTGGTGTGGCGGGGGGCGGCGTGGGCAATGGCCAGTGGGCGGACCATCGCCCCCATGGACGCCACCTTCCAGCTTTTCGGCGGGGGCGCCCGCGGCTCCGTCGGCGGCCAGGCCAGCTGGGTCATCGGCATCCTCGGCTGCATCGGGATCGTCGCCATCCTCGCCAACGGTCGACGACAACGGCAGCGATTCGGGTTCCAATTACGCCCCAGGTGGGTGGAGGTCGCACTCGGCATCTTCGGGTGCGTCGCCATCCTGGCGGGCATCGCCTTCCTCAACCGCTACTTCAAGCCGGCGGCCCTCGCCGACGGGGCCACGGACATCCCGTTCGGCCTCGCCTACCCGGTGTTGATCACCATCGCGGTGGCGCTGGCGATGCGGTTCGTTGCGGTCCGCACCCGGTTCGGCCGCTACGTGTTCGCCATCGGCGGTAACCCGGAGGCGGCAGATCTCGGCGGCATCAACACCCGCTGGATGATCGTCAAGACCTTCATGGTGATGGGCATCCTGGTTGGGATCGCCGCCGTGGTCCAGGTCGCCCGCCTCAACTCGGCGACGAGCGGTCTCGGCACCCTCGCCGAGCTCTATGTCATCGCCGCCGCCGTAATCGGCGGCACCTCGTTCACCGGCGGCATCGGCACGATCCCGGGTGCCGTCCTCGGCGCCCTGGTGATGCAGTCGCTGCAATCCGGGATGGTCCTGATGGGGGTCGACGCACCGATCCAGGACATCGTGGTCGGCATCGTCCTCGTGGCCGCCGTCGCCATCGACACCGTGTACCGCAGAAGGGTGGCCCGATGACCGACGTCCCACCGGCCGAGACTCCCCTGGTCGAGATGCGCAACATCCGGGTCGCCTTCGGCGGCGTGCATGCCGTGGACGACGTCTCCATCGATCTCCACCGTGGCGAGGTGGTCGGCCTCGTCGGCGGCAACGGTGCCGGCAAGACCACGCTGATCAGGGCGCTGTCCGGCGCCCACCCCGCCGACTCCGGGAAGATCCTGATCGAGGGCGAGCCGGTCGGCATCGCCACGCCCCGTGATGCCCGGGCTCTCGGTATCGAGACCATCTACCAGACGTTGGCGCTGGCCGAGAACATCGACGCCCCCGGCAACATGTTCCTGGGCCGGGAGCTGGTGACCAGGTGGAGGACGCTCGACGACTCGGCCATGGAGGACGCCACCCGCAAGGTGATGGGCCGTCTCAACCCGAAGTTCACCAACTTCAAGGTTCCGGTGGCGTCCCTGTCCGGTGGTCAGCGGCAATCGGTCGCCATCGCCAAGGCGGTGCACTTCAACGCCCGGATCCTGATCATGGACGAACCGACGGCCGCCCTGGGCCCGGCGGAGACGGCACAGGTTGGCGAGCTCATCCGGCAACTCAAGGCCGAGGGTCTCGGCATCTTCCTCATCAGCCACGACATCCACGATGTGTTCGAGCACGCCGACCGGATCAGCGTCATGCTGCAGAGCAAGCTGGTGGGCACCGTCAACAAGAGCGACGTTTCCATCGACGAGGTGCTGGCGATGATCATCGTCGGCAAGCTCCCCGGCGAGGTCACCCAGAAAGACCTCGACAAGCTCCACGGCTGAAGACCGGCTCCCACCGTGCGGCTCACCCGTTGCGTCATCGATGCGACAGAATCGCCTCGATCACCCGCATGTTGGCGATGGCGTCCTCGATGGGCACGGGGAGAGGGGTGTTGTCGAGGATGGCGGCGGCGAACAGCTCCGCCTGGATCGTGTACTGGTCGGCGGCGGCGAAGGTGACGGTGCGGGTGTCCCGGGCTGCCGGATCCTCCCCCGAGGTGACGAAGATCCTCGTTGTGCGGTCCGAAGGGATGTTGAACGGGATTTCGATGTCGATCCGGCCGGCGTCGCCGTGAATCTGGACCCGCTGGTCGGGCTCGGCACGCGTCGAACAGGTGAACGTGGCCTGACCGCCCCCGGGGAATCCGAGGATGGCCGAGCTGAGCGTGTCGACCGACATCACCGGATCGCGGTGGATCGCCGCGTCGATCGACACCGGCTCGGCGTCGAACAGCATCCGGGCGGCGTTGACGGGATAACACCCGATGTCCATGATCGCCCCTCCGCCGTTCTCGATACGGTTGCGGATGTTCCTCGGATCGTCGTTGAAGTAGCTGAACCAGGTCTGTACCGCCCGCAGCTCGCCGATGGCGCCGGAGCGCACCAGCCGGAGAGCCTCCACCCAGGTCGGGTGATGGCGGTACATGAACGCCTCACCCAACCGAACCCCGGCGTCGACACAGGCCCCGGCCATCTCCCCGGCCTGTTCGGCGGTGAGCGCCAGCGGCTTCTCGCACAGGACGTGTTTCCCGGCGGCAGCCGCCTTCACCGTCCACTCGGCGTGGAGATCGTTGGGCAGCGGAAGGTAGACGGCGTCGATGTCGTCGGCAGCGAGAAGTTCCTCGTAGCTGCCGTACGCCGTGGCGATCCCGAGCTGCGCCGCCGCTTCGACGGCTCCGTCGGCCCGGCGGGAGGCAATGGCGACGACCTCGCAGTTGGCAGCCTGCTGGATGGCGGGCGTCACCTTGCGCATCCCGATGTTCGCCGTGCTGAGTACGCCCCAGCGGACCTTGGTCATCGGAGACGCTTCGTCAGCCATCTCGACAACGACCTTTCCCCGGGTTTGCGTCCCTCCGACACCCGGAGTCTATCGACCACCTCCGGATGATGACCGGAGTCGCCGACACCAACCGATGCGGCGACGGACCGGTCGCCCTTCTCAGCAGGTGACATCCCCGAACTCGGCGAAGTAGTCCTTGAGGGTGCCCAGCCCGACCGCCGCTCGACGTTCATCCACCTGGTCCTCGTCGATCATCGGGGCTGCCGACAACTTGCCGTCGACGCACCCACCCAACTGGGTGCCGTACACCTGGAGTTCCCCGGAGTTGAGTGCAACCCGGTCGGTGAGATAGGCCACCTCGCCAAGACTGCCGTTTCCCTCTGCCGCCGCCACCTCGAGCAGTGCCAGTGCCTCCCGTTGGAAGTCGACATCCTGATCGGAATGTTGGGCGATCGCCCACGCCGCCGTGGCTCCGTCGACGCCGACGAGGTCCCAGGTCGGCCAGCCGTGCTCGTCGATGATCTCCTTGAGCCGGGCGGTGCGGGCGGCGTCACCGCTGGGAGGAATCTCGGCGTCGGGATCCTCCGACGGAGCGCGTTCCTCCTGGTCGGCGGCGAGCATCGCCAGCAGCTCGTTGCGGAGTTCCGGCTCGGTCGGGTCGTCGAGCACCCGGGTCGTGGGTGGAGCCGCCGCCACCGTTGTGGTGGTCGTTGTCGGGGCGGTGGTTGTCGTCGCCGCCACGGTTGTGGTCGGGGCCTCGGTGGTCGGTACGCTGGTTTGCGTCGTCGTCGTGGCGTCGGCGGCGGTGGTGGTCACCGGGTCGCCGGAACACGCCCCGAGCAGAGCAAGTGTCATGGCGAGCAGCACCGGCGAGCGAGACAGCTTCATCCCCCGGATCGTACCGGAGGTTCCGAACTGCGCACCCTTCCCCACCCGACCCCGTTTCCGGAAGCTCGGTGCACCGGAATAACTCCCTGACCCCGTGCCGACCCGACCGCACCGCCCCGACCGTGCCCATGACCTGGGGGGCCTGACCCGACCTGCGCCGACGCCACGCCGCGATGAGTTTGCGGGTCGGCCGGGGTCTCACCCCCGACAAGCACCGACCGAACCGACCGAACCGAAAGGGCGCCCCATCATGGCGAAGCTCATGTCCACCCTCTTCATCTCAGCCGACGGTGTCGCCGAGATCGACCCTGACTGGCACTTTCCCTACTTCGACGAGAACATGGGCCGGGCCGTCGACGAGGACTACCAGGCGGCCGATGTGCTGCTCATCGGCCGCATCACCTACGACAGCTTTGCCGGTGCCTGGCCCGAGCGCGAGGCGGCCGGCGGTGAGGACGCCGGGTTCGCCAAGTCGCTGGGAGACCGGCGCAAGATCGTCGTCTCGCACCAGGATCTCGACTTTGCGTGGCGCAACTCGGAACGACTCGACGGCGACCTGGTCGACGCCGTCTCCGCCTTGAAGGCCGACCCGGGCATCAGGGGCATCGGCATCCCCGGCTCCATCTCCGTGGTCCAGCAACTGCTCGCCGCCGGACTCGTCGACGAGTTGCGGCTGCTGATCCACCCGGTGGCGGCACGGAAGGGCCGGCGGCTCTTCGACGACGGCGACACCGCCTACCACCTCGAACTGGTGAGCTCGGAGGTCTACCCGACCGGAGTGGTCCGTGTGATCTACATACCGACGGACGCACCCGACGAGGTCACCTATGACGAAGTGGCGGATCTCGTGCCCGACGGTGACGTGTAGGGCGGACGCCGACGCAACGCTGCGTTCGTCTGGCGTGGCGGGGAACGGGGCCGGCAACGGTCTCCCGCCGACGTTGCGGTCGATGACGGTGGCGGTCGGTCCGCAGGTGCGGGAACTGTTGCCGTATTCATCACGATATCGGCCTCGGAGTCGCTTGCGCAAACGACCCTCAGGTGCCGACCATGGTGGGTTCGCAGGCCGATCACGGTCAGAGCCGTCGAGCGCAGGAGTGGTGAGAATGGTTGAGTTTCCTCAGGCAGATGGGTCGCCCGGGTCCACCGAACCCGACGGAGAGGCGTCCGAGACCGTCTCGGCAGCGGAGCGTGGAGAACGGCAGGCGACCGACCATGCGGTGGTGGTCGCAGGGGGCGGTCCGACCGGGCTGATGTTGGCCGGTGAGTTGGCGTTGGCCGGGATCGACGTGGTCATCGTCGAACGGCGTGCCGGTCAGGATCTGGGAGGCACCCGCGCCGGAGGTCTCCATTCCCGCACCATCGAGGTGCTCGACCAGCGGGGCATCGCCGAACGGTTCCTCGAGGCGGGGCAGACGCACCCGTTCGTGGGGTACGGCGGGACCATCTTGGACATCGGCGACTTCCCCACCCGCCACAACTACCTGCTGGCGCTCTGGCAGAGCGATTTCGAGCCGATCCTGGCCGATTGGGTGCTCACCGAGCTCGGGGTTCCGATGCTTCGCCAGCGCGAGGTGGTCGGTCTTGTCCAGGACGGCGCCGGGGTCGATGTGGAGTTGTCCGACGGTTCGTCGCTGCGGGCTCGGTACCTCGTCGGGTGCGATGGAGGTCGCAGCCTGGTCCGCAAGACGGCGGGCATCGAGTTCCCGGGACTGGATCCCACAACCAGTTGGATGATTGCCCAGGTCGAGATGGAGGAGCAGCCGGAGATCGGGATGCGCCCCGAGGGTGGCGGTATCGGACCCGTCAACCGTGACACAGGGGGCGGTCCGTACGGGGTGGTGCTCAAGGAGGCGCAGGTCGAACTCTCCGACACACCCACCTTGGAGGATCTCCGCCAGGCTCTGGTCGTCGCCTACGGGACGGACTACGGGGCGCACAGCCCGATCTGGCTCTCGCGGTTCACCGACATGGCGCGCCAGGCTGCCACCTACCGTCAGGGTCGGGTCCTGCTGGCAGGAGACGCCGCCCATGTCCATCCCCCGCAGGGCGGCCAGGGCCTCAACACCGGTGTCCAGGATGCCGTCAACCTGGGATGGAAGCTGGCCCAGGTGGTCTCCGGGTCATCACCCGAGAGCCTGCTCGACACCTATCACGCCGAGCGGCATCCGGTCGGTGCCCGGGTGCTGCACAACACCATGGCCCAGGTCGCCCTCAGCGGTACCGACGACCGGCACCGGGCGCTGCGCGACACCATGACCGAGCTTCTGGCGATGGACGAGCCGCGCCGGCACATCGCCGGGATGATCACCGCCCTCGATACCCACTACGACCTCGGCGACGGCCATCCCCTGCTGGGACGCCGCATCCCCGACCTGGATCTCGATACCGCTGGCGGCCCCACCCGCCTGTTCGCCCTGCTCCACGACGCCCGGCCGGTCCTCCTGAACTTCGGTGACCCCGGGAGCTTCGACATCGTGCCCTGGGGGGGCCGGCTCCGGCTGGTCGACGCCACCCACGAGGGAGGATGGGAACTCCCGGTCCTCGGCCAGGTCGCCGCTCCCCCGGCGGTGCTGATCCGCCCCGACGGCCACGTCGCCTGGGTGGGGGACATCACCGATCCCGGGCTGCCCCGGGCAATGGAAACCTGGTTCGGGGCGGGAACCGGTGGGTAGCACCGCAACCGCGGTGCGGGCACACACGGCACATGGACCGGCCGGACAATCCGGCCGGCCCATGTGCGCCGTTGGCGGAGTCTTGCCGTTACGGACCGAGCAGGTAGTCGATGACTTCTCCATCACGGCGCTGCGGGCGGCGGCGCCGCTGATCCCTTCGAGCCCGAACCCGAAGAAGAGCGTGTCGCCGGTGGCTGACGATGGCGCCTTCCTCGAATCCGACCGACATGATCCGCTCCCAGTCGTTCGGGTTGTCGGCTGCCTCCCGGCGGTGGTCCGGCGACCGCCCAGGCCCCGAGACCGGTCTCGAACGACTCGACACCGGGCTCGGTGGACACCTCGACGGCTGTCCACGAACGCACCCAGACCCTGGACCGCCCAGTCGCTGGCGTAGCAGATCGAGACCTCGACCTCGCTGCCGGCGTAGCCGTAGAGGTCGATCTCCCATTCCTCCCATCCGGCCGAACGACCGGAGTGGGCGTGCCATGCTCCCGCCGGTGGTCGGGTTGGCACCCGAGCAGTCGGCACCCTGGTACCGCTCCAGCCACGGATGCAGCTCGAACCAGCCGCTGGGGCAGCTCTCCCCCGTGCTCGGTGGTGGTGTGGCCGTTGGCATCGGGCAGGGTCGTCCAGTCATCCGCGCCGACGGTGTGCGCCTCGACGAAGACGAAGTCCCAGTCCGGTTCGGTGTCGTAGGAGAACCGGAACGTCAGCGTCGGGTCGTCGTCGGCCTGCGACCCCGGTGAGGTCGATGGTGCGCATCAGCCGCTTGTAGCTGACGTCCCCGATACCGCTGTAGACATACCAGTCGCCGTCGAAGCGGCTCGAACGCCTCCCGAACCGCCGGTGACCCACTCTGCCGGGGCGTCGCTGGCGAACTGCGGGAACTCGTCCACATCGGCAGCAGGCTGCTCGTCGTGATGAACGACGCCGTGTGGGCCTGGTTCTCGGCGCTGTCGGCGCCGTTGAACTCCCAGGCCATGCCGGTGTACGGGTCGTCGACCCCTACCACCGGGAACGGGCTCGCCTTCGGCATCGGTACCGGCGTCGCTGTTGTAGATGTAGGCGCCGAGGTAGTACTGGAGGAAGTCGTTCTTGTCGGCGAAGAACGCACACCGCCAGAAGATGTCGGCTGGGCGCCCCGCCGACCGACGCAAGCCTCGTCGTTGACCGGGTCGTAGTACTGGCCACCGGCGAGCCCGTTCTCGGCGGCGCCCGCCCACTGCCCGGTGTAGAGCAGCTTGCCTCCCTCGTTGAGATAGGCGCGGACCTCGAGGATCAGGTCGTTCGCCACCCGGTCGATGTTCCCCGGACCCCTGTCCGGCCTGCCGGGTGACGAAGTTGTTCCCCGTGTACCAGATCACGGCGTCGTAGTGGCTCAGCACCCCGAGATGATCCGGCGCCTGGCGGCCCATGGCGTCGAAGTCGAACACGTCGTAGCTCACGCCGCTGGCATCGGCAGCGCGTCCGTGTAGGACGACAGGTAGTTGGGCACGGCCGGGTCGACGTGCTCGCATAGCCGGGAATGTTGACCAGCCCGGTCCGATCCTCGTGGGCAACGATCAGCACCGAGGCATCGGCGTCCTCGACGACATCGAACGCCTGGATGTCGGTGCGACGCCCCGCGACCGGTGAACCAGTACTCGACGCTGTCCCCGACCGCCAGTGCCGGGGATCTCTCCGCGCAGGTAGTGGTAGTAGGTGTTGTAGCCGTTGTTGCCACCGAACACCTCACCGTCTGGGACCGGGGCCGTGGCGGCGACACGTCGCGGTCCGCCGTTGATCCGGTAGTTGAGGGTCACCGTCTCCGACCGAGCGGCGGGCGAGCACATCCACGGGCTGCGAGGAGCCACCGGCGTAGGACACTTCGACCCGCAGATCGGATGCCGGATTGCCCGACTTCCACGGGTCGACGTCGCTGACGTCGAGGTAGAGGCTCTCGGTCTCGTAGTCCGGGTTGTGGGTGACCGGATCATCCGGCCGGGTGGCCGAGCGGGCGATGTTCATTGCAAAGTCCAGGTTGCGCTCGTACTCCGCCTGGACGAGTTCCTCGTCGTCGGGGAACACGAACCCGCAGCCGGGGCAGCCCTCGGACAGCTCGGGGGTCCAGGCGAGCACCCCACGGGCGCCGTGCGACCAGTCGGTGAACTCGCCGTTGGTGGTGTACAGGTCGGCGCCGACCCCGGGGTCGATAGCCCTCGACGGCCGGATCGTCGTCGGTACCGGTAAGGGCGACGAAGATCGGGTCGTCTGCCGAGGGGCTCTGCACCTGCCACCCCTGCGAGTACAGGAGCAGGTCCCCGAACGAGTGATAGCTGACGGCGAACTGTAGATCGGGAAGCATGTCGAACAGGGCGATGTTGGCCAGGGTCTCCGGCTCCGACGCCGGCGCCGGGCCGCGGTAGACCTCGCTGGCGGGCTGGGAGGACGATCCTTCCTCGTCGTAGCCCCAGTTCTCCGGGTAGTTGCGGTTGAGATCGACCCCGTCTCCGCGGCCGATCTCGCCGTCTCCGTTGTTGTCGCGGAGGTTCTTGCGCCACAGGCGGTCGACATCGAAGGTGTACTGGTACCCGTCGGGGTTCAACACGGGGATGAACCACACCTCGCTGGTGCGCAGGATGCGTCGGATGTCACGGTCGTTGGACCGCATCCCGTCGACGAACTCGTTGAGCAGCCGCATGGTCACTTCGGTGCTGATCCACTCGCGGGCGTGCGTGGTCCCCTGGTAGAGCACGGCCGGGCGGCTTCCCACCGGGACGTTCTGGGCACCGACGGTGAGCCGGAGGGCGAGGATGTCCCGTCCCTGGTGGCTGTCGCCGAGGTCGAAGAGACGGAGGAACGATCCGTTGCGCGGGTCGTCGGCGAGGGCGCGGATCTGGTCCTCGATACCGCCGGGCTCGTCGAACGAGCGCCACACATCGAACCCGTGCACCGACTGGGCCTCCGCCGCCTGGATCTGGGTGAGCCCGTCTTCGTTGCGGACTTCGCGGAAATCGATCCCGAGTCGTCCCAACGCCTCCTGGTCGCTCGGGTAGGCGACGACCTGGAGTTCGATGCCGTCGACCGTCTGGTCGACGTGGGCGATGTCGAGGCCGAGGTCTTGGATGTCGGCCCACTGTTCGGTGTCGACGGTGGCCTGATAGAGCTGGAGCTGCTCGTCCTCCCCCGGCGCCTGCTCCTCCGCCAAGGTCGGGGTGAGTACCGACCCGAGGAGAAAGGCGACCGCAAGAACGCCGACAAGTGCTCGCTTCGGATTCCGCATGGGAACCTCCTGACGTCTCGGTGACGTATGCACGTACTGGTCCTTTTCCCGACTCTACGGGGGTACAGGACCGTATGGCAGTGAGATTTTCCGCGACCTACCGGAACGGTGCATCTTGGTCGGGCGCCGGAATGTGGGCCGCCAGCCGGACCACGACCACACGGTCGGTGGCGCCGTCGTGAGGTTGACAGACCCACCATACAACCATATGGTTGTACCTGTGCAGCTTGCTCCCCCGGACTTCGATCGGATGTTCAGCGCCCTGGCCGACGCCACCCGGCGCGACATCGTGCGGCGCGCCATCGACGGCACCGAGGGTGTCGCCGAACTCGCCGGGCACTACCCGATGAGCTTTGCGGCGGTGCAGAAACACATCGCCGTGCTGGAGCGCGCCGGCCTGGTCACCAAACAGCGTGACGGTCGCCGCAAGCTGGTTCGCACCAACGTGACGGCGCTGGTGACCGCTCGCCGCCTGCTCGATCAGTACGAGGAGTTGTGGCGCACCCGGATCGACCGGATGACCGCCCTGATCACCGAGAACCCCGACCGACCAGAGGAGACCCCGTGACCGTCACCGCCGTCCACAAAGATCCCGATACCCTGACCCTCACCGTCGAGGCCGAGTTCGAGGCCTCCCCGGAACGGGTCTGGCAGCTGTGGGCCGATCCGCGCCAGCTCGAAGGCTGGTGGGGCCCACCGACGTACCCGGCAACCGTCACCTCGCACGAGCTGAACACCGGAGGTCGGGTCGAGTACCACATGACCGGTCCCGAGGGCGACCGGTTCCACGGCTACTGGGTGATCGAGGAAGTCGAGGCACCACACCGGCTCGTCTTCCACGACGGCTTCGCCAACGACGACGGCACCGCCAACACCGACCTACCCGGCACCCGGAGCCATGTGACCATCCAGCCAGTCGGCGGAGGGCGGACCCGGATGTCGATCACCGGCACCTTCCCCAGCGTCGAGGCGATGGAACAACTCGTCGCCATGGGTATGGAGGAGGGCCTGATCGAGGCCGTCGGCCAGATCGACGCCCTCCTCGCCACCGACCCGGAACGGCCGGCTGACCGATGAGATTCGGCGGCGCAGGGCGTCAGACACGTACACCCGTAGCCATCCCGAGGAGGACGACCGCATGACCACGACAACCGAACCGACGACACGGACCCTCACCGTCCCGGGGGCGACGCTGGCATACGACGTCCGCCCCGGTCATGAGGACACAGGTTCCGACAGCACCGAACCGGTGCTGATGTTGATCGGGTCTCCGATGGGTGCCGCCGGCTTCGGCACGCTTGCGGGTCATTTCACCGACCGCACCATTGTCACGTACGATCCCCGCGGCACCGAGCGCAGCCCGTTGACCGATCCGGCCAGCGAGATCACCCCCGAGATCCACGCCGACGACCTGCACCGGATCATCGCCGAGGTGGGAGGGCCGGTTGATCTCTTCGCCAGCAGCGGTGGCGCCGTCAACGCCCTGGCGCTGGTCGCCCGCCAACCCGGCGATGTCCGCACCCTGGTCGCCCACGAACCGCCTCTTGCCTCGATCCTGCCCGACCGGGAGTATGCGGAGGCCGCCTCCCGGGCCGTGCACGAGACCTACCAGCGCAGCGGGTGGGGCGCCGGGATGGCGCATTTCATCGCCATCGTCAGCCACCGCGGCCCGTTCACCGCCGAGGTCGTGGCGCAGCCGGCACCGGACCCGGCGATGTTCGAGCTGCCGACCGAGGACGACGGCTCACGCACCGACCCGATGCTGAGCCAGACGATCGTCAACACCACCCACTACGAGCCCGACTTCGACGCCCTGAAGACCGCACCGACCCGGATCGTCCCCGCTTCCGGGATCGACTCCGAAGGCGAGATGGCGAGCCGGGGCGGACACGCCGTCGCCGATCGACTCGGTGTCGAGATCGCCCTCTTCCCCAGCAACCACGGCGGGTTCCTCGGCGGCGAATACGGTCAGACCGGTGACCCCGACGCCTTCGCCGCCCGGCTGCACCAGGTCCTCGGCGACTGATCGAACCGCCCCTGAAAGGCATCATGCCAGGGAGCGAAAGCCGCGACGGCGACGCTGGTGTCGACGGCGACCATCACCGTCGGAGCACCTCGAGCGTCTCGCCAACCACCTGGGTCGTGAGTTCGGGCATCCCGCGATCGACAAAGGCAACGGGCTCGTCGTCGGCAAGCGTCATCGGAGTGGCGACCGGAGTGATCTCGATCCACCCGTCGCGCTCGACGATCTCAACTTCGCTGCCTGCCTTCAGTCCCAGACGATCACGAACCGGCTTGGGCATCACGACCCGTCCGCCACCGTCGATGGTTGCTCGCATGGTTGGAGCGTACCGTTCGGCATCCGGACAAGAGCGCCCCGCTTCTCGGTGTAGGACCACGTCGATCTGAACGTCGGCCGATCTGCTGTCGCTACCGCCGGACGATCGAGCGCACCACGATCAGGGCCACGATGGCGAGGATCTGACCGCCGAGGATGACCCGGTTGACGTCGATCGCCGGTTTCCACGTCACCTCGTCGCCGCTGATCACAAAGACCCCGGCCGGTGTGGCATTGAGGCCGAACCCGCTCCCGGAACCTTTGCCCTCACCTTCCGGTCCTTCCCCGCTTCCGCCACCGGCGCCTCCCTGCACCTTCGCCGCCGGGAGCACCGTCACCCCGTTCCTCTCGACCGGGTCGCCGAAGACCCGCTTGACCGTCATGGTGTCTCTTGCCTGGGCGAGCACGTCCTGGACATCCATCGTCTGGTCCTTTCTGGTCGATCCGAGACCGACCTGTTCGGGTTGACCCCGTCAGACCAATGATCGCACCGAATCTCGGCGTGCGGCGATCCACCTGCGGTTGCCGCCGTGGCGACTCAGCCCTGCTCGTCGAGCTCCCGGGTGGTCGGTGCCGTCTCGTTCCCGGCACCGTCGAGGTCGATGGCGACGGGGAGCGCCGAATCCCGCCAGTTGGTGAGGTCGCCGCCGTAGCGGGATCTGTACTTCTGATAGACGGCGTCGCGAGCCAGACGCTGCTCGTCCGGGTCGGTGATGATGCGGCCTCGCCCGGGGTACCGGTGGCCGTCCACCTCGACGTGAACCTGGGGCTTGCGGGTCACATTGCGGACCCAGTCGGACCGGTCGCCACCTCCGGACAGGAGGTAGACGGTCGATGCCCGCTGGGCGAACCAGATCTCCACGGTGTGGGGAGCACCGGTCGACCTCCCCACCGTGACCAGGTCGATGACGGCATGGTGGTCGAAGTCGGCCATGGCCGTCACGGCTCGACCATGACGGTGCCGGGATTCATCGCACCACCTTCACATTGAACATCGGGGCCTGGGTGGCGCCCCAGAGACGGAGCCACAGCGGCAGATACATCTCGGTACCTCTGGCCGTGGTGATGTCCCCCAGGTCGATGATGTCCGACCAGCCGAGGGACCGCAGCAATACGGTTACCTCGGTCTTGGCGTCGGCATCGTTGCCGGACACGAAGACGGTGTGGTTACCGTCGGCGAGTTGCCGGGGATCGACCATCAGGTGGGCGTTCATGGTGTTCAGCGTCTTGACCACCTTCGCCTCGGGGAAGCGACTCTGGATCTGTTCCCCCAGAGAATCGGTGTCCGACACGAGCAGGGTGGGTGGCATTCCCCTCGTGAAGTCGAGCGGGTTGGCGACATCGACCACCACCTTCCCCGCCAGGTTCTGCTCCCCCGCCAACTCCAGGGCCTCCACGGACCCGGCGCCATTGGTGGCGTTGACCACCGTATCAGCGCCGGCGGCGGCATCGGCCAACGAAGCCACCGTGATGCAAGGGTGCTCGCCGGCCCACCCGGCGAACGACTGCGGGCCCGGTGGATCCGGTTCGGTGCGGCCCATCGTCGCCCCTGGATTGCGGGTACCGATGCACACCTCATGACCCAGCTCGTCGAGTTTGGCGGCGATGGTCCGGCCGACCGTACCGGTACCGAGTACGGCAATCTTCATGCTCCGACCTCCCGGGCGAGATACGTCCCTGATGCGACCGCTCTGTCCACGTGATGGGAAGGTACCGACGATTCCGAATCAGTCAACCTGATCACCACCACCCCCTCCTCCCGTTCGACAAGGGATTCCTGCGACCGCGGGCACCTTCGCCATCGAGGAGGTCCCCACGATATGGACGAGGTCGCACGGACGCTCGCCGGGAAGTGTCCCGGCGGCGATGAATTTCGCCCGCCCGGGACGGTCTACCTCGCAGGACATCGAGACACCGAGCCAGGAGGGCAAGAAGATGACACCACCTGAAGGCGGCGCCACCGGGAAGACGAAGGGTCCGGCGTCGTATTTCCCGTCGATCGAGCGCACCTACGGTCGACCGATCGACGAATGGCTCGACCTGGTCCGCAACAGCTCGTTGACCAAACACTCGGACCTCGTGAACTGGCTCAAGACCGAGCACGGCCTGGGCCATGGCCACGCCAATGCGATCGTCGCCTACGTCAGAGCCGAGGGGTGACCGCTCAAGGACCGGGGTTGGGTCCGAAATCTCCCTCGGCAGGGCGCGGGGTGTAGAGCGCCCGGCGCAGATCCACCGGACTGCCAGCCATGGCGAGGTCTTCGTGACGGTGGGTGACGGCCGCCTCCGTGGGTGCCGCCACGGCGAGGAGGAGCAGCGATGTCCCCAACCCGATGAGGAAGGGGGTTGCGTCGCCGAGTATCGCAAACAACACGAACCCCACAAAGATCGGGGTCTCGGCGAGGGCGACCCGGACAAAGGTGGTGCCCTGGAATCTCTGGATGGCGGCCTGGTCGTCGCCGACCGTCCACCGCTGCTGACCGACGATGGTGGTAGCCGCCAGTGCGGCCAGGCTGACGACGCCGACGATCGCCACCGCCCGCCACTGAGTCAGCCAGCCATCGGTGGTGGCCGTTGCGCTGGAGAAGGGGTCGGCGATGGCCAGCACCGCAGGGATCAGCAACACGGCGGAGACAAACGCCAGGAAGAGGAACCGCAGGTGAATGATGGCCGGCTCCGTCTCCAGTCCCTGGCCACGCCACGGGTACCGGCGCACCGCCGGCATCCACCCCGGATCAGGATTCATGTCGGTCCCCCGCACCATGTCGACAACGATCGGCGTTCGGACCGGAAATGCCGTGATGTCCACCTGGTTGCGTCATGGTCAGCGAGACTACCCGGGTGTCGCCACGGCTTCCCCATGCACCGAAAGTCGAACGGGTGGCATGACGGCAACGGTGCGACCATCCCGCGTCGCCGCGGCATAGAGTGACCGGGATGGTCGCAACGGTCGATGACGCCCGCCGGATCGCCGCCACCCTCCCCCGTTCGTACGAGGCGGTGGTGAGGGGCAGACTCAAGTTCCGGGTCGGGCAGCTCGTCTATGTCGCCTTCTCCGCCGACGAACGGGTGATGGGCTTTGCGTTCCCCAAGGAACAACGCCAGGCACTCGTCGCCGGCGAGCCCGAGAAGTTCGCCATGCCGTCCACAAGTGATCTCCGCTACCACTGGGTGACTGCCTTCCTCGATGCGCTCGACATCGAGGAACTCACCGAGATCGTTATCGAGGCGTGGACGATGGTGGTCCCGAAGAAGGTCGCCGCCGAACACCTGCGGACGCTCGGTCTCGACGAACCACCCGGTCCGGCGGTCGGCTAGCTCCGGTTCGCCGCCGGCATCCACCTCCGGGCCCGCACGTCGTTGCGACTCGTACCCGAAGCGGCGCATCGTCAGCCCACGGCGGTATCCCCCTGGTGTTCGCCGGCCACCCCGGGAAGCTGCACGGTGACCAGGATCCCGCCTTCGGGACGGGCGGCAATGGAGAGCGATCCGTCGTGGGCCTCGGTGATGCTCTTGACGATGGCCAGACCGAGACCGACACCGCCATGGTCGCCGCGGATACGCTGGGTGCCTCGCTGGAACGGCTCGGTGAGGGTCGCGATCAGTTGGGGAGAGAGCTTCTCGCCGGTGCTCTCGACCGTCAGCGTCACGGTCCGTGGACCGGCCTCGGTGGCGACCTGGACGGTGCCGTGTTCGGGGAGGTTGTGGACGATGGCGTTGTGGAGCAGGTTGGTGGTCATCTGCAACAGCAGCGCATAGGAGCCCATGGTGGGGGTGATGTCCCCGGAGGTCAGGACGGTGACACCGCGACGCTCCGCCAGCGGCAGCAACGTCTCGGTCGCTTCCTCGGCAACGAGGGACAGGTCGACATGTTCCGGGATGAAGGACCGCTGCCCGGTGCGGCTGAGCAGGAGCAGGGCTTCGGTGAGTTCGATGGCGCGGGTGTTGACGGCGCTGAGACGATCGACCAGCTCGCCAGGCTGATGAGCCGGATCGTTCCGGGCGACGTCGAGCAGGGTCTGCGAGATCGCCAGTGGGGTCCGCAACTCGTGGGAGGCGTTGGCGGCGAACCGCCGCTGTTCGGCGACGTCCATCTCGATCCTCGAAAGCATGGCGTCGAAGGCATCGGCAAGTTCACGGAACTCGTCGCTGCGGCCCTCCAACCGGATCCGGTGCGAGAGCGACCCGTCTGCGGCCAGACGTGTCGCCTTGGTGATGTGTTTCAGCGGCGCCAGCATTCGGCCGGCGAGAAGCCACCCACCAACGAGACCGAACACCAACAGGAAGACCAGCGCCTGGGCGGCCCTGGGGGCGAAAGCGCGCACCAGGTCCGACTGGTTGGGCACGAAGTTCGATGGGGCACGACCCGGAGGACCCGATTCGGCCGGGAGATTGGTCACCTCGGGGACGTACCGCAGCAGGAACACCCACACGGCGGCGAGCAGCAGGGCGCTGGCGACCATGAGGAACCCGGCGTAGCTGAGGGTCAACTTGAGGCGAACGCTCAGCCCCGGAGCCCTATCCACGCTCACCGCCGGTTGGTCCCGGGTCAGGTTCCGTGTCGATGCGGTAGCCGACCCCGGGCACGGTGACGATGAGCCATGGTTCGCCGAGCCGCTCGCGCAGGGCCGAAACGGTGATGCGCACGGCGTTCGTGAAGGGATCCGCATTCTCGTCCCACGCACGCTCCAGGAGTTCTTCGGCGCTGATCACCCCGCCTTCGGCGGCGACGAGAACCTCGAGGACCGCAAACTGTTTCCGGGTGAGCGCAACGTACCGTCCGTCCCGGAACACCTCACGGCGGAACGGATCCACCCGGAGACCGGCGATCTCCCGCACCGGCGGCTTGTGGTGGGTGCGCCTGCGGTCGAGCGCTCTCAGCCTGAGGACCAGTTCGCGTAGCTCGAACGGCTTGGTGAGGTAGTCGTCGGCACCTAGTCCGAAACCCGACGCCTTGTCGTCGAGCCGGTCGGCTGCCGTCAGCATCAGGATCGGCATGCCGCTGCCCGAAGCGACGATGCTCGCCGCGATCTCGTCACCGGAGGGGCCGGGGATGTCACGGTCGAGGATGGCGATGTCGTAGGTGTTGATACGCAGCAGCTCGAGCGCGACATCGCCGTCACCGGCGATGTCGGCGGCGATCGCCTCCAGACGTAGCCCATCGCGGATCGCCTCGGCCATGAACGGCTCATCCTCGACGACCAACACCCGCATACCCTCGATCCTACAAACCGCCACATATCGTGGGCATAAGGAAAAGTACATACGTGCCGGCAACACCACATCGCGTTGACTGCCGGCATGACTCATTCCACTGCCGCACCACCGACCACCCGCCGTGCCCTCGGGCCGGTGGTCGCCGTCCTGGTCGTCGCCATCGCCTCGCTCGCCGCAACGATGATCCATCCGTCGGCGTCGTCAGCCCCACCCCCGGTCGACGACGTGGTCGTCGGCGGACCGGTCACCACCCTCTTTGCCTACGACGGGTCCGTTGACCAGCACGACGGCGCCCTCCCCGACGGCGTGACCGTGTACGACGACCGGTACCCCGGCATCACCAACCTCGACCCCGGTCTCCTGCAGGCGCTGCGGCATGCGGCCATGGACGCCGCCGCCGATGGCGTGACGTTCCACGTCAACAGCGGATGGCGGTCCCCCGAGTACCAGGAACAACTCCTGCGTGATGCGGTGACGGTCTACGGGTCCGAAGCGGAGGCCGCCCGATGGGTTGCCACGGTGGACACTTCCGCCCATGTCACCGGAGATGCGGTCGACATCGGCCCCGCCGTGGCGACGACGTGGTTGCTCGAACATGGCGCCCGCTACGGGTTGTGCCAGGTCTACGGCAACGAGCCGTGGCACTACGAGCTGCATCCCGAGGCAGAGGGCAGGGGATGCCCTCCCACGCTCGCCGACGCCACACATGATCGAAGGACGGAGCAATGACCACTTCGTTGGAACGATCTGGTCGACGCCTGATCGATGTCGAGCCGCCCACGCTGGCGACATTGCCGGGAGAAGTCATGCGGAACCTGGAGATCGCCCGCACCAAGACCCGTTCCCGCGTGATGGCGGTGGTCAAAGCGGACGGGTACGGGCACGGGGCGATCACCGTCGCCCGTGCGGCAGTCGCCGCCGGAGCGGACTGGCTCGGCACCACCGACATCGCCGAGGCGGCCGAGTTGCGGGCGGCGGGACTCACCGTGCCCATCCTGACCTGGCTGCACCCGTCGGGTGTAGACGCCGAGACGGCCGCTGCCCACCAGATCGATGTCGCCGTCGGTTCCGTCGACGAGTTGGAGGCACTGCTCGCACACGGCGCCTGGCGGATCCCACTCCACCTGTACCTGGACACCGGCATGGCCCGCGAGGGCTGTCCCGTATCCGAGTGGGACACGCTGATCGCCCGTACCCGGCAGGCACACTGGCAAGGAAGGGTCGACGTCGTGGGGCTGATGGGGCACCTGCCGCTGGCGGATCAGGCGCGACCCGAGGCGAACAGGGCGGCGGTCGGGCGAATCAGACGTGCCAGGAGGACGATCGTGGCGACAGGGCTCGGTGTCCCGCTCACCCACCTGGCGGCAACCTCGGGAACACTGTGCGATCCGGCCACCCACTTCGACATGGTCCGGATTGGAGCCGGCCTCGTCGGAATCGACCCCTCCCACACCACCACGCTGCACGGCGCCTTGCGGCTGACCACCCCCATCGTGCACCGGGCAACGGTCCCGGCGGGCACACCGGTCGGCTACGGCGCCACCCACTTCACGGAAACGGCTACCAACCTCGCCGTCCTGCCCGTCGGGTACGCCGATGGTATCCCCCGGGAGGTCAGTTCGGAGGCTGCGGTGGCGATCGGCGGACGCCGCTACTCCATCGTCGGATGTGTCTCGATGGACCAGATCGTCATCGACACCGGAAAGGAGTCATACCCGCCCGGCACCATCGCCACCGTGTTCGGACCGCAAGGTGGAGTCGCACCCACCATCCACGATTGGGCTCGCTGGTCCGGGACCATTCCCCACACCATCGTCACCGGGATCGGGCACCGCATCAGGCGGATCATCGCATGACGATGCAGGTGCTGGTCATCGGCGGCGGCGAGAACGCAGAACACGAGGTGTCCCTGAAAAGTGCCGCCGCCATCGAAGGAGCGCTGCATGGGCAGGGGTTCGATACCACCTCCATCACCATCGGCCGGGACGGTCGTTGGCAATGTGAGCGCCAACCGCTCGGTGAGCGCACCGTCGATTCGGTCGCCGCCGCAATGTCGTTCCTCGCCCGGACCGATGTGGTCTTCCCTGCGGTCCATGGGCCGCTGGGTGAGGATGGGACGCTGGCGGCACTCTGTGCCCTCACCCATACACCCATGGTCGGCTCCGGCACCCGCGCTGGGGCCATCGGCATGGACAAATGGGCGACCAAGCTGGTTGCCGACGCCATCGGGATTCGCACCGCCCCGGGCCGCCTGGTGTGCGCAGCCGACATGGCTGCGCTCGAATTCGTGACGGAAGTTGTGGTCAAACCGGTATCGGCCGGGTCCAGTTACGGCGTGACCCTCGCACAGGATCCCGATCAACTCGCTGTAGCGTTGCGTACCGCGGGGCGCTTTGACAGCCGGATACTCATCGAACATCCCGTCCACGGCCGTGAGATCGACGTCGCCGTCCTGTGCGATGCCGACGGCAGCCGGTGGGCGCCACCACCCTTGGAGATCTGCGCCGACGGATTGTTCGACACGGCCACCAAGTACAACGGTTCTGCCCGGTTCACCGTGCCCGCCGACCTCAGTAGAGCGGAACACGCCGCCCTGGCCGAGGCGGCCGTGGGAATGTTCGACGCCCTCGGCTGTGCGGGAGTCGCCCGCATCGACTTCTTCCTCACCGACGACGGCCCGGTCCTCAACGAGGTCAACACCATGCCGGGCATGACCGCCGAATCGCAGGTCCCGAGAATGTTCGCAGCGGCCGGAGTGCCGTACCAGGATCTGATCACCCGCCTGGTCGACGCTGCAGCGGTTCCGGGGAGCCAGATGCTGGTGGGAGGCGACGGGCGAGCGGACCAGTCCCGACGGTGATGGGCAGATCCAGCCGGTGCCTTGCGATCGACGTCGAACCCGGCGGAGCCGTCGTCAGCCGGTGTCGCCGCGCGGTTCGAGCACGACCACCGGAGTCTCGATCGATCTCCGGGCGGCAAGGGTGTCGAGACCGATATCGATCTCGGCCCAGCGTTGCCACAACCGGTTGCGCTCTTCGCCGGTGGCGGCCCGGGCGTGGACCGGACGCGGGGGTTGGTGCGCCAGCCGGACCACGGCGTCCGGATTGGCTTCGAGGTTGAGCCACCAGGCGGGATGGCCCTCGTCCCACCCGTTCATCGCCAGGGTGACGAGGTCGGGACCTTCTTCGATGTAGCCGACGATGACGCTGCGTTCGGCACCGGATTTGCGGCCGGTGGTGGTGAGACGCAGCGCACCCCAGCCACGCTTGTTCGAGGTCGTCCACAGGAACCGGCCGCCACTGAGCCGGTACAACGCCCGATGGACACGCCACGCCGTATGGATGAACCACGGTGGCGGCAGTCTCGGGGGCCGGGCCGTCGCATCGCTCACGGTGATTCTCCCTGTCGATCGTGGCCGGCCCTGCGATGACCCGGCGGTGCGCCATGCGGGGTGTCGGTATGGAGTGGGTCGTTCATCCGAGGCTAGACGCTGATCCTTGTACACGAGGTGGTGATTGCCCCGGCGCGGCGCCTTTCGTGCTCGTGCGCCGACTTCGGTGGGTCACCTTGTGTCCCGTCGGCCGAACCTACTTGCGGAGAGAGCGAGTTGCCACGCACCGATCCTCGTCCACCATCGGCGACGAGCGACCCACCGGGATCCAGGATGGGGACGACCGAAACACCCGGTCGAGACCCTATGGTGAAGCGATGTTCGAAGGCTTCGTCGACGAGTTCGTCGATGTCGGGGAGGTCGCCCTGCGGGTCCGTCATCGGGGTGCCGGTCCGGCGGTGCTGCTGGTCCACGGTCACCCCCGCACCGGGGCGACATGGCACCGGGTGGCGGAACGTCTTGTCGAGCGCGGGTTCACGGTGGTCTGCCCGGACATGCGTGGCTACGGGCAATCCGGCAAGGCGGCGATCCGGCCCGACCACTCCCAGCAGTCGAAACGGGCGGTGGCGGCGGACTTGGTCCGGCTGATGCGGCACCTCGGCCACCCCCGCTTCTCCCTCGCCGGTCACGATCGAGGTTGCTACGTGGCACTGCGGCTCGCCCTCGACCACCCGGAAGTCGTCAATTGCCTCGCCGTGCTCGACGGTGTCCCCATCAGCGAGGCTCTCGAGCGTGCAGATGCTCGGTTTGCCGAAAAATGGTTCCATTGGTTCTTCTTCGCCCAGCCCGAGCGACCGGAGCGGGCCATCCTCGCCGACCCCATGGCCTGGTACGGCGGATCGTCGGCGCACATGGGCGAGGAGGCATTCGAGGAGTACCAACGAGCCGTAACCGATCCCGACACGGTCGTCGCCATGCTCGAGGACTACCGCGCCGGGTTGGGTGTGGACCGTGACCACGAGCTGGCCGACCGGGCGGCCGGGAAGGTCGTCGGGTGCCCCACGCTCGTGTTGTGGTCCAGCCGGGACGACATGGAGGATCTGTACGGGAACCCCTTGCGGATCTGGTCGAGATGGGCACCAGATCTGCGCGGCCACGCCATCGAGTCCGGGCACCACATGGCCGAGGAGAACCCGCAAGCCCTCGCCGGAGCGCTGGCGGACTTCTTCGACAAACCTGGCATGTCCTGACCGCTGTGCCGTCGAGATGGATCGCCGCGACAAGCGCGGTACGCTGACCGGCGGCGACACGACCCTTCCCAAACCAACCAGGGCCACGGCCGTGTCCAATGCCGGATCTCATTCGAGGGAGCGGAATCGTGGGCAAGGCGTACTGGATCAACACCTTCCGGTCGGTGAATGACCAGGACCGCCTGGCCCGGTACATCGAACTCGCCGGTGCGGCGATGCGGGCCGGAGGCGGTCGCTTTCTTGCCCGGGGCACCCCGGCAGCCGCCTTCGAATCCGGGGTAGCGGAACGCACCGTGATCATCGAGTTCGACAGCGTGGAGGCGGCCGTCGCCGCCTACGAGAGCGCCGGGTACCAGGAGGCGCTGGCGGTGCTCGGAGATGGCGCCGAGCGGGATCTGCGGATCATCGAAGCCCTGACCTGACGTCGCCCCGATACGACGGGCCGAGTGCCAGTTAGGGTACGGACCGTCGAGCACCCGTCCATCCCACCGCATTCCCACCGGCGGAGCTGCGCCGCGGCGGTCAGTCGAGCCCGACGCAGATCGGCCGGTCTCACGTGGGCAGGGTGAAAGCCACGGAGGCGCCGCCGGTGTGCGGATCGTTCCCGGCCTCGATCATCCCTCCGTGTGCCCGGACCAGATCGCGGGCGATCGAGAGCCCCAGCCCGCTACCCCCCGGATCTCCCGTCCGCACCGTCGGTTCGAACAACCGTCCGAGTTGCTCGCTCCGGAACCCGGAGCCGGCGTCGGTCACCTGGCAGCGAACCATCGGGCGGTCGCCCGGACCTGCGTCACGAAGTATCGATGCCGTCACCAGCACCTCCCCGCCGACCGGGGTATGGCGGATGGCGTTGACCAGCAGGTTGTCCATGATCTGGTGAATCCGGGTCGGGTCGGCCCACACCTTCGGCACATCCTGCTCGATCGAAACCCGCAGGGTCGCGTTGCGTTGGCGGGCTCGCGTCCTGTGGCGCTCGACCGCCTCCTCGATCAAAGTGTCAACGGCCACCACATCGCACTGGAGCGAAAGGCGTCCGGTCTCGGCGAGCGCCAGGGTGTGGAGATCGTCGATCAGGTGACCGAGCCGCCGGGTCTCGTCGAGGAGCGAGCCGAGGTGGTGGTCGTCACGGGGATGGACACCGTCGATCTGAGCCTCGATCTCACTCTGCAGCACCGCAAGCGGGTTGCGCAGTTCGTGGGTGATGTCGGCCATGAATCGCCGTCGCTGCGCCTCGTTGCTGGCCAGCCGCGCCGCCATCTCGTTGAAGGTCTCGGCGAGGAGACGAACCTCCCGGGGTCCACGCACCTCGACGTCGACGACCCCGTAGTCACCGCTCGCCACCTGATCGGCGGCGTGGAGCAGGCCACTCACCGGCGCACCGATGCGGCGGTAGGCGATGGCGATGGCGGTGCCGGCGACGACGGTGGCCGCAGCGATCACGAGCAGTCCACGGGGACGGCCCTCGTCGTCGGTGGGAAGCCCGAGGTCGCCCCAGTACCCGGACGCCACACCGGCGACGACGGCGATGACGACCATCCACGCCAGGAGCAGGGCGGCGGCGACCAGGATCACCCGACGCCGGAAACGCTGTGCGGTGTCCACATGTTGATACCCACCGGGGCCACCTGGGGAGGGCACCGTGCGCCGGGTCGGCGGGCGATCAGCCATCGGCGAAGCGGTAGCCGACGCCGTGGACGGTCAGCACGTAGCGGGGGCGGCGGGGGTCGGGCTCCACCTTGCGACGGATGTTCTTGATGTGCGCATCGACGGTTCGTTCGTAGGCCTCGACCACGACTCCATGGGTGGCGTCGAGCAGTTGCGCCCGGGTGAACACCCGGCCCGGCCGACGAGCCATCGTCACCAGCAGATCGAACTCGGTTGCGGTCAGATCGACCGCCGCCCCACTCACGGTCACCTGACGGCGACCGGTGTCGATGACGATGTCCCCCACCGCAAACCGCTCCCGGTCCATCCCCGGGTCACCGGTCCGCCGCAGGACCGCCCGCACCCGGGCCAGAAGCTCACGGGGACTGAACGGCTTCACCAGGTAGTCGTCCGCCCCCAGCTCCAAGCCGAGCACCCGATCGGTCTCCTCGCTCCGTGCGGTGAGCATGATGATCGGAACCGGCGAGGCTCGGCGCAGTTGGCGGGCCACATCCAGACCGTCCAGACCCGGGAGACCCAGGTCCAGCACCACAAGATCGGGAGGGCGGGCCCGGGCCGAAGCAACGGCTCCCGGACCGGTGCCGGCGGTGGTGACGGAGAACCCGGCGTTGCGCAGGTAGTCCCCCACAACCTCGACGATCTTGGGTTCGTCGTCCACCACCAGCACATGTTTCGACACCGCACCATCATCGCATCCAACCACCGGCAAGCTCCCTGTTTCCAGCGGGAGATACACCCGCTGCGTCCAGCATGACCGGCAGGTATGAAGACCGTGTGAACGCGCCCCGACGGGGCGGTGCGGGATCCGGGTTCCAGGGGTGGGACCGGCTTTGCGATATCCACATCACCACTTCACGGCCGCTTCACAGTGGCGGCGGATACTCGACGACATGGAAACAACATGGATCCTCGAAACAGTCTGGGTACCGCCGGTCGCCGCCGGCGTCTTCGATGCGAGCTCTGGACGACTCTGGGCCGTTGCGGCGTATGCGGCAGGGTTAATCGGTCTGGTGATCGGCGGGCTCGCCCTCCGTTCCGGCCGTCGTGCCCGCTCGAATGGCGCTGCCGATGTCGGCGGCGAGACCGACGCCGGGCGATCCCGCTCGACGGCGGCGATCGCGCTCGGGCTGGTCGCCACGGTCGTCGGCGTAGTGGTGGTTGCCACGGCCGACGGCGGCGTCGGCAGCGGGAACGGAGTCGGTGGCGGCATCGTCGCCATCGGGCTGGGTTTGGCCGGCACGGTCGTGGGTGCGGCGGCGCGGGTTCACGGACGGACGGTGACGTGATGCTCCACCGGGTGGTCACATGGAGCTACGACCGCCGGCGCCTGGTCGTGGCGTTGTGGGTGCTGGTGGTGGCGGTGGCCGTCACGCTCGCCGGGATCGCCGGTGGGGACAACGAGATCGACTACAACGTCCCGGGCAGCGACTCGGCAAGGGCGGTCGGGCTGCTCGAGGATCGCTTCCCCGAGGTCGCCGGGGGCACGGTCTCCCTGGTCTACACCTCGGCCGGGGACGTTACCGGTTCCCACGTGGATGCGATCGTCCACCGGATGGAGACGGCGATCGCCGAGGTCGATCATGTGGTGGGCGTCGAACGACGACCGGTCGCCCCCGACCGGTCGGCGGGGATGCTCCAGATCCATTTCGACGAAGCCGACCAGGAGGTTCCGGCCGGAGCGGTTGCGGAGGTGATCGACGTCGCCCGTCGGGCGGAGGGCGACGGGCTCCAGGTCGAACTCGGCGGGTACCCGGTCCAGCAACTGGAACAGTCGGAGGCGAGCTCCGAGTCGGTGGGTCTGGTGGCCGCCGTCGCCATCCTGCTGGTTGCGTTCGGATCGGTGCTGGCCGCCGGTCTGCCGCTGGTGATCGCCGGGCTCGGTCTGGGTGTCGGGTTGAGCGGCGTGGCGCTGGTGGCCAACTTCGTCGATGTCCCCGACTTCGGGGTGCTGCTCGCCACGATGATCGGTATGGGTGTCGGCATCGACTACGCCTTGTTCATCGTCACCCGCTATCGCAGTGCCCTCGCCGACGGCCGTGCGCCCCGCGACGCCGTGGTGCTCGCCGGGACCACGGCGGGTCGGGCGGTCGTCTTCGCCGGGTCGACGGTGGTGATCTCGGTCGTCGGTCTCGTGCTGATGGGCCGCAGCTATCTGTGGGGGGTGGCGCTGGCGTTGTCGCTGACCGTCACCAGTGTGGTGGTGGCCTCGATCACCGTGCTTCCCGCCGTGCTCGGCTTCGTCGGGCACCGTATCGACCGGTTGCGGATGCCGTGGTTCCGCCACGACGTGGAAGGACGCCGCACGGTGTCGTGGCGTTGGAGCCGGGTGATGCAACGGCGTCCGTTGATCATCGGTGCCGCCGCCCTCGCCGTGTTGGTGTTGCTGGCAGTGCCGGCGACCGGTCTGCGGCTGGGAATGCCCGACGCCGGGAACGGTCCCGAGGACTTCACCAGCAGGCGGGCCTTCGACATGGTGGCGGCGAGCTACGGCCCGGGAGCCAACGGGCCGCTGCTGGTGGCGGTTGACCTGTCCCGGGCGTCGGCGGGAGCAACCGACGTGATCGCCGGTGCGATTGCGACCACGTCCGGTGTGGCCGCCGTGGCCCCGCCGGTGACGAATCCGACCGGCGATGCGGCGATGGTCTCGGTGATTCCGACCACCGGTCCCCAGGACCCGGCCACCGAGACGCTCGTCCACACGCTACGCAACGACGTGCTGCCCCCGGTGGTCGAGGCCACCGGCGCCACCGCATCGGTCGGCGGAATCACGGCGGCGTTCATCGACGACAGTGAGCAGACCGCCGCCCGCCTGCCGCTGCTGGTGGGTGGTGTGGTGTTGCTGTCGTTCCTGCTGTTGATGGCGGTGTTCCGTTCGTTCGCCGTTGCGCTCAAGGCGGCGGTGATGAACCTCCTGTCGCTCGGCGCCGCCTACGGCGTGATGGCGATGGCTGCCAATGGAGGCTGGTTCGGGGGGTTGGTCGGCATCACCGAGGCGACCCCGGTTCCCGCCTGGCTCCCGATGATGATGTTCGCCGTGCTCTTCGGTCTGTCGATGGACTACGAGGTGTTCCTGCTGTCGCGGGTCCGCGAGGAATATCTGCGCACCGGGGACAACAGCACCGCCGTCGCCGACGGGCTGGCGAGCACCGCCCGGGTGATCACCGCGGCGGCCGCCATCATGGTCACCGTGTTCGGCGCCTTCGTCCTCGAGGACGCCGTGTTCCTCAAACTGGCCGGTCTCGGCATGGCGGCGGCCGTCCTCGTCGATGCCACCATCGTGCGGATGGTCCTTGTGCCATCCACGATGGAGCTGCTCGGCGACCGCAACTGGTGGCTCCCCGGATGGCTCGACCGTCTCCTCCCCCACCTCGACGTCGAAGGGGATGAGTCGGTGACCGCGGCATCGCCCATCGAATCGACGCGGCACCCCAGTACGGAACCGCTGCGGGCGTCGCATACGTAGCACCTGATTACACCCGTCAGCACCGTGCCCGCGGCGTGGAGCAAGAAGGAGAACCCTGTGATCACACACACGACATCGACTGACCGCGCCATCTCGTCGAGAAGGTATCTGGCCCTGGTGGGCTTCGTCGTGGCGCTGAGCATCACGCTCGTGCCGTCACTCGCCGTTGCCGACGAGGGTTCGGCGACCGGAGAGGGTGCCACCATCGCCGACCTCCGGCAGATGGTCGACGACTTCCACGCTGCGGGCGAGGTCACCTTGGCGGGTTGGGGCCGGTTGGGAGCGGTACTGTCCATGGCCGAGTCGTACGACCGTCTCGGTGCCGACCAGCAGACCATCCGGACGCTCGAGCTCTTCAAGACCACCGCCGACGACCCGGTGCGGGTCCCCAGCGTGGCGGCCAGGGCGGCGCTCATCGCCAAGGCTGATCAGATCATCGCCGAACTCGGCTCCGGATGAAGTCCGTGCGGCCATCCCGACGCCGGGTCCCTCCATCGAGCAGGCTCTTCGATTCCACGCCCGAGGCCGACGTATCCTGGGCGCATGCTCGCTGAGGATGTGCTGCTGCTGCTGACCGATGACGCCACCGGCAAGTCGCTGGTCGACTCGACGCGGCTCGACCTGGCGTTGGCCGGGGCGCTGCTGGTCGATCTCATCGAGCAGGGTCGGGTCGACATCTCCGAGGCAGGGAAAGGCATCAAGCCGGGTCGGGTGGTGGTCAGCGACCCGACGCCCACCGGTGACCCGCTCCTGGACGACGCCCTGCGGCGCATCGCCGCCGCCCGGCCCGTCAAACCGGAGTACCTGCTGTCGAGGCTGGGCAAGGGAGTCCGGTCCGAGCTGTTGGCGCGTCTCGCTCAGCGCGGAGTCCTGCGGGCCGAGGAAGGCCGAATCCTCGGGATCTTCCCCACCCGGTCGTGGCCGGCGGCCGACTCGAGCCACGAGGAAGCGGTGCGGCACGGGTTGTACGAGGTGTTGGTGAGCAATAGATCACCGGCACCGGAGGAGATCGCCCTCATCTCGTTGCTTTCCGCAGTCGACCGGACGCCGAAGGTCCTTGCCGACTCCGGGCTGGACAAGGCCGAGTTGAAGCGCCGCGCCAAGGCGGTGACCGAGGGGGAGGTCGCCGGGGAGGCCGTGAACAAGGCGGTCGCCGCCATCAGCGCCGCCGTGGTGGTCGGCATCGCGGCCGCGGTCTCGTCGTCGGGCTGAGGCAAACCCACCGGTCACCACCCACTCAGCTGCCGCCCCCTCCAGCCGCCCGGATATGCCGGTCCGGGTGGGGCACGGTGCGGTAGAGGATGAGCGACGTCAGGGCCAGCCAGACCCAGCCGGTGACCACGGCGATCCAGAGCAGGATCACCCCGGCGAGGGTGGTGGCGAAAGCGGCACCGCCGCCGAATCCGGCGACGATCACGATTCCCGACAGTCGGGAGTTGCGGGCTCTCCGCGGCTCCTCTCGCCGCCGGAACCAACCGGCGACGACGAGGGTCGCGCCTGCAAGGGCGAGGAACCCGATAGCGCCGGTGGCGAGGTGGAGGACTCCGCTCGTCGTGGTCTCGGCGGTAGAGGCGGGATCCGGGAACCCGTCGACGGGGTCGGGAGGGAAGAAGGCGGAGGCGAGGAGAGCCACAGCGAAGGCGCCGAGCAGCACTCCGGCGGCGGTTGCGCCTGTGCCCGGCTTCATCGCACGGCTGAATCCCAGCGCGGCGGCGATCACCATCAGCCCCGTCAGGATCAGGTTCGTAGTCTGGATCCACCCGAGGCTTCCCAACATGAGGAGGCTCAGGGCGTGCTCCGTGAACGAGAAGCCCTCCCGGAGCAGGCCCTGGACGACACCGGTCACCAGGTAGAACGGGCCGGCGACGAGACCCCAGCCGAGTAGTGATCGGGTCACGGCGGCGGCGCCATCGAATCCATCGGGGGACCTGGGCATCGGTCAGACCCCTGGTCCGCCGATGGCTCCATCGGGGTTGTCGAAAAGCTCCCCGATGCGGATGGCGTTGCCGAACGGATCGCGGATCCCGAAGTCGATGCCGTAGGGCTTCGGTGCAGGCCCGTCGGTGATGTCGACGCCACGTCCCGAAAGCTCGTCGAACGCCTGCTGGGCATCGTTTGTCGACAGGCACAGCCAGCCGCCCATAGCCCCCTTGGTCAGGAGATCTCGGGCGGTCGCGGCGGTGCCCTCGTCCATGGCGGGTCCGCCCACCAGTTCGAGCAGGATCTCACGTCCGGGTTCTCCGGGAATCCGAACGGTCAGCCACCTCATGAAGCCGAGGTCGACATCGTCGGCCACCTCGAGTCCCAGGGTGTTGGTGTAGAAGTCGAGCGCCTCGTCCTGGTCGAGGACGAAGAGCTGGGAGCGGGTGATTGCGTTGTACATGTCGGGAAACCTACCCGGGTGTCGCCTGCGGACCTTCTCCGAAACTGCTCGGTCTGGTCCACGTCTTCACGAAGCATGAGGGCACCGCCGGCATCGCACCTCGGTCCCTGAAGCGGGAGGGTGGCTCGCCGACGATCCCGGTGAACGTCCTGCTGAACGTGCCCAGGCTGGAGAAGCCCACCATCATGCAGATCTCCGTCACCGAACGCTCGGTCGTCCGCAGCAAATACATGGCGCGTTCCACCCGTCGTCTCTGGAGGTACCGGTGCGGGGTCTCACCGAACGTGGCCTTGAAGGACCGGATGAAATGCGACGACGACATCAAGGCCACCGAGGCGAGACGGGCGATGTCGAGATCCGCCCAGTACTCGCGGTCGATCAGGTCACGGGCCCGGAGCAGCCGCCGGTTGTCGTTCTCAACGCGGGAGATCATGGAGTGGTCGCTCGAAATCGACGAGACCACACAGATTAGGGCGTGGATGACGGACGGCGCCCGCTCCATCCGGAGGGGTCGCACCGGCCCGCCGACATACCGCCGACGGTTCGAGTCGATCTGACGACTGCCGATCCGTGCGAGACGGAACCGCACCGGATCGGCATCATGCCCGTGGCAGGAGCGCACTCGAGAACCTGTTCGTCCAGCCGGCCCAAATGCTCCGCTCCTCGGCTGAGTGGACCACAATGTCGGGCGGCATGTACACCCTTCGAGCCACGCAGAAACTACGTACCCGGCTCAAACAGCCCCTCGTCGACCCCGCACCCGAGGCCACCACCGTCCTCGGCGACTGGTACGCCAACGTGTTGTTGTGGAGGCCCCAGGCGGTGCTGCTGGTCAGCGAGCGGACGTTGCTGCCGGTGGTGATGCCGCTGGCTCCGGCATCATCGCTGGCTCCCCGTTTCAACGATGCGCTGCGAGTGGTGCTCGCCGCACACGGTGCTCCCGCCGAGTTCATCGCGGCCGAGATCGCCGAGATGAGCGACGTGGCCTATGCCAGGACCGCCAGCCGCAGCATCCTCGGCGTGATGAACGACATGGTGTTGATGGCGAAACACGTCCCAGAGCACATGTCACCCCAGCGCCAGGTGGAACTGTCGCTGTGGCTGGCGCAAAGCCCGTTCCGGCCGCTGTACCCGAGCCATGGGAGCCCCGACCGCGAACTCGGCGCCCTGATCGACGAATGGACGGCCGCCGGCCCGTCGAAGTAGCCGCCGCCGGGCGGCGAACAACGGATCTGTCACAGCCGCCCGATAGGTTGTCGTTCCCCGACGAGCCAACCACGAGCATCGAGGCGGTTGCCGATGAACGACGTGCCTGAACCGGACACGCCACGTGAGCAGGCGCTGCACGACGCCGTCGCGGATCTCGCCGCCGCAGTGGCACGGGGCGACGCCACCGACGAGGAACTCGAAGGCGCGATCGAAGCGGTGCGCCAGGTGCCGATCGACATGCAGCGCATGCTCAACGCCCTCCACGTGCCCGCCGATGCCGGCGGTCACGAAGACGTGTTGCGCTCACTGCTGATGCGGATCCCGGACGGCTGGGGCCGGTGGATCTCGTGCGGTTCGGGCTGGTACCCGATCCTGGCCCGACTCGACGACCGTCTCCGTGCCATCGATCCCGACTACGAGGTGTACCAGATCAAGGAGAAGTTCGGCACGCTGCGCTTCTACTGGTCCGGGTGCGGCGGCGCGGCCAGCCGCGAGGCAGTCGCAGACGCAGAAGCCGAATCGGCACGCACCTGCGAGCTCTGCAGCACCCCCGCCCGGCTCAAGGTCTCCCCCACCGGCTGGTACCGCACCTTGTGCGAGGCGTGCAGCGCACAGCGTGGCTACTCCGACATGCCCGACGAGGAAGAATGACTCACCCCGATTCTCCCCCTCGGATGGAATCGATGACCTCTGCCGTGTGAACGAAAAAGGGGCCATTTTCGGGGATCTTGCCAGGCCTCAGAATCGGCCGCAATCCCTTGTCCTGCAACGGTTTCTGTTCCCATCGACACTCGTCGATTTGTACCGCTTCTCACCGAATCGCGTCCTATGCGCGTCCTGGAGAGGCGTTGTTTCGATTTCGCGTTCTGAGCAACGCAGCACAGCCTGTGGATTTCCTTCCTGGGTGCCATCGCACCGGGCCACCCCTTCCTCGGCAGGCTCGCCTCGTCCAGCGACCGAGCTTCGGCGGCAGGAGGTCTTGTCGCAAGCCGGCTGTCCCCTGATGCGACCTTGCGGCGCGCAGGAGGTGACTGCCAACGTCGTAACCTGCTTGGCACGCCCCCGGGCTGGACGAGCCGGCCCGACACTTGCACCGCCGGAAGAATCTGATGCTGACACAACGCCGAGGCGGCGTGGGCCCAATTCATACCCCGCATCCATGACCTCACCAGGAGACCCTCTTCGTGCCGTTCGACAGCCCTGACCTCAACCTTGGTGACGAGCTGCTGAAGGACGTCGGCTCTGGGAAGATCCGGCTGCCCGACTTTCAGCGGGACTGGAAATGGGACATCGATCGGATCGCCAGCCTATTGGCCAGCGTGTCACTCGGGTATCCAGTCGGTGTCGTGATGCTTCTAGAGACCGGAGGCGCCGACGTCGAGTTCGCCACCCGGCTCGTCAGCGGCGTCGACGATACAGGGGCGGTTAAGCCAGCCGAGCGTCTCATCCTTGACGGACAACAGCGTCTCACCTCTCTGTACCAATCGCTGGCCTCGGGCCGTCCGGTACAAACCCAGGACACCCGGAAAAGGCGGCTTGAACGCTGGTTCTACATCGATATGGCCGTGGCGCTCGACCCCGACGGTGACCGCGAGGCGGCGATCGTCGCGATGCCAGCGGACCGAGTAGAGCGCGACGACTTCGGCCGAGGCATCGCGCGCGATCTGTCCCACACGGCGTTCGAGTGCCAGCACGAGATGTTCCCACTGGGCACGGTTTTCAACGGTCCCATGGTCGACGCCTGGATGGTGGCGTACCTCCAGCTGGACAAGGACAACATGGACGCCCGCTTGGCGCGGTGGAGCACATTCAAAGAGCAGGTCCTGGCCAACTTCACCGGGTACACGGTGCCAGTGATCGTGCTCAAGAAGGAGACACCGCGCGAAGCGGTCTGCACGGTCTTCGAGAAGGTCAACACGGGCGGCGTTGTTCTCGACGTATTCGAGCTTCTGACTGCGACGTTCGCCGCGTCGGAGTTCGATCTCCGCAAGGACTGGGAGGTCCGCCGCAAGAGGCTCAATGAGCACAAGGTCCTGCGCGGACTGCAGAGCACCGATTTTCTCCAGGCCATCTCCCTTCTCGCGACACGTGACCGCCGCTTAGGGTGGACTGAGGGTGACTCTGACAAGGCGCCCGCCGTGTCGTGCAAGCGGCGTGAAATCCTGCGGCTGACCCGCGAGGAGTACGAGCGTTGGGCTCCCGCTGTTGAGAAGGGGTTCGTGTGGGCTGCCACATTCCTTACCGGCGAACTGATCTTCGAAGCGCGCGACGTGCCATACCGAACGCAACTGGTCCCGCTCTCGGCGATACATGTCGCGCTAGGAGCCGAGGCCCAAGCGATCGGCAAGGTGGAGAAGATCCGTCGCTGGTACTGGTGCGGTGTGCTCGGCGAACTCTACGGTGGCGCTATCGAGACCCGGTTCGCAAACGACCTGCAGCAGGTCACGGACTGGTGCGCGGGTGGCGACGCCATGCCGATCACCGTTTACGAGTCGTCCTTCGACCCAGGCCGTCTCCTCACACTCCGGACCCGCAACAGCGCCGCGTACAAGGGCATGTACGCGCTACTCATGCGCGGCGGATCTAAAGACTGGCTCTACGACCAGGACATCACGATCGCAAGCCACCACAGCCTGGCAGTGGACATCCACCACGTTTTTCCAAAGAAATGGTGCGCAGACAACAGGATCGACGACCTCCGCCGCGAAAGCATCGTCAACAAGACGGCGATCGCTGCGGCCACCAACCGCAAGATCGGTGGTCAGGCGCCGAGCCGGTACCTGCCCAGACTTCAGAAGGATGCCGAAACCACGTCTGAGGAGCTTCGACGCCGGGTTGAACAGCACCACATCGATTACGACGCGCTCGGAGCCGACGACTTCGAATCCTACTTCCAACGTCGACGCCAGCGGCTACTCGATCTCATCGGCGAGGCCATGGGCAAGCCGGTCAACGAGGGTGCCATACCGAGCGTCCCAGAGGACTACGAGCTCGACGACGAAGAGCCCAGTGACGACGACATTGGAGAGGTTGCGTGAAACGGCTTCGTCGGGTTGTCCGTCCTTGTGGCTCCCAGTGACGCCACGGGTCAGCCACCGACCCTCGGAAGTGCCCGAGGGTTCCGGCCGGTACGAGGCCGCCTGACTGCTCCACTGGACTGGGGCTGCCGAACCACGGGCGAGCCGAAAGAGAGAATGCGTCGCGCGTAGCTTCACTCTCGCGTACTCGGTTCCGCCGGGATCTTCTGTTCGACGAGCCCGGAGGTGCCAAGGCTCCGGATGCCACCGCACGGACGCGAGTGTTGGAACCCGCGACCCCCCCCAGTGGCGGCACAGGCCCTGTGCCGAGAAGGCGCACATTCCGGAGGTCAATCAGTATTCGCAACCACCCAACCGGGTCGCCGCTGCAGATCGAAGGAACTGACGAAGCGAATAGGCGCACCGTCGGCTCGTTGCTCGGCATCCACATGCGCGCGGCGCATGCGGTCGCCAATTCCCGTATCCTCCGGATCACCTGGGCCGGCGGGCGACTCGAACGGGTGGCGGAGGATCACGATTCCGGCATCACCCTGCACGCCCCATGCGCCGCCATCCAGGCGTACCGGGCTGCCGTCGAAGTCGCCAGCGAAGACCTCCGCGAGGATTCTCTCGTCCCCCACCCACCGATCCGTGTCCAGCGGTCGGCCGAGAAGCAGGTCGAGGAGGTCCCTCCCGAGTCTCCAATCGAGCAGTGGATGAAAGAACAGGTTCGAGAAATCCCGGAGGCAGTCCGGGCACGAGGAGTCACACGCGTCGTGGGGGGGCTTCGCGAGGTCGCCGCCGAACCGATCAGACCCTGTTAGCAGCTTGGCAAATTGCTCCGGTTGTCCAAGGCGTGTGCAGTATCCAGCACCGTTCTCCAGCGCATCGGCGAGGAACACCTCTACGTGGCTGCCCCCGTTCAGGTGGCGTACGGAATAGCCGACCGTCAGCTCCGCTGGGCCGATATCGAGTTGACGCGCTGCTTCAGCACGGAGCAGGAACCCCAAGGAGTACCAGCCGCCGCGGCGACCTGGGTCGTACGGACGGAGGTCAAGCCCAGGCACCCGTTCGCGATGACCGACGAGAAGGGTGTCGGTCGTCTTCACCATTCCAAGCGCTCCTTGCCAGCGTCGTTCTAACTGAAGATCGCCGGGGAGCCTCAGGCGCTCGCGCGCCGCAAGGTCTTGCCAGAGATCGACTGACATCCAGGAGTCTTGCTTCGCGTCCGGTGCGAAGCGGTAGAGCCGACCACCGTTGTCGTTGATCACGAACACGTCGCCTCGTCCGCTAAGGGCACGTGCCTCCGCGAAGTCGACCGTAGCCATAGTCGTGAGGTCGGGTGAGATTCGTGGTGTGGTGGCACGCGCCGTCGCCGTGAAGCTTCCCTCGAAGTCTTCCGAGCGAAAGGCGGATCTGAAGCCCGCCGGTTCTGCCAGAGCGAAGGCGCCGAACTCTGGAACTCTCGCTGAGCATTGGTCGCACGCGACCGGTTCCTCTCCATCTTGCCGCCGGACGGTCCCGCACCTCCGACAGAGCGAGATATCGTGAAACCGACCCAACGGATCGCCAGCAATGACCCGATTCCCGGCCGGGCGGTAAGCAGCGAGACCGACGGCGGTGTGGACCTGCTTGTCCCGCACAGTCTCGGAGCCCGGCGCGAAGTCAATCACAGCGAGCTCAAGGTGCCGATCAACTGTGCCTCTTGGAGGCCATGGATAGGCACGTCTAGGTCGCGAACAGGAACATGTCTCTCACACGCGTGGGAAAGCCGAACATCGGCAACACGCCTCGCTCAGCGAGATGCTGGCTCAGGTCGTCGTGCGTGCTGTCGACCTGCACCGACTGATCTACCTCAGCTACAAGCGATTCTGCACCTGAGCCGGTTGCCCACTCGAGCACCGAGACACGTCGAGCGATGAGTTCGGGATGAGCCTGGAGAAGGAGCGCTGCAAGAAGGCTCTCGGTGTGCGTGCGGCGTTCCGCCACAAGCCGGGCGATGTCTCTTCGAACAGCGGCCCATGCATCCATCGTGCCGAACTCTCCGTGGACGGAACGCCCCATGTCGAGGTCGGGCTGCTCGCCCTTCAAAGCACGGAACGCATCCCGCAGCACCGCAGCGGCCAAGGATCGCCGGAGGATCTCCACACGGTTGAGGTCGATGTACGGAGACGGCGGAGGGTCATTCGTGATCCGGCGTGGATTGTGGAAGTAGTACTCATCGTGCGTACGGTCGCGGCAGACGGTGAGAGCGAACGAGAAGGGATCGCGCCGACGCCCGGCGTGCCCGACACGCTGTTGGTAGTTGAATCGCATGGGGGGCATGTTCGACATCACGACGGCCCGAAGTGCACCGATATCGACACCTGCCTCCATCGTCGTGGTGACGCTGAGTAGATCGAGACCGTCTACGAGTTCGTTCTCGTCCTCCAAGAAGATGTCCTGGAACCGTGCTTGCCGCTGGCTCGCGGCCTCATCATCGGTCTGACCAGTCAGCTCTTCCGCGTGCAACCGAAAGCCACCATCGGCGAGGCTCGCCTGGTAGGCGTAGTAGTCATCCTCAGGTCGACGGGCCTCGATCGGGTCTCTCAGGAGGGCCGTCCGACATGAGGTGCACACACCTCCAGCGCGATCCAGATGCCGACGAGCGCAGCTCGGGCACTCCCAATGGCTCGGTCCGGGCGCTCCGAGGCGCAGCTTGTCGGGCTGAATCAGGTGTCCCAGCACCGCCGGTTGCCAGGCGCGGCGAACAGCGGTGCTGAGTTCCTCCTCCGACACCCCGTGAACCTCTGCAATCTTCGCCCAGTACCTGCGGACGTTCGCCGGTGTCTCATCGGTTTCGGCCTTGAGGCCCTGCAGGCGACGATCGTCGCCAAGGATACGGATACTGGCTCGTACGATCTCCTCGAAAACGGCTTCAGAGAGCGCATCAGGTCTCTCTGAGAGCGACATGACGATGGTCGGGCGGGCGAGCGCAAGGCTCTCGAGGTCTCGGCCGTTGCCGGAGAAAACATTCAGGAGACACTCGCGCAGCAGCGACTGGTCGAGACGACGTCTGAGTTCGCGGTGGCCGGCGGTGGGGAGGTCCCGCTTGGCTCTAGGCAGTTCTCCAGGTGGCCAGACGTAGAGATCATCCCACCGAACACCGTCGTCCTTCCAATGAGGCTCCCGGTTCGCGGAGGGGTCCGGGCCAGCGGGACTCACTCCGAGAACGACCAGACGGGCTTCGAGGGCCATCGCCAGTTCAGAAACCGTCCGTCCTTGCTCGAGAGCGGCCCATAGGGCATCGACGAGCTGACGAGCGCCTCGTTCACCATCCCTCAGCTCGTTGAGAGCGGTGTGGAGATCGGGGAATCGAGCTTTGACATCTTGCCATGCTGCGCTGGACCCGTCGGAGCGATCGCCTTCAGCGAACGCGAGCGCACCTCGGACATTGACCTGGCCGCCGTCGAGAAGCTCCTCGGCTAGGAGTTCACGTATCAAGTCTTGATGGTGACGCTTCTCGAGACCGGCGGAGAGCTTCGCCGCGTCTTGGCGGCTATCGGAGAAAAGAACCAACCGGCGTGCCTGTTCGCCTGACACGCGCAGCTCCCGGACGAGACTGTCGACGAGCACCTGGGCCAGCTTCTCGTAACCAGTACCCATCGTCCGGATCGGCGAGCGCGTTCGGCTGCGGTCGTTTACCGGTCGGTCCTTGTAGATCTCCCAGTCCGTTCCGCATTGCGGGCAGAAGATTGGGAGCGGCGGGATCCGGTCGATCAGCGAACCTTCCACTCCCCTGTCGGAGACCTCGTACGTCCACCCTGTTTGTCCTTGCTTCGAGACATCAATGCGCCCGGTCCGGTGATCGAAGACCGCAGGACGGAACTCGAACGTATAGCCGGAGCGCGTCCACGATCGTTTCGGCGCCAGGTTCTCCTCGGCGACGGGACGTGGCCAGTACACGGCAAAGTCGCGACAGGTCTCCCGCTCACGCGCTTGGTCGGGCAGCCTGTCGAGGTCACCGAGTTCCGCCACGAGGTAGCGGTCTCGGTCGTGGAGCCGTTCGCCTGGAGCCAGCGAAGGTGCGAGGAAGCCGCCGAGGAAGAGGTCTCCACAAGTCTGGCAGTACATCAAGCGCAGAACGCGCGCTCCGCACTCGCATCGATGGCGGGGCTTCGACCAGAGCCTGCCGACTCGCCGATCGGCATGCCTGAACTGTCCCTCGACATCGGGACAGTCCGCGTCAGCGCACGCCCAGACGCCTGCGACGTTTCGGAAGAACACGTGCGTGCGCACCCGAGGGGGAGCAAAGGATGGATCGACCGAAGCCGCAGATATCGCCTTCAGCAACCCAGCCATCGCATCGGACACGAGAGCCCCGCTATCAGGCATGCTCCCAGGGAAGACCTTGGCATCGAGCTGGGTGAGCGCCACCGTCTCGCCACCCGAGGCGGCGGCGAGAGTGTCCTCGACCCGAGCCTGGAGGAGCAGGCGCTTCGATTCCTCAAGATCGATATCACTGCTCTCTGCGTGCTGTGCGAACGGTTCGGCATACGCAGCCAGGTTCGCCCCCTCGGGTACCTCAAGCGTTCGCAACTCGCCTTCGTGGATATCGAAGCTGTCTGGAGCGGCCCCGAAGAAGTCCGACAGGAACTGACGCCCGACCTGGACGTCTCCAAGCGAGGCGGACGTTGCCAGGAACCGGACCTGCGGCGAGTCAGGGTTCAAACCGAGGGCATGCAAGAGCTGGCGCAGCAGATATGCGACTTCCGTTCCTGCCGTGCCCCGATACACATGCAGTTCATCGACAACTACGTGGAACACGTGAGCGCTATCCGCCTCCAGCCACTCTCGCGTGCGCTCGATAAGCCCTGAGTCCACGGATCGCAATAGGACAATATTGAGCATCGAGTAGTTCGTGATGAGAATATCCGGCGGGTGTGTCTGCATGTCCCACCGACCATGCATCTCCGCGCCGTCTACGCGGGGGACGTAGTAGCGTCGTTGGTCCGCTGCTACTTTCTGCGACCGACGGTCAGTCTCGTGCAGATACCGCCGAAGGCGCTGAACCGCGTTCGGGTTGTCGGGATACCCTGGGACCGGCGTCTTGCCCGTGTAGCGCCCGAAGAAGAACCGGTGTCCCTGTCGATTCGCATCCAACCACTCACGCGCAGCAACGCTGTCGAACGACCGTCGCAACCGAACAAGCTGATCCTCCACCAGGGCGTTCATCGGATACAGCACGAGCGCCCTGATCCCCGGGAGTCGACCCGTTTCCTGCTTGCGCTGTGGCGTCCAGGCATCCTGGTCTGACCTCCACCACGGAGAGCCGACTGGTGATGTGCCGGCCCAAACTTGCGACTCTCGCAGCATCGACGCCACAACCGGGAGCAAGAACGCCTCGGTCTTGCCCGAGCCTGTGCCGGCCGTGACCGCGACGTTTCGCCCTGCCATGGCACTTGCGAGAGCGTCTCGCTGATGAACGAACACGTCGTCGAACTCGATTAGGCCGCGCTTGGCAAACTCAAAGAGTTCCGTGGGCGCTCCCGCTTGACGCATCGCCTCGTCCGCCCCTAGGCCCGTTAACGCGTAGTTGCGGAGGATCTCGACCCACGGTTCCTGCCACGCACCCCCTGCGCGATCAAGTAGCGCCCGCCGCTCTCGCATGACACCGTCCAACCGGAGTCGGAACGGAGTGCCGTAGTAGCGGAACAGATCCTCACGCAGACGATCGAACGTTGCCGCTGGGCTTGCCATGGTCAATCCTCCAGGTGGTAGGTAAGTCCTGGTCAAGCCGATCGGCAATGGTGATCGCGAGATCCTGCGGCACATTGATGTAGCGCTTCCACTCGCGGCCATCGAGAGCCTGAGGTCTCAACCCAGAGCAGACCCTGAGGGCTCGTTCAGCCAGCGTCGGTAGGGCAATGCGGGTTCTGATGTCCATCGCCGGAGGGTTTCCGTTCTGGCTGGGACGCCATCGCACCACGGGTTGTCGCCGTCGCCGAAGTTCAAGAAACTGGCCGGCGGCGAGATCGATGGACCACCATTTACCGTACTCATCGAGGCGCCGATGGACTGGTCGGCCATGCAGGTCGAGGCGGTACAGGCCCGGTAGACGGTCGTGATCGGTCTCCCATTGGAGGTTGTGTGGGTTGAACTTCGTGGCCTCTTCGAGGAAGGGTTTCTGGTGCCTTTGCGATTGGCGCCTCGTCCACGGATCTCATCACCTCTGCGAGCGCCTGTGCCGGATCGAAGACCACGGCAACTCCCAGCCGCTCAGCGACCCGCCGCACGGTGTCGACCGTCGCGCACTTTGCGAGCTTGGCCGCGGGTGCCGGGGGTTGCGACACATTGCACGGATACACGTCCAGGTCGTCGGTCGCCGTGTCGAAGCGCTCATCGACGTAGTGCGGCCGACTTCCGGTGAGGACGATCCAAAGACCCAGCCCAGGCACAACGTTGAGAGTCGGTGGAGCAACGCTCCAGTCGCGTGTCTCCCAGTTGATGTCGATGTGCCCTAGCGAGGAGAGTTCGACCGCCAACTGCCACGGACGCCAACGGAGGTTGTGCCGCTGGCAAACGTACGCTGACGCATCACGGAGACGAACCCATGATCCTGCTCCGGTCTCGCTCACCCAGCGCAGAAGGTCGTCACCGGCCGATCCCGCGCTCATACGAGGTACGACTCCGCAACCTCAACATACTGCGTCCACAATGCCCGAGTCTCAGAGTCACACGCCGGCTCAAGATCTGCAGAGCCGAGCAATGGAGCCCAGGAGTTCTCACCGGCATCGTCGACGCTCGGTGGAGGCCCGGCCCCACCCGAGACCAGCTCCGCGTTGTAGCGCTCGGGCCCCGCAGGGCTGAGATACCAGACTGGGTCGAATGCACTCCATGCATCGAGCGTCATCCACGAAGGTGGGTACCCGACATACTGTGCGATCCATCTCGGGACCACAACGGATTCAACGTGATGTGGTGCACGGCCTACGAGGTAGCCAGGTCTTTCGCCCGGAGGAACTCGTACAGTGATCGGCGGTCGCAGGTCACTCGGCGGCACAGTTCGGGTACCGCTCACGACGATCCCATCCCTTGCCACCTCGATGATTGAACCCGACCCAGGACCGGCTGCCTCGGCTATGCCGTCGACGATCTGCAACCCAACCGTCGACTCTCCGTATGCAACCAGGTAGCGGCCGGGAGTGAGACCCATGTTCCACAGGGGAATCTCACGGCTCTGCGTCTTGGATAGATCGACACGCCACACGTCTTCGGACTCCGTGCTATGAACCAAGAGCTCAAAGGCTTCCCCAAGGTCATTCAGCGCCACAGCGGGCTCTCCGCCCTGAAGGTATACAGCTACCGATGAGGTGATCGGAAGTCCTCCTACCAGCCTCAGACGCGGGCCCCCTCCGACTGGAATGAGCGATGCTAGGGCGAGAGGAGGCGTACCTTGTGGCCGTGCATCGATCCTTACATTCTCGATGATTCGCCAACCTTGCGGCCACGAAGAAGCTGTCCGTCTGTTCTTAGTGGGTGGCGAAGACGAGATCGCGGACAAATACGAGAACGCATCTGCCACATCCTTCTCTCTGACCATGATGAGATGCTGATCTCCGTATGAGACTGTGTCTACCGATACCCAGATGCCGAGGTCGTCGTCGTAGGACAACGCGTAGGCATCCAACGCCGGGAAGGTGAATGGCGCACCGTCGCTTCTGAACTCAACCCCGCTTCGGAGTGCTTCGCCAAGCTCGATCTCAGGCAACGGATGCGGTGCATACCAACCGTGCGAGCGCCTCATCGTCCGGGTCTCGCCCTTGATCATTACGACCACATTCTCGGGAAGCCGGTCATCCCATTGCGCGTAGAAGCCGAACGAAGGCCGTCGCCGCGGAGATGAGATCCCGAGTCGGATGCGGCCAATGGGCCGTCCGGTACGCGGATCGTGTGGCCGCCCGTCCCATCGCGCTGCTTCTCTCTCGAGGAGGGCCTCGCAGTATTGCGCGAACTGCTTGTCATCAGCAATCCGTAATAGGCGTTTAGCCCATCGAACCGGCTTTGGACGCGCCCACACAGCAAGGCTCCGCCTCAGTTGCACACCAGGGACCTCTTCTTGTGCGCCCAAACCAATTCGCCAGAAGAACTCATCCAAATGGCGCAGATCGGAACTCCTCACGATTGCGTGTTGGATAGCCGGACCTACGAAGCGGTGGAAGCCAGGGTCGCGTAGCACGAGAGTCCCGCGCCGTCCACCCAGGTCGTCGTTGACCCATTGAGCGAAGTCTTGCCAAAGCTCCTCAATGTGATCTGTGAACGATCCAGGTGCGCCTCCGGCAGTGTCGGCCGGGAAGATGAGTTGTCGAAGCGGCTTGTAGTATGCAATGGGCGATATCGCATCGCTCTCGCCCATCCGAGATGCAGCCAATACAGTCAGCGCCAAGAATGGAAGAGCCGGGTGCGGCGTTAGTTGCCCTTGATCACGCCATTGCCTGACACGACGGATGACGAGGCCTACCTGCCAGCGATCGGTGATCACATCTCGCACGGCTGCGGCCAGGGATGCGGCAGCGTCCCCTTCATCAAGGCCGGACGCCTCGGCCAGAGACATGCTGTCGACGGCGAACAAGATCTCCGCTCCGTCATGGGCTTCGTTCAAGAAGAAGTCGCTGAGACGTTCGGCCCATTCGCTGTACCCCACATCTCGCGCGACCTGTCGCCTCACACGAAACCGCGATCTAGTCGACGCCGTTCGGGACTCGCGGGACTGGATCCAAGCGCCCCCACCGAACGACACGGCATGCGACCGTCGAGCCCATGTTGCCGAGTCCCCACGTTTCCTCCCGTTCCCCGACGAGCTGAACATCGGGATACGCAATGGAGCCTAGCGGGGCTGTTCAGAGGGGGCCATGGGCCCAACGTCCCAGTGACGGGGCTAGGTACCGTCGAACGCGATTAAGGGATGAACCGCATCCACAGGTCCGGAACGGTTCTGGGATCAGACTGGAGGTCACCTGAACTCTTGCTCCCGCACGGTGGAGCGCCGGCCGCCACGACATCGGGTCGGTGGGCCGTGTCCGCTTGCGACGTATCCGCACCGTGGCTGTGCGCGTGTCCAGCCTCGGATATTGCTCCGACGACCACTCTCCTGCCAGACTCTCCGCATGCAAGTTGAGAGGATCGCTGGTCGGTCGTACGCCCGGGTGTACCGTGTGTCAAAGCGTGCCGACATTCACTCGTTCCTGTGCGAGGCCGTTGCGGCATCGGGCGGGTACCTCCTATACGCGAGTCCAGCTGATCGCTCGCCGGTGTACCTGGGCATCCAAGGGCCGAACGACGAGCGGATCGGGGTCCTCTGCTACCCGTTCCGCTGCAACGCAGCCCCCATCAAGGGACGCCCTGCTGACGAGCACCGCGTGCAGATTCGTTACGGGGGAGAACGTTCTTGGATGAATGAGGAGCATCCTCTTGGTATCGATGTCGCGGCCGTCGATACCACGACCGTTCTCGGAGTGCACATTGAACGCGGGTTGATAGTGGGACTGGACCCGCTCCGTTACGACCCACTGCCGATGGGGATCTCCGTAGAACTCAAGGAGGCGGACCTTCTCCACGCGCTCGAGTCCGGGTGGCATGTATGGGAGCGGATCAACCGACCAGGTCGTCGTCGCGGTACTACTCGTGTTGGTGAAGGCCTCGAGACCTTGATCGCTTTTACCCCGAACCGCCTGATCGAGTACATAGAATTCGAACGACGCGCGTCCGGATTGCGGCTCGACGCGGCGCTCCGCTTTCGCGCCGCCCAAGTTGCCTGCTGGGATCCAATCCTGCCATCCGGTGTGCGTGGACGCCGGATGGAGGAGGAGTTCGAACTGAGTAGTGACCAGATCCTGGAAATCATCTCCAGCCGCTCGCGCCTGGAAGTCGCCGTACGGGGCGGAGTGGCAGAACATCACCTGCAGCGGCACCTCAACACCGACCCCGACGTTTCGTCGGCCGACCTCATCGATCGGGATGGCGAGCCGGATTTTGCCGTAACTCTCGCCGACGGGCTCCTGGTCCTCGTCGAGTGCAAGAACATCTCGCCCAATACCTACGCCGACGGTACACCCAAGGTTGAAGTCCAGAAGACACGGTCCCAACGGGACCCTGCTGGCCGCTTCTACCTGCCGGGGCAGTTCGACGTGGTCGCCGCGTGCCTCTACGCCGTCACCGGCCGATGGGAGTTTCGCTTCAAGGCGACTGCTGCGATGGCTCGGCATCCACAGCACCCGTCACGCCTCGCAGTGCTGCACCGTGTGGATGACACCTGGGCTTCAAGTCTTCGAGGTGCCCTCGGCAATCTGAGCAAATGAGCAGGAGACAATGGTCAGCGATCCGCGACGGCGAGTACCGCTTCTGCCACCTGCCTGGCGAGGTTCGGGGGAACCGAGTTGCCGATTTGGGCCTGGACGCTCGACCTCGACCCTACGAAGGCGAAGTCATCCGGATAGGTGAAGAGACGTCTCAACTCGGGGACACGGAGTCGGCGATTCTCCCAATGGAAGGGGCCGACGTTGGGCCCAGGCTGCGCTTGGATGGTTGGAGAAGGACGATCCGGCGAGAGCTTGAGCAGGAACGACCAATATCTGGACCGCCACTCGAATCGGGGTTCCGGATGCCCTCGCTTCGCCGTGTAGAAAAGGTAGTTGTCGCCGGGCGGAATGTCGGGCAGCAGGCCGGCATACTGTCCGCGCACCGTTTCCTCGGGCTCTGGATCGCAGACCAGGCCTGCAAGCGCCTCCCCAGTCGTGACATGGGGCTTACCGGTCCCGGCCCCCGTCCGTCGCCGCTCCCATGCCCCGGAATGGATAGGCTCAGGCATGCGAGGAATGGACTTGCCCTTGGGTGCCCCGACGACGAACACTCGCGGACGCAGCTGAGGCACGCCGTAATCGGCAGCATTCAAGACAACCGCCGTGTACTCGTAGCCAGCTTCGACGATCTCCCGAAGCAGCCTCTCGTAGGCCGGACGCGATGCCGCATTGTTGAAGGTGAGGGCATAGACATTCTCCAGGATGAACGCTCTCGGTCGCGCCTCGCGCAGAACCCGCGTGTATGTCTGGAGAAGCGAGGCTGTTGGATCCAGACCTCGCCGCTTCCAGTCGAGCCAGAACCCGGACTTCGAGAACGGCGTGCAGGGCGGACCGCCAACGAGCAGCTCTGGGCGCTCGCGACCTTTCAACCCGGCGGCTCTGAGCAGGTCCCGAGTCGGCACCTCGACGATGCTGCGACGATCGACCGGGGACTCCAACGAACCGGCAAAGTTCTTTTCGAGAGTGTCTGCAGCGTCGTCGTCGATCTCGTTAGCCGCCGCCACGCGGTAGCCAGCTGACTCGACACCGAGGTCGAGTCCCCCGCACCCGGCGAAGAGGCTGATAGCGACTGGTCTGGTGTCCACAGCCCTCCGTTTCAGGTCCTGAACTACACGTGTGTGATTGTAGCGGTGCGGTGATCCGTGAGCGACTGTCCCAGCCATCTCAAGCGAGAGCTGCACCGAACCTCTCAGCCCCCGACCTGTTGTTGCCATCATCGTGTCCGCTCGAATAGGAGATTCCATGATCGACTCACCCAACGTACAGGACCCGTGTGACAGAACCAGCCCCCCGCCTTGCCGGAAGACGCTGAGCCCGACCAGGTCCCGACTGGACGGGGGAAGAAGGCGACCTCGCCTGGCTGAAGATATCTCCAGGGTGCCGATCGGTAGCGCGCACTCTTTGCAACGGAGGCGCCTTTCCCAGCCACCTCGGCGACCGTGACCCCAGCCCCTGACGTGGTTGTCATAGCCACTATGACAACCACGTCGTCACGGCTGGCGAATCAGGAGGCCGCTCCGTCCACAGCGTCCCCATCGTCGCGCCAAGGCCGTCTTCTTCAGAGACCGCTTCGGTCGCACCTCACCGGTCACCGACGCGGTGGTTCTTCGCCTCGCAGAACTTGTACTTCAGTCCGGAGCCGCATGGGCACGGATCGTTGCGACCAACGCGTACGGGTAGAGCAGGGGCTCGGGTCGGCCGTGCAGTGAGCTCGGCTTGGACGACGCGAAGCTGCTCGTGGAGATTTCGGATCTGCTGATCTCGTTGCCTCAGCCGAGCCCGCCCCGCGTCTAGGCGACGCTCCTGCTCGGCGACGAACTCCTCGAGAGCTCCCGATGTGTGCGACGACCCGGTCGCCGAACACGCGGGCAATCGGTGTCGTGCCCTCGATCTCGGAGGCCAACTCGTGTGCGAGCAGGAGGGCCAGACCTTGACCCATGCTGACGCCGGCCAAGCGGCAGTAGCGGCGCCAGACGTCCCAGGTGGCGTCCGACACCGGAATCTTGGCGAGCTGGGGTCGGCCCTCACCGTCGAGCTGAGCGAGGATGCGGCGGTCGATCCTGGCGAGGGTGCCACGGTCGAGGGTCATCGTCGATCACCAAGGTCTACTGGTATACCGGCCGCAACTTGTTGCATGGGCGTGTGTCGTTTCAGGCCCTTGACGCGCGGTTTGATTGAACTTGTCCTCAAGCTGGCTTCGGGAGTCGCGCTGGTGTTCATGGGTACCTCCTTTGGCGATGCGGTCTTGGGGAGTGGTATCAGGTGTCTTGCACCGTTCGTTGCCCATGTCACGCTCCGGATCGAGGACGCGGTTGTCCGGACGTGCTGTCCGGCCAGCACTGGCGTGCCGCCCCGCCGCCGGAGCCTCCCCTGGCCGTGTGTCGGGTCGCATGCCCAATCCCCTTGCCCAGCAACGGCTGTCCCCACCGCTGCCGAACACACCGGGCGTCCTGGTGTGTCGCTGGTGCGCATTTGGTGAATCGATGACGATCGATGTGACCACACCGTGAGGGTGAGGCCACGCGAAATCTTCCGCCGGCGGCCACGTGGAAGAACCCGATGTCGGCCCGGCGAGAGATCGAACGCCACCGCTCCCAGAGGACCCCGGACCGGCGGAAATTTCCGCTCTGGTGTGCAATTGGTGTGCGTCTGGTGTGTCGTTGGTGAACGGCCGGGAGCAGGCTCGACGCATGAACCTCATCGCCGACCGCCACCAATCCAAGGATCACTTGACCGATCGACCCGCTCCGGAGACGGGTCAATCCAAGGATCACTTGACCGATCGACCCGCTCCGGAGACGGGTGCGTCGGCGTTAGGCGAGGATCGAGAGCATCGTGGCTGAGGTGGACCAACTCGAGCCGCTGTTCTCGCCCTCGGACGTAGCCGAGTACCTCGGGGTGCCCGTGAAGACGCTCTACCAGTGGCGGTACCTCGGGGTGGGACCCCCGGCCCTCCGGGTGGGCCGATACGTCCGCTACCGGCGCAGCGATGTGGAGCAGTGGGTGCAGCAACGCATCGAAGTACCGGAGCGGGGGCGATCGATGGAGCGAGGTGGGCCCGCGACGCACCGGTAGACACGCCGTGGTGCGTGCGTACGATCGGAAGTTGGACCTCGAGGCAAGGAGTGAGGATGGCAAGGACATCGATCGACCGCCGCGACAACGGGCGCTACCGGGCTCGGTTCCAGGGTCCCAACAAGATGTGGCGATCGAAGACCTTTGATCGCCGTATCGATGCGCAGCGGTGGCTGACCAACGAGTTGTCGAAGATCGATCGAGGCGAGTGGGTCGATCCTCGCGCCGGGCAGACTCCGTTCGCCTGGGTCGCCGAGCGCTGGATGGCCGGGCGTACGGCCCTCCGGCCGGGCACCCAAGCTCGGGACGAGTCATACCTGAGGTCGCTCATCCTCCCCCGGTTCGGTGACCGCCCGATCGGCAGCATCCATCCGTCCGACCTCGAGGCGTGGATCGCCGACCTGCTCGCCGAAGGCAAGGCCCCTCGAACAGTTCACAAGGGATGGCAGATCATCGCCGGCGTGCTTCGAGTGGCGGCACGAGACCGGCTCATCCCGTCCTCCCCCGCCCACGACATCCGACTCCCCCGGATCGAACACAACGAACCCGTCGCCTTCACCGTCGATGAGGTCATGCGACTCGCCGACGAGATCGACCCCAGGTATCGCGCTCTGGTTCTCATCGGCGCCTTCGGAGGTCTCAGGATCGGCGAGCTCGGCGGGCTCCAGCTCGGAGACTTCGACCCCCTCCGGAGGGTCGTGCATGTCCGACGAGGGCTCTCGGACGTGAGGGGTCGGGTCGTTGTCGGCCCGCCGAAGACCAGAAGGAGCATCCGCACGGTCAGTCTGCCTCGGTCGATCGCCGAGGAAGTGGCTGCTCACGTCGCCCGCCTCGAAACGTCCGATCCTGCCGCGTGGATGTTCCCCGCACCGGAGGGCGGTCCCATCCGACGCACCGCATGGAACCGTCGCATCTGGAAGCCAGCCCTTGCCGCGGCCGGCCTCGACGCCAGCTTCGGCACCCACACGCTGCGGCGCTCGCAGGTCGCACTCCTTATCGCCCAGGGAGAACACCCTAAGGTCATCGCCGACCGCCTCGGCCACACGTCCGTCCGTACAGTCCTCGATGTCTACGGACACCTCTACGAGGGCACCGACGAAGCGGCCGCTCAGCGCCTCGAAGATCAGATCAACGCTCGGCCGGCCAGCGACAGCAACGGTGACCAGATATACAAGCTCCGCCGTTGACGGCACTCAGAACGCCAACCGAGTCGACCGGAGTACCCGCGGCCGCTCCACGTCGGATCCGAATACACCTCGTCGCTCATGGGTGCCATGCTAGATTCAGCGCCGCGACCTCACCAGTCTCTCTCGGGTGCCGAGGCGAGGCACGTCTCCGCCGGCCGACCAACAGAGTTGGTAGGGCGACATCGGCGGTTCGTCTAGCCGCCTTCGGAGAAGAACAGCAATGGGGCCAACATCGAAGGCTCGAAGCAAGTGTTCACCGATGGCGTGCTGACAGTTACCCGTCGTGGGGGCCTGCGATATCCTCGACCTCGTCTCGATATCGAGCGAGAAAACCGAACGCAGACCGTATCGAGAGTACAACGCTCCGACCGACGAGGCCATCGACATAGGTATCTTCACTGCCACGATCATTGGCAGGAGGCAGTCCCTCGATACTCCGCCAACACCAGACAGTGTGGTCATCGTTCATGGTTGAGTCAATGGCGAAGACCGAGTCCCGGCTGAGCACTCCTCGATGCATCGTGAGCCCATGCATCCCGGTGACATCTATGTCGTGCACCAAGCGATGTCGCGCGTACCGCAGGCCTTCGATCGTCCGTCCGCTCGAATCCGCATCTCGCGCGTCGCGATAGCGTTGTCCGTCAGCGTCCCAGAAGATGTCGTTGAGGATCGTGAGCCACAGGAGAGCTTCGGCCAACGGAACGAATTGCCTATCAGGCGGAGTCCGACCAGCTCGATCGAGGGCCTGACCAACCGCCTCGAAGGCGTACTGCAACTTCTCCCGCATCCAGTGCTCTCCTTGTTCCGCGAACGCCACGCCGGCGGGTCGAGCCTCGCTGACTCCGACAAGGACGACCCTACGCCAGACTCTCGGCTCGAAGCACTTCCCTGCGCTTGCCCAACATAGGCGGCGGCGCTGCTCAGATGAGCGTGTCGAGGGCGACGGGCGTCGAAGTGGTGGCGGAGGTGGCTAGCTGAAGGCGATGCTGGTTTGGTGAATCGGTCGTCGAGGCCGCATCGGTCACCGGCCCCGACGCCGAAGCGGGTCGAGGCTCGGGTGTGCGACCTGTGGCGCTCGAAGCGGTGGGAACCGGAGATGATTTCGTTGCACACCGGGTATCGTCATCAGCGGTGCACACAATCCTGGTCCCGCACGGCCTGAACCGGTTGACATGGATGGCTCGACCGACCGCGCGGTGATCCGCCACTGCGAACGTGCGCACCCTGGTGAGGTGGTCCACTTCGACATCAAGAAGGTTGGGACGATCCCGCCCGCTGGCGGCTGGAAGGTCCACGGACAAGGCCGGTGATCGACAACATCTCGGTGGCTCGTCCAGGTGGTTACAGCATCCGGATCCGGGCTGGACTGTCACGAATGATCCGGGCGATGCCAGCGGTCTCGAGCAGAACAGCAACCCAGCCAGCCGTAGTGCGCTTCACGCAGCCCTTGAGGTAGGCGTCGAGCGTCCCAGGCCGGCCAACAGTCTGGTGTACACCGCCGATCTCGATGTCGCCCCCATTGCTGTCGACGTAGTTGGGGATGCCCTCGAGGCACGCCCAGTTGAGGCGCGTCTTCGTTCGTCCTTGGCCGAGCAGCAGGATGACACCCTCAGCGTCGATCTCGCTCACGGTGAACGTTGCCCGCTGGGTCGGCGTGTAGAGCGTTTGCCCCTGCACGAGACGCGACCGGATGGCTGCCTCAACTCCACCGCTACTCATCTTCGCCGCCCATCAAAGCACTCCGCTATGTGCGTTGCCCCGACCCGACATATCGAACCTCGACGGTCCATGGCCCTTCCGAGAGCTGCGACCTCACTGGCGGCGCGTCCGCACCGCGCGGCGGCGTTCGAACGGCTGTTCACGATCTCACCGATTTTTCAGCGCTGCGAAGAACCTGATGTCTGCAATCCTATCGCTGTCCAGCGGTTGCCACAGGGCCGCTCTGTTAGGCACGAGAACCCGATGGCTTGTTGTCGCTTCGCGCATCAATCACGATCACCGTCGGGGATTCGCCAAGACCGAGTTCCGTCAGAATGGTCATAACCCTTTCCTGCTCCTGGGAGCTGAAGCAAAGTATCGCCTTGAGAACGTACTGCGCGTCCGCTGCCCTTTGGTACGTCTCAGCCTGCTTCTCGAGGTTCCGCTTGAGCTGGGAGTTCGATCCCAACTTGAACTCGACGATCGTCTTGTCGTAAGCTCCCCTTGATATCTTGAAATCCGCAGGACCGCGCCCATCATCCACCTCACGGCCTACATCCGAGGGTGTCGCCCACCACACCAATCGATAGGCTATCTGGAGGTCGCTCTCCCGACGAACCGGTTTGCCATCGATATAGAAGAAGCGATAGGCGCCCTTGTTCTCAATTAGATCCTTGAGATACAAGAGGCGCTCGCGGGCTTCCCCAAACGTGTTGCCTCGTACGCCATAGAATCCTGTGGCACCACTGAGGGCCGCCACCAACTGAGCGACCTGTTCCACAAAGAGGTTCTGTGTCTCGCCTACTAGCGCCTGACTGTGATCCACGGCTTCATCGCCGCTGTCTTCCCGATTTCGAATGAAATAGTCTATCAAGACCGGAAACCGGAGCAGGAGAGCGTTTACCGCCGCAGTACGCTCCTTCTGCGACGGCTCGTCGGGTAATCGCTGTATGAGATAGTTGTTGAACCTATCTCGAAGCTGTTGGTCACCTACCGCCTGGATGACCTCCGCAATGTTCCTCACAAGTGCTGGTCGACCGATCCAGTTCTCGTCGCGGGTAAGCATGTCTCTCGGACTCAGGAGAACATAATCACCCTCCAACGTGGGGAGGTTGAATTGCTCGCCCCTCCACGACTCAGTTGCGTAGTTGAACTCGACTCGGGGAATACTATGCGTCCGAAGCATTGAAGGATCGATGTGGGATTCAGCGAACGTCTGCGTATACTCCAAAAGGTGCCGCTTGATAAGGTTCGTCGTGAAGTCGCTGATCTTATCTCTGCCAACTCCTTCGTCGATCAAGCAGACCTTTTCGAGGTGGCTGCTGCGGGTAATAGGCTCCTCACCGAAGTTGGCGAACACCGCCTGGAGGTTGCCGTGTAGCGATCGCGCGAATCCCATGCCGAGGCCGTGCCCTCGATTACCCGTCGCAGAGAAACCGAGCCAGTTCTCGCGAACCTCCGAGAACACGAACCACTCCCGCAGCAACCCTTCCTTGATATCGCCAGCCGCAGCCATCTCTTTGAGGAACCGCAGATAGTCGATCATCTGCTCGTGAAGCTGCTGATAGTCAGGTCGAGGACTGTTGAACAACAGGAACGGGTCGACGAAGAGAGGTAGATCGGTCAACACAGAGATGTTGAATGCTCCGTACGCATCCAAATCGTCAGGATCCACAGAGAAGAAGTCCGTGAAATGAACCTGCTGCTGACCCGGCATTGAAGGACCCTACCATCGTCGGGTGGCCCTTCGCGGATGTCCTCGCTCGGCGGCATCATCCGTTGCAACCGCGGGGACCAGTAGCTCCTGACCAACGCACCATGCCCTCCGAGCCCTGTCTGAGGTGGGGAGTCAGCACTCGGGGCCCGGACAGTCGGTGGAGAAAGACGCGTCCTATCCGCGTCCTGGAGTGTCTACTGTGAAGTTTCGCGCTCTCTGCGATGAGCAGAAACCCTTGCGCCACAAGGGTTTTGGGGGTGGGCGCTACTGGGATCGAACCAGTGACCTCTGCCGTGTGAAGGCAGCGCTCTCCCGCTGAGCTAAGCGCCCTGAGCGGGTGAGTGTAGCAACACGTTGGATGTGCACTGCCTCGAGAGAGATGACCGGAACGCTCCGGTCGGTGGTATGATACGAACGTATGTTCGATCATGCTACAGCGCTTCAGCCAAGCCTGTTCGGGGGCTCCCCGGCCACACCGGACCGGGCTTTTGCGTCGCTCGAGCGGGTGGCGCTCGACGAGGGGGCGTGGATCGATGTGGCGCCGCGGTGGCTCGAGGGCGACCTGTCGCTGTTCGATGTGCTCGCCGAGGGGGTCGCTTGGGAACAACCTGTGGTGCGGATGTACGAACGGGAGGTGCGGACGCCCCGGCTGGTCGGTGCGGTATCGCTCCACGTCGATCCGATGATCGGTGCGCTGGTCGAGGTGCTCTCCGATCGGTACTCAGTGCGGCTCGACCGGGTGTCTGCCGGGTGGTACCGGGACGGCAGGGACTCGGTGGCCTGGCACGGCGACCGCATCGCCAGGGAGCGGCCCACGGCGACGGTGGCGACGATCTCGCTGGGTTCCCCCCGTCGCTTCCTGCTCCGACCCAGAGCCGGGGGTACGTCTTTGGCCTGGTCACTCGGGCACGGCGACCTGGTGGTGATGGGCGGCTCGTGCCAGCGCACCTACGAGCACGCCGTCCCGAAGGCGGCCACGGCCGGGCCTCGCATGGTGGTCATGTTTCGTCACGCCTATGACTGAGAATCTCCAACGAGATCTGAACCACCGAGATCGATGCGACGGCCGGAGCCCGAGAGGGAGAGACGGGTTCCGGCCGTCGGTCGCACCGACCTCGCACAACGACGGATACCCGTGGGGGATGTCCGGGTACCCGTCGTCGGTGCGGTCGGGCGACGCCTACGGGAGCAGAACTGCGTCGATCACGTGGACGACGCCGTTCGAGGCCTGCAGGTTCGTGGCCACGATGTTGGTGGACCCGTTGAGGGTGGCACCGCTGACCGAGATCGCCGCTCCGTTGAGCGTGGCGAGCGACGTCGAGCGCACCACCCGGGCCGCCGGGAGACGACCGGGAACGATGTGGTAGGTGAGGATCGATGCCAGTCCGGGCACACTGCACACGTTGCCGGCATCGAGCCCGAGGGCGGCAAATGCCTCATCCGTCGGAGCGAACACGGTCAGTTGGGCGTCGGTGGGATCATCGATTGCCGCGATCAATCCGGTGCACGACACCGCAGCAACCAGCGTGTCGAATCCGCCGCCGACGGCGATGCTGGCGATCGTGGGCGCCTTCGACTTGGTGGGTGACGCCGCCGCCGGCACCACCATCATCACACTGAGCACCGCCGCTAGCACGGCAACGAGGGTCTTGCGCATCTGTCCAACCTCCTGGTGGGAACTACTTCCATCCCAGCTACGGGGCAACGCCCCAGGACGGATGACAAGACCACAGATCCCACGTTCACCCACCGGAACTCTGGGACGATCAGGTCGCCGCCGCCAGTTGGCCCGCAATACTCCCGGCGTCGGAGATCACGGACCTTCCGGAGCGGCGCATCAGGATCGTTCCGTCGCTGCCGATCACCAATGCCACCGGAAGCGACGCCACCGCCGACCCATCCGGCAGGTCCCTCACATCGACCAATCCGGGGACGGCCCCTGCGGCCCGCAGCGCCCGCTCGGCCGGACCGCACAACACACAACCTGACCCCGTCACCAGCGTGAGCCCCGGAGGGAGACCCAGCGTCCGACGACCCCGGTGCCGCTCCCCCACCCAAACCGCCCAGCCCGCAGCGACCACCAGCACGACGAGCACTGCCATCCGCAGCACCAGACCGGTCACGAGCCCACCGCCCTTTCGTAGATGAGGCACCCGACGCAGATCCGGGTGGTCGCCGCCAGAGCGGCGAGCACGAACACCATCAGTGTCACCGCCCATCCAGCGGTCGACCACCCCAGCGCAAACAGGACCGACGCCGCTCCGAGGAAGAGCACCGCAAGCAGTTGGGAGAAGCGAGGCGGCCCGGAAGCCTCGGTCTCGATGGGACCCGACAGCCGTGGACGCAGCAACCTGAGGTATCCCTGGGTGAACACACCCCACCGCGGTCCGCCGAATCGGGTCGCCGCCACCACCAATGCGGTGAGAGCGACCAGTGGCCACCACTGGACGAGAAATGCGATCCCGGTGAGCACCGCCACCAATGCCTGGTTGGTGCGGGGAATATTGACGTCGACCTGCCGTGTCGGGGCGACGGTCATGGCGTCACCTCGGTGGGGACGGCCTCCGCATGGAAGAGGACATCGGCAGGGGCGGGCAGAACAGCGGGACGGAGATCGTTCATTCGTGGGCACTCCCGGGCGTCGATAAAAACGTCGTCGAGGACGATCGACCTGTTCCAACTACCTGGCCACAGCCGGTCAGGCGGGTTCTCTCGGGTGGTGGAGCAGGTCTAGGAGTGCGTGGCACGCATGGTGCGGGCACCCGGGTAATCCACCCGAGAGCTTCGACACCGACACGAACATGGTGACCACGACATGATCGGCGGACCGTACCCAGCGAACGGTCCACTGTCAATGGTCGCACGACCGACGATCCGGCCCACCTGGCGACCGGAACGGGCGAGGAGTGTGATCCCGACACCGGAATCGACGTTATCGAACGTTGCGTGGACTGGTTGTAACCCGCCACAACGCGTGTTACGCTGCCCGCGCTCCGTCTCAGAGGTTGCCCATCCCCCATCCGACGTCAACCCGAGCACAGGCCGGCGTGGCCGCCTTCCTCCTTGTCGTGCTGCCCGCCTGCTCGGGTACCGATCCCGCCCCGGACACCACGTCGACCACCGCCGCTTCGCCCACGACCATCGCACCGCCGACCACCACGTCGCCGCCTTCGACCACCGCCACTCCCCCGCCGACCACGACCACCTCGACCATCCCGCCCACCACGACGACGAGCACCACCCAGCCTCCCGACGCCGACGGCGCACCCGCACTCAACCCCGTCCCGAATGACGAGACCGACCTCTCCGAGTACGCCCGGATCTACCGCGAGCACTTGGCCTATCAGAACTGGCTGGGACTCAACCCCACCACCGACCCGGAAATCATCGGGCTGGTGTTCCACCCTGACGGACCGTGGTGGGAGCGACAGCTGGACGGCATGGGCACACTCCTTGCTGAGAACGAAGTCCGATTCGACAACATTGAGGCCACGTTCGTGTCGCCGTTCCCAACAAGCGATCCAGCCAACATCGGCGCGATCGTCATGCTGGCGGATTTCGAACGCACCGAGTTCTGGATTCGGGATGCCACGACCGGCGAGGTCCGGCTCGAGGACTCCGAGCCGGAGCAGTTCGACCTGATCGTGGAACTGCGACGCCACGACGGACGGTGGCTCGTATGGGATCAAGCCCCAGAATCATGAGAATCACGCGCCTCGCGCTTCCAGCCGCCGCTCTGATCGCGAGCTGGCTACTGGTAGGCGGAGAGTCCGGAGCGCAGACAGATGACTGTGGCGCGAATGGACGCACCATCTGAACGTGACCCGGAATCGTGGACACGTGATTACGCGGGAGACCGTGTAGGAAGGAGCCCCGTGATGGGTCGTCCGAGTAAGTACCCGGACCAGTTCCGCAGGGACGCGTTGGAGCTGGTGGAGTCGTCTGAGCGTCCGATCGCTGAGGTTGCCCGGTCGTTGGGGATCGCTGAGGGCACGTTGTGGAACTGGGTGCGGGTGGCGCGTGAGGCTGCTGAGCGTGGCGCCGACCCGGATGCGTTGACCGAGTCGGAGCGTGACGAGCTGCGTCGGCTCCGCATGGAGAACGTGGAGTTGCGCACCGACAAGGAGATCCTGCGGAGGGCGGCTGCGTATTTCGCCCGGGAGACGATGCGGTGATCCGCTTGCGCTTCGTCTCAGACAACCGAGCCGACCTGCCGGTCAAGCGGATGTGTGAACTGGTCGAGGTTCCCCGTTCGTCGTTCTATGCGTGGGTGAACCACAAGCCGTCGGCACGTGATGTCGCTGACGAGGCGCTGCTGGAGACGATCCGTGACATCTACCGCCGATCGCGCAACACCTACGGGGTGCCCAGGGTCTATGGGCAACTCCGCCGCCTCGGCTACCGGGGGGCACGCTCGCGTGTGGCCCGGCTCATGCGCACCAACGGTTTAGTGGGTGCGCACACGTCGAAGAAATGGCGCCGGGGACGACCCGACGCCGGCGGAGCAGCGGACCTGTTGAACCGGGACTTCACCGCCGACCGGCCCAACCAGCGGTGGGTTGCCGACGTCACCGAGTTCCCAACTGGTGAGGGCAAGCTCTACCTGGCTGGGATCCGTGACCTGTTCCATCGCGGGATCGTCGGCTGGGACACCAGCGGCCGGCAAGACACCGCCCTGGTCGTGTCCGCCCTGACAATGGCGCTCGCCCGCACCGGGCATCCCGCCGACGTTACCCACCACGCCGACAAGGGACCGCAGTACACGTCACTGGACTTCGCGTTTGCCGCAGGCAACGCCGACATGAACCTGTCGTTCGGGTCCACCGGCGACGCGTTCGACAACGCCGCGATGGAGACGTTCTGGGCTCGACTCAAGGTCGAGATCACCTGGATCCGTGGCAGCATCATCTTCCCGACCCGAGCCGAAGCGCACGCCTACCTGTTCGAGTTCATCGAGGTGTTCTACAACCGTCAACGCCACCAGACCGGTCTCGGTCACCTCACCCCCGCCGAGTACGCTGACAAGTGGCGACACGACCACGGCCAGACCAATCTGGCATAACCCCGTGTCCAAGAAACCGGGTCAGGTTCAATCGGGTGCGAGGACACCCGTAGACCGCCGCCACCACCAAACAACGGACCATCGCCATGGGACCACTACCACAAGGCTTGGGCAGGTTGGAATCCCACTCGAGCCGAGCGTGAACCGGGACGGCCGTCCTTCCTCCGGTTCCTTCGGTGGACCGACGGTCCCCTTACTGGCCAACGGATCTCGTCCACCGACTTCGGACAGCGTTATGGGGCCAACAATCCTGTGCCAGCTGCTCCGCCCCGTCACGACGGCTCAACGGCGGTGTTCATGATCGACGGCCTTGTCTATGACGTCGCCTGCATCGCCGATCCGGGGCCGGACATGGAGCTGCGGGTGTTTGCGCTGGTTCCTGACTTCGAGATGGGACACAACCCGAAGGTCCGCGGTCTGGTGCAGCTCGAGACATGGTTGTGGTACCCGGGGCCAACCACCATCGAACCATTCTCCGATTCCTGGACCGACCCGGTCACCGGGCTCGACTTCACCCTCGAGGCGCGCGGGTTCATCGAGTCCTACGACTGGGACGTCGGCGACGGCGTCACCTACACCACCAACGAACCCGGATCCGACCTGCAGCTCCCCGGCACCGAAGCGGTCGCCCATACCTGGACGACCATGGGGCGACGCAACGTCACCGCCACCACCAACTGGCGCGGCGAGTTCCGCACTGCGATCCCCGGCGACGACTGGTCGCAATGGGTGCTGATGCCGGGCACCGCCACCGCCATCGACACCTGGCCCGTCGACGTCATCTCGGTGCGCGGCGAGCTCCGCCACCGAACCGAGTCCTAAGGGCCGCAGACGTTCGCTCTCCAAGCGGACGTTTTCCGTACGACGACATCAATCCCACGGGGGCCGGTGTGACCTTCGGGGCGCGAGCTTGCGGTCCCTGAGGTGGGCCTGTCGCGTGCGGTGCGCGTTGCCTCGAGCGCGATGACCCTGGACGAGCGACCGTCCGTGACGCTGTGGGCGAGGCGGCCTTTGGCGTCGCGCTCCGCCCCGTCTGATATGGGAGGGGTTTTGTCAAGGGGCGTGTTGAAGCACCCGCCGGGCTGGTTGTCCGGCGGGTGCTTGGTCGTTCGCTGTGGGGTGCGGGTGTGCGGCGTGTCTGTCGACGCGTGGTCAGTCTGATATCCGCGGGTTGGTTACCGCATGACGTTGTTTCGGTGGGAGCTGCTGAGCTTGCCTGCGGTCGAGCGTGGCCAACGGGGTTGGTTACTCACAGACGGGTCGCTAGTGCGCTCCTCACGCTGCATGCGTGCCTCGCACGTCCACGGCGGACGGGTTCTGGGGGGTGGGGTTAGTCCATGACGGCTAGGGACCAGCACCACCCGGCGAGCTCGCGGGCGATGGCGGTGTTCGCCACCGTGTGTTTTTTGCGGTTGGCGGTGAGGACGGTCCATCGGTGGTGGAGGCGCCGGTTCCCGGCGTCGCCTCGTGCCACCGCGGTTGGCGGTGCTGCTGCCCATCTCGCCTGGAGGGCCTTGCCGGCTGCGTAGCGGGGTTTGTGATGCCAGGCAGCTTCTATCAGTAACCGCCTGGCGTGCGTGTTCCCGGTCTTTGTGATCGATCCCAGCGCCCGGGACTCGCCAGAGGAACGCTCGGACGGGACCAGTCCGAGATACGACGCGATCGTGCGGCCAGTGAACCGGTGCCAGTCGCCGATCTCGACCGCCAGAGCGAACCCGGTCAACGTCGAGATGCCCCGTAGGCAACACAACCGGTTCGTGACCGCAGCGAACTCTGAGTCGTGGGCCATAGCGGTGATGGTCTTATCGAGGCGGTTACGGCGGGCAAGGATGTGGCTCACCGCGTCGTAGCCAGCATCGAACGCGGCCAGTGTCCCCGGTCTGGCCCCGTCGAGATCACTCCTTCGGAGTTGACGCAGCCACCGATCATGCACCCCGGTCCAGGCGTCACCGTCGTAAACGAACCCGTGACGTAACAACAACTTCGACAACCGATGCCTTGCCGCCATCAACTCGACCCGGGCATCGTCGCGGGCCCGGACCAGATCCCGGGCCGCTTCCTCAGCCTCGGTCTGAACGTGACCCGGAATCGTGGACACGTGATTACGCGGGAGACCGTGTAGGAAGGAGCCCCGTGATGGGTCGTCCGAGTAAGTACCCGGACCAGTTCCGCAGGGACGCGTTGGAGCTGGTGGAGTCGTCTGAGCGTCCGATCGCTGAGGTTGCCCGGTCGTTGGGGATCGCTGAGGGCACGTTGTGGAACTGGGTGCGGGTGGCGCGTGAGGCTGCTGAGCGTGGCGCCGACCCGGATGCGTTGACCGAGTCGGAGCGTGACGAGCTGCGTCGGCTCCGCATGGAGAACGTGGAGTTGCGCACCGACAAGGAGATCCTGCGGAGGGCGGCTGCGTATTTCGCCCGGGAGACGATGCGGTGATCCGCTTGCGCTTCGTCTCAGACAACCGAGCCGACCTGCCGGTCAAGCGGATGTGTGAACTGGTCGAGGTTCCCCGTTCGTCGTTCTATGCGTGGGTGAACCACAAGCCGTCGGCACGTGATGTCGCTGACGAGGCGCTGCTGGAGACGATCCGTGACATCTACCGCCGATCGCGCAACACCTACGGGGTGCCCAGGGTCTATGGGCAACTCCGCCGCCTCGGCTACCGGGGGGCACGCTCGCGTGTGGCCCGGCTCATGCGCACCAACGGTTTAGTGGGTGCGCACACGTCGAAGAAATGGCGCCGGGGACGACCCGACGCCGGCGGAGCAGCGGACCTGTTGAACCGGGACTTCACCGCCGACCGGCCCAACCAGCGGTGGGTTGCCGACGTCACCGAGTTCCCAACTGGTGAGGGCAAGCTCTACCTGGCTGGGATCCGTGACCTGTTCCATCGCGGGATCGTCGGCTGGGACACCAGCGGCCGGCAAGACACCGCCCTGGTCGTGTCCGCCCTGACAATGGCGCTCGCCCGCACCGGGCATCCCGCCGACGTTACCCACCACGCCGACAAGGGACCGCAGTACACGTCACTGGACTTCGCGTTTGCCGCAGGCAACGCCGACATGAACCTGTCGTTCGGGTCCACCGGCGACGCGTTCGACAACGCCGCGATGGAGACGTTCTGGGCTCGACTCAAGGTCGAGATCACCTGGATCCGTGGCAGCATCATCTTCCCGACCCGAGCCGAAGCGCACGCCTACCTGTTCGAGTTCATCGAGGTGTTCTACAACCGTCAACGCCACCAGACCGGTCTCGGTCACCTCACCCCCGCCGAGTACGCTGACAAGTGGCGACACGACCACGGCCAGACCAATCTGGCATAACCCCGTGTCCAAGAAACCGGGTCAGGTTCAGTCGGGACCCGCACCGCGACCAGATCACCTAGACGCACCAGGCGCGCGATCAACAACGCGTCACGCTTGTCAGTCTTGACCCGGTCACCGACCGGACGGAGGATCTTCGATGGCGCCGCCACCGTGCACGCCACCCCCACCGCCCCTAGCCGGCGCGCTGAACCCGAACCCGGTCGGACCCGCCTCGTAACCAACCGCCACCGACTCCCACCGATCACGCACCCCCACGACCCAGGCCACGACCTCATCGCAACGTCCCGATAGCCGCGCCTCGAGCACTTCACCCGTCACCGTGTCAATAGCCGCCGCCCGCACACTCCGCGCGTGCACATCCAAACCAATCGCCGTACGCTCAGTGAACACCAGGGCCTCCAATGCATGTCGGCACCCCCAGGCCCATCCCGGGGATGATCCACGAATTTGCATCGCGAGGCCCTGGACTACAAGACCCCAAAACCCCGCCACACCCATAGCGTCTGCGTCCGCAAAGCCGTACGCAGCCACCCCTCCTCCCGAGGAGGGGAGGGCCGAGAAGGGCACAGCGTCAACACGTTCAACGCTGCGGCGCGCAGCTCATGTCCCCGTCGGTGACGCCAGAGCGAGTCGGACATTGGCGTCGCGCTCCGCCCCGTCTGCGTCCGCAAAGCCGTACGCAGCCACCCCTCCTCCCGAGGAAGGGAGGGCCGAGAAGGGCACAGCGTCAACACGTTCAACGCTGCGGCGCGCAGCTCATGACCCCGTCGGTGACGCTACAGCGAGTCGGACATTGGCGTCGCGCTCCGCCCCGTCTGCGTCCGCAAAGCCGTACGCAGCCACCCCTCCTCCCGAGGAAGGGAGGGCCGAGAAGGGCACAGCGTCAACACGTCCAACGCTGCGGCGCGCAGCTCATGACCCCGTCGGTGACGCTACAGCGAAGTCGGCCATCGGCGTCGCGCTCCGCCCCGTCCGCGTCCGCAAAGCCGTACGCAGCCACCCCTCCTCCCGAGGAAGGGAGGGCCGAGAAGCGGACGCTTTGTTGGTGAGCGCTTCTTTGGCGACGCCGACCAGAAAGCGCGGACGCACCAGAACAGGGAAAAGTCGTGCGCAAACAGCATCGACCACAAAGCAGCGAGCCGCTGATGAAGCTGACCTTCCGACCGTTGGCCGACGACGACGACTCGGCGGCTTGTTCCTAACCTGCGGCACGATGATGGACCGGGCGACATTCGAGCGGGTGGTCGACGAAGTGCTCGACACGTTGCCGCCGTGGGTGGTCGACCGGATCGACAACCTCCAGGTGGTGGTCGAGGAACACCCCACGCGGGATCAGGACCCGACCGGCCACGGGCTCCTCGGGCTCTACGAGGGGGTGTCGCTGCTCGAACGGGGGGTCGACTACTACGCCACCATGCCCGACGTGATCACCATCTTCCGGCAGCCGCATCTCGCCATGCGCCTCTCCGACGATGCGATGCGTGAGGAGATCCGTCGCACCGTCCTCCACGAACTGGCGCACCATCTCGGGATCGACGACGCCCGGCTCCACGAGATCGGCTGGGGCTGAACCGGCCCAGGAGGTCGCGAATTCCCCTTCCTTCCCGAAGAAGATACCGCCGACATGTCCGGGGCAGCCGTCGTATCATCGGCCCGGCCAGCCATCGTCGGCGGATCCGCCGACCAACGCCCAGGAGGGCCAGTGGACGATCTCATCAAGCAGCTCCAAGCCAAGACCGGTCTCGGCGTCGACCAGATCAGCTCGGTGCTCGAAGGGGTCTCCGACTTCCTCGGTGACAAACTCCCCGAGCCCATCGCCGGTCAGGTCCGCAGACTGCTCGGTGGCGCCGCCGGCGCCGGCGCCGGAGGTGGCGGCGGGGCCGCACCCGGCGGCGATCTGATGGATCAGGCGAAAGACCTTCTCGGCGGGTTTCTCGGCGGCGACAAGAAGTAGCACCCAGAACGCAGCAACCCGAACCGCAACAGCGTCCCCCCGACGTACCGGCGTCCGATGGCCCGGAGCATCCGCTCCGGGCCTCCGCCGTCTCTGACCAGCCCGCCCACCGGCACCGCACCCTCCCTACACTCACCCGATGGTCGACACCACCCCCGTCACCGGCCCTGCGCTCATCGACGAACCGCTCTGGCCGACCGAGCCGGGCCCGTACCTGTTCCTCCTCGAAGTCTCCGGCCCGCTGGAGCATCGGCTCTTCGAGGAATGGATCGCCCGCAACCGACCCGACGATGTCGACCCCGGCGATGTCCAGATCGCCCTCCTCCCGCTGACCCGCCGACGCCGTCGTCGCAGCCCCGACCCCCGGATCGAGGCGTTCCTCTCCGCTGATGACGACCCGCTGCTGGTCCCGCTCCGCATCGTGTGGTTGGCCCGCCGCCGTCACGGCGTCCGCAGTGTCGGGATCCGGGATCTGCTCAGCTTCGGCGACCCCCGCGACCCGGACCCGGTCCGCCAGTACATCATCCACCGCCGCGAACCGGAACGGACCCGGATCATCGCCGGTGTCCCCCTCCGCGCCGCCGACGCCCGCCGTGCCTGGGCCGACCCCGACGGTGTCGCCCAGAACGACGGTCGCAGCCTGGCCGACTTTGTCTCGCTACGTGCCTGGCTCACCCTGGAAAGGACCGAACGGGGGCTGCGGGGCAGCCGCTACAAGGTTCCCAAGTTCCCCCGCGAGACCCTGATCGAACGCAAGGCCTTCTCCCGCGGTGTGGCCCAACTGGCCCGCAGCGCCGGCGAGCCCTACCAGAAGATGTCGAACCGCACCCGTCGCTACGTCCGCGAGATCGCCGCCACCCACAGCCCCTACGTCATCGATCTCGTCACCGGCGGGATCCGGTGGCTGCTCGGCAAGGCGTATGTCGCCCTCGACTACGACAAGGACGAGCTCGAGGCCCTGTACACGATGAGCCAGCAGTATCCGCTGGTGTTCCTCCCTTCGCACAAGTCGAACTTCGACCACCTCGTCCTCCAGTACGTGTTGTACCGCAACGGGCTCCCACCCAACCACACCGCCGGCGGGATCAACATGAACTTCTTCCCGGTCGGCCCGGTGCTGCGCCGCAGTGGCGTGTTCTTCATCCGGCGTGAATTCAACGACAACGCCCTCTACAAGTTCGTGCTCCGTCAGTACCTCGACTACCTGCTGGAGAGCCGCTTCCCGCTGGAGTGGTACATCGAGGGTGGACGCTCGCGCTCCGGCAAGCTCCTGGCGCCCCGATTCGGTTTGCTCGCCTACGTCGTCGAGTCCTACCGCCGGGGCTACGCCGATGACGTCATCTTCATCCCGGTCGCCATCGCCTACGACCAGATCCAGGACGTCGGGAGCTACGCCGCCGAACAGGCCGGGGAGAAGACCAAGGAGAGCTTCGGCTGGTTGCTCCGCTCGATCCGGGGTCTGCGCCGCCGCTACGGCGCCATCCACCTCCGCTTCGGAGCGCCGATCTCGCTGCGCAACTTCCTCGCCGACCAACAGCGGGACCATCCGGGCCTTTCCGCCACCGATCCCGACCCCACCGTCCCCAAGCTTGCCTTCGAGGTGGCGGTGCGACTCAACGAGGTGACCCCGATCACCCCGATCTCGCTGGTGGCCCTGGTCCTGCTCGCCGACGCCGATGGTCGGGCCACCGTCGCCGAAACCGCCGACCAGCTCCGGCCCTATCTGGACATGATCGGCCGGCGCAATCTCCCGGTCACCGACTCGCTGGCCCCCGGTGACCACGGCCAGGTCGCCGTCGCCCTCGGCGAACTGGTCCGCCACGACGTGGTCACCCGCCACGAGGAGAACGGCGAATCGGTGTATCGCATCGGTCGGGAGCAGCATCTGGCGGCGGCCTACTACCGCAACACCATCATCCATTTCTTCGTCAATACCGCCATCACCGAACTGGCGCTGCTGTCCGTGCGCCACCGCAGTGGGGAGAACCTGACCAACACCGTGCTCGACACGGCGCTGCGGATCCGCGACGTGCTCAAGTTCGAGTTCTTCTTCTCCCCCACCGCCGAATTCGAGCGGCAGATCCGCACCGAGCTCGCCGACCGGTGTGACCAGTGGCGCGACCTGCTCGCCGACGGCGACATCGATCCGGTTCTCGCCCGGTTCGATCCGCTGCAGGCGCCGGCGGTTCTCGGACCGTTTCTCCACGGCTACCTGGTGGTTGCCGAGGTCATCGACCGTCACGCCGACGACGGCACCCTCGACCCCGACGAGATCCGCAAGGAAGCCGAGGCCCTCGGCAAGACCTTTATCGCCGAACAGCGCATCGACAGCCCCGAGTCGGTGTCCACTGTGCTGTTCGACTCGGCCATCGCTCTCGCCCACAACCGCGGGGTGCTCGACATCGGCGATCGCACCGAAACCGACATCGCGGTGCAGCGACACACCTTCGCCGACGAGATCCGGGAGCTGGTCCAACTCGTCGAGGCAGCCACGGCGCTCGACTTCGCCCGCGGTGAAGGAATCGTCGACTGAGACGTCCGACTCAGTCGACGATTGGTCATGTTCGGCCTGTCGCCGGGACAGGCGGCACTGAACGCCGCAGGCCTGGTACGAACATCTTGCGACTCTCCCCGCCCGGGGTGCCTCCGAGGTTCTGGGAGGAGGCGGGGCGGGACGCGCGGTCGGAGTCCCTGCAGGTCGACAGTCGCATGCTGGCCGGTGCGTTCAACGCTTCGGCGTCCAGCTCATGTGCCGGTCGGTGACGCCACAACGAGTCGGACATTGACGTCGCGCTCCGCCCCGTCTGCGTCCGCAAGCGTCCGCAGCCACCCCTCCTCCCGAGGAGGGGAGGGCCAGAAGCGGACCCCCCGCGTACCGGCGGTGGCTTCCCGGGAAGTCACCAAGGGGAACTTCCTCCTCATGGCCCTCCCGCCCCGGGGGCGGGGCGCCGCCGAGGCTCTGGGAGGAAGCGGGGCGGGACGCGCGGTCGGAGTCCCCGCAGGTCGACAGTCGCATGCTGGCCGGTGCGTTCAACGCTTCGGCGTCCAGCTCATTTGCCGGCCGGTGACGCCACAACGAGTCGGACATTGACGTCGCGCTCCTCCCCGTCTGCGGTCGCCAGCGTCCGCAGCCACCCCTCCTCCCGAGGAGGGGAGGGCCAGAAGCGGACGGCGCCAGGACTTCGAGATTGGCCGACCTCCACTCGGGGGCGGGCGGAGCCGGCGAACCGAAGGTCAGGCGTAGAAGGGGTTTTCGCCGGCGCCGTGGTCGGTGACGTCGACGATCTCGGTGATCTCGGGGATGTTTTGCTTGATGGCGGTCTCGATGCCCTGGCGTAGGGTCATCGCCGCCAGACCGCATCCCTGACAGCCTCCGCCGAGTTCGAGGTAGGCGATGTGCTCCTCGACGCGGTTGAGACGGGCGACGCCTCCGTGGCTGGCAATCGAGGGGTTGATCGCCTGGTCGAGCAGTTGGCGGACCTTCTCCTCGACGGTGCCGGTCAGCTCCATATCGGGGATATCGGGCCCACCGGCGGGGGTCGCCGGGTTGGGGTTGCGCAAGACGAGACCTGGCGCCTCGGGATCACCGACCAGATCGAGGACACTGCCCCGCAGGTTGTCGAGCGAATCGGGTGGGATCGCCACGGCCAGATCGGCGTGGTACTCGACGTGATCGTCCTCACCGACGTCTTCGGGACGGAGGAAGGCGGTCTTGTACACAAACCCCTGATGACCGACACCGGAGATGCGGACACCGAGCGACAGCCCGGCGATCGACTCGGTGTTGCGGAGCGCCAGGATCTGTTCGAGCGCCGTCTCGGTGATCTCGATGACGGTGCTTTCGGTGGTTTCGGGCAGTGACGTGGTCATAGACCTGTAATGCTACCGGCCGGCCGGAACATTCCCGTCATCGACCCACCTTCGCTCCGTCCTCCCCGGAGAACTCTCTGGATGCGGCTGGACCACGCATGGATCAGTCGGCGTACATCTCGTCGATGACGTCGGAGAAGTGTTCGGCAACCTTGTTGCGCTTCACCTTGAGTGTCGGCGTCAGCTCCCCGCCCTCGATGGAGAGCTGGCGGGGCAGCACCACAAAGCGCTTCACCTGCTCCACCCGGGCCAGTCGCTGGTTGAGCTCGTCGACGGCCTGCTGCACCTCGTTGCGGATCACCTCGGACTCGTTGACCGGTGCGGTGTCCGATGCCTCGCTCTGCAGCTCGGCGGCGGCGTCCTCGTCGACGGTGACCACCACCGACAGGAACTTGCGCCGGTCGCCGATGACCACGGCCTCCGAGATCAGCCGGTGGGTCTTGAGCCCGGCTTCGATCGGTTTGGGAGCGACGTTCTTGCCCCCGGCGGTGATGATGATGTCCTTCTTGCGTCCGGTGATGGTCAGCAGCCCGGCCTCGTCGAAGCTCCCCAGATCCCCGGACTGGAGCCATCCGTCGACCAGCGCCTCGGCGGTGGCCTCGGGGTCCTTGTAGTAGCCGAGGAACACATTGCGCCCTCGCACCAGCACCTCGCCGTCGTCGGCGATCTTGACCTCGACATTGGGGAACGCCGGACCGACCGAACCGAACCGGGTGCGGCCCGGGACGTTGAGCGTGGTCGGACCGGTGTCCTCGGACTGGCCGTAGACCTCGAGCACCTGGATCCCGAATCCGGCGAGGAACTCCAGCACCTCGGTGGCCACCGGGGCCGCCCCGCTGATCGCCACCCGGGTCTCGTCGAGACCGAGAGCGGCGCGGACCTTCGACAGCACCAGCTTGTCGGCAACGGCGTACTGCGCCGCCAGCACCGGTGACGGGTGTTTGCCCTCGTTGTCGAGCAGCACCTTCTTCAGCCCGACACCGGTCGCCCAGGCGGCGATCTTGGCCTTTGCCCCGGTGGCCTTGGCCAGCTCGGCCGCCACCCCGGTATGGAAGCGCTCCCACACCCGGGGCACCGCAAAGAACAGCGTCGGCTTCACCTCTTTGAGGTTCTCGGGCAACGCCTCGAGCGACTCGGCGTAGTAGACGGCGTAGCCCACCATGGCGGCGGCGTGGATGGTGAAGAGCTGCTCGGCGATGTGCGACAGCGGCAGGTACGACAACACACGGTCGTCCGGGGACAGGGCGAGCACGTCGAGCACCTGGCGTGGCGTCCATTCCAGGTTCTCGTGGGACAGCATGACCCCCTTGGGCGGGCCGGTGGTCCCCGAGGTGTAGATCAGGGTGGCGAGCTGGTCGGCGGCGAGCCCGTCGAGTCGCTGCTGGAAGACTTCATCGGTGACGTTGGACCCGGCAGCGACGAACTCGTCCCAGGTCATCGTCAGCGGGTCGCCGATGGCGGCCGCCGGGCGCATGGTGACGACGTGGCGAACATTGGGCAGCTCGCCACGGACCTCGTCGATCTTGGCCCACTGCTCCTCGTTCTCGACCAGTACCACGGGCGATTCGGAGTGGGCCACGATGTACTGGCACTCGGCCGGCGAATTGGTGGTGTAGATCCCGGCGGGGACCGCCCCGATGGCCATGGCGGCCATGTCCATGATCACCCACTCGGGTCGGTTGAACCCGAGGATGGTGACCGTCTGGCCCGGTTCGACCCCGAGAGCGATCAGTGCCTTCCCGGCTGCCTCGACCTCGTCGGCATAGGTGCGCCAGGTGGTCGGTACCCAGCTCCCGCCACGCTTCTCGAAATAGGCGGGACGACTCGGCATCTCCTCGCCGTTTCGGAAGACCAATTGGGGGATGAGCTGGTGAGCCACGTCTGGAGCCCTCCTCGATCGGGATGCGCTGCCCTGGAAATCCACGACAAGGGTAGCGTCCCGCCTCCCGCCCCACCCGGGAACCCGGCAGTGACGTCCCCGTCTGCGTCTGCTGCGGTCCCGAACACGTCACCCGAACCGGTCTGATCCGCCGTCGGTCCGATCCGCAGATTGCGTCACCGGCGGGTCATCACCACGTCACCTGACGGCCTTGGTGCGGCACGTAGCGTGGGTGCAGGCTTCGAGACCGACCGGCACGGAACGTCGCCCAGACCCGGTCCTCTGGTCGGCGCCGCCTCTCCCGGGCCGACCAGAGAACCCGCCCCGGGTTCCCGGCAACCACCGCCACGTCCACTACATTCTCCGGATGCTGCTCGCCCTCGCCGCCGTCGCCGTCGGTATCGCCGTCCTCGCCTACGCCGCCGATCAGTTCGTGATCGGAGCGGCGCGTCTGGCCCGGATGATGCAGATCTCGGCCATCGTCGTCGGTGTCGTCATCGTCGGGTTCGGGACCAGCCTGCCCGAGGCGGTGGTCTCGGGGATTGCGGCATCGCGCGGCGAGATCGCCGTCGCCATCGGCAACGTGATGGGTTCCAACCTCGCCAACCTCACCCTGCTGCTCGGTATCGCCGGTCTCATGGCCCCGCTGGCGGTGGCCTCTTCGGCGGTGCGCCGCGAGTACCCGCTGACCCTGATCGCCACGGTGGTGCTGGCCTTTGTGATCCAGGACGGCATCTCCACCATCCAGGGTGCGGTGCTGCTCGTCGCCATGGTGGCAGTGCTCGCCGTGTTACTGATTTCGGCGATGCGTCACCGCGGGGACGACGACCCGCTCGCCGCCGAGGTCGACGAACTCATGGACACCGCAACCACCCACCGTTACCCGGTGGAGATCACCCGCCTGCTGCTCGGTCTCGGCGGCACGGTCCTCGGATCACAGTTGCTGTTGTGGGGGGCGCTCGAAGCCGCCGACATCCTCGGACTACGCGCCGGCTTCGTCGGGGCCACCATCGTCGCCCTGGGCACCTCGCTGCCCGAGTTGGTGACCGTCACCCAGTCGGTGCGCCGCAACGAACCCGACCTGGTGATCGGCAACCTGCTGGGGAGCAACCTGTTCAACTCGCTCGGTGTCGCCGGGATCATCGGGATCGTGTCCAGCGCCCCGTTGGTCGACCGCGACCTGACGATCGTCGCCGCCGTGGGGATGGTGATCATCACCGTCATCGCCGGGGTGATGATGCGCACCGGCCGCACCGTGAGCCGTCTCGAAGGCATCGGGCTGCTGGTCCTCTACGGCATCGCCCTGGCGACGTTGTTCTGAGTCTCCGCCTCCCGTCACACAGGAGGGGCTCCGACGTTGCCGTCGGAGCCCCTCACGGTCACGGCCCGGACACGGGCGCCCGGTGGGTCAGCCTCAGCCTTTGGCCCGGAGGTTGACCGAGCGAACCACCTCGACGTTGCCCTTGACGTCGACCGAGAACCACTTGAACGTGGTCGGCTGGGTGATGTTGAGCACCTCGCCGGGTTCACGGATGTTGGCTGCCTCGTAGGTCGTCGAGTCGGTCGTCGGGGTGCTGCCATCGGTGGTGTAGTAGATGGTGGCCGGCTCCGACATCGAGAACGTGACGTTGACGCTGTCGTTGGCCTGGCGTTCGCTGTGGAGCTGGGTACGGGCCGGATCGTGATCCAACTCGTACTCCATCGCCAGCTCGAACATCTTGATCACACCGCTGGCGTACTCCTGGTACTGCTGGTTGGCTTCGGGCCACTGCGGCATGAAGCCGCCACCAGAGGTGAAGGTCCGCGTCGCCGGGTTCCACTGGTCGCCACCGACCTCCCAACCAAAGGCGTAGATCCCGTAGTTGTTGTAGAGGTCCTCACGGACGTTGCCCGCCGACGAGTACAACACATCGGAGGACCCACCCACATTGCGGGGCTGGACCACCGAGTCACGGAGACCCTTGACGTTGGAGAGGATGTCCTCCGCCATCGTCCAGTAGTACGACTCGTCCCGCAGCGGGGGCCGCGGGGTGGTGATACGTCCCTGGGCGATGTACGAGCCCGGCTGCCAGAAGAGCTGACCGCCGTTGCTGTGCACCGTCATGAAGAACTTGAGGTTGTCGTAGGTGTCCGCCAGCCACACCACGTTCTTCGCCTCGGGCTCGGAGAGCTTCTCCGGACCCTGATAGGTGTCGCTGGTGCAGGAGGTCGAAGCCCCGCTGTACCCGTCGTGACCCGAACCGACCCGGAAGTTGCGGTTGAGGTCGACACCCCAGGTACCGCGGGCCAGCGCATCGGCGCTGCCGGTCCGCGGGCAGTGGTTGGTCATGTTCCGACGCTGTGCCGACCGGTCGAAGAAGCTGTAGTGCGACCCGTCCGGGTTGTTCGAGGGAACGATGAAGATGTCGACGTTGCGCAGCACCTTGCGGGTGGTGGCATCGTGGGTCGAATTGGCGAGCAGTCGCTCCGCCGCTTCGAGCGCCACCAGCGGGGTCACCCATTCCCGGGCATGGTCCTGGGCGACGATGAGCACCCCGGTCTTGGATCCGTCACGGTTGACACCTATCCGCAGCGCCCGGTTCCGCCACGGCTCCCGGCTGATCTCCTCGGGGGCGGTGAGGAAGTCGCTGAGCAGCGTCGGCGGTGCGGCGGCGACCACACCGGTTCCGGCGTTGTTGCGGTAGCGGTAGGCCACCACCAGGGCAGCGGCGGCCGGAGTGTCGTTGATGGCATTGACCACCTGGGCGGCGGTGCTCGACAGCGCACCGGTGGCGTTGGTGGCGAGGCTCACCTGGATGGCGTTCCCGTCGACGGTGACCCCGAGCGGCGAGCTCGGCGCACCCGGGTTGACCAGCGCCACCGAGACGTCATTACCGCCCTCGTGGCCCCATGCGTGCGAGTCGAGGGCGACGCGGTTGGCGTTGGCCGAACCGAGCACCGCCTGGGCCTTGCGACGGTAGCCGTTGGTGGTGTGGGGAAGCTCGACGATCTCGGCGATGTGCGGATACTCCTCGGCGAGTTCTTCGAGCCGGTCGTAGAGCTGGGTCGGGTTCATGTAGGCGTCGATGAAGCCGCTCTCGTATCCGGGACGGTCGATGTCGACATCGGTCGGGAACAGCCAGTCGGTCACCGGACCGGTGTCGGAACCGCCCAGCGAGCTGGTGACGGTGACCGTGTCCGGGCGGGGGCCGTCGACCGGAACCTGGACCCGGTGGAACATGTACTCACCGGAGTCGACATAGGCGCCGACGTTGACCGAGCCACCGTCCCAGGAGGCGTTGAGCGCCGCCGACTGGTTGGCGTCGGACTTGGCCTCGATGGAGAGGAAGCCCTGACCCTTGGTGGTGAACCAGTCGACCCGACCCACGGTGACGGTGTCGGTGTTCTCGGCGTCGACCATCGCCATCCGGAACGGCTGCGGGACCACCTCGGGGGCGTCCTCGGCCAGGATGGTGTCGAAGTCGCCGAGTGCGGCGATCTGGGAGGCGGTGAGCACGGCATCGATCTCGATGCCCTGCGCCACCCGCTCGAAGCCGCCGGCGAGATCGAAGCCGGCGTCCTGGAGGGCGTAGAGCTCCTCGCTACCGGGGATGAGGATGCGGACGACCGACTCCTCTTCGAGGGGAAGATCCTGGCGGACCGGGATCGGATCGTCGGCTCCGACCGCCGGGATACTGAGAGTCGTCACGATCAGGCCTACGGCGAGCAGACCGATGAGCAGACGACGATACGCACGGGGCGCACGAGTCATAAGAGACCACCAAACGTCGAATCGGGGGGATTGCGCGGCGAAAGGTATTGGCGCTTACACCGGGCGTCAAGGAAGATTTCCCGTCCCGAAACAAACCGGTGTGACATTTTCATCTAGCGCAATCGTTCGTTGCGTAGCGCAACCAAAGACGAGGATTGTTGCCCGAGCGCGAAGACGCCACAGCTCCGCATCGGGTCATTTACCATCCGCCGATGCATCGTCCTGCCCATCCCCGATCTCGGACCCGATCTCGCTCACGGCGGATCCGCAACGGTCCCGTCCGGGGCATGCTGCTCCTGGTCATGGCGCTCGTGGTCTCCCTGTCCGCTGCCTGCGGGACCACCGGCACTGATAACGAACCGCCGGCGAGCGCAGCGACCACATCGACGACCCCACCGGAACCGACGACCACTGCAACCACCGCCACTCCCGCCACTGGCGCTGCGAGCCTCGACGACCGAACCGAACACCGACCCGGGACCGCTCGAGGCCTTCGCCGACTACCCGCGGTATCTCCACCACCTGCGGCGACTCGCCATCGCCACCACCAACACCGGAGCCGACCCCGTCACCGTGTCCTTCGTAGGTTTGCGTGCCGACCATTTCGACGTGCTCGACCCGGAGCCGAAGAACTCGCGGCTCGACCCCGGAACCCGGATCGACTTCCAGGTCGATTTCGGCGAGTTGGTCTCGTGCGACGAACCGGCGCCACAGACCGCCACCGCCGTGATCGCCTACGCAACCGAAACCGATCCGGCGCCGCGCCAGGTCGAGGTTCCTCTCGACACCGCTCCTCTGGACGAGATCCGCGACCGCGAGTGCGGGCAGCGCCGCGTCCTCGATGCGGTCGACATCGGCTTCGGTGGAGTCACCCGCACCGACACGTCGATCGCCGCCGATGTGGTCCTCACCCGCCGCAGCGGTGACGAACCGGTCACCGTTCACAATCTGCGTGGTACCGAGATCTTCTCGATGTTGCCGCCGCTCGCTCCTGAGGCCGAGCCTGCCGGACCGCTCGCCGTCCTCTCCCCCGGCGAGACCGAGCTTCGGGTTCCGGTGACGCTGGAGGTGCTGCGATGCGATCCCCACGCCGTCGGCCAGAGCACCCGCACCTACGAGTTCAAGCTCTGGATCTCCGTCGGCGACACCGAGACCCAGTTCATGGTCCTCGATCCCAGTCCCGAGCTGCGAACCGAGTTGGACACCATCCTCGGGATCTGCCTGGAGAACACGGTCGGCGACTGAGCAACGCCGAGCGGGCGATGGTTTGAAACACATGCTCCGGGGGCAGTTCCCTGGGGAACCACCGTCGACCGAGGAGTCCACCGATGAAGTGCGCCCACGGGACCTGTGTCTGCATCGTCCAAGACGAAACGTTCTGCGACGCCACCTGCCGTCAGGCCGCCACCGAGGAGAACGTCGCCGCTGCCGCAAGCGGCGCCGGTTCGGTGGCTCTGCTCGACTGCGTGTGCGGTCATCCCGACTGCGTCGTCGCCCAGGCGCCGGACCTCAACGCCTGATGGCGACGATCGCGGCTCCTTGACCATGTCGGCCCGGAAACGCCAAAACCCGTTGCCGGGCAACGGGTTGGCGGGTGGGCGCTGGCAGGATTGAACTGCCGACCTCTACCGTGTCAAGGTAGCGCTCTCCCACTGAGCTAAGCGCCCGCTGCGGGCAAGTCTACGTCACCGGGACGCACACTCGACCACCGAGGCGACGCCGGGAATCGAACCCGGGTAGAGGGTTTTGCAGACCCTTGCCTAACCACTCGGCCACGTCGCCGAACCATCGCTACAAAGAAGCGGGCGGCCACACGACCGCCCCGAAGTTTGAAGTCTTGTTCGTTCTTCGACTGGAGCGGACGACCGGGTTCGAACCGGCGACCTCAACCTTGGCAAGGTTGCGCTCTACCAGCTGAGCTACGTCCGCCTAACGGGAGCCATGATAGCCGGTCGGCGACGACGACCAAGCCACGGGATCACACCCGCCGTGTCCGCCGTCGCCTTACGATGTTCGCTCACGATCCCGAGGACCCGAACCCGGAGTCGCCGCGGACCGAGTCGGGCAGGGAGTCCACCTCCACCAGCGCCGCCGCGGCGTGGGCGACGACGAGAAGTTGGGCGATCCGGTCGCCCCGCTCCAGAGTGACCGGCTGTTGACCGTGGTTGATCAGCACCACCTGGATCTCGCCCCGGTAGCCGGAGTCGACGATTCCGGGGCCGTTGACCACCCCGATCCCGTGACGGACCGCCAGCCCGCTGCGGGGCGCCACCATCCCGACGTAGCCGTCGGGGATGGCGACGGCGATCCCGGTGGGCACCAGGGCCCGCTCTCCGGGGCCGAGGGTGGTGGAGCTGCGGGCGTGGAGATCGAAGCCGGCATCGGACGGATGGGCGGTCGACGGGAGCGGGAGATCCTGATCGAGCCTGATCACGGGTATCTTCATGGCTACGAATCTTGCCCCCGAGTGTCACGACGGTCAAAAGCATGAGCAAGCAGCGCAGCAGCACCCCTCCCCAGCACCTGCCGGGGAACGACGGCGGGTGGTTCCTCAAGGCGGTGGGCGTCGACCAGACCGTGACCGATCTCGGCGACATGGCGATGGGGGAAGGCGATTCGACCTCCGAAAGCGTCGCCGGGCTGTGGCAGGCGAGCGGAGACGCCGCCGACCCGCTCACCGACTGGAGCCCCGGCGAGCTGAGCAAGTCGTTCACCGGGAAACGGAACTTCCGTTGGTCGATCGTGATCAGCGCCCTCGTGGTGGTGGCGGCCGTGGTGGCGGTGGCGGTGTGGCTCCCCGGCACCTCCGACCGTCGGGCGCTGGCCCGCTCCAACGAATATGCCGCCGCCTTCGGCACGTTGCTCCCCGACCTGCCCCCCACCCAGCAGGCGCTGGCCACGCTCACCGAACCGGAATCGGATGTGTCGCAGTTCGCCGAACTGATCCCGGTCATCTCCGAGGCGTCCCTGCATGCCGACGCCGCCCTCGACCTCGCCTCCCAACCGCTCCCCCGCCCGTGGCCGCTCGCCTCGAGCGTCCCGTTCACCGAGCTCACCCCCTACCGAGATGCGCTCTCGGTCCATGCCACCACCGCCAAGGCGATCACCAGGCGCCTCAACGATCTGCTGGTCTACCGCACGGTGCTCGAGGACTTCCTCGTCATCGAGATGCCGACCTCCGCCGAGGGGGTCGACATCAATGCGTTGACCGCAGAGCTGGCAACCGCCACCGCCGACGGGTCGGCGCTGCTCGGGGAACTTCCCGACGACGCCGCCCTCGCCGAACACAAGGCAGCGGCCGAGGCGCTCCTCACCCGGTTCGGTGATCTCCAGGTCGACTACCTCGATGCGCTGCGGAACGACCGTGAGGCCGACGCCGCCGATCTGGTCGATGAGTTCCTCACGGCGCGGCTCGAACTCGATCAGCAACTCGTCGAGGCGTTGGGCCGGATGCGCAGCGAGATCGACGACTCACTGATCGCCCTCAACGGCAGCATCGAGGAGACGCTCAACTCGATGCCGGGGGTCTGACCCGTCCTGAAGGTGGACCGGTGGTCACCGCTCGCGTTCGAGGGCGGCCAGCTCGCGTTCGAAGTCGCTGGTGCCCTGGAACTCCTTGTAGACCGAAGCGAACCGGAGATAGGCGACATGATCGAGGTCGCGGAGCCGGGTCAGCACGGCCTGGCCGAGTTCGTCGGCGCTCACCTCACCACCCTGCGCCGAGGCGAGCTGAACGATCTCGGCAACCAGCGCATCGACGCTCCCCTCGGGGACGGTGCGATCGGCGAGCGCCCGTTCCACGCCACGGCGGAGCTTCGCCGCATCGAACGGTTCGAGCTGTCCGCTTCGCTTGCGCACCGCATGGACGATCGCCGGACGCTCGTATGTGGTGAAACGCCGGGTACACAACTCACACTCACGACGGCGACGGATCGCCGTGCCGCCATCGGCGGACCGGCTGTCGACAACCCGGGTGTCTTCACCGGCACAGAAGGGACAGACCATTCGCCGAGGGTACCGCAGCATGTGTAAACCGACCAGACGGCAGCCACCGATCGAGTCTGGCGGACGGAACGGTTGGCGACCCAGGGGGCGCCCGGTGACGTACAGGAGGCGTAAGGACGCCTCAGGGTGTCGCCGGGACCAACAGCACCTGTCCGATGCGGATGGTGCTGCCGGCCAGGTCGTTGAGATCTTTGATCTCGTCGATCCGGCCGCGCAGGTCGGCGTCTCCCCCGGACACATCGCCGGCGATCGACCACAGGGTGTCCCCGCGGGCGACGCGGTGCTCGACGAGCGAACCGTCGAGGAGACCCGTCGCCGTATCCGACATCACGGGCCGGTCCGTCGCCCCGGTGGTGCCGCTGGCGAAACCGGCGGAAGCGAGGAGGAGCACCGTGAGCGCCACGGTCGAAATGATCACCAGCGCTCGCATCGGAACGGTTGGTAGCCGTGTGCTCATGGTGCCCCTCCTGTCGACTTCCTGCTGTGTGGGTGGCGCCCGGAGGCGTAATCCGGACGCCGGGCGTGTCGGTTGTCGAGGTTTCCCTCTCCGTCCATTTGTCGAGGTTTCCCTCTCCGTCCAACGTATCTCCGACCTGTGACAGATTTCGGATCCGAGGTCTGCAGGCGTGACGCAGACCGGCGCAACCGGCTGTCCAGACGAACATGCGTTCGACGTGTCGCCACTGTATCGAACAACCGTTCGACCGTCACGTCGAACAGGTGTTTGGTCGGGGGTCGATTGTTGGCTACGATGACCTCGGACGTGCCGCTCTCCGGTCCTGAGGACCGGGCTCATCAGGACTGGCGGAGCGCCACAGCGGACACACATCATCTTTCGAGCACAACCAGGCAGAGAACCGGTCGGGAGTGTTCCGCCACCGACACCGAAACCGACGCAGGCACCATCACCGACTCAGGAGGGGCCGTGGAGCGCAACCCACTCACCACACGTCAGCAGGAGATTCTCGACTTCATCCTCACCACGGTGGCGGGGCGCGGGTATCCCCCGTCGGTGCGGGAGATCGGCGACGCCGTTGGGCTGAGTTCGCCGTCGACCGTGCACAGCCATCTCTCGACGCTGGTCAGGGAGGGCTTCCTCCGGCGCGACCCGTCGAAGCCGCGTGCGATCGAGGTGCTCGATGACGGGGGCCACCGCGAGGGTCTGGTCCGTGCACCGGTGCGCGATGTCCCGCTCGTCGGTCGCATCGCCGCCGGTTCCCCGATCCTCGCCGAGGAGGACATCGAGGAGATCTATCCGTTGCCCACCGAGCTGGTCGGCAACGATCCGGTGTTCATGCTCAAGATCCGCGGTGACTCGATGATCGACATCGGGATCTACGACGACGACTTCGTGGTGGTTCGCCGGCAGAGCCATGCCAGGGACGGACAGATCGTCGCCGCACTGATCAACGGCGAGGAAGCCACGGTCAAGCGGCTGCAGCGGCTCGACAACCGGGTGGTGCTCAAGGCGGAGAACCGGGACTACCCCCCGATGGTCTTCAGCGAGGGCGTCGAGATCCTTGGCGTCGTCGTGGCGCTGCTGCGCAGCGTCGAGTAGACCGCACCGCCGGCCGGGTCACCCGATTCGGGCGGGGTGTCTGCGTCAGGGGGTTCGGCTCAGTCGATCGACCCGGTGAACGCCACCCGGGCCGGGCCTTCGATCCAGACATCGCCGTCCGGCTCGATGTCGACCACCAACGGGCCTCCGAGAAGATCGACGGTGGCCCGCCGCCCGGTCAACCCGAGACGGTTGCCGACAAAGGCGGTGGCTGCCGCACCGGTGCCACAGGCCTGGGTCTCCCCCACACCACGCTCCCACACCCGCAGGGCGATCCGATCCGGCCCGGTGACGGCGGCGAACTCGACGTTGGTTCCCTCGGGGAAATACCCGTCGACCTCGATTCGGGGCCCGAGTTCGGTTACGGGAGCTGTCTGCGGGTCGTCGACGATGGTCACCGCATGGGGGTTGCCGACATCGACCCGATGGAGATCTAACCCGTGGACCCGGATCGGAGCGTCGTCACCGGTGGTCGCCCTGCCCAGCAATGCCCGCACCGTGCCGTCGTCGCCCACATGCACCGGTCGGTCCCCGACGGCGGTGGTGACGATGAAGTCCGGTTGGTCCACCCAGCCCCGCAGATGGGCCAGCAACGCCACACACCGCAGTCCGTTGCCACACATCTCTGCGGCGCCGCCGTCGGCGTTCCAGTACCGCATCCGCACCCGGTCGGTCTCCAGGGAGGTGACTTCGAGCACACCGTCGGCGCCGATGCCCCGCCGGCGGTCGCACCAGCGACGGACCTCATCGGGGCCGACCTCGATCGGACCGTCGACGACGACGAAGTCGTTGCCGAGCCCTTCCATCTTCACGAACTCCATGACGGCTCCCGGTCGAGTATCTCCCCGATGCGGGCCAGCCGCACCGAGATCTCATTGCCCCACGATATCCACTGGATCCGTGGATCCCGCCGAAAGAACGTCCGCTGGCGTCTGGCAAGCGCCACCGTGGACCTGATCGCCGCCAGGCGCGCCTCGGCGAGTGGCTGGTTCCCGCTGACCACCGCCAGCAGCTCCTTGTATCCCACCGCCTGGCGGGCGTTGCGGCCGAGGCGGGGGGCGAGACGGGTCACCTCGTCGACCAGACCGGCTTCGATCATGGCATCGAAGCGGCGCGTGGCCCGTTCGGCGAGGGTGTCGCCCGGGTCGACTCCGATCCCGATGAAAGGACGCTCGGGGCGGTAGTCCCGTAGCGCCCGGTATTCGTCGCTGCCGGCCCGGCGGGTCGGGGTCACCCCGGTGAGCTCGAGAATCTCTACGGCGCGCAGCACCCGGCGGGGGTTGGCCAGGTCGATGTGGTCCCCCGCCGTCGGATCCGCCGCAACAAGCCTGGCCGCCAGGTCGACGGGTGGGGTCGCCTCCAAGCGGGTCCGGAGGTCGGGGTCGGTGGGCGCCATGGTCATCGGATCGACCAGGGCCCGGAGGTGAAGTCCCGAGCCGCCGGTGATCAGCGCCGGGGTCGCCGTCGTCGCCAGGCGGTCGAGCACGGTGCGCCCGGCGCTGCGGAAGTCGGCCACGGTGACCTCGTCGGCGGGATCGGCGAGGTCGATCAGATGGTGCGGGATGCGCCGGCGGGCGTCGGCGTCGGGTTTGGCGGTGCCGATGTCCATGCCCCGGTACACCTGCATCGAGTCCACCGACAGGATCTCGGCGTCGTACCGGGCCGCCACCGCCATCGCCAGCTCCGATTTCCCGGCGGCGGTGGGGCCGATCAGGGCGATGATCGGCGGTTGGGATGGAGCCACGGATCGAGCGCTCAGGTTGCCTGGCTCGCCACGAGATGCCCGAAGAGATGGTGCGGGGCGGCACGATCGACGACGACCTGGTGGAAGCTTCCGGGGTCGAGCACCCCGTCGACATGGACCAGTTTGCCGCCACGGCTGCGGGTGGTGGCCACACCGGGGTCCTTGCGCGAGGGTCCCTCCACCATCACCTCGACCTGGCGTCCCACCATCGCCTGGTTCTGCTCGAACGAGATAGTGTTCTGCAGTTCGACCAGACGCTCGAATCGCTGCTGCACCACCTCGGCGGGAACCTGATCGTCCATCGTGGCCGCCGGGGTTCCCGGACGCGGCGAGTACTGGAAGGTGAACGCTCCGTCGAAGCGCGCTTCGGCCACGACATCGAGGGTTGCCTGGAAGTCCTCCTCGGTCTCCCCGGGGAACCCGACGATGATGTCGGTGGACACCGAGAGGTCGGGGATGATCCGGCGTGCCATCGCCAGCTTGGCGAGGAAACGCTCCCCGTCGTAGCCGCGGTGCATCGCCGCCAGGATGCGGCGACTCCCCGACTGCAGCGGGAGATGGAGCTGTTCGCACACCGCCTCGGTCTCGGCCATGGCTTCGACGACATCCTCGCGGATGTCCTTGGGGTGGGGGCTGGTGTAGCGGATCCTCCGCAGACCCTCGATCTCGCCGGTGCGTCGCAACAGATCGGCGAACAGCGGTTTGCGACCGTTGCAGCTCCAGATCGCGGCCGTAGGAATTGACGTTCTGGCCGAGCAGGGTGACCTCGGTCACCCCGGAGGCGACCAGCGTCCGCACCTCCTGGAGGATGTCACCGGGCCGCCTCGAGATCTCGGCGCCTCGGACGATGGGGACGATGCAGAAGGTGCACGAGTTGTTGCAGCCGATGGTGATGGTGACCCATGCCGAGAACGGCGACTCGCGGTGGCTGGGCAGCGTCGAGGGCATGTCGTCCACCGACACGGTGCGTTCCAGGATCTCGGTGACCGGCCCCCATTCGGCGGCGTGGTCGAGCAGATCGATCACCCGATGGGTGTTGTGGGTTCCGAACACCACATCGACCCAACCGGCACGTTGCTGGATCGAATCTTTGTCCCTTTGCGCCATGCAGCCACCGACGACGATCTGCATCCCGTTGCGACGCTCCTTGAGCGCCTTGAGCGCCCCCAGATAGCCGTAGAGCTTCTGATCGGCGTTCTCACGGATGGTGCAGGTGTTGAGCACCACCACATCGGCGTCGTCGGGCAAGGCGACCGGGACCATCCCGTCGGCTTCGAGCAGACCACCGATCCGCTCCGAGTCGTGCTCGTTCATCTGACACCCGAAGGTGCGGATGAAGTAGCTCTGTCCGGTGCGTGTCGGGATCCGCTGCGGGGTGACCGGTTTGCGGGTCGGCATGCCCAACATGACGGGCTGACCCGCCGGACTGGGTTCGGTGGTGGTGTCGGTCATCTGCTCGGGTTCCTCGGGGCGGCGGAGAAGAACCCCACGATACCGCCTACCGGTTCGGCTCACGCTGGTGACGGCCCCACGGCCGACACGGCGCCGGTGGCGGAACCGGCCGACATTCCGGGCCGCGGGCCGCCGCCCGGGGTCGCTATGTTCGCTACCGGGCGTAGTCGGTGGCGCGGTACTCCCGGATCACGGTGACCTCGATCTGACCGGGATACTGCAGATCCTCCTCGAGACGCCGCGAGATCTGACGGGCGAGCTGGCTCGCCGCCAAATCGTCGACCGAACCGGGGTCGACGACGACGCGGATCTCGCGTCCGGCCTGCAGGGCGAACACCCGGTCGACCCCGTCGAAGGCCCCGGCGAGTTCCTCGAGCCGTTCCAGACGCCGCACATACGATTCGAGGGCTTCGCGGCGCGCTCCGGGTCGGGCCGCCGACACCGCATCGGCGGCCTGGACCAGCACGGCGGTCAGGGTGCGGGGCTCGACCTCGTTGTGGTGGGCTTCGATGGCATGCACCACCGAGGCGTCCTCACCGAATCGGCGGGCGATCTCGGCGCCGACCAGGGCGTGGGATCCGCCGACCTCGTGGGAGACGGCCTTGCCGATGTCGTGGAGGAAGGCGGAGCGCTTCGCCTCGGTCGGGTCCATCCCGAGTTCCGAGGCGAGCATCCCGGCGATATGGGCGCTCTCGACCAGGTGGTTGAGCACATTCTGACCGTAGGAGGTCCGGTAGCGGAGCCGTCCCAGCAGGGTGACCAGCTCGGGATGCATCCGCCCCACACCGACCTCCAGCATCGCCCACTCCCCGGCGTCGCGCACCGACTGCTCGACCTCGGCCTGCGCCTTGGTGTAGGCCTCCTCGATCGATGCCGGGTGGATGCGACCGTCTTCGACGAGACGGACCAGGGCAAGACGGGCCACCTCGCGGCGGACCGGATCGAAGGTCGAAACCGAAACCGATTCCGGGGTGTCGTCGACGATGAGGTTGACCCCGGTGACCGACTCGAAGGTGCGGATGTTGCGGCCGTCGCGGCCGATGATGCGGCCCTTCATCTCGTCGGAGGGCAGCGGCACCACCGAGACCGTCGATTCGGAGACGACGTCGGATGCCAGCCGTTGTACGGCGGTGGCCAGAATGCGGCGGGCGCGGCGCTCCGCTTCCTCGCGGGCGCGGACTTCGATGTCGCGAACCAGCACCATCGCCTCGCGGCGCGCCTCGTCCTCGACCTTCTCCATCAGTTCTTCCTTGGCGGCGCGCGCATCGAAACCGGCGATGCGTTCAAGGTCGGAACGGGCCTGCTCCTCGACGGCGGCAAGAGTGGTGCGCTGCTCGGCGAGGGCCCGCTCCTTACCGATGAGGAGTTCCTCACGTTGGGTCAGGTTGGAGGCACGCTGCTCCATGGTGGCCTCACGCTGGGCCATCCGCTCTTCGAGGGCGCCGACCTCGACTCGCCGGTGATCGAGTGACGCCTCCTCGCGTTCGCGGTACGACTCGGCGAGGGCCCGCGCCTGCTCCTCGGCCCGGGAGAGGATCGCCTGAGCCTCGCTCCGGGCGTCCCCTACGAGTTCCTGGGCGGACTCGGCGGTCTGATGCCGCTTCCGCCGGTATGCCTCACCGCCGCCCAGATAGGCGGCGACCCCGACCGCGGCTGCCACGATCCCGGTAATGACCCATTCCATCTCTCCCTCGTTCCCGGTCCCGGAACGGAACGTGCCGAGCCACATGGCTCGGCACGCACACTTTGCCACCACTCACACGCCGCAGATGCGGTTCTACCGAGCGCTCGCCTCGGGTCTGGCGCGTGTTCTGGGATGCATTGCTCACGGGTCCCTACATCGATGTCCGCTGAATGTATGAATAGTTGTGAATAGGTGCGTGTCGTCCTTCGATGGTACCCGCAACGGCGGCGTTCCGGGGGACCATTACGGGGTCGACCAGATCACGCCTCGGCGTCAACCTCTACTGCACCCTCAGCTCCGGCGGTCCCCTCGTCGGGCTCGGAGTCGTCGGCGATGACCCCGACGATCCGCAGGACCCGGTCCTGGAGTTGCAGCGCCACCTCCACGTTCTCACGGAGGAATTCTTTGGCCCGTTCCCGGCCCTGACCGAGCTGGTCGCCATCGAAGGTGTACCAGGCGCCCGCCTTGCGGACCACGCCGTGCTCGACGGCGACATCGATCAGGCTCCCCTCCCTGGAGATCCCCTCGCCGAACATGATGTCGAACTCGGCGACCCGGAACGGGGGCGCCACCTTGTTCTTGACGATCTTGGCCCGGACCCGGTTGCCGATGTTGTCGGTGCCCTGTTTGATCGACTCGATCCGGCGCACATCGATACGGACACTGGCGTAGAACTTGAGCGCCCGCCCACCCGGGGTGGTCTCGGGAGAACCGAACATGACGCCGATCTTCTCCCGCAACTGGTTGATGAAGATGGCGGTGGTGTCGGAACGGTTGATGGTCCCGGCGAGCTTGCGCAGCGCCTGGGACATCAGTCGGGCCTGCAGACCGACGTGGGTGTCGCCCATGTCGCCTTCGAGTTCGGCGCGGGGCACCAGCGCCGCCACCGAGTCGACCACGACCACGTCGAGGGCGCCGGAACGGATCAGCATGTCGGCGATCTCGAGTGCCTGCTCGCCGGTGTCGGGCTGGGAGATGAGCAGCTCGTCGACATCGACCCCGAGCGCCTTGGCGTAGACCGGGTCGAGGGCGTGCTCGGCGTCGATGAAGGCGGCGACACCACCGTTGCGCTGGGCCTCGGCGACGACATGCAGTGCGAGCGTCGTCTTTCCCGAGGACTCCGGACCGTAGATCTCGACCACACGGCCCCGGGGCAGCCCGCCGATCCCCAGTGCCAGGTCGAGCGCCAACGCCCCGGTGGGGATGGCCTTGACATTGCGGACATTGGAGTCGTTGAGCTTCATGATGGCGCCCTTGCCGAACTGGCGCTCGATCTGCGCCATCGCCATCTCGAGTGTCTTGTCGCGCTCGTTGTTGTCCTTGCTCACTTCGTCCCTCCTCGGGAATTCGTCATGTCGCTGACCGTACCGACCGCCTGTGACAAGAACGCCTGGACACATCTCCGGATATCTCCAGGGCACGATGTAGGAAGCGTCTCGAGGTCAAATTACACGGGTGTGGTCTCGAACTCCACACTAGACGAACACCTGTTCGGTGTCGAGTACCCGGTCTCTCCGTCTCCCCATGAAATGTCCAGGGCGGAGATCACACCATCGGGATGCGCTCGACCACCTCGTAGCGGGCGGGTCCGTCGGTCAGGATGCTGCGGTACAACACCACGGCGTCGACGGTCATCGAGACCCCGGCGGCGGGAACCGCCTCGAGCAGCGGGGTGACGTTCTCGGGGGGGCGGACCCGGCTCAGGGTGAGATGGGGATGGAAGGGTCGCTCCTCCGGGGAGAACCCCACCCCCTGGGAGGCGTCCTCGGCCGCAGCCGCCAGATCGACGAGATCTTCGGCGCCACCGGAGACCCCGAGCCACACCACCGAGGCCCGCTGCGGATCGGGGAACGCACCGAGCCCCCCGAAGCGGACCCGGAACGGGCGTCCGATGTGGTGGCGGGTGAGCCGCTCCAACGCCAGGTCACGTTGCACCGCAGAGGTGTCCCCGAGGAATCGGAGGGTCACATGCCAGTTCTCGATGGGGACCGGTCGCCCCGGAAGCGCCCCTCCTCCGAGGAAGGGGTCGAGCCTGGCGGCGAGGGCATGGCGCGTCTCGTCGTCCAACTCGACGGCGAGGAAGAGTCGCTCGACGAGGTGTCGACCGGGAGGTCGACCCGTCACCGGACCACATCCTCGACAGGATCGGGCCACCAGCTGCCCACGATGGCGAGTCGGGCGAGATGGAGGGCGGCGGTGGCGGCATAGGTGCGGACCCGCTCGCGGTCACCCGGCATCCGCATCGTATGGGCGTGGGTGCCCTCGGGGGTACGGACGGCGATGACGATCGTCCCGACCGGTCGGTCCTGGGGTTCGGGTCCGGCCGAACCGGTGACGGCGACGGCGACATCGGCCGACAGCCGCTCGGCGGCGCCCTCGGCCATGGCGACGGCGGTGGCCTCGCTGACCACCCCGTGGCGGTCGATGATCCCGGCGTCGACCGCAAGAAGCTGGGTCTTGAGATCGGTGGCGTAGGCGACGACCGAGCCGCGGAACTGCGCCGAGATCCCGGGGACCCCGGCGATCCTCGAGGCGACCAGCCCTCCGGTGGCCGACTCGGCGGTGGCGATCGACCATCCCCGCATCGCCAGCTCACGGGCGAGGACGATCTCGATGGTCTCGTCGTCGACCCCGAACACCCGGTCCCCCAGCCGGGAACGGATCTCCGCCTCGACCGGTGCGATCAGCGTCTCGGCGGCGGCACGGTCCGGAGCCTGGGCGGTGAGCCGCACCTTGATCTCTCCGGCGCTGGCCAGGAATGCCAGGGTGGGGTTCTTCAGCGAGGCGTACAGATCGGCGACCTGCTCACCCACCCAACCCTCCGACTCCCCCCAGGTCCGCAGCAGACGGCTGTGGACGGTGACCGCGGCACCGCCACCGACGGTCCGCAGGAACGGGATGACATGGGTGTCGATCATGGTGCGCATCTCGGAGGGGACCCCGGGGACGGCGAACACCCAGGTCTCACCGATCCGCATCTGCACGCCGGGGGCGCTGCCCTTGGGGTTGGGAAGCGGTTGCGACCCTTCGGGACGTTCCGCCTGACGGAGATTGCTCTCCGGCATGGGACGACCACGCTGCCGCCACATCTCGCGCATCTCCTCGGCGTACTGCTCGTCGAACAGCATCGGCACCCCGGCGGCGACACACAGCGCCTCACGGGTGATGTCGTCCTGGGTGGGACCGATGCCGCCGGTCATGATGACGGCATCGGAGCGGTCCACCGCCTCGCGGATCGCCTCGATCATCCTGCCCAGGTTGTCGCCCACCACCACCTGGCGGTAGTGGTCGAAGCCGGCGTCGGCGAGTCGGGCCCCGATGTCGCTGGCGTTGCGGTTGGTGATCTGACCGAGCAGCAACTCGGTGCCGACGGCGATGGTTTCGACGATCATGCCGGGCCCCGCACCACGCCGACCAGATCGTTGCCGTAGGCGCCGGTGATCTCGGCGGTCACCCAGGCGCCGGGTGTCCCCCCGTCGAGGACGATGACGCCGTCGATCTCGGGAGCTTCGCGGTAGGACCGGCCCACCGCCGAGCCGTCCTCGACCTGGTCCACCAGCACCTCGAGACGGCGCCCCGTCTGACGGGCGTTGGCGAGGGCGGTGATGTCGTCCTGGAGCTCCTGGAGCATCCGCAGCCGTTCCTGGGTGGCGGTGGCCGGGACCTGGTCCGGGTATCCGGCGGAGGGTGTGCCCTCCTCGGCGGAGTAGGGGAAGAAACCCGCCCAGTCGAGCCTGGCGGCGGTGAGGAACTGGGCCAGCTCGTCGACGTCGTCCTCGGTCTCACCGGGGAACCCGACGATGAACGAGGAGCGCAGCGCCGCATCCGGTGACGCCAGCCGGATCGATTCGATCAGGTCGAGATGCCGCTGACCGCTCCCCGGTCGCTTCATCTTTCGCAGCAACCGCTCGGTGGCGTGCTGGAGCGAGAGATCGAAGTAGGGGGCGACCACCGGGTTCTCCGCCATCTCGGCGATCAGGGTGGGACGGATCTCCTTGGGGTAGAGGTAGAAGAGCCGGAGTCGCCGCAGTCCGTCGACGTCGGAGACGAACCTCAGCAGATCGACGATCCCGCCGGGAGCGTCGATGTCGCGTCCGTAGGCGGCGAGATCCTGGGCGACCAGGACCACCTCGCCCACCCCTCCCTCGGCAAGGGCGACGATCTCGTCGCGGATGTTGACCGGGGGTCGCGACCGCTGCTTGCCGCGGAACAGCGGGATGGCACAGAACGTACACGGCTTGTCGCACCCCTCCGCCACCTTGACGTAGGCGTACGGGGTGGACGGGGTGGGCCGGGCCACCTGATAGAGGATATCCATCGCCACCGGGGCCGAACGGATCCGCAGCGGTTGCCAGCCGTCACCGACACCGGCGGTGAGCCGGTCGAGGTGGGGCACCAGTTCGCCGTACCGTTCCAGCCCGATGACGGCGTCGGCCTCGGGGAGGGCGTCACGCAGTTCGGTCTCGTACCGCTGCGCCATACACCCCATCACCACCAGCCGGGCGTCGCCGCGTTTGGTGTCGGCCATCTCGAGGATGGTGTCGACCGACTCCTGGCGGGCCGCCTCGATGAAGGCGCAGGTGTTGACCATCACCACGTCGGCGGCCTCCGGGGAGGCCGCCTGGGCATACCCGGCTTCGCCGAGCATCGCCTCGACCTTGTCGGAGTCGACCTGATTCTTCGAGCAGCCCAGTGTGGTCAGCCACACCGTGGGGGCATTGGGGGCCATGGGCGGAGTCTACGAGTGCGCCGAGGGCGGTTTGCCGTGGGCGACGATGGCGGCCTTGACCTGGTCGGGTTCGGCGTCGATCACGGTGAACCGCTGCGGGCGTTCCAACAGATCGGCGAGTTGGGCGGGAGGGGTGGGGAGAAACCCGACCGCCTCCTCGATGGCGCCGGCGAATTTGACCGGTTGGGCGGTCTCGAGACAGATCATCGGCACCCCGGGTTGGCGATGATCCCTGCCCACCCTGACCCCGGTGGCGGTATGGGGGTCGATGAGACGGCCGGAGCGACGGTAGGTGTCGGCGATGGTTGCGGTCCGCTCGGTATGGCTGGCCGTCCCGGACACCAGACCGTCGGTGACGACCCGGTCGAATGCCGGGTCTCCCCCCAGATCGAATCCTCCGGTATCGGCGAGTGTCGAGAACAGCGTCCCCGTCAGCGCCGGGTCGTCGCCGAGAAGGTGGTGGATGTACCGCTCGAAGTTGGATGCCTTGGAGATGTCCATGGAGGGACTCGAGGTCGCCACCACCTCGCCGCGGTCACGCACCCGGTAGCGGCCGGTGCGGAAGAACTCGTCGAGCACGTCGTTCTCGTTACAGGCGACCACCAGCCGGTGGATCGGCACCCCCATCGACCGGGCGACGAAACCGGCGTAGACGTTGCCGAAGTTCCCGGTGGGAACGGTGAAGCTCACCTCGTCGCCGACCCGGTCGACCACCCGCAGATAGGCGGCAACGTAATAGACGACCTGGGCCATCACCCGGGACCAGTTGATCGAGTTCACCGCCCCGATGTGGTGACGGGTCTTGAAGGCGGCGTCGGCATTGACCTCCTTGACCAGATCCTGACAGTCGTCGAACACCCCGCGCACCACCAGGTTGACGATGTTGGGCTCGTCGAGGCTGTACATCTGGGCGGCCTGGAACGGGCTGGTGCGCCCCTCGGGGGACAACATCACCACCTCGATCCGGGACCGCCCGATCATGGCGTACTCGGCGCTCGGTCCGGTGTCCCCGGAGGTGGCGCCGAGCACGGTGAGCCGTCTGCCGGTGCGTTCCAGCACATGGTCGAGCAACCGACCGACCAGTTGCAGCGCCATGTCCTTGAACGCCAGGGTGGGGCCATGGGAGAGACCGGCGAGGTGGAGCCCGTCATCGAGCGGATCGACGGTGATGACGTCGGGGGCGGCGAAGACATCGGCGTTGTAGGTTGCGGTGACGATCTCGCCGAGCACCTCCGGATCGATGTCGTCGACGAAGCGCTCCACCACCGCCAGCGCCACCTCGGCGTAGGGACGGCCCCGCAACCGGGCCAGATCGTCGCTGGAGAGCTGCGGGATCCGGTCCGGTACCGCCAGACCTCCGTCGGCGGCGAGCCCCTCCACCAGCACGGCGGAGAACGACGCCGGGTCGGTGCCGCCACGGGTGCTCAGATACCGCACCGGGTCGGGGCCGGTCATCCCGGATCGAGCCGGCGGTAGGCGCCGCGGAAGTACAGCAGCGGGTCGTCGAGGTTCCCGGCCTCGACGGTGTCGATGCGGGCGGTGACGAGCGTCGAGTAGCTCTCCTCGCGTCCGGACAGGAAGGTGCACTCGGCAACGGTGGCGAACCCGGCGAGACGGGGGCCGTATGCGGTCTGGGTGAACTCGCGGTCCACGAAGAGACCACCGGGGCTGGGACGGAGCCCGGCGAAGACGTCGGCGACCGCCCGATGCTCCATCTCGCAGACGTGGATCAGAAACCGGCCGTCGGCGGCGACCACATCGAGGAAGTCGGAGGTGGGCCCGATCAGGCAGTAGGCGAGCCCGGGGGTGCCTTCGGCGACGACCAGCGACGAGACCGTGAGCCCGGTGCGGTGCGGGCCGTCCCCGGCGGTGACGATCGTCACCGGCGCCGGCATCCGGCCCCGCAACCGGCGGACCGGATCGCGCATCGCCGAGGGGGTGGCGAACGGGTTGGTCTCGTGGATGGTCCCACCGTGGTCGGCGACGACGGGATCCTGCGCCACGGGGTCGGACTGTGGCATCGGTCAGTGCTCCAGCGCCACGGTGTGGCGGCGGCGGCGCTCGAAACGGACCCGGGTGGTGTATCCGGCGGCCCGGGCGGCGGCCACCACCTCCCGACGCCCCCTCCCGGTGTCGGCGGGGTGGTGGGCGTCGCTGGCGAGCGTGATCGGAACGCCGGCGTCGGCGAACATCGCCAGCAATGCCGGCGCCGGGTAGATCTCCCCCACCGGCTGATGCAGCCCGGCACTGGACACCTCGACGGCGGTACCGGATGCGGCGGCGGCGTCGACCACCTTGCGGTAGAGCTTCCCACGGAGGCTCGGTGGGAACGAATCCGGCCTTCTTGACCACATCGGCATGGGCCAGGACATCGACCTTGCCCGAGGCCGCCAGCATCGTCTCCAACTCGAAGTAGTCGGCGAAGGCCTGGTCCACCCCACGACGATCGAACTCGAACACCGCATCGGGGTGGTCGACGGCCCAGCCTCCGATCCAGTGCACCGACCCGACGAGGAAGTCCCACGGGTACGGATCGATCAGATCGAGCACGGCGTCGATGGTGTCCGGGAAGTAGTCGACCTCGAGTCCCAGCAGGACGGGAAGCCCGCGGTCCCGGGCGGCGACCACCGCATCGACATACCGTTCGAGTGACAGCGTCAGATCCTCGGCGAAGAACGATGCGGTCTGGTCGGCGAGGTCACCATGAGGCTCGGTCTCCCAGAACCGACCCAGCACCGGGGCCGCCTCAACACAACGGTAGAGATGTTCGGTGAACCCCACCTCGGCGACCCCGACCTTGGCGGCCGCCTCCACATAGGCCTCGATGTGCCCTTCCGGGTACTCACCGGGAGGCGGCCCGGTGCCGTCGTACGGCCCGTGGGGATGGAGATGGACGTGGTAGTCACCCATGGCGGTGGAGGGTACCCGTCGTCCGGGTTTGCCGGACCGGGAGTGTGCGGGATGGTCATCCCAGGCGAAACCGGGATGGTCATCCCAGGAGAAACAAGGTGCGGTGCGGCGTCCGGTCGGGCATAATCGACGCCATGCAGCAGATCATCTGGAAAGGTCGCCTCGGTCCTCTGGAGCTCGCCGCTTCCGGCGAGACGTTCCTGCCCACCACCGTCTCGCAACTGGTCGCCAAGGTGATCGACATCCGCGAGGGCGATGTGGTGATCGATGTCGGGTGCGGTACCGGGATCCTCGGGATCATCGCCGCCAAACTCGGCGCCTCCCGGGTCTACTGCGTCGACGCCAGTCCCGACGTGGTGGAGGTGGGCGCCAAGAACGCCGCGGCGCACGGAGTCGGCGACCGTCTCGAGTTCTTCCACGGTGACCTGTTCGCCCCCCTCCCCGCTGACATCCGTGCCGATGTCATCATCGGCGACGTCTCCGGGATCCCCGATGCCCTCGCCGCAGAGAGCGGTTGGTTCCCCTCCAAGACCGGCGGAGGGCCGCGAGGGTCCGAGCTCCCGGTGCGGATGTTGAGCGAAGCCCGACGATTCCTCGCCGAGGGGGGAAGGATGTTTCTCCCCACGGGTTCGCTCCAGGACGAGCGGGCGATCCTCGATGTGGCCCGTGACCTGTTCGGGAGCCTGATCAAGCTCACCGAGCGCCCGATTCCCCTCGCCGGTGCGCTGGCCGAGGCGAAGAGCCTGAAGCGTCTCATCGACGACGGGATCGTCGAGCTCACCGAGCGGGGCTCCCGGCTGCTGTGGGAGGCCCGGGTCTGGCTCTGCGCCCCCGCCACCTCCACCGCCGAAGCCGGCTGATCGGGGCCGATCGGCCAGAACCGATCGGCCGGAACCGATCGCCGGCGCCGACGGGTGGTGCCTGGTGGATGGCCACTGCGGGCCACCCACCAGATTGCACCATCCGGTCAACTTCATCTGATCGATCCGTCTGATCGATCGGTCTGATCGATCGATCTGATCAGTGGGGCGTCAACCGGTTCGTCCCGCCTGGAGGTCCAGTACGGTCTGGGTGGTGAGCGGTTGCCCGCCGATTCCCCAGTCCCCCGACTTGACCTCCTCCACGGTGACAAACGTCACCTGACGCATGGTCTCTCCCTCGATCCCCACCATGGTGTCGGTGAGCTTGGAGATCATTTCCTGCTTCTGGTGAGGGCTGAAGACGCCCTCGACCAGCTTGACGTTGATGAGTGGCATTGCTGCCGTTCCTTCCTTCTGATCGGCGACGGATCTCGCCGCCGACATCTCGTGTGGTGATGCGGCCCGGCGCCTACTTGATGGCTCCGAAGTGGTGGTCCAGCGCCCAGTTGGCGACCTTGACCCCCAGGTCGACACCGACCTCGTCGGCGGTCCGGAAGTGGATCCCGGCCCAGACCCGGGCATCGATCACGTCCTGTTGGATCACGGCGGCGTCGTCGTAGTGACGGCTGACCCCGGCGGCTCCCGAGGTGAGGTTGAGGTCGATCGACCCGTCTTCGCTGAGACGGGACAACACCGTGCTCAGGGCTCCGATGGCGGCCGGGGTACCGCTCGGCCAGTCGGGGTACGCCGGGGTGTTGACCAGCGACTCCCAGTCGGGGATCCCGGCGGTCGCCGGGTTGCCGTCCTGGTCGGCCAACCGGATGGCGGTGATGGGACGCCACGATCCGTAGTGGTACTTGGCGTCCCAGGCGGCATTGACGGCATCGGCGAGGCTGACCTCGACCGCGGCGAACAGCCGGGCGCTCTCGCTGATGTTGAGCCCCTGGCGGGTCACCAGGTCGCGGACACCCACCTGGAGCGGGACGATGGCCTGGTCGGAGAAGAACAACGCCGTCTCGGTCTGCTGCGGGGTTCGCAGCGAACCGGTCTTGACGCCGAAGTCGCGGACCTCCTCGAACTCCTCGACATAGGTGGCGGAGTTGATCGCCGGCGGCGGGCCCGGTCGGAACTGACGGAGCCCCTTGAGCACGAACGGGTCGACCCGCCCCAGCCACGGAGCGAAGAACTGGGCGTTCCCCGGAGGCGCCGGCCTCCACACACCGGGGGCCAGCGGGACGTCGAAGGTGAGCGGTGCGTTGCGGCCGTCGTCGGCCCGCATCCGGATCAGCCGACCGGCGACCTGCCGACCGTACCGCACCCCGCGATCCTCCGCCTCGCCGTCGGGGACTCGGGCCAGCGAGGTGGCCAGGGCGACATCGAGATTGGCGGCGATGGTCGGGTTCGCCCCGAAGTAGGTGCTGAGCACCTCATGGGCGGCGGCGGCCGCCGCCGCCTCGGGTGAGGCGTCGCGCGGGGTTCCCGGTTGCCAGCCCAGCGGCTCGAACTCACCGGTGATACCTACGACGGCGTTGTATACGGCGGTGTGGACGAAGGCGTACCAGAGGAACGCCTCGGGGTTCGCCTTGCCGGCGCCGTTGGGTGCGGCTCCGGTGATGGTGGCCACGGCAATGGCATTCCATTCGGCGATCACGGCGGGATCGGCCGCCGGTTCGGTGTCGTTGCCGACGGCGGGGCTCGCCGTCAACAGGATGGCGCCGGCGAGCAGCGCCGTGATGGTTCGTTTTGCCCACATTTGGTGGGTTCCTCCTCGTTCGGGGGGCCGCAATTTGCGGTGAATGGCATGGTTCGGGTGCCGGCGACCCTCGGGGGTCACACCCACGGTCCGCAAGGACCACACCCAACATGCAGGACCGGCAATGTGAACCGGCTGCGGGCAGATTGCAGAGAGGCTGCAACCGGTTGCGATACGGCGTAGAGGATGTAGCGTGGCTTCATGGACTTCTGTGTCCTGGGGCCGGTCGGTATCGCCGATCAGGACGGTCTCATCTCCGTTGGTGGCTCGAAGCCACGGCTACTCCTGGCGGTGTTCCTCGCTCATCGCAACCGGGTGGTGTCGAGTGACGCCCTGATCGATGCCTTGTGGGGGGAACGCCCCCCGTCGACGGCGCGGACCACCCTCTCCAGCTACATCTCCCGGCTTCGTCGTCAGATCCAGTCGGCGCAGAACGGTGCGGTCCATCTGCTCGCCCATCCACCCGGGTACGTCCTGGAAACCCCTGACGAGCTGGTCGATGCGGGCAGGTTCGAGCGGTACCTGGAACAGGGCAGAGGCTTGGTGGAGTCCGATCCGGCGGCGGCGTTCGGGCTTCTCGATCGGGCCCTGGGGATCTGGCGCGGCGATGCGTTCGCCGAGTTCGCCCATGAGGAGCTGATCTATGCGGATGCGGTTCGACTCGAAGAGCTGCGGCTCGGGTGCCGGGAGGACCGCCTGGCGGCGATGCTGAAACTCGGGCTCAACGAGGAGACGGTCAGCGAGGCGGAGGCCTTTGTCGCCGCCCATCCCCTGAGGGAGCGTGCCTGGTCCCAGCTCATGCTCGGTCTCACCGGGAGCGGTCGTCCCGCAGAGGCGTTGCGAGCGGCCGAACGGCTGCGTGGCCACCTCGCCGAGATCGGCCTCGAACCCTCGTCGGCGGTGCGGGAACTCGAGACCGCCATTCTCACCGAACAACCCGAGGTGAGCTGGAACCGGGTGTCGACGGCATCGAGAAGACGACCACCGACGACCCCCAACAACCTCCCACTCGAGCTCACCAGCTTCATCGGGCGATCCGGCGAGCTCGATGACCTGATGGCGGTGGTCGCCCGCCACCGGTTGGTCACCCTCACCGGAGTCGGTGGCGTCGGCAAGTCCCGCCTCGCCCTCCAGGTCGCCCAGCGACTGCTGCCCGAAACCCCCGACGGGGTGTTCCTCGTGGAGCTGGCGGCCATCCAGGACGCCTCGCTGATCGTCCCCACCATCGCCCGCACCCTCAACCTTCCCGAGCTGCCCGGGCATCCGGTCTCCGACACCCTCGACGACCATCTGTCGACCAGCAGGCTGGTGCTGGTGCTCGACAACTGTGAGCACCTCGCTTCGGGCATCGCCGACCTGTTGCGTCACCTGTTGCGAACCGGATCCGAGGTCAGGGTGCTGACCACCAGCCGGGTCCGGTTGGGTGTGGAGGGCGAGGCGGTGTGGCCGGTGCCGGCGTTGGGTCTGCCCCGGGACGACGACCCGGACGCCGGGAACAGCGATGCGGTGCGACTGTTCGAGGATCGCGCCCGCCTGGTCGACAACCGGTTCTCCCTGGAAATGGAGGTCCTCCCGGTGGTGGGTCGCATCTGCCGCTCGGTGGAGGGGATCCCGCTGGCCATCGAGTTGGCGGCGGCCCGGCTCAGCGTGCTCTCCGCCGCCCAGGTCGAGACACGGCTCGACGACCTCGGCCAGCTGCTTGCGGCGACCGGCGACGGAGCGGACCCCCGACACCACACGATGACCGCCACCCTCGACTGGAGCCATCAACTGCTCGACATCGACTCGCAGACGCTGCTCCGTCGCCTTGCGGTGTTCCAGGGCGGGTTCGACCTGGCGGCGGCCGAGGCGGTAGCCGGCGTCGACCCACTCCCCCGCCACCGGGTCCTCGATGCCCTGCACCGCCTGATCGACGCCTCGCTGGTGGCCCGGAGCCGCCGCTCCGCCCGGTATCGGCTTCTGGAACCGGTCCGGCAGTTTGCCGTCGGCAAGCTCGACGAGGCCGGCGAATCCGAACGGACCGCCGCCGCCCATGCGCGACATTTCTCGGCGCTGGCGGACGAGGCCCGCCACGAGCTGCGTGGCGCCGACCAGGAGGAGTGGGCCGCCCGGCTCGAATGCGAGCGGGACAACATCGCCGCCACGCTGGGGTGGACGTTGCAGCACGACCCGCGGTCCGCCCTCGGGGTCGGCTCGTCGCTCGGAGAATATTGGGTTGATCGGGGTCACCACACCGAGGCACGACGCTGGCTACGGGACCTGACCGTGGTCTCGGAAGGGGCAGACTCGGAGGGGATGGGACTCAACCTGCTGATCGCATCACAGCTCGCCGCCTTCGAGGGCGACCACGAACAGGCGGGCATGCTCTGGCAACGCGCCGACCAGATCGGCCGGAACGTCCAGGACCCCTGGCTCCAGGCCCGCTCCACCCTCCAGCGGGCGAGCCTGGCCTGGGATCACGGTCGTACCGGCGACGCCGTCCCGCTGTACGAGGAGGCGGTGGCGCAGTTCGACCGTCTCGGTTCACCCGCCGTCACCTACGCCCTCGCCGACCTCGGTCTGATGTTGGGTTTCATGGGTGCGTTCGAACAGGCCGAGATCGTGGGCGAGGCGCTCCGTCGTGCCGCCGACCGGTTCCGCCAGCCGGACGGGCATGCGTTCCTGTTCGACCATCTCGCCGTGCTCACGATGTACCAGGGTCGCCCCGAGGAGGCGTGGACATACCTGCAGCGGGTCATCCCGGCGCGGCGGCGTCTCGGGACACGGACCCATCTGGTGAACTCGCTGCGCCGGATGATGTGGCCGGCGATCGAGCTGTCCCGGTTCGCCGAGGCAAGAGCGGCGTTCGACGAGGGCATGGAGATCAGTCGCGAGATGGGATACCGGGCCGGAGAAGCGGGGTTGCTCATCGTCGCCGCCCGCCTCCACCTCGCCACCGGCGAGATCGACCGGGCACGTCGGGTGCTCGCCGACGGCCTTCACCTGCTCGGGGGGCTCCGGCGTGCCGACTGGACCATGTTCGGATTGTTCGAGAGCGGGCGGGTGGCACTCATCGCCGGTGACGCCGACCTGTCGGCGCGGCTGCACGGTGCGTCGGCCGGCATCCGGGAACGGGCGCCGCTGGTCCTGGTCGCCTGCCAGCAGAAGGAGCTGGCGAGGGATCTACCCGAACTCGACCGCCGGCTCGGCCATACCGGGCGGGTCACCGCCTGGCAGGAAGGCTTCGAGATGAGCACCGCCGTCGCCAGTTCACTGGCCACCCGCTTCGCCGACGATGCCCCGATCCCGGCGCTCCCCCCGGAACCACCCTCGTCCGGGCATCCGGGGGCCGCCCAGCTCGGGCTCCCCGTCCCGACTCCCGTCCCCGACGCGGTGGGGTGACCACAGAGGCGGCGCACCACAATCAGCGGTGACCGTCATTGCGCCACAGCCGGTGCCGGGGGCCGGAGACGGGGTTGCAGGAGACGGGTGCAGGAGAGCGGGTGCGGTCGTCAGGCGACGACGATGGCGTCGAGCATCACTTCGGGATGGTCGCGGATGGTGGCATTGAGCCGGTGCACGTTGTGGAAAAGGGCGAGCAGGGTGCCGTCGGGGCGTTCCAGCACATCGACGTCACGCGATGTCCTGAGTGTTTCCGCCCCGGCGGTGTCGGTACGCCGGGCGACGGTGAACGGGGTGGGAGAAAGCTCGATCTGGGCGCCGTATTCGGCCGCCAGCCGGTGCACCACCACCTCGTACTGCATCGGTCCCACCGCCGCCAGCACCGGCTGCTGGTCGCCACGGAGCGGGTGGCGCAGCACCTGGACCACACCCTCCTCGTCGAGCTGGGTCATACCCCGCCGGAACTGCTTGTAACGGCTGGTGTCGATGTTGCGGGCCACCATGAAGTGCTCGGGGGCGAACGTGGGGATCGGTGGGTAGGCGGCGCCACCGTCGACGCTGAGGGTGTCGCCGATGCGGAGGTCGTTGGCGTTCACCAACCCGACGATGTCGCCGGCGACGGCGGTGTCGACCGTCCCCCGTTCCCGGCCAAAGATCTGGTGGGCGTATTTGGTGGAGAAGATCCGACCGGTGCGATGGTTGACCAGGTTCATCCCCCGCTCGAACTCGCCGGACCCGATCCGCAGATAGGCGATGCGGTCACGGTGACGGGGATCGAGGTTTGCCTGGATCTTGAACACGAAACCGGCGCAGTCGGCGTCGATCGGACGGAGCTCACCGGACGCCAGCGGCCGGGGCCGTGGCGACGGAGCGAGATCGACGATGGCGTCGAGCAGCAGCCGGATCCCGAAGTTCCACAGCGCCGAACCGAACAGGACCGGGGTGGTGAGACCGGCCAGGTAGGACTCCTGGTCGTGGTGGGCGCCGATCGCCTCCAGCAGCTCGAGTTCGCCGGCAGCCGTCACCCCGACCGAGCCGCGATCGGCGAGCTCGCCGAGTCGTTGGCGCTCCTCCTCTCCCATGGTGGCACCGTGGGCGGTCCTGGTGAACTTCCAGAACGCCCCGTCGCGGCGATCGGCGACCCCCTCGAAATCGCGCCCCATCCCCACCGGCCAGGTCATCGGGGTCGGGGCGATCTCGAGGTGGCGTTCCAGGTCGTCGAGCAGTTCCAGCGGTTCGAGCGAGGGCCGGTCGCACTTGTTGATGAAGGTGATCAGCGGCAGGTTGCGCGCCTGCGCCACCTGGAACAGCTTGAGGGTCTGCGGTTCGATGCCCTTGGCGGCGTCGAGGACGATGACGGCGCCGTCGACCGCCGACAGCACCCGGTAGGTGTCCTCGGAGAAGTCGCGGTGACCCGGGGTGTCGACCAGGTTGAGCACCTGACCGCGGTGCTCGAACTGCAGGACGGTGGACGAGATGGAGATGCCACGTTGCTGCTCCATCTCCATCCAGTCGGAGGTGGCGTCACGTTGACGACCGGCGCGGGCTTTGACCGCACCTGCCTCCTCGATCGCTCCGGCATAGAGGAGAAGCTTCTCCGTCAACGTCGTCTTCCCCGCATCCGGGTGCGAGATGATCGCAAACGTGCGGCGTCGACTGGCGCGGGCGGAAACGTCGGGCATGTCGGTAGGTTACGCCGGGGCTTCGATGGCGGCGATCACGGCCGCCATGAACGCCCGGCCCGACGAGCCGTCGATGGCGCGATGGTCGTAGGAGAGGCTCAGCGGGAGCTCCCGGCCGATCACGATCTCATCACCACGGACCACAGGCCGGGGATCGGCCCTGCCCACCGAGAGGATGGCGGTGGTCCCGTAGGGGACGATCGGGGTCCCGTACCGGCCGCCGACCGCCCCGATGTTGGAGATGGTGAACGTCTGTCCCCGCAACTCCGCCGAGGTGGCGGTGCGCATACGGGCGGCCGCCGCCAGCCGGCGGATCTCCTCCGACAGCGACTCCAGGTCGTGGGCGGGGGCGTCGCTGATGACCGCCACCATCAGACCGTCGGGGGTGTCGACGGCGAATCCGACGTCGTAGTGGAGCCGGTGGACGATCTCGTCGCCGACGACCGTGGCGTTGAACTCCGGGGCATCGACCAGCAGCGGGAGCAGCCGCCGGATAAGAACCGCTTCGAGCGGTGGTCGAGGATCGGCGCCGAGCGAGGCGCGTTCTTCCAGCACACTGGTGGCATCCGCCTCGCCGTAGGTGGTGACATGGGGGATCTCGCGCCAGGAGCGAACCAGGTTGGCGGCGATGGTGCGGCGCAGCGGCGACATCGGCACCCGTCGCACCGGTCCGGTGCCGGCGGCGCTGCGCCGGATGTCCTGTTCGGTGACCCGGCCACCGGGTCCGGTTCCGGTAACCGTGGCCGGGTCGACCCCGAACTCTGCGGCGAGACGGCGCACCATCGGGAGCATCCCGGGGTGCCCGCCACGGCCCGGTGCGATGTCGGCGACATCGTCGAGCCGCCCCACGATGGGGGCGGCATCCGACCCCGCCGGGAGGGGTGCGGTATCAGCCGCCGGCGGTGACTCGCCCGGTTCCGTCCACTCCTCGCCGGGGGCGCCGATCACGGCGAGCAGCGCCTCGACCTGCAGCGTCGCCCCGGCGGGTGCGCCCTGATGCAGCAGCACTCCGGCATACGGGGCGGGGATGTCGACGACCGCCTTGTCGGTCTCGACCTCGACCAGCGGTTCGTCGAGACCCACCTCGTCGCCGACCTCGACATACCAGTGGACGATCACGGCCTCGGCGAGACCCTCGCCGACATCGGGAAGATGGAACTGGTGGGGCATCAGGACTCCAGGGTGCGGCGGACTGCGGCCACGATACGCTCGACCGAAGGGACGTAGTGGTGTTCGGCCCGACGCAGCGGCACCACGGTGTCCCATCCGGTGACCCGCTCCACCGGCGCCCGGAGGGAGTACAGCGCCTCCTCCTGGATGACGGCGATGATCTCCCCGGCGAGCCCGGCGGTGCGAGCCGCCTCGTGAACCACCACCGCCCGACCGGTGTGCTGGACGGTGGCCACGATGGTCTCGACATCGAGCGGATTCAACGTCCGCAGATCCACGGTGGTGGCGGAGATTCCCTGATCGGCGAGCGTCGCCGCCGCCTGACGGATCTCTCGCATCATGGCGCCGTATCCGATGATGGTGACGTCGTCCCCGTCCTGTTCCACCGCCGCCACACCGATCGGCACCTGGTAGGCGGCGTCGGGTACCTGACCCTTGATGGCCCGGTACAACCGGATCGGCTCGAGGAAGATCACGGGGTCCGGGTCGGCGACGGCGGCAAGCAGCAGGCCTTTGGCGTCGTAGGGGTTGGACGGCACCACCACCTTGAGCCCGGGGATGTGGGTGTAGATCACCTCGGTGGATTCGCTGTGATGTTCGGCGGCGCCGATCCCGGCGCCGTAGGGGATGCGGATCACCAGCGGGGCAGTGAAGCGGTGGCGGGACCGGTTGCGGATCCGGGCGACATGGCTGACCACCTGGTCATATCCGGGATAGGAGAATCCCATGAACTGGATCTCGGCGATGGGTCGCATCCCGGCGACCGCCATCCCGAACACGGTCCCCACGATGGCGGATTCCGCCACCGGGGTGTCGATGACCCGGTGTTCGCCGTGGCGTTGCTGCAACCCGTCGGAGATGCGGAACACCCCGCCGGTGCGACCCACGTCCTCTCCGATCAGGACCACATCGGGGTCGTCGAGGGCATGGTCGAGGGCGGAGTTGAGCGCCTGCGCCAGATTCCGTTCGGACGTCGGGCCATCTGCAGCAGCCGGGGTCTCGCTCTGTGGCGGGGGCGACACCGATCCCGAGGCGGTCTGCCGCTGCCGGGCGATGGCGGGGGTGGGGGTGGCGAACATCCCGTCGAAGGTGGCGGCGGCGTCGAAGGGTTCGAGCGCCTCGGCCTCGGCGACGGCGGCCTCGATGTCAACGGACGCCGCCGTCTCGACCTCCTGCTGCCAGTCCTCGGACCAGGCGCCGAGCGAGTCGAGGTGGAGACGGACCCGCTCCAGCGGGTCACGTGTCTGCCAGTCGCTTCGCTCGTCGCCGGGTCGGTAGCGTCCGTCGTCGTCGGCGGTGGTGTGGGGACCGATCCGGTAGGTGACGGCCTCGATCAGGGTTGGCCCGTCGCCGCGCCGGGCCCGGTCGACCGCCTCCACCGCTGCGGTGTGGACGGCGAGCAGATCGTTGCCGTCGACAAGCACCCCCGGCATCCCGTAGGCGTCGGCCTTCTGGGCGATGGTGGCGGACCGGGTCTGGCGGTCCCGGGGCATCGAGATCGCCCATCCGTTGTTCTGACAGACGAACACGGTGGGGGTGGCGAACACGGCGGCGAAGTTCATCGCCTCGTGGAAGTCGCCTTCGGATGTGGCTCCGTCACCGAAGAACGTCATCGCCACCCCGTCGCCCGACCGAGCCGCTGCGGGGTCGGCGGAGACCGCCGGGTCACCCTGGGGGGTGGCCCAGCTCCGACCCACCGCCCAGCCGATGCCGACGGCATGGATCATGTGGGCTCCGACGGTGATCGACGGTGGGAGCACCGGGACACCCTCGGGAGCGTGACCCCCACGCTCGTCGCCGGTGCGCCCCAGCAGCAGGTTGACCCAGGGGTAGCCCTGGGCCCACATGGCGGCGGCGTCCCTGTAGGTGGCGACCACCCAGTCGCTGGGTCTGAGGGCGCCGACGGCGCCGATCTGTGCCGCCTCCTGACCCTCGAACTGGGCGTAGGTGGCGAGGCGCCCCTGGCGCTGTAGCGCCGAGCACTTCCGGTCGTAGGTGCGGGCCACGACCATGGCGGCGTAGAGCTGACGGAGTCGCTCGACCGGGACCGGGCTGTCGGCGATGAGCCGCCCGGTCGGGTCGAGGATCTGGTGGGGACTGGTGGCGACGGACATCGTCGGGAGGCTAACCGAGCGGTGCGGCTTCGGTGCGGCGTCACGGCTCCGGACCGGCGATGCCCGTTCCACGGAACGGCGTACGGCGGGACGGCTGGCCGGTGGGTAGTCTCCCGGAATGCGACCACGGCCCCGAACCCGGCGTCTGGCGATGGTCTGGTGTGGGGTGCTGGCCACGGTGATCGTGCTCGCCCTCGTCACCGACCTGATCCGGGTGATCCAGGGTGGCGTCACCCTTCCCGACGAGAACCCGGCCCCGACCCTCACCCGGGTGGTGCGGTTCTTCAGCTACTTCACGGTGCAGAGCAACATCCTGGTGGCGATCACCGTTGCCGCCCTGGCATTCGACCCCGACCGCGACGGTCCCGGGTGGCGGGTGCTGCGGATCGCCGGGCTGTACGGGATCACGGTCACCGGGCTGGTCTATGTGTGGCTGTTGCGCGATGTGGTGGATCTCACCGGTGTCGCCGTGTACACCAACATCGCCTTCCACTACTTCGCACCGGCGGCGGCGGTGATCGGCTGGCTGGCGTTCGGCCCACGGCCCCGAATCGACCAGGACACCCTGCTCCGGTCGCTTGCCTGGCCCGCCGGGTATGTGGCGTACTCGGTGATCCACGGCGCCGCCAGCGACTGGTACCCGTACCCCTTCATCGATGTCACCGAGCTGGGCTATGCCGTGGTGATCCGCAACGGGATCGTGATCATCGGGATCTTGCTGGCCGTCGGCGCCCTCTACCGGGCAGGTGACACCCGGCTCCGCCGGACCGACCCGGCAGGCCCCGGCTCCGGTGCCCGCAGGTAGCGGTGTCCTCCTTCCGAGCGGTGGGTGAACCCCCGGGAATCAGAGCGGCGCCGGAGTGGCGCGACGCCAGCCCTGCACCGAGTTGAGGAACGCCACCTCGTCGGCGTGGGTCAGTTCGTCGACGGTGACCACCCGCTCCGTCAACACCCCCCGATCGAGCAGCACCCCGCGGTACACCCCGGCCAGACAGCCGCTGTCGAGCGGTGGTGTCCGCCACTCGCCGTCGATGAGCACGGCGAGGTTGCCGATGGTGAACTCGGTCACCTCACCGCGTTCGTTGACAAGCACCACATCGTCGGCGTAGGGATGGCGCTTCAGTCGCTCGTCGTAGACATCGCGCCTGGTGGTCTTGTGGAACAGGAAGATGTTGTGGCGGGACACCGGTTCCGGGTCGACGGCGAAGACCACCGCAGGACCGGCATCCTCCGGCCCGGTGTGGAGTCGCAACCCCTGGTCGATCGCCGATGTCTCGACCTCGCCGGTGCGACGCAACACCGCCCGCACCCGGCTCGGGGTCACCGCACCGGCGACGGCGCCGGCGATGGCATCGGCGATGCGGGATCGTCCCGCGGGAAAGCCGAAATAGCCGGCGGAGTCGACCATCCGATCGAGGTGACGGTCGAGCCAGAAAAACCCGTGCACCGGGTCCCAGCGGATGGTCTCCAGCAGCGAGAACTCGGGACGACGTTCGGCGAGCAGGAGCGCCTTGACCCGTGCCTCCTCGTATTCGGCGTCGGGGCGCGACTCCCAGGTGATCCCACCCCCGACCCCGTACTCGGCGGTGCCCTCCTGGCGATCGACGGTGACGGTCCGGATGGCGACGTTGAAAGCGCTGCGCCGGTCGGAACGTGGACCCGGTGCCACATACCCGACCGCTCCGCAGTAGACCCCGCGCCGGGTCGTCTCCACCTCGGTGATCAGCTCCATGGTGCGTTGCTTGGGCGCCCCGGTGACCGAGCCGGAGGGGAACAGCGCCGCAAAGATCCCGGGGAGACCCACCTCGGGCCGCAACGTCGACGAGATCCTGGAGGTGAGCTGCCACACGGTCTCGTACCGTTCCACGGCGAACAACTCGTCGACCTGGACCGTCCCGAACCCGGAGATCCGGCCCAGATCGTTGCGCAGCAGGTCGACGATCATCAGGTTCTCGGCACGATCCTTCGCCGAGGCGGTCAGCGTCGCCGCCTGGAGACGGTCCTCGTCGGGCCACCTTCCCCGGCCGATGGTGCCCTTCATGGGGCGGACCTCGATCTCGGCTCCCTGCTGGGCGAAGAACAGCTCGGGTGACGCACTGACGATGGCATGGCGTCCGATGTCGAGGTAGGCGCCGAACGCCCCACGCTGGCCCAGCGCAAGGTCCCGGTACATCTCCAGCGGGTCACCGGAGAATGCGGCGTTGAGCCGGAAGGTGTAGTTCACCTGGTAGGTGTCGCCGGCGGCGATGTGGCCACGCAGGTCGTCCACCCGTCGCTCGTAGTCGCTGCGTTCCACCTCCGAGCGCCAGGCCGAGATGTGATAGGGGGCAGGGCGGATCGCCCTGGGGACCAGCGGCGGCACGAAGTGGCGCTCCCGGAAGAGCCCGAACCACACCAGCGGAAGGCTCGACGTGCCGTCACGGACCGCCAGCGCATCGTCGAGACCGGGCGCCGCCTCGTACCCCACATAGCCGACCGCCCACAGACCGCCGGTGGTGGCGGACTCGACGGCGTCGAGTGCAGGCATCACGTCGCCGGGATCGATCCCGATGACGACGTCGACCAGGTCGTCGAACTCGAAGGCGTGTTCGGCGCCGGGCGTGCAATCGTCGAATCTGGCGTAGGGCATCTGAACCCCCGACCCTACCGATCCGACGACCGGTGCGAATCTCCGGAGACCGGAATCCGGGGGGTCTACTCGCCGCCGACGAGGGTGGTGTCGAGGTCCTCGACGGTCAGCAGCACGGCACGTGCCTTGGATCCCTCGGAGGGCCCGACGATGCCACGGCGCTCCATGATGTCCATCACCCGTCCGGCCCGGGCGAAACCGATCCGGAGCTTGCGCTGCAACATCGAGGTCGACCCGAGCTGGGACCGGACCACCAGTTCGATGGCCTGACGGACGACGTCGGGGTCCTCGCCCTCGTACTCCTCGTCGGACGCCTCCGCCTTGGCGGCGACCTCGAAGACATCCTGGTCCCGGTAGCGCGCCTCCTGCTGTTCCTTGACCCACCCGACTACGGCATGGACCTCGGCCTCGGAGACGAAGGCGCCCTGGATGCGTTCCGGCTTGGGGTCGCGGGCGGTCACCACCAGCATGTCGCCGAGACCGACCAGCTTCTCGGCTCCGGCGCTGTCCAGGATCACCCGCGAATCGGTCTGCGATGCCACCGAGAAGGCGAGACGGGACGGGACGTTGGCCTTGATGACCCCGGTGATGACGTTCACCGAGGGCCGCTGGGTGGCGAGCACCAGGTGGATCCCGACGGCGCGGGCCATCTGGGCGATACGGACCACCGAGTCCTCCACGGTGCGCCCGGCCACCATCATCAGGTCGTTGAGCTCGTCGACGATGATCACGATGTAGGGGAACCGGTCGAAGTTCTCCTCGTCGATGGTCCCGGCGTCATGGCCCTCGTAGTAGCTGGTGATGTCGCGGACCCCGGCGTCGGCGAGCAGTTCGTAGCGGCGATCCATCTCCTGGACCGCCCACTGCAGCGCATCGGCGGCCTTCTTCGGGTTGGTGATCACCCGGGTGAGCAGGTGCGGGACGCCGTTGTACTGGCCCAACTCGACGCGTTTGGGGTCGACGAGGATCAGACGGACCTGGTCGGGGGCGGCACGCATCAACAGCGAGGTGACGAGCGAGTTGATACACGACGATTTACCGGCGCCGGTGGCGCCGGCGATGAGCACATGGGGCAACTCGTCGAGTTTGAGCAGCCGGGAGGTACCGGAGATGTCCTTGCCCAGCGCCACCTTCATCGGGTCCATGTCCCCTTCGGACTGGGCCGAGGAGAGGATGTCGCCAAGGGTGACCAGTTCCCTCCTGCGGTTGGGAACCTCGATGCCGATGGCGCTCTTGCCGGGGATCGGGGCGATGATGCGGACATCGGCGGAGGCCATGGCGTAGGCGATGTCATTGGCCATCCCGGTGACTCTCGCCACCTTCACCCCTGGGGCCAGCTCGATCTCGAAGCGGGTCACCGTCGGGCCGGGGACGATCCGGACCAGTCTGGCGTCGACCCCGTGCTGGTGGAGCGCCTGTTCCAGCTCGGCGCCGGCCTGCTCGAGCACCCGGCGGTTGTGCCCGGAGGATTCGCTCCTGGCGAGGAGCTCGACCGGGGGCAACGCATAGCCGTCGTCGCGGACCGGCTGACGGGGAGCGTCCTTGGGTTTCGACGGCGGAGCGGTCCGCTTTGCCGGAGCCCGGTTCGCCTGCGGCTTCGACGGTGTGGGACCGGTCTGGACCTTGGGCTTCGTGGCGTCAGGTCGGCGGTGCACCGCCGGGACCGGGGTCTGCGGGTCTGCCGAACGGGAAAGGCGGTGACGGAGACGGCGCCAACCGGCGGCCACGGTGTGCCCGACGTCGCGGACGGTGGCCTTGGTCACCACCAGCACCCCGACGGTGACGACGGCGACCAGCACCACCATCGCCCCCCAGAAACCGATGAGGCGACGGAGCGGAAACGAGGTGAGCGAGCCGACGGCCCCGCCGCGCTCGATGACACGGTCGACCGACTGTGCCAACGACCAGGTTCCGGTCATCAGATGGAACATCGCCAGCGAGCCGAGAAAGATGGTGGTGAGACCGACGGTAAGGCGGGCGTAGTCGGTGCGGGGCATGGTGCCGACCATGGCGATACCGATGATGACCAGCACCACCGGAACCACCCACGACCAGACGCCGAAAAGGAACCGGAGGCCGGTAGCGATCCCGTCGCCGACAGGACCGGCGAGGCCGGCGAACGCAAGCGATGCCAGGATGGCGACCACGATCAGCACGATGCCCCAGACGTCGTCCGTCTGGCGCCCGAGCCGGTTTCGCACCCGTTCCTTGGTCGCTTTCAGCGCGGCGACCAAACTCCGTTTGTGCGGGGTCTTCTTCGGTTGTTTCCTGACCTGCGTACTCCGCCCCTTCGCCCCACGCGTCGTTTTCGAGCGTGTAGCCATGGGAGGCGGACTCTACACGCCGCCGGGCGTTCTGCGGTTCTTTCCGGACCGGGCCCCGGGGCCGGTCACAGCTCGATGACGATGGGGATGACCACCGGCCGCCGGTCCAGGTTGCGCTTGACCACCCGGCCGGCGGCGGTGCGGACCCGGCGGCGCACCCCGTCGGGATCGAGCGGTCGCTCCATCTCCTTGAGGGCCGCAGAGACCGAGTCGTTCACCTGCTTGTGGATGGCGGTGGTGTCGTCGGTGAGCCCGTGGCTGTCGACATCGGGGCCGATGATCAGCTCCCCGCTGTTCATCTGGACACCGACGGTGACGATGAGCACGCCGTCGTCGGCGAGGTGGCGGCGATCCCGCAGCACATCGTCGATGTCGCCGATCCCGAGCCCGTCGATGTAGACGTACCCGGCCGGCACGGCCCGCCGCTGCACCGTGAGCTTGTCCCCGTCGATCACAACCCGGTCGCCGTCCTCGCAGATCTCCACATTGTCGATGCCGACGGATCGGGCCACCTCGGCGTTGGCATGCATGTGCCGGTACTCGCCGTGGACCGGGATCAGCGCCTGCGGGGTGACCACGTTGTAGAGCGTCCGCAGCTCGTCCTGGGCGGCATGGCCGGACACATGGACGGCGGCGTTGCGCCCGTGGTAGACGGTGACGTTGCGCCGCACCAGGTTGTTGATCACCCGCGACACCTTGGTCTCGTTCCCGGGGATGGGTGTGGCGGACAGGATCACCGTGTCCCCCTCCACCAGCGAGATGGCGCGGTGTTCGCCCTGGGCCATCAGCGACAGGGCGGCGAACGGCTCGCCCTGGCTCCCAGTGCAGATGACGGCGGTCTGTTCCGGTGGCAGCTTGAGCAGGTCGGCCAGCGGGACCACCAGTCCCTTGGGGATGTCGAGCAGACCCAGGTTGGCGACCACCTCGGTGTTGCGCAGCATCGAACGGCCCAGGAAGGCCAGCTTGCGTCCCGACTTGTGGACCGCCTCGATGGCGCGCTGGACGCGGTGCACATGGCTGGCGAAACAGGCGAGGATCACCCGTCCGGTGGCCTCGGCGGTCAACAGATCGAGGGTTGGCCCCACCGTGGCCTCGGAAGGCGTGAACCCGGCCTTCTCGGCGTTGGTGCTGTCGGAGAGCAGCAGCCGGACCCCACGGCGACCGAACCCGGCAAAGGCGCCGAGATCGGTGGGACGCCCGTCGATCGGTGTCGGGTCGAGCTTGAAGTCCCCGGAGTGGACGATGAGCCCCTCGTCGGTGTCGAAGACGACCCCGGCGGCGTGCGGGACGCTGTGGGCGACATGGATCAGCGCAAACCGCACCGGTCCGACCTGGACCCATTCGCCCGGGTTCACCGAGCGGAGATCGGGAACGAGTCCGGCGTCCTCGATCCGGGACCGGGCCAGCTCGACGCTGAGGTCGGTCCCGTACACCGGGACCGGCACCTCGCGGAGGAAGTAGGTGAGGGCGCCGATGTGGTCCTCGTGGCCGTGGGTGAGGATCACCGCAACCACGTCGTCGGCGCGGTCGATCACCGAGGAGAAGTCGGGGAGCACCAGGTCGACGCCGAGCATCTCCTCCTCGGGGAACATCAGCCCGCAGTCGAGCAGGACCAGCTTGCCGCCGATCTCGAAAACGGCGCAGTTGCGACCGATCTCGCCGAGCCCGCCGAGGAACGTGATGGAGACGCTCATATCGACAGCCCCTCCATCGCCGCCGCAATCCGCGTCAGCGTCTCGTCGGACGCCGGGATCAACGGAAGGCGGGGCTCACCGACCGGACCCCACCAACGGTTCATCGCCGCCTTGAGCGGCATGGGGTTCGGTTCGATGAAGAGGGCGTCGAAAAGTGGCATGAGGGTGTCGTGGATCTCCTTGGCTCGCGATGAGCCTTCGAGGGCGGCGGTGATCAGTTCGGCGATCGGGCGGCCGACCAGGTGGGCGGCGACGGAGACGACGCCGACCCCACCGAGGCCGATCACATCGTTGGTCATGAAGTCGGACCCGGCATACACCGCCAGGGTCTCGCCGACCGCATCAAGGGTGCGACGGGTGAACTCGAGATCGTCGACGGCGTCTTTGACCGCCAGGATCTTGGGGTGGGCGCCGAGCCTGACCAGCGTCTCGACCTCGATGAGACAGGCGGTGCGACCCGGGATGTTGTAGAGCAGCACCGGCAGCTCGGTCGCCTCGGCGATGGTGACGAAGTGGCGGTACAGCCCCTCCTGGGGCGGCTTCGAGTAGTACGGGGTGACCGTCATCACCGCGGCACAGCCGGCGTCGGCGGCGCGGCGGGTCAGCTCGACCGACTCTGCGGTGTCGTAGGTGCCGGTGCCGGCGACCACGGTGAGACGCTCGCCGGCGGCATCGACCGCCGTGGCGAACAGCGCCGTCTTCTCGTCGGCGGACAGGGTCGGTGACTCTCCGGTGGTCCCACCCACGACGACCCCATCGGAACCGTTCTCGGCGAGGTGGCGGACCAGCCGCCAGAACGCATCGTGGTCAACGGCGCCATCGGCGTCGAAAGGGGTGATGATCGCGGTGAGAAGCCGACCGAAAGGTGCGGTGCGAACTTCCATGATCAGGACGCTAGCACCCCGGTCCGATCCCTCCCGACCCTGACCGGCGAATCGAAGAGGTGCAGGGGGTGTGCGACCCGCTCCGCAAGGTCGAGGTGTCGCCCGATCCGTCCTACGATGAACGGATATGGGCAACGAGAATGTCATCGAGATCACGGCGGCCGAGTTTCCGCAGACCGTCCTCCAGCACAGCCATGATGTCCCGGTGGTCGTCGACTTCTGGGCCGAGTGGTGCGAGCCGTGCAAGGTCCTGGGACCGTTGCTGGAACGGCAGGCGGAAGAGGGCGGCGGGAGTTTCCGTCTGGTCAAGATCGATGTCGACGCCAACCAGGCGCTCGCCACCGAGTTTGCGGTGCAGAGCATCCCGACCGTGATCGCCTTCCGTGAGGGGGTCGAGGTCGCCCGCTTCTCGGGGGCGATCCCGGAGAGCTCCTCCGCACCTGGCTGTCGCGGATCGTGCCCTCCGAGCTGGATCGGATGGTCGACGAGGCGCGCGATGCGGCGATCGCCGGCGACCCTGCCCGCGCCGAGGCGCTGTTCCGCGCGGTGCTCGACCGCACCTCCGACCACACCGAGGCGGCGACCTCATTGGCGTCGATGCTGATCGCCCGCGGCGACACCGACGAGGCGCTGATCGTGCTCGGCAAGCTCCCGGCGATCCCCGAGGTGGAACGACTCCAGGCGGCGGCCCGGCTCAATGCGTCGCGCCGCAGCGATGTGTCCGCCCTCGAGCGCACCGTGGAAGCGGCGCCGGACGACCAGTTGGCCCGGCTGGCGCTGGCGACGGCGTTGGCGGGTCGGGGCGAGTACGAGCCGGCGCTGGACATGATGCTCGACGTGGTGCGCCGCAAGGACGCTCATCTCGATGCGGCACGACGGGCGATGCTCGACATCTTCGAGGTCCTCGGCGACGAGCACCCGCTCACCCCGCTGTACCGCCGGCAACTCACCTCCGCCCTGTTCTGAACCGCCCGACCTCCGGCTACGGCCGATGTGGCCCGACCGCAACGTTTCGGTGGGCGACCCACGGGTAGGCGTCTCTCGATGCGATGGCTGCATGTCGTCGCACACGCGACCCCACGGAGGTACCTGTGGTAGCCGACGGCAATCCGACCGACACCACCGACACCGAGCCAGCCGCCTCCCCGTCGACCCCTGTCGAACCCGACCCGGCGGAGGGCAGCGCCGTCTGCGTCTTCGCCCCCATGCTCCATCTCACCGTCACCATCGAGCTCGGTGAGCAAACCGCCGACGGTTCGGCCGACCGACCCAACGGGGTGCAGAGCGCCTCCAAGGAAGGCGACGGTGCCGACGAGATCCACATCCATCCCGGCGGTCAGGGGATCTGGATCGCACAAATGCTCACCGCTCTGGGACATCGACCGGTGCTGTGCGGAGCGGTGGGTGGCGAGATCGGGACGGTGCTGCGCGACCTGGTTCCGGCCTGGGGCATCGATACCGCCCTGGTCGACGTCGCCACCCGGTCCCCCGGCTACGTCCAGGACCGCCGCAGCGGTGAGCGGGTGACGGTGGGCGATCAGGCGGCCCGCGGCCTGGACCGTCACGAGTCCGACGATCTCTACGGCAAGATCCTGGAGACGGCGATGGCGAGTGGGGCCCTGGTCCTCACCAGCGCCCCCACCGTCCCCCGATCGTTGTACGAACGACTCGGCGCCGATCTCGCCTCGGCCGGTGTCCGGGTCTTCGGTGATCTGCACGGTGAGGGTTTGTCGGCGTTTCTGTCCGGAGGACCGATCGAGCTACTCAAGGTGAGCCACGAGGATCTGGCCGACGACGGCTGGGATGTCGACGACGACGACGCCGTCGAGGAGGCCATCGAGCGCCTCCAGGAGATGGGGGTGGTCGATGTGGTGGTGTCCCGCGCCGACCTGCCGGCGATGGCGTCTCTCGGCGGAATCACCTACCTGGCGAAACCTCCGGCACTGGAGGTCGTCGATCATCTCGGTGCCGGGGACTCGATGACCGCCGGGTTGGTTGCGGCCAGGCTCCGCAACCTGTCCGACGACGAGACGCTCCGGCTCGGCTGTGCCGCCGGCGCCGCCAACATCACCCGCCACGGTCTGGGAAGCGGTTCCCCGGAACTGATCACCGCCCTCACCGCCCAGGTCGAAGTCGCCACCCTCCATCCCGACGAATCGGGTACCTCATGACCCCGTCCCCCGCACCTCCCCATGCCACCGCCTCACCGGTCGACCCACCCTCCCCGGACGATGCTCCGCAGGTCCCCACCGACCGGCTCGTCGTCGATGAGCGGCCCCGCCCCAGATCCCACACCCCCCGGATCCTGGTCACCAACGACGACGGCTTCGAGTCACCGGGGATCATCGAGCTGGCCCGTTCGCTCGCCGAGACCTTCGATGTCGTGGTCGCCGCCCCGGACACCGACATGAGCGGGACCGGAACCGGGATCGGCCGTTTCGACCCGGCGACCGGTGTCGCCCTGACCGAGGTCGACATCTCCGGGGTCGACGCCGCCTATGCGGTGGCCGGGCCCCCCGGGTTGGCGGTGATGGCGGGGGCGCTCGGCGCCTTCGGGGAGCGACCCGATCTGGTGGTGTCGGGGGTCAATGCCGGGATGAACACCGGGCACTCGATCATCCACTCGGGCACCGTGGGCGGGGCGCTGACCGCCCGGACCTTCGGGTCGCACGGGATCGCCGTCAGCATCGCCGAGTCCGACCCGTGGCAGTGGCAGAGCGCCGTCGCCGTGGCGGGCTCGGCCGTCGAGTGGATGCTCCGTCAGGGCGGACCACGCAAGGTGCTCAACGTCAACGTTCCCGCCCTCCCCATCGACCAGATCACCGGGGTGCGCTGGGCGGACATGGATGCGTTCGGCCATTTCCGGGTGGCGGTGGCCGATCTCCCCGGCGAGCGGCTCCAGTTCGAGATGTCCGGGACGGAACGGGACGTCGACCCCGCCAGCGACACCGCCATCTGCCGGAGCGGCGCCGTGTCGCTCACCCTGATCTCGTCTCTGGCCCCGGCCCCGTACCCATCCGATCCGGCCACCGATGTGTGGGCCCCGCCCGGCTGACGGCGGCAACCTGGATCCCGGCCGATCGAGGTGCCCGCATCCAGCGGACCGCCGGCTCAGGTGAACGGCAGCGCCGGTGGAGGGTTGACCCGATCGCTGTCGTCGGTGATCCCGTGGTCGAGTTCCACGGCGATCGCCTCGAGATCCGGGCTGGCCAGCACCGCCGCGATGGTGGCCCGGTCCCCGCCGATATAGGTCGACGAGAGGTCGATCTCGGTGGCGACGAACCAGGAGCGATCATCGGGCCACCACAGGTTCGCCGACTGCCAGCCGGAGAAGGCCACCATCGACTCGGTGACGGCGGAGATCGGTCCCGAGAGCAGGTGGTACTCCCGGTTCGGCAGCCGTAGGGTCGGCTCCGGGCCCGAAGGCGCCGGGCGGCGCACCATGCGCCACGCCTCCGCCGCCCTCCGCCCGATCCCCTGCACGATGCGAACCGGTAACGCCCGCCGCATGGTCAGGGTGGCCACCGATCCGTCGTCGGGCGACGGCCACAACCCGCCCCAGCCGTCCCACACCGCAAACCAGCACCGCTCGGGGGTCCCGGTGTGGGCGGCGAGCAGCTCGCCGAGCGAGACCGCCACCGCCTCCGGCATCGACCCGATCAGCGGTTCGGCGTCCCACAACCCGGGAACACTGAGCCCCGACTCCTCCCAGGCGCCGGAGATGTGGGGCCACTGCATCTCGGGGTGGACGACCCGGCCGTTGGCGGCGGCAACCTCTTCCCACCGCACCGGACGCTCGGCATCTTCTTCGATACGACCGGCGGGATGGAAGATCCGGGCGTAGGCGTCGAACCCCTCGGGGACCACGGCGCGCACATCGAGGGCGATGCTGGGAAGACGCTCGGCGACCCACCATGCCGGCTCCGAGTCCGGCCACAGCTCGAGCGATCCCGGCGGCGTCATCTCATGCCTCGGCGATCGGGCGTCCCACCGTGAGCGCCGCGGTCACCGCCGGGTCGAAGAGCACCCCGAGCGGGGCGTCGGCGGAGGTCCCGACCGAATCGAGGACCTTGGTGAAGAAGCTCCGTGCCGCCGCCGCCATCGCCACATCGAGGATCTCGGGGTCGGACAACCCGCACGCCCGCAGCGGGTCCAGATCGGCGGCGGTGACGGTCGTCGCATCGCGGGCGACCCGGGCAGCGAAGACCATCACCGCCCGGTCGGTGGCATCGAGGGCACCGGTGTGATCGGGGTCGGTGACGATCCCGGCGATCTCGTCGTCGGAGTGGAACCGGTCGCGCAGCACCTGGGTGTGGGCCAGGGCGCAGTAGGTGGAACCGAGTTCGCAGGCGGCGGCGAGGGTGGCCAGCTCGTAGCGCCGCCGATCCATGTCGCCGGCAAGGGTTCCGTTGAGCTGCTGCCAGGCGGCGAGCACCCGGGGCCGGACGGCGAAGACTCGGGCCCAGTTGGGGAGAAACCCCCACGAGGCGGCGACCGACTCGTAGATCCCGGCGACGGCGCCGTCCGCCTGATCCGGATCGACCGTTTCGATGAACATGTCCAGCCTTCCTGTCACGACCAACGTCGGCTGGTCAGATTCCGAGCACGTCTTCCAGACCCACCGTCACCGGTTCGGCGAGGGCCGCAACGTGCCGCACCGCCAGGAGGACACCGGGCATGAACGCGCTGCGGTCGGTGGTGTCGTGTCTGATGCTCAACGTCTCCCCCGGGTTCCCGAACAGCACCTCCTGGTGGGCGACGTAGCCGGGAAGACGCACCGAATGCACCCGGATCCCGTCGGCGGTGGCGCCCAGCGAGCCGGGCACCAGCTCTTCGCCTTCGACCTGCCGTTGCTGGTCGGGAGCGACGGCGCCGATACGGTGGGCGGTGGCCAGGGCGGTTCCGGATGGGGCGTCGGCCTTGGCGTCGTGGTGCATCTCGATGATCTCGGCGGCAGCGAAGTGGGGGGCGGCACGCTCCGCCAACCGCATCAGCACCACCGCCCCGATCGAGAAGTTGGGAACCACCAGACATCTCGGGCCGGGGCTTGCGAGGGAATCCCAGGTCCAGAGCCGGCGAAGCTCGTCGAGCCGGTCACCGTCGAACCCCGAGGTCCCGACCACGGCGTCGACCCCGAGCCGTCGCCACTCGGCCAGGTTCGCCATCACCACATCGGGGCGGGTGAACTCGATCACCACATCGCAGCCGGCGACCACCGACGGCGAGGTACTCACCTCGTGACCGCTGACCGAGGACCCGCCGTGGGCGGGGTCGTAGCAGGCGGTCAGCTCGAGATCATCGTCGGCGTCGACGGCGCCGGCGGCGAGGCTGCCCATCCGCCCGGAGGCCCCGGATACGGCGACCCGGATCATGCGACGTACGGCTGCAGGTCTTCGACCTCGAACGGGCCGACGGCGCCGAGCACGTAGGGTCCGGCGTACGCCTCGGCCACCACCTCGAGCACCTGGTCCTCGGTGACGGCGTCGATGATGGCGACGATCTCGTCGACCGACAGGTGGTCGAGACCGGTCAGCTCGTTGCGACCGAGCCGGGTCATCCGGCTGTTGGTGTCCTCCAGCGAAAGGGCCAGCGAGCCCTGGACATGGCCCTTGGCCCGCTCCAGTTCCTCGACGGTGAGCCCCTTGTCGATGATCTTGTCCAGTTCGGTGCGGACCAGCTTGAGCACCTCGGGGGCCTGGGTCGGGGTGGTCCCCACATAGATGGCGGCGGCGCCGGTCTCGGCGAAGGGCATCCGGAACGAATGAACGGCGTAGGCGAGACCGCGTTGCTCGCGGATCTCGCGGAAGAGCCGCGCCGACATCCCGCCACCGAGGATGTGGTCGGCGACCAGGAAGGCGTGGCGGCGCTCATCGGCCCGAGCCAGCGCCGTGGTTCCCAACACCAGGTGGGCCTGTTCGGTGTCCTTGCGGCGCAACGCCACCTGCGACACCGGGTCGGGAAGATGGAGATCGCGGCCGACCGGTCCGCCCTCCCAGTCGGAGAAGTGCTCGCCGATCAGTTCGACCAGGGCGTCGTGGTCGACACGACCGGCGACCGCCACCACCGTCGAGTTCGGGGTGTACCGCCGGTGCCAGTACTCGGCGATGGTGTCACGGCTCATCGCCAGGATGGACTGCCGGGTACCCAGGATCGGCGGCGCCAGCGGGTGACCCTTCCACAGCGCCTCGATGAACAGTTCATGGGCGACATCGCCCGGATCGTCCTCGTTCATGTTGATCTCCTCCAGCACCACGTGGCGCTCGGAGTCGATCTCCTCCTGGCGGAAGGCGGGACGCTGGATCATCTCACCGAGGATGTCGACCGCCAGCGGCAGATCGGCGTCACGGACCCGCGCCCAGAATGCGGTGTACTCCTTGGAGGTGAAGGCGTTGTGCCGGGCCCCGACCGCATCGAACGCCTCGCTGATGGTCTGCGCCGACAGCCGTTCCGAACCTTTGAAGAGGAGGTGCTCGAGAAAGTGGCTGGCGCCGGCTTCGGGACCGATCTCGTCGCGGCTCCCGGTGTCGACCCAGCACCCGATCGCCACCGAACGGACCGAGGGCATGTCCTGGGAGATGATGCGGAGTCCGTTGGGCAGCGTGGTGAGGTCGTAGTGCATCGGTGAATGATAGGTCTGGGCCCGTTCGTGACCATCACCGGATCGAGCCCCGCCGTCAGACATCCCCCGTGGGGCGGCGTCGCAGCCGTTTCACCTCGGAGCGTTCCCGTTTGGTGTCCAACCGCCGTCGCATCGACGAGCGACTGGGACGGGTGGGACGACGGACCGCCGGTCGTTGCATCGCCTCGACGAGCAGGTCGGCGAGACGCCGTCGGGCCAGCGCCCGGTTCCGCCACTGCGAGCGCGAGTCGTCGACCGCCACCGTGACGGTACCGCCCCTCCCCCGCTCGCCGAGTCGCTCCAGCATCCGGGCCCTGGTCGCCGCATCGAACACCTTCGAGGCTCCCAGGTCGAACGTCAGGATCACCCTGGTCGCCGACCGGTTGGCGTGTTGACCCCCCGGCCCTCCGGAGGTCTCGAAGCGCTCGGACAGCTCCTGGGCGGGGATGACGTGGGTGCCGTCGATCACCAGATCATCCATACCCGGAGCCTACGAGACCACCCGCACCGTGACCACCGCCCCGCCCGGGTGGGGGTGCGGTGGTCGCCGTTCCCGGTTCGCACCAACCCCGGTTGTGGGAGAATCGGGGTTCGTGCGTCTCCGAGATCAATCGATGCTCCAAGGGATCCTTCCCCCCGAGGAGCGGGTCATCGAAGCAGTGGTCGCCCGCTATCAGCGGGTGGCCCCGGCCGTGACGCGCTTTGCCCGCAGCCTGGCCGGCAACGAGGAACTCCGGGTGCGGCTGGGGTCCCGGGCTTCGGCCGGTCCTGACGAGATCGTGCTCGATCCCGGTGTGTTCCAGGCGGCCTATGCCCGCAACGCCCCGGTGACCCCCACCGAGGTGGCGCTGACCTCGGCCCTGCACGAAGCGATCCATCTCATCGCCACCGACTTCGAGGAGCGCCGCCCGCTCCCCGCCTCCTGGCTGGCCCACCGCCGCACCCCGTCGGGTGCGCCGGCGCCGTCACCGGCGGGCGAGCCCGATCAGCGACGCCAGGGGCTGGATCCGTTCGATCTGTTCGGTCATGGCGGCGGCGCCGACGATGACGTCGATTTCGACGATCCCGACGGTGCTGCCGATCTCGGGCCCGGTGCGGGATCGGGCTTCGCCGACGAGTTCGGGGACGTACTCGCCGACGGAGACGCCCTGGAACAGATCGGCCAGGCGATCGCCCTCGACGATCCGTTCGCCACCGGTCCCTCTCCGGGTGGTGCGACAAATAGCGGGGCGGGAGTTTCCGATCAGGTCGAGCCGACGTTCCGGTTGCTCGACGCCCTTGTCGAGATCGGGGGTGACACCGCCGAGGGTCTCTTCCTCGCCATCGAGGACGCCCGCCAGGAACGACGCTATTTCGCCGGCTACGGAGGAGCACGTTCGGTGCTCACCGACATCTACCGCGCCGCCGTCGCCGACGCCATCAAGGAGGCGCGGGCGCTCGGCCAGTATGCGCTGGCCTGCTTCATGCTCGTCGGTGACTACCTGACCCGCGACGAGGTGCAACGCCAGGTCGTGCCCTCGGTCGCCGGCGCCGTCGACGATGCCATGCCGTTCATCGCCAAGCTGCACACGATCGACAACCCCTGGGATGTGGGGACGGTGGCGCTGCAACTGCTCGAGATCGCCCGTCTCCACGGGTTGGTCAGCGATGTCGGCGCCCACAACACGGCCACCAACCGGCTGCTCGCCGACGAGGCCGATCGCGCCGCCATCAGCCAGACCGTCGATGCCGTCCGCATCACCACCCCAATGCTCCAGGACGGCGAGTCCTACGAGGACACCCGCCAGGCCGCCCAGTCGGTCAGCGCCGAAGCGGGGCGTCACGGGGAGGCCGACCACGCCGGTGACCCGGCCACCGATCAGGTGGTGCGGGTCTCGGAGTCACCCACCGTGTATCTCCCCACCGGTCAGAGCGGGAAGCTGGTGGTCACCCCGTTCCCGGAGCGGTTCCGGATGTTCGCCGCCGACGGCCGCCAACTTCTCGAGGAGACCGCCCGGCAGTGGGCGGTCGCCCAACGCCGGGTCTCCGGTGAGCTGTACCCGTTGTTCCTGGCCAACCAGCGGCGTGGTCTGCGCAGCGGCTACGACGCCGGGGATCTGTCCCCGTACGCCGCGCTGTTGCTTGGCGCCGGGGTCTACGACCGGATGTTCGAACGGCGCGACCTGCCGATGCGCCGCTCCTATGCGGTGAGCCTGCTCGTCGACGGGTCCGCATCGATGCTGCAGAGCCGCAGCAGGCCGGGAGGTCGGACCATCCCCTGGGCCCTGTCCGCCGCCACATTGGGAGCCTGGACGTTGGCGCATCTCTGCAACGAGTTGCAGATCGAGTTCGAGGTGGCGCTGTTCAACCGGGCGTTCGCCGCCTCGGTTGACGACACCGAACGTTCCTTCGAGACGCGCCGTCACCAGGCGACGGGCGGGCTGCGCCGCACCCAGGGCGGTTCGGCGGAACGCCTCACCCGGACCGTCAACCACTATCTGCTCAAACCATTCGACGCCAGGTGGCGTGGCGCCGACGACACCACGGCCGGATTGTTCTGGGCCGCCTCCAGACCGGCGGAAGCCGCCAAGCTGGTGCGGAGCGACCCCGACGACGCCCCTCCGGTGTCGCTGTTCGACAAGGCCGCCAACGTGGACGAGTTCAATGTCGCCTACGCCGCCAGCCGGCTCGCCCAACGGCGGGTGTCGACCCGTATCCTGGTGGTTCTCGCCGACGGGATGACCCGCGGTTCGGTCGAGTCGCTGGCCGCCTCGGTCGAGGCCGTTGAGCACGGCGGAACCACCGTGCTCGGGATCGGGATCGGCGACACCACGGTCCAGGCCGCCTACGCCCGTCACCAGGTGGTGGAACGTCCCGACGAGTTGGCGCAGGCGATGGTCGACGGCGTCCGATCTTCGTTGTACCGCACCCTGGCCGCCGTCGGTGGACAGGGTGCATGGCTGCGCCCCACCGCCGGAGCGGGTCGACGATGACCTGTCCCGAGTTCGCCCCACGACATCCCGCCGCCGATCCGATCACTCCGAGACCCCGACACCATTCCTGTCCACACCCGTTCTTGAAGAGGAAAGCGAGCACAGATGCCTGAGACGGTGACCTTCCAAGACCCGACCGGGGTCGGGAAGCCCATCGAGCTGGAGACGGTGGAGGTACCGACCGACCTCCCCGACTACGAGCTGCGAATGGAGCACATCCCGACACCCGACCCGTTCTATGTCGATCTGGGGATGCTGTACCGGCTCGCCCAGCTCGAACAGGTGCGCCGTGAGAGCGCCGACGACACCCCGCTCCACCTCGCCCTGCGTGGGCACATGGGGACCGGGAAGGACCACGACCTCGAGCAGTTCTCGGCGTTACTCAAGCTCCCCCACTACCGGATCCCGCTCACGGGCGAGGTCCGCGACATCACGCTGATCGGCTCGGTCAAGCTCCACGGTGACGGCAAGGGTGGAACCGAGAGCCGCTGGGAGGACGGCGACATCACCCGGGCGCTGCGTGGCCCGGCGCTGATCAACCTGTCGGAGCTCAACGCCGCCGGCGCCGAGACGCTGTTCGCCCTCCACGGGCTGCTCGACCGCCACCGCGCCCTCGAGCTCCCCAACGGCGAGATGGTGCACCTGCGCACCGATGTCCGCATCTACGGGACCCTCAACCCGACCGATCTGCGGGACTACGCCGGGACGCAAACCCTGAACAAGGCCTTCGCCGACCGGTGGATCATCTGGGAGAAGGGCTTCCCCACCGAGGAGGAGCTGACCACGATGCTGAGTCGTCGCCTTCCCACGTTGAAGCCTCCCTTCATCGCCGCCATCGCCAAGCTGGCGGTCGAGGTCAATGCATCGTTCACCGCCCAGGATGCCCGCACCAGGGTGGAGACCCCGCTCAGCCTGCGCGCCGTGCTGGAACGGATCCCGGCCGGGATCCGGATGGCGAACGAGACCGAGGACCCGTTGCGGTGGGCGTGGGACGAGTTCGTCCTCCCCCACATCGATCCCTTCGACCGCGACCACTACGAGACCGTGTGGTCCGCCGTGGTGAGAAAGGGTCCCGCCGGACCGGCGTTCCGCTGACCGGACCGATCAGTACAGGCCAGGTCGGGTCACCTCGGCTCAGGGCAACCGGCTCAGATCAGCTCGGGAAGCTCGAATGCACCGACGGCGGGAACCGGCCCCTCCCAGCGCTCGACCTCGACCAGACAGGTCTGCGCCGTCGGGCCCTGGGCGAGCGACGAGGTCCCGGCATCGCGGGTGAGCACATTCGGGTTGCCGTGACGGCACATCGATCCCGGGGTGGCAGGTTCGACCGGGTCGAACCAGGCGCCGGTGGAGAGTTGGACGACGCCGGGGCGCAACGCATCCGACACCAAGGCGCCGGCCAGACACGAGCCGCGGTCGTTGAAGATCCGGACCACGTCCCCGGAGGCGATGCCCCGGGCGTCGGCGTCGGCGGGATGGAGCCGGACCGGCTCGCGATCGGCGATCTTGGAGTTGCGACTGGTCACCCCGTGGTCCCACTGCGAGTGGAGCCGGGTGGCAGGCTGGTTGGAAATGAGATGGAGCGGATACGCCACCGCTTCATCGGATGCGGCGCCCAGCCACTCTGCGGGCTCGAGCCAGGTGGGGTGCGGGGGACAATCCCCGTAGCCGAACCCGGCGATCGTCTCCGACCACAGCTCGATCCGACCCGACGGGGTCACCAGCGGGTGGGCGTCGGGGTCGGAACGGAACCGGTCGAGCAGCACCAGATGGGCGGGACGTGACGGGTCGGCGCCGTGGCGGAGATGACCCAGGGCGACGAATTCCTCGTACGGCGGCCGTCCCGGATTCAGCGTGCGGAACCGCTCGTACAGGTGTCGCACCCACTCGTCGGCGTTGCGACCCTCGGTGAACACCTCCCCGACTCCGAGTCGTTCGGAGAGACCGGCGAAGATGTCGAAGTCGTTGCGCGCCTCCCCCACCGGGGGAATCACCGCCTCCATTGCAAACAGGTGGTCGTCGACCGGGGCACCGCCGATGTCGGTGCGTTCCATCGAGGTGGTGGCCGGAAGCACGATGTCGGCGTGACGGGCCAGGGCGTTCCACACCGGCTCGTGGACGATCACCGTCTCCGGCTTCCGCCATGCCTCGAGCAGCCGGTTGAGATCCTGGTGATGGTGGAACGGGTTGCCTCCCGCCCAGTAGATCAGCCGGATGTCCGGATAGCGGTACCGGCCACCGTCGTAGTCGAACTCGCCACCCGGGTCGAGCAACATGTCGGCGATCCGGGCCACCGGGATGAACGTCCTGACCGCATTGTGTCCCCGACCGAGCCGGGGAAGCTCGACCCGGTTCACCCCGTTCCCCAGTGAGCCGACGGCGCCGTATCCTAACCCGAACCCGCCCCCTGGGAGCCCGATCTGGCCGACCACCGAGGCGAGGGCCATGGTGGCCCAGAAGGGTTGCTCGCCGTGGTCGGCACGCTGGAGTGACCACGAGGCGTTGACCATGGTGCGGCCTGCGGTCATCGCCCGGGCCAGCTCACGGATGGCGTCCGGATCGAGACCCGAGATCTCGGCGGCCCACTCGGCGGTCTTGGCGACCCCGTCGGCGGCGCCGGCGAGATAGGCGGCGAAGCGGTCCCAGCCGGTGCAGTACCGGTCGAGGAACCCCTCGTCGGCGGTCCCGTCCTCGACCATGGTGGTCGCCAGCGCCAGCATCACGGCGGTGTCGGTGTTGGGTCGCACCGGGAGCCACTCGGCGCCGGCGGCGTCGAGGACATCGTCACGGATCGGGGAGATGTTGACGAACCGGGTTCCGTTGCCGGCAGCGGTCTCCACCCAGTGGCGGAGCAGGTGCCGACCGTGACCGCCGTACTGGACCTGGGAGTTCTTGAGCGGGATCCCGCCGAAGGCGACGAACAGGTCGGTGTGTGCCGCGATCACCGGCCAGGAGGTGTGGGCGGACTGGACGTCGTCGTAGGACATCCCGAGCACATGGGGAACGATCACCTCGGCAGCGGCGAGGCTGTAGGAGTTGACGCTGCGGGTGTAGCCACCGATGGCGGCGAGGAACCGGTGGATCTGGCTCTGGGTGTGATGGAAGCGGCCCGCCGACGCCCATCCGTACGAACCGCCGTATATCGCCTCGTTGCCGAATTCGGAGCGGACCCGATCGAGCTCGCCGGCGGCGAGATCGAGCACGGTGTCCCAGTCGACTTCGACGAACGGTTCGGCGCCACGCCGTTCCGGGGCGGCCCCCGGTCCCTGCCGGAGCCAGCTCTCCCGGACCGCCGGACGCATCACCCGGTTCTGACGCACCGCGCTGAGCGATTGCCCGATCGGCGACGGATCGGGGTCTGCGGCGAACGGGTGGACGGCGACGACGTCGTCCCCGTCGCGTTCGAGTTCGTAGGCGCCCCACTGGGTGAGGGTGAGATGGCGGTTCGGCATCCCCGCAGAATAGGACCGGACCGGGCCACCTCCCCCGCTGGCACCCGGGATGGGCCGGGCCCGCAACACGTTCGGTTCCCCCGTGTCGCCCGGTCCATCTAGGGTTGGGGCATGCCAAGTTTCGATGTTGTTTCCCAGGTAGACATGCAGGAGGTGCGCAACGCCGTGGACCAGGCGGTGCCGCGAGATCACCAACCGGTTCGACTTCAAGGGCACCGACACCACCGTCGAGCTCGGGGACGACGGGATCACGGTGGAGTCCGCCGCCGAGGGTCGGCTCGATGCGGCCGTCGACGTCCTCAAGACCCGACTGGTGAAACGGTCGGTGTCGCTGAAGGTGCTCCAGGGTGGCGAGGTCAAACCCGCCGCCGGTGGCCGGGTCCGCACCCAGTTCACCCTGGCGCAGGGGATCGAGCAGGAGGCGGCCAAGGAGCTGTCGAAGACGATCCGCGACCGCAAGCTCAAGGTCCAGGTCCAGGTCCAGGGCGATCAGCTCCGGATCCAGGGCAAGAAGCGTGACGATCTCCAAGAGGTGATCGCCCTGCTCAAGGAACTCGACTTCCGGATCCCCCTCCAGTACACCAATTTCAGGGACTGACGGTGCGCCCCTACGAGTTGGGTGGGGACCTCGATCGGTTGCTCGCGCGAGCTGATCCACGCCGCCGTCGTCGCCGGTGGAGCCGAACCCGACGAGCGCGACGAGGACCTGATCGCCGAGATGTTGGTGAGCGGGATCAAGATGCTGCGCGACGCCACCAGCCGTGGCGATCTCAAGCTGGCGAACAGTTCGCTCAAGGAGATGAGGTATTCGTTCCTCGTCTTCTCCCGCTACCGCACCATCCCCAAGGTCACCATCTACGGCTCGGCACGGACCCCACCCGAGGACCCCAACTATGTCCTCGCCGCCGACTTCGCCAACCGGATGGCAGATGTCCACCAGTGGATGGTGATCACCGGCGCCGGGCCGGGGATCATGGAAGCCGGGAACCTCGGCGCCGGGTCGGACTACGGGTTCGGGGTCAACATCCGACTTCCGTTCGAGGCCGAGCCCAACCCGTACATCCACGAGAGCCGGCTGATCAACTTCAAGTACTTCTTCACCCGGAAGCTGATGTTCGTCAAGGAGTCGGATGCGTTTGTGATCTTCCCCGGCGGGTTCGGCACCCAGGACGAGGCGTTCGAGCTGCTGACGCTGATCCAGACCGGAAAGTCGGATCTGCACCCGATCATCCTGCTCGAGGCGCCCGGGAGCGGGTACTGGGAGGCGTGGCTCGACTTCGTCGACACCCTGGAACGCCAGGGGATGATCGCCGCCTACGACCGCAACCTGTTTCTCTACACCACCGATCTGGACGAGGCGTGTGACGAGATCCGGCGTTTCTACGCCAACTATCACAGCCAGCGATATGTCGACGGCCGCCTCGTGCTCCGGCTCAAGCACGAGCCCAGCGATGCGCTGCTGGCGGCGTTGAACGAGGAATTCGCCGACATCATCGTCGACGGGCAGATCGAGAAGGTGGCGGCGTCGGACCGCGAGATCGCCGACGGCGACCATCCCGATCTGCCACGGATCCGGCTCCACTTCAACCGCCGCGCCATCGGCCGGCTGCGGGCGATGGTGGACCAGATCAACGCCGAGGGCGGCCTCCACGAAGGCTCCTGACGGCCGGTGCGACAATCTGGAGCGACAAATCGACAACAGCGGGCTGCGCTGTCCCCGAACACTCCTACAATTTCCCCCATATGCGTGAGATTCTCTCCGACCTCGTAGCCGAACAGCAGTCCCTCGATCAGTTCCTGCAGCGGATCCATGAACGGGACTGGAAACGACCCACCCCCGCCAAGGGGTGGACCATCCATGACACCGTCAGCCACCTCGCCTCCGCCGAGGCCCTCGCCGCATCGGCGATCCAAGGGGGAGCCGAATTCGTGGCCGCCACCGGGGCCACGGACCTCGACACGCTGATCCAGTCCGGGATCGTCCAGGGACGGGGCAAGCGGTACCAGGAGGTCATCGAGTGGTGGCGCAACGGCCGCGCCGACGTGGTCGACGCCCTGTCGCGGATGGAACCCGATGACCGGGTCGCCTGGATCGGACCGGCGAGCGGATCGGTCAGCGCCAAGGCGTTCGCCACCATCCGCCTGATGGAGACCTGGGCGCACGGGCTGGACATCAAGGTGGCGATGGAGGGCCGCCTCCCGGTGGTCGAGGACGAGGAGGACACCGAGGTCGACACCGCCCGGATCCGCCACATCGCCTGGCTCGCCCACCGGATGTTGCCCTATGCGTTCGCCGAAGCGGGTCTGCCCTACCCCGAGACCGGTATCAGGGTCGAGCTGATGGGTCCCCGTTATGCACGCTGGGTCTTCGGCCCCGAGGATGCCGACAACGTCATCCGCGGGATGGCCGGGGAGTTCTGCCGGGTGTCGGTGCACCGGCTCGATCTCGCCGACACCGGGCTCAAGGCGATGGGCGACGCCGCCGAGGCGGCGCTGCGGCTGCTGCGCACCTACTGACGGCAGGCCGGTCCACCGGCGACACCGTCACTGCCTGGCGATGCGACCCGGGCGGATGTGACCCTGGTGGTCGATATCGAATCCGCTCTTGAGCAGCAGCCGGAGGAATGCGGGGGCGGGCTCACGGAACTGGACCGGCCGGAACGCCTCCTCGTAGGTCTCGAAGAACCCGAGCATGGTGGAGATGACGTGGCTCAGCGAGATCACGTTCTCGTTGCTGTATTCGCTGCGACCGAACGCCACCAGCCGGGTCCGGATCGCCCCCTCGCCCTTGGCGGGTGAGTGGTGGGTCTCTCCGCTCTGCAGCCCGGCGACCACATCCTCGATCGGTTCGGCATAGAGCCAGGCCACCCTGCGCAGCATCGAGTGGAGCACGGCATGGTCTCTGATCCCGGCATTGAGTTCGGCGGCGCCCTGCTTCACCTCGCCGATGATCACATCGACCGTGTCCTCCTCGAGCCCGAGGACCGGATCGACCAGATGGACCAGGGCACAGTCCTGGGGGGTGTGCGGATCGCCGATGTAGGTGGCGCCCGGCATCCGGACCCCCATCACATCGACGTCGGTGACGCTCTTGTAGCGACCCTGCGGATCCCGGTGCTGCACCTCGTACTCGCTGAGCGTGAGATAGCCGGTGATCCTCAGATAGCCCTCGACCAGATTGACGGCGATGTCCATGGCGTCGACGGTAGTCCGGTTCCCGCCGGCGACCGCAACTGCCGAGGTCGGCCGCCCCCGTCGCCACCCGCAACTCTCGACCTCACATCGAATGTTGCCGGGGCCTGATCAGGAACGCGAAAACAATCCCTCGGACCCGATCCTCCACCCCCTCAACGGCTTATGTAGGGACCGCGGGTAAGACGATTTTGTCATTCACGCGACGCCACCTCGTCGTAACCCGGCACGGAACCGGTTCGGTCATCCAACGGGTCGACCGGGCAGACCGGACGACGCGGTTCCCCCGCCGGTGCGCTTGAATCGGAGCGAATGGCGACGCGGCTGCGCAGACGGAGGCAGGACATGGAGATCGAGGTGGTGGTGGAGATCCCCAAGGGATCCCGCAACAAGTACGAGATCGACCATCACACGGGGGCGATCTGGCTGGACCGCCACCTCTTCACCGCAACCTCGTATCCCGCCGACTACGGGTTCGTCCCCGACACCCTCGCCGAGGACGGCGACCCGCTCGACGCCCTGGTGATGCTCGACGAGCCCACCGTCCCCGGATGTCACATCCATGCCCGACCGATCGGGGTGTTCTGGATGCGCGACGAGGCCGGGCCCGACGCCAAGTTGCTGTGTGTCCCCTCCACCGACGCCCGTTGGGAGTACATCCACGATCTCAGTGACATGCAGCCCCACCTCCGCCACGAGATCGCCCACTTCTTCGAGGTCTACAAGGCGCTGGAACCGGCCAAGAGCACCGAGGTGGGGAGCTGGGACGGGGTCGCCGCCGCCGAGGCCGAGGTCGAGAGCGCCCGGCGGCGGTTCGCCGAGCTGCCTCACCAGTGACCCCCGGCTCCGCCGCCATGTCGGAGCAGAGCGACCGGTCGTTGCGGCACTGCCGCCCCGATATCTCCGCCTGAACCGGCGTGCCCGGGCATTCATGTCACTGCCCGTGGGTACGCTGACCGGGTGAGCAGTGACCCCTCTGTCCTCGACCGGTTCAGTGCCCCGACGCGCTCGTGGTTTGCATCGACCTTCGCCGCCCCCACCGACGCCCAGCTGCTCGGTTGGGAGGCGATCGGGCGGGGGGACCACACACTGATCCACGCCCCCACCGGGTCGGGGAAGACGCTGGCGGCGTTCCTGTGGGCGATCGACAGGGTCGCCGCCGAACCGGTCCCGGAGGAACGGCGGCGGTGCCGGGTGCTCTACGTCTCGCCGATGAAGGCCCTCGCCTACGACATCGAGCGCAACCTGCGGTCCCCGCTCGCCGGGATCGGGGTCGCCGCCGCCAGGCTCGGGATCACGGTTCCTGAGATCACGGTGGCGATGCGCACCGGCGACACCCCGGCCCGCGACCGTCAGGCAATCCATCGCCACCCTCCCGACATCCTGATCACCACCCCCGAATCGCTGTTCCTGATGCTCACCTCGCAGGTGGCGGAGATCCTGGAGAGCGTGCGGTGGGTCATCGTCGACGAGATCCACTCCGTCGCCGGATCCAAGCGTGGGTCACATCTCTCACTCACCATGGAACGCCTCACCGAGATCACCACCACTCCCCCGCAGCGGATCGGTCTCTCCGCCACCCAGCGCCCTCTCGACCAGATCGCCGCCTTCCTCGGCGGGGGAACCGCCGCCGGCGAGCCGGGCGACCCGGGCCCGATGTCATGGCGGCCCCGCCCGGTCACCGTGGTCGATGCCCCGTGGGAGAAACAGCTCGATGTCCAGATCGTGGTCCCGGTCGCCGACATGACCCGCCCCGAGGAGACCCCCACCGACCGCGACGCCGAGAATCCTGACACCCGGCAGCCAGACCCCGATCAGCCGGAGCTCCAGGACCCGGCCCGCCGCTCGATCTGGCCTGCCGTCTATCCGAGGTTGCTCGAACTGGTGCTGGCGAACCGCTCCACGCTGCTGTTCGTCAACAGCCGCGGGCTGGCGGAACGGCTCGCCGGGGAGCTCAACCAGCTTGCCGGCGAGGAACTGGTGCAGGCACACCACGGCTCGGTCTCCCGCACCCAGCGGTTGGAGATCGAGAACCGGCTCAAAGAGGGCAGCCTGCGCGGCGTGGTCGCCACCTCGACGCTCGAGCTGGGGATCGACATGGCGACGATCGATCTGGTGGTCATGGTGGAATCCCCTGGCTCGGTGGCCCGGGGGCTGCAACGGGTGGGTCGCGCCGGACACCAGGTGGGGGCGCCATCGGTGGGAAAGGTGTTCCCGAAACACCGCGGCGATCTGCTGGAATCGGCGGTGGTGGTCGACCGCATGAACGCCGGGGCCATCGAGCCGACCCGCATCCCCGCCAACGCCCTCGACGTCCTCGCCCAACAGCTCGTGGCCTGTGTGGCCCGCCGACCTCGCCAGGTCGACGATCTCTACGCCCTGGTGCGTGGCGCCGGACCGTACCGCGATCTGACCCGCGGCGCCTTCGATGCGGTGCTCGACATGCTGGCCGGTCGCTATCCGTCCGACGAGTTCTCCGAGCTTCGTCCCCGTGTGGTCTGGGACCGGGTCTCGGGGACGCTGGAGGGAAGGGGCAACGCCCAGTTGCTGGCCGTGACCAACGCCGGGACCATCCCCGATCGCGGGCTGTACACGGTGACCCTGCCCGAGGGCGGTCGGGTCGGGGAACTCGACGAGGAGATGGTGTACGAGAGCCGCCCCGGTGACGTGTTCGTGTTGGGCTCGACCTCGTGGCGGATCAGCGAGATCACCCATGACCGGGTGGTGGTGACCCCGGCCCCCGGGGAGTCGGCAGGCAAGATGCCGTTCTGGCACGGTGACTCCCCCGGACGCCCTCTCGAGTTGGGTCGAGCCGTCGGCGAGTTCGTCCGCACCATCGGGTCGATGCCCGCCGGGGAAGCACACGCCGCCCTCACCGGGAGATACCGACTCGATGGCTGGGCCGCCGACAACCTGATCGCCTTCGTCACCGAGGAACGTGAGGCCACCGGGGCGCTTCCGACCGATCGCACCATCGTCATCGAGCGGTTCCGCGACGAGATCGGTGACTGGCGGATGGTGGTGCTCTCCCCATTCGGGGCGCGGGTCCACGCCCCGTGGGCGCTGGCCGCCCGGCACCGGCTCCGAGCCGCCATCGGCAGCGAGGTCGACGTCATCTGGTCCGACGACGGGATCGTGTTCCGGTTCCCCGATGTGGACGAGCCACCCCCGCCGAACGAACTCCTGCTCGCCCCCGACGAGGTCGACGATCTCCTGGTCGAGGAGGTGGCCGACTCGGCGCTGTTCACCTCGCGGTTCCGGGAGTCGGCGGCACGGGCCCTGCTGCTCCCCCGCCGCCGGCCGGGGAGCCGGACGCCCTTGTGGCTGCAACGCCGCAAGGCGGCTGGGCTGCTCGAGATCGCCAAGCGGTACCCGGCGTTCCCGATCGTGCTGGAGACGTACCGCGAGATCCTCCAGGATCATTTCGACGTCCCGGCGCTGATCGAGGTGCTCGGCGACATTGCCGCACGACGGACCCGGATCGTCGAGGTCGAACTGGACGGTCCCAGCCCGTTCGCCTCGTCGCTGATGTTCGAGTTCATCGCCTCCTTCATGTACGAGTACGACGCCCCGGTCGCCGAGACGCGTGCGGCGGCGCTGACGCTCGACCGCCGCCTGCTCGCCGAACTGCTCGGCGACCCCCAGTTCCGCGACCTGCTCGACGCCGAGGTCATCGGCGACGTCGAAGCGGAGCTGCAGCGCCTCACCCCGGAACGAAAAGCCGGTTCCGCCGACCAGCTCCACGATCTGCTGCGCGACCTCGGGCCGCTGACCCCGGAGGCCGTCGCCGCCCGGTGTCTGCCGCCCGGCCCGGAGCCCTGGTTGGAGCAGCTGACGGCGTCGCGTCGCATCGTCACCGTCCGGCTCGGCGGTGTCGACCATCTGGCGACGATCGAGGATGTCGCCCGACTCCGCGATGCGCTCGGCGCCTCGCCGCCGGCCTGGGTCCCCCCCAGCCTGCTGGAACCGGTCGCCGACCCGCTCGGTGACGTGGTCGGGCGGTACGCCCGGACCCATGGACCGTTCCATGTCGACGAGGCCGCAACCGCACTGGGGTTGCCGGTCGCCGCCGTCGCCGAGGTGCTGCGTCGGTTGGCCGGCACCGGGCGTGTCCACGAAGGGGCGTTCCGTCCCGGGGGCACCGGCACCGAATGGATCGAGGCCGACGTGCTGCGGCGGGTGCGTCGCCGCACGCTCGCCGCCCTCCGTTCGGAGATCGAGGCGGTCGAACCCCATCTGCTGGCGCGCTTTCTCCCGGCATGGCACGGCATCGAGCCCGCCAGGGGACGGTCCGGCGCAGGGACGGCGCAGGTGCGGCTCACCGACGCCATCCGTCGTCTCCAGGGGGCCGTGGTCCCCGCCGCCGATCTGGAGCGTGAGATCCTTCCCGCCCGGCTCGGGTATGAACCGGCGATGCTCGATCTGCTGCTGGCTTCGGGTGAGGTGGTCTGGATCGGGCAGGGGTCGCTGGGAAGCCGCAACGGCAAGGTGGCATTGTTCCGCCGCACCCATGTGACCCTTCTGCTTGCCGGGACCGGTGCCGAACTCCCGGATACGCCGATCCACCAGGCGATCCGTCGCCACCTGGCCGAGCGGGGCGCCTCGTTCTTCCCCGAGCTCTATCGGGCCGCCGGTGGCGGGGACCCCGGGGCGGTCGTGGAGGCGGTGTGGGATCTGGTCTGGTCCGGGGAGGTGACCAACGACACCATGGCCCCGCTGCGGGCAATGCTCTCCGGCACACCGGCCGGTGGGCGACGGGGACCGTCTTCGAAGCGCGGCGGTCCCGCGCTCCCGTCGGCAAGCCCCCCATCGGTGAGCGGTCGTTGGTATCTGGTCGACGATCTCCGCACCGCTGCCGGTCCGGTGACCCCGGAGCAGCGGGCCACCGCCGTGGCCGAACAGATGCTGGAGCGCCACGGCATCGTCACCCGCGATGGCGTGCTCGCCGAGTCGGTCCCCGGAGGCTTCAGCGGTCTCTACCCGGTGCTGGCCACGATGGAGGATGTGGGCGGGGTGCGACGCGGCTACTTCATCGAAGGGCAGGGTGGATCTCAGTTTGCGCTCCCCGGCGCCGTCGACCGGCTGCGAGGGGGTGTGGATGCCGGTGTCGGGGGTGGGGTGCAGGTTCTTGCCGCCGCCGATCCCGCCAACGCCTACGGCGCCGCCCTCCCCTGGCCCGCCCACCCGAGCGGACTCCGCCCGGCACGGCGCAGCGGCGCCCATGTGGTACTCGACGACGGGGTGCTGGCGGCGTGGGTCGACCGCGGCGGGAAGCGGGTGCTCGGCTTCGGGGACGACCCGGCGGCGGCGGTGGCGGGGCTGGTCCAACTGGCGCAGCGACCGCGGAGCCGCGGGGAGCGCAGCTTCTCGGTCGACCAGATCGACGGCGACCCGGCCACCGCCACCGGTCTCGGTCTCGCTCTGGGCGAGGCCGGGTTCGCCCCCGGATACCGGGGGTTGTCGTGGCGGGCCACCGAGCCCCGCCGCCGCACCGGATGACCCTGATGGGCCTGAACCTCCCTGTCTGGAGGTGGTGAACCGTGCCGGAGGGTGACACCCTTCACGCCGCAGCGGGACGGGTCGGGCCTGCCCTCACCGGGCACCGTCTGGTCCGGGTCGACGGGAGCCACCGCACCGTCGCCGGGGGGCGACGACGACTCACCGGGGCCACGGTGACCGAGGTGCTCGCCGTCGGCAAACACCTGCTGATCCACACCGACCGTGGCTGGTCGGTACGCACCCATCTCGGGATGACCGGGTGGTGGTCGGTGTACCGGCCCGGGGAACGGTGGCGGACCTCGCCTGGCAAGGCTCGGGTGGTGCTGTCCACGGAATCGGCGGTGGCGGTGTGTTTCGCCGCTCCCACGGTGGAGATCGGGCCCACCGACCTGATCATGGACTCGATCGCCCATCTCGGTCCGGATCTGGTGACCACCGCCGGCCCCTACCCGGCGGTGGTCGCCGCCGCCCTCCGCCATCCCGGGCCCACGGTGGCCGATGTCCTGCTCGACCAGCGTGTGGCCGCCGGGGTGGGCAATGTCTACAAGAGCGAGATCCTGTTCCTCGAACACATCCATCCCTGGTCGCCCCCGGAAACCGTCGGGGAGGACGGGTTCGGACGGCTGTTCCGACGTGCCCACCGGCTGCTGGCGGCCAACGTCCGACCCGGCCCCCGTCAGACCACCGGGAACCGCCTTTACGAGCGACACTGGGTCTACGGGCGTTCGGGCCGTCCCTGCCGGCGTTGTGGCGCCAGGATCGAAGAAGGCCGCCACGGGGAGCTGAGCCGGATCACCACGTGGTGCCCGTCCTGTCAGCCGATGCCCACCAAACCGTCGATGACGGAGTCAGTCCCCGGACGTCGGCTGGCCGGGACCGGCATCATCGAGACCGGAGGCGGCATCATCGAGACCGGAGGCGGCACCATCGAGACCGGAGGCGGCACCATCGAGACCGGAGGCGGCACCATCGAGACCGGAGGCGGCACCATCGAGACCGGAGGTCATGTCGTAGAGCGTGGTGTAGGGGAAGATCCCGGTGCCGTGCCCATCGGGCCCGAACACGAAGTTGATGGCGTACCCTCCAACCAGCGACGCCTGGTTGATGGTGACCGGCACCGGTCCCTCGAGGACGGCCCGGGTGGCGGCCTCCCCTGACGGTTCCCGACAGGTGGCGCACCGGCAGGACGCCCGCAGCGCCTCGGCGGTGAGCTCACCGGAGGTCTCGTCCTCCCAGGTGAGCAGAACGGTGCGGCCCTCGATGACCTCGATCCGCAGTGGCGATAGCGACATGCCCGCACCCTACCGGTCGCGGATCGACACTCAGCCCACGACACGAGGTAGCGACCCACCCGAGCCGATAAGCGCGCTGGGTTCCATGCACGCACGTGCGACGGGCAACTCGACGCTTCGGACAACAAGCTTGCGCCCCGCTCCACCTCGTCGCAGGCCCTCGGAGGCACCCCGCCCTACGGTCTGCGTCAACGTGCATATAGATTGATGTGCCACTGACACCTGCTCCTGCGGTGTCGTGCCGCCCATAAACAACTCGTACCGCACGACGACAGGTCGACCGCCAGAAACGACGGTCCCCAGACCGCCTCCCCCCAGACCCGACGGAAACACCCGCTTTCCGGGGTGGGGAGGGCCAAGACTGACCGACCCGACCCCCCAGACACGCCGCCCAACGCCGAGTTCGCTTTTCTGGCCCTCCCCGCCCTGGGGGGCGGGGAGGCTGCGGACGCTGTGCGGACGCAGACGGGGCGGGGCGCGGCGTCAATGTCCAATATGGATGATGTGCCACTGACAACTGCTCCTGCGGTGTCGTGCCGCCGATGAACAACTCGTACCGCACGACGACAGGTCGACCGCCAGAAACGACGGTCCCCAGACCGCCTCCCCCCAGACCCGATGGAAACACCCGCTTTCCGGGGTGGGGGCGGCGTTGCGGGTCTCGTCGGCCTCGTGGGCGCCTGTCGTGTGAGATCGGACGGGTCTGCCACCGGGGTGGGCCGGGATCGGTGCTGTAATGGTGTCGCCGCAGCGATCAGAATCAGGGCAATGGGCACACCGACGCTATCCATCCGTCCCGGTCATCCGCCGTTCCTCGACCTGGCGTGGGATCGTCCCCTGTCCGAATGGGAGGGGGGTCGGCTGGTCGAGGTCCCCACCGGGATCCACCGCCATGTGGTCAAGTTCGTCGCCTACGACGACGAGATCTATGCGATCAAGGAGTTGCCCCGCCGGGTCGCCCGCCACGAGTACCGGACGTTGCGGGCACTGGCGTTGCGGGTGAGCCCGGTGGCGATGGCGGTCGGTCTGGTCGATCGCGGCTGGGTCCCCGGTGACGAGGAATGGTCGGGGGCGATCATCACCCGTTACGTCAAGTACACGTTCACCTACCGCGAGCTGATCTCCGGGGGGAACTTCGGGCCGCGACGCACCCAGATGCTCGATGCCGTTGCCGGGCTGCTGGTCGAGCCCATCTCGCCGGGTGTTTCTGGGGGGACTGCTCGCTCTCCAACCTGCTGTACCGCTACGACGCCGGGGCAATCGATGCCGTGATGATCGACGCCGAGACCAGCGAGCTCCACGAGGAACTGACCTCTGGGCAACGTCATCACGATCTCGACATCATGGTGGTCAACATCGCCGGGGGGATGGCCGACATCGCCGCCGAACGTGGGCTGGACATCGACGACGCCGACCTCCGGCTCGGCGAGGACATCGTCCAGCGTTACGAGGCGCTGTGGCGGGAACTCACCGACGAGGTGGTGATCCGACCCGACGAGGGTTACCGGGTCAAGGAGCGGGTGGAGCGTCTCAACGCCCTCGGCTTCGAGGTCGAGGATCTCGACCTCGGGCCTCACGACGAGGCCGGCGAGCGGCGGTTGCGGCTGCGGGTCACCGTCGGCGGTCGCAACTTCCACAGCACCCGTCTGCGCGAGCTCACCGGGATCGATGCCGCCGAGCAGCAGGCGCGCCAGATCCTCTCCGATCTCCAGTACTTCGAGGCGACACGCAGCAACGCGAGTTCCACCGGAAAGTCGGTACTGGCGATCCGGTGGCGGGTCGAGGTCTTCGAGGCATTGATGCAACGGATCGCCGAGGAACTGGGCGATGCACGGGAAACGGTCCAGGCCTACTGCGACTTCCTCCACTATCGCTACCTGCTCGCCACCGAACAGCATCGCGACGTTCCCAACGACGAGGCGTTCGAGAGTTGGGTTGCCGCCGGGTTCCCCGGGTACGACCCCGAGGGACCACCGGTCGACGAACTGGTCTGACCCCTCCGGATCGCGTGCCGCGGTGGGCGTTCAGTGCCCGCCGCGCTTGACCCCGCCGTATTTCATCCGGGTGTCCTCCATCCGCGCTACCGGTGTCCCCTCACCCCCGTCGTGGAACCCGGCGTCGACCACCTCGCCGATGAACAGGTCGTGGGTGCCACAGGCGATGGTCTGCCACACGCTGCACTCCAGGTAGGCAACCGCCTCGGTGAATACCGGGACACCGGTGACCCCGAGCCGGACGGGCCGGCCGTTGAGGGTCATATCCTCGCGCACCGCCGGTTTGGAGAACTTGACGAACGGTCGGGTGTCGCTGCGGTCCCACAGGTTGAGGCTGAACGCACCGTGTTCCTTGATCAGACGGTTGGTCACCGCCTTGGCGTCGATGGCGACACCGACCAGGACCGGCTCCATCGCCACCTGGGTGACCCAGCTCTGGGTCATGCCGTTCCACTCGTCACCGGAGCGGGAACCCACCAGACAGAGGACATTCGGGATCGACCAGAGTACCTTGTTGACCGTCTCGGCGTTCAGACCTGACGGGTCGGCGGCTCCCGGACTGACGTCGTCGACGACACCTTCGGGGCTGGCTGGCTGGTGATCCACGTGCGGCGCTCCTCCTCGGCGGGTGGTACCACGGTAGGCGGATCACTGCCGGTCGACGCCACCGATGCGGAAGCCGACACTGCCCCCGGGACCGGGTTTGGCCCAGATTTCCCCCCGGTGGGCCGAGACCAGACCCCGGGCGATGGCGAGACCGAGCCCGGCGCCGCCGTTGAGCCGCGATCGGGACGGGTCGCCGGTGACGAACTCCTCGAATGCCCTCCCGGCCATCTCCGTGCTGAACCCGGGACCGGTGTCGCGTACCTCCACGGTCCCGGACCCGTCCTCACCGGTGACCGCCACCACCACCTCGCTCTCCGGAGGGGCGAAACGGATCGCATTGTGGAGCAGGTTGCGGATCACCCGTCCCAGCTCGGTGACTCCGCCTTCGACGTGGACGGCGCCGGCGGCATCGAGACGCAGCTCCACATTGCGTTCGGCGGCCACCGGTCGCAACGCCTCGATCGAATCGTCGGCGATCTCGCTGAGGTCGAGCCGCTCCACCTCGATATCCAGCCGGCCCGCCTCGATGTTGGCAAACAGAAACAGATCGTCGACCAGATGGCTCATCGCCTCGACGTCGCGCTGCATCGAACGCAGATACCGGGCCGGGTCGTCGGCGAGCCCATCCTCGATCGCCTCGATGGCGGCCCGCATCGCCGCCAGCGGGCTGCGCAGATCATGACCCACCGCACTGAGGAAATGACGGCGCGCCTCGTGATCCCGCCGCCGTTCGTCCTCGGCAACTCCGAGTGCGGTGGCCATGTCGTCGACGGCGGCGGCGGCGGCCCCCAACTCGTCGGCGCGCACCACACCGGTCCGAGCACTCAGGTCACCTTCGGCGACCCGGGCCGCGGTGGAACCGATACGTCGCAGGTCACCGGTGAGCCGGTTGGCGAGCGTGGTGGCCAGCACCGCCCCGAGCCCGACGGCGAAACCGAGGACTACCGCCAGCAGTCGCAGATCGTGCGGCTGGAGAAACATCATCCGCGCCGCCACCGCCGTCGAGACGGCGACGGCCACGACGGCAGCGAGAGCGATGAGCAACACCGCCGAGCGCAGTGAACGGAAATGGCGCATCTGTTGCGACAGCAGCGACGCCACCACGGCGGTCCCCACCGCCAGCAGGGAGAAAAGGGTCAGCAGCTTGCCCCGCTCTCCCGCCGAGGGCTGCATCACCACCTCCAACAGGCCGATCGACACCGCCACCGCCACCACCAGACCGAGTACGGCTTTCACCGGCGGTCCCTCCCGGGTCGGGTCACACGGAACTCCACGGGGGGCCTCACGGTTCGAACCGGTACCCGACACCCCACACGGTCTGGAGTCGGGTCGGCTGCTCGGGGTCGGTCTCGATCTTCTGGCGGAGCCGGCGGATGTGGACGGTGACCGTGGACGGGTCCTGGTATTCGACCGAGGAGTCCCAGACCTGCTGGAGCAACTGGGCCCTGGAGAACACCTGGCGCGGCGACGAGGCGAGGAACGCCAACAGATCGAATTCCTTGGGGGTGAGCTCGACGGTCTCCGATCCGCAGGTCACCTCCCTGACCCCGCCGTCGATGGTGAGGCCGTCGAACTCGAGCCGGGCGGTCGCCGGGGCGGGTCTCAGCCGGCGCAGCACGGTCCGCACCCGGACCGCAAGCTCCCGGGGCGAGAACGGTTTCACGACGTAGTCGTCGGCGCCGAGTTCGAGACCGAGCACCCGATCGGGTTCCTCGGTGCGGGCGGTGAGCAGGATCACCGGGGTGTTCCCGTTGCGACGCATCTCGGTGAGCACGCTGAACCCGTCGACCTCGGGCAGCATCACATCGAGCACCACCAGGTCGGGATGCCACTGCCGATAGCGGGCCAGCGCCGACCGGCCGTCGCCCACCACCTCGACGGAATGACCGTCGCGTTCGAGATAGGCGGTCACCACCTCGCACACCAACGGCTCGTCGTCGACGACGAGAATTCGGGTCGGGCGATCGTCGGGCATCCCGCATCGTATGTCGATACCCCCCGCCCCACGCACCACGGCGCAGGTATTCACCGATTGTTCAGCACCCGGGACCATGCCGCCCCGGCCATGGCATGCCACTAGCATCACGGGATGCACGCACTCGTCGCCACCTCCGGTGTCCTCAACCCGGCCGCCGTCGTCGACTTCACCCGGCGGTTGGTGGGCGAGGACGGCAAGGTGACGGTGACCACGGTCATCGAGGTTCCCCGCAGCTTTCTGGACGAACTGCGATCGGAGCGGTGGCATCCGCTGGAAGCGGGCTCCACCGCCGCCTGGACCTCGGCCGACGACGCCGTGGTCGAGCGTTATGTCGAAGAGCGGGGGCGACGGATGTGTGAACCGCTGGTGCGGGCACTCCTCGCCGAGGGGATGACCGCCGAGGCGGTCTATCTCGAGGGCGAAGACCCGGCAGCCACCATCTCGGGGTTGGCCAACAAACTCGACGCCGACGTCGTGGTGATGGGTGCCACCCGCCCCATTTTCGACCAGTCCGCCTGGGAGAGCGTCTCGGCTCGGGTCACGCTGGAATGCGCCAAACCGGTGCTGGTGCTCCCCACTCCCCCGTCCCGCTCCGCCACCTCGACCCACGAAGACCTCGACTGACCCGGCTCCGTAATCCCGGTCTCCATGGTGCCGGCTCGGGCGGCGACCTCAGCCTGGTTGCGCATGGTCGGGAACCGGGGGCTCCGCCCCGTACTGCGGATCGGCCTCGATGGCGTCGATCTCGTCACGGCGCCCCAGCATCTCCCACCGCTGCAACGAGAACGGGACGTTGCCGTTGCGCCAGACCTCGTCGTGGAAATCCCGCAGGGAGAACCCATCGCCGCCATCCTCGATGGCGGCGGACAACAGCGCCATCAGGTGGAGCCTGCCGGTCTGGTAGCTGTGGGCCTGGCCGGGGCTCCCGACATAGAACGTGGTCTCCTCGGCGGCGGTGTGACGGTCCATGGGGACGGTGCGGACGAAGAAGTCGATCGCCTCGTCGAGCGAGAACTCACCGGTGGCCAGCTTGATGTCGACCTCGACCCGGATCGCCCGCAACTTGGCGAAGTTGTAGATGACGGCGGCGGTATGCGGGGCGTCGTCGAACAGCCCGGCCTGGAGCATCAGCTCCTCGTTGTAGAACGCCAGCCCCTCGCTGGGCCCGGAGTCGTAGTAGCGGTGCCGCACCGGGTCGGGGTGGCGGTAGGACCGCGAGAACTGCTGGTAATGCGCCCCCTCGTGAACGATCCCGGCTCGGGGGTCACGGGCGTTGGCGGCGTAGAAGTAGGGCAGGTCAGGTCCCGGTGACGGGAAATACGCCACCGCATCCTGATCCATCCGATGTTCGTCGGTGAGGTCGTCGGCCACCCCGAGGAACGTGATCGGCGCCAGATGGTCCGGAACCAGGCGGGTGAGATAGCGGGGGTGGTCATCGTGCTGGGTGAGCAAACCCGAGGTCTCGTAGAACGCCCGCACCTCGGCCTCGGCCTCCACCTGCGCCGCCGACTGGGCGGCTCCGTCGACCGCAACAGGTCGCTCCGGGTGGAGTCTGGCACGGTTGCTGCGAACCGCTTCCCACCCCGCGGCGCGATGCCGTTCCTGGCGCGCCATCGCGATGAGTTGCTCCGGGGTCTCCGACACCAGCGCCACATTGCGCAGGAACCACACCAGTGCGGCACGGCCCACCGCGGTGTGGGGAGACATCTGCGGGAGACGCACCTCGAGCCAACGGCGGAACTCCTCGGCGGCGTGTCCCGCTTCGGTGGCGGCGCCGACGACACGGGAAGCCGCCGGACCCGACAGATGCGGGGTCAGCGCCCGTGCCGAGGCGGTGAGCCGATCGACGATCCCGTCGAGCATCCCGATGGCGGCACCGGCCTGAGGCGACGCCGGATCGGTGAGCGAATCGGTGGCGGTCGTAAACGCCTGTGGAGCCCGTGCCAGGGCGGCCACGACGGCGTCGCTCCGCTTGCGGTCGAACGGCGCCGCCGGCAACAGCAGCAGGTAGTACGGGTCGAGGGCCTGGTGGACATGGAAGGTGGGGTCCCGGCGCCAACCCTGCACCACATCGAGTTCCCAACGGACCCGCGCCAACGCAGATCCGAGCAGACGGTGATCGACGGCGGCGGCGACGGAGAGACCGCCGGTGTCGATCGCCTCCCACCGGCCTCGCAGCTCGGCCTCGGTACGGCGATGTCCACCGACCGCATCCGGAGAGAAGTCCGGATACCAGCCCGGTGGCCGCGGGAGCCGCTGCAGGTCGTCGTAGCCGCACGGTTGCTGTCCTGCCCGCCATTCCCAGATGTCGGCACCGAGGGAGGCAAGGTCGGCTTCTGCGTCACGGCTCATCCATCGGCTCCTTGCCGAGCGCCCGGTCGGGACGCTCTTCGGTCGCTTCGGTGCCGGTGGCGGCTCCCGGTCCGAACACCGCCGACAACATGGCGTGGGTCTGCGCCACGAAGTCGCCGGGATGGTCCTCCAGGTGGCGGATCAGCTCGTCCACGGGCCACCAGCGCGGTTCGGCCACCTCATCGATCACCGGTCGCGGCTCGCCCTCTCCGTAGCATTCGAAGAGGACATGGAGCGATGGGTAGGCGCCGTCGACGCCAACGACCACCGCCAGTGGTCGACCGGTGCTGGTGGCGATGTGCCGCTGGTGACGGGTGACCTCGATGGCGCCGGCGACGGCGGTGAGCTCCACCCCGGTCTCTTCCATCACCTCGCGTGCGGCGGCCTCGTCGGCCCGCTCGCCGGCCCGCCAACGCCCGCCGGGGAGTTCGAGACGGCCGCGGACCGACTCCCCGGGACGGTCCCGGCGCTGCAGCAACACGCATCGCCGGTCGAGTCCGTCGTAGACCAGGGCGGCGATGTTGGGAACCACCAGCGGCTCGCTCCCCATCTCGGGGACGGGGGAGCTCAACCCATCCCGTCCCGTCCCACACCCGGTGCGGAACGCTCACCCGTCGCCTTCGACCACATCGTCGGGGGTACCGGGGCAGTCCAGATCGACCTCGATCCCCTGCTCGGCCGCCGTGGCGCCGAGGCTCTGGCAGGCGATCCCGAACCGCTGCGACGCCACCGTGTACGGGGTCTCCTGGAGGGCGGTGGGAAGATCTTCGATCACGTCCAGGTTGCGGACCGCTTCGATGGTGGCGGGCATGGCGGCCAGCAGGCCGTCACCTCCGGCGACGAAGTCGTCGTGCGCCTGCGCCAATCCTTCGGGTGGGTCGAGCTCGCTCAGCCCGTCCATGAAGGTGCGCAGTTCCGTCCCCTCACGCGAGAACAGATCGGCGGTCTTCACGATCGCCGCCTCCTTGGCCTGACCGAAGTAGCCGGCGACGGCATTGGTGTCGGCGAAATTGGTGCGGTCATGAAGAGTCGCCAGTTCGGCGGCGAGCTCGTCACCGAAGGTCGCCCGCAACTCGGTGAGCGCTTCGGCGTAACTCCGGGTCTGCGTTTCCAGTGCCTCGAAATACGAGGCCGGCGTCGGTTCCGCATCCCCGCAGGCGGCGACCAGCATCGCCAGGGCGGCGACGACGGACGCCGTCCGGACCCGGGGATGCCCCCTTCTGATCCGCACGGCCCGGCGGGACGTCAGCGGGTGGTGGGTGGGTGTGCTCACGATCACCGGAGGCTACCCGGTGTGGGACCGGCCCGATACTGGGTGAAGGTCTGCGGAGACCGATACCGGCGGCGGAGCACGGCGGGTTCCGCACTGGAACACCGGGGAGGTAGTTTGCGACCATGCGTATCGCCTCGTTGGTCCCGTCGACGACCGAGATCGTCGCCGCACTGGGGAGCGGAGCAGACCTGGTCGCCCGTACCCATGAATGCGACCATCCCGCTGCGGTACAGGAGATCCCGGCGGTCACCGTCGATCTGCTCCCTCCGGGATTGGACCCGGCGGCGATCGACGCCGCCGTCGCCGCCTCGGTCCACGATCAGCACACGATCTATGCGCTCGATGCCGATGCGCTCACCGCCACCGCACCGGATGTCATCCTCACCCAGGCGACCTGTGCGGTGTGCGCCGTGGATCTGGCCACCGTCGAGGCGGCGGCGTGCACGATGCCCAATGGCGCCCGGGTGGTCAGCTTCGATCCGAAACGCCTCGACGAGATCGTCGAGGGGATGACGGCGATCGGTGACGCCGTCGGAGCCCACCGTCAGGGTCTCGCCCTTCAGGCCAATCTCGAATCCCGGCTGAGCTGGCTGCGGCGACGGCTCGACGGGAGGGTCATGCCCCGGGTCGCCGTGGTGGAATGGCCCGACCCGCTCTTCGCCCCCGGGCACTGGGTCCCCGACATGGTCGAAGCCGCCGGCGGTCGCTCGGTGTTCGGGGAGCCGGGCGGTCGCTCGGTGCGGGCACCGTGGAGCGAACTGGCCGACCGTCGACCCGACCTCGTCGTGATGGCATTCTGTGGGTACGACCTGGCGACCACGATCTCGCTGACCGACACCCTGCTCGACGGGGCGGAGTGGGAGTCCGCCGGTCTCGGCGACATGCCGGTCGCCGCCTTCGACGGGTCCGCCTGCTTCAGCCGTCCCGGTCCCCGGGTGGTCGACGGGATCGAGGCGCTGGCATGGCTGTTGCACCGGGCGCACCCCGACCTACGGCCGCCTCCGGGTACCGGGGCCGTCCGCACCGCCACCGGATGGACCGACCTGGGCGAACTCCCCGATCTCGCCTGGTCGGCGGGCGGAAGGGTCTCGGACTGACGGCCACCGCCGCTCAGGGAATGGTGGCCTCTTTGGAGAACTGGGTCCGGTACAGCGAGGCATAGAGACCGTTGCGGTCGAGAAGCTCGAGGTGGGTCCCCGACTCGACCAGCCGACCCCGCTCCATCACCAGGATCCGGTCGGCGGCGAGGATCGTGGACAACCGATGGGCGATGACCAGCGAGGTGCGACCCTGCATCACCCGGACCAGCGCTTCCTGGATCAATGCCTCGGAGTGGGCGTCGAGATGCGACGTGGCCTCGTCGAGGATCAGGATCTGCGGGTTCTTGAGGACCACCCGGGCAATGGCGATCCGCTGCTTCTCACCGCCGGACAGCCGGTAGCCGCGCTCGCCGACCACGGTGTCCAACCCATCGCGGAGGGACGCGACCAGTTCGGTGAGGTTGGCGGCGTCGACGGCGGCCGCCAGGTCGGCGTCGCTGGCATCGGGCTTGGCGTACCTGAGGTTGGCGGCGATGGTGTCGTGGAACAGATACGACTCCTGGGTGACGACGCCGATCGCCCTGGCGAGGGCGGTCAGATCGAACTGACGGACGTCGACCCCGTCGATCAGTACCCGGCCCCGATCGACGTCGTAGAGACGGGGCACCAGATAGGTGGTGGTGGTCTTCCCGGCGCCGCTGGGTCCGACCAGTGCCACCAGCTCCCCCGGTGCGATCCGGAAGTCCACGTCCTGCAGCGTCCACGGTTCGGTGGCGACGGGCCGTGACGTCTCCTCCACCGCCGCCTCCCCGTCCCCGAACCGGCGTACCGAGTCGAGACCCCGCGGTTGGCCGTAGGAAAACCACACCCCGTCGAATGCGACCGAGCCGGCCACCGAAGAGGGCGCAACCGGGGTTTCCGGCGCCACGATGTCGTTGGGGAGATCGAGCACCTCGAACACCCGCTCGAACGAGACCAGCGAGGTCGAGAACTCGACACGGGCGTTGGAGAGCGCCGACAGCGGGCCGTAGACGTTGACCAGATAGGCGGAGAGGGCGACGATGGTGCCGACGGTGATCGAGTCGTTGATGACCAGCACCGCCCCGGTCCAGAAGACGAGGGCGGTCCCGATGGCGCTCATCACTCCGAGCGCCATGAAGAACCAACGTCCGATGGTGGCCTGGCGCACCCCGAGATCGCGGACCTGCCCGGCTCGTTCGGAGAATCGTTGGGCCTCGTCGCCGGCCCGGCCGAAGAGTTTCACCAGGAGCGCACCGGAGACGCTGAGCGTCTCCTGCATGTGGGAGCTCATGGCGGCGTTGTGTTCGAGCTGGTCACGGCGTACGACCCGCAGCACCCGGCCGACCCGCCGTGAGGCGATGATGAACAGCGGGAAGATGGACACCGCCAGCAGGGTGAGCCGCCACTCCAGCCCCAACATGATCACCAGAGTTACGACGGTGCTGACCACGTTGGACACCAGGGTGACGAAGGTTCCGGTCACCGCCTGCTGGGCGCCGACCACATCGTTGTTGAGCCGGGACATCAACTCGCCGGTACGGGTGGCGGTGTAGAACCCGAGCGACATCCCCTGGAGGTGGTGGTAGAGCTCCCCGGCGCAGATCGAAGATGATCCCCTCGCCGATGGCGGCAGAGGCCCATCGCTGTACGACCCCCACCACCCCGTTGATCACCGGGACCGCCACCATGGCTAGACCGAGCAGGGTGACCAGACGCAGGTCTTCGTCGGGGATGGCGCGGTCGATGAGGGTCCGCATGATCAACGGCGGGACCACCGACAGCACGGAGATGACCAGGATCGTGGCCAGCACCACCATGATCTTTGTCTTGTAGGGCGCGCCGTATCGGAGCACTCTGCGCAGCAGGGCCCGGTCCAACTTCGGGCGGTCCTGTTCCTCGTCGTGACGGACGTACGAGTACCAGCCTCCGGAGTGGTAGATGAGCGACCTCCAACCCCTCGGAATCCCCGGCGGGATCTCTCGGGGCAGGGTACCGCCGGCCGTGCGTCTTTCCGGGGGCGCCGGGTTGCCCTCCGTCCCGGGTGACCGGGGTTGGGTACCCCGGCGACCGGACGGTGTCAGCCGTTGGCGACGACCGGTCCGGGACCGACAACCTCGAGCGGCAACATCGACTCGGCCGCCTGCCAGCACTGGGACTCGGGGACCTGTTGGCGACACGACAGCTCGTAGCGGTAGGTCCCATCCGTCCAGGTCAGGCTGATCCCGTCGTCGGCGGGCGCCGATACCGGGGTCGAGTCGAGCTGAGACCCGCCGATCGCCATCCCGATCCGCAGTACGGCGAGACGACCCTCGCCCTCGGTGTACGGCTCGACCGCCCAGAGTCCGAAAGCGGCGGAAATGGCGGCGTCGAGGGTGGCGGATGCGGCGTCGTAGACGAGCTGGCTGGTCACCCACCCCGACTCGCGCGGCAACAGCGAGGGGAACTGGACACCGGGAAGCGCTTCGGCGATCTCGGCGGGGCTGGCCTGGATGAACCGACCCTCGGACTGGCCGCGTGCCCACACCGCCGACACCACATAATTGACCTCGCCGACCGTCTCACCCTCGATGCCCTGGTTGTACCAGGTGACTCCCTCGACGGGGATCGCCGCCGGCATCGTGGTCGCCACTTCGGTGCCGAGCGGGGTCGTGGTGGTCGAGCTTCCCTGGACGTACTCGTGGGAGCGGTCGCCCAGTCCCTCCATCAGCCCGCCCTCGCCACACGCCGCCAGACCCAGGGTGAGAAGCATCGCCCACGCCAACACTGGACCCGGCCGGCGCCTCAGGGCGCCGCGGGTGGTTTGCGATTCGATGGACTCCGAGCGCACACGCACGCTGAACATCCTCTGACCAAGACTTCCGTGGTGCTGATGAGGATACCGTCGACGGCGGCCAAACCAGGCTCATCCGGCGGTCGGCGGCTACCGCTCGCCGCCGATCTACGCTCCGGTGATGACTTCCCGGCGTTCCGTGAATCTGGTGACCGACGCCTTTCCCGACCGTCCCGCCTTCGACACGGCGGCGAGTCGTGCCCTGCTGTTGGGGGCCTCCGACGGTGTCGTGCCGGAGACCTTCCGGCTCCATGTCCCGGGTCGGGTGGTGGCTTTCGGCAAACGGGACACCCTGGTCGACGGGTACCCGGCGGCGATCGACGCCGCCGCCGAACAGGGATTCGCCTCGATCGAGCGCCTGGCGGGTGGCCGGGCGGCGGTGTTCACCGAGGCGACCCTGGCGTTTGCATGGACCATCCCCCACCGCGACCCCCGACGGGGGATCTATCCGCGATTCGAGGCGCTGGCGGGTCTGATGACCCGCACCTTCGCCAGACTCGGGGTCGAGAGCGCCGTCGGGGAGATTCCCGGGGAGTACTGCCCCGGGGACTACAGCGTCCACCACGGCGGGCGGATCAAGCTGATGGGGGTGGGACAGCGTCTAGCGCCCGCAGCGGCTCATGTCGGCGGGGTGATCGTCGTCGACCGCAGCGACCTGGTGCGCGACGTCCTGGTGCCCGTGTACCACCATCTCGGTCTCGACTGGGACCCGGCGACCGCCGGGGCGCTCACCGATGTCAACCCTTCGGTGACCATCGCCGCGGTGGTCGAGGCGCTGACCGCCGAACTCTCGGAATCGACCCACCTCGTTCCGTCGGTGATCGACGAGGACACGCTGGTGCGGGCCGAACATCTCGCCCCGGACCATGACTCGACGGCGGCTTCGGCGGCGCGCATCTCGAGCCGGTCCACCGTCGATCCCACCCCGGTGGCGTGACCACCGCCACCCCTGCGGCGACGGTGTTGGCGACGGACCGGTCACCCCGATACGCTCCGGCGGTGGCTCACATCCTTCTCGTCCACGGACCCAACCTGAACCTGCTCGGACGGCGCCAGCCCGAGGTGTACGGCACCGGCACGCTCGCCGATCTCGAGGAAAAGGTGACCGGGTGGGCGGATGAGCTGGAGATGACGGTGGAGACGTTCCAGTCCAACCACGAGGGCGCCCTCGTCGACCGCATCCAGGCCGCACGCACCAAGGTGGACGGGCTGGTGCTCAACCTCGGCGCCCTCACCCACTACAGCTATGCGCTGGCGGATGCGATCACCGCCGTCGAGCTCCCCGCCGTCGAGGTCCATATCTCCAACATCGCCACCAGGGAGGCGTGGCGACGCCATTCGGTGACCGCCGAATCGTGCCGGTATGCGGTGTTCGGTCGGGGGATCGAAGGGTACCGGGATGCGCTGCGGGTGTTGCGCTGGCGCACCGATGCCCCGGTGGAAACGCTCACCTACGGAGAACACCCCGACCAGCTCATCGATCTCCGGCGTCCGGCCGAGCGGTCCGTGATGCCGCCGGTGGTGCTGATCCATGGCGGCTTCTGGCGGAGCCAGTGGACCCGTGACACGATCGATGGGCTCGCCGTCGACCTCACCGGGCGCGGGCACCTCACCGCCAACATCGAATACCGGCGACTCGATACCGGTGGCGGCTGGCCGGAGACCGGCGACGACGTGCTGGAGGCGCTGCGCACGGTGTCGGCGCTGCCCGAGGTTCGGGGGGCGCCGCTGGCGCTGGTCGGACACTCGGCCGGCGGTCATCTCGCCCTGTGGGCAGCCGCCCGCAGCGAGGTTCCGATCCATTCGGTGCTGGCACTGGCGCCGGTCGCCGATCTGGCCGAGGCCCACCGCCTCGGGTTGGGCGACGGGGTGGTCGACCGGTTCATGGGCGGCTCCCCCGGCGAGGTCCCCGACCGCTACGCCGACGCCGACCCCGCCGTCAACCCCCCTGCCGTTCCGGTCACCATCCTCCACGGCACCGACGACGAAGCCCTCCCCGTCGATCTCGCCACACGGTACGCCCAGGCTCACCCATCCGCCGACGTCACCCTGGTGGTCGCCGACGGGGTCGGCCATTTCGACGTGATCGACCCCGGTCATCGCTCCTGGACCGAGGTGGGCGTGTTGGCCCACAACCAGAACGCCGGGTGACGACTTCGGGCGCTTCCGGCTGCATGCACCCTTCCCACTCTCGATCGGGCCACCCTCGATCGGCGTCGGATCAGAGTGCGATCAGGGTCACCACCAGGACGGCGCCGATCAACGTCGGCCAGTACAGGAGCTTGACGAGCATGTTCTCGCCGTAGGTGGAGAGGAACTCGGCATGGGCGCCGATGGTGGCGGTGCGGTGGGCGGAGATACCGACGGCGAGCAGCACCAGATACATCAGGAAGTACAGCAGCTCCATGTAGACGAGACCCGCCCCGGGGAGTTCCTGGCGGAGTTGGGTGTGGGCGAGCAGCACCACGAAGAACAGCGCCGAGACCGTGGCCAGCACCCCGGACACACTGAACCCGACCAACCCGACCTTCGACTCACGGCTGGTCACGGTGAGCAGCGTGCCGAACGCCAGGGCGGCGACGATCGCCAGCGGAACCACATTGACGACGAACGGTTGGGCGAAGCCGCGCCGGAGCACCACATTGAACCGCAACTCGGGGGTGTCCTCGAGATCCTCGAATCCGTCGATCCCGAAATCGGTGTTGTACACCGGTTCGAGGTAGTCGAAGTAGGTGTTCTCACGTGTCCAGTCACCCAGCACGATGCTGGTCTCGATACCGAAGACGTCCTGGGCCCGGGTGGACGGGTAGCCGTCGAAGTCCGGAACCAGCACCACGTCATCGGTGAAGTCCTGGGGCCAGATGCGCACCCGCACCGTCTTGTGATCGAACGGATAGTCGCCGTATTCGAACGGCTGACGGAACATCCCTTCGAAGTACCAGCCGATCAACTCGTGGTCGCCCTGATCGTGGCGGTACTCCTCCTGGCCGGGGATCGACGAGATCACCATCTCCGGGAGAACGAACCCCATCGGCATCGCTTCAGGGACATCTTCATCGATGCGCTGCCAGATGTATCCGCTCATGTGGACGTCGGTGGCCGACTCGAACCGCAACGACTCGACGAAGACCCCGGTGGGGATGATCACCGGGTCCACGTGGCCGCTCGCTTCGAGGTCGAGCATTGCGTCGACGGCCGCCCGATCCGGGAGTTGGTCGGTTTCGATGGCGGCGCTCGCCTGCCCGAGCCAGACGACCACCAGGGCAGCCCCGAACACGATGGTCAGCACGATCGACCCGGCCCACAGCAGTTGTCGTCTCCGCTTCACCACGGAGGGGGCGAGGTTCGGGTCCGGGGCTACCGGTTCGATGGGAGGGCTCCGGGGGGCATCATCCCAAGGTACCGCCGGGGCATGGACCGGACGGGCAGCCTTTCGATCGCCTTTCTGCCAGGAATCTTGCGGAATCGGCCGTTCTCGACCGTTTCTTGTCACTACCGGGGGATATGTTGCGGGTATGGACACTGTTCGCCACGACGACATCCCCCAGGACGACAGCGATCCCCGCACCCGCATCGTCGGATTACAGCGCCGGGTCGCCGCCGCCCAACACGACCTGCTTGTCGAACTGGCGGCCTTCGACCGTACCGGAGGCTGGAAGGCCGATGGTGCCGCCGACGGGGTTGCCTGGGTGACCCATCACCTCGGGGTGAGCCGCCCCACCGCCCGCCAGTGGCTCGAGGTCGCCCACCGGCTGGACCACTTCCCGCTGCTGGCGTCCCACTTCCGCAACGGACACCTCACGGTCGACCAGATGCGTCCGCTGTGCCGCCTCGCCGCCGGGGACACGGGGTCCCCCGCCGCACCCGTCACCGACTCGGCGCCCTCCCCTTCCGATCCCGGAGCCCCCGCCGCCGCCGACCTACCGACCGAAACCGACCTGGTCGAGTACGGCGAGTTTCACACCGTGGCCGAACTGGATCGGCTGGCACGCCGCACCCGTCCGGTGACCCGCCGGCAGGAAACCGACGACGTCGAGGCCGGCACGCTCGAGACCTGGTGGGACGAGCGTCACCGCTTCCTCCACCTGAACGGAAGGGTTGCCGGCGTCGACGGGGCCGTGGTCGAACTGGCGCTCCGCCGCCTCGCCACCCAGGCGCCCAAAGATCCCGATACCGGTGAATGGCGCGACTACGACCTGCGGATGTCGGAGGCGCTGGTGCAGATGGCCTCCGAGTCGATGCGCCGCGATGGTGACCCCGACCGTGCCACCGTGGTGGTCCACGTCGATGCGTCCACGCTTGCCGGCGACGGCCACGGGTTCATCCCCGACGGACCGACCCTCACCGCCGAGACGTTGCGGCAGCTCACCTGCGACGGACGCTGGGTGTGTGTGCTCTCCAACGGCGACGGCTGCACCATCGGGGTGGGTCGAACCACTCGGACCATCCCGCCGTGGTTGGCACGGCTGGTCACCGCCCGCGATCAGGGATGCCGGTTCCCCGGCTGCCGCCGCAGCCGTTGGACCCAGATCCACCACATCATCCATTGGGCCAAGGGCGGCCGCACCGACCTCCACAACCTCGTCACCCTCTGTGGGTATCACCACCGGATGCTCCATCGGGAAGGATGGCGCATCGAGGGATCACCCGCCGGCGACCTCACCTGGATCCGACCCGACGGCGATCGACACCGCCCTCTCCGGCTGACCGATTCCACCGCCGCTCCCCCGAAGCGGGGGCTCCGGGTTCCTCCCGGGTCGGACATGTCGCTGGCGTGGCGGCTCGAAGGGCTCAACGCCGCCTTCACCACCGACTGGGGCCCGCCTCCCGGACCGGTCCTCGCGGTCAGCGCGGGGACCGCCCCGACCCGGAAGGCACTGGTTCGGACGGAATGACGCGCCGACCTGGCCGGTGCCGATGGTCGACCCGTTGTGTGTGACGGATGCGACACTCTGAGTCGCGGGTTTCCTGGATCACCCCCACAGGCAGATCATGCCGACGTCGGCTCCTGTCCGCTACTCAACCCCCGCACCCACCCGGCACGCTGCAGGCGAGGAGTCCACGGCTATCCGGCGACGAGTCCTTGGAAGCGGCGCAGCCCTTCGGTCAGGTCGTCGTCGCCGAGGGCGTAGGAGAGCCGGAGATGGCCGGGTGAGCCGAACGCCTCACCGGGAACCGTGGCGATCTTGATCTCGTCGAGCAGCAGGGCCGCCAGATCGAGCGGCTCGCCGCCTGACCACCTCCGACAGGTCGGTTGAGCAACCCGGTCACATCGGGGAACGCATAGAAGGCACCCTTCGGCTCGGGGCAGGTGACCCCGGGGATGGCGTTGAGCATCTCGTGCATCAGCCGTCGACGCCGGTCGAAGGCGACCCGCATCTCCGCCACCGCATCCAGCGGCCCGCTCACGGCGGCGAGGGCGGCATGCTGGGCGATGTTGTTGACGTTCGACGTCAGATGCGACTGGAGACGGATCGCCGCCTTGGTGGCGGACTCGGGGGAGATCATCCAACCCACCCGCCAGCCGGTCATCGCATACGTCTTGGCCACGCCGTTGACCACGATCATCCGCTCGGCGCTCTCGGGAGCGACCACCGGCATAGAAGAGAACTCCGCATCGGCGTAGACGAGATGCTCGTAGATCTCGTCGGCCATCACCCAGATCCCGTGCTGGGCCGCCCACTCGCCGATGGCGCGCACCTCGTCCTCGGGGTAGACCGAACCGGTCGGGTTCGACGGCGAACAGAACACCAGCACCTTGGTGCGGTCGGTCCGGGCCGCCTCGAGTTGATCCACCGTCACCCGGTATTCGGCGTCGGCTCCGGCGGAAACCACCACCGGAACCCCGCCGGCCAGGGCGATCGCCTCCGGGTAGGTCACCCAGTACGGCGCCGGCAGCAACACCTCGTCGCCGGGATCGACCAGCACCTGGAACGTGGCGTACACGGCGTGTTTGCCACCGTTGGTCACCACCACCTGCGACGCCTCGACCGCATAACCCGAATCCCGCATCGTCTTGTCGGCGATGGCCTGACGCAGCTCAGGGAGCCCGGCACCCGGGGTGTAGCGGTGGTTGGAAGGGTCGTCGAGGGCGGCGTGTGCCGCCGCCACGATATGTGGCGGGGTAGGGAAATCGGGCTCCCCCGCCCCGAAGCTCACCACCGGTTCCCCGGCGGCACGCAGCGCCTTGGCCCGTGCCGTGATTGCCAGCGTCGCCGACTCGGCAAGCGCTTCGACGCGATGTGACAGCTCGCTCATCCTCACTACCCTCCACATGGGCCGTTGGCCTTGAAGTTGCGCACCCTAACCCACCAGGAAACCACCTTGAACTCGCGCCATATCTCACTGCCCGATGACCTCATTCCCGGTGACGGCCGCTTCGGCTCCGGTCCCTCCAAGGTGGACCAGGACGCCATCACCGCTCTCGCCGCCACCGGCGCCACCTATCTCGGCACCAGCCACCGCCAGGATGCGGTGCGGGGCGTCGTCGGCGATATCCGCCGCGGCCTCTTCCGTCTCTACAACCTCCCCCCCGGCTACGAGGTGGTACTCGGTGTCGGCGGCGCCACCGCCTTCTGGGACGCCGCCGCCTTCGGTCTGATCAAGCGCCGCAGCCAGCACCTGGTGTTCGGTGAGTTCTCCGGCAAGTTCGCCGAGGTGAGCCGCGGCGCCCCCCACCTCGAATACCCCGAGGTGATCGAATCCGAGCCGGGCACCCACCCGGCGCCGAAGCCGAGCGACGACGTCGACCTCTACGCCCTCACCCACAACGAGACCTCGACCGGGGTGATGATGCCCATCACCCGTCCCGGTCCCGACGACACCCTGGTGGCGGTCGACGCCACCTCGGCGGCCGGGGTCATCCCCGTCGATCCCCTGGCCTTCGACGTCTACTACTTCTCACCGCAGAAGGCGTTCGGATCGGAGGGCGGTCTGTGGCTGGCGCTGTGCTCCCCCGCCGCCGTCGAGCGCATCGAACTGATCGCCTCGTCGGGACGCTGGGTCCCGCCGTTCCTCAATCTCAAGCTGGCTCTGGACAACTCCCGCAAGGACCAGACCTACAACACTCCGGCGCTGACCACCCTGTTCCTGCTGCGCCACCAGCTCGAGCGGATGCTGGTCGCCGGCGGTCTGGAATGGGCCACCGAGCGGTCACGGCGATCCTCGTCGACGATCTACGACTGGGCCGAAGCCTCCGAATACGCCAGCCCCTTCGTCACCGAGACGGCACAGCGCTCGCTCACCGTCGCCACCGTCGATCTCGCCGACGGGATCAGCGCCGACGCCATCGAAGCCACACTGCGGCTCAACGGTGTCCTCGACACCTTCGGCTACCGCAAGCTGGGACGCAACCAGCTCCGCATCTCGTGCTTCCCCAACATCGATCCCGAGGACATCGCCACCCTCACCGCCGCCATCGACTACATCGCCGAGCGGCTGTAGACGAGCGCATGTGGGAGCGGCTTGGGCGAAGCTGGTGTGACCGGCGTCTACTGGGCGGACCGGGCACCGAGCTCGCGGTCGAGCATCAGGATGGCGTGACCCTCGCCGGCGGCGCGGTCCAGGTCGTCGATGATCTGTGACACCGTGGCCTCCTCCTCGACCTGCTCATTGACGAACCAACCCAGCAGCGGGAACGAGGCGAAATCCTGGCGGGCGGTGGCAAGGGCGTAGAGGTCGTGGATATGCGAGGTGACGTCCTGCTCGCCGGCGAGGGCGGCGCGGAACACATCGAGCGGACCACTGAAATCGGTGGTCGGTGCATCGATGGCGCCGAGGACGATGGTTCCGTTGCGGTCGAGCACGAACTGGTAGAACCTCATGGCGTGCTCCCACTCCTCCTCGGCCTGGAGACGCATCCAGTGCGCCATCCCGGGGAGCGAGTTCTCGTCGAGCCATGCCCCCATGGCGAGGTACTGGTAGGCGGCCGCAAACTCACGGGTGATCTGGCGGTTGAATGCGTTGCCCAGTTCGGCGTCGAAGGTCATGAGGCTCGTCTCCTGATCGGCGGGAGCCGCCATGGTATCGCCCCCGATGGGACGGTACCGGTACCCTCCCTCCGATGGTCACCACCGTGCTCTGGCGACGCCTCGACATCCCAGGGATGGACCGCTGCCTGGTCGAACCCGTCCCAGAGGGGTTCCGTATCGCCGGCACCGCCCTGATGGCGCTCGACGATGCCCCGTGCGAGATCCGCTACACGGTGTTGACCGACCCGCAATGGCGCACCCGGACCGTGGGCGTCCATGTCAGCGGGCTCGAAGCGGATCGGAGGCTGGCCCTGACCGCCGACGGGGCCGGCGGCTGGAGCGTCTCGGACACCCCGCTGCTCGAACTGTACGGGGCGCTCGATGTCGACTTCGCCTGGACTCCCGCCACCAACACCCTCCCCGTGATGCGGCTCGGGCTCGAGATCGGCGCCACCGCCGAGATCACCGTCGCCATGATCGAGTTCCCCGGCCACTCGGTACGGCGGGTCACCCAGCGGTACACCCGCACCGGCGAGGCCACCTACCGGTTCGCATCCGGTGACTTCGGCGCCGAGATCGTCATCGGTGACGCCGGTTTGGTGACCGACTACGAGGGCTTGTGGTCGTCGCTGGCCTGGTCGGGTTTGGCCTGATCGGGTTTGGCCTCGTCGGGCGAGACGCCCAACGCTGCCAGCACTTCGGCGATGTTCCACAACCCCGAGTACTCGTAGGTGTGCTCGACGGCGGACACCTCGAAACTCAGCCTCGATGGTCGCAGGATCCCGCCCTGATCCACGGTGATGTTGCCCATCTCGGCGATGGGGAACTCCGTCAGGAGCTTGCCCGGCTTCCCGAACCCGGAGGGCTCATGGAGGAGAACCCGCTTCGAGGTCACCCCGAAGAAGATCTGTAACGCCCGCGGGCGGACCGGGTGATTGGCGGAACGACGCCTGCCGAACCAGCGACCCACCACCGCACCGATGGCGCCACCGAGGGCGGCGATCACGATGTTCTGGCCACCGGCGGATGCGCCGACGGTGGCACCGACGGCGATACCGATGACGACGCCACCGAGAAACGGGACATACGTCCCGCCGATCCATACCGGGACGGCGGCGCGGAGTTCCTCGTGCTTGGTGAGTTCCTTGGCGACCATCGGCTTCATCCGCTGGGTGGAACGTGGGACCGGGTTGATGCCCTTCATCGGCGGGTCATCGGCTGGTCATCGGCTGGGTGTGGGTCACGGGTCGTCAATCTCCGAGGGTGGGTGTTTCCGAGGGTGGATGCGAGCCCACAGGGTGGCGACTTGGCCGGTTCCGGTCAAGCCAGGAGATGGGTATTCTCGCCAGGTGAAACGGCTTCTTGTGATGCGCCATGCCAAGTCGGACTGGGACGCCGGTGCAGCCGACCATGCCCGCCCGCTGAATCGACGTGGCGTGCAGAGCGCCCGCCAGATGGGGCGGCTGCTCACCGCCATCGGCGAACAGCCGGAGCTGGTGATTGCTTCGACGGCGGTGCGAGCCGCCACCACCGCCGAGCTCGCCTCCACCGCCGGGGGCTGGCCCGCCCCCATCCGACTCACCGATGCGCTGTACGGCGCCTACCCGGATGCGGTGATCCAGCTTCTCACCGGGGTTCCCGATGAGGTGTCCTCCCTGATGATCGTGGGACACCAACCCACCTGGGGTGGCGTGGTGCAGCGTCTCACCGGGGCCGGCGCCGCCATCCGGACGGCCACCGTCGCCATCATCGATCTCCACCTCGGGGACTCCTGGGACCATGACGGCCACCCCACCGGGGAACTGGTGGCGCTGCTCCAGCCACGTCATTTTGCCAACCTCGACCTCGACCCCGACCGCACCTCTGACGACAGGACCCCGACGTGATCGATCTCCGCTCCGACACCATCACCCATCCCACCGCCGAGATGCGGGCGGCGATCGCCGCCGCCGAGGTGGGTGACGACGTCTACCACGACGACCCGTCGGTGCTGGCACTCGAAGCCAGGGTCGCCGAACTCCTGGGCAAGGACGACGCCATGTACGTCCCCACCGGCACCATGTCCAACCAGACGGCGCTGCGGGCCCACACCGAACCGGGCGACATCGTGCTCGCCGCCGTCGATGCCCACATCCACCTCCACGAGATGGGCGGACCGTATGCCCTCTCCGGGGTCACCCTGCAGTTCCTGGATCCGGCCCCGGACGGCAAGCCGGGAACCTTCGACGGTGCCGCCATCCGGGCCGCCGTCCCGGAGATCCCCAAGTCGATGCCCGCATCGCTGTTCCAACCGGTCACCCTGGTCAGCATCGAGAACACCCACAACGCTGCCGGGGGTCTGGCATGGCCCGTAGAGGCGCTCACCGACGTGGCCACGACGGCCGCCGACCTCGGGATCGCCACCCACATGGACGGTGCCCGGCTGTGGAACGCCGCCGCCGCCACCGGTCGGACCGAGGCGGAGCTGACCGCCGGGTTCGACACCGTCTCGGTCTGTTTCTCCAAGGGGCTGGGAGCGCCGATGGGCTCGGCGCTTGCGGGCAACCAGCGGCTGATCGACCGGGCACGCCGGTTCAAGCAGATGTTCGGTGGCGGTTTCCGCCAGGCGGGGATGATGGCGGCCGGGGCGCTTTTCGCCGTGGACCACCATCGCCACCGGCTCGCCGAGGACCATGCCAATGCGGCCCGCCTCGCCGACGGTCTCGCCGAGATTCCCGGGATCACCGTCGATCGCGACCGGGTCGAAACCAATATGGTCTACTTCGAGTTGGTCACGATGGATGCCAACGCCTTCGCCGAGCGATGCACCGATGCCGGGGTCGCCATGTTGCCCGGCGGGGCCAACTCGATGCGGGCGGTCACCAACCTGCACGTCGACACCGGCGACATCGATCGGGCGCTGGAGATCATCCGGCTCACGGTCGCCACCGGCTGACCGATCCTCGCTGCGGTCGTCGAGGCGACGTCGGGGTGAGCCGGTGCAATTCCACAACACTGCTACGGTTCGCGGCGCGGCGCCGAATGGCCCGCAGCCGCATCCGGCGGCGCCACATCGCTTCGGGAGGGGACCCCACATGCTCCGACGTCAGCGGCATCGACTCGCCATCGCCATGGCGATCCTCGCCCTCGTCGCATCCGCCTGTTCCGGCGACGACGACCTCGCCTCCGAAGGACCGCTGACGAGCACCGGCCCGGGACCCGAGGCGCCCCCCGGGGCCGATACCGTGGCCGGATCGGAGACCTCCACCACATCGCCGATCCCCGACGAAACGCCGGTGACAAGCACCACCGGGGCGTCACAGACCCCGGTCACCGGTGGTGACGCTGCGGCGACAACCACGACCACCGACGGCGCCACCACGGTGCCGCCGTCGACCACCACACCCGCCCCCACCACGACCTATCCGCCCAGCACCCGCCCGGCGGGAGCGTTCGTTCGCATCGGCGACGACTACTTCACCTTCGACGCCGACGAGTGCTACATCTACGACGGCATCGACGCCGTGGTCAGCGGGGTGGGAGAAGCCCCGGACGGGACGCCGGTCTTCATCTCGTTGTTGATCGACACGCTGCGGGTCGACATCGGCACCGGCGAGCCGTTTGTCGAATTGGAGGAGCACTGGGCGGCCGGTACCGGGTCGGGAGACGACATGGTGGTCACCATGGACAATTGGACGGTTCGCGCCGAGGCCACCTTCGTCTACGGGCCGACCCAGCGTCACGTTCCCGGCGAGTTCGAGGTCGAGTGCGAGGGTTAGCCCCCGTGCCACCAGCCGCAGATCGTTGAAGGGGCGACCCCGGTCGAAGACCGGAGCCGCCCCTTCTGGTGAACGGGCGTTGGTGGGACGTCAGTCGCAGCCGAGGGCGGCTCTCACCGCCTCGGCAGCGGCACGGAGACGGTCGGCGTCCTCGGCGGGCAGCGGACCCCGCTCCGGGCGCAGACCGGCGAGACGGTTGATCTCGGCGATGTAGACGTCGGTGGCCAGGCAGGCCCGGTCCCAGTTCTCGGCGGTGATCTCACGATCGATCCGGTCGATGAACCGGCGCAGCTTCCACTGCGCATCCGTCGGATCCACATCCTCGACCACCGCGGCCAGCGAATCGAGTGCCGCCGATGGCGACTCGACCACGATCTCCACCGTCTGGGTCTTGGTCGGATCCGACTCGGACGTCGCCGTCACCGTCAGCACCGCCGTCTCCGAGGCACCGGCCTCGCGGGTGGCGGTGACACCGACCGGCACGGTTTCGCCTGCGGCGGCGGCCACCACTTCATGCGGCTGCCATGACGACCAGCCCTCGCCGGAGATCGACGAGGAGATGCGGTAGATGTCCGAATCGAACACACCCTCCCCGGCCTCGCCGGTGTTGGTCAGATCGACCTCGTACATCGAGTTGAACGGATCCACCCCGACCCGGGTGTTGCCACCGAGGGAGACCCCACGGTCGAAGTCGCCGGCGCCGGTGAGACGACGGACACCGATGTCGTAGGTCAACACCCCGTTCTCATCCCGGTGTGTATCCAGGATGTAGAAGTGCAGGTTGTTCAGATCGTCGACGAACTCGTACTCCGATCCGGAGTCGGTTCCGGCATGCCAGGTGGCATTGTTGAGCTGACGGGGATCGCCACGGACCACCATCACCGGGGTGCCGTCGGGACGGTAGAAGTCCACCATGTTGATGTCTTCAGGATTGGGATCGATCAGCCACACGCTCGGCGCCGTGTTGGTGTTCCGGGTCAGGGCAATGAGCACCCCATGGCCCGGAGTGAACGAGTCGTTGCCGACCCGGTCGACCACCTCGACGTCATAGTTGTGGTAGTTGTCGTTGCCATGGCACCAGAACGAGTTGGCGCCCGTATGGCCGAGTGCCGCACAGGTCCGCAGGTTCTGCCCATTGGCGGTGGTGGCCCCGAACCGGACCCGGATCCCGAGATATCCGCCATTGCCCGGCTGCGCCGAACGCTGCTGGACCGTCGCCACGGCGATGCCCTCCGTATCGAGCGCATCGCGCTGGATCTCGAGCAGGTCACCCGGCTCGTACACATCCAGTGAGCGCTTGAACTTGGCGGTGTGGTGCGGGCCGAGACCCGAACCGCCCTGGTTGGGAACCTGCCACCGGTTGTGGGTGCCACCGGGACCGTTGAAGGTTCCGCGGCTCATCATCTCCCAATACCCCGAGTAGTTGCGGATGTTGTCCGCAAAGGGGTTGTTGTAGTTGTCGGGGAGACCACGTAGATGGCTGAACTCGTGGGCAAACACACTCTGACCCGAGCTCTCCGCCTGCGTCGAACTGCCCCCACCGGCGTTTGGCCAATGGTTCGCCGAAGCCTTCCAGGACGACCACTCGATGTAGCGGGTGTTGGCCCAGTTGGTCATCACCTCGCCGTTGTTGTTGAGCACCGGACCTTCGGTGGCCCCCGGAGGCCCGAGCGATGCGGGGACATCGGTGCGGCTCGCAAACAGCATCTCGCCGAACTCCTGCCACGTCGAAGACTCGTCGTGACCGGCGGTGACGTAGAACAGGTTGTCGTACCCGCACAGGGCGTTGGAGCAGGTGCCGCCGTTGGCGATCACCTCGGCCTGGAAGGGTGCGTTGCCGTCGGTGCGGAGGTTCCGGTTACAGGTGTCGCCCTGCGGGCAGTAGGTGTTGACCGGACCGTTCATACTGCTCTCGATGCCGTACTCGTGAAGCTTGCCCGGCATCACATAGGGGCCGAAGACATCGACGGTAACGCCGATCTTGCCGTGCGAGGTCTCCATCCAGTACCCGTGGAGTGTCTGCCCACCGTTGTACTCGTTGGGGACGGCGTAGTAGTCGTCGTACCAGGCACTCGCCTCGGCGGCCGGGACCGGTTCCCAACCCGGCTGCGGGTTCCCGAACGGATGGGCGCCGGCGTTCTGTTTGATCAGCAGCGGCTGATCGGGGAACTCCATCAGAACGATCGCCGTGCGGTACTGGCTGTCGGAACCGGTACTCGTGGTGTCCTGGTCCCATGCCGCAGGCCTGATGGGTGTGTAGTCGTCCCAGGTGAGATCGGCCATGTCGACCCAGTTCTGCGGATCGACCGGGCCGAACGGGCTCTCGGGTGCGTCGTCGTCCTGGGCGACGGCTCCTGGAACAACCATCGTCATCGCCAGCAGGACTACCGATGCCAACGAGATCAGCCGTCTGGCGCCGAGCCGTCCGGGTTCCTTTCGTGCTCTGTGTGCGGTCATGTGAACTCCCTCTCCTCGACCGCGAACATCTGCGCCGTTCCGAACCCGCATTGACAACCGACCACATCCGACGCGACCGCGTGATTACACGAATACAGAACGAGCCCTGAACGTAGTGGACCGTCGACGCCGGACGCAAGCAGACGACCCACATGCGAGAGGGGCCCGACCTTGCGGTCGGGCCCCTCGTTGGTCACGCTCACGAGGGTGACGTCACATCACCTCTCATGAATCGCCAGCGTCACTGGCAGCCGAGTGCGGCTCTCACCCCTTCGGCGGCGGCACGCAACGTCTCGGCGTCATCTGCGGGCAGCGGGCCCCGCTCGGGACGCAGACCGGCGAGACGGTTGATCTCGGCGATGTAGACGTCGGTGGCGACGCAGGCGTTGGCCCAGTTCTCGGCGGTGATCTCACGATCGATCCGGTCGATGAACCGCCGCAGCTTCCACTGTGCATCGGTCGGGTCGACGTCGACCACCGCCGCGGCGAGGGTGTCCAGGGCCGCCGACGGCGACTCGACCACGATTTCCACCGTCTGGGTCTTGGTCGGATCCGACTCGGACGTCGCCGTCACCGTCAGCACGGCGGTTTCGGACGCACCCGGGGTGCGGGTTGCGGTGACCTCGACGGGAACCGTCGCACCGGCCTCGGCGGCAACCACGTCATGCGGCTGCCACGTCGACCAACCCTCACCGGAGATCGACGAGGAGATGCGGTAGATATCCGAATCGAAGTAGCCGGTACCGGCCTCACCGGTGTTGGTCAGGTCGACCTCGAAGATCGAGTTGAACGGATCCACCCCGACCCGGGTGTTGCCGCCAAGGGCAACGCCACGCACGAATGCGCCTGCGCCGGTGGTGCGCCGCACCCCGATGTCGTACATCAGGGCACCCTCTTCGTCTCGATAGGTGTCGAGGATGTAGAAGTGCAGACCGTTGTACTGGTCGACCAACTCGTACTCGGAACCGGAGTCGGTCCCGGCATGGAAGGTCGAGTCGTTCAACTGGCGCGGATCACCACGGACCACCATCACCGGAGTTCCATCCGGACGGTAGAAGTCCACCATGTTGATGTCCTCGGGGTTCGGATCGACCATGAACACCTGCGGGGTCCCGCTGGCGCGGCTCTGGTTGATCAGCACACCGTGACCGGGCGTGAACGAGTCGTTACCGACGCGGTCCACCACCTCGATGCGATAGGCGGTCCAGTTGTTGGCCAGGCAGTAGAACGCCGGGATCCCCTGGACGGCACACGACGGGGTCAGGTTCGTGGTCCAGTTCACCGTCAGACCGGCGAGATCGCCGTTCGGAATCGAGGAACGGGCCTTGAGCGGCACCACGGCGAGACCCTGCGTCGGCAGCGCATCGCGGGACAGCGTCAGCTGCTCGCTTGCGGTGAGGGCGGTCAGCGCATTCTTGTAGTGCAGGGTGTGATGGGGACCGAGACCCGAGCCACCCTGGTTCGGCACCTGCCACCGATTGTGGGTACCACCGGGACCGTTGAAGGTCCCGCGGCTCATCATCTCCCAGTAACCGGTGTAGTTGCGCTGGGTGTCGGCGAACGGGTTGTTGTAGTTGTCGGGCAGACCACGCAGGTGGCTGAACTCATGGGCGAACACACTCTGACCCGAGCTCTCGGCCTGGGTCGAGGTGCTCCCCGAGGCGTTCGGCCAGTGGTTGGAGGCGGCACGCCACGAGGTCCACGGAACGTACCGGGTGGCCGCCCAGTTGGTCATCACGTTGCCGGCGGTGTTCAACACCGGACCTTCGGTTGCTCCCGGGGGGCCGAGCGACGCCGGGACATCCTCACGGGTCGAGAACAACATCTCGCCGAACTCCTGCCACGTCGAGGACTCGTCGTGACCGGCGGTGACGTAGAAGAGGTTGTTGTAGCCACAGTTCGAGGCACCGGTACCCGGGCAGGTACCGCCGTTGGCGATCACCTCGGCGCGGAACGGCGCATTGCCGTCGGTGCGGATGTTGCGGTTACAGGTGTCACCCTGCGGGCAGAACTGGCTAGCCGGTGCGTTGAAGGTCCCGTCCGGGATGCCGTACTCGTGCGACTTGCCGGGCATCAGGTAGGGACCGTAGACATCGACCGAGACGCCGATCTTGCCGTGGGTGGTCTCCATCCAGTACCCGTGCAGGGTCTGTCCACCGTTGTACTCGTTGGGGACCGAGTAGTAGTCCTGGTACCACTGGTTGACGTGGTTGGCCGGGACCGGCTGCCAACCCGGCTGCGGGTTGCCGAAGGGGTGGGTTCCTGCGGCCTGGCTGATCAGGAACGGCTGGTCCGGGAACTCCATCAGGATGATCCCGGTCCGGTACTGGTTCTGGCTGCCGGTGCTGGTGGTGTCCGAGTTCCACGCATCCGGGCGAACCGGTGTGTAGTCGTCCCAGGTCAGGTCGGCCATGTCAACCCAGTTCTGCGGGTCGACCGGGGTGAACGGGCTGTCGACGACGTCGTCGTCCTGAGCCAGCGCACTGGTGGGTGTCAGCGTTGCAATCAGCAGAAGCACCACGAACGCAGCGGCGACGATGTCGCGTACCCGTTTGGTGTTCCCCCTGAATGCAGACGCGCGATCCGTGTGGTCATTGAGATCCTCCCCCGGTCCCCTCCGGAACCGACCATCGATGGAAAACGACAACCGGCGGTTGACCGGCCGTGCAACGAACGCAAAGTAGTTGGAGCCTTCTCCTGACGCAACAATTCTTTAGGTCAGGGGGGACGAGGTGACGCGCTGGTCCGGTAGACGACGAATTATCGGTTCGGAGCCCCGCCCGGAACTCAGTCGAGGATCATCAACACGATCGGGGTACCCACCGCCACGTCCTCGGCGCCGAACGGAATCGGTTTGGCCCCCTCGATGTGAAGTTCGTACTGCGGGTGGTCCGGCAAGGGTCCGACCGCCAGCTCCATGATGCACACCGTCGGAATCCGCGCCAGATCTTCCCAGTCGATGGTGGGGTCGGCGTTCTCGGCGTTGCCGCTCGGGAGCTTCCCCGAGGCGAGGACCTCGCCCTCCGGGGTTTCCACGGCGAAGGCGACTCCGGGACGAAGGTGGCGGTAGGGTCGCGCCCCGGCACAATCGGCGCCCTCGGGACGGATGTTCATGTCGGGGATGACCACGCGGAGCTGGACCCCGTCGCTCGCACCCCCGGTGCTCGTCGGGTCCGAAGCGTCAGCGTTCTCGGTCGAGCAGGCGGCAACGGAGACCGCCAGCAACATCACCAGAGGAAGGAGGATCCGGCTTCGCAACCGTGGGTTTCGCCATCCACGGCAGGGAGGCGGCCGGCGGACCGCGATGTCAGCCCGCATCTGCTCCCCCGGTGAGCGCATCGAGCTGTTCCCCCAGCACGTCCGGTTCGACGCCACCCGGCCAGCCCCGCACCAGTACACCACCGGGAGCCACCAGGGCCACCAGCGGAGGTTCCTTGGCGGCGTAGGTGTTCCAGATCTCGATGGGAACGACGGCCATCGGGCGGCGCACGCCGAGTTCTTCTAGATACGTCCCGATCTCGTCGTCGGTGTCGTCGGCGATGGCGACCAGGGCAACGGCATCGCCGTAGTCGCCCACCACCGAGTCCAACTCCTGGTGGAGTTCGGCGCAGTGTTCGCACCAGCCGGCGGTGAACAGGAGGACCACCGGTCGATCCGCCCACAGATCGGCCATCTCGATCGAGGTCCCATCGACAAGGGTCGCCGAGAACTCCGGGGCCATCGGCAGCCCGTCAGGTGGCGCCACGAACTCGACCCCGGCGGGTACGGCGGGAGGGAGATCATCGGCACCTCCGATCTGGCTGCTGTCAGCGGAGCATCCCGCCGCCGACACGGCGAAGACGGCGACGCCGGCCAGTATGCGCCAACGATGGACCATCTCGTGTCCCTCCAAGGGGTTTCCGGCACGTATCGGCCACGCGCCTCCGGTCGAGCTCAGCGGCGGGAGTATGTCACCTCGCCTCCGGTGGGGCAAGGTTGCCGTGTCATCCCAGGTTGACAACGAGAGATGTCAACCTAAGATGACATCATGCTCGACGCCGATATCACCATCGCCGCCGCCCAGGACGCCGACCCGGCAATCGGGCTTCGCGCCATCGCCGTGCTGCGACGGCTCATCGAACGACTCGAAACCGGCCAGGTTGCATCCGCCCGTCGCTCCGGTTGGACCTGGCAGCAGATCGGCGATGCGCTCGGTGTGTCCCGACAGGCCGTCCACAAGAAACATGCGGCGGTCGATCGTCACGGTTCCCGCCGCCAACGAAGGAGCAGCAAGGATGTTTGAAAGGTTCGATCGCGATGTGCGCCTCATCGTCATGCTGGGCGCCATCAAAGAAGCCGAGCGGCGTCGGGACCCCCGCATCGGGACCGAGCATCTGCTCATCGCCACCGCCGATGCCCCGATCGGGTACGGAGCCGGTTTCTTCACCGACATCGGGGCATCCGCCACCGAGGTGAGGCGCACGCTCGACGAGTTCGATGACGAGTCGCTGGCGAGGATCGGTGTCGTCGCCGACCTCGAGACCCTCCATGGCGGGGATGAGCTGCCTCCGGCCCGCCGCCGGCGGCTCGACCATCGACCGCTGACCTCGGGGGCAAAGGCGGCGCTGCACCGGACTCTCCAGGAGGCGGTCGACCTCGGGCAACGCCGGATCGGTGCCGAACATCTGGTGCTCGGGCTCACCTCCGGTCCACCCCAGGATCTGGCGACCATCCTGCTGCGACGGCTCGGCCTCGACCCCGATGCGGTGCACGCTACGGTCCGCTCCCAGTTGCGGGCATCTGCCTGATCGGGCGGCCCATCAGGGTCGACGGTTCAACGAAAGTCCCGGGAGCCGATTCCCTCGACCGGCCAGTGCTCGAACCGTTGCGCCACCAGGTTGGTGACCCCGTCACGGTGCTCGAGCACCCCCTGGATCACCACCCCCACCGCCTTGCGGGCGATCTCGTAGTGGGTGTCCCACACCTCGGGGAGAACCACCACGTTGAGCAGCCCGGTCTCGTCCTCCAGGTTGAGAAACCGCACCCCGTTGGCGGTCCCCGGACGCTGCCGGTGGGTGATCACCCCGCCGACGCGGATCTTCTTCCCGTGGCGTCGGGCGGCGAGCGCATCACCGATCCGCAGACAACCCGAGCCGTCGAGCCGGTCCCTCAGGAAGACCACCGGGTGGGTGACCGAGATCCCGGTTGACCACAGATCGGCCTGGACCTCCTCGACCGGCGCCATCACCGGGAGCACCGGGGCCTCGGCGCCTGGCGCCAGGGGAAGCCGGTCAGGCCCCAGCCCTGCCAGCGCCCCGGCCGCCCACACCCCCTCCCGTCGCCCCATCCCCAGCGACCCCAGGGCCCCCGACCCCGCCAGCGCCTCCATGGCGTCGAGCGGAAGCCCGGTCCGCTGCGCAAGATCCTCGGCCGACCGGAACTCCCCTGCCGCCAACCGCGCCGCCTCGATCCGGCTGATCTCGGCGTCACCCAGGTTGCGGACATACCGGAGCCCGAGTCGCACCGCCACGGCGGGTCGTAGCGGGTCGTCGGCGGCGCCTCTCCCCCGTCGCCAGCGCATCCCGAGATAGTCGACCATCTCGTCGGGCACCTCGTCAGGCTCTCCGCAGCGTTCGACGGTGCAGTCGTACCCGGAGCGGTTGATGTCCGGGGGGACCACCATCACCCCGTGGTGGACGGCGTCCTGAACCAGCGAGTTGGGGCTGTAGAAACCCATCGGCTGGGCGTTGAGCAACCCGCAGAAGAACTCGGACGGCCAGTGGTACTTGAGCCAGGCGGCGGCGTACACGATGTAGGCGAACGACACCGAGTGCGATTCGGGAAACCCAAACGAGGCGAACCCCTGGAGCTTCTCCCAGATCTCGTCGGCGGCGGCCCCCTCCACCCCGTTGGCCGCCATCCCGACATAGACCTCGTTGCGGAGCTTGCCCATCTCCTCGTCGGAGCGTTTGTGGGTCATCGCCTGGCGGAGCCGGTCGGACTGGCCACCGGTGAACCCGGCGCAGACCCGGGCCAACTCCATCAGCTGTTCCTGGAACACCGGGACCCCGAGCGTCTTGCGCAGGATGGGTTCGGTCAGCGGATGGGGGTAACGAACCGGCTCCTCGCCGTTGCGACGACGCAGGTAGGGATGGACCGAGTGACCCTGGATCGGTCCGGGCCGGATCAGGGCCACCTCGACGGCCAGGTCGTAGAAGGTGCGCGGTTTCATCCGGGGAAGCGTGGCCATCTGCGCCCGGGACTCGACCTGGAAGATCCCGACCGTGTCCGCCCTGGTCAACATGTCGTAGATCTCGGGTTCCTGGGGGATGGTGGCGAGATCGATGGCGACCCCGTGGACCTCGGCGATGGTGTCGACCGACAGATGCAACGCATTGAGCGCCCCCAACGCCAACAGGTCGAACTTGACGATCCCCATCGCCGCACAGTCGTCCTTGTCCCACTGCAGCACCGAGCGGTCCTCCATCCGCCCCCATTCCATCGGGACCATCTCCCACAGGGGTCGCCGGGTCACCACCATCCCCCCGGAATGGATACCGAGATGGCGGGGGAACCCGTCGAGCCGCTCACACACGTCGTAGATCAGCTCGGCGGTCAGCCCGGCGGGAAGATCGACCTCGGTGCGGATGGCTTTCGGGTTGCGGGTGTCCAGATGCCGGGTGAGGGTGGTGACCTGGGTGGCGGTGAGCCCGAACGCCTTCCCCACATCCTGCAGCACCGACCGTGCCCGGTAGGTGATGACATTGCTCACCATGGCCGCCCGCTCCCGGCCGTGACGGCGATAGCAGTACTGGATGACCTCTTCGCGGCGTTCCGCCTCGAAGTCGATGTCGATATCGGGAGGCCTGCCCCGCTCCTGGGAGAGAAAACGCTCGAACGGCAGCCCGAGCCGGATCGGGTCCACCCGGGTCAGCCCGATACAGCGACAGACCGCCGAGTCCGCCCCGGAACCGCGGATCTGGCAGTAGATGTCCCGGGACCGGGCGAAGGTGACGATGTCCCATGCCACCAGGAAGAACCCGGCGAACCCCAACTCGGCGATGATGGTCAGCTCGTGGTCGAGACGTCGCATCGCCTCAGGGTCGACACCACCCTGCCCGTCGCCCGGATATACCGCTCGGGCTCCTTCCATCACCAGATGACGGAGGTAGGCGTCCTCGTCGGCGAAGGACTCCGGCATGGGGAAGTCGGGAAGATCGGGGCTGAGCAGATCCAGATCGAACGCCAGCGCCCCACCGAGCTCGGCGGCGGTCTCCACCACGCCCGGATAGCGGGCGAATCTCCGCAGCATGTCCTCCGGGGTGCGGAGATGGCGATGGTCGGTGGCAGGGCGGAAGCCGTCGGCGAGATCGAGATCGCGCCGTCCGGCGATGGCGGCAAGCACCTCGGCCAGTTCGGCGTCGGCGGGATGGGCGTAGTGGACATTGTTGGTGGCCACCGCCGGCAGCCCGAGACGACCCGCCACCTCGAAGAGCACCTCGTTGCGCGGGTCGTCCTCCGGCATCCCGTGGTGCCACATCTCGACATAGAGCCGGTCGGGAAAGATCTGGCGCAGCCGGGCCGCCGCCGTCATCGCCCCGGCCAGGTCTCCCCGCTGGGCGGCCCGGGCCACCGCCCCCTGCCGGCAGCCGGTGAGCGCCACCAACCTGCCGCCTTCCGAGGCCTCGGCCAGCTCGCCGTAGTCATAGACCGGACGATCTTTCCTTCCCCGGGTCTGACCCCTGGTGACGAACCGGCTGATCTCGACGTACCCCTCGGGGTCCGGGGCGAGCAGAACCAGGTGATCGGTCTCGGGTTTGCGGTCCGGTTTCTGCCCGTGCATCCGCCGCACCCTGCCGCGAGGCGAGACGGGAGTCGGCGGCGCCTGCCTCCGACGGTGGGCGCCAGACGGGACAGGCGTCGGCGCAGGGTCGCCAAGCTCCATCCCGATCTCGGTGCCGTAGACGATGGGGAGCCCGATCGCCCGGGCGGCCTGGTGGATCTTGACCACCCCGCGGAATCCGTCGTGATCGGTCACCGCCAGTGCCGTGTAGCCGAGCTCGGCGGCCCTGGCAACAAGTTCGGCGGGATGCGAGGCGCCGTCGAGGAAGCTGAAGTTGGTGTGGGCGTGAAGCTCGGCGTACACCCTGTCAGCATATCCGAACATATGTTCGATCGGGTCGGGGCGGGGCGGGTCCCCGGTACGCTTGGGTGCGGCACACACCCTCTGGAAGGTGGCGAGATGAGCATCGGTTTCGGACTGCTTTCGGCCCAGATCGGCCCCGGAGCGGCCCCGGACTGGGAGCAGATCTACGCCGACACCCTCACCGTGACCGAGACGGCGGAACGGCTCGGATTCTCCTCGGTTTGGACCACCGAGCACCACTTCGTCGATGACGGCTACATGCCGTCGCTGCTGGTCACCAGCGCCGCCATGGCGGCCCGCACCACCCGGATCGAGATCGGGACCGGGGTCATCCTGGCGCCGCTGCACCATCCGCTGCGTCTTGCCGAGGACGCCGCCACGGTCCAGCTGCTCAGCGGCGGACGGCTCACCCTGGGGCTCGGTCTGGGGTGGAGCGACCCCGAATTCGACGCCCTCGGGGTCCCCCGCTCGGTCCGGGGAAAGGCGATGACCGAGATCCTGGAGATCCTCCCCCAGGCCTGGAGCGGCACCCCGTTCCGGCACCGCGGCGAGGTGTACGACCTCCCGGAGCTGGCGGTCCGGCCGGTTCCGCACCGACCCATCCCCATCGTCGTCGGCGGCGGCGCCGAGGCCGCCGTCCGTCGCGCCGCCCGCCAGGCGGACGGGTTGTTCTCCAACGCCCCGGTGGCGGATTTCCTCCAGCAGATCGCCTGGGCAACCGACGAGATGGATCGCAATGGACGAAACCCCGACGACTTCCGCTGGCTCCACTATTCGATCATCGTTCCCGCCGACAGCTGGGACCGGCTCCGTCACGATGTGTGGGCGATGGCCTGGAAGTACTCCGACATGGCCGACTCGGCCACCAGGAGCGGTCCCCCACCGTCACCGCCACCGCTCACCGCCGACATCGAGGCCGCCCTGGTCGAGCGCAGCCTGCTGCGGGGATCCGCCGAGGAGATCCTCGACCAGCTCGGCGCGCTGCGGGAGCAGACGGGGGTCCCGGTCGAGTTCGTGGCCCGCTCCTACTTCCCCACGCTGGCGCTCGAGGATCAGCTGGAACTGATGGCGTGGTTGGCCAACGACATCGGGGCGCACCTGTAGCTCGTTGACTTGACCGGTTTCGTTGACACGTCGTTACGGCGAACTGGGCAGCGGCGGTCGACAGGCGTGCCGCCCCTTCTGGCCCTCCCCTCCTCGGGAGGAGGGGTGGCTGCGGACGCTTGCGGACGCAGACGGGGCGGAGCGCCACGCCAATCTCCCAAGAGTCTGAAGTGCCACCGACAACTGCCCGTTCACAGTTGCGGCCCGCACGGCAACCTGCACCGCACTCGACAGGTCGACATTCAGGGGCAACAAGCTCGCGCCCCGCCCCACCTCCTCCCAGAACCTCGGAGGCACCCCGCCCCCCGGGGCGGGGAAGACTAAGTGGCGTCGACGACGGAGACCGCCCAGGCAAGCCCTTCTTCGGGATCCTCGACCGCCAGGTGATAGGCCCATCCCCCGACCTGATCCCCCGGATCCCACACCACCCAGCGCAGCGAGGCGGCCTCCTCGCCCAGGATCTCGCCGTCGACCGGCCATTGCTCGTCGAGTCCGAGCAGGCAGGCAAGCGCCCACCAGGCGGCGGCCCGCCCCGCCGGCGTCCCCTTGCGTCGGCCGTAGGCGCCTCCGGACGACCCGGCCCAGGCCATCACCTGGACCGCGGTGGCGAGATCGATCTCGGCAAGACGCACCCGACGCGGCCCCATTGCCCGGATCGCCTCCTCGGCGCTCCCTTCGACGGCGATCACCTGCCCCCTACCGCTGGAATCGTCGAGCCAGGCCCTCACCACATCGAGCAGCCCCTCGCTCCCGTCCGGCTCGTCCACCGGAGACGGCCCCTCGCCAAGCTCCACCCACGGCATGTCGGGCAGCTCGGGGCCGGGGACGTCGACCCCGTCCTCCCGGTACGTCGGCCCGGGATATCGGGGTTCCCACGGCAGGGGTCGAGCCGGGATCTCGGTGACCCCGATGTCGTCGTCGCCGACATCGTCGCCTCGCAGCAGCCGCTCCTGGGCGATCAGACCCCGCACCCGGTCGTCGCCGACATAAGGGGCCAGTTCGGCCCAGGTGTGGGTCGACGCCGCCACCTCCCAGAGCGGCCCGGGAGCGAACCGTCCGGCCCCCGGAGCCAGCATGGTGGCCGCCACCTCACCGGGGGCATCCCGGGCGAGCCGGTACTCGGCGTAGTCGGCGGCGCCCCACACCTGCTTGCCGCGATCCACCGCCTCACGACAGCGATCGATGACCTCGAGGACACCCGCCCAGTCGCGGTCACCGATCCGGTGGTCGATCAGCCGCATCAGCCCGGCCAGGTCGCTGCCCTCCACCAGGTCGGCAAGGGAAGTGGCAGGGTCGGCGGTCATATCGAGTGTGTCGTCATCCATGCGATGAGCCTAAGAGTCCCCAGCATGCGGTGGGTCGGATAGGTTGGTGGCATGCATGATCAGCACACCCACCTCGACCATTTCCGCGACCGGTTCGTATTTCCCGACCCGAACCTGGTCTATCTCGACGGCAACTCGCTCGGTCGTCTCCCCAAGGCCACCGCCGAGCTGTCGCGACAGGTGGTCGATGTCGAGTGGGGTGACCGGCTGATCAGATCCTGGAACGAGCGGTGGCTCGACACCCATCACCGGATCGGCGACAAGCTGGGCCGTCTGCTCGGTGCGGCGCCCGGCGAGGTGGCGGTCGCCGACTCCACCTCGGTCAACCTGTTCAAGCTGGTGGTGGCGGCGCTGCAGGCGCGCCCCGGCCGTACCCGCATCATCACCGACGACCTCAACTTCCCCAGCGATCACTACATCCTCGACGGGATCGTCGATTTCTCCGGCGCCGGTCACCGGGTGGACATCGTCGCTTCCCCCGACGGGATCCACGGCCCCGCCGACGAGATCATCGCCAGGCTCGACGACGACGTCGCCCTGGTGACCCTGTCGCACGTCACCTACACCAGCGGATACCGCTACGACATGGCCGCCATCAACGCCGCCGCCCACGCCGTCGGCGCACTCGTGCTGTGGGATCTCAGCCATGCGGTCGGGGCGGTCCCCATCGACCTGGCGGCGGCAGGAGCCGATCTGGCGGTGGGTTGCAGCTACAAGTACGTCAACGGTGGCCCCGGCGCCCCCGCCTTCCTCTATGTCCGCGCCGACCTCCACACCACGCTGCAGCAACCGATCACCGGTTGGTACGGCCATGCCCGTCCCTTCTCCTTCTCCCCGGATTTCGAGCCCAGCGGCGACATCGACCGCTTCTTCACCGGGACCCCACCGATGCTGTCGCTCGCCCTGATCGAGCCGGGTGTCGACGTGCTGATCGAGGCCGGGATGGACGACCTGCGCGCCAAGTCGGTGACGCTCACCCAGCGGCTCATCGATCGGTGCGCCACCGACCTGGCGCCGCTCGGCTTCTCGCTGCGCACCCCCGCCGATCCGCAGTGGCGGGGATCACATGTGTCGCTGGCCCATCCCGATGCCCTCGGGATCGACCTGGCGCTGATCGAGGAGTTCGGGATCGTCCCCGACTTCCGACCACCCGACCATCTGCGCATCGGAATCGCCCCGTTGTACACCCGTTTCGCCGATGTCGATACCACCGTCGAGGCACTGGTGAGGATCATCGCCGAAGGGCGCCACACCAGATACGCCGGGGCCAGCCCGACGGTCGTGTGAGCGCCCCCCTGATCGTGCCCGCCGATCATGGCCGCCGGGGGCTCGCCTAATCTCGGTGTCTCCACGTCTGCCCGAGTTGAGGAGCCTGCTGCCATGGGTTTCAAATGTGGCATCGTCGGACTTCCCAATGTCGGGAAGTCGACCTTGTTCAATGCGCTGACCGCCGCCGGGGCGTTGGCGGCGAACTATCCGTTCGCCACCATCGAACCCAACGTCGGTATCGCCGTTGTGCCCGACAGCCGACTCGATGCCATCGTCGAGATCGTCTCGCCCCGCTCCGTGGTGCCCACCACGATGGAGTTCGTCGACATCGCCGGTCTGGTCGAGGGCGCCTCACAGGGAGAGGGCCTCGGCAATCAGTTCCTGGCCCACATCCGGGAGACCCAGGCCATCGCCCATGTGGTGCGGTGCTTCGAGGACCTCGACGTCACCCATGTCGCCGGGCGGATCGACCCCGAGGGCGACATCGCCACCATCAACACCGAACTGGCCCTCGCCGATCTCGGAACGCTGGAGCGGGCGCTCGACCGCCACGCCAAACGGGCCCGCTCCGGGGACAAGGAAGCGGTGGCCGCCGCCACCGAGCTCGCCAGGATCAAGACCCACCTCGAGGCGGGACATCCCGCCCGGACCCTGACCCCGCCGGCGGCGGCGATCACGGCGGTGAGGGAACTCCATCTGCTCACCATGAAGCCGGCCATGTACGTCGCCAACGTGGACCATCCCGGGGACGACGGCCCGGCGGTGAAGACCGTGCAACGGATCGCCGAGGAGGAGGACGCCGCCTTCGTGGCCATCTCGAGCCGCCTCGAAGCCGAGATCGCCGAGTTGGACGAAGCGGACAAGGCCGAGTTCCTCGCCGAGATCGGCGAGGAGGAACCCGGGTTGGCGCGGATCATCAGAACCGGTCACGACCTGCTCGGGCTCGGCACCTACTTCACCGCCGGCGAGAAGGAGGCCCGGGCGTGGACGTACCCCAAGGGGGCGACGGCGCCGAAAGCCGCCGGGATCATCCACGGCGACTTCGAGAAGGGTTTCATCCGCGCCGAGGTGATCGCCTACGACGACTTCGTCGCCTATCGGGGGGAGGCGGGGGCGAAAGAGGCCGGTCGCTGGCGTCTGGAGGGCAAGGACTACGTGGTCCAAGAAGGCGACGTCATCCACTTCCGCTTCAATCTCTGATTTTTCGACCTCTGGAAACAAGAGAGCTGGGATCACTGTTGCACTACCTCATGCGCACACTGCGAACATCGGCGGTCGGTGTCGCCGTGGTGACCGCCCAGCTGGTGAGGGCGGTCCACCGCCCCGACATCCCCAGCCTGACCAACCAGGACCCTTCGGGTCGCTTCGGGGACCCGGATGCGCCCACGCTACGGATCGTCCTGCTCGGTGACAGCTCGGTCACCGCCCCCGGTGTCGAACCGCTCGACTCCGCCTGGCCCCGCCGTCTCGCCGCCCGTCTCGCCGAGCGGTACCACGTCGAGCTGATCTCGGTGGCCGTCGGGGGGAGCAAGGCACGCGACGTGCTGCTGGGACAGGTGACCGGCGCCATCAGGGCCGCCCCGGACATGGCCATCGTCTCGGTCGGGGCCAACGACGCCCTCCGCACCACACCGGTGCGACGTTTCGAGAGGGAGATGTCGGAGATCCTGGGGCGTCTCACCGCAAAGATCCCGGCGGTGGGCGTCAGCGGAATCGGCGACCTCGGGACCCTCCCCCGGCTCCCCACCCTCCCCCGCGGCGTAGCCAGGGTTCGGGGCAGGGCCTTCGATCATGCGATTGCACGGGCCGCCCACCCCTACCCCAGGGTGGTGAAGAGCGCCGCATGGGGCGATGCGTGGCGTCTGTTCAAGGACGGCGACCCCGCCGAGGTCTTCGCCGCCGACCTCTTCCACGCTTCCGGGGTCGGGCATGCCGTGTTCGCCGCCGCATCCGACCCGATCGTCGACGAGATGTTGCGGATCCTCGACGCTCCCTGAGCAACCCGGACGCGTTCACCCGGCATCATCCGCCCCGCACCGCGGCTCCGTATGCTCGTCGATGTACCTTCTGCTGCCGCCATGCCCAACCCACCGCATCCCGAGGACGCACCGCCCGTGGTGATACCGAGCGATTCCAGCCTGGTGGTTGCCGTCGCAAGGTTCGACGAGGCGGCGCTCGCCACGCTCTATGAGCGCCATGGTGCGGTGGTGTTCGCCCTGGCCCGCCGGTTGCTACGCCGCCGCGACCTCGCCGAGGAGGTGACCCAGGAGATCTTCATGCGGCTGTGGACCCGACCGGAGCGCTTCGACCCGGATCGCGGCAACCTGCGCACCTTCCTGCTGTCGGACACCCACGGTCGAAGCGTGGACCTGCTCCGCTCCGAGATGGCCCGCCGGGCCCGTGAGGAGAAGGAGGGCCGGATGGCTGCCGAACCGGCCGCCGATCTGGAGCGTGAAGTGCTCAGCCGGGTGACCTCCCAGGAGGTCCGTCAGGCACTGGCCAGCCTGGCCGAGCCCGAACGCAAGGCGATCACCCTCGCCTACTTCGGGGGATACAGCTACCGCAAGGTGGCAGAACTGCTCGACGAACCGGAGGGGACGGTCAAGAGCCGGATCCGCACCGGAATGCAACGGCTGCGCAGCGAGCTGACCGCGGCGGGGGTGATGCCGACATGACGCACGACGAGATCAGCGAGTTGATCGCCGCCTACGCCCTCGATGCGCTCGATCCGACCGAGGCCCGCCAGGTCGAGACGCTGATCGCTGCCGACGCCGACCTTCAGGCCGAGGTCGATGCGTTCCGATCGGTTGCCGCCGTCCTTGCGGAAGCGGTGGAGGTTGCCCCGTCCACGCCATCGCCGATGGTGTGGGAACGGATCCACGCCGAGATCGAGGGCACGGACCGGGTCGACGCCCCGGACCTGGCCTCGGTCGGCGAGGTTCGGCGGCAGCGACGCTGGTCCCGCTTCGCCGCCGCCGTCTCCATCGCCGCCGTCGCCGTCTCGGTGGCGCTGGGGGTCCGGCTGGTCGACCTGCAGCGCGATGTCGACGCCAACGACCTCGCCGCACTCGCCACCTCCAAGGTGGCCGAACCCGGCGCCGAGGTGGTCGATCTGGCCGGTACCGAGGAGTTCCCCGGTCAGGACGCCCGGATCGTCTTCGGTGACGACGGTTTCGGCTACCTCTTGTCGCACACGCTGCCCACCCTCGGCGACGACCGCACCTACCAGTTGTGGGCCATCGTGCCGGGAGTCGACGAGCCTCGCGTCATCTCGGCCGGGGTGCTCGGGTCCGAGCCCACCATCAGCCAGTTCCAGGTCGACGCCGAGGTGGTCGGGTTTGCCATCACCGAGGAGGTCGCCGGGGGCGTGCCGGTGTCCGAAGGGGCCACCGTCTCGTTGTGGCTGCGCGACGCCCCCCGGTCCGGCTGACCACCGGGGTTCCCCGGGAATCGGGATCTTGTCGTTGGTGACGGTTCCCGGTACATTGTCGAGGTAATTGCGCTCATCAAGAGCGGTGGAGGGACAGGCCCTGTGAAACCGCGGCAACCGACCTGAACGGTGCCAATGCCTGATCGATGAGAGCCGGAAGCGGGACTCCCCGCCTCGCGGCGCTCGAAGAGCGCGACGGATGCGAGAAGCGGGAGGCTGCGACCCTTGGACCGATGTACCTGGATTCCGGAAAGCCCTCTGGATCGGATCGACGCCGTCCACGATCGGACGGACCGATGACCGCTTCACTCCGAAACGGCTATCTGTCAGCGGTCGGCGAGCGCGTCGTCATCTACGACGGCGGAGCGGGCACCACCTTCCAGCGCGCCGGACTGACGGCCGACGACTTCGGCGGAGCGACCTTCGAGGGCTGCAACGAGCTGCTCAACGTCACCCGGCCAGATGTCGTGGAGACCTTGCACCGGTCGTTCCTCGAGGTCGGTGTCGACGTCATCGAGACCAACACCTTCGGCGCCTTCGCCGTCCCGCTCGCCGAGTACGGGATCGCCGACCGCAGCTACGAGCTGGCCAGGGCCGGAGCCGAGATCGCCGCCAGGATGGCCGCCGACTACTCCACCGCCGACCACCGGCGGTGGGTGGCGGGTTCGATCGGTCCCGGGACCAAGTTCGCCTCGCTGGGTCAGATCCCCTACCGCCAACTCCGCGACGCCTACGAGGTCGAGGCGTCCGGGCTGCTCGACGGCGGTGTCGACATCCTCCTCATCGAGACCATGTACGACCTGCTCGGGCTCAAGGCCGCCGTCAACGGATGCCGGGCGGCGATGCGCAGCAGCGGGCGCCAGGTCCCGTTGCAGACCCAGGTGACCATCGAGCTCACCGGTCGGATGCTCCCCGGCACCGAGATCGGCGCCGCCCTCGCCGCCATCGACCCGCTGCGCCCCGATGTCATCGGGCTCAACTGCGCCACCGGTCCCGTCGAGATGTTCGAACCGCTGCGCCACCTGTCACGCCACTCCCGGACGGCGATCTCGTGTATCCCCAATGCGGGGCTCCCTTCGGTGGTCGATGGGGACATGCACTACGACCTGACCCCCGACCAGCTCGCCACCCATCTCGCCCAGTACATCACCGAACTCGGGGTCACCGTGGTGGGCGGATGCTGCGGCACCACCGCCGAGCACCTCGACGAGGTGGTCAGACGCTGTCGTGACCTGGAGCCAGCGCCACACGCTCCCGTCCACGAGCCGGGGGCGGCGTCGATCTACAGCTTTGTCCCCTTCCAGCAGGACACCTCGTTCCTGATCATCGGGGAGCGCACCAACGCCAACGGATCGAAACGGTTCCGCGAGGCGATGCTCGCCGAGGACTGGGACGGGTGTGTCCAGGTGGCGAAGGAGCAGGTGAAGGAGTCCGCCCACCTGCTCGATCTCTGTGTCGACTACGTGGGGCGCGACGGGGTGGTGGACATGGGAGAGCTGGCGTCGCGCCTCGCCACCCAGGTGGCGGCGCCGATCGTGCTCGACTCGACCGAGCCCCAGGTGATGGAGGCCGGTCTGGAATGGATCGGGGGTCGGGCGGTCCTCAACTCGGCCAATCTCGAGGACGGGGAGGGCGAAGGATCGCGGCTCGACCGGGTGCTCCGGCTGGCGAAGGAACACGGCGCAGCCGTGGTGTGTCTGCTCATCGACGAGGAGGGCCAGGCGCGCGATGTGGAGTGGAAGATGCGGGTGGCACATCGGCTCCACACCATCGCCACCGAGCGGTACGGTCTCGAGTCGTCGGACCTGATCTTCGATGCACTCACCTTCCCGCTGTCGACCGGGGGCGAAGATCTGCGGGCGGACGGGATCGCCACGATCGAGGCGATCCGCCGGATCAAGGCCGAGCTCCCCGGGGTGTTCACCGTCCTCGGGGTCTCCAACGTGTCGTTCGGGCTCAAACCGGCCGCCCGCCACGTGCTCAACTCCGTGTTCCTCCACGAGTGCGTGCAGGCGGGACTCGATGCCGCCATCGTCCACGCCGAGCGGATCATGCCGCTCAACAAGGTCCCCGAGGAGCAGCGACAGGTCTGCCTCGATCTCGTCTACGACCGGCGTGGACCCGGGTACGACCCATTGCAGCGGCTGCTCGAGGTCTTCACCGATGTCAGCTCGTTGACGGTGGAGCGCGAAGACCGCACCGACTGGCCGATCGACAAGCGACTGTCCCATCGCATCATCGACGGCGAGCGCGAGGGTCTCACCGCCGACCTCGACCAGGCCCTCGCCACCGGTATGACCCCGCTCGGGATCATCAACGATGTGCTGCTGGAGGGGATGAGGGTGGTCGGGGAACTGTTCGCCTCCGGCGAGATGCAGCTCCCGTTCGTCCTGCAGTCGGCCGAGACGATGAAGGCGGCGGTGGCCTATCTGGAACCGATGATGGACAAGGCCGACACCGCCGGGAAGGGCTCGATCGTGCTCGCCACGGTGAAGGGCGATGTCCATGACATCGGCAAGAACCTGGTCGACATCATCCTGACCAACAACGGCTACGACGTCCACAACCTCGGGATCAAGGTCGATATCGGGGCGATGATCGACAAGGCCGAGGAGGTCCACGCCGACGCCATCGGGATGAGCGGTCTACTGGTCAAGAGCACGCTGATCATGCGCGACAACCTCGAGGAGCTCAACCGGCGTGGACTGGGCGACATCCCGGTCGTGCTGGGTGGCGCCGCCCTCACCCGGATGTACGTCGAGGGTGATCTGCGCCAGGTGTACGGCGGACCGCTCTTCTACGGCAAAGACGCCTTTGCCGGGTTGCGGGTGATGGACCGTCTCCACGAACAGCGCCGAACCGGGGAGATCGAGCCCGACTTCGGTCGGGTCAACGAGGGCCGCCCGCTCCCCAAGCGTTCCCCCCGCACCGCCGTGGTCACCCTCGACCGACCGCAGCGGTCTCCCGACGTGGTGACCGACAACCCGATCTTCCGCCCGCCGTTTCTCGGGAGCCGGGTGGTCAAGGGCATCGCCCTCGACGACATCGCCGGCTACCTCAACGAGACCGCCCTGTTCCGCAACCAGTGGCAGTTCCGCCCCGAGCGGGGCGAGGACGACGCCGACTTCAAGGCCCGGATCCGTTCCCGGCTCCGCACCCAACTCGCTGCCGCCAAGGAGGACGAGCTGCTGGTCCCCCAGGTGGTCTACGGCTACTTCCCCGTTTCGGCCGACGGCGAGGATCTGGTGGTATGGCAGGACGAGACCCGGACCACGGAACGCACCAGATTCAGCTTCCCCCGCCAGACGGCTTCGCCATGGCTGTGCATCGCCGACTTCCACCGCTCCGTCGACGATCCCGAGGTGGACTACGCCGCCTTCCACATCGTCACCATGGGTCAACGGGTCTCGGAACGGACCGCCGAACTGTTCGACGCCGACCGCTACCAGGAATACCTGTTCACCCACGGGCTCGGGGTCGAGATGGCCGAGGCGCTCGCCGAGCTGTGGCACCGCAGGATCCGCGAGGAATGGGGCTTCGCCGGTGAGGACGGACCGACCCTCCACGGGTTGTTCCGCCAGCAGTACCGCGGAGGTCGCTACTCGTGGGGTTACCCGGCCTGTCCGGACCTGACGGACAACGCCACCGTCGCCGATCTCCTCGACGCCGGCCGGATCGGTATCGATGTCGGCGACCACACCGCCTACCAGTACCAACCCGAACAGACCACCTCGGCCGTGATCTGTCACCACCCGCAGGCCAAGTACTTCATCGCACGAGGCGGAGGCACCTGAACATGCTGCACACCAAGACCGACTGGGTCGAGATCGCCGAGGTCAACCCACCCACACTGCCCGATCACAGCCACCGCAAACTCGACCAGGCGTGGGACCACGTGCTGGTCACCGACAACGTGTTCGGGACCATCCGGGTGTCCCCGTACGCCTATGCGGCCCGGATCACCCACGACCTCCCCGATGTCCATCCCACCGTGGTGGTGTCCAGCCGGGACCGTAACATCCTCGCCATCGAGAGCGAGGTGCGCGGCGCCATCGGCAACGGGGTCGACTCGTTCCTGGTGGTCACCGGCGACACCGTCCCCGCCGTCGACCATCTGGCCCACCACTACGAGATCGTCACCCATCTCCGCGAGCTACAGGACCACACCCCTGCCTTCGAGGTGGGGATGCCGACCCGGTTCCGCAAGTGGCAGTTCCGGCAGCGTCTCGAGGTCGGCGCCCAGTTCTTCGTCGCCGGCCCGGTGATCGACCCGGACACCGTCGAACCGTCGGTGGCGCTCCTCGGTCTCGAGGGTGGCGAGCCGCCGCTGTATCTGATGGTGGTCCCGGCCTTCAGCCCGGCCTGGGTGGAACGAACCGAACGTTTCGGATGTGTCCCTGCGGGCGACGGGCTCAAGTCGCGACTCGCCGGCCTCGCCACCGAGCACCAGCGCCCCTTCGGCTGGCAGCAGGCAATGGAATGTGCCAGGCGCGCCCGCAACGCCGGTTGTGCGGGAATCATCCTGATGGGTCTCAAGTTCGAGACCGTCACCGGCGAGGGTTCGACGATGTGGCAGCACCTCCGCAGCGATGCCTGAGCACCCCGATCTCCGAAAGCGTCCGACCGCGGCGTAACGTGCAGGCCGCCGGGTGTAGGAGCACCCATGCCGTGGAGGCCAGATGAACGCCAACCGACCGTTCCATGACGAACCGCGGGCCTCGATCGTCCGCCGTCGCCTGATCACGATCCCGCGGTCGCTGTTGCTGTTCACCCTGCTCACCCTGCTGGCGCCGGTGGTCGCCATCCTGGCGGCACTGGTCGATCTCACCCGCCTCGTGTTCCGGCGCCGACCGGCGATGGCGCTGCGCCTGCTCGCCTTCGCCTGGGTGTTCCTTGCCGCCGAGGCCGTGGGGTTGGTGTGGTTCTTTGCATCCTGGATCCGGGCGGGGTTCGGGCACAACCAGGAGCGACTGGTCGCTGCGGCGTGGCCGGTGCAGCGCTGGTGGGGACGGACCCTGTTCGCCGCCGTGTGCCGGTTGTTCTCGCTCGATCTGGTGGTCGAGGGCGACGACCCGACACCCGGCCCGATCGTGGCGATGTTCCGTCACGTCAGCATCGTCGACAACCTCCTCCCGCTGGTGCTGCTCCAGGACCGTCATCGACTCGAGATGCGATGGGTGATCAAACGCGAGCTGCTGTCGCTCCCCGCACTCGACGTGGGTGGCACCAGGCTGCCCAACCACTTCGTCGCCCGCGGCTCCGGCGACCCGCGGACCGAGTTGCGTGCCATCCGTCGTCTTGCCGCCGACCTGGGCAGCAACGAGGGCGTGATGATCTATCCCGAGGGGACCCGGTTCACCGAACGCCGTCGCACCCGCGCCCTCGACCAGCTCCGGCAACGCTCCCCGGAGCTCCACGCACGTGCCGAAGGACTCCGTCACGTGCTCCCACCCCGCGTCGGGGGCGCCCTCACCCTGCTCGACATGGGATACGACGTGGTGGTGTGCGCCCATGTCGGGCTGGACGGGTTCGCCAGGATCCGCAACCTGTGGTCCGGCTCGCTGGTCGGTCGCACCGTCCGGACCCGGTTCTGGCGGATCTCGGCTGACGACGTGCCCCGGGGTCGCCCGGAGCGGGTGGACTGGTTGTTCTCCCAATGGGAGAAGGTCGATGCCTGGATCGCCGAGGTCGATGGGATGCTGCGATACACTGTGGGGGAACAACCCACCCCGGGGAGTCTGGATACGCCAGGCTGAGAGGGTGGCCGGTGCGGACGTCGAGACGACCGCCGATGCCACCGACCCGCGGAACCTGAACTGGGTCATGCCAGCGGAGGAAGCGTGTGGACGACACCCAATCAACCATGTCCGGCGGGCGCCGGAGAACGGCGATCGTGATCGCCGGCGGCGACCCGCTCGACGCCGATCTGGTATCCGATCTCGGGGCCGGCCTCGTGGGCTCCCGTGACGGTTTCGATCTGCTGATCGCCGCCGATTCCGGTCTCGACCACGCCCACGCCGCCGGGCTCCGTCCCGATGTCGTCATCGGCGACATGGACTCGGTGGACCCCGGTCTGCTGGAGGACGCCGCCGCCGACGGGGTCGAGATCCTCCGCCACCCTGCCGCCAAGGACGCCACCGATCTGGATCTGGCGCTTGCCCATGCGCATGCGACCGGACACCGGCGGATCGTGGTGATCGGGGGTACCGGCGGCCGGATCAGCCACCTTCTCGCCAATGCGTCGCTGCTCGCCGCACCGGACTTCGCCGACACCGACATGGAGTGGCGCACCGGGAACGCCGTGGTGCGGGTGGTGCGACCGCACCGGCCCGCCACCATGGTCGGGGACCTCGGCGACCTGGTGTCGCTGATCCCGATCGGCGGCGCCGCCGAAGGCGTCTCCACCGACGGGCTCCGGTGGCTGCTGACCGATGCCACGCTCCCCCCAGGTTCCACCCGTGGGATCAGCAACGAGATGACCCACACCACCGCAGCCGCATCGCTGCGTGACGGCGTCATGCTCGCCATCCACGAAAGGACCAACCCATGAAACCTCTGTCCCGCCTCTCGATCCTGGTGCTCACCGGTGCGCTCGCCCTCGCTTCCTGCGGTGGCGACGACGCCGGCTCCAGCACCGATTCCGGCTCGACCACGGATACCGGCTCGACCTCGGATGCCGGCTCGACCACGACCGGTCCGGCTGAGCCGGCTTCGATCGTGCTGTTGACCCATGACTCGTTCTCGGTACCCGAGGAGCTGCTGGCCGGGTTCACCGACGAGACCGGGATCACCGTCGAGGTACTCGCCGCCGGCGACGCCGGAACCGCCATCAACCAGGCGATCCTGACCAGGGACAATCCGACGGCCGATGTCCTCTTCGGGGTCGACAACAACCTGCTCACCCGGACCCTCGACGAGGATCTGTTCATCCCCTATGAGGCGCCGGGGCTGGCGACCGTACCCGACGAGCTGGAGCTCGACGACCAGCATCGGGTCACCCCGATCAGCTTCGGTGACGTCTGCCTCAACTACGACCGGATCGCTCTCGACGAGGCCGGTGTGGCGCCGCCCGAGGTCCTGCTCGACCTGCTCGACCCGGAATACGCCGGGATGCTGGTGGTGCAGGACCCGGCCAGCTCCTCCCCCGGGCTTGCGTTCCTCCTCGCCACCATCGCCACCTTCCCCGACGACGCCGATTTCACCTGGGAGCATTTCTGGCGTGACCTCGCCGCCAATGACGTCCTGGTGGCGTCGGGATGGGAGGAGGCCTACTACGGGCAGTTCTCCGGCGGCGCCGGCGAGGGCGATCGACCGCTCGTCGTCTCCTACGCCTCCTCCCCGCCGGCCGAGGTGTACTACGCCGATCCCCAGCCCGACGAAGCGCCGACCGGAGTGGTCACCGACGGGTGCTTCCGCCAGATCGAGTTCGCCGGCATCCTCGAGGGGACCGAGCACGTCGAGGCCGCCCAGCAGTTCGTCGACTTCCTGCTCTCCGTCGAGGTGCAGGAATCGATCCCGCTCAACATGTTCGTGTTCCCGGCCAACGCCGAGGCGGAACTCCCCGATGTGTTCGTCGACCACACCACCGTCCCCGAGACCACGGCCGAGGTGGACGCCGCCGACATCGAGGCCAACCGGGAGGCGTGGATCCAGACGTGGACCGACATTCTCCGCTGACGCCCCGCTCGACACGCCGAGCTGGTCCTCCGCTGCGCCGAGCCGGTCCGTGGGGTGGCCGGATCGGCCGCACCGTACTCGTCGCCGTCCCGCTGGCATTCATCGGGTACTTCTTCGTGTACCCGATGGCGACCATCCTGCTCACCGCTTTCACCGGCGGTGACGGTGACCCCCACCCGATGGCGGAGGTGCTGACCAGACGGTCGCTGCTCGGTGTGGCCTGGTTCACCACATGGCAGGCCCTGGCGTCGACGCTGGCGACGTTGCTCGTCGGGATACCCGGCGCCTATGTGCTGGCCCGGTACGAATTCCCGGGTCGGTCACTGCTGCGCACCGCCACCATCATCCCCTTCGTGCTCCCCACCGTGGTGGTCGGGACGACGTTTCTTGCCGTCATGGGACCCCGCGGTGTGACCGGCGTCGACCTGACCCGATCCGTCGCCGCCATCCTGATCGCCCACGTCTTCTACAACTACGCCATCGTGGTGCGAACCGTGGGGGCGTTCTGGGAACAGCTCGACCCGCGTCTCGAGGATGCGGCGCGGAGCCTGGGCGCCGGGCGGATCGCCACCTTTCGCCGTATCACCCTCCCCCTGCTGGCTCCCGCCATCGCATCGGCCGGCGCCATCGTGTTCCTGTTCACGTTCACCTCGTTCGGGGTGATCCTGATCCTGGGTGGTCTCCGCCATGCCACCATCGAGGTGGAGATCTGGCGCCAGGCCACCGGACTGCTCAACATCCCGGTGGCGGCCGCCCTCGCCGTACTGCAACTGGTGGCGGTCACCGCCATCCTGGTGGCCTACGGGAGGTTCCAGGATCGCCGGGGACGTCAGCTCAGGGTGACCGGAACCCCGGTGCGGACCCGTCCGGTCGGAGGGCAACGTTGGTGGCTCGCCCTCAATCTCGGGTTCATGGCCGTCCTGCTGGGTGGGCCGTTGGCGGTGCTGGTGACCCGGTCGTTGACCACCCCGTCGGGGATCGGATTGGACTGGTACCGCAGCCTGGGCGATCCGGCCGCCGCCGGTGGCCTGTTCGTCCCCCCGACGCTGGCCGTGGCCAACTCGCTGCGGTTTGCGGCGGTGGCCACCGTGATCGCCGTCGTGGTGGGGGTGATGGCGGCGGCGGTGATCGCCTACCGCCGCGGTCTGGTCGGCAGGGGGTTCGACACGCTGCTGATGCTGCCGCTGGGAACCTCGGCGGTCACCCTCGGCTTCGGCTTCCTGGTGGCCCTCGACTCCCCCATCGACCTCCGTCGCTCGGTGTGGCTGATCCCGCTCGCCCATGCGCTGGTGGCCATCCCCCTGGTGGTCCGGGTCACGGTTCCGGTGATGCGGCGGGTGCGCACCCGGTTGCGTGACGCCGCTGCCGTGCTCGGCGCCGACCCGGTGCGCACCTGGCGCGAAATCGACCTACCCCTGGTGTCTCGGGCGATGGCGGTGGGCGCAGGTTTCGCCTTCGCCATCTCGCTCGGTGAGTTCGGCGCCACCTCATTCATCGCCCGACCCGACACTCCGACCGTCCCCACCGCCATCTTCCGGTTGCTCGGCCAACCGGGCGCCGTCACCTTCGGTCGTGCCATGGCGCTGAGCGTGGTACTCACCGTGCTCACCACCGTGGCGATCCTGGGCATCGACCGGTTCCGCCCCGGAGGGAGTGAGGACTTCTGACACCCTCCCAGTCATCCGAGGACGCCCTGGTCTGTGACCACCTGGTGGTTCGTTTCGGTGAGGTGACCGCCCTCGACGGCGCCGATCTGGTGGCGCCCGAGGGTGCGGTGACGGCGCTGATCGGCCCCTCGGGGTGCGGCAAGTCGACCCTGCTCCGGGTGGTCGCCGGTCTGCAGCGGCCCGACCGGGGATCGGTGTCGTGGCAGGGAACCGACATCACCGGGATCCCTCCCCACCGGCGTCACTTCGGGCTGATGTTCCAGGATTTCGCCCTCTTCCCCCACCGGTCGGTCGCCGGCAACATCGCCTTCGGGTTGGAGATGGAACGATGGAGCGAGCCGGACATCAGGTCCAGGGTCGCCGAGGTCCTCGATCTGGTCGGGCTCGACGGGTACGGTTCCCGACCGGTCGACGATCTCAGCGGTGGCGAGCAGCAGCGGGTGGCGCTGGCACGCACCCTCGCCCCCCGGCCTTCGCTGGTGATGCTCGACGAGCCGGTGGCGTCGCTCGATCGCAGTCTCCGCGAACGGCTGGTGGACGAGATGGGCGAGATCTTCCGGTCGCTCGGGGTCACTGCGCTCTACGTCACCCACGACCAGGGTGAGGCCTTCGCCATCGCCGATCACCTTGCCGTGATGGATCGGGGTGTGGTGGTGCGTCATGGCAAGCCCGGTGCGGTATGGAGCGACCCGGGCTCCGAGTTCGTCGCCGGCTTCCTCGGGCACGAGGCGGTACTCACCGTCGCCGTGACCGATGGGGTCGGCCGGATCGGCGACATCGAGGTGCCTCTCGGGATCGGAGACGGCACGCACCGGATCGTGGTGCCGGCGGTCGCCGTCTCCCTCGGCCCGGACCGGCCAGATGCGGGCCAGCGGGCCGCCGGTCAGGGCACCGGCACCGTCGAGCGGGTGACCTACCAAGGGGGGACCCACCGCATCGTGGTCGATGTCGCCGGCACCCGACTCACCACCGAGACCAGCGGGCACCCACCGCCGGTGGGGAGCGGCGTCATCGTGACCGTCGACCGGGATCGGCTCATCCCCTTGCCCTGAAGCCGCCTCACCGCGGCAAAAGACTGCCCGTAGTGCCCTGTCCGAGCGGCGGGGCGGGTTATACGGTGAGAGCCCTCGTACCTGGTGGAGATGGTGACCCTCGACGTCCGGCCACTTATCTCGGTCGAGCCCCGCCAGATCGGGGCGACGCCCTCGGAACCGTTGACCTTCACGGTCACCGTGACCAATGACACGCGCCGCTTCCTGCGCTACACCGCCACCCTCACCGGTCTCGACGACACCCATGTCGTCGCCACCCCCGCCGAGGTGGATCTCGGTCCGGGCGAGCGCGGGGCCATCGAAGTCGCCGCCACGTTGCCCTCATTCTTCCCGGCGGGTCAACACATCGCCGGGATCGAGGTACGGAGCAGCGACCCGGGCAACCCGCTGGTGGGCTTCGTCGAGGTCGAGGTCGACGTTCAGAGCGTGGCGAGCGCCCGTCTCCAGATGCCGGAGAGCCATCTGCGGGGACGTCTCTCCGGTCGGGGCACGATCACCCTCTACAACGGAGGGACCCAGCCGGTGCGGTTCCGGCTGTCCGGGCACAACCCCGAGCACAAGCTCCGGTTCCGGTTTGCTCCCGAAAGCGTGGTGGTGAACCCGGGCACCGCCGAGACCGTCAAGCTCAAGGTGCGGGCGCTGCCGCGACCGGTCGGCGGGTCGGCGCGCCGCGCCTTCGACGTCGTCGCCCAGGGACCGAGCGGGCAGCTCTCGGTGAGCGGCACGTTCACCCACAAGGCCATGATCCCCACCGGGTTCTTCAAGCTGCTCCTCGCCGCCGCCGCCATGCTGCTTGTCGCCATCCTCATCCAGCGTGTCGTCCAGACCTTCATCATCGACGCCCCGAACATCAGCTGGCAGCGGGTCACCACCGGCGACACCGAACTGGTGGGCCGGATCAACCACAGTGCGGTGTGGGTCGAGTTCCCCCGCCCCACCGTCGACCAGCCGGTGTGGAAGCGGGCCGCCTCCAGTTTCGCCGACTGGTTCACCGGTCGGGGACGGTTCGACGAGGGGATGATTGCCTGGGGTGGCACCGGACCCGACGCCCGGCTGTTGTCGACCGGTGCGCTTTACCGGTCGCGGGACGGCCAGTGGATCCTGCTCCCCACCTTTGGCGCCCCGGCCGCCCGCACCGATCACGAGGCGGAATGGACGGGCGAGACCATGGTGATCTGGGGCGGTCGCCTCGCCGGCGGGACCGATCCCATGGACCCCGGCGCCGAATACAACCCGGCGACGCAACGCTGGGCGCCCCTCCCTCCAGGACCCCTGGCGACCCGGACCGGTCACTCGATGACGTGGACCGGCAACGAGATGATCATCTTCGGGGGCCGGACCGACAACGGTGTGCCTCGATCCGACGGTGCCCGGCTCCAGCCAGGGGCGTTGGACCCCAGTCACGACGAGGACGGGATCCCGGACGAGGTCGAGGGTGAGTTGCGGGGCGGCACCTGGGTGACCATGGCCGAGTTCCCCGGTGTGGGTCGCTCCCACCACACCGCCACCTGGACCGGCACCCACCTGGTGATCGTGGGTGGATACGACGCCGCCGGAGAGCCGCTGGCCGATGCGTACGCCTACGACCCGCAGACCGACCGCTGGGACGACATCACCCGTAACCCTCCGCTGGAACCGCGCGCCTGTCACATCTCGGTTTGGACCGGAACCTCCGTCCTGATCGTGGCCGGCACCGGCGAACCGGCCGGGGAGGACCCGTGTGCTCCGGGAGATGCCCTGCTGGTCGACCCCGAATCATTCCTGGTCACCCCGGAGCCACTCGACGAGGGTGACGAGGTCGCCACCGTCTGGACCTGGGAACGACCGGACGAGCCGCCACCGGAGCACCTCGGTACCGACGCCGTCGGTCTGTGGACCGCCAACGAACTGACCATCATCCAGGAGGTCCCCAACCTCGACACGGTGGCTGCCCTTCGCTACACCCCCGAAGGGGGAACCTCCAACCTCCCGCTGCCCGACCCCGGGGTGATCTCGACCCGCACCGGGTTCACCGGTGTCTGGAACACCGGGAGCATCCTGCTGTGGGGCGGGATCGACACCAATGGCGAGCCCACCAATCTCGGTGGCCTCCTGATCCTCCCCGACCGGTGATGCCCATGACCTCCCTGGAAACCGTCACGTGAACCCGACGATCCCCCTCCGCATCCATGTCGAACCGGAGCGGCTCCGTGCCGCCCCGGCCGAGACGGTGCAGATGGCGCTGTCCGTGTTCAACACCTCCGACATCATCGACGGCTTCGACATCACCGTGATCGGCGCCGACCAGTCGTGGGTGGTGGCCGAACCCGACTGGATCTCGCTCTTCCCCGACAGCGAGGGGAGCGTGATCCTCAAGGTGACCCTCCCGGCGGACTTCCCGGCCGGTCCCCACGAGCTCGGGATCAAGGTGACGTCCCGCACCACCAACGAGGTGTTCGCCGTCGGCGCCGTCGCCGTCGAGGTGTCGGAGAAGACCGCCGCTCGCGTCGATGTCGAGCCCGACACCATCCTCACCGGACGTCGCGGCCGCTTCTCGGTGCTCGTCCACAACGACGGCAACGTCCCGCTCGATGTGGCGATCGACGCCGAGGACGACGGCAACGTGCTGGCGTACGACGTCACTCCGGCGCGGGTCCAACTCGGACCGGGTCAGTCCCGTACCTGCCAGCTCGTGGTGACGGCGCCCCGGCCCATCACCGGCACCCCGGCGGTCCGGCCGTTCATCGTCAGCATTGCCGGGCCCGGGGTGGAGCTGGCCACCCCGGCCACCATCTCGTCGCGCCCGTGGATCCCACGGTGGCTGCTCTCGTTCCTCGCCATCGCCCTCCTGCTCGGTCTCTGGGCGTTCATCGTCGGGCTGGCGATCGACGCCATCATGGAGGACAGCAACCAGGACATGGCAGAGGCGTTCGAGCAGGGCATCGCCTCGGTGATCGCCGCCGTCGCCCCCGGTGCCGGGGGCGATCCCGGCGATGTCATCACCGGTCCGCCGGGAGCGGTCCCCGGACTGGTCACCGCCGCCAGCGACGGGACCCCGGTGGCAGGCGCAACGGCCACCGCCGCACCGCTGATCTCGGCCGGATCACGTGCCGGTGAACCGGACCTGGAACGCGATCCGATCGAGGTCGCTTCCGACGACACCGGGACGTTCCTGTTCGAGGACATGGTGCGCGGCTCGTACGACGTGACCATCTCCGCCCCCGGGTACGTCGCCTCGGACCCGGTCCGCATCGACATCCCCTTCGACGGCGAACCGGTGGCGGTCGAACTGGTCGGCGCCCCCGGGTTGGTGTCGGGCGTGGTGCTCGCCGGTGGGGAACCGCTCCCCGAGGCGTCGGTGCTGGTGCGCCGGCTCGATCCCGCCACCGGCAACGCCATCTCGCCGGAAGGGGTGATCACTGAAGAACCGCTGCGCTCCACGATCACCCCGGAGAGCGGCCGCTTCGCCATCGACGAGCTGCCGACACCGGCCACCTACGAGCTCGATGTCTCCAGTCCCGGTTTCATGACGATGCGCGTCATCGTCGACCTCACCCCGGGACAGCGGGTGGTAGGTCTCGAGCTCGAGCTCGCCGGTGCGGGCGCCGGGTCGCTTGTCGGTTCGGTCACCGACGCCACCACCGGCGATCCGCTGGGCGGTGTCTCCGTCGCCGCCGCCGGGGACGGGGTGCAGATCACCAGCACCACGCTCACCGCCGCATCCGGTGGTGGGGCCGTGGGGAGCTACCGGCTCGGTGGGCTGCCCGTGGGTGAGTACACCGCCACGTTCAGCCTCACCGGATACGACGACGTCGCCCTCCCCTTCACCATCACCACCGAGACACCGACCGTGTCGCTCAGCCCGGCCATGACCGCCGCAGCCGGAGCCCCGATCGGATCGGTCAGTGGAACCGTGGTCGACGCCACCAGCGGCGCCCCCCTCGGAGGCGCCTCGGTGTCGATCGCCGGAGAGGGCGGACAGTTCACCATCTCCAGCCTCACCCAGGCCGGTGACGGGCTGGAAGTCGGAAGCCTGCGCTTGCGGAGTCTCCCCACCGGTTCCTATACCGCCACGGTCACTCTCGCCAACTACGAACCGGTGGCGATCCCGTTCACGCTGTCGACGACGAGCCCGACGGCCCGGCTGACCGCCAGGATGCAGCTCGCCCCCGGTGCACCGATCGGTCAGCTCACCGGAACCGTCACCGACAGCCTCAGTGGCGCCGGACTCGGTGGCGTCACCGTGACCGTGACCGGTGAGGGGATCGAGTTGACCACCGTCACGTTCACCGGGGGCAACGGCACCGGAGGCAACGGCCAGGCGGCGCCCGCCGCAACCGCCGGGTCGTTCGCCCTCAGCGCCATCCCCAGCGGGTCGTACACCGCAACCTTCACCTCGCCAACCCACCAGACGGCGGCGCTTCCGTTCACCGTCACCGCCGACGATCCCAACCCGGCGCTGTCGCCGGTGATGACCCCGCGGCCGACCACGGTGACCGGAACCACCGACGAGGTGTTCACGGGTGAGGGAGGAACCTCCTCCTGGCCCCTGGCCGGAGTGACGGTGCGCTACAAGGGTGAGACCCTGGCCACGTCGGACGGCGAGGGCCGGTTCTCGGTGGTGGTCACCGCCCCGGCGGGTCCGGCGGCATTCACCTTTGTCCGTTCCGGGTACCTCAGCCAGACCGTGACCGGCACCATCGTTCCGGGGACACCGCTGAGCCTCGGATCGATTCAGATGCTCCCGGTCGGACCGTTGTCCGGGACCTTCGTCGACGCATTCGGTCGCAACCTCGGCGGTCCGGGAAATGTCACCCTCACCGTCACCGACATCGACGAAGAGGACGGGCTGCCCGAGATCGACCCGGCGAGCATCCCACCGTACACCCAGGCGATCGGCGACTCCTTCACGTATCCCGACCTCCCCGGTCCGGCCACCTACACCATCCGGGCCACGTTCGGTCCCGGCACCACCCCGTTCCGCCAGGTGTTCAGCGGTGCGGTGACCTTCACCGCCTACGTCTACCGCTACAGCGATGTCGGAAATGTGATCCTTCCCTATGCCCCCCGGGTGATCTACGGCACCCTCAGCTGCTTCGGGTACCCGTTCCAGGGCATCGCAGCCCTGGCCGTCGGCACCGCCGCCGAGGGCGGACCCTGGGTGCAGCGGGTCATTCCCGACAACCAGGGTCGCGTGGTCTTCCCCAGAGTGGCGACCGGGACCTACATGCTCGGATACACCTTCGCCGAGAGCGACTACGCCTACCCGACATTCCCCCGGGTGAACGTGACCGTCCCGAACGGCCCGGTCCCGGCGGTCAACGCCGACCAGTTCTGCAACGAGAGCGACTGAGCGGAGACGGGAGCCGGGTGGGCCGTCCGATCAGAGAGTGTTGAGTACCCAGAGGGCGGCGACGAGGACGAAGACCAGCAGTCCGCCCACGAGTACCCACACCGTCCAGTCGGTGGCCGGCTCGGGCTCCGGCGCCACGACCTCGACGACCACCGGCGGAGGCGGCTCGACGATTTCCGGTGGATCGAGCGGGGAGCCACACCTGACACAGGTGATGCCGTCGGCCGGGTTGTCCTCGAAGCAGTTCCAACATGCCCGGGCCACCAGGATCTGCTTCCCGGCAACCCCGGGGAGCCGGCGCCGATGTTCGGCTTCCTCGAGGTCGATGATGGTCGGACCCACCGGGTCCACCACCCAGAACAGCGGATAGTCGCACACCGGACAGAACGAGTCGGCGTGGCGCCGGACCTCGTCGAGACGGGTCTCGGTTCCGCACTGCGGGCAGACGACTTCGACCATCAGGACGCTTCCTCCTCAACAGCCGACTCGTCCTCGACGACGATCCGGAACGGTACCCATGCGGGCAGCTCATTGCGGAGCAGACCCTCGAGACGGTCGAGCGGGACCCGCCCCCGCGTGGAGAGGATCACCTCCACCTCCGTACGATCGGACCAGGTCCGGTTCCCAGCGGGGATGGGGGTCACGTCGTCTTCACGACGGATCCATCCCGGGTCGACAACGGCGGCCGAACCACCGGTCACCGCCGACAGCAGCGCCTCGAGGGCACCGCGGGTGCCGCGGGTACCGAAATACCGGGCGGCGGCCACGGTGACCTTGCGTCGCCGATCAGGTGGGAGCAACTCGTCGATCGCCAGTCCCAACCAGCTCCCCAGGTACCGGGCGAGGTCGGGAGGGGCGATATGCGGATCGAACATCGACGGAAACCCGGTGGCGGCGTCGTAGAGCGGGGTCCCGATGTCCTCGAAGATCCTGACGAAGTTGACGAACATCTCGTCACCGGCGAGGACCGCCGGCAGCTGGTTGCGGTACAGCCCACTCATGGCACCACCACACGGTGCTGGAACCCGAGGAACAGGGCGTCCTGACCGAGCGACAACGATTCCTGAGCGCCACCCAGACGTTGCCTGGTCCGCAGATCGGCGGCGAAGAGCCCGACATCGTCGACGATGGCGACGCCGTCGACCGAGTTGACCAGTTGGCGGATCTCCTCGGCGGTCACCGTCCACCCCCAGGGAATGCCCCGTCCGGTCGGGCCGCCCACCAGCGGGTGGGTGAACCGGTACAGGGTCTCCAGCACCCGCTGCTCGACGACGCCCGGGTCGAAATCGTCTTCCCGGCGCACCAGAACCGAGATGCTCACCCCTTCGTAGAAGGGGGTGGTCAGGTCGATGGTGGTGCCGATGAGCCGTCGCGGCTCGAGATACGCTTCGACGGTCTCATAGACGTGGGCAGCCGGCAGGAAGTGGTCGATCGTCTGTTCCTGGATCGGGGCGGTCACCGCCGGCACCAGCAGCAGACGCACATGACCGGGCTCGTTGCGGCGCTCCACACAGTGGGTCCGCGCCAGTTCCCCGGTGGATTCGGCGGCGAGGCGGGCAACGTCACCGGTGGTGACGGCACGCCGCCCGGTGCGGAGGGTGAGGGGGGCCCGGGCCTTCGCCTCCTCGACCGTCTCGGGGTCGACCCCCCCTGCCGCCGAGTCCGCATTGACCACACCGGTCACGAACGGGATCGTGGTCCGCAGTACCCGCAAGGTCTCGGCGCCGACATTGCCCTGGGCGCCGCCACCGGTCCGATAGCCGGTGATCCCGATCTGGGCGCCGCGGGCGGGGATCCCGCCGTGCTGGGTCACGGTGCCGTCGGAATGGCGGACCTGGGGTCCGAACTCGATTTCGCCACTCGACGAATGCCACACGAAGTGAGGGGCGTCGGATCCCGAGCCGCCGAAATGGTCGACCTCTTCCCATGGCTCGGACCCCTCGGAGGTGATCAACCGGACCGTCTCGCCGGCACGGCGGGGCAACACCGGCGCCTGGGAGACCTTGAAGCGCTGACCGGGCGATCCGTCGCTGGTCCCCAGCACCTCACCGACCACCGGTGTGGCGTGGTGGGCGGCAACCACGCCTCCGACCGTGGCCACCGTCACCGAGGTCAGCTCCGGGGAGGCGCCGTACCCGTACTGGCCGGGTTCCGGGGTCAGCAGCTGGACCCTGACCCAGTACGCCTCCCGATCGCCGAGGACCATCGGATCGTGGGCCGGCGGCATGGCGAGCTCGATGATGCCGTTGCGGTTGAGCCCTCCGGTGGTGTCGGTGCGAAGTCTCGCCTTGGCCCAACCGGCTTCGGTGGACGCTTCCCACGCCAGCGGCGGATGTCCGGGGGCGATCCCCAGACCGGAGGGACGGGCGTTGACATCGAAGCGGAGCAGGTGGGAGGGAAGCGGCTCGGAGAACCCGAAATAGATCGCCGCTCCCGGCAGCAACGGATCGAAGCATCGCACCCGCGCCTCCAGGAACCGCATGTCGTCCCAGCGGTCCGCAAAGCCCCCGTCCGGCGGTGCGGTGAGGCAGGCGCTGAACACCGGCTGGCGGAGCTGGAGATCGTGGTCGGTGACGAACACCACCTGCCCTCCGGCGTCGGTGCGGGTGCTGACCTCGGTCTGTTCCGGGACCCGCACCTCCTCCGCCTGGGGGGAGATGAAGAAGGTGAGGTCGGTACGCGCCGGTTGCGCCGGGAACTGCTCGATCCCGACCATGTTGAGGAACACCGTGTAGAGACGGTCCGGGACGCGGTTGAGCCGGAACAGCGTCATCTCGGTCATGTAGGCGAACAGCTCGATCAATGCCACCCCGGGGTCGGACACGTTGTGGTTTGTCCACTCGGGGCAGTACTCGGTGATGAGCCGCTTGGCCTCGTCCACCAGGTCCTGGAACCGGCGGTCGTCGAGATTTGGAGCCGGAAGTGTCATCGTTCCCCTTCCTCCGGGATCACATAGAACGGATGCACCAGGTTGCGGCGGTCATTGGTGCTGCGGATGCGGTAGTCGATCTCGATGAGGACGGTGCCGTCGGCGCCGGGCGCCGGATAGGTGCGGACGTCCTCGACCATCACCCGTGGCTCCCACTCGGCGAGCGCCACCCGCACCGCATAGGCCATCTCCCCGAGCGTGGTGTGGTTGATCGGGGCGTAGAGCAGTTCCCAGATGGCGCACCCGAACCGGGGGCGCATCGGGCGTTCGCCGGGGGCGGTCGAGATGACCAGCCGCAGCGACTCGTCCATGTCGTCGCCGCCCATGGTGAGCGCCAGCCGTCCCTGGGCGTCCACCCGCAGCGGGAAGGCGAGACCGCGGCCGACGAAGTCGGCGGATGGACGTGCTTCGGTGGTCAATTGAGCTTCACCATCGCTCCCTTGAGTTCCGCCATCGCCCCCGCCGACAACGTCAGCGTGGCATCGGCTTTGATTTCGGTCTGTGCGGCCTGGATCGCCGCCTTGGCCGTCCCCTTGACGCCCACCTCGACCCCTTGCACATTCACCTTGTTGGTTGCCTTGATCGTCACGTTCTGTCCCTCCAGGGTGAGGTCCTTGGTGGCCTTGACGGTGACCGCCCCGTCGGCGGTCACCGAGATGTCGCCGGTGGATACGACGGCGATGGCGGCGTCCTCCATCGTGATCGATCCCTTGTCGCCGGCCAGGGAGATCAGGATCTTGTTGGCGCCGGATTCCTCGTGGATCTCGATCTTGTGACCGGCGGTGGTGTGAAGGACCCGGCTGACCACGGCGGAGGACTTGACCGCCGCCGAGCTGGCGAGCGGCGGGGCGTTCCGGGCGCTCCACAGCCCACCGAGCACCACCGGATGCGACGGGTCGCCCTGCTCGAAGCCGACCAGGACCTCGTCGTTGATCTCGGGCATCAGTTGCAGACCGCGCTGTGGTCCGGCACCGGGCAGCGCCAGCCGGGCCCACGCCGACTCGTCGTCGTCGGCGAGGGTGGGGAACTTCACCTTGACCCGACCGTGTCCGTCGGGATCTTCGAGGTTGGTGACGATCCCGACCATCAACCCGGGGAACGAGCCGGATGCCGACGGTGGGGCCAGCAGATCGACCAGGTCGGCTCCGCCGATGCCCTGGCACTTGAATCGGCTGAGGTACCCGGATTCCGCCCCGAGGACGTGTTCGACGGCGGTCACTGCAAACTTCCCGGAGAGTTGGGTGCCGAGACCGTTGATGGTGACGGTGTTCCCCGGACGAAGGTCCGGGTTGCCGTCCACCACACCCCGCACCGACACATGAGCCGATGACACCTTGCGGCCGATGGCGTCGGCGTACGCCTGGGCCGAGGACTGGTCACCGAGGCTGCCCGAGGCGAACCGTTTCCCGGCGGCGAACGCGGCGGCTTTGCCGGGGACGCCGCTGGCGGCGGCTCCATCGGACCCGAAACCCTCGCCGAGTCCGGTGGACGGTGTGGCCGTGGCGACCACCGCCCGCTGCTGTGCCGGGTCCCATCCCCGCACCGTGACCTCGCTGGCGGCGTCGATGCTGGACATCCTGAGCCGGAGCGAGATGAGCTGGTCGCGGTCATACGAGGCGCCCTCGGCGGGTTCGGCGACCTTCTTGAACTTGAGGGTGCGGTCCTCGACCCACCACCGGTAGCCGAGGGCAAGGGCCCGGCGGGTGAGAAATGCGTAGTTGCTCTCGGCCTGGAGCACATAGGGATGGGTGATGGTGGTGGAATCGGCCTCGACGCTGAGACCCTCCTCCTGGGCGATCTGCGACACGATGTCGGAATCGGTCTGGTCGGCGAACGTGCGGACCCGCACCGCCCGAGCGAGGCGGTGGGTCTTGGCCAGTGCGGTGACCACGAGCTCGAAGATCCCCCCTGGCCCGGTTTCGATGGTGACGGCGGTGATCTCGCCGGACAGGATCGAGGCGGTGGTGCCGCCGGTGTTGGTGATGTCGATCACCAGCGCATCGCCGATCGCAAAACTCGAGCCGTTGGCCAGCTCCAGATCGGGGTCGAAGAACCGCAACGTCGCCTGGTCCGGGACATCGAGCGCCTGCTCGACCCGGAGATCGGCGAGGTCGCCATAGATCGCGCTGGGCAGCAGGCTGCCGTTGACCTTGATCTTGGTCTCGACGACGTAGGTGGCCTGTCCGCTAGGCATCGAGCACATCCCCGGCGAGCGGCACCTTGAGTCGGGTGCCCGGGGCGACCCGGAGCGGATCGTCGATCCCGTTGGCATCGGCGATCACCCGCCAGCGGGTGGACTCGCCGTAGTACCGGGCGGCGAGCCGGTCGAGCGTCTCCCCCACCTGGAGGTCGTGGACCTGATGGGGCTCCGGGGTGCCGGATGTGGGGTTCTGCGGCAACCAGCTCGGGTCGTCCTCCACCTGCTCCAGCGACACGGCGGCGGTGGCCCGCAACGGGACACCGCTGCTGGAGAAGTAGGTGAACGACAGGTTGGCGCTCTTCACATAGGACTTGAAGGAATGCCAGTCGCCCCAGTGGAACCGGACCCACGGGGGTCGCTTCTTGATGGCGCTCTGGGTGGGGAGGGCGTCGTTGACCTCCATCAGTTTGAGCACCATGTCGGTGTACCGGGTCACCGACTCCCCGGTGTCCGAGGTGTCGAGCGTGAGATCGAGCGTCAGGCTCGACGCCTCCCCTTCCGAGAACTCCATGCTGGGGGCATTGCCACCCGAGGTGCCCTTCTTGCGCATCCAACTCGCACTCTTGGAGAGGTTGAGCTTCTCCGGGTTGAACATGCAGGTGATGGTTCCCGAGGTGCCGATGTTGGCGCCGGTCTCCACTTCGATCCATGCCTTCTCGACCGCCATCACCACACTCCCTGGAAACGTCCGCCACGTCGGTCGAGCTGGTCGAGGATGCGATCCTCGAGGGCGGCGACCATTGCATCGAGTTGATCGAGCCGGGCCGAGGTCGACGGCTCGGCGGATCCGCCGGTCCCGTTGCCGGCGCCCCGGGTGTCCTGGACCGAGGTGTCCGACACCGTCTCGGCTCGTTGCGCCGACCGCGACGACGACCTCCCGCTCGGCGAGCCCTGGTGGCCGGTGGAGGATCGACGGATCACCTGCCGATCGTCGACAGAGGTCTCCCTGGGGACGGAGCGGGTGGTCGGCCTCGATGTGGGACCACCGGGACCGCCACGGGACCCGCCACCGAGTTCCCCGACGGGAACGGCGGCAGGTCGGACCGCCGGAAGCTCCTTGCGCCGGATGACCTGGCCCGGGGCGGGTGCGGCCAGTGCGGCCGAGGTGAGCACCCCGGCGGCCACTGGCGTCGCCACAGGCGGGGACGGGTCGCCGGACGGTGGGCCAGATCGTGTGCCAGCCAGTGTGCCCGTCGGTGTGTCATCACGCACCCCGGGTACCTGGACCGACTGGCGGGTCACGCCACCCTCGTGGCGACGCTGGATCGCCCGGGCCGAGCCCACCGAGGCGGTGCCGGTGGCGCCCGCCCGGGGACGACGGGCGGCGGCCGGGGGCCGGGACGTCCGCAGCGCAGGCGACCGGGTGTCGACGGCTCGCTGCGGGGAACCGGGGCCGACCATCGCTCCGGCCGGCGAGCCGGGCGATGACCCCGGCATCGAGCCCACCGGGCGTGAAGGATCCCTGTCGAGATGTCGGGACACACGGGGGACGCCGTGGGCGGCGATATGCGGCGGAGGCGATGGGTCGCCATCGTGCCGTCCCCACCCCGGACGGGTGGGGCGGTCGGTGGGTGCATGCTGATGCGCCAGACTCTGATGAGCCAGACCCTGATCAGCCAGACCGGTGCGCCGGATCGCCGCCTCGCCGATGTCCCCGCTGATCGTGACCGGTCGCTGTCCGACGTCCAGCGGTGACCGCCGGTGCGTCGTTGCAGGTATCGGTACGGGTGTCCCCTGTCCGAGGGGTGTCGGGGTGTCCGACGAAGATCGGCGCAGGGTCGACGGGCCACCGGTCGAGGCGAGTCGGATCTGGCGGGGCCGCTCACCACGGTGGGGACTTCCCGCTCCTCCGGCGCCCACAAGGCTGCGCCGGGCGACGGTGGGCTGACCGGCGACCCGTGGCACGGGACCCGGCAGCAAGCTCCGGCGGGCACCGACCGACGGCGGCCCGGCGGGTCGGGGAGCGACGACGAGGGTTGGGCGAACCATGGCCGCGGCGGCCGTCGAGACGGCGACCGGGCCGGCGGAGACGGTCCTCGGCGTGTCGCCACCCGCGGTTCGCCCGGCGGAGTCCGACCCGGCGACCGATGGTCCGGCGGTCATCGGCGTGGCGGTGCTCGAGGTGCCGGTGGCCGGGCTGCGACGCACCAATCCGGTCACCGGCGGAGCGGGGTGGGACGCCACGGGGAGGCCGGAGGCGGCAGGTGAAGGGTCGGCGATCGTTCGCTGAACGCCGGCGCCGACATGACCGGCGCCCCGACCTGGCGGTGTGGCGGGATGCCCCAACGGCGAGGTGTGCAGCACCGTGGCCGGCGGCCGCATCGTCAACGTCCCCGGTCCGGAACCGGCGACCGGCGGAACGTTGTGGGTTGTCGGCGTCGAAGCACCCAGAGGAGGTGTCGCCGACGGCGCCGAGCTTCGTGCCGGGATGAATGAACGCTCCAATGTGTGGGTGTGTCGACCGGGTAGTGCCAGTGGCCGGGTGGCCGGATGCTGAACCGCCCTTGTCCCGCCCGCCGCAACCTGGCCCGCCGCAACCTGGGCCGCAGGGATCTGGGCCGCAGGGATCTGGGCCGCAGGGATCTGGGCCGCAGGGATCTGGACCGCCGCAACCTGGGTCGCAGGGATCTGGGCCGTAGGGTTCTGGGCCGGGGGCTGCGAACGCAACCCGGCGGGTGCGGACCCGTCCGATGTCCTGCGGACCACGGGCGGACCACCGGAGACGGAGTCTCGACCGCCGGCGGACGGTGAACGATCGGTGGCCACCGACCGGATCGGGATCGCCGGTGGCGCCGGGCTGTGCGGGACACCGGCGGCGGTCGGTGCGGTCGTCGGCCCGCTCGCACCGGAGGGCTCTGCCGGGCCGCCGCCGGAACCCCCGGTGTGCACCCCCGAGTCGGAGAATCGCCGAATCACGCCGGAAGCCGCGGTACCGAGGGGGCCGTCACCCGACCCCGGAGCACCGGGTATCCCGGGAGTCGCCGGCTCGGAGCGCGGGGTGTGGAGCCGGGGTGTCTGGGAACGGGGAGTTTGGGAACGGGGTGTCTGGGAACGGGACACTTCGACACCGGCGAAGCCGGGGCGTGGTGACAGGGGGGGAGCATTGCGGCGGGGCTGGCGCTGGGTGCGTCCCACGGGATTCGAGTCTGCCGAATGATCGACCCGACGCTGCACCGGGACGAACGGGGACGGCACCGCAACCGTCGCCGCCATGAGGGAGATCTCCGCCGCAGTGGTTGGCGTACCCGACGGAGAAGGCAGGAGACCCCGCCCGAGTTCCCCGGGCGCCCGATCCGATCCGATGGGATCAGGTCCGGCACCACCGTCACCCCCGAGGTCGCCGGCTCCGCCGGAGTGAGATCCGCCGGACGAAGGTGAACGCTGGATGGCGGCCGGGGAGGCCGTTTCCCGGGCCACCCCGGGACGCCCACCGGTGCCGGTGCTGCTCGAACCAGCCGGTGCCGGTGGCAGGGATCGAACCGGCGACGAAGGGGCGGTCGGCGGGGCGCCGACCGGAGACATCGATGACGGCCCCGAAGTCGATGGCGGAGTCGCCGTCGGCCGGACGGGCACCGCCGATCGTCGCAGGGTCGTCGGTCGTTCGGTGGTGGCCGGATGTTTCGATGCGCCTTCGCCGGTGTCGAGACGCCGCGCCACCGGCCACGCCGTCGATACCGAGGTGGTGAGTGCCCTCGGCGGGGCCACCTGTCGGATCGGAGGCGGGACCACCGATGCGAACCGTCCGGTGGGGGCGGCTGCCATCGAACCGGCTCCGCTGACCAGCGACCTGTCCCGTGACGGCTGGCCGGCCGGCGATCCACCGGTGGGAGGGCCGGCAGTCGGCCCGGGCCGGCCGGGATCCACGCCGGATCGGAGCACACCGGCCGCAGGGGACCCTGATGCCCCGGCGGAGGCTTCACCGGCTGAGGCGCGAGATGGTGCTGACCCCGAGGGGCGGCGCACCGGACCGGCAGGCACCGAGGCGCCCGGTACCGAACGGGACACGACCGGCGCACGGGTGTCGGGATGCGCCGCCGCCGTCCGGTGGCGGCTGCGGTGGGTGTGGCGATCCGCTTTGCGATCTGCCCGGCGAGGCGCATCCGGAGATGCCCCGTCGCCTCCAAGCACCGGTTCGTCCGCCAAGGTTCGCCCCAACATCCCCGGGGCGAACTCGAGCCATCGGGGAGGCCCAACCTCCGCATCATCGGACCCACCGGCACCGGTGGGAGCGGTCCCACCCAGTGCCTGCGGGAGTCGGCGCCGCCCGGTTCGCCCCACGCTCGGCACCACGCTGCGCTCCACACGGCTCCGGCCGAACTGGCGGCGCGCCAGCGCATGCTCGGCGACCTTGCGGCTGGTCCGCAACGGTGGTGCGTCCTGCCAGGATCTAGGGGTTCTGGGGCTTGAATCCATGATGTGCGATCTCGAGTTCCTCGGTGGCGACTTCGCTCGAACCGGCGGCGAAGGTTGGTCCGGTCCACTGCACGGGGAAGGCACGATCGACGACCCACTCCCGCAGTCGGCTCCCGCTGTCGGAGACCAACGTGATGGCCGCCGGCAACATCTCGATCACGTTGCCCGCACCCTCATATCCCTCTCCGCTGGTCTTGGCGAACCAGGTGAAGAGATCGTTGCTCTGGGTGACCCCACGCTTGAGCGTGAGATTGGGCCACGTCATCCGACTTGGTCGCTGGTGGCTGTAGTGGTTCTGACCGCCCTCGACGATCTGCTCCGGCTCGATCGACACCGACAACCCGCTCACCTCGAGAAAGGTGCCGATCTGCACCCCGTCGACCTCGAGGATGAAAGTGTGTGTCGATGTCGACCACTGCGAATACCCGCCGCTGTTGCCTTCAGGCAAGGTTTCTCACCGCCTCCCATGCGCGCTGATTCAGGTTGGCCACCGCATCCATCATCCGGGTACGGTCGCGATGCTCCATGTCGAGCAACTTGTCCACATCCCAGTGCAGGTGGTACCCGAGGTAGGCGACCTCCGACCAGAGGTCGTCCGGAACATGTTTGGTCAGGACGCTGCGGCCGACACCTCCTCGACCCTCGCTTCGGCGAAAGGGACGCCATCGTCGAGCGACTTCAGCACCTCGGGGTCACCGAAGTTGATGATCCCGTACAGATCCTGCAGATAGGCGAGATCGGCGGCGAACAGATCCTCGACGGTCTTGGTGGTCACCTGCGGGAGGGTTCCCAACTGGGTGATCACCCGGGCCAGGATGATGACGGTGAGATACGCCTCGTTGTCGAGCACCCGCTTGTCACGCAGCGGCTCGATCTCGTCGCGTGCCGTCGCCAGCCGCATGGTGCCCTTCTTGTGCAGCGTCCCGCTCCCGTCCACGAAGCCCTTCGGCAAGGTGAAGTCGTATTCGGTGCGCAAGCTCATGCTCGCTCCAGACCCTCATGGGTGATGACGATCTCCTCGGTGGCGATGTCATCGGCCCCGGCGTCGAGGTCGGACGAGCTCCACGACTTGGGCCAGCCGTTGATGAAGTTCCAGCGGGCCACCTCGGTGTTCTGCGGGTCGTACATCACGATCGAACCGTTGCGGCGGTAGCTGTCGAACTTGCCGTCCTTGACCTCTTTGAACCAATCGGACAGGTACATGTTTCCGTCGAGGCTCTTCTTGAGCGTGACCTCTCCGGTCGACTGATGGCCGGCGATCTTCTGGGTGATCTGCTGACCCTTGGCGTTGACCACCTGGTGCTCGATGACCTCGACTTCCTCGGTCAGCCCGGACGCCTCCTTGAAGAAGGCGACGGTCACACTGTCGACTTCAACCGCAAAGTTGAATGTCGCCAGAAGCATCTCGCTGGTGCCTGTCTGAGCCATGCGGCCCCCTTTCTGTGTTCAGGTGTGTGAGGGTTCAGGTGACGGTTGCGGTGTCACCTGAACCCCCCCTTCTGAGCCGGGTGGCCCGGCGCCGCCTACTCGGCGGCGTCGGCGCCTCCGGTCCACTGGCTGATACGGAAGATGACGAACTCGGCGGGCTTCACCGGTGAGATCCCGATCTCGGTGATGAGCCGACCCTGGTCGATCGAGTCGGGCGGGTTGGTCTCGGCGTCGCACTTGACGTAGAACGCCTCGTCGGCGGTGGCGCCGAACAGGGCGCCGTCACGCCACAGACCGAGCAGGAACGCCGAGATGGTGCGCTTGACACGCTGCCACAGCGCCTGATCGTTGGGCTCGAAGACCACCCACTGGGTGCCGTCCATGATCGAGGTCTCGATCATGTTGAACAGCCGCCGGACGTTGACGTACTTCCAGCTCGGATCCGACGACAGGGTGCGGGCGCCCCAGACACGGATGCCGCGGGTACCGAACGGACGGATGCAGTTGACCCCGATGGGGTTGAGCACCGCCTGCTCTCCCTTGGTGATGAGCATCGAGACGTCGAGTGCTCCGGCCACGACCTCGTTGGCCGGAGCCTTCCACACACCACGGGTCTCGTCGTTGCGGGCCCAGATGCCGGCGAGGTGACCGGACGGCGGGACATGGATGGTCCGGTTGCCGTTGGTCGCCGCCGGGTTGGCCACCTTGAGCCACGGGTAGTACATCACGGCGAACTTGGAGTCGTACATCACCGCCGTGCGCCAGTCCCGCACCTGCTGGGGTGAGAGGTTGGGCGGCGGGTCGAGGATCGCCATCCGGTTCGCCTGGTTCTCACAGTGGTTGATCAGCGCAATCTGCACCGACTGCCACAGCTCGAGGTCGATCGAACCGTCCTCCAGCGTGGCGGCGGTGATCAGATCGGGGACCGCCACCATGGTCACATCGTCGGCGATGACCAGACCGTTGATCCCGGTGCGGTCGGCTTCGCCGCCGGCGAACTCGGTGCCGGTCACCTGGAGCGGCACCGGTGTCGACGGGCTGAGCTCGAAGGTGCCGGTCTCGGGGAGCACCGTGGCGTCCTCGACCTTGGTGGCGACGGCGACGTTCGGGGAGGCATCGTTGACGACATCGGCGGCGGTGCCGAGGGTGAGCCCTGCGAACGACTCGATGGTCTCGTCGCCCCGCTTGACGTCGAGATCAAAGGTGCCCTCGGGTGCGTCGTCGCCTACCGAGATGGTCACCGACAGGTTGTCCATGCCGGTCTTGGCCACGATGTCGAGTGCTGGGGTGTCTCCGGCCGATGCGGTCAGGGCAGCCTTGGGCAGCTCGCGGTGGGCGATGCGGACGATGTAGGCATTGCCGCCACCGTTGTTGAAGTAGCCGTAGACCGCATGCGGGAGCATGGCCCCCGGCGTGAAGCCGCCGTAGAGCTTCTCGAACTGGCTCCAGTTGGTCACCAGACGGGGGCGGAGCCCCTCGGGGTCAGCCGGGTCGTCACTGGGGGCCTTGGCGGTGAAGCCGACGAAGGCGGCGACGGCGGTGCCGACCGCTGCCAGCGGCTTCGATCCGCGGTCGACCTCTTCGACGTAAACGCCTGGGGTCAGATAGGTGGGCATGCATCTCCTCCTTGCTGGCTCAACGCACGTTTACGGCGTCGAGCAGACTCGATGGGCTGAGTTCGGTCGTGTACGACGCGCCGCGGCTGGAAAAGACGTGAAGGGTGGGCTCGCGAAGCGAGCAGCCGATGACCGTGAGACCCGGCACCCGGGAAGCGAGCGCAGCCGCACCGGCGAGGCCGAGCCGGGTGTCGGCGTCGACCACCACCACATCCGAGGTCGTCTCCCGGACGCGCGCTGCAATGTCGCTCCAATGTGTACCTTCACCCACGATCTCGCATATCTCTTCGAGTAGCTCCCGCAATCCCAGCGTGGCGATGGCGCCGAACTCACCGATGAGGACCCGTGTCACGGTTCTCCTCCCGCTGGTCGGCCCGCATCCTGACGCTATCCCGCCGGGGCCCCCGCAAACAGGGGCGTCGGGGCAGACGTGAGGACATGAAGGGCAGACCACGTCGCCGATCGAGGACCACGGGGGCAGACCTTCGGGCACAGCCGGCGGAGTGCGCCCACGGGGCGCCCGCCAGGATCTATGGTTGGAACTGCGGTGCGACCCGAATCGGCGCATCGCCACGCCGCCGGGAGGTGAAGGGTGAGTCGAGATCGACAGCGAGCGAGCCATCAGGCCGCACCCACCGAAGAGACCGTGCCGACACGGATGCAGCCGACGGTGGCGCCGGTCGCCAACCGCGTGCTCAGCGGCGTCCTCCAGCCCAAGCTCGAGGTCGGTGCGGCCGGGGACCGGTACGAACAGGAAGCCGATCAGGTGGCACGCACCGTGGTCGCCCAACGTTCCATCGCCGGCTCGAAGGTGCAACGTCACGACGAGGCCGACGACCTCCAGATGCAGCGCACCCGGTCAGGGGGCATCCAGCGCACCTCCGGTCCCGAAGAGGAGGAGCTGCAGATGAAGCGTCTCCAGTCCGGCGGCATCCAGCGCACCTCCGGGCCGGAAGAGGAGGAGCTGCAGATGCTGCGTCTCCAGACCGGCGGCATCCAGCGCCAGGAGGGCGCAGAGATGGAAGAGGAAGAGCTCCAGATGAGTCGCATCCAGCGGAGCGGCAGCGGGGTGATCGGGGCGGAAGGCGGGAGCCTGGACCAGGCCACCGAAGCGGCCATCGCCAGAGCCGGATCCGGTGGTCGACCGCTCGATGCCGGCCTGCAGCGCGAGATGGGCGCCGCCATCGGAGCCGATTTCTCCTCGGTGCGGGTCCACACCGGTCCCGAGTCGGATGCCCTCAACCAGACGTTGCAGGCGCGGGCGTTCACCACCGGCAGCGATGTCTTCGTCCGGTCCGGTGACTACAAGCCGGAAACCCGCGGCGGGCAGGAACTGCTCGCCCACGAACTGACCCATGTGGTTCAGCAGGGGGCCGCCCCGCAGGTCGAACGGGACGGGGTCTAGCCCCCGTTGCCCTGACTCCCGTTGCCCTGACTCCCGTTGCCCTGGCTTGGGCGGTACGTCTCGGCTTCGGCCAGATGCAGGGTGATGGTGTCACCGGGTTCCGCCGGCACCAGGAAGTCGCCGTTCTCGTTGATGTAGGCCTTGCCGTGTGGTGACGAGACCATCGCCCCGATCGCCGCAGGATCGTCGACATGCCCACCGATCTGGCTGGTGGTGGATGTGCGTCCCGGCTCGGTGCGGTCGACCAGCACCGTCTCGAAGCGCTCGGTCGGTGGTCCGGCGGGGATGCCGACCTGCGGATCGACGGTGGCGACCACGGTGACATCGAGACCGGGCTTGAGCTGACCGTCGATCGCCGACCAGAACTCGGCAAAGTCCTTTGCCTGCGGTCGCGCCACCCGCAGCGACGGGAGCGGGCTCAGCTCCGCCAACTCCCCCACCAGGTGTTCGGCGGCGATCTCGGGTGTGGCGAGGAGCGCCTGCAGGGCCTGCCCCAGCAACCGGTGCTCGTCGCGGGTCTCGGTGGTCCATGCGGTCACCAGATAGGAGAACGCCAGGCGGGGCGGGCGGTCCTGCCACATCTCGCGCCCGTTGCGCATCACCCGTTCCCGGCCGGCGACCGACTCGTCGGTGCTGCGGCGGATGTCCCACAGGAAGAGGTTGATCGTCGGTTTGGTGACCCGACCCGCCCATTCGTTGTCGGGGGCGTCGAACGCCACATCCACATCGGCCTTCGAGATCCGCATCTGGCGACGCAACATCGATTCGAGGCTTTCATCCAACAGGTGCAGCATGGCGGTCTCCTGTGACGAGATCGAGATAGCGGTCGAACTCCCGCTCGGTGCGAAGACGACCGAGCTTCTGGAACTCCCGCTTCATTCCGAGAACGACGTGCTCCATCCCGATCGGGACGTCGGCGTCGGCGGCGAGAAAGGCGGCGGCGAGCGCCGCATTGGAGATGTTGCCCCCGGCGACATCGAAGCGTTCGGCGAGGAACTCGAAGTCGAGGTCACCCATCGGGGCGGTGGTCGGGAACGCCCGCTCCCAGATGGCCCGACGCTGATCGGGTTCGGGAAGCTCGAACTCGATGGCGACGTCGATACGACGGAGGAAGGCATCGTCCATGTTCTTACGGAGGTTGGTGGCAAGCACGATCAGGCCGTCGTACTGCTCGAGTCGCTGCAGCAGGTAGCTGACCTCGATGTTGGCGTAGCGGTCGTGGGCATCGCCCACCTCCGAGCGCTTCCCGAACAGGGCGTCGGCCTCGTCGAAGAACAGGACGACGTTGCCGACCGTGGCGGCGGTGAAGATCCGTTCCAGGTTCTTCTCGGTCTCCCCGATGTACTTGCTCACCACCTGGGAGAGGTCGATCCGGTAGGCGTCCAGCCCGAGATCGGCGGCGAGCACCTCGGCGGTCATGGTCTTGCCGGTTCCGGACGGACCGGCGAACAACGCGGTGATCCCGGAGGAAGGCACCGCCGAGAACCCCCACTCGTCGTAGACGGTGGGCCGACGGCGGTAGCGGGCAACCAGCTCCTGGGCCTGGGCGAACGCCTCGGGCGCCAGCACCAGATCCTTCCAGGTGCGGCGCGGCCGGATCCGCACCGCCAGCTCGTCGAGATGGCCCCCGGCGAGGCGTCGCACCGCCCCGTCCCAGTCCTGACGGCGTCCGGCGGCGGTCAACGAGACCAGGCGGTCCTGCTCGGCGTCGAGTAGATGGGCCCCACGGCGCACCGCCGCCACCGACGGGTTCACCGTGACCTCGTGGTGATCTCCGTACGGCAGGCTCTCCACCGGGAAGCTCGAAGTTCGACGTGATCGCCCATGCCAGATGAGGGGTGCGATCGATGGCGCGGCGCCCTTCCGGGGTCAGCGGCTCGTGTTCGGAGAGCTCGACGATCACGGCCGTCCCCGCCACCGTCGCCTGGCGGATCAACGCCTCCCACCCCGGTCGGTCGGCGGGTTGTGTCGAGATCAGGAACGCATTTCCGGCGGTTTCGGCGAACGCGCCCTGACGGCGCGCCTCGGCGTCGCCGCCGGTCGCCAGCACCAGACGGTGTCCTGTGGCGGTGCCGTCGTCTTCGCCCTTGTCGACGAGTTGGAGCCGGCACCCCACCGGCAGCCCCGGATCGAGGGAGCGGTCCCCGGCCAGCATCCACGCCACCGACGGGCTCAGCCCCACGGTCACCGACGCCCATGGCAGGGTGTCGTCCATGTCGACCAGAGCGGCGCGCCGGATCGCCCCGTCGAGCCCGAGAGCCCGGGGCCCGGGATGGGGGTCGGGGAACAGCCGTGCCAAGGTCCCCAGGGTCGGTCGACGGACCGCCGCATTGTCGTTGAGGTAGGCGATCAGCGACTGGCGGGCAGGATCGAGCTCGATGGCGCTGACCACGGCGAACACCTCGGTCTCGGCCTCCGCCAGCCCCAGGTTCCAGGCCACGGCGCCGAACAGATCGTCGGGGGTGGCCAGTGCGGCGGCCATTGCCTGGCGCGCCTCGGTGATCTGGTGGTCGAGTTCGGCCTCGGTGGCGTTGCCCAGCCCGGTGCCGGTGCGACGGAGCCCGGGGAAGCTCACCGACGAGGTGATCGATCTCGTCATCGGCGACGACCAGCCCGGCGAAGTCACGCGGCGGCTCACCGCGGTCGCTGCGGAAGCGGAGGGCGGCGCGTTGCACCACGACATCGGCGAACACCTGCCATGCAGGTGCCGGCATGATCAGATCATCCCGCGTCGCGTCGCCACGGCCACCGCATGGGCACGGTTGCGACAGTTCATCTTCATCAACACGTCGTGGACGATGTTCTTGACGGTCCGCTCCGAGTAACACAGCTCGGCGGCGATCCCACGGGTGTCGTTGCCCCCGGCAAGCAGTTCCAGCACCGCAAGCTCGCGGGGAGCGAGCGATCGCGGCCGACGCGGCGATCCGTTGGCGGCTCGCTCCAGCACCTTGGGGATCGCCCGCGCCGGAAGCATGGCGTTTCCGCCGGCAACGGCGCTCAACGCCGAGGCCAGCGACGCCGGACTCAGCTCGGTACGCACCAGGATGGCGGCCACACCGGCGTCGACGGCGTCATAGAGGCTCTGCTCGTCGGCCTGCGGGACCACGGCCACCAACCGGACGTCGGTCCCCTCGACGTGGCGTACGGCTCGCCCGAGGCGGTGTCCGTCGGCGTCGAAGACCAGCGCATCGAACCCCGCCGTGGGTGGCGGCGGGGCGAAGTCCGCACTCTCCCCGATCACCTCGTGTTCGTGTCCCTGCAGGCTCGCCCCGAGCCCGCGGCGGAAAATGGGGTGCTGATCATCGATCCAAACGCGCACTGACGACCTTCTCTCTCCCTGTCACCGGTCCCCCCTATCAGGCAACCACAAGGACGCCCGCGGGGGAAGGCCACACGGTCCAGTCCCTGGGACATATCCGACGGCCCGATCGTGCACCGCCACTGCCCGCTCCGACGCCGGGGACCGCACCGACATCGGCCCCTACGCCACAACGCCACCACCTACCCTGAAGGTATGGCGCAGGTGGTGACCAATGGGGCGATGATGGCGTGCACGATGGGGTTGGCCCCGTCAACGCTGGTGGTGCTCCCCGCCAAGCGACTGATGGGATCGAGCCAACCGGTGGCCACCATCACCGACATCGCCCCGTTCATGAACATCCCCCCGTTCGGGGTGTGCACCAGCTTGATGAACCCCACGGTGGCGGCGGCGACCGCTGCCGCCCTCGGGGCGCTGACCCCGATGCCGTGCACTCCGATGATCGTCGCCCCCTGGTCGCCGGGTTCACCGACGGTGGTCGCCGGAGGCATCCCGGCCCTCACCAACACGTCGATGTGCAATTGCGCCTATGGCGGTGCGATCACCATCACCATGCCCGGGCAGATGACGGTGATGGCGCCGTAGGAGATCGACCGGAACAGGACCGGTTGTCAGATGAGGGCCCAGTCAGATGAGAGCATTGCGCATGGCCACGGCGACCGCCTGCGCCCGGCTTCGCACCCCGAGATCGCTGACGATCGTCGAGATCACCGCCTTGATGGTCCGCTCGGAGAAGCCGAGTTGATGGGAGATCTCCCTGGTGCCGGCGCCGTCGGCGAGCATGGTGAGCACCGCCAGGCTACGGGTGTCGAGTCTCGATGCGGGCGCCGATGGCACACCGACACGTAGTCCGGCTGCCGCCGCCCGCACCGCCGGGATCAATTGGGAGGGCTGGAGGTTCCGGTGGGGAAGTAACCCGACCACCCACGTCTCGGACGGCTCGAACGGGCCGTCGGTGCATACCAGCACCGGACAGGACCACGGTCGCACCGCATACGTCGCCGGGGTGGCGACCACCACGTCGGCATGTGCCCCATCGGCGAGAACATCGATCAGCGATATTCCGGGATCCTCCCGGAGGGACGCCTCGATACCACGTCCGAAAATGTCGTTGTCCACCGCTACACCGACGGTGATCGTTCCGCCGCCCATTGCGCTCTCCCATCGCGGCCACATCGATCCCCCACCACACAACCTAGCCGAAGAAATCGGGCACTGTCCCTGGGCCGAGCGACCAAACGTACGGTCGGACGCCCTTTCGGGCGGCCCGGAGGTCCGACCCGACATCCACTTCAGCGCTCGGCGACATCCGCCCACTTCGCCCCAGCCACTTCGACCAGGTGATCAGACCCGATCGGAAAGACCGTCGTCGGGGTTCCCGCCGCCGCCCAGACCTGCTCGTTGCGCCTCAGGCTCTCGTCGGCATACACGACGAGGGGCGCCGGGTGTCCGACCGGTGGTGTTCCACCGGCGGCGTACCCGGTGTGCTCCCTGACCTCGTCGAGAGTGGCCCGTCGGGCATACGCCACGCCGTGGCCTTCCGCCACCTTGGCGGGGTCCACCCGTAGATCGCCGGACATCAGCACCAGCACCGGGTCGTCACCGGCGATGAAGAGCATCGACTTGGCAATGGCCGACACGTCACAGCCGATGGCCGCCGCCGCATCCGCTGCCGTCTTGGTCCCGTCGGGATAGACCACCGGTTCGACGACGAGACCGAGCCGCCCCGCCTCGGCGAGAAACCGACGGGTGGCGGAGGGAAACTCCCGCAGCTCGCCGGTGTCAGCCCCTGCTTCGGATATCGGGTCGGTCACCGTTCGATGGGGGCACGCACCAGGTTGCCCCATTCGGTCCATGAACCGTCGTAGTTGCGGACGTTCTCGAAGCCGAGAAGATGGGTGAGCACGAACCAGGTGTGGGACGACCGCTCCCCGATCCGGCAATAGGCGACGATGTCGTCGCCCGCCCCCAGTCCGACCTCCTCGACGTAGATGGCGCGCAACTCGTCGATGGAACGGAAGGTCCCGTCCTCGTTGGCGGCGCGCTTCCACGGCACGCTCGCCGCCCCCGGAATGTGGCCACCGCGCAGCGCCCCCTCCTGGGGATACGCCGGCATGTGGAGCAGTTCCCCGCGGTACTCCTCCGGCGATCGCACATCGACCAGCGGCGAACCCGAGTCGAGATGGGTGACGACATCGTCGCGGAAGGCACGGATCGGCGCATCGTTGCGCTCGCCGACCGGGTACTCGGTGACGGGTCGGTTCACGACCTCGGTGGTCATCTCCCGGCCCTCGGCGACCCATTTCTGCCGACCTCCGTCGAGCAGCCGGACATCCTCGTGACCGAAGAGACGGAACACCCACAGGGCATAGGCCGCCCACCAGTTGAAGTTGTCACCGTAGAACACCACGGTGTCGGTACGGGCGATGCCCTTCTCCGACAGCAGCCGCGCAAAGCCCTCGGCGTCGACGTAGTCACGGGCCAGTTGGTCCTGGAGTTCCGTGTGCCAGTCCACCTTGACGGCGCCCGGGATGTGACCGGTCTCGTACAGCAACACGTCCTCGTCGGACTCGACCACCACCAGGCCGTCGGCCCCGAGGTGCTCGGCGAGCCATTCGGTGGTGACCAGACGGTCGGGATGGGCGTACCCCGCAAGCTGGGGGCTCGGATCGGTGGGAACGGCAACCATTTCGGCGACTCCTTGGGGGACGACTCCCCTCAATTTACCCTACGAACATAGGAGTTTTGCCGGGATCGGAGATTGCCGGCTCGAGCCGCACATCCCATACAATCGACGGCATGTCAGTTCCAGAGAACCTGCAACGTCTCGTCGAGTTGTTTGCGGCCAGCCCCAAGCAGATCAAGATCCAGGCGATGGTGGACTACTCCAACCGTCTCGCCGACCCGCCACCGGAGATCATCGCCACCGGTCTGGAGCAGGTCCACGAGTGCCAGACGCCGTTCTTCGTCGCCACCGAGGTCGACGAGGAGCGGCGGGTGACCCTCTACTTCGAGGTCCCCAGGGAATCACCCACCATGCGCGGCTACGCCGGAATCCTCGCCGACGGGCTCAACGGCTCCACCGTCGATGAGATCCTCGCCGTACCCGACACCTTCTACACCGCCATGGGGATCGAAGAGGTGGTCAGTGCGCTGCGGATCCGCGGGATGGGGGCCATCCTCGCCAGGATCAAGCGCCAACTCCGGGAGCTGCCGTCGACGTAAGGGCGGCGTCAACGTGGGGCGGCTACTTGAGGATGGCGTCGACGACACCTTCTTCTGCGGCGAGCCACTGCACCCGTTGATCGTGATGCTGGGTGGGTAGCCGGTCGGCGACCAGCGTCGCCGGGATCACCCCGATACGGACCGTGTGCGGGGGGATCCGCGCCAGCAGTTCGTCGTAATAGCCGTGGCCGTGCCCGAGGCGGTGCCCGTACAGGTCGAAGGCCAGCCCCGGAACCAGCACCACCTCGATCCGGTCGGGGTCGACATGGGGGGCAGACGGCAGCGGCTGGGCGAACCCAAAAGGGTGTCGCTCCAGCGGACCACCCAGTTCGTGGATGGTGAGCGGCCCCTCCTCCGGGGTGCGGGTCGCCAACCAGCGGTTGTTCGGCTGCTGCGCCATCAACTCCCCGAGATCGATCTCGTCACTCATCGGCAGGTAGGTGAGCACCGTCGAGCCATGGCGGAGCGGCGGGAAGGTACGGAGGCTCCGACAGACCCGGGTCGACAACGATGGCCAGTCCAGGGTGCGCCCCACGGCTCGCGCCCATTCCCGCCATGCATCCTTCGAAGCCTCGCGGTCCGGCTGGCGGTGGGGGTTGGCGGTCATGGCGATGTTGCCCCTGGCTGGTACCGGCTGCGGGTGGCACCCACCACCCGTACGGTCAGATCCGACATCGTCCGCTCCTTGTCGATGGGTACCCCGAACCTTGCCCGGGAACGAGATGACGATAGCGATGCGCACCGTCACCCGGAGGAACTTGCGCCGGGCCTCCCCCGTCGCATGCCTCCTCATCCGGCCAAATCCACCACGGCCTCTACCATCGCCCCATGGAACCGCCGATCCTGGTCCTCCCACCGGTAGAACCGCCCGACCATTCGGGTCCCGGGATGTCCCCATCGGGTTCGCCGCGGGCTCGTCGACGGAGGAACCTGTCGTGGTTGGTGGCCGGGGCGATCACCGTGGTGGCAATCGTCGTGGCGGTCGGCGGGAACGGAACCGGCGAGCCGAACGTTCCGGTCGAGGCCGCCGAAACGACCGCAACACCGACGACGGCTCCCGATCTCGCCGCACCTGACCTGGCGGCACCCGCACCCACGACCACGGTCCCGGCCACCGTCCCCTCGACAACGGCCCCCGTCACCGGTCCGACGCTGGGCGAACTGATCCCCGACCTGGGCACCGAGGTGCTCCGGATCGCCTACGTCGACCCCGCCAACCAGATCCAGGTGGTGGAGTGGGCGGCGATCGCATCGCAACCGGCACCCCCGCGACCGAACCTGGGGGTCGGAATGTGGCCGGAACGGGTCGGGTTCGAGCCCGGCGGTGCCCGGATCGCCATGTCTTCCCGGGGCAGCCTGTTCGTCGACAACTTCGCCCTCGACGCCGGGGTGTTGGACTGGGCCTGGCATCCCTCCTCGCCCGAGGTCGCCTGGATCACCCAACCGCCCGGGTCCAGCGATGCGGCGCTCTACCGCCAGGGCACGTATACCTGGGACCGATCCCAGATCGGTGAGGTCGCCCGGCTACCGCTCCGCTCCCCGGGTGCCAACCGTTTCGACGGCAGTTGGGCACTCCCGGCGTGGGGGGACTGGGGATATGCGGTGACCTTCACCGACTACACATATCGCTCCGCATTCGAAGACGGGGACCAACCCGTGGAGGTGACGTTGATCCTGGACCCCGACGGAACCGTACGGTTTGCGGTTGCCGGATCGGTGATGGCCGCCACCGAGGACGGCACGCTGGCGGTGCGCGCCACTCCCGACGTGTTCGATCTCGCCGTCGCCTCCGGATTCGACCGCGACGCCGTGATCGGCGAGGCGTCGCTGCTCGACGTTCCCGCGGGATGGGCGGTGATCGACCAGGACGGAACGGCTCGGCCGGTCAAGGCCGAGGGTCGACGCCCAGTGGCAGCAGGGTTCACCGCTGACGAGACCCTGGTTGCGGTGGAACGCCAATGGGACGGCAACTGGGCAGTTGTCGCCATCACCATTGCTGGCAGTGAACAGACCATGGTCATCCCACAGAGCTACCAACCTGTCTGGTTGTCGGAGGATGGCGGCCGTGCGGTGTTCACCACTCGAGGCCTCATCGTCCTGGCCGACTGGGAGAACAACGTGATCGCCAGCGCGGCTTTCGATCTGGGCACCATCGTCGCCGTGGGTCTGTGAGGCGAGCTGGCGAATCGCCGAGTCCACGCCCGCTTTTCTGGCCCTCCCCGCCCTGGGGGGCGGGGTGGCTGCGGACGCCTGCGGACGCAGACGGGGCGGGGCGCGACATCAATGTCCGCAACCTGAAGTGTCACCGACAGCTGCCCGTTCAGCGTCGTAGCGCCCACGGCAACTCGCACCGCACGCAACAGGTCGACCTTCAGGGAAGACGGCCTCGCGCCCCGCCCCACCTCCTCCCAGAGCCTCGGAGGCACCCCGCCCCCCGGGGCGGGGAGGGCCAAGAAGCACACGCAGACTGAAGCGTTGAGCGGGCCAAAGAGGGAAGCCGACGGCGCGCCGAAACCACGGCGACCTGGCGGCGCTGCGTGCCCTGGCCCGCCGCGAGCGCGACGAGTTCCAGGCGCTGCGCGTCTTCTAGTAGCGCGTCCACGTAAGCGCGTGCTAGCCGAGGGCCGTGCGCAGATGCTCGGCGAGGTTGCCGCGGCGGCGGACCTCGACCTCGGTCAGACCGAGCCAGGACGCCATCTCGTGCAGCGGCGCCACCATGCCACGGGCGACCCGGTTGGGGTCCTGACCGTCCTCCAACCATGCCGACTGCACCAGCAGCCTTCCGCCCTGACGGTCGGCCTTGAGATCGACCCGACCGGTCAGTTCCCCGTCGAGCAGGAACGGGAGCACGTAGTAGCCGTAGACCCGCTTCGGCTCGGGGGTGTAGATCTCGATGCGGTAGCGGAAATCGAAGATCCGTTCGTTGCGGCTCCGTTCCCACACCAGCGGGTCGAACGGACTGAGCAGGGCGGTTCCCGTGGGTCGCCGGGGCATCCGTGCTTCCGGGTGCAGATAGACCGGCCCCTTCCATCCGGGAACCTCGACCTCGTCCAACTCACTGGCGGCGACCAGTTCGTCGAGGATCGGTCGGGAGCGGACCAGGCTGATCCGGTGGTAGTCCACAAGGTCTTTGGCGGTCCCGATCCCATGATGGCGGGCCGCCTGGAGCAGGTGGGTGCGATATGCCTCGTCCCGGGAGGGGAATTCGGCGCCGAGGAGATGGGCCGGGATCACCCGTTCGGTGATGTCGTAGATCTTGGTGAAGCCGGGCCCTCGCCACGAGATGATCCGGCCCCTTCGGAACAACCACTCCAGGGCAAGCTTGCCGTGCCCGTACCCCCACCACGGGCCGGTCCGCTCACCGGGGTCGCTCAGCTCTGAGGCGGTCAAGGGTCCGTGTTCGGCGATCTCCCGGTACACCGCCTCGACATACCCGGGTCGCTCCTGCTCGACCGCCGCCAGCTCCGGCCACATCGATTTCGCCTCCATGGCATGGCGGTACAGCGGGAAGTCCTCGACGGGAACCAGCGACGCCACATGCGCCCAGCATTCGACCACCTCGCCGGACGCCGAGGTATATGCGTCGAGACGATCCCGATCGTACGGACCGAGCCGGGCCAGCACCGGGAGGTAGTGCGAGCGGGCAAGCACGTTGACCGAGTCGAGCTGGAGCAGCCCGATGCGGCGGAACACCCGACGGAACGCCCGCACATCGGCCGGGCCCCGCAGCGGAGGGTCGTTGAATCCCTGGGCGGCGACGGCGATACGGCGCGCCTGGTCAACTGTCACCCGTCGCATTCTGTCCCTCTCCGAATCCCGGGGCTTGGCCGCTGAGGTCGGGCGGCGGAAGCTACGCTAGTGCTCTATCCGGTGACGTTGGTGATGTTCAGGGCGAGGCTCAATGATCAGCCAGGGGCGTTGATGGCAAGGACGCAGGACGAAGGCATATCAGTGGATACGTCAAGGACGAGGACGCAGCCAGCGACGTCATCTGGCCGTCCTGAACGCAGCGAACGTTATCTGATGGGGCACTAGGCCGATGGCTTCTCCGGAACAACGCGACCGCGCCATGGCCGAGGCGGTGCCGCAGCGCAGCCGCACCGCCCATCTGCTCGCCATGGTCAGGACCGGGGTCGGGATCGCTCTGCTGGCGGCGATCACGCTGTTCTGTGCCATTGCGGTGATCGTGGCCTCGGCGGTACGCCGTGACGGCCCGGCGATCCAGCGCATCGTCCGCTTCTGGAGCCGGGTCTTTCTGGCGATCGCCCCGATCTCGCTCCACGTCGAGGGCCGGGAGCACATCGACCCGTCCCTCCAGTACATCTTCGTGGGGAACCACCAGTCGAACTTCGATATCCCGGTGGCCTTCCTGGCCGCTCCGGTGTCGATCCGGTTTCTGGCCAAGAAGGAGGTCTTCCGGATCCCGGTGCTGGCACAGGCGATGACGGCGATGGGGATCGTCAAGACCGACCGCAACGCCGGAGGCCGGGCCCACACCGTGATCAACGAGGGGGTGGCCGAGGCGAAACGTCGCGGGCACTCGTTGCTGATCTTCCCGGAGGGGACCCGCAGCATCGACGGCAGGGTCGCCGAGTTCCGCAAGGGGGCGTTCCGTCTGGCGATCGCCAACCAGCTTCCGGTGGTCCCGATCAGCATCGAGGGGACCGGCGCCGCCTGGCGTCCCGGCGCCAAGGTCTTCTACCCCGGCAAGGTCAGGGTGATCATTCATCCCCCGATCCCCACCGCCGATCTCGCCCTCACCGACATCACCAGGCTCCGTAACCAGGCCCAGGAGACGGTGACCTCGGTCCGTTGAGCTTCAGTCGTAGATGCCGGTGAGATAGGTGCGACCCTGGCGGGATTCGCAGAGGAAGGCCCCGGCCGAGGTGACGATCTGGTAGCGGTCGGCGGGGGGCTCCCCCTGCCACCATCGACCGGTGCGACGCCACGGGCCCGCCCAGGAGAGCACCGGGACCCAACGGGTGCCGAGCCGGACCCGCACCGGCATCCCGTCATCCCATTCCACCTCCAGCACCGTCGCCTCGTCGGGCACGAGACTCGGCGCCGGGTCGGGAACCGCCCCAGGCCAGGGGGCGTCGGGGTCACGGATCACCGTGGGCGAGTCCCCCCAGCGGTACCAGACCACCCGTTCCGCCGGGTCACGGCCCCCTTGCCGCCGCGCCTGGAGCACCTGATCGGGGCCCACCAGGTGCTGGGTCTGGACCAGGGTCCGGTGCACCTCGGCCATCCCCCGGGCATCTTCGTCGAGCGCAAGTTGGCGGCCCGCATCCGAGATATCCGCCGGAGCCAGCCGGAGCCGGACCAGCCCACCCTGGATCCCCGGCCCGGAACGGAACCTCGCCTCGTCGAGCCATGCCGAGAGCTGCCACCGCACCCGCTCGGCCAGCACCACCTCGTCGAAGGGGTCGGTGTTGCGCCAGGTGCGGATGCGGTGCGCTCCCCCGGCGGCCTCGGCCTCGACCTCCACCCGATGGGGCGCCGCCCCCCGCAGTGCCGGATCCCCGAGCAGGCGGTGCGCCAGGGCACGGGCGACAAAGGCGGCCTGCTCGAGGTTCTCCAACGGCGGCGAGAAGCGTTCCTCGACCGCCAGATCGGCCGGGATCTCCCGAGGTCGGGCGGTGCGGTCCTCACCGTTGGCCAAGCGGTGGGCTTCGAGACCCTCGGTCCCGAACCGGGAGACCATGGCGGCCCTGGGGAGGGCGGCGATCTCCCCCAGGGTGGTGATCCCGAGCCAGCGGAAGGTGGCCGCCAGGTCGTCCTTCCCCAGGGCCCCGACATCGAGATCGCGGAGAAAGGCGGCGTCGTCGACCACACGGCACACCGGCTCGTCGACGGTGGCCTGCCCGGCGGCGACACGGGCGGTGAACGGCCCGGCGGCGAGCCCGAGCCGGTACCCCGGTCCGGTGAGGGTGTCGAGTTCCTTGACCACCCGGTCGACCAGGATCGTCTCGTCACCGTAGAACCGCATCGCCCCGGCCACCGGCACCAGGAGCATCCCCGGTGCGGTCACCTCGACACGGGGGACGAGATCCTCCACCGAGGCCACCACCACCTCGAACCGCCCCATGTCCGCTGCCGGATCGGCGATCACGGTGTGCACCGAGGGACATACCGCCTCGGCCTGGCGCCGGCGCATCCCGACGACGATGCCGGCCGACTCGGCGGCATGGTTGACCGCCACCACCCGGTTGTTCCCCCCTACCGCCTGGGCGGGCTCATCCGGTGGCGATATCGGTGGGCGCAACGCCCAACCCGGATACCAGACGCACAGCGTGCGTTCCATCGTCCTCCACCTCGATCGTGCGTTCCATCCCCCGCATCGCCTTCCCGGAGGCGGCCAGCGTCATCCGGCGTCGACCAAGACGGCCGAACCCCTCATCGGGTCCCTCCCACCGCACCTGGCGGGCCTCGAGCAGCAGGTGGGCCATTCCGGCGGGGAGCGCCCCCCGGACCGGACGCATCACCAGGCTCCGCTGTCGGGAGCGGACCGTGGCCACCAGGGTGCGGAGCTGGGTTTCCCTGATATGCGGGGGAACCTCGGCGTAGACCGCCTGGAGACCTTCGAGAAGTGCCGTCACCACCCTGCCCCAGGTGACGGGATCGGCACACCGCACCACCACCAGGCGATCAGGATCGACCCCGGATTCCCAGGCGGCCGTCGGACAGAGCCAGCCCCGGACATCGACAAACGCCACCGGGCCCCGTCGTGAGGGCTCGGCCAGCAGGGTCAGACCCAGCCTGGTCAGCCCGAACCCGGCCGGTCCCACCAGCCCCACCGTTCGACCCGGATGCAGCCTCAGCACATCGGTGCCGGTCGACAGGGCGCCGGTCGACAGGGCGCCGGTCGACAGGGCGCCGGTCGACAGGGTGCCGGTCGACAGGGTGCCGGTCGACAGGGCGCCGGTCGACAGGGTGCCAGTCGACGGGGTGCCGGCCAGTCGGAGGTCGGTCATGTGCGGCCGGTCATGTGCGTCTGTCATATACGTCTGTCATGGGGTCTGCATCTCGTTCGGGAACCCGACACTATCGAACATCTGTTCGATCATCAAGACCGCGAATTCTCCACCTACCGCCCCCCATGTCCGGGCCGACCCGTTCCCCGACCTCGATGCCTGGGCATCGTCGCCGTCGAGGCGGTAGCCTGACCTGGTTTGCCGGTCATTGACCCATCATTGAAAGGAGCCGCATTGTCGGTCGCCAAGGTCATTGAGATCACCTCAACCTCCCCGGGGTCCTTCGAGGACGCCATCCGCAAAGGCATCGCCAAGGCCCAGCGCACCATCGACGGCATCAGAGGGGCCTGGATCTCGGAGCAGAAGGTCGAGCTGGCCGAAGACGGCACCATCAAACACTTCCGCGTCGACATGAAGCTCACCTTCATCCTCGACGACTGATTCCGCACTGACAGGTGCGGAATCGGCGGCGAGGGCAGGGTTTCCCTCGCCGCACCGCGATGAGGCGCACGCCGAAGAGCCAACAACACTGAGCACCCTGCTCACGAGGAACACCCTCAACGAGGAAGGCCCTCCCGTTCGGGAGGGCCTTCCTGCATTTCTTCGGTCGGTGTGAACCGAGGGGTCTAGAAGCCGCTCTCGAAGTCGTCCTCGAAGGAGACGACGGTCCGAGCCGGACGGTCGTCCGTCTTGGGGGCGTCCGTGCGGGGGGCGTCGGTCTGACCGCCATCGCGGCCTCCACCGTCACGTCCCCGGCTCCCGCCGTCACGACCACCGCGACCACCGTCGCTGCGACCACGGCCGCCATCACGGCTGCCGCCGCCATCACGACGCCGGTCGCCGCCACGATCTCCACCGCGGTCGTTCCCGCGACGGTCGCCGCCTCGATCACCGCCTCGATCACCGCCACGGTCTCCGCCGCGGTCACCAGACTCCATCGGCTGGGCGCCGGGCTTCATCTCGAGCTCGACGCCGTCGGCGAGGTCGAGGCTGACCTTGTCACGATCGTCGATCTCGCGAACCACCACCTGCACCGTGTCGCCGAGCGACAGCACATCCTCCACCTGGGCGATGCGACGACCGCCACCCATCTTGGAGATGTGGAGCAGTCCGTCACGGCCGGGAAGGATGTTGACGAAGGCGCCGAACTTGGTGATGTTCACCACCTCGCCCTCGTAGATCTGACCCACCTCGACCACCGGCGGGAAGCCGATGGCCAGGATGCGCTCACGGGCGAGCTCCATCGATGCGGTATCGGAAGCGCCGACACGAACCGTGCCGTCGTCGTCGATCTCGATGGTGGCGCCGGTCTCTTCCTCGAGCTCGCGGATGACCTTGCCCTTGGGTCCGATGACCTCACCGATACGATCCTTGGGGATCGTGATCGACTCGATCTTCGGGGCGTTGGGCGCCAGCTCGGCACGATGTGTCGGCAGTGCCTCGGCCATCTTGTCGAGGATGAACAGCCGGGCCGTGCGGGCCTGATCCAGCGCACCGGCGAGAACCTCGCTGGGAAGCGACTCGATCTTGGTGTCGAGCTGCAGGGCGGTGATCATCTCCCGGGTACCGGCGACCTTGAAGTCCATGTCACCGAGGGCGTCCTCCGCACCGAGGATGTCGGTGAGGGTGGCGAAGTTGCCGTCATGGGCGATGAGTCCCATGGCGATTCCGGCCACCGGCGCCTCGATGGGAACACCGGCATCCATCAGCGACAGCGTCGATCCACAGACCGATGCCATCGAGGACGACCCGTTGGACGCCAACACCTCGGAAACGAGGCGGTAGGCGTACGGGAACTCGGAGGCGGGCGGGATCACCGGGAACAGCGCACGCTCGGCGAGCGCTCCGTGGCCGATCTCGCGACGCTTCGGGCCCCGCATGAAGCCGGTCTCCCCGGTGGAGAACGGCGGGAAGTTGTAGTGGTGCATGTAACGCTTCGACTCTTCGATCGAGATCGTGTCGAGCATCTGCTCCATCCGCTGCATTCCGAGCGTGGTGGCGTTGAGCACCTGGGTCTCGCCACGCTGGAAGAGCGCCGAACCGTGCGCCTCGGGGAGCAGCCCCACCTCGATGTCGATCTGGCGGACCTCGTCGAGGGCGCGACCGTCCATCCGGATGCCGTCGGCGACGACGCGCTCGCGCATCACGGCCTTCTGCACCGACTTGAAGGCCCGCTTGGCCATGGCACGGCTCTCGGCTTCGTCCTCGGGGATCGCAAGCTCGGCCATGACGGCTTCGGCGATCCCGGCCTCGGTCTGGAGGCGCTGCTTCTTGTCGGTGATCACGCCCATCTCGGCGACCTTGGGTCGGGCGACGGCCTCGACCCGGGCCAGGATCTCGTCGGTGTAGTCGACCACGACCGGCCATTCGACCGGCTCGGGCTCACCGAGCTGGCTGCGGAGTTCGAGCTGGAGATCGATGATGGTGGCGATGTAGTCCTTGGCCTCGTCGAGTCCACGGTTGATGGTGGCCTCGTCACTGGCCTGCTGGCCACCGGCGACGAGACGATGTCCCTCCTCGGTGGCGCCCGCCTCGACCATGACGATGTCGACGGCACCTTCCGAGTTGCGCTTGCCGGCGACGACCAGGTCGAAGACGGCATTCTCCAGCTCGTCGAACGTCGGGAAGGGAACCCATTCCCCGTCGATCAGTGCCAGACGGACCGCACCGAGCGGGCCCTGGAACGGGACGGCGCTGATCGTCAACGCCGCCGAGGCGCCATTGAGGGCAGGAACGTCGTAGGGGTTGATCATGTCGGCCGACATGATGGTGGCGACGATGTGCGTCTCGTTGCGGAATCCCTTCCGGAACGACGGGCGCAGCGGACGGTCGATGAGGCGGGCCGTCAGGGTCGCCTTCTCGGTGGCGCGGCCTTCACGACGGAAGAACGAGCCGGGGATCTTGCCGATGGCGTACATCCGCTCCTCGACGTCGACCGTCAGGGGGAAGAAATCGACACCTTCGCGAATGTTGCGGCTGGCGGTTGCGGTCACGAGGACCTGGGTGTTGCCCACCTGCGCCACGACGGCGCCATCAGCGAGCTGGGCGAGCTTGCCGGCCGAGAAAGCGATTTCTTTATCGCCGATCTGGCCGCGTACGGTGGTCTCTACCACACGTGTCTCCTTCGATTGTGGAGGAGGCTGGCCCAATTGGCAGTCGTCGAGGCTCAACCATCTGCGAGCAGAATCTCTGCAGGAGGGGGGTGAACGTCGGCCACTGACAACTGGGGGTGGGCCTCCTCGTCGTATATCAGAGAAGGCGGCCGTTGACGGCCGCCTTCATCTCAGGTCATCGGCGCAGGCCAAGCCTGGCGATGAGGGAACGGTACCTCTCCACGTCTTGATCGCGGAGATAGGCAAGAAGTCGTCGGCGCTTACCCACCATCATGAGGAGCCCCCGCCGACCATGGTGGTCCTTCTTGTTGGACCGCAGATGTTCGGTGAGGTGGGTGATCCGCTCGGTGAGCAGTGCGACCTGGACCTCCGGCGAACCGGTGTCGGTCTCGTGCGTACCGAACTCTTCGATGATGGTCTTCGTGTCCTTCACGACAGAGCGTTTTCCTTCGCGACGAAATAGGGGCGGACGACTGTCCGAGATGAAAGTGTACCACGTCCGTGGACACCTCCAACCAGGTCCCGATGTGCACCGGGCGGAGCCGTGCCGCCAACTCTAGCCGCTCGACCGGATCGCTCTATTCGCCATGTCCGGGAAGGACCGCTTCGACCTCGATCTCGACCAGCCACGCCGGATCGAGCAGGGCCGCCACCACCACCATGGTCGCCGTGGGCATGGCGGATCCGAACACGACCCGGTGCGCCTCCCCCACCTCGTCCGCCACCGCCGGGTCGGTGATGAACATCCGGGTTCGCACCACGTCGTCGACGCCGGCACCGAGTTGAGCGAGCGCCTCCGTGGCGATGGCGCCACACCGCAACATCTGATCGTGGGCGCTCGCCGCCACGGGCTCGCCAGGTGGTGGTACCGGCGCCGTACCCGCCACCAGCACCCGGTCACCGATGCGGAGCGCCCTGGAGAAGCCATACCGAGCCTCGTAGGGCGATGCGGAACTGACCGAGGGGCGCATCCGCCGGAGAGTACCCGGCCGTGGTTGCGGCAACCACTATCGTCTGAGACGTGCTGCCACCCGTGCGACCCGAGGTCCCCACCGTCACCGTCGAAGAAGCCGCCCGCATGCTGGAGCGTGGGGTACGGCTCATCGACGTGCGCGAGCAGAACGAGTGGGACGAGTCGCATGTCCCCGGCACCGAGCTCCGCCCGATGTCGACCATCAACGACTGGTACACCGAGCTCGACCCGGCCGAGGAGATCATCGTGTTGTGCCGGTCGGGGAACCGCTCCGGTTCGGTGGTCAATGCGCTGATCCAGCAGGTCGGTTTCGAGGACATCTCCAACATCGCCGGCGGGATCCTCGCCTGGGCGGAGGCCGACCTCCCGGTCGAGCCGCCGGCTCCCTAGTCCGCCGGCTCCCTAGTCCGCCGGGCCGTCGAGCAGCCGGCGCGCCGTCCCGACATCCCGCCCGATCTGGGCCACCAGCGCCTCGATCCCGTCGAATCGCTGCTCGTCGCGCACCCGGGCGACGAAGTCCACACACAACATCTCGCCGTACAGCGGAAGATCGATGTCCAGCAGATGGACCTCGATCACCTCGGCCGAGCCACCAAAGGTGGGCCGGACGCCCACGTTGGCCACGCCGGGCATCATCTCCGATCCGGCTGCACCGTTGCCGATGCGTGCCCGGACCGCATAGACCCCGTGACGAGGGACCGCCTGGTGCGGGGCCAGTCCGAGATTGGCGGTGGGGAACCCGATGCCGCGCCCGCGGCCGTCACCGGCCACCACCTCGGCACAGACCTGGAACGGTCGTCCCAGGATGGCGGACACGGTGTCGAGATCGCCCCGACCGAGGGCGGTTCTGGCCGCGGTCGCCGAATAGGGAACCCCACCTGATTCCGGCGAAGACCCCACCAGTGGGACCGGAACCACCGAGAAGCCATGGCCCGTGCCCATCCGTTCCAGCAGGGCGACGTCGCCCTGCTGGCGAAACCCGAAGCGGAAGTCCTCCCCGACGGCGATCAGCCGCGGCTGCAATCCGGCGACGAGGACATCTTCGACAAACGTCTCGGCGCTGAGACGTCGCAGCGACTCGTCGAAGTCGAGCAACGCCACCACGTCGACTCCGGCGGCGGCGAAACGTTCCAGCCGCTGGTCGATGGTGGTGAGCTGCGGCGGCACCCGATCCGGGGCGAGCAACGTCGCCGGATGCTGGCGGAAGGTCACCACCGTGACCAGGAGACCGTCGGCGGCTGCCCGGTCGGCCAGCGTGGTGATGACATGGCGATGACCGAGATGGACCCCGTCGTAAACCCCGATGGTGACGGCGGTCGGGGCCTCGAGCGATGGCCATTCCTGATGCGGACCGTCGAGCACCCTCATCCGAGAACCACCTCGGGGCGCAGTGCGGCTCCGGACATGCGGTACAACGCCAGCAGTTCCCCGTCGGGCGCCACCACCCGCACCAGCCCCTGGTCGGGGGTACCGGTGTCGAACACACTCTGCGGGAAGGGCACACCGTTGCGTACCGCCGCTACCGAGTCGGCATCGATCACCACGGCCGGCACCTCGGGGAGCCCGTCGCCGATCGAGATCACCGCCTCCGAGAGTCGATCGACGGCCGCCAGCTCCACCAGATCTTCGATGCGGTGTGCGGCCTCCACCTCGAGACGGCCGTTGCGGGTTCTTCTCAGTGCGGTGAGATGGGCGTGGCCGCCGAAACTCTGCGCCAGGTCGTCGGCGAGGGTGCGGACATAGGTGCCGCTCGAACACACCACCCGAAAGGTGACCTCGGGATAGTCGGAAGGCGCAAGATCGAGCAGCTCGCATTCGAAGATGGTGACCTGCCGGGCCTCACGCTCGACCTCGGTGCCTTCCCGCGCCAGTTCGTAGAGACGGCGACCGCCGATCTTGCGGGCCGACACCATCGGCGGCACCTGGGAGATCTCGCCGACGAAGCGGCGCATGGCCGCCTCGAGTTGCTCGGCACCGACCGGGAGCGGGTGACGGGACAATACGGCGCCATCGGCGTCGAGCGAGTCGGTGGCCACGCCGAAACAGGCGGTGGCGACGTACTCCTTGGCTCCGTCCTGGACGAAGCGGAGCAACCGGGTCGCCCGGCCCAGCGCCAGGACCAGCAGCCCGGTCGCCATCGGATCGAGCGTTCCGGCGTGACCGACCTTCTTGATCCGGGCAAGATTGCGGACCTTGGCGACGACATCGTGGGAGGTCCAGCCCGCGGGCTTGTCGACGAGGAGAAACCCGGCGGGGAGGACATCGCTCATCGCAGGGCGTCACGCACCATCTCGATGGCGGCGTCGACCGGCGCATCGAGGGTGAATCCGGCGGCGTTGTGGTGACCCCCGCCGCCCAGCTTGGCGGCGGCCGACCCGACATCGATGCGACCCCGGGAGCGGAGGCTTCCCTTGGTTCGGTGCTCCCCGAGCTCGCGGAGCAGACAGGCGACCTCGGCCTCCTCGGCGATGCGGATCAGGTCGATCAGCCCATCGGCCTCCTCGTAGGACACCCCGGCCTTCTTCAGATCCTCGAGGCGAAGGGTCGACCACACCAGATGGAGCTCCTCGTCGAGGCTGGTCCTGGAGAGCACCTGTCCGGCAAGCCCGAGGTAACCGAACGGGGCTTCCTCGAACACCCGTTGCCCGACCTCGTCGGGCTGGACACCGGCTTCGAGCAGATCGGCGGCGACACGATGGGTGGAAGGGCCGGTCGCCGAGTACTGGAAGCGACCGGTGTCGGTCACGATCCCGGTATAGAGCGCCGTGGCGGTGACGGTATCGATCGGCCATCCCAGCCGGGTGATCACCTGATGGACCATCTCGGCGGTCGAGCTGGCATCGGGATCGATCCAGGTGACGTCGCCGAAGCCGGTGTTGGTCCGGTGGTGGTCGATGACCACCACCACCGCCGCCGCATCGGCGAGGACGGCGGCGCTCCCGAGGCGACTCCGATCACCGCAGTCGACCACGACGAGCATGTCGATCGGGGTGGGGACCGCCGAGACCGTCACCAGCCGTTCGTCGGCGAGAAATCTGATCTGTTTGGAGACCACGAACGGTTCCCCGAAGGTCGCCACGGTGGTCTTCCCGGCGGCAGTCCCGGCGCGGGCCAGGGCCATCATCGAGCCGAGCGCATCTCCATCGGGACCGACATGTCCGGCGACGACGAACGACCCGGTTGCGCCGAGCGTCCTCACCACCGCATCGATTCCCCCCGCCCCGACCGGTGGGGACGTCGGTTCGTCGACGCTCATGATCCCTCCGGATCGGCCGGGCCAGCGGCATCGGCCGGGTCCGCAACGGTGCCGGCGGGATCGACGGAGTCGGCCGGGTCGACGGGGTCGGCGGCGGGATCGGCGGGGTCCTGGTCGGTGCGTTCCTGATCGATCTCGTGGAGGATCTTCCCCATCCGCAGACCGGTGTCGATCGCCGGGTCGACCTCGAAGCTCAGCCGCGGGGTGAACTTGAGCCGAACCTGGCCGGCAAGTCGGCCCTGCAGACGCGGCGCCGCATATTCGAGCGCCACGGCGGTCGACTCCTTGACCTCGTCGTCGCCCAGCACCGAGTAGAAGACGGTGGCGCGGCGCAGATCCGGCGACGTGTCGACACCGGTGATGGTCAGGAAGCCGATGCGCGGATCCTTGAGCAGGGTCACCTCTTCGGCGATCACCTCACGCAGCAGCTCGTTGACCTTCCGCATCCTGGAGGTGCCTGGATTGCTCATACCAGTCTGCTCGTATCTGGCCTGGTCATGTCTGGGCTGGTCATGTCTGGGCTGGTCATATCTGGCCTGGGGGTCCAATCGGGCGAGGAACCGTCACCGTTCATTCGGGACGTTCCAGATAGGTGGTCGAGATGCGGAGCACCTCGCTCTCGGTCTGCGCATCGAGGTATCGCTCGATTCGATGGAGCACCTGGGTGAGCCGGGCGGACTGGGGCGCCACCGCGGCGACACCGAGCACCGCCTTCTGCCACTTGTCCTGATCGTCGACCTCCGACACGGCGACGCCGAACCGCTCGATGAGACCGGCACTGAGCGACTTGACTACGTGCCGCTTCTCTTTGAGCGACTGCACCCCACGCAGACGGAGTTCGATCCGGACGGCGGCAACGAACATCGTCAGGTCCGGGCGACCTCCCGGACCACGTAGGACTCGATGGTGTCTCCTTCTTTGATGTCACGGAAGTTCTCGAAAGCGATACCGCATTCGAATCCGGCGTTGACCGTGGCCACATCGTCCTTGAAGCGACGGAGCGAACCGATCTTCCCATCGTGGACGACGACGCCATCGCGAACCAGGCGGGCCCGGGCGTTGCGGTTGATCGCACCCTCGGTGACATAACACCCGGCGATGGTCCCGAAACGCGGCGCACGGAAAGTGGCACGCACATCGGCGACCCCGAGGAAGGACTCCACCTCGTCGGGAGACAGTTCGCCGACCAGGAGCGACTCGAGATCGTCGAGGAGCTCGTAGATGATCTGGAAGGTGCGGATGTCGATACCGCGCGCCTTGGCGGCGGCCCGGGCACCGGCATCCGGACGGACGTTGAAGCCGTACACCACGGCGTTGGATGCGTCGGCCAGCGTGATGTCCTTCTCGGTGATCCCACCGACGGCACCGTGGATGACCGACACCCGGCCGTCATCGCGGCTGATCTTGGCGACGGCGTCGCGGAGCGCTTCGAGCGACCCATGGGCGTCGGCCTTGAGAATCACGTTGATCTCGACATGACCGGCGGTACGGATCTGCTCGAGCAGGATCCCGAGACGCTCGGTCGAGGTCGGAACCGTGACCTCGGAGGCCCGCAATTCGTCGGTGCGGGACTGGGCCAGTTTGCGGGCGGTACGTTCGTTGGCAACGGCCTCGAACATGTCGCCCGCCGAAGGGACGTCGCCCCAACCGGTGACCAGCACCGGGGTGCTCGGAGGGGCCGACTTGAGCTGATTGCCGTTCTCGTCGTACATGGCCCGGACCCGGCCGCTCACCGCACCCGCCACGATCGCATCCCCCTGCTTGAGGGTTCCACGCTGGACGATGACGGTGGCCAGCGGGCCGCGCCCGATCTCGAGTTCGGCCTCGATGACCGTGCCGACCGCCTTGGCGGACGGGTTCGCCTTGAACTCCTCGACCTCGGACACCAGATTGATGATCTCGAGCAGGTCTTCGACCCCGTCACCGGTGAGGGCGGAAAGCTCGACGGCGACCACGTCGCCACCGAGATCCTCGACGACGATGTTGTGCTGGGTGAGACCGGCGCGGACCTTGTAGGGATCGGCGGATTCGAGGTCCATCTTGTTGATGGCGACGATGATCGGAACCCCGGCGGCCTTGGCGTGGTCGATGGCCTCGGCGGTCTGCGGCATCACCCCGTCGTCGGCGGCGACGACGATGACCACGATGTCGGTGACCACGGCGCCGCGGGCGCGCAGGGCGGTGAACGCCTCATGACCCGGGGTATCGATGAAGGTGATCTTCTTGCCGTCGCGGGTCACCTGGTAGGCACCGATGTGCTGGGTGATCCCACCGGCCTCACCAGCGACGACATCGGCGGACCGGATGGTGTCGAGTAGCTGGGTCTTGCCGTGGTCGACGTGACCCATCACGGTGACCACGGGTGGCCGGATCTGGAGCGTGGACGGATCGTCGTCGAACTCGACCGTGTGCGGGGTGCGCCCGGCGTCCTCGGGCACCTCCTCGGCGTCCTCGACCAGGATCTGATACCCGAAGTGCTCGGCGATGGGTTCGAGTGCCTTGACCGGAATGGCGCCGTCCCCGGGGATCATCTCACCCATCCCCATCAGCGTGTGCACCACCTCGCCGGTGCGCTCGCCGACAAGGCGGGCGAACTCGGCAACGGTGATCCCGGCGACAACGGTGAGAATCCGGTCGTCGTCCGGTGCCGATCCGTTCGGTCCCGAATCGGTCTGGGTAGCTGGCTGAGCGGCCGGCTGGGCGGCGGCCGGCGGGGTGGGGGGTGGGGTCGGCGCCTCGGCTACGGGGTCGGAAGCTGCCGGTGGCGACGGCGGTGCGGAGCGGGTGGTGACAGGGGCCTCCTCGGCGGCGGCAACCGGTGCGGCGGCGCTCGGTGGGGGCGTATCGTCGGATACACCCTGATCGGAAGATGCCGTCTCGGCGGCGGCATCGGCGGTGGCGGCGGGTTCGGCGCCTTCGTCATAGGAAAGGCGGACCAGGGCGATGTCATCCTCGGACAGGCTGGATGACGCCGTCTTGATCTCGATACCGAGCTCCTGGGCGCGCTCCAGCACCTCCTTGGACTCGAGCCCAAGCTCCCGTGCCAGTTCGTACACCCTCTGCTTCGCCACCGTCACCTCCGTGTTCGCATCATCTTAAAATTTGTGGGACCGGACCGATCCGGTCAGAAGTACCGATCCGGGTCAACCGGCCGGGGTCGTCTCCGCCTCGTCCACCGGTGGCCCGTCCGCAACGGCTTCGCCGGCCGACGCCTCGTCCGCAACGACTTCGCCGGCGGGCGACTCGTCTGCCGGTTGATCGCTCTCGGTCCCGTCTACCGGTTGATCGCCCTCGGCCTCGGCGGCGACGGCGTCATCGTCTGCAGCAGGCACCGGCGATTCGTCGGTGGCGGCAGGCACCTCGGCGACCGCTTCCTCCGAAGCAGACTCTTCCCGGGTTTCCGGCGCATCCTCGGGTTCCTCGGCGTCGAGGCCGAGATCCTGGCTCTCGGAGCGGATGTCGACCTTGAAACCGGTGAGACGGGCGGCGAGACGGGCGTTCTGGCCCTCCTTGCCGATCGCCAGCGAAAGCTGGTGGTCGGGCACAATCACCGTGGCGATCCGGGCGTCGTGGTCGAGCCGTACCTCTTTGACCCGCGCCGGGCTCAGCGCCTCGGCGAGGAACGAAGCGGGGTCATCTCGCCATTCGACGATGTCGACCTTCTCGCCACGCAACTCGTTGACCACCTGACGGACCCGCGAACCGCGGGCACCGACACAGGCACCGACCGGGTCGACGTTGGGGTCGTTGGATGCGACGGCGATCTTGGTGCGGTGACCGGGCTCACGGGCGATGGCGCGGATCTCGACGTCGCCGTCGACCAGTTCCGGCACCTCGAGTTCGAAGAGCGAGCGGATGAACTCCGGGTGGCTCCGGCTGATCACGATCTGGGGACCCTTGCCCTCACCACGGACTTCCAGGATATAGGCCTTGACCCGATTGCCCCGCTCGAGACGCTCATAGGGGATGCGCTCGGATGCCGGCATGATCGCCTCGGCATTGCCCAGGTCGAGGATGGCGTAGCGGTGGTCGGACTGCTGGACGATCCCGGTGACCAGATCACCTTCGCGACCCTCGTACAGGTCGTAGACCTGCTCCCGCTTGGCGTCACGGAGACGCTGCATGATGACCTGCTTGGCGGTCTGGGCGGCGATCCGCCCGAAATCGTCGGGAGTGTCCTCCCACTCGTTGGTGACGTTGCCGTCCTCGTCGAGTTCCTGCCCGTACACGAGGATCTCGCCGGTGTCGGCGTCGATGGTCACCCGCGCCTCTTCCGCCGCTCCCGGGGTGCGCTTGTACGCCGATACCAGGGCGTTGGCGAGCGCGTCGAGGATCGTGTCGGCGGGAACGCCCTTCTCTCTTTCGAGAAGCTCGAGCGCATCGAGCAGGTTGTAGTCCATCTCGTTCCTCTCTAGGGCCGGCTGCCCGGCTTCGTCTTCTTCTCCCACACAAACACGGTGCGGGCCGAGGTCACATCTTCGTAGGCGATCGTGCGCATGCCCTCCTCGGTGTCGAGGACAAACGCACCATCGTCTGCCGATGTCAGCACACCCTCGTGGGTGTGCGCATCACCGACCGGTTTGCGGGACTTGGCCTTCACCCGCCTGCCGATCGCCTTCTGGAAGTGGCGGGGACGCCGCAGCTTCCGTTCCAAACCCGGGGACGACACCTCCAGGGTGTACGACCCACGAAACGGATCGGACTCGTCGAGCAGGCGTGACACCCCTCGGGAGAGCCGGGCGATCCGGTCGACATCGACCGGATCGTCGGCGTCGACGGTCACCCGCACGATGGCGGCGCCCTCACCGCCAACGATCTCGATGTCGTCGAGTTCGACGCCTTCGGCGACGACGTACGGCTCGATCACCTTCCACAGGTGTCCCGCCGTGTCGCTCACCGTCAATCCTCCCTATCGGCCGGTCCGTGTTCCTACTGCCGCCCGTGAGTGACATGGGCGGGGGGTAAATGGGCTCACTAGCAAACGAGGCGGGCACAGGCCCACCTCGAGACGCTCAATCTCAATTGCCCTGAAGTATACCAGCGCTCACCTGTGACCGTTCCTGGCGCGGTCTCCTCCACAAGGGGCCGGCGGTCAGCGGCGTCCGGCACGCACCAGATCGGCGGCATGGGCGACCACATCATCGAGTCCGACCGCAACCGTCTCCCCGGTGGCGCGCACCGTGAACTCGGCCTCGCCGGAGGCGACACCACGCGGTCCGACGGTGACCCGGAAAGGAATCCCGATCAGTTCCGCATCGTTGAACTTGACCCCCGGACGCTCGTCCCGATCATCGATCAGCACCTCGATTCCGGCATCCCGGAATGCGGCATAGAGCCGCTCCCCCGCCTCCAAGGTCGCCGGATCGTCGATCTTGACCACCGTCACCACCACCTCGTACGGCGCCACCGAAACCGGCCAGACAATGCCCTTCTCGTCGTGACCCGCCTCGACGATGGCGGCGAGATTACGTTCCAGCCCGATCCCGTAACACCCCATCTGCACCACCTGGCGCTCGCTGTTGGCGTCGAGCACGCTCAGGTCGAAGGTCTCGGAGTAGCGGGTCCCCAGCTTGAAGATGTGACCCACCTCGATGGCGGGGAACACCTCGAGCGGCTCGCCGCAGACGTCGCACGGTTCGCCGTCGGCGACCTGCCGCAGATCCAGCCAGGTATCGACCGCGATGTCGCGTTCGATGTCGACCCCGCGCACGTGGAAATCGTCATCGTTGGCGCCGGTGGTGAGATTGGTCCGGCCCCGCAGCGCCACATCGGCCACGATGCGAGGTCCGCCCGCTGCGGTCGGAGGGATCCCCACCGCACCGAGGCTCCCCGGCCCGGCGCCGAGCAACGCCCGGATCTCATCCTCGGCGGCGGGACGGATCTCGACGGCGCCGGTGCCGTCGGTCAACTTCTGCTCCTGGAGTGGGTGATCGCCACGCAGCAGGACCAGGGTGGGCTCTCCGTCGAGCACATACACCAGGGTCTTGATCTGGCGGTCGCCGGCGGCGCCCCCGGGGAAGGCGGCGAGGGCGTCGATGGTGCGCACCCCGGGGGTGGCGAACCGTTCCGGCGCCGCTGCAGCGGGGACATCGTCGACCGGGGCCACCCGGGAGACGGCGCGCTCGATGTTGGCGGCATATCCGCAGGCCTTGCAGTGCACGACCTCGTCCTCACCGGCGGGGGCCCTGACCATGAACTCGACCGAGTCCTTGCCGCCCATCGCCCCGGACGATGCGGTAACGGCGACCGCCTCGACCCCGAAACGCCGGAAGATGGCCCGATAGGCCGACGCATGCAGATCGAACGAGTGGTCGAGACCGGCGGTGTCGACGTCGAAGCTGTAGGCATCCTTCATGGTGAACTCGCGGGTCCGCAGCAGTCCCGACTTGGGGCGGGGCTCGTCACGGAACTTGGTCTGGATCTGGTACCAGATCTGGGGAAGCTGGCGATAGGAGGTCAGCTCGGCGGCGGCGATCGAGGTGACGTTCTCCTCATGGGTCATCCCCAGCACCAGCTCGGACCCGCGACGGTCGGTGAGGTGGAACAGTTCCTCCCCCATGATCTCGTAGCGACCGCTGCGCTGCCACAACTCGGCAGGGTGGATCGCCGGCATCATCACCTGCTGGCCGCCGATGGCGTCGAGCTCTTCCTCGATGATGCGACGGATCTTGGCCCGTACCCGGTGGGCAAGCGGCAGCAGGGTGTAGGCACCGGCGATGAGCTGCCGGATATAGCCGGCACGCACCAGCAACCGATGGCTCGGCGCCTCGGCATCGGCCGGGTCGTCTCGAAACGTCGGTATAAAGGCTTGCGACCAGCGCACGCGGGGACCTCCAGGTTCCACGGGATGCGCCGAGGATAGAGCATCTGGGAGGGACGTCACTCCCCGGTGGCGACCTCGGCGACGGCGGTGCGTCGCACCGCGGCCTCGTTGGCGTCACCCTGGAGGCCACGCAGTTCGAGGGCGGTCTCGGATGCCTGGCGGGCGGCGTCGGTATCGGCGGCGGCCAGCCGGGCTTCGACCCCCTCGACGGCAAGCTTGCGTGCCTCGTCGAGCAGCGCCGCCACCATCTCGGACTCGGGAACCACCCGCACCACCTGGCCCTTGATGAACAGGTGACCCTTGCCGCGTCCGGCGGCGATCCCGATGTCCGCCTCGCGCGCCTCGCCGGGACCGTTGACCACACACCCCATCACCGCCACCTGGATCGGCAGCTTCTCGGCTTCCAGTGCCTCCTGGGCGCTTCGGGCGACCTCGATCACATCGACCTCGGCCCGGCCACACGACGGGCAGGCGATGAGGTCCAGGCTCTTGCGCTCCCGCAGCCCGAGGTACTCGAGCAGGCGGCGTCCCGCCTGCGCCTCCTCGACCGGGTCGGCGGTCAGGGAGAAGCGGATGGTGTCGCCGATCCCCTCCAGCAGCAGGGTGGAGATCCCGGCGACCGACTTGATCAACCCGCCCGGCGGCGGTCCCGCCTCGGTGACCCCGAGATGGAGCGGGTAGGGCACCTTGCCGGCCAGCAGCCGGTAGGACTCGACCATGGTGGGGACATGGCTGTGTTTGACCGAGATCTTGATGTCGTGGAACTCGACATCCTCGAGATAGTGGATCTCCTTGAGCGCCGAGGCCACCAGCGCTTCCGGGACCGGTCCGCCGTATTCATCGAGCAGGTCTTTGTCGAGTGACCCGGCGTTGACCCCGACCCGGATCGGGACCCCGGCGTCGGCGGCGGCACGGGCCACCGTCTTGATCTGGTCCTCCTTGCGGATGTTCCCCGGATTGAGCCGCAGCCCGGCGACACCCGCTTCGAGGGCGGCAAGCGCCAAGCGGTACTGGAAGTGGATGTCGGCGATGATCGGGACCGGGGAACGGGGGACGATCTCAGCCAGTCCCTGGGCGGCGGCCACGTCGTTGCAGGTGATGCGGACGATATCGGCGCCGGCGCCGTGGAGGGCGTACACCTGGGCAAGGGTGCCGTCGACGTCCGCCGTCTTGGTGGTGGTCATCGACTGCACCGACACCGGTGCCCCATCCCCGACCGGCACCGCACCTACATGAAGCTGACGAGAGGGACGCCGGGCGATAGCCATATGGTGATGGTACCCGGTGCAGGCGCCCAGTCTGCCCGGGGACGATCAGCTCTACCCGGAGACGGCCAGCGCTACCCGGGAACGACGAGCGGGCTCACGATGTCGAAATAGATCCCCAGGATCCCGAGCAGCACGATGAAGGCGAAGACGGCGGCGGCGACCGGGACCATCTTCCGGATATCGGCGGGACGACCCCGCAGCTTCTCGTACGCCGCCACCGCAAAGTGACCGCCGTCGAGCGGGTACAGCGGAACGACGTTGAGCACACCGACGAACACATTCACCCAGGCCAGCAGGGCAATGGCGATCTGCGCCGTGCTGGCGACACGGGTCAACCCGATCGGCGAGACCGGGCGGACCTCGTTGAGCACCTCCGAGTCGGGGTTGATCGTTGCGCCCAGGATGGTGCCGAAGTTGGTGACGAGCCCACCAAGACCGGCCACGCTGGCCTTGCCGGCCTCGGCGAGGTCTCCGCCGGCCACCACCACGCCCTCGATGGGACCCGAGCGGCGGACGACGAGATCGGGGGCGATCCCGAGGTACCCGACATCGGCCCCCTCGAGCGGACGCGAGGCGAGCACGGTGGTGATGTCCACCGCAGTCCCCTCCCGATCGACGCTGATCACCACGGTGTCACCGGGCCGGTCCCGGGTCAACGCCACGAACTCGTCCCAGGTGGCGACGGAGGCGCCGTCGAGCGCCAGTAGCCGGTCACCGGGCTCGAGGCCGTCGAGCCATGCGGGTGTCGGCACCACGGTGTCGGTGGTGGCGACCACCACCTCGGTACCTGCTCGATCCAGCACCACATCGATGCGGCGACCGTCGTTGCGTGACAGCGGGTCGATGTCGACGAAGGCGACACCGTCGACGCTGACGATGCGGTCGTCGGGCTGCCGGACGAAAGGTACGGCATCTTCACCGGTCGAGGGCACCACCTGGGCGTCGCTGACGAACTGGACAGTGGTCTCCGGTTCGGGGGTTCCGTATCCGACGGCAAGACCGTAGAAGAGGATGAAGGCGACGACGAAGTGGCTGAAGATCCCGGCGAGCACCACGATCGACTTCTGCCAGAAGGGACGTTCGCGGTAGGTACGGCCCTCGTCCTCGGGGGCGACCTCCTCGAACGGGTTCATCCCGATGATGCGGACGTAGCCGCCCAACGGAATCGCCTTGACGCCGTACTCGGTCTCGCCCCGGGTGGTCGACCACAAGCGGGGACCGAACCCGAAGAACGCCTCGGTGGCCTTCATTCCGAAGTATTTGGCAGCCACGAAGTGACCGGCTTCGTGGATGACGATCATCAGCATGATGCCGACGATCATGATGGCGGGACCCATGCAACCTCGTGTGGGAGACGATGGGCGAACGCTACTCCGTCGGCGGCGATATCTGGCCGCCGGTGGACCTCATGACGGCGGAGCGGACGTTCCCTGGCGCATTCCCCGTCTGGTTTCCCCGGTTCGGGGCGTCGGTCAGGATCCGGCGGCGGCGACCAGGGCCTCGGTGCGCTCCCTGGCATCGCGATCGGCGTCGAGCACATCGTCCACGGTGCCCGCAACCAGATCCGGGGTGCCCCCGACCACGGCGGTCACGATCTCGGCGATGGCGAGGAACCGGATCCGGCCGTCGAGGAAGGCCGCCACCGCCACCTCGTCGGCGGCGTTGAGCACGGCGGGCACGATGCCGCCGCGCCGCCCGGCGTGATAGCCGAGATCGAGACAGGGGAATGTCTCTCGATCCGGTTCCTCGAAGGTGAGGGTGTACCCGGCAAGTCCGGGGGCCGGGCCGTGTCCTTCGATCCGATCGGGTGCGGTGATGGCGTACTGGATAGGGCCCCGCATGTCGGGGTCCCCGAGCTGCGCCTTGATGCTGCCGTCGACGAACTCCACCATCGAGTGCACCACGCTCTGGGGATGCACCACCACCTCGATCTGGTCGTAGGAGATTCCGAACAGGTGATGGGCCTCGATGACCTCCAGGGCCTTGTTCATCAGGGTCGCCGAGTCGATCGAGATCCGGCGTCCCATGTCCCATGTCGGGTGGGCGAGCGCCTGATCCGGGGTGACCCCCTCCAGCTCGGTCGTGGTCCGACCCCGGAACGGTCCACCCGAGGCGGTGAGCACCAGTCGGGCCACCCCCTGTGACGCCTCACCCACCAGACATTGCCACAGGGCGGAGTGTTCGGAGTCGATCGGGATCAGTGTGCCGCCACCGGTGGTGGCGGCGGCGGTGACCAGATCCCCACCGGCGACCATCGTCTCCTTGTTGGCAAGCCCGAGACGGTTCCCGGCGTGGAGCGCCGCCAGTGAGGGGGCGAGTCCGGCGGCCCCGACGATGCCGTTGATCACCGTGCTGCGAGGGATCGCCGCCAGCGCGGCCACGGCGGCGGGTCCCCGACCGAGGCGCCCCAGATGGGCGCCGGGTGAGATCGTCGTGGTGTCGTCGGCGATAGCGAGGGTGGCATCGGGATGGCGTCCGGCGATCTCGGCGAATGCCTCGGTCCAGCGCCCGGCGGCGAGTCCGACGACGGGGAGCCCGAGCCGTGCCGCCACATCCAGGGCCTGTGCGCCGATCGAGCCGGTCGCACCGAGCACGACGAGGGGGTTCAGATCAGCAACCCCGTGGCACTGAAGACCACCCACGCCGCCGGGAGGACGAACAGGAGCGCATCGATTCGATCGAGGATCCCGCCGTGACCGGGAAGCACGGTGCCCATGTCCTTGACGCCCAGGATCCGCTTCACCAGCGACACCGACAGGTCACCCAGCGGGCCGAGCACGATGGCGCTCGCCGCCAGCGCCAGGGCGCTGGTCAGGTTGAAAGGTTCGACGAAGCTGAGCACGACGGCCACGATCACGGCGGCCACCGCACCGCCGATCAGGCCTTCCACCGTCTTCTTCGGTGACACCACCGGGGCCAACGGTCGCTTCCCGAAACGCCGTCCGGCGAAATACTGCCCGATGTCGAGTGCGGCCACGATCAGCACCACACCACCGATCAGCATCCGGTACTCGACGGTCTCGATTATGGGGAAGGCAAATGCGCCGAGCCCGCCGATCCAGGCCACCACCATCACGGTGAGCGCCACGTCGGGCAACGGCGACGGTCGTGGGGCGCCCAAGGCAAAGGCGAGCGCCACGGCGACCAGGGTCACCACCAGTGCCACCGGAACCGCCACCAGACCCCATATCCAGGTGCCGATGAGACACCCGGCGACACCGGCGAGACCGAAGGCGGCGACCGGGCGCCGCTTGTTCGAGATCAGCACGGCGTAGAACTCACCGGCGGCGAGCACCAGCAGCACCGCCGCCAACACCGCCACCGCCGTGGACCACATCAACGAGATCACGAACAGCCCGAGAAGCCCGAACCCGGTCAGCAGGCGCATCCCGAGGTCGGGTCGGGTGTCCGTCGGATAGATGGAATCGACCTTGGCGTCACCGACCACGTCGTCGAGCCCGACCAGGCTGGTCTCGATCCCGGGGATACCGGCGGCCACCGGAATCTGTTCGCCCGGTTCCTCGGTGGCGGTCAGTTCGTCCATCCGCGACAGCTCCTCGGCCAACCCGAGGTACTCCTGGGTGGACGAGGTGACGTAGTGCTCGCCGGTGAAGTCCTCCCAGTCGGTCGCAGGCGGAATCGGTTCCGCATCCTCGTGGATGGAGGAGACATCCGGCTCGCCGATCTCGGCGTCGTAGGCGTCGGGATCGAGTTCGACGCCTGACGCAACCGGGATCTCCAGGGCCGGGTCCGGCCCGAGATCGTCGGCACCGACCGGCGGACCCCAGTCCTCGTCGAGACCGTCACCGAACACCTCGGAGGGGTCGCCGTCGAATACCTCCGGCGGTCCATCGGCAGAGCCTGCCGCGGGGCCGTCGGCAGAGCCCTCCGCAGGACTGTCGAGATGATCATCGGCGTCCCCTGATGCGGGAACGTGCGGCTCGGCGACGGGGTCGTCGAACGGTTGCCCGGCAACCGGTTCGAAGATCCTGGTCTCGTCGGTGGGTGACACCTCGTCCGCCCACTCCGACGCCGGTGACTCCGGCTGCGGCTGCGGCTCGTGCGCAGCGGAGTCGACAGGCTCGGCGACGGGGTCGGTGGGCGGGGTGGCCGGCACGGATGGCTCGACGGCGGGGGTGTCGTCGCCGGGATCGGGCTGGAGCGGTGCGTACCGGTCGACAAGCGCCGGCGGCGGAGCCACCCGCTCGTCGTAGAGCCAGGCGTACCGGTCGTCGTCCGACGACGATGACGGCGGAGACTCCGCCGGGGCGGAATCGTCGGGAACGGAATCCGGGGAATCGGCACCGGTGTCGTCGAAGGCGCCGTCCGGATCGTCATCATCGTCGGCGGCATCACCGAGTTGGGAGAGGGCGGCGTACGGGTTCTCGTCGACGGGCACATCGGAGAAGCTCTGGAGCCGGTCGAGGGTGATCTCCTCGTCGGGAAACGCCTCGAGAAAGTCCTCGGGCTCATCGGGGATCTGCGTGGCGGGCGTCGGGCTCCCGCCGGCGGGTGTCCCGGTGACCGGGAGGTCCCGCTCGCTGGCAGGCGGCTCGGATGGAGGCGGCTCGGATTGAGCCGGCTCGGGTGGGAGCAGCTCCGGTGGGAGCACCTCACCCTGACGGGCATCGACCGAGAACTCACCCGGCTCCCCGTACCCGGCATCGGAGAAGCTCGATGCGACCCGAGTCGGTCAGATCCGCATCGGTGAGCTCGAGGTCATCCCGATCGTCACCGGACGAATCCACATCGAACAGGGCGTCCACCGGGTCACCGGTGAACACATCGAGTTCCTCGCCCAGGTCGCCGTCGCCGGCACGACCCCGGTCGTCGTCTACCACGCCGAACCTGCCGTTCGATCAGACCTCAAGGAGCTCCGCCTCCTTGTGATGCACCAACTCGTCGAGCCGCTTGACGTGCCCGTCGGTGAGTTCCTGCAACTCGTTCTCGGCTCGTCGGATGTCATCCTCGGAGATCTCGCCCGCAAGCGCCTCGAGACCGTCTTTGGTGTGGCGCCGGATGTTGCGCACCGCCACCCGGCCCTCTTCGGCGAGATTGCGGATGATCTTGATCAGGTCCCTGCGGCGCTCCTCGGTGAGGGCGGGGAAGGCGAGCCGGATCACGTTGCCGTCGTTGGACGGGTTGAGTCCGAGATCGGCGCTCTGGATCGCCTTTTCGATGGCGGGGATCGCCGTCTTGTCGAACGGCGACACCACCAAGAGCCGCGCCTCGGGCACCGAGAACCCGGCGAGTTGCTGGAGCGGTGTCTGGGTTCCGTAGTACTCCACGGTCACCCGGTGCAACAGTCCCGGGTTGGCTCGGCCGGTCCGGACCGTGCCGAATTCTGCAGCGGTGTGGGTCACCGCCTGGTCCATCTTGGCCGATGCCTCAGCCAACAGCTCCTTGATCACGCCTCACCTCAATGCACTAGCGTCCCGACGGCTTCCCCACGCACCGCGGCGGAGATGTTGCCAGGTGCGGTCATGTCGAACACGCGGATAGGGAGCGCGTTTTCCATGCACATCGTAATGGCGGTGAAGTCCATCACCTGGAGTCTCTTGGCGATGACCTCCATGTAGGTGACATCTCCGAGCAGCACCGCCTCCGGTTCTGTCATCGGATCGGCACTGTAGACGCCGTCGACCTTGGTGGCCTTGAGCACCGCATCGGCACCGAGTTCGGCGGCACGCAGCGCCGCCGTGGTGTCGGTGGTGAAGAACGGGTTCCCGGTCCCGCCGGCGAGAACGACGATCCGGCCCTTCTCCAGGTGCCGGATCGCCCGCAGCCGGATGTAGGGCTCGGCGACCTGCTGGATAGAAATGGCGGTCTGCACCCGGCACTCCGAGCCGGCTCGTTCGATACCGTCCCGGAGTGCCAGTGCGTTGATCACGGTGGCGAGCATTCCCATGTAGTCGGCGTTGGCACGGTCCATCCCGCGTGCCGCCGAGCTGAGCCCGCGGAAGATATTGCCGCCGCCGACGACCACCGCGATCTCATGGCCCTGACGATGGACCTCGACGATCTCGGTCGCCACCCGATCCACGGTCGACGGATCGATCCCGTAGTTGGTGACCGGGTCGGCGAACGCCTCTCCCGAGAGCTTGAGAATGACTCGCCGGCTCACCCCTCGCCTACCTGGAGACGGGCGAAGCGGGAGACCGAGATGTTCTCACCCATGGTGATGGCGAGCTGGGCGACGTACTCCCCGATGGTGCCGTCGAACTCCTCGGTGCGGACAAACTTCTGGTCGTAGAGGACGTTGTCGGCGTAGAACGAGTTGACCCGACCGTCGACGATCTTCTCGATGATCTGCTCCGGCTTGCCCTCGTTGCGCGCCTGAGCCGCAATGAGCTCGCGCTCCTTGTCGAGGACCTCCGCCGGCACGTCCTCGCGTCGCACCCACTGTGGCTGTGCGGCGGCGATGTGCATGGCGAGATCGGAGGCGACCTGCTGGAACTGGTCGCTCTTGGCGACGAAGTCGGTTTCGGCGGCGAGGACCACCATGACCCCGATCACCGGACGGCCCGCCTGGTGGTGCAGATAGCTGCCGACGGCGCCCTGGGACTGGGCACGCTCGGTGCGCTTGGCGGCGGCGGCCAGACCACGCTCACGGAGCAGATCTTTGGCGCGCTCGACATCGCCCTCGGAATCGGTCAGGGCGCGCTTGGCGTCCATCATCCCGGCGCCGGTGGCCTGCCGGAGCGCCTGGATGTCCTTGGCGGTGATCGTGCTCATGCCTCTCCCTTGTTACGCCCGGCCTCGGCTACCTCACGACCGGCCCGGGCGGCGTCGGCCATGACGTTGGCAAGCAGTTGGGAGGCGCGGATGGCGTCGTCGTTCCCCGGGATCACCATGTCGACATGGTCCGGGTCACAGTTGGTGTCGACCACGGCCACGAGCGGGAGCCCGAGACGTGCCGCCTCGGTCACCGCGATGTGCTCGGTCTTGACATCGATGATGAAGACCACGTCCGGCTGGCGGTTGAGGGTACGGACACCGCCGAGCACCGTCTGCAGCTTCTCCAGCTCGCGACGGAGACGGAGCCGCTCCTTCTTGGGCAGACCCTCCATCTCACCGGAGCTGTCCATGCGCTCCAGCTCGATCATGTACTGGATCCGCTTGTGAATGGTCTGGAAGTTGGTGAGCATGCCGCCCAGCCAGCGATGATTGACATAGGGCATACCGGCCGAATCGGCGGCTTCCTTGATGGCGCCCTGCGCCTGCTTCTTGGTGCCGACGAACAGGATGGTGCCACCGGCGGCGGTGGTCTCCTTGATGAAGGCATGGGCCTTCTCGATGCGCTCGAGGGTCTGACGCAGGTCGACGATGTGGATGCCGTTGCGCTCCGTGAATATGAACGGGCGCATCTTCGGATTCCAACGCCGAGTCTGGTGTCCGAAGTGGACACCGGCCTCGAGCAGCTGTCGCATACTTACGACTGCCACGGGTTCCTCCTTGTGGGTTGGTGCTTCCGCCCACCCTTCGAGCCCCCGCGAAGCACAAGGCTCCGACCCCGGGGATTGCGGTGAACGTGCGAATTACCGCCGATTGTAACCGGCGGCGGTACCGACCGATCTCACCCTTCGCGCTCGGCCCGTACCAGCCGGTTGCGCAGGCTGAGCACCGCCTTGGCGTGCACCTGCGAGATCCGCGACTCGGTGACACCGAGCACCTCCCCGATCTGGGCGAGCGTCATCGACTCGAAGTAGTAGAGCGCCACCACCTGCCGCTCCCGCTCCGGAAGCGATCGCACGGTGTCCAGCAGCCTCGCCCGCTGATCGGCGCGGCCGACCACGTCGCCGGGGTCGAGCGCCGCCGGGTCGGCGAGGAGATCCCGCATCGGCACCCCGTCGTCACCGGCCGCCAGGTCGTCGAGGGCGATGACACCGCCTGCCGCCACGTCTCCCAGCGTCGCCCGGAGTTCGGCAACGGACACCCCGGTGTGCTCGGCGAGCTCCTCCTCGGTTGCCCCCCGTTCCAATCGATGCTCCAGCTCCTCGAGGCTGACGGCGAGGTGGCGGGCCTTGGCCCGCACCCGCCGGGGCACCCAGTCCAGCCGCCGCAGCTCGTCGACGATCGCTCCACGGATGCGGGTGGCGGCGTAGGTCTCGAAGCGGACGTCCCGTTCGGGTTGGAAGCGGTCGACGGCGTCGATCAGCCCGAACATCCCGTACGAGACCAGGTCCTGGGATTCCACCGTCGCCGGCAGCCCGGCGCCGACCCGGCCGGCGACATATTTGACCAACGCCGAATAGTGGAGGATCAGACCGGTGCGGGCCGCAGCTTCGCCGTCATCCCGCAACCGGCGCCACAGGTCGGAGACGGCGTCGGGGCTCGTCTCACGCTCTGGGGTGGCTGAGGTCATACGTGGCCCTGAGGTGTCGCCGGGAGACCGAAGTGTAGATCTGAGTGGTGCCCAGCTCGGCATGCCCGAGCAGCTCCTGGACGCTGCGTAGATCGGCGCCGTGCTCCAGCAGATGGGTGGCGAACGAATGTCGCAGGGCATGCGGGAACGTCCCCAACCGGTCACGGACCACCCTGCGGATTCCCCGCTGATCGAGCGGGCCACCCCGAACCCCCACCCAGAGCGCCGACCCGGCGACTGCCCGAGTGCCGGCTCCGGCCAGGGCCGGTCGGCCGATCTCGATGTAGCGGCGCACGGCACGGGCGGCGGACCCGCCGATGGGGACGTCACGCACCTTCCCACCCTTGCCATGGATCCGGAGGAATCTGCCACCGTCGACGTCGGAGACGGTCAGCCCGGCGAGTTCGGACACCCTGAGCCCGGCGCCGTAGAGCACTTCGAGCATGGCGAGGTCTCTCACCGTGACCGGATCCTCGGAGCGCTGCAGCGCATCGAGTGCTTCGCCGATACGGCGCTCTGGAAGCGCCTGGGGCAGGGTCTGGGGACGCTTCGGACGTCCCAGCAGCACCGCCGGATTGGCGGGGAGGTCGCCCCGCTTCACCGCATCCTCGAGAAACCGGCGCACCGCCGATGCCTTACGGGCGATCGATCGGGGGGCGTAGCGCCGGGTGTCGAGGTGGGCGAGGAACCTCCGCAACATCCTCCGGTCGATCCCGGCGAGTTCGGCGACCCCGAGTCGCCGGCAGAAGGTCGCAAACTGGTCGAGATCGCTGCGGTAGGCGGCGACGGTGTGGGTGGACAGCCGTCGCTCGGCGGCGATCCGAGCCAGATACGTGACGATGTGGGTCTCGAGCGGCGACGGCACCGTGGAAGCGGCGTCGGCAGGCGTTGCGTCGGATTCGGGGCGGACAGAATCGATGCTCATCTCCCCATGATGGTCACCGTTTCCGGCGGCAAGGTCAACGACCCCGCCGGTGCCCCCCGGAGATGGACACCGGCGGGGGGCCGCACCCGGTGCGACCCCCCGCCATGGTTCACCGCCGACGACTACCAGCGGTGGGCGACGTCGATCACCATCCGCGATCCGCTTCCGGGGCCGGCCAGGATCTGCACCCGCATCGGGAGACGGGCCCGGACCCCGAGGGCGACATCGGTCTGCCCTTCGAAGGTGCCGAGGAACGCCACCTGACGGAAGGTCGAGTAGCCACCGACGCTCACCGCCTTGAGTCGGTCCTTGGGGGTGTAGGTGGGTCGGCCGTTCTCGTCGTGGGCGGCGGCGTTGACGCTGATCATCAGGTAGGCGCCGCCGGCGATCTTGACCTTGTTCCCCCGTCCGGACTCGACGATCTCGTCGACGTACCGGACGCGGTACCCGGTTGCCTGCCCGGACCGGTTGGTGGCGCGCGGCCCGAGGTCGATCACCAGGCGGTCGAAGCATTCGTGCCGACCGGCCCGGAGGTTGGTGATCGGGGCGCTGGTGTACTTCAACACCTGCGAGTTCTTGGCGGTCGACCCCCAGGTTGTCGAACAAGACGCCTGGGTGCCGGCGGGAGCGGCGTTGACCGGCACCGCAAGCGCCGCCATCGCCATCGTCAGGGCGAGGAGCACCAGCAACCGGCGCCACAGCGGCCGGGTGGGCTTCATTGCCGATCGGGTCCGGGCGTGTGTGGTGTGGAGGGCAGGGGCGGACATCGGGATCTCCTTCTGACGGATCGGGTGTACCCCTTCACCATCGGTCGCCGCCGTCACCGCCGGGTCGCCGTGCGGTAACAGCCTGGTTACAGCCGTCCGCAGCAGCCGTGGGCGCCGGCCGGGTCGGTCAGGGAGACCACGCGGCAGGGGCCACCGACGGTCTCCCGTCGGTGGCCCCTGCCTCAGTCAGTCGTCGGATGTTCGCCGGGACGTCTCAGACGCCGTCGTCGGTCGGGATCGGGCAGGACCAGCCCAGGACGGGATCGGGTCCCAACCCGGCCATGGCCGCATTTGCCTCTTCTGCCGACAGCGGCGGGGCCTTGATCACCTCACCGGTGGCGGCGACATCGAGGGCGGCGTCGTCGAGACGCAGGATGTCGATGCCACGCCCTGCGTCAGCCACGAAGACGAGGCCCTTGTAGAGCATCGGGGTGTAGCTGCTGGTACCGGTGGGACGGAAGTACGCCACCTGGACCGGGTTGTAGGGATCGCGAACGTCGAGCACCCGGGTGCCCTGTCCGTACCAGGACATGTAGACCAGGCCACCGAGCATCCGGAAGTAGTGACCGGAGCAGTTGGAGGTGTTCGGGTCGTAGCCCTCCTGCTCCCACGGGTGCCACGAGGAGAGGATCTCGAGCGAGAACGGGTTCTCCTGCGTCGACTTCCACGCTTCACCGTTGTAGCTGCCACGCAGCGAGGCGATGTAGAAGCGACCGCGCTGGGCGCAGTTGCCGTTGAAGTCCTCGTGGGTCACGTAGAGCAGCTCGCCCGGCTGGAAGCCGTGAGCGGCGTAGTCGGAGCCATCCGCAGCGAAGGGGCGGAGCGGGCGCTCCGGGTCCTTCTGACCGGCGCTGCCGGGGCGGTGGTTGGCGTCGATGGGCCGTTCGCTGTTGTGTACGGCGGCCGGACCTTCGATGTCCCAGATGACCGGGCCGCCACCACCGGCGTACGGGATCGGATCCCACGGCGATGCGGTGCGGGCGACCCCGAGCACGGGATCCCAGTGGTCACCGCTGGTGCGGTAGCCACGCACCCCGCCCCGGCCGCTGATCCAGGCGATGCCCTGGTTGTCGACCTGGACGTCGTGGGCGTAGTCGGTCAGCCCGTTGCGGCGTCCGAGATCGATCGGCTCCGGGTAGGTATAGGGACGACGCACGTTGCGCATGTCGGTGACGAAGATCGGGCGGCCCCGCCACTCCTGCGGCTGGTTGGATGCCGTCGCCGGCCCGCCGGTCCACAGGAAGCGGCAGTCCTCGATACAGGTGCTGGTGTGTCCTGCCGGGATCGGATGGAACGTGACCAGCTCCAGATTCGAGGGATTCTTGGCGTCGATGACATAGACGCCGCTGACGCCCGAGGTCTGCGGACCGTTGTAGGCCCGAGGATCGCGGGACAGGAAGATCAGGTTGCGCCGCTGATCGATGTTGGTCGACTCGCTCTGCCAGAAGGTCCCTCCGGTATCGGTGGGCAGCATCAGCTCCTCGCTGAGGAGGTGATCCATGGCAACCGGGGCCTCGGGGTTGGACAGGTCGAACGTCCGCACCCCGAAACGTCCCACTGCCACCAGCACGTCGCCGGATGCATGGTTGAGCACGTTGATCGAGGTGATGTTGTTCATGCCGCTGAGGTTGCCCAGGAACTCGAAGTTCTTGATGGGTCCCGGGGGCTGTTGGGCGTTGGCGGCGGGGGCGACCCCCAACAGCGCCAACGCCAGGATGAGCATTGCAAAGCGGCGTGAGCGCGACCTGCCTCTGGTCGCATCGGGTGATCGACGCACCCGTGTCCCTACACCTTCAGTCGTCATAGTTCCCCTCCGTAGCCTCTCATCGGGAGCTGGGACCGGGCGTCGTTGTCGAACGCCTCGGCCCGTGGTGAGCCGCACTGTACGGAGGGGTCTCCCCCTGGTCAACCTCTTTCGGTGTCGGGGGACCGAGGACCAGCGAAAGCTCCTCGACGAGGTCCTCCGGCTCGAAAACCGGGTGGGCTCCATCCCGGATGAGGCGGTTACATCCCTCCGAGCTCTCACGGCGGATGTCGCCGGGAACCGCAAAGACCGCACGTCCCTGGAGCATGGCGTACTGCGCCGTGATCAGCGCCCCACCGGTGACCGCGGCCTCGACCACCACCACCGCCGCCGCCATCCCCGAGATGATGCGGTTGCGTGGGGGGAACCGCCACGGCTCGGGAGGAGCGCCAGGGGGATATTCGCTGATCACCCCTCCCCCGCCCCGACAGAGTGCCGTATCGAGATCGGCATGTTCGGGCGGGTAGGCGACATCGATGCCGCACCCGAGCACCCCGACCCCGAGCCCGCCGGCGGCGACCACCCCCTTGTGGGCGGCGCCGTCGATGCCGCGGGCGAGCCCGCTGGTGACACACCAGCCGGCATCGGCCATCGCTGCTCCGTACTCGTACGCCAGTTCGCGCCCGTACCTGGTACAGCGCCGGGTGCCGACGATCGCCACGGTGGGGACGGGCGGAATGGCGCCGCGGACGAAAAGGCAGGGCGGAGCCTCGGGAAGCCTTGCAAGGGAGACCGGGTAGTCGGAGTCTCCTGGTGCGGTGACCTCGATCCCCGCAACCTCCAACTCGTGGAACCGGTCGGCCGCGGCGACCCCCACCGCCTCTCGGATACGGTCCGGGACCTCGATGACGCCGCCGACGATCCGACGCACGGTCCCTGCCACGCCGTAGCGCTCGGTGAGGGTGCGGACCCGGTCGGGATGGAGACCGGCGAACGCCAGTTGCAGGGTCAGTCCTCGGTCCACGGCTTCTCCCGGTACATCGCCGCCTCGTCGACATGTGCGGCGGAGATCACACTCGACTCGGCAAGATCGGCGATGGTGACCGCCACCCGACGCAAACGGTCCCACCCCCGAGCCGTCAGCTTCCTGGTCCGCACTGCGGTGCGCAGCGTCCGTCGAGCCCCCGGCGCCCAGTCCAACTCGTCGAGTCGGGTGCGGGACATGGCGCCGTTGAGCCCTCCACGCTCCTCCTGGCGTTTTCGTGCGGCCACGACACGTCGCCGGACTTCGGCGCTGGTCTCACCGGGCGGCGAGGTCATCATGTCGACATCGAGTCGTTCGACCTTGACCCGCAGGTCGAACCGATCGAGGAGGGGACCGGAGAACCTGCGGGTGTAACGGAGACGGGCAGCTTCGGAGCATCTGCACCCCTCCAACCGGTCGTCGCGATACCCGCAGGGGCAGGGATTGGTTGCCGCCACCAGCTGGAAGCGGCAGGGGAATCGCACCGCGATCCCCTTGCGGGCAACCACGACGTTGCCCTCCTCCAGCGGTTGTCGCAACGCATCGAGCAGCGTCGGCGGGTACTCGCCGAGTTCGTCGAGGAAGAGCACGCCGCGATGGGCGAGCGTCTGCTAACCTTACCAGCAGTCGAGACAGGAGCACAAGCAGCATGCCCAACGCCAGGGACGTCGCCACACAACTCGTGACCGCCCGCCTCATCGCCAACGAAGAGTTCCCACCAGAGAGGGACTCCCAGGAGGGCGCGGCTCAGTGGCTCAACGCCATCGAGCCATTCGACGACATCGCCACCGCCGCGGTGGCGCGCATCGAGGACGGCGACGAGGACTTCGGCTACGACCTCATCGCCGAACTGGCCGGCCTCATCGCAACCGCCCTTGAGCGGAGGGCCTCACCGAGCTACATTCGACAGCCGTCGACTGCCCTCACTCTCTGGCGCCAAATCGCGCAGCGACGATCAGGAGTATGAGGGCAGCGATATACACGAGGATCAGCAGCGACCCTTCCGGTCGCCGCGCTGGTGTGCAGCGCCAGGCCGACGAGTGCGCCGCCCTCGTCGAGTCCCGCGGGTGGGAGTTGGCCGCCAGCTTCGAGGACAACGACCGATCGGCCTACTCGGGCCGCCGCCGCGATGGCTACGAGGCGCTCCTGCTGGCGATCGACGCTGGCGAGATCGATGCGGTCGTGGCGTGGCACCCTGACCGGCTCCACCGGTCCCCCACCGAGCTTGAGCGCTTCATCGACCTGGTGGAGCGTCACGGTACGGCCGTCGCGACCGTCCAAGGTGGCTCCTACGACCTCTCGACCGCCTCGGGGCGGATGACCGCCAGGGTCGTAGGCGCGGTGGCACGCCACGAATCTGAGCACAAGTCGGAACGGCACAAGGCGAAGGCCGCAGAGTTGGCGAAGCAAGGCAAGGTCTCCGGCGGAGGTACGCGCCCGTTCGGCTACGAGGTGGACCGAATCACCGTTCGAGAGTCCGAGGCCGACCTGATCCGCGATGCGGTGCGCAGCATCATCGAGGGCGCCTCGCTCGGCAGCGTGGTCGCTGACTGGCAGACACGGGGTGTCGTGACGCCAGCCGGCAAGCCATGGCGCCGCACTCCACTCAAGAGGATGCTGAGCTCCCCCCGCATCGCCGGACTCCGGGCACATCGCGGCGAAGTCATCGGCCCTGCTGAATGGGTAGCCGTCATCACCGAGGCGGACCACCACGCCATCGCCGCCAACCTCGACAGCCGCAAGCAACCCCGCCGGGCCGCTCGCAAGTACCTGCTCACTGGTGGGCTCGCCGTCTGCGGGCTCTGCGGCGACCCCCTGGTCGCCAGGCCCCGCAGTGACGGTCGGCGGTGCATCGTCTGCCCCGGTGGCGTCATGGGCGGCTGCGGAAAGATCCGGATCCTCGCCGAGCCCCTCGAGGACCACGTCCGGGACCGGGTGCTCGACGCCCTCGCCTCCCCCGCCCTCATCGAGGCGGTCGACCGGGACGGAGCCGGTGCGGTTGACGGAGAGGCCCTTGTGGCGGACCTGCGCACCACCGAGGCCGCCCTCGACCAGCTCGCCGTCGACCACTACACCGAGCGCCTCATCGGTCGTTCGGAGTTCCTCGCCGCTCGCTCCGCTCTCGACCAGCGCATCGCCGGACTCAAGGATCAGCTCGCCGCGGCCGGCCGCACACCGATCCTCGGCGACCTCGAAGGCGCAGCCGCCGAGATCCTCGCCGACGCCTGGGAAACCGCCGCCCTCGCGTGGCGGCGGCAACTCCTCGCCGCCGTCGTCGAACGTGTGGTGATTAAGCCCGCCGTGCGGGGTCGGAATCGATTCGATCCGGACCGCATCGAGATCGTATGGACGGTGCCACCGTCATAGGTGGACCCGGACGTATCCCGATCCCCTGATCGCGGCGTAGCGAGATGCGATCCAGGCAGGAGACTTTCGTTTCACCCCGTGACCCGGCACTCGGCAACGCAAGAGCACGACTCTCTGGTCGTCGGTTCGCAGGGTTCGAGACCGTGCTCGTTCAACCTGCTGGGTACGGTTCGTGTAGATGAGTACGAGATCGCCCCAGGCTCCCTCCTCGACCACCGCCATGACCTGCCCTCCCCGCCCGCGGGGAGCGTCGGAGCGACGCCGGGTATTGGCGCACTGAGCGCAGCACAACCACATAGTCCATGACCGGCCGCCAGGGGCGAACAGGTTCTCCGCCAATCGCTGACTCAGCGGCGGCGCCCCGGTGACTGGATCCCGTGGTTGCGCTTTCGACATCGGGCGCTATCCTACCGGTTGGTCGGAACTACATGCTTGGAACTACATGCATGGAAGTCCGACGACGAATCGGATACTGAGAACGGCGCAGGGACCCAGCTCCCGGGCAGCCAAGCGAACGTCGCAACGCCAGCGGCGTGGAGCTGCTTATGCCCGTACTCAACCCTGCGAGCCTCGCCCTACAGCGCGGAGGTTCCACCCTCGAAGCCGTTGCGGCGCACCTTGGGGTTCATCAGGCTGCGGTCGGCCACTGGTTCGCCGGTAGGCGCCCACCGCACCCCGGACTACTCGAAGCCGTCGCCACCCTGACGAGCGAGGCCGTCGCCGACGAGATCGCCTCGATCATCGGAGGCGATCGATGACGCCCCCAGGGAAAATCACCGATCCGGCGGTCCTGGCCGCCGTCGCCGCCCTGCTGCGGCGAGCACGCCGGGAACGACCATGACCCCGCGACAAGGCCCCGCAGCCGGAACTACGGGGCCCGTCAAGTCATCGCCCACCAGCGACAGCCCCCAGCATAGCGGAGTTCGCCCCCCGACTCAGCTCGCCCGGGTGGCCACCTGGTTGAGCAAAGACGGTGAAGTCTGCGCCGTCGACCTGCTCCGGGCCGGTATGCCGCGGTACGCCGTGGCGATCTGGCGCCTCCGCCGGCTCGGGTGGTCGATCTCGACCGAACCGTGCACCGAGCATGGTCACACGACGCGGCAAGTTTGCTACGTCCTCGATTCGTTGCCACCGCTCGACACTCGCGGCGTGCTGCCATGAGCGCCGTTGCTGCGGTCTGGGAGTCGTCCTTGCCAGCCGCCAAGAAGCTGATCGCGCTCAAGGTCGCGAGTTGGCAGGACGCCGGTCGACCGGTCCGGGCTTCGCAAGCCTATTACGCCCGTCTCGTCGGCATGGACCCCCGAACGGTACGCCGCCACCTCGCCGAGATGGTCGCCGCCGGGGTGCTGTCGAAAGTCGATCCGACCGCATCCGGTCGCGTTGTCGAGTACCGGCTCGACCTCGATGTCGTCGCGAGGCTCGCTCTCCCTCCATGGTCCGCCACCCCGGACACCAGCGTCCGGGGTGGCGGACCTAACCCCGGACACCAGCGTCCGGGGTCCCAGGACACCACTGTCCGGGGTGCGGACTCTGACCCCGGACAGTGGAGACCAGGGGGTAGGACACCAGCGTCCGGGGACCCCGGACAGCAGCGTCCTACAGAGACAGCAGCTAGACATGAGTTAGCCGCGGCCGGGCCGACGACGCAGAACAGCAGCGCCCAAGAACCGACCGACGCAGAACTCTCCGAGCTGGCGGTAGCGAAGGCTCGAAGCCGACCGAACGTGCGCAACGTCGACGCCCTGGCCAGGACCATCCTGCGCGACCCTGGCGACCGAGCGCAGCTTGTCGAGCAGTTCCGGGCCAGCCGAGCAGCCGACACCGACACCGACCGCCGCCGCCGTTGTGACGGATGCGACGACGATGGATATCTCTGGGATCCAGAACCAACGCTTGCCGGTCACAAGGTCGCCGCTTCGCCGCGGGTGGCGTGCTCTCACGACGCCGCCGAGGTGACACCATGAGTGCCAGCCGCGGATGGCACTGCGACCGATGCGGCGGCCGCTGGTCGACGCCGGCGACGGTATCGAGCCACTTCCATCGCTGCTCCCCCGAGGCGCAACGCGCCCACCGCGATCGCCTCCGAGACGCCGTACTTGCGCGCCTCGCCGCCCGCAAGGCCCGCATCTGGCATCACGACCTCGTCGCCTTGGCCGACGAGGTCTACCCGCGACGAGAGGCGACACCTGACGAGTCGAAAGCGGCCCTGAAGTCGGGGCGTCCTCCCGGTCGGGTGTCGGAAAGATGATCGACTCAGAGCGGATCGACGTCGCTCGCCTGCTCATGGACTTGGCCGGTCGACTGTCAGGGAAGGAGCGCCCGCTCTTGACCCGAGCTTCCCGCCTGCTGCTCGAGCTCCCCGTCGCCCGCGACACCGGCCGACGTTGCTCGGTGTCTGGGCTGCGGTCGCGAGATCGACCAGCAGCCACGAGGCCGGCAACGAAAGACGTGTTCCGAAAGGTGCAAGAGCCGGGCGCGCCGGCGGTGACCCGAAATGACCCGAAATGGGAGAGTCCGCTTCTGCTGGGTCCCCCTGCTGGCTTCTCGAAGGTTCACGCTCCTCTTCGGGGGGCCGGCAGGGGGAACCGTCCAGCCACATCGACCGGAAGCCGGAAGGAGATACCAGGTGATCGAGTCCCGTTTGGCGACCGATATCGCCGCGGCCCACGGCCTCGACTTGGCCGACGCGAGGGCGCTGGCACTGATGGCCGACTCCGCAGACGAGGCGTGCGACCTGGCTCACAGGTTCGCCGCTGCCACCGACTGTTCCGTCTGCGGAGTGAAGGCGACGGGGCTATCGGTCGGCACGGAGCGGGCCGTCGCACACCCACACCGGCGGCGCCGATGAGACTCTCGGCGAGTCCCGCCATCCCGGCCGCTGAGCAGGCACGCCGCGATTGGGCAGCGAAGCAAGCTGCCGATCGGCGGGCAGCGATCACCATGCTGAAGCGCGACATCCCGGGGCACATTCTCACGGAACTCCTGGAGCTGGTGGGGAGGGCTACGCCGGACCTTGACCGGCGTGACGCCCGCAAGCTCCAGCGCCTCGTTGATTCCTCGGGCTACAAGGCCGCCATGACGCAGCACCGGGGCCACCACGGCTGGCCCCGCGACATCCCGTCGCCGAAGGCCGTTGCCGAAGCTATCGCAGGGCTCGCCGACGACCACCGCCTCCTCGTCGAAGGCATCAACGCCATCTGGAACCGGAACCGGGAGACCTGGCAGTGAAATCGCGAAGTGAACGCATCCTCGAACTCGCCCGCCGCAAGGCCGAATGGTCGACCGTGTCCAGCACGACACGTGCCAATCGACTCGCCAAGCTCGAAGCCGATCGGCAGGCGTTCGGACTCCCCCAGGGGCGCCGCACCACCGAGACCCGCAAGCAACGAAACGCTGCACTCCTGACATCGGAGCGACGGCTCGGTCTCGCATGTGACGCCTGCGGCGGCTCGACCATCCCGACGATCGGCCCGGACGGCCGCCGAACCGGTGGCTCATCGGTCTTCAAGTTGAAGGAGGGCACCCGTCGCTACTGCATGGGATGCGCCTCGACTGGACGGTCGAAGCTCTTTGGTGCTCGTCCGAACCGCAAGCGGTCACGACGGTGACCGTCACCCTGGTTGGCGCAACGCCAACCTACCCCGACGTCTCCCGGGCGGCGCGGTCGATGCGCTCCGGTCTTCGCCGCCTCGATCGCTGGGCCCGCCGCCTCGCCGGTGTCGGCCGTCGAGTGCTCCGGTGGCGGTCCACGATCGGGGCGCGCACGTCGCGGCGGAGCGCACCTCGGCGCCGTCGCTCATCGAGCCGGAGGAGTACCGCCGACCCTGGCGGTGGTGGTGAACCTCCGCCACCGAGGTGGCACCAGCACCGCGTAGTCGCGGATCCCGCCACGGGGGTTTCCCGTGGCTCGTGAACGCACCGTCAAAGTCACTCTGGTCGGTGACGCCTCATCGATTCAGCGGGCGTTCCAGCAGGGCGCCGGCGCTGCGGGGAACTTCGAGGCTGGTCTCGGGAAGGTCGCCCGGATCGTCGGTGTCGGCGGTCTCGCTGTCGCCCTCAAGAAGGGCGCCACCGCCGCGGTCGGGATGGCTTCCGATTTCGAGTTCGCGATGGCCCGCATCGAGGGCCTCGTCGGGGAGTCCCGCGCCCAGGTCGACGAGTGGAGCGGCGCCCTCCTCGAGATGGCGCCCCGCCTCGGGAAAGCCCCGCAAGAACTCGCTGAAGCACTCGAGTTCGTGGCCTCGTCCGGTGTGAAAGGCGCCGCCGCCCTCGACGTCGTCGAACGCTCAGCGAAGGCGTCAGCGTCCGGCCTCGGCGAAACTGCCGACATCGCCGATTTGGTGACGTCGGCGATGAACGCCTACGCCTCCGAAGGGCTCACCGCAGCGGAAGCCACGGATGTGCTCCTCAACGCCGTCCGTGAAGGGAAAGCCGAAGCGGACCAGATGGCCGGCGCCCTCTCCCGCGTGCTGCCCGTCGCCGCTGAGATGGGTGTCACGTTCCACGACGTGTCCGCCGCGGTCGCTGCCTTGTCGTTGACCGGGAACTCGGCTGAAGAGGCCACGACGCAGCTCCGGGCCACCCTGACCAGCCTCCTGAAGCCGACGCAGCAGGCCGAAGAGCAGCTCGCGAAGATGGGGACGTCGTCGTCGGAGATGCGTCGCAAAATCCGCGACGAAGGCCTCCTCTCCGCCCTGACCGAGTTGCGGGAAATGACCGCCGCGTACGGCGAGGAAGCCCTCTCTAAGGTCTTCCCGAACGTCAGGGCCCTGGTCGGTGTCCTCGGTTTGCTCGGCGAGAACGCCGACGCGACCGGCGCCATATTCGAGACTGTCGCCGACTCCACGGGCGTCCTCGACGAAGCCTTCTCCATCATCTCGGAGACCTCGGCGTTCAAGTTCCAGCAGGCACTCGCTCAGCTCCAAACCGTCGGGATCGAAGTCGGTTCCGAGATGCTCCCGATGATCGTCGACGGACTCCAGACCATCGTCCCGTGGCTCGTCAACGCCGGTGACGCAGCCGGCGACTTCGTTGTCGGCATCGACAGCATTGTCGGCATCATCGGTGACCTCCCAGGCGCTGCGAAGCTCGCAGTGATCGCCCTGGGTGGCATCAGTGCCGCCCTGGCGCTCATCATCGCTCACCCCGTCGTTGCTGGTGTCGCTGCCATCGCTGCCGGTATCGCCCTCATCGGTGACCGGGCCCGGGAGAACCGGGACGAAGTCGCCGCCATGGCCGAGGACGTCGAGCGGCTCGGTCGCATCGAGCTACCCACGATCTCGGACGCTCTCGGGTCGATCCCTGGGAAGGACCTCGGTCGGCTCCGCGAGTTGGGCGTCACGCTGGAGGATCTTCGGGCCGAGCTGGAGAAGGGCCCCGAGTCGTTCGCGAAGTGGCGGTTCGAGCTCACCCACGCCGGCGACTCCGCGAAGTTGTCCGCGAAGGACACGGGCGAACTCAACCGGGCGCTGGAGCACCTCGGGAACCAGTTCGCTGACGCCTCCCAGGCAGCCAAGCGCGCCGAGAACGAACGTCGCACCCAGATCGCTACCGAAACGGGCTACCTCGATGTCCTGCGCCAGCAGAGCGCCGTCCTGACCGGTGACGCGATCCCAGCGAGCGAACGGGCGACAGGCGCGTTCGGTGACGAGGCCGACGCCGCGCTGGAGTTGGAAGAGGCGCTCGGCGACGCTGAGGGGGCGACGGAGGATCTCTCCGAGGAAACCAAGAGCTTGGAGCAGCGACTCCTCGACGCCGTGGTCGCACAGGAATCCCTCTCGGGGGTGATGCGCGACGCTGCCGACCCCGTGGCCAACGCCATCACGCGGGTCAAGAACTACGAGGACGCCGTCGCCGACCTCGATGCCAAGCAGAAGGACGGCAAGACCTCCGCCGAGGACCTCGCCAACGCCCAGATCGAAGTCGGACTCAAAGCACTCGAAGCCCAGGCCGCCCTCGACGAGATCAGCCTCGACGACCTCGACGCAGCGATTCAGGCATTCGCCACCTCAACCGGGCTCAGCCGCGAGGCCGTCGTCGACCTCCTCGACCAGCTCGGCATCCTCGACGGCAAGAAGATCCGCGCCATCCTGGAGATTCAGGCCCCGATCGTCCGGTACGCCCAGGAAGGCCAGCGCCTCGTACCGCGCCCCGGTGGCCACATCATGATGGAACGAGGCGGCATCACCCGCCCAGGGAAGGCCGTCGACGCCATCGTCGGTGAAGGCTCCGCCCAGGAGGCCGTCATCCCCCTCGACCAGCGAGGAATCCACTTCATGGTCGAAGCCATGCGCCAAGCCCTCGGCGGCCGGCCCAACGCCGCCGGGATGACCCAAAGCCAGGCGGAACCCTCCGGCCCCAGCCTCGAACTCCTCCGCAACATCAGCGCAGGAATCGACCGCCTCGTCGAATCGATCGGACCCACCGTCGAAGTCGGCCAGGTTGTCCTTCAAGGTCTCCCCGGACGTATCGCCGATGACGTAGCGGACCGGATTGCGTCTGAGGCAAGGTGGTCATGAACTACTCCAACCCACGCAAACGACGTCGAGCCCCGAAGCCCCTCGCTGCTCGCCATTCCGCTGCAGCCGCAGCATTCAGCGTCCGGGAGGTACTCGATCCAGACGGGGCACCCCCGGAGAGGGGGCGCCACACCGCCACCGCCCGCTACGCCATCCGAATGGGTCGAGACGCCGCAACAGGCGTCATGATCGCAGGTGAACAACTCAGAGCCCCCGCCTGCCTATGTGACGGGGCGGGCACCGTCACCCGCACCCACCCCACCGAGATCCACCTCACCATCCGCCACGCCCTCGGCTGCCCGATCCCAACCATCACCAGTACCGACGTACGCCGCATCATTCGCGAGCACATCCGCGCTGCCCGTGCCGAACTCACCGCAGGAGACCAGGGGCCAGGGGGTGGGGGGGGAGGGTCGGCATCGCGAACCGGTACCCAGCAGCCCTAGAGACCCGGCCCGTCGTTTTTCTTTCGCCGACCCAGGGTTTTTCTGAGGAGGAGGACAAGAGAACAATGAACGCCCGCCCTTGCACGATTTGCTCGAATCCGATCCCAGAGCATCCCAGCCGAGGCCGTCCGCGCCTGACCTGTGGCGCTACCTGCGCAGCGGCGGCGAAGCGAGCGAGTCACGCCCGATGGCTCGCCGCTGGCGGCTCGGCCGCCTTGCCTTCTGTCGCCGAGTGCATCGACTGCGGCCAGGATCTCGGCAAGCCGGGCCTGGGCCGGCGGCGCCTCCGGTGCGACCCTTGCCGAGTCACCGAGCGGCGACGGCGCCAAGGCACTCTTTCAGGGACGCCGGGTGCGACGCCCAGCGTTGACGGCTGAGACGATCTGCTGGAGGCTGCTCATGCTCGGGTAGTACGAAGCCTCGACGTCGAGATCGTTATGGAAGGAGATGTACTCGCGGTCCAACTCAACGTCGTCCGCGGCGTACTGAACGAGGTCGACACCAAAAACCGTGGCCATCTGCCTGCCGAGCTCGTCTTGCTCGCCAGCCCATCGCGGATTCTCTATCGCAACGAACGCGCGACTCGCGGTGTAGCTCGCCGCTGATCATGGTTGACTGAACGCGCCGAATCAGCAGCTATGGACGCTGGCTCATGGCCTGGACGAGCGCGCCCAGGTCACCGTTGATCGCCTTGCGCACATTCTCGGGAGGCGCCACGGGTACCCACTCCGTTACACCAGACCGGAGGGCGTGCGTGAGCGTGTCGATCGAGATGCGCCGACGTCCTCTGTCGGTGGGGGCCAGACCGTCCCTCGCCTCCGTCCATGCCGGGTTCTTGTGCGACATCTTCGAAAGTGCAGTCCCGGTGTATTTGGAGTACTGATCGAGGACGGCTCTCAGTACCCGGCGTTCGTCATCCGAGAGGCGAGACGAGTCGCCCCCCTGCGGCTCGCCGATCGGATCATCCCCCCGCCGCTCCCCGGCCGGCCCTTGTTTGTAGACCTGCCAGACGTCGTCGACCATTGGGCCGTACTTCCAGGCTTCGAGATCCTCGCCAAATAAGGTCGAGCCCGTCCATGCTGCGCTCCAGCCCTGGGCGAGGAACAGCAGCTTGTGGAGCTTCATGTGGTCGATTGTGGGGTCTGCTTCGACGATTGCAGCTGCGACATCGAGCGCTCTGGCCATGGTGCGTGCCTCCGTTGCAGGTAACGATACCGCAATCCTGCAAGGTGGCGCGTGATTCGTCCCCGGCGTTGCCACGTCGGAGCGACCTTCGGGAGCGATCCGATGTTCGCTGAGCAAGCGAAGCGGCGGCAGCCGGACGCGGGCGGCGGTGAGGGTCGTCGTGGTGGAGACGCCAGAACGGTTCGGACCAATTGACCCGAACCGTTCGACGACCTTCGAGCCCGTGACCAGGCCGCCGGAGCTGTCGGTGTCGGCTCAGCATCAGTCGGACGGGCGAAGTTCGTCGCCCAACACGCCTATACGGGGCCGGCCCCTCGCGGCGCCCTCAGTGCCGGCTCTGGTCATCCACGGCATCGGTGACCCAGCGGATGGTCTTGACGTGAGCATTGAGAGGTGCGGTGTCGACAAGGTCGAACGGTTTCTCCCGCCATCGGATGACGTCCTTCACTGTGTCGAGCGCTGCGTCGACGTCTTCCCGGTCAATCAGCCCTGCGATCCTCGGTGTCAAGTCCTGGAAGTGATCGCTCCATGCGTCCTCGAGCTGCCGGTATCGAGTTCGGAGCGCTTCGATCGGGGGACTATCGCTAGTCAGGACCTCGCCCTCGGCCGCTGCATCACTGGCGTCCAACATTCCAACGGCGAGTTTGGCGAACGCGCTGCTCACCTGCCTCTCAGCCGTGCGTCGTCGTACGCTGCGCCCCGTGCGCCAGGCCACGTACAGCCCGCTGGCGGTGCCGAACACTGCCCCTGAAAGTCCCCCCACAACGATGGTCGCTATATCCACGCTCGTGCCCTCCCTCGCTGGCGGTGACCCCCATCTGCAAGTCATTCTGGCACTAGGTGGTACAGCTCCACGATCACTGCGAAGACGCGGCGTACTCTCGGATGAGTCGAAGTAGGAACCAATGATCTTGGGGCGTCGACCGGCGCTTCTGACCGGCGATCGCCGCCATAGCTGCGGACCAGATCGCCCGCGCCTGGCGGTGCACCCCCTCGACCTCGCTCGCGGAGAGGGCCCGCCCCGAACGGGCGAGCCCTTCCCTCGTGGCGTTCTCGACCGCTTCGGCGAGGATGCGCCGTTCGTACGCCTCGCGGCCGGTCTCGGGCAGCCTCGATGGTTGCATCTCGACCCCCTTCTCAGTAGGTGATGGCGTCGCTGACGCGCTCCAGTGCGCTCCAGGATGCTCGGGTGTAGCGGGCAGTTTCTTCCGGGTTGGCGTGACGGGCGAACGCCTGCACCGTGCGCAGGTCGCCGGTGCGGTCGTTGGCGGTGGCGATGGCCGTGTGGCGTAGCTGGTGGGACTGGATCGGGCCGATACCTGCCGCCTCGGCAACTTCGGTGATCCAGCCGGCGACCGTGTACGGGTGGGCGTGCGTCCGACCCTGGTAGCCGGGGAACAGGTAGCCGCTCGAGCCCGGTGGGCGCCGGTCGGCGAGCTGGTCTCGGAGCGGTTCGGGTACCGGGAGGGTCGACGTGATGCTGCGCTTGCCGGTGAGCGTGTAGGCCGTCATGTCGGCGTTGAAGCCGTCCCATCGGACCGTTGCGATCTCCTCTCGGCGGAGTGCCAGGTACAGCCCGAACTGAACGGCGGCGCCATGTGGCCACCAGTCCCGAGCAGTCTTGGCGAGGAGCGTGGCGGAGTCCTCATCGAGCGCACGGCACACACCTCGCGGCTTCGGTGGGACCTTGATCGCCCGCACCGGCGGATTGTCCCGCCCCGTCCACTGCCACCAGTGTTGCAACGCCGTCCGGAGCTGCCGGCGGGACGAGGTGGTGTAGGGCACACCGTCGGCCAGGGCGAGAACGTCGGCGCCGTCGATCGACGCCAGCGTTGTGTCATTGTCCGAGCACCACACGATCGCCCGGCGCACCGCACCGGCATAGGACAGGGCGGTGCGATGAGTGAGCCCCTCGGCGCATAGGTACGAAACGTACCGCTGGAGCTCCGCCTGCTCGTCGTTGCTCAGCGGGGAGATGATGCGCCGTCTCGACTTGCCCGCCGACACCGCCTGACCCCTCGCCGCCGGCGAAGCGGCCGCAGGCACCCGGATAGCGTCGACCGGTGGGCGCCGTCGCCGCTTCAACCTCCAGTAGTGCGCCAGGGCGTTGCGCAGGGCCGTCCGTGTCGTCCTGGTCGCCGGGAACGCCTCCGCCATCGCAGCGACCTCCTCACCGGTCACCGTGGCGATGTCGAGACCGCGCACCGAGCACCACATCGCCGCCTCTTGGAACAGGTCCGCATATCGCACCACGGTGCCCGCAGCATGGCCCTTCGCTTCGAGCCGGCGAGCAAGCTCCCGGGTCTCATCCAGTGCGCTCCATGTTGGTCGTGGTCGGCGCTCACCACGAGGACGTTTCAGGACGGCCAGGGCCGACACCTCGTCGTCGCGGCCGAGCCAGACCCAATACTGAGCCACGGCACAACGGATCTGACGGGCCATCGTCTCGCCCCGCCCCTCAATGTGGGCCGCGACGTCCCCAACAGCAGCGAGGCGGGGATCGACCCCCGCCTCGCTGCACCAGTCCACGAACCGCGCCACATGATTGGCGTAGATCTGAGCCGTCCGACGGGCGAACCCCTGGGCGAGCAACCACCCAGCGAACCCCGTGGACACCCACACCTCCGCCGCAGCCTGGGCACTCACGGCCTCATTCCCTTCGGTCGGCCGAACAGGCGCCCCTCTGCGTCGCGATGGGTGTAATCCGTCGTGGCCTCGTTGACTTCGGCCTCAGCGTTCTCCTCGGGCGTCTGGCAGCGGGGGCACAGGTACCCGACAGGGAGACCGCCCTCTAGTGTGACGTTCCAGCCGGCAACGTTGCGCGTCCGGCGGTCGCACCGGTCACAGGTGAACACCTGATCAGTTAGGCCGGTCTGGGGGTTGATACCGTTCATCGTCCGATGGTCTTCCCCGCCTCGTTCACGTCGAACGTGAACCGGTGGGCGACCTCGGGATGGCGCGCCCTGTAGATCGGCGCCAACAGCTCGACCACGCCCCTTGTCACCTTCACCGAGACCGACGTCTCCGGGTCCGGGTCCTGGTCGAGCAGGAGCTCCTCGAGCATCACCGCCGCCAACGCCCACAAGCGGGCCTCGTGGCGGACGAGACGATCCGCAGCGACACCGGCCGCAGCGATCGCCCGCCCCCACACCGCCGGATCGTCGGCCACGTCACCGCCAGCGACCTCGAATGCCTCGTGGGCCTCATTCACGATCACCTCACGCTCGATCGCCGTCACCGGGCGACCGCATCGGGTGATCGCCTCATCGACGGCACGCTCGATGGCTTCCATCTCGATCTCGTATCCAGAGCTGGCGGCGGTCACCGCCTCGTCGCTCGTCACGCCGTGCTGGTCCTGGGCGGTCTGCCGCGCTTCGCGGGCGGTGGTCCACCGCTCGACCGTCTCGGCGATTGTGGTGCTTGTATTGTCCATGGCTACGACCTCCATAGTGTCGTGGTCCGTGCCCCCGACCGCGCCAACGGTGCGGGGGCGTTTCTTGCTTCCACCCGAACAGAGGCGCTCAGATGCGATCTCCCGGCCGATTGCCGGGTTCGTGGTGTCGCCCGCCACGGTTCGGAGACGATTTCGCCGTCGAACGTCTGGGCGACCTCGGCGACAGTGAGCGGCCGCTCGCCCGTGCGGGGATCGGTCGTCGCTGCTGCCATGGCTCCACCTCCCTCTCGATCGGGCTCGCCTTGCCATGGGTGCTTTAGTAACTCTGGCATGGGCCAGGGTGATCTCGCCCGGGACCGGAATTCCGCTTCCCCCGCCGATGATGGCGGGTACGGTCGCCGAGTGATGAGGCGCCCGGAATGGCGGGACGTCCCCGGAGCGGTCCAGCGACGCCGCACTCCACGCCAGCGCCACCTCGAGGACCTGATCCGGGTCGAGCGGCGGGAGCAGCCCGGGAAGGGCACGCGCCAGCATCGTCTTGCCGGCGCCTGGCGACCCGGCCATGAGCAGGTGGTGGCCGCCGGCGGCGGCAATCTCCAGACATCGACGGGCAGCGGGCTGGCCCCGGATCTCGGCGAGATCTACCGAGGGCGCCGTTACGGGTGGCGCCGTGGCGAGGGTTCTACCGGTGTCGCCGCCGCGGGCGGCGACGACGGCCTCGTTGAGGGTGGAGGCGACGGCGATGTCGACACGGTCGAGGACCGAGGTGACCCCCACCGCTCCGGCAGGGAGGATGCAGCGCAACCCGAGATCGCCGGCGACGAGGGCGGCACCCAACGTTCCGAGGGCAGGTCGTACGCTGCCGTCCAGGGCCAGCTCCCCCAGAGCCACCACATCCGACGCCCCGATCTCGAGCTGGCGGGTGGCGGCGAGCAGCCCGAGGGCGATCGGAAGGTCGTAGGCCGAACCCGCCTTGGGAAGATCGGCCGGGGACAGGTTGACCACAACCCGGCGTTGCGGGAATGTGAAGCCGCTCGAGGCGAGGGCGGCCTGGACCCGCTCCTTTGCCTCGCGAACGGCGGCATCGGGGAGCCCGACGATGACCAGCATCGCCTTGGCGCCGCCGATGTGGACTTCGACCTTGACCGGTCGCGGCTCGACCCCGACAAGGGCGATTGACGTGATGGAAGCGAACATGACGACACCGTATGGCATCGTTGTGACAGGTTCTAGGGTGTTGCGGCGCTGCGCTCAGCGGCCGTCGAACTCCGGGGTTCGCTTCTCGGTGAACGCAGCGAGTGCCTCCCGGAAATCGTCCGAGCCGAGCAGCACCGCCTGGGTCTGCGTCTCGAAGGCGACGGCCTGCTCGAAATCCATCGCCGAGGACCGATCGAGCGCCGTCTTGATGAACCGCTGCGCCAGTGGCGCTCCGTCGAGCAACGCCGCAACGGTCTCGTCGACGGCGGCGTCGAGCCGCTCGGCGGGAACCACCCGGCTCACCAGACCGATCCGCTCGGCTTCGGCGGCGTCGACGATCCTCCCGGTGAGGGCGATGTCACGGGCGCGGGCCAACCCGACCAGTCGGGGCAGCAACCAGGTGCCGCCGAAGTCGAGGGTGAGTCCACGGCGGGCGAAGATCTCCGAGAAACGGGCACGCTCGGTGGCGACGACGATGTCGCATCCCAGGGCAAGGTTCATGCCGGCCCCGACGGCCACGCCGTCGACGGCGGCCACCGTGGGCTTGGCAAGACGATGCAACGTGGTTGCCGCCTCCCCTACCGGCTGCATCCAGGTCCGGGCCGCCACCAAACCGGACAACTCGTCGAGATCCTCGCCGCCCAGGTCCGCACCCGAACAGAAATCGGTGCCGGCGCCACGGATGACGAGCACCTTCCCGCCCGGGGCGGAAGCGAAGCGGCGCAGTGCCCCGGTCAGGACGGACCAGTCGGCGTTGGGGATGGCGTTCTTGCGCCCGGGGGCGTCCAATGTGACCACCCAGACCGGTCCGTCGTCTCGCACTGAGATCACCGATGACATGGCGGGCAGCCTACCGGCCGGGGTCCCGCCCGAGGGCCGTCACCCGTTGCCGGGGACGGCGCCCGCCCGCATCCGGTGTTGCTTGTCGGCGAGACCGGGCGGGGCCCTAGCATCGGGCCATGGGATTCAACCCGTTTCGCCGGCAGCGCACCTCCTACCTCGATATCGGCCTCGTGGCGGGTTTCATCGTGCTCACCCTCGCCTTTGTGGCGTGGGGCTTCTTCGGATAGCGGCTCGTGCCCTTCGGTGAGGAGACGGTCTCGTTCGTCCAGCCCTACCAGGCGCGCAAGGCGTACGTGTGCCCCGGGTGCACCTCGGTGATCGACGCCGGGACCGGACATGTCGTGGTGATCCCGGAGCTGGCTCCCGACCTGCGGCGGCACTGGCACCGTGGCTGCTGGTACCGGGAGATGCGACGTCGTCGACCCGCGGTCAGGCAACCGCCTTCCGCCAGTTGACCGTGACGCCGCCTTCGGTCACCCGGACCCCGATGAAGTCCACCCGCACCGGTCGCACCCGGTCACCCGGCGGCGGGGACATCCGATCGGCGAGCAGGCGCACCTGATCGAGTTTGGCGAAGGTGAGTCGCTCCATCGGATCCTCGGCGGTGGCACCGCGGCCCACGGTCTTGACCTCAACGGCGATGCGACGGTCTCCGAGTCTCACCACCAGGTCGAGTTCCCCACGGCCGACACGGACGTTACGGCCCTCGATGACGGCGCCGCGGCGAATCAGGAACGTTGCCGCCACCTCCTCGCCGAAGCGGGCCAGGCGACGGCGTCCGGTCACATCGTGCCCGTAGGCTCCAGTTCCTCGATGTTGACGTCCCTGAAGGTCATCACCTTCACCCGCTTGACGAAGCGGGCGGGACGGTACATGTCCCACACCCATGCGTCTTCCAGTTCCAGTTCGAAGTAGAGGGAACCGTCGGCCGTCTTGGTGGTGAGCTCGACCCCGTTGGCCAGGTAGAACCGGCGCTCGGTCTCGATCACATACCGGAACAGCGGCAGCACATCCCGATACTCTTTGTAGATCTTGAGCTCGACGTCGGTCTCGAACCGCTCGAGGTCTTCTTCACCCATTGGTGCTCCCTGCATGTGCAACCCACGGACGTGGACCGGTCGGCATGGCCCGCCGGCGAATCATACGCCATCGGGGCCGTCCACCGGTCCCAAGGCCGGACGGCAACGGTCCCTTGGTTCTACTCGACGACTGTGACACGAACCGCCCTGGGCGGGCGGATCACAGGCCACTCCAACTGCTCGGTGGCCACAACACCACGAAGGCGCGCCCCACCACGGTATCGGCGTCGATGGGGCCGAAGACGCGGCTGTCCTGACTGGCATTGCGGTTGTCGCCCATCATGAACAACTGGTTCTCCCCCACCGTCTCCGGACCGAAATCGGGCATGGTGCTGAAAGGATGGAGGTAGGGCTCGTCGATGACCACACCGTCGATCTCGACCTTGCCGGAGCGCACCTGGATGGTCTCTCCGGGAAGGGCGATGACCCGCTTGATGTACTCGGACTTGGGTGTCGACAGCCCGACCGACTCCAGCAGATTGCGCAGAACCGCCTGCGGGACCGATTCGGGGTCCTTGACCCCCCGCGGGTCGTCGAAGACGATCACGTCACCGCGTTCGACATCGCCGAACTGGTAGGAGAGCTTGTTGACCAGGACCCGGTCGTTGATCTGGAGCGTGTCCTCCATCGAACCCGACGGGATCCAGAACGCCTGGACGAAGAAGGTCTTGATCAGCACCGCCACCACCAGCGCGATCAGTATGAGGAACGGAAGCTCTTTCCAGAACGACCGGTGGGGCTTGGGGCGGACCGAACCCAGGGAGTCGGTGGTGGGTGGTTCCTGACCGCCGCGGTCACCCGGGGCGAGATGATCCTCCGGATGGAGCCCCGCCTCGAAGCCCGGGATCGGTCCGGTGTCGTCCCCGGGAGTGCCATCGGGTTCCTGCTGAGCCGTCGCCGCCGCATTCGTCGACGGAGCGGTGGTGTCCGGGGCGGAGGGAGGGCGACCAGAAGCGGTCGCAGCTGTCTGTGGATCGTTCACGAGAGCACGTTACCCCAACTCTGATCCGAAGCTGCTCGGGTCGTACGCACGGCCGCCCAGATAGTCGTGCCACAGGAGACGCGCCGCCACGGCCCGCCATGGACGCCAGTTCTCGGCGCACCGGTCGGCGTCCTCGTAGCTAGGCACCGCACCGTCACCGAGATGGCGGCTCATCGACACCACCAGTGCCCGGTCGCCGGTCGGCCAGACATCGGGCCGTCCCAGGGCGAACAACAGGTAGTTGGCGGCCGTCCACGGACCGATCCCGACCCGACGGGTCAGCTCGGTCATGGCCGCATCGTCGGCGGCATGCCCCAACCCCGCGATATCGAAGGCTCCCCTCACCAGTTCTTCGGCGAGCAACCGGACATATCGCGCCTTCTGGCGGCTGAACCCGATCCCCCGGAGGGTCCCATCGTCGAGACCGAGAAACCGGTCCGGCTCGATCACCCCCAGTTCGTCGCGGAGACGGTGATAGGCCGCCGCCCCGGAGGCGAGGGAGACCTGCTGTTCGAGGATGAGGCGAACCAGTGTCCCGAAACCCGGGGTGCGACGCCACAGCGGCGGAAGACCGTTGCGCGCGTACAACCCTGCCAGGGCCGGATCGCGTTGCGCCAGATCGCCACAGGCGACGGCGAGCGAATCGAGATCGAGCGGCACCGGAATCCCGGTGCGATCGACCGGGCTCAGGTGCGCTTTTCCTTGATGCGGGTGGCCTTGCCGACCCGATCTCGGAGGTAGTAGAGCTTGGCGCGCCGGACGTCACCACGTCGGGTCACCTCGATCTTCTGCAGGATCGGAGCGTGGACCGGGAAGATCCGCTCGACACCGACCCCGAAGCTGATCTTGCGAACGGTGAATGTCTCACGGAGACCGCCACCGTTGCGGGCGATCACGACGCCCTCGAAGAGCTGGACGCGCTCACGGCCACCTTCGACGACTCGCACATGCAGCTTGACGTTGTCGCCGGCTCCGAAGGCCGGGATGTCGTCGCGCAGGTAGGTCGACTCGATCTGATCGAGCGTGTTCACAGGAGTTCTCCACGAAGAAAGGGAAACGAAGAAGCCGCAGCTTAGCCCAGTTCGGGTGCGTCCGGAAAATCGGCCGCCGTATCCCCTGGCGCGACCCCGTCGTGGTCGGCTCCCCCCGGTCCTGCCCGGTCAGGGGTGGGGTCCCCGGGGTCGGCGCCTTCGGCGAGGAGATCGGGACGACGGCTGGCGGTCCGCAGCAGCCTCTGGTCGTGACGCCAGGCGGCGATCCGACCGTGGTCACCGGAGAGGAGCACATCGGGAACCTTCCATCCCCGGTACTCGGCGGGTCGGGTGTATTGCGGCTCCTCCAGCAGCCCGTGGCGGAAGCTCTCGGTCCGCACCGAGGCCGGGTTGCCGACCACACCAGGCAGGAGTCGGGTGACACCTTCGATGATCACCAGCGCCGCCACCTCGCCACCGAGGAGGACGTAGTCGCCGATCGACACCTCTTCGTCGACGAGGTGCTCGGCGACGCGTTCGTCGACGCCCTCATAGCGACCGCAGACAAGGGTCAGGGCGTCGAGGGTCGCCCAGCGGTCGAGCATCGCCTGATCCAGGGGACGCCCCGCCGGGGTGAGCAGGATGCGCTGCGATGCGGTCCGGGAGGCGAGCGCCTTGTCGAGCGGCTCGACCGCCATCACCATCCCGGCGCCACCACCGAACGGCGCATCATCGACCTGACGGTGGACACCCTTGCCCCATTGACGAAGATCGACCAACTCGACATCCAGGGTTCCGTTGCGGCGAGCCGTCCCCACCAGGCTGGTGTCGAGGGGGGAAGTGAAGAACTCGGGGAAGATGGTGACGACGGCAATGTGCATGTGCGCCAGCCTAGGAATCCCCGATCAGGTCGGCTCGATGTGCGCCCGGGTGACCAGGCCGGAGGTCAGGGAAAGAGACCCTGCGGCGGGTCGATGACCACCCGCTCGGTGTCGATGTCGCCGACGAGGGCGGAGACGAACGGCACCTTGACCTCGTCACCGGAGGCGGTGAGGACCACCAGGCGGTCCTGGGCCACGCCCTGCACCACATCGCGCACCGTCCCCAGCGTGGCGCCGGTGACATCCTCGGCACGCAGTCCGATCAGTTCGTCGGGCCAGAACTCGTCGGGTTCGAGTTCCCGCCTCGACCCCGCATCGATGTTCAGGACGTGACCGACCAACCGCTCGGCATCGGTACGGTCGGCCACCTCGGCAAACCTGATGATGTAGCCGGCCTTGTGCGGTCGGGCCGTGGCGACCGTCAGCACGACGCGGGCAGCCGACACACCGGACGATGTGGCGGTTGGTGCGACGGGCGACTCCCCCGCCGACCCGGAAGGCAACGCCTCGAACTGGGCGTCCCTCACGAACCGATCGGGATGGTCGCTCCACGACACCACGAGCACGTCGCCGCGCACCCCGTGGGGTCGGGTGATCCGTCCGACGGCGACCGTGCCGTCGCCGCGGTCAGTCGAGGAACTCAACCTGAACGTCGAGACCCTCTTCGTCACCGGCGGCGTCGGCGAGGCTCCGGATCGATCGGGCAACCCTGCCCCGACGACCGATCACACGACCCATGTCGGACTTGGCGGTGCGGACCTCGGCCACGACGGCGTCCTGACCGTCCGGCACCATCTCGACCACCACCGACTCGGCATCGTCGACGATCTGCTCCGTGACGTAACGGACCACCCGCTCGACGATCTCGCCACTCATGTGCCGGCCTCGGGATCGTCGGCAGGTTCAGAGGTGGCTTCGGCGACGGCGGCCTCGGCGGCAGCTTCGTCGGCCGTGGTGTCACCGGTGGCGGCCTCGACCACCGCCTCGGCAACCACATCGTCTGCGGCACCATCGGCGACCACGTCGTCTGCGGGGGCATCGGCGGCAGCTACCTCGGTGGCAGCAGGCTCGGCGACGTCTTCGGCGACGGCGGGCTCATCTTCGGCAACCACTGCTGCGGGGGCATCCTCTGCGGGGGCATCACCTGCGGAGACGTCGTCTGCGGAGGCGTCGGGCTCGGGGGCTCCCCCGACGACGTGCACCTCGGGGGTGTGACCGGGGACCACGACGGGGGCGTCATCGGCGGCTTCCGGGGTGGCCGTGTCGGTCTTGGTCTCGGCGGCGATCGTGTGGATATCACCCTTGGCGATGCGGAACTTGGTCCACGCCCCGGAGATCTCCAGCAGTTTCTGGGCGCGCTCGGTGGGCTGGGCACCCTTGCTCAACCAGTCGAGCGCACGGTCGTTGTCAATTTCGATGAGCGAAGGCTGCTGTCGGGGGTCGTACCGCCCGATCTGTTCGATGTAGGCACCGTCCCGGGGTTTCCGGGAGTCCACCACGACGACGCGGTACGTCGGCTGCTTCTTCTTGCCCATCCGCGTCAGGCGGATCTTGACCGGCATCTACGTCACCTCTTCTGTTTACGGCCCATCCCCGGAAGCGCCAGCCCTGGAATCGGGCTCTTGCCACCGGCGATGGCTCTCATCATCTTCTGTGCTTCGGAGAACTGCTTCAGGACGGCATTGACGTCCTGCGGTCGCGTCCCCGAACCTGCGGCGATACGGCGCTTGCGGCTCCCGTTGATCACCTTCGGGTTGCGCCGCTCACCAGGCGTCATCGACCGGATGATCGCCTCGACCCGGTTCAGATCCCGCTCGTCGATGTCGACGTTCTTCAGCATCTGTCCGGCGCCGGGAAGCATACTAACCAATTGTTGCAGGGGCCCCATCTTGCGGATCTGCTGGAACTGTTCGAGGAAGTCCTCGAGGTCGAAAGACGCCTTGCGGAGCTTCTCGGCGGCGGCCGCCGCCTCACCCTCGTCATAGGCCAGTTCTGCCTTCTCGATGAGCGTGAGAACATCGCCCATACCCAGGATGCGGGAGGCCATCCGGTCCGGATGGAACACATCGAGATCGTCCAGCCCCTCGCCCAGACCGACGAACTTGATCGGGCGCCCGGTGACCTCACGCGCCGAGATGGCGGCACCGCCGCGGGCGTCACCGTCGAGCTTGGTCAGCACCAGCCCGGTCAGATCGGTTCTGGCCAGGAATCCCTGAGCGACATTCACCGCCTCCTGACCGGTCATGGCGTCGACGACCAGCAGCACCTCGTCCGGCTCCGCCACCTTCTCGACGGCGGCGAGTTCCTTCATCAGGTCGTCGTCGATCTGCAGACGACCGGCGGTGTCGATGATCACCACGTTGTGACCCTCGTTGCGGGCGTGCTTGAGGGCGGCCTTGGCCAGGCGGGGCGCCTTGGTCTTGCGATCGCTGAAAACCGGGACACCGATGCGCCGCCCGAGGGTCTCCAGCTGGTCGATGGCGGCCGGGCGTTGCAGGTCGGCGGCGACGAGCAGCGGGCGCTTGCCTTTGCCTTTGAGGTGTTTGGCCAGCTTGGCGGCCGTGGTGGTCTTACCCGAGCCCTGCAGGCCGGCGACGAGGATGACCAGCGGGGGCGCCGCCGGTCGGGCCAGCGGGGCTTCGTCACCGAGGGTGGTCAGCAGTTCCTCGTGGACGATCTTGATCACCTGCTGGCCGGGCGTCAGGCTCTTGGTGACCTCGGTGCCGACCGCACGCTCCTTGACCCGCCCGAGCAGGGCCTTGACCACACCGACGTTGACGTCGGCTTCGAGCAGCGCAAGGCGGACCTCACGCAGGGCGGCGTCAACGTCGCTCTCGGCGAGGCGACCTTTGGCCCGGAGTCTCGAGAAGACGTCGCCGAGCCGATCGGAGATGGTGTCGAACATGGGGGTGGAGTGTACCGGTCAGCCGGTCACGCCATGTCTGCGGCGGTACGGTGGGGAACGGCGGGGATCTGCCCCATCCGACCCGCCTGGAAGTCCTCCATGGCGGCGAGGACCTCCGCTTTGGTGTTCATGACGAACGGGCCGTAGCGGGCGATCGGCTCATTGATGGGGAGCCCGCCGAGCACCAGCACCTCCCAGCCGTTGGCTGCGGCGAGCGGCTGACGTGGCTCGGCGGTGAGCGAGAGTGCCTCGCCCGCTCCGAACACGGCGAGTTGCCCCTCGTCGAGGGGTCGGGCTTCGGCACCGACATGACCCCGGCCCGCCAGCACGTACACCAGGGCGCTGAACCGCTCAGGCCACGGCAGCGCCAACCTGGCTCCCGGGCTGATCGTGGCGTGGAGATAGGTGATCGGCGTCAGAGTGTCACCCGGGCCGGCATGTCCGGCAAGGTCGCCGGCGATGACACGGACCAGCGCACCGCCGTCGTCGCTCGACAGCAACGTGGCGTCGCCGCCCTTGATGTCCTGATAGCGCGGCGGCGTCATCTTCGAGACGGCCGGCAGGTTCACCCAGAGCTGGACACCATGGAACAACCCACCCCGGGCGACAAGCTGCTCCGGCGGCTTCTCGATGTGGAGGATGCCGGCACCGGCGGTCATCCACTGGGTGGCGCCGTCGGTGATCAGCCCTCCGCCACCGGTGCTGTCCTGATGCTCGAAGGCGCCATCCATGATGTAGGTGACGGTCTCGAAGCCGCGGTGGGGATGCCACGGTGTCCCCTTGGCCTCGCCGGGTGCGTACTCGACCGCCCCCATGTGATCGAGGAGCAGGAAGGGATCGACCAACGACAGATCGACACCGGGAAAGGGACGCCGCACCTCGAAGCCCTCGCCCTCGAGCTGGCGGCGAGCGGTGACGGTCCGGGTCACCGGACGCCAGTTGGTGGTGCGTTCCGCAAGCGCCGGAAGCCGGGGCAGGGTCAGGGTGTCAGCAGTGACCGCAGGCATGCTCGGGATCCTTTCTCCCTGGTCGATCTTGCGGGTAGACCCTGTCGATCGTCCCGGTGGTCGGGCGGCTCTGGGCATCGTACCCCGCAACGTTGTTGCAGTCTGCAACTTTCTCGCACGCCGTCGACAACCTTGGGCCGAACCCGGCTATTCCGCCTACCGTGGATCCATGGTCGACCCCGGCCCTGACGCCATCGAAAGCCCATTCGTCGCCGCCGTCGCCGCCGTGATCGGAGCCCTCGAGCCCGGGGAGATCACCACCTACGGCGAGGTGGCGGCCGAGGCGGGCTATCCGGGTGCGGCACGGGCGGTGGGCAATGTGCTCTCCGCCGTCCCGGGCCTGCCCTGGTGGCGGGTGGTCACGGCAACCGGAAGGCTGGTCCCCGGCCACGAGGCGGAGCACACCGCCCGCCTCCGCGGCGAGGGGGTGCGGGTCGTCGGCGGGCGGGTGCGTGTGAGAGACGACACCGCGGATCAGTGACCACCGGGGCGGTCACTCGATCGTGCCGACCCCGGTGGCGCTGATCCCGCATCCGAAGCATCAACCTCCGACAGCGATGGCCGTGAGGCTCATCCACTCTCCTCGTCGAAGGCGCCCCGACACTGCGGGAACTGGTCGAACAGCTCCTCGGGAGCGTCGTCGAACGGGTAGAACACGTCACCCACCGTAAACCCTCCCGGGACACATGCGGCATCCTGGGCGGGGATCAACGGCGGCACCGTGGTGGTTGTCGGGGGGACCGTCGTGGTCGTCGGCGGTACCGTGGTGGTCGTCGGTGGCACCGTCGTGGTCGTGGTGGTCACCTCGACCGGCGGGAGGGTCACCTCGGTCGTGGTCGTCGTATCCGGCACCTCGGTGGTGGTCGTCGTGTCCGGTGGTTCCGTGGTCGTCGTGTCCGGTGGTTCCGTGGTCGTCGTGGTCGGCGGTGGTACCGGAACGAACACCAGGCGCGCCCACACCGAGATCTCACCGACCGGTTCGGCCACGAGCTCCAATGTCACCGGCCCGGTGAAGGGGCCGATCTCGCCACTGGTCATCTCACAGAGCCCCACCGGGGCGGGGACCAGGATGGCGCCGACCTGAGCGAACCCCGAACCTGCTGAGGCGTTGGCGTTGAGCAACTCCAAGATCACGATGTGATCCCCCGGAGGCACGTTCACCGTCAACTCGGCGGGGCGCGGGGTCCACAGCCGCTCGTACCCGGCGGTCGAGCACTGCATCCCCAACTCCGCCGCCGCCACGACCACCGGTACCAGCACGACCGGGAGGACTCCCAACAGGGTTGCCAGCACCGCATTGCGGAGGTTCAGCCGCATAGCTGCCCCCTTACGACGGTATCGCACAATATCGTCATCATTTCTCTTCTCTCCTCGGATTTCCAGCCCTTTGCTCCGCGTGTGAGCGCACGGCGCGGCACAGCACCATGCCGAGCGGACACCGGTAATCAAGGTCAACCGCCGGGGGGAGGCGGCATATGCCGTTGGAGCACTTCGGCGTAACGACGATACCGTAGACGCTCATCAGACATCGCGCAGCAACTTCCTGGTTTTTCCTGGAATTCTCCGAACACCCACTGAACGCGGCACCGCCCCGTGGGCGACGCGCCATTCACAAGCCGCACCGGATAGGCTCCCGCTCATGGCCACTCGAACAATCGTCGAGCTGATCGAACGCAAGCGGGACGGGCATGCGCTCACCGCCGACGAGTTGCGGTGGATCATCGCTCGCTACACCGCCGACGACCTTCCCGACTATCAGATGTCGGCGCTACTGATGGCCGTCGTCTTCCAGGGGATGACGCCGGACGAACTTGCGGTGTGGACCGAAGCCATGCTCCACTCAGGCGACGTCCTCGACTTCTCACATGTGGATGCGCCCAAGGTCGACAAACATTCGACCGGTGGCGTCGGCGACAAGGCGAGCATCCCGCTGGCCCCGATGGTGGCGGCCTGCGGGGTGGCGGTACCGATGATGTCGGGACGGGGGCTCGGCCACACCGGCGGCACGCTCGACAAGTTGGAGTCGATCCCCGGGTTCACCACCGCCCTCGATCCGAAACGGTTCGCCTCCGTGCTGGAGCGTCACGGGATGGTGCTCGCCGGTCAATCGGAAACCCTGGTCCCGGCCGACCGGCGCATCTATGCCCTCCGTGACGCCACGGGGACGGTTCCTTCGATACCGCTGATCTCCTCTTCGATCATGTCCAAGAAACTGGCCGAGGGGCTCGACGCCCTGGTGCTCGATGTCAAGGTCGGGTCGGGCGCCTTCATGAAGGACGAGGCACGCGCCGTCGAGCTGGCCTCCACCATGGTCGGTATCGGCGCCTCTCACGGGACGCCGGTCCATGCCGTCCTCACCGACATGTCCCAGCCGCTGGGACGCACGGTGGGGAACGCCAATGAGATCGCCGAGTCCCTCGATGTCCTGGAGGGGACCGGTCCTGCCGATATCACCGAGCTTGTGCTGCTGCTGGGGGCGATGATGCTGGTCGCCGCAGGCGCTGCCTCCGACGAAACCGAGGCCCGCCGCCGGCTGGAGGACGTGGTGGCGTCGGGGGCGGCCATGGAGCGTTTCATGGAGGTCATCGAGGCCCAGGGCGGCGATCCCCGGATCTGTCACGACCGGACCCTGCTCCCCCGGGCGCGATCGGAGCACGACATCATCGCCGGCAACACCGGCACCGTGGCGACGTGCGACGCCCTGGAGATCGGAAAGGCCGGGGTCCGGCTCGGCGCAGGACGGCAGCGCAAGGAGGATCCCGTCGACGCTGCGGTCGGAATCACCATCCACACCAGGATCGGCGACCACGTCTCGGCGGGCGACCGCCTCGCCACCATTTCCTACAACGACGACGACCGGCTGTCGGCGTCGTTGCCCCTGGTCGAGGCGGCCTTCACCCTGGTCGAGACGCCGGTCACCCCACCGACGCTGCTCATCGGTCGTGTCGGTCCCTGAAGTCGGATCCGCCGCACCGGGGGGCGGCCGGCCAGGGAGCACCGGCGGGATTTGGGGGAAGACACGGAATCGGTCAACATCTGGCGAACCCGTTGCGGGTCTTTCCCGGACAGGTTGAGACACCGGCCGAGCCATCGGCCAACAGACTTCGGCCGGCACGACCGGCCGACACAGAAAGCGAGGCCGCTGGTGAACATCGCTGTCTGCGTCAAGCAGATACCGGATCCCGCCACGCCCTATCAGCTCGACCCGACGACCCACCTGGTGGTCCGACCCGACGACCAGGTACTCGACGACACCGACCGTTACGGTATCGAGGTCGGACTCCAGCTCGCCGAGGCGGCCGGGGACAGCACGGTGACGGTGTTCTCCATGTCACCCTCGGGAACCTTGCAGGGCATCCGCCAGGCATTGGCGATGGGCGCCGACAAGGCCGTCATCGTCGACGACCCGGCCCTGCGCGGCTCGGACTCCCTCACCACCGCCCGGGTGCTCGCCGCCGCCATCAGCCGCGAGGGCTGCGACCTGGTGATCGCCGGGACCGAATCGACCGACGGGTACACCGGGGTCGTCCCGCAACAGATCGCCGAGATCCTGGATCTCCCCTCGCTGACCTTCGCCCGCAAGGTCGAACTCGCCGACGGGACCATCCGGATCGAGCGCCAGACCGCCACCGGGTACGACGTGGTCTCCGGTGAGCTCCCGCTGCTCATCTCGGTCACCGCAGGCGCCGTCGAGCCGCGCTACCCCACCTTCAAGGGGATCATGCAGGCGAAATCGAAGCCGCTGGACGTACTGAGTGCCGGCGACGTCGGGATCTCCATCGCGACCGGACCGACCATCCGGTCGGTGGAGCCGGTTCCCGCCCGTCAGGCCGGCGAAGTGGTCGAGGACGACGGCGAGGCCCATCTGAAGATCGTCGCCCTGCTCGAACATGCGAAGGTGATCTGACATGGCCGTCCTGGTTTTCACCGACACCACCGGCGACGGGGTTCCTCCCTCGGCGCTCGAGGCGCTGAGCAAGGTCCGGAGCTGGGATGACTCCACCGCCGCATTCGTGGTCGGCCCCGCCGATGGCGACACGCTGGCGGTTCTCGCCTCTCACGGGGCAGAACGGATCTATCACCTCGATACCGACCATGCCCTCCCCACCGCAGCGACGACGGCGGCACTCGCCTCCCTGGTCTCCACCGAATCTCCCCGCATGGTGATGTTCGGGATGGGGAATCTCGATCGTGACGTCGCCGGCCGACTCAGTGCCCGGCTCGGACTCCCGGTCCTCGCCGGGGCGGTCGAGGTCGCCGTCGAAGGCGACACCGTCGTGGTCACCAATGAGATCCTCGGCGGCACCACCCAGGTGGTCACCACCGCACCGGCGGGATCGGCGGCGATCGTCATCGCCCGACCCAAGGCGTTTGCGGCGGTGCCCGGCGACGCCCAGACACCCGAGGTCGTCACCGTCGACCTCCCCGAGGTGGGCCACGCCGGAGCCGTCGAGGTGGTCGAGCGCCATGACGAGCAGACCTCCGGTCCCGATCTCGGCGCCGCCAATCTGGTGGTAGCCGGAGGACGTGGGCTCGGCGACCCTGCCAAGTTCGAGATGATCGAGGAGCTGGCGAAGCTGCTCAAGGGAGCCCCCGGGGCCACCCGGGCGGTGGTGGACGCCGGCTGGGTCCCGTATTCGTACCAGGTGGGCCAGACCGGCAAGACCGTCAAGCCCTCGGTGTACATCGCCTGCGGGATCTCCGGCGCCATGCAGCATCTGGTCGGGATGAAAGACGCTTCGATCATCATCGCCATCAACAAGGATCCGGAGGCCCCGATCTTCGGGGTCGCCGACCTCGGGATCGTCGGCGATGTCCACAAGGTGCTGCCCGCGCTGATCGACGCCATCCGCTCCCGGTCCTGAGCCCTCAGCGGGCGGACCGACGTTGGCCACCCCGGTCGGCTACGGGAGCGACTCGGGGCCGAACGAATGCGGCAGCAGATCGGCGAGGGTCTCGATGCGCAGCCGCCCGCCCGGGCCCTGCACCACGACATGGGCGACCCCGAACTCGCGCATGATCTGGCGACAGTTGCCACACGGATAACACTCGTCGGCGTCGAGACACCCTACGGCGACGACGGAGATCTGCTCGGCGCCGGCGGTGACGGCAGCGGCGATGGCGTTGGCCTCGGCGCAACTCGTCGCCGGATAGGCGGCGTTCTCGACGTTGACGCCCTCCGAGCGGGCACCGTCGGCGCTCACGGCGATGGCCCCCACCCGGAACCCCGAATACGGGGCATGGGCGTGTGACGCCACCCGCCGCGCCGCATCGAGAAGATCCCCCGCCTCGGCGGTCGAGGGCGGGCCGGTCGGAGGGGTGTCAGCCGGCCGGCTCATGAGCCGAGCAGGGCGTCGACGTAGGCCACCGACTCGAAGGCGAGCAGGTCGTCGGCGCCCTCCCCCACCCCGATGAACTTGACCGGGATCCCGAGTTCCTGTTCGACCGCCACCACCATCCCACCGTGGGCGGTACCGTCGAGCTTGGTGACCACGATCCCGGTGACCCCGACCGCCTCCGAGAACATCCGGGCCTGCTCCACGGCGTTCTGTCCGGTGGTTCCGTCGATCACCAGCAGGACCTCGTCGATATCACCCGCCTCGCGTCGCAGCACCCTGGCCACCTTGGTGAGCTCGTTCATCAGGTTCGACTTGGAGTGCAGGCGCCCGGCGGTGTCGATGATGACGGTGTCGAGGTTGCGGGTCTTTGCGGCGTGGTAGGCGTCATAGGCCACGGCTGCGGGATCGGCGCCGTCCTCACCGCCGACCACATCGACACCGACCCGGGTCCCCCAGGTCTGGAGCTGGGTCCCGGCAGCGGCGCGGAAGGTGTCGGCGGCGCCCAGCAGGACCGAGGTCCCCTGACCGGTGAGAAGCGCGGCGAGTTTGGCGATCGAAGTGGTCTTCCCGGTCCCGTTGACGCCGACCACCAGCACCACCGAGGGTCGCCGCTCGCCGGTGACGAGACGCCGGTCGGCGGCTCCGAGCAGCTCGACGAGCCGCCGTTCCAGCTCGATCCGGGCCGCCTCGCCGTCGGCGGGCGACGTCTTGCGTACCTCGGTGACCAGGCGCGAGGCGGTGGGGACCCCGAGATCGGCCGAGACCAGGGTGTCCTCGAGCTCCTGCCAGAAGGCATCGTCGATCCGCGTCGCCCCGACCAGCGCCGCCAGGCGACCAGCGACCGCCTGGCGCGTCTTCCCGAGCCGGGCACGGAGCGCCGAGGTGGTCGGCGGTGCCGGCTGGGGCTTGGGAGGCTGGGTCTTCGTCGGCTGGGTCTTCGTCGGCTGGGTCTTCGCAGGCCGGCCCTTTGGCGGCTTGGTCTTCGGCTGCTGGGCGACGGGAGGCCGGGTGGCGCTCGGGGGCCGGCTCGAGGTGGAGCGGTCAGCGCGACCGCGCAGGAACACGAACCCGCCGACGGCGACGAGTAGCACCCCGACAATGATGATGATCTGGACGAGCTCCAACCGAACCTCCGGGCCGTATCTGGGAAATCACATCGGTGGCCCCGGGTCTCGGAATCCGGGTTTGGGGGCCCGGCGGGAATGGTACCGGGTTCCCGACCCGGCTCAGATGCGAGCGCGGTCGAGACGCTTCGACAACACCTTCGACGACTCACCGGGTTCCATGGTGACCCCGTAGAGGATGTCGGCGGCCTCCATCGTCTGCTGCTGGTGGGTGATGATCACCAGCTGAGCCCGGTCCCGGAGGGTGTCGACGAGTCTGAGGAACCGTCGCAGGTTGGCGTCATCGAGGGCGGCCTCCACCTCGTCGAGGACATAGAACGGGCTGGGTCGTGCCCGGAACACGGCGAAGAGGAACGCCAGCGCCGCCAGCGACCGCTCGCCACCGGACAGCAGCGACAGACGGCCGACCTTCTTTCCCAACGGCTGGGCCTCGATCTCCACCCCGGCCGCCAGGGGATTCTCCGGATCGGTGAGACGGAGCCGGCCACGACCGCCCGGGAAGACCAGGGCGAAGTTCTCCTCGTAACGCGCCGCGATCTCCTCGAACGCCGCCCGGAACAGCAGCGCCATCTCCTGGTCGAGGGCGGTGATCACCTTCTCCAGCTCGCGACGGGACTCGTCGAGATCGGCGAGCTGCCCGTCCAGCATGGCGACATGCGCCGCCAGCTCGGCATGCTCGGCGGCCGCCAGCGGGTTGATCGGACCCATCCGGCGCAGCTCCGCCTCGCGTGAGGCGAGAAGCTGGCGCCGATCCACACCCTGGTCGACCTCCGGCGGAGGTTGAGCCAGCGCCTCGTCCTCGGAGGCATCGGCATCGCGTCGCAACGCCTCGGCCACCGATTCGTCCCGCACCCGGAGTTCGGCCAGCTCGACGGCGAGCGTAGAGACCCGGTCCTTCGAGTCGGCGATCCCCCGCTCCAAACCACGGCGGCGACCCTCGGCCGCCTGGAGTCGTTCGGTTGCGGCGCCGACCTCGGTGCGGAGCACCCGCTGCCGATCGCGCAGGGTGTCGAGATGGGTCCGGACCACCGATTCGGTGCGGCGTGCCCGGTCCTCGATTCCGCCCAGCCACTCCAGGACGGCAGGGTCGTCGGGGAGCTCCTCGAGCGCTCCCAGCTCCGTGGCGGTCGCCGCCAGACGGGCGGCCAGCATCCGGCGGCGTTCCTCGGTTCCGGCCAACGCTGCCGCCGCCTCCTGGCGCCGCCGTCGGGCCTCGTCACGCAGCCGGGCCACCTCCTGGCGTCGCACGTTCATCGCATCCCATGCCGCCTGTCGCTGGCGTTCCTCGCCCTCGAACTCGGTGAGACGCTGCCGCAGTTCGACGAGGCGGGCTTCACGGGTGGTGGCGGCAACCGCCAGCGCCCGGGCACGTTCGTCCAGACGAACCACCTCGGCCTCCCCTTCGGCACGGCTCCGCCCGTTGCGGGCCAGCGCCTCGGAGTGACCCGCCAGCTTGGCCTCGAGCCGTTCCAGCGTCTCCAGCGCAGCCCGCTCGGCGGCCCGGACGGTCTCGAACTCCCGTCGGGCGGTCAGCAGACGGCTGGCGTGGCGGGCCGCCTCGGTGTCGACCATCTCCAACGTCACCCGTGCCGCTTCGAGGGCGGCATGGCCGGCCCCGTCGGCATCGGCAAGCCGCATACCGTTGACCGAGACGACGTCACCCTCGGGTGTGACCGCCCGGATCTCGGGATGCCGGCCAACCAGCCTCCAGGCGGTCGACCATCCCTCGACGATCACCACATCGCCGAGCAGCCGATGGGCGAGCGCCCGGTCGGCCGCCGGTCCGAGACGGTCGCAGAGCGCCTCGGCGCCCCACTCGGCGGCGACCCGGCGCGCCGCCGGCTCCCCGGCAACCGGGTCCCCGGTGTGCGTATCGCCCGCTTCCAGGTGGCCGACCACCAGGGTGACCCCACCGAACCCGTCGGACTTGAGGGCGGCAGCGACATCGGCAAGCGCCGCCGGGCCATCGGTGGCGAAGGCGTCGCTCCAGGTACCAAGCGTCGCATCGACGGCGCGGGCCACCTGCTCCGGCACATCGAGCCTGGACACCACGGTTCCCAGGATGCCCTCCGACTCGGCGGTGCGGGTGCGGACCTCGGGATCACCCAACCCGTCCAGCGCAGACTCGATCGCCTCGACCCGGGCCCGTCCGGCGGCCGCCTCGAGTTGGCTGCGCCGGTCGGCCGCTTCACATTCCTCGAGACGCTCCTGGGCCGTCTGGCGACGATCCCGGTGCTCCTCGTACTCGGCCTGCGCCTCACCGGCGGCGACATCGGTCTGCCGGATCTCGGCGACGATGGCCTCGGCCTCGACCCGTTCGTGCTCGATCCTCGCCTCGACCACCTCGCGACGCCGACCGAGGCTGTCGGCCTCGCGGGTGTCCCGATCGGCGGACACCTCGAGGGCCCGCAGGTCGCCGCGCAGGTTGGCTATCACCCCTTCGGCGGGAAGCTGAACCTGGTCGGCAAGAGAACGCTCCTCGTCCTCGAGGGCGGTCAACTCGATCTCGCGTCGCTCGGCGAGCTGGCGTGCCGCATCGGCACCCTGGGCGATGGCCTCGAGCTTCCGACTCGAGGTGGGTGCGCTCGGCCTCCAGATCGTTGCGACGTTCGCCTGCGCCTTCGAGTCGGCTCCGGAGCGACAGCTTGCGTTCGCGGGCGACCATGGCGATGCGGTGCAGGCGTTCGGCTGCCGTCTCCAACCGTGCGGCGGCGGCCGTGTCCCGATCCAGGGCGTGACGTGCCGCCGTGGCATCGGTTTCGAGCTGCGGCAGCGCCGTCGAGACTTCGTCGAGCTCGGTGGCGGCGGTGGCGATCGTCTCGTCGAGGAGACGCTTCTCGGCGGTGGCGGCATCGATGCGTCCCCGGACCCGCCGGAGTTCCTCTGCACCGAGCCAGAGCCGCAGGGTCCGAATCTCGTCGCGGACCGCCTGGTGACGTTCGGCGGCATTGGCCTGGCGCTGCAACGGTCGGAGGCGGCGGCGGTCCTGATCGAGGAGGTCGCCGAGTCGGGCGACGTCGATCTGGGTCTGTGCCAGCCGTCGCAGCGACCGGTCGCGCCGGCTGCGATGTTTGGTGATCCCTGCCGCCTCCTCGATGACCGCCCGGTGATCCTCGGGGCGGGCCCCGAGGATCTCACCGATCTGTCCCTGGTTGACCAGGACGTGTTGCTGGCGCCCTACGCCGCCGTCCGACAACAGATCGTGGAGGTCGAGGAGCCGGCACGAGGCGCCGTTGAGTTCGTATTCGGAAGTGCCGTCGCGATACAACCGGCGGGTCATCGAGATCTCGTCGAGGTCGAGCGGGAGGAACCGGTCGGTGTTGTCGAAGGTCACGGTGACCTCGGCCCGTCCCAGGGCGGGGCGGGTGGTGGTGCCGGCAAAGATCACGTCCTCCATGCGGTCGCCGCGGAGGTTCCTCGCCGCCTGGGTCCCCATCACCCAGGCGAGCGCATCGAGCAGGTTGGACTTGCCCGATCCGTTGGGTCCGACCACGACACTGACCCCGGACGCAAAATCGAGGCGCGTCCGGTCGGCAAAGGACTTGAATCCCGCAAGTGAGAGCGTCTTCAGTAGCACAGGGATCGAGCTTACCCGGTCCAAATCACATGAATGGGATTCGCCGTGGTCATGGGGGGCAGGTCACGGCTGGCAATTCGGGCACCAATGGGTGCCGCGACCGCGGATCACCGTGCGCCGAATCGGCGTCCCGCAGATCCCGCACGGCTCGTCCTGGCGACCGTAGGCGCGGAGTCGGGCGGTGAATTCGCCGGCCCGCCCGTCGGGGAGGAGGTAGGCGAGATCGTCGAGGGACGTCCCACCCCAGCGGAGACCGTCGGCGAGCGTGGTGCGGATCGCCGACCGAAGTCGACGCACCTCTGCCTCGTCGAGCGACCCGCCGGGTCGGAGCGGTGAGATCCGGGCCCGGTGCAACGCCTCGTCGGCGTAGATGTTGCCCAGCCCGGCGATCAGCCCCTGGTCGAGGAGCAGCGCCTTGATCGGGGCGGTCCGTCCGGCGAGCCGACGCCGCAACTCGGCGGCGGTGGGGAGTTCGGTGAGCGCATCCGGGCCGAGAGCACCCAGCGACGAGGCGTCGAGTTCCTCTGGGGTGTACACCACCACGAAGCCGAAGGTGCGGGGGTCGACGAACCGCATCTCGGTACCGCCCTCCACGCCGACGATGACGTTGCTGTGGGGAACGTAGGCCGCATCCGGCTCCGTGAGCGAGATCCGGCCCGACATCCCGAGGTGGGTGACCCAGACCAGATCGCCGGAGAGGTCGGCCATGAGGAACTTGCCGTGGCGCCGCATGCGCTCGATGCGCCGTCCCCGCAGCCGGGACACGAAGTCTGCGGGAAACGTCTGACGCCGCACCATCCTCGGATGCCGCACCTCGACATGGACGATGCGACGACCCACCAGGGCCGGTTCCAGGTGGCGTCGTGTCGTCTCGACCTCCGGGAAGCTCAGGCATCGCCCGGGTCGCTGCTACCGGAGGCGGTCCCGGTGGGGGCTATCCCGATGTCGGTCGGGGAAGAGGACGCCGATCCGCCCTGGGTCCGGGTACGGCGACGTCCGGTCACCTGGTCCCGGCTGAGACCGGCGCCGTTTCCCGGCTCGGTCGCCGCATGGGCCGCCGCCTGCTCGGCGCGCTTCTTCGATGTTCCGACACCTTCGCCGAGCTTGTCGTGACCGGCGAAGACCTCGGCGGTGAATTCTTTGGCGTGCTCGGGTCCGGCCTCGACCACTTCATATCGGGGACGCATCCCCCGTTGGGCAAGGATCTCCTGGAGGCGGGTCTTGAAATCGCGCTGGCCGGGCGCCTCGGCACGCTCGTCGACAAGCGCACGCCAGTGACGCATCACGACCTCTGCGGCGGTGGCGTACCCCGCCTCCCGGTAGATGGCTCCCACGAGCGCCTCCACCACATCACTGAGCAGCGAGTCCTTGTCCCTCCCCCCGGTGAGGTCCTCACCGCGCCCCAGCTCCAGCGCCGGACCGACATGGAGGGTGCGGGCGAGACGGGCCAAGGTGCGCTCGTTGACCACGGCGGCGCGGACCTTCGCCATCTCACCCTCGACCAGTTTCGGCTCGAGCTCGAAGAGGTATTCGGTGATGGCGAGCTGGAGGACGGCGTCGCCGAGAAACTCCAGCCGCTCGTAGGAGCGTTCGGTGTGATGCTCGCCGGCGTAGGACCGGTGGGTCAGCGCCTCGCCGAGAAGATCCCGGTCGGTGAAGTGGTAGCCGAGCTGCGCTTCGAGGTCGGCGAGGGCGTCCGGGTGGGGATGTGACGTCATGCCCCGGCGGCGACCGCCGCAAGCCCCTTCTCGATCTGGGCGGGAAGCCGATCGGCGGCTCCTTCCGCCGCCATCATGATGGCATTGGCGATGGCGGTGCGCGACGACGATCCGTGGGCGATCACCACGACACCGGCGATACCGAGGAGATGGGCGCCGCCCTCCGTCTCCGGATCGAGGCGGGTCCTGGCTTCGGCCAGTGCGGGGCCGACGACGCCGAGCGCCTCGGCCAGCTCGGGTCGCGCCAGGGTCTGACGGAGCACCCCCTGGACCAGCTGCGACGTGCCCTCTGCGGTCTTGAGCAGCACGTTTCCGGTGAAGCCGTCGGTGACGAACACATCGGTCACGTCGGTCCCGAGGTCGCGACCCTCGACGTTGCCGACGAAGTTGATGTCGGCGAGCTCGGAGAGCAACAGGTAGGCCTCACGCTCGACCTCGCGGCCCTTGGTCGCTTCCTCACCGATGTTGAGCAGCCCGACCCGGGGTCGGTCGAGATGAAAGCGGGACGCCGCCAGCGCCGAACCCATGATGGCGAACTGGACGAGGTGCTCGGCGCGGGCAGCCAGGTTGGCGCCGGTGTCGAGAATCAGCTTGTTGGTGGGAAGAAAGGTCCCGATGGCGGGCCGCGCCACCTCGGGGAGCCTCCCGATCAGCAGTGTCGCTGCCGCCATGGCGGCACCCGTGGAACCGGCCGATACCAACCCGTCGGCGTCACCCGATGCGACCAGGCGGGCCGCCACCGAGATCGAGGCGCCGCGCTTGGTCCGCAGTGACGCCACCGGATCGTCCGACATCGTGATGACCTCGTCGGAGTGCACCACCGGGATATCGACCCCGGCTTCGGACAGGAAAGGCCGGACCAGCGTCTCGTCGCCGACCAACACGATGTCGGCTCCGCGCTGCACCGCCGCCACGGCCCCGTGAAGGACCTCCACGGGTGCCCGATCGCCCCCCATGGCGTCCACTGCTATCCGGGGCATGGTGTCAGCTGATCGTCACGACTTCGCGGCCGTTGTACGTCCCGCACGTCGTGCAGGCGCGATGAGGGAGGTGCTTGGCGCTGCACTGGCCACACACCACCGTCTGGGGTGCGGTCACTTTCCACTGCGCCTTGCGGCGTCGTGTCCGAGACCGCGACATCTTCTTCTTCGGAACGGCCATTGAAACCTCGCTTCGGGGTCAATCCCCGGACTCGAACAGATCCTGAAGGACCGCGAATGGAGACTCGGGTCGCCGGGTCTCTCCGGGGGCCGACGTATTCAAGTCGCTTTCAGGCGGTCGAACAAGTTCGGTGCACGACGAACAGTGCGCCAGCAGCGGCATCGACAACAGCACCTCGTCACGCAGGATCGGTTCGAGATCGATCTCCTCGCCCTCCAACCGGTAGTCGCCGCCCTCCTCGCCGGGTGGTGTGGCGCGCTCGACGACCTGGAGGATGTCGATGCTCATCGGTTGCTGGAACTCGGTGGTGCACCGTGCACAGATGTGGCGGGCGGTGACATCGACATCGCCCTTGACCACGACGCCGCCCGAGGTTGCCACCAGTTGCAACTCGGCATCGAGCGGCGGATCGGGAACGACGTGGGACATGTCCACCGACCAGTCGACGGGAACGACGAGGTGATGGGAACGGGCGATGCCGGGGCGGCGGAGATGCTCACCGACGTGGACACGGAACGGGGTTTCGCTGCGCATCCGCAAAGTCTACGTCGGGCGGGTCACCTTGGGGTGAGCGGATCTGATTGATCTTCGGCCGGTGGCAGCGACTGATGGAGCTCGGCCCTGGACTCGCTCACATATCTGAGCAGCTCGTTGAGGACATTCTCGGCCTCGGCGAGATGACGTTCGGCGAAGTCCTCCGCCTCCATCCGGATCCGTTCGGCGTCACGCTCGGCGTTGCGGACCAACCGGTTCGCCTCCTCCACCGCCTCGGACACGATGTAGTTGTCGGCGACAAGCTGATCGGACCGGGCCTGCGCCTTGGCCAGGACGTCACGGGCCTTCTCGTTGGTCCGGGCGATATAGCTCTCCCGCTGGCGCACCATCCAACGTGCGGCGCGCAACTCCTCGGGGAGGGCATCCTGGAGATCACGGAGACGTTCGATGAACTCGTCGCGGTTGAGCATCACGTTCGACGACAGCGGAACGGGCCGAGCTTCCTCGACCTCGACGATCAGCGACTCGATGTGATCGACGATCTGCCCCGGGATCGGCGGGGGCGGGGGACGGGTGTCATCGGTCATGTTTCCGGACCGTCCTTGTCGGTGTCGCCGTGGTTGTCGGTGTCGCCGGGCTTGTCGGTGTCGCCGGGCTGGTCGGCGCCGCCGGGCTTGTCGGTGTTGCCGGCCAGGCGCTCCTCGAGGGCGATCGCCACCGGTTCGGGGACCAGGGCGGAGACATCGCCACCGAGTCCGGCGACCTGTTTGACCAGCGAGGACGAGAGATAACCGTACTCGGCTTTGGTGGCCACGAAGAGCGTGACCATCCCGCTGAGATGACGGTTCATCTGCGACATCTGCAGTTCGTAGTCGAAATCGGTCATGGCCCGGAGCCCCTTGACGATCACATCCGCCTTCTCGGCGGCGGCGTAGTCGACCAACAGACCGGAGAACGCCCCGAACGAGACGTTGGGCCACCGACGACAGCTCTCCCTGAGCAGGTCGAGCCGCTCATCGGCGGTGAACAGTGCCTTCTTGGCGGGGTTGTCCACCACCGCCACCACCACCTCGTCGAACGTCACCGCACACCGCTCGATCACATCGAGATGACCACGGGTGGGGGGATCGAAGCTGCCGGGAACCAGCGCCTTGGTCACGGCGTCACCTCGACATCGAAGAACCAGAGTTCGGTGTCGCCGTAGCGACGACGATCGCCGAGCAGCAACGAATCGATGCGGTCCGGTGGTGTCTCACCGAAGCGACGGTGGACGATCACGGTGGCGTCCTCGGACAACCTGGGCTCCAACTCCTCGAGTACGGACGTGACGGACGCTAGTGCGAGGTCGTAGGGAGGGTCAACGAAGGTCAGGTCGGCGGGTGGCCCACTCCCGTGCCTGGCGTCACCGAGAAACCGCCCGACCTCGGTGGGGATGACCTCGCCACCGAGCCCGACGGCATCGATGTTGGCCCTGAGGGCGGCCAGTGCCACCCGGTTGCGCTCGACGAACCGGCACGACGCCGCACCCCGGCTCAATGCTTCGAGCCCGAGCGAACCGCTCCCGGCGTAGAGGTCGAGGACATGGGCATCCGTCACCGCCGCCCCCAGTGACGAGAACAGCGCCTCTTTGGCTCGATCGGTCATCGGGCGGGTTCCCGAGCCGGCCGGACCGGAGAGTCGTCGCCCCCTGGCGGTGCCGGAGATGATGCGCATCCCGCCAGTATCGCCGGGTTCGGGGCCGGTGCGGTTGCCTGTGCGGTTGCCAGTGCAGTTGCACGTGCCGGCGAGGGGGATGAGCGCCGATCGCTTCACCCCGTTGCAAGGTTCAACTGCGGAGCAGCCACTCGGCGAGGTTCTCGTCGGCATCGTCCTCACCGCGTTCGATGAAGACCCGGATCTCGTCGCGAAGTTCGGAGTGACCGTCGAGATGGGGATCTTCGGCGACCAGGGCGAAGGCCTCGGTGCGAGCCGCCACCAGCAGCTTGGCGTCGCGCAGGATGTCGGCAAGCCGGAACTCCTTGGTCCCGGCCTGACGCTCCCCGAGGACGGTCCCCTGACCCCGGATCCGCAGATCCTCCTCGGCGAGACGGAACCCGTCGGTGGTGGCGACCATGGCGGCGAGCCGTTGCTCGCCGTCCTCGGTGGCGGGCTCGGCGACGAGGACACAGGTCGAGGCATGCCGGCCCCTTCCCACCCGGCCCCGGAGCTGATGGAGCTGACTGAGACCGAACCGGTCGGCATCCTCGATCACCATCACGGTGGCGTTGGGCACATCGATCCCGACTTCGATGACGGTGGTCGCCACCAGGACATCGAGCTGGCGGTTGCGGAACGCCACCATCACCGCATCCTTCTCCTCGGGTCGGAGTTGGCCGTGAAGCAGCCCCAACCGCAGTTCGGGAAACACCTGCTCCAACCGCTGATACTCGGCGGTTGCGGATGACGCCTCGAGCTTGTCGCTGTCGTTGACCAGCGGGCACACCACGAAGGCCTGCCGCCCCTCCCCCACCTGGCGGCGGATCAGGTCATGGACCCTCCCCAGCGAGGCCGGGTCTTTGCCAACCAGATGGGTCGCCACCGGGGTGCGGCCCGGTGGCATCTCGTCGAGCACCGAGACATCGAGGTCGCCGTACAACGTCATCGCCAGCGTGCGGGGAATCGGGGTGGCGGTCATGATCAACAGATCCGGATCGTGTTCGGCGGACTTCTCGCGCAGCCGCACCCGCTGGTACACCCCGAAGCGGTGCTGCTCATCGACCACGGCGATCCCGAGTCGGTGGAACTCGAGGCCCTCCTGGATCAGGGCGTGGGTGCCCACCACGAGATCGGCGGTGCCGTCGGCGATCCAGCGCACCACATCGGTGCGGCGTGCCCCTGGCGCAAAGTTGGCCGCGGCGCGGTGCGAGGTGAGCAGGACCATCCGCACCGACCGCTCCGGCTCGGGCCCCGGCGGGGCGGCCGTTTCGAACAGCGACGGCTGGTCGTCGCCGACGCCCTTCCGCCCCAACGATTCGGTGACGGGGGGTTGCATCCCGGCATCGGAGATGAGCCCGGACATCCCCAGGTAGTGCTGTTCGGCGAGCACCTCGGTCGGCGCCATCACCGCCCCCTGGTAGCCGCCCTGGACACCGGTGAGCAGGGCGGCGAACGCCACCACGGTCTTGCCCGAACCGACTTCACCCTGGAGCAGACGGTGCATCGGCTGGGTGGCGGTCATGTCGGCCACGATCTCGTCGATGCTGCGCCGTTGGGCGGCGGTGAGCTGATAGGGCAGGGCGGCGACGAAGGCGGGGACCATCGTGCCCGCTCCGTCGTGGGCGACGCCGGTCGCCTGGCTCGCCTGGCGGTGCTTGCGGATGGCGAGCGCAACCTCGAGCCGGAACAGCTCGTCGAAGATCAGGCGGCGTCGCGCCGGCCAGACATCTTTCATCTCGTCGGGGAAGTGCACCGAAGCCAGCGCCTGGGTGCGGGTCACCAGCCGGTGTCGGCGCCGCATCTCGTCCGGCAGGACCTCGGCGACCGGTTGGGCCGTGCCCAACGCACTGTGGATGAACGACCGGATCTGGGAGGGTCGCAGCCCGGCGACGGCGGAGTGGACGGGAACCACTCTCCCGGTGACCAACGAATCATCGATCCGTTCGAGCCGCTCGACATCGGGACCCTTCATCTGGAGAACGCCCCGGAACCGCTCCAGCTTGCCCGAGAGCGCCACCTCGGCGCCCTCGTCGAGGTTGAGGTAGGGGTTGAACCACACCACCCGGACCCGACTGGTCCCGTCGGAGACCACGGCCTCGACCATGGTGCGGTTGCCACGGATTCTCCGCTTGGAGAAGGACTGGACGATGCCCCCGACCGTCACCTCCTCACCCAACGGGGCACCGGCGAGATCGAAGAGTTCGGACCGGTCGAGGTACCGTCTCGGGACGTGGAGGATCAGGTCGGCGACCGTCGCCACCCCGGCGCCGGTGAGCTTGGTCGCCATCCTGGGACCGATGCCCTCGACACGGGCGACATCGACGGTGGCGAGGTACGAAAGTGGGCGACCCGGCATCGGCGAGAGGCTACCCCCGGCCGGCCGCGACCGGATTCTCCGGGTGGTCCCAGGCCTGCTACAATCCCGCCCGACCGCAGGAGGTCTCCCTTTTCATGTCGTATCGTTGTGAAGTGTGCAGTAAAGAGCCGTGGTTCGGTAAGCAGGTCAGCTTCTCCCACAGGCGTTCCAGCCGTCGCTGGCTCCCCAACATCCAGAAGGTGCGGGTCAAGGACGGCAGCAATTCGAAGCGGATCCGCGTCTGCACGTCGTGCATCAAAGCCGGCAAGATCGAAAAGGTCTGATCGGATGCAGGGCGTCGTCAAGGTCTACGACCCGGGCACCGGTGCGGGCGTGATCGTGCGCGACGATGATCACAGCGAGGTGTTGCTTAGACCCGGGTCCCTGGCGGGCTCCATTTTCCGTAGCCTGCGCCAGGGCCAACGGGTGGTGTTCGATCTCGAGACCGAGAACGGTCGCGACTTCGCCGGTCGACTCCGCTTCGGCTCCGACGGGTACTGACCCCGCCTCGCATCGACTCCCCTCCCCACGCCAGGCGGGGGCAGGTAGGATGAGGGCCCCCTCACGCCACACCGGGAGTTGCACCACATGGTCGAGGCATATGTGCTCATCCAGACCGAGGTCGGCAAAGCGGCTCAGGTCGCCCTGACCATCGCCGACATCCCCGGCGTCACCTCCTCCGAAGCCGTCACCGGCCCCTACGACGCCGTGGTCCATGCCGAGGCCGACGACGTCGACTCCCTCGGCAAGCTCGTCGTTGCCCGGATCCAGTCGGTGGAGGGCATCACCCGCACCCTCACCTGCCCCGTCGTCAAACTCTGACTCCAGACGCTGACATCGGTTGCGGCCGGAGGAAGGGCTCAGTCCTGCAACGCCGCCTCGACCAGCTCGTTGCACAGTCCCGGGTAGCTCATCCCTGACGCCATCCACATCTTGGGGAATCCCGATATCGGTGTGAAGCCTGGCATCGTGTTGACCTCGTTGAGCAGGAATCCCCGCCCGTCCGGCTCCAAGAAGAAGTCGATGCGCGCCAGACCCCGGCCGTCGAGGGCGGCGAAGGCGCGACACGCCAGATCCTGGACTGCGGCGATCTGCTCGGCTCCGAGGTCGGCTGGCGCGATGAACTGGCTGGTGGCGTCGCGATATTTGGCGTCGTAGTCGTACCAGCCCGAGCTGACCACGATCTCGCCGGGGAGCGACGCCCGGGGACCGTCGAGCACCGCAACCTCGATCTCCCTCCCCTGGATCGCCTCCTCGACGATGACCTTGTCGCCGTGGCGCAACGCCTCGATGACACCGGTGGCAAGCTCGGCCCCCGTGGTACACATCGAGACTCCCACCGATGAACCCAGCTCGGCCGGTTTGACGAACAGCGGGAGACCCAGCGCCGCAACCAGTTCGTCGACGATCCGTGCCGGGTCGTCGGCATGGCGACGGGAAATCGTCCGCCACGGAACGGTGGGGATCCCGAACTGGGTAAGCACGTGTTTGGTGAGGTCCTTGTCCATCGCCAGCGCCGACGTCTTGACACCGCACCCCACATAGGGGATCCCGGCGATCTCGAACACCCCCTGGATGGTCCCGTCCTCGCCGTAGGGACCGTGGAGCACGGGGAACACCACATCGAATGCGATCACCCGGTCGGACCTGAGAACGCCCTCGGGAAGAAGGAACGACACCCGAGTGCCGGTGGCGGTGAGCGGGGTCTCCGGGGTGGCGGCACGAGCCGTTGCCGGGTCGACCAACCACCATTCCCCGCTGCGATCGATCCCGACCGCAACCACCTCGTGACCGGCCTCCTCGAGGGCGCCGACAACGGCGACCGCCGACACACACGACACCTCGTGTTCGGCGGAGCGGCCACCGAACAACACCAGGACGCTGGCCATGATCGTGGAACCTACCTCTGGTCGGAAAGGGTGCGTCGGTTCATTCGGTGGCCGCTCCGCCCGCACCGCCTCCGGCGGCGATGGCATGAAAGCCCCCGTCGACGTGAACCACCTCACCGCTGGTCATCGGCGCCCAGTCCGAAAGTAGGACGGCAATCATCTTTGCGACCGGGGTGGGGTCGGTGCTGTCCCACGCCAGCGGCGCCCGATCGGCCCACACCGCATCGAACCCGGCGAATCCGGGAATCGACTTGGCGGCGACCGTGGTGAGCGGACCGGCCGAGACCGCATTGACCCTGATCCCGTCACCACCGAGATCACGGGCGAGATAGCGGGTGACCGCCTGGAGCGCCGCCTTGGCGACCCCCATCCAGTCGTAGACCGGCCATGCCTGGGTGTTGTCGAAGTCGAGCGCCACCAGGGAGCCGCCGCCCGCCTGCTGCATCAGCGGACGGAGGGCGACCGCCAGCGACTTGTAGGAGAAGGCCGAGGTGACAAAGGCGGTGGAAGCACTCTCGGCGGGGGTGTTGAGGAAGTTCCCGCCGAGGGCATCCTCGGGGGCGTAGGCGATGGCATGCAGCGCCCCGTCGACCCCACCCCAACGCTCCTGGAGCCGGGTGGTGAGGGCGGCGAGGTGATCGGGGTCGTTGATGTCCAGCTCTATGACATCGGGGGGATTGGGGAGACGTTGCGCCGAGCGCTCGGTGAGTCGCATCCCGCGACCGAACCCGGTGAGGACCAATTCGGCACCCTGCTCCTGGGCGACCTTGGCGGCGTGCCAGGCGATCGAGCCGTCGGTGAGCACACCCGTGATGACCAGTCGTTTCCCTGCAAGCAGCAACGCACCCTCCCGGAGTGACAGATGGCGGCGAAGCCTAATGCGCAGGCCGGCGTCGGTGGCGAGAAGCGGTGAGCGCAGACGCCCCCCACCGTCCGGTCTTGTCAACCGGTCCAGGCGCGCAACCCGAGACCCATCACGAACAGCAGGAGGAGTCCGTATGACAGGGCGGGGCGGCGGGCGAGTTGGCTCCGATAGACATAGGCGAGCGCCAGGGTGAAGACGATCACGACGCCGTAGAACATGTGGAGCCCGCCGGGCTCGGTTCCCTGGGAATACATCCACAGACCGGTGGCGACCTGGATCAACATCGCCGCCACGGCGGCCGCAACCGACCATGCGAAGACGCGGCCAAGGACCCCTCCGAACACCCGGTCCGGGGGACGACGGGCAAGAGCGAGACCGATCCCCCACATCCCGACGGCGCCGGTGCTCAGGACGGCGACATAGAACCAGTTCTGGTGGAACGCATACATCGTCCGCCGAGACTAGGACGCCCACACCACCCGGAACGCATCAGTGGGTCGGGTGCATCTCGACCGGTCGCAGCTCGGCTGTCGACGGCCGGGCGGGCATCTCGGCCCGAATTCTCATCAGACTGGCTCCACCACCGACGACCAATGGGATCACGACGATCGCGACCACGGTCGACACCGGGGGAATCACCTCGGGAGGCAACAGGGCACCGACGGTCACTACGACCGCTGCCGCCGCCACTGCCACCACACCACCGAGGGTCCGCTTCCAGAGGCCCATGGGTCCTCCCTCCATACCTCTGCCGGGTGTCGTAACACCCGTTTCCTGGCTTCCCCCCAAGTAGCGGACATTTGTAGCCGACATCTGAGCAGTCTCCCGACCTATTCCGGTGGAATCCATTGGGCCGAAAGGACTATTCCCAATTTCCGCATAGGTCAAACGACCCGCACCCGGGCGACGACGTGGGGCGCCCGGCCCATTCCGACCGCAGACCGGTGCGCCTTCGACCCCCGCCCCCGCCCCGTCGGCGATAATGACCCCATGCTTGAACTTCTTCCCCACGACATCGCCCACGGCGGCGAGGCGGTCGCCCGCCACGCCGGCAAGACCTACTTCATCGCCGGAGCCATGCCCGGTGAGCGGGTGACGGCGAAGGTCGTCCAGGACAAGGGAAACTGGGCTCGCACCGAGCTGACGGGCATCCTCGATGCCTCACCCGACCGGGTCGCTCCCCCCTGTCCACATTTCGTCCGCTGTGGCGGGTGTAAATGGCAGTACGCCGACTATGCCGCCCAGCTCCGATGGAAGCGGGACATCGTCGCCGGGCAGCTCGCCCATCTCGGGGGGATCGACGAACCCGACGTGCGCGAGACCGTGGCGCCCGGCGGACCGTACGGGTACCGCAACCGGATGGACTTCCGGGTCGTCGACGGCAAACCGGCGATGTTCGCCGGAAGGTCCCACGACCTGGTCCCCCTCGATGTCTGCCTGTTGTTGCACCCCAACCTCCGGACCACCTTCGACGAGCTGGGTCCGCTCGACGGGGTGGAACGGATCACGCTCCGGACCGGGGCCAACACCGGTGAGCGGCTGGTGGTGATCACGGGAACCCCGCCACCGCAGGCGGTGGACTGGGACGCCAACGTCGCCGTTGCCCACGGCCGTCGTCTGGAGCCGCTGACCGGTACCGCCGTGATCACCGAAGAGATCGACGGGCACCGGTTCCGGATCTCCGGGCTCACCTTCTTCCAGAACAACACCGACGGCGCCACCCAACTGGTCCGGCTCGTCGCCGAAGCCGCCGCCCTGGAACCCGATGACGTGTTCGTCGACGGGTTCGCCGGGGGCGGGCTGTTCGCCATATCCGTCGGTGGCCCCGCCAGACGGGTGATCGCCGTCGAGACCGGGCGTGAGGCGGTCAAAGATCTGCGTCACAACCTGCGCGCCACCGAACTGGACGCCACCGTGGTCGACGGGGACTTCGGTCAGCTCCCCGAGCGGGTGGATGAGCCATGGACCGTGGCGGTGGTCGATCCGCCGCGCACCGGTTTGGGACAGGACGGGGTCGACGTGGTCACTGCCGCCCTCCCCAAGCGGATCGTGTACGTGTCGTGCGATCCGGCGAGCCTGGCCCGCGACAGCCGTCTGCTGCGGGCTGCCGGGTATTACCTGGACTGGGCCGCCCCGGTCGATATGTTCCCGCAGACCCACCATGTCGAGACCGTGGCCAGGTTCCTGCGCGAGATCCCCGAAGAGCCGAAGTAGCGGGACCACCCCGCACCGAGCCGTCAGCCGATGGGACCGGCGAGCAGCACCTCACCGGTGGGTGCCGGGCTTCCACCGGCCGGCTCCACGGTGAGACCGACCACCAGACCCGGCATGACCTCGCCGTCGATCAGTGCGGCGACCCCCCCATCGACACCGGGGGTGAACTGCCCTGCAGGCGCCGGACCGTCGTCGTCGATCAACCACAGTTCGTAGGTCTCGTCGGCGGCGATCTCAGGAAGCTCGGTTGCGGTGAACACCGCACGCCCCAGCTCCGGGGAGAACGTCACCCTGGCCCCGACCACCACCTCGCTTTCCAGCGGGGACGAGGTGGCATCGGCGGCAGCCAGCACCTCGTCGACCGGGTCGGTGCGTTCGAACACCCCGCCCACCAGGACGGCGACCAGGACGACGGCGGCGATCCCGGCGGCGGCCGAGGTGACCAGCCACGAACGACGGTTCGGAAACCCCACCACATTGTCTCCAGACCCTGCCCGGTCGCCGCCGGTTGAACCGGTACCGACCAGACCCGGCTCGGTGCGCTCGCCTTCGGAACCGGCCGGCAGCTGCGGGGTCCGGGCCACCTCGGCGAGAACGGCGTTGCGCAACCGATCGGGTGGGACGACCGGATCCTGCGACTCCAGATCGGCCATCGTCCCGACCATCTCGGCGACCGTGGCACGACACTCGGCGCAGCCGGCGAGATGTGACTCGAACCCGGCCCGTTCCTTCTCGTCGAGGGCGTCGAGGGCGAACGGGGCCGCCAGGTCGTGGATCCCGGAGCCGGAGTCGGACGCCCCGAACCCCGACCTGTCGTTCCCGGTGCGATCAGCCATCGTCGGTCTCCAATGCGCGGCGAAGGCGGAGCAGACCGTCCCGCATCCTGGTCTTCACGGTACCCAATGGCGCATCGAGCCGCTCGGCGACTTCACGGTAGGTGAGGCCCTCGTAGTAGGCCAGCTCGATCGACTGGCGTTGGGTGGCGGTGAGGGTGTCGAGGGCGGTGACGACGGCCTCCTGCTCGGAGGCGATCTCGACCTCGTCGGCCACCGAGTCGAAGGGGGTCACCGCGGCCGCCGTTCGGCCATAACGTTCGGTGCGGTCACGGGAGGCCTGGGCGCTGCGGACCAGGTCGACGGCCCGGCGGTGGGCGATGGTGGCGATCCAGCCACGGACCGAGCCGCGGTCGGGATCGAACCGCGACGCCGTCCGCCACACCTCCACCAGCACCTCCTGGGCGACTTCCTCACTCTGGGAGGGGTCACGGACCACCCTGAGCACGATTCCGTAGACCAGCGGCGAGACGGCGTCGTAGAGCCGGGCGAATGCGTCCTGGTTCCCGGCGGCAACGGCGTGGAGCAGCGCGGCGAGAGGATCGGACGACGGTGTTGGGGAGGTTGCGGCTGCCATGGGGTGGGTCCGGACACTAACGAGCGCTCGCCGATGTGCGATCGTCACCTGCCGAATTGCGACCATGGTCATCTGCGACCCACCTGTCCGGTTGCCGGTTGCCACCTACATCGTTCACGCCTCGGGGCCGGGGACCCACGGTGCTTGCTGCGGGTGGGAGACGCCGGCGACCCGAAAGGCCGCCGACGTCTCGGCCCGCCGGTCGGGAGCCGCCGTGGAGGTTGCGGCCCGGTTCCAGAACCCCCCGGGCTGGATCCGGGTCACGATGACGATCGCCACCACTGACCGTCACCCGGCCATCCATGGTGTCGACTTCCCGACATCACCTGTTCGGAGTGCCGAAGGTGATGGATTGGTGCTCTGTGGGCGATCCCCCAGCCCCTGGCAGCCCAGCCCCTGGCAGCCCAGCCCCTGGCAGCCCAGCCCCTGGCAGCCGAGCCCCTGGCAGCCGAGCCCCTGGCAGCCGCCCCGGGTAACCAGGCCCCACGTAGCCCGGCACCCGGATCACCGGAAGTGGGGGATGACCTGTTCGCCGTAGGCGTCGAGCGTCCCTTCCTGGTTGTCGTGCATCAGGTAGACCCCGAACTGGTCGACACCCAGCTCCCGCAGCTCCTCCAACCGTTCGATGTGGCGTTCCACCGGGCCGAGGATGCAGAACCGGTCGATGATCTCATCGGAGACGAAATCGGTGGTCGGGTTGCCCGACCGGCCGTGGTGGGCGTAGTCATAGGCCTCACGGGCCCGGATGTACTCGGAGAGGACCGCCGGGACCTTTGACGGGTCGTTGCCGTAGCGATTGACCAGATCCACCACATGGTTGCCGACCATGCCGCCGAACCAACGGAGCTGGTCACGTTGATCGGCGAGGTTGTCGCCGACGTAGGCGGGCGCCACCACACACACCGAGATCTCGTCGGGGTTGCGACCTGCGGCTGCGGCGGCGGCCCGGACGGCCCCCAGGGTCCATTCGAGAATCTGGGGGTCGGCGAGCTGGAGGACGTAACCGTCGGCGATCCGCCCGGTCAGCGCCAACATCCGGGGGCCGTAGGCCGCCAACCACACCGGGAGCGCCGACCCGTCGCCGACCCATGGGATCCGCACCGGGGTCCCCTGGTAGTCGACCTCCTCCCCGGCGACCAGACGCCGGATCACATCCACCGACTGCTCGAGCTCGGCAAGCGAGGCGGGAGGTTTCCCGATCACCCGCAGCGCCGAGTCCCCCCGACCCATCCCGAGGACCGTCCTCGGTCCGAAATGCTGATTGAGGGTGGCGAACATCGACGCCAGCACCGTCCAGTCCCGGGTCCCCGGGTTGGACACCATCGGCCCGATCGTCATCCGCTCGGTGGCGGCCAGCATCAGGCTGTAGATGACGAACGGCTCCTGCCACAGCACATGCGAATCGAAGGTCCAGCCGTGGCTGAACCCGTTGCGCTCGGCCCGAACGGTCAGGTCGATCACCCCGGAGAGGGGAGGGTCGGTCTGCAGGACCACGCCGAAGTCCATCGGTGGACGGCTCATTCTTGCCTCTCGTTGCTCCGACGATGCGATTTCTTCATCAGACCAGGGGGTCATCAGATCAGGTACTGGTTGCCGCCGCGCTTCAGATACCGCCCGTCGCCCTTGGCGCCGGTGTAGGTGTCGCCGTCGACGACCACCTCACCCCGCAACAACACCTTCTCCACCCTCCCCGCCACCTCGTATCCCTCCCAGCCCGAGTAGTCGACGTTCATGTGGTGGGTTGCGGCCGAGATCACCCGGGGTCGGGTCGGATCGAGGATGACGATGTCGGCGTCGGATCCGATGGCGATCGTGCCCTTCTGCGGGTACAGCCCGAACATCTTCGCCGGGGTGGAAGCGACCACCTCGACGAACCGGTTGAGCCCGAGCCGCCCGAGCGAGATCGCTCCGTGATACAGCAGCTCGTATCGGTGCTCGACGGTCGGCATCCCGTTGGGGATGGCGGTGAAATCTTCGAGGCCGAGCTTCTTCTGTCGCCCCAGCGTGGGATGGTCGTTGAAACAGAACGGGCAGTGGTCGGTCGACACCACCTGCAGATCGTTGGTGGCGAGCCCCTGCCAGAGCTGGTCCTGATGACCTTCTGCCCGTTTCCGGATCGGGGTGGAGCACACATACTTGGCCCCCTCGAACCCATCCTGATCGAGGTGCTCCTCCAGCGACAGGTACAGGTACTGCGGACAGGTCTCGGCAAAGGCGTTGAGCCCGCGGTCGCGGGCGGCGGCAACCTCGGCCAGCGCCTCCTTGGCGGAGAGATGCACGATGTACACCGGGCAACCGGCCAGCTCGGCGATGGCGATGGCGCGATGGGTCGCTTCCGACTCGGTGATCGCCGGTCGGGTGAGCCCGTGATGGACCGGCGAGGTCTCCCCGCGGTCGAGGGCCTGACCCCGCAGCACATCGATGACCATCCCGTTCTCGGCATGCATCATGACGGTGGCTCCGATGTCGGCAGCCTTCTGCATCGCCCGGAAGATCTGCCCGTCGTCGGAGTAGAACACCCCGGGGTAGGCCATGAAGAGCTTGAAGGAGGTGACCCCCTCCCCCATCAGCACCTCCATCTCCTTGAGGCTGGTGTCGGTGACATCACCGAGGATCTGGTGGAACCCGTAGTCCACGGCGCAATTGCCCGCCGCCTTCTCCATCCAGGCCTCGAAGCCGGGGACCACATCCTCACCGAAGGTCTGCACCGCAAAGTCGACGATGGTGGTCGTCCCACCGTGGGCGGCGGCGCGGGTCCCGGTCTCGAAGGTGTCGGAGGCGGAGGTCCCGCCGAACGGGAGCTCCATGTGGGTGTGGACGTCGACACCGCCCGGCATCACCAGCTTCCCTGTGGCGTCGATCACGTCGATGTCGGCCTCTGCCCAACCATGGTGGTGAGGATCCACCAGCGCCACCACCCGCTCGCCGTCGATGAGGACATCGGCGGACATGGTCTCGGTGGCGGTGACGACGGTGCCTCCGCTGATCAGCTTCATCTCTGCCCTCCTTGCACTCGCCCGGCTCCGTGCGGGTGCCGGGTGTCTATGGGGTGCCGGCCGACGAGGTGACCGTCACGCTCCGGTCGCCCGCCGCACCGCATCCGCCAGCTTCCCGAAACCTTCGGTCGCTTCCTCTGCGGTAAGACTCATCGGCGGCGCCAGCCGCAACACATTGCCGTGGAGACCCCCCTTTCCGATGAGGAGGCCCCCCTTCCGCGCCTCTTCCAGAATGGCGGCAGCGAGCCGGGGCGCCGGGGTCAACGTTCCCGGTTCGACCAGCTCCACCCCCTGCATCAATCCCTTGCCCCGCACCTCGACGATGGCCTCGACCTCGGCGGCGAGCCGGTCGAGGTCGGCCCGCAACTGCCCGCCCACGGTGCGGGCGTTGCCCTGAAGGTCGTGGGCGGTGGCGTAGTCGAGGTTGGCGAGCGCCCCGGCAGTCGCCAGCGGGTTGCCGCCGAAGGTCGAGATCTGACTGGCGGTGACCGTGTCCATCAGCTCGGCGCCGGCGATGACCCCGGCGATGGCGAGACCGTTTCCCAGCCCCTTGGCGAAGGTGATGATGTCGGGCACCACCCCATGGGCGTCGATCCCCCAGTAGTGGTCGCCGGTTCGTCCCCACGCCGTCTGCACCTCGTCGGAGATGAACAGGATCCCGTGCTGGTCCAGCACCTCCTTCATGGCGGCGAAGAACCCGTCGGGTGGCATGGCGAACCCGCCCACTCCCTGGATCGGTTCGGCGATCAGACAGGCGACATCCCCGGCGGTGGCGATGTTCAGCAGATCCCGGAGGTCGTCGACACATGCGGCGGTGAACTGGTCGTCGGGAAGGTGTCCGAACGGGCTCCGCAGCTTGTACCCGCCGTGGACATAGGTCACCTGGAACGGGCTGAAGGTGGTCGACGACCACCCCCGGTTCCCGGTGACGGCGATCGCCGAGTGCGACTTGCCGTGATAGCTGTTGCGAAGCGCCAGCACCTGATTGGACCGCCGGTACTGGGTGGCGAGCAGCAGGGCGGTGTCGTTGGCCTCGGTCCCCGAGTTGCAGAAGAACACCTTGGCATTGTCGATGGGCGACAGGGCGGCGAGCCGTTCGGCGAGGGCGATCTGCTGCTCGATCAGATAGAGCGTCGACGTGTGCACCATCCGCCCCGCCTGGGCCTGGACGGCGGCGACGATCTCGGGGACGTTGTATCCCGACATCGTGGTCAGGATCCCGCCGAAGAAGTCGAGGTACTCGTTTCCCTCGGCGTCGACGACCCGTCGCCCGCTCCCATCGACAAGGGCGATGGGGTGCTCGTAGTACAGCCCCAGCCAGGACGGGATGACCTGACGGTGCCGCACCAGCAGCTCGGCGTGGACCGAGTCGCCGGTGGTGTCCGGTCCGGTTTCGGGGGCGATCACGGCGCCACCAGATCGCCGTAGGCGTCGGGGCGGCGGTCCCGGTAGAACGCCCAGGTGGTCCGGACCGCATCGATCATCCCGAGATCGAGATCGCGCACGACCAGTTCGTCGGCGGTGTCGGATGCGGCGTCACCGACGAGTTGCCCGCGCGGGTCGACGAAATACGACGAGCCGTAGAAGTCGTTGCTGCCGAGCGGTTCGGTCCCAATCCGGTTGATGGCGCCGACGAAGTACTCGTTGGCCACCGCCGCCGCCGGCTGCTCGAGCCTCCACAGGTAGTTGGAGAGCCCACGACTGGTGGCCGAGGGGTTGAAGACGATCTTGGCGCCACCGAGACCGAGCGCCCGCCATCCCTCGGGGAAGTGACGGTCGTAACAGATATAGACGCCGATCCGCCCCACGGCGGTGTCGAAGGTCGGGTACCCCATGTTGCCGGGACGGAAGTAGTACTTCTCGAAGAATCCACCGACCTGAGGGATGTGGGTCTTGCGGTACTTCCCGAGGTAGCTTCCGTCGGCGTCGATCACGGCGGCGGTGTTGTAGAAGAACCCGTCGTCCTCCCGCTCGAAGATGGGAACCACCAGCACCATTCCGGTGTCCCTGGCGAGCTCCGACATCATCCGTACCGTCGGTCCATCGGGAACCGGTTCGGCGTACCCGAAGTGCTCGTCCTCCTGCACCTGGCAGAAGTACGGGGCGGTGAACAGTTCCTGGAAACACATCACCCTGGCGCCGTCCTCGGCGGCCCGGCGGGCGAAGTCGACGTTCTTGCGTGTCATCGATTCGACGTCACCGGTCCACCCGGTCTGGACGATCGCGGCCCGGACAGTGGTCGCCATCACCGCCTCCTTCTTCGATACGACTGCGAACCGAACGCTAGTGCCCTGACCACCATCGTGGACAGGGCACTAGTGTCCCAGAACCTTGTCGGCCCCGGCGACGCTGCCATCGGGCGGAGCGAGCACATAACCGCGACCGGCGAGCAGGGTGGCGATGGGGCGGTTGCCCGGAAGAAAGACGGCGGTCATCCGTTTCACCCCGGATCGTGCCGCAACCTCTTCGAGGATGTCGAACAGCACCGTCGCCAGCCCACAGGTGCGCCACGCCGGGTCGACCGCCACGGCGATCTCGGCAACCCCGGGCTCGACGGCCTCGTAGCGGGCAATGGCGACCCCGGCCCCCTCCGGGTCGAACGCCGCCATCGCCATCCGGGTGGAGTAGTCGAGACGGGTCAGCCGGTCGAGTTGACGGTCGTCGAGCTGGACCGGGGAGCGCAGGAACCGCTGGTAGATGGTCTCGGCGTCGGCGGTCTCGACGGCGCCCTGCAGGAGCGGGGCATCGCCCGGGATCACGGGCCGGACGAACACCGTCCGGCCGTCTCGCAGTTCGATCCACTGCTCGAGTTCCGCCGGGTAACCGTGAGGGCGGGACCCGGGTGCGATCGACAGGTCCATGACACTCCCCTGGACCACGCCTCTGGGGGCATTCCCTGGTCGGCGCTCCCTGATTGCTGAACCGGCATGATAAGGCGTAGGAGCGGGCCTACAGCTCGTCGAGCAGCCTCTGACGCTTCTCGACGAACTCCTCGTCGCTGATCATCCCGTCCCGGTGCAACTCGGAAAGTTTGCGAAGTTGGTCCGCCGCTCCACCCCGGGGGCACCGATTTCGTGGAGCCCCATCTCGAGCACCTTGGCGCGCTGCTCGCGGGTCTTGTAGAGCAACGCCTGGAACTCGTCCGGTTGGCGGATGTTGGCGAAGTGGCTCTGTCCGGTGGCTCCCGCCGACTCGACGACCAGGTCCCCCGAACCCAGGATCCGCTCCAGGAAGCTCTGGGAGAAGATGACGTTGTTGACGTTCTCCAGCGGGATGTCGATGCCCTCGCGGGCCACGATGCCGCTTCGGGTGATGAGACGCTCCGTGGTCAACACGTACCAGGTGAACCACCAACTCACCATGGGGCGCACCGCCAGGATCACCAGGATGATCACCGCAGCGACGCCCACCACCAGGTCGACGGTCGAGTTGTCGATGAGACGGAACACCAGGAAGTAGAAGCCGATGGCGACGGCGATCGCCCACAGGGCGGGGATCAGGATCAGTTTCCAGTGCTGGCGGAACTCGCGGACGATCTCTTCGTCTTCGGTGAGGAGGCGGCGTGGAAATGGCATAGGCGGGATCATACGCCTGCGGACACGGCGTCTGCGTCCGATTCCCCAAATGGCGGGGCGGTTCGGACCCACCCCGGACGCGAGAAACCCCGAGGGAGCCTTGGCCGAAGCCTCCGCCCTCTCGGGGTTGTCCCGTGGCTCGGTCTCCCGAGCCAACTACCCCGGCCGAAGCCTGGGCAGTGTGCCGTTTCGTGTGACCCGACCCGAAGGTCTGCCACCAGCTCCGAAGAGCTACTCCACCCTCTCGGGTGGCGTCCGATTGGACCCCGTGAACCCGAAGGTTCCCGGTGCCCCCGACTCGGTTTCCCTTGTCAGCGACCACGTGAATGTAGGACGGCTCGCCATCCGTTGCAAGGGCAAATCGGTGGTTCGTTTTCGCGAATCGCTGGGAGTTTTCGCGACCCGCCTTCAGGGGCCCGAACCTGACCCGGAACGACAAGAAACCCCGAGGGAGCCTCGGCCGAAGCCTCCGCCCTCTCGGGGTTCCTGTCGCCTTCCGACCGAAGCCGTCCGGCGATGCGATCCCGGATGCGGCCACCCGAAGGTGTCCACCGAGACCGCCGGGACCGTGGTTGACCCCGCCCGCCCACCGATCGAAACCGGTGTGCGGTCGGCGCACTCACGACCCCATCGAAGCGGCGTACCGCTCCGATCCCCACCGACGCCGCCGAAGCGGCCCCCGTGGGGAAACGGAAAGGTAGGACCTCCCAGGTCGGTCGTCAACCGATACGGCTGATTGCTTTTCGCGGCCCTGGCCGGGTTTTCGCGCCCGGGTTTTCCGCCGGGTCTTTTCCGGCAGGTTTTTCCGCCCGGGCTTTCCACACTGCCGATGACCGATCTGCCCGACCCACCCGAAGCGGCACCGGGACCCGGGGTCGGGACGATTGACGTCCGTCGCCGGTCGGACGTCGGTACGCTGCGGGCCATCGCCATGATGTGGAAAACACGATGACCGCCGACTCCCCCGTTCCCTCCGATGCCGATCGGCGCCCGATCGTCTACACCGTCGGACACGGGGCACGCCCGTTCCACGAGATGGCCGCCCATCTCCACCGCCACGGGATCGGGCTCGTCGTCGATGTGCGTTCGGTTCCGGCCTCGCGGTACGCCCCGGAGTTCACCAAGTCCCGTCTCCGGACACTGGCCGCCGAGCACGATCTCGGCTACCGCTGGCTCGGTGACCGGCTGGGCGGGCGCCCCGACGATCCGTCGCTGCGCAGCGACGGGGTGACCGATTGGGCGGCGGTGGCGGCGAGTGACGCCTTTGCGGCGGGACTGGGCGAGCTCGACGGTCTGATCGACGCCGCCGTCGTGGTCCTGCTCTGCGCCGAACTCGATCCGGTGCGTTGTCACCGAGCGACGCTGATCGCCCCCGAACTGGAGCGACGCGGGATGCGCATCCGTCACGTCCTCGCCGACGGCGACGTCATCGAACACCAGCCGACGCTCCAGTTCTGAGTCGACGCCGGCCGGGTCGACCGGCCGGCGGTCCATGGACCCGCCATCGCCACGCCGGTCGGTATCGTGGACCGCTCACCTCACCCCCGGAGGGACATGCCCGAAGCGATGATCAGCCTCGACCGGGTGTCGAAGGTCTATCCCGAAACCACCACCCCGGCCGTCGGTGACCTCACGCTGGACATCGCCCCCGGCGAGATCGCCGTCCTGGTGGGCCCTTCCGGGTGCGGAAAGACCACCACGCTCAAGATGATCAACCGGCTGATCGAGCCGACATCCGGCCAGATCGTGGTCGACGGAACCGATATTCGTGCCGTCGGTCCCGCCGAGCTGCGACGGTCGATCGGATATGTGATCCAGCAGATCGGGCTGTTCCCCCACCGGACCATCGCCGAGAACATCGCTACGGTCCCGACCCTGCTCGGATGGGACAAGACCCGCATCCGCCGCCGAGTCGGCGAGCTGATCGAGATCGTCGACCTCGACCCGGCAATGGCGGACCGCTACCCGTCCGAGATCTCCGGGGGTCAGCGCCAACGGGTCGGTGTGGCGAGGGCGCTGGCGGCCGATCCCCCGGTGATGCTGATGGACGAACCGTTCGGTGCAGTCGACCCGATCGTCCGCAACCGGTTGCAGGATCAGTTCCTCGAGGCTCCAGGCCACGCTGCGCAAGACCATCGTCATGGTCACCCACGACATCGACGAGGCGCTCAAGCTGGGCGACCGCATCGCCATCCTCAACGTCGGCGGAGTACTCGAACAGTACGCCACACCGAGCCTGATCCTCCGCGAGCCCGCCAACGATTTCGTCGCCGACTTCCTCGGCAGCGATCGCGGGCTGAAGCGGCTGGCATTGATCCCGATTCGCGACGTCGCACTCGACCACGGCCCGGTCCTCCGGGAATCCGCTTCGGTGGCGGACGCAAAAGCGCTGATGGAACGCTACTCGGTCGACTGGATCGGGATCGGTGGCGAGGGGCGGTTGGCCGGCTGGGTTCCCGCCGAGGAGTTGCAGGGTCGCACCGATCTCCAGGATCTCCCGGTCCGTCGCTTCAAGTCGTGGCTGACCCTCGACTCCTCGTTGCGCGATGCGCTCGACACGGTGGTCTCGTCACGGACCAGCGTCGCCGCCGTGTTCGACGGCGACCGCTATCTCGGCATGCTCACCGCCGACACCATCGGTCAGGCGATCATCCAGTGACGGGCATCCAGTGACGGGCATCCAGTGACGGCATCCAGTGACGGCATCCAGTGACGGGCATGCAATGATGGGCATCTCGTGAACGGGCTCACGGCGACCCTGGCGGCGCCCTTCGTTGACTGGAGCTGGGTAGCCAGCCACGGTGACGAGATGTGGGAGCGCACCGTCGAACATGTGGTCCTCACCACGCTGACCCTCGTGATCGGGATCGTGGTGAGTGCGGGGCTCTCGCTGGTGGCGCTGCGGTGGCGACGCAGCTACGGACCGATCACCTGGGTGACCGGCATCCTCTACACCATCCCCAGCCTGGCGTTGTTCACCTTCTTCGTCCCCTTCTGGGGCCTCAGCCTGCGCACGGCGTTGGTGGCCCTGGTGTCCTACACCCTCCTGATCCTGATCCGCAACATCGTGGCGGGGATCGACGGGGTTCCCGATCACATCACCGAGGCGGCGCGTGGGATGGGGATGTCGGAACGCCGCATCTTCCTCAGCGTGCAGCTTCCGCTGGCGCTCCCCGTGATCATCGCCGGCATCCGCATCGCCGCGGTGACCACCATCGGGCTGGTGGTGGTGACGGTCCTGGTCGGTCAGGGAGGCTACGGGGTGTTCATCCTGCGCGGGCTCCGTCGGGACTTCACCACCGAAATCCTTGCCGGTACGGTGCTGTCGGTGATGCTGGCGGTGCTGATCGACCTGGCCCTGGTGTTCGCCGAACGCCGCGCCACCCCATGGCTCCGGGGCAGGACGTCGACATGATCGAGTTCCTCGGCGAGGTGATCTCCTGGTTCGGCGAACCCGCCAACTGGTCGGGCCAGAACGGTCTCCCCAACCGCCTCTGGGAACACGTGTCGATCTCGGTGGTCGCCATCGTCCTCTCCTCCGCCATCGCACTTCCGACCGCCGTCGGCCTGGGCCACATCGGGCGTGGCGGGATCGTGGCGGTGTCGGCGGTCAACATCGGGAGAGCGGTCCCGTCGTTCGGTCTGGTGGCGCTCGCCTTTCCCATCACCTTGTCGATGGGTCTGACCTCGCCGCTCGGATACTGGGCGACGCTGTTCGCACTGGTCGCCCTGGCGATGCCTCCGATGTTCGTCAACGGTTACACGGCGATCCGCGACGTCGACCCTGCCCTGGTGGAAGCGGCCCGCGGCATGGGGATGACCGGGTCACAGGTGCTGCGATCGGTTGAGCTCCCGCTGGGGATGCCCGTGGTGATGGCCGGGGTCCGGGTGGCGGCGGTGCAGGTGGTGGCGACCGCCACCCTGGGTGCGGTGGTCGGGTTCGGCGGTCTGGGCCGGTACATCTTCGACGGGTTCCTCAATCGCGACTACGTCCGGCTCTTCGTCGGGGGTCTGATGGTGGCGATCCTCGCCGTGGGCACCGAGTTGCTCCTGGGTGCCGTGGAACGCCGCACCGACCGCACCGGACGACGGCGTCAGCTCGGTCCGGTCGATGACACCGATGTGGCGGCCGACGTCGCACCCGTGTCCTGATCGGCAAAATGGCACGGTTCTCGATGCCTGCTTGCCGGAATGTCACTTGTTGCCGGAATGTCACTGGTTGCCGGAATGTCACTGGGCCCCGGTAGGTTGGTCATTCACGGTCGCCGGGCGTGCGGCCGTTCCAACCATCGGAAGGAGATACCCATGCGGATGCACCGCAATCGCGCCATCGGGGCGGGTGTCATCGCGTTCGCTCTACTGGCGGGCGCATGTGGCGACTCGGGTGATGACGCAGGGTCCCGGGAAGGACCGGAGATCATCGTCGGGATTCAGGACTTCGGGGAGAGCGCCATCCTGGCGGAGATCTACGCCGGCGCCCTCGAGTCCGACGGGTTCTCCACCAGCACCCAGGCCGTCGGAGGCTTCAGGGATCTCGAGCTCGGTGCCTTCTCCGCCGGCGACATCAACCTCGCCCCGGAGTATGCGGCGTCGATGCTCGAGTTCCTCAACGAGAACGCCGGGGAGGCCACGGGTGACGCCACCGCCACCACCGACCTGCTCAACGAACGGCTCGCCGAGATCGACCTGGTGGCGCTGGAGCCGTCCGAGGCGGTGGACACCAACGCCTTCGTGATCACCCAGGAGACCTCCGACTCGCTCGGAATCACCTCGCTCAGCGATCTTGCCGCCAACGGCGCCGATCTCCGTCTGGGTGGACCCGCCGACTGCGAGACCAACCCGTTCTGTATGCCTGGTCTGCAGCGCGACTACGACCTCGACCTCAGTGGCTCGTTCCAGCCTCTCGACGGCGGACCCATCACCGTCCAGGCACTGGAGGCGGGCGAGATCGACGTCGCCGTGCTGTTCTCGACCAGCGGAGTCATCGCCGATCGCGGGTTCGTCCTGCTCGAGGACGATCGCAACATGCTGGCCGCCGACAATGTGGTGCCGGTGCTGACCGTGGCGTTGCGTGATGCCTACGGCGACGATCTGGTGGCACGGCTCAACGATGTCAGCTCCCGGCTCACCACCGCCGACCTCACCGAGCTCAATCGGCGCTTCGACATCGACAACGAGGACGCCGACGACATCGCCGACGACTGGCTCGAGGCCAACGGCTTCGACGACTGATCGCCACGATCGATGACGGGTTGGGGGGCATCTCCGACGAGGTGTCCCCCAACCACCGCCCCCTGGGCACGGACGCCTGCGAGCAGCCGCCGGCGAGCCGTCGCCGGGCGCCGCCGTCGCAGGTAGCCTCCCCGCCATGGACGACCCCGGAACCGACACCGCCGGCATCCCCCGGCCCGACATCGTGCTCGATCCGCAGGAGGTCCGGGTGCTCGGCTCCCTGATCGAGAAGGAAGCGACCACCCCCGACCAGTACCCGATGACGATCAACGGGCTGCGGCTCGCCTGCAACCAGGCATCGAACCGGGACCCCGTGGTCGACTACGACGAGGCCACCGTGGAACGGGTGTTGCGCCGTCTCGCCGACCGCGGTCTGGCCAAGATGGTGCATCGCCCCGGCGACCGCGTCGTCAAGTACAAACATGCGCTGGACGTCAAGCTCGAACTCGATCCTGCTTCGATGGCGCTGTTGGCGGTGTTGATGTTGCGCGGGATCCAGACCCCGGGTGAGTTGCGCCAGCGCAGCAGCCGGTATGTCGAGTTTCCGTCGCTGGTCGAGGTTGAGCAGACGCTGGACTCGCTGGTGGGCCGCACCCCGCCGCTCCTGGACCGCATCGAGCGGCGCCCGGGCCAGAAGGAGGCCCGCTACCGGCACCGTCTCTCCGGGGACCACACCGACCTCCCGCAGCCTCACCAGGACACCGGGATGGAACCGTGGAGCGCCCTCGACGGGACTTCCGACCGCCGGGACGCCGGGCCGGGCACGATATCTGCGGGAAACGCCCCAGCCGTCAGCGATCCGGCCGTCAGCGATCCGGCCGTCAGCGATCCGGCCGTCAGCGATCTGGCCGACGAGGTGGCCGAACTGCGGCGTCGCTTCGAGCGGCTTCTCGAGGAACTCGGTGTCGACGACGTCTGAGACCGTGTCGCCCGAGAACGTGCCGTTCGGAAACGTGTCACACCCCTGCGGTACGTTGCCCCCATGAATCCGGCGAACCCCATCGAGCGAGTCGCACCCTGTGCGGCGGAACGGTTGGTCGAGCCCGTTGCCGCGCCGGTCGCCGAACGGCGGCTGGCCCCCGGAGACTGGGGAGCGGCCATCGCCCGGATCGACGGACCGGAGATCGTGGTCGGCGGACCGGGTACCGGTAAGTCCGAGTTCCTGGTGCAACGGGTTGTCCACCTTGTCGCCCGGGTCGGGGTCCCGAGCAGCGAGATCCTGGTGCTGTCGTTCGGGCGGCGCGGGGTGGCAGACCTCAGCGAGCGGATCGGCAACGGTCTCGACCAACTCGACCCTCCGCTCCGGGTCGCCCCGGTCCCGGTGGTGACGTTCCACGGACTGGCGGCGGGAATCCTCGATCAGCACGGGGCCCTGGGCGGTTGGGACCATCCCCCCCAGGTGCTCACCGGACCGGAACAGGTGGCGGTCGTCCGCCGGCTGCTCGCCTCGGAGCCGCCGGCCGCCTGGTCGATGGCGTTTCGGGAACTGCTCGGTTCGAAGACCTTCTCCGGTGAGGTCACCGACTTCTTGTTGCGCGCCAGCGAGCAGATGCTCGGCCCCGACGATATCGAGGACCGTCTGCGCCGGCGCGACGACTGGCGTGGCATCCCCGCGTTCATGCGTCGCTACCGCAGCGAGCTGCACCGGACCCATCGCATCGACTACGGGATGCTCCTCGCCGAGGCCACCCGCATCGTCGAGACCGCCGTCGAGTCGGCGGATGGGCCGCTGCTCCCCCACCGGTACGTGCTGGTCGACGAGTATCAGGACACCACCGTGTCGCAGGTACGCCTCCTCGCCGCCCTCACCCGATCCGGGCACCTCACCGCCGCCGCCGATCCCTATCAGTCGATCTACAGCTTCCGGGGGGCCGCCCTGCAGAACGTCGCCCGGTTCCCGGAGACGTTCCGGGGCGCCGATGGCCAACCGGCGCAACGCCTTGTCCTCACCACCTCGTTCCGCACCCCGCGACGGATTCTCGAAGCCGCCGAACGGGTGACCGAACGGGACCTGCCCGGAGCGGCGGGACGGGTGACCGCCACCGACGCAGACGGCGCCGTCGATATCTTCGGTTTCGAGCAGCAGACCGAGGAAGCCGAGTGGATCGCCGCCGAGGTGGTGCGTCTCAACCGCGAGGAGCACATCCGGTTCCGCGACATGGGGGTGTTCGTCCGCTCCACCAGGCGTTTCGTCCCCGAGTTGTCCCGAGCGCTACAACGGCGCAGCGTGCCACACGATCCGCCGACATCTCGACTCGCCGAGCAACCGGCGGTGCGGTTCGTGCTCGACCTGGTCACCGCCGCCACCACCGACGACCCGGCCACGCTGGACCGGGTGATGCGTCGCCTCCTGCTGGGAAGATGGCTTGCGCTTCCTCTGGGCGAGGCCCGCGATCTGGAACGAACGCGGAGGTCGATCGGCGCCAGCTGGTCCGAGACGTTGCAGACGTCGGTTCCCACCTCCGCCGGGCTGTGTCACCTCATCGACGATCCGTCCTGGGCGACGGAGTTGCCGGCGGTGGAGGGCGCCTGGGTGGTCTGGTCCACCGTTCCCCAGCTTGCGGAGGTCGCCCAGGAAGGCCACGACGTGGAGCGGGCGGCGTGGACCTCGTTGATCCAGGTGCTGTCGCGCTGGAACGAGCGGAACCCCGAAGCCTCCCTGACCGACTACGCCGCCCTGCTGCTCGAGGAGGACTTCGAAGCCCGGCCGCTCCTCAGCTACGCCATCCCCGAAGACGACCGCCTCAGCATCGCCACCCTGCACCAGGCGAAGGGGCTCGAACTCGATGTCGTGTTCATCGCCGACGCCGTCGAGGGGGTCTTCCCCGACCTTCGAATGCGCGACTCGCTGCTGGGGGTCCGTCATCTGCTCCCGGATGTCCCCGGTGAGGCAGCCGCCTACCGCAGGTTCCGTCTCCAGGAGGAGCGGCGGCTGGCCTATACCGCGATGACCAGGGCACGGCGGCGAGTGGTGTGGACCGCCACGGCCACCGGATTCGAGGAGGGCACCGGCGTCCCGTCACGGTTCCTGGCGCTGGTGGCGGGAACCGACACCGTCGCCGAGGCGGTCCGCCGGCCCGGGTCGGATCGGATCCCGGTCACCCCGGCGGAAGCCGAAGCCCACATCCGGCGGGTGGCCGCCGACCCGGCGACCCCCGGACCGCGCCGCCTCGCCGCCCTCGATGTGTTGGCGGCGGGAGAGGCATACGGGCTACGACCTGCGTCACGCTTCATCGGGATGAGGGACCCCGGCTCCGACCGGGGGTTGATCCCGGGAGACGTCGTGCTGTCCCCCACCCAGGCCGACGGGTACGACCGGTGCCCCCGGCGCTACGCCCTGGAACGCCGACTCGGGATCGGCAACGAGCCGACCCCTCATGCGGCGCTGGGCACCCTGGTCCACCGGGTCCTCGAGGTGGTGGAGCGGGCGGCGATGGAGAACGGCGCCGCACACGGGACGGCCGAGGCGGCGCTCTCCGAACTGGAGAGACAGTTCGAGGAACCGCCATTCGGTGGCGACGGGCCGGTGGCGACGGCATGGCGACGGCGCGCCGAGGCGATCCTACGCCGCCTCTACGAGCGGTGGCCGGGGAAGGGTCGGGTGGTCGCCGTCGAACACCCCCTCCACCTGGAGATCGGCGGTGTCCGCTGGCACGGCGTCGCCGACCGGATCGAAGTACACGCCGGCAAGCTCACCGTGGTGGACTACAAGACCAGCAGTTCCTCGGTGACCGTCGCCGAGGCGGCGGCGTCGCTCCAACTCGGGTTCTACCTCATGGCCGCCCGGTCCGACCCCCGGCTCACCGCCATCGGCGAGCCGGTGCGCGCCGAGCTGTGGTACCCATGGGCGCCGAAGACGAGCAGGACGGTGACCACCCGGTTCCTCGGCGTGGATCATCTCGCTGACATCGAAACCAGACTTGTCGCCGCCGCCACGGGGATCAACGAGGAACGCTGGCCCCCGTTGCTCTCCGACGCATGCGACCGGTGTGCGGTGCGCACCCTGTGCCCGCTCCAACCCGAGGGCCGTGAGGGGTGGGTGGCATGAACGTCCCGAATTTCGAACCGAGCGAAGAACAGCGCGCCATCATCGAGCACCCGCTCGAACCGTTGCGGGTGGCCGCCGGCGCCGGGACCGGCAAGACCACCACGATCGTGGAACGTCTGGCGGCGTTCGTCGATCGGGGCATCGAACCCGAAGCGGCGCTCGGGGTGACCTTCACCAACAAGGCCGCCGAGGAACTCGGGGACCGTCTCCGCCGCCGGCTCCGCCATTTCGCCGACGACGGCCGGGAGGTGGAGGTCACCACCTATCACGGCTTCGCCTACCGGATCCTCGACGAGATGGGCGCCGTGGTGGGTATGGAGCGGCAGAGTCCGGTGATCGGCCCCGGCTACGTCCGCCAGCTCCTCCACGAGTCCATCGGGGACGGTCCATACGACCATCTCGACCTCACCTACCTCGCCGGGAGGATCGACGAGGCAGCCGGGCTGGGGGCCCAACTGGCCGGCAACCTCCGGGGGCCGGACGATCTGGTGGCGGCAGCGCCGAACCCGGCCGATCCGGAGGGACCGTGGCCTTCCCGCATCGAGCTCGCCGGGATGCTCCGCGCCTACGCAGACGCCAAGCGGCGTCTCGGCGTGGTGGACTACGGCGACCTGATCCTGCTCGCCCATCGACTGGTGACCGCCCACCCCGCCGTCGCCGCCCGTATCCGGGACCGCTACCGGATCGTCGTTCTCGACGAGTACCAGGACACCGACCCCGGTCAGCGGGAGTTGCTCCGGGCCATCTTCGGCGGAGGGTTCCCGATCACCGCCGTCGGCGATGCCGACCAGACCATCTACGAGTGGCGAGGGGCCTCGCTGAGCAACTTCCAGTCGTTCTCCGAACATTTCCCTTGCGCCAACGGCGAGCCTGCCCCGACGTTGCCGCTGACCAGGAACCGCCGGTCCGGTCCATCGATTCTGGGGCTGGCCAATGCCATCCGCACCACGCTCCACGGCGCACCCCCGTTCGATCCGTTGCGCCCGGCCCAACCGGTCGACGCCACCGTGGCCGCCGGTTGGTTTCGCACCGCCGAAGAGGAGGCCGGGTGGGTCGCCGGGGAGATCAGGCGTCTCCACGACGAGGAGGGCATCGCCTGGCGCGACATCGCCGTACTGTTCCGCAAGAACCAGCAGATGGCGGTGATCCGCGATGCACTGCACAACGAAGACGTCCCGCTCGAGGTGGCGTCACTTGGTGGTCTCCTCACCGTCCCCGAGGTCGCCGACGTCCATGCGTGGTTGCGGATCCTGGACCGGCCCGAAGACTCGGTGGCCGTCGCCCGGATCCTGTTGGGCAGCCGGTACCGCCTCGGCATGGGTGACCTCGCTCCGCTCGCCGCCCAGGCTCGTCAGTGGAACCGGTCCCACACCCAGGATCAGACCCCCGAACCGGACGAGGACGACATCCTCTCCTACCCGCTACTCGAAGCCATCGACCGGCTCCCGGAACTCGCATACCCCGATGCTCATCCGCAGACAGCCGGGGATCCCGACCATATCGAGCCGCTGATCCGCCTCGACGAGTTCCGCACCCTGTACCGGGGACTGCTCACCGAGGCCCAGGGCGTCACCCTGGTCGAGTTGGTTCGACGCATCATCGACCGGCTCGACGGCTGGGCGGAGATCGAGGCGATGCCTGCCGCCCACGGGCTGTCGGCGCGACTCAACCTGTACCGCTTCATCGACCTGGCCGAATCGTGGAGCCCGCTCACCGGTCGTCCCTCGCTCGACGGGTTCCTCGGGTACCTCGACCTGCTCCAGGACGAACGGGCACCCGACGAACTCGACACCGCACGGATCAGCGGCGAGGACGCCGTGTCACTGCTCACCGTCCACCGGGCAAAGGGTCTGGAGTGGGACACGGTCTTCATTCCTGCGGTGTCCCACAACGCCTTCCCCTCGACCAGTCAAGGATTCGACGACCCGGTGCGCGCCGCACGCTGGCTCCCATACGAACTGCGGCTCGACGCCGGGGACTGGCCCGCCGCCGATACTCCCGACGCCGAACGGGTCGAGATGCTGCGCTCCCGCCACCACGCCCAGGAGCTGCGAACCGCCTATGTGGCCGTCACCCGGGCTCGCCACCGCCTCACCCTCACCGGGGCGATCTGGACCGGGGGCAAGCGACCGCGGCAACCGGGGCTGCTGCTCGATCTCCTCAAGGACCGATCGATGGTCCCAGGAAACGGCGACGGGAACCCAGCCAGGGACGTTGCCATCGTCTCGTGGGTGGAGGAACCGGGTGAGCCTCCCGTCCAGCAGCCTGTGGTGACCGAGGCACCCGACCCCCACTTCGACGGGGGCTGGCGGCGCGCCCTCCGTCAGCGGCTCGACGACCCGGAGTGGAGCGGTCGCCAGCCCGATGCAGGCCCCACCTTCGAAACGTATCGCAGCCAGCTCGTGCTCGAACTCGAAGGACTCCCGGCGGCCCCCGAGCCACGGGACGAACCGAAGATCCCAACGGTATCGGTGACCGGTCTGGTCACGCTGGCGGGTTGCCCCAAGCAGTACCACTGGGCCGAGGTCGACCGGCTGCCACGCCGTCCCTCCCCCTGGCTCCGGCGCGGCACCGAGGTCCATCGCCGGATCGAGCTGCACCAGCGCGGCGTGGCGACGTTCGCCGAACTCGACGATTCCCCAGTCCCCGGTCAACGCCCCCCCGGCGAGGGTGTCGACCCGTACCGTTCGTACCTGGGATCCCGTTTCGCCGGGATGACGCCCTCCCATCAGGAAACGCCGATCAACCTGACCATCGAAGGCGTCCGGGTACGGGGGCGAATCGACGCCATCTTCGAACCGGAGCCGGGCAGCTGGGAGATCGTGGACTACAAGTCGGGGCGTCCCGGTGCTGATCCGGCGGCGCTGGTCCAGCTCCAGACCTATGCCGTCGCCGCTGCAGAGGGGGCCGTTCTGGGTGGCATCCCGGACCAGATCCGGGTCACCTTCGCCTATCTCGGAACCGACCCGGTGACCGAACATGCCATCGACACCGACGCCGAATGGCTGGATCAGGCCAGAGAACGGATCGTCTCGCTCGCCACTGCGGTCAAGGAAGGAGACTTCCCGCCGCTTCCCTCGGAGCGTTGCCGTCGGTGCGACTTCGCCAGGTTCTGTCCGGCAGGAACCGAGTGGCTGGCGAGCAACGAGCCGGCGATCCCGACCGGGCCACCGATCGGCGCATCCGGCCCGCCACCAGCCACTGCACCGGTCACGGCGCCTACCTCCCGCTGACCTCGACCACCAGCGTCACCGGGCCGAGCCGCTGAATCACCCCTGAGACTTGACCGCCCCGCTCACCACCGCCGTCGCACCGGGCGGCTTCCCGCCGCTCGCCTCCGAGCGGTGACATCGTGAGACCTCGCCCGGTTCTGCCCGGCGGGGACCGAGTTGTGGGCGACGAACACACCGGTGACCCCGACCAGACCGGGGTGGAGACACCTGTTTGCGGCATCGGTCACCCAGGCCGGTCACCCAGGCCGGTCACTGCACCGACCCTCCGGTGACGTCGATCACCAGCGTCACCGGTCCCGAGTTGAGCAGTTCGACATCCATCATCGCCCCGAACATCCCGGTGGCGACCTCGACGTCGCGGCGTGCGATCTGCTCGGCGATCATCGCCACCAGCGGCTCGGCATGGTCCGGATGCGCCGCCGCGGTGAACGACGGTCGCCGTCCGCGACGGACGTCGCCGAGCAGGGTGAACTGGCTGACCACCAGCACACCGCCGTCGACGTCGACCACCGAACGGTTCATCCGACCCGCGTCGTCGGGAAAGATGCGCAACCCGAGCAGCTTGTCCACCAGCACCACCACCTCGGCCTCGGCGTCCTCGCGGGCGACGCCGACCAGCACCAGGAGCCCGACACCTATCCGCCCCACCATCTCGCGTTCGACGGTCACCGACGCCGCTCCGACCCGCTGCACGACTGCTCGCATCTCGCCCCGCTCTCTTGTCGCTCCCGCCCCGTCGATGTTGACGGACCGGGGTAGGGGTACAGTACGCGTCGATGCGTGAGCTTCCCTGGAATGTGATGCGTGGCTTCCTCATGGGCGCCGCCGATGTCGTGCCCGGTGTCTCCGGGGGCACCATTGCGCTCGTCCTGAGGATCTATGAGCGCCTGGTCACGTCGATCCGCAACGGAAGCCTGGCATTGGGATCACTGGTCCGGATGGACCGCCCCGCCGCCGTCACCTGGCTGAAGCGGGTCGACTGGAAGCTCCTGATCCCGCTGCTCACCGGAATCCTTCTCGCCGTCGCCACTCTGGCCCACTTCCTCGAGGTCCAGCTCGCCGAACGACCGGTGCAGCTCGCCGGCGCCTTCACCGGACTCGTTGCCGGTTCGGCCGTGGTGGCATGGCGCCTCATCGACGTCGACCTGCGACGGATCGCCGTGCTGGCCGCCACCGCCATCATCACCTTTGTCATGCTCGGGCTCAGCGAAGGCACCAGTGAGGAGACGGTGGCGCAGGCAGCCGACCCCTCGTTGCTGGCCTTCTTCCTCGCCGGATCCATCGCCATCTGCGCCATGATCCTGCCCGGGATCAGCGGCTCCTTCCTCCTGGTGGTGATGGGGATGTACGGACCCGTGCTCGCCGCCGTCACCTCGCGGTCGGTGGGCACCATCGTGGTGTTCGTTGCCGGGGCCATCGTCGGGCTGGCGGTGTTCTCCCAGATCCTGCACTGGGCGTTGCGCCGCTACCACGACACCGTAATGGCCGCACTGATCGGGCTGATGGTCGGTTCGATCCGGGTGCTGTGGCCATGGCCCGACGGCGTCAACTCGACGGCGCTCGGTGCGCCGGAGGCGCCGGTGTTCACCGTGGTGCTGCTCGCCGCGCTCGGCTTCGGGCTGGTGGTCCTCATCGACCTCGCCTCGCAACGGCTCGCCCCCGAACCGGAGCCGGTGGCCATGGATGACGCCGAGGCGGCGGTGCCCACCGGCGAACCCGAGGTCAGCGACTGAGTCCGGCCCGATACCGGTCGGCGACCTCCGCATAGGCCTCGATGAAACCCGGCCGACCTCTCGAGCCGGGAAGTACCGAGACCATCCCGTCGACGCCACGCTCGGCGTACCGGGCGACCTTCTCCACCGCTTCGTCGATGGTCCCGGTGATCCCGACGGCCCCGATGTCACCCATCCATGCCAGGTGGGTCCTGCCCACTGCCATCGCCTCGTCGGCTTCCGCCCGGGTCCGCCCCACCGCCACCGGCACCTGGATCGTGGTCCGCACCTTTCGTCCCCCGGCGGCTGCGTGCACCAGCGCCTGGGGCTGTTCCAGGGTGCTGAGCAGACGCGCCGGGCAGTTCCAGGTGTCACCCAGCCTCCCGGTGGCGGCGAGCATGTACGGGGATCCGGCGCCGACGACGATCGGCGGGTGCGGTCGCTGCACCCCGAGCGGCCGTACCCGGGCGGCCTCGAGACGAACCTCACCCTCGTCGACGTCGACCGTCTCTCCCGACAGCAGACCAATCAGTGCCGCCACGTAGGTCTCGAAGGTACGACGACGTTCTCCGCCGTCGCCGAACCGGTAGCCGAAGGCCCGGTACTCCGCCTGGTACCACCCGGCGCCGACCCCCAGCTCGAGCCGTCCGTCCGACAGCAGATCGAGGGTCGCCGCCATCTTGGCGAGCAGGCCGACATTGCGATAGGACACCGCGTTGACCAGGTGCCCCAGCCTCACCCGCCGGGTGACGCCGGCCACATAACTCAATGCGGTCCACGCCTCCAGTATCGGACCGTCCGGGTCGGCGGTACCGAGCAGGTGGTCCGCCAGCCACACCGAGTCCAACCCGGTGGATTCGGCGAGGATCGCATCGGCGGTGAGGTGGTCACTGCGATCGGTGAACTGGCTGAGTGCGACGCCGAACTCCACGGTGCCTCCTGAGGTGCGGACCGCTCAGACTACGCATCCGGTGACGGTTCCCACCGGAGCCGTGACCGGTCCGGACCGGGGGGGACACGGCACCACGCCGCCTCCCCCCGGTACGGCGTCCGGTTCAGCCGGCGGACCAGTAGGCCGCCTGGGCAACCGCCGGCCAGATCCGTTCCGGCATCGCCCGGTACAGCGGATTGTTGGCGAACACCACCAGGCGTGCCGACCCGGTGGCGTTGGTCCCGTGGGCGACGATTGCCGCCCCGGCGGCGCTCGCCGACTGGGTGTCGTCGGTCAGCCACAGCCCGGAGGCCAGGATGTCGGTCTGTGGGAGTCGCCCATCGACCGTCATCGTCGCCGGGATCGAGGTGAACCACGTCGGCGGATCGACGATCACGGTGTCCCGGCTCGGGAACACCCCGGTGATCGGGCTTTCGGTCTCACCTTCGTTGTCCCAGTGAACGATTCCGCTGCGGCCGTTGCCGCTGCGGTTCGCCGTCGACAACCCCGTCACCTGAGCCCCAGTGGTCAGGAACGCCGCCCCGTTGGCCCCACCACCGATGTAGCCGCCACCGCGGGCGAAGAACGCCTGGAGTCGGGCCCGTGCCGTGGCGTTGGCCGTCGACGGGTAGCCCCCGGTATTGAAGACGACGTCGTAGTCGAGCAGCGGATCTTCGGTCGCCGAGTTGATCGTTGCCGTGGACACCGTGTCGGCGGGGAACCCGAGATTCCGCAACGACCAGAGGTCCTGGTTGTCGGCGGTCGCCAGGACCGCGATCCGTGGCACCCGGTCGATCGGGTCCAAATCGGGGAGATCGGCGAGATCGACCGCCTCGAAACTGAGACCATGGTCCTTGCCGGCCCGGTCGAGGATCTGGCGTGTCGACCGGTCGAACGGGAAGACCACGCTTCCCGCTGCCAACTCCTCGCCGGATGCGGCCACGAACGGCTCGCTCGTCCTGGAGACGACCATTCCCTCGTCGACGAGATCGTTCAGGGCACGCACCGCGGTCGCCGAGTCGATCTCCAACGCATACGCATCGGTCCGGGCCTCGGAGATACCGCCGGGAAGTCGCTGCGAGCGGGTGATCGGACCGGTCGTCACCGCATCGAACTCGGCGTCCCGTGGAATGGTGACGACGTCGGCGCCCCACAGGTAGCCGATGCTCCACGCCGCCGGTGGGGCATAGATCCGCTCGATCCGGTCGGAGATGTTCGCACCGACGCTGAGGGCGGTGTCCGCCATGGAACGACGCGACTGGGTCATCCACACCACATACGATCCCGCCCGGAACACCTGCGAATCGAAGGTGGTGTCCTCGGTCAGCACCGTCACCTCGACATCGTTGGTGAGCAGCCAGTCGACGACCCGGTTGGCCTCGGCGCCGCTGCGCTGACCCTCGCCGAGCGGGATCACGAAGGCCGTTGGGAACTCCACCATCCAGTTGCGGTCGACATCGAACGGCGCCGGACAGCACTCGGGGCGATCTTCGTTGTACACCCCGCGCCGGTTGAGTTCGAGAAGGTCGGCGACCATCTCGACCCGGTTCTCCTCGATGAACTCCAGTGCCGAGAGCATCACCACGATGTGCTGATCGCGACCTCCGGCCCGGCCCCCGCACTGCACCGTGCTCGAGCACATCTCGGCGGTGGTGCCGTCCAATCCGACGTAATTGGCGTAGTCGGCCGAGAACACCGGTGCGGCGTTGTCCCAACTCTCGGCCACCGCCGGACCGGCCGGCGTTCCATCGGGGCAGATGCCGGATGCGGGTCGACTGCCGTTGGGGCAACGGTCGAGACCGGGGCGTTGCATTTCCCATCCGTGTGCGGCGAGCGCCGCCTGGGCGGCATCGTTGCGCGACTCGTTCCACCTCAGAAAGATGTCGAAGTCGATCGATGCGCTGTGCGGCTTGGTGTACGAACCCATCAGATAGGGCGTCAGATAGCCGTGGAGGTCGATGAACACCGGCGACGACCACTTCCGCATCCACGCCGTCGACGCAACGACCTCGGGTTGGGTCTGGTTGAGGTAGTCGCGGTTGAGGTCGAATCCTGCGGCGTTGGCCCTTGTTCCCGCCACACGACCATCAGGATTTGCGTCCACGATGAACGACATGATCGAGTGGTCGAGAATCCGATCGACCTGGGCATCCTCCCCGTACGGGGTGGTGCCGAGTCGCCTGATCAACTCCATGATCGCATCGACGCCCTCGAACTCGTTCCCGTGCAACCCGCCCTGGTAGATCGACGGGACCTTGACCCGGTCCCCCGCCTGGGCGAGCAGCGACCGCCCCCGCTCCGGGTCGGAGATGGCGGCCTGGCGGATCCGGTACCAGGCCTGGGACGCCTGGCGCTGGTGCCGCGTCTCCAGAGCGTCGATGGTCACCTCGTGGATGGGGCGTCCCTGTGTCGAGTGCCCGACCACCTCGACCGTGATCCGGCCGTTGCTCTGGGCGGCCAACGCCTCGAGGGTGCAGCCGACGGCGTAGGCGGGGATGTGAGGGAAGCTGCCGACGGGATGGCCCGGCTCGGAGCCGTCGGGCAGGTTGGCGGCGGCGTCGGGCTCCGGAGTGCCACACCATGGAGGTGCGAGCGCCACGGTATCAACCGCCTCGGCAGAGCTGGTCAGCGGCGGTACGGTGAGCAGCGATGCCAGCAGCACCGCTGCCATCACCGGAACTGCGGCGCGCCTGGACACCCAGGCAAGGTCGAACGTCATCGGGCCTCCAAGGCACTCGGGGGGATCACAGAGACCGTAGCCCGCACCTCCCTGCGGTTTCAATCAAGGTGCCGGGTTCGTGTGGGGCTCCTTGGCAGATGCCGTATCCGGGATGAGCGACCTGATTCACGCAGAACAGCTCCCCGACGGCGGTCCCGGCAACGCTCGCAGATGCCCGCTTCTCAGCTCGTCGCCTACGACTCGTCGTCCACGGCCACGCCAACCATGAAGCTGAGGATCAAGCATGCCACGCCGCCGACCATCGCCCACGTCTGCACACTCATTCCCCACAATTGCTCGACTCCGAACTGCCCGCTCGGTTCACTGAAGACAAGCCACATCGCCCCCACAACGACTCCGGAACCGATCGCAGTGCCGAGAAACGCACCGATTGCCTTGGTGTGATTCCCCATCCCCGGTACCCCTGATGTCGAGGCCTGTTCGAGGCCTTTCGCCAAGAACTCTACGCACCCGTGCGCTGAGCCGCTGCGCCGACTCCGGCGACTCCGGCGACTCCGGCGACTCCGGGAACAGCGTCGAACTCCCACGACTGGCATCGGCAAGTCAGGGTGCGCTCGAGTTCACCCAAGACTTCGGAGGGTGCCGACCCACGGTGGGTCGCTCATCGCCAGGGGCCATCGCAGCCACCCGGCCGGGGCCGCCCCCGACGCCGCCGGCATGGCGTCGTCATCCACCCGCAACCTGCCGAACTCGGATCCGTCCGACTTCTGTCGTCTTTGTGCCAGTTCGTGAATGTGGGTTCTTGCTGCAGGCGCCGATCAGGCCCGGACCACTCTGGTGTCGCCGGTGAGGGAGTGGCGGTCGAGTTCGATGAGATCTTCGATGCGTTCGCGCATCTCGGAGACGTGGCTGACCACCACCACCAGTCGGTTGGCGTCGTCGGCGACCAGCGCCTCGATCCCCTCCATCGCCAGATCGAAGTGTTCGGGGTCCAGTGACCCGAAACCCTCGTCGAGGAAGAAGGCATCCAGCCGACCGCCGCCACGGGTGACCATCTCCGCCAGCGCAAGTGCCAGGGCGAGCGAGGCGAGGAACGTCTCTCCGCCGGAGAGGCTCGCCGCCTTCCGTACCGCATCGGCGGCGGTGAGATCGACGATGTCGAACTTGCCGTCTTCGGTGAAGCGGTAGCGACCGGACGACAGCCGCATGAAGTGGTCGCTGCCGAGTTCGGCGAGACGGCTCCGCTCGTCGTCGAGGAGGAACCGGACGAACCGGCTGTCGGTGAGGTCGCGGGCGATCCGGTCATACCGCGTCTTTGCGGACTCGAGCATGGTGCGCCGCGCCATCAATCCGGCAGACGCCTCGATCTCTTCCCGATGGCGCGCCACATCTGCTCCGACATGGCTCGCTCTGGCCTCATCGGCGGCGAGCGCCGCCTCCAGCGACCCGGTGACCTCGGCGGCGGTCAGCAGCGTCGTGCGCTCCCTGGTGATCGCCGCGGTCTCCGTGTCGGCAGCGGACCGGATGCGGCGGGCCTCCTCGATCCGCTCCGACCAACTGCTGCGCAACATCGGCACCACCTCGGAAAGCACGGCATGTTCACCGTCGCCGACCGACGCCTCGAGACCGAGCCGTGTCGCCAACTCGATGACCTGACGTTGTAGCGCCACGACCCGTTTCCCGACCTCCTGCTGGTCCCGTATCACCTGATCCTGGGCGCTTCTGAGGCGTTCGGCGGCTCCCCGGGTCTCGACGGCGGCGGCTTCCCGTGCCCGCAGATTCGCCCGGCGCTGGTCGATGACCGCTGCGGTCTCTCCGGGTCCCAGCAACTCACCGAGCCGCTTCTCCGCCTCGGCGATCTCCGCCTCCGCTTCTTTGAGTCGACCACCGGTTTCGGCGATCTCGGCCTCGATCAGGGTGCGGGCGTCGTCGGCGGCCCGCATCTCCTTGTCGAGCGCCGCCATCCGAACCGCAGCGTCGGTACGGGCGGTGGCGGCGAGGCGGCGTCGGGCAGCCGCCTCGCCGACGGCTTGCTGGGCGGCATCGAGATCGGCGGCGGCGACCCGCTGCGGCATCTCTTCGATGGGACGGAGACAGACCGGGCAGTCGTCGCCTTCGTCGAGCTCACGGCGTAACGTCGCCGCCATGTCCTGATGCTGGACCAGGTGATGCCGGGTGGCGGCGTCGGTCATCGCCGTCTCCGCTTCGACGAGGGCCGCTCCCGCCGTCTCGTCGGCGCCGACCGCCACCGCATGTTCGGCGGCAAGTCGGGTGTAGGTGACAGCCTGGATGTCGAGACGCCGCCGCCGGTCGGCGAGGCGGGCGCTCGCCTCGTCCCGGCCGCGATGGAGCACGGTGAGGCCGGCGAACAGCGAGGCTGCCTCCTCGAGGACGGCAACCTCCCCTCCGCTGCGGAGCTCGGCAAGGCTTCGTTCGGCTTCGCTCTGCGCCGCCTTGGCGGCATCGAGCTCCTCGGCGAGGCGCACCCGCCGCACCTCGATCGCTGCCGCCTCGGCGATGAGGTGCGTCGTGGTTGCCTCATCGGGCAGCGAGGAACCGTGCGGTTCCAGCTCGGCGATCTCTGCCGCAGCGGCCTCCGCCGAACGGACCGTATCGGCGAGACGCCGGTCGAGGTCGTTCAGTTGCGGTTCGAGCTTGCGCAGACGTTCGATCCGGGTATCGAGCAACGCAAGCTGTGCTTGGGCATCGGCGAGCGCCCGTTGGGTGTGTTCGAGCTGCTCGGCCCTGGCGGCGAGCGTCGCCAACTCCACGGCCCGCTCCGCTGCTTCCGCCTTGGCGAGTTCGCGCATCGCATCGAGCCGGTCATGGCCGAAGACACCTTTGAGTACCGAGTCGCGCTGGGTGGGCCCGGCGGTGAGGAACTCGGCGAATCGACCCTGCGCCAGCAGGACCGAACGTCCGAAGGCATCGAAGTCGAGACCGAGCAGTTCCTTGATCTTGTCGTTGACCTCGCCTTCGGTGACGAATTTGTCGATGGCGGCGGAGTCGGGGTGGTCGTCGTCATAGCGGTAGAGCGCATGCTGGCTCTGACCCTTGCGGCGCAATGACCGCACCACCTCCCAGACCTCACCCTCCACCTCGAATCGGAGCTTGACCCCGCCGTCCTGGGTGCGTTGATGGATCAGCGCCTTGGTGGCCGACCCGCCGGCGGGGGTCTTGCCGTACAGCGCAAATGCGACCGCATCGAGCAGCGACGACTTCCCGCTCCCGATCGGCCCGACCACACCGACCAACGAGCGGTCCCGGAAGTCGAAGACGGTTTCCTCGCCGTGATACGACCTGAAGTTGCGCAGCCGAAGCTCAAGAGGACGCATGACCCGCCTCGTCGGCGACCTGGTCCATGATGTGGCGGAAGGCGACCAGGAGCTCCTCATCCGCAGCGACCCCCTCGGTCGCCTCGTGGTAGGCCGCATACCGCTCGTCGAGTGACCGGTGCCCATGCTCCGGGCGGGCAGACTCCACCCGCGGGTACTCGGCACGGACCTTCACCAGGTAGTCGAACTCTTCACGCACCCGGTCGGCCAACCCGGGGTCGGGACCGGCGGTCTCGACGGCGAGATCCAGGTAGGCCTCACGGAGGTCGTCCCGCGCCACCAGATCGGCCCACTCGCCAACCGCCCTGACCAGGCGTCGCCCGCCGCTCAGGGGCACCGATCGCACCGCCGCCGGGCGTCCCGGTTCGACATCGACGATGACCACCCGCTTCTGTTCCCCCGCCTCGCCGAAGTCGAGTTCCAGCAGCGACCCGGCGTATTCGGCGGGGACCCTGGCTCCGGGGACACGTTGTGGTGCGTGGATGTGGCCGAGGGCGACATATTGGGGACCCGGCGGGATCGCCTCGGGGTCGGCGGCGTATGCCTGTCCCATGTGCAGCTCGCGTTCGCCGCGGGGCGCACCGTGACCATGGACCTTCGATCCGCCCACCAGGAAGTGGGCCACCAGAAAGGTGACGGCGTCGGTGCCGGCGCGTTCCTCGGCGTAGCGACTGTAGGCCGCCGATATGGCGGCGAGGCGGGCGGCGTAGTGTTTGTAGTGCTCGTCGACCGGCTCCCACGCATGGAAGGCACGACCTTCCCGGAGAAACGGGAAGCAGCTGACGACGGCCGGACCGGCCGCCGTGGGGATGTCGAGGACCCCACCCGCATCGGGCGGCCTGATCCGACCCACCAGATGGATGTTGCTCCTACGCAGGAACGGGGCCAGCGCCTCGAAGAAACCCGCCGAGTCATGGTTGCCGGCGATCGCCACCACCGGCCGCGTCCCACCGGCGGTGAGCCTCACCAGACCGTCGAAGGCGATGTCGAGCGCCTCGACCGTCGGGAGTGGCCGGTCGAAGACATCACCGGAATGGAGCACGAGATCGACCTGCTCGGTGTCGGCGATGCCGACGACCTCGTCGATGACCTCACGGTATTCATCGGACCGGTCGTACCGCCCGATGCGCTTCCCGATGTGCCAGTCGGAGGTGTGGAGGACTTTCACAAACCGGCGAACGGGTCGTCATGGGTCTCGTCGACCTCTTCCTTGCGGGTCGCCCACGCCGGAAAGGGAAACTCGATCACCAACGGGACCGGAATGGCCGGCTGGCTGAGCACCATGGTCCCCGGCTTGAGCAGCCGCGCCCTGGCCCGGGTCGACGGGAGCATCCACCCGTACTCCGGGCGCTCGGCTTCGGCAGCATCGAGCCGACCGGCGACACGGATGGCGGCGTTCTCCATCACCTCCTGGGCGACGCGCGAGGCGGTCTGCTGGGCTCCCACCAGCAGCACCCCCAGCGACCGCCCCCGCTGGGCGATGTCGATGAGCATGTCCTTGAGCGCACTGGTGCCATCCCTCGGTGCGTACTTGTTGAGTTCGTCGAGGACCACCACCGAGAGCGGGAGCCGCTGCCCGGTACGTTCCTTCTCGGCGAACGTCTCGGCGAGCAACGCCCCGACCACGAAACGCTGCCCGAGGTCGTGGAGCGACTGGATGCCCACCACCGTGACCTGCGCCGCCGCACGATCGATGCGACGGCTCTCCCCCGCCCGGACCAGGTGTCCGAGCCGGTTGACGGCAGCGTGGAGACGTCGGGCGAAGGCGGAAACGGTGCCCATCTGCACCCTCCCCGTCCATCGCTGATCGGGTTCCCCGTCCTCGGGATCGACGAACTCGGCCACCGCATCGACCAGCGTCCGCAGGTCGGTGATCACCGCCTCGCCGCGGTTGGGGATGACCCGCGCCCCGTGTTTGTGTCCCTCGCTGGGGTCGCGGAGTACCACGGCGCCGGGCACCCCTTCGACATCGACGGCGAACCGGCTGAGTTGCGCACGGACCCGCTCCTCGATAAAGGGGATCTGGTTGCGGGTGCCGTCGGAATCGGTGAAGAGGAACCGCAGCAGACCCTCGTCGATGAACTCCCGCGGGGTCCAGGTGAAGGCGGCCACCCCGTCCTGACGCCCACCGGTGTCGGGCAGCACGACATCCCCCGAAGCCGGGCGGGGCGGTGACCAGAACGACACCGAAGGGAAGGCGGTCGGCTCGACACCGAGACGGTGCCAGGTGGCGGCGGCGTCGTCGTCGAAGAACCGGTTGGGTTTGTCCAACCACAAGAGGTCCTCACCCTTGACGTTGAACACCAGGATGCGCAGGTTGGCGGCGCCTTCTCCGAGGACGTCGGGTCGACCGCTCAACAACCGCAGGAAGAACAATGCAAACGAGGTCTTGGTGGCGACACCGGAGATTCCGGAGATCGACATGTGGCCGCCCTTACGACCGTCGAAGAAGTCGAGATCGACGAAGACCGGCTCCCCGTCGCGGCCCATCCCGATCGGCAGCGGACGGGCCATCTCGTCGACGTACAGCGCCTTGTGTCTCGCCTCGCCGGTGGCGCGGTGCACCACCTCCCCGGGATCGGGAGAAACCCAGATCTCGGGATCCACCCGCGTGATGGCAACCTGGGCCGAACGCACCTTGGCGCCGGGGAGCGTCCCTTCCCCGGCGATGCGGTGGGTGTCCGATTCGTACTGGGCACCCTCGAAGATCGCCTCGGTTTCGGTGACCACCCCGTAGGTCCGGACCTCGCCGCGCTTCGGTACCTCGGTGTGGACCACGACCAGATCGTCGAGTTGCAGGTAGTCGGAGTCGTCGAGCACCACCCGGAACGCACTCGTGGTGGTGTGCTGGGTGCCGAGCACCCGCCCGACCCCCGAAACGGGCTCGGTGGCCGGACCCTCGAGTTCGGGTCGGTCGGTCATGAGGCCGCCCCAAGATCGCGTGCCTGGTTCATCACCGCCGACCGTAGCGCACGGTGGACATACCTGGCGTCACCCAGACGGCGCCGGAGTTCCCGCTCCAGTGCGGCGATGGGCACCAGATTCTGCGGGGCCCGGGGTTCGAGATGCGGCTGCGACGCCACCGCGGGAAGAACGGCAGTGGTGCGGTCGGCCATTCTGCGTGCGGTGGCCAGATCGAGATGACTCGACACCTCGGCCCGCACCACGCCGGTCCAGGAATGCCCGCCCGGAAGATCGGCTAGCCGGAAATACCAGGAGTACCGCGGGTAGGGCCCTCCCTTGCCGATCAGGAACAAGGGCGTCCGTTCCCCTGCCCGCATCCGGGCCACCACCGAGGACCGCTCCGGCGACAGATACGGCGCACGATGGGTCTTGATGAATCCCACCTTCTCGGTGGCCGAGAGATCGTTGATCGGCCCGTCGGCGATCACGAAACAACCCTGCTGCGCCAACGATTCCGACAGCACCGCCTCGGCTTTGCGCATCGCCCCGTGGAAGCGGTGGATCAGGCCAGCGGGATCGACATCCGGGATCGACTCGGAGCGGTAGGCGAGTTGGGGGCCGGCGATGGGCAGCGGCGCCGCCCGACCGTGCCCGAACACCGCCATCCGGTCGATGCGGACATCACCGATCTCGGAGCGCGGCACCCGACGGTGCCAGCGAACCGCCCCCACTCCGAAGGTGCCGCAGATCCCCGGGACCGGCCCATCGGGCTCGTCGAGGGTCAACCGCGCATCGATTCGCCGCACCCCGTCGACGAACGCCACGATGTCGATACCGTCGTCGATTCCAGGCAGCGGGCTCCATGGACCCTCCACCTCGACGGTGTCATCCACCTTGCCCTCGTCGGTCATCCCTTCGTCGGTCTCGAAGGGGTTCCCGTACTCCGGCGACCATGCCTCGACATACAAACCACTCATGGGGGCGATGGTACCGACCGGGTGTGACACGATTGCGGACCGCAGCGGGCAGAGGAGTCGCCAGGTGCGACGGTGGCCGTACCGGACGATGTGTCGTGGTCCCCGCTATCCGGCGACCAGCCGGTGGACGGAGCCGCCGGTGGTGGCGATGTACAGCTCGCCGGCGTCATCGACACCGAACGAGGTGAGCCCGGCGACAGCGTCCGGAGGAAGCCACTCGTGCGTTTCGACCACCGACCCGTCGGTGACCACCAGACTGCGAACCCATCCGCCACAGAAGTCGCCGAAGAAGTAGTGACCGGCCAACCCCGCCAGCGCCTCGCCCCGGTACACCGCTCCCCCGGTGATCGAGCAGCCTTCGTCGTGACCGTAGGCGAACACGGGCGGGGTCAGGTCTTCGTCGGCGCAGTCGGCGGACAGGTGGCAGTCGAACCCTTCGAACCGGGGCCACCCCAGGTTGGCGCCGGCGTCCGTGGTGACGTCGAGCACATCGACCTCCTCGCTGCGACCCTGGCCGACATCGCCGATCCACAGTTCGTCACCGTCGAAGGCGAACCGCCACGGGTTGCGCAGACCGAACGCCCACACCTCGGGCGCTCCGCCGGATCCGTCGGCGAACGGATTGTCGTCGGGAATGGTGTAGCCACCATCGCCGTCGGGGGCGATGCGGAGCATGGCCCCGAGCAGGGTCGTCGCATCCTGGCCCTGATCGAACGCATCGTCGCTGCCACCACCGTCACCCATCGCCACCCAGAGGTACCCGTCCGGACCGAAGCCGATCATGCCCCCGTTGTGATTGCCGGCGGGCTGGGGGACGGTGAGCAGGATCTGTTCGGAGGCGGGATCGGCGACCCCGCCCGCGGTGTCGAATGACGAGATCCGGGTTTCGTCGCCGGCATCACCGTTGGCGACGTAGTCGACGAAGAACCGACCATCCTCGGTGTAGTCGGGTGGGAAGGCGAGGCCGAGCAGCCCCTGCTCGCCACCGAACACGACCCGGTCGGTGATGTCGAGGAAGATCTCGGGGTCGCCGCCGTCGAGCACCCAGACCCGTCCCGGTTGGTCGACGACGAACAGGCGCCGGTCCCCTGGTGCGGCGGTGATCAGGACCGGTTGGTCGAACCCGTCGGCGACCAACTCGAGATCGATGCCTTCAACCGGCTCGGTCGTGGCCGTCGTTGTGGAAGGGGGCAGCGTCGTCGACCCGGCCAGCGTCGTACCCGGCAGCGTCGACGTGGTCGCTGCGGGTGCCCCCGAGGTCGGGCTGTCGGAACCGGAGGAATCCGGACTCGGAGTGGTGGTCGGGGTGATCGTCGGGGACGGGGCCCCGTCGCCGCCGGCACAGCCGACCACGACGAGGGCCACCGCCGCAACGACGATGATGCGGCGTCTCACGACGCCGACGTTAGGGGTCCGCAGACACTAATGCGCGGACCGTATTCGATGGTGGGAGCCTTGGCAGGCTCAGCGGTGGCGCCACACGATACGGCCCCGCGTGGGGTCGTAGGTGGACACCTCGAGGTCAACCCGGTCGCCCGGAATGATCCGGATCAGCCGGCCGCGTCGCATCTTGCCCGAGGCACGCGCCGTCACCTCGTGGCCGGTGTCGAGGCGAACGAGGAAGGTGGCGTCGCGGAGCGTCGAGAGCACGACACCTTGGGCACGGAACACGTCATCGGAGGATGCCACGTATGACCTCAGCGCCGACGAGGCTGCGCTTCGTTGACCCGCAGCTTTCGTCCGTCGATGTCTTGACCGTCGAGTTCCTCGATGGCCTTGCGGCCTTCGTCGTCATTTGCCATCTCGACAAACCCGAAGCCGCGGGAGCGGCCAGTGTCCCGATCGGAGATGATGGCGGCGGAATCCACCTGTCCATACTCACCGAAAAGCCGTTCGAGGTCGGCTTCCGTGGAACGGAACGAGAGATTCCCAACATAGATGTTCATGGGGTGGCGAAACGCCTTTCTCTGTCGTGCGTCGTCCCAGCCATCCAGCCCGGGGGCCTGGCGTCTCGACTCAAAGGGGGACGTAGAACAAGATGAGTCGCCGAACGCAGCCCCTAGGTTACCCGCTCGGCACCGGTGTGACATTCCCGGGCGGTCTTTCGGCACGATCCGTGAGGAACCCGTCCCGTCAGGCGAGGATCCAGAGCAGGACCATCCCGCCCGCCAGCACCGTGATCGGGCCGAATCTTGTGGCAAGCAACCCTGCGCCGGCGAGCGCCACCAGCACCGGAAGCATCGATTCCCCACCGCTCCCCCCGACGACCGACGTCGCCACCAGAGCGGCGAGCACCGCCGGCTTGACCTGGCGCAACATCCGTTCCAGCAGCGGCGGTGCCGCCGATGGACCCAGTGCGGCGATGAACGAGGCACGAAGGGCGTAGGTGAGGATGCCGGCGGCGGCGATCACCCAAAGGTCAATCATGCTCCACCCCCTCGGCGATGGTCCCGGCAGCCGCACCGAGAACGATGGCGGTGAGTAGACCGAGCCCGTTCGGCATCCAGGATGCGCCGACGGCGACGGCGACGGCCACCACGGCGGAGACAACGGCGGGACGGGTGCGGAGCGCCGGGACCAGCATTCCCAGGAACAGCAGCGGGACCGCAAACCCGAGCCGCCAGGCAGCGGGGATCACGGGGCCGAGGACCGCACCGAGCGCCATCGCTCCCCAGAATGCGCCGAACAGCACCGCCGCCGCAGCCAGGTAGTAGCGGCGAAGCCACCCTGGATCGTCGATTCCGGTGGTTCCGGCGGTGACGACCAGATACATCTGGTCCACCAACGCATACGGTGCACTCCACCGGAACCATCGCGGTTGTGCGGTGAACGTCTCGGCGAGGGCGGCGCTGTAGAGCATGCTGCGGGCGTTGATCATCACCACCGTGCCGAGGATCACCGCCACCGACGCCCCGGCGTCCAGGAGACCGAGAGCGGCGAGTTGGGCGGAGCCCCCGACCATCAGCGGTCCGGTGAGCCAACCGACGAAGGTGTCGATGTGGGACTCGGCGGCGGCCACGCCGATGAGAATCCCGAAGGGAACGGTCCCCACGGTGAGCGGGACGATGTCGATGGCTCCCCGACGGAACGGCGAGACAGGTCGACGCCCCACCGCGAGGTCGTCGAGACCACGGACGCTCATGCCGCCAGCTCCCGGCCCGGGCAACTGCCCGAGCAGTGACCCGGGCCATGACCCGGGCGGTGGCCCGGGTGGCGCTCCCACCAGTGGGGTACCGCACGGGCGGCGACGACGCCCTGGCCATCCGGTGGACGGTGGCGAGGCTTCGGGACAGTTCGCATCAGGTTCTCCTTGTCGCTTGGCATCGGCGCAACGTATGCGCACGACACCGTCGTGACATCGGTGGGAGATACCCATCTGGGCGGGGCGACCACCTATGCCGACCCGGAGCGCCGGTCCGGCAAGGTCGGCTCCTACCCGAAGTCCCATCGGGAGCGCGACCGGCGACCGGCCTCGACATCGACGAAGGCGAGCAGCACCAGCCCGATGACGAAGAACGCCACGATGGACAGAATCGCCGGACGACCCGATCCGGTGACCCCGGACACCACGGCGAACACCAGTGGACCCCAGATGGCGGAGAACTTGGAGAACACCGAGAAGAAGCCGTAGAACTCCGCCGACGCCGTCTCGGGGATCATCGACCCGTAGAGACTCCGGCTCAGCGCCTGGACCCCGCCCAGGACGAACCCGATCACGGCGGCGAGCGCATAGAACGGCACCGGCTCACCTGCGGGGAGGGCGTACCCACCGAGGGCGACCAGCGCCCAGATCACCAGCGAGATCATGATCGCCGGCTTGGCCCCCACCCGGTGGGCGATGGCGCCGAATCCCAACGCTCCGAAGAAGGCGATGAACTGGACCACGAGAAAGGCGATGATGATCTGTTCGGTGCCCAGCCCGAGGGTGTCCTCGGCATACGCCCCCGAGACGGTGATGACGGTCTGGGTCCCGTCGTTGTAGAAGATGAACGCCACCACGAACAGCATCAGGTGACGGAACTTCCCGAGCCGTTTGGCGGTGGACCAGGTGCGACCGAATCCGATCCGCGCATAGGCGGCGATTCGGCTCCCCCGGAGGTCGGAGGGAAGCTGCCGAGCCGTCCCGGTCTCGGGGAGTCGGCGGAGCGAGAAGATGGTGAAGCTGCTCCACCAGACACCGGATCCGAAGATGGCGACCCGGACCGCCCCGGTCTCGCCGAGCCCGGTGACCCCGTCGTCACCGCTGAGGACGATCAGGACCAGGGCGAGCAGGACGTACAGTCCTCCGCCGATGTATCCCATGGCGAAGCCCTTGGAGGACACCTGGTCGATGGTGTCATCGGTGGTGAGGTCGGGGAGGAATCCGTCGTAGAAGACGTTGGCGGCGACGAACCCGATCTGGGTGACGAGGAACATCCCCAGGAACGCCAGCACGGCACCGGACGGGACAAACGGGACCAGAAGCGTCCCGCCCGCCCCGACAAAGGCGAAGAACCGCAGGAAGCGGCGTTTCGAGGCGGTGAAGTCGGCAACGGCGCCGAGAACCGGCATCCCCAGGAACAGGACCATGGCGCCGATCGACACCACGGCGGCCCACAGGGTCTCACCGGACAGCCCCATGTAGCCCTCGTCGGGGACGATCTCGCCGGTGAAGAACGCCGCAATGATGGCCCCGGCGGTGGTGATGTAGGCCGAGTTCGCCCAGTCGTACATCGCCCATCCGAAGATGGCACGCCGGTCGTTCTTGACGCCCTCCTGGGTGGTACTCGGGTGGGGCCGCATCAGTGGCCGGGCGCCACGTCGATGCGAGCGAAGTGGCGGCGGAGCGCTTCGGCCACCGCAGCGGGTGCCTCCATCGGCGAGAGATGGCCGGCACCGGCGATCACATCGAGGGTGGCGTCGCCGGCGACCTCCGCCATCTCCTCGGCCACCGCCGGAGGTGTCACCCCGTCGTGTTCACCGACGATGAGCGCCACCGGACCATCGAAATCGGCGAGAACTGCCGTCCGGTCGGGTCGCTCACGCATCGCCGACAACGCCATCACCAGCGTCTCGTACGGGGTCGACTCCCCCATGGTCAGGCCCCGCGCCAACACCACCGGGTCCGGATCGGGTCCGAGCAGGTTGGGGACCATCCCGGCGACGAACGACGCCCTCCCCCCGTCGAGCAGCCGGGCGATTGCCTCGGTTCGACCCTGACGGGCTTCTGCGGTGTCGGCAGTCGCCTTGGTGTCGACCAACGCCAGCGACCGCACCAGCGAAGGGTGGAGTTCGGCGAGGGCGAGGGCGACGTACCCACCCATCGACAGCCCGACCAGATCCACGGCATCGACCTCGAGATGTCGGATGAGGGCGGCGAGGTCATGGGCATGATCCTCGATGGTCACGGGGTCGCTGGTGGTCGAGGACTCGCCGAAGCCACGCAGGTCCACGGCCACGCTCCGCCGGACATCGGCGAGTTGGACGAGTTGCTCGGTCCACATCCTCGAGTCGAGCGGGAACCCGTGGACGAAGAGGGCGAGCGGCAGTGACTGCCCACCTGCGCTCCTCGTATGGAGGGGGCTGCTGGTATGGAGGTGATCGTCGGTGAGCTCGGACATCGTTTCTCCCGGGGGGATCATGGTGCGAGGCCGCGGCGGCGCACCTCTTCGAGGATGGCGTCGTCGGCATAACGGAGGAGGTCGGGGCTCCATCCCGCCGGTGTCTGGATGCGTTCGGTGTCGAGCAACTCCTCGATGGGATCGCGGAGCGTCCGGGCCCACGCCTTCCCCGAGGCAGCGGCCTCATGGCTCAGCGTGCCGTCGGAGTTGGCGGTGAACACCTTGGCCTCGATCACCGGGTTGGTGCGGCTGCCCCGTTCGCCATAGACCAGCAGGACGCTTCCCGCCGGGACGTCCTGGATCCCGCCGGCGGCGATGAACTCACCCTCGAACGCCCACCCCGACGTCTTCGACGGGTCGACGTTGTGCACCACCTTGGCCCAGTTCTTGTGCCGTTCGTCGCCCACCAGGGGCACGTCGACGGGGACGATGACTTCCATGACGGCGACTCTACGGCGCCCGGACGACATATCCGGGTCCATCGGTGCGGCGGATCATCGGCCGGTCGTCACCAGCGGGCACTCACGCCGACCACCTCGTCACCATGGCCACGATCGCCACAACTACCAGTGCGGTGTCGACGTACCCGAATCGGGCGATCCGACCGAACACCTCGCGTCCGTGGGCATCGTCACCGGCGGCGAACTCCGCCGCCGCCAGCTCCCCGGCGGGCCCGAAGACCCGGACACCGAGGATGATCGCAATGATGATGACGACGAACCCGACGGTGACAAAGCCCGAACCGAACCCGTACACCGAGCTGTTGAGGACCAGACCGACCCCGGTGAGCAGGACCAGGATCCCGGCCGGGGTGTAGATCGCCCTTCCCATCGCCACCGTCGAGGTCATCCAGGATGCCGCCGCCGCACCGCCCTCCGCCGCAAAGCGGCGTCCGACCAGTAACTGGAAGACGTTCGAACCGAGCCATGCGGCGACCGCCACGATGTGCAGAACGAGCAGGGTATTGCGCACGGTTCCTCCCACGTCCAGGTTCCGGATCAACCATCGGTGGTCGCGATGCGACATCGTGCGACCGGGAGCATTGAATCACGATGCTCCCCGGGCGGCAAGCATCCCGTGGTGGCCATCGCTGCAGCGCACCACGCATGCCGTTTACACTCGCCGCTCCACCTTCACCGACGATCTGGACCCATGAGCGAACCCTCCCCTCCCCCCGCGGCACCCTCTGATCCCGACCTCGGCACCGATCTGGACCGCGGTTCGTTCCGCGACCCTGGTGGTCGGGTCTTCGAATCCGACGGCGTCATCCACCGCACACTCGACACCCGGGCACTCGCCAACTGGCAGCGACTGTCGACCACCACGTTCTTTGCCGAGGCGGTGGGGCGTGGCGACATCGTCGGCACCGAACTGGCCGATCCATCCCTGTCGGCCGGTGTCCCCGGCGAATGGGCCGGGGTGCTCCGGCACGACCGGATCCCGGTGATCAGCTACCCGTACGAGTGGACCTTCTCGATGTTGCGGGCGGCGGCGCTGCTCCAGCTCGACCTGCTCGCCGCCGCCCTCGAAGAGGACATGATCCTCAAGGACTCCACGCCCTACAACGTCCAGTGGCGGGGCAGCAAGCCGGTCTTCATCGATGTCGGATCCTTCGAGCCGCTGGAGGAGGGCGACGTGTGGGTGGGGTACCGGCAGTTCCTGCGCCAGTACCTGTATCCGCTGATGCTGCGCACCTATGTCGACGTGCCGTTCCAGCCCTGGCTGAGGGGCGAGCCCGAGGGGCTCACCGCCGAACAACTCCATCGCATGCTCCCGTCGCGACACCGGCTCCGTAAGTCGGTGCTGCTCCATGTCGGCATGCAGGCGCGCGCCGAGCGACGCTATCGGGACTCGGATCGGGACGTCCGGTCCGAGCTGAAGGAGGCCGGGTTCCGCAAGGAGCTGATCCAGGCCAATGTGAGCGGGCTCCGCAAGACGGTGGAGGGGCTCGAATGGGGCGAGCAGCGCTCGGAATGGAACCGCTACGACGAATGCGGCCATGTCGCCACCCAACGTGGGGCCAAGACCGAGTTCCTCACCGAGTTTCTCGCCACCCACCGACCGTCGACGGTGTGGGATGTCGGCGCCAACGACGGTCACTTCTCGAAGGCTGCCGCTGCGGTCGCCGACTACGTGCTGGCGCTCGACGCCGACGAACTCGTCCTCGACGAGCTGTTCGGGGATCTGACGGCGCAAGGGGTCGGCAACGTGCTGCCCCTGCTCCAGGACATGGCTTCACCATCACCCGGTCTGGGGTGGCGCGGCGCAGAACGGCCCCCGCTGCCCGGTCGTTCCCACCCCGATCTGGTGATGTGTTTTGCGGTGATCCACCATCTGGTGGTGGGGCGCAACCTTCCGCTCCGTGACGTCATCGACTGGCTCGCCGACCTCGACACCCGGGTGATCCTCGAATTCGTCCCTCCCGACGATCCGATGGTGCTGCGGCTGGCGGCCAACAAGCGCCCCCACGAGATCCACGCCGACTACACCGAGGCGGCCCTGCGTCACTATCTCTCCGACCGGTTCGTCATCGAACGCGAGGCGGCGGTCCCGGACGGTGGGCGCCATCTGTTTGCGTTGCGACCACTCGGCTGAGATCTCCCCCGGCTCTAGCCCCCGACACCCCCTAGGATCTCGACGGTGCGCCGCCTCCTCGTTCCCTTGCTCATCGTGTTCGTCGCCGCCGCCTGCGGCGGCACCGTTGCGTCCCCGGTGACATCCGATCCCGCTGCGGTGGAGTCGACCACCCCGCCGGCGGTCCCCGACGGATCGTTCGCCGGGCTGACGGTCGAAGAGGTGACGACCGGGTTGTCGGTCCCGGTCTGGGCGGACAGCCCGCCCGACAGCGACCGGCTGTTCGTGGTGGAACAGACCGGGACCATTCGCGAGATCGTCGACGGCACCGCCCTGGAGACCCCCTACCTCGATGTCTCCCGATTCATCACCACCCGGGGGCTGGAGCAGGGTCTGCTCGGCCTCGCCTTCCACCCCGATTTCGCCGAGAACCGACGCGCCTTCGTCTCGTTCACCAACGTCAACGGGCACACCAGGGTGATGGAGTACCTCCAGGATCTGCGAGACCCGTTGCGACTGGATCCCGGCACCGGCCGGCTGATCTTCGCCCTCGATCAACCCCATCAGTATCACAACGGAGGGATGATCCGGTTCGGCCCCGACGGGATGTTGTGGTTGGCGCTCGGTGACGGCGGCGGGATCGGCGACCGGTACGAGAACGGACAGAACCCCCACACCCTGCACGGCACCATCCTCCGTCTCGATGTCGACGGGGAGCCGCCGTACCAGGTCCCGCCGGACAATCCCTTCGCTGATGGGCGTGACGGGGCCCCGGAGGTGTTCGCCTTCGGGTTCCGCAACCCGTGGAACTTCACCTTTGTCGACGACGACCTCCTGTTCGTGGCCGATGTGGGTCAGGAAACCTGGGAGGAGGTCAACGTCCTCGACCTCACCAGCGACGGGGGCAACAACTACGGCTGGTCCATCATGGAGGGCCCGGACTGCTTCGAGGCGGACGAGTGCGACCGGACCGGTCTGGTGGTCCCCGATCTCGACGTGTTTCACCGCAGAACCTGCGCCATCGTGGGCGGTCCGGTGTATCAGGGGACGATGATCCCCGAGATCGCCGGCCGCTACTTCTACGGCGACTACTGCGTCGGTTGGGTCCGCAGCGTCCTTTGGGACGGGGCCGAATTCGTCGAGGAGACCGACTGGAGCGAACAACTCGGTGAACTGGGACAGCTCACCACTCTCGCCGAAGATCCCGACGGCGAGATCCTCATCCTCACCCACGAAGGCACCATCCACCGCATCGTGGCGGAGCGCGGGTAGCCTCCTCCGGTCCGACCCGTCATGGCTCCTGGAGCGCCGAATGCCGATCGCCGCAATTGCTCCCGTCGTCGTGCTCCTCGTCGCCTATGTCGCATGGATCATCTACGACATCATGCACACCGAGGTCCAGCGTCTTCCCCGCTGGGGTTGGATCCTGGTCACGGTGTTCAGCGTGCCGCTGGGTGGGGTCGCCTACCTGGTTTTCGGACGCCCTGCGGAATGACACCGTGATCCGGGTCACCGACGTCACCAAGCGGTACGGCACCCACCTCGCCCTCGACGCCGTGTCCCTCGATGTCCCGACCGGATCGGTCTACGGGCTCATCGGTCCCAACGGTGCCGGGAAGACCACGCTGCTGTCGATCCTGTCCGGGATGCGGACCGCAGATTCGGGATCCATCGAGATCGGTGTGGATCGGCGACGCCGAGCCGTGCTCCCGGACGCCCCCCGATTCGAAAAATGGCTGACGGCCCGCGAGGTCGTCGCTCTCTCCGCCCATCTCGCCGACATCCGGGACCCCGCCGCGGTAGGGCGTGTGCTCTCCGACACCGGGCTGGCAGCCGACGCCGACCGGCCGGTCGGCGGGTTCTCCCGGGGCATGCTGCAGCGGCTGGGCCTGGCCGCAACCCTGGTCTCCGATCCCGAGGTCATCCTGCTCGACGAGCCGGCGGCCGCCCTCGACCCTGCCGGACGTCGGGAGGTACTCGACCTGCTGGGTCTCCTGCGCGGTTCGGCGACGGTGGTGTTCTCCAGCCACATCCTGGGCGATGTGCAGGCGGTGTGCGACCGGGTCGGCATTCTCGATGAAGGCCGGATCCGGTTCGAGGGCTCGGTGGACGAGTTGATCGCCGGCGCCGCCTCCTCCGCCTACCTGGTCCGGGTTCGCCGGGATGCCGCCGTGGTCCGTGCCGCCCTGGTATCCGTCGCCTGGGTCACCGCCGCCGAAGAGACCACCCCGTCGACGCTGCGGGTGACCGTGACCTCGCACACCGAGGCCGAACGGCACCTCCCCGGACTGCTCGCTGCAACCGGGGTTCCGGTGGTGAGCTTCGAGCCGGAACCGGTGACGCTGGAAGCCGTCTTCCTGGACATGACCCGACGACAGGTGCTCCCATGACGCTGTGGCGTCTCGAGTGGTTGAGACTCGTCCGTTCCCGGAGGTTGGTGGCGCTGGTGTTCGTCTATCTCTTCTTCGGGCTCACCGGTCCGCTGTCCGCCGCCTACCTCCCCGAACTCGTCGAGCGGTTCGGCGGTGGGATCGTGCTCGACCTTCCCGAGGTCGTGCCCGCCGACGGTCTCACCCAGTACACGGCCAACGCCAACCAGATCGGAATGCTGGTCGCCGTGATCGTCATCTCGGGGGCGCTCGTACTCGATGCCATTCCCGAGATGTCGATCTTTCTCCGCACCCGGGTGCGATCGATTCGGCGCCTACTCTGGCCCCGGATGGTGATGTCGACCGCCGCAGTCGCCGCAGCCGTCATCGTCGGCACCGCCGCCGCCTGGTACGAGACGGTGGTGCTGCTGGGACCGGTTCCGCTGGGTCCCCTGGCGATCGGTACCGGGTACACCCTGGTCTATGTCGCCTTTGTCGTCGCCCTGGTTGCCGCCGTCGGGAGTCGGACGGGCGCCACCCTGGCGACGGTGGCCACCTCGGTGGTGGTGATGCTGGGACTGCCGCTGCTCGGGCTGTTCGAAACAGTGGGGACACGGCTCCCCAGTCACCTGCTCGGCGCCACCGACAGCCTGGTGCGCGGCACGGCGGGCTGGGGCGACTACCTCCAGGCGACCGTCGTGACCACGGTCCTCACCGCAGCGCTGGTGGCGATGGCCTACCGCATGGCAGACCATCGCCAACTCTGAGCGAACCGGCTACTCGGTGTCGGACCCGGCGGGCTCCAACCTGAGCGACGCCGAGTTCATGCAGTAGCGGTCGCCGGTGGGCCGCGGCCCGTCCGGGAACACATGTCCGAGGTGGGCGCCACAGGTAGAGCACACCGCCTCGGTACGGGGCATCAGCAGCTTGAAGTCCCGCTTGGTATCCACCACGTCGGGCGCAACCGGCTGATAGAAGCTCGGCCACCCCGACCCCGAGTCGTACTTGGTCTCGCTGTCGAACAGCGGGGTGTCGCACACCACACAGTGGTAGGTGCCGGCGGTCTTGGTGTCCCAGTACTCCCCGGTGAAGGCCTGCTCGGTGCCGGCCTGCTGCGTGACGCGGTACTGCAGCGGCGTGAGGCGCTTCTCGAGCTCGGCCTGGTCGGTCTTGTCCGTATCGGTCATCTCAGATCCTCCGTTCGGTACTCATCGGGTGCAACCACCTACCCGGTCGATTGGTTCCCACAACCGCCGGCCCGTCATGGAGCCTGACCGTCGAGAAACTCATAGATCTCGGTCAGGTCGACCCCGGGAATCGTCTCCACCGGCATCGCCGCCAGGACATGGCTGTTGGGCCGCACCGACGGCCAGGCCCATCCGTCCCACCGGGATGCCAGATCGCCGGAAGGACTGCGGCAGCATCCCTCTCCCGGGCATCGCGACACCGAGTGACGGTCGGTCTGGCGGCCACGGAAGAACTTGGCGTCGTCGAAGCGGACCCCGACGGTGATGGCGGCGAGGGGTTCGTGGCCCGCCTCGACATGGGTGCCACACCAGAAACTCCCCACCGAGGTGTCGGTGTACTGGTAGTGCATCGAGAACTTGTCCTCGGAATGGAACGCCTGGCGGGTACCCCATTCACGACAGAGCCGCTGACCCTCGATGGCGCCCACCGAGTTGCGGGGGAACGGGACCCCGTTGGTCTCGTAGGCCTTCCAGATGATCCCCCGCTCGTCGGACCGCACGAAATGCACCGACAGACCGAGATACTCGGTGGCGAGGTTGGTGAAGCGGTGTGCGGCCATCTCGTACGAGACGTAGAAGGCGTCACGCAGATCCTCGATCGACAGATCGCGCTCCTTCTTGGCCTCCTCGATGAACGGTCGGGCCATGACTTCGGGAAGCAGCACCGCACCGGCGAAATAGTTGGCCTCCACCCGCTGCCGCAGGAAATCGGCGAAACCGGTCGGGTCGCGATGGTCGAGTGCGAAATGACCGAGTGTCTGCATCACCACCGATCTCGCTCCCCGTGTCGACAGCGAATCACGCTGTGGGACGTAGATGCGTCGGTGCCGCAGATCCGTCACCGATCTGACCGAGGTGGGTACCTGCTGCGACCGGTGCAGGGTGAACCCGAAATGTGCCGCCAGCTCGCGGATATCGCCCTCGGTGAGCGCCCCCCGACCGGCGTAGCCGACCGAGGCGATGGCGCTGCGGGCCACCTCCTCGATCTCCCCGAAGTAGTTGCCCCGTTCGGCCATCTCGTCGCGAAGCGTCGTGTTGGCGATACGCGCCTCCTCCCGGGTGACCACGGTGGAATGGGCCCGACCCTTGAGCTCGCGGTACAACGCCACCAGATGCTCCAACACCGCATCCGACATCCTGGCGGTCGGCTTGAGCTGGGGAAGGTGGAGGTCCCGGTACAACGGATCGTCCTGGGCCCGTTCCAGGGCGATCTCCAGGGCGGCACGACGCGACGGCGGTTCGGTGTCGAGCAGCGAGGCGGCCGGAACATCGAGGGCGGCGGCGATGGCGTTGACCAGCCCGATCCTCGGCTCCCGCTTGCCGTTCTCCAGCATCGACAGGTAGGGAGCCGCCTTTCCGACACGGCTTCCGAGGTCGTCGAGCGTCCACCCCCGCCGGCGACGCATGTGCCGGATCCGCTGCCCCAGCACCAGCGGATCCACATCGGTGCCACTCATCGCCGAACCGTCATAACTGCACGAATTGTCACGAAAGAACCCATATCCCCCCTCGTCCTGTGAAGTTCGCATGATATTCGCGCGATCACACCTTGCAAACCGGGACGTCCCTGGCGACGCTCAAGGAAGAGCGCTACACGGATCCGAACCGGGAGGACCAGGACCATGCCAGAGGGAGTCGCCGTTCACGGGCCGAAGCCCACAGCGATCGCCGACGATGTGGACCTGATCCGCTTCGAAGAGATCCTGACCGAACCGGCGCTGGCCTTCGTCGCCGACCTCCATCGACGCTTCGAGCACCGCCGACGCCGCCTCATCGCCGATCGCACCGCGCGGCAGCAACGACTGGACGCCGGGGAGACCCCCGGTTTCCTGTCCGAGACCGAGGAGGTCCGGATGGGCACCTGGAAGGTGGCGCCCCACGCCCACGACCTGACCGATCGTCGTTGCGAGATCACCGGACCCGTGGACCGCAAGATGATGATCAACGCCCTCAACTCCGGCGCCAAGGTGTTCATGGCCGACCTCGAGGACTCGGCGTCGCCGACCTGGCACAACATGGTGATGGGCCAGGTCAACCTGATGGATGCGGTCCGGCGCCGCATCGAAGTCAGCGCTGCCGACGGGCGCATCTACCGGCTCGGCGACGAGGTGGCGACCCTGGTGGTCCGTCCCCGCGGGTGGCATCTTGTCGACCGGCACCTCACCGTCGACGGCGAAGCGGTCTCGGCATCCCTGCTCGACTTCGGGTTGTATTTCTTCCACAACGCCGCCGAGCTGACCGCCGGCGGGTCGGGTCCGTATTTCTATCTCCCCAAGCTGGAGAACCGACTCGAGGCGCGGTTGTGGAACGAGGTCTTCGTCACCGCCCAGGATGCGCTCGGGATCCCGCAGGGGACGATCCGGGCCACCGTCCTGATCGAGACCATCCTCGCCGCGTTCGAGATGGACGAGATCCTCTACGAGCTGCGCCACCACTCCAGCGGGCTCAACGCCGGACGCTGGGACTACATCTTCTCCATGATCAAGAAGTTCCGGAACCGACCCGAGATGACGCTTCCCGACCGTGGTCAGGTGACGATGACGGTTCCGTTCATGCGGGCGTACACCGATCTCCTCATCGCCACCTGTCACGCCCGCGGGGCCCACGCCATCGGCGGTATGTCGGCGTTCATCCCGAGCCGGCGCAACCCGGAGGTCAACCGCACCGCCATGGCCAAGGTCCGCGAGGACAAGGAACGGGAGTCACGCAACGGCCACGACGGAACCTGGGTGGCCCACCCCGATCTGGTCCCGGTGGCGACCGAGGTGTTCACCGCCGTGCTCGGAGACCGTCCCCATCAGATCGACGTGCTCCGCCACGATGTGGTCGCCGACGCCGCCGCCCTTCTCGACGTCACGGTGCCGGGAGCGACGGTCACCTCCGAAGGGGTTCGCAGCAATGTCGACATCGCCATCCGCTATCTGGTGTCGTGGCTGTCCGGCAATGGCGCTGCCGCCATCTACAACCTGATGGAGGACGCCGCCACTGCCGAGATCTCGCGTTCGCAGATCTGGCAGTGGGTCCACAACGGCGTCTCGACCACCGATGGTGACCGTATCGACGCCGACTATGTCCGCACGGTCGCCGCCGGCGAGTCGGAACGACTCGCCGGCGAACTCGCTGGCGGCGATCACGGGGACCGGGACCACGGTCCTGCAGACCTGGTCGAGCGCGCCCGGGCCCTGTTCGAGACCGTGGCACTTGCCGACGACTTTCCCGAGTTTCTGACCTTGCCCGCCTACGACGAGCTGGAGGGGTAGGACGAGGACAGCCTCGGCCACCAACCGTCATGATCGAACCACAAGGAGCACCTGAGATGACCGACCGAGCGACCCGGGCCAGCGACATCGCCGCCGATTGGGCCACCAACCCGCGGTGGGCCGACGTCACCCGCGACCACACCGCCGAGGACGTGGTCCGACTCCAGGGTCCACGACCCGTCGAGTACACGTTGGCGAGACTGGGGGCCGAGCGTCTGTGGGCGCTGCTCGCCGAGCGCGACTACGTCCATGCGCTCGGGGCGCTCAGCGGTGGACAGGCCGTCCAGATGGCCAAGGCAGGGTTGGAGGCCATCTATCTGTCGGGTTGGCAGGTCGCCGGAGATGCCAACGAGGCGGGCCAGGTCTATCCGGACCAGTCGCTCTACCCGGCCACCAGCGGTCCCGCCCTGGTGCGACGGCTCAACAATGCGCTCCAGCGCGCCGACCAGATCGCCTGGGCGGAGGGCGACGACGACGCCGACCATCTGCTTCCGATCGTCGCCGACGCCGAGGCGGGCTTCGGTGGTGCGCTCAACGTCTACGAGTTGACCCGGGGATACATCGAGGCCGGTGCTGCAGCGGTGCACCTGGAGGACCAGCTCGCCTCGGAGAAGAAATGCGGTCACATGGGCGGCAAGGTGCTGGTCCCGACCAGCCAACATGTCCGGACCTTGAAGGCGGCCCGGCTCGCCGCCGATGTCGCCGGGGTGCCCACCCTGGTCATCGCCCGCACCGACTCGCTGGCGGCGACGCTGCTGACCAGCGACATCGACGAGAACGACCGCCGCTTCACCACCGGCGAACGCACCGCCGAGGGGTTCTTCAATGTCCGCAACGGCATCGACACCGCTATCAGCCGCGGGCTGGCCTACGCCCCCTATGCCGACCTGATCTGGTGCGAGACCGGCACACCGGATCTCGACGAGGCGGAACGGTTCGCCGCCGCCATCCACGAATCGTTCCCCGGCAAGCTCCTCGCGTACAACTGCTCACCCTCGTTCAACTGGAAGAAGCATCTCGACGATGCCACCATCGCCCGGTATCAGAAAGAACTCGGGAAGATGGGGTACCGCTTCCAGTTCATCACGCTGGCCGGCTTCCATGCGCTCAATGCGGCGATGTTCGATCTGGCGCGGGGATACGCCGCCGAGGGGATGACGGCCTACGTTGCGCTTCAGGAGCAGGAGTTCGCCATGGAGCCCGCCGGGTACACCGCCACCCGGCATCAGCGGGAGGTCGGGGCCGGATACTTCGACGACATCGCCACCGTCATCTCCGGGGGGTCGGCCTCGACGCTCGCCCTGGAAGGCTCGACCGAACAACAGCAGTTCTGACCGACCGTCGACTGGGGCCCGTCGACTGGGGCCCGTCAACCGGTGCCCTCAACAGGTGAACAGGGCCGCCTGAACCAGACCCAGCATCTCGTGGCCGACATTGCCGATCCACTCGGTCGGAGACAGCGATCGTGATGCCGAGGCTCCGAGGATCTCGGCATCGGTACAGCGGGAGTCGATGAACTTCGCCCGGCGCAGGTGGTAGTCGGTGGTGACGATCACGACCGTCTCCCACCCGTGCTCCTCGACGAGCCCGGCGAGCGCACGGCTCTCGCCGATGGTGGACACCGGTTCGGGGGCGGGGCAGATCACCACCACCGGCTCGTCGGTGTCGCAGAGATCTGGTGCCTGCGGGAAATCGGGATGATCGCCGTACATGACGACGAGCACCGGCGCCGCCCCGTCGGCGATCAGTTCGAGGGCCCGATCCAGCCGCTCACCCTCACCGCCGGCATGCACCACCACCGCATCACCGGTGGGATGGGCATCGACCGGTTCGCCGACGACGAGCACGAAGAGCACGGCACCGAGCAGCAGCAGCCCGACACCCAGAACGCGTAGCCATCGACGAAGCGACGATTCCCCCACGCGGCGCATGCTACTGCACCACTCGTCCGGCGGTACAGGGTGCGATCGAACCAACTACGGTGAGCACCGCCACCCGCCGGCGTGCGGTCACCGTGACCCGCAACGCCGGTGGTTCCCAATGGCAGAAAGCGAGACAACCCATGCCCCTCTTCGACCTCTTCTGGTCAATGCTCTGGTTCTTCCTGTTCATCGCCTGGATCTGGCTGGTCATCAGCGTCATCGCCGACATCTTCCGCTCCCACGACCTGTCCGGGGTCGGCAAGGCATTGTGGGCGATCCTGATCGTGGTGCTGCCCTGGCTCGGCGTCCTCCTGTACCTGATCGCCAGGGGCAAGTCGATGAACGAGCGGGCCCTGGCGGATGCGGCCCGGCGTGAGGAAGCGGCACGCAGCTACATCCGTGACGCCGCCGGCGTCTCGACGGCCGACGAGATCGCCAAGCTGGCGTCACTCCGTGATTCCGGGCACCTGACCGACGAGGAGTTCTCCCGTCAGAAGGCGGCACTGCTCGCCTGAGACCGGCTGCGGACAATCCACATCCGGTTGCCGTCGCCGGGTCACGGAATCCTGGAGAACCAGGCAAGCGACCCGGCGGCGGCAAGCAGGACCAGGATCAGGCCGGCGGCGGCGAACCAGTCGGTGATCTCGCGCTCCTCATCCTCGAGTCCCACCTGTGAACCGACGTTGTCGAGGATCTGTTCGAGTTCCGAGGCCGACGCCGCTTCGAAGAACTCGCCGCCGGTGAGATCGGCGACCTCACGCAGCGCACCGTCATTGGCCGGCACCGGGATCACTTCCCCTTGAATGGTCACGACTCCGGCGTCGGTGCCGAATGAGATGGTCGAGACCGGGATCCCCCCATCGGCCGCCACCTGGGCGGCTTCCAGATCGAGCCGCCCCATCGTGGTCTCACCGTCGGAGAGCACCACCACGGCCGCCGCCGGAGGCTCCTCCTCCCCCTCACCATCCTGGGTGTCGGTCGGGGGGAGGTCGGGGATGCCCCCGTTGTCGGTTCCGGCGCCATTGTCGGGAACCACGGTCGACTCGATGAGTCGGACCGAGGTGTAGATCCCCTCGCCGATCGCCGTCCCTTCCCCCAGCCGCAGACTGTCGATGGCACGCAGTGCCGCCGCCCGGTCGGTGGTGGGTGCCAGAATCGGAAGGGCGGTCCCCGAGAACGAGACGATGCCGACCTTGAGGTCCTCCGGCGCCAGATCGAGGAAGCTTCGGGCCGCCTCCTTGGCGGCGTCGATCCGATTGGGGTCGACATCGGTGGCGTCCATCGACAGCGACACATCGATGGCCAGCACCACGGTGGCCTCGTCGCGCGGCACCTGCACCGTCGTGGCGGGCCGCGCCACGGCAAGGGCGAGTACCACCATCGCCGTCAGCAATACCACGGCGGGTGCGTGACGGCGCCAACCCGGACGATCGGGGGCAACCTGGTCGAGCAGTTCGAGGTTGGTGAATCGTACGGCGTAGATCTCTCGTCGCCTCATCATCACCAGGTAGGCGATGGCCAGCGCCACGGGCGCCAGCAACAGGACCAGCCGGGCCGGTTCGAGAAAGCTCACGGACGTCTCCCGGTGGTGTGTCCGGTGCGGCGACGAACCACATGGTGGACGAGGTCGGCGAGCCAGTCCCGGTCGGTCTGCAGACGCAGGTGATCCGTCCCGGCGACCGCCAGCTTGCGCCGAACCTCCTCGCGCTGGGCGGCAGCGGCAGCGGCGTAGTCACGGCGGAACCCCGCCGAAGAGGTGTCGAGGTGGCGGCGGCGACCGGTCTCGGGGTCGACCACGGTGATCAGCCCCACATCGGGCAGCGCCATCTCCCGCGGATCGGTGACCTCGATCGCCAGCACGTCGTGGCGTTGCGCCAGAGCCCGCATCGCTTTGTCCCACGGTCCGGGATCGAGGTAGTCGGAGATGACGGTCACCAGCCCACGCCGACCGGCCAACCGCTCGGCGCTCCGCAACACACTGGCCAGATCGGTGACCCCGGTGTCACGTCCCACCGAGGAGAGTTTGCCCAGCACCGCAAAGAGATGGCCACGACCCGAGCGGTGCGGGGACCAGTCGACCCCGTCGCCGGTGGCGAGCATCCCTCCGATCCGGTTGCCCCCGCGCGACACCAGAAAGCCCACGGCGGCGGCGGCGGCGATCGCCGTGTCGCGTTTCTCCATCAGGGCGGTTCCGAACGACATCGAGGCGCTGAGATCGACCACCAGCGTGGTCTCGAGTTCGCGGTCGGCGATCGTGTCGCGGACATGGGGCTCGGCGGTGCGGGCGGTGACGTTCCAGTCGATCCGGCGAACATCGTCACCCGGTTCGTAGATCCGCGCCTCACCCCGGTCGAATCCATGCCCGGGGAGCAAACCCCGGTAGTCGCCCTGGAGGATGCCGTCGAGGCGTTGCATCACGACAAGTTCGAGCCCGCGCAATGCGGTCTGCTGGGTGACCCCGATCACGAGGGAGAACCGGGCTCACGGTCCGGGCGCGGGTGCGCAGAGGTATCGCCGATCACCGGGTGCTCGAGCGTGGTCTTGGCGGTCGAGTTCCTCGGGCCGCCGGTCGGTTCGGGGAACACCGGACCGTCGGGGGTGGGCACCCGGGACGGAGCGTGCCCGTCGTGCACCAGCGCCGCCGGGTCCGCAACGGCCTCGGTCGCCTCGATGACGCCCGGTTCCGGAGCGTCGACGCGTTCGTCGCCAGAGACCCGTTCGTCCGCAGACACCGGTTCGTCGCCAGAGACGGCATACCCGGTGGTCGGCGGCGCTTCGGTCCGCCCGGGCTCCTCGACGATCACCGGTTCACCGACCACCGGTTCACCCATCACCGGTTCGGCTGGGGCGGGATATTCCTCGGGAGCGGCGACGGTTTCGGGCAACTGTTGCGCTGTGTGCAGGGCGCCCGGAGATGCGTCGGGAGGGGCGATCGGTGGAGCCTCGGGCGGCACCGTGGGAAGATGCGGGACGGTCGGCTCGGCCGGGATCGGTGGACCTCCGGGCTCGACCCGCCCGGGTCGTGTGGGGACCGGCGCCGACCAGGCTGAGCGGTCGTGACCCTCGCTGACATTGATCCGCGGTGCGGGGAGCTTGGAGAGCAGCTCCACCAGCACGTCGTCGACGGTGACTCCATCGGCGAGCGCCGCATAGGTCAGAACCAGACGGTGGTTGAGCACGTCGTAGGCGATCTCGTACACATCCTGGGGCAGGGCGTAGCTGCGGCCTCGCAACAGTGCCATGGCCTTGGCGCCACGGATCAACGCAATGCTGGCGCGGGGGCTGGCACCGTACTCGATCAGCCCGTCGATCTGGCCCATCCCGACATCGTGGGGACGGCGGGTGGCGGTGACGATCCGAAGGGCGTAGTCGATGACCTGTTGGTCGACGAAGATCGACCTGGCGGTGCGCTGCATCGCCACCACATCGTCCGGATCGAGGATCGGGGCGGCCTCGCCTGCCACCACATCCATGCGATGGACGATTTCCCGCTCCTCGTCGATATCGGGGTAGCCGACCGGGACCCTCATCATGAACCGGTCCCGCTGCGCCTCCGGGAGCGGGTAGACGCCCTCGGACTCGATCGGGTTCTGCGTCGCCATCACCAGGAAGGGTTCCGGGGCGGGGAAGGTCTGATCACCGATGGTGACCTGGTGCTCGGCCATCACCTCGAGCATCGCCGACTGGACCTTGGCGGGTGCCCGGTTGATCTCGTCGGCGAGCACGAAGTTGGCGAGGACCGGTCCCAGTTCGACATCGAACCGCTCCTGGGAGGCACGGAAGATCCGGGTCCCGGTGATGTCGCTGGGGAGCAGATCAGGGGTGAACTGGATCCGCGAGAACGAGCCGCCCATGACCCGGGCCATCGTCGACAGCGTCAGCGTCTTGCCCAGACCGGGTACCCCTTCGAGCAGGGTGTGACCACCGGCGAGCAGCGCCACCATCAGACGTTCCAGGACCCGGTTCTGACCTACGACGACTCGCCGCATCTCGAACAGGGCCTGCTCGAGCTGAGCTGAGCGTTTGGACAGTTCGTCCATCATCCTTCCTCCTCGGAAAGCCGTCGTTGAAGTTTCTGGACCGTACGGGCCGCGGCGTAAACCGGGCGTAAACCGACATCGAATCCCCTGAGGACCCCTGACCGGACCACCACACCCGCCATGTTCAGATCGTGACCGTGAACGGGTCGTGGACCGGGTGGATCCCGTCGTCGCTGAGCACCTCCCGGTTGGCGCCCGGGATCATGGGGAGCCAGAGAACGAACGCCGCTCCGGCTCCGCGCACCGACCGCACCGTCACCAGACCGCCGTGAGCTTGGACGATCTGGCGAACGATCGCCAACCCGAGCCCGCTCCGTCCCTCCTGGCGGATGCTCGACGGATCCCCGGACCAGTAGCGCTGGAACACGGCAGCATGGTCCCGTGGGTCGATCCCGGGACCCTCGTCCTCCACTCCGATCCAGGCAAAATCGCGGTAGCGACCGGTTCCCACCCGCATCGTGGCGCCGGGGCGACTCAACCGGATCGCATTGTTGACCAGATTGCCGAACGCCCGCTTCAGTGCGGTGCGATCGGCGCTCACGGTGACCCCGCCCCCCAGCCACTCGGCGGTCACCCCCTGCTCTTCGAGGGGGCCCCGGTATTCCTCGAGGACATCGGCCATCAATCCGGCCGTGTCGAGCGGCTCCCGGACCGATTCCGGGACATCGCGGCGGGCGTACATGGCCAGCTCGTCGACGGTCCGCGATGCCCGATCCACGGTGCGCCGGACGATCTCGGCGGTGCGACGCAGGCCGTCGATATCGGCGTCGGGATCGCTCAGCGCCACATCGAGGTTGGTGGCGATGACCGCCAGCGGGTTGCGCAGCTCGTGAGTGGTGTCCTGGATGAAGTTGCGTTGACTCTCGACCCCGGCCTCCAACCGGTCGAGCATCGCATCGAAGGTGTCGGCGAGCTGGCGGAGTTCGTCGTCGGGACCGCCCAGATCGATGCGGCGGGTCAGATCGGTGGCCTGGATCTCACGGGCGACCCCGGTGATCGAACCGATGGGTCGCAGGGTGCGATCGGCGATCACCCACCCGGCGAGGATCGAAGCGGGAAACAACCCGAACAGTGCCCACAACGAGTAGCGCCGCAGGTTCTCCAATGCCCGCTGGTTGACCAGCTGCTCCACCGACAGCATCAGCCCCTCGAGCTCGGCGATGGCGAGCGTCGACCCGTCCGGAGCGGTCAGGGTGGCGACCTGCACCTGGCGGGCCACCCGCTGGTCCTCGAGCGACGCCGAGAGGGCATAGTTGACCCCGCCGACGAGCACCAGGGCCATCCCGAACACCACAAGCGAGTAGGTCAGCGCCAACCGGAGTCGGATCGAGCGGAAGAACGCCGGGACCGCCATCAGTTGTCGGCCCGGAGCCGGTAGCCCGAGCCGACCACGGTGGCGATGGCGTTGTCACCACCGACCTCACGCAGCTTGCGACGCAGGTTGCTGACCGTAACCCGTACGGTGTTGGTGAAGGGGTCGGCGTGTTCGTCCCAGACATGCTCGAGCAGCCGCTCGGCGGACATCACCTCGTCGACGTGGAGCATGAAGTAGCGCAGCAGCGCAAACTCCTTTGCGGTGAGCTCGAGGTCGGCGTTGCGGTACCAGGCCTCGCGTTTGGCGGCGTCGATGGCGAGACTCCCCACCTCGAGTCGGGCGCCACCCGAGGTGGCATCGCGGCGACCCAGCGCCCGTAGCCGTGCCAGCAGCTCGGGAAAGGCGAACGGTTTGACCAGGTAGTCGTCGGCGCCGTCGTCGAGACCGTCGACGCGATCGTCGAGCGAGTCGCGGGCGGTCAGCATCAGCACCTTCGGCTGCTGATCGCCGGCCACATCGCCACGGCGGATCGCCCGGCACACCTCGCGGCCGTCGAGGTCGGGAAGGTTGAGATCGAGACACACCAGGTCGTAGTCACTGACCTGGAGCTTGAGCAGCGCATCCTGTCCGGTGCCGGCGGTGTCGACGGCATAGCCGTCGCGGCGGAGCCCCACCGCAATGGCGGCGGCGAGATCGGCTTCGTCCTCGACGACCAGTACACGCATGTCGGCAGCGTAGGGCGCCGCCCCCGCTACCCAAGCCGCATCAGCTCCGGGTGAGCGTGACCCTGAGCCGCCACGAGGCGAGCCCGAGCAGCACCGTGGCGAACCCGGCGAGCACCGCCAACTCGCGACCGATGTCGGCGATGCCGCCGTCGTGGCGGACCAGTTCGGCAAAGCCGTCGAGGGCCCATGCATGCGGGGTGAGGTGGGCGATCCGGGTCACCGTCTCGGAGAAGAGTTCGAGCGGGACCATGCAACCACCGATGGCGGCGAGGATCAGCCCGACGATCACGCCGATGCCGCTCGCCTGCTGGTCATTGGAGAACACCGCACCCATCAGGAGCCCGGCGCCGGCACCGACCAGCGAGAAGGTCACGAGGAGGGCGGCGGCTCCCAGCGGATCTCCCCAGTCGACCCCGAACAGCACCGCCGTCGCCACCATGATGTAGCCGCCCTGGAACAGCACCACCGCCAGCCGGCCACCGGTCTCTCCGAGCACGATCGAGGTGGTCGACGTCGGTGTCGACAGCATGCGACGGCTGACCCCGAGCTGGCGGCTCTGGATCAGCGCCGCCGAGGCGGTGAGCCCGGTGAGGAAGGTGAACAGCACCATCTGCGCCGGGGCGCCCAGGTCGAACGGGCCGAGATCCTCGCCGAAGAGCTGTTCGCCGGTGCGCTCCACCGACACCGTGTGGGTCCCGGTCCGATCGGCGAGTTGGTCGACGCGTCCCGAGGCGGTGTCGAGCGGGATCCCCAGTTCGTCCGCCACGAAGATGGCGGCCCGCAGCGTCTCCATCTGCGTCGCCACCGCCGCCGCCACCGGAAGACGGAGCTGTGGCCCGGAGCCCTCGGGTCGAGCGACAAAGCCCACCTCGGTGGTCCGCCCCTCGCCGAGGGCGGCCCCGAAGTCGGCGGGCACCACCACCCCCGCCGACAGCGCACCGGATTCGACCCGGTCCACCAGCGTCTCCTCGTCGGGCACCCGGACCACATCGAGGTCGTCCCCGGCCTCGAGCAGCGCGACGAACCGTGCGGCGTGGGGATCGTCGCCGTCGGCGACCACCCCCACCCGGGGGGAGAAACCCGACCCGAAGGTGACGCCCACGATCAGGATCAGGGCGATCGGGAACACGAAGACGAAGAAGATGTTCGACCTCTCCCCGAGGAAGCGACGCAGGTTGACCGCCGTGATGGCGAGGATCTTGGTCATTGCGACAGCTTCCGCCCGAGACGCACCCACCCCACCGAACCGGTGACGACGGCGAACACGAGGATGGCTCCGACTGCCGGCAGGACGACCTCGATGACACCCCAGGACGAATCGGCGCCTGCCGACAGATCGGCGAGCCCGCCGAGAAACCAGTGGTGCGGGGTCAACCTGGCGAGTTGGGCGATCGGCCCCTCGCCGGTGATCTGGAAGAAGGTCCCGCCCAGGGCCCCCAGGGTGACCGCCACGATCGACTGGATGTTGGCGGCCGACTCCGGGGTATCGGCGAACCCGGCGATCACCATCATGATCCCGAGGGCTGCCAGCACGACGGCGACCACCAGCAGCGCCACCCCGACACCGGCGCCCCAGTCTGCGCCTATCAACGTCTGCGCCGCAACGGCGAGGATGACCATGCTGGCGACTCCGAGCACGAACGATGCGGCCGTCTTGCCGGCGATGATGGACGATCTGGAGATGGGTGCGGCAAGCAACCGGTCCATGGTTCCTTCCCGCTTCTCGTCCAGCAGCGAGGCCACGCCCACCTGCACGGTGAAGAACACGAAGAACACCGCCATGGCGGCGGTGAAATAGCTGGCGGAATCCAGCAATCGGGTGGCGGCGGCGACCTCGCCGACCACCACCGGATCGGGGATCTCGGCGGCCCGGGCGGCGACGTCGTCGAGATCGGCGACGGCACCCGAGGCCCCGACGACCCCGACCGCCACAGTGGTGGAGCGGAGTCGTTGCAGATACCCGGCGGTGATCGACCTGGTGATCTCGGTGGCCAGCGAGGCATCGACATCCCCGATCACGGTGAGCTCGACCGACTCCCCTCCGCCGACCACATCGGCGAAGCCGGCAGGAACCACGATGGCGGCGTCGAGATCGTCGCCGATCCGGCGCCGCGCCTCCTCCTCGGTGAGCCCCGTCGACAGCCCGACCACACCGGCGTCGGCGAGCCCGGTGAGGGAACGCTCGAGCCCGGCGGAGATTTCGCTGCCATCCTGGTCCACCAGCCCGATCTCGACGTCGAAACCCGCGGCGTCCAACGGCCCGAGCACCAGGCTGAGGACGAACGCCAACCCCAGCGGGGCGGCGATCCCGATGATCAGGATCGAGCGATCCCTGATACGCCGCCGTAGTTCGGTTGCGGCGATCAGGAGCGTTGCCGAGTCGGACACTGCCATCTCAGTCTCTCAGCGCCTTGCCGGTGAGATGGAGGAACACGGCCTCGAGATTCGGCTCGTTCACCTCGATGCCGCTGACGGTGAGCTCGGCGGCGCCCATCGCCGTCAGTACACCGGGCAGCACCGACGCCGCCGATGTGGCGACGATCCGGACCCCGGATTCCTCTGTCGAGACCGCTTCCACCCCGGGAACCATCTCGACGGTGCGGGCGGCGACCGAGGGGTCCCCGACCACGGTGAGACGCACCTGGTCCCGTTCGCCGACCAGCGCCACCAGTTGCCGCCGGGTGCCCTCTGCCCTGATCTCACCCTCGTCGATGATGCCCACCCGGTCGCAGAGACGCTCCGCCTCCTCCATGTAATGGGTGGTGTAGAGCACCGCCATCCCTTCACCGGACAGCACCTCGATGCTCTCCAGGATGGCATTGCGGGACTGGGGGTCGACACCCACCGTGGGCTCGTCGAGGATCAGCAACTGCGGGCGGTGGAGGAGGCCGATGCCGATGTTGAGCCGACGCTGCATCCCGCCGCTGAACTCTCCGGCGTGGTCCTTGGCCCGGTCGGCCAGCCCGATGACTTCGAGAACCTCGTCGATCCTGTTGCCGAGCACCGAACCGCTGATCCCGTAGAGCCTGCCGAAGAAGCGCAGGTTCTCGATGGCGCTGAGATCCGGATAGAGAGCCAGCGACTGGGGGACGAGACCGATGGCCGATCGTGCCGATGTGGTCGAGCTGGACAGGGGTCGGCCACCGACCTCGACGGTTCCGGCGTCGCGGCTGAGGATCCCGGCGATCATCGATATCGCCGTGGTCTTGCCGGCCCCGTTGGGGCCGAGCAGACCGTAGGTCTCGCCCTTGTCGATGACGAGATCGACCCCACGGACCGCCTGGAGATCGCCAAAGCTCTTGCGGAGGCCCTGGGCGCGGAGCACCGGTATCCCCAGCGCGGTGGCGCCGGTGTCGCCGTTCGTACTCATGAGATCTTGCTCGGGACCGCCATGTCGCGCACGGCGGCCCAGAAGATGCCCATCGCCGCACCGAACGAGACCAGGGTCCCGGCGACGGCAGCGACCAGCGGCCACTGCCACGTCAGATCGAACAGGAACGGGACCGTCGACGACCCGAACATGCTTTCGGTGAACGCAATCAACAGGATTCCGGGGATCATGGCGAGCGGTCCGACGATCCGGCGCCGGTAGAACGCCACGGTGACGCCGCCGACGGCGGCGAGCCACACGATCAGGATCAACCAGTAGCTGAGCACGATCTGCCCGACCTGCGTGGCCGAATCGAAGAACGCCTGACGTTCGATCACCTGGGGCCACCCGGCCCAACCGTACACGGCCGACTCGAGCAGGTACCCGACCGCCACCAGGACGGCGACCAGCAGCGCATAGGCGACGGTGAAGACGGCGTACTGCTGGGCGAACTGGCGTCTGGTACCCCCGTTGGCGATGTGCGCCGGGAAGTGGGTGGTGATCACATAGATGGCGATGGCCAGCACATACCAGCGGACCAGTTGGCTGGCGCCCTCCCAGTTGCTCGCCTCGACGACGCCGAAGCGGTCGATGATCACGGAGATCCCGATCGAAACCAGGAAGAACGGCACCCACACCATCGCCGCAAACCACCCCTGGCCCTCGAACAGATATCTCGACATGGCCCACTCGTCCCCGCGGCGTCGATGGTCAGTGGCGGGCATCGTCGGCTCCCTGCGGCTGGGTGAGGTGGACGAAGAGATCCTGGAGCGGGACCGGGCCGATGTCGAGACCCGCATCCATGGCGGAGCGCCGCTGAGTGTCGTCCATGTCGCCGTAGACGGTGGCCGACTTGGTTCTGCCCAGCTGCTTCTCCCCGAGCACGGTGAGCCCGTCGACGAAGCGGTCGACCTGCTCGGCCGGACCGGTGACGGCGACTCCACGGTTGCGGAGCGCATCGGCCTGTTCATGGACCACCAGCCGGCCCTCGTCGATGATGACCACCTCCTCGAACAGCGAGGCGACCTCCTCGATGAGATGGGTCGAGATGACAAACGTTCGCGGGTGCTCGATGAAGTCGGCGAGCAACTCCTCGTAGAAGACGTAGCGGGACGGTGCATCCATCCCCAGGTAGGACTCGTCGAAGATCGTGACCGGCGACCGCGACGCCATCCCCAGGGTCACTCCCAGTGCCGAGCGCTGCCCGCGCGAGAGCGCATCGATCCGCTTCTTCGGATCGAGCCCGAAGCGTTCCACCAGGCGCTCGGCCAGTGACACATTCCACGTGGCCCTCATCATCTCGGCGAAGCGCAACGCCTCGCTGACCTTCTCGCTCTTGTCGACGGTGTCCCCCGCCTCGCGGATCAGACAGACATTGCGGGTGACCTCGGGGTTCTCGAAGACCGAAGCGCCTCCGATGCGCACCTCCCCCGACGCCGGCTTGCGAAAGGCGGCCACCACCGCCAGCAGGCTCGACTTGCCGGACCCGTTCCGACCGAGCAGGCCGTGGATCTTTCCTCCGTCGAGACGCACCGTCAGCCCGTCCACGGCGACCACATCGCCGTAGGTGACACGGACGTCCTCGATCTCGATTCCCAACGTCATGGTGTGGCTTCTCCCGCTCGTGTCTGGATCCGGTCGATGATCTCGTCGAGGGCGACGCCGATCGTCTGCGCCTCGGTGAGCATCCGGTCGACCACCTCGGTGAAGAACCGTTCGCGATGCTCCCGGCGCAACCGCTCCCTGGCTCCGGGATCGACGAACATCCCGATGCCGCGACGCTTGTAGAGCACGCCGTCGTCGACCAACTCCTGAAAGGCGCGGGCGGCGGTGGCGGGATTGATCCGGTAGTAGGCGGCGTACTGGTTGGTCGACATCACCTGCTCGTCGGCTGCGAGCACCCCGGACAGCACGTCCCGCTCGATCTGTTCGGCAATCTGCCGGTAGATGGGGCTGCGATCGTCGAACACCGTTGCTCCGTAGTTGGTTCTTCGGTTAACCAACTAACCGTATCACTCCGGCGGGCGAACCGTCAACCCCGACCGTCGACCGGGGAACGCCCGCATAGCCGTGGGTCAGCCCGGAGGCTGTTCCGGGATCTCGCATTCGGGGCCGGCGCCACCTCTGCCCGCCGAACCTGCCCAGACCACCGGGTCGTGACTGGGGGCATCACCCGGGTCATCGGTGGAGAGGAATCGGATCAGTGCCCGGTACACCGCCTCGGCGTACGCCTGCTGGAACTCAGGGGTCTCCAGCAGCGCCGCCTCGCTCGGGTTGGAGATGTACGCCCCCTCGGCGATCACCGTGGGCACCCGGGTGGCCTTGAGCAGACCGTAGTACTGGGTCTCGTTGTCCCTGGGGCTGATCCGCGACTTCGCTCCCATCACCGAGCTCCCCGCCCAGTCGGCGTCGAACCCGGCGAAGCCGCGACGGAACTCCTCGACCAGCAACACCGCCAGCCGGCGGGACTCCGCCACCACCGGCTGCTGGGACTGGTAGTACACATCGCTCCCGACACCCTCGGTGCGGATCTCCCACCCGGCGTTGTTGTGGATCGAGACCATGGCATGGGCTTCCAGCGCATCGGCCAGCGCGGCACGGAAGTCGAGACCCGCCTCGTAGTCGGCGTCGGCTCCCGCTCCACTCCGGGTGACCACCACATCTCGCACCGCCGGTATCGCCTCGCCGATGTGCACGGTGCCGGTGTCCCAGTCGACGGAATGGGGACTGGAGAGCAGGTCGCGGACCCGGGCGGCGATCTCGACGTTGACGATCTTCTCGACAAGACCCGCCGGGCTGCTGCCACCGATGTTGGGACCGCCGTGGCCAGGGTCGATCACCACCACGGCGTCGGCGATGTCGAACCCGTCTCCGACCGCTCCCGGGTCTGCCGGCGGCACCACCGCCACCTCGTCGGCACGCACCCAGGCCACATCGTCACAGACATGGAACACCTGCACCCACTCGCCGGTCGGGTCGAGGCCACGCCCCGCCAGCACGACGCCCTCCCGCACCCGGACCAAGGGTGGCTGTCCCGGTGTCTCGACCAGATCGGCGCCGCCCCTACCGACGACGATGGCGCCGAGGCCGTCGAATTCGAACGGAACCGACGGGTCGGGGGCCACCGCGGGTGGGTCGGGCTGCACCGGGACCGCCAGTGCGGCACCGAGCGTGGTGGTGGTCGTCTCCCCCGTCACATCGACGGGGGCCGTGGCGACCGGCGCCACGCTGGTGGTGGTGGCTTGTACAGGTGATGGATCGGCCGCGGCCGCCGGGCCCGGGTGGGCCGGCCCGGGCTTGAGCGGCTCCGGGCCTGCAGCCGGACCGGACCCGAGCCCGAGCGTCACCGACAGGACCACGACGACGAACAGCGCCCCACCGCCGGTCGCCCACCTCGGGGTCACGGCTGGGCCGGAAGTTGACAGGCCGAGGTGTTGACCGTTCCCGCATCGTCGGGGAAGGGTTCGGGGGGGTTGATGGCATCGAAGGTCTCGTCGGTGGTGAGGAAACGGACCACACCCCGGTAGATCGCTTCCGCATATGCCTGCCGGAACTCGTCGGTCTCCAGCAGGGCCTCCTGGTCCGGCTGGTCGATGTAGACCCCTTCGACGATGACGGCCGGCATCGTCGCACGACGCATCAGCCCGTAGTAGTCGTCGTCGGTGGCGGGGTCGTAGCGGTTCCGGGCGCCGAGGATCTCACCTCCGGTCCAATCGGCCTCGAAGACGGCGAAGCTGCGGAGTAACTCCTCGTAGATCAACGCGGCGAGTCGATCCGAGTCGGGGACACTCTTGGCGTAGAACACCTCGCTCCCGGGGATCTCGGTGTCGATGCGCGGCACCGTGTTGTTGTGCACCGACACAAAGACGTTGGCGCCGGCGGCATTGGCGAACTCGGCGCGGAACGCCAGCCCCAGTTCGAAGTCTCCGTCGTTCGGTCCGGAGCGGTCGCGGGTGAGCCAGACCTTCCCGAAGGCCGGAACATCGCTTCCGGGGGTGATGGCCCCGGTGGCCCAGTCGACCGACTGGGGCGCCTCCATCAGCACCCGGACCTTCTCGGAGATGTCGAGGTTGACGGTCTTCTCCCCGAGACCATTTGGCCCCACCCCGCCCCAGTCCCGGTCTCCGTGACCGGGGTCGACGACGATCACGGCCTCGGCGATGTCGAAGCCGGGTCCGACGGTCCCTGCCGTGGCCTGCGGGGTGACCACCACGTCACTCTCGGCGACCCAGGCGGTCTCGTTGCACATCGTGGTGACTTCCAGCCATTCCCCGGATCGGTTGAGGAATCCCATCACCACGTTCTCGTGGATCTGGATGAAGGGGGGACCCCCCGGCTCGGTGGAGAGCGGTGCCCCCCCGGCGGGCACCGTCACCACGCCGGCCGGCGGTGCGCCGGCGGCCACCGTGGTGCTCGTCGTGGCCGGTAGAGCGGTGGTATCGGTGGGTGCGGCATCGTCCGGTGTGGTGACGGTGGCCGCATCCGCCTCGCCCACGCCGAGCGCCGACCGGCCCCCGAGACCGGGGTCCGGATCGGCGCAGGCGCTGAGCAGGGCCGCCATGACGAGGGCGGCGAGGATCGTCGAGATGGGGCGGGACATGATTCCGGTCTGGCTGGCGAGCGCCGATTATCTCACCGTCACCGCACAAGGCGGCGCACCCGCCGCCACGGCTCAGATGCGGCGGGTGACCGACTTCATCTCCATGAAGAGCCGGAGGTAGTCCGGCCCCCCCGCCTTCGAGTTCGACCCCGACATCTTGAAGCCGCCGAATGGCTGGATTCCGACCAGGGCGCCGGTGATCTTGCGGTTGATGTACAGGTTGCCGACCTGGAAGTCCCTGATCACACGGGCGATCCGTTCCTCGTACTGGGAGTACAGCCCACCGGTGAGACCGAACTCGGTGCCGTTGGCGATGTCGAGCGCATCGTCGAAATCGGCGGCCCGGATCACCGAGAGCACGGGTCCGAAGATCTCGTGCTGCGCAAGACGGGCATTGCGGTCGACATCGACGAAGACCGTGGGTTCGATGTAGTAGCCGCCATCGCGATCGATGGCCGAACCCCCCTGGAGCAGGGTCGCTTCGCCCTTCCCCCGGTCGATCTCGTCGAGGATGGCGCGGTGCTGCGCCGCCGAGATCACCGGCCCCACGGTGTGATTGTCGGTGCCGGGACCGATGTCGAGGTCTGCGGTTCGGGCGATCACCCGTTCGACCAGCGCATCATGCACCGCATCAACCACGATGAGCCGGCTGCACGCCGAGCACTTCTGACCCTGGAACCCGAAGGCGCTGCGGACGATTCCATCGGCGGCGGCGTCGAGGTCGGCGGTCTCGTCGACGATGATGGCGTCCTTACCGCCCATCTCCATGTAGGCCCGCTTCAGCCACTGCTGCCCGTCGTTGACCGCCGCCGCCCGTTGGGCGATACGGAGGCCCACCTCCTTGGATCCGGTGAAATTGATGAACCGCGTCCGGGGATGGTCGACGAGCGCATCACCGATCTCGGCACCCGACCCGGGGAGGAAGTTGACCACCCCGTCGGGGAGACCCGCTTCGGCGACGATGTCCATGAACCTCGCACCGAGGATGGCCGTGTTGGATGCGGGCTTGACCACCATGGTGTTCCCCGCCGCCACCGGACCCACCACCATCCCGATCAGGATGGCGACCGGGAAGTTCCACGGCGGGATCGCCACACCGGCGCCGATCGGGACCAGGAACGACTCGTTGGTCTCCCCCGGATAGGGATAGACCGGGACCGGAGTCGCCATTTCGATCGCCTGATGGGCGTAGTAGCGGCAGAAATCGATCGCCTCGGCGACGTCGGCTTCGGACTCGGCGTAGTTTTTGCCCGCCTCGTAGGTCATCCATGCCGAGAGCTCGAAACGACGCTCGGCGATGATGTCGCCGATGCGATGGACCAGAGCGGCACGCTCCTCGACCGGGGTGGCCGCCCAACCGGGGAAGGCCTTCCATGCGGCATCCAGCGCCTGATCGACATGGTCACGGGTGGCCGAGGCGGCGACCCCGACGACGGTGGCCGGGTTCGCCGGGTCGACGCTCTCGATCGACGCCTCGGTCGATACCCGTTCGCCACCGATCACCAGTGGCGCCTCCTCACCGAGCCGCCCGGCGACGGTGTCGAGCGCCCTGCGATACGAGGCAGCGACATCGGGGTCACTGAAATCCGAGTACGGCTCTACCTGATACGGCCGGAGCATGGCGCGCCCTCCCCAAACGTTGATACAGAAGCATTGATACCGGTGCGCAACCGAGGTTAGAGGATCGAGGTGGGGATGAGGTCGCCCGTCACCGGCGGCGAAGGGCGGCGATCACCTCGTCGTCGGTGGTCTGCGAGAAATCGTCGTACCAGGTTCCCACGGCGTCGAAACGTTCGGGTTGGAGCGGGCACACCACCTCGTCGCACCGGGTGGCGAGCACGGCCACGGCATCGGGAGGCGCCACCGGAACCGCCGCCACCAACCATGCCGGGTCCTGGCGGCGCAGCGTGGCAAGGACGGCCGCCAGCGTGGCACCGGTCGCCACACCGTCGTCAACCACCACGGTCACCTTCCCGGTGATCGGCGCCATCGTCGGCGATCCCCGGTAGCGAACCGCCCTGCGCTCGAGTTCGTGACGTTCGGACACGATGGCCGCATCGAGCCACACCGGGTCGATGTGCAGTCGTTGCACCAGTTCGTCGACCAGCCACACCTCGCCATTCTCGGCGACGGCGCCGATCGCCAGTTCCGGCTGTCGCGGGGCGCCGATCTTGCGTGACAGCGCAAGGTCGAGCGGAAGATCCAGCGTGGCGGCGACGACGGCGGCGACGATCACCCCACCCCTGGGGACCCCGAGCACGATCCCGTCCGCTGCCAGGTCAGCCGACCGGCGTCCACTCAGCGTCCCGGTGCGGCGGAGCGCCGCGGCGAGCACTCGGCCCGCATCGGACCGGTCCGTGAATCGCATTCACCCACCGTAGCCAACATGCGGGGTCACCGGACGACCTACGATGCCTGATGCGAAGGGCGGTCCTTGTCGCCAACCCGGCGGCCTCCGGTTTCACAGGTGGACTCCACCGCAGGGTGGTGTCCGAACTGTCGTCGGCGTTCCAGGTCATCGATGCCTGGCCCCACGGTCCCGATGCCGCTCGCACCTCCGCCGCCGATGCCGCTGCCGACGGGGTGGATCTGGTGGTGGCCATGGGTGGCGACGGCGTGGTCCACCATGTCGCCAACGGTCTCGCCGCCCGTCCGGGACCCACCGCCATGGGGATCGTCCCGGTCGGCACCACCAACGTGGTGGCTCGCATCCTCGGGATTCCGGAGAAGCCGGCTCGTGCCGCCGCCATGCTGTGCCACGCCCAGCCGCGGCCCCTCCCCCTGGCCCATCTGGCCACCGAGAGTGCGACATCGGCGCGTTCGGAGTACGCCGTGTTCGCCGCCGGGATCGGATACGACGCCGACATGGTGCAGATCGCCGAACGCCGACCCACCTCGAAGTACCACTTCGGATCGCTGCACTATGCACGTTCGGCGGCGACGGCGCTGCTCGGCCGCTATCGGCGCCTCCCCGCCAACCTGCGGGTGGACTGCGACGGGGACCGGGTCGATGCGGTATCGCTGCTGGTCCAGGTGCACGATCCCTTCACCTACTTCGGGAAACTACCGCTGCGGCTCAGCGACCAACCAGGGGACGGCCTCACCGTGGTCGCCATCGAATCTCTGGCACTGCGACGCGCCCTGCCCATCCTGGCCAGGGCGACCAGGGGACGATCACTCGATTCGGTGGCGGGCGTCCATCTCTGGCGCAACCCCGCCAAGTTGATCGTCGAGGCGGAACCGACCAGCCCGTTCCAGGCCGACGGCGAACTGCTCGGCTCTACCGGATGGTTGGAGATCAGTCCGGTGACGGCGGGAATCCAGGTGCTGGCGCCGCCCCCGGCCTCACCATGACATGAGCCCACGTCGCTCCGCCAGCTGGCGGGCGCCGACAGCCGCATAGGCAAGGGTTCCGGCGAAATGTGATCGCCGGCGGAGAACTTCGGCGAGCGGCACCTCGAGATAGTGGTCGAGGATCTCGCCGGGACCGGCCGCCCCCGCCGAGGAGATCTCCTGGGCGGCGACGGCGGCCTCCCTGATGCGGATGGCGCTCCCACGCTCCCGGAGCCGGTGTGCGGTGACCGGGTCGACCTCGGAGGCCACGGCGGCCACCAGGTCCTCGATGCGACAGAGGGCATCCTCGGACGGTACCGAGGCACCGGGAATCAAGGCATTGACCGCCGCATCGCGAGCCCGGGCCCACCGCTCCTCCCAGCGGACCGAGGCGCCGTTCCACACACCGCCTTCCGCACCGAGACGCCGTATCACCCCGGCGACATCGGCCACCAGCTTGCCCTGAGCCGTCATCTTGCGATCGATCTCGGCGTCGAAGTACGCCACCAGTTCGTCGATCCCCCGGGCCGTCCCCGACGGATCGGCGACGGTGCAAAAGATCCGCGGCGAGGAGTATCCGTCTTCGATCAGCGCCACCTCGAGGTCGCGGGCCACCTGATCGATCCCGTCGTCATCGAGCAGATCACATTTGTTGAGGACGAACACCGTCTGCTCGGCGTAGTGGGAGAGCGGTTCGAGGAATCCCTGGTGGATCTCCGGGTCGCGGTATTTCTCCGGGTCGAGCACCCACAGCAGCGCATCGACCTTGGGGAGCAACCGCTCGACGGCGCGGCGGTGCTCGGGTCGGGTCGAATCCATGTCGGGCAGATCGATCAGTGCCACCCCGGCGAGGACATCGTGGCGGTGGCGATCGTCGGGATCGACCGCAAGATCGTCGAGTAGCCGGGCGACGCCGCCCTCGTCGTCGCTGGGCACCCACGCCAGAGGCCGGTCGGTGTGAGGTCGGAGCCTGCTGGTGGAGGCGACCTCCGATCCGGCGATGGCGTTGAGCAGGCTCGATTTGCCGCTGCCGGTCCCTCCGGCGATGGCGACCACCAAGGTGTCGCCGATGTGACCGCGGCGGTTTCGGATGTCCTGCATCTCGTGTGCGGCGGCCGCCAGCCGCTCCTCGGGAAGGATCCGCTCGCCCGATGCAATGGCGAGGTCGACGGCGTCGTACAACTCCTGGAGATCACGCATGGTCGTCTCCCGACGTTTCCTGATCGGGAACTCCCGGGTCCGAAGTCCCCCCGTCCGGAGCCTCCCTATCCGGAGCCTCCCTATCCGGAGCCTCCCTATCCGGAGCCTCCCTATCCGGAGCCTCCGTATCCGGAGCCGTCGTCAGGGCGACGATGCGCTCGGCGATGCGACGCAGCGCTTCGGGGAGCTGCCGGTCGGGGCGGGCACCGATCCGTTCCACAAATCGCGTCCGGTCGGCGGCGACCAGGTCTGAGGCCATGTCGGCGAGCCCGGCACGGGCGCGCTCGGCCACCTCGTCGATGCCCGAACGGAGTCGACGTCGGGCCCGGCGACCGACCGGTGCATCCCCGCCGAGCGCTCTGGCGGTGACCCCTGCCACCAATACATCCTGCACATGGGGTCGCAGTGGACGCCGCGCATCGGCCACCACCAGTCGATCGACACTGGCCGGCCAGGTCATCAAGGTCTGATGCGCCGTGGCGGTGGCGTCCGCCGGGTGACGCCAAAGTACGTCGCCTCCGTCGGAGACCAGTTGGCGACCCAGCTCCGTCTCGGACCAATCGGCGGCGATGGCCGATGCCGCATCGCCGATCCGGTGGGTCACGATCCCGGCGAGCCGATCGGCGGTGTCACCCCACGGGCGCTCGGCGGCGCCGGGCATGTCCCGCTCCTCGACGCTGCGTCTCATCTCGTCGGCAGCGGCCACATGGTGGCGGTCGGCGCGGCCGATCAGGTCGATCTCGGCGGCGATACGACGATCCACCGCATCGGCGAAGGCGGTGAGACGGTTGGCAACGGCAAGAACCCGTCGCCTGACCCGGGGAGCAACGGCGTCGCCGGCGGCGGCGTGGCGGAGGGCGGCGGCGATTGCTTCGGCGGGGTCGGCGTCGTCTCCGTCGACCGGGCGGTTCACCAGACCGTAGACCGGGGCGGTGTGTCCGCGGTCGGCAAGGCTTCGTCTCAGGTCGTCGACGACCTGGTCGTCGGATCCCGTCGATCGGTTGAGGACGACCATGGCCTCGATGCCCTGGGTCACCACGGTCTCCAGGAGTTCCCAGGTCGCCGCATCGGCGTAGCGGCCGGGGGTCATCACCACCAGGCAGGTGTCGACGAGTTCGAGAAGCCCGATCGCATCGGTCCCGGGGGGAAGATCGACGAAGATCACCGGGCCGGCGGCGATCTCGGAATCGGCTTCGACCACCCGAAGGGTGGGGCTGGCCGTGCGCATGGTTCGCAACAGTGCCGGCCAGGCGGCGCCGTCCTGGGTGCCCGGCGTCACCACCAGGGGGGTCCGGGTGGTCGGGCGGACCGGACCCTCCGGGGTCACCTGGCCACCGACCAGCGAATTGACCAGATGCGATTTCCCGACGCCACCGAGACCGGCGACCGCCACCACCAGGGGTGCTCCCGGATCACGGATGCGACCGACCAGGTGTCCGTCGACAACGGCCAGGAGGGCATCGCGTTCCTGGCGAAGTTCGGGAATGTCGGCGGGGATCGTCTCGATCAGCGCCGAGGCCCGGTGGAGCAGCGGGCGGACATCGGCCGACGTCACCTCGGGGACGGCGCCGGCGGAGGCGGCGGCGTGTTCGGCCGGATCGGCGACTTCGGCCGGATCGGCGACTTCGGCCGGATCGGCGACTTCGGCCGGTTCCGCGAGTTCGGCCGTTTCCGTCGGTTCGGCAGCTTCGGCAGCTTCGCCAGATTGAGGGTCGATCATTTGCGGGATTCTCACAATCCGAAGAAGAGGTCGTCGGCATGGTCGGGCAGGGGATCTCGCCACCGCAGCAGCTCGAAGTCTTCGTACGGATAGACGTCGGCCACCACCGCGGTGGGGATGGCGAACCAGAATCCGTCGGGGTCGACCTGGGTGCGGTGGGCGCGCAGCGCCTCCCGTCCGATCTCGAGCGTGGCACTCACCTCGACGGAGTGGATCCGCTTCCCGTCGTCGGTGGCGCCTTCCAGGGATTCGATCCACTTGGCGAATGGCGACTCGAGACCCATCTCCAGGGATGCCTTGTGGAGCGCCAAGATCCGTCGCATGGTGAACACCGGGGCGAAGAGCCGCCGGGTCGCCCACGGTGCACCCGCCGCAGGGAAACGCTCCGGGTCGGCGGCGGCATCGAAGGCTTCGATCGCCAACCGATGCACCAGGAGGTGGTCCGGATGGGGGTAGCGCTCATGATCGTCGTAGCCGAGGACGACCTCGGGGCGGGTGCGGCGGATGATCTCGACGGTCCGCTCCAGAACCTCCTCGAACGGGGCATTGACGAAGGCCTCGCCATGGAGGTTCTCCTCGGTGCCGGGCATTCCCGAATCGCGGTATCCGAGCTCTACGACCTCGTGGAACCCGATGATGGCGGCGGCCTCGGCCAGTTCCTTGCGGCGGTACTCGGCCAGGTCGGCTTTGACCTCCGGTCGATCCATTGCCGGATTGAGGATGTCGCCGGCTTCACCGCCGGTGGCGGTGACCAGCACCGCATGGACGCCTGACGCGACGTAGCGGGCGACCGTGGCGGCGCCTTTCGAGCTCTCGTCGTCAGGGTGTGCGTGAAGGGCGAGCAGGGTGGGCATGTCGGGGGCAAGTATGGCATCGTCACGGGCAGTCATCGCATCACCGCCACCGGTTGTCCGGGCCTCCCGACGGGTTCCCAGAATTCGCCACGGGGGATAGACCTCTCAATATCGCCGACCGTTTACACTCCATGCGGGCCGGGACCGTTCTATTTCTCCGTTTCGAGTTCGTATGCAAGGCAATTTCCGACTCGCCCTCTTCGGGGCGGTCCTTGCGGTGGCCATCGTGTTCCCGCTCGCCGTCTTTACGATTGCGCGCGCCCTCAATGAGGGCGAGATTGCCCCCAACGTCACCGCCGCCGGAATCGCCATCGGAGGACTCGGGCTCGAAGACGCCACGGAGACGCTCACCGCCCACCGCACCGCCCTGCGCGAGACGCCGGCGCCGTTCACCGTCAAGGGGCGCGACTTCAATCTCGACCCGCGGGTGGTCGGGCTCGATTTCGATGTCGATGCCGCCGTGGCCACCGCCTTCGAGGCCCGGCGCAACGGAGGTTTCTTCGACCAGTTCGCCGACTGGGTCCGGTCGTTCTCCCGACCCAAGGTCGTCCCCACCGAGATCACGTTCGACGAGCAGGCCCTGGAAGGGGTACTTCGCACCTGGGAATCGTCGGCGATCGGCAACCCGGCGTACGAAGGCGGCGTCAGCGTGGTGGATGGCGTGGCGACCCCGGACTACCCGGTGGCGGGCGAAGGCATCGCCCGCGACCCCGCGGTGGATCTGGTCGGCGCATCGCTGGTGGTCGCCGAGCGGGAACCCACTGAGCTTCCCACCGAGGAACTGATCCCGATGGTCACGGATGCCGACGTCGATGCGGCGGTCGAGCACGCTGCCCGGCTGATCGACGGACCGGTGACGCTGAACTCCGCCGATCCGGAGCTCTCCATCGAGATCCCCCAGCAGACCTTGGCCGATGCGTTGTTCTCGCGGGTGGTCACCGAGCCGGAACCGGCGATCGAGTTGATGTTCGACCCGGATGTGCTGGGGGCGGTGCTGGAACCGATGCGCGGCGAGATCGAGTTCCCGGCACGCAATGCCCAGTTCCGGATCGGCTCCAACGAGGTGGTGACGGTGTCGCCTTCCCGGCCCGAGACCCGGCTCGACCTCGATCTGGTCGCCACCGAGCTGATCCCGATCGCCGCCGGGCCGGATCGGGGGCTCTTCCCGTTCCGGCTGGGCGAGCAACCCTCCTTCACCACCGAGGAGGCCCGGGCGATGGGACCGATCCGCCGGGTGTCCTCCTACACCACCGAGTTCCCCCCGGGTGAAGCGAGGGTGACCAACATCCAGCAGATCGCCCAGGACGTGGACGGCGCCGTGGTGTGGCCCGGGGAGACATTCTCGCTCAACGAACATGTCGGACCCCGGACCGAGGAGAAGGGGTACGTGGCGGCGCCGCAGATCCTCGCCGGGGAGTTCGTCGACGAGGTGGGTGGCGGGGTGAGTCAATTCGCCACCACCATGTTCAACACCATCTTCTTCAGCTGCTACGAGATCGTGGCCCACCAGCCTCACAGCTACTACTTCCCGCGGTATCCGGAGGGTCGCGAGGCGACGATCTCGTGGACCTACCCGGATCTCAAGTTCCGCAACGACTCCGATGCGGTGATCATCATCAAGTCCTATGCCAGCTCGACGGCGGTCTCGGTGACGTTCTACGGCAACAACGGTGGCCGCGAATGCGAGGCGGAACGGTCGGAGCGCTACGACATCACCGAACCCAAGGTGACCCACGAAACCGACTCCAGCCTCCCGCCCACCGGCGAGACCGTGGTCAACGCCGGAACCCAGGGGTGGACGGTCGACGTCACCCGGATCATGACCCACGCCGACGGAACCGAGTCGTCCGAGACATGGACCCACCGCTACCAGGCGCAACCCCGGATCGTCCGATCCCACCCCTGTCTGGTCGAGGGCTCGTCGCAGGGGTGCCCCAAGATCGTCCCCAACGTGGTCGGGCTGTCGTATGCAGCGGCGACCGAGAGACTCAGCGAAGCAGGTTTCGGGATCGGTGACGGCGGTGCCGTGTCGGTGAGCAGCTCCGGGCAGGACGGACTGATCCAGAGTCAATCCACGGCCGCCGGGACCTATGCCGGACCGGGAGGCACGATCACCGTCACCATCGGACGCTTCACCGCACCGACGACCACCGCACCTCCCCCCACGACGACGACGTCGCCACCCGACACCACGGTCCCGCCGGGCTGAACCCGATGTCCGCCGGTCGTCGAATCCGGGGGCAGGTCCCGGCCCCGGGAGAAGAACCGGCTCAGTCGTAGAAGAGGAAGAAGTCGGTGATGATGCGGCGGGCCGCATCGGTCCCGGAGTCGTCCCAACCGCCGGGTCGGCGGATCACCACCTGGTTCGAGGCGATGAACACGTGATCGACCCCGGAGACCCCTTCGAAGATCCGCCCGGCGAGATGTGCCGGGAAGAGGTCCTCGGCGGCCGCTTCCTCGGAGGTGCCATAGCCGCGGCCGTCCTGACCGGTGATGCTGCGATCGGTGTCGAACATCGCCACGTCATCGAGTTGTGTGACCCCGACGACTTCGATCGGCTGACCCATCTGCTGAAACCTCCTCGAGAATGTGGCGCCATGGTAAACGACGCCGGGCCCCGGATCGGTTGCGCCGACCGGGCTCAATCCCCGCCGGGGATCCCGAGGGTGGACTCGCCGATCGAGTGCAGCTTCATCAGGTTGGTGGAGGCGCTCTGGTTGGGCGGGATTCCCGCCGCCATCACCACACCGTCGCCCGGCTTGACGATCCCGGAGGCGAGCAGATTCTGCTCGGCATACTGGAGCATCTCGTCGGTCGACTCCACGGGGTGGAAGGGCAGCGGAGTCACCCCGGCGTAGAGCGCCATGCGGCGGTAGGTCCGCTCGTGAGGGGTGTAGGCGAAGATGTCGGCGCGGGGTCGGTACTTCGAGATCAACCGGGCGGTGGAACCACTCTCGGTGAAGGCGACGATGGCGCCGAGACCGAGGTTGGAGGCGGCGTCGACACACGCCTGGGCGGTGGCGGAGGCGAACTTGGCGCGATCTTCGAGGAAGTGGATCTCGGGCCCCCGGCCGTAGTCCGGGCTCTGTTCGACCTCGCGACAGATGCGGTCCATCATCTCCACCGCCCGAATCGGATAGTCACCGACGGCGGTCTCGGCGGAGAGCATCACCGCATCGGTCCCGTCGAGGATGGCGCTGGAGACATCGGTCACCTCGGCACGGGTGGGTCGCGGTGAGTGGGTCATCGACTCGAGCATCTCTGTGGCGGTGATCGACACCCGGGCGCGGGTGTTGGTGCGCGCCAGGATGTCCTTCTGGGCCCGAGGCACGCTCTCCAGCGACAGCTCGACACCGAGGTCCCCGCGGGCCACCATCGTCCCGTGCGCCTCTTCGAGGATGTCATCCAGGTTGCCGTAGCCGACGGCACTCTCGATCTTGGCGATGACGGGGATGCCGGGGGCAAGCTTCTTGATGCGCCGGATGTCGGCGCCCGACGACACGAACGAGGCGGCGACCAGGTCGACGCCCAGGGTGGCTCCGAACGCCAGGTCGTCCTCGTCCTTGGGGGTCACCGCCGGGATCCCGATCGGCGTCCCGGGAAAAGCGACACCCTTGTGATCGCTCAGATCTCCGCCTTCGAGAACCCGAACGATGACCTCGGCGCCGCGACGGCTGAGCACCTCGAGGGCGACCAGTCCGTCCGACATCATCACGGGCGCCCCGGCGGAGAGATCGGCGTCGGCGAGGTGTTTGATGTAGACCCGCTCGGCGGAGCCTTCGCCCTCGCCGGGGAGCAGCACCACATCGGTACCGGCGGCGAGGTGCACCCGACCCTGCGGGAAGGTGCCGACCCGAATCCGGGGACCCTGGATGTCCTGGAGCACCGCAACGGCGGTCTCCAACTCGTCACTGGCCCGCCGGACCCAGTTGACGAACATGTCATGGGTCTCGTAGTCGCCGTGGGAGAAGTTGAGGCGAGCCACGTTCATCCCGGCGATGACGAGCTCGCGGACCGCCTCGTAATTCTGGACGGCAGGCCCGAGCGTGGCGATGATCTTGGTCTTGCGCTTCACAGCTACGAGCTTAGATGGTCACCGGCGGACCGGTAACCTCGCCAGCACCATGATGCGTTCCGTCCCCGCTGCCGCCCGGTGAGCCCCCTCCTGGTGGGAGTGCCCATCAAGCCGTTCGGGGTGGCCAAGGCCCGGCTGTCCCCCGTGTTGAACACCCGGGAACGGCGAAGGCTCGGCCAGGGAATCGCCGCCCGCACCGTCGCCACCGTCCAGGCCACCGGCGCCATTCCCGCCGTCGTCACCGGTGATCCCGGGGTGATGCGGTGGGCACGCCGGCGGGGGTGGCGGGTGGTTGCCGAGGAGCCGGGCGGCGGTCTCGACGGCGCCGGTCGGGCCCTGGTCCGGGCTGCCGGGCAGGCTCCGTGGGCGTTCCTCCATGCCGACCTTCCCCTGCTCACCGTCGACGACCTCACCGTCGCATGGGAGGCACTCGCCGCAGGTGCGATCCTCGCCCCGTCCCACGACGGCGGCACGTCGTTGATCGGTGGCCGCCGACCGACGTCCTTCTCCTTCGGTCCCGGCAGCTTCCAGCGGCACCTCGCCTCGGTGCCGACGGCCAAGGTGATCTGTCGGCCGGGTCTGGCCCTGGATCTCGACACCGCGGAGGATCTTGCCGTGTCCCGACAGCTCGCCGGCGGGAGATGGCTCGGCGACGTCATCCACCCGGCCGGCACGCCATCCCGTCACAAGGTGCGGAGCGTCAGGAAGTGAGCGTCCCAGCATGACCACCGACATCCACCCGGAGTATGCCGACCGTCGGAAGCCGCTCGAGGTCCCCGGCCGCGCCCTCGCCATCGGGGCCCACCCGGACGACATCGAGTTCGGTGCCGGGGCGACCCTGGCCGGCTGGGCCCGGGCGGGCTGCCAGGTCACGATGCTGGTGGTCACCGACGGTTCGAAGGGAACCTGGGACCCCGAGGTCGACCCCGAAGACCTGATCGTGGTGCGCAAAGCCGAGCAGCAGGCGGCCGCCGCCGCAATCGGCGCCACCCGGGTGGTGCATCTCGATCATGTCGATGGTGAGCTCGAGTCGACCATGGCGTTGCGGGAGGAACTCTGTCGATGGATCCGCACCACCCGCCCCGATGTGGTGCTGGGTCACGATCCGTGGATGCGCTATCAGCTCCATCCCGACCACCGCGCCGCCGGGTGGGGCACGGTCGACGGGGTGGTGGCGGCGCGCGACCATCTCTTCTTCCCGGATCAGAGTCTCGACGCCCACCGACCGACGGCGCTGCTGCTGTTCTCGGCCGACGAACCCGACCACTACGAACCGGTGTCGACCACGATCGACGCCAAGATCGCCGCCTTGTTGTGCCATTCGTCGCAGGGAACCACCACGATGGGTGGAGCCGAGACCGGGGATGCGCCACGCCAGGCATTCGCCGACCGGATCCGGTCACGTGCGGTGGAGACGGGGCGGGTGGTCGACATGGAAATGGCCGAGGCGTTCAAGCGACTGACCCCCTGACGTCGCCCGACCTGTCGCTAGGGTGGTCGTCATGGATCCCGCTCCCCTGGCCACTGACCCCGTCGCCGTCGTCACCGGCGGGACCGGGGGTCTGGGCCGAGCCCTGACTCCGCTGCTGGTGGCGAGAGGGTTCCGTCTCGTGGTGACCTATCTGGTACCCGAAGAGGCCACCGCCCTCGAGGAGCACCTCGACCTTCCCGAAGACCGGTTGTTGCTGCGTCGTGTCGATTGCACCGACCCGGCCGCCGTCGACCGGCTGATGGCGGACGCCGTCGAGCAGTTCGACGGGATCAACGTGGTGGCATCACTGGTGGGGGGATGGGCAGGTGGTCGCGATGTGGTCGAGACCGATGACGTCCGCTTCGACCGGATGATCGACCTCAACCTGCGGTCCGCCTTCTATACGATCCGATCCGCCATCCCGGCGTTGCTCGCCGCCGAATGGGGTCGGGTGGTCGCCGTCGGGAGTCGTGCCGCCTTCGACACCCCCACGGGGCAGGCCGCCTTCAACGTGGCCAAGGCCGGGGTGGTGGCGCTGGTGAAAAGTGTCGCCAACGAGTTGGACGGAAGCGGTGTGACCGTGAATGCGGTGCTCCCGTCGGTGATCGACACGCAGGCGACGCGCGCCACGTTGCCGTATGCCGACTACGTGCACTGGCCGAAACCCGCCGAGATCGCCACCGTGATCGACTTTCTGACCGGTCCCGGCTCCGGGGTGATCAGCGGGGCCGCCATCCCGGTCTACGGCCAGGCCTGAGCATGGTGCGGCGGGTGCGGTATCTCTCCCCGGACGGGGCGTATGCGTCTTCCGACGACCTGATCCGCCAAGCACACGAGGAGCTGCACCTCGACGAACGTCCCGCTCCCGATATCTCCCCCTTCGCCGGGCCGGCGATGTACCCGGCGTCGGTGAGCTATCCGGAGTCGGGCCCGGTGTCCGAGCCGGTCGATCTCGGCGAGGTTGCCGAGGACATCTCGATCCAGGAACTCGCCGGTCTCGATCCTGATGTGGCCGTGGACGAGGTCCCCGAGTTCGCTCGTCACACCCCCTCCCGGGGTCCCGCCCGTCGGACGTCGACCGCCTACCCCGGCCCGGCCCGTGATACCACCGCCGGCCGAGCCGGTGACCCGGCCGACTATCCGGTACCGGCCTCTCCAACGCGGGATCGGGAACCACCGATGACGTGGACCGACCCCTGGAGCGAGCAGCCGGGCACGACCCGCAGGGCGGCGTCGGTGGTGGGCCGGTTGGTGCGTACCGCCGTGTTCCTGTTCATCGGGCTGGTTGCGCTCGGCATCTGGTTCGGCGAGGAGGTCACGGATCCCGAGCCAACCCCGGTTCCGGTCGACTCGGTTCCGGTCGACCCGGTCCCGGACGCTCCGGTTCCGGCCGATCCGATCCCAGAAGGCGACACCGGGTTGCGGCGGATCGGTGACGTCGTCGCCGGTGACTGTATCGGGCCTCTCGACGGTGGTGCGATCGACCTCGTCGAGGTGGTCCCCTGCACCAGCTCGGGGGCGCTCGCCGTGCTCGGATCCCCCGTGCTCGCCGCCGACCAGGTCTACCCGGGGGACGATTCATCGTTGACGGGAGCGTTCAGTCTGTGCGGATCGCTGATTCCGATCGACGAGGTGGCGCCGGATACGATCTGGTCGGTACAGGCCGTCATTCCCACCCGGGAAGCATGGAGCGCCGGTGAGCGCACGGTCACCTGCCTGTACGAACGATGAGCGGTGACGACGGCCGGCCGAATTCCGAGGAGCTTCTCCGCAGGGCGTGGGAAGAGACCGCCACCGGCTCGACCCCGGAGCCGGCGCCGACCAGCGGGCCAGCGACGGATCCCGCCCCCAAAACCGTTGTCGAGAACTCCGATGCTGCAGGTGTGTTCGGCGACCGGCCACCGGACACCGCCCCCCGCCCGGAGGCGACGGAGCCATCCGAGGTGCGGACCACACCGCCCCCGGGAGGGCGGAGTTCGACGTCCGACGGTGCCACACCTCCGCGACCCCTCGCCAGCGTTCTGCTGGCGCTCGGCGCCGTCATCCTGCTCGTCATCGGCGGCCTGGTGGTTGCGGTGCTGGTCGACTCCTCTCGGTCGGCGACCTCCCTGGAGGAGGGCGACTGTCTGCGGGCCCCGGATGCGGATCAGATCGTCCAGGTCGACACCGTCGAATGCGACGAGCCCCACGAGTTCGAGGTGATGGGAACGGTCACCATCGGCGACGGGCCGTATCCCGGCGATCAGCAGGTGTTCGAGACGGCGCTCGACCAGTGCGAAGCGGTGTTCACCAGCTACATGGGGGCCAGTTACCCGCAGCCGCCGTGGTACATCAACGTTTTCACACCGTCGGCGGAGGGCTGGGATGCGGGCGACCGGAACGCCACCTGTCTGGTCTTCCGCTACACCGAAGACTTCGGGGATTTCGCCACCGTCGACACCCCGGCCCGCGACACCCCGGCCCGGCCCTGATCGCAACCGGAGCGGATGGCGGTCCCGGCCACCAACATGGTGGCCGGGTACCAGCTAGTGCTGTGGCCACTGACGTTGGCGATGTTCAGGTCGAGCCAGGGGCGTTGATGGCAAGGACGCAGGACGAAGGCATATCAGCGGATACGTCGAGGACGAGGACGCAGCCAGCGACGTCATCTGGCCGTCCTGAACGCGGCGAACGTTAGTGGTCGCAGCACTAGCGGCGGCGACTCATCCCGAAGCCGCCAAACGCAATCAGCAATACGACGATGATGAGGATCCATCCAATCGTGCTCACGGTGCCTCCCCGGTGGATTGGTGTGTCCCCCCCGAACCTACTCGTCGTCGCACCAAGCTGTCGGCTGGGACCCCTCACGGGGAGCGACCGCTTGTCGTGTCGGTGTGACCCGCGGGCTGACCCAGAGGTGGTCGCCGTCGACGAGGCGCCGGTACCGCCACCGCTCTTCGTCCGGCGCGGTGATGGAACCCGCACAAGATCTCGCCTCGTTTCGTCCTGCTCGCAGCGCCCACCCAGATGGCCCGTACCGACGTCGGCGGGCATCCGTCGCTTGTCAGCTCGCTTCGAGGTGATGTCGCAGCGCCTCTCGAATGACCTCCGAAACCGGGACTCCGTCAGATTCCGCACGACGAGCCAGCCGCGCCTTGAGTTCCGGATCGAGTCGCACCGACTCCACCGTGGATGGCGCCAAGCCGAGACGCGGCCGACCGCGCTTGCCCCGGCGGGCGATGATCTCGTCCACGTCGTAGCCGGCTTCGGCTTCACCGACCAGCTCCTCGATGAGGCCGTCGTCGATGGGCTTACCTGACTTGGTGTGTCCGTAGATTCGCTTGGTCATGGGTCGAGCAGCTTCCGGTGGATGGCCCGCAGGGGCATGGCGTGGATGATCATCTCGTCACCCTCGACCGTGATGAGCACAACGACCTCGAGGAGGTTCGCAGCGCGATCCGGACCGACGACCAACCAGCGGTCGGGGTCTTCGCCCAGGTCCTCCACGACCATCGAGTGTTCGATGGCTGAAGGATGTCGTCGTCAGCAATGCCGTGGCGGCGAGCCGAAGGAAGTATGTCCACATGACGATACTGTACTACGAAAACCAGTCGCCGGACCAGCGAGACTCCCGCTCCCCAGCGCGCCCCGAAGTCTTCTGAGGAAGATTCGAGCAACTGCTTCGAGCGCGCAGAAACCCTTGACAAGCAAGGGTTTCTGGATGGTAGCCCCGACCGGATTTGAACCGGCGTTACCGCCTTGAGAGGGCGGCGTCCTGGGCCGCTAGACGACGGGGCCAGGATCGGCGGCATGGTAGCCGCCTGGAGGGCTTCGCTCTTCGGGCGCCTCAGGGGCGACCGTCGACCAGGGAGCGATCCCTGGCGCTGTGCGGCGAACCCCTCGTGGCTCGGGGGGGAGGACTCGAACCCCCAATGTCGGGACCAGAACCCGGTGTGTTACCGATTACACCACCCCCGAAGGGTGCCTGGAGAGGATACGAAAGGTCGGCGCGAAAGGCAAAGCGAGTCGCCCACGTGTAGTCGGGGACCACGGGTACGCTGAACCGTCAGATGCGAACCATGAACCGGATACCCACAATCCAGCGACCCGCAACCCGGTGGTGGCGTCTCGGCGGAACGCTGCTGGTGGTTGCCCTGCTCGCCACGGCGTGTTCGTCGCCGGGCGAATCGAGCGCCGATGCCGCCGATGCGACCGGAGCAGACACCACAAGCGTCGATGCGGGGACGGACGAGGTGGCGGCCGGCACCGACACCACCTCGACCGCCGCCGACCCGGTTTCGGATGCGGCGCTCTCCGCCGAGTGCCCCGCCCCACCCGACGGGGTCCCATGGACCGACACGGAGAGCGCCGCCATCCAGACCCTCCAGGAGTTGGACGGCGACACCCCGGGCGTCCAGGCGGTGGTCTATCCGCGGCCCGACTACGAAGGCCGACCATGGTCGCAGTGGGGTCAGGGCATCCTCCTCCCCGATGGGCGCTTCCTGTCGGCGATCGGCGACCACCAGGGGGCAGACGGGAACTCCTTCATGTACGAGTTCGATCCGGAGACCGGTCTCCTCACCCAGATCGGTGATGCCCTGTCGCTGATCGACCATGTCCCCGGCAAGTACGGCTTCGGGAAGATCCACGCCCCGATGGTGGCGGGACCGTGTGGCGAGATCTACACCTCGACCTATTGGGGTACCCGGCGTCGACTCGAGTACACCGAGAACTACACCGGCGACGTGCTGATCCGCATCGACCCCGACCAGCGCACCATCGCCTCGATGGGAGTGCTCGTCCCCGAGCACGGAGCCGCCTCGATGGCCTCCTGGCCGGAGGGCGGGCTGATCTATGCCGAGCCGGCCGACCCGTTCGGACAGAAGACCGGCGCCTTCGTCGCCGTCGACGCCTTCACCGGCGAGACTGTCTTCGAGACGTTCGACGACGCCCACGACGGCTACCGCACCATCGCCGTCGACGAGCAGGGAAGGGCCCACATCGCCTGGGGCTCCGACGGGATCGCCCGCTTCGATCCGGCGACCAACGAGATCGAGGTGCTCGACGTCACCGTCCCCGGTGGGTCGCTGCGCGCCACCACCCGACCCGACGCCGACGGCACCATCTATGGGGCCTCACGCGAGAACGACGACTTCTTCGCCCTCCACACCGACGGCACGGTGCGACCGCTCGGCACCGCCCGCGGGTACGTCTCGACCATGGTGCTCGCACCGGAGGGAGATCGCTTCTACTACATCCCCCACGCCCACGGCAGGGCCTGGGAGGAGGGAACCCCGCTGATCGCCGTCGATACGGAAACCGGTGCCGAGGAAGTGGTCATCGAGCTCAACCCGTTGATCGAGGAGCAGCTCGGTCTCCGCACCGGGGGCACCTACAGCATCTCGGTGGACCCGGCCGGCAAGACGTTCTACATCGGGCTCAACGCCGGCGACCCGGCCAGCCGGGACACGTTCGGCGAGGTCGTCCTCGTCGTCGTCACCCTGCCGTGACCCGCGGCGTCCTCGCCGTTGTGGTGGTGGCGCTGCTGGCGGCGAGCTGCGCCGGGGACGACACCTCGCCGGACGCCTCACCGGACGGATCAGGCGGGGCCGCCGGAACCACGCCCGCCTCCCCGGCATCGTCGGATCCCCCCGGGGAGGAACCCGCTCCTCCAGCGGGCGACGGGGATCCGCTGACCTGCTGGGCGGCGCCTCCCGCCGACGGAGAACCCGGGATCACCTTCGAAGATGTCACCACCGCATACGGGCTCGACACACCGTTGGCGGGGATGCAGGGCCACGCCGCCGCATGGGGTGACATCGACAGCGACGGTCATGTCGACCTTCTGGTGGGGACCTTCGCCACCGCCCGTGGCGACATCTACCGCGACCGGGGAGCCGACGGGCCGGCACCCGACCGCCTGCTCCGCGGCGGCGATGGCGGGTTCACCGTGGTCGACGACTTCCCCGAGATGTTCGGGCGGACCAGCGGCGCGGTGTTCGCCGACCTCGACGGGAACGGGCTTGCCGACCTGGTGCTCTCCCGCAATGTCACCGACCGCGATCCCGGTGGCGCCGTCACCGAGGTGCTCCGAAACGACGGCGACGGGGGGTTCAGCCCGGTCGACTCCGGGATCGACCCGGCCATCGGCGGGCGCAGCATCGGGGTGCTCGATTTCGACGGCGACGGCCTCCTCGACCTGGTGATCGTCGAGGACCACTACCGCGGCGGCCGTAGCCGCCTCTACCGCAACCTCGGCGATCTCCGTTTCGAGGACGCCACGGGAGCCGTCGGCTTTCCCGACGATGTCGCCGGGCTCGGTGTGGCCACCGGCGATCTCAACGGCGACGGGCACACCGACCTGTTCATCGGCGGCTCCAACCGCCTGTTCGCCGGCACCGGCGACGGGTTCGCCGAGGTTCCCGATGCGATCCCACCGTGGCAGACCTACGGGAACGAGGACGATGTCGCCGGGGCGGTCATCGCCGATGTCGACCGCGACGGTCGCCTCGACCTGGTGGTCGGGCACCACTTCAACAGCACCCACAACCGCCAGAACGCCGAGGTACCGGTGCGGCTCTATCTCAACCGGACCGCACAACCGGGCGCCGAGATCGAGTTCGAGGATGTGACCGAGGCCGCCGGGCTGATCGGGCTGCCCACCAAGGCTCCGCACGTCGATCTGGTCGATCTCGACAACGACGGCTGGCCCGATCTGCTCACCACGGCGTCGGCGGGCGACGGCTCCGGCCCCGCCGTGTTCCGCCATCTCGGTGTCGAGGACGGCATCCCCCGCTTCGCCGCACCCGAGGGTCTCGGTGAGCTGCAGTACTGGGTGACCGGACCCACCGCCGATATCGACCGCGACGGTCGCCGCGACGTCCTGCTCGTCGAGTGGTACCCGTCGCTCCCCTCGCTGATGCTGCGCAACACCAGCGCCTCCGGACACTGGCTCGAGGTCTCGGTCGGGACCGAACTGGGCGGCGGCGTCGGCACCAGGGTCGATGTGTACGAGCCGGGCGGGCTCGGCGACCCCGCCCGGCTGCTCGGAGCACGCGAGATCGTGGTCTCCTTCGGCTACACCTCAGGGGTCGAACCGACCGCCCATTTCGGGTTGGGCGACACCGACCGGGTCGACCTGGTCGTCACCCCGCCGCGGCAGGATGCAATCGAGATGCGCGATGTCGCCGTCGACCGTCACCTCCGGCTCCCCGAAGGCTGCTGAACCCACCGCGTCGTGACCCGTGCCGTTGGCTGTCAGGCCTGATCGGCGGGAAGCAACACAAAGGCGGTCCCTTGGCTGAGTGGACGCACCGCACGCATGTGGGTCTCGTCGAGAGTGAGGAGACGGACGGTGCCGTACCGTGCGGCCACCACCACGTTCGAGGCGCCGGCCAGACCAAGCCCCATATCGAGATACTGGTCGGCGACCTCGACAACCACCCGCAGGTCGGCACCGGGGAGTTCGGCCACCTCGTATGCCCCGGCGAGCACGTCGGTGTAGAACTGCCGAACTGCGGCGGCGCCGAACCGATCGCCGAGGAGATAGTCGATCTCGGTCATGACCAACGGGGACAGGAGGAACGGACCAGGATCGTCCCGGAGAATTCGGGCTACGGCGTCGTGCTGGGGATGCCTACGATCGAACCCGGCGAGCAGCCCACCGGTGTCACACACCACAGCGGTACTCATGCGGGAGCTATGCCGCCCTCACGCCGACCGATCGCCTCACCGACGGCCTCGTCGATCGAGGCACTCGTCGCCAGTGAACCGTCCTCGACGAATCCGACGGTCGGCCGGGGACGTGCCGGCTCGGTGGCCAGGAGACTGGTGATCGCTTCGCGGATAAGTTCGGACTCGGGTTGCCCCCGACGCTCGGCGGCTCGAGCGAGCTGGAACTTGAGATCGTCCGGAAGCAGCACAGTGGTACGGCGCATGCATATATGGTAGCGCACCACCTCGGCTCAGGGCAGGACGATCAGTCGGGTGTGGCGAGCCGGTCGACGGCGGCGCTCAGCCGCTGCAGGGTGCGGTCTTTGCCCAAGGCATCCATCGACTCGAACAGCGGTGGGCTCACCGAGGAACCGGTGACGGCGACCCGGAGCGGCTGGAGTCCCTTGCGGGCGGAGAGACCGTGTTCGTCGAGCATGACCCGGAGTGCGGCTTCGATGCCCTCGGTGGTCCACGGATCGACATCGGCGAGGCGGCGCCGGGCCTCGGAGACGGCGAGGGTGGCCTCGTCGCCGGCCATCACTTTGCTCCACGAGGTCTCGTCGTAGACGATTTCTCCGAACAGGAACCGGAGTTGGGGCCCGATCTCGGTCAGCACCTTGGCCCGCTCCTGGACCAGCGGGGCGATGGTCTCGAAGGTCACCATCTCGGCAGCGTTCAGCGTGCGCCCCACTTCGCTCTCGAGGTAGGGCATCGCCGCTGCGGCGAAGTCCTCCGGCGACAGGGCCCGGATGTAGACACCGTTCATCCATTCCAGCTTGGCGACATCGAACACCGCCGGGTTGCGGGACACGGCGCCGAGATCGAAACGCCTGGCCATCTCGTCGAGCGGGACCAGTTCCTCGTCCTCGCCGGGCGACCAGCCCAGGATGGCGAGATAGTTGGCGAGGGCCTGCGGCAGGTAGCCGTCGTTGCGGTAGGCGGCGAGGGCGGTGTGACCGTGCCGTTTGGACAGCTTCGATCCGTCGGGTCCCATCAGCAACGACAGATGGGCGTAGGTGGCGGGGGTCGCCCCCATCGCCTCGGCCAACAGCACATGTTTGGGGGTCGACGACAGGATGTCCTCACCGCGGATGACATGGGTGATGGCGAAGTCGACATCATCGACGGTGCTCGCCAGGTGGTAGGTGGGCGACCCGTCCGAGCGGAGGATGACGAAATCGTCGACCTGGGCGTGGTCGAACACGATCTCGCCACGTACCGCATCCTCGAAGCGGGTCTCGCCGGGTCGGGGAACGGCGAACCTGATCGGCGCCCGCTCCCCGGCGGCGACCCGGGCAGCGGCCTCGTCGTCGGAGACGCGGAACCGCCCGTCGTAGGCAGGTGATCGGCCGGCGGCCTGCGCCTCGCGGCGGAACTCCTCGAGTTGTTCGGTGGTGGCGAAGCAGGGGTAGGCCCGCCCGCCGGCGAGAAGTTGCTGCGCCACCTCGGTGTACCGGTCGAGGCGGAGACTCTGTGCGTAAGGGGCATGGGGTCCGCCGACCTCGATCCCTTCGTCCCAGTCGAGACCCAACCAGCGCATGCTCTCGATGATGTCGGCGGCGTACTCGTCGGTGGAGCGGGCGACATCGGTGTCGTCGCTCCTCAGGATCAAGGTGCCCCCGAGCGACCGGACGAACAGCCAGTTGTACAGGGCGGTGCGGCCACCCCCGACGTGGAGGAAACCGGTGGGCGACGGGGCGAACCGTGCTCGTACCGTCATGCCGCCGCCACCGGGTTGGTCAGCGACCCGATGCCTTCGATCTGCACCTCGACCTCGTCCCCGTCGACGATGGGTCCCACGCCGTCCGGGGTGCCGGTGAGGATGACGTCGCCGGGGAGCAGGGTCATGATGTGGGAGATGTAGGAGACCAACTCGCCGATCCCGAAGACCATGTCGCTGGTCGAGCCGCTCTGACGGATCTCCCCGTTGACCCGGCAGATCACCGACAACCCCTCCTGGGGATCCAGTTCGGTGTCGATGGCGGGGCCGAGCGGGCAGAACGTGTCGAAGCCCTTGGCTCGGGACCACTGGCCGTCACGGCGCTGCAGATCGCGGGCGGTGACGTCGTTGGCGGCGGTGTAGCCCATGATGTGGCGCCCCACGTCCTCGATGGCGACATTGCGGGTGACCCGGCCCATCACCACCGCCAGTTCGGCCTCGTGGTGGACGTTCTCGGAGACGGCGGGAAGCCGGATGGTCTGGAGAGGGCCGATCACCGTGGTCGGCGGCTTGAGAAAGATCAACGGCTCCTCGGGAACCTCGTTACCCAACTCGGAGGCGTGATCGACGTAGTTGCGGCCGACGGCGACGATCTTGGTGGGGATCACGGGCGCCAGCAGCCGCGCCTGGTTCCACGGCACCACGGTCTCGGTCGGTTCCCAGGCCACGAATGGCGACCCCCGATGGAGACGGATCCCCTCGGTCTCGACGGCTCCGTAGGTGATGTCGTCGACCTCCGAGGCGACGCGGACGATCTTCATACCGACTCCGTTCTGATCAAGATCGATGGATTGTGGTGCATGGCGACATGCGTGCCGGTCCGGCGCCGGACGCCGTCACCGGGTGATGAGCTGCTCGCCGGCCGCCATGCGGCGACGCACCTCGTCCGGAGTGGCGAAGAGGACGTCTTCGGGGACCGAGGCGACCAACGCCGACGATCGTCGGGCGTCGTGCCCGATATTGGCGAACCAGTCGATGCGACGCCGGGCCAGATCGGCGATGACCTCGGCAGGCATCCCCTCGGCGTGGTAGCCGAGAAGGGCAACGGCCACATCGACATCGGCCTCCATCGGCGCCCGCCCGAAATGCGAGGCGCGGGCGGCGGCGAGGGCGGCGATCCCGGCCTCGACATTGTGTCGGTGTTCGCCCTCGGCGAGATCGAGGTGCCGCCGGCGGATCAGCACCATGGCGAAGCCGGCGTCGGGGCCGGTGGTCCCGAAGGCGCCTCCCCACGGCATGTCGCCCGGTGTCCCGATATCGCCGGGGCGCTGTGGGCGCCAGCGTCGCTCCGGGCCACGCACCGGCACCGGGCGGGGCAGATCGGCCGTCACCAGCTCGATATTGGGTTGCTGTCCCATGCAGTGCCGTTTCCTCGTAGGTGACAAGCGATGACGTGACCGGTCGTGGCGGGCATGGTACCCGTCAGACCAGGGTGAGCCATTCCTGATGCCGGTCCAGTTTTCCGTGGACCGCCTCGGCATACAGCGCCTGGGCACGTTGGGTGACCGGTCCCGGGGTCCCGCTCCCGACCGCCCGGTTGTCGACCTCGCGGATCGGGGTGACCTCGGCTGCGGTGCCGGTGAGGAACAGCTCGTCGCAGTAGTAGAGGTCGGAGCGGAGCAGGTTCTTCTCCTGCACCTCGAAGCCCTCCTCGCGCAGCAGGGTGATGACGCTGCTACGGGTGATCCCGTCGAGGCACCCGGTCGACACCGGAGGGGTGTAGACGATGCCGTCCGCCACGAGGAAGAGGTTCTCGCCGCTGCCCTCGGAGATGGCGCCATCGGTGTTGAGCATGATGGCTTCGTCGTATCCGGTCTGGATGGCCTCGGTCTTGGCGAGGATGCTGTTGATGTAGGTGCCGGTGGCCTTGGCGTTGGGGAAGACGTCGCTGCGGAAACGGCGCCACGACGAGATGCGGACCCGGATACCGTTGCGGATCCCGTCCTCGCCGAGGTAGGCACCCCACCGCCACGAGGCGATGGCGGTGCGGACCCTGGCATTTGCCGGGTTGAGACCGATGGCGCCGAGTTCGAGGTAGACCAACGGGCGGATGTAACCCGCTTCGAGCTCGTTGCGGCGCAACACATCGACGGCGGCGTCGCACAACGCCTCGACCGACCACTCGAGGTCCATCTGGTAGGCCTTGGCGGAACGGTGCAGCCGTTCCATGTGCTCGGTGAGACGGAAGACGGCGGGACCGTCGGCGGTCTCGTAGGCTCGGATGCCTTCGAAGACGCCCGTTCCGTAGTGGAGGGCGTGGGTCAGTACGTGGACGTTGGCGTCGTCCCAGTCGACCATTTCCCCGTCCATCCAGATATGTTTGGCGTTCTCCATGCCCGATAGTTTGGCATGCCCGGCGAATTGGTGCGCCACCGTGCGTCGCCCGGCCCCGAGATGTCATCGGAGTGCCCGTTACCCCTCTAGGGTGTCGGTCCATGGACCTCTACGCCATCGACGCCTGGTTTCTCATCTCGGCCACACTGCTGGCGGTCAGCGGCGGCGCCAAGATCGCCGACCCTGCCCCCACCAGCGGAGCGCTGGCGGCGGCATCCCTGCCGTCCGGACGCCGGTGGGCACAACTGCTCGGGGTGACCGAGTGTGTGGTGGCCGCCGTCGCCATCGCTTTCGGCGGGGCCGTCGGCGGGATCGCCGTGGCGGTCGTCTACGGCGGGTTCGCCGTGTTCGTGGCCGTCGCCCTGCAACGGAATCTTCCGGTTCAGAGCTGCGGCTGTTTCGGCAAGGTCGACACCCCACCGACCTGGCTGCACGTCGTGGTCAACGTCTCGGCGGTCACCGCCGGGATCGGTGTGGCCGTGTCCGGTGGCGGCGGGTTACCCGAGATTCTCTCCGGACAGCCACTGGCGGGGCTCCCCTATCTGGTGCTCCTCGGCGTCGGGGTCTTTGCGCTCTACCTGATGCTCTCCGAACTGCCCCGGATCGGACGACCCGTGGCCGGCCTGCCGGTGACGGGTCTGAAGGTGAGTCGACGACCATGAGCCGGAAGCTCGTCGACTTCGCCGCCGGATACCTCGAGGGACGCACCACCCGGCGCGGCTTCCTGCGCCGGGCCGCCATCGTCGGGTCGGCGATCGCCACCGTCCCCACCGCCTACGCCCTCAGACCGGGAAGCGCCTACTCGGCGATCGCCACCACCTGCGCCAACTGCTCGCCGTCGTCACGCTGCTGCGGCGGGTACACCGAATTCTGCTGCGCCATCACCGGGGTCAACACCTGTCCCCCGGGCAACGTCGTCGCCGGTTGGTGGCGAGCGGAAGGCTCGGGCTACTGCGGCGGCTCCCGGTACTACCTGGATTGCAACTCGGCGAGCTGCGGGAGCTGTAGCTGTGGCGGCACCGGAACCTGCTCGTCCACCTGTGTCGGCTGTTCCTGCGGCTGCGCCAACGGCAACTGCGGGCTCCGCAAGGCTTGCTGTACCAGGTTCCGCTACGGACAGTGCAACCAGGACCTGACCTGTATCGGTCCGATCACCTGCCGGGTGGTCACCTGTGTCCCGCCCTGGGAATGGGACTCCTCCTGCACCACCACCCAGGCCCGTGACGACAGCACCGCCTCCCACGACGCCGCCTGTCTCCGCCCGGGACGTGTCCGCGCCGCCCGCCCCGGCGTGGTGGCCGACAACACATTCCTGCTCCGCAGCACACTCACCGCCGGGACCGCCACCGAGACGTACGCCTACGGGCTCGCCGGCGACGTTCCGCTGATGGGTGACTGGATCGGCTCGGGACTGGAGACCGCCGCCGTGGTGCGCGGCTCCCGCCACGGTCCGCTCGACGCCGGAGATCTCACCTGGCTGCTCCGTCAGGTTCCGGGGAGCGGTCGGCCCGAGGTCGTCTTCAACTACGGGCGTGCCGGCGACATCCCGGTGGCGGGCGACTGGACCGGCAACGGCGTAACCACACCAGGGGTGTTCCGCGCCGGACAGTGGCTGCTGCGCAACCGCAACTCGGCCGGTCCGAGCGACATCACCCTCGAGTTCGGCAGCGCCGGCGACATCCCCGTGGTGGGTGACTGGAACGGGAACGGTGTGTCCACCCCCGGTGTCGTCCGCGGCAACCGCTGGATCCTGCTCAACGGTTTCGACCCGTCGGGACCCAAGGTGGAGTTCACCTTCGGACCCGATGGCGGCATCCCGATCGTCGGCGACTGGACCGCCGCCGGCTACGACCGTCCCGGAAGCGTCCTCAACGGCGTGTGGCGTCTCCGGTACTCGCTCACCACCGGTCTCGCCGACCGGCAGTTCTCCTACGGCGCCGCCACCGCACGACCGGTGGTCTGGGGGCGGCGACCATGACCGCCCTCGTCGCCCTCCTCACCGTGGTGATGGTGCTGCTCGTCATCCTGGTGGCCGGGCTGCTCCGCAGCCATGCCGAGATCCTGCGCCGCCTCCACGAGTTGGGGGCGGGGGAAGATCTCGATACCCGCACCTCCGGTCTCCCCGCACCGGTGCGGCGTGGCACCGGGCTCGGCGAGGTCGCCATCGAAGCCATCACCGGATCGACCCCGAGTGGAGGGGCCGCCTCGATCCCGCTCAAGGGAACCCGCGGCATCACGCTTGTCGCCTTTCTCACCACAGGGTGCACCACCTGCCGCGCCTTCTGGGGCGCACCCGCTGACGACGATGCTTTGGCCCGCAGCGACCTGCGGACCGTGATCGTCACCAAGGGAAGCGAGGAGGAGAGCCCCGGATCGGTGCGGAACCTCAACACCCACGACGCCACCGTGGTGATGTCCACCGAAACCTGGGACGCCTTCCGCATCCCGGTCGCCCCGTACTTCGTCCTGGTCGACGGCAGCTCCGGGACCATCCTCGGCGAGGGCGCCGGCGCCTCGTGGCCCCAGGTCGCCGATCTGGTGGGGCGGGCGCTCGCCGACCTCACCCCGGCCAGTTCCAACGGCGCCACCATCCCCTCCCGTTCCACGGCGGACCGGCTGCGGGACACCGACGAGGAGTTGCGCCGCGCCGGCATCGAACCCGGCGACGCCACCTTGTACCGCAGTCCCGGGGACGGAGCTCCGCGATGACGACCCTCGTCGGATGCGCTCTTGCTCTGCTTGCCGCCATCAGGTCCCAGTGGTCGCCATGAGGGGAGTCGATGCTCTCCAGCATCCACCCGCTCGGCGAGCGGGCACGCAACAACTCATGGGCGCTGACCACCTTTGCCTTCACGCTGGGCAGCGTGGTGACGGCGACCGCCATCGGTTCGCTGTTGGGACTCGCCGGCTCGGCACTCCCCTTCGACACGACGACCCGTCTCGTGGTGGTCGCCGTGGCGGCGTCGGTGGCGGGGATCCTCGACCTGTCCGGTCGGCGGAGTCCCGGACCCCGTCGCCAGGTCGACGAGCGTTGGATCGGGACCTACCGGGGATGGGTCTACGGGGCGGCGTTCGGCGCCCAGCTCGGAACCGGGGTGGCCACCTTCGTGGTCACCTGGGGCGTGTGGGCCACCTTTGTCGCCGAGCTCATGTCGGGCTCGATGTTTGCCGGAGCCATCATCGGAGCCGTGTTCGGGCTGGGTCGCTCGGTCGGGTTGATCGCCACGATGCGGATCGATCGACCCACCCGGCTCAGCGCTTTCCACGGAACGATGCAACGGTTGGCCACACCGGTGCATCGTCTCGCCGGAACCGCAACGGTTCTGGTGGCACTGGCAGTGATCGCCGGTCTCAGCCTTGGAGGTGGATGACATGGCCAGATTGAGCGATGGCGGGATCGCCGTCGAGGTCCCCTCGGGATGGGAAGCCCAGATCGACCCCGGTACCGGCGCCTGGGGAGGCGATCCGGTAGGGCGGGCCGGAATCGCCGCCGCCGAGACCGGCCCCACCCAGATGGCCGACGGGGCGGTGCGACGCACCGTGGCCCACCTGGCGAACTTCCCGCTGGCGGCCGATCGCGGCGACTTCGGTGGCGGAGCGGTCGAGACGATGCAGCGCAGCGACGTCTTCATTTCGGTGTTCGAACACGATCCGGCCTCCGCCGATACCCCGCTGTTCGCCCCCGAGGGGGTGCCGCACGGTCTCAAGGTGGGTGATTTCGATCCGGCGGGGATGCAGCGCGAGGTGAGCGGGGGAAGCGCCCTCCAGCGTTTCTTCCATGTCGGAGGCCGTGCCTTCTGTCTCTACGTCGTGGTCGGCAACCACATCGACCGCAGGGATGTGCTGCCGGCGATCAACGAGGTCCTGGCCTCCCTGGAGATCCAATGAACCTGTGGACCCCGACACGTCGCTGGATCGTGGTGGCGGTGGTGGTCGCGCTGGCCGGCGCCGCCGGGTTGGTGGTGCTTCCCTCCAACGCACCGGCGGAAGCCGCCGAGGTGATCAGTTCGTTCAACGACGACGATTGGTCGATCCACGAGGCGAACATCAACGGGCTCGGCGCCAGCGGGGTCACCAAGGGGTGCAACCCACCCGCCAACGACCGTTACTGCCCGGATCGCAACGTCACCCGGGGTCAGATGGCGGCCTTCCTCGTCCGTGGGTTCAAGCTGCCACCGGCGCCGTCGGCGGGTTTCACCGACACCGCCGGGCACCTCTTCGAGAAGGACATCGACCGGCTCGCCGCCGCCGGGATCACGATCGGGTGCAACCCACCGGCCAACACGCTCTACTGCCCCGATTCCAACGTCACACGGGGGCAGATGGCAAGCTTCCTCGCCCGAGCGCTGGAGTTGGAGCCGGTCGACACCGGGCCGTACCGGGACATCGCCGGCAACGTCCACGCCCGCACCATCAACGCCATCTCCGCCGCCAGGGTCACCTTGGGCTGCAACGAGGCCAACGATCGATATTGCCCCGACGACCGGGTCACCCGGGCGCAGATGGCCTCGTTCCTGGTGCGTGCCATCGACGGGGTCAACCCCATCCCCAACCGCATCTCGTTACGACCCGGTTCGTTCTGCACCAAGGACAGGACCCGGTGCAGCGCCTCCCTACGGATTCCGGCGGGGCGCAGCTTCGAGATCCGCGAGGGCTGGTATCAGACCCTGCCCTATCAGCCAGGGGAAGAAGCCAAGTTCGTCGCCGGCGGGACCCGCTTCAACCTGACCCGCAACAACAGTGCGGTGGCGCTGAGCGGTCGCACCACCAACAGCCCCACCCGGACCACGCGGGAGTGGTCGACCACCATCGACGGGCTGACACCGGGGACCCACACCTTTGTCGGGACCTGGCGCTGGAACGGGAACGTGAACCTGACCGTCACGCTGGTGGTCACCGCAACGTGATGCGGTATCGCCGATTGGTCGCCTCCGGTTTCGGAGTCGGCTTGGTTCCCCGGCGTCTCTGGGGCTCGGACAACGGCGCCGGCACCTTCGGGGCGGGTCTGGGTGGCCTGATCGGACTCGCCTTGTGGGCGGCCCCGTGGTGGGTGGGAGCGCTGGTGGCGGCCGTGGCGATTGCCGTGTCGGTGTGGGCTTCGCACCCGTTCGCCGTGGGACATGCGGACCCCGGGTGGGTGGTCATCGACGAGGTTGCCGGAGCACTGGTGGCGGTGATCGGGCTCACCGCATGGCCGTGGCTGGCGGCATGGATCGTGGCCCGCCTCGCCGACATCTTCAAGGTGCTCCCCGGGGTTGCCAAAGCCGAACGCCAGCCAGGTGGATGGGGAATCACGGCCGACGACGTCGTCGCCGGTCTCTACGGGCTCGGCGTCGGTTGGGCGCTGGTCTGGCTGATCGGCTGACCCACTTCCACGGTCGCTGACCAGCTCAGTCCAGACGGATGTAGCGGGCGGCCAGCACCCCGTCGAGGTTACGGAGCGCATCGACAAGATTCTCGTCGAGACCCTGATCGAGGGTGAGACCCATCATGGCGCCACCCTGGGTACTGCGACCGACAGCCATGTCGGAGACGTTGCGACCCTCGTCGCCGAGCAGGGTTCCCACCCGTCCGATCACCCCCGGGGTGTCGGAGTTGCGGATCAGCAGCATGTGCCGGCTGATCGGGAACTCGAGCTCGTAGCCGTCGATCTCGACCAGGACCGGACCGCGGTACGCCATCACCGTCCCGGCAACGGTACGTTCGGTGTCGTCCACCGTTCCGCTGATCCGCACCACGGAGCGGTAGTCGGCGTCCTCGACCGAGGACTCCTCGTGGATCGACATCCCGTGGCGGGCGGCGAGCAGCGGAGCGTTGACGTAGGAGACAGGTTCGTTGGAGGTGACCGAGAAGGCGCCTTTCTGCGCACCGAGGGCGACGGCGCGCACCGACTCGGCGACATCCCGACCCCGCACCGAGACGGTCAACACCGAGGGAAGCCCGAAGGAGAACGCCGCAAAGATGCATCCGAGCCGTTCGGCGAGATCGATGTAGGGGCGGGTCTCGTCGGGAACGGTGGGGCCGAGGTCGAGGTTCACCGCCGTCGTGATCAGCTCACCGGCAAGGGCGGCGACCACCGACGTCGCCACCGACAACCCGGCCTTGTCCTGGGCCTCCCGGGTGGACGCACCGAGGTGCGGGGTGACGACCACCTGAGGGAGCCCGAACAGCGGGCTCTCGGTGGTCGGTTCGACGGAGAACACATCGACCGCCGCCCCGGCGATGTGCCCGGAGACGATGGCGTCGGCCAGTGCCTGCTCGTCGACGATCCCGCCCCGTGCCACGTTGATGATGCGGATACCGGGCTTGGCGCCGGCAAGCGCCTCGGCGTTGATCAGCCCCTCGGTGTCACGGGTGCGGGGCAGGTGGATGGTGATGAAGTCGGCGTGGGTGAGTACCTCTTCGAGCGACCCCAGTTCCACACCGAGGCGTGCCGCACGGTCGTCGCTGACGAACGGGTCGAAGGCCATCAGCCGCATCCCGAAGGACGAGGCGCGCTGGGCGACGAGCGTGCCGATGCGGCCCAGCCCGAGGATCCCCAGAGTCTTGCCGTGGAGCTCGACACCCTGGAAGCGGGAACGCTCCCATGCGCCGCCACGCAGCGAGGCATCGGCCTCCGGAACCCGACGTGCCTGGGCGAGGAGCAGCGCCATGGTGTGCTCCGCAGCCGAGATGGTGTTGGCGTCGGGCGCGTTGACCACCAGCACCCCGGCGGCGGTGGCGGCGGCGACGTCGATGTTGTCCACCCCGATCCCGGCGCGGCCCACCACCCGCAACTTGGGAGCGGCGGCGAACAGGGCGGCGTCGACCTGGGTGGCGGAGCGGACGATGAGCCCTGAGGCATCGGCCAGCCGCCGGTGGAGTTCGTCGGTGGCCACACCCACCGCGACATCGACCACGACGTGGGGTTCGAGGGTGGCGATGGCCGAGTCGGCGATGGTCTCTGCGATGACAACGGTCGGTCTGGCGTCCATGAACGGTCCTTCGGATGACGGATGAACCCGGAGATTGCTCGGGCGGGAAGGTGAGGCGGGAAGTGACGGGAGTGGTGTGAACCCACGATGATCGCACCGACGGAGTGCCATACCGAATCGGCGGCCCCGCCCCTGGGCCGGGTGGCTCCCCGATGTCGGCGCCGCCCGTCTTCAGGCAGCGGAGCGGGAATCAGGACAGGTACAGATACCAGGCGCCGGCCGCGATGATGCCGGCGAGGACCACCAGCACCACGAGCCGTTTGAACAGGCCCCACATGATCAGGGCGACCGCCGCCAGTCCGAGAACCAGATAGATGGTTTCCCGCTCCTGATCGGCGGCCTGGAGGGCGAGGGCGGTGAGGATCGACATCAGACCGGGAGACTACCCGGTCTCGGCCTCCGCCCAGAACCGGTTGAGTGCCGCCACCGTTTCGTTGGGGCGCTCGAAGTGGGGCAGCCCGGCGGTCCCGGCGATCCGGACCGCCCGCCAGTTCGGAAGGTCACCGACGATCTCGGGGAGCACATCGAACGACGAGTACGGATCGCGGTCGTAGAGCACCAGCACCGGCTGGCTGAGCTTGCGGTAGACGGCTTCGTCCACCTCAGGGGTGAACAGCAGTCCGGAGACGAATGCCAGCGGGGCGTGACGAGCCCCGGGTCGGTGGCCGGCGAGTCGGGCGTACCCGGCGTAGCCGCCGTCGACATCTCCGGCGAAACTCTTGCCGAGGAAGTACCGGATCGACGGGTTGGTCACCAGCAGGTCGAAGAACGCCTGCCCCAACACCGGAATCTTGAGCAGGGCGGGGACGTCCGGGCGGTGGGCGTGGGTGGCATCTCCGCCCATCCCGGTCGGGGAGATCATGGTCACCGACCGCACCAGATCCGGTCGGGCGATGGCCGCCGCCGCGGCGTACTCCGAACCCAGCGAGAGTCCGACGAGGTCGGCCGGCTCGCCGGCGACCTTCTCGAGGACGCCGACCACGGCGGCGGTCATCATCTCGGGGGTGTAGCGACGGTCAGAGCGCTCGGACTGTCCGAACCCGGGAAGGTCGAAGGCGATGACCCGGCGGTGCCAACCGAGGGCGGTGAACAGCGGTCGCATGTCATAGGCAGATGCGGCGGCATGGACACCGTGGATCAGCACGACCGGCGGTCCGGTGGGACTGTCCGCATCTGTGACGGTCGCTTCGTAGACGGTCACCCGCCCGGCATCGACGATCTCGAGGGTGCGGGAACTGCCGGGAACCGGACTGGGGAGCGGCAGGTCGTGGTCGATGGAGAAGGCGCTGTAGCCGACCCACCCGGCGGCGGCGGCACCACCGAGATAGGGAAGTCGGCGCAGCGAGCGGGTGGTGAAGCGGATCAAAGATGGGATGAACATCCCGATATCTACCCGCTCCACCGACGGGCAAACCGTGTCGGACGTCGGTGGCGGTACCCTCCGAAGGTGAACAAGAAGGTCAGCCATCCACCCCGTCATTTCCTCCGTTCCGTGGGTCGCGCCACGATGTTGCGCTGCCCGAAGTGTGGGAGCGGCGGGATCTTTCGCCGGATGACCATGGTCGAGGACTGTCCCGGCTGTGGTCTCCACTTCGAGCGGAGCCCCGGCTACTGGCTCGGTGCGATGACGATCAACCTGGCGGTCACGATGGGCGTGTTCCTGGTGCTGTTCATCGGCGGCCTGGTGGTGCTCTGGCCGGACGTTCCCTGGACGGCGATGACGGTGGCCCTGGTGGCGGTCATGGTGGTCACGCCGATCGCCATCCATCCATGGTCGCGATTGGCCTGGGTGGCGTTGGAGCGGCATTTCCGCCTCCGCACCGAGCCGGACATCTGACGCTCCGGGCCGGGTGCGGCCTCCCGCTACCCTCCCGTGGATGCTTGACGAACGCCAGATTCGCGACGTGCATCTTCGCGCCGACATCAGATTGTTGGGGAATCTGCTCGGCGAGACCCTGGTGCGCCAGGAAGGGCCGCATCTGCTCGACCTCGTGGAGCAGGTGCGCGCCCTGACCAAGAGGATTCGTGGCGAGGACGAACCGGGAAGCGCCGACACCGAGCTCACCGCACTGCTGGCCGGACTCGATCTGGAGACGACGATCCAACTGGTGCGGGCGTTCTCGACGTACTTCTATCTGGCGAACGTCGCCGAGCAGAGCCACCGTCTCGACGAGGAAGGCGCCCGCAGCGACCACCGTCGCTGGCTGGCGGCCACGGTGGACCGGATCGCTGCCGCAGAGGTGTCCACCGGGACGGTCCAGGCCATCGTGTCGCGGCTGGAGCTGCGCCCGGTGTTCACCGCCCATCCAACCGAGGCCGCCCGCCGCTCGATCCTCACCAAGACCAACCGTGTCGCCGAACTGCTCGAGGAACGCGCCGACCCGCGACGGTCCGCCGCCGATCAGGATCGGACGGAACGCCGGCTTGCCGAAGTCGTCGAGCTGATGTGGCAGACGGACGAGCTGCGCCGCGAACGTCCGAAGCCGATCGACGAGGCCCGCTCGGCGATCTACTACTTCGACGAGATCTTCCGTGATGTCGCTGCCGATGTGTTCGACGAGCTGGCCTTCCAACTCGGGCGACTCGGGGTCACCCTCGACCGCACCGCACATCCGCTGCGATTCGGCACCTGGGTGGGCGGCGACCGCGACGGCAACCCCAACGTCACCCCCGAGGTCACGATGCAGGTGCTCAAGATGCAGCATCAGCATGCGCTGCGGGGTCTGATCGCCGCCGTGGAGTCGCTGGCCACCGATCTCAGCTCCTCCGACAAGATCGCCGACATCAGCGACGAGCTGGCGGCATCGCTGGCGGAAGACGCTGTGGCCCTCCCCTCGACCCATGCGGTGTTCGCCGATCTTTCGGCCGGGGAGGCCTACCGCCAGAAGTGCGCCTTCATCCACCAGCGACTGGTCAATACCCGTCGGCGGCTCGAGGAGGACACCCCGCACCGTCCCGGTCGGGACTACACCGGTCCCGACGAGATGCTCGCCGATCTCGATGTGATGCGGAGCTCGCTGATCGAACATCGTGGTGAGCTGATCGCCACCGGGTCGGTGGACCGTCTGGTCCGCCGGGTGGCCGCCTTCGGTTTCCAGCTCGCCACCATGGATGTCCGCGAGCACGCCCGCGCCCATCACGAGGTGCTGGAGCAGCTCTACCACCGGTTGGGCGTGGACTACCCGACCGGTGCGGCGGAGCGCACCGCCCTGCTCGGCGATGAGCTGACCGCCCGGCGGCCGCTGGCATCTTTGACCACCAGGCTCGAGGGCGACGCCACCCGCACCTTCGAGACGTTCCACATGATGCGCCGCGCCCTCGACCGGTTCGGACCGGACACCATCGAGAGCTACATCGTCTCGGAGACCCGGGGCGCCGATGACATCCTGGCGGTGGCGGTGCTGGCGCGTGAGGCGGGTTTGGTCGACCTCCACAGCGGACTGGCCCGGGTGGGGTTCGTCCCGCTGTTCGAAACCATCGACGAGGTGCGGGCGGCCGGCGCCCTCCTCGATGAGATGCTCAGCTGCGGTCCCTACCGCGACATCGTGCGGCTCCGCGGAGATCTCCAGGAGGTGATGCTCGGCTACTCGGACTCGAACAAGCACGCCGGGATCACCACCTCGCAGTGGGAGCTGTACAAGGCGTCGCGCAACCTGCGGGACGTGGCGCTGAGCCACGGGGTCGAACTCCGGGTGTTCCACGGCCGGGGAGGCACGGTCGGTCGTGGTGGCGGCCCCACCGGTGAGGCGATCATGGCGCAGCCGTGGGGAACCGTCGACGGGCGGATCAAGATCACCGAGCAGGGCGAGGTCATCGCCGACAAGTACGGACTCCCCGAGTTGGCGACCGCCAACCTGGAACTGGCGTTGGCCGCCACCCTCGAGGCCTCGGTGTTGCATCGGACGTCGCGCCGGTCCGCCGAGGTGCTGGCGGGGTGGGATGCGGCGATGGACGTCGTCAGCGACACCGCCTTCTCCGCCTATCGCAGCCTTGTCGATTCCCCAGACCTGGTCCCCTATTTCCTCACCTCCACTCCGGTCGAGGAACTCGGTTCGATGAACATCGGTTCGCGCCCGGCGCGCCGCCCCGGCGGCGGCGCCGACAACGTCGGTCTCGACGGGCTCCGGGCGATCCCCTGGGTGTTCGGCTGGACCCAGTCCCGCCAGATCGTCCCCGGGTGGTTCGGGGTCGGCACCGGCCTGGCAGCGGCCCGCAACGCCGGACTCGACGACCAGATCGCCGAGATGTACGAGCAGTGGTCGTTCTTCCGGACGTTTGTCTCCAACGTGGAGATGACGCTGGCCAAGACCGACCTCACCATTGCCCGGCGCTACGTGACCAGCCTGGTCCCCGAGCAGCACCGTGGGCTCTTCGACATCATCGTCGAGGAACACACCCGCACCGTCGACCAGATCATGGCGATCACCGGCGAACATGATGTCCTCGACCGGAACCCGGTGTTGCAGCGCACGCTCGGGATCCGCGACATCTACATCGACCCGATCTCGTATCTCCAGGTCGCCCTTCTCGACCGGGCGCGCAAAGCGGCGAACGGGTCCGGTCCCGGTACTGCCACCGACGCCAACCTCGACCGCGCCCTGCTCCTGACCATCAACGGTCTCGCCGCCGGGCTCCGCAACACCGGCTGAGCCACACCCCCGGCTGGAGCCGCTGACGCCCCGGTGCAGAGCCTGGGTACGCAGCGCAGGGGGCTGGTGCATCATGATGTTATGCTTATCGCATGCGGACGACCTTCACCCTGGACGATGATGTCGCCGCCGCCATCGAGGCGATGCGCAGAAGCGAGGGCATCGGGATCAGCGAGGCAGTCAATCGGCTGATCCGAGCCGGGCTGGCCCAACCGGAGCGCCGCATCCGGTACCTCCACCGGTCGGCCGATCTCGGGATCACCGTCGACGTCACCGACATCGGCGCCGTGCTCGAGCTCCTCGACGAGTCCTGATGCTGATCGACGCCAACCTGTTGCTCTACGCCGTCGACCGCACCAGCCCGCACCACCACGCTGCGGCGGTCTGGCTGGAAACCGTCCTCAACGGAGATCGGCGGGTGGCGATTCCCTGGCAGACGATCGGAGCCTTCCTGCGGATCAGCACCCATCCCCGCGTCACCCGCCAGCCACTGAGCGGCGCCGAGGCGTGGGGATTCGTCCAGTCGTGGCTCGATGCCGATCCGTCGTGGATCCCGCCGGTATCGGAACGCACCGCCGCCGTACTCGCCAGCCTGATGTCGCATCTGACCATCACCGGGAATCTCGTCCCCGACGCCCAACTCGCCGCACTGGCGATCGAGCATGGGCTCACCGTCTACTCCGCCGACACCGACTTCGGCCGATTCCCCGACGTGCGCTGCACCAACCCCTTGCGCTGAGCCGCCCTCGCACCACCGCCGCCCTGGCGGGAGACTTGATCAGCGCAGTCCGAGCCACATCTCGATCAGTTCGGCGTCGAGCGACGATGCCGTGGTGTGGCGGGCGGAGACCTCGCCGCTGCGGGTGAGACGGACCACACGCATCCCGGCGGCGGCGGCGGAGTCGGCGCCCACCTCGGCGTCATCGATGGCGAGGCAGTCCGAAGGGGCGACACCCAGACCCTCGGCCGCTCTGAGAAACAGATCGGGGGCAGGCTTGCCGTGGGCGACCTCGTCGCCGCCGATGACGAAGTCGAAGTACCGGGCGAGATCGAAGCGGGTCAGCTTCATGTCGAGTTCGGCACGGTGACTCGACGAGGCCACCGCCAGCGGGATGCCGTCCGCGGCAAGATGGCGGACCACCTCGACGGCATCGGGGAACGCCCTCAGCTCGTCGAGATGGGCATTCCAGTACTCACCGGTGTGGGTGCGGAACTGGTCGAGCGGCGGGAGCTCCGTCCGCCCCGCAAAGTAGGCATGGCCGGCGACGGCGGTGCGACCCAGCACCGCCTCGAAATCCTCCACCGTGGCGGTATATCCGAACTTGGCCAGGGCGTGACTCCACGACCGCTCGGCCAGCGGTTCGCTGTCGACCAGCACCCCGTCGCAGTCGAAGACGACGGCCTTCATCGACGCACCCCGAGGCGTAGCAGCGCAAGGCGAGGCGGCGCGGCGGCGGGACTCGGCAGGTGGGCGGGCATACGGGGAATCTACCAAGCGCCCGCTCCGGGGCGAATCAGCCCGTACCCGGGAAACGAGGGCCGCTCAGCCCAGCGCCAGCTCGAGACGGTTGACCACATCCACGATCTCGTCCTGGTCACGCAGGGTCTGGCCGTGGCGGCGGACATGGAAGGTGTCGATGACCTCGCCGGTTCGGATGTCGAGGGTGGCGCGCCAGATATCGAGGTCTTCGGCGTAGAGGGCGGCAACGATCTCGGCGAGCCGTCCGATCCGGTCTGCGCAGCGGACCTCCACCACGGTGGCCCGGGCCGATGCGTGCGGTCGAATCGTGACCCGGGTCGAGATCTCCGGACCCTCGTGCCGGTAGGCCAGCGAGCGGCGCTCCAGATCGGCGGAGAGATCCCTCTCCCCGGCGGTGACGGCGGCGAGATCGCCTTCGACGGCGTCCCAGCGACCGGTGGGGACTGATCCACCGAGGCGGTCGTCGGTGACGTGGAAGACGTCGAGCGCCGTCCCGTCACCACGGGTGAAGAGACGGGCGGCATTGACGGCGACACCATGGACCGCAAAGGTGCTCGCCACCGCCCCGAGGAATCCTGGCTGATCGGGTCCGACCACCAGCACCTCGTCGACCCCGTCACCGGGACGGACCGCGACCCGCACCGGCACAGCGCCCCCACCAACCCGGGCCCGCTCCAGGACACCGAGGTGCCAGGCGATGTCGTCGGGTTCCTCGCCGAGCACGTATTCCGTCGGCATCGCTTCGAGGTGTTCTTCCACGATCCGGTGCGGGAAGGTGCGCTCCCCCACCGCGACCGCAGCCTCGATCCGATCCGCCCGCTCCGGCTGGTTGCGCTCGAACCGGGAGGCCACCCGCAGATACAGGCTCCGCAACCAGGTCGCCTTCGAGGCGCTCCACATCGTCGGCCCGGTGGCTCGGGCGTCGGCGACGGTCAGCAGGTAGAGCACCTGCAGGGTGCGGAGGTCACCCACGGCGTCGGCCACATCGTCGATGACCGCCGGATCGGAGGGATCGCGTCGGGTAGCGGTGTGGGAGAGCAGCAGGTGGTGGCGGGTGGTGGTGACCAGCAGGGCGGTCGTGGCCGGCCCGAACCCGGTACGGGCACAGAATGCCTCGACGATCCGGGCACCGGCAATGGAATGGTCTTCGCCGGTCCCCTTCCCGATGTCATGGAGGAAGGCGGCGAGGAGCAACTCCTCGGTCGATCCGATCTCGTCAGCCAGGTCGGCATATTCGGCGTCGCGCTCACCGTCCCCGCTGGACAGCATCCGCATCTCGTCGACGGTTCGCCACAGATGCGCTCCGACCGGGTGCTCGTGGAACGGCGCCAGCTGGGGCAGGGTGGCCACCGTGCCCCATTCGGGGAGGAAGGTCGCGACCCAGCCGAGCTGATCGAGCAGATCCCAGGCGGCCCGACCGCGATCTCCGGCCGACAGCAGCCGGACCAGCCCGGCCCGGTCGGCCGGCGTCCATTCGGCGCCCGAACCGTGAGCGACCGCCGCCATGATCCGCTCCCGTTCGACGGTGTCGAGGCGGACCCCGTCGGGTCGTGCGGCGGCCTGGAGCGCCAACGCCAGCGGGGAGGCATCGGGAGCGGGAGCTGCGGTGTCACGGAACCGGCTGGTGACCCGACCGAACACCCGGCGCCCGAAGGCCACCATCGGATCGCGTCCGGCGACGAGGTCACCCCAGCGACGTTCGGCGAGCCGGTCACCGGTGCACAGCGCGCTGCCGACACGGTCGGCGAGATCCTCGACCGGGACCCCCAGCCACTCCGCCGCCGGTGGTCGGAGGTCGGTGACGAACAGATCCATCTCCCGCCCGGCTACGGCGTGCAGGGCGTTGCGGACGGCAAGAAGGTCGAGCCGGGCCGCCGTCTCGTCGGCGTCGGGTGGATACGGATCGGCGAGACCGAGCAACTCGGCGCGACGTCGCTCCCAGAGAAACCCGTGATGGGTGCGCAGCGCACCGCGGCCCGACTTGATGTCCGCCGCCATCACCGGATAGGGGTGCCGACGTCGCCGTTCCAGCTCCGATGCGGCCAACCGGGCCGAGAATGGTCGTCCCGCCACCAGCTCGGCGAGGTCGTGTTCCAGCTCCTTCCACAGCGATGCGTCGCCCGCCAGACACCGCATGGTGAGCAGCGAGGTCAGCGTCTCGAAGCTGGTGCGGGCGGTGGTGATCGCCTCGCCGACGGTTCGCACCGAGTGGCCGACGCGTAGGTTGGCGTCCCACAACGGGTAGAGCACGGCGTTGGTGATGCGATCGAGATCGGCGCCGTCGTGGAGCAACATCACATCGACATCGGAACGGAGACACAGGTCGCCCCGGCCGTACCCGCCGACGGCGACCACGGTGAGGGGCTCGTCGGCGACATCGGCGGCAAGAGCGACGATGGCCTCGTCGAGGGTGTGGGTGAGCGCCTCGCCGACACCGGCGGCGCCATCCCCGCTCCGCTCCGAGATCAGCTCGTCACGGAGCTCGAGGAACCGGGTGGTCGGCGGAGCGTTCACACGGCGTCGCGGTCGCGTTCCCCGGTGCGGATCCGCACCACCTGGTCGACCGGGATCACGGCGATCTTCCCGTCGCCGATATCGCCGGTCCTGGCGGACTCCTCGATGGCGGTGACGACGGCGGCCGCCAACTCCTCGGGGACCAGCACCTCGATACGGACCTTGGGAACGAAGTCCACCTCGTATTCGGCGCCCCGGTAGACCTCGGTCTGACCGGATTGACGCCCGAACCCGGAGACGTCACCGACGGACATCCCGGAGACCCCGACGGCCTTGAGCGCCTCCTTCACGGCCTCCAGCTTGAACGGCTTGATGAATGCAATGACCAGCTTCATGGCGCTCCCCTACCTCGAATCGGTGAAGACATAGGCGCGTTCCTCGTGGAGGACGATATCGAGACCTTCGCTCTCGGCATGGTCGTCGGCACGGAGACCGACCAGTGCATCGACCACCTTGGCGATGATCCAGGTCAGCACGAACGAGACCACCAGGACGGCGAGCACGGCGACGATCTGGAAGAACAGCAGTTCGAAGTTGCCGAAGAGGGCCCCATCGGCGCCGGCCTCGTTGACCGACTGCTGGGCGAACACCCCGAGTAACACCGAGCCGACGACGCCACCGACCAGGTGGACACCGACCACATCGAGCGAGTCGTCGAAGCCGAAACGGAACTTGAGCGAGACGGCCAGATAGCAGAGCCCGCCGGCGACCAGCCCGATGACCATGGCGGCCTGGGGGCCGACGAAACCGGCGGCAGGGGTGATCGCCACCAGACCGGCGATGGCGCCCGAGGCGGCGCCGAGGGTGGTGGGGGCTCCGCTCTTCCGCCATTCGGCGGCGACCCAGCCGAGGGCGCCGAGCGAGGCGCCGATCTGAGTGGCCATCATGGCGCCGATGGCGACTTCGTTGGCACCGAGCGCCGAGCCGGCATTGAACCCGAACCAGCCGAACCACAGGATCCCGGTCCCGATCAGCGTCAGCGGCAGCGAGTGCGGCCGGATCGCCTCGGTGCCGAACCCACGTCGGACCCCGAGCACCAGCACCAGGGCGAGGGCGGCGACTCCGGCGTTGATGTGGACGACCAGCCCACCGGCGAAATCGATGGCGCCGAGGTCGAGCAACCACCCGGCCCAGGCCCAGTGGGCGATCAGCGGGTAGACGATCAACGCCCACAACCCGACGAAGAGCACCCACGCCGAGAACTTCATCCGCTCGGCGACCGCCCCGGAGATGAGCGCCGGGGTGATGATGGCGAAGGTGAGCTGGAACATCACGAAGAGCAGTTCCTCGCCGACGATGTCCCTGAGCCCGAACGCATCGAAGTCACCGATGAAGGCTCCGCCACCGTCGCCGAAGGCGAGCGAATAGCCGACGGCGACCCAGATCACAGTGACGATCGAAATCGTGAAGAAGTTCATCAGCAGCATGTTGAGAACGTTCTTCGCTCTCACCATCCCGCCGTAGAACAGTGCAAGTCCCGGTGTCATGAACAGCACCAATGCTGAGCTGGTCAACACCCAGGCGATATCCCCTGAATCCATACTCGACCCTCCTCCAGCGCGACCCGGCCACGCTGCCACAGGGGGGTTTCGAACAGGTTTCGGCGAAGTGACATCTCTGTTGCCACCCGGCGGACGGGTGAGCGGATGACCGACGGCGGCCCGACCGGGCCGCTACGAGGTGGCGCGGCTCCGCAGCAGGTCGGAAACCATTCGGGGATCGGCCTTGCCACCGGTCGCCTTCATCACCTGACCGACAAGGAACCCGAGTGGCTTGAGGTCACCCTGGCGCATCCGCTCCAGCGCCTCGGGGTTGGCGCCGAGCACCGCATCGACTTCGGTCTCGATGAAACCGGTATCGGAGATCTGGACCAGATCCCGCGCCTCGGCGACCGCAGCCGGTCGACCCTCGCCGGCCAGTACCCCCTGGAGGACATCTTTGGCGGCGGACGCCGACACCGTCCCGGCGTTGACCATCTCCTCGAGCGCCACCAGGTCGGCCGGGGTGAGCGCCGTTTCCACAGGCGTCAGTTCGGTGCGGCGCAGGTAGGCGACCACTTCGCCGGTGATCCAGTTGGCGACGGTCCGGGCGTCGGCGCCGGCGATGACCGCCTGGTCGAACAGCGACCCCAGATCTTCGTCATCGACGAGCTGGGTGGCCTGGGCCCCGTCGACCCCGGCGGCGACGTAGCGGGCGGTGCGGGCGGCGGGGAGCTCGGGAAGGGCGGCGATGATCCGCTCCCGCCATGCCGAGTTGACCTCGAGCGGGAGCAGGTCGGGTTCCTGGAAGTAGCGGTAGTCCTCGGACTCCTCCTTGGAGCGCATCGACGACGTACGCCCCGTCTCCTCGTTCCAGTGGCGGGTCTCCTGGATGACCGTCCCTCCACCGTCGATCAGGGCGATCTGGCGCTCGATCTCGTACTCGACCGCCCGGTGCAGCGAGCGGATCGAGTTCATGTTCTTGACCTCGGCGCGGGTCCCGAAGGTGTCGGATCCGACGGGCATCACCGAGACGTTGGCATCGAATCGCATCGAGCCCTCCTCGAGACGGGCGTCGGAGACCCCGAGGCTGCGGACCACCCGCTGTAGCTCGGTGACATAGGCGCGGGCCTGGTCGGCGGAACGGATGTCGGGTTCGGACACGATCTCGACCAGCGGGGTCCCGGCGCGGTTGAAGTCGAGCAGCGAGTGGGCGGCGTCATGGATGCGGCCGCCGTCGCCGCCGCCGTGAAGGCTCTTGCCGGTGTCCTCTTCCATGTGGACCCGGGTGACCCCGATCCGTACCGGCTCACCGTCGACGATGACGTCGAGATGCCCGTTCACACACAGCGGAACGTCGTACTGGGAGATCTGGTAGTTCTTCGGGAGGTCGGGATAGAAGTAGTTCTTGCGGTGGAACAGCGAGTGCTCGACCAGCTCACAGTCGAATGCGGCGCCGATCCGCAGAATCCCCTCGATCGCCTCGGCATTGGGTACCGGGAGCGACCCGGGCAGCGCCAGACACACCGGACACACGTTGGTGTTCGGTTCGGAACCGAACTCGACCGCACACCCGCAGAACATCTTGGACTTCGTCCGTAGCTCGACGTGGGTCTCGATCCCGATCACCGCCTGGTAGTGACCGGTGGCTGTGTCGGTGGTCGTCCTGGGGGTCACGGTGCGGTCACCTCCGAAGTGGCCAGCGACGGTCGGGCATCGAAGCCGACCAGCCGCTCGATCTCGGCAGCGACCCGCAACAACATCTCTTCGCCGAGCGCCGGGGCCATCACCTGGACGGCGATGGGGAGCCCGGCGTCGTCGAGCCCGATCGGCAGCGAGAGCGCCGGGTCACCGGTGAGGTTGGAGGGGATGGTGCAGACATCCGAGTAGTACATGGTCAGCGGATCGGCGGTCCGCTCACCGATCGGGAACGCCGTGGTGGGGCTGGTCGGCGAGACCAGGGCGTGAACCTGCTCGAAGGCGGCGCCGAAGTCACGGCGCATCAGGGTGCGGACCTTCTGCGCCTGCCCGTAGAAGGCGTCGTAGTACCCGGCGGAGAGGGCGTAGGTGCCGAGCAGGATGCGGCGCACCACCTCGGGGCCGAAGCCCTGACCCCGCGTGCGGGCCATCATCTCCTCGGTGGTGTCCCCGTCGACGCGCAATCCGTAGCGGACCCCGTCGAAACGCGCCAGGTTGGAGGAACATTCGGCCGGGGCGATCAGGTAGTAGGTGGAGATGGCGTGCTCGACCGTGGGCAGCGACACCTCGACGATCTCGGCCCCGGCATCGGAGAGTGCATTGACGGTGCGGTTGAAGGCGGCCATCACCTGGGGATCCATGCCGTCACCGGTGAGTTCCCTGACCACCCCGATACGGAGCCCGGCGACACCGGTGTCGAGCGACCCGGCGAGATCGGGCACCTCGCCGCGGATCGAGGTGGCGTCGTGGGCATCCCACCCGGCGATGGCGCCGAGCAGGGTGGCGGTGTCGGCGACGGTCCGGGTGAAAGGTCCGATCTGGTCGAGGGACGAGGCAAAGGCCACCAGCCCGTAGCGGCTGACCAGCCCATAGGTCGGCTTCATCCCGACCACTCCACACAGGGCGGCCGGCTGGCGCACCGACCCCCCGGTGTCGGATCCGAGGGCGCCCAGGGCGGAGCCGACCGAGACCGCCACGGCGGAGCCACCCGAGGAACCTCCGGGGACGCGGTCGGTGTCCCAGGGATTGCGACTGGTGCCGTATCCCGAGTTCTCGGTCGACGACCCCATGGCGAACTCGTCGAGATTGGTCTTGCCGACCAGCACCGCTCCGCCCGCCTTGAGCCGGGTGACCACGGTGGCGTCATAGGGCGGGACGTAGCCGGCGAGAATCTGGGAGGCACAGGTGGTCTCGATCCCTCTTGTGGACATGTTGTCCTTGAGGGCGATGGGGATGCCGTCGAGCGGTCCGAGCGGGTCGCCGACGGCAAAGCGCCGGTCAGCGGCCTCCGCAGCGGTCCGGGCGCCGTCCTTGTCGATGGTGAGATAGGCGTGGAGATGGGCCTCGGTGATCGAGGCGCGGGCGAACACCGCCTCGAACAGATCGACGGCGGAGCAGTCCCCGGTGCGGAGCCGGCTCCCCGCTTCCTCGATGGTGAGGTCGGCCAGATCGGTCATGACTCTTCCAGGATGCGCGGGACCCGGAAGCAGCCGTCCTCGGCGGCCGGAGCCTGCGCAAGCACCTCGTCACGGTCCAGCGAGGGAGTGACCTCGTCGGGGCGGAAGGAGTTGGTGACCGGGAACGGGTGGGATGTCGGGGGCACACCCTCGGTGGGGAGTGCCTGCACCCGCTCGGCGTGACCGAGGATGTCACCGAGCTGGGCGCCATAGACGGCAAGCTCCTCCTCGCTCAGGGCTATACGGGCGAGCTTGGCCACCTTGGCGATGTCGATCTCTACGGGCATGAGCGGGAGGTTAGTGCCCCATCGGGTGACGTTGGTGATGTTCAGGGCGAGGCCCAATAGTCAGGTTGCGACGTTGATGGCAAGGACGCAGGACGAAGGCATATCAGGGGATACGTCGAGTGACCGCACCGGAAGGTGGGGTCAGACGGTCGGGGCTGGGGTCCCCGACCGCCGTGCGATGAGACGTATGTCGAAGAGCCATCGAGCACGACGAGGACGCAGCCAGCGACGTCATCTGGCCGTCCTGAACGCGGCAAACGTTATCTGATGGGGCACTGGTTCCCCGGGGGTGGGTGCTCGCCGGGGATGTGGTCGAGTGCCTGGGCGATGTCGGTGAGGATGTCGCCGGTGGTCTCGCAGCCGACGGAGATGCGGATCAGGTTGTTGCGCTTCGGCATCGGGTACACCAGCGTGAAGACGTCCCCGAGGCTCACCGACATCTCGCACAGTACGAGACCGTCGGCGAATGCCTCCATGGTGGACCGGTCACCGTGGAGTCGGATCGCCATCATCCCGCCGTAGTCGGGGCCGAACAGGCGGGCCGCAACGGCATGGTCGGGATGGCTCTCCAGCCCGGGATAGAGGACCGTCTCCACGGCGGGATGCCGCTCCAGCATCTCCGCCAGCGCCGCCGCATTGCGGTTGTGGGCGGCCATGCGCAGCGCCAGCGTCCTCACCCCGCGCAGCACAAGCCACGAGTTGAACGGGCTGGCGCACGAGCCGAGGACATCGAGCGTGTAGCGGATGGGATCGATCAACTCCCTGGCGCCGGCGACCACCCCGGCAAGGGCGTCGCCGTGACCGGAGAGGTACTTGGTGGCCGAGTGGATCACCAGGTCGGCGCCCAGTTCCAGCGGGCGGAGCAGCGAGGGACCGAGGAAGGTGTTGTCGACCATGAGCAGGGCGCCCACCCGGTGGGCGATGTCGACGAGGGCGGGGAGATCGGCGACCCGCATGTTGGGGTTGGACACCGATTCGGTGAAGATCACCCTGGTCTCGGGACGGACCGCAGCACGCACCGCATCGAGGTCGGTGATGTCGACGCTGGTGACCTCGACGCCCTTCTTGGGGAGGTCGTTCTCCACGAGGAACCGGGTGATGATGAACAGATCGTCGGTGATGACGAGGTGGTCACCGGCATCGAGGTGGGCGAGCAGCGCGGTGGCCACCGACCCCATCCCGCTCGAACCGACCACGGCGCTCTCGGCGCCGTCGAGTGCCGCCAGCTTCTCCTCGAGGGCCGTGGTGGTGGGGTTGCCGGTCCGGGTGTAGAAGTAGCCGCCCTCCCAGGCCATCGCCGAATCCATGGCGGCGGATTTGTCGGCGGCGGTCTCGAACGAGAACGCCGCCGTCTGGAAGATCGGGGTGTTCTGTCCGCTCAGCGGACCGCTGCGCTCGCCGGCATGGATCGCCCGCGTCGCAAACCCGAGTTCCTGGTCAGTGTCGGTCATCCCCGGTCCCTTCCATGTCGGCTGTCAGCAGACCGTCGATCTCCGACCGGTTCCACCGGAAGCGAAAATCGTCCTCCTTGACCGTGTGCCAGGTCTCGTCCGATCGGGTGTCGTAGACGCAGATGATTCGTTGTTGCCCGTCGAGCTCGGAGACGATGTAGGAGTAATTGGGTCGGCGACCGAACCAGCCGCTGAGCTTTGCCTCGTCAACCGGATCGTGGACGTGAAAGCTCGTGGTCTCCTCGGGCCACCGGTAGGGGACGGAGACGATGACGACGTCGCAGAGGTCGAGCAGGGCGGCGGCGAACGATGCGGCGTCCGGGACGTGTTCGAGCACCTGCAGGCAGAGACCGACATCGAATTTCCTCCCGGGGCGCCAGCTCATGAAATCGGCAGTCACCGACTCGATGCCGTCCCCCCGATAGGGGCGTCGCAGGTCCACCGACACCCTGACCGGTGCGTCGGGAAACCAGTCGAGGATCGGCGTGTCGTGGGATCCGACATCCACCACCGAGCCGGCATGTGAGGCGATGCGGCGCGAGATCTCCCGGGTGACCTGGATGTACATCATCCGGCTGCGCCGTATCCAGTAGTCGCCCGGTCCCCCGGTGGTGGTGGCGGTCCGCTCGAACCGCGCCAACTCGCGCCGTGTCCAGTCGTCGGGCGGGAACGCATCGAGGAGGGCCCGCAGCATCCGGCGCAGGTCCTCCCGCTGCCCGGCTCTGCGATACGACAGTGCGGCCCGTCTCCCGGCGAACCGCCGGATCTGCTCTTCGCGGGCGTCCTCGAATATGGCCTCCCACAGCGGCCCTGCGTCCGACCAACGCTCCTCGTCATGGGCACGATCGGCGAGGAGCCGACGTTGGACGGCGGGGTCGGGGGCGGACGAACCGGAGACAACGCGGTGCGATTTCCGGCTGAGTCTCCGGATCAGATCGGACGGTCCAGCCACCGGTACCTCATCCCCATCCGTGGATCTCGACGGCAAAGCGTGACCCTGGCGGGGACGCCGGATCGCAGCGTACCAAGCGCACCGGCCCACCGACCGACCGGTCGCTCACGTCGATCCGATGGCGGCGGCGAAGGCGGCGACGGTGCGATCGATGTCGGCGGCGGTGGTGCGCCAGCTCGACACCGACAGGCGGATGGCGGGGACGTCGTCCCATACGGTCCCACCCATCCAGGCGACACCCCCACGTTGCACGTCGAGGAGGACACGCTGGGTCTCGTCGGGGTCGTCGAGACGGATCAGCACCTGGTTGAGCACCACCTCGTTGAGCAGGGTGACGCCGGGGAGATCCGCCAGACCCGCAGCGAGGCGCTGAGCGTGGTCACCGCAGCGGCGGACGAGATCGGACACACCCTGTCGTCCCAGCGACCGCAGCGCCGCATACAGGGCGAACCCGCGGGCACGGCGCGAGGCGTCGGGTCCCCAGTCGATGGGATTACGGACCTCGGAGACCGAAGGCAGATAGGCCGCCTGTCCGGCCATGGCGGCCCGGTGGGCATCGGCATCGGCCACCACCGCCACCCCGGAGTCGTAGGGGACGTTGAGCCACTTGTGACCGTCGAACGCCCAGGAATCGGCCTCTTCGAGGCGATCGACCAGCATGGCGTGCTCGGGGCTCACCCTTGCCCAGATCCCGAACGCACCATCGACATGGACCCAGGCGTCATGCTCACGGGCGGTGTCGATGATGGGGCCCAGGGGATCGAACGACCCGGTGTTGACCTCGCCGGCCTGCGCAACGACGATCACCGGCCCGGCTTCGGCGGCGATCGCAGCTGCGAGGGCCGAGGGGATCATCCGCCCCTGGGCGTCGACCTCGACTGGCCTCATGGCGGTGTCACCCAGCCCGAGAAGCCGAACGGCGCGATCGACGGTGATGTGGCGACGGACTCCGGTGACCACCCGGATCTGCGGCGCACCGGCGAGCCCTTCGGCGGCGACATTCCAACCGGCGGCGGCCAGCACGGCATGACGGGCGGCGGCAAGGGCGGTGACGTGCGCCATCTGACAACCGGTCACTACCGCCGCCGAAGCGGAAGCGGGCAAGCGGAGTAGTTCCTTGATCCAGTCCAGTGCCTGCTCCTCGACGATGGCGGCGGCGGGCGCACCGACATAGGAGAAGGCGTTCTGATCCCACACCGTGGCGAGGAGGTCGGCGCCGAGGGCGGCCGGCACAGCACCTCCGGTGACGAAACCGAAATAGCGCCCACCGGCGACGGCGACCAGACCGGGCTCGACGGCGGCGGCGAGATCCTCGACGACACGGATCGGATCGGTGGCCGTCTCCGGGAGCGCACCCGAGATGCCGGCCCGAAGCTCGGCGGGATCGGCCGTGGGGAACACCGGGGCGTCGTCCACGGTATCGAGGTAGGCGCCGGCGAGCCGGGCGGTCCGCTCCAGCACCGCAGACCGGAGGTCGGGGTCGGGTTCTGGGTGGGAGTCGGAGCCCGATCTCATCCGGTGGGCCCGGATCTCATGAGGAAGGCACGGAGCCGGTCGAAGGCACGATCGACATTGGTGAGCGAGACCCGCTCGTCGCTGCGATGGGCGAGCGCCGGGTCGCCTGGGCCGTAGTTGACCGCAGGAACCCCGCGGGCGGTGAGCCGGGCGACATCGGTCCAGCCCTGCTTCCCCGCCACGTCGGTGTCGAGAACCCCCCGCAGCGCATCGACCAGCGGAGCCGCCTCGGGAACCGACCCGGCGGGTGCCCGGTCGGTGATGGCGACCTCGTCGGCGGAAGCGGTGACTTCCCGAAGCCGCACCTCGGCTTCCGCCAAGGTGTAGATCGGAGGAAACCTATAGTTCAAGTTGAGGGTGAAGGAGGCCGGGATGACGTTGTTGGCGACGCCGCCGGCGGCGCGGGTGACCGAGAAAACCTCACGGAACTCCAGCCCGTCGATGATCACCAGCTCCGGGGGCCGCCCGTGCAGGGTGGCCAGCCACGCTCCCGCCTTGGTGATGGCGTTCTCGCCGAGCCAGGGCCGGGCACTGTGCGCCGCCACACCCCGGAAGGTGACATCGGCGTTGAGCGCCCCACTGCAGCCGAGTTCGAGGGCGAGACCGGTCGGTTCCAGGACCACGGCAAGTTCGCTCTCCTCGAGCCATGGCACCCGGTCGAGCACCTGCTCGAGACCGTTCTCGTGGGCCGGCCCCTCCTCCTTGTCGAAGAACACCCCGACGACATCGAACGGACCGTCGGCGACGGCAGGATCTTCGAGCAGGTGGATCATCACCGCCACCCCGCCCTTCATGTCGGTGGTCCCGAGCCCGTGCATGGTGTCGCCATCGATCACGGCGACACCGTTTGCCTGCTCGGGGACCGTGTCGATGTGCCCGTAGAGACTGACCAGCGGACGACCGCGACGCCGGCCCACCACCAGGGCGTTCCCGATGCGGGCAACCCCGTCGAGCCCCCAGGTCGGCATCAGCCGCTCGGCGATGGCGGTGCAGATCCTCCCCTCGTTGCCGGTGACCGAGGGGATGTCGACAAGCTCCCTGAGGGTCTGATGGAGCGGCGTCCGGTGCAGGGGCTGGTCGGGAGCGGTCATACATCGACCCCGAAAACCCTCAATGCTTCGTTGAGGGAGGTTTTGCGGTCGGTCGAAGCAGTGCGTCGCCCAATGATCAACGGGGTCTGCAGGTGATAGCTCCCTGCGGGAAACTCCTTGACCCGTGATCCGGGGACGACCACCGCCCCGGCCGGGACCCGGCCGCGGATCTCGACCGGCTCAGCACCGGTGACATCGATGATCGGGATCGAGGCGCTGATGGTGGTGTTGGCGCCGAGGACGGCTCCCTCCTCGACGATCACCCCTTCGGTGAGGATGCAGCGGCTGCCGATGAACGCCCCGTCCTCGACGATGACCGGTCGGGCGTTGGGTGGTTCGAGCACCCCACCGATCCCGACCCCGCCGGACAGGTGGACGTCACGTCCGATCTGGGCACACGAACCAACCGTCGCCCAGGTGTCGACCATCGTTCCCGATCCGACCCGCGCCCCGATGTTGACGTAGCCAGGCATGACGACGACGCCGGGTTCGCAGAATGCGCCGTATCGGACGGTTCCCGGGGGCACCACCCGGATGCCAGCCTGGGCCAGGTTGTGCTTGGTGGGGATCTTGTCGTGGTACTCGAAGGGACCGATCTCGGTGGTCTCGAGCTGGGCAATGCGGAAGTAGAGGAGGATCGCCTGCTTCACCCACTCGTGGACCGTCCACTCCCCCTCGATCTTCTCGGCGACACGGATCTCGCCACGGTCGAGGGCGGCGATGGCACGGATCACGGCGGGAGCGGCGTCGTCGAGCAGGTCGAGATCGGCAAATGCGGCGCCGATCGCCGCCTGGCTCGCCCGGTCGATGCCGTCGCCGGTATGAGCTTCGGTCACCTGAGACATGCCTGCAGTACCTCCACCGCGGCTTCACACTCGCTGAGGGTGGGCACGAGGGCGAGCCGCAGGTAACCCTCACCTCCTGGTCCAAAGAATCGACCGGGCGACACCACGACGCCCGCCTCGAGAAGACGGTCGGTCACGGTGAGGTCGTCTCCGACCTTCACCCAGAGATACAACCCCGCCTCGGACGCAACCGTCTCGTAGCCGATCTCCTCGAAGGTACGTCGCAGCACCGTGCGTTTGGCGGAGAACACCTCCCGGCGCTCGGCGGCATGGGCATCGTCCGACCATGCCGCAGCCGCCGCCGTCTGGATGAACTCGGGGGACGCCGTACCGGTGGCGGTACGGAGCTTCTTGAGGGCGGCGATGGCTTCGGGATCGCCGACGATGGCGCCGGACCGGTAGCCGGTCATCCCCGATCGCTTCGACAAGGAGTAGAAGGCAAGCGCACCGTTGGCCCCGCTTCCGGCGACCTGGAGCACCGATGGCGGGCCGTCGGCAAAGAGGTGCGGCTCGTAGACATCGGCGTAACACTCGTCCGAGAGCAGCAGGGCACCGGCGCTCCGGCACCGCGACAGCAGCGCATCCAACGTGTCGGTGTCGGTGACCGCACCGGTCGGGTTGTGCGGGGTGCAGGTCCACACGAGTCGCACCCGGCGCCAGTCGTCGTCGCCGATGTCGTCGGGCCGGAGGACGAAATCGCCGCCGAGGGTGACCGGGACCGTCTCCGCACCGGCGAAGAGTGCCCCCCGCTCGTAGATGGGATATCCGGGGGTGCCGTAGGCCACGGCGTCACCGGCTGACCGGTCGACAAACGCCAGCGGGGTGGAGAAGACCGCCTCCTTGGAGCCGGAGGTGGCGATGATCTGGGTGTCCGGGTCGACCTCGACACCGAAGCGGCGACCGAGGTAGTCGGCAATGGCCCGGCGGAGGGCGGGAATCCCCGCCGTGGTGGGGTACTGCGAGACGGCCGGTACCGCCGCCCGCAGGACGTCGGGGATGAACGGTGGGGTGGGCTCGGTGGGATCACCGATGGAGAAGTCGATGACCTGCTCGCCGGCATCCCGCAACGCCCGCACCCGCTCGTGGATGGTGGCGATCGGATAGGCCCCCAATTGGGCGAGGACGGGATTGGTACGCATCGTCACGAGGCTAGACGAACCAGGCCACGCAGCTTCCCTCCCCTCCTCGGGAGGAGGGGTGGCTGCGTACGCTTTGCGGACGCAGACGTCCGCCTCGCCAGCAGTGTCCCCGACGGACACGACCCCGTCTTCGAACGCGGCAACCACGAACAGGTCGACACTCAGGGACAACAAGCTCGCGCCCCGCCCCACCTCCTCCCAGAACCTCGGAGGCACCCCGCCCCCCGGGGCGGGGAGGGCCAAGAAGAGACGCTTTGCGGCCGGAGACGGGGTGGGGCGCTGCGGACGCCTGCGGACGCAGACCGAGCACGGGGAAGGCAGAAAAGGCGCTTCGCCCACGCAGATGGGGCGGAGGGCAGCCCTTCCGGCCCTCCCCTCCTCGGGAGGAGGGGTGGCTGCGTACGCTTTGCGGATGCAGACGTCCGCCTCGCCAGCAGTGTCACCGACGTGACACGACCCCCTCTTCGATCGCGGCGACCACGAACAGGTCGACACTCAGGACAACAAGCTCGCGCCCCGCCCCACCTCCTCCCAGAACCTCGGAGGCACCCCGCCCCCCGGGGTCTGTCGATTTACTCCGTCCGCCGATTTCGGGCCGTTGGGGCATAAGGGTTTCGGAGCGCCCAGATGGCCGATCCGTAGGTATTCCGACACTCCCCCCGGGGCGGGGAGGGCCAAGAAGAGACGCTTTGCGGCCGGAGACGGGGTGGGGCGCTGCGGACGCCTGCGGACGCAGACCGAGCACGGGGAAGGCAGAAAAGGCGCTTCGCCCACGCAGATGGGGCGGAGGGCAGCCCTTCCGGCCCTCCCCTCCTCGGGAGGAGGGGTGGCTGCGTACGCTTTGCGGACGCAGACGGGGCGGAGCGCAACGCCAATGTCCGCCTCACCCACAGCGTCACCGACGTGACACGACCCCCTCTTCGAACGCGGCGACCACGAACAGGTCGACACTCCGGGACAACAAGCTCGCGCCCCGCCCCACCTCCTCCCAGAACCTCGGAGGCACCCCGCCCCCCGGGGCGGGGAGGGCCAAGAAGAGACGCTTTGCGGCCGGAGACGGGGTGGGGCGCTGCGGACGCCTGCGGACGCAGACCGAGCACGGGGAAGGGCCAAAAAAGGCGCTTCGCCCACGCAGACGGGGCGGAGCGCGGCCCTTCCGGCCCTCCCCTCCTCGGGAGGAGGGGTGGCTGCGGACGCTTGCGGACGCAGACGGGGCGGAGCGCAACGCCAATGTCCGCCTCACCCGCAGCGTCACCGACGTGACACGACCCCCTCTTCGAACGCGGCGACCACGAACAGGTCGACACTCCGGGACAACAAGCTCGCGCCCCGCCCCACCTCCTCCCAGAACCTCGGAGGCACCCCGCCCCCCGGGACGGGGAGGGCCAAGAAGAGACGCTTGCGGACGCAGACGGGGCGGAGCGCAACGCCAATGTCCGCCTCACCCGCAGCGTCACCGACGTGACACGACCCCCTCTTCGAACGCGGCGACCACGAACAGGTCGACACTCCGGGACAACAAGCTCGCACCCCGCCCCACGTCCTCCCGATCCCGTCGTGGACGGTTGGCGCCTGGCCTCACCTGGATGGCCAGCAGGGAGAGCCGCCGCCGTATCATCGTGGCGTGACCAAGACCCGCTATCGCCTGATCTTCACCCTTCTCGGGCTCGCCCTCGCCGGTATCGTGATCGCCGCCGTGGTGTTCATGCCGAGCGGGCGGGCACCGATCGTGCCGGCAGCGGTGCAGGGCTACTCCCCCGCCGACGGGGCGATCGTGATGCGTCAGACCAAGGTCACGCTCGATCTCGATCCCGGTTTCGAGGTGTTCATGATCGTCGACGACACCCCCATCCCCGACGACGAGGTGACGGTCGTCGAGGCGACCGGGGTGTTCACCTGGGAGCCCGGGCCGGGAAAGACGTTCGAGGAATGGGTACCCGGGTTCCACACCGTCGAGGTGCGCTGGGACCGGGCCATCGGGCTCCCCGAACCCGGGTCGCTGAGCTGGACGTTCCGGGTCCAGTAGCGCCGGGCCAAGTAGCGCCCGGGTCCAGTTGCTCTGTATCGCCCTATCCGAATGGACCGTCAGCCGGCAGCGGGTCTGCGGTTGGCCACCAGACCCCAGGTGGCAAACCCGAGCGCCACCAGCACCAGCACGACGGCCACCCACATGACATCGACCAGGCCGGCCACCTGCGATTCGGTTGGGGCGATCGTCGGATCGGCAACCCCGGAACGCGACGCCACCCGGCCAGCCCACAGGGTCCCCATCACGGCGATCCCGGTGATCTGACCGGTGATGCGGGTGATGGTGAGCATCCCCGAGGTGACCCCGAGTCGGTGATGGGGGACGGCGCCCATCACGGCGCTGTTGTTCGGTGACTGGAAGGTTCCCATACCGACGCCGACCGGGATCATCAGGAGCGCCCAGGTGAGCCCGGTGGTCGTGGTGGACAGCGTGGTCAGCCCGAGATAGGCCACCACGAGGATGGCGAGCCCGACCACGAGAATCGGGCGGGGCCCGACCCGATCGGAGAGGTTGCCGCTGATCGGCGCCACCAGTCCCAGACAGATCGGCGCCACCGCCAGCAGCATCCCCATGGTGCGGGTGTCGTAACCGAGGACATCCTGCAGATAGAAGGGCGCCAGGAACAGCAGCCCCACCAGACCGATGAAGGTCAGCCACCCGGTGAACAGGTTCACGGTGAGCATCCGGTTGGAGAAGATGGCCAGATCCAGCATCGGCTGATCGATCCGCCGCTCGACGGCCACGAACACCACGGCCGCAACGAGTCCGAGTCCGATCAGCCCGATGATCAGCGGATCGCCGAACCCGCGGCTCTGACCCAGCGTCAGCCCCAGCATCAGCGACGACAGCGCCACGAAGAACACCCCGGCCCCGACGAAGTCGAAGCGCTGCCCACCCGGTGGCGGAACCGCCGGAACGAACCGGTAGGCCGTCCAGGTTCCGATGATGCCCACCGGCAGGTTGACGAAGAAGATCCAGTGCCAGGAGAGCACATCGATGATGAGGCCGCCGAGCGCCGGTCCCAGCGCCACTCCGATCGAGACCAGCGAACCGGCGACCCCGAGCGCCCTGCCCCGCTCCTCGGGTGGGAAGGCTTCGGTGAGGATGGCAAACCCGAGGGCGAAGATCATGGCGGCTCCCGCTCCCTGGACGATGCGGGCGGCAACCAGCCACACCACAGACGGAGCCAACCCGCACAACACCGACGCCAGCGTGAACAGACCGAACCCTGCGGTGTAGATGGGCCGCTTGCCCACCATGTCCCCGAGCCGGCCGACACCGAGCGTCAGCGTGGCCAGCGTCAGCAGATACCCGAGCACCACCCACTGCACGGCGGCGAAGGTGGAATCGAGGTCCTCGACGATGGTGGGAAGGGCGGCGTTGACGATACTGCCGTCGATGGTGCCCAGGAAGATGCCCATCCCGATGGCCACCATGACAAACCACTTGCGGGAATAGTCGACCTCGGGCAGCGGACGCTCGGTGTCGGCGGCGGTCACAGTGGCCCGGCTTCGAGCAGGCGGACGAAGCCCGCCTCGTCGAGCACCGGCACACCGAGTTCCTCGGCCTTGGCCAGCTTGGAACCCGGGGAGTCGCCGACGACCACCGCACCGGTCTTCTTGGAGACCGATCCGGTCACCTTGCCCCCGCGGTCTTCGACCGCCGTCTTCGCCTCGTCGCGGCTGAAACCCTCCAGGGTGCCGGTGATGACCACGGTGAAACCTGCGAGCAGATCGCTCGCCGCTCCCCCCTCGGGTTCCGGGTCCTCCAGCCGCACTCCCGCCGCAGCAAGCTTGTCCACCAGTTGCCGATTGACCGGGTCGGCTGCCCAGGCCCGTACCGAACCGGCGATCTCCTGGCCGACCCCGTCGATGGCGACGATCTCCTCCTCGGAGGCGTCCATCATCCGCGGCAGCGAGCGGAACACCCGCGCCAGGGTGCGGGCCATGGTGCCGCCGATGTGTGGGATGCCAAGGGCGGTGAGCAGGCTCCCGAGCGGCCGGTCCCTGGCCGCCTCGATGGCGCCGAGCAGGTTGTCGACCGAGACCTCGCCCCAACCCTCGAACGCAAGCAGCGAGTCGCGCTCCAGGGTGAAGATATCGGCGGGATCTCTGATGAGACCCTCCCGGAGCAACAGATCCACCGTCTTGTAGCCCAAGCCCTCGATGTCCATCCCTCCGCGGGAGGCGAAGTGGAACAGGTATTCACGCAGCCTCCCCGGGCAGGCATACCCGCCGGTGCACCGGGCCTTGGCCTCCCCCTCGGGCAGCACGATGGGGTTGCCGCAGAACGGGCAGGTCACCGGCATCCGCCACACCTCGGCCCCGATCGGGCGTTTGGCGAGCACCGGGCCGACCACCTCGGGGATGACGTCACCGGCGCGGCGGACGATGACGGTGTCGCCGACCCTCAGATCCTTGCGTTGCAGCTCGCCCTCGTTGTGCAGGGTGGCCATCCCCACCGATACCCCGCCGACGAAGACCGGTTCGAGCACGGCATACGGGGTCACCGCCCCGGTCCGACCCACGTTGATCTCGATCGACCGCAGCAGCGTGGTCTTCTCCTCGGGCGGCATCTTGTAGGCGATGGCCCAACGCGGACTCTTCGAGGTGAAGCCCACGGTGCGTTGATCGGCGAGGGCATCGACCTTGACCACCACACCGTCGGTCTCGTAGTCGCGATCATGGCGGTGCTCCAGGGCGTCGGCGATGTACGCCTCGACCCCGGCAAGGTCGCCGGTGCGCGAGGTGGCCGGGTTGACCCGCAACCCCAGGTCGCGCAGCCAGGCCATCGTCTCGATGTGGGTGGGTGGCTGGGTACCACCCTCGAGATAGCCGAGCTGGTACACCCACAGACTCAGTTTGCGCGACGCCGTCTTCGCCGGGTCCTTCTGGCGCACCGAGCCGGCGGCGGTGTTGCGGGGATTGACATACGGACGCTCCCCCAGTTCCGCCTGGCGGGCGTTGAGCTCCTCGAACGCCGACACCGGCATGTAGATCTCGGCCCGCACCTCCATCAGAGACGGGGCGGCGCCACGGAGCCGCAGCGGGACGGCGTCGATGGTGCGGACGTTCCCGGTGACGTCCTCACCCGTGGTCCCGTCACCGCGGGTGGCGGCACGGACCAGCCGGCCGTCCTGATAGGTCAGCGAGACCGCCAGCCCGTCGATCTTGAGCTCACAGGCGTACCCGTCGGGTTCACGTTCGAGCACCCGTACCAGTCGGGTCTGCCACGCTTCGAGTTCGGCCGTCGAGAACGCGTTGTCGAGGGAGAACATCCGCACCCGGTGCGCCACCGGGGTGAAGGCGTCGCTCAGCGGGCCACCGACCCGCTGGGTCGGCGAGTCGGCCGTGACCAGCTCCGGGTGGGCAGCCTCGAGGGTCTCCAGCTCGCGCCGCAGGGCGTCGTACTCGGCGTCGGCCACCTCGGGGTTGTCGAGGACGTGATAGGCGTAGTCGTAGTGATCGATCAGATCACGGAGGTGGGCGAGGCGATCGACAACGGTGCTCATGACGCCCCATTCTGGCGCAGCCCACCGACATATCCGCCGGTGGCCCGTCAGCCGCGTCGCAGGAACATTCCGAGCATCCGGTCGAGACCGAACGGAAGCGACGGTGATGTGACCAGATGGGGGCTCCTCACCGCATCGACAACCCGCTCCAGCGCATCTCGCATCCGGCGCACATACATCCGGGCGCCGAGAAGGACCCCGCCGCCGAGTAACCCGAAGGTGACCGCACCGGCGGCCACATCGCCGGCGCTGACCCCGGTAGGCGGGATCAGCGAGCTGACCCCGGTGGCGGCGGCGCCGATCCCGACCGCGGCCACCAGGAGACCGACCACCGTCGCCCGCGCCACCCCGATGTCGGCTTCGACCACCACCACCTGTTCGGTGTCGGTGGCCGGACGGACGGTGGTGACGACCTTGCGACTGCGACGGACGGCGCCGGTGCCGCGGTTTCCACCGAGCGCATGGGCAATGGTGGCGCCGAGGCTGCGATCGCGCTCCCAGGTCACCGAGCCGTCGACCTCGGCGCGCTTGCGGAGACCCTCGTGATTGCTCATCCAGGCATCGACCACCTGCCGCACCGCCGCCTCGCTCCCGGCGACCGGGCCGTGGGCGACGAGGGTTCCCGGCATGAGAAGCCGGTCGAGAAACGACGGGGCACCGGTGTCCACCCGCATCAACTCTTCGGAAACCGCCTGCCTCAGGTGTTTGACATCGATGCCGAGTTCCTCGGCGATGTGGGCCAGCATCTCGGCCGACATCGCCGAATTCGGTCCGGGCCCGGGGGCGGCCGACTCCAACTCGATCGCCCGTTCCAGGATGCGTTCCGCCTGGGGCACGGACATCGCCTGCAGCCGGTCGGCCACCTGGCGCGCCTCGGGGCTCAGTTCCCCCCGGGACGGTGGGGCCGGGAGTCGCTGCTGCTGATCGTCCATCGGCTCAGTATGCCCGACCCGACATGGTGCGGGTCGGGGAACGACGGTGGGTGTGGGCGATGATCCCGCCCCCGACCACCTCGTCGCCGTCGTAGAACACCGCCGACTGGCCGGGGGCCACCCCGAGCTGGGGTGTGGCGAAGCGGACCGACCAGGTACCGGGCGTCGCTCCCGGCTCGAGGGTGGCAGGGACCGGGCGGGAGCGGTACCGCACCTTGACGGTGACCTCGATCGGGCCCTCGGTCCGGGCGGGGGTGGTGTCGCTGACGAACGTCACCTCGTCGACCGCACATCCGGTGACTTCGAGATCCTCGCGGCGCCCGATGACCACCGTTGCCGACTGCGGCTCGATATCGACCACATATCGGGCCTCACCCACCGACACCCCGAGCCCGCGGCGCTGACCGACGGTGAAGTCGACCGTGCCCTCGTGACGCCCGACCACTTCTCCGTCGGTGTCGACCATCACCCCGGGCCGCGCCGCTTCGGGAAAGTGGGTGCGGAGAAACCCGCGGTAGTCGCCACGACCGACAAAACACAGATCCTGGCTATCGGGCTTGTCGGCGGTGCGGAGCCCGAGCGCCGTCGCCCGCTCCCGCACCTCCCGCTTGGTGAGCTCACCGATGGGAAGCCGGATCCGGGAGAGCTCGCTCTGACCGAGCATGTGCAGGACGTACGACTGGTCCTTGGTGGTGTCGACCCCGCAAGCCAGGCGGTAGGCGCCGTCCCGGTGACGGACCCGGGCGTGGTGACCGGTGACCAGCACCTCGCAGTCGAGCGCAACGGTGCGTTCCAGCAGGGTGCGGAATCGGACCCTCCGGTTGCACTCGACACACGGGTTCGGGGTTCTCCCGGCCATGTACTCGGCTCCGAACCGGTCGACGACCTGCTCACGGAACTCGTCGACATAGTCGAGCACGTAATACGGGACGTCGAGCTGGGCGGCGACACGGCGGGCGTCCTCGGCATCGCCGACGGTGCAGCAACCGGCGGTGGGCATCTCGCCGCCGGGTCCCTCCCACTGCTTGAGGGTCACCCCGACGACGTCGTAGCCCTGCTCGGCGATGACGGCGGCCGCCACCGAGCTGTCGACGCCACCCGACATCGCCACCAGTGCCCTCATGCCGACCCCGTCATGCGGCATCTTCCCAGGGCTTCTTCATGAGGCAGCCTCATGACGGCACCCTCGCCAGCACCGAGTCGACGACATCGGCGACGATCCCGGCGGCGGCGAGCCCGACCGTCCCGTCGTCGGCCCACCCGAAGGTGAACCGCAGATATTGACCGGCGGCCCGGTCGTCGATCCCCATCGCCGACAGGACGTGGGACACCTCGATGGCGCCGCTCTGACACGCCGACCCGGCAGCGGCGGCCACCCCTGCCTGATCGAGGCGGATCAGCAAGGTCTCGGCGGCGATCCCGGGAAATCTGAGATGGGCATGCTGGGGCAGTCGTCCCGCCCCGGCCGCGGTGACCACCAGGTCGGGGAAGCGTGCGGCGAGGGCGGCGACGAAGTCGTTGCGCACCGCCTCGATCCGGCGCCGAAAGTCGGATCGATCGGCGGCGGCGGCCTCCATGGCGGCGACCATCGAGACGATCCCGGCGACGTTGTGGGTCCCGGATCGGCGGCCCAGCTCCTGCCCACCACCGTGGAGCACCGGTTCGAGCTCGACGCCGTTGCGGACATAGAGCAGCCCGACCCCTTTGGGACCCCCGATCTTGTGTCCCGCAAGCGAGATCAGATCGGCGCCGGTGGCGGCCACGGTGACCTCCTCTGAGAGGAACGCCTGCACCGCATCGGTGTGGACCGCTACCTGCGGCGAGATGCGACGTGCCGCATCGGCGATGTCCCGGATCGGCTGCAGCACCCCGGTCTCGTTGTTGGCGGTCATCACCGAGACCACGGCGGTAGCGGTGGTCACCGCCGCGCCGACGGTTTCGGGGTCGACCCGTCCCGCCGAATCGACGGGGAGCACCGTGACCGTGGCGCCGAGCCGCTCCACGAAACGGGCGGTCTCCAACACCGCCTCGTGCTCGACCGCCGAGGTGACCACGCCTCCGGGCGCACCACCCACGGGGGCGGCGAACGAACGTCCGGCCACGGCGAGGTTGTCGGCTTCGGTGCCACCCGAGGTGAACACGATCTCGAGGGGACGCTCGGCACCCAGCAGGAAGGCGGCGCGCTCCCGGGCCTCCTCGAGGGCGTTCTTGGCCCGGCGCGACACCCCGTGGACCCCGGACGGGTTCCCGAAGGCATCGGCGAGATAGGGGCGCATCGCAGCAACGGCCTCTGGCCGCATCACCGTGGTCGCCGCATGATCGAGGTACAACATGCCAGGAACGGTAGTGCCTGACCTGCCCGACCGGTCCGCCCACACCGCGATGTCGTCCGTCGCTCAGTCGTGGAGATCCCTGGCGACCAGCAGGTACAGCGGGACCGCCGAGGCGCCGACCAGCACCAGGGCGGCGATGCTCGCCTGGGTGTAGAACAACTCCGACGAGGCGCTCCAGATGCGCACCGCCAGTGTCTCGAACCCGGTCGGGCGCAACAGCAGGGTCGCCGGTAGTTCTTTCATGGCGGTGAGGAACACCAGCGCCCCACCGGCGAGGAGCGATCGACTCACCAGCGGCACCGTGATCCTCCAGAAGGTCATGGCCGGACCCACCCCCAGACTGCGGCTGGCGTTCTCCAGGTTGGACCCGACCTGCCGCAACCCCACCTGGGCCGACGCCAACGCCTGGGGAAGGAACATGGCGACATAGGCGATCACCAGCAGGGTGAGGCTCTGATAGATGGCGGGCACCAGACGGACCGTGAGCACCAGGAACCCGAGCCCCACCGCCAGGTGGGGAAGCGAATAGGTGGTCCAGGCCACCGACTCGAGAAATCGGCTCCGGCCGCCGGGATAGCGCACCGCAAGGATGGCCAGCGGCAGGGCGGCGGCCACCGTGACGACCGCCGCAAGACTCGACACCGTCACCGACCGGACGGTCTCGGCGAGCACCGTCCCCATCGGGCTTCCCTGGGAGATTCCCCGGATCGCCCACCACCCCAGGGTGGCCAGCGGGAGCACCAGTGCGGCGATCACCAGGATCCCGAGAAACCCGGTGGCGGCGAGTCGGGCCCATCTCCCCAGCCGGATCGGGGTGTTGGTGCGCGGCGGGCGGTTGGCGTGCAGGGCGCCCCTGCCCCTGGTCCGTTGCTCGAGCACGACGAGGACCAGGGCAACGATGACCAGCACACCCGACAGGAACAACGCCGGGGCGACGTCGAGCCGGCCGCGGAACTGGGTGTAGATGGCCCGGGTGAACGTTTCGTACCGCAGCAGCGACACGGCACCGAAATCGGACAACACGTACAGCGATACCAGCAGGGCGGCGCCCGCCATCGCCGGGCGTAGTTGCGGGAGCGCCACCTTGAAGAACGTCGAGACCCGGGAGGCGCCGAGACCCCGTGCGGCCTCCTCCAATGCGGGGTCCATCCGGCGCAACGCAGGGACCGCCAGCAGGTGGACGAACGAGAAGTTCCACAGGCTCAATGCCCCCCACGCCGCCCAGAACCCACTGAAGACGGGGAGCGGCGGTAGCCCTACCAGCCCCAGCAACTGCGAGACCATCCCCTGGTTCCCCGATGCGGCGAGCATCGCCAGGGCCCCCACATACGAGGGGATGACCAGCGGGAGGGTCACCAACATCGACCAGATCCTCCGACCGGCGATGTCGGTGCGGGTGGTGATCCACGCCGTGGCAACCCCGATCGTCGTGGTGGTCACCGTGACCGCCACCACCAGCCATGCGGTCGAGATGAACAGCTCGAGCAGCCGGGAAGGAGAGATCCCACCGGCGTCGATGCCGCCGGGACGCACCACCGTCCACACCAGATAGACGATGGGGATCGCCGCCGGGACGACCACTAGGAGCCCGAGCATCCACAGCAGCGTGGGGGGTCGGCGGGCGGATGCCTCCTGGGGTCTGGCGGGGGCGAGGTCGGGCGACGGCAGGGCGCTCATGGATGCGATCGTTCGGTGTGGCGGGGACGGATCACCAGACCCATGGTATGCCGCACGTCGGTGACCGTGGCTGGTCGGCGACCTACAGGAAAAGGGGGCGGGATCGATCCCCGCCCCCTTTCTCGGCTCGACAACCGCAAGGTCGATCAGGTGAGTCCTGCCTCGGCGATCAGGGTGAGGGCGGGATCGAGCGTATCGGCGGTGTCGGAGAGGTCGATGTCGAGCGAGGGCAGATCCTCCAACGGAACCTGACCTTCGGGCGACCCGGCGCCCTCGATCAGCGGGTACTCCCACAGACCGAGGAAGTGGGCCTGCGACTCGGCGGAGAGGAGGTGGCGGATCAGATCGACCGCCTCTTCCTGCTTGTCCGAGGATGCGAGCACCCCGGCGCCGGTGGCCATGACCAACCCCCCCGGATCGCCATCGGGGAAGAAGTGGTTGGCTGCCGGAACTTCGCCCAGCTCGTCGATCCGCTGCAACAGGTAGTAGTGGTTGACCAGCCCGGCATCGAGGTCGCCGGCGACGACCGCATCGACGATGGGGCCGTTGCCGTCGAAGATGACCGGGTTGTTGGCGGCGATACCTTCCAGCCATTCCAGGGTGCGCTCTTCACCCTCGACCAGAACCATCCCGGTGACGAAGGCGACGAAGGACCCGTTGCTGGGGGCGACACCGAACCGGCCGTTCCAGGCGGGATCGGTCAGATCCCAGACGCTGGTGGGGAGTTCGTCCTCGGAGACGAGATCGGTGTTGTAGACGAAGACCCGGCTCCGGGCGGTGATCCCGGCCCAGTGACCGGCCCCGTCGACGAAGCGGTCCGGAACCAGCGACAGGACGTCGTCAGGAAGCTCGGTGAGCAGCCCCTGGCGGGCGATGCCCCCGATGAACGCCGGGTCCTGGGCCCAGAACACATCGGCGGGTGAGGCCGATCCCTCGGTGACCAGGGTCGTGGCGAGGTCGCCGGTGCCGGCGTAACGAACCTCGACGTCGATGCCGGTGGCCGCCTCGAATGCCTCGATGACCGGCTCGACAAAGGTCTCGTTCCGACCCGAGTAGAGCACCAGGGACGCTTCGGAGGGGGCGAACACGGTGGTGGTGGTCTCGTCGGTCACCGGCGCCGCCGTGGTCGTGGTCTCGCCTACCGCGGTGGTGGACGGAGCGTCGGTGGTCTCGGTCACATCTTCGGGGGTCGTGGTGTCGGCAGCGTCGTCGCCACCGCATGCGGCAACCACCAGGCTGAGTGCCACAAGAACCATCATCAGTCTGCGCATCGGGATCTCCTGTGAAGGGTTTGGGAGGCACCACCGTAATTTGCACCACTCGGATAGTGCAAATCCCCCTGACGGCGAATGTTCCTACCACCTGACGCCGGTTCGTGGGGATACCGACGATGCCTTCCGGGGAAGCGATACGCACCCTTCTACCCTGGCTCCATGAGCCATATCGCGGTGGAACAGATCATCGACGCACCGGTCGCCGCGGTATGGGACTACATCGCCGCCGTCGACCGGCATGTCGAATGGATGGCCGACGCCGAGACGATCACCTTTCTCGGTGATCAGCAGTCGGGAGTGGGCACACGAATGGCGGTACTTACCCGGATCGGTCCATTCACCACCACCGACGTGATGGAGTTCACCGAGTGGGATCCGCCTGCCCGGATGGCGATCCGCCACGACGGTCTGGTGACGGGCGAGGGCGCCTTCTCTCTGGAGCCGATCGATGAGGGACGGACCCGTTTCCGGTGGGAGGAGGATCTGACCTTCCCTGCCCGCTTCGGTGGTGCGGCGACGGCGTGGTTCGCCGCACCGGTGCTGCGACTGGTGTGGCGTCGCAACCTGAAGCGGCTCGCCGACCGGTTCTGACCCACCGGAGTCGGCGACGTCACCGACCCACGAAGCGCGGGGTCTCCTTGGCGACGAACGCCAGCACACCGGTCTTGGCATCTTCGGTGGCGAACACGGCGTCGAAGGCGGCACGCTCCGCCGCCAACGCATCCTCGATGGGGCGCCCGAAGCCCTCGGCCATCGCCCGCTTGACGGCGGCGTATCCCTTGGTCGGTCCATCGGCGAAGACGGCGGCGTCGGCCATGGCCACCTCGAGCAGCTCGTCGGCGGGCACCACCTTGTCGGCGATGCCCAGCTCGAGCGCCTCGTCTGCGGACACATGCCGGCCCGACAGGTTGAGCCGCTTGGCGGCCTGGAAGCCGATCAGCCTCTGGAGACGCTGGGTGCCACCGGCGCCGGGAATGATCCCGAGCAGGATCTCCGGCTGACCGACCTTGGCGTCGTCGGCCAGGTAGCGGAGGTCGGCACCCATGGCCAGCTCGAGACCGCCTCCGAGGGCGTACCCCGGAATGGCGGCGATCGTGGGCTTGGCCAACCGCTCGAGACGTCGAATCACCTCGGAGAGACCGGATGCCTGCGGCTCGGGGTCATCGCTGTTGAACGCCTCGACGAACTTGGTGATGTCGGCACCGGCGGCGAAGTGCCGGTTGCCGGTGATCACCACGGCGCGGACGGAATCGTCCTCCACCTCGGCAAGTGCGGCATCGATATCGGCGATCAGCTCAGAATTGAGGGCATTGACCGGGGGGCGGGCCATGGTGATCCGGGCAACGGCGCCTTGGCGGACGAACTCGACGAGACTCACGTGACTCCTCCTGTGGTGGGCGCCGGGATGGTGGTGCGGAAGGGGTGGGAGCCGAAAGACTACCCGGTGGCCACCAGGTCGGTGATCCGCCGCGCCGCCGTCCACGGATCAACGGTACGATCGGCGACGTCATCGATCAGCCGCTGCCACGCCTCCTCGTCGAGCCGGGAGCGCACCCGCCGTCGGACCGTGTTGGCGACCGCCGTGCGGACCTCCTCGACGAGACGGTGTCGACGCCGTTCTCCCAGCTCGCCGGACTCGGTGAGATGACGGCGATGGTCGCCGATGGCGGACCACAGCTCGTCGATCCCCTCTCCCCGGTGCGCCACGGTGGTGACCACCGGGGGCCACCAGGGTCGGTGACCTCCGAGTTCCAGCATCTGCTTGAGGTCGCGCACCGTGTCACCGACACCGGGCCGATCGGCCTTGTTGATGACGAAGATGTCGCCGATCTCGAGCAGACCGGCCTTGGCGGCCTGGATGCTGTCACCCCATCGCGGGTTGAGCACCACCAGCGTGGTGTCCGCCTTCCCGGCGATCTCGACCTCGGCCTGCCCCACCCCGACGGTCTCCACCAGGATCTCGGGGAACCCGACCCCGTCGAGCACGGCGAGCACCTGGGGAGTGGCCTCGGCGATCCCGCCGAGGTGGCCCCGGCTGGCCATCGAGCGGATGTACACCCGGGGGTCGTCGATGTGATCCTGCATCCGTACCCGGTCGCCGAGGATGGCGCCGCCTGTGAACGGGCTCGAGGGATCGACGGCGAGCACCGCCACCTCGCGGTCGTCGGCACGACCCTGGAAGATGAGCTGATCGGTGAGCGTCGACTTCCCGGCGCCGGGAGCCCCGGTCAACCCGGTGGTCCATGCCGACCCGCCGGATGGGAACACCTGCGCCAGTGCGTCATCGGCTTCGTCGCCGGGGGTCTCCACGATCGTGATCAGGCGGGCCAGCGAGCGCCGGTCACCCTCACGGGCACGTTGGATCAGGGTTGCGGGATGGCGGGAGGCACTCGATGGGTCCATGACGCTGGCAGGTTACCGGTCCGGCCGGGTCCGCCTGCCCCGGATACCGCGCTCAGGTGCCGGGACCGTTCAGACGGCGACGACTTCCTCGACCCCGGGGACACGGTCACGAAGGATCCGTTCGATCCCGGCGGTGAGGGTCATCGTCGACATGGGACACCCGCCGCAGGCTCCGACGAGCTGCAGGGTGACCTTGCCGCCGTTGGTGCCGAGCAGGATCAGATCCCCTCCGTCGGCCTGCAGCGCCGGGCGGATGTACTCCAAGGTCTCGTCGAGGATGACGTCATCGATCGGGCTCTCCCCGCTCACGGCCTCGACGGTGGTGTCACTGGGCGACGCCACCGTGATGGTTGCGGTCTGTGGGGTGGGTTCGATCGTCATGTCCTGGTCAACCTCGGTCGTGAGCGGCCCATTCCCCGGCGGTCTCCGCCCGGGACCATCCGAGTGTGGAAGGCCGAGTGTGTAAGGCCGAGTGTGGAAGAGATGTCTGAGTGTAAAGGGATTCGGGGCGATCCCGGCCAAAACGTCACCCCGACCGGAGTCGCACCGCCAGATCCCGGACGAGGTGGTGGATGTCGGCCATCGGGATCACGACCAGCCGGCCGTCGGAGCTGCGCACCGACCACTCCCCCGCCTCGTAGCGGCCACCCGGCGACCCGTCCACGCGCAGTTCGAAGCCGCCGGTGGCGGCGAGTTCGACGACCGGTTGTCCCGATGACAGACCTACCCGCACCTCGTCGGGGAGCTGATCACCCGCCGCCACCGGTGCCAGACCGTAGTAGTGGCTGAGGATGTCGTCGTAGGCGGCACCGGCGGTGGCCATTGCATAGGCGCCCCACTGGCTCATCCCCACGCCGTGGCCCCACCCCTCACCCGAGAACGTGATCGTTCCCCGCTGGGGAAGATCCAGGGGAGGGAACGGGCCGGTAGGGACCGCGGCGGGATCGGTCTCGAGCGTCACATCGAACTGATAGGAGAGGATCGCCTGTGGCCAGGGAACCCCGTCGGGTCGCCGACCCGGGAGCAACCCGGGATAGAGCCGGGGCCCGATCTCGCTGACCCGCATCCGGACCTCGGTGACCGGGATCGACAGCCGGCCGGCGTCGCTGTCGACGACCAGGAACGCCGCCCCTCCGCCCTCATCGGGACGATCCACCGAAGCGGCACGCACCTGCGCCCCCACCGGGTAACCGGCTCGTCGCAGGATGTGGACCACCACCTCGGTGTCGAGCTGCACCGACCACCGCTCGTAGGGGGTGACCCCGGCTTCCGGCGAGGCCACCGGCTGCAGGTACGGGACCGCCGCTCCCCCGAACACATCCTGGTTGGCCCTGGTCCGGCTGCCGGCACTGGACGAGTAGAGCGTCTGCGCCGGGGTTCCCTGGTAGAGGAGCACCTGGTTGCGGGTGGCGTCGACGGCCTGCTGCCATCGTTCACCGTCGGGGCGGGTCACCACTCCGGCGCCGGCATACACCTGACACGCGGTGGTGGCGCAGATGTCGAACCCGTAGGTCTCGCCATCGGCGGTGCGGCCTCGCCGCAGCGACCAGGCGAGGTAGGTCCGGGCGGCCACCGCCTGCGCCTGCAACGCCGCCTCGGGCCAGGAGAGCGGGACCTCGGCCACTCCGGCCAGGTATCGGTCCACCTCGACCCGCTCCGTGACGGCGGCGCCGTCGGGATGGGCGGCGACCTCGATGACTCCCCCGTAGGAGCGGTCCCCGATCACGAACTCGGTGCCCGGTTCGGGAATGAACTGCACCGAACGGGTCGGGGCGGCGCCATCGGCCGGGGGCTCCTGGATGACCGCCGGGGCGGTGGCCACGGTCATCGGGAGGGCCAGGCAGGCGATGATCGCTCGGGGTGTCCGCAACCTCATGACCTCAGCCTGGCACGACGGCGTTGGACGGCAAGCCGCATCGAGGTGAGGGACCCGGATCGGGGAGGTTCAGATGCGGGAGATGTCGGCGCCGAGCGCCGCCAGCTTGGGGACGAACTCCGCATAGCCACGGTCGATGTGGCTGGCGTTGGTGACGACGGTCTCCCCGTCGGCGCCGAGCCCGGCCAGAACCAGGGCGGCGCCGGCGCGGATGTCGCAGCCGTCGACCTCGCAGCCACTGAGCCGTTCCACCCCCCGGATCACGACGTGGCCGCCATCGGTGTGGATGTCGGCGCCCATCCGGTTCAACTCGCCGATGTACCGGAAGCGGGCGTCGTAGACGTTCTCGGTGAGCAGCGAGGTGCCCCCGGCGGTGGCGAGGAATGCCACCATCTGGGGGTGCATGTCGGTGTGATACCCGGGATAGGGCAGGGTGGCGAAATCCACCGGCCGGCCCCGCTCCGGGCCACGGACACGTATCCAGTCGAACCCGGTTTCGATCTCGCACCCGGCGGCGGTCATCTTGCGCAACTCCATCCGCAGGTGGTCCGGGACACAGTGACGGACGGTGACGTCACCGGCCGTGACCGCCGACGCCAGCGCATAGGTCCCGGCCTCGAGCCGGTCGGGGACGATCCGGTGTCGGACGGTCCCGAGACCGTCCACACCCTCGATCTCGATGGTGGACGTCCCGGCGCCCCGGATCTTGGCTCCCATCTCGTTGAGAAGGTCGGCCAGATCCGCCAGCTCGGGCTCCCTGGCGGCATTTCCGATGACGGTGCGTCCCTTGGCGAGAACGGCGGCGAGGATCAGATTCTCGGTGGCGCCCACCGAGGGGAAGTCCAGGAACACCTCGGTGCCGTGGAGCCCGTTGGGAACCCGACCCTCGAGGACTCCGTGTTCGAGGGTGAACTCGGCACCCATCGACTGGAGACCTTCGAGATGCATGTCGATGGGGCGGGACCCGAAGTCATCGCCGCCGGGAAGGGCGATCCGGGCGACGCCACAACGGGCGAGCAGGGCACCGAGCACCAGGATCGAGGCCCGCATCTTGCGCACCAGGTCGAGCGGCGCCTCGGGGAGCGGAGTCTCGGGCACGTCGATATCGAGCTCGTCGCCGCGGCGGGTGCACACGGCGCCGACATGCTCGAGCACCTCCTGCATGATCTCGACATCGAGGATGCCGGGAACATTGGAGAGGGTGTGATGACCGGGGGCGAGGAGGACCGCCACCATGTGCTTGAGCACGGCGTTCTTGGCACCGAGAACGGCGACATCGCCACGGAGGGGTCGGCCCCCGAGCACACGGATAGCTCCCACCGCAGGGATGGATTGCATGGCGGAAGTCTAAGGGACGTTCGGAGCTTGCCGGGGATCCCGCGATGCGGCGATCAGGGAACCTCGGTCACCGAACCGACGATGATCTCGGCATGGGGCGCCCAGCCGGCGTTGGGGGCGCGCATCTCGACTCCGATGCCCACCCCGAACTCGGTGGGGATCAGGCGGTACCAGAGCCGGCCGTCGGCGAACGTCCCGAACGACTCGACGGACCCGTCCGCCAGCGGCGACAGGGTCGACATCTCGGCTTCGCCGTCATCGATGAGTTGCCAGAACGAGCGCACCACCGCATCGGGTTGCTGCGGCCATTGCCCTCCGGCGGCGGTGACCACCGCCTCCATGCTCACCGGTCCCACCGTGGCGAGCACGATGTCGGGTGCGGCGGGATGCCGCATCGACACGAATTCGGCGGTCGCCTCGACCACCTCCCAGTCGGACGGCACATCGACACAGAACCGCTCGGCGCACACGGCAGCCGACGGCCCGGGAACCGGGGCTTCGGGACCGCTGTCGCCGCATGCGGCCAGGGCGGCGCCCACCACCGCCACCAGCAGAAATCGGCTCACCATCGCCTTGGTCATGGGGCGAGACTACCGGCGCCTCGTGAGGCACCGGGAATGTATACGATGGCGCAACCATGGCAGCGGCACCTGAGCAGTACATCAATCGGGAGCTTGCGCTTCTCGACTTCCAGGACCGGGTCCTGGCGATCGCCGAACGCCCCGATCTGCCGTTGCTCGAGCGGCTCAAGTTCGTCGCCATCGTCAGCCAGAACCTCGACGAGTTCTTCCAGGTCCGGGTCGCCGGGATCCTCAACCAACTCGCCGGGTCCGATGCGTCGGTGACCCCGGACGGGATGACGCCACGCCAGCAGATGGCGGTGATCAACACCCGTGTGGTGGAGCTGTTCGCCAGGATCGACCGGGTCTTCGAGGAGGAACTCACCCCCCTGCTCGAGAAGGCGAACATCCGCATACTCACCTACGCCGATCTCGAACCGCACGAGCGCGATGCCCTCCAGCAGAGGTTCGACAACGAGATCTTCCCGGTGCTCACCCCGCTGGCCGTGGATCCGGCGCATCCCTTCCCCTATATCTCGAACCTCTCGCTGAACCTGGCGGTGGTGGTGCGTGGCGCCAACCCCGAGGATCGCCAGTTCGCCCGGGTCAAGGTCCCCCCCAACCTTCCCCGGTTCATCCCGATCGACGAGAACCGTTTCATCCCGGTCGAGCAGGTCATCGCCGACAATGTGGATGGACTGTTCCCGGGGTGCAACATCGTCGAGACCTTCGGGTTCCGGGTCACCAGAAGTGCGGATCTGGCCGTCGAGGAGGAGGAGGCCGACGACCTGATCGAAGCGATGGAGTCGGTGCTGCGCTTCCGGCAGCGCTCGGCCGGCGCCGTCCGACTCGAGTTGGAGGCGGGCGTCCTCACCGACGGTGTACAGCTGATGCGTCGCGAGCTCGACCTCACCGACGACCTGGTCTTCGCACGTTCCTCGTACCTCGATCTGGGTGCGCTGTGGGCGCTCGTCGATCTCGACCGCCCCGATCTGAAGGAGCCGAGATGGCACCCGACCACACCGGCGCGGATCGGAAGACCCACCGATGGCGGCGACGTCGACATGTTCTCCGAGATCCGCAACGGCGATCTGATGGTCCATCACCCGTACGAGTCGTTTGCCACCTCGACCGGATCGTTTCTGGCCCAGGCGGCGCACGATCCCGATGTCCTCGCCATCAAGCAGACCCTGTACCGCACCTCGGCGCCCGACGACCCCGCCCTCGGTGGCGAGGAGACGGTGGTGCGGTCGCTGATGGCGGCGGCGGAGTCGGGTAAGCAGGTGGTGGTGCTGGTCGAGCTCAAGGCCCGTTTCGACGAGGCGGCCAACATCACCTGGGCCAAGATGCTGGAAAAGTCCGGGGTCCATGTGGTCTACGGGGTGGTCGGGCTCAAGACCCACGCCAAGGTACTGCTCGTGGTCCGCCGCGAACCGGACGGTCTGCGACGTTACGCCCACATCGGCACCGGGAACTACAACCCCAAGACGGCGCGCCTGTACGAAGACCTCGGCATCTTCACCGCCGACGCCGAGATCGGACGAGATCTCTCCGACATCTTCAATGCCCTCACCGGGTTCGGTGAGAACACCTCCTACCGACGGGTCCTCGCCGCACCGACCACGCTGCGCCGCCGGCTGGTCGAACGGATCCGCGAGGAGGGGGCACGCGGAACGGACGGACGGATCCTGTTCAAGCTCAACCACCTCGTCGACCCGACGATGATCGACGAGCTGTACGCCGCTTCGCAGCGGGGGTGCGAGATCGACCTGATCGTGCGGGGGATCTGTTCGCTGCGACCCGGCGTCCCCGACCTGTCCCCCACCATACGGGTACGGTCGATCGTGGGTCGCTATCTGGAACATTCCAGGATCTACCGGTTCGGCGACCCGGCCGAGGGGGCGGTCTACTACACCGGCTCCGCAGACCTGATGACCCGGAATCTGGACGGTCGGGTAGAGCTGCTGGTGCCGATCATCGATCGACGTCTCAAGCTCCGGGTCGAGGAGATGATCGAGACCCTGCTCCTCGACGACGTGCTGGCGTGGGAACTCCACGACGACACCTGGTCCAAGGTGGAGACGGTCGAGGGGATCAACACCCATGACCGGATGCAGGAGTTGGCGTTGGAACGCCAGCGAGCCGTGAGCCCAGACCGGTGAGCCCCAAACCGGTGAGCCCCAAACCGGTGAGCCCCAAACCGGTGAGCCCCACAACGGTGAATCCGGAACCGGCGATCTCGAACCCATCGCTCGGAGCCCCGCCGACCGCCCACGCCGCCGGGGCGGTTCCCTACCGACTCCGCCCCAAGGGGCCGCAGATGCTGCTGATCCATCGCCCGAAATACCACGACTGGTCGCTCCCCAAGGGCCATCTCGACCCGGGCGAGACCTACAAGAAGGCCGCCCTGCGCGAGGTGGAGGAGGAAACCGGAATCGGGGGCGAGTTGTCCAGCCTCATCGGCTCGATCGGCTATCGGGTGGGACGCCGGCGCAAGGTGGTCCGCTACTACCTGCTGGCGGTCAACGGTTCGAAGTTCGTCCCCAACAGCGAGGCCGATGACGCCCGCTGGCTCTCGCCGCGACGCGCCATCGATCTCGCCACCTACGAGCGGGACCGTCTCGTGCTGGCCCGGGCGGCCGATCTCCTGTCGGACGCCAAGACCGCCAAGATTCACCTGGTACGCCATGCCATGGCGGGCCGCCGCGCCCTGTGGCGCGGTCCCGATGAGGAGCGTCCGCTGTCCGGTATCGGACGCCGCCAGGCCTCGCTGATCACCGGACGGCTGCTGGAGCACCCGGTGACGAGGGTGCTGACCTCGCCCTACACGCGGTGTGTGGAGACGGTGCAGCCGCTGGCTTCCGCCATCGACATCCGGGTCAAGACCCACCCGGCCCTCGCCGAGGGGGCAAGCGTCGACGACTTCTTCGGTCTGGTGCGCAAACTGAAGGGAGAAGCGGCGGTGTTGTGCTCCCACGGTGATGTCATCACCGGAGTGATCGAACAACTTGCATCCAAAGGGGTCCCGCTGAGCGGTGGTCTGGCATGGAAGAAGGGATCGGTGTGGGAACTCGATGTGGTCAAGGGTCGCATCGTCTCCGGGAGCTACCAGCCGCCACCGTGACCGCCGGTCACCCGCTGCAACCAGCTGATCGTGTCGGCCACGATGGCGGCCCGCACCTCGTCGTCGCTCCGACCGGCACGCTTCGGGACCTTGAACGAGTGGTCACCGTCGTCGACGACCACCAGGTCGGCAGCGGGCAACGATGCCACCACCTCTTCGATCATCGGCGGGGGGCCGAGACGGTCCCGGGTCCCGGCGAAGAAGAGCTGGGGAACCGTGATGCGGCGGAGATGATCGGTGGGCCGCGGCTCGCCCTTGCCGAGCGGCACCAGCGGATAGCCGTAGTAGACCATCGCCACCACGTCGCCCACCGACCCGTCACCGTCGTCGTCCCCCACCAGATGTGACGCCATCCGACCGCCCATCGACTTCCCCGCCAGCACGATCGCATCACTTTCCTGGCGCATCGCCTCGAGGGCGGCGCGGTGGACATCGAGCAGGCGCGGCATCCGGTCGGGGCTCTTGCGACCGGCGGCGGTGTAGGCATAGTCGAAGGTCAACGTGGTGCACCCGCCGGCGGCGAGCCCGTCGCGTACCGAGACCATCCACGGGTGGTCCTGCCCCGCTCCCGCACCGTGGGCGAGCATCACCGCCACCGGTCCGGCCGGTTCGGCGACCGCCAGACGGCCGGTCACGGTATCGCCGGCCGATGATGTGATGGTGAGATTGCGAATCGTGTTCACCGTGACGGAACCTCCGGGGAGGGAGAGGATGGGGACATCGAATCCGGGGGCCGATGCGACGAGATGAGCCAGACGATCGCACCGACACCGAGCACCCCGACCCCCGCCACCACCGAGGCGAGGGGAAGCGCCACCGCAAGCATGACACATCCGACGATCCCGAGAGCTTGCAACCAGCGCGGCCAGCGTCGTTCACCCTGAGGCTGGGTCCATGCGGCGGCATTGGCGATGGCGTAATACGTCAGGACGGTGAAGGAGCTGAACCCGATGGCGCCTCTCAGATCGGTCACCGAGACCAGGACGACCACGACCACCGCAACGGCGAGCTCGGCGCGGTGCGGGGTGCCGAACCGGGGATGCACCGCATCGAGTGGGCCGGGGAGTTCGCGATTGCGGGCCATCGCCAGCACCGTGCGACTCACCCCGGCGAGCAGCGACAGCAACACCCCCAGTGAGGCGACGGTGCCACCGACACGGACCACCGTGGACACCCAGGCGGGACCGGAGGAGGTGGCGGCGACGAGCGGAGCCGGTGCGGTGGCGAGCACCGCCGGGCCGACCGCCAGCAGGACGGATACCGTCACCACGACGTAGACGGCGAGCGCCAGCCCGAGCGCGATCGGGATGGCGCGGGGAATCGTGCGCTGCGGGTCCACCACCTCCTCGCCGAGGGTGGCGATACGGGCGTATCCGGCAAAGGCGAAGAACATCAGACCGGCCGACTGCAACACCCCGAAGACCCCGCCGTGGAACCGGGTGAGGTTGGCGGGGTCGGTGTCACCGCCACCGAGGGCGACGACCACGACCACGGTCAACGCCGTCAACACCACCGCCAGGATGACCCGGGTGACCAGCAGCGTCTTGCGGACCCCGAGATAGTTGACCGCCGTCATCGCAACCACCGCCCCAATCGCCAGCATGCGTTCCCGACCGGGGACGGCGTAGGCACCGAAGGTGAGGGCCATCGCTGCCAGGCTCGCCGTCTTCCCGACCACGAAACCCCACCCGGCCAGGTACCCCCAGAACGGTCCGAGTCGCACCCGCCCGTACACATAGGTCCCCCCGGCGTCGGGGTAGACGGCGGCGAGTTGGGCCGATGACGTGGCGTTGGCGTAGGCGACCATGCCGGCGAGCACCAGACCGATGAGCAGACCGGATCCGGCGGCGGTGGCGGCGGGCCCGATGGCGGCGAAGATGCCGGCACCCACCATGGCACCGACACCGATCGTCACGGCATCGCCGTACCCGAGGCGTCGGCTCAGGCGGGGTGGTGTTCGATCAGATCCCGGTTGCACCATCGGACAGGCACGGTAGCTTGACGGCATGACCTTCATCTCGATTCACGAGCAAGCCGCCGACCTCGCCTCCGCCGCCGCCGAGCTGATCACGACCTATCTGTCCACGGCGCCCGGATCGACCACCATCGGTCTCTCCGGAGGGTCGACCCCGGCGGAGACCTACCGGCGTCTCGCCGAGTCGAACATCGACTGGAGCCGGGTGACGACCTGGCTGGGTGACGAACGGTGGGTGCCGGCCGATCACTCCGACTCCAACATCCGGATGATCGGGGCGACGCTGGGACCGGGTGCCGACCGGTTGCTCCGTCCCGACACGACACTCGACGATCCCCACGAGGCCGCCCGGCGGTACGACGAGATGCTGGGTACGGCGTTTTCCGCAGATCCGGAGGGCCGCCCCGGGCTGATCCTCCTCGGGATCGGTGACGACGGTCACACCGCCTCGCTGTTTCCCGGGAGCGATGCGCTGGGCGAGACCGAGCGGCGGTACGTCGCCAACTGGATCGAGGACCTCGACGCCTGGCGGCTCACCGCCACCTTCCCGTTGCTGTGGGCGGCGCGCAAGGTGGTGTTCCTGGTTCAAGGCGCCGACAAGGCGGCGATGGTGAACCGCATCCTCGAAGACCAGGTCCCGTTCCCGGCGCAGCGGGTGACCGAGCAGGCCGAGGATGTCACCTGGTTGCTCGACGCCGCCGCCGCATCGCAACTCTGACATCCACCGGGATCACCCCGACGAGGTCGGTGGTATCTCGTCGTCGGCCGGGACCGTGGTCTCGTCGGGGATGACATCCTCGTCGCCGGTGGGTTGATCGGTCTGGCCGTCGGTCGGAACCGTTGCCGGCACCGTGGTGGTGCTGACCAGCCCGGCGTCGACGATGTCGAGGACGAACTGGGCGGCGGGACTCTCGGTGACGAGATCGCCGACCTCATCGGCGATCTCGTCGTTGAGCGCCGCTGCCTCGCATCCGAGACTCGTCACCCGAACATCGAGATCCCGGCCGATCCGTTCCAGCTCGACGAACTCCGGAGGGAGCTGATCGGAGAGCAGCGCATCGGTACGAAGCTCTTCGAGCACCCGGACGTAGGCACGGACCAACTGGGCCCCGACATCGACCAGCCCGTCACAGGTCTCCACCGTCTCCGGCTCGGGAACGGTCTCGACGGGTGGAGAGTCGCACGCCCCGAGCGCAAGGACCGCAAGGGCAAGGGTGGCGGAGGCGGTCCACCGTCGCAACACCATTGGGCGCTCCCGGGCCGTCAGGTGCCTTTGGGGTGCCATACCGTCTTGATCTCGGTGAAGTCGGCGACGAAGTACGGACTACGTTGGAGCGGATCGCGCCCGGTGAACACCCGCTTGACGTTGTCGGCGCCGAGTCTCTGGGCCTCGGTGGCAAGTGCCGGGGTGGCGCCGCTGACATCGACCGCATTGATATCCATGTGCCGCGCCAGCGGAGGCACCAACTCGGCGGGGTCACCGGTCAGTGTGTTGAGCACTCCGGCGGGGACGTCGGAGGTGGCCAGCGCCTCGGCAAGCGTCACCGCCGGAACCGGGTTGGGCTCGGATGCGACCAACACCACGGCATTGCCGGAAACCAGGGCGGGGATTGCCCGGGAGACCAACCCGAGGAGGGCCGGCGCCGGAGGGGCGACCACCCCCACCACACCGGTGGGCTCCGGGACCGACAGGTTGAAGAAGGGTCCGGCCACCGGGTTGACGTTGCCGACGATCTGGGCGAACTTGTCGGCCCAGCCTGCGTACCAGACGGTCATGTCGACCGCCTCCTCGACCTCGGCGACCGCCTCGTCGACGGTGAGCCCGGCCGGTCCGGCGGAGAGTTGCCGGGCGAACACTTCGAGCCGGTCCTCGATCATCTCGGCGATCCGGTAGAGCACCTGGCCCCGGTTGTATGCCGCCATCGACGCCCATCCCGACTGGGCGCGCCGTGCCGCCTGCACCGCATCACGGAGATCCTTGCGCGACGCCATCGCCACCCGGGCCAGCAGCTCGCCATCGGCGCCCAGCACCGGATAGGTTCGCCCCGACTCGGATCTGGGGAAGGCACCCCCGATCGCCAACTTGTAGGTCTTCTGGACGGGGAGACGGCTCACGACCACGGTCCCTTCAGATATGAGGCCAATCCGTGGCGACCACCCTCGCGACCGAAGCCCGACTCCTTGTAGCCCCCGAAGGGGGAGGCCGGGTCGAACTTGTTGAAGGTATTGGCCCACACCACTCCGCTACGGAGCCGGTCCGCCATCCACAGGATCCGGGACCCCTTGGTGGTCCAGACACCGGCCGACAGCCCGTACGGGGTGTTGTTGGCCTTTTCCACCGCCTCGTCGGGAGTACGGAAGCTCATCACCGACAGGACCGGTCCGAAGATCTCCTCCTGCGAGATGCGGTGGCTCTGGGAGACTCCGGTGAACAGGGTGGGCCGGAACCAGTAGCCACGATCCGGCAGCTCGCAGTCGGGCTGGTAGATCTCGGCCCCGTCCTCGAGCCCGGAGTCGACCAGCGCCTCGATGCGGTGCAGTTGCTCGGCGCTGTTGATCGCCCCGACATCGGTGTTCTTGTCCATGGGATCACCGACCCGCAGGGTTCCCAGCCGTCGCTTCAACTTGGTGACGACATGATCGAAGACGTTCTCTTGGACGAACAGCCTGCTCCCGGCACAACACACATGACCCTGGTTGAAGAAGATCCCGTTGACCACACCCTCCACGGCCTGGTCGATGGGGGCGTCGTCGAAGACGATGTGGGCGCCCTTGCCGCCGAGTTCCAGGGTGAGCCGCTTGCCCGTTCCGGCGAGCGCCCGTTGGATCGACTTGCCCACCGCCGTCGATCCGGTGAAGGCCACCTTGTCGATATCGGGATGCTCGACCACGGCGGCACCGGTGGCGCCGGCGCCGGTGACCACGTTGAGCGCCCCCTCCGGGAGACCGGCCTCGGCGCACAAGGCGGCGAAGGTGAGGGCGGTGAGCGGGGTGGTCTCGGCGGGTTTGAGCACCACGGTGTTACCGGTGGCCAGTGCCGGGGCCACCTTCCATGCCAGCATCATCATCGGAAAGTTCCACGGGATCACCTGTCCGGCGACCCCGATCGGCTCCGGAACCACCCCCGGGAACGCATACTCGAGCTTGTCGGCCCATCCGGCGTAATAGAAGAAGTGGGCGGCGGCCAGCGGCAAATCGACGTCGCGTGACTCGCGGATCGGCTTCCCGCCGTCGAGGGTCTCCAACACGGCGAACTCGCGGGACCGTTCCTGAAGCATCCGGGCGATCCGGAACAGGTGCTTGGCACGTTCCTTCCCCGGCATCATCCCCCACTCCCCCGAAAAGGCGTCCCGGGCGGCGGTGACGGCAAGATCGACGTCTTTGGGGCCGGCCTCGGCGACCCGGGAGAGCGGCTCCTCGGTGGCAGGGTTCACCGTCTCCAGGTACCGACGCGATCGTGGTGCGACGAACTTCCCGCCGATAAACAGTCCGTAGCGGGCGTCGATGGTCGCCATCTCCGCCGTCTGGCGGGACTCGGCATACTCCCAGTCGGCCCCTGCGGACCCGGAAGCGACAGTGGACAGGTCAGCCATCTCAGTCCTTCGTGAAATAGTCGAGCGATTGGTAGCTGCCGGTGCGCAGCCACCGCACCTGCATCAGGACATCGTTGAGCAGGCTGGACGCACCGAAGCGGAACCGTTCCGGATCCAGCCAATCCGGACCGAGCGTCTCCCGGACCACCACGAGGTAACGGATGGCGTCCTTGGCGGTGCGAATCCCGCCGGCCGGCTTCATCCCGATGACCACGCCGGTCATGTCGTGGAAGTCCCGGATCGCCTCGAGCATCACCAGGGTGACGGGGAGGGTGGCCGCCGGTTGGATCTTCCCGGTCGAGGTCTTGATGAAGTCGGCGCCGGCCGCCATGGCCAGCATCGAGGCGCTGCCGGACGGCGTCGAAGCCCCCCAGCTCGCCGGTCTCGAGGATCACCTTAAGGTGGGCCGGGCCACATGCCTCCTTGACGGCCCGGATCTCCTCGAACACCTTGACCAACCCACCGGCGAGAAACGCCCCGCGGTCGATGACCATGTCGACCTCGTCGGCCCCGCTCCGCACCACCGCCTCGACCTCGGCGATCTTGAGGTCTGTGGCGACCTGCCCGCTGGGGAAATAGGTGGCCACCGAGGCCACCCGCACCGTCGAACCCTCGAGTGCCTGGCGAGCCGCCGGCACCATGTTGGGATAGACGCACAGCGCCGCCACCGATGGCAGTGCCGGATCGCCCGGGTCGGGCCGTCGGGCCTTGGCGGCAAGCTGGCGGACCTTGCCGGGTGTGTCCTGACCTTCGAGCGTGGTGAGATCCATCATGGTGATGGCCATCAGCAGCGCCGCCATCTTGGAGTCGTGTTTGATGCTGCGGGTGCCGAGGGCGGCGATCCGCTCCTTGACGCCCACTTCATCGACCGACGGCGTGGCGTTCAGGTACGAGCGGATGCCCGCCGGGGTGATCGGTCCCGACAACGCCGGCACGACAGCAGGTGAGGTCATTCCCACATGTTACGAGCGCACCGTGCCGATTCGCCCGCCGGTGGCGCCGTCGGCGGAAATCCTCGACGTGGGACCCGGAAATTCCCGATTGGCCTGTTCCCCGTAGCCCGCAGTTCTCGTACACTACGCCGGTGGTCGTTGACCCCTTTGACGCTGTGCCTGACCGACCGGAACGGAGCCGGTTGTGGTCGCTGGTCCGCAAGGTGGCCGTCCTCGTCGTGGGTGTGCCGGTGGTGGCGCTCGGGCTGGTCATGCTGGTCACCCCGGGACCGGGGATCCCGGTGCTGATCGGGGGACTCGCCATCCTCTCCATCGAGTTCCACTGGGCACGCCGTCGGGTCGACCGGATGCGACAGATGGCCGGGAAGGTGCTGGGCCGGTCGGGGAACGTCCAGCCGGGGACCGCCCAGGACATCGGCCCTGACATCGACGGCCGTTAGGCTCGCCCCGTGAGTTCGATCGTCACCACCGCCGGGCTCGGCCATGCCTACGGCAACATCGTCGCCCTCCATCATCTCGATCTCGATGTGCCGCCGGGCAGGATCGGTCTGGTGGGCGCCAACGGAGCCGGGAAGACGACGCTGGTCAAGATCCTGCTCGGGATCATCCGGCCGACCACCGGTAGCGCCTCGGTGCTCGGCGCCGACCCGTCCACCGACCCGGTGACCGTACGATCGCGGATCGGATACATGCCCGAAGGCGACTGTCTCCCCGGCGACCAGACCGCTGCCGATTTCCTCATCTACGCCGCCCAACTCGCCGGAATCCCGAGACAGGCGGCGAGACAGCGCGCCTCCGATGTGTTGACGCTGGTGGGTCTGCACGAGGAGCGGTTCCGCCAACTCGGCGGCTTCTCCACCGGAATGAAACAGAGGGCCAAGCTGGCCCAGGCCATCGTCCACGATCCCGAGCTGGTGCTGCTCGACGAGCCGACCGCCGGGCTGGACCCCGAGGGCCGCGACGAGATGCTCGATCTCATCTCCCGTCTCGGCGGATTCGGGATCAACGTCATCAGCTCGTCACACGTCCTCTCCGACATCGAGCGCACATGTGACTGGGTGGTCATGCTCGACGGAGGCCGGGTGCTGCGGCAGGGCCCGTTGTCGGGTCTGATGGACCGGGGTTCGGTCGAGGTCGAAGTGTTCGAAGATCCCGCCCCCGTGACCGAAGCGCTGCAGCGGGCCGGCGCCGATGCCACGCTGACGGGACACGTCATCTCGGTGAAGCTGACCGACGCCGCCGGTTACGACATGATCCGCGATGTGCTCGCCGAGCTCGGGGTCGGGGTCCGCCGTCTCGGCACCCGCTCCAGCAGTCTCGAGGACGTCTTCCTCGGCGCCGAGGAACCGGTCCCATGAGCGGCCGCGGTGTCGTCTACGACCTCGGGTACCAGCCGCACGACGGTCCGCGACTGGGGCGATCCGCTGCCGTATCCACCACAGTGGGTGACGGAGTACGACGGGTCTTCGGGATGCGACGGCGTGCCCGCAAGAAGATCCTGCCCTGGATGCTGTTCGGGGTGGCCCTGCTCCCGGCCGTCGTCTTCGTCGGCATCACCTTCCTCACCAGTCAGGTCGTCCCCGGAGAGTTCATCGACACCCCATGGGCCGACGCCGCCTCGTACTTCGACCTTGCGGCGAGCACCGTGTTGTTGTTCTGTGCCCTCGCCGCTCCCGAGTTGCTGATCCCCGATCGCATGGACGGGGTGTTGTCGGTGTACAGCTCGCGCCCGATGACGGTTCTCGACTACCTCGGTGCCCGCGCCGGCGCCCTGGCGATCGCCTTCTGCGGGTTCCTCATCGCCCCGCAACTGCTGATGTATGTGGGCTTCGCCGCCCTGGAACCCGGCGGATTCGCAGGCAACCTGCTCGGCAACTGGCTGGATCTGGTGCGGGTGATCGCCGCCACCGCCGTCTACCTGGTGGCGTTCGGTGCCCCCGCCTTCCTGGTTTCGGTATTCGCCAAGCGCCCGGCGGTGGCCACCGGGGTGTTCCTCGGTGGCATGTTCGCCACCAACGCCGTCGCCACCGGATTCGCCGAAGCCGGGACACGCTGGGCCGCCCTGCTCTCGTTACCGAGCCACCCGGCCGTGGTGCGGGACGCCATCTTCGACCGCACCGGCGCCAATCTGATCACCCAGCAGGGCTTCGACTGGTGGGTCTCGGCGGTCGTCATCACCGCTGTCGCCGCGGCGACGGCCGCAGTGGCCGTGCGACGGTACCGGAGCCTGATGTGACCGACACACCCAGACCCATCACCACCAGCCCTGACCCCGCCGGACCCGCCCCGATCGGACCTGGCATGGAATCCGATCCATCGGCGGTCGCCGACGCCACCGTCGAGATCGCCGACGTCTCGAAGTGGTACGGCCAGAAGGTGGCCGTGTCCGGCGTCACCTGCTCGTTCGGGCCCGGCGTCACCGGACTGCTCGGACCGAACGGCGCCGGCAAGACCACGCTGATGCGCGTCCTCACCGGTCTCTCGGTGCCATCCAAAGGGTCGGTCCAGGTCCTCGGGGTCGACCCCCGCCGCCGACCCGACGTCTACCGGTCACTGGCCTTTGTTCCCGAGGAGGGCGCCGTCTACGGGCATCTGACGGCGCGGGCACTGGTTCGCTATGCAGCCGAACTCTCCAGGGTTCCCGAACCCGCCGAGGCGGCGGATCGGGCCATCGCCGTGGTCGAACTCGATGACGCCGCCGACCGCCCGGTTTCGGGGTTCTCCAAGGGGATGCGACAGCGCACCAAGCTGGCGGCCGCCCTCGTCTCCGACCCCCAGATCCTGGTTCTCGATGAACCGCTGAACGGCACCGACCCGGTGCAGCGCAACCACCTGATGGGCCTGTTCCGCCGACTCGGGGACGAGGGCCGGACCGTGATCGTGTCATCGCATGTCCTCCAGGAGGTGGAGCGGATGACCGACCGGGTCATCGCCATGGTCGACGGCAAGCTCGCCGCCGCCGGAGACATCGCCGCCATCCGTGGCGCCATGGCCCACATCCCCTACCGCGTGCTGATCGGCGCCGACGACGTGCGGAGGCTCGGCGCCGCCCTCATCGCCTCCGATGTCGTGACGGGGGTCACCGTCGAGGGGGAGACGCTCCATATCGAGACCGACAGTCTGCGCCACCTGGGGACTTCGGTGCCGGAGACGGCGCGGCGGCTCGGGGTGCGCATCACCGAGTTCCGTCCCGAGGACGACTCCCTCGAGAGCGTCTTCCGCTACCTGGTGCGCCGCCGATGAGCCCGGCGATCGGGACCCTCCCCGCCCTCCGCATCGCCCGCATGACCGTCGGTCAGGTCCTCGGCGTTCGCCGATTCGTCGGGCTGACCATCCTCGCCCTGCTCCCCGCCGCCATCATGTTCCTGACCACGGCCCGGGCCAACCCGGAGTCGCGCATGTCGACGTTCTCCGGGATCACCATCGGGCTCTTCTTCAGCGTGGTTGTCCCGGTGGTCACCTTGATCCTCACCACGGCGGCGCTCGGGGACGAGCGGCGCGACCGCACCCTTTCGTTCATCGTGCTCCGGCCGGTTCGCCGGAGCGCCATCGCCGCCGCCAAGCTGGCGGGGGGCACCGGGTCCGCCGCACTGGTGAACGGGATCGGGGCGATTGCGCTCGCTGCCGCCATGGGTCTGCGTGGCGGAGGCTGGGAGCACGTGGTTCCCCTCCTCGTCGGCGCACTGATCGCCACCCTTGCGTACGGCGGGGTGTTCACCGCACTCGGCTACCTCACCGAACGCGCCACCCTGGTCGGTCTCGCCTATGTATTCATCTGGGAGAGCGCCGTGGCCGGTACGGTGGCCGGACTGGCCGCCACCTCGTTGTGGCGTATCGGTTTCAGCGCCACGATGGGGATGGCGTCCTCGGAGTTCGTCGAATCGGTGCCCGATTTCGCCCTCGGTTCGATCGAACCCGGGCTTGGTGGCGCCCTGGTCAAGTGCCTGGTGCTCGCCGTGGTCGGGACGTCGGTGACGGCGACCCTGCTCCGGCGCCGTGACCTGGTCTGACCCGCCGGGACCTGGCATTCCACCCGCCGTGCGGCGGTGCCGGAGATGCCATTCGGCCACTTCGAGGCGCAGCTACCTGCCGAAAGGTAGGATTTGACAGCTAGTCGTCCATTCGGGGGAATTTGCGACGCCATGACGAATGAGCAACAGGTCGCCGCAGTTCGATCCTTCAACCGATTCTGGACGGCACGGATCGGCGCCCTCCAGCCCGGTCTGGTCGACACGCCCTTCTCGTTGACCGAGGCGCGGGTGCTCTTCGAGTTGGGGCGCGCCGAGGTCACGCCGATGCAGGAACTCCGCGAGCGGCTCGGTCTCGACGCCGGATACGTCAGTCGCATCGTCACCAAGCTGCGCGAGCAGGGTCTGGTGACCACCGACACCTCGCCGGACGATGCCAGACGCCAGATGATCCGTCTCACCCCGCTCGGGGTCACGGAATACGAGATCATCGACCACCGGTCCGACCTCTGCGCCGCCGCCGTTCTCGACGGCTATTCGGCGTATGCCCGCGAGCGCATGGTGAGTTCGATGCAGTGCATCCAGCAGCTCGCCGCCTCACCGGGACCACCCAAGGTCACCCTGCGGGCACCGCAGCCCGGGGACTACGGATGGGTGGTGAACCGTCACGGCGCCGTCTACGCCGAGGAACAGGGGTGGGACTCGACCTTCGAAGCGTTGGTGGCCGGCATCGTCGGCCACTTCGCCGCCCGGACCAACCCGAGGGAGGCCGCCTGGATCGCCGATATCGACGGTAGCCCGGTCGGATCGGTCTTCTGTTACGAACAGGACGAGGAGACGGCACAGCTCCGTCTGCTCCTGGTCGAGCCGAGCACCCGCGGGTTGGGCATCGGTTCGCAACTGGTCGACGAATGCATCACGTTCGCCCGCTCGGCCGGATACACACGGATCGTGCTGCGGACCAACGCCGCCCTGGCCGCCGCCCGCCGGCTCTACGAGGCGGCGGAGTTCTCGCTGGTCGACGAGCTTCCGGACGAGACCTTCGTCGGTGCGCCCCCGGCGCAGATCTGGGCCCGGGCTCTCTGAGACCCTCTCCCCGGTCGACCCACCGCCCGACCGGCCCACCCTGAACACCACCACCGTCACCTGACGGCGCACTAGCGTCGCGGTGTGACCCAGCCCCCGCGCAGCCTCAACCGGCGTATGAGCATCGCCGCCCTCGTCGTCTCCGGTGGGGTATTGCTCTCGCGGATCCTCGGGGTGGTGCGCGATGCCATCTTCGCCGCCATGCTCGGCGCCGACGGAGTCACCGACCAGTATGTCGCCGCCTTCCGTATCCCCGACTTCCTCAACTATCTGTTGGCGGGCGGGTTTCTCTCCATCACGTTCATCCCGATCTTCGCCAGGTACATGGCGGCCGATGACGAGGAGGGCGGGTGGAGAGCCCTCACCGCCATCATCAGACCCATCGCCGTGGGAATCGGGGGGCTGGTGGTCATCGGCTGGATCGCCGCACCCTGGGCGATCCAGGCGTTGTTTCCCGACTTCACGCCGGAGCAGGCAGCCACCACCACCAGGCTCACCCGGATCGTGCTCCCCGCCCAGATCGCGTTCGTGGTGGGTGCGCTCTACAGCGCCGTTCAGTACGCCAAGGGGGTGTTCACCATCCCCACCCTCGCCCCCATCGTCTACAACCTCGGGATCATCCTCGGGGGGGTCGTCTATGCGTGGCTCAGCGGCTCGCCCGACCCCGAGGGATTCATCTGGGGTGCGGTGGTCGGTGCCTTCGTCGGCAACCTGGGATTGCAGTGGTGGGGCGCCAAACGGGTGGGGATGCACTGGGTGGGTGGCACCTCGTGGTCACACCCGGCACTCCGGGAGTACCTGATGATCGCCCTCCCCCTGATGGTGGGCCAGTCGATCGTGGTGCTCGACGAGGCCTTCATGTCGATCTTCGGCAACCGGGTCGGCCCCGGCGCCCAGACCCATCTCCAGTACGCCCGGCGCACCATGCTGGTCCCGGTCGGGGTGATCGCCCAGGCGGCCGGGGTTGCCGCCTACCCCTTCCTGGCGCGTCTCTTCGCCGAGGGCAAGCTGCGGGAGATGTCACGGACGGTCGATCGTGCGCTGGGCAGCGTCATCGTGTTGTCGCTGGCGGCGACGGGTCTGGCGGCCGCCCTGACCCAACCGATCGTCCAGATCCTCTACCAGCGGGTCGAGTTCGGCCCGGAGGACACCATCACCACGGCACGTGCGCTGTTCTTCTACCTGTTCGCCATCCCGGCATGGGGGGCGCTGTCGATCATGCCACGGGCGTTCTATGCCACCCGCGACATGTGGACACCGGTGCTGATCGGTACGGGCGCCACCGTGCTCGCCATCCCGATGTACTTCATCCTCACCCCGGTGTTCGGGATCGCCGGGGTGGCGCTGGCCTCGACCCTGTCGCTCGGGGTGTACTCGGCGGCGCTCGCCGTCACCTGGTATCGACGGCCGGACACCAGGGGTCGGCTCGGTCGAGCACTCGAACCCGCCTGGCGGGCGGTGCCGTTGGCGGTGGTCGCCTCCGGGGGCGCCTATGCGGCGGCCAGGTTCGCCACCACGGTCGCCGGTGACGGTTGGGGCGGTGCCCTGCTCGCCGGTCTGCTCGGAACCGCCGTGTTCGCCGGGCTGGCACTGGGCGGCGGCACCCTGCTCCACCGGATCTTCGGGTCCGCCCCACCGCTCGGTTCCTGACCGCCGAACCATGCGCCGCAAAAAACGACAAGAGGGGCATCGGCCCCTCTTGTCTGTTGGGGTACGACCCCTCGTGTCGATCTCGACCGGCGGTGTCAGCTCGGCGGGTAGACGCCCATGTCCTTGGCTTTGTCGGTCTGCCAGAAGATGTCGGAGATCTCTTCGATGAGCCCGATCAGCTTGGCGCCGTCGGCCGGATCGACCGACTTCTTGGCGTCGCCCGCCTGGTGGATCGCCCGCCAGAACAGGTCGTCGAGGCTGGAGAACTGGGCACGGTGGTTTGCGGTGAAGAAATCGGCCCACAGCACCATCAGGTGATGCTTGACCAACTCGGCCCGCTCCTCCTTGATGGCGAGGGCACGGGCGCGGAACACCTCGTCGTCCGACGCCTGGTACTTCTCGGCGCTCTTGAGCACCGACTGCGCCTCGATCATGGCTTGGGCCGGGTCATAGACGCCGCAATAGAGATCGCAATGTGCGTGAGCAACCCGGCTCGGCTTGAACATACCCACCAGGGGCACCTCCTGAATTCTGCGTGGTCCGAGCCTACACCTGCCCTCCACCGCCGCTCCCGAAACGAATCCACCGCAGCCTGCGCCGGCCGCAAACCCACCGGCCATGCCGCCTCCGACGGCACCCACACTCGTAGACTCCGCCGATGAGGACTCCTCCCGTGAGCGGGGCCGTATGAGATTGCGCAGCGGCGGGTTCGCCGTGTCGCTGGCGCTTGCCGCCACCGGGATCGCCATCGCCCGCGGTCGGGTACGTCGCTACGAGATCGCCGAGCAGTCGATGCATCCCGCCCTCGATGCGGGGGATTACGTGATCGCCATCCGCAGCGACCGGATCCCGGTGCGCGGGGACATCGTGATCGCCGGCCACCCCGGGGATCCCGAGTTCGACCTGGTCAAGCGGGTCGTCGGCCTCCCCGGCGAGACCGTCGCCATCGCCAACGGCCAGGTCAACATCGACGGGACTCCGCTGGCGGAGCCTTGGGCCGAGGGACCCACCCGGCCCGACGGAGTCTGGACCCTCGGCACCGACGAGCTGTTCCTGCTCGGCGACCAACGGGCGGTTTCGGCGGCCGACGGACGTCACACCGGTCCCATCGGTGCCGACGCCGCCAGGTGGAGGGTGGCGGTGCGCTACTGGCCACCGCAAAAGATCGGGACGGTCTGACCACCCCGGCGGGTACGGCCGCCACCGATGGCTCAAGCGGGGCGTTCGGCGACCATCACGACATCGATCGCCTCGCCTTCGACACCGTCACGTTCCACGGGCCGCAACGCCTTCTCGAGGGTCACGATGTCGAGCCCGGCGAAGTCGGCGGTCAACTGGTCCTCGGTGTAGAGCACCTGCGGAATCTGCGGGCCACCGAGCCCGTCCTCGAGGTTGTCGAGGTGGTGGGCGACGAGGAACACCACCCCGCCGGGCGCCACGGCCGCCATCGCCGCCGCATGGACCTGGGCACGCTCGTCAGGAACGAGTTGAAGGTAGGCGAGCAGCACCAGATCGAAGGCTTCCGGCGGTGGCCGCCACTCGGTGACGTCGGCGGCGACGAAGTCGACCGTCACCCTGACCTCGGTCGCCAGCGCCACCGCCTGGCCACGAGCCACGCTGGACAGGTCGACGGCGGTGACCTGATGGCCACGACGGGCCAGCCAGATGGCGTTCCTGCCCTGCCCGCTTCCGAGATCGAGCGCCCGCCCCGGTGGCAGGTCGGCAAGGTACTCGGCGACGAACCGGTTCGGCTCGAACCCGAAGACAAATCCTTCGGTGGCATACCTGGTGTCCCAGAAGGCCTTGCGTTCGGCAGAGGTCGGAGGGATCCAGGGCATGGTCGGATGGTACCCCTCGCCCCCACCGGTCCCCCGATGTAGCCCAGGATGGCGGTACACTCCGAGCCTTGTGAAACCATTCTCATACATCATCGCCATCATCGCCTTTGCCCTCGTTGCCGCCGCCTGCGGTGGGGACGACGCCGAGGAGACCACCACCACACCCGCCCCGACCACCACCACGGTCGCCGAGACCACCACCACGGTCGCCGAGACCACCACCACGGTGGTCGCCGGTCCCTCCTCGCTCCTCAACGGACTTCCCGTGGAGGACGAGTCCCTGATGGATCGGAGGGTGGTCGCCGTCAAGATCGACAACCATCCCGACGCACGCCCGCAGTCCGGTGTCCAGGAGGCCGAAGCGGTCATCGAGCTGCTGGTCGAAGCCGGGTTGACGCGGTTCATCGGGCTCTACCACACCGTCGACTCCGAATACATCGGACCGGTCCGCTCGGTGCGCCCCACCGACCCCGGTCTGTTGCGCCCGCTCGGAGCCACGTTCCAGTTCTCGGGTGGTCAGCCGTGGATCCAGTCGCTGGCCACCGCCGCCGAGGTTCCCTTCCTCACCGAGAACGCCCCCAGCACCTGGAGGATCCCCCGCAACGGTCGCGCCTATGAACGGACCCTCTATTCGTCCAGCGTGCTGGTCCGCGACGAGGCCGACGCCCGGGAATACCCGGATGCGCCGCCGGTCGGCTCCTGGTTCGCCTTCGCCGAGCCCACCGTGGCCGGTACGCCGGCGACCACCGTAAACCTCTCCTGGTCGGGTAACTGGCCCGACGTCAACTGGACATTCGACGGTGAGCAGTACCTCCGGTCCAACGGGGACGTCCCGCACGGCTGGGTCGACATCGAGGGCAACGGCGAACAGATCGCCGCCGACACCCTGGTGGTGCTGGTCGCCGAGAAGTACACCGCCTGTCCCGCGAGCGGCCAGGGAGGGAGCTGCGTTCCCGCCGAGCTGACCACCGGCGAGGGACCGGTCATGGTGTTCCACGACGGCGAGGTCATCGAGGGCACCTGGCAGCGTGACGAGATCGACGAGTTCTTCACCTTGTCGTCCGCCGACGGCGCCGAGATCACGGTTCCCCCCGGCCATCTGTGGCTCTCGGTGTTCCCCTCGGACCGCGAGGTCACCTGGGAATGACCCACCGCGGGATCCGATGAGCCCGACGCATCGTGGACCGCTCTCCGAGGCGGTGGCCGCGGTTCTCTCCGGTGAGACCACGGCCACCGCCCTCGTCGATGACCGTCTCCGGGCGATCGACACCTCACAGCCCACCCTCAACGCCTTCACCCTGGTCAGCCACGATCGTGCGATCGCCGCAGCCGCCGCCGTGGACCGTCGGTTGACCGCCGGGGAGCCGGTCGGGCCTCTCGCCGGCGCCCCGATCGCCGTCAAGGACCTGATCGACCAGGCCGGACTCCCCAACACCTGCGGATCGGGATTCCCTCCCCAACATTCCACCGAGTCGGCGCCGGTCATCGACCGGCTCGAGACGGCGGGTGCGGTCATCGTCGGCCGGACCGGGCTCCACGAGTTCGCCTTCGGTTTCTCCTCGGAGAACCCGTGGTTCGGACCGGTGCGGAACCCATGGGATCCCAACACCTCCTGCGGTGGTTCTTCGGGTGGATCCGCCGCTGCCGTTGCCGCCCGTCTCGTTCCCGGCGCCGTCGGAACCGACACCGGCGGATCGGTGCGTACCCCGGCGGCAATGTGCGCCGTGGTCGGGCTCAAGGTCACCCATGGCCGGATCCCGATACGGGGGGTCGCCCCGCTGGCGGCGTCGCTGGACACCGTCGGGCCGCTCGCCACCACCGTCGGCGACGTGGCATTGCTCTATGCGGCGATGGCGGGTCACGACCCCGCCGACCCCTGGTCCCGACTCCGACCGGTGCCGCCACCCGGAGCCACCCCCGCCCCGGACACCGTGCGTCTCGGGGTTCCTCATCCCTGGGTGGACATGGCGATGACCGACGAGGTCCGTACCGCCTGGGAGCACTTCCTCGCCGCTGCCGCCGACGCCGGAGTCACCATCGTCCCCATGCCGATTCCCGAGATCGAGTTCCCCGGCCTGGTGATCGAGTCGACCTACCCCGAGGTGGCAGCGGTACACCGGCGGCGTTTCACCGAATCCCCGGAACGCTACGGATCCGATGTCGCCGATCGGGTGCGGATGGCGCTCGACACCGACATCGACGACTACCTCGCCGGGCTCGCCTGGCGACTGAGGGTGCGTGACGCCGCCGAGGCGGCGCTCACCGGATGCGATGCACTGATCACCCCCACCGTCGCCGCCACCCGCAAGGTGATCGGGATCGACACCGTCGATGTCGGCGGCGAGGACGTGTTCTACCGCGGTCTTCTCTCCGGCTTCACCACCATGGCCAACCAGACCGGACAGCCGGCGTTGTCGCTTCCGATCTCGGTCCCCGGCTCACCGCCGCCCAGTGTCCAACTGATCGGGCCCCGGTGGGCGGAGCATCGTCTCCTCGAACTCGGTGCCATGCTGGAGGACGCCGGTCTGGCGGGTTCGCCCGTCCCACCGGGCCACGGCTGACGGGCGACACGCACCGGGTCGCGATCTCCTTCAGTCATCGGTCGGCGGACCCATTTCGCAGCACCCGACCACTGATTTTGCCGAGAATCTCCCCACCCGGACGGAACCTCAGGCATACACTGGACCGGTCGCCCGGCGCACGCCGCAATGGCGAAGCGCACCGGGGAATGTCCGTCACGGGGTGGGTAAACCCACTCAGGGAGATGATCGACTTGTCAGAAGACACGCTCACCGAACCGAGGCAGCGCGAGGTACTCGACCGGGTGGTCATCCGGTTCGCCGGAGATTCCGGGGACGGCATGCAACTCGCCGGGACCCGCTTCACCGACAGCTCGGCGCTGTTCGGGAACGATCTCGCCACGCTTCCCGACTTCCCCGCCGAGATCCGCGCCCCTGCCGGCACCCTCCCCGGGGTCTCCTCGTTCCAGGTGCACATCGCCGACTGGGACATCCTCACTCCCGGGGACTCTCCGGATGTCCTGGTGGCGATGAACCCGGCGGCGTTGAAGGCCAACATCGGCGATCTCCGCAAGGACGGGCTGTTGCTGGCCAACAGCGATGCCTTCGACGACCGCAACCTCGCCAAGGCGGGCTACACCGCCAACCCGCTCGAGGACGGCAGTCTCGACGGCTTCCACCTGCTGAGCGCCCCGATGGAGGAGCTCACCAAGCTGGCGGTCAAGGACACCGGGATCACCGGACGCGGGGTGCTGCGGTCCAAGAACTTCTTTGCGCTCGGGCTGGTGAGCTGGATGTTCAACCGCCCGGTCGAGCCCGTCATCGACTGGGTGGTCGGCAAGTTCGGGGTGGACGCCCCGGTGGGCAAGGCCAACATCGCCGCCTTCAAGGCCGGATACAACTTCGGGATCACCACCGAGGAGTTCCACCACACCTATCACGTCGCCCCCGCCAAGATGGCGCCCGGCACCTACACCAACGTCACCGGCAACCAGGCGCTGGCCTGGGGTCTCATCGCCGGGGCATCGAGCGTCAAGCTTCCGCTGTTCTACGGCTCGTACCCGATCACCCCCGCCTCGGGGATCCTCGAGGAGCTGGCGCCGCTCAAGAACTTCGGGGTCCGCACCTTCCAGGCGGAGGACGAGATCGCCGCCGTCGGGGTTTCGCTCGGGGCCTCGTTCGCCGGTCATCTCGGGGTGACCGGAACCAGTGGACCGGGGCTGGCGCTCAAGAGCGAGACCATCAGCCTTGCGTTCCAGACCGGCTTCCCCTGGTCGTGGTCAATGTGCAACGCGCCGGACCGTCCACGGGAATGCCGACCAAGGTCGAGCAGGCCGATCTGCTGATGGCGCTGTACGGCCGGCACGGCGAGGCCCCGCTTCCGGTGGTCGCCGCCGCCTCGCCGAGTGACGCCTTCGCCGCCGCCATCGAGGCGATCAGGATCGCCGTCAACTACATGACGCCGGTGATCCTCATGTCCGACGGGTACATCGCCAACAGCTCCGAGCCGTGGGCGCTGCCCGACGTCGATCTGATCCCCGATCACAGTGTCCCCTTTGCCACCGCTCCCAACGCCGAGGGCGATTACCTCCCCTACCTCCGGGACCCGGCGACGCTGGCGCGGCCCTGGGCGGTTCCGGGCACCCCCGGTCTGGAACACCGCGTCGGCGGGCTGGAACACGAGGACGGCACCGGCAACGTCTCGTACGACCCGGTCAACCACGAACGCATGACCGCACTGCGCGAGGAGAAACTGGCACGCATCGCCGAGAGCATCCCGGTTCCCGAGGTATGGGGGGCCGAGGACGCCGATCTGCTGGTCGTCGGGTGGGGGTCCACCTTCGGCGCCATCCGCGCCGGGGTGAAGAACGCCGCCACGGCCGGGTACAAGGCCGCCCATGTCCACATCCGGCACCTGGCGCCGCTGCCACCCGGGCTCGGCGAGATCATGGCCCGCTACGACAAGGTCCTGATCCCCGAGCTGAACCGGGGTCAGCTCTCCAAGGTGCTCCGCGCCGAGTTCCTGGTCCCGGCGATCTCCTACGGCAAGGTCCAGGGCCTCCCGTTCAAGGCGAACGAGATCACCGCCAAGATCATCGAACTGTTGGATGGAAAGGACCAGGGATGACCGACACCGGCACCCGCTACTCGCGGGCAGATTTCCAGTCCGACCAGGAGGTTCGGTGGTGCCCGGGATGCGGCGACTACACGATCCTTGCCACCGTGCAGAACTTCCTCGCCGGTCTCGACGTGGATCGGGAGAAGCACGTCTTCATCTCGGGCATCGGCTGTGCCGCCCGCTTCCCGTACTACGTCAACACCTACGGGATGCACTCGATCCATGGACGGGCCCCGGCGATCGCCTCGGGGATCGCCGCAGCCAACCCGGATCTCACCGTCTGGGTGGTGAGTGGCGACGGCGACTCCTTGTCGATCGGCGGCAACCATCTGATCCACACGCTGCGTCGCAACGCCAACCTCAAGATCCTCATGTTCAACAACCAGATCTACGGGTTGACCAAGGGCCAGTACTCCCCCACCTCGGAGGTGGGTAAGCGGACCAAGACCAGCCCGATGGGCTCGATCGACTACCCCTTCAACCCGGTGAGCCTGGCGCTCGGTGCCGAGGCGACGTTTGTCGCCAGGACCATCGACATGGATCGCACCCATTCGACGGCGGTCCTCACCGAGGCGTTCGCCCACCGTGGTTCGGCGTTCGTGGAGATCTATCAGAACTGCAACGTCTTCAACGACAAGGCCTTCATCCAGCTCACCGGGCGGGAGGAACGCGATGAGAACCGGATCTATCTCGAGGCCGGTAAGCCGGTGGTGTTCGGGCCTCACCAGGAACACGGGATCATCGTGGGTCCCCGCGGGGCCACCATCGTCGAGGTCGCCGACGTGGGGCTCGATGCCATCCACGTCCATGATCCCTCCGAGCCCGAACCGGGGGTGGCCTTCGCCCTGAGCCGGATCGCCCATGGCCCCTACGGTCCGACACCGATCGGGGTGTTCAGATCGGTGTCCCGCCCCACCTACGCCGACCGGCTCCAGCTCCAGCTCGTCGATGCCCAGGCCCAGAAGGGTCCGGGCGATCTGGCGGCGCTGCTGCGCTCGGCGGGCACGTGGACCGTCGAGGAGTAGACCGCACCCACATCCGGGGGACTGCGACGGCGGTCCCCCGGGGTGCCAACCGCTAGCTTGGTCGTCATGGCGCACCTCGATCAGACCCGCCACACCGCGGCACACATCCGTCTCGGCACCTGGCCGGGGACGCCCCGGTGGGAGTGGACCATGTGGCGGCTGGGCGAGGACGAGCACGGTGCCTGGCTGTGGGCGCCTCCGGGGACCGATACCGGAGATGGCGATCCGACAGGTTCGGCCGGGGCCATGATCGGGCTCCTCCCCCACGATGACTGGTGGTTCGCCCGCTGGAACGCCGACGTTTCCGTACACGGGCCCGACGTCGATCTCTCGGTGGGTGTCGTCGTGCCACCGGTATGGGAAGGGGACGCCGCCACCATCGTGGGCCTCGACCTCTCCGTGGTGCGTCGCCACGACGGCGGAATCGAGGTGGTCGGCGAGGACATCTTCGAGACGCACCGGCGGACCCTCCGCTACCCGGAGCACATCGTCGACAAGGCACGGACCACCACTGCGGCCGTCTATCTCGCCGTTGCCGCCGGGGAGGAACCGTTCGCCGAGATCGGGGCGGCGTGGATCGATGCCGCCCGGAGCCTCGCCCGTCCGTGAACGCCATCCCGACCGTGTCCGTCGTCATCCCGGTGCGCAACGAGGTGGGGGCCATTGCCGCCGCCATCGCCAGCGCCCTTTCCCAGGAGTACCCGGGTTCGCTCGAGGTCATCGTCGCCGACGGCATGAGCCACGACGGCACCAGGGAGTTGGTCACCAGGATCGGAGCCGGGGATCCCAGGGTCCGGCTGGTGGACAACCCGGCAGGTACGGCGCCGGCGGCGCTCAATGCGGCCATCACCGCATCCTCGGGGGATGTGGTGGTCCGTTGCGATGCGCACTGCGTGCTCCCACCCGGGTACATCTCCCGGGCCGTCGCCCAGCTACAGGTGACCGGTGCGGCCAACGTGGGCGGCATCCAGGCCGCCGTTGGCCGGTCCGTGGTGCAGCGGGCCATCGCCATGGCGATGGGTTCCCCGCTGGGGGTCGGCGACGCCAAGTTCCGCCACAGCTCCCACGCCGGGCAGGTGGACACCGTCTACCTCGGGGTCTTCCGCCGCTCAGCCATCGAGGCGGTCGGGCTGTTCGACGAGCGGATGGTCCGCAACCAGGACTACGAGCTGCAACTACCGCCTGCGCAAGGCGGGCGAGCAGGTGTGGCTCGACCCGCAACTGGTGGTGGAGTACATCCCGCGCCGGACCCTCCGGGCCCTCTCCCGTCAGTACTTCGACTACGGCGCCGGGAAACGCCGGATGTTGCGGCTCCACCCCGAATCGCTGCGTTGGCGACAGACGGCGCCGCCGGCGCTGGTGATCGGTCTGGCAGGTTCCGCCGTGGCCGCCGGTCTCGGCGCCCGCACCGTGTCACTGGTGGTCCCCACCGTCTACGTGACCGCACTGGTCCTGGGGACCCTGCGTCAGGTTCTCAAGACCCAGGACCCGGCGGTGCTCGTGTTTCCGGCGGCGACCGCCACCATGCATCTCTCGTGGGGGGTCGGTTTTCTCATCGGTCGAGGTCCGAAGCCCCAGACATAGGCGTCGGTGACCCCATGACCTGACAACTGCACGTCGAAACCCAGCCGTACCCACACACCGACCTACAGGGATGCAGGCCTCGCGCCCCGCCCCACCTCCCCAGAACCTCGGAGCCCCCCAGGGAACAGGGAGGGCCAGAAAGGGACATCGCCCCGCCACGCGCTCTTGGGGGCGGGGGGGCCGGGGGTCACCCGAGGTAGTAGCGGCGGACCTCGTCGGTGGGCCAGCGGAACCGTTGTCGCACGCCGTCGGCACCGGCGACGGCGGCGTCGGTGATCGCCGGTGTGGCGAGCACGGTGTCGATACCGTCGCCGAGGGCCACGGCATCGGACGGGGCGACCCACACCACGCCACCGAGATCGGCGACCACCTGGCGACTCCCGGGAAGGTCGCTGGCCACCACCGGAACCCCGAGCGCCAGGTATTCGAGCAGCTTGGTGGGGAGCGAATGGCGGTAGTTGGGGTGATCGGTGAGCGGCGAGATCCCCACCACATGGGCGGCCACCAACTCCAGGGCCTCCCGTGGTGGCAGGAACCCCGTGAACCTGAGTGCGACGCCACAGGCGCGCCCCATCGCCTCGAGACGGGTCCGCAGCTCGGGGGAGCACCGCCCGATCAGGGTAAGCGGGGGGCGGGCGTGGCTGTGACCCAGCGCCTCGACCGCAAGCAGCAGACCCCGCTCGGTGGTGATATCCCCGAGATACACGACACCGTGCCGATCGGCGGGAGCCACCGGGGCGATCTCGTTGTCGGCGAGGTAGTTGGGAAACACCGGATGGGGACGGCGGAAACGTCTGGCGTAGCCGGCTTCGGCCAGGGTGACCTCGATGATCATCTCGGCCAGCCGGAGCAGCCCCCGCGCCGCCCACGCCGCCAGGGGGCGCAACCGCCGCGGCATCCACCGCTTGGCGGCGAGCTGGGCGGGAAAGTCCTCGTGCAGATCGAACACGATGCGGCGGCCCAGCATCCCCGACACCACGGCGGCGGGGAGCAACTCGGGGTCGTGCACCGAGATCACGTCATACCCACCGGCGAGGACCAGTCTGCTGGCGGCAAGCGACCGGCGCAGCCTTCCCCCCGACAGCACCCGGACCGCAAACCCCTCGTGGTCGGCGGGACCTGGTGTGGTGATCGCCAGCGTCACCTCGGCGTGGCGTCGGAGACTCTCGACGAGCTTGTGGCGGATACGAGGGTCGTCCGGTGGATGGACCGACGAGACGACCAGCACCCGGGTGGTCACAGGGCGACGACGTTGTCCCGCAGGATGCCCTGGCGACGGTAGGCACCCCTCGTGTCGAGCACCAGCGGCACCTGGTCGGCGATCCGCTCCAGATCGAGCACCGCATGATCGGTCAGGATCAAGGCAACGGCGAACCCGCTGAGGTCGTCGTCCGGCCCCACGACGGAGAAACCGCGTCCGGCGATGCGATCGGCGCCGACCACCGGATCGAGCACGGAGACCTCGGCGCCGCGACGCTCCAGCGCACGGAGAACCTCGATCGATGCCGACTCCCGGTCATCGGCGATGTCGGGCTTGTAGGCCACGCCGACCCCGAGCACCCTGGTGCCGGACACGGCGAGACCGGCCCCGTTGAGCAGATCGGCGGTCCGGTCGGCGGTGTAATGCGGCATCCTCGCATTGACCTGTTCCGCAAGATCGATGAAACGGGTGGCGAAGTTTGCCTCGCGGGCGCGCCAGGCAAGGAACTGGGGATCGAGCGGGATGCAGTGTCCCCCCACCCCCGGTCCGGGGTAGAACGCCTGATAGCCGAAGGGCTTCGAGGCTGCGGCGTCGATGACCTCCCAGATGTCGATGTCCAGCTCGTGGGCGAGCTGTGCCATCTCGTTGACCAGGGCGATGTTGACGGCCCGGTAGGTGTTCTCCAGGAGCTTCGCCATCTCGGCCACCCGGGCGTCACCGACCGGGTACACCGCCGAGACGATCCGTCGATAGGCGGCAACCGCCACCTCGGCGGATATCGGGGTGACTCCGCCGACCACCTTGGGGATCTCGCCGGTCTTGATGTCGGCCCCAGGATTCACCCGCTCCGGGCTGAAGGCGACGAAGACGTCCTCGTCGAGCACCAGCCCGCCCTGGGTGACCGCCGGAACCAGCACGTCGTCGGTGGTCCCGGGATAGGTGGTGGACTCGAGCGACACCAGCATCCCGGGGCGGACCACCGAAGCGACCGTCCTGGCGGCGGCCTCGATATAGCTGAGGTCCGGTTCGCGATGGCGACCCAGCGGGCTGGGAACGCAGAGGAACAGGGCATCGGCGCCGGCGAGGACCGCAGGGTCCGAGGTCACGGTCAGACCGTTGGTCAACGCCCAGGTGAGTTCCTCGTCGGTGACATCTTCGATCGGCGAGTGCCCGGCAGCGAGCTGGGCGATGCGTGCTTCGGACACATCGAACCCGATGGCGGGCAGACCGCGCTGGACGATGGTGACGGCGAGCGGAAGCCCCACGTAGCCGAGGCCGACCACGCCACCGGTCCAGGTGGCGTCGGCGAAGAATCGGGCGCGATCTGACATTGACGGGGCTCCTGAGAAAAGAGTGCCGGGAACCCCGAGAGCCTACCGGATCACCTACCCGATCTGGTCAGCGCACGATCGAGGAAGCTCGCCATCTGACCTCGGGCGACGTTGCCGTTCGGGCAGAAACTGGTATTGGCCGGGGGGTTGCACCCCAAGGTGACCCCGGCGACGGCGATCCGGTTGATGTTCGCCTCGAACGGGCTCCCGTTGTCGTCGGTGAACTTGTCGACGTCGCCACCCTCGGTGTACCCGAAGGCACGGTCCAGGAACGCCGCCATCTGCCCGCGAGAGACCTTGTCGGTGGGACAGAACCGGTTGTTGGCCGGCGGGTTGCACCCGAGGGTGACCCGCGATGCGGCCAGCCGGTTGATGTCGGCCTCGAAGGTGGTCCCGTTGTCGTCGCTGAAGAAGTCCTTGTCGGTGGGCGGAAGGTTCAGGGCACGCACCAGGAAGGCCGCCATCTGACCGCGTGTCACCGAGGCGTCCGGGCAGAAGTGGGTGTTGGCCGGAGGGTTACAGCCTTTGGTGATTCCCCGCTCGGCGATCGCCATGATCGGGGCGGCGTGGACCGAACCGGCCAGGTCGGTGAAGGGTGTGGCGCTCTTGCCCGTCGGCACCCCGATCGAAAAGTAGATCGAACGAAGACCGAACGTGGTGCGCATCCACGACGATGTTCTCGTCACCGTGGTCACGGCCCCGTTGGAGGTCCCGGTGAACGCGACGCCGGCGGCGCTCCCCGAGCTGTTGCGGGAGGTCACCCGAACCTCGTTGATGACATCGAGGCCGACCAACCGGGCCACGGTCAGGTTGCGGAGCCGCACCGTCCACGAGGCGAACGGGTTGACGGTGGGTTTGGTCGACCACGGGTCGTTGACCATCGAGTGGAACGGCCGCGGCGTCGAACCCCACACCTCGTTGATGTTCTCGGTCTTGCCACCGGTGGACGACGAGTAATAGGTGCGCACGATCCCCCCGTTGGGAGCATCCGGGTGGGTGACCACCTGGCGGGCGGTGCTCGACACCGCCTGGTCCCAGCGGGTGTCCTCCTGGCCCCAGCCCACATAGCGCTGGTCGAAGGTGGTGTCGCGCACATGGCACCAGGCGACACAGGCGTTGCCGGGATTCTGGACCGGATTGTGGTTGCCACGGGCGATCTGCAACTCCCTGGCGTACGAGCGTGCGGCGACCGCCTGCGCCTTCAGCGCCTCCATGGCGTTGTTGCCCCACGAGTACGGCATCTCGGAGATACCGCGCAGATACTGCTCCATGCCCATCGAGGCGGAGAGGTCGATCTTGGCGTCGCGCGGTCGGACGTGAAGTTGACCCCGCCCGTAGCGGCACTCGACGTACTGGACACCGGATGCGGTGTAGAGCGCCTGGGTGCAGCCGGAGACGGCGACGGCGGTGGTCGGGTTGGCGGCGGCGCCGTCCCAGGACAGGTTGAATGCGCAACTACCGGGGCCGACGTTGGTCGGGGAGCCGGTGGGGCGGGTGATGGTCATGGTGCATTCGGTGCCCCCTCCGAAGGTGATGCTGCTTCCCACCGGGGCCGTCCAGGTGGCGGCACCCCGGGTGACGGTCACCGGCGTACCGGTCGTCGATCCGGTGTTGGTCACCCGGAGGGTGAGCGTGCTCCTGCCCATCTCCAGGTTGACCCAGAGGGTCGGTGCGGTCGGGAGCCCGGCGTCGCCCATGGTCTTGACGGTCGCCCCCTTGTAGTAATGACCGAGGATCTGGCGGTAGGTGGATCCGTCGAGCGCCATCCCATAGGCGCCGTACTGGCTGAGCCCCACGCCGTGACCCCAGCCGGAGCCGGTGACCACGAGGTCGTCGTCGGATTGCGCATGTGCCTGGCCGGGGATGGAGAGCAGAACCACGATCGTGAGCGCCGCTGTCACCACAGCGGCCCACTGGCCCGCCCGCACCCCCTTGTGCGGGTTGATTTCTGACATATGGAAGATATCGGCAGGATCCGACCCGAGCTTGAGACCTTCCTCATGGGCCGGGAGACCCGTTGCCGGGAAGGCCCCGGACGGGGGGCGGCGCAACATGTCGATCACCTCGAGAGGTTGAGCGCACGGGTGAGGAAGCTGGCCATCTGGGCCCTGGTCACATTGCGGTTCGGGCAGTACCGGGTGTTGGCCGGCGGGTTGCAGCCGCGGGTGACACCCGAGGTCCCGAGCACGTTGATGTCGGCCTCGAAGACGTGTCCGTTGTCGTCGTCGAACTGGTTGGTCACCGCTCCGGTGCGCAGGGCAAAGCCCCGGACGAGAAATGCGGCCATCTGGCCACGGGTGACGCGGTCGTTCGGGCAGAAGCGATCGTTGGCGGGAGGGTTGCACCCGCGGGTGACCCCGGCAGAGGCGAGACGATTGATGGCGTCCTGGAACTGGTTGCCGGCGTCGTCGACGAAATGGTCACGTGACGCCGGGGGAAGCGCCAGGGCGCGCACCAGGAAGGCCGCCATCTGACCGCGGGTCACATCGGCGTCGGGACAGAACCGGTCGTTGACCGGCGGGTTACAGCCCTTGGTGATCCCGAGGGTGCCGATGTGCTCGATGGCGTCCTCGTGGACGCTGTCGTCATCGTCCCGGAACATACCGCGGTAGGTCTGGGTCGAGGACTTCGAACAGGTTGCGTTGGGGGCGAGAAACCACGAGGTGAGCGTCGACCCGGCCAGCGGGACGTTGCCCAGCCGCACGGTCAGGCGTCCGTCCGACCGGAGGAGGAAGAGGTCGTCACGGCCGTCGCCGTCGTAGTCGCCGACACCGAGATCGAGGAGGTTTCCGACGGTGACCCCGGTGACGGTCTCCGATACCTTGGAGTAGCCATGATGCAGGATGCGGATGGTGGTTCCCGATGCGACATAGAGATCCGGAGAACCGTTGACGGTGCGGTCACCGATGGCGAAATGGGCAGACCTGGTGTCACCCAGGGGTGTGGCGGTGTCGACCAGCTTGGTGGCGAAGTGGTCCGCTCCGCTGAAGACGCTCACCCGTGTCGCCGTCGCCGTGCGGCGCACCACGTAGAGATCGACGTCGCCGTCGCGGTTGTGGTCGGCCAGCAGGTGGACGTCACCCGCCTGGTTGACGATCGTGGTGGCCGTGGTCTGTCGGGTGCGGTACCCACCCTGTTGGAAGGCGACCTCGACCCCGAGACGCTGCCCACCGGTATCCAGCAGCCACAGGTCCCTTCCACCCTTCCCTTGGCGGTCGCCGAGCAGGGGGGTCCGTCCGTTGCGGAGCAACCCCGGCACGGCGGTGGTTCCGGCGGCGCACGCCAGGTGTGGGCGGTTGGTGCGGGAGTACTCGAGGGTGGTGCCGCTGGCATGATCTGCCACGCCGACGACGTCGGGGAGGCCGTTTCCGGTGATGTCGCCGACCAGATAGGGCCGGTTGGCGACCACACCGGGAGCCGGAAGATCGTACGACGCCGAAATCTTGCCAAAGTTGGTGGCGGTGGTCTTCGGGGCGTAGGGCTTGGGCAGGACCCCGTAGTTGGGGGTGTGGTTCGGACCCATCCACGAAAAATGCATCGGGTCCTTGACCCCGCCCCAGTCCCCGCCCCAACAGAATCCGGCGTTCTTCCAGGCATTGACGAACCAGGTGGGCATGTCGGTGACCAACACCCCGTCTGCCCGGTAGGGGTTGGAGGGAGCATTGATGTCGATGGTGGTGCCGAGGGCGTGGTGGGAGATGCTGTAGCTGCCCCCGACGGTACGGGCGGCGTATCCCCAGGTCTGGTTGCCGGCGCCGGTGGTGAGCTTCACCTGGTAGAAGCGGCCCTGCTGCGTCTCGGCGGCAAGGTTCTGGGTGACCCGCTGGAAGGCGGGCAGGGCCCGGGCGTGCACCTTGATGGTGTTACCGCCGCTCATGGGCACCACCCAGTTGACCAGACGCCCCGAGATGTCGCCGATGGTCCGACCGAAGAAGCCACCCTTGTAGCCGCGAACCGGTTCGCTCCCGGTCAGCCACCCCTGGGTGGTGGCCAGTGGGTTCGAGGTCCCCGGTGCGCCACAGTTCCCGGACTCGTTGAACGAGGGGGCCCCGGTGCCTTCCTGCAGGCTGGCGTCCGGTTCGGCGCCGTGGTCGGGCTGGAGCGGGTCGTCGGCCGCCGCCATCGGGATGAACGCGGCAAGCGCCACCGCTCCCGCCGCACCCGCAACACCCAGACGAACTCGGAGATGGATCACTTCGCCTCCAACCGGTACACGGTGCCGCCGATCGACACCAGATAGAGACCCCCATCCCCGCCTTCACCGAATGACGCCAGCGTCGGGACCGTCCCGAGATCGTCGGTCCAGTCGGTGTGGCCGGCGGCTTTGCCGTCGACCATCCGGAAGCTCCGCACCCAGCCGGCGCAGTAGTCGCCGTAGAAGTAGTGGCCGGCGAGCTTCGGTAACTCGGGACCGCGATAGACCCGACCACCGGTCACCGAGCAGCCCTCGGGGTGGGGGTAGCGGTGAACCGGGAAACGCAGACCGGTCCGGGTGCAGTTGGGTCCGTTCCCGGTGCAGGTGTCGGCCTCGAACATCCGCCACCCAAAGTTGACTCCGGGCGCCGAGGCGGTGCCGATGACGTTGATCTCTTCCCAGGCGCCCTGCCCGACGTCACCGATGAAGAGGCGGGTGTGGTCGAAGGCAAACCGCCACGGGTTGCGCAACCCGTAGACCCAGATCTCGTTGCGACCGGCGACCCCGACGAACGGGTTGTCCGGCGGTGAGGTGTACGAGCCCGGCTGGTCGACACCGATACGCAGGATCGATCCGAGCAGGTTGGTCGTGGTCTGGGCGCCGTTGCCCGGGTCGTTGCTCCCGCCACCGTCACCGACCCCGATGTAGAGACGACCATCGGGTCCGAACTCGATGTGCCCCCCGTTGTGGTTGGAGTAGGGCTGGGGGATCCGGAGCAGCTCGGTGCCGGCGGGGTTGGCGACGTTGGCATCGCCGGAGACGCGGTACTCGGCCAGCACCGTGGTGTGACAGCCCGAGGGATCGCTGGGACAGCCGGTGGGTCGATCGGCGATCGAATATGCCACGAAGAACCGACCGTTGCCGGAATGGCCCGGAGTGGCGTACCCGGGGTGGAAGGCCAGACCGAGCAGACCACGCTCACCGGTGGAGACCACCTGCGACGACAGGTCGAGGAACGGTCGGCTCCGCACCACCCCGGAAGCGGTGAGGATGCGGATCCTCCCACCCTTCTCGGCGATGAAGAGCCGCTGGTCGCCGGGTGGGGCGGTGACGTGGATCGGGCTGCTGAGCCCGGTCGCCACCGCGGTCAGGGTGGGTGTCTCCCCGGGCGGCGGTTCGATGGGATCGAGACCCTCGGCGCGCTGGAGGAACGCCGCCATCTGGTCGCGACGAACCCGCTCCGACGGGCAGAATCGGTCGTTGGCCGGAGGGTTGCAGCCCTTGGTGATCCCGGCGGCGGCGAGACGGGCGATATCGTCCTCGAAGACCGACCCGTCGTCATCGACGAAGCGGTTGCCGGCGCCGGCGGGGCCGTACCCGTAGCTGCGCACCAGGAACGCAGCCATCTCGGCGCGGGTGACCAGCCGGTCGGGGCAGAAGCGGTTGTTGGTCGGCGGGTTGCAGCCCTTGGTGATGCCGGCGGCGGCGAGACGGGCGATGTCCCCCTCGAAGATCGAGTCGTCGTCGACGAACCGGTTGCCAGGCGGCGCTGCAGGGAGCGACCTGGCCCGGACGATGAACGCCGCCATCTGACCACGGGTCACCGTCCCTGCTGGACAGAACCGGTCGTTGAGCGGCGGGTTGCAGCCCTTGGTGATCCCGGCGGCGGCGATGGCCTCGATGCTGGGCTCGAAGATCGAACCGTCGTCGTCGGTGAAGGTGCCGCCGGCGGCGAGGCCGGGCGTAGAGGGGCTGCCGGTGGGGATGCCGTCATCGAGGTGACTGACCGTGAGGAGGTCGCGTGGAACCAATTCCTCCCGAGCGTTCACCTGTGCCGAGAACGGCCCAAGTGCAAACGTCGCCACCACAGCGAGCACTACACCAAACCTGACCACCGTAATTCAGCATACACGCCCCCGAGGGCGTTCCGAGAGGGACGACCCGTGCCGGACGGGCGGGCCGGGGGCTGACCCCTTCCGATCGGCCTCGATCGGGACCCGGTAGCATGCCGCCCATGCCAGCACCCGCCCAGGGATCCGCCCAGGGATCCGAACCGAGCGGCCGCGGCCCCGCCCGCGTCCTGCTGGTCACCAGCAACGGTGCCGGGATGGGCCACCTCACCAGGCTGTTGTCGGTTGCCCTCGCCGGTGGTGACCGCCTCGACGCCACCATGTTCTCGATGTCGGTGGCGCTTCCGGTGATCACCGAACAGGGAATGCCGGGCGAGTACTGCCCCGGCATCGATCGGGACTGGATGTCCGGGCCGCGTTGGCACAGCTACCTCAGGGATCGGATCATCGCCATCGTGCACGAGATCGAGGCCGATCTCGTGGTGTTCGACGGGGTGGCGCCCTATCCCGGTGTCGGCCTGGCCCGGCACCGCCTCCCCCACACCGGATTCGTGTGGGTGCGTCGCGCCATGTGGCGTCCGGGGGTCAACGCCGTCCAGCTCTCGAAGAGCACCCTGTTCGACCTCATCATCGAACCGGGCGACCTGGCCGATGCCGCCGACCGGGGACCCACCGCCGGTAGAGCGGATGCCGTGCGGATCGGACCGATCAGCATGCTCGACGTGGTGACTCCCCTGCCCCGCGACGAAGCCGCCGCCGCTCTCGGGCTCGATCCCGGACGACCCACGGTGCTGGTCACATTGGGGTCGGGCCGGCTCGGGGATGTCGCCGAACCGGGACGGGTGGTGGTCGAGACCCTGCTCGAGCACCCGGAATGGCAGATCGCGGTGACCAAGACCGCCATCGCCCAGCACCATATCCCCATCGTCGACCGGGACCGCATCGTCGAGCTCCACGGCGTCTATCCGTTGGTGCGTTATCTCCCCGCATTCGATGCGGTGGTGAGTGCCGCCGGGTACAACGCCGTCCATGAGTTCATCCCGGCCGGGCTTCCCACCTTGCTGGTACCCAATCCGTCGACCCGGACCGACGACCAGGTCACCCGGGCCGATCATCTCGCCGCCGAGGGTCTTGCCCTCAGCGCCCACCCGGACAGTGCCCGGGCGCTCGCCGGGGGAACCAGGCGGCTGCTCCAGCCGGGCGTCGGCGAGTCACTACGGGCACACATCGAAGCGCTCGATCCGGGCCGTCGTTCGGGAGGCGCAGCGGCCGCCGCCGACCTGCTCGGCGACCTGGCGGTGCGGTTCGTCCATACCCCTCCCCCGGCCGTGGAGCAGGTACGACGCGGGTGGCGGGCGTTCAAGGAACTGGCGAAACAGGGTCTCGGCACCCGGGGGACCAATGTGGTGCGGCGGGTGCTGGGGCGTCAGGAACGGGTTACCGGCCACACCGGGCGTATGCCGGTGCGACTGGTCACCGATGTCCGCTCGCTGTCGTCCAGCCAGTCGACGACGACGCCGCTGATCTTCTCCGACCGCATCCCCTCCGAGGTGCTGCGCAACGGTCCCCCGGTGGAACATCTGCTCACCGGCGCCTCCCCCGAGTACGTGGAGGAGCGCCGCCGCATCACCGAGACCTACTACGACGTCACCAACCCCCGCTGAGGAATCGTGGAACACCGGGTCATCGTGCAACGACTGGATAGAGTGCCCGGATGAGTGCCCCGGACGACCTCGGCGCCTCCCGGCCGGTGTCCCCACCCGCCCCGACCCGGCTGAGCGTGATCGTGTTGGCGTGGAACCATGCCGACCTGACCCGGCGGTGCATCGCCTCGATCCGGGCCCACACCGACGTGCCGTACGAGTTGGTGGTCGTCGACAACGGGTCCGAACCGGAGGCTGCGGCGTTCGCCGCATCTGCGGCGGACACCCCCGTCCTCAACAAGACCAACCTCGGCTTCGCCGCCGGGATGAACTCCGGGCTTGCCTCATCGGCGGGAACCCATGTGGCGTTTGTCAACAACGACACCGAGTTGCCTCCGGGTTGGGCGTCGCCGCTGCTCGCCACTTTCGAGGATCATCCCCGGGCCGGAATCGTGCTCCCGGCGGTGACCAGCGCCGGCAATGCGTTCTCGGTGAGGGCCGAGCCTGGCACCGACCGCGTGGTGGCGCCACCTTTCCGCAGTCTCCCCAGCGGGGTGATCTACGTGATGGAATCGGCCACGGTGCGCGCCCTCGGCGGGTGGGACGAACGGTACGGGAGAGCCAGCGCCGAAGATCTGGACCTGCTGTGGAAGGTCTGGGCCAACGGTCTGGATGTCGTGCTCGACGAACGGGTCCTGGCGGACCACGTGGGTAGCGCCTCGGTCGACACCATCGACGGGAAGACCCAGCTCTACCGCCGCAACCGGCTGGCATTCACCGAACGCTGGTCGGCGAAGGATCCCGAGGTCCCCTACCTGAACCGGGTCGATCCCGACGACTTCGCCCGACGGCTCGAGGCGGGACGGATCGCCGCCACCTGGATGGGTCGGGCATTCACCGCCGAAGATGCGGCGAAGGACGCCAACCGGGCGCTGCGACGGCTCGAAGCCGTTGCGGTCGAGGACCGCCCCGAAGACCGTCCCCGCCCCCGGCGGCGATTCGGACGCCGTCGCCGCTGAGCCCTCCACCTCCAGATCGGCACACCCGCCCGAAAGAACCGTCGGGGCGGCATCGGTGGGCCCGGTGACCGGCACCGGTCTCAGTCGCCGGGTGCCCGTGCGGCGAGTTGGGCGACGACCCCGGGAAGCGAGGCTCGCCAGTCGGGAAGAGGGTCGAGACCGAGCGGTCCGAGCCGTTCCGAGCCGAGTACCGAATAGGCGGGACGCTGCGCCGGTGTCGGGTAGTCCTCGGTCCGGCAGGGCTGGATCCGGTCCGCCGGGATCCCGGCGAGCGTCACTGCGGTCTGCGCCAACTCGAACCAGGTGGTCTCCCCCTGGTTGGCGAGGTGGAGCAGTCCGGCGACGCCGGCATCGAGCGCCGCCAGGGTGGCGACCGCCAGGTCGGCGGCGATGGTGGGGCGACCGCGCTGGTCGGCGACGACACTCAGTTGCCGCTCCGGGGCGAGACGGAGCATCGTGGCGACGAAGTTGGGATGCGTGCCGGACACCACCCACGAGGTGCGGATCACCAGCGCTCCGGGGTGTTCCCGCAGCGCTCCCCGCTCGCCCACCAGCTTGCTCTGACCGTAGGCGTTGACCGGATCCACCGGTGCCGACTCGAGATAGGGGCTGGAACCGGTCCCGGAGAACACGTAGTCGGTCGAGTAGGTGACGAACGGGATGTCGTGTGCCGAGGTGTATCGGGCCATCTCGGTGACGGCATCGCCGTTGATCGTGGTCGCCAGGTCCCGCTCGTCTTCGGCCCGGTCCACGGCGGTATAGGCGGCGCAATTGATCAGCACCGTCGGCGAATACCGGTCGAGCACCGCACCGATCCCGGCGACATGTGACAGATCGAGCTCGTGACGGGTGAGAAAGACGGCCTGCGGGAGCAGGTGACGGAAGGCGGTGCCGAGTTGCCCGTCGGCGCCGGTGACGACGATCACGTCGCTGCTTCGCCCTCTTCGAGGATCTCCCGGACATAATCCCGGTAGGTGGAGTTCGGCATCGTATCGAGCAGCGCCCGCATGTGGGCGGCGTCGACGTAGCCGCTGCGGTAGGCGATCTCCTCCAGACAGGCGATCTTGGTGCCCTGGCGGTGCTCGATGGTGGCGATGAAGTTGGCCGCCTGGAGCAGGCTGTCGTGGGTTCCACTGTCGAGCCATGCCACCCCGCGACCCATCTTGTGGACCCGCAGGTCCCCGCGCTCGAGATAGACCCGGTTGAGATCGGTGATCTCGAGCTGCACCACGGGCCGAAGGCGCCAGGTTCTCGGCGATCCCGACGACATCGGCGTCGTAGAGATAGAAACCGGGGACCGCATACCGGGAGCGGGGCTCGGCGGGTTTCTCCTCGAGTGACACCGCCCGACCCTCGGCATCGAACTCGACGACCCCGTAGCGCTCGGGATCGCTGACCGGGTAGGCGAAGACGACGGCACCGCCGGCGAACGAGCCGACCGCCTCGTCGAGACGCATCTCACCGTGGAAGATGTTGTCACCGAGGATCAGCGCCACCGGCTCCCCGCCCACGAACTCGGCGCCGACCAGAAAGGCCTGGGCGATGCCCTGTGGCTTCTCCTGGATGGCGTACGAGAGCGTGATCCCCCACTGGCTGCCGTCACCGAGCAGGTGCTCGAAACGGGGTTGGTCGACCGGGGTGGTGATGAGAAGGATGTCACGGATCCCGGCGGTCATCAGCGTCGCCAGCGGGTAATACACCATGGGCTTGTCGTAGACCGGCTGGAGTTGCTTGGAGGCGACCCGGGTGATCGGGTCGAGCCTGCTGCCGGCGCCACCGGCGAGAACGATCCCTTTCATCGTCATCCCTTCGCTTTGATGTTCTTGAGCGGTCGCCACCAGTCCTCGCGGCTGGCGTACCACTCGGCGGTGTCGGCCAGCCTCTCGTCGATGGTGTGGGCGGGGGCCCAACCGAGCGCCCTGATCTTGGAGGAGTCGACGGCATATCGCCGGTCGTGCCCGGGACGGTCGGCCACATACTCGATTGCCGACTCGTCGCGCCCGGTCAGGGCGATCAGGCGGTGGGTGAGATCGACGTTGGCGACCTGGGCGTTGGCACCGATGTTGTAGACCTCACCGGGTTCACCGGCGTGGACCAGCAGATGGATCGCCGAGCAGTGGTCCTCGACGTACAACCAGTCCCGTTCGTTCAATCCGTCGCCGTACAGCGGCACCGTCCCCCCCTCGGCGAGGTTGGTGATGAACAGCGGGATCAGCTTCTCGGGGAACTGGTACGGACCGTAGTTGTTGGTGCAGCGGGTGATGATCGCCGGGTAGTCGAAGGTATGTGCGTAGGACTGGACCAGGAGATCGGCGCCGGCTTTGGACGCCGAATACGGTGACGAGGGAAGCAGCGGGTCGTCCTCGGTGGCATGGCCCTCGGCGATCGATCCGTAGACCTCGTCGGTCGAGACCTGGATATACCTCGGAACCCCGGCCCGCCGCGCCGCATCGATGAGGACACCGGTCCCGACCACATTGGTGTCGAGGAACACCGCAGGACCGTCGATGGACCGGTCGACATGGCTCTCGGCGGCGAAGTTGACCAGCACGTCGATATCGGCGACGAGCTCGGCGACGAGCTCGCCATTGCGGATGTCGCCATGGACGAAACGGTGACCGGGAAGGGTGTCCAACTCCTCGACGGTGGCCTTCACCCCGGCATAGGTCAGCGAATCGAGGTTGACGAAGGTGGCGTCAGGCTCCCGCTCGGCGACAAACCGGATGAAGTTCGACCCGATGAACCCGGCACCGCCGGTTACGAGATAGCGCGTCATGTCACGTCCCATGGTTGATGAACGGCGTCAGGCTACACACTCCGTTCCGATGGAGAGCCTCGGCGGACCCGGGCCCACCGCCGTCCGTGACCTGCCGTTCACTTTGTGTTCAACGTGACGTCACCTGCCGATATACTGCCGATTGTATGTGTAACGCCCCGGATCTCGATCGGCTGCGGTCAGGGGTGCCCCCCAAGGAGGCAACTCGATGAAATTGATCGCCTACCTCGACCCTGGCACCGGATCCCTCATCATCCAGGCGGTCCTGGGTGGTGCAGCCGGAGTCACCATGCTGGTAAAGACCAAAGGGCGCCGCCTGTTGAAGAAGCAGAACAAGGCGGCGATCGCCGACAACGTCACCCCGTCGGCCGACGGCGTGACGGATCCGTCCGACACTCCGGTCGCTCCTCCTTCCTCCTGACCGGCCGCACCCTGAACTCTGATCTGCCGGCGACTCGTAGCCACCGCTCACCGAGTCCGCGATGACCGCAGCCGCCGCCCCTGCTCATCATCCGAGAGACGTCGCAACCGACGGTGCGGTGGGAACCTTCGACGTGGTGGCATCCACCGTATTGCTCTTCGGTCTGGCCGTGGCGCAGCCACTACTCGACCTGTTGGGACGTAACGCCGAGTTCTTTCTCGCCAGGAACGCCCCTACGGTCGACATCGTGGCCCTCGGCATCCTGCTCACAGTGGTCATCCCCCTCATCGTGGCGGGAGTGGTGCTTGCGATCCGCCAGATCGACCGACGCACCGGAACCATCCTCCACGCCGCGGTGCTCGCTGTGCTCGGTGGCGTGCTCACCATCCAGGTCATCGACCGGATCCCGCTCGGAGGGCTTCCCGGCTGGAGTCAGATCATCCTCGCCGGAATCGCCGGAGCCGGGCTCGCCGTGCTCTACCTGCGGTCGGATGCGCTGCGCTCGGTGCTGCGATGGGGGGCGCTGGTACCGCTGGTCCTGCTCGGTTTGTTCCTGTTCGTGTCGGCGACATCCCAACTGGTGATCGGCTCGGCGGCGGCGGCAGCCGGTCCCGCCGAGGTACGGTCACCGGCACCGGTGGTCTTCCTCGTCTTCGACGAGTTCCCTGTCTCGTCGCTGATGGATGCCGACGGCAACCTGCAGGAGTCGCTGTATCCGAACTTCGCCCGGTTGGCGCGTGACGGCACCTGGTACCGCAATGCGGTCAGCCCCCGTTATCTGACCCAGTTGGCGGTGCCCGCCATCCTCACCGGACGCGAGCCACCCGACGGGGCGCTTCCGACGCTGAACGATCACCCCGAGAACCTGTTCTCGCTGCTCGAGCGATCCCACCACATGGCGGTCACCGAGATCCTCACCCGCCTGTGCGCTCCGGAGACCTGCGTGGCAGACGATCCGGCCCAGCAGATCCCGCTGACACAACGGTGGCGGAGGATGAGCAGTGATCTGAGGGTGGTCGCCGGACACCTCTTCCTCCCGGACGACCTCACCCGGGAACTCCCCCCGATCGACAATTCGTGGGCCGACTTCGCCGCCGCCACGGCTGCGACCCCGGGGACGGAACCGGAGACACCCTCGCCGGGCGACGAGGATGGGGGGGACGACGCTGTCGCCATCAACAATAGGTCGGAATTCCATGCCGCCGTCGCCCAGGACCGCCGCATCCCTCTGGCGCGTTTCGTCGATGGTATCCAGGACACCCGGGACAGGCCCACCCTTCACTTCCTCCATGCCCTGCTCCCGCACGGGCCGTGGACCCATCTCCCCAACGGCCAGCTGATCGACCTGCGGGATGGGCGTCTCCCCGGTCGGATCCAGGACGATGTGCTGGTCGACGATCGGTGGCTGGTCGACCAGGTGTACCAGCTCCACCTGCTCCAGGTGCAGTACGTCGACACCGTCGTCGGTCAGGTGATCGACCGGTTGGAGACCCTCGGCATCTACGACGACACCATGATCGTGGTGGTCTCCGACCACGGAGTCACCCTCCAACCAGGGATGGCGCGGCGGCGGTCGACCCCGGAGACCGTGGGCGACATCCCTCCGGTTCCGCTGTTCATCAAGATCCCCCGGCAGACAACGGGCGGAATCGACGACTACCGGGCGCTCACCACCGATGTGATCCCGACCATCGTCGACGTCTTCGACATCGAGGTCGATTGGGAGTTCGACGGGACGTCGCTGGTCGCCGACCAGCGCCCGGACCGTACCAGCACCGTGGTGGCGGGGAACGAAGGACCGATCGAACTCGTGGCGGATGGTTCGGCGGCGCTCGCCCGGGCCGCCGAGAAGATCGAACGGTTCGGGTCGGACGGACCGTTCGGGCTCGCCCCGGCCGGTCAGGGCGACCTGCTCGGTGACGAGGTCGCCACGTTCCCCTCCGGCGACACCGTCGACGGGTTGCTGACACTCCGGGAGCCCGATCGCTTCGACGACGTCGACACCGGAGCCGATGTCCAACCGCTGGCGGTCCGCGGCCGTCTCGAAGGCGCCGGCGAGCAGGGGGACATCGTCGCCGTTGCGGTCAACGGGCGGATCGTCGCCGTGACCATGCTGACCATCGCCGAAGACGGTGACGGGCTCTTCGACGCCTTGCTCCCACCGGACTCGCTGCGGGACGGAGCCAACGAGTTGGGTGTCTTCCTGGTGGCCGGCGTCGGCGCCGACCGGGTGCTCCACCCGATCCCGACCAGCTGACCCACCAGTCCAGCCCTCGTCCCGTCCAGGCCTCGACGTCCGTTCAGTCCTCGAAGACCTGGGCATCGGCCAGCAGCGGGGCGCTGCGGTCCTTGTCCGACAGCGTCGGCGGCCCGTCGAGCGGCCAGTCGATGCCAAGCTCCGGGTCGTCCCACCGCAGCGACCGATCACATTCGGCGGCGTAGTAGCCGGACGTCTTGTACAGCAGATCGGCGGTGTCGCTGAGGACCACGAACCCGTGGGCGAAACCGGGAGGTACCCAGAGCTGGCGTCGGTTCTCTTCGGCCAGCTCGATGCCGAACCACTGACCGAACGTCGGTGATACCCGGCGGATATCGACGGCGACGTCCCACACCTTGCCTTGACCGACCCGGACCAGCTTGCCTTGCGGCGCCGGGGGGACCTGGTAGTGCAGCCCACGCAACACACCGGCCGCAGATCGGGAGTGATTGTCCTGGACGAACTCGATGTCGAGACCGGTCACCTCGGCAAAGGTTGCCCGGTTCCAGGCCTCCATGAAGAACCCCCGGTGATCCCCGTGCACCACCGGTTCGAGGACAAGGAGACCCTCGAGTGGTGTGGTCACAACCTTCATCGTGATCCTCCCATGATCATGGGGCTGGTGGACAGAGCGGTGGCAGCATGGTCGAGCCAGCACGTTCTAGGCAAACATGGTCGAGGCAAACACGATCGAGGGAAGCCTGGTCGGGTCGGGGAATTGGGATCCGTGCCCTCGATGTCCTGTCAGGGGCGGGCGCCGCACACTCCGACGGTGCCGAGATCGAGCGTCCAGGCCCACCGGTCCTGGGTGCGGATCTCCGCCCAGGCCTGCTGCATTCCGTCCGACCATGCGATGTCGTCGTAGATCACCACGGCGCGATCGGAGAGGTATCCGGCAGCCTGGTCGGTGTAGTCGAGGGTCGGCTGGTACTGGTGGTGACCATCGACGAAGAGCAGATCGAGCGGTTCCGCCTCGAACAGCACCTGGTCGAGGATCTCGTCGAACCGCCCGGTCACCACGAACACCGAGAGACCGAGCGAGCCGAGGAGCCGGCGGGCATACTCTCCGGATTCGGGTCGGAGATCGACGGTCCACATCAGACCACCTGGCGGAAGGGCAGAGGCGATGGCCGCCGCCGAGATCCCGACACCGGTGCCCATCTCGACCACGGTGCGTGGCGCCAGCTCGCGCGCCAACACATGGAGAAAGCGACACCACTCCGGCGGCTTGGAGACACGCCGGCTGAACTCGCCGACCGTCACCGCACCATCCCGGTCGTCGAACGGGGTGCGGTCCTCGCGCAGTTCCCGGCGGGCGGCTTCGAGCCGATCGAGCCGATCCGCCACCGCCGACTCGTCCTCCAGTGCGGCAACGGCCCGCCGGAGCGGACCGGAACGGTGATCGTCGATGCCGTCGAACCTGGTCGTGGCTTCCATCCGGAGACTCTACCGGTCGACCCGGGTCGAGGTGACGGGATACCGGGATTCGGCGACCGCGACGAAACGAGGTCAGCGGTCCGCGGTCACGTCGACGTCGAGGCGGCGGCCGGTACCGGACCGACGGTGCGCAGCGCATTGCGTCCACCGTCGACGAAGACGTTGCGCCAGTGCATGATCTCCTCGGCGGTGACCCCGTGTTCGACGGAGAGATCTTCGATATCGGCGCCCTTGAGCAGCTGGACAACCACCTTCACCCGTTCGCTTGTGGTCCATTTCGCCACATCCGCCTTCGTCTGGGTGACCCCCTTGCCGGCGACTTTGGCGATGCGGTATTCCTGTTCATAGCGCTTGGCGATGGCCATGACTTCCCCGGTGTCGCGGACCTTCCCCTCGTGGATCCAGATCGCCTCGTTGCAGACCTTGCGGACCGCCTCCATCGCATGGGAGACGAACACCAGGGTCCCGGACTTGTCGAGCAGGTCGTGCATGGCCTGGCGGCTCTTGCGGTTGAAGGCGGCATCCCCGACCGACAACGCCTCGTCGATCAGCAGGATGTCGGGGTCTAGATTGATCGAGATCGAGAAGGCGAGCCGGGCGAACATCCCCGACGAGTAGGTCTTGACCGGCCGGTCGATGGCGTTTCCCAACTCGCTGAAGGCCACGATGTCGTCGAACCGGTCATCGATCTCGGAGCGTTGCATCCCCACCGCAAGACCGCCGATGTAGATGTTGTCCCTGCCCGGGAGGTTGGCGTTGAAACCGACCCCCAGCGACAGCAGCGTCGACATCCGCCCGTTGACGCGCACCTGGCCACGGTCGGGTGGCAGCGTGCCGGCGAGAACCCGCATCAGGGTGCTCTTCCCGGCGCCGTTGCGCCCGATGATCGCCAACGCCGCCCCACGCTCGACCTTGAAGGACACATCGTCGAGGGCGACGATCTTGGCGTGACGGCGGCGTTGTGGAACCACCCGGGCCAGCCCGGAACGACGTGGCCCGCTCTGGCGGAACCGGTAGTCGACGCCGAGCCCGTCGACCTCGATGGCGTAGTCGCTGCGCGGCTGACTCATAGTCCCCTCAGCATGGTGGTCTCCGACCGGATGAACACGACCAACCCGACCGACACCGCCGCCACCGCCCAGATCGAAGCCGAGACCACATGGAAGGTCTCGATCGGGTAGTCGAGCAACGCCGAGCGGTACATTCCGATGAAGGCGAACATCGGGTTCGCCTGGAGGACGAGTTGGAGCTTGTGGGGGGCTTCGTCGAAAAAGCTCATCGGCCAGATGATCGGTGAGAAGTACAGCCAGATCCGCAGCATGTAGGGCAAGATGTTGGTGAGATCGGCGATCGAGACCGCCCACCGGGCGAACAGCGTCGCCATCCCCAGATTGAACACGGTGTGGATCAGAAACGCCGGGATCAGGTACAGCGCCTGCCACGTCAGGTAGATGTCCGAGTACAGCGCATTGATGACCACGACCACGACGATGGACAACACGAATCCCACGATCGCCTGGATCACGGCCGAGATCGGCATCACCAGCTTGGGGATGTTGAGATTGGACAGCAGCCGGACGTTGCGGGTGATGCTGGTGGATCCGGCGCTCACCGACTGGCGGGTGTAGTAGTAGCCGAACATCCCCACCAGGAGATACGCCATATAGTCCGGCTCTCCCCGACTCGCCCGCAGCACGACCCCGAAGATGACCAGGTAGACCATCGCCAGCAGCAACGGGTTGAGGACCAGCCACACCAACCCGAGGGCGGTGTTCGAGTTGGCGGAACGGATGTTGCCCCACGCAAGATACCGGGCAAAATCTCGGCGCTCCCACAGACGCTGCATGTAGGACTGCTTGACGTCGCGGATGTAGGCCGGAGGGACTCGGGGCATCTGATCGATTCTACGCCAATCCCGTCCTGGAGCGAACCTCACCGGCCACGTCCGGGCTTCCCGCCCGGCCCGTACCCACCGGCCTGCCCGCCTGATCGTGATACCCCTCCCGGACCTAGACTCTCACCGGACGCCGATCGCTTGCCTGGGAGCACCTCACACATGAAGCACCGCATATGAAGATCGTGATGATCGGGACCGGCTACGTCGGTCTCACCACAGGAGCCTGCCTGGCCGAACTCGGTCACGACGTCACCTGCATCGACCGCGATGCCGCCAAGGTGGCCTCCCTCGAGGCCGGGGAGATCCCCATCTTCGAAGCGGGACTCGACGATTTGGTCGCCGCCAACGTGGCGGCGGGACGACTCACCTTCACCACGGAGTTCGGCGACGTCATCCCCGAGGCGGATGCGGTGTTCCTTGCGGTGGGGACCCCGTCTTCTCCGACCGGGAAAGCCGACCTGTCCCAGGTGATGGAGGCCAGCGACGACGTGGCGAAGCTGCTCGGCCAGGGCACCACGTTGGTGGTCAAGTCGACGGTTCCCGTGGGTACCACGGCAGAGGTGGCCAGTCGGATCAGGGAGGCACGACCTGACCTCGCCGTCGAGGTCACCTCGAACCCCGAGTTCCTGCGGCAGGGTTCGGCGGTCGCCGACTTCCTCAACCCGGACCGTATCGTGATCGGTTCCGAGAGCCCCGCCGGCGCCGAGGTGATGCGCGCCATCTATGCGCCGCTGCTCGATACCGGGGTGCCAGGTCTGTTCACCAACCTCGAGACCGCAGAGCTGATCAAGTATTCGTCCAATGCCTTCCTCGCCACCAAGCTCTCGTTCATCAACGAGATCGCCGATCTCTGCGAGCTGGCCGGCGCCAAGGTCGAGGACGTCGCCGAGGGGATGGGTCTCGACACCCGGATCGGCCCGCGGTTCCTCCAGGCCGGACCCGGGTACGGGGGTTCGTGCTTCCCCAAGGACACCCAGGCGCTGCTACACACGTCTCAGATGTACGGTGCACCGTCGCGCATCGTCGCCGCCGCCGTCGATGTGAACACCACCCGCCGGCGGCGCATGGCCGACAAGATCGCCACCGCCGCCGGAGGTTCGCTCGCCGGGGTCACCGTCGCCACTCTGGGTCTTGCGTTCAAGGCGAACACCGACGATCTGCGGGAGAGCCCGGCAGTGGAGATCATCCGCTCGATGGTGGGACTGGGAGCGGTGGTCCGCGCCTACGACCCGGAGGCGATGGACAACGCCCGCCGCCAGCTCTACGGGATCGAATACGCCGAGGGTGCGTACGCCGCCATGGAGGGCGCCGACATCGTGGTCATCCTCACCGAATGGCCGGAGTTCGCATCGTTGGACCTCGACCGGGTGCGCAGCCTGCTCCAGCGTCCGGTCATCGTCGACACCCGCAACCTCTACGACCCGACCGAGGTCACCGCCGCCGGGTTGGAGTACCACTCGGTGGGTCGCCCGATCAGTCTGACGCCGGCCACCCCGGGGGAATGAGCGACGCCGGAGGCGACGGTGGCGACCGGCCCGTTCACCGGAGTGACGGCGCACATCAGGAAGACAGGGCAGGCCCGGTGGGTGCCCGCTCCGACCGCCGCCGGAGGATGCGGTCGTACAGGTCGAGATAGCCGGACGCCATCTCGGCGGTGCTGGAGAGCGCCTCGATGGTCGCCTCTGCCCGTCGCATCCGGTAGCTCTCGATGTCGTCGGCGGCGGCAAGGATGGTCGCCAGCGCCGCCGGCGGATCTCCAGGATCGATCAGCCATCCGCCCCCGTGCGCCCGCACCCGTTCTCCGAGCGCACCGAGGTCGGTGGCGATCACGGGCACCCCGCATGCCCACGCCTCCGACAGCGTGTGGCTGTAGGTCTCGGCGGTCACCGAGAGCAACCCCACGAAGTGGGGACGGATCGCCGCCAGCCGTTCCGCCAGTTCGTTGCGCCGGTACGGTCCGTGGAACACCCCGAGGTTCTGGAACCGTGGCCGGCTGCTACCCAGAATGTGGAACTCGATCCGACCGGTGACGTCTGCCGCCGCAATAGCCTCGGCCAGCTCTCCACCCTTCTGGACGCTCAGATTGCCGAGCAGCACGATGCGGATCGGTCCGCCGGGTTCGGGTTCCTCGGCGACATCGGAGTGCTGGGCGAGGTCGCGCCCGTGCTCGATCACCTCGAAGTCCCGGTCGGCCAGCGCGGGGAACATCTCGAGGTAGACCTGCCGGACCGATGTAGTGGCGGTGACGAAACAATCGACGTGGTCGAACATCGGTCGCACCAGCTCACGCCACTCGTACACCCACTGGTGTTTGAGGTGGGGAAGGTTGCGCACCCCGTCCGCCGGCACACACACTCCGTCGCCGGGCGTGCACACTCCGCGGCACCACTTCCCGTTGTTGTCGATCAGATGGACGGTGGGACAGATGTAGTAGAAGTCATGGAACGACAACACCACCGGGATCCCGAGGGTGTGCGCCACCGCCGGTGCATCCAGGGTGTGTTTGAGCAGGTGCCGGATGTGGACCAGCTCGATGGTGTGCTCCATCATCACCCTGGTGAGAAAGTCCCGGTACCGCTGATTGGCGGCCTGCGACGCCCATAGGGTCTCTTCGACATCGAAGGCCTCTACCAGTTCGGTGTGTGACCCGTCGATGCGATACAGACACAGGGCTCGCCGATCCGACACCAGCAGCATCGGTTCGATATCGGTGTCGACCGCCGCCATCAACTCGAAGGTGGAGGCGGGTGTGCCACCCGTGCCCTCGTGGACGAGATAGAGCACCCGGCGTCTCGGAACCACACCCCGGCCGGTTGCGGTGGCGAACACATCGGCCACATGCGCCCGAATCCGGCTCATCTCGGGTCCGTGGACGAAGTCGCGGGCCAGGGAGGCGAAGGTGGGGTGCCTGGTCTCGAGGACCTGCCGGGCCGACTCCATCAGTGCGGTGCGGTCCTCACCGAAGCTGGCGCCCCTGGCATGGAACACCAGCGTGGCATCGTCGACGACGTGGCGCCAACCCTCCGCCATCGCCCGCATACAGAAGTCGTTCTCCTCGCCGTAACCGCGGGGGAACGCCTCGGCGTCGAACACGCCGATGTCGTCGAGGGCCGCCCGCTTCACATACATACAGAACCCGTGCGTGGTCGGGGTATCGGGATACAGGCGGAGGCTGCGCTGGGAGAACAGTCTCCCGACCTGATCCCGATCGAGGTGACCGGGGACGGGGTTGGCCCTCCCGACCTCCGGGACGGCGAAGGCGCCGGCGTTGTCCGAGAGCGGGCTGGCGGTGGCGATCTCGGGCGATCGGTGGGCGGCAAAGGTGAGGTTGTCCAGCCAGCGTGGTGTGACCTCGACGTCGCTGTTGAGCAGGACCACATCGCCCTCGGCGACGGCGAACCCCCGGTTCACCGTGCCGGAGAATCCGAGGTTCCTCTCATTGCGGAGCACGGTGACATTGTCCGATGCGGCGATCTCGGCGAGGTAGGTGCCGATCGCCGGATCGGGACTGGCATCGTCGATGATGAGGATGGGCACCGCGGCCGGGGTGTTACGGAAGATACTGTCGATCGCCGCCCGGAGTTCATCGGCGGCGTTGTAGACCGGGATGAGAACGGTGGGCAGCGGGACGTCGGTTGTCGCCGCCCGACCACTCCGGCCAGCCTCCTCCCCGGGACCGGTCACCTCCGGGTCGGCCAGCAGCCTCGGTGGGGTCAGAGTGGCCGTGGACCCGTCCGCCCCCGATCCGCCCCTCTCCACAGGAGGCGGTGCGGTGAGGCCCGTCGTGGCGGCCGGAGGCGTATCGACGGGCCCCGGTGGATCATTCCTGCGACGACCGCCGGGCAGCGATCTTGCCCGGTCGGCGATCCGGACCGCCAGCTTGACCACCCGGCGACCGGCGAGGCGGTCGTAACGCGCCCGCTGTTCACGTAGGTTGGCGGCCAGCCGGTTGCGCTCGTCCCGACTCCTGGCGAGCTCGGACGTGGCCCGTTCGAGGGCGAACTCGGAGCGGGCGCGGGCACCCTCGAGGCTGACGACTCTGGCGGCGATCTCCGCCGGATCGGACGTAACGTGCCCTGGCGCCCCGCCCGGGACCGGGTTGGCAACCCGCTCAGGACCGCCAACGCCCGGAGGGCCGGCTGGATTGCCCGTGGTCATCTCGTCCGGTTCCTCCCTGCCACCGAGATCACGGCGTCGGTAGCCAACGCCGTAGCACCAGCGGCAGCGTAGTCCCGGGGTGGATGGTCACCCGAGGATGCCGGCGGAGTACGGTCGGCGCCCCGGGTGTGTGGGCGGGCGGGCGAGCGGCGCTGAGGTGGGGGCCTCTGCGTCCTGATATGTCGGCGGGGCACCACTAGAGTTGGTCGGCGCCGATTGTTCAGCTCGCCCGCATCCCACCCCCGCACCCCAGGAACGATATGTATCGATTCTTCGAGCCAGTCATCCGCCCCCTGCTCGACGCCGCCAAACCGTCGGTCGTCGTCGAGATCGGGAGCGACCGGGGACCCGGCACGGAACTGCTGGCCCCGTGGTGTCAGGAGAACGGCGCCGTACTCCATTGTGTCGACCCGCTGCCGAAGTACGACGTCGAGGAGTGGGCCGAGCGGTGGCCGGGGGTCATCAAGTTCCACCTCGACCTCTCGCTCAACGCCCTGGTCGACATCGGAGCGGCCGATGTGGTCTGTATCGACGGTGATCACAACTGGTACACCGTGTTCCACGAGTTGGAACTCCTCGGCAGATCGGCCACCGCCGCCGGTCAGCCTTTCCCGCTCACCCTGCTCCACGATGTCGGCTGGCCGTACGGTCGCCGGGATCTCTACTACGACCCCGACACCATTCCCGAGGGCACCCGGCAGCCGTATCGCAAGGGAGGGATCGTCCCCGGGGTCCGGGCACTGTCCGAACGCGGCTTCAACGACCACCTCGACAATGCGCTCCACGAGGGAACCCCCCGCAACGGGGTCCGTACCGCCGCCGAGGACTTCGTCGACCAGTACGACGGCGAGCTGACCTTCCATGTGGTGCCGGGGCTCCACGGTCTCGGCATCATCGTCGACAACGCCGCCGAGGGATCGGTGAAGGACGCCGTCACCGAGGTGCTGGACCGCACCGGGCTGCTGCGGGTGCTCGATGCCGTGGAGGCCGACCGCATCACCCGCCTCGAAGCAGTTGGGAAGACCCAGCGGGTTCTCGAGCGGGAGCGGGCGCGCACCGACCGCGCCCGCACCGAGGCGGCCAAGCATCTCGACCAACAGCTCCGCTATGCCGAGAAGGAGAAGGCGGCCATCGAGCAGGTACGCAGCCTGCAGGCCAACCAGAGCATGCTCGAGGCCCGTCAGAACACGCTCGCCGAGCGTGCCCGCAAAGCCGAACTGCACGCCGAACAGAGCCGCACCTCGCTCAAGCAGCGCAACGAGGAGATCTCCCGGCTCCGCACCGAGCATGCGGCGCTCCGCACCGAGGTGGGCACACTCCGCAACGACCTCAACCGACTCCGTAACCGCCGCTCGGTTCGCTTCGTGCTGCGGATGGCCGCCTGGACCCGACCACTGTTCAGGTTGCGCCGCGGCCAGTTCGGGGGACGCCCCAAGCGCCACGAACAGACCGGCAGGCAGTCGACCTCGTCCAAGGAGGGGGCCCCGCCGTCGACCCTGGTAGCCCCGAGACGCACCACCACTGAGCTTGACGCTGCCGCCGACGGCGGTAGGTTCTTCACTCTGATCCGCCAGCTCGGAGATGCCGGTGTCCCGGTCGCATTCGCTGATGCGTGGCGTGCCAGCCAGACCGCGGTGGCGGAGACACCTGCCGTAGCCCTCGCCGAGGAACCGCTGGTGTCGATCATCATGCCGACCTACAACCGGGCCGACCTGATCGGCGACGCCGTCACCAGCGTCCTCGAACAGACCTACCGGAACTGGGAGTTGGTGGTCTGCGACGACGAGAGCACCGATCACACCGAGGGTGTGATCCTGGGCTTCGACGATCCCCGCATCTCCTACCGGCGGCTCCCCAAGGGCGGAGCGGCCGCCGCCCGCAATGCCGGGCTCGCCGAGGCCGCCGGAACGCTCATCGCCTATCTCGACTCGGACAACCTGTGGCACCCCCGGTTCCTCGAGACCATGACGTCCACCCTGGCAGCCAACCCCGGCCGCTACCTCGCCTACAGCAAGTACGTCGACATCACCATCTCCGGCGACGGGGTGCGGTTGACCCGGTTCGATCCTCGATGGTTCGACTACGACCGCCTGGTCGAACGGAACTACATCGACCTCAACAGCATCGTCCACCGCCGCCGTATCTATGAGCATCTCGGCGGGTTCGATTCCCGGCTCCTCCGCCAGCAGGACTGGCACCTGATCCTCAAGTACTCCTTTCTGCGCGATCCGATCTACATCGACCGCTACCTGATGCTGTACCGACGGAACGAGGCGTGGGGCCAGATCACCCAGGTGAACAAGGACGACCAGACCGCCCCGGCGATCACCCGGTCATCGGTCTCCGAGTACTACCTCAGCGGTCTACCGGCTGCCGACGAGGATCTCCCGTCGATGACGGTGCTGAGCTGGGACATCTGCCGCAACCATTTCTCCAAGGCGTACAACGTCGCCGAAGCGATGGCCGACCGCACCGAGGTCCAGCTGCTCGGCTTCCGGTTCTTCGACGAACCTATCTTCCCGCCGTACGCCGACGCCGATCCGTCGTTCGCCACCTCATACCTCCCGGGTGGCGCCTTCCCCGAGTGGGCCGCCAGCCTGGCGAAGGCGGTCTCCGCCGTGACCGGCGAGGTGCTCTACACCGTCAAGCCCCGACTTCCCAGCCTCGGCGTGGCCCTCCTCCACAACTACCACTTCGGCACGCCGATCCTCCTCGAGAGCAACGATCTCGAATCGGTGGTGACCAACCCCCGCACCGGCCAGGAGGCGCGCGCCATCCGTCTGGCCGACGTCGATCCCAGCGACCCCGAACTGCTCAACCCGTACGGGGCGCTGTGGACCTCGATCATGGAAGGACTGGCCGCCGAGATCCCGCTCCGGGTGACCCACAACCACGTCCTCGACGCCCATTTCGGTGGCGGGGCCTACTTCGTCCGCAACCCCAAGGACGACCGTCACTACGACCCGGCGAACTTCGACCGTGAGGAGATCCGGCAACGCCTCGGGTTCACCCCGGATGAGCGTGTGCTGCTGTTCGGGGGGATGGTCCGTCGCCACAAGGGGGTGTTCGAACTCGCCGAGCTGTTGGAACCCGCCGACTCGCCGTACCGCCTCCTTGTCGTCGGATCACGCGGCACCCCCGACCAGTCCGCCCTCGAGTCCGGTTCCGGTGACCGGGTCCGGATCATCGACCCGGTCGATCGCAACGAGATGGCGGCGATCAATCTGGCCGCCGATGCGGTGGTGCTGTGGCTCAACCCCGATGTCGCTGCCAGCCGCTACCAGATGCCCTTCAAGCTGACCGATGCCCTGGCCATGAAGGTTCCCGTGATCGCCAACGACATCGGCGATCTGGGGGATCTGGGACGCCAGGGATATCTGCGGTTGGTGCCGTTCGGCGACATCGACGCCCTCCGGACCACACTCGACGAGTTGTCCGCCGACCGGGTGTCAACCGATGCGATGGTCGAGGCGGGTCGCCGCCTCTATCTCCGGGAGTTCTCGTACCGGGCGGTGCGCCACAACCTGTCGATGATGCTGACGGATGCGGCCGCATCATCGGGGACCCTGCCGGTGGCGACCGAGTTCGCCGAGTTCTTCGCCGAGTTCCGCCGCCATCTCGCCGAGCAGCCCGACTCCCCACCCGAGGCCGACTCCCAATCTCAGACCGATCGGGCCACCGATTCCGACCAGCCGGCGGCATCCGGTGCGGTGGCGGAGTCCCGCCAGTCGGCGGCGTCGAGGCCGGCACCATGAAGTGGCTGATCAAGAACCCGGCGCCCTCGGATTCCCGGCTGATCAAGTGGGGTGACTACCACTTCGGGAGATCGCTCTCCAAGTACCTGGTTCGTCTCGGGCACGAGGTCGAGACCCAGTACGACCCGGGATGGGGTGAGGACGCCAGCTGCGACGTGGTGCTCGTCCTGCGTGGCAAGTATCCGTTCCCACCCTCGTCACACCACGCCGGTGCGCTGCGGGTGATGTGGAACATCAGCCACCCGGCGGCGGTCACCATGGAGGAGTACGACTCCTATGACCTCGTGTTCGTGGCATCGCGGACCTGGGCCGACCGTCTCCGCCCGCAGGTGTCGGTCCCGGTGAGCCCCCTGCTCCAGTGCACCGATGTCGAGGAGTTCTTCGAGGTACCCGCCAACGGAAATCCACGCCGGGACTTCGTGTTCGTCGGTAATACGCGGGACGCCCAACGCCCCGGAGTGCTGTGGGCGCTCGACTACGGGCTCCCCCTCAAGATCTGGGGACGGGGATGGGGTGGTGAAGCGAGCCGCCGTGTCGTCGGGGACTACTACCCGAATCAGGACCTGGGCACGCTGTACTCACGTTCCCGCGCCACCCTCAACGATCATTGGGACGACATGAAGGAGTTCGGTTTCATCAACAACCGGATCTTCGACGCCCTGGCGTGCGGGTTACCGATCATCTCGGACTGGCATGACGAGCTCCAGGCACTCATTCCGAGCGGAGTTCTCTACCACCGCAACCGCTCCGAGTTCGACCGGTGCATCGAGACGGTCCTGCTCGACTACCCGCGGGTCCTCACGTCGGTCGACGAGGCGGCCGGAGAGGTGCGCCGGGAGTTCACCTTCGAGCGGCGGGCCGCCGAGCTCACCCGAGCCGTGGAGCAGCACGCCGCCGGTAGGAGTGTGGATGACCAACAGGCGGTTCCGGCAGAGGGGCGTTGAGCGATGGGCGTCGAACTGAAAAGAAGCGACCGGATCAGACGGGTGATCGGCATGTTCCCTCCCGGGCGTCTCGTCGACCTGGGCGCCGGACACGGCGGCTACGCACGGTTGGCCGCCGACCTCGGTTGGCAGGTCACCGCGGTGGACGCCCGGACCGAGCGGTTTCCCGAGAACGATTCCGATGCCATCGAATGGCGTCAGTCCGACATCAGGGACGTCGATCTCGAGCCATACGATCTGGTGCTCTGTCTCGGTGTGTTCTATCACCTCACGGTGGACGACCAGATCGACCTGCTCAGCCGCTGTCGCACCACCATCGTCATCGATACCCATGTGGACCACGGGGTGCACGACCACCACCTCTCGGAGCGGGTGACCATGGCCGGCTACGAAGGACGGCTGTACCAGGAGCATGGTGAGACGACCTCGTCATGGGGGAACGACCAATCGTTCTGGCCGACACTCGAATCGTTCCACCGGATGCTGAACGATTGGGGTTTCCCGCTTGTGCTGACGATGGAACCCTGGTTGTCCGGCGACCGGACCGTGTTCGTCGCGCTGCGCTAGCGAGCGGTCCGCCCGAAGGCGGTTGCCGGTTCCGCTGCGTCGTGGGTCACCAACTTGGCGGGGAAAACGACTCGGCCTGGACAATCCACCGATCAGCGGGAGCGAACCCGTGGACATCGCGCAAAGCGCGCATCTCGGGGAGTAGCTGGGTCCACAGCTTGCCCTGTGTCTCCGAATCGATCAGCACCAGGTGGCTTCCATGTCTCACCAAACGCCGATTTTGTCTGCCCACGGGCTGATAGTCCAACTTGGGGAGGCCCAGGAAGCGCTCCACCATCTCCATCGTCCGCTCCGGCTGGTCGATCAGCTCCCGGAAATCGAGCATCAGCATGCGCTCGTCAATATCTGGGAATGCAGCGACGAACCGGTCGAGCTGGGTGCTGTAGCTCGAGGCGATGATCGGAGTCCGTAGCCTCTCCGGGCTGACAAAGTGGCTGCTGCCGAACCGGCCCCTGGCAGCGTTGTGGGCGAGATGGGATTCGATCCGATCGACCGGGTTGCGCATCACATAGATGAACCTGAAGTCGAGCGGCAGCTGGGCCATCAGGGCCGGCGTGTCGGGACCGGACGGGTACTTGGTGTAGTTGGGAGACGCATCGAGGTAGAACACATGATTCTCATCGGGCTCGAACCGGGACTGATAGGCCTCGAGCCCGCCGGTGTACGCATCGGTGCTGAAGAAGTTGACTTCTTTCTCGCCACCACTGGGAACACACGCCTGCGGATGTTGTGCCAGATAGGCGAACAGGGTGGTGGTGCCGGATTTCATCGCACCAGGTATCACCACGACGCGATCGAGCGCCCGCTTCACAACGAATTCCTCCTGACTGGCCATGCCCGCTCATGCTGGCACAACCAGAATATGATGAGAAAACGACACCCCGGAATGAGCCCTACTTGGCGCCGAAGCCGGAGAGCACCGTCCACAGCGAACGGCCCATGATCTGGAGATCCATCCAGGGCGACATGTGCTTGATGTAGTAGAGGTCGTAGGTGAGCTTGTCGACGGTCTGCGCCTCGTCGTCCGCATAGCCGTAGTTGACCTGCGCCCATCCGGTGATCCCGGGCCGGACCAGGTGGCGGTACCGGTAGAAGGGGATGGTCAGCTCGAATCGGCGGGTGAACACCGGACGCTCCGGGCGGGGGCCGACCAGGCTGAGGTCGCCCTTGAGCACGTTCCAGAGCTGGGGTACCTCGTCGACCCTGAAACGACGCAACCAGCGACCCACCCGCGTCATCCTGCTGTCGTGGTGTGCGGCGAACTGGGGACCGTCGCGTTCGGCGTCGGCGACCATGGTGCGGAACTTGTACAACCGGAAGGTGCGGCCACCGAGACCCACCCGTTCCTGGCGGTAGATCACCGGACCCCGCGAATCGATGGCCACCAGTGCGGCGGACACGCCCCCGATCAACGCCCACAGCGGCAGCGTCGCCACCACCAGGATGATCTCGATGACCCGCTTGAACGGGGCGAACACATTGCGCGACATCGGGGTGGTGAGTTCCCAGCCCTCGGCGAGATGGACGATGGGGAGCCGGCCGGTGTGTTCCTCGTAGACGGCCGTGAACGACCGGATGGGGTAACCCGCCAGATTCCACGACGAGATGTACTGGGCCATCTTGTCCGACATCACGGGGCGGAGGTCGACCACCAGCAGCATGCTGGCGAAATCGACGCCTTCCGGCGCTTCGCCGGCCGGGTCGTAGACCGCCAGGACATCGGCATGCTCCGACGAGCGGAGATCGTCGACCAGCCCCTTCTCGTTGGTGATCACGATCATCCGTTCGGTCCATGGGCGCCGCCTCCGGATGGCGCGATGGCTCAGGGCGAGAACCAGCCACGCCCCCACCGTGATCCCGAGGACCCCGTTGGAGTGATACGGACGGAACAGGGCGATCCCGATGCCGGTGAAGGCAAGCGTGAACGGCGCCGCCGCCAGCGCCCTCCCGTACGAGGGGCGAGGGGTGGCGTGACCCCACATCCGGAAACCGAGCAGCACCCCGAGCAGCACCCCTGCGGCCAATAACCCGGCGAACGGCCAGATGGTGCTCTGGGCCGATGCCGGCAACCGGACGCGCCACGGCAACGCCTCACCGAAGACGATGAACGTACCGAGACAGAAGGCGACGCCCAGCGCGGCAAGGTCGGTCGCCAGGACCGAGATGAGGAACCGTCGGCGCATAGCCTGGAAATCCTAACCGGGAATGGTTGTGGCGGAACGTATCGCCGACCCCACGCCGGAGGCCGCCGTCGGTACCGCCCGTATCAGGCGGTCGCCGGCGGCCTCAGCGCCTCGCGAAGGCAGTGCGACATCAGGTCGGCGACGATCGCCTCGTCATACCCGGCCAGTACCTGGTCGAGCGAGACCTCCGCCGTGGTGTGAACCGTGTCCCCATTGCCCGTCGGATCGCCACCTGTCAGCTCGCCAACGGGCCGGCGGAGATCGGCCCCGTGGATCCGCCACAGCGCCTCCACGTCGTGTACATGCCGGGCGACGACCAACTGCTCCACCACCGGGTCGAGCCGGGCCGGAGTCTGCGCCACGAGATCCTTCGATTCGGACAAGATCGAAAGCAGGCGCCGCGAGTCGGGGGTGACCACGTTCCGATGGGGATGGTGGCGGGTGCGGTAACGGTGCAGCACCACCATGGCCTCGGCCGACAACGACTCGTTCGACACCTGGGTGGCGAGGTCACCACCGACCTCCCGTCCGAAGAACGCCGACGCCACCGACAGCAGGTCCCCGACCACGTCGCCGCCGACCAGCAGGTCCCTGCGGTATGGCCGAACCGACATCGCTCCCTCGAAGACGGTGCCCCACCGTTCCAGCACCTCCATGAAGTCGTCCTTCCACACCACCGGGGACGGAAACGATGTGCTGGCCCGGAGACGCTGCTGGACAAGCGACAGATAGCGGTCGGCCGGGTCGCGCACATAGGCGACGACCAGTACCTCGGTCACCCCCAGCCGTACGAGATCCTGGTGGAAGGCGGCGACCTCGGCGGTGGAGAATGCGCTCAGCGTCTCGGCCGAGACGATGATGCGCTCCTCGGATCGGATCGCCCCGAACAGCACCTGGCGGTATCGCTCCACATCCCGGTCCAGTTCGAGGCGTCCCTCGGTGGAGGCATAAGCGGCCTTGTAGTCCCTGGGCAACCCGGCATAGGGTCGGTAGAGCCCGGCGATGAAGTTGTGACTCGCCCCCTTGAGCCGGGGATAGGCGATCCCGTCGAAGCTCCCGGAACGCGCCGCACGGCTGAGGGTCCGCTGGACGGCGGTGGTGCCGGTCTTCGCCAGACCGATATGGACGAGTAGATGTTTCATCGGGTGGCCCCGTTGCAGGGTTCGGAATGCGGGTGGCGTTGGAGGGATAGGTGGCCGACGGTGAGGGCGCCGCCAGCGTACCCGGGGCCACCACCCTGTCCTTTCGATCTGCCGAGGGATGCGCCGAGGGGGTCGGGCGTAGAGGTAGGCTCCCGGCCATGCCGTCGGCGACCTATACCCACCGTGCCGTTGCCGCTGCGACGATCGATGTGGTGTGGGACCGACTCCAGGAGGCGGCGACCTGGTCCGAGATCGGACCGATCGACGAAATCGCCGATGCGGTCCATGTCGACGGGGCGCTGCGGAGTTTCCGCTGGGCGGCCACGGTCGGACCGTCGCGCGATCGGGCGACCGCCACGGTGCTGCGCTCCGATCCGCCCCGCCTGATGCGGATCCGTCTCGACGCCGGCGAGGTGACCGGCGATCTGGAGGCCAGGCTCGAGGCAGACAGCCCGGACTCCACGGCGATCCACATCACGCTGCAGATCGCATCGCGCGGGATCCTGTCCACGATGTTCTTCCCGGCGATCTCGCAGGCGGTCGGTCAGGGTCTTCCCGAGCAGGTGGCGGGGTTCGCCGCCTCGTTCACACCCTGAGCGCCTGACCGGGTCAGATCAGCCGATTCGGGAGCCGGCTCCGGTGGCGCTGTCTTCCATCTTGGCGCGGTCGGTGATCAGCGTCACCTGGTTGTCGAGCACCTGGAGGAACCCACCGTCGACGTCGACCTTGCGGCGGCCCTCGTCGACGGTGTCGATCACGACCTCGCCCTCGGCCAGTGACGCCATCAGCGCCTCGTGGTCGGCGAGGATGCCGATCTCCCCCTCGACGGTGCGGGCCACGACGAACTCCGCCTGACCGGACCACACCATCCCCTCCGGGGACACGATGTCGAGCTGGAACGGCTTCGCCATCAGCGGGCTCCCGTCGTCATACCGCAGCCTTCTCCATCTCGGCGGCGCGGGCCATCACGCTCTCGGCGCCACCGACCATGTAGAACGCCTGCTCGGGGAGATGGTCCATCTCGCCGTCGATGACGGCCTCGAACGAGGCGATCGTCTCGCTGAGCGGGGTGTAGATCCCGGGCTGACCGGTGAACTGCTCGGCGACGAACATCGGCTGGGCGAGGAACCGCTGGATACGCCGCGCCCTGCCGACGATCAGCTTGTCCTCCTCGGAGAGCTCGTCGACACCGAGGATGGCGATGATGTCCTGGAGGTCCTTGTACCGCTGCAGGATCCGCTGCACATCGGTGGCCACCCGGTAATGGTGCTCGCCGACGATCTGGGGGTCGAGCGCCCGGCTGGTGGAGTCCAGCGGATCGACGGCCGGATAGATACCCAGGGCGGTGAGCGGGCGGCTCAACACGGTGGTGGCATCGAGGTGGGCAAAGGCGGTGTGCGGCGCCGGATCGGTGATGTCGTCGGCAGGCACGTAGACCGCCTGCAGCGACGTGATCGACCGGCCTTTGAGCGAGGTGATCCGCTCCTGGAGGAAGCCCATCTCACCGGCCAGCGTCGGCTGATATCCCACGGCCGAGGGCATGCGACCGAGCAGGGTCGACACCTCGGAACCGGCCTGGGTGAAACGGAAGATGTTGTCGATGAACAGCAGCACGTCCTGACGCTGCACATCGCGGAAGTACTCGGCCATGGTCAGCGCCGACAGGGCGACACGGAGCCGCACCCCGGGGGGCTCGTCCATCTGCCCGAACACCAGGGCGGCCTTCTCGATGACGCCGGTGTCGGTCATCTCGAGGAAGAGGTCGTTGCCCTCACGGGTACGCTCCCCCACCCCGGCGAACACCGACACGCCACCGTGCTGGGTGGCGACCCGGTTGATCATCTCCTGGATGAGCACCGTCTTGCCCACCCCGGCACCACCGAACAGACCGATCTTCCCACCTTCGAGGTAGGGGCAGAGCAGGTCGATGACCTTGATCCCGGTCTCGAAGACAGCCGTGGTCGGCTCGACATCCTCGAAAGCGGGTGGCTGGCGGTGGATCGGCCACCGCTCACCGGACAGGTCGGCATCGGGGTCGTCGAGTGCATCGCCCCACACATTGAAGATGTGGCCCAGGGTCTGGTCCCCGACCGGCACCGAGATCGGCTCGCCGAGGTTGGTCACCTCGGCGCCACGGGTCAGACCGTCGGTGGGGGCCATGGCGATGGCCCGCACCCGGTTGCGACCGAGGTGCTGGGCGACCTCGGCGACGACGCGCTTGGTCTCGCCCTCGATGTCGAACACGATCTCCAGGGCGTGCAGCAGCTCGGGCAGACCGTCCGGGGCGAACTCAACGTCCACCACCGGGCCGGCCACCTTGGTGATGTGCCCGACGCTCTTCACTTCTGCCACGTCGTAACTCCTAACGTCCTCGATCGATTCATCACGTGATGATGTGAGTGCAAATTTTCAGTTCTGGCTGAGCGCTTCCGCCCCACCGACGATCTCGGAGATCTCGGTGGTGATCTCGGCCTGCCGGGCGCGGTTCGCCTGGTTGCTGAGGGTGCGGATCAGCTCGTCGGCGTTGTCGGTGGCTGCCTTCATCGCCCGGCGGCGGGCGGAGTGCTCCGAGGCGGAACTCTCCAGCAGCATGTTGAACACGATGGCCTCGACATATCGGGGCAGCAGTCGTTCCAGGATCTCGTCGGGAGCCGGTTCGTACTCGTACGACACGGTGCTCGGCGCACCGGTGTCGTCGCCCGCCGGTGGTTCCACGGGGAGCAGCTCGAACGTCGCCGGGGTCTGGGTCATCGCCGAATCGAACCTGGTGTAGAACGCCTCGACGGCGTCGACGCGACCCTCGGCGTAGGAGTCCATCACGATATTGGAGATGGCACGGGCGTCGCCGTAGCCCGGGGTGTCGGTCACCCCGGTGAAGGCACGCTCGGTGTGGTAGCCGCGGTACTCGAAGTAGGCCTGCGCCTTCTTCCCCACCACGAACAGCCGCACCTCCTTGCCCTCCTTGCGGTGCCGGATGATGGCCGACTCGGCGAGGCGGATGATCGAAGAGGCATAGGCGCCGGCCAGCCCGCGGTCGGCGGACACCACGAGCACCCCGACCGTTCTCACCTCACGCCGCTCCAGCAGCATATGGCTCGGTCCCCCGGCCAGCCCGCCGACGTTGCGGATCACCTCGATCAGCTTGGCGGTGTAGGGCTTCGACGCATTGACCCGGGCCTGGGCCTTGGGGATGCGTGAGGCCGCGATCAGCTCCATGGCGGAGGTGATCTTCATGATCGCCTGGACCGACTTGATCCTGCGTCGGGTGTCTCTCAGCTCGGCGCTGGCCACGGTGCCGTTACTCCCCCGCCTCGGCGGTGAACGTTTCCTTGAAGGCGGTGATGCCCTGGATCAGGCTGTCGCCTTCGGGAAGCTTGCCGGAGCTGGCGATGAGATCGAGCACCTCGGGGTGGCGGGTGTGGAAGTACTCCAGCAGACCGCGTTCGAAGCGGGGCACGTCCGAGATCTCGACGTCGTCCATGTAGCCGTTGGTCACGGTGTAGATCGACACCACCTGTTCCTGCGCCGAGAGCGGAGCGTATTGACCCTGCTTGAGCACCTCGACCACGCGACGCCCCCGCTCCAACTGGGCCAGCGAGGCGGCGTCGAGCTCGGAACCGAACTCGGCGAAGGCTTCCAGCTCACGGAACTGGGCAAGGTTGAGACGGAGCGGACCGGCCACCTTCTTCATCGCCGAGATCTGGGCGTTGCCACCGACACGGGACACCGAGATACCGGCGTTCATCGCCGGCCGGATACCGGAGAAGAACAGGTCGGTCTCGAGGAAGATCTGACCGTCGGTGATCGAGATCACGTTGGTCGGGATATAGGCGGAGACGTCGTTGGCCTTGGTCTCGACAATGGGGAGACCGGTGAGCGATCCCCCACCGAGCTCGTCGGAGAGCCTGGCGCAGCGTTCGAGAAGCCGGCTGTGTAGGTAGAACACATCACCCGGGTACGCCTCGCGGCCCGGCGGGCGACGCAGCAGCAACGAGATCTCGCGGTAGGCGACCGCCTGCTTGGAGAGGTCGTCGAAGATGACCAGGGCGTGTTCGCCCTTGTACATCCAGTACTGGCCGATGGCCGATCCGGCGTACGGCGCATACATCTGCAGGGCGGCGGCAGCGGCGGCGGAGGCGTTGACCACCACCGTGTACTCCATGGCGCCGTGGCGTTCGAGGATGGAAACCACCTCGGATACGGTTGACGCCTTCTGCCCGATGGCGACGTAGACACACTACTCACGTCCCCTGATCCTTCTGGTTCAGGATGGTGTCGATGACGATGGCGGTCTTGCCGGTCTGGCGGTCACCGATGATGAGCTGGCGCTGGCCACGCCCGACGGGGGTCATGGCGTCGATCGCTTTGATCCCGGTCTGCAGCGGCTCGGTCACCGGCTGACGTTCCACCACCGAGGGCGCCTGCGTCTCGAGCAGCCGGGTCTCGGTGGCGTTGATCGGGCCTTTGCCGTCGATGGGGTTGCCGAGGGTGTCGATGACCCGGCCGAGCAGGGCATCGCCCACCGGGACCGAGAGCACCTTGCCGGTCTGACGGACCGGGTCTCCCTCCTCGATGTGTGAGGCGTCGCCCATGAGCACGACACCGAGATCCTCCTCGTCAACGTTCAGGGTGACCCCGAGGAGTCCTCCCTTGAACTCGAGAAGCTCGGAAGCCATCACCTTGGGGAGGCCCTTGACCCGGGCCACACCGTCGGCGACGGAGGTAACGAAACCGACCGTCTCTCGGTCGACCTCGGGGCTCCAGCCCTCCAGGTTCGATCTCAGGGCAGCGGTGATGTCCTCTGCCTTGATGGTCAGCTCTGCCATCCGTACTCCTTCGTACCACGAGTCTTCATGCGCTGATGGCCTGCCGCAGCGAGTCGAGGCGGCGGCGGACCGAGCCGTCGATCACGGTGTCCCCGACCCTGGCGACGATGCCGCCGAGGACGCTGGGGTCGACGATCACTCTCACTTCAACGGCCTTGCCGGTGGCGCGGGCGAGAGCCGTCTCCAGCCGTCGCACCGTGTCGGCATCGAGTTCCACGGCGGAACGCACCTCGGCGACCTCACGGGATCGGGACGACGCCGCCACCGAGAGGAACTCGTCGGTGATGGCGGACAGATCCTTGGCGCGGCCCGCTCCGACGATCAGATCGACGGCGGCCACGGTGACGTCGGAGGCGCGACCCCCGAGCAGCTCATTGATGATGCCACGCTTGCGGTCGGCGGGAAGCGCCGGGTCGCTCAGCGTGTTGCGCAACTCCTCCGAGCCGTCGAACACCTGGGCGATCTGGTGCAGCTCGGATTCGATGCGCGGCAGATCGCCCTCGCCCCTGGCGATCTCGAAGAGACCGTTGGCGTAGCCCTTGATGCGATCGGCGTCGGACATGTCAGTTCGCCATCCTGTCCAGGTCGTTGAGGTAGGAATCGACGAGGGCGGTCTGCGCATCGCGGTCGAGGCTGTTGCCGACGACCTTCTCTGCGAGATCGAGCGACAGCGCCGCCATGTCGGTGCGCGCCTCCTGCAGCGCCCGCACCTTCTCGGCCTGCGCCTCGGTGTGCGCCTTCTCGACGATGGCGGCCGCCTCGGCGGTGGCCTTGGCCAGGATGTCGGCCTTGACGCCCTCTGCGGACTGACGGGCTTCGTCGATGATGCGACCCGCTTCGCTGCGAGCGTCGGCGAGCTGTGCCTTGTAGTCCTCGAGCAGGCCGGCGGCCTCGGTCTTGATGGTCTCAGCTTCCTGGATCTGACCGGTGATGGCCTGCTGGCGGTTTTCCAGCGTCTGCTTGATCGCAGGTGCGGCGAACTTCCAGGCGACGAGGAACACCAGTGTGAATGCGATCACACCGGCGATCAGCTCGTCCATCACCGGCAGGAGCAGATCGGTACCCGAGGGCTCCGACTCTGCGGCCAGGATGACGCTTGCGAACGGGTTCAGCATGGGTATCGCCTTAAACCAAGAAGAAGAGCACGAACCCGATCAGCGCAAGCGCCTCGGTGAACGCGACACCCAGGAACATCGTCGTACGGACCATGCCCGCTGCTTCGGGCTGACGGGCCATCGCCTGTACGGCGTTACCGGCAACGATGCCGATGCCGACTCCGGGGCCGATGGCGGCGAGTCCGTAGCCGATGAGGGCCAGGCCTCCGCTGATGTCTTCCATGTCTGCCTTTCCTTCCGTCTTCTATGTTCTTGGTGCTATGTGCTGGTGCGATCCGACCGGGGTGACCCGATCAGTGCTCCATGTGCACCGATGTCTGGACATACACCGCTGAGAGCAGTGTGAAGATGTACGCCTGGAGGATGGCCACCACGATCTCGAAGAGATAGATGGCGATTCCCAGCACGAACCAGCCCAACCCGATCGGCACCTTTGCCAGACCCCCGGCGCCGCTGGTGAAGATCCAGCCCGAGACCAGGAGCAGGGAGAGCATGACGTGACCGGCGGTGAGGTTGGCGAACAACCGCACGGCGAGCGAGAACGGCCGGACCAGGAAGGTCGACACGAACTCGATCGGGGCCACCAGCACGTAGAGCGGCTTGGGGACACCGGGCACGAAGACCGACTCGGTGAAGTAGCGGAAGCCGTTCTCGCGGAAACCGGCGCCGACGTAGATCACCCAGGTGAGGATCGCCAGGAAGGCGGGGATGGCGATGCGGGAGGTGATCGGGAAGTTGATCAGCGGGGTGACCTCGAAGAGGTTGCCGACCAGCACGAAGAGGAACACCGCAAGCAGCCAGGGGAAGTACTTGAGACCCTTCTCCCGACCGATGATCCCGATGGCGATCTCGTCGCGGACAAAGGTGACGATGCTCTCGACGAAGGCGCCGAACTTGGTGGGAACCAGGCGATTCCGCTGGCGGATCACCCCGAAGTACATGAGGGCGATGGCGATCGCCGCGGCAAGGAAGATGAGGATCATCGTCCGGTTCAGCGGCCCGACGAACGGAAGTTCGAAGAGCTCGTTGATACTTGCCGGTACGCAAATGATCTCGTTCTCTGCGTCACACTCGCCGACGGCGAGAATCAGCTGGTCCACTCCAACTCCCTTTCAGCACCCTTGGACACGGCCACTGCTTCCCAGGTGAGCAGCGTCAGGTAGGCGACGACGACGGATATTCCGAGCGCCGTCTCATCGATCTCTGCCAACCGGGTCACGGCGTACATCGACACCATGATGAACCCGAGCCGGAGGAAGAAACCGAACAAGGCGGCGGCATGATAAAAGCTCAGCGAGATCCGTGCAGATCGGGACATCAGGGCCCCGGAGAGCAGGAAGTTGACGGCGATGATCGCCACGGCGATGAGGGCGGCGATCGCACCGTCGACGCCGCGGGTGAGACCCATGATGAGGGCGAGGACCGGGGCGACGTAGATGGCCCGCTTGACGGTGTGGATGGCAAGGACCTGCTCGACGTCCTTGTCGTGGGTGCTCGGCTGGAACCGGGCGATGTCGGGGGACACCTCAGGCACGGCCGCGGTCCTTTGCCTGTTCCTCGAGCGATGCCGAGGCCTGCCAGAGTTTGAAGAACCCGGACACCGAACCGCACACGATCCCGATGATGGTGAAGATCGGGGTGGTCGAGAATCCCCAGTCGAGGGCGATACCGAGGATCAGGCCGGAGATGATCGACGACAGGAAATCGAAGTTGGGGCCACCCTCACCGATACCGCGGGCTGCCTCGGTGATGGCGGAGAGCCGCTTGGGTTCTTGTTCGCCGGTGCTCATCGGAAGGTGCCCATCTCTACGGGTTGTCGGCTCGATCTGAGAAGGTGATGCGGCAACTTGTGAACGCATTCACAAGTTGTGGAGCGGACTGTACCAGCCGCCGTGAGCGTGGCGCAAACCGGAGCGGCGGGTTCACGCATGTCCGGAGAATCCCTCCGGATAGCCCGGGAACTCGGCTGCCAGGGCGGCCACCTCATCGGTGAGCGACTGGCGTGCCGCGTCGTCGTCGCCGCTGCGGAGCAGACCGGCGATCAGACGTCCCAGCCGCTCCATCTCCGGTTCCTTCATCCCCACCGTGGTCACGGAGGGGGTACCGATTCTCAGCCCGCTGGCAAGACCCGGCTTGCGTGGGTCGAACGGGATGGCGTTGAAGTTGAGGGTGATGCCGGCGTCGTCGAGCCTCCGGGCGGCATCTTTGCCGGTGAGGTCGGGGTCGATCGACCGCAGATCGAGGAGGAACATGTGGTTCTCGGTCCCGCCGCTGACGATCCGGGCACCCTCCCCGATCAGGGTGTCGGCGAGGGTCGAGGCGTTGCGGACGATCTGGGCGGCGTACTCGGCGAACTCGGGCTGGGCGGCGAGGTGGAAACACAGCGCCTTGGCGGCGATCTGGCTGTTGATCGGGCCGCCCTGGCCGACGGGGAACACCGCCTTGTCGATCGCCTTGGCGTACTGCTCGCGGGCGAGGATCAGCCCGCCGCGGGGGCCGCGCAGAGCCTTGTGGGTGGTGGAGGTGACGATGTCGGCGTGGGGCACCGGGCTGGGGTGGGCGCCTCCGGCGATCAGCCCGATGATGTGGGCGGCATCGACCAGATAGATCGCCCCGATCTCCTTGGCGATGTCGGCGAACACCGCCCAGTCGATGATCCGGGAGTACGCCGAGTACCCGGCGACGATCATCTTCGGCTGGTGGACCTGGGCGAGCCGGCGGACCTCGTCGTAGTCGATCAACTCGGTCTCCGGATCGAGACCGTAGGCGATGAAGTCGAACAGCTTGCCCGAGAAGTTCACCGGCGAGCCATGGGTGAGATGCCCGCCCTGGTCGAGACGCATCCCGAGGATGGTGTCGCCGGGATCGAGGACGGCGAGGTAGGCGGCCATGTTGGCCTGGGAACCGCTGTGGGTCTGGACGTTGGCGTGCTCGGCGCCGAACAGCGTCCTGGCCCGGTCGATGGCGAGGTTCTCCACCTCGTCGATCACCTGGCAACCCTCGTAGTAGCGGCGACCGGGGTAGCCCTCGGAGTACTTGTTGGTGAGCACCGATCCGGAGGCCTGCATCATCGCCAGCGACACCAGGTTCTCGGAGGCGATGAGCTGGATGTGGGTGCGCTGACGCTCGGTGTCGGCGGCGATGAGGTCGGCGAGGTGGGAGTCGACCTCCTCGATGTTCCGGACGTCGGTCATGAGGGTCCTTCCAACACGCGGGTCCTGAGGCGGGAGGCAAAGGCTAGCAGCGGCCTATCCGGCGATGAACCACCAACGGAGCCCCAACCGCACCTATCTGCGTGTTACACTGATTCACGTGACAGATCGCACCAATATCACATTGAGCCTGCCCAGCGAGGAGCTCAAGCGGGTTCGCATCCTCGCTGCGCAGCGCGGCACCTCCGTCTCGCGACTCCTGGCGGACACCCTGCGGGACCTCGTCGAGCGCGAAGAGGGCTACTCCGCAGCGCGACGACGGAACCAGCGGCGACTGCGCCAAGGTTTCGTGTTGGGAACTCGCGGCGACTCATCCTGGGCCAGGGACGACCTGCATGCCCGATGAGCGCACGTTCGTCGACACCAACATCGTCGTCTACGCCCACGACCGCTCTGCCGGCAGAAAGCAGGAAGTTGCGAGTTCGCTCGTCGACGGCCTCTGGACCTCCGGACTCGGGTGCCTCAGCGTCCAGGTGCTCCAAGAGTTGTTTGTCACCCTGACCCGCAAAGTGCCGCAACCCCTTTCCCACGACACCGCGATCGAACTCGTCACCGACTTTTCGCGATGGGACGTCCATGCTCCCACTGCACAAGACGTGATCGCTGCCGCCACCGTCCAGCGCAGGCATCGGCTCTCGTTCTGGGATGCGATGATCATCCAGAGCGCTACCGCCCTCGGCTGCAGCGTTCTGTACTCGGAGGATCTGAAGAGCGGGCAACGCTACGACGGGCTGACCGTGGTCAACCCGCTGGCGACCGCATCCTGACGCGGAAAACTCAGCCGGGCACGGGACCGTCGCGCAGGACGAGCGGTGCCGGTTCGGTGAGATCGAGCACGGTCGATGCCCGACCACCGGGGGCACGACCCTCCAGGTAGACGGCAACGGCATCACCGAAGAGGTCGCGCGCCTCGTCGTGGTCGAGCACGGCCTCTCCCCCGCTCAGGTTGGCCGAGGTGACCACGAGCGGACCGGTGGTCTCGAGCAGCGCAATGGCGACATCGTGGTCGGGGCAGCGCAGCCCGACGGTGCGGCGGTCGCGGTGACCCAGCCAGTCGGGCGCCGTCGCCAGGCGGGGAAGCACCAATGTCAGCGCTCCCGGCCAGTGCTGATCGGCGAGATCGAGCGCCCGGTCCGACAAGGACGCCAGCGTCATCGCTTGTTCCACCGATGCCACCAGGATGGCGAACGGCTTCTGCTCCGGCCGTCCCTTCAGCTCGAAGATGGCGTCGAGCGCATCCTCACGGAAGGGATCGGCAGCCAGTCCGTACAGGGTGTCGGTCGGGATGCCGACGATCTCGCCCTGCCTCAAGGCCTCGGCGGCCGCTTCGATGCTCATGACCCTCCTGCATGTCGATGACCTCCTAAACATAGGTGCGATCCGGACCCTGCGCAGCCGTCCGCCCACCGGCGAACCGGCGGATCAAGCCCGGCGGCGACCGATCACCACACGTGGACGGTGGGCGAGGTCGGCGATGATCCTGGGGGTGTAGTCGCCGAACAGTGCCGCCACCGTGGCGGCATGGAACTCGGAGATCTCACAGGCGACGGTGCCGCCGGGACGCAGCCAGTTGCGGGCCTGCTCGGCGATACGGGCCAGCACCTCGGTACCGGCCGGGCCGGCGACCAGGGCCATGGTCGGCTCGTGGATGCGCACTTCGTCGGGGAGCGCACCCAGCTCGGTCTGGGCGAGATACGGAGGATTGGCCACGACGAGGTCGACATGTCCGGCGAGCGTGGTCGGGAGGGGATCGAAGAGATCACCGACCAGGACGGTGACGGCGAGTCCGGTGACCGCCGAGTTCTCCCGGGCGAGCTCGGCGGCGTCTGGTGAGAGGTCGGTGGCCCAGACCTCGGCTTCGGGCCAGGCGTGTTTGCAGGCAAGGGCGAGGTTGCCCGATCCGGTGCACAGATCGACGACGATCGACGGTGGCGGCTGCAGCTCGCCGACCAGCAGGTCCCACAGATGTTCGGTCTCGGGTCGCGGGATGAGGGCCCGGCGATCGATCGCCAACTCGAGCGGACCGAACGCCACGGTCCCCTCCAGGTACTGCAACGGAACCCCCGATCTCCGTTCGGCGACCAGGGCGTCGAAGACGGTCAGTGCATCGGAACCGACCAGCGACGATCCCACCAGGTCGGTGCGACGCCAGCCGGTGGCGGTGAGCAGCAGCCGTTCCACTTCGTGCCGGGGGAGGTCCGGCACCGATGCCAGGACGGAGCCGACGGGGAGCGGCGTCTGCTCGGGTCCGGGCACGATCAGCCGGTGCGGGTCAACACCCGCACCCCGTCGGGGTCGACGAACATCAGCCACGGTTGTCCGGTGGCGAAGTCGATACCGAGATGGGCGGGACTGCCGGGATCCGAGGGGCTGAAGGGATTACGACTGGTCTCGACGGCAGAGACCTCACCGGTCGGCGACACCGAGTAGTAGCCGGCGAGCTGGATGGACTCGTCGACCTCGGGGGCTCCGTAGAGATACACATGGAGCGTCCCGTCGGGACCGGTCTCCACCTCGGTTCCGGCGAAGGCGGGCGACAACGGATCGTCGGCCCAGCGCAGGATGACCTGGCGGGTCACGCCCGCATCGGGCAACTCGATGATGTGCTCGTCGCCCATGCTGCGGAACCCGAAGCGGGTGCCGGCCCGGGTGTTGAGGAACTCGATCGGTGTCACCGCACCATCGGTGGTGACGGCCGCCATGCCCCCCGATTCGTAGTCCTGTCCGAACAACGCCGCACCGTCGGTGGTGACGAGCCCGACCTCGGCCGCAGCATCGACCAGGCTGATGACCTCACCGGCGAGTACCAGGAGTTGCGTCCCCGCACCGGTCGCCCGGGAGGCGATGACGGTGCCGTCATCGAGCGCCTGCGGCATCTGGAACTGGAAGAACCGACCGTCCACCAGTTGGTCCTCGGTGAGCCCGACCGCCCCGAGGTATCCGCCGTCGGCGTCGAAATGGGCGAGCCGCAACCTGGCGGCGTCGAGGAACCACCAGGTGCCGTCGGGGGTCTGGGTGCCGTACTCCGGGCCCCAGTCGACCGATCCGCCGTCACCTCCCGGGGATGTCCCCAAGGTGTCCTCGCCGTCCCCGTAGGGGATGAACAGCGTCTCCTCCCACCCGGGGTCCATGTCGCCGGCGGTGGGCACCAGGGCGGTGACCGGCCCATCGTCCGGTGGTGTGCTCGTGGTCGAACCCGTGGTCGGCGGCCCTGTGGTCGTCGTGACATCCGGCGCCGTGGTCGTCGTCGGAGCCGTGGTGGTGGAGGCGGGGGCGGTGGTGGTCTCGCCCGACAAGGGAGCGGTCGTGGTCGTTCCGGCGTCGGTACCACCACAACCGGCGACGAGGACCGTCACGGCGACCAGGAGGGCACCAGTGACGGTACGCATCTGCGGAGCGGCCGTCATTGCGCTTCTGCCAGACGTGCCGTGGCTTCCTGGTTCATCAGCGCTTCGTGGAAGACATCGAGCCCGCCGTCGAGGATGTCGCCCAGGGCATGCACCGTCAGTCCGGCGCGATGATCGGTCACCCGGTTCTCCTTGTAGTTGTAGGTCCGGATCTTCTCGGACCGTTCGCCGCTTCCCACCTGGGAACGCCGCTCCGAGGCACGTTCGCCGAGCTGCTCGTCGAGCTGACGCTGGTAGAGGCGGGCGCGGAGCACCCGCATCGCCTTTGCCTTGTTCTGGAGCTGGGACTTCTCGTCCTGACAGGAGACAACCACCCCGGTGGGGACATGGCGGATCCGCACCGCCGAGTCGGTGGTGTTGACCGACTGGCCTCCCGGGCCCTGAGAACGGAAGGTCTCGATCTCGAGATCGTTGTCATGGATGTCGATCTCGACATCTTTGGCCTCGGGGAGCACCGCCACCGTGGCCATCGAGGTGTGGATGCGGCCCTGCGATTCGGTCTTGGGGACCCGCTGGACGCGGTGGGGGCCTGCCTCGTACTTGAACCTGGCGTAGGCGCCACGACCCTTGACGGCAAAGGTGGCTTCCTTGATCCCTCCGCCCTCGGAGAGCGAGGTGTCGATGGGCTCGACCGTCCAACCCTGGCGTTCGGCGTAGCGTTCGTACATCCGGTAGAGGTCGCCGGCCCACAACGCCGCTTCGTCGCCACCTGCGGCGGCCCGGATCTCGACGATGACATCTTTGTCGTCGTTGGGATCTTTGGGGACGAGCATCCGACGCAGGCTGGCTTCGAGTTCGTCGAGACGGTTCCGTTGCTCCCGGGTCACCTCGTCGAGATATGCCGCCATCTCCGGATCGGGATCGTCACCGGACATCTCGGCCGCCTCGGAGGCCTCGTTGCGGGCGGCAAGGTACTCCTGATACGTCTCGACGATCGGTTTCAGCTCGGAGTGGCGGATGGTGAGCTGGCGGTAGCGATCCTGGTCGGCCAGCACATCCGGGTCGCCGAGCAGACCCAAGGTCGTCTCGTGGGCGGATGCCAGCTCATCGAGCTTGGCCCGCATCTGGGCATCCATCAGACCGACGCCGGGTCGTATTCCACATCGAGGGCGCCGGCCGTGATCGGTCCCCGCACCTCGACCTCGGAACGCTCCTCGTCGGTGAGGGCGGCGAGCAGGCTGGCAACGGCGACCTCGACCTGATCGTCGGTGGGCTGGCTGGTGGTGATCCGCTGCAGCCACATGCCGGGGGCCGACGCCCACGACATCCACGGCTTGTTGGCGGCCGCCTTGAGCACCTCGTAGGAGGCGCCGGCGATGAGCGGGATCATCACGACCCGTGCTCCCACCTGCCACCAGAACGACAGCGGCGCCAGCACCAGGAACACGAAGAACGAGACGAAGGCGACGATCATGATGAAAGCGGTGCCACACCGCGGGTGGCGGGGGCTGTAGCGGTTGATGTTGTCGAGGCTCAGCGAGTCGCCGGCCTCGTAGGCGTGGATCGTCATGTGCTCGGCGCCGTGGTATTCGAACACCCGCTGGATGTCCTTGGCCCGCGAGATCGCCCAGATGTACCCGACGATCAGCATGATCCGCAGCAGACCGTCGAGGACGACGAACGCAAACCCGCTGTCGCCGACGAACTGTTTGAGGAACGAGGCGGCCACCACCGGGGCGGCGATGAAGATGAGCAGCGCAAAGGCGATCGCCACCACCATGGTGCCGATGATCTCGAGTCGGGAGAGTTCGCCCTCCTCCTCGTCACCGGCCTTCTGCGCCGACCAGGTCAGCGCCCGGAACCCGAGCGACAGTGACTCGACGAGCACCATGATGCCGCGCAGGAAGGGAATCCGTGCCGCCGCCGAACGCGAGGCGAGCTGGGGAAGCTCGTGACGGATGGCTTCGATCACCCCGTCAGGGCGACGGACGGCGACCGCCCATCGGTTGGGGGCACGCATCATCACCCCTTCGAGGACGGCCTGGCCTCCGACGGTGGAGCCCGGGGCCCTGCTCAATTCAGGACTCCGTTGCGGCGGTGTCCTCGGCGTCGGCGCCGGCCGAGCTGGACGTGTCCTCGGTGTCGGCGCCGGCCGACTTGGAGGTGACCTTGGCGTACCGTCGACGGAAGCGTTCGACGCGGCCACCCGAGTCCACCAGGATCTGCTTGCCGGTGTAGAAGGGATGGGTGACGCTGGAGATTTCGACCTTGGCCAGCGGGTAGGTGTTCCCGTCCTCCCACTCGACCGTGTCCTTGGACTCGATCGTCGAACGGGTGAGGAACTGGAACCCGGATGACGTGTCCTGGAAGACGACGGGTCGGTATTCGGGATGCAGGTTGGATTTCACGTGGCTACTCCTGGTGCGAAGGCAGCACTGTAGCGAGTGGAAACAGGGTCACTGTCCACTCTTGGCGATGCTGGCGAGGAACTCGGCGTTGGACTTGGTGCTCTTGAGGCGATCGATGAGCAACTCGAGGGCGGCTCCCGATTCGAGGGCCAGCAGCACCCTCCGCAGCTTCCACACCTCGACCAGCTCGTCCTTGTGGAAGAGCAGTTCCTCACGGCGGGTACCGGAGGACTCGACGTCGATGGCCGGGTAGATGCGCTTGTCGGCAAGTTTGCGGTCGAGCCGGAGCTCCATGTTGCCGGTGCCCTTGAACTCTTCGAAGATGACCTCGTCCATCCGGGACCCGGTTTCGACGAGTGCGGTCCCGATGATGGTCAGGCTTCCACCCTCTTCGATGTTGCGTGCGGCGCCGAAGAACCGCTTCGGCGGGTAGAGCGCCGTCGAGTCGACACCACCGGAGAGGATCCGGCCGCTGGCCGGGGCGGCCAGGTTGTGGGCTCGGGCCAGCCGGGTGATGGAGTCGAGGAGGATGACCACCTCGGTGCCGACCTCGACGAGCCGCTTGGCCCGCTCGATGGCCAGCTCGGACACCTGGGTGTGCTCGTCGGCGGGACGGTCGAAGGTCGAGTAGATGACCTCACCCTTGACCGAGCGCTGCATGTCGGTCACCTCTTCGGGTCGCTCGTCGACCAGGACCACCATGAGGTGGCATTCCGGGTTGTTGACGGCGATCGAGTTGGCGATCTCCTTGAGGACCGTGGTCTTCCCCGCCTTCGGGGGCGACACGATGAGACCACGCTGGCCCTTGCCGATGGGAGCGATCAGGTCGATGATCCGCGGCAGGATGTGGTTGGACTGGCTGTCGACCTCGAGCCGGAGTCGCTGATCCGGGAACAACGGGGTCAGGTCGGAGAACTTGGGGCGGTTCTTTGCCTCTTCGGGATCGACCCCGTTGACCGTGTTCACCCGCATCAGCGCCGGGAACTTCTCCTGGGCCCGTGCCGGGCGGATCGGTCCGGTGCAGATGTCGCCCTTGCGCAGCCGGTTCTTCCGGACATGGTTGGCGGAGACGTAGACATCGAGGTCGCTGGGGAGGTAGCCGGAGCACCGGAGGAACCCGTAGCCCTCGGGAAGGATGTCGAGAATCCCCTCGCGGACCTCGAGCTCGGTCTCGTCGATCTGTTCGGGCTGGTTGCCACGACCGCGACGCCGGCGCCGACGGCCGGTGCCGTCGTCGCCACCCTGCTGATTGCGGTCGCCCTGGTACCCGCCCTGGTTGCCACGATCGGACTGGTTGCCACGATCGGACTGGTTACCATGATCGGACTGGGGCTCACGATCGGCCCGGTTGCCGCGTTCGGCCTGGTCGCCCGAACCCTGATTCCCCGAACCCTGGTTGCGGCCCTGGCGGTCGGACTGACCGCCGCCCTGGTTGCGGCCCCCCTGGTTACGGTCACCCTGATTGCGCCCCTGGTTGCGATCGCCGCCCTGGTTGCGGTCACCCTGGTTGCGGTCACGGCTCTGGGTGCGGGGGCGGTCGTCGCCGTCACCACCGGTGGCTGCAGCGGAAGCTTCGGTGGCTCCCCCGGTAGCGGAGGTATCAGTGGCGGAGGTATCAGTCGCGGAGGTCTCGGTATCGGAGGTCTCAGTGCCCGAGGAATCAGCGACTGAGGAATCGGCAGCGGCGGCGTCGGCACCGGACGAATCGGACACCTCGTCGTCACCCGCCGGGGACGACTTGGCCGAGGAAGCCTTCTTCCTGGTCGGTGCGGTGTCGGTTGCGGTGGCCGGTGCGTCACCATTGGTCGGGGTGTCGCCGTTGGAGGAGGCGTCCTCCTTCGGGGCGGGGACCATCGAGACGTCGAACAGCTCAGAGCCGAGGATGGCGGTGATGAGCTTGGTCTTCTGCAGGCCCTCGTGCGACACGTCCACGTTGCGGGCCATCGCTCGAAGATCTTCGAGACCCAACTCTTGGAGCCTGGCTCGTGTGGTCATTTCGACTCATGCCCCCTTCGGCATTGAGGATGGGACCCAGCAACGGGCCCAGCTTGGAAAAGAGTCTCCCCGAATCCCGGTTGAGCCCTGGCCGGCTGCCAGGAGTTGCGGATCGGTGGATCCCCCCGGCGTGACGCGCAATTCGCGGTATTCCCACGGGGGATGGAGAACGATGAGCACAGTGTACCCGTCCGCAACGAGAAGGCAAAGCTTCGTGACGAGGCAGGTCGCCTGGTCGGTGCGGCGTCAGCGTGACGCCGCCAACTGCATCATTCGACGCGGAGCGTCGCCGCCACCCGGCGGACCGCATCCAGGGCCCGGATCGACGCCACGGCGCTGCGTTGCCAGCGCTCGGGGGCGCGGTGGGTCACGATGAGCAGCGTCGCCCCGTTGCCCTCCCCCTCCTGCCAAACCGACCGGATCGAGACACCGGCCTCGCCGAATGCGGCGGCGATCCTGGCCAGCACCCCGGGCTGGTCGTCGACTTCGATGCGGACGTACCAGCGGGTGGCGACATCGCCGAAACCGACCAGTTCGGCGGCGGAGAAACGGATCCGCGGCGCCACCTGCGCCCCGGCGAGAACTTCCCGGGCTGCGTCGATGACGTCGCCGAGCACCGCCGAAGCGGTCGGCTCTCCCCCCGCTCCCGGGCCGGAGAACATCAACTCTCCGACCGATGGCCCGGTGATGTAGATGGCGTTGGTGGCCCCCCGCACCGACGCCAGCGGGTGATCGGCGGGGATCATGGCGGGATGGACCCGGGCGCTCACCCCGGGGAAGGTGCGCTCGGCGACGGCGAGCAACTTGACCTCGTAGCCGAGGAACCGTGCATGCTCGAGATCGATCAGGTCGAGGTCTTCGATCCCCTCGTGATGGACATCGTCGATGCCGACCCAGGTGCCGAAGGCGAGCGAGGCGAGGATGGCGGCCTTGGCGGCGGCGTCGGCCCCCGAGACATCGGCGGTGGGGTCGGCCTCGGCGTATCCCAGCTCCTGGGCGCCGGCCAGAGCCGTGGCATAGTCCTCACCCTCGGCCATCCGGGTGAGGATGTAGTTGGTGGTGCCGTTGACGATTCCCGACACCCGTTCGAGCTGCTCACCGGCCAGGGTCTCGGTGAGCGGTCTGATGATGGGGATCCCTCCGCCGACCGCCGCCTCGAACAGCAGCGGGACCCCGCGCTTCTCGGCAAGGGCGATCAACTGCGGTCCTCGGGACGCCACCAGCTCCTTGTTGGCGGTGACCACCGGCTTACCGGCGTCGAGGGCGGCCAGGATCAGATCTCCCGCCGGGTCGCGTCCCCCCATCACCTCCACCACAAGATCGACGTCGGGGTCGGAGACGACCGCAAAGGGGTCGTCGATCACCAGATCGGCGGGCAGCGGGTAGGGCCGCTCCTTGGCGGTGGAGCGCACCGAGATCCGACGCACCTGGAGATCGAGCCCGGTGCGGGCCGTGATCGCCTCACGGTCCTCGATGAGACGGCGGATCAGGGTCCCGCCGACGATCCCCGCTCCGAGCACACCGATTCGCACCGTGGTTTCCATGGCGGCGATGGTAGTGCCCGCACTCTCAGCCAAATGGCTGGCCCGAGCGTCTCGAAGGTTCGCACATCGCCCGCGTCCCGCGGACGCCATCCGGATCGTGGCGAGAGTGTCAGGTGCCGGCGACCTCGCGGCGAAGCAGGTCGTCGTAGGTCTCGCGCCGCACCACGAGTCGTGCATCCCCGCCTTCGACGAAGACCACCGGGGGACGGGGAACCATGTTGTAGTTGGAACCCATCGAATGTCCGTAGGCGCCGGTGACCGGGGTGGCCAGGATGTCCCCGACGGCGGTGTCCTCCGGAACCACCGCCTCCGAGATGATGACGTCACCGGATTCGCAGTGTTTCCCGACGATGCGGACCGGGCGGGTGCGCGGGGCGGTGACCGCCCTGGGGAGAAACGCCTCGTATCCACTGTCGTACAGCACCGGTCGCGGGTTGTCGCTCATCCCACCGTCGACGGCGAGGTAGGTGCGAACCGGTAGTTCCTTGATGGTGCCGACGGTGTAGAGCGTCACAGCCGCCCTGGCGACGATGGAGCGACCGGGCTCGGCGACCACCCGTGCCGTGATCCCGGCGGCGGCGCAGGCGAGCTTGACCGCCGCACCCCACTCGGTGATCGACGGGGCGGTCTCGCCGCTCACGTAGGCAACGCCGAGCCCGCCACCGATCGACAGTTCGGGGACGTCGAGTGCGGCGACGAACGGGGCGAGGGTGGCGATGGCCTTCTCGAACGAATCGACGACGAAGACCTGGCTTCCGATGTGGGCATGAATCCCGACCAGTTCGAGACCGGGGATTTCACCGATCCGGTCGACGGCGGCCCGGGCCGCACCGGAGTGGAGACCGAACCCGAATTTGGAGTCGGCGACGCCGGTCTGGAGGTATTCGTGGGTGTGGGCTTCGATCCCGGGAGTGACGCGGATCAGCACCGGAACCGGTGCGGACCCGCCGGCGGTCAAGTCGGCCAACCGGTCGAGTTCGTCGAAGGAATCGACCACGATCCGTCCCACCCCGGCGTCGAGTGCGAGGGCCAGCTCGAGGCGGCTCTTGTTGTTGCCGTGCAGTACCAGACGCTCCGCCGGCACCCCGGCGGCCAGGGCGACGTGGAGTTCGCCCCCCGTCGCCACATCGAGACACAGACCCTCCTCGTGGGCGAGTCGGGCCATGGCCCCACATAGGAAGGCCTTGGTGGCGTAGGCCACACCGTCACCGAAGGCGGCGAGCGCTTCGCCGCACCGGTGACGGAGATGGGCCTCGTCGTAGACGAACAGCGGCGTGCCGTATTCGGCGGCCAGATCGACCAGGTCGCATCCGGCGATGGCGAGCCTTCCCCTGTCGTCAACGGTCGAGGTGTCGGGGAGCAGCGACCACGGCAGCGGGGTCCGCAATGCGGGGGTTGCCGGATCGGGAGCGATCGCTTCGGGAAATGTCGGCCCTGTCGCCATCAGCACGGCACCGTTCGGGTGGTCACATCCGCTCCGGTACCTGGATGGCGAGGATGTCGAGGAGGGTGCGCAGTGCGGTCAGCGTCAGCTCCACCAGACCTAGCCAGGAGGCCTGCCGCACCGGGTCGCTCTCGTTGAGGATGTGACACGCCTCGTAGAAGCGGTTGAAGTCGGTGGCGAGCTCGTAGGCGTATTCGGCGAGATGGTTGGGTGCCCGCAGCTCCAAGGCTCGATCGATGACATCTTCGAACCGGGCGAGCCGGAGCATCAGCCCGCGCTCGGCGTCGACCGCAGGCGGCTGCAGCGGTCCCGGCGCCAGACCCCGTTCCCTGGCGTTGCGGAGGATCGACTGGATCCGGACCGCACCGTAGAGGAGGTAGGGGCCGGTCTTGCCCTCGAACGAGACAAAGCGGTCGAGATCGAAGATGTAGTCGGAGGTGCGGTGGTTGGAGAGGTCGCCGTACTTGAGGGCGGCAATTCCGACGATACGGGCGATGGCGGTGCGTTCGGCGTCGTCGTATCCCCTGGCGAGGTCGTTCTCGTCGAGCCGGGTGGCCGCTCTGACGATGGCGTCGTCGATCAGCGAGCGGAGCCGGGGCAGGTTGCCGTCGCGGGTCTTCAGCGGCCGGCCGTCGGGACCGTTGACCGTACCGAACGGGTCATGTTCCAGGGTGATGCGTTCGGGGGCGATCCCGGTGATGCGGGCCGCCCGGAACACCTGCTCGAAGTGGAGGGACTGGCGGGCGTCGACCACGTACAGCACCACATCGGCGCCGAGGTCGTCGACCCGTTCCTCGATAGTGGCGAGGTCCGTGGTTCCGTAGAGAAATCCGCCATCGCGCTTGACCAGCAGCAGCGGGGGGATCTCCTTGGTGTCCTCCGGTTGCGCCACCTCGATGATCAGCGCCCCGTCGCTCTCGACAAGGGCGCCGCTGGCACGCACCCTGGTGATCATGGCATCGATCCGCTCGTGGACCGACGCCTCGCCGTTCCACAGCTCGAAGTGGACATCGAGATCGTCATAGATGGTGCGCATCGAATCGATCGAGACGTTGCGGAAGTGTTCCCAGAGCGCCCGGTAGCCGGGGCGGCCGTCCTGGAGGGCGACGGTGGCCCGGCGGGCGGCTTCGGCGAACTCCGGGTCCCCCTTGGCACGGGCGGAGGCGATCGGGTAGATCTCCTCGAGGTCGGCGGCGGTGACCGGGGAGGTGTCCGGATAGGGCCCGGTGGCGCCATCGTCGAAGTAGGGAAGGTCGGGATTGCGCTCGGCGAGCAGGGCGATGATCTGGCCCATCGGGGTGCCCCAGTCGCCGAGGTGCACATCACCCACCGCCTCGTGGCCGACGAAGGCGACGAGACGCTTGATGCTCTCCCCGATGATGGCCGGGCGCAGATGCCCGACGTGGAGTTCCTTGGCGACATTGGGTCCGCCGTAATCGACGATCACCTTCAGCGGGACGTCGGGGGCGGCGATGCCGAGACGGGCATCGCCGGTCATGGCGGCGACGAGGTCGGCGAGGGCGGCATCGGTGACATCGACGTTGACGAACCCGGGGCCGGCGACCGACACCGAGCGCACCGTGGGGTGGGATTGCACCCTGGCGGCGATCTCGTCGGCCAGCTCCCGAGGGTTGCGACCCGCCGCCTTGGCGGCGGCGAGAGCGCCGTTGCACTGGAACTGACCCAGCTCGGGCCGTTGGGAGACGACGACCACCCCGAGTGCGGGGTCGAGCCCCGACTCGGCGAACGCCGATCCGACCACGTCGCTGAGTTGCCGAGTGAGAGACGCCATGACACCAGAGGGGGGTAGAGAACAGGTGGAGCGAGGATAGGCCGTGCATTCGGGACCCTGACCATCACACGAGGCCGATCCACCGCAGGGCAGGCCACCGCCGGCGGGCTGGTACCATCGCACTCCCCTGCCCCAGTAGCTCAGGGGATAGAGCACCGGCCTCCGGAGCCGGGTGCGCAGGTTCGAATCCTGCCTGGGGCACCGATCAAATTCTCCTGCGGATGCGTTCGAGGTCGAAACATGGCCGTGCAGCGGATGGACAACGTCGCCATCGTGGTCGATGACCTCGACGCCGCCATCGCCTTCTTCTCCGAGCTCGGTCTGGACCTCGAAGCCAGAAGCTCCGATCGAAGGTCCCTGGGCGGACCGGACCGTCGGACTCGACGGCGTCCGCAGCGAGATCGCCATGATGCGGACACCCGACGGTCACAGCCGCCTGGAGTTGACCACCTATCACGCCCCGGTGGCGTCCGCCGCCGAGCCGGCAAATCCTCCGCCCAACACCCTCGGCCTCCACCGCATCATGTTCGCCGTCGACGACATCGACGACACCGTCGCCCGGCTGCACAACCACGGTGCCGAGCTCATCGGCGACGTGGTCCAGTACGAGACCACCTACCGGCTCTGTTACCTCCGCGGCCCCGCAGGCATCATCGTCGCCCTGGCCGAACAGATCGGCTGACCCAGGGACTGGCGGAAAGCGGTGCAGCTTGGGCACACAGATCAGCAACCGGGAGTTCGACCAGGACACCAGCGGAGCCAGGCGGGCGACCGCACACGGCCCGGTGTACATCACCGATCGTGGAGGCCCCGCCTACGTGCTCCTCACCTACGAGGCGTATCAACAACTGCTCGGTGCGGGACACGTCCTCGACCATCTCGCTGAACCGGCAGGTGTCGAGGACGTAGAACTCCCGATCCCGGTGTCGGACGACACACCGCATCCGGCCCCGTTCGGGTGATGGCCATCCTCGATACCACGTCGTGGCCGAGCACCGCGAGAGGCCGGGCCTCCGGAAACCCCTCGACCACACTGCTGATGGACCTGACCCATGACAGGACTGTTAGGCAACAGATCCGTTCTGGATTCACCACAATCGACGAATCGGGTGAAGGGTTCCCAACAGTGGTGTTGCGGCGAGTTGTCCTCGATGACGAGGCAGGTGCCGTGGTCGGGCTCCGGCTGTGCTTCCGCCGTCTTCTCGACAGTCAGGATTGAGGCGAACCGGATCTGGTGAACCCGTCCTCCATCCACCAGGGGCACGGACCGGGGTCTACAGGAGGTTGCCTAGGGCGCCTGCTCTGCCCAGGACCAGGAGGTCCATGGTGATGGCGACGGCGACGTGGAGGAAGAATCCGGGGACGAAGCTTTTGGAGCGCAGTGCCAGGGTTCCCAGCACCAGACCGGCGACGATCGCCGCCACCGCTTCGGGCATGGGTTTGGTGAAGTGGATCATGGTGTAGGGGATGGTCATCACCGGGACGGCCAGCCAGCCGAGGCGGGGGGCAAGCCCGAACACCATGAAGCCGCGGAAGAAGGCCTCGACACCGAGGAACTGCAGGGCGTAGCCCGCCTGGTAGACCCAGAAACCCGCCCCGCCCTCGGCGGCGCGGTCGTAGAACGGGTAGAAGTCACGGAACGACTCGAGGCTGCTCGCCCACACCAGCAACGGCAGCATCACCAGGTAGAGCAGCCCGTAGGTGGGGAGATGCCCGGCGATGCCACGGAGGCGGAAGCCGAGGTCGCCGGGACGCTGCTTCAGCCAGTAGACCCCGATCAGCAGCGGCAGCCCCACCCGCCACAGCAGCGACGAAAGACCCCACCACAGGTAACCCCCGGCCTCGGCGAGATCGGCCACCGTCGAATTGGACAGACCGCCAACCCACTCGGCGATCCCGGCCCGGTTGTAGAAGGCGGGTCGCCCCCAGTACTCGAACACGAGGAGAAGCACGGTGGAGGTGACCAGCACGACGACCGCATTGCGGTCCTCCTCCGAGGGCAGCAACTCTGCCCGCTCCTGACGCCACCGGTCGATGATCACGGCGGGAGGGTACCGGTCGGATCGACCCGGTGGGCCCACTCCGGGCCGGCTGCCGGATTCGCCCCGAACCGCTGCGAACCACCGTGCGACGGCTATCGTTTTCGGTTGAACGGAGGTACTCGATGCGACCGATCTGGAAGGGCGCCATCTCGTTTGGCCTGGTCACCATCCCGGTGGGGCTGTACGCCGCCACCGAGGACCGTCGACCCAAGTTCCGCCAGCTCCGCGAGTCGGACCACAGCCCGATCAAGTACAAGCGCGTCGCCGAGACCGATGGCGAAGAGGTCCCCTATGACCAGATCGTCAAGGGCTACGAGGTGGACAAGGACCGCTTCGTCGTGTTCACCGGCGACGAACTGACCGACATCGTCAAGGGACGCTCCGGTGGCGTCGTCGACGTCGTCCAGTTCGTCTCCCAGGACGAGATCGACCCGCTGTACTACCGCTCCTCCTACTACCTCGCTCCCGAGAAGACCGGGGTCAAGGCCTACCGGCTGCTGCTCGATGCGTTGGAGAAGCGGGAGATGGTGGGCCTGGCCAAGGTCGCCCTCCGCGAACGGGAGTATCTCGCCACGCTGCGGGCCGAGGACGGCGTCATCGTCATGGAGACCATGTACTGGCCCGACGAGATCCGCGAGCCGCAGTTCGAGACCCTCGAGGAAGAGGTCGAGATCCGCGACGACGAGGCCAAGATGGCGCAGATGATCATCGACAACCTGACCGGTGCCTTCGACCCGGCGGCGTGGCACGACGAGTCCCGCGAAGCCGTGGAGGCCGCCGCCCGCCAGAAGGTGGAAGGTCAGGAGATCGTCATGCCCGATGTGGCCGCTCCGGCCGGTGTCGTCGACCTCATGGAGGCGCTCAAGGCAAGCGTCGAGGCCACCAAGACCAAAAAGGCCGGCTGAGCCGCTCGTCGCAGCATTTCGAGGACCGCTCGGCCCGATATCGTCGGATGTTCTCCGTTGGCACAAGGTACCGCTGGGTCCGCTTCGTACAACCCTGCTGAACAGAGGTGCCATGGTGAACACTACGATGTGGGCGATGGTGAACCAGAACCGGAGCGGGCGGCCAGAGCACCCCGAGATCGGGGAACAGCTCCGCCAGGCAAGGCGAGACCGCGGTCTCAGCCTTCGAAGCCTTGCGCAGCGTCTCGGCGTGTCCCCCAGCCTCATCTCGCAGATCGAACGCGGGCTGGCGAGCCCGTCGGTCAGCACGCTCTATGCCATCGTCACCGAGCTCGATGTGTCGCTCGACGAGCTTCTCTTCAACGAACGCCGCCAATCGTCGCCGGTCGACGAGCCACCGCCGCCGCTCGAAGAGTCGGCCGGCGCCCAGCTACCGGTGCAACGCGCCACCCGGAGGCTGCGGTTCCGTCTCGCCTCAGGGGTGATCTGGGAACGGCTCACCACCGTCTCCGAACCCGGGGTCGAATTCCTCCACGTCGTGTACGAGGTCGGCGGCGCCTCCAGCGCCGATGATGCGTTCCAGCGCCACCCGGGCCACGAGTGGGGGTATGTGATCAGCGGCTCGCTCCAGGTCACGATCGGTTTCGAGGAGTTCGTCCTCCAGGCCGGTGATGCGGTGTCGTTCGATTCGAGCACGCCGCACCGTCTCGCCAACGTTTCCGACGTCCCCGTCCATGCCGTGTGGTTCGTCGCCGGCAGGAGCCCCGTCGATTCGATGATCGGCAACGGCCACTCGACCGAGTGGGTGGACGAGGGCAGGCCCCTCTTCAGTCATCTCGAAGAGTCCTGACCGACCGACCCCGGTCCCGGCATCAGACTCCGAGCACAGCCGCCCGCACCGCATCGCTGTCGGCCAACTCCTGGGCAGATCCGCTACCGACGATCCGGCCCTCGGCGATCAGGTAGCCGCGGTGGGAGATGTCGAGTGCACGCCGCACATTCTGCTCGACGAGCAACACCCCGACCCCGGCGGCGTTGATCACCTCGATGACGTCGAAGACCTCGTCGACGATGACGGGGGCAAGACCCAGCGACGGTTCGTCCATCAGCAGCAGACGTGGCTTGGCCATCAGCGCCCGCCCGATGGCCAACATCTGCTGCTCACCGCCGCTCAGGCTGCCAGCGAGCTGATTGGATCTCTCGGCGAGACGGGGGAAGAGCGAGTGCACCCAGGCCAGACCCTCGGAGCGGTCGGCACGGACCTCCGGCCGGTAGGCCCCGAGCAGCAGGTTGTCGGTCACCGTCATCGCCGGAAAGACCCTCCGGCCTTCTGGGACGATGGCGACACCGGAACGACAGACCCGGTGAGCCGGCATTCCGGCGACATCCACGCCGTCCATCAGGATCCGCCCCCGACGCGACCGCTGGATGCCCATGACGGCGTTGACCAGGGTGGACTTGCCGGCTCCGTTGGAACCCACGATGCACACCACCTCGTCGGTATCAACCGAGATCGACACCCCCCACAATGCCTGGGCGTCGCCGTAGAAGACGTCGATGCCGTCGACTTCGAGCATCATGTGCCCCTCGTGCACCATGCGCCCCTCATGCATCATGTGACTGCCTCCCGAGATAGGCGGTGACCACCGCCGGGTCCGCCATGACCGTCATCGGCTCGCCGTCGGCGAGCACCGACCCCTGATTGAGCACGACCACCCGGGTGGCGAGCTGGTTGACCACCCGCAGCAGATGTTCCACGAGCACGATGGCGATGCCCGAGCGGTGGATCCTCCTCACCACCTCGACGGCGTTGTCGATCTCGACCGGGTTGAGCCCGGCGAGCGCCTCGTCGAGGAACAGCACCTTCGGCTTGGTGGCGAGCGCCCGGGCGATCTCGAGAAGCTGACGCTCGTGGAGGTTCACCTGACCCGGATGGGTGTCCCCCAGGTGGCTGATTCCCACCAGGTCCAGATACTCTTCCGCCGCGACACGGGCGACGTCGAGGGACCGTGGCTCCCGACCGAACATCAGTGCGACCGCAACGTTGTCGCGCACCGTCATCGAGGTGAACGGCTTCGGGATCTGATACGTCCGGCCCACCCCGAGGTGGGCGATCCGATGGGGGGCCAGAGAGATGATGCTCTTGCCGGACAGGCGAATATCGCCCGAGGTCGGCTGGAGCGCCCCGGACATCAGGTTGACCAGCGTGGTCTTGCCCGAGCCGTTGGGACCCACCAGCCCGATCAGTTCACCCTCGGCGATCGTGAGCGACACACCCTGGAGCGCCTGGACACCACCGAAGTCTTTGGTGACGTCCTCGCACACGACGATGACTTCGCCCACCGGTGGTGGCGCATCGGGCTGACCTGACCGATCGGTGGCGGTGGCGCCCTCCGCTCCCTCTCCTATGGGCGACAGGTCCGGCCCAACCGCGGCAGGGTCGCCGGCACCGCCGTGGTTCTGTGCCTCTCCTTCGGCGACCGCCGACGCATCGGTGCGGACCCTCTCCTTGCGCGAAGGGAGGAACGCCACCAGTGCCGTGACCAGCAGCGCCACGGCGAGCCAGTCGAGGAACCCGCCCCACACCCGAAACAGGGCGAGACCGCCGATGATCGCAACAAACACCACCGCACATCTCGCCGGGTTGACCCGGATCCGGGCGGTGAGCCCGTCCGGAGCCAGCAGGACCAGCGTCACCAGGATGACACCGAGCACGATGAGGTTCCATCCCTCGAACCCGGAGGCGGACAGCCGATTCTGGAGGGTGACGATCACCAGGGCGCCAAGGCTGGGCCCGAGCCAGTGGTTGCGGCCCCCGAGGACGCTCATCACGATCACGAAGAGGGGGATGGTGAGGTTGAACGTCCCCTCGACGGTGATGAAGCCGACCTGCATGGCGTACACGGCGCCGGCGAGCCCACCGACGAGGCCGGAAAGCGAGATCGCCAGCATCTTGTAGCGGAAGGTGGGGACGCCGAGTCGTTCGGCGACGTCCTCGGCGTCGCGGATGGCGAAGAGCGCCCAACCGGTCCGCGAATGTTCCATGACATAGGCGATGGTCACGGCAAGCATCGCCACCGCCGCACTGAGCACGAAGATCAGGTCCTGGAAGCTCCCCAGGAACGACGGGTATTCGGGGAGACGCAGCACGATCCCCTGACCGCCGTCGATCGACGGGTTGATCCGGGCAAATGCCGAGAGGATGAACGGCACCGCCAGCGTCAGCAGCGCAAAGATCTCGCCGCGGAGCGAGCGAAGCCGGAACGCCAACCCCCCGATCCCGAGTGCCAGCACCACCGCAAGGACGCCGGCCACCGGGAGCGACAGGAAGAAGTCGAACCCGCGGCGGCCCACCAGCACCGCCGCCGTGTAGGCGCCGACACCGAAGAAGGCGCCCTGCCCGAAACTGAAATATCCGCTGTACCCGGAGAGGATGTTCCAGCTCGTCGCCTGCGCCGACCAGAACAGCACCGTCGAGAAGAACACCAGGAAGAACACGGGGAAGTCGACGGTGTTGCGGATCGTCGGGATCAGCATCAACACCACAAAGGCCCCCGCCAGCCCGACCAGCCCCATCCGACCTTTCATGCGGTCCCCCTACGTCGGAAGAGACCGTCCGGTCGGAACAGCAGGGCCAGCACCACCAGCGAGAACACGACAAACGGCGCCGTCGAGGGCGACCAGACCACCGAGACCACACCGGCCACGCTCCCGACGAGGGCGCCGGCCACCAGCGTCCCGACGACGTTGCCGATCCCGCCGAGGATGACGATGGCAAATACGACCCCGACCCATTCGAACCCGGAATCGGGCGTCATGGCACTTCCCAGGGCGAACAACATCCCGGCGACGGCGGCGGATGCGCCCGAGGCGCCGGCCAGCAGCATCCCGAGACGCTGGTGGTCGATCCCCATCGCTGCGGCCATCTCCGGGTCATGGGCGAAGGCGCGCAGGGCGCGCCCCGGATAGGTGCGTTCGATCACGAGATGCGCCAGCACCACCAGTCCCACGACGAACACCGATGCCAGAAGGGTTGGGAGCGGGAAGACCAGCCGCCCGATCGAGAAGGACTGGGTTGCCAGCGAGTTGACCGTGGCGTCCATCCGCCGGAAATCGGCACTCCACACGTTGGAGATGGTCTGCACGATGATGATGAGGAGCCCGAAACTGACCAGCAGCGAGTTGAACTCGGAGATCGCAGATTTCTGGAAGGCCCACTGCACCCCGGCACCGACCAGGAACATCAGCGGCACCGTCCCCACCAGGGTGAGCATCGGCGCCAGACCGCTCTCGGTGGCGATGTGGAAGGTGAGATAGCTGCTGAACAGGATCAACCCGAAGTGGGCGAGGTTGATGATCTTCAGCATCCCCCAGGTCAGGGACAGCCCGAGCGCCATCAGGGCGAACAGGCTTCCCGCCAACGCACCGGAAAGCCCGGCTTGGAGGGAGATCACCGTGTCAGGTCCACTGGCATGCCGTCATTGTGCCGTCCTCGGCACCGGGGAGGGCGCCCGCCGTTGGATCGGCGGGCGCCCCCTGACCTGGTGGAGGGGCTTTCGGCTGTGGGTCTTCGGTCACCCTCAGCCCTGCGGACCGTTGAGCTCGGCTGCGGCGGTGTCCGGGGGCCACACCATCACCCAGTCCCCGTCCTGGATCTGCTTGAGACCCTGGGTCGTTGGCCAGAAGTTGTTCACCTCGGGATCGAACTCGAGTTCCCCGCTGAACGTCGAAGAGGCCCCGGTCTCGTGGAGGGCGTCGCAGATCTCCTGGTTGTCGAGGCTTCCGGCCGCCTCGACACCGTCGACGAGGATCTCCCACATGTTCCAGGAGGCGGTGGCCTGGGTCTCGAACACGGTGTACGGCAGACCCGCGGCGGTGGCGTTGGCCGAGAAGGTCTCGACGATCTCGCGAACCTCGGGACCCATCCGCTCCAGAATCGGCTCGTTGGGCTCGAACATCGACACCGACAGCATGCCCTCGGCAGGCTCACCGAGACCGAGCAGCGGACCCGGCGCCGGGAACAGGCTGAACATCAGCGGCGGCCGGTAGTTGAGCTGCTCCATGGCGGTGATCAGATCCACCGGTTCGACACCGAGACTGGACATGATGACCAGATCGGGATCGGCGTCACGGAGCTGGGTGGCGATCGGACCCCACTCGGTGGTTCCCGGGGGATAGGGGATCTCCGACACGACGTCGTAGCCGCGCTCGGTGGCGATCGGAACGAATCCGGGATCGTCGACCTCGGGCTGCCCGTACGACAGGAAGTCGGTGGAACCGCTCTGGTTGGTGACGACCGCCACGGTCTGCGGCGGCTCGGGGAGGCTCTCCACCGCCTCGAAGAGCTGGGTGGGAACGAACACGTTGGGCTCGGGCCCGATCGACCAACCCGGGAACTGGCAGGCGTACGTCATCAGCGGCGTCAGCACCGCGGTGCTCTGGGGCAGCACGTACCCGGCGCGTTCGGCGACACCCATCGCCGGCAGGATGTTGGGCGTTGCATAGGGACCGACGATCAGATCGACGCCGTCCTGGTTGATCAACTGCTCGTACAGCGAGGCCACGGCCGCACCATCCGACTCGTCGTCGAGCAGTCGCCATTCGACCGGCCGTCCGAGCAACCCGCCGTTGGCGTTGAGCTGCTCGACGAACTGTTCGCCTGCCAGCTTATGGATCGCCCCGGTGGCGGCGAAGATACCCGTCAGCGACAGCGTGGAGCCGATGACGATCGGATCGCCCGATGCCTCCGGTGCGCTTGTCGTTGTGTCATCCGCCGGTTCGGTGTCATCGGTCGGTTCCGTATCGTCCGTGGGCGCCATGGTGGTCTCGGGTACCGACCCGTCACCTGCCCCGGTCGTCGTCGTCGAATCGTCGTCCCCTCCGCATGCGGAGAGGGCGACGAGTAGGAATGCCATTGCAATGAGGAAACGTTTTCTCACGCTTGCCCACCTTCCACTCTTTGGCTGTGAACCCCGCCGAGCCCGAATGGCCGTGGCAGCGAACTCACGCAACTCGCTTGTCGTTTCATTTCGATCCTGATCTCTCAGCCCTTGACGTCACCGGTGTCGTGGACAACCTGTCCCCCGACCACGGTGAAGACCGACCGGATCTGCTTCAGTTCCTCGTCGGGAACGGTGAAGTAGTCCTTGTTGAGGACGACCAGATCGGCCATCTTCCCCGACTCGATAGTGCCGAGATCGTCCTCTTCGCGGAGGAACCAACCGTTGTCGGCGGTGTAGAGCCGGAGAACCTCCTGCCTGGCGATGGTCTGCGCTCCATTGATGACGGCACCCAGGGCGTTCTTGCCCGTGGTGGCGTAGTACATGTGGAGCCAGGGGTTCATCGGGGCGATCTGCATCCCGTCCGAGCTCATCCCGGTCGGGATGCCGTTGTCGACGATCATCCGGAACGGGGGTCCGTTCTGGGTGGCCGTTCCGCTCAGGTACCGCCATCCGGTCAGCGACAGACCGCCGCCGATGGCCTTGAGCCGATTGACCCACTCTTCGGTGATGAAGGGAACGTGGGCGACGACCCAGCGCAGATCCGTGATGTCGATCTCGGCGTTGACCGCCTCGAAACCGGCGATCTCCGTCATGAAGTCGGTGGCGCTGAGCGAGTGCACCTCGGCCCGCCATCCGGCGGCGGCGATGCGGCGGTTCGCTTCCATCCAGTTGGCGCCGAGGCCCTGGGCGGTGAACTCACCGATGCCGCCGGTCTTCACCCACTCGTTCCCGAAGAACGGGAAGGCGTTCTTGAGCCGTTCGGTGAGCGTCGGGACCTCGAGCTCGGGGTCCATGTGGAGGAAGTTGATCCTCAGTCGAACGGTGGCGTCGCCGTCGGCGTAGACCTCGAGGAACGGCAGGTGCATCGTGTAGTTGTCCTCGTGGGCGGCACCGTCGGACGGCTGGCCCACGGCCTGGAACGCACCCTGGTCGATGTGGGTGGTGACACCGAGGCTGGTGGCATACGCCATCGCATCGAGCGTCCCCCGCTTGCGGTCCTCGAAGGTCAGCGTCTGGCGGAGGGCAAGGGTCGCCCGTCCCGTCTGGGTACCCGAAGCGATTGAGCCGTTCGCCCCCACCGTCACCGGGAGTGGCGCCGCCTCGAAGAGGGCCTTCCCCAGACTGTTGGTCACCGACGGGCCGCTGAACCCCACCGAGATGTACACCGGATGGTCGGGGACGGCGGCATCGAGTTCGGCGAGCGTCGGCAGGCGAACCTCGGAGAACTGGTTGAAATGGAACCCGCCGATCGTGGTGATGAAGGCGCCCGCCGGGACACCCGCCGCCCGTGCGGCGAGTTGGCTCTGCACGTCGGCGATCGAGTAGGCGTTCTCCAACGGGGTGTGATGCCCGGGCCGGTTGCCCATCAGCACGATGTGGTTGTGGTTGTCGATGATCCCGGGGACGACGGTCCGACCACGCAGGTTGATCACCCGGCTCTGCGGTCCACCCCGTCCGTTGCGGTCGATCTCGGTGAAACGCCCATCCTTGATGGCCACCGACGACACCACCCGGTTCGATCCGTCCATGGTGTGGATCTTGCCGTTGATCAGGATCAGGTCGGGCATCCCGCTGGGTCCGTCGGAGGATGTCGCCGCCGCTGCCATCGCCGCCGGACCCACCAGCGCCCCTGCGATCCCGGCGGCGGCGCCGGACTTCAGCAGCTCCCGACGTGTCAAGCCTCTCTTATCACCTTGGCCGGGACCGTCCGGTTGTCGATTCGAGGTGTCACTCACGCGTAAACCTCCATGTGCGCCCGCTCCTCCCGTATGGGACGGGTTCCATTGCCTGCAATCGGCAGCGTTCCGTCCGCTTCAGTCGCCCGGTCAGTATATGAATGCTGTACACGCGGGTGCAACCACATTTAACATCTGTCCAGGACTGCTACTGGGCCCGGCTCACCGGTCACCTCACCACACCGGCGTCGTGGACGATCTTCCCGTCGACGACGGTCAGCACCGAGCTGATCTTGCGCAGATCGGCGTCGGGCACGGCGAAGTAGTCGCGGTCGAGCACCACCAGATCGGCCAGCTTCCCATCCTCGATCGAACCGATCTTGTCCTCCATCTTCATGAACCAGGCGTTCTCGGTGGTGAAGAGACGCAGCGCCTCCTGGCGGGTGATCGATTCGCCGGCATTGATCTGCTCACCGAGTGAGTTGAGTCCGGTGGTCGCATACTGGATGTGGGGCCACGGGCTGAGCGGGGCGATGTGCACCCCGTCACCGTGGATCCCGGTCTTGATCGGATGGTCGAGCGTGGTGCGGAACTGGGCACCGACACCAGGGCCGCTCCCGACGACCCACCGGTAGGCGGCCATCTGCACGGCACACCCGATGGCATGGAGCCGGTCCAGCAGTTCGGTGGTGACAAAGGGAACATGGTGGACCATCCAGCGGAGGTGGCTGATCCCGTACTCGGCGTCCATTGCCTCGTAGGCGTTGACGACCTGTTCCAGACCGGCGAGGTTCTGGACACTGTTCTCGTTGCGCCATTGCGCCTCGGCGACCAGTCGCTGCGCCTCGAGCCACACCGCACCAGCGCCGAGCGGGGCTGCCCACTCGCCGATCGATCCGGTCATCATCATGTCGTCGCCGAAGAACTGGAACTGGTTCTTGAGTCGCTCACGGAGTTCTGGGAGCGCCGGATCGCTCTGGTTGTGCAGGAAGTTCACCTGGAGCCGGATGAAGGTCTCGCCCGCCCGGTGCAGATCGAGCCAGGCGTCGTACATCCGGTAGTGGTCCAGGTTGGAGAGAACCTGGTTCGGTGCCAGCGGACCCGGGGTGGGAAAGAGCACCTGATCGAGCTGGGAGGTGAGCCCCACCTCGGCCGAGTACGCCATCGCATCGCGGGTGCCGCGCTTCTTGTCCTCGAAGGTCTGCAACAAGCGCAGGTAGTAGAGGGCGGTGATCGACGGTCCCCCGGCGAAGCCACCGGCGGCGATGAAGCCGGCTGCGTTGGTGGCCACCGGGACCACGTCGGGGTGGACCGGAGGTGCGGCGTCCTTGGCATCGAAGAACGCCTTCCCCAGGCTGTTGGTGACGCAGGGTCCGGTGAACCGTTCGTAGAGGAAGACGGGTCGGTCGGGGACGGCCTCGTCGAGTTCGGCCATCGTCGGGTAGCGCCGCTCCGCCCACTGGTTGGGGTGCCACCCCCCCATCGAGGTGATCCACTCCCCCTCGGGGACACCGGGTCGTCGGGCAGCGAGCGCCTCCTGGACCTCGAGGATCGAATCGGTCAGCTCGATCGGGGTGTGGTACCCGGGCCGGTTGGCCATGCTGACGATGTGGACATGGGGTTCGACGATCCCCGGGACCACGGTACGGCCCCGCAGATCGATGACCCTCGACTGCGGGCCGCCGCGCCCATTGCGGTCGATGGCGATGAACTTGCCGTCCTTGATCGCCACCGACGACACCACCGAGTTGGCGGCATCCATCGTGTGGATCTTCCCCCGGGTCAGGATCAGGTCCGGCATCCCGGGCGGTGGCGGTTCCGAGACCACCGCCGACGCCATCGATGCGGGACCGGCCACCGCACCGACCACACCCGCCGCCACACCCGCCTGGAGAAGCTGGCGGCGGGTCAGACCCCGCTTGCCCGACCCGGCTTGACCAGTGACTCCGTCGTTCCCCGCCTGCTCGCTCATCGATGCACCTCTCTCTTGCATGATGGCCCCGGTGTGTCACCGCATCTTGTCGGCGCTGCCGGGTCGACCGTGGTTCCGCCGTCGGCTGCCGAGTATATGGAGACTGCACAGGCGCGTGCAACCAGAATGAACAACGGTTCCGCACACCGCCGCATGGGGTCGCGGGGTGTGCGGAACCGGGTCCGGGTAAGAGACGGACTTCAGTCGGTCATCGCAGCACACCGGTGTCGTGGACCACCTTGCCGTCGACGACGGTGAGCACCGGGAGGGTGCGACGCATGTCGGCGTCCGAGACCGTGAAGTAGTCCCGGTCGAGCACGAGGAGATCGGCGAACTTGCCCACCTCGATCGACCCCAGATCGTCTTCGCGGTTCAGGTACCAGGCGGCGCCGGTGGTGTAGAGGCGCAGCGCATCCAGGCGGCTGATCTGCTGCCCAGGGTTGCTGAGGTTCCCCTGCCGGTCGAGCCCGGTCGTCGCATAATGCAGGGCGAACCACGCATTGTGCGGTGCGATGTGCACCCCGTCCTCGTGCAGCGCCAGCTTCACACCGCTCTCCACCATCTGGGGGAACAGCGGTCCCACCGGAACGCCGGAGGCGGGTGCCAGCGTCTGCCAGCGGAATCCCGACGTCGAGATGCCCACATTGAGCGCCTTGGCGCGCTGGAGTTGCTCGGGCGTGGCCCCGTCGGCGTGCTGGATGCCCCAGCGCAGGTCCTTGATCCCGAACTCGGCGTCACACGCCTCGTAGGCGTCGAGGACATGCCCGACGTTGGCGGCGCTGGTCTGGGCGTTCTCGTTGCGCCACCGGGCCTGCGCCACCAGCCGCTGGGACTCCCTCCACACCGCATGTCCATTGGCATTGGTGGGTGCGGCGAACGACGCCGCCCACTCGCCGATGCCGCCGGTGCGGACCCAGTCGTTCCCGAAGAACGGGAACTGGTTCTTCAGCCGCTCACGCAGCTCGGGAAGCTGGTTGTCCAGGTCGCCCAGTGCGGCGTTGTACCCCTGGCTGTGCAGGAAGTTGATCTGCAGCCGGATGTAGTTCTCGTCGGCAGCGTGGGCGGCCAGCCACCCGTCGTACATGCGGTAGTGGTCCAGTGCGAACAGCGACTGGCTGGGGGTGAGCGGACCGGGCGACGGCGGCAGCGTCTGGTCCAGCACCGTGGTGACGCCCACCTTGGCGCTGTACTTCTGGGCGTACACGGCGCTGCGCTGCTTGGTCTCCAGCGTGTGGCGCACCCGCATGTGATAGAGGGCCCGCAGCGACTGTGCGCCCGAGGCGATGACCCCGTCGGCGCTCACCTCCACCGGGCCGGCGAGCGGGGACTCGACGGTTTCGAAGAAGGCCTTCCCGAGCGAGTTGACCCGGCTCGGGCCGGTGGTCCCCTGCATCACCCAGACGGGTCGGTCCGGGATGGCGGCGTCGAGCTCCGCCATGGTCGGCAGCCTGCCGTCGGGCCAGTGGTTGGGGTTCCACCCGCCCATGGCGGTGATGAACTCGCCCTCGGGTACCTGGGGCCGCCTCTCCGCCAGGTAGGCGACGAACTCCTCGTTGCTGCGTGACAGCTCGACTTCGGCCACATGGTGGCCAACCCGGTTGGCCAGGCTGACGTAGTGGGTGTGGCTCTCGATCAGCCCCGGGATGACCGTACGGCCCCGCAGGTCGATCACCCGGGTATCCGGCCCGCCGCGGTCACGGTCGAAGGCGACGAACTTCCCGTCCTTGATCGCCACCGACGACACCACCGAGTTGGCGGCATCCATGGTGTGGATCTTGCCGCGGGTCAGGATGATGTCCGGATTCCCCGGCGGCGGCGGCTCCGACACCACCGCCGAAGCGGCGGCCACCGGACCGGCGACCGCTCCGACCACACCCGCCGCCACCCCTGCCTGTAACAACTGACGGCGGGTGAGACCCCGCTTGCCTGGTTCGGCTTGACCAGCGATTCCGTCGTTCCCAGCCTGCTCGCTCATCGGCACTCCTCCGATAGATCACACGTCCTCGCCGCTGCGGGTGCAACGGTTCTCGGTGTGGCGTTCGTTTCCCTCAGGTCACAGCACCCCGGCATCGTGGACGACCTTGCCGTCGACGATGGTCAGTACCGGCTTGATTCGCTTCAACTCCTCGTCGCTACAGGTGGTGTAGTCCTTGTCCAGAACGACGAGGTCGGCGAGCTTCCCGGGCTCTATCGAACCGATCTTGTCCTCCATGTTCATGTGCCAGGCGTTCTCGATCGTGTACAGCCGCATTGCTTCCTGACGGGAGATCTGCTGTCCATCGTTGATCAGCGCCCCCAGGGCATTGACTCCGGTGCATGCGTAGTAGATCGCCGGCCACGGGCTCAACGGTGCGATGTGGACCCCGTCCATGTGGATACCGGCCTTGATCCCGCTGTCGACCACCAGTCGGAACGGTGAGCCGTTGTTGGTCGGGGTCCCCGAGGTGTACCGCCACGACCCGGTCTGGACCCCGACGTTCATCGCCTTGAGCCGGTCGAGCAACGCTGCCGTGGCGACGTTGATGTGATGAACGGTCCAGCGCAGGTCGGCGATCCCGAACTCGGCGTGGACGGCCTCGTAGCCGGCGGTGATGTTCTCCAGCCCTGCCAGGCTGAACGTGCGATTGGTGTTGCGCCACCGAGCCTCGGCGATCACCCGCTGCGCCTCGATCCATGCGGCGCCGCTGCCGTCGCCCGGCGCCCCCCACTCTCCGATGGCACCGGTGCTCAGCATGTCGTCGCCGAAGAGCTGGAACTGATTGAGCAGCCGCTGCTTCAGTTCGGGGAGCGCCACGTCGTTCTGGTTGTGGAGGAAGTTCATCTGGAGTCTGACGGTGGTGTCGCCATCGGCATGGACGGCCAGCCACGGGTCGTACATGCGGAAATGATCGAGTCCGGAGAGGCTCTGACCGGGGTTGATCGGACCCGGAGCCGGCGGCAGCACCTGGTCGAGCAGGCCGGTGAGCCCCACCCGGGCCGACTCGGCCATTGCATCACGGGTGCTGCGCTTCTTGTCGTCGAAGGTCTGGGCGGCACGCAGGATGTACAGGGCGGTGCGTCCCGACAGACCGGAGACGATCAGCCCGTCGGCGCCGGCGTTGACCTTGCCCGCATCGGGATGCGGAAGCGGGCCGGCGTCGATGGCGTCGAAGTACGCCTTGCCGAGGCTGTTGACCACCGCCGGTCCGCTCCCGCCACCCTGAAAGAGCATGACCGGCCGATCGGGGACCGCGGCGTCGAGCTCGGCGAGCGTCGGCAGACGGCGCTCGGCGAACATGTTCGGGTGCCATCCACCCATCGAGGTGATGAACTCGCCGGCAGGGACGTCCGGTCGGCGGTTGGCCAGGATCTCCTGGATCCCGGCGATGTCCGGGGCGTCCTCGATGAGCACGTGATACCCGGGTCGGTTGGCCAGACTGACCACATGGACATGCCCCTCGATCAGACCGGGAACGACGGTGCGACCACGCAGGTCGATGACCCGCGACTGGGGTGCTCCACGACCGTCCCGCTCGATCTCGACGAACTTGTTGCCCTTGATCGCCACCGAGGAGAGCACCCGGTTGGTGGCGTCCATGGTGTGGATCTTCCCCCGGGTCAGCACCATATCGGGCATCCCCGGTGGTGGCGGTTCGGAGGTCACCGCCGATGCCGCCGCCACGGGGCCGGCGACCGCACCCACCGCCCCGACGACCGCACCCGCCTTCAGTAGTTGTCTGCGGGTCATCCCCCGCTTCTCGTCTCCGCTCGGTTCCTGTCCGGCCGGTTGCGCAGCGGATTGCTCGCCTGGTGTCTCTTCCACGGTGGTCCTCCTGCTCGGGGGGTGATGGAGACCGGACAACGTGGCCGGGTCGCCACCCGCCACCGTGTTCCCCGTGCGTCACACCCTGTCGTTATCTCCCGCCACCGGTGCCCGAGCCCGCCCCGGGGGGTATGGTCTCGGCCGGTCGGTCGCAACGATCACCCGCCGGGACGACCGTCGACTCGGCGCAGAGTATATAAATACTGCACAATGGATTGCAATGGAATTGCACACTTTGTTGGCAATGCGTCCGGCCGAGGGTCACGAGGCTCCCGTCGCCCCGCTGACCGGAGCATCGGGATGGGTCCTGGTCGACGGCCACGCCATCTGCGCCGTGTGCGGGCGAGCCGCCGAGCCGGTCACACCCACACGCTGGCGCCATGCCCCGGACGGCGCCAGGCCCCTCGGCGACTCGCCGCTGCTGGCCCCGATCACCCCCGACGCCCTCGTCGACATCGACGACTACACGACTTTTGGTGAGCGGTTTCCGTGGGCGGTCCGCCCCGACTTCGCCTCCCCGGTGGTCACCTCGCCGGACGAATGGCTCGAGGGCACCGCTCGACTCGCGGCCTTTACAGCCCTGCTCGACACCTACCGGGACCGCACCACCATCGCCGGCGGCGCCAACCCACTCCTCGAGGGCTTCCGGATCCTCACCCGCCACCCCGTCGGGGGCGTCGGGCATGCGGACGCCGCACCCGCAGCGCTTCCACCCGGGCTGGCGCAGATGCTCGGGTTGGCGCAACGTCGCCGGGAGCTGGCCGTGCGCTTCGCATGGGCGGTTCCCGACGATGCGGCACTCGAGTTGATGGGACGATGCGAACCGCTGCTCGACGCCGGCGCCGGAACCGGGTACTGGGCGGCGCTCTTGACGGAACGCGGTGTGGACATCGTGGCCTCCGATCTCCGACCCCCCGGCCCGGATGCGGACAACACGTTCCACCCGGGTGACCATCCTCCGTGGACCACGGTGTTGGAGGCATCGTCGGTGGTCGCCGCCCGGCGTCACCCCGACCGCAGCCTGGTCCTGTGCTGGCCGCCCCACGAGGACGACGCCGCCGGATTCGCTGCGATTCGGGCCTATGCGGGCGACACCGTCATCCACATCGGCGATCCCGACGCCGGATCCGGATCGATCCGTCTCCACCGGGAGTTGACGGTGAACTGGTCGGTGACCGACGAGCTGATGTTGCCGCAGTGGCCCCGGATCGCCGACAGGGTGACGGTGTACCGGCGTAATCCGGTACGGCGACCGCTCACCGCCAGGAACCGCTGCTACCAGTGCGGACGATTCGTCGACACCACCGCCATCGGCCGCTGTGACTCTTGTTTCACCAGGGATCCGCCGGCGCTGGCCATCGCCGCCGGTCGACACCGGGTGGAGTATCCGCCGCAGGCGCTGAGGTCGATGCCGGCGGCGCTCCGCTGGGCCCTCGCCGGCAGCCCCAACCGCATCAGCTGACCGGCCGCCGGCCGCGGCGGGGTGAGATCACCAGTCGACGGCGAGGTACTTCGCTTCGAGGAATTCGAGCAAGCCTTCGTGACCGCCCTCGCGCCCCAGACCGCTCTCCTTGACACCGCCGAAGGCGGCGGCCGGGTCTGAGATCAAGCCCCGGTTGACTCCCACCATCCCGGCTTCGATCCGCTCGGCGACCCGCAACGTCCTGCCCAGCTCCCCTCCGTAGACATAGGCGGCCAACCCGTAGGGAGAGGCGTTGGCGAGCGTCACCGCCTGATCGTCGTCATCGAAGGTGACCACCGGGGCGAGGGGGCCGAACACCTCGTGATCCAGCACCGGCGAATCCGCAGCCACATCGGCGAGGACGGTGGGGGCGAAGAAGTACCCGGTGCGGTCCGGTGCCGACCCACCCGTGGTGACGGTGGCGCCGGCATCGGTCGCCATCGTGACGAACTCGTCCATGTCGGTCTGCGCCGGGGCCGAGATCAGCGGTCCGAGCTGGACCCCGTCCTCCATCCCCGGGCCCACCCGGAGAGAGGCCATGGCGGTGCTCAGTTCTTCGGTGAACGCACCGGCGACGGCCGAGTGGACCAGGAAGCGGTTGGCGGCGATACAGGACTGCCCGCCGTTGCGGATCTTGGCGTGCATCGCCCCCTCGACGGCGGCGTCGACATCGGCGCCCTCGAGAACCACGAACGGTGCGTTCCCGCCGAGCTCCATCGAACAGTTGACCACACGGTCGGCCGCCAGGCGGAGCAGACCGCGCCCCACCTCGGTCGAGCCGGTGAACGACAGCTTGCGGACCCGCCGATCGCCGAGCATGGCGGCGACGGCGGCGCCCGAGTTGCGGGCTGGCACCACGTTGAGGACACCCGGCGGGAGCCCGGCGTCGGCGAGCACGGCAGCAATGGCGAGAGCGGTGAGTGGCGTCGCCGAGGCAGGCTTGAGCACCATGGTGCACCCCGCCGCAACGGCAGGGCCGATCTTGCGGGTCGCCATCGCCGCCGGGAAGTTCCATGGCGTCACCAGCAACGACACCCCGACAGGTTGGTGGATGGTGACGATGCGCTTGTCCCCCGCCGGGGCGGTCTGAATGGATCCGATGTTGCGCACCGCCTCACCCGAATACCAGCGGAAGAACTCGGCGGCGTAGCGGACCTCGGCCTTCGCCTCCGAGTACGCCTTCCCCATCTCGCGCACGACGAGCACGGCGATGTCGTCGGCCCTGGCCAGCATCAGTTCGTAGGCGCGTCGCAGCACCTCGCTGCGGTCGACGGGGCTTGACGCCGCCCACGCTGCCGCCGCCGCATCCGCCGCTTCGACGGCACCGATGGCGTCCTCGACCGAACCGACGGCGACACGGGTGAACGGAGCGGCGGTGGAGGGATCGAAGACATCGATCTCGGCGCCGTCCCCGGCGGGACGCCACTCCCCGCCCACATACAAACGGGCCGGCGCACCGCTCAGGATCTGATCGAGCGGTGTCATCCCTGATCCTCCACGGTGGTGCGTCGGCGGCGGACCGCCTCGATCACGTAGCCCATGTCCCGTGTGGCGTGTCCGCCCGAGACCAGGGTCGACAGCTCGTGAAGGGTCTGCTCGGCCTGGGACATGGGCACCCCCCCGGTGCGGGCGTACTCCACGGCGAGACGGAGGTCCTTCTCGGCGAGTTCCAGGGTGAAGGTGACCGGCGTGCCGTCCGGGTCGAGGTACTGCGGCCGGCGGTAGCCGACGATCGGCGCCCCGGCGGCTCCCCCGGCGATGACATCGAGCGCCGTGGCCGCCGGCACCCCGGCCGCCTCGGCAAGAACCACGCCTTCGGCGAGTGCCTGGTTGAACCCGAGCAGGATCGAGTTCACCGCCAGCTTCAGCGTCGCCCCGGCCCCGGGTGGGCCGACGTGGATCGGCGCCCCCATCGCTTCGAGCACCGGAACTGCCCGGGCCACCGCTTCGTCTTCACCGCCGACCATGATCTGCAAGGTCGCCGCCTCCGCCGCCGGGGTGCTCCCCGACACGGGGGCGTCGACCATGTCGGCACCCGCGGTGCGCACGCTGCTCCGGATGTCGGCGACGACGGTGGGACCTGACGTTCCCATGTCGATCGTCACCGCTCCGGGACGCAGCGTGCTCAACACCCCGTCGGCGCCGGTGTAGGTGTCGACGAGGGCGGCGCCGTCGGCAAGCATGGTCACCACGAACGCCGCATCGGCGGCGGCTTCGGCCGGAGTCGGGGCAAGAACACCTCCGTGGGTGTCGACGAATATCTGGGCCCGCTCGATCGTGCGGTTGTGGACCACCAGATCGAAGCCGGCAGCGGCAAGGTTGGCCGCCATGCGGCTGCCCATGGTCCCCAGCCCGATGAAGGCGATGCGGTCGGTCATCAGCCGAGCATCCGACGGACGGTGGCCACCGTCCGCTCGACGTTGGGGATCACGGCGTCCTCGAGCGCATTCGCCGAGGGAAGCGGGATGTGCGGGGTGGTGATCCGCACCACCGGCCCGTCGAGATCCCAGAACGCCTCGTCGGCGACGATCGATGCGATCTCGGCCCCCCACCCGAGAGCCCTCGGGTTCTCCTCGATGGTGAAGAGGTGCCCGGTGCGGCCCACCGACCGGAGCACCGCCTGGGCATCGAGGGGGACCAGCGATCGCAGGTCGATGACCTCGGCGGCGATCCCCTCGGAGGCGAGTTGGGCGGCGGCACCGAGCGCCGTGGGAACGGTGGACGCCAGCGCCACGATGGTGCAGTCACCGCCCTCGACCAGGACCCGTGCCTCGCCGAGTCGTTCCAGGATCTCGCCGTCGGCGACCTCGCCTTTGCTGGCGAGCAGCGACTTGTGTTCGAAGAAGATCACCGGGTCGGGGTCGCGTACCGCCGCCGCCATCAGCCCGACCACATCGTGTGGTGTCGAGGGGGCGACCACCTTGAGCCCGGGGATCATCATGCACCAGTTCTCCACCGCCTGGGAGTGCTGGGCGCCGAAGCGCGACCCGCCACCATTGGCGGTGCGGATCACCAGCGGCAGCGTCACCTGTCCGGCCGTCATGTACCGGGTCTTGGCGATCTCGTTGGCCACGATGTCCCAGCACACGGCGAGGAAGTCGGAGAACATGATCTCGGCGATCACCGGAACCCCGGTCATCGCCGCACCCATGGCCGCCCCGAGGATGGCCTGCTCCGAGATCGGAGTGTCGCGCACCCGGTCGGGACCAAAGCGTTCGATCAGCCCGACCGTGGTCTTGAACACCCCGCCGGCCGCCCCGATGTCCTCCCCGAGCATCACCAGCGCCGGATCGCGGCGCATCTCCTGGGCGATCCCGCGGGCGACGGCGTCGCGGTAGCTCAGTTCCGCCATTCGCTGCCCCCATCGGCCCAGACGTCGGTGAATGCGGTCGACACATCGGGTTCGGGCGACGCCTTGGCGAAGTCGGTGGCGGCCCCGACCTCGTCGGCGACCCCCTCTTCGATCTCAACCAGACGATCCTCGGGAACTCCGAGTCGGAGAAGCCGGCGGCGATAGAGCGGGATCGGATCGTGGGCGAGCCAGGCTTCGATCTCGCCGGGTGGGCGGTACTTGCCCGGGTCGGCGCGGCTGTGTCCGCCATGGCGGTAGGTCACGGCCTCGATCAGCACCGGGCCGCCACCCGCACGTGCGGTCGCCAACGCCTGCACGGCAACGTCGTACACGGCATCGGCGTCGTTGCCGTCGACCATGATCGACTCGAGACCGTAGGCGGCGGCGCGATCGGCGGCCGGACGCGGCACCGCCGTCACCACATCGATCGGTGTGTACTCCATGTAGAGGTTGTTCTCACAGACGAACACCACCGGAAGCTTCCAGACGGCGGCGAAGTTGAGCGCCTCGTGAAAGGCGCCGATGTTGGTGGTTCCGTCACCGAAGAAGGCCACCGCCACCTGCTCGGTCCCGCGCATCTGCGCCGACCATGCGGCCCCGTTGGCAATACACAGGTGGGCGCCGATGATGGCGTAGGAGCCCATCATCCCGTGCTCGATCGAGGTGAGATGCATCGACCCGCCCTTGCCGGCAAGGAGGCCGTCGCGGCGACCGAGCAGTTCGGCCATCACCGCCCCCGGCGGGACCCCGCGAGCCAGGGTGTGGGCATGACCGCGGTAGGTGGCGAAGGTGTAGTCGTCGGGGCGCATCGCCGTTCCGAAGGCGGCGGCGATCGCCTCCATCCCGAGCGACAGGTGGCTCGTCCCCTTGACCAGGTTCTGGAGGAACAGGTCGTGGGCGCGCTTCTCGAACTGCCGGAGTAGCTGTTGGAGCCGGTAGATCTCGGTGCGGGTCTCCAGGGGAATGGCGAGATCGTCGTTCCCCCGGTCCTCGTCGGCAGGCATCCGGGCCGCCCTGGCGGCATAGTCGATGAGGTCGTCGACGCTCATCTCAGCGTCTGCCTGGGTCGGCGCGTCGCGGCTCGGTCACTGGCTCAATACTCATTGGCGACCATCAGCTCCTCGCAGGGGAACAGGGTGATCACCGTACCCCCGTCGGCGGTGACCACCACCTCTTCCTCGATACGTGCCGCCGAGCGACCGTCGCTGGCGGGCGCATAGGTCTCCAGGGCGAACACCATGCCCTCCTCGATCTCGATGGGGTCGTCGAGCGAGTTGAGCCGGCTGATGATGGGTCGCTCGTGCAAACCGACTCCGACTCCGTGACCGAACTGGAGACCGAAGGCGTCCATCTCGTCGATGAACCCGAAATCTTCGGCCTTGGGCCACGCCCGGGCGATCTCGTCGGTACCGACCCCGGGCTTGACCAGGGCGATGGCGGCGTCCATCCATTCACGCGACTGCTTGAAGGCGTCGCGTTGTGCCTGGCTCGCCCGCCCCACCGCAAACGTCCGGTAGTAGCAGGTGCGATACCCGTTGAGCACATGAATGATGTCGAAGTAGGTCTGGTCTCCCGGTCGGATCAGCCGGTCGCTGAACACATGTGGATGGGGACTGCAGCGCTCGCCGGCGATCGAGTTGACCGCCTCGACGAACTCGGAGCCCATCTCGAACAGCCGCTTGTGGACCAGTGCCACGATGTCCGATTCGCGGATACCGGGCTTGAGCGCCTCGTAGACGTCGTGATAGACACCATCGACCATCGCACAGGCCTGGGTCAGCAACAGGATCTCGTCGGCGTTCTTGATCTCACGGGCGAGCATCATGAGCTGCTGCCCATCGGTGACCGTGAGCCCGGCGGCCTGGAGGGCCAGGAAGACCGAGGTCTCGGCCATGTCGACACCGAGCGGCATGTCGGCGACCCCGTCCTCACGGAGTGCGGCGGCGATCTCGCCGACCGCCCGGGCCTGCAACCCGGATTCGGGACCGATGGCACCCTGCAGACCGGTATTGCCGGCGATCGAGTTGGTGAGGTCGTACATGTCGGGGAGCTGGAGCCGGTGCGCCTTCGCCGCCGAGCCGAAGTCCCACACCCGGGGCGGGCCGGTACGGGTGATCAGCGCATACCGCTCACCCTTGTTGAACGCCCAGTACCCGATGTGCGTCGAGGTGGCGTAGCGGATGTTGGAGGTCTCGAACAGCAGCACGGCGCCGAGCTCGGATGCCTCGAGCTTCTCCCTTACCCGTCCGAGTCGGTAGTCACGAAGTCGACGAAAGTCGACCCGGTCCTCCCAGTCAACACCCATGAGACCCGGGGCAGGGCTGGTTGCCACGGGGAAGTCCGCTGTCGCCATGACTCTGTCCTCTCTCGGAACCGACTCTTCGGCCGTGATGACCACCCGAATCTCACCCCGGGTTACCCGATCACGGGCGCACGCATCGTCATCACCTACCGTCGGCGGATTGCCCGGTCGCTATACCGGACACGCCCGTCCCGCCTCTCGGCAGAACCTAAAGTCAGACTGTACATATGTCAAGCTCCACTGAGAGACCGTGTCGGATCGATGTGGAAGCAGCGCAATAATGATGAACCTATCCTACGCACCGGCGAATGCGAGACGAAGGAGGTCGTGATGAGCGACCAAACGCTCGAGGTGGGGAACGATCAGCGCACCGTGGCCGGCGGGCTGCGGGCGGCCCGAGAAGCGATGGGAATCAGCCAGAGAGAGCTGGCGGCTCGCGTCAACGTCTCACCCAGCATGATTTCGCAGATCGAGGCCGGTCAGTCACAACCGTCGGTGAACACCCTGTACGCCATCGTCACCGAACTCGACGTCTCCATGGACGAGCTGTTCGGTCATCGGCCCGGGTCGACGCCGGAACACCCGCCGACGCCTTCGCCCGACCCACAGCCGTTGGGGAGTCGTGAGTTGCAGGACGCCATCAAGCGTGCCCCCACGGTGATCCGGTCCACCGACCGGCCCCAGCTCCGGCTCGAGTCCGGCGTGAAATGGGAACGTCTTGCCTCTCCCGACACCGACGCCATCGACTTCATGGAGGTCGTCTACGACGTCGGTGGCTCGTCGAGCCGCGACGGCACGCTGATGCGGCACAATTCGGTGGAGGTGGCGGTGATCCTGAGCGGTGCCCTCGATGTCCAGGTCGGGTTCGACACCCATCACCTCGGACCAGGGGACTCGATCGCATTCGACTCGACGGTTCCACACCGGCTGTGGAATCCGGGGAACGTCCCCGCCCGGGCGGTCTGGCTGGTCCTCACCCACTGATACACCGTCAAGCGCCATCGAATGGTGCGCAGTGAGACTGTTTGCGGAGCGTGGCGGGCGGTCACTACCGTCGGTGTGGTGCCGGTCGGGATGACGGCGGCGAAGGCGGCCCGGGCAGGCCCACAGCGGTAGCGAGGAGAACACAAATGAGCGTCCGACACATCGTCCGCAGGGGAAGCGAAGCCGTCTACGAGACCCCGGAGGTCTTCGACGGTCGCAGCGTGGGGTTGACCCGCTGGAACTGTGTCGACGAGACGGTGCCCGGGGCGGTCCACACCGATTTCGGGATCGCCCGGCTCGAACCCGGCGGCCACATCGACCGCCACGTCAATTCCTTCGAGAAGAGCTTCCACATCCTCGAGGGTTCGGTGGTGTGTGTCACCCCGGAAGCACCGGTCCGTCTGGTGGCGGGTGACTATGGGATCCTGCCGATCGGCGTCCCCCACTCCTGGGAGAACATCGACGGCACCGCGGCCCGGTGGGCGGAGTTCTCCACTCCCCAGCCGAGGAAGGCCTACGGCTGGGACACCTTCTTCGTCCCTCCCGACGCAACCCCGGCGGATCACACCCCGGTGCCCGTGGACGTGCGCGACCCACGGACGAGGTCGTTCGGACACATCACCCCCCAGCACATGGATCCGGCGCGGCAGTCCCAGGACCTGCTGGCGGTGTCGGCGAGCATGCGCACCGCCCTCCTGGTCTACAGCGGGATCACCCTCAAGATGATGGTCGACACCGACCTCGGCGCCTACCTGGGGACCATGTTCATGGTTCAGTACGAACCCGGTGGTGTGGCCGGCGCCCACGACCACCCGCTCGAGGAGGCCTACCTCATCACCGAGGGCCAGGTCGAAGCGATATTCCAGGGCGAGCACTACACCCTCGACGTCGGCGACTTCGCCTTTGCCGGTGTCGGTGCGGTCCACCAGTTCAACAACGAGACCGACACCACGGTGCGGTGGCTGGAGACCCAGTGCCCCGGCCCGCCGCCACGGCACGCCTACCGGTTCGCCAGGGACTGGACCTATCTGGCGTCGCAGTTGGACTGAGCCGCCCGACCGAGGCCACCCGCAAAGGAATCCCGTCTCGGCCCTCCCCGCCCCGAGGGGTCGCTCCCACGGATGTCAAGCGAGGAAGCCAGAACAAGAGAGCGCCCCCACGCCCCAGCGGGAGAGCTTCCCTTTCTGGCCCTCCCCGCCCTGGGGGACGCTCCTACGGATGTCAAGCGAGGAAGCCAGAACAAGAGCGCCCCCACGCCCCAGCGGGAGAGCTTCCCTTTCTGGCCCTCCCCGCCCCGCGGGGGGCGGGGTGCCTCCGAGGTTCTGGGAGGAGGCGGGGCGGGGCGCGAGCTTGTTGTCCTTTGTGGTCGACTTGTCGTGTGCGGCCTTGGCGTTCGGAGGTTGCGGCTCTGGTCACGTGCCTGTCGGTGACGCTGCGGGGGAGACGGACGTTGACGCTGCGCTCCGCCCCGTCTGCGTCCGCAAGGCGTCCGCAGCCTCCCCTCCTCCCGAGGAGGGGAGGGCCGGAAAGGAGACGCGGTGTTGGTGCGCGCTTCTTTGACCCCCCGCTGTCCGAGAAGACCTGCGGTGTGGCAGCGAGGTATTCCGACACGCCCCGGGGGGCGGGGTGCGCGCTTTAGCCGGTTACTTGACCAGCCAGCCACCGTCGATCTGGAGGTTGATCCCGTTCACCGAGCGGTTCTCGAGCAGGAACGCCACCGCATCGACGATGTCGTCCATGGCGACCAACCGACCCGTCGGGGTCCGCTGGCGGAGCGCATCGAGGACCGCCTCCGGCTTGTCCTGCCAGTAGGGGCTGTCGCCGACCACCGCCGGGTGGATGGCGTTCACCCGGATCGGCCCCATCTCCGCCGCCAGTGTGGTCACCATCCCGGTGACGCCGCCGTTGACCGTGCTCACGAACGTGGAACCCGGATAGGGCCGGTCTTTCGCCATCCCGCCGAACAACACCACCGAACTCGCATCGGTCATCCCGGGAAGCAGGGCGCTGACCACGGCTGCGTACCCGACCAGCTTGAGGGTCACCAGCCGGGTGGCCCCGACGAGATCGAGGTCACGGACGGTGTTCTCGTCGCGTTCGATCGCCGCCAGCACCAGATAGTCCACAGCACCGACCCCGGCGACCGCCGCGGCAACGCTCTCGGGTTGGGCAAGATCGAGTGCGATACCGGTCGTATCGCCGCCGATCTCGGCGGCGGCGGCATCTGCCCGTCCGGCATCGCGGCTGGACACGACGACGCGCCGGCCCTGGTCGGCATAGTGCCGGGCCACTTCCAGCCCGAGCCCCGCCGACCCGCCGATGACCACCACGGCTCCTGGTTCTGCCATGGACCTCTCCTCGCCTCTCGCTGCGACCTGACTCGGGCGACCATACAGTGACACTCATAGGCGGTCAACAGCATGACTTGAACAGGAGCGACGGGCGGCAGCTCAGACCGGCGTGGCGGGTGGGCCTTCGCGCTCCCAGGTCACGTCTCCGATGGCGTCGTCGGTGAAGCCCCTGAACGACGGAGCCCGCAGTCGCCCTGCCGTGGTCCATTCCTTGTACTGGACCATCGCCACCAGTTGCGGCTCCACCCAGGTCGCCCGGCGGGGGATCTCGGGATCGGGGAGGAACGGCGACTGCCCGGTACTCATCTCCCCGAGTGCCCCACGGATGGCCCGCAAACCCTCGTCGGTGAACCCGGAGCCGACCGCCCCCACCCAACGCAACCCGGTCGGGGTCCACAGACCGACCAGCAGCGCACCGAACGACCCGGCCCGTCCCCCCTCGCCGGGGGTGAATCCGCCGACCACGGTCCGGGCGCTGTGGAAGACGCCGATCTTTCGCCATTCCGGCGAGCGGGTCCCAGGGCGGTAGGGGCTGTCGAGTCGCTTGGCCACGATCCCCTCGATCCCCCGCTCGTTGACGAAGCGCCACAGGTCCGCCGGGTCCCCGTCGACGGAGTGCGAGCGCACCAACGGCGGGGCCAGATCGAGCGCATCGAGATGCCGGCGGCGTTGATACAACGGAAGATCGATCACCGGGACGTCGTCGTGCAGCACGTCGAACACGACGTAGGTGATCGGAACCGACGAGCGCGCCGCCTCTACCAGGCGCAACGAACGAAGATTCATCCGCTGCTGCAGCCGTTCGAAGGACGGTCTCCCGGCGTCGTCCAACGCCACGATCTCCCCGTCGAGCACCATCGGCCGGGCAGCCCGGAACCCGGTGAGCTCCGGATAGCGGGACGTGGCGTCGATCCCGCGGCGGCTGGTGAGCCGAACCGAGTTCCCGTCGACGGCGAGGAGGGTCCGCACCCCGTCCCACTTGATCTCGTGGCTCCACCGCACATCGACGAACGGCGCCGGCCAGGGCACCGCCAGCATCGGGGAATACTCGGGGAGGGTGCGGTCTATGCGCCTGGCTCCCCGGTACCGCCGCGCTCGAGTTCCTCACGAACGATGCGGTTGACCAGCCCCCCGTCGAGACCCTCCGTCCCCGCCTTCATGATGTGGCCGACCACCCGGCCGGCCATCTTGGGGTCATCGGCGCCGAGCTCGGTGATCGCCGCGGCGACAATGGCACGGGTCTGATCCTCGCTGAGGGAGTCGGGCAGCCAGCGGGAGAGATAGTCGACCTCGAAGGCGAGCTTCTCCGCCTGCGCCACCCCGCGCTCCCCGGCGCCCAGATACTCCTGACGGGCCTTCTCCATCTTCTTGACGTAGGAACGTATGGTCTGCTCGTACAGGTCGTCGTCCACATCGCCGGCGAAGTCGCTGGCGGAACGGGCGACTGCGACCTCCGACTCGATCTGGCGGATGACGGCGGTGCGCGGCTTGTCCTTGCTCAACATGGCGTCCCTGAGCTCGGTGCGGCAGCTCGTCCCGGATGCTCATCGTTTGTCAGCTCCTCAGAGATGGTGTCGGCGACCCGATCACGGGCCGTATCCTCCATTCTGGTCGCTGCCGGCCTCTCTCCGACCCGCCGGACCACACCGTGCCGCATCCGGGTCTCCGCCCTCCCGCCGCCCAGCGGATTCTGCGCCACCGCAACATCGGCAGATGGGTCAAGAAACCCCTTGCCCAGGTCAACCAGGTTGTATAGAGTTAGGGGCGAGCCGCTCGACGGCTCTTTCTAAAGATCAACTTTGTGAAAAGAATCACATTCACGAACTCTCAGGAGTAGGACGATGCTGACACTGACCGACTGGAGGGAGCTCTCGGCTTGCCGGGATTCCGATCCCGATCTGTTCTTCCCCATCGGGACCACCGGTCCGGCAGTGGAACAGATCGAGAAGGCACGAGCCATCTGCGAGATGTGCTCGGTACGCGAAGCCTGCCTCCAATATGCCCTCGAGACCAACCAGGAGGCCGGGGTATGGGGCGGCTTCCCCGAGGACGAACGGCGCCGGCTGCGCAAGCGCTGGCTGGCCGAGCGTCGCCGCCAGCGCCAGGCGAGCTGACCACACCGATCACCTTCGACACCGATCGAGCCCCGGCCAAACGGCCGGGGCTCGATTGCGTAGACCACTCGTCGCTGCGGCTCGTTGATGTTTGTCGTCGGCTTCAGGTGACGGCGCCGAAACCGACGGACGGCCGGCTCCGCTCCCCCTCGAACTCCATGAAGGCAAGCTTGTCGACGATGAAGCCGAACTCGTGACCTCGGGTGTCGACCACCCAGATGATCTTGTCGCCCTGTTCGAGCGCCGTTTCCAGTGCGGTCCGTACGGCGGCTGCATCAGCAACCTCGATCTCCATTTCGCGCGCCGATTGCAGGGCGACGTGAAGCTTCGTGGTATCTGCCATGGTCGTTGATGCCTCCAGGCTCAGCGGACGATAAGTTCAGGATGGGTGCGGACACGTGGCTTGCGGGCCTCGACGGCGCCGGCAAGGGCCTCGAAGGCAAGGGCGGCCTCGCCACCGGGGTCCGCGATGGTAACCGGCAAGCCGCGGTCGGCTCCCTCCCGAAGCGCAGGCACCAGTGGCACGCTTCCCAACAGCGGGACCTCCAACTCGTCGGCGAGCACCTGCCCACCACCCTCACCGAAGATCCGGTAGCGCACCCCGTCGTCGCCGGTGAACCAGGACATGTTCTCGACGACACCCATGATCTCCTGGTTGACCTTGCGGGCCATCAGCCCGGCGCGCATCGCCACCCGCTGGGCGGTGACCTGGGGAGTGGTGACCACGATCGCCTCGGCCCGGGGAAGGAACTGGGACATCGAGATGGCGATGTCACCGGTTCCGGGCGGCATGTCGATGAGGAGGTAGTCGGGATCATCCCAGTGGACGTCGGCGAGGAACTGCTCGAGCGCCTTGTGGAGCATCGGACCGCGCCAGATGACCGCCTGATCGGGACGGACGAAGTAGTCCATCGACATCACCCGCACCCCGTGGATCTCGGGGGGCAACAGCGTCTCGTCGATCACGGTCGGCGCCCGGTCCACACCGAGCATCTTGGGAATCGAGAAGCCCCACACATCGGCGTCGATGATGCCGACGGTCCGACCCAGCCGCGCCAGCGCAACCCCCAGGTTGGCGGTGACCGACGACTTGCCGACCCCACCCTTCCCCGAGGCGATCGAGATGACCCGGGTCTTGGTTCCCGGCTTGCCGATGGAGATCTCCCGGGTGGGAGTGCCTCGCACCTCCTGGACCAGTGCGCTGCGTTCCTCGTCGGTCATGTGGGTGAACTCGACGGCCACCCCGGTGACCCCGGGAACCGATCGTGCTGCCGCCGAGACATCGGCGGTGAGCTTGTCCTTGAGGGGGCAGCCGGGAATCGTGAGCGCCACGAGCACCCGCACCGACCCGTCGGACCGCACCTCGAGCTTCTCGGATCATGTTGAGATCTTCGAGGGTCCGGTGGATCTCGGGGTCTTCGACCTGTCCGATCGCGGATCGTACGGCGGCGGTGTCAATCGAGGTCATGAACGCTCATACTCCTATCTCGATAGTGCTTAGAAACTATAGTGAGGACCAGACCGCAACGATCCAGCTTCAACGATCCAGAGCCCAACGATCCAGCACCGTCCGCCGGAAGGAACCGCCAGGGACCATGGACAGCACATCGTTCGACCGCCAGGTGGGCGAGCTCGCCGCATCGCTGGGCGACACCACCCGCCGCGGCATCTACATCGCCGTGCGCGAGGCGCCCGATCCGATCACGGTGTCGCAGATCGCCAAGCTCTTCGATCTCCATCCCAACGTCGCCCGGCATCATCTCGACCGGCTCGTCGACGACGGCTGGCTCCAGGTGACCCACCGGCGTCGCAGCGACCGTCGCGGACCAGGGGCGGGTCGCCCCGCCAAGCACTACGAACCGACCACCCAGGAGGTCTCGGTCCAGTTCCCCACCCGCCGCTACGACCTCCTCGCCGAACTGCTGGTCCGGGTGCTGGAGCGGATCGCCCCGGACCGGGAAGCTGCCGCCGTCGCCGCCGAGGCCATCGGCCGCGAATACGGTGCGGAGCTGGCCGCCGAGATCGGGTTTCCCGAGGACGCCGGTTTCGAGGCGGCGGTCCAGGCCGTCGCCCGCGCCATGATGGGGATGGGTTTCGAGACCGAGGCAGGACCTGGTGGCCGCACGCTTGTCACCCGGTTCTGCCCGTTCGGAGAGACCGCCACCAACCACCCCGAGATCGTGTGCAAGCTCGACCAGGGAATCGTCCGTGGGCTGCTCGAAGCCGGACACCAGCGGGCTGTGGTCCATGTCACCCCACACGAGACCCCCGCCGAGCACTGCATCACCGACGTCTGACGCCAGCACGTCGGTGGCAGGCGCCGGGCGGCCAGGTCGCGGGTGAGGGCGGCGACCGCATGCCGCCCCCGCCCTCACCCTCACCGCTTCGTCGCCTCGGATCGGTCGGCTACTCCAGGTTGGTACCCATCGGCGGTTCTGCCGTCGGGGGCAACCCGATGAGATGGGCGTGGATCTTGGCGGTGTGGTCGCCGATCCTGAAGAACATGGCGATCACCTCGACATAGACGCGCGCCATGATCAGATAGAGCAGCGCCACCAGAGGCACCATCACGATCGCCAGCACTGCCGTGGCCCCGCCCTGGCTCAGCCCGGAGATCAGGAAGGCCACTGCGGCCAGCCCGATGAGCGCCACGCTGATGATGTAGACGACCTTAAGCACCTTGAGCGTGATGAAGGTCTTGAACTCGAAATCGAAGAGGTCCTTGAGGAAGCTCCCGGTTTCCATGTGTGTCCCACCCTTTCCCTGTCGGATATATGGCGGCGCCGAGCGTAGCCAGCGGCACCCCATCCCCGGGGACCAAACCGATCCCCTGAACCGGCACGCACCAGTCCGGGGGGCAGCCCGAGGTGCCTACGTGGGTTCCGGGTGGAGAAGGGGAAGCGTCGACACGGGACCGCCGTCGAAGGTCGGGCGGAGAACCGGGGCGAAACCGGGGCCGGCTAGTGGGGCTCGGTCAGCTCGGCGCCGGCGCGTCGGGCGGCGAAGCCTGAGATGAGGAACTCGGCGAGGCTGTGGGTGAGGGCGACGGCAACCACCGGTGCGACGATGGCGGCCACCGGGACCACCAATGTCTCGCCGATGACCACATCGGGGACCACGAAGGTCACCACCATGACCATGAACCACAGCAGGCTGACGCTGAAGGCGACCCAGCCCCACGCATCGGTCTGACCCCAGCCCATCTCGGTGGGACGACGGAACACCGTGGACCGAAGCACCAGCAGGGTCGCCACCAGACCCCAGAACCAGTTGGCGATGGTGCAGACACGGATGACCACCGGCTCGGAGCCGAACACCAGCTCGGGTGAACGCAGGCTGGTGATGATCACCACCAGCCAGATCACCGCAATCGTGCCGAATATCCATCGGTTGTTGGACGCCATCGTTCTCCCCTTGCCGCACCCGGTGTGCGGCACCACCATAGAAACTCGAACCGAAGACCGCGTGCACCTCCGCCCCGGACCCCGATCAGCCCCCGGCGGCCAGCCGGCGAAGCACCATGTGCAGGATGCCGCCGTGCCTGAGATAGTCGATCTCGACGGGCGTGTCGGCGCGGCACAGGGCGGTGAACTCGACCACCGATCCGTCGAGCTTGGTCGCCGTCACCTGCACCGTCTGGCGGGCCTCGAGCTGGTCATCCACGGCGATGTCGAAGGTTTCGGTGCCATCGAGACCGAGTGAGGCGGCGTCGACTCCGGGGAGATAGGTCAACGGAAGCACCCCCATCATCACCAGGTTGGAGCGGTGGATCCTCTCGAAGCTGGTGGCGATCACGGCCTTCACCCCGAGCAGGAACGTGCCCTTGGCGGCCCAGTCACGGGAACTTCCCATCCCGTAGTCGGCGCCACCGAGCACCACCAGGGGAACCCCGGCCTCGCGGTAGTGCATGGCGGCGTCATAGACCGGTTTGACCTCTCCGTCGAGGAAGTCCGTGGTGAACCCGCCCTCGGTGCCCGGCGCCAGATGGTTGCGGATCCTGATGTTGGCGAAGGTGCCCCGGGTCATCACCCGGTCATTGCCCCGCCGTGACCCATAGCTGTTGAACATCCGCGGTTCGACACCCTGGGCGATCAGGTACTGACCGGCGGGCGAGGTCTGGGCGATGGCGCCGGCGGGCGAGATGTGGTCGGTGGTGACCGAATCCCCCAGCTTGAGCAGGGCACGCGCCCCGGTGATCGGCCGGATGGGGGCGACCTCCGGACCGAGATCCAGGAAGAACGGAGGCTCCTGGACATAGGTGCTGGCGGGGTTCCACTCGTAGAGGGCGTCCCCGGTTGTCGGGATCTCCCGCCACTCGTCGGAACCCTCGAACACCGAGCCGTACTGCTCGATGAACTGGTCGCTGGTCACGGTGGCAGCGACCAGATCGGCGATCTCCGCCTGGCTGGGCCAGATGTCGGCGAGATACACGTCGTTGCCGTCCGGATCGGTCCCGATCGGCTCGGTGGTCAGGTCGATGTCCACGGTCCCGGCCAGGGCGTAGGCCACCACCAGCGGGGGGGATGCCAGGTAGTTGGCCCGAACGTCGGGCGAGATCCGACCCTCGAAGTTGCGGTTGCCGGACAGTACCGAAGCGACCACCAGGTCGTGCTCGTTGACGGCGGCGCTGATCTCATCGGGTAGCGGTCCGGAGTTGCCGATACAGGTGGTGCACCCGTACCCGACCAGGAAGAAGCCGCTGGCTTCGAGATCGTCCATCAGCCCCGATCGCTCCAGGTAGTCGGTGACCACCTTCGAACCGGGTGCAAGGGACGTCTTCACCCACGGTTTACGGGTGAGCCCACGCTCCCTCGCCTTGCGGGCCACCAGCCCGGCGCCGATCATCACATCCGGGTTGGAGGTGTTGGTGCAACTGGTGATGGCGGCGATCACCACATCGCCGTGATCGAGGGTGAACGTGTGGCCGTCGTATTCGACCTTGGTTCCGTTGTCGTCGGGGGAAACGGCGGGAGCAAACCCGGCGGCCACCTGGCCACCCTCGTCGACCCAGTCGGACACCGTGCCCGGAGTCGAACGGTTCGCCTTGCCGAAGGTGTTGACCAGGTCGAGCTCCCACTGCGCCTTCATCCCGGTGAGCGCCACGCGGTCCTGGGGGCGGCGCGGCCCGGCGAGTGCGGGCTCGACGGTGGACATATCGAGTTCGAGTTCGGCCGAGTACACGATGTGGCGGTCGTCGCGGCGCCACATCCCCTGCATCTCGTAGTACGACTGGACGGTCTCGATCAGCTCTTCGGGGCGACCGGTGAGCCGCAGGTAGCGGAGGGTCTGCTCGTCGACGGGGAAGAACCCGATGGTGGCGCCGTACTCCGGCGCCATGTTGGCGATCGTGGCACGGTTGGCCAGTGGCATGTCGGCCAGACCGGGACCGTGGAACTCGACGAACTTGCCGACCACGCCGTGCTGGCGGAGCATCTCGGTGACCCTGAGCACCAGATCGGTGGCGGTCGCCCCTTCGGCAAGCTTGCCGGTGAGCCGGAATCCGACCACCTCGGGGAGCAACATGTAGATGGGCTGACCCACCATCGCCGCCTCGGCTTCGATCCCGCCGACGCCCCAGCCAACCACACCGAGCCCGTTGATCATCGTCGTGTGCGAATCGGTGCCGACCAGCGAGTCGGGATACAAAGCGAGCCCGTCGTCCCACACCACCTTGGCCAGGTACTCGAGGTTCACCTGATGGACGATCCCGGTTGCCGGTGGCACCACCCGGAAGTTGGTGAAGGCGGACTGGCCCCACTTGAGGAACTCGTAGCGCTCCCCGTTGCGCTCGAACTCACGCTCCGAGTTGATCTGGAGCGCCATCCCAGAGTTGTACGCATCGACCTGCACCGAATGGTCGATGACCAGGTCGGCGGGGACCAACGGGTTGACCTTGAGCGCCGAGGCGGGGTCTCCGGTCATCCGCATCATGGCGGCGCGCATGGCGGCGAGATCGACCACTGCCGGGACACCGGTGAAGTCCTGGAGCACCACCCGACCCGGGGTGAAGGCGATCTCGGTCTCCTCCACCTTGGAGGCGTCGTACTGGGCGAGGGCGGTCACGTCGCGGTCGGTCACCACCCGACCGTCGTGCGTGCGGAGCACGGCTTCGAGCAGCACCTTGATGCTGTAGGGCAGGGCATCGATGTCACCGAGATGCTTCAGCGCATCGAGCCGGTAGACGACTCGCGATCCGAGCGGGGTGTCGATGGTGGTACGGGCTTCGAACGGGTCATGGGTGGCTGCCATCGGTGCTGCCTCGCTTCGCACTCAGGTGTTTTCGGTAAGTACAGCCATGGTACCGACGGGATTCGACCGGGCACGCCCGACATGGGACGCCGCTTTACACCGTTCGGAAAGAACCACGGTTCTTTCCGCCGACATCCGATCGGTTCGGGGTCAGCCGGTGGGGAGCACGCTCACCGGGTACGACTGGATGTTGATCCGGCGACCGTCCTCCGCCGAGGTCTCGAACACGGTGACGAACCCTGCACCCTCGGTGTCGATCGGGAAGTCCGCCTCGATCAGGTAGTCCCCCCAGCAGCCGGTGCCACACGTCGCCGTGGTGAAGCCCTCGGCCACCACGGCGCCGTCGACGGTGAGCTCGTAGAGAACGTTGGCCTCGAAGGCGTTGGCGATCCCCGTGATCCGAAGTGGGCTGGCGACGACGCCTCCGGCGGCCGGGTCGTCGAGGAAGACGAGGGGCAGCACGGCGTCGTAGTAGTCCTCACGGCTCTGCGGGCCGTCGAGAACGATGCCCTCGGAGGAGAACACATCGACGACCTGCCCGTCGATACGCAGCAGCACCGAGTCGACATCCGGGAACTGGGTGGCGGTGAACACCAGCTGGCCGAGCCGTGAGGTCATCGAGAAGGTCCCGCCCCCGGACTCGAACTCGCCACTGAGATCGATGTCGGCGACACCGTCGCTGACCGACGCACCCAGCAGCGTCACCCCACCGGGCACCCCTGTCGACAAACCGGAGAGCGCCGGGTCGTCGGGCTGTGGGCCCTCCAACAGGGACTGGATGATGGGTCCGAGGAGTTCATCGGTGCCGAGCGGCTCGAACAGCGGGCGGGCGACGGCGGCGAGATGGGGACCGGGAAGGTTGGAGTCTTCGGTGTCGGCGAGGAAGTAGACCCGCGGTGCCACGGCTTCGGCGGGCGGCACCGTGACCGTGGTGGTGGTCGTGGAGGCCGCCACGGTGGTGGTGGTCTCGGTGGCAATCGTGGTGGTGGTCTCGGTGGCAATCGTGGTGGTGGTCCCGGTGGCGGCGGTGGTGGTGGTCACCTGTCCGCTGGTGGTGGAGGTCTCGGCCATCGGGATCGTGGTCGTGGTCGACGCCACCTCGTCGTCGCCACCGAACAGCAGCAGCGGGATACCGATGGCGAGGAGCACCACGACGAGGCCGATCCCGAACCAGGCGGCCGGGGGAAGTCCCGATGACCCGTCGAATTCTTCGATGGGGTCGACCGGTTCGGCAGGCGGCTCGAGGGGTGTGGTCATGGACGCCTCCGGGCGGGGGAACCGCCGCATGCTGCGGCGATGGGTTGTCGGCGCCTCCCGGGTTCCGAGTGGTTTCGGAGCCCCGGTGCCGCTGGGAGACACCCTAACGTCGAACCCGGATTGGCCGGCTGGTTCTTGATGCGTCCGTCGCGGCCCTCCGGGTGATCCGTCATGTCCCGGCAGCGTTCACGATCAGGGCGGTCACCATCCCGAACATCCCCTCGGCACGCTCGACATGGGTGAGGATGTGGCAGTGCCACACCCAGGTACCGGCCCGGTCGGCATGAACCAGCACCGAGTACCGCTCCCCGGGGGCGACGTTGATGGTGTCGGCGTAGTACGGGTGATCCAGCGGGATCCCGTCCTTGGCGAAGATGAGCTGGGGGAACTGGTGCAGGTGCATCGGGTGTGGCGCCAGACCCTCGTTGTAGTAGTGCACCACCACCCAGTCCCCCTCATCGACCACGACGGGCTCGGTGGCCGGGAACGACTTGCCGTTGAGCGACAGACCGATGGTCCCGGCGTCGTTGAGCACCATCGGCAGTTCGGCGGCGACCTCGAAACTCTCCGGGATCTGGCGTCCGGAGATGGTCTGACCGAACGGCAGGGGGATGTCGCCGATGATGAACGCTCCGAACATCCCATTGGGAACCTGGATCTGGCCGTGGTGGTGGGCGTGGTACATCCCGATCGCCGGCGCTTCGGCGTCGAACTCGTAGACGAAGGCGTCCCCGGTTCCGATCAGCTCCTGGGTGTAGGGCGCCACCCCGTCCATCTCGAACGGGATCGAGATCCCGTGCCAGTGCACATCGGTCCCCATCGGCAGCTCGTTGTTGACCACGATGCGCACCCGGTCGCCCAGGTCGACCCGGATCTCGGGACCGGGCACCATCCCGTTGTAGCTCCACGCCTCGACGATCTTGCCCGGCTCCACCTCCCAGTCGACGATCCGTGCCGTCAGCTCGAACTCCTTGGTTCCATCGGCGAGGACCGTGGGCTCGAGGGGGATGTTGCCCCGACCCTCCGTCTCGGCAGGGAACGAGAGCATGGTTTCCATCATCGCCGCATCCATCGCCCCCCAGTCGCCGTCGGCACCGTGATCGGCATGGCCGGCGGCCACCTCCGGAGCGGACTCGGCGGCGGCGGCCGCCACCAGCAGATTGGCGGACATCCCGGCGGCCTCGTGACCGGGGATGTCACACGTGATGCGGTAGGTGCCTGCGGCGAGGTCGCCGACCAGCAACTCCTCGGTGGCCCCCACCCCGAGGTTGCCGGTACGGGCGCCGTTCGAGACCACCAGGTTGTGCTCGATGGCGCCCCCATTGGTCACGACGAAGGTCACCGGTCCCGGGGCGGCGATGAGGTCGCCGGAGATGGCGTACTCGCCGAGTTCGACCTGGATGGTGGTGGCGACGGGGGCTGACTGGGCGACCACCCCGGGGACGGGTGCGGCCGCTCCCCGGGTGTCGGCCTGGACCCCGAAGATCAGCCCGGCGGCGCCGGTGACGATCCCGACGGTGGCCAGAACCAACGCAAACGTCAGCATCGGCAGTCCCGGGGGCGTGTTCTCCGCAGTCGTGGTCATCTAGACGAGCTCCCTGTTGATCAGCGTGGTCGATCGATGAGCCCAAGATGCCGGATCGGATCTGACCGGGGGAGGGGACCAAAGTCCCTAAATCGCCTCCCTCCGGTTGCCGGCTCCCCTACCGCCGGGGGCGGTAGCACGATGACGCCGGTAGCGTGGCTGGTGCATGCCCGACCTCGAGACGCCTCCCCCCACGCCTGCAGACCCTCACCCAGGCGACGCCGCGGGGCGGCGCCGATCCGGGACCATGATCCGGGGTCTGCTTCTCGCTGCCGGGCTCGCCGCCGTCGTGGTGGGCGCGGCGGTGGTGGCCGACGGTCTCGGCGGAGACGCCGACGAACCGACCTCGTCGCTCTCCCCGCTGCTCGAGGTGGCCCAGGAGTCGGTGGGCGAACTCGGCGCCGATGAACCGGCGCCCGACTTCTCGGTCCGCACCTTCGACGGAGGGGATTTCACACTCTCCCACCATCTCGCCGACGACGGACGGCCGGTGATCCTCAATCTGTGGGCGTCGTGGTGTTTTCCGTGTCGCGAGGAGATGCCGCTGTTCGACGCCTTCGCCGCCGATCACCCCGAGGTGCTGGTGGTCGGAGTTGCGGTGCGGGACGACCCCGTGGCTGCGGAACGCTTCGCCACCGAGGTGGGCGTCGACTACGTGCTGGGACTGGACGACAAGGACGAGGTCGAGACCGCCTACCGGGCGCTCGGGCTTCCGGCGACATTCTGGATCGGTTCGGACGGGACCATGGTGAAGCGGGAGTTCGGGCCGGTCACCCTGGAGTCGCTGGAAGCCGACCTGGCGCTCTTCGACTGACGTCAGCGACCCTGCCAGTCGGCGGGTCGTTTGTCGAGAAATGCCTGGATACCCTCGGATGCATCCTCGGTGGCGGCGACCGCGGTCAACCCGGTCTGAAGGTGGTCCAGCGCCGCATCGAACGCCAGATCCTCGATGGCGTAGAAGGCGTCCTTGCCCACGGCGAGCACCGACGGACTGACCGAGGTCAAGGCCGCCACCGTCTCGTCGACGGCGTCGTCCAACCCAGGTGCCGGGACAACCCGTGAGATCACCCCGATCCGTAGCGCCTCGTCGGCGTCGATACGGCGGCCCGTCATCATCAGGTCGAGTGCGACCCGCTGCGGTACCAGCCGCTGCAGGACTGCACTGATCATCATCGGCCACAGCCCGATCTTGATCTCGGGAGTGCCGAACGTGGCGGTATCGACGGCGATCACGATGTCGCATGCCGCCGCCAGACCGAACCCACCCGCCAGGGCATGCCCGTTGACACGGGCGATGGTCGGTTTCCCACATCGGCGCAGCGCCCGGAACAGGTCGGCCAGCGCACCGCGGTCCTCGTGGGTGGCCAACGGCGAGTCGACGAACCCACCGGAGAGATCGCCCCCTGCGGAAAACGCCTTGTCGCCGGCCCCCGTGATCACGATGACCCGAACCGCAGGGTCGTCGGCGGCGGTGCGCACCCCGTCGAGAAGCGCCCTCATCACGGTGGTCGACATCGGGTTACGTCGCTCCGGGTCGTCGATGGTGAGCACGGCCCGCACCCCGTCGGTTTCGTATCGCAGCACCGTGGACCTCCTGCCCGCAGCCTCATCCCGTTGCTCGGCGAGCATAGAGCGGCCGGACCGGGCCCGGCACCCGGCGATCTGGCCTCCCCCCGGCCGTCGGTGGCCGCCTGACTAACGTCCTTGCAATGTCTTGGGTGGTGTTCGTGCTGGGGCTGTCGGCTGTGGTCGGGAAGTTCCGTGGTGGCCGGTGGCGGAGCCTGGCCGAGATCGAGACGCGCGCCTGGTGGCTTCTTCTCGTCGGCCTCGCCATCCAGGCCGCCACGCAGTTCATCCCCGCCGATCAGCGATCGCTGGCCGTTGCGCTCCTGCTGGGGTCGTATCTGCCCATCCTGGCGATGGTATGGATCAACCGTCGCGAACCGGGCATGTGGATCGCGGGGATCGGCATCCTGATGAACTTCACGGTGATCGCCCTCAACCGGGGGATGCCGGTGCTCCCCGCCTCGGTCGAGATCGCCGGGGGTCCCTCCGACCCGGTACTCGGCGGCAGACACGTGCTGCTCGACGCATCCACCCATCTCCCCTTCCTCGGTGACCTGATCCCGCTCCCCGGTTCGGTGATCTCGCTCGGTGACGTGTTCCTCGCCATCGGGCTCGGGGTGTTCATCGAGGAGCAGATGCGCAAGCCCCCGCGCCTGTTCCGGCGCGGGGTTCCCGGCTCATCGGGTTCCGCCGCCGACTAGTGCTGCGACCACTAACGTTCGCCGCGTTCAGGACGGCCAGATGACGTCGCTGGCTGCGTCCTCGTCCTCGACGTATCCGCTGATATGCCTTCGTCCTGCGTCCTTGCCATCAACGCCCCTGGCTCGCCCTGAACATCGCCAACGTCAGTGGCCACAGCACTAGTCACATGCGGCGCATGTCGGGTGACACCCGTTGCGCCAGTGCATCCAGTACCGGGGCGGCGACGGCCGGGGCGGTACGGCGGAGCACAGCCACCGCATCCTCCGGGCTCATCGCCATCCGGGTGGTCGCCTGCTCGAAGGCTGCGGCAACGTCGACCAGGGCACGCAGGTGAACGGAGCGGTCGGGTCGATCCGATCCTGCCCGCCCACCCGATACGGCAGGCTCCGGGCGACGACCGGTCAGGGGTGCGCCCACAAGTTCGGCCGCCGGCGCCAGCGTCGGGGCACACCGCAGCATGGCGGAACTCCACCGGGCAACCTCTTTGTCGCCGAAACCGGGACGGGGATGAGCCGGGTCGCCGAGCCCGACCCGTCCCGCCTGGCCGCAGGAGGCAGCCGTCGTCACCATGTTGCGCTCGGTGCGGCTCAACCCGAGATCGTCGGCGAGGTGACCGGCGAGGCGAACGGCGCCCGACGCCATGGTCGGAGCATGACCGGCAAGATCGGGCAGGGTTCCCAGCGTCTCGACGAGTTGTCGGGAAGTCCGGTCGGCGCACCGGTGCGACTCCAGGGCGCGATGCGCCATCGCCACCACCATCGCACCGACCAGGAAATCCCACCATCCGGGGAGCGGCGAGGCGACGGCGATGAGACCGACGGCAACGGGAATGGCGAACAACACGATCCATTCCTGGCCGTGCCACCAGCGCGGCGGCGGAGTGGTTGCCTGGATGAACCCGGTGGGGTCGTTCCCGGCAAGGTCAGGATCAGCGGGACCGAGGATCTCCGGCGGCATGGCCATCATCGTCCCGCCGTCGATTCGGCGGTGCGCCGAGCCGCCCAATCACTCTCCGCACCGTCCGAGAAGCGAGGCTGCGGGAGGTCCGACAACCGGGTGACCAGCGCTTCGACGACCTCGGTATCGAATTGCGTCCCGGCATGGATACGCAACTCCTCGATCGCATAGGTTCGGCTGAGGGCGGTGCGATAGGGTCGGTGCGAGGTCATGGCATCGAACGCATCGGCAACCGCCACGATGCGCGCCTCCAGCGAAGGCCCGGAGCCCGCTGCGGCGCCGTACCCGGTCCCGTCGAGGTGCCAATGGTGCTCGGTGACGATGCCGGTCACCGGTTGGAGAAATTCGATGTGCCGCAGTACCGACTCGGCGGCGCCGGCGTGCTGTTGGACCCGGCGGTACTCGTCGGGGGTGAGCCGACCCGGTTTCCGTAGGAGGTGGCGTGGTGTCACGATCTTGCCGATGTCGTGGAGCAGGGCGGCCATCACCACCCGCCGGGTCCGTTCCGCGGTCAATCCCATCTCGTCGGCGATCAGGGCGGTCCACTCGGCGACCCGCACCGCATGCCCGCGGGTGTAGAGATCTTTTGCTTCGAGCGCCATCAGGAGACTGTCGACGACCCCGCTCTGGACGGCGTGGCGGCGCATCTCCCCCCGCTCGACCAGAGCGAGGACGGCGAGCGCCACCATCACCGGAACGATGATCCATCCCGGTCCGGTGGCGACGGTCAATCCGAGGAGCGCTGCGGTCGCCCCCACCGCTGCCGGTTCGACCGACCGGCAGCGGCGAGCCGGACGCCAGACCACGGCGGAGACGTCGAGGTGCGGGACCAGCCACCGGGCGAGAACCTCGACGGTCAACCCTGCGGCGGCGCCTGCCAGGAGCACCAGACCGGGGTGCGGCGCCAGACCGGGGAAAGCCTGGATCGCAACGAGGAGCGCAACCGCCGGCAGTTCGACGAACCATGTGGTGCCGACCTGACCCACACCGTTCCAACCGGAGCTGCGATTGCGGACCACAAGCAGCACGCCATGCAACAACACCGCAACGGCAGCGGCGACCAGACCACCGTGGAAGCCGATCGCCGTCGCCATGGCGAGAAGCACCGGCCATCCGGTTCCGGGATAGGCCGGCGGCCGCCCATCAGGCCCGGTACCGGCCAGGACCTCGTCGGCCACCGCCAGGTAGAGCAAGGTGAGCAGCACCCACACCACACCCGGGGAGGGAAGCGCCGGCCACAGCAGCGCATGCCAACCGATGGCGAGCATCATGGCCATGCCCAGCATCGCCGGCGGTCCCAGCCGGCGCCGCCCGGGATGCCCGGCGTCAACAGGCGACGGGTCGGAGGCCGGTCCGTCGGACCGTGTCGGACCCGCACCGGGAGAGCCCGCACCGGGAGAGACCCGGCTTGGCGTGATCGGGCTGGGAGCGAATGGGTTCGGGCTCATGATTCGGCCTCGTTGCGGGCGGTCGACCGATTCCGATCGGGATCATCCTCAGCGGGGATGAGCCCGGAATCGGTCGCACCGTTCCACGTCGCAGGACCTGTCCACACCCTGCCCCCTACACCTTCGGCGTCTCGCCGAGCGGCGACACCGACTGCGCTCCGTCCGGAGGCGACGCACCTGACGCCACGGAGGCGATCTGGCACATGGATACGCTACCCGTCGGGAAGGGAAATTCAAGGATCGGCGGGCGTCTGCTGCAAGGATGCCTCCATGGCACACCCCTCATCTCCCCCGCAACACCCCGATGCTCCTCTCGACCTCAGCTTCGGCCCTGCTGCAGGGGTTGCGGTGACCCCGCACCACCTAGCCACCGATGCCGCCATCCGGATGCTGGATTCCGGGGGAAACGCCGTCGACGCCGCCATCGCCGCCAACGCCGTGCTCGGTGTGGTCGCCCCCGACACCTGCGGGCCCGGTGGAGACCTGTTCGCCCTCGTCCACGAGCCCGGGACACCGACGCCCGGCGCCCTCAACGCCAGCGGCCGCGCCGGGTCAGGGGTCGACGCCGCCCGCATGCGTGGACGGGGATTCACCACAATGCCCTTGCGGAGCCCGGAGACGGTGACGATCCCCGGTTGTGTCGACGGGTGGGAAGCGTTGCTTTCCCGTTACGGAACGCGGTCATTGGCGGAGGTGTTGGCGTCGGCGATCGCCCTGGCGACCGACGGGTTCGAGGTCTCGACCGAACTGGCCAACACCCTCGCCTACATCGGAGCGCTGATCGGATCGGAGGCGCCGGCCCGGTCGCTCTACCCCGACGAGGCTCCTCCCCGCCAGGGAGACGTCATCAGCCGTCCCGACCTGGCCACCACCCTCGCCGAGATCGCCGAGGGCGGCCGTCAGGCGTTCTATCAGGGCCGTGCCGGTACCGGGATCACCACCGCCACCGATGGTCAGATCACCGCCGCCGACCTGGCGCTGACCCAGGCAGACTGGGTGACCCCGATCGGAGTGCCGCTCCACGGTCTCCAGGCGTGGACGATGCCACCCAACAGTCAGGGATACCTCACCCTGGCCGCACTATGGCTGGCCGAGACCGCCGGGCTCGGGTCGGGTATTGGAGACCCGTCCACCCACCACGGGTTGATCGAGGCCTACCGGGCGGTGGCATGGGAACGCGACGACCTGGTGGCGGACCCGACCACCGCACCGTTACCCCCGGACCGGCTCCTCGACCCCCAACGTCTCAAACGCCGGGTGGCGGTGATCGACGATCGCAGGGTGGCTGATTGGCCGGCGCCCTCGCCCGCACCTGGAGGCACCGCCTATCTCTGCACCCGCGACCGGTGGGGAATGGGGGTCTCGCTGATCCAGTCCAACTTCCACGGCATCGGCGCCGGTCTCGGAGCCGGCGACACCGGGGTCTTCCTCCACAACCGCGGAGCCGGCTTCAACCTGATTCCGGGACATCCCAACGAGCTGACTCCGGGCCGTCGCCCCCTCCACACCCTGTCCCCCACCTTGTGGACCGATGGCAGCGATCTCCGTCTGCTACTGGGAACCCGGGGGGACGCTATCAACCGCAGATCCTGCTGCAGGTGGCGGCCCACCGTTTCGTCTCCGAACTCTCCTTGAGCGAGGCCATCGCCGCCCCCCGCTGGATTCACGATTCGGTGACCCCGGACGAGCCGCCGTCGCTGCTCGTCGAAGCCCGTATGGCGTCGAACATCGTCGACGGGTTGCGAGGTCGCGGTCACCTGGTCTCGCCGACCGGCGACTGGCAGCGTGACTGGGGTCCGGTGGCGGCGATCGAGGTCAACGGTGAGGGAGGCTCGGCGTCCGGGGATCCACGGGTCGACACCTCGACGGCCTCCGCCACATGACCCGGGCATCTGCGGGATGGCCGACCTGCCAGTTTCTCCCAGGCGTCGGGTTGCTCATGGAACGCGTTCTGGCCTAGCCTTCGGCGATCGGGTCATCGCTGTGACCCCGACTGCAGGGAAGCGGTCACCCAACCAACGCGGAGTCACCCCACGTGCGTTCACGTTCACCTTTTGCATTCGTCGGCGTCATCGTCGTCGTTGCATTAACGCTCATCGGCTTCGCCGCGTTCTCGGCGACTCCGTTGGAGTCGGCGCAGACCGCCGACGGAGTGGCCCTCTCCCCCACCGCATCGGGCCGGGTAGCGGCCACCGCACTCGGTTCCAAGTTGACCAAGCCTCCGGCGACACCCACCGAGACCAGCGACCCGGCCGCCGCCGCTGCCGCACCGGACCTTCAGGCGCTCACCGCCGAAACTCTCACCACGATCACCACCACCACCGTGGCCGACACCTCCGCCGACACCTTCACCACCTCGACCACGGCACCGCCCACCGATGACGACCTCACCGCCCCGCCGACCACCACCACGGCGCCGCCGGTGACCACCACCACCGCCCCGCCGACCACCACCACGGCGCCGCCGGTGACCACCACCACCGCCCCGCCGACCACCACCAGCACCGCTCCGCCACGGCCCCCTCCGCCGGGCAGTGTCGAGCACTGGCGTCCGCTGGTGAAGAAGTGGTTCCCGGCCGAGTGGGTCGATGACGCACTCGTCGTGATGCACTGCGAGAGCCGCGGCGACCCCAACGCCTACAACGCATCATCCGCCGCATCCGGTCTCTTCCAGTTCATCCCGTCGACGTGGGCGACCGCCCGGGCATCGGCCGGCTGGTACGACGCCGACGTCTTCGATGCGGAAGCCAACATTGCCGTCGCCGCCTGGCTGACCAGCGTCAGTTCGCCGACGTGGTCCCACTGGACCTGCAAGCCCTGATCGTTCCGGGCCGATCGGTTCGGCCTGACCGCCCGCAACCGCACCGGTCGGCATCGGCGACGTCCCTGGCTTGCGTACACTTCCCAGATGCGCGCAATCCTGAAGTCAACCGCCCTCGCCGCCGGGCTCGGTCTGGTGGTCTGGCTCACCCGCAACCGGCTGCTGGCGCCGGCCCCCGTCGATATCGGGCCCGCCCCCCACTTCCGCACCGGGTCGCGTCCGGCCGCACCGTCGCCTGACCACGGCAGGGCCAACGGCGATCCATCCGATACCGATACCCATACCGGAAGCGGTGAAGGCAGAGATGATGTTGCCGGCCCCGACGACCTCACCGAGATCGTCGGGATCGGCCCCGTCTATCGGGACCGACTCCACCGGGCGGGGATCACCGGCTTCGCCGATCTGGCTGCCGCCGACGCCGCAGGGATCGCCGGCCGTGTCGGTACCGGCGAGGCGGCCGTCGCCGACTGGGTGGAGCAGGCCCGTGACCGCACCGGCTGACACCTCACCACTCGGGCCCGTCGAAGCCGACCCTGCACCGGCCGATCCGGTCCAGGACGAACCCCTCGATGACACGGGGGCGGAAGGTCCGGCCGACGCCACGGGGTCGACGCCGCTCCCCGGTCCACGGCTCCGGTCTCCGTCGCCCTATCTGGTTCCCCCGGAGGATCTCGGCTCGCTGCTTCCCGGCGAACCGGGCTACCGCAGCGACCAACTCCACGGGTGGCTCTACGACACCCCGGTGCTGGGGACCGATGCCATCTCCAACCTCCCCGAGACGATTCGCAGCCGGTTCGCTGCCACCTGGTACCCGTTCGAAGTCGAGATCGAGCAGTCAGCCGACGGCGGCCGGACCCGCAAGTGGTTGTTCCGCAGCCCCACGGGAGCGTCGATCGAAGCGGTGCTGATGGGTTACCCGCGCCGCACCACGTTGTGCATCTCCTCGCAGGCCGGATGCGCCATGGCGTGCACCTTCTGCGCCACCGGACAGTTCGGGTTCGAACGGCATCTCGAGGCGGGAGAGATCATCGCCCAGGTGGCGTACGCCGCCGCCCACCTCCGCAGCAAAGGGATGCCGGGAGCGCCGGACCATCTCACCAACGTCGTGTTCATGGGCATGGGCGAACCGCTGGCGAATTACCGACGGGTGCGTGAGTCGTTGCGCCTGATGATCGAGGTGATGGGGATCGGCGCCCGGTCGATCACGGTGTCCACCGTCGGGGTGGTCCCCGGGATGCGGAAACTGGCCGATGAACCGTGGCAGGTCAACCTGGCGGTCAGCCTGCACGCCGCCGACGACGAACTGCGTTCCAGACTGGTGCCGCTCAACAATCGCTACCCCCTCGCCGAGGTGATCGCGGCGGCGCGTAACTACCACGACCTGAAGGGGCGGCGGGTGTCGATCGAATGGACGCTGATCGAGGGCGCCAACGACACCGATGACCAGGCCCGCAAACTTGCCGAGATCGCCATCGACCTCGCCGCCCACGTGAATGTCATCGCCCTCAACCCGACACCGCTCACCGCCGACCGCCCGCCTGGCGAGACCCGTATCGACAGGTTCCTCGACGTGGTGCGGGACCACGGCGCCAACGTGACGTTGCGGGACACCCGCGGGCAGGACATCGACGCCGCCTGCGGGCAGTTGCGGGTTCGTGCGTCCGAAGGGGCCAGGTAGCCTGCTGGTCTCGCAACCGGGAGGTCCCACCTTGAAGCTCGAACCAGGCACCGCCGCCCCCTTCTTCGACCGCATCAATCACGACGGTGAGCAGGTGACGCTGGATGACTACGCCGGACACCGGCTGGTGATCTACTTCTACCCGAAGGCCTTCACCCCCGGATGCACCACCGAGAGTTGCGATTTCCGCGACCGCTACGAATCGATGTACGCCGCCGGGTACGAGCTGATCGGCGTCAGCCCTGATCCGGCCGGCAAGCTCGCCGACTTCCGTAGCGAACACCAGCTCCCGTTCCCACTGCTCTCCGACGAGGATCACGCCATGGCCGAGGCGTACGGGGCGTGGGGCACCAAGAAGAACTACGGCCGGGAGTACGAAGGGATCATCCGCTCCACCTTCGTCGTCGACGAGGCGGGAAACATCGAGCACGCCTGGTACAACGTCAAGGCGACCGGACATGCCGAGCGGGTCGCCGGCGAGCTCATCGCAAGCTGACATTCCCTGCTTCTATCATGCCGGGGCATCGGGACGACCCGTCGTCCAACCGATCACCGGGGCCCTCACCTGTGGCCAGCCGCCCGCCTTCGACGATGTAGGGAGCCAATGACGAAGCCCGTGCAAAAAGCCGTCCGGAAGGCCATCTTTCCCGTCGGTGGCCTGGGAACCCGGTTCTTGCCGGCCACCAAGTCGCTCCCCAAAGAGATGTTGCCGGTGGTCGACACACCGCTGATCGAATATGCCGTCCAGGAGGCGCTGGCCGCCGGGATCGAAGAGTTCATCTTCGTCACCGGGCGCGGCAAGTCCGCCATCGAGGACCATTTCGACCAGCACCTCGAGCTCGAGGCGACCCTGGCGAACCGGGCACACAACGATGCATTGGCCATGGTGCAACGTTCCCAGCTCCAACCCGGGAGCATCGCCTATGTCCGTCAGGGCGAGCCGCTCGGTCTGGGACATGCGGTGTGGTGCGCCCGCCGGTTCATCGGGGACGAACCGTGTGCGGTACTCCTCGCCGACGACCTGATCATGGCCGAGCCTCCGGCGCTGGCGGACATGATGGCGGTCTACGAGGAGCAGGGCGGGAACGTCATCTCGCTGATGGATATCGCTCCCGAGGAGACGTTCCGCTACGGGATCGTCGATCCCGGTGTCGATGACGGCCGGCTGGTCGAGGTGCGTGGTCTGGTGGAGAAGCCCGATCCCGCCGACGCTCCGTCGTCGCTCGCCGTGGTCGGCCGGTACATCCTCCAACCCGAGATCATGAACCATCTCGCCAAGGGCAAGCGTGGCGCCGGCGGCGAGGTCCAGCTCACCGATGCCATGGCCGACCTGATCGGCGAGCAGCCGTTCCACGGTGTTCGGCTCACCGGAACGCGGTTCGACTGCGGGACCAAGCTCGGGTTCCTCGAGGCAAGCGTGGCGTTTGCGCTGCGGCGCGCCGACCTGGGCGGCGACATCCGCGGCCGCCTGCAACAGGTGATCGACACCTTCTGACCCGGCGCCCTGACGGTGAAGAGAACCCCGGTGGTACCGTAGGAATGACGTTGGACCCGGGAGCCGGCGCCTCACACCCCCGCAGCTCCCGCACCCCACAGACCCGCACGAAAGGCACCTGATGAGCAAGCTGGTCGAGCTGCACGAACACGGCCAATCGGTCTGGTTGGACTTCATCCGGCGCGAGATGTTGCCGGAAGGCGACGACACCTCGACCGGCGAACTCGCCGCGATGGTCGCCGACGGCATCCGCGGGGTCACCAGCAACCCGAGCATCTTCCAGAAGGCCATCGGTGGATCGGACGCCTACGAGGCCCAGATGCGCCAGGTGCTCGACAGCGATCCCGGCGCCGATTCCCAGACCGTTTTCGAAGCCCTGGCGGTGCGCGACATCCGGGCGGCAGCCGATGTGCTCCGTCCCGTGTACGACGCAAGCGAGGGGGCGGACGGGTTCATCAGCCTCGAAGTCGCCCCCGATCTCGCCTACGACACCGAGGGGACCATCTCGAACGCCCGGCGGTTGTGGAACGCCGTCGGTCGCCCCAACCTCATGATCAAGGTTCCGGCAACCGACGAGGGGATCCCCGCCGTCGAGCAGCTCATCGCCGACGGTCTCAACATCAACATCACGCTGATGTTCTCGCTCGACGACTACGAAGCCGTCGCCCAGGCCTATCTGCGGGGACTGGAACGGGCCGAGGACCCGACCTCGATCGCCTCGGTGGCGTCGTTCTTCGTCAGCAGGGTCGATGCCAAGGCCGACGCCGCCCTGGAAAAGGTGGGGAGCGACGAGGCGCTCGCCCTGCGGGGCCGTATCGCCGTCGCCAATGCCAAGCTGGCGTACCGCCGGTACCAGGAGTTGTTCGAAGGCGACGCATTCGGCGCCCTCGCCGCCCGGGGCGCCCAACCGCAGCGGGTGCTGTGGGCCAGCACCTCGACCAAGAACCCGGCCTACTCCGATGTGCTCTACGTCGAGGAGCTGATCGGTCCCAACACGGTCAACACGATGCCACCGGAGACCATCGACGCCTTCGTCGATCACGGGCGCATCGATGGCGCCGCCCTCACCACCGACGTCGACGAAGCCGCATCCGACATCGCCCGTCTCGGCGAGCTGGGCGTCGACTACGACGCCCTGACGGCCGAGTTGCAGACCGAAGGGGTCCGGTCGTTCGCCGATGCGATGAACGACCTCTACGCCACCATCGACTCCGAGATCGCCAGGATCACCGGCTGAGAACGGGTGCCGCCGCCCCGCAGACGGCGACGCGGGCATCAGGCCCGATCAGTGGTCGTCCCATGATTCGGGGGGATAGTGGTGCTCTTTGCCGGCGTCGAGACGGGCGGCGAAGGCGGCGGCCTCGCTGCGCCGGCTCATCCCGAGGCGGGCGAGCATGTCCGAGACGTAGTTCTTCACCGTCTTCTCGGCGAGAAACATCTCCTCGGCGATCTGGCGGTTGGTCATCCCGTCGGCGATGAAGCCGAGGATGCGCCGCTGCTGTGGGGACAGCCGGTCGACAGGTCCGGTGTCGCCGTGGTCCCGGCCGGCATGATCGAGCACGGCCTGGGCTTCCGCCGAGTCGAGGAGGATCTCGCCGCGTCCCACCCGGCGGATGCTGTCCACCAGATCGGCGGCGTCGATGCGCTTGAGCACATATCCCGAGGCCCCGGCCATCGCCGACGCCATCAGTGCCTGCTCATCGGCGTACGAGGTGAGCATCAGCACCGCCACCTCCGGGAAACGGGAGCGAATCTCGCGACAGGCCTCGATCCCGGACATGTCGGGGAGCCGCACATCGAGCACGACGACATCGGGTGAGTCGAATCCGACGCGGCGCACGCCGTCGTCTCCGGTACCGGCCTCGCCGACGACCTCCAGGTCGTCGTGGGTCTCCAGCACCGCCCGCAACCCCTGACGGACGATCTCGTGGTCGTCGACCAGCAGGATTCGCATGTGACGTGGCCTCCTCTTCGTTGCCTCAACGCTACCGGCAAGCTTCCGGCAAGTGATGGGGCCAATGGTCCCGACCTCTCCGACCCCCGTCCGAGAATCGAAGGGTGCACTACCCACCGAGCGTAGACGTGGTCCGTGACGGCTCCACTACGCTCCCCGCATGACGCGTGCCGCCATCCCCGCCGAGATGCTGTCCCGACTTTGTTACGGCGCAGCGACGGTGGCGGGAAAGACCCAGCTCAAGGACGTGCTGTGGGCCACGGTGGAGACGGCGATCGATCTCACCGGTGCCCGATACGGTGCGCTCGGTGTCGTCGGCGACCACGGCACGCTGTCCGAATTCGTCCACGTCGGGATGGAGCCGGAGACGGTCGCCGCCATCGGCCCGCCCCCGACCGGCCGGGGTGTGCTCGGCACGATCACCCGGATGGCGCGGACGGTTCGTCTCGAACGGATCAGGGACCACCCCGACACGGTCGGTTTCCCGGCCAATCACCCGCCGATGGACAGCTTTCTGGGGGTGCCGGTGCGGACCGCCACCGAGATCTACGGCAACCTCTATCTGACCGAGAAGACCGGTGGATTCTCCGTCGACGACGAGGTGATCGTCGAGGCGCTCGCCGTCATCGCCGGATCCGCCATCAACACCGCCCAACTCAGGGACCGGCTCACCCGGGTGGCCGTGGTCGAGGACCGGGCGCGGATCGCCCGCGATCTCCACGACGGGATCATCCAGGATCTCTTCGCCACCGGGCTGATGCTCCAGGCGCTGAGTCTCCGGGTCGAGGACGAGAACGACACCACCTCGCTCAACGATGCTGTGAAGCGTCTCGACGAGGTGATCAGCTCGCTGCGGGACTTCATCTTCGACCTGCAGCCACCCACCTGGGCTCGTCGGGCGCTGGTCGACCGGGTGAGCTCGCTGGTCGACCAACTCTCCGCTCCCCACGACACCGAGGTCACCGTCCGCTACGCCGCCGGTCTCGAAGTCGACGACCCCGCCGTCGCCGATCATGTGCTACACCTGCTCCGGGAGGCACTGAGCAATGCGCTCCGGCACGCAGAAGGAACCCGGGTGGAGGTCGGTCTCAGCCTGACCGACGACACCCTCACCCTCACCGTCACCGACGACGGTTGCGGTTTCGACGTCGACAACCTCGGGCCCGGGATGGGTCTGCGGAACATGCGGAGTCGCTCGGTGGATGCGGGCGGGCATCTCGAGATCGAATCCTCCCCCGGCACCGGGACCACCGTCCGCGCCCTGCTGCAGATCTGACCCGGCACCGGCGGCTGGCCGCTCCGATCAGCGCATCCGGGGACGCATCTCCGGGCCGAACCCGGCGGTCGAGGCCCGCCCGGTGAGGGTGTCGATCTTCACCTGGACCGTGGCCGCCGCCTGGGGGCCGCCCGGTGGCGTCCACGAGAACGCCAGAGGCGATGAGATCGATGCCCGATACTTGGCGAGGAGCTGTGCGGCGACATCGGCGGCGACATCCTCGTCGGTGACGATCACCGCCTCACCCCAGGCCAGCACGCTGGCCCATCCGCCCGACCCGGCGCCGGTTCTGATCACCTCGACACAGACGCGGGCGCCGTAGGCGATCGCATCGAGCCGACGACCCGGTCCGGTGCGAAAGCACACCGCACCGTCGACGACCACATACGAGACCGGAGTCACGTACGGCTCACCCTCCGAGACGAGCGCCACATGGGCAACCTCACCGGCGGCGAGCAGCGCCTCGGCTTCCCGACGGTTCAACTCGTGCATCCCGCCTCCTGTTCTGCCGTCCAACGTAGGCGGTGGGGGACGCCGCGGCAAAGGGCGAAGGACCCTACCCGGCCCGTTGTGGACCCGGCAGCATGTCGCCTGCGTGCCGGTACCCGCCGGACGCCGCCGGATCGGTAGCGTATCGAAGGTGGTGACCGCACCTCTGAGCGATGCGTCGACCCGGACCGCCCGGCAGAAAGGAACCCTCGATGACCGCCGACAGCACGACGATCCACATCGAAGAACCTCCCCTGGCACGGTGGCTGTTTGCCAGCACCCAGGCGGCCTGGCTGTGGCTGGTGCTGCGGCTGTGGCTGGGCTGGGAGTGGTTCCAGGCCGGTTGGGGCAAGGTCTTCGGCGGCAACATCACCTGGAAGGTGTGGGACTGGGGCGACGAGGCCTACGGTCTCACCGGCACCGGGAACATCGGCTGGGTTCGATCCGGCACCGTTGTGGCTGCCGACGGCACCGAGCAGTTCCGCGAGGTCGGCTCGTCGGTCGCCGGATTCGCCTCCGGCGCCATCGCCGCCTCCGAGGGACCGCACCCGGATGTCGCCTACTCCTGGTACGTCTCGTTCCTGGAATGGATCCGCGACACCGCCTACCCGGTGATGGGACCACTGGTGGCGGTGGGCGAGCTCCTGATCGGGATCATGTTGATCCTGGGGCTCCTCACCGGGATCGCCGCCTTCCTCGGTGCAGTGCTCAACTTCTCGTTCGCCTTCGCCGGGAGCGCCGGGGTCAATCCCGGGATGATCGCCGTGTCCGGGCTGCTGATCCTGGCCTGGCGGAATGCCGGCTGGTACGGGTTGGACCGCTGGGTGCTGCCCGCCCTCGGTACCCCGTGGCATCGAGGTCACGTCTTCGCCGACGAGGGCAAGCCACAGATGCCCCCCGACTGAGCGGTCGGCGGTGTTCCGCCACCGGGAACCACAACCCCGGCACCTGCGTCCCAACGAAGACCCACCTCAGCGGGAGGCGGGCATTCCTGGGGAGCTCTCGTGACCTACCGATACGTCATCCGCGGTGCGGCCGTTCTGCTGGTGGTGGTGCTGACGCTTTCGGCCTGCGCCTCGGACGATGAGGACGGCGCCGGGTCGTCGACCACCTCGGGTCAGGACGTCGGGTTGGTGTCGCTCGCCGATGCTGCCACCGCCGCAGACGGCACCACCCTCACGGTCGAGGGCGTGCTGTTCGTCTCCGCCGACGGAATCCGTCTCTGCGGAGCGATCGGTGAGTCCTACCCGGTGCAATGTCTCGGCGACAGTGTGCCGGTCACCGGCGTCGATCCGGGCGACCATGCCATGGGTGACGGCGGTCCCGGTATCGAGATCTCGGCGGGGCCGGTGACCGTCGAAGGAACCATGGAGCAGGGAACGCTGGTCGCCATGCCGTGACGGCGGTGCGTGCGTCTCGACTGCCGCTGCCGGACGCTTCAGCCGGACGGGGTGGCTTCGAGGACGTAGTCGTCGGCGTCGGCGTCCCAGACCAGGCTGACCACTCCGGCGGTCTCGGCGGCCTTGCAGAACTGGAGAAAGCTGCGGTAGCCGAGCTTCTTCTCGCTGAAGTCCGGCTGCTCCTTGCGGAGGCGGTTCTTCAATCCGGACAGCGCCGCACTTCCGTTGCGCTTGGACAGGTCGGCCACCACCGACTGGAGAAGCTGGAAGCTCTCGGGTCGGTCACCGTGCTCCGGAAGCGAAACCTCGGGGTCCCCCTTCGCCGGGCCCTCCGCCAGCTCGATCACGTTGCGATCGGCGAGGTGGCGGAGCAGTTCGCCAAAGGCGCGGAACCCGTAATCCGCCTCGCTGAAGGTGGGGTCTTTTCTGAGCACCGTCCGCTTGAGGGTCGAGGCGGTGACCTCGCCGCTCGAGCTGCGCTGTAGTCCGGCCACGGTCTGGGCGATCAGGATCGCCAGTTCGTCGACGTTGCCGGAACTCTCCACCTTGTCGCTGACCGGCTCCGGTTCGGGATCCGGGGTCAAGGTCCGCTGCCGCGGCGCTTCCCGCTCGGGACGGCCCGTGGTGGCGGCGGTGCGACGGCGCCGGACCTTGGGGGCGGGAATCTCCACGCCTTCGAGGTTTTCGTAGAACAGGAACTCGTCGCAGGCGGGGGGCAACATCGCCGAGGTCGAGTCCTTGACCCCGACCCCGATCACCCGCTTGTTCATCTCACGCAGCTTGTGGACCAGCGGGGTGAAGTCGCTGTCGCCGGTGCCCATGACGAACGTCGTCAGATAGTCGCGCTCGAACGCCATCTCCAGGGCGTCCACCGCCATCTTGATATCGGCCGAGTTCTTGCGTGAAGCCCCCATCCGCTGCGGGATGTCGATGAGCTCGACGTGACCTCGGGTGAGCATGCGACGGTCCTCGTCGAAGTAGGACCAGTCGGCGTACGCCCTACGAACGATGACACGGCCCCGCTCGGCGAGGGCGTCTGCGATGGGGCGGAAGTCGAACTTCATGCCGCCGAAGTGGTCCCGGACACCGAGGGCGAGGTTCTCGTAGTCCAGAAACAGGGCGATGCGTTCTTCTTGTTCCACACCCGGAGCATAGGCGGCGCCCGGCACGCCGCCGCCCGTAGTGCGTCGGGCTCATTCCCGGGCGGATACGGATATCAGCTTCACAAAGCGCTGCCGTGTGCCGTAGGTTCAGGGGTACCCCACACATAACCCCCCAAGGAGCGCGCAATGCCAGGTATGCGCACGGGGTTCTCATGGGCATTCGTCGTGGTGGCGTTGCTCGCTGCCACACTCGTGGTCCCGATGCCGGTTGCACCGGCGCAGGCCTCGGACGGATTCACCCCTGAGAACATCGTATTTCCGGTTGCCGGTCCGGCAACCTTCGTCAACGACTTCGGTGACCCCCGGTCGGGCGGTCGAACCCATGCGGGTATCGACCTGATGACCAGGGGCAAAGGCGTCCCGATCATCGCCGCCGCCGCCGGCACGGTCTCGTGGATCGGCGCCGGTTGCTGTTCGATGGCGATCGACCACGGTGACGGCTGGTCGACGTGGTACGTCCACCTCGACAACGACACTCCGGGGACGGACGATGGTCTCGGCTGGGGCATCGCCGACGGGCTCGTCAGAGGCTCGGCGGTGGCTCGAGGCCAGCTGATCGGATGGTCAGGGGACTCCGGCAACGCCGAGGACACTCCACCTCACCTCCACTTCGAGATCCGCCGTGACGGCGTCGCCATCAACCCCTACCGATTCGTGCTCGCCGCCCCCCGCCTCGACCATCCCGCCGGGTCCACCGGGGTCGGGTTCTTCGTCGACGACAACGGGAACGTGCACGAGGCCAACATCAACGAGATGTACCGCCGCGGCATCACCCGGGGCTGCAACCCCCCGGCGAACGATCGCTACTGCCCCAACGACAAGGTCACCCGCGGCCATATCGCCGCCTTCCTCAGGCGCTACCTCGAACTCCCGGCGTCGACACAGGACCACTTCACGGACGACACCGGTCACATCTTCGAGGCCGACATCGACGCACTGGCCGCCGCCGGGATCGCCTTCGGATGCGGCGACGGTCGATTCTGCCCCAACGAGCCGCTGCGACGCGAAGAAATGGCCGAACTCCTGGTGCGTACCTTCGCCCCCGCAGATCCGGGGCGTTTCACGGTCAGCGGTGCGGGACGTTTCACCGATGCCGGCTCGAGCCCCTTCGTCGAGTCGATCATGCGCCTCGGCGCCGCCGGAATCGCCATCGGGTGCAACCCGCCGGCCAATGATGCCTTCTGCCCCTCCCATGCGATGAACCGGGCCCAGATGGCGACCTTCATGGTGCGGGCCCTCAGTCCCTGAACATTCCTGGAAACCCTTGCCCCGTATGGTGTGCAGCGGTCCGACAGTGGCCGTGCAGGAAGTAATTGCAGTTTCTTCCAGCTAAAGGTATCTGAATGGCGACGCGCGCCTCTCCTCCCCGGCAGAATCCGACAAAAAGGACCCTGGGAGGGACCCCATGCAACGCTTCACCCGCCTCAGAGCGGCGGCCATCGCCGCCGCTCTCTTCATCACCGTGATCGCCGGGCCGACCGCCGTCGGTCAGGCCGAACTCGACCCGAACGAAGATCACACCTTCGCCCCGGCCGAGGTGACTGCTGCCGCCGAGGCCGCAGATCTCGCCCAGGCGAAGGATCGTCCGAGCGGAGACGCCCTGACCGGCGCCGACCCCAGAGAGGCATGCGACCTCACCCCCGAAGGCTCGAAGAGCGAGTTCGGGTCGTGTCTGCGTGTCGAAGCCAGCCTCGACCGGGCGCCCCGCCTCGGGGAAACCGCCAAGCTCACCGTCCGCATCGAGAGCGTCGACGCCTTCGATGCCGCCGACGTCGTCGTCGACATCCCCGACGGGCTGACCGTCATCGACGGACCCGGAAGCAACCGGCGCAAGGAGCGGTCGCCGCGCGGTGACGGTGAGATCCGTCGCCGCGAGACCTCGAAGCGTCTCGACCGCAACGCGGTCACCACCCTGACCTATCGGGTGCGTGCCGACCAGCCGGGAGAGGCTCCCATCGAGGTTCGGGTGTCCGGCGCATTGGATGACGCCTACACCGACGGCGCCATGGATGCGGTTGCGCTGACCATCGGCGAAGCCGACGAGCCGAGCGAGTTCACCGTCGACACCTCCACCGAGGGCGACACCGTCGAGGTGGATGCCGCCGACCTGCTCCTGGCGGCGCCGAGCGGCAATGCCGAGGCCGATGTTGCCGCACCGCTGGACGGCCCCGAGTCGACCAGCGACGACACCACCGAGTCCTTCGACGGCACCGGCGGTCTGCTGGCCACCTCCTGCATCTCCGGTCGCTGGGGCTACGCCCACCCGGTCAACGGATACACCGGGGTTCCCAACTACCAGGTCCAGATCTGGGACCAGGACACTTTGTCGGCCGACGACCTGCTGGTTCAGGGCGTCACCAACAGCACCGGCAACTACAACCTCTGCTACAACGCCGTCGACGGCGAGGGCTCCGCCGCCCAGGAGGTGTACGTCCGGTTCATCGCCTCCAACAGCGTGTGGCGGGTGCGGGACACGGCTGCCGGCAACAACAACTACACCAACTCCACGGCGGTGGTGTCGGTGGCCGACGGCGCCAACCGCAGCTTCGGGAACCTGCAGCCGGGGAACAACATCCACCGCGGGATCCGGGCGTTCCACGCCATCGACCGATTCTGGAAGTGGGGCAAGGACCCGTCTGGCAACTGCTTCGACTGGGGCGAGACATCGTGCCGGCAGATGGTGATCAACTGGACCCCGACGTCCACCGACGGCACCTACTACAGCGGTTCCGCCAACGACATCCACCTGGCCGCCGCAGATCCGGACTCGGACCACACCACCATCCACGAGGGCACCCACGCCGTGATGGACGACGTCTACAACGACAACTACCCGGCGGCTCCGAACTGCAACCCGCACACGGTCCAGGGCGCCAGCTCACAGGGCTGCGCCTGGTCGGAGGGCTTCGCCGAGTATGTCCCGGCCGCCGTGCTCAACGACCCCTTCTACCGCTGGGCCAGCGGGGCGTCCCTCAACCTGGAGACGCCGACCTGGGGGACCGCCACGTGGGGTGCCGGCGACACCGTCGAGGGCCGGGTCGCCGGTTCCATGATCGACATCGCCGACTCGGCCAAGGCCGCCACCGACTGGTGGGAGACCTCGACCGAGTCCCAGCTCGTGCAGTGGACCACCTTCCAGCGGTGGAACACCCTGGGCAACGGCGCCCGCCCCGGCACCTACGCCGAGTACTGGACCGATCGCGGCCAGGACGGACGCAACGTCGCCGACACCGTCGGCAACTCGGGCAACTTCCAGAACACCATCGACTACTCCTATCGGAACACCCTCTCCCCGCTGGTGCACGAGACGTTGCCCAGCCCGCAGCCGGTCCAGCACCGCTATCGCATCGCCAACTCGGTGGCCACCAACCAGGCCTACTGGAGTGTGGTGGCGATCCGGGGCGCCGGTGACTACGACGTGCGCTACTACGAGGACTTCGCCCAGACCTCGCTGCTGGGCAGCAGCGCCTCGGGTGGGACCACCATCGACTTCGTCGCCGCCGACCACAACCACCGGGCCGTCAACACCGACTACCCGAGGGTCGACTACTGGTCCGGTGCCGGCAACTACAACATCGAATGGGCAGCGACCAAGCAGACCATCGGCAACGGGGCCACCACCATGAGCTTCGGGGCAGCCGATGTGGTGCAGGTGCGTGACAGCTCCCACACCACCGGGGTTCCGGTGTACTACCGGGCCGTCCCGGCGGCGGGACAGGACATCGAGCTCCTACTGATGGACTCGTCTCCGACCACGGCGACGACGTGGGTCCAGGGTCGCTCCCAGGCGGTGCGGAGCAGCTTGACCGGTGGCGCAGGCGCCGAAGAGTCGTTCGACCTGAGCACCTCGTCCGACTGGCTCGGGCTGGTGGTCCTCAACAAGAGCGGGAGCGGGACGGTCACCGTGTACCGGGACACCACCGCACCGACCGGTTCGGTCAGCATCAACGCCGGCGCCGCCGACACGGCATCGACCAGCGTCACCCTGAACCTGACCGGAGCCGATGCGCAGACCCAGATCCGGGACCTCCAGGTCTCGACCGACGGGGTGTTCGACACCGAGCCCTGGCAGCCGTACGCCGCCACCAGGCCGGCCACGCTGCCGGCAGGGGACGGGAACAAGACGGTGTGGGTGCGGTACCGCAACCGGGCCAACATGACGACCGTCGTGTCGGACACGATCCAGCTGTACACCGGACCACGGTGCGCCGGGCTGATCCCGACCCACATCGGCACCGCCGGAGATGACACCATCAACGGCAACGCCGGTCACAACGTGATCCTGGGTCTCGGTGGGAACGACACCATCAACGGGCTCGGTGGCAACGACACCATCTGCGGCGGCGACGGCAACGACGTCATCCGCGGCGGGTTCGGGACCGACGTCCTCTACGGCCAGGACGGCGATGACCGGATCTTCGGTGACGCCGACAACGACACTCTCCACGGTGGCAACGGCAACGACGTCATCCGTGGCGGGGACGGGAACGACACGCTCAACGGCAACGCCGGGAACGACACCCTCAACGGGGAAGCCGGGAACGACACCGCCAACGGCGGCGACGGCAGTGACACCATCAACGGCGGTGACGGGAACGACACCCTCCGGGGTGAGGCCGGGAACGACACGGTCAACGGCAACGCCGGGAACGACGCCATGTCGGGCGCCGCCGGGACCGACACCTTGCGTGGCGGCGCCGGGGACGACACCCTGTTCGGCGGTGACGGCAACGACACCCTCTACGGCGACAGCGGCGTCGACACCTTGCGCGGGGACGCCGGAAACGACGGGCTCAATGGCGGAGGCGGGAGCCCGGATGTCTGCCACGGCGGCGCCGGCAACGGCGATGTCCACCTCGGGGGGTGTGAGCAGATCTTCACCATCCCCTGATCCACACGTCCCTGACGGGACACGGAGTGACTCGAACGCAGATGGGCCGGGGTCTCGACCCCGGCCCATCCTTGTGCACAGGACCGACCTACGAGTTGTCCCGGCAGGTCGGAGGTGGTGCGCTCAGACCGGGGGCGGGGAGTCCGGGGTGGGGTCGGTGAGCTGGCGGGCGTACAGGTCGGCGTAGAGACCCCCGGCGGCGATCAACTCGTCATGCGGGCCGACCTGGACGATGCGGCCGGCGTCGAGAACGAGGATGCGATCGGCGTTGCGAACCGTCGAGAGCCGGTGGGCGATGACAAAGGTGGTGCGACCCTTCATCAGGGTCTCCAGCGCCTCCTGGACCAGCGCCTCGGACTCGCTGTCGAGCGAGCTGGTCGCCTCGTCGAGGATGAGGATGCGGGGGTCTTTGAGGATGGCCCGGGCGATGGCAACCCGCTGCCTCTGCCCACCGGACAGCTTGACGCCCCGTTCCCCGACGATGGTGTCGTACCCGTCGGGGAACGCGGCGATGAAGTCGTGGGCGTTCCCCGCCTTCGCCGCGGCGACCAGTTCCGCATCGGTGGCGTCACGCTTGCCCACCCGGAGGTTGTCGGCAATCGAGCCGGAGAAGAGCTGAGTCTCCTGGGGTACGGCCGCCATGTGCGAACGCAGATCCCGACGCCGCACATCACGGACATCGACTCCCTCGACGAGCACCCGCCCCTGGCTGACGTCGTAGAACCGGGGAATGAGCTGGACCATTGTCGATTTCCCGGCGCCGCTGGGGCCGACAAGCGCAACCACCTCACCGGGACGGACATCGATGTCGACCTCGGAGAGGACATCGACATCGCGGTCGGAATAGGCAAAACCGACGCCCTCGAATCGCACCGATCCCTCGATCGACTCCAAGGGAACCGGATCGTCGGATTCGATCAGCTCGTTGCCGGTGTCGAGCAGCTCGAAGATCCGGCTCGACGCACCGAGCGCCTCCTGCAGTTCGGCGTAGAGACCGGAGAACGTGCCGATCGCCCCCGCCACGGTGAACGTGTAGAGCAGGAATGACACCAGGTCCCCGGTCGACAGGTCCCCGGCCAGCACCAGACGGCCGCCCTGCCACAACACCACCGACAGCGTCCCGAAACCGACGAACGTGACCATCGGGACGAACACCGAGCGGATGCGGGTCCGACGTACCGCCACCTGGTAGGCGGACTGGACGGCGTCGGTATAGCGATCGGTCTCGATCTGTTCGGCACTGAACCACTTCACCACCCGGACCGCCGAGATCGACTCCTCGGCCCCGGCGTTGGCCTCGGCCACCCGGTCCTGGAAGAGCGTGGAGATGCGACGCAGCTTGGTCCCGAAGATGCGGGCGGCGACGATGGCGAAGGGGAGAAACACAAGGACCGTCGCCGACAGTCGCACGCTGGTCAGCAGCAGCATGGCGACACCACCGATCAGGGTGATGCCCTGGGAGAGCGCCGAGGCCAGTGATGCGGAGACGGTGGTCTGGACCACCGTGACGTCCGAGGTGAGGCGCGAGGTGATCTCCCCCGTCTTCCGGCTGTCGAAGAACCGGACCGGGAGGGTCATCAGATGCGCATAGGTGCTGGCCCGGAGATCGGCGACGATCCCCTCCCCCATCACCCCGAGGAAGTAGATGCGCACACCGCTGAATGCCGCCTGGGCAAAGAACACGGCGAGCAGCAGCAGGGCGGTCCGGTCCAACTGGCTGGTGTCCTCGGCGCTGACGACATCATCGACCAGCGATCCCATGATCCGGGGGAACACCAACCCGAGGATGCTGGCGAGGATGACGCCGACCAGGGCGATGGCGAAGTATTTGCGGTAGGGGCGGACGAACTGGAACAGCCGGCGAAGCTGCGACAGGTCCTTCTTGGTCGGAGGACGAGCCGGTTCCGACGCCCGCCCACGTATGCGAGGTTTCGGGAGCACGGGGCAGATGCTACGACGTTTTCTCCGGCTCTCCGCCGCACCGTTCGACACATCCGTCGAGCGACCCATGTCGGGAGCATGGCGCGACTCCCGGAAAGATTCGAAAGACCCTGTCCTTCGGGACCCTGATGCTGCCAACATGTGGACAGAGCGACCGGAGGTAGCAGATGATCGTGGTTGTCGGAATCGACGAGACCGACCGGGCACCTGTGGTGCTCCAGCATGCTCTGGACGAGGCGGCCCGACGTGGCGCCACCCTTCATGTGGTGCACGTGTTCCATCCCCCGGTGATGTATTTCGAGGTGCCCGTCGATGTCCAGGCGCTGCAATCGGCGCAGCAACGCCATGTGTGGGAGCGGCTCGACCCTGTGCTCGAGACTGCCACCGTCCCCTTCGAACGGGTCGAGCTCGAGGGTTACCCGCCGGACACGCTCGTCGGTCACGCCAAGGCCGTGGGAGCCTCGCTGATCGTGGTCGGTACCCGGGGTCGCGGCGACTTCGCCGCCCTGGTCCTGGGAAGCACCAGCCACCGTGTGCTCCACCTCGCCAACTGCAACGTCCTGGTGGTGACCAGCGACGTCGCCGCCCGCTAGTCGGCCTCGGGGGTGTCGATGCGGAGCCCCTTGAGCCCGTTCCAGATCAGGTTGACCAGGTTGTCGGTCACCTCGGAGCGGGTCGGCTTCCCCTCCTCGAGCCACCACTGCGCCGTCATGGCGACGAGACCGACCAGCGCCCTGGCCAACACCGGAGCGGTCTTCTCGGGATAGCCACGGGGGACCAGTTGTCGGGCGAGGAGCGCCTCGGCCTGGCTGGCGACATCGGCGAGCACGCTCGGCAGTGAACCGACCGAGCCGGCCGGCCCATCGTGGACCAGAACCCGGAAACTCGCCTGTTCCTCCTCGACATAGCTGAGAAAGGCGTCGACGGTCTGCGAGATGGCCTCGTAGGGATGCTCCGGCTCGAGGCTGGTGCGGAGCCGCAGCATCAGATCCTGGACGGCACGATCGATGATGACGGCATGGAGCCCGTCCTTGCCGCCGAAGTGCTCGTAGACCACCGGTTTGGAGATGTGCGCACGTTCGGCGATCTCTTCGATGGTCGCCGCCTCGTAGCCCCGTTCGGCGAAGACCTCGCGCCCGATGCGGATCAACTGCTCACGGCGCTCCTGTCCCGACATGCGACCGGACGAGCGCACTCGCCCGTTCGGCCCTCGACCTGCCGCCATGGCACTACTCCGAGTTCGATGCTCCTGCGGGAAGCCGTTTGGCCTCGCGCTGCTCGACGGTCGGGACCTTGACCTTGCCCACCAGTCCGACGCTGCGCAGCGCCACGATCAGGTACCAGCCCGGATCGATCTGCCAGGCACGCAACCCGAGACGGGCAGACCAGGGGAACGCATGGTGGTTGTTGTGCCAGGACTCGCCAAAGCTGATCGGCGAGAGGGCCCACACGTTGCGGCTCTCGTCCTTGGCCCGGTAGGCCTCCTTGCCGAAGAAGTGGCAGATGGAGTTGATGCTCCAGGTGACGTGGTGGAGCAGGAAGATGCGCACCAGCGAGCCCCAGAGAAAGGCGGTGAGGGCGCCGGTGAAGGACATGGTGACCAGACCACCGATGATCGGCGGGAGCACGAACGACGCCACGAGGATCCACACGAACTTGTCGGAGACCTTCTTGACGGCCGGATCGGCGATGAGGTCGGCGGTCCAGACCGTGGCGTCGGTCTTCTCGGCGTCGAAGAGCCAGCCGACATGGGCATGCCACAGACCGAGCATGACGCCCTTGAAGCCGGCGGCCTGGGCGAGGTGGGGAGAGTGCGGATCGCCGTGGCGATCGGCGTAGGCGTGGTGACGGCGGTGGGTTGCCGACCAGGAGATGGGGTCGCCCTCGATGGCGAGCGACCCGGCGATGGCAAGACCGACCTTGACCGGGGTGGCGGCATGGAAGCTGCGGTGGGTGAAGAGGCGGTGGTAGCCGACACTGATTCCCAGACCGGCGACGGCGTAGAAACCGAGGAAGAGCCAGAAGTCGAGCGGGGTGATCCCGGTCCCCCAAAGTTGCCAGATCGCCACGGCGACGGCGGCGAGCGGGGCCACCGTCATGATCAGCGTGACCCGCTTCTGGAAGCGGAGCTGCTCGGCGGTCAGCCGGACGACACCGCGAACCTTGGTAGATCGGTCCTGTGGCGGGGTGATCACGTCGTGAGCGACGGCCATATCTACCGAGTTCATGCGGTCGGTCCTTGCTGGGAGTCGTACTTACGTATCCGTAACCTACGCCACCGTAGGTTTCTATTCAAACCATTCATCAGCCCCACCGAACAGATGCCGGTGCGAAAGCCTGACGCCACGCCCGGGCGCAGACGTCCGGCTGGGAGTCGGCACGAATCCACCGTTGCGTCGCAACCGTTTGCCCGCAAGGGTTTGCCGGACCCCATGCCCCGGGGCGGCGACCCTGACTCCCGCCCTTTCCCCGACCGGAACAGACCCATCCGGGGAGGATGTCGCCCGTCGAAAGAAATCTGAGAAAATCTCGGTCAGGCGGCCGGGACCGTCCGCTGCCCGCGCCGGTCGGCGCCGTAGCGTTCGATCTCGGCTGCGAGGTCGAGTGGTGCGATCATCGGTTCCGCCCCGCCGTCGTCGAGGAGGTCGACGGGGACGATCCAGCTCACCTCGAACTCCAAACCGTCGGGATCCCGCGCATAGAGCGCTTTGGTCGTGCCGTGATCGCTGGCTCCGGTCAGCGCCCCCGCCTCGGTCAGTCGGGCGGCGTAGTCGGCGAGATCGCCGAGTGTGGGGACCTCCCACGCCAGGTGGTAGAGACCAACCTGGTCCCGCCCCGCACTCGAGGCTCCCAGGGTGTCGCCCAGACCGAAGAACGCAATGTCGTGGTCGTTGCTGGAACCCGGCGCCTTCATGAACACCCCGCTGCGCCCCCCTCCGAGGGGCATCCTCGTCACCTCGGCGAACCCGAGGACGTCCCGGTAGAACTCGGCATGGCGCTCGGCGCTGCGGACATAGAGCACGGCGTGGTTCATCCTGGTGATGCCGTTCATCGAAGGTCTCCCGTCTGTCGAGGTGAGCCCGACCGGACCGCTGCTCCCCAAGGGCAAGTATGCAGATTCTGCACCGAAAGCACCACCCCGGCCGACCCTGCGGGCTAGGTTCAGGACCGACGTCCGGCTGTCCGGGCGCCCGCACGCACCCCCACCCGTCTCACCGGTGCGGGGCTCCGCAGCCGGAATCGAATACAAACCCACCGGAGGGCACCAAAATGATCCGAACCCTGATCGCAGCCGCCATCGTGTTTCTGCTGGCCACATTCCCGGCCACCTGGCTCTTGATGCTCTTTCTGGGGAATGTCGGTGTCAACATCTCCTACTGGGGCGCATTGCCGTTGGGCATCATGGTCTCCAGCCTTCTCGCCGGGTCGACGGCCCGGTAGAGGACCTGCGGACCTCGGGCCGACGCAGGTCAGCCAGCGGCGACCGCCTCGAGATCTCGGGCGATCGAGTCTGCCCAGGACCCGATGTCGTCCCATGCCCGGAAGTCACCCTCCGGTGCTCGCACCGCTCCGACGACGGCTCTCTCGACAAGACCCAACTCGGACCGGTCGAGCTTGCCCGCAAAGACCCGATGCTGCCGGGCCGACAGCGCTGCGGCGAGGGCGGCGCCATCGTGCGGCTCATCGGCGGGTTGGGGCGGATCACCGACCGGTCCGCTGGAGAACAGCCACAGCGGTCTGGTGGCGAGCACGTCGGCGAACGTCTCGGCGAACTGGCGGGCAGATCCGATCCAGCGCCCGGCGTAGACCGCGCTCCCCAGCACGAACGCATCGTACGATTCGACCGCATCGACCCGATCCGGAGCGCTCAGCGTCACCTCGAACCTGGCGGCACTGAGACGCCGTGCGATCGCCTCGGCGATGGCGGCAGTGCTGCCGTGTTTGCTTGCGGCCGTAACGAGCACTCTCATGGCACCCCCGTGTGTGTGGACGCTTTCTCAGCTTGTCTCCGGGGTTCGTCGCCGTCCAGAGGCCAAAGTCCCCAACGGCCGCCGAGCTGGCCGGTCGCTCTCCGCTCCGGCATACTCGGCACGAGCGGGCGACCGCCGGCAATGGCACGACACAGGCAGGCGACGTGACCGGCAATGGGGACGGGTAGCGATGATCGAGGCCGCCGTCGAGCTGCTCAGATGTCCCCACTGCCACGGGCCGCTCCTGCGCCACGACGCATCGCTGCGCTGCGATCGCGGGCACAGCTTCGACATCGCCCGGCAGGGATACGTCAACTTGCTCCGTGGCGATGAACACCTCGGCACTGCCGACACCACCTCGATGGTCGAAGCCCGACAGAGGTTCCTCGCCGGTGGACATTTCCAGCCAGTCACCGACGCCCTGGTGAGCCTGGTGTCCGAAATCGACGATCCCGGTTGCGTGGTCGACATCGGAGCGGGGACAGGTCGCCATCTGGCGGCGGTCCTCGACGGCGCCCCACGGCGGGTCGGGCTCGCCCTCGACATCTCGACGGCGGCGTTGCGCCGGTCGGCTCGTAGCCACCCCCGCGCTACGGCCGTCGGCTGCGACGTCTGGGGTCCGCTGCCGGTCCGCAACGAGGTGGCGGCGATGGTTCTCGATGTGTTCTCACCACGTAACGCCGCCGAGTTGGGTCGCATCGCCTCCCGCACCGGCATCCTGTGCGTGGTGACTCCCACGACCCGCCATCTCGACGAACTGGTCGGCGCACTGGGGATGGTCAACGTCGATCCCGACAAGGATCGACGCCTCGCCGGGTCGCTCGGCAGTCACTTCGTCCAGATGGGCCACACCGGATTGGAATGGGAGATGGTGCTCGACCGTGCTGCCATGGAGGCGGCGGTCCTGATGGGACCGAGCGCCCGACACCTCGATCCGGCCACGACGGCGGCACGACTAGACACCCTCGGCTCACCGACGTCGGTGACCGGCTCGGTGGCAGTCACCACTTGGCGACCTCGCTGACCGACCACCTCGGCGAGGCCCGCAGAGTCAGCGTTGCGAGGCGCCGGCCGCCTGCGAAGCCGCCGACAACAGACGTGCGCAGAAGGCGGGAAGATCGTCGGGTTTCCGGCTGGTGATCAGCGTGGCGCCACCGCTGGTATCCACCACGACCTCCTCGTCCACCCACTCGGCCCCCGCATTGCGCATGTCGGTCTGCAGACTCGGCCAGCTCGTCAGCCTCCGGCCGTTCACCACGTCGGCCTCGACGAGCATCCACGGAGCGTGGCATATCGCCGCCACCGGTTTTCCGGAGGCAGAGAAGCGACGGACGAATGAGACCGCATCGGCGGACATCCGCAACTTGTCGGGATTGGCGACCCCGCCCGGGAGCACGAGCGCCGCATAGTCGGCGACGTCGGCATCGCCGACCGCCACCTCGGCTTCGAAGGTGTCGGCGGCATCGAGGTGGTGGAATGCCTGGACCTTCCCGACGTCGGGGGCGATGAGCACCGGTCGCCCATCGGCGGCTTCCACGGACTTCCAGGGCTCGGTGAGCTCGACCTGCTCGATGCCCTCGTCGGCGACGAGGAAGGCGACGGCGGCGCCGTCGAGTGTGACGTTCTCGGACATGGAGGCTCCTCCTGATCGGGAGTCAGGGGTCTACCCACCCGTTGTCCCGACGGAAACCTGTCGTACCTGACGACCCGTGTCGATCAGGGTCACGGTCCGGCCAGAGGGAAGACCAACGGCCCCGGCGAACCTGTAAGGGCCGTTATGCGTCAGACTGGTATACGAACCTGTCCTCGAACGACAATCTGGGAGGTGAAGCGCATGCGCGCTGTCCCGCGGATCGCCGTCACCGTAGCTGTGGTCATCCTGACCGCATGCGGGGACCCCGCTCCGAATATCCCCACAACCGCTCCGCCTGAACTTCCACCGGGCCCGACGTCGTCGACCAGCGGACCCGTCCCATCCACCGCCAGCACCCCGACGACCAGCACCCCGACGACCAGCACCGTCGCCACGACACCCCCACCTGATCCGAGCGAGGACCTGGAGGCCGCCGCTGTCGCCGCATTCGAAGTGTGGGTCTCCGACCTCGGGTCCGGCGAGTTCGAGGCGGCGTGGACGGCGATGGCCCCGACATCACAGCAGGCGATCGGTCCCGACGAGTTCTTCGGTGGCACGGCCCATGCCATGGCCGAGGGTTGGGGCGCATGGTCGGTTGCGGAGGAGGTCTCGTATGCGATCACGGAGGACGCCGCCGGTCGCACCGTTCTCGAGGTCAGCGGCACGGTCGAACAGGAGGGCATGACCGAGACCCGGACGGTGACGATCCCGATCGTCGTCGACGGGGACCAGGTCCTGCTCTCACCGTTCGAGGAGTTCGGCAACGTCGCCGAAGGGGTCCGCCAGGACGTCGAAGGTGTGGTCGCGCCACCCGTCCCGGCTGAGTCCGGAGAGGGGCGCCGGATCGTCTATTCCAACTCCGATCAGCGGGTGTGGATGGTGGAGAACGACGGTTCGGTGACCGACTCCTATCTGGTCTCCGGCAAACAGGGTGTCCCCGCACCGGGAACGTACGAGGTCTTCTCCAGGTCGGAAACGGCTTTCGCCGGACACGACGACATCACGATGCGGTACATGGTCCGGTTCGCCCACGGCCGGAACCTGGCCATCGGATTCCACGCCATCCCCAACGACGGCGCAGGCAACCCGTTGCAGTCCGAGGAGGCGCTCGGCGAGTACCACAGCGCCGGGTGTGTCCGCCAGAGCCTGGCACACGCCGCGGCGCTCTACGAGTGGGCCCCGGAGGGCACACCGGTCGTCGTCCTCGCCTGAGTCTCAGTCGACCTCGACGACCAGCTTGCCGAGCTTGCCGCCGGCGAAGTCGGCGAGCGCCCGGGGCACATCTTCGAGCATGTAGCGCCCCTGGATCGGCACCCGGATCTGACCGTCGGCGGCGGCGTGACCGAGCCGGACGAGACGGTCGGCATCGGGGCCTGCCGAGATGACGGTGGTGACCACCGGTAGATCCCCCATCTGGTTCTCGCCGAACCCGAGCGTGGAGACGAAGCGGCCACCGTTGCGGAGCAGACCGGCGAGGGAGCGTCCGTCACCGGCCAGATGGATGACCACGTCGACCCGACGCGGATACGCCATCCGGACCGCATCGGCGACATCGCCATCGCGGTCCACCGTCGCCGAGGCGCCGAGGACGGTGAGGACGTCGGCCTCTTCCCCGGGTCGTGCGGTCGCCACCACATAGGCCCCGGCTGCGGCGGCGAGTTGGGTGACGATGGTCCCCACTCCCCCGGTGGCGCCGGAGACGAGCACCACATCGCCTGCTCCGACGGCTGCGGCGTCGACGACGGCGAGGGCGGTGCATCCGGCGAGCCCGATGGCACCGGCGACCTGTTCGTCGAGTCCGTCAGGCAACCGGGCGATCACCGAGTCCTCGGGGACGGTCACCAGTTCACCGAAGGCGCCGTCGCCGAGTTCCGGCTTCGTCACCACACCGAACACCTCTTCGCCCACTGCGAATCGGGGGGCATCGGGTCCGACCGCGGCAATCACCCCGGCAAAGTCCTTGCCGAGGACTACCGGGAAATGATGGGGCATGACGCCGCGCAACTGCCCAGATGCAACCGCAAGATCGAACCCGTTCAGTGACGATGCCTCGACGCGGACCAGGACCTCACCCGGACCGACGGGCGGCTCGGGAAGCTCTTTGAGCACCGGCTGACCACCGAAGTCCTCGATGACGACTGCATGCATGGGAAGCCTCCTGACGGGTCGGGGGGACGACGGTCTCAGATGATCGCGCATCCCGAAGCGGGTGACGCCGTGCCGGCGCACCGCACGCTTCAGTGGGGTGGTCTGGGAACGACGACCCCTACCGCACCGGCGGCGCCCTCGTCCTTGACGAAGGTGGGTCGCAACTCGACCGGCGACGCCTCGACCTTGCGGCGGCGCACCCTCAGGTTGAGGAACTCGACGAAGATCGAGAACCCCATGGCGAAGTAGATGTAGCCCTTGGGGATGTGCAGATCCCAGCCCTCGGCCACCAGCGTCATCCCGATCAGCAGCAGGAAGCTCAACGCCAGCATCTTCACCGTCGGGTGGTTGTTGACGAACTCGGAAACGGCCCGGGCCGACACCAGCATCACCCCGATGGCGATCACCACGGCGGCGATCATCACCCCGATCACATCGGACATGCCGACGGCGGTGATCACCGAGTCGAGCGAGAACACCACATCGAGGATCAGGATCTGGGCGATGACACTGCCGAAGCTGGCCACGGCCACCCCGGCCCCGCCGTGGCCATGGGGATCCTCGCCCTCGAGCTTCTCGTGGATCTCGAACGTCGCCTTTCCGAGCAGGAAAAGACCACCGAGGATCAGGATCAGGTCTCTACCCGATAACTCGTTGCCGGCGAGTTCGAACAGCGGTGCGGTGAGCCCGATCACCCACGAGATCGACAGCAGCAACAGGATCCGGGTTCCCATCGCCAGCCCCAGACCCAGGTTGCGTGCCCTTGCCTGCTGCTCCACGGGCAGCTTGCCCGCCAGGATCGAGATGAACACGATGTTGTCGATCCCGAGCACGATCTCCAAGGTGGTGAGCGTGAGCAGGGCTATCCAGATCTGGGGGTCGGAGATCCATTCCATCGCCGGCGGACATTACCGTCCCGCAGAGGACACCGAGTCGCAGAACGGCAAAATTTGCCGACATGGTCCGGACATCCCGGCGGACGTAGACTTCGCACGGTGGCGATCCGGATCCTCGACGAACTGACGCTCAACCGTGCGGTGCTGGCACGCCAGCACCTCTTGGAACGCAGCCGGCGCCCCCTTGGTCGCCTCGTCGAACAGATGGCCGGGATCCAGGCGCAGTACGCGCCATCGGCGTACGTCGGGCTGTGGTCCCGTGCCGCCGGCTTCGAGCGGAATGCACTGACGGCCGCGCTGCAGCGGCGCACGTTGATCCAGGCGACCTTGATGCGCGGCACGATCCATATCGTGTCGCACCGCGATTACTGGTTGCTGTCCCATGCGATCCGAGAGCCGATGCGGGCCTGGATACGGTCGGCACGGTCCACCGTCGATCACCAAACCGTCGAGGTGGCCGCCGGTGCGGTGCGCCGGGTCCTGGCCGAGGGGCCGCGACGTCGATCCGAATTGACCACCGAGTTGCGCATCGACAGCGCCACCTGGAACGGCGTCGGGATGTGGCTCGATCTGGTCCGGGTCCCGCCCTCGGGAACCTGGGAACGTCGCCGGGCCGACCTCTTCGGGCTGGCCGAGGACTGGGTGGGGGTCCCTACCGGTACCGTCGAGGAGGGCGAGAACCTGCTGGTGCGCCGGTATCTCGGTGGTTTCGGCCCAGCCTCACGACACGACATCCAGAGCTTCACCGGGTTGTCGCTGACCGCCATCGACCGGATCCTGGATCGGTTGCCGCTACGACGCTTCACCGATGCGGCAGGCGGCGGGTTGTTCGACCTGCGTCGCGCACCACTCCCCCCGGGCGACACCCCGGCACCGGTGCGGTTCATCGGTCAGTGGGAGGCCATGCTGCTGGTCCACGCCCGGCGAACCCAGATCCTCCCGGAACGGTTCCGGCCGTTGGTCTTCGACACGAAGATGCCGCAGTCGGTCCCCACCTTCCTCGTCGACGGGCGAGTGGCCGGGACGTGGCGCTGGATCGATGACGGTGTCAAGGTCGAGCCGTTCGAGCCGCTCCCCCGAGCGGTGCGTCGCTCCGTCGATGACGAGGCGGCACGCCTGGCCGCATTCCATGCCTGACCACTCCGATGCCTGGCGCCTCCGATGACTGGCCTCCCCGATGCCTGAACGCACGGGCCTCGACCAGACCGCATGACCGGCCGACCGACTGCTCCCCCCGGTGGGATCGTCCACATCGATCCCGTCGGGCCGTATGCCGTCGTGGGCGTCTTCGGACCGGTGTGCGTGTCGTTCGAACGACACGACGGGTCGGGGTATCCTCCACCGTCATGAGCAGTTACCTGATCGGCGTGGTGCGCCATCGTGGCCCGGCGACGCCTCTCGTCGCGGGATCAGCGGCGCCGCAGCTACGGCCAGAACCTTCTCGCTGACCGCACTGCTGTCGAACGAGCCATCGAGCGGCTCGACCTGAAGCGCGGAGAGACGGTGGTGGAATTCGGTCCCGGACGGGGTGCGCTCACCCTTGCGCTGGCGGCGTCCGGAGCCCATGTCGTTGCGGTGGAGCGCGACCCGCATATGGTCCAGGATCTGCGACGCAGCCTCGGCAGGTACCCCCATGCCGACCGGATCGACCTCCGGCTGGGCGACCTGCGTGACTTCGACCTCCCCGGGGACACCTATCGCGTGGTGGCGAGCCCACCGTTTGCGCTGACCACGGAGCTGCTCGGTCGTCTACTCGACGATCCCGAGAGGGGGCCTCGACGCACCGACCTGCTCCTCCAGTGGGAGGTGGCCCGCAAACATGCGGCGGAACCGGCCCGCTCGCTGCGGTCGGCGGCATGGGCGCCGTGGTGGAGCTTCGAACTGGGCGAGCGGGTTCCCCGCACCGCCTTCCGCCCGATGCCGGCGGTCGATGCGGCCTGGCTCACCATCCGCCGCCGGGACCCGGCGGTGCTCCCCACCTGGCTGGCCGCGGGATTTTCCGATGTGCTGCGTCCGCACTGGGGTCGGAAGTCGTCACGGCGGCAGCGTTCCTGACCATGCCGAGAGTCCCTGTGGTCGCCCGGGCGGATTGGCGACGGTCTACGGCGTCCTCGTCCGGAGACCGGCCACGACGCAGGCCAGCAGGACCACGGCAGCGCCTCCCACGAGGAGCCACAGGCCGGCGCCCACATCCACCACGACGAGCGAATCGTCCCTGAGGAAGATGAGCGTGTCCGGCTCTTGCGCATAGCGGTAGCCGCGCCAGGCGATCACCGCCCCCACGGCAGCGGCGATGCCCCCCAGCCGGACACCTGCGGGTGCGTTGCCGGCCAACATCAGGCCTGCCGCCACCAGACCTGCGACCCCTGCGGCAATGGCGATCCACGCAGACACGGGTGCATCGCGGCCTGTCTGCGTGGCCTGGCGCCCTGCCTGCGGATCCTCAGTCTCGGCGCCTCCGGAGCCCCGCCCGACGTCCTCGGATTCCAACCCGACCTCATCGGAATCGGCGGCGACCGAGGCGGTGACCCATGGGAGAAACGGGGAGACGGACATGGCCAGCGCACCGACGGCGACCAGCCACGCCCAGCCCCTGACGTCGGTACGGCTCGACATGGGGGGACGCTACCACGCACCATGTCGGTTGGACAGCAACCGGACAACCACAAACGTATGAGGGGGGCGGGCCCCAGGCCCGCCCCCCTCGAGAGCACCACTGGTGCGTTGACTAGTCGTCGGTCAGGTTCGACCAGAAGATCGCCGACCCGACCGCCGGCCACATGCCTTCGGCATCGGCCCGCGAGAACGGGTTGCTGGCGAAATGGGCCCAACGGGTTGCCGATGTCGTGTTGCCGTGGGCGATGATCGGCGCATCGGTGAACGCCGCGGCCCGGCTCCTCCACAGCCCGGACACGAACGCCTGGTCCGGATCACCGGCGAGACGGCCCGCCACGGTGGCATCGGCGGGGACCGCCGAGAGCCGGGACATCGGTGACGGGTTGTACACGTAGCCCTGCGCCGGGAGAGCCCCGGTCACCGGGCTGGCAGCGCCGCCGGTGTTGTCCCACCGTGCGATACCGCTTCCCGTCTGGCTCGCATACGTGAGACCCGAGACAAGCCCGCCGCCGGTCAGGAACGTGGCGCCGCTGTTCAACGACCCCACGTAGCCGCCGCCTCTGGCGAAGAACGCGGCGAGCCGCGCCTGCGCCGTGGCGTTGGCAGCGCCGGTCGGGAACCCCGACCCGCTGTTGTAGATCACGTCATAGTTGAGCAGCGGGTCGTCCGGAGCCGTGTTGATGGAGGCGGTCCCACCCGTGGTGGCCAGGTGGTCGGCCTGGAACCCGAGGCTCCGCAACGAGAACCACAGGTCACTGGTTGTCCCCGCAGCAAGCACCGCGATCCGCGGCGGTTCGTCGAGCCTGGTGGTGGCCGGCGTGGCCGTCGAGCGGCTCGCCTCGAACCACAGCCCGTTCTCCCGCCCGGCAGCCTTGAGCTGCGTTGCGGAGCTTGCCGGGAAGATCAGCGAGCCGGCCGGCATGCTCACCCCGAGGGTGGTGGTGAAGGGCGCTTCCGCCACCTCACCGGTGACACCGGCTTCGAGCAGGCCGTTCACGGTGCGCACCGCTGTCGGCGAGTCGACCTTCAACGCATACCAGTCGACCCGACCCGAGCCCCGGAGGCCGCCCGCAAGCGGGTTGAGGCTGAATGGGCCGGTCACCGGGTTGAAGGTCTCGTCGCCGGCAGGCACCTCGACGATGTCGGCGCCCCACAGGACGTGGCTCCAGGCGCCAGGAGGCGCATAGAGCTGGGTGATCCGCTCCGAGATGTCGACACCCCGACCGAGGAAGTTCTCGGCCAGACCCCGTAAGGGCTGGTCCATCGGCACGATATACGAGCGCGCCGGGTAGGTGGTGCCGTTCCAGGTGAATGGTTCGCGGGCGCGATACACCTCGACGGCGTTGTCGACCAGGAACTGGGCCAGACGGTTCGCCTCGGGCTCGCTGCGCTGCAGGCTGGTTGTAGGCGCAGGTCCCTGGACCGGATCCCCATTCCACGGGATCACATAGGCCTCCGGGTACTCGTACATCCAGTTGTGGTTCGCCTCGTCGAAGCCGCGAGCCTGCAGGGACGGGTCGTCACAGCAGTTGGGACGTGGGGCTCCATCGGCCCCGCGACGGAGGATCTCCGACTGGTCCCACATGATCTCGGCCTTGTTGTCGACCCAGAACCCAACCGAGGAGTAGATGCCGATGTAAGCGGACAGCTTGGAGCCGAGCCTGCCACCGCAGGCGGTGTTGGAACAGATCTCCCACGTGGACCCGTCGACTCCGAAGAAGGCCGCATACGTCTGGGTGTAGAACGGTCCCCAGTCGTCCCAGCCCTCGGCGATCGCCGGGTTCCCGGTGGTGCCGCCACCGGAAGCATTCCACTGGTTGACCGGCCGGGTGATTCCCAGACCCACATTCGCCAGCGCCGCCTGGTTGACGTCGAGTCGGGGCTGGTTCCACTTCAGGAACAGGTCGTACTCCAACCCGAAGTTGTGCGGCTTGGTGAGACCGTCCACCAGGGTCGGATTGACGTAGCCATGGAGCATCAACCCCACCGGTGCCAGGTAGTCGAGCTGGAAGGCCGTGTTGAGCCTGATCTCCGGCTGGGACTGGACCATGAGGTCCCGGTTCATGTCGAAGTTGTTGGAGTTGGCCCTCGTACCGGCGACACGCCCGTCGGGATTGGCGCTGGGAATGATGGCGAGGATGGTGTTGTCGAGGAACTTGTCCACCGTGGCGTTGGTGCCGCGGGGGAGGGTGACGAGGTCACGGATGGCCTGCATCATCGCATCGGTGCCCTCGCGCTCCCCGCCGTGGATGTTGGCCTCGATGAACACGGGCATCTTGACATCCGAGCCCCACTCCTCAAGGAGTTCCTGGGCGCGGTGCGGGTCGGTGAGCTGGACCCGCCTGAGCTGGCGCCACCGCTCGAAGTCGCGCTGCTGGTCCCGGGTCTCGGTGGCATTCACCACAACCGCCCAGACATCGCGGCCGGTGTCCGTCGTGCCCAGCGACCACCAGTCGAACCGGTCGGGGACGCCGTTGGCGGCAGCCTCGGCCTCGAACTGATCGAGGGTGCAGGCAATCGCTGCGTAGGGAATGATGGCCAGAGGTGCGGTCTGAGGAACGTTCTCCCCTTCGGCGGAAGCGCACCACGGCTCACCGAATGTCGGGCCCAGTCCCGCCGAGATCGTGTTGCCATCGTAAGGCGGGTCCTGGGCCTCGGCCTGTGGAACCCCTGCGACCGCCGGCGCCAAGAGCGCCAGGGTGACGGCTACGACGAGTGTGACCAGGCTCTTGCTCGGCCTCTTCATGCTCATTGTCATCTGCACGTGCTTCTTCCCTCCTGTCGAAAAACGGGCATTTCGCCCCCCGGTGTCAGTCATGCTCCGTATCGGGCCGTCTCCGACTCCGACGGGGTCGGCGCAGCACTACCGCAGGCCAAATTCTTCCCTTCCCAGCTGGCTCGACGGCTTCCCCTGCTCGTACGATCGGCGGATACTAGGACTCGGCAAGGCGCCTCCGCTATCCCCAATCTGCAGATATCCCGGGTCGGTTCGCAAGGATTTCGGGTCAAGTGGACGACCTACCCGGCAGAACCCGCAACGCAGAGTGGTACCTCGGTGATGCCGGAACCTGTCGGGGGCAACTCATACCGGTACCACCCTGCGACCAGGCGGCGTCCTCGATCGTCGCCGAATGCCAACCCTGGCTCTCAAACGTCGCCAGACATGGTGGGCGGGGCAGGTCAGGCCGCCCCGACGGCCACCTCGGTGGCCTTGATCGCCACCCAAACCACCGATCCGGTTGCAAGGCGGAGCTCGTCTGCGGCGGAGTGGGTGATTTCGGCCGTCAATCCCAGTGGCGCTCCGAGCCGGACCCTGGTTCGCTCTCCGAGATGCTCGACGTGACCGACCGACGTCTGCCACGTGTTACGCACGCTTCCGTGCGGGGCCACCGGGTGGAGCGAGATCGCCTGTGGGCGGATGGTGAGGAGCACCGGACCGTCGATTGGTTCGGCGACGGTGATGATGTGACCGCCGACATCGACCTCGAAGCCGTGCGCCTGTCCGCTGACGAGGTTCACCCCGGCGAGGTCGGCGGCGTAGGCGGTGCGGGGACGAAGTCGGATGTCGTCGGCCTCACCCACCTGGGTGATGGTGCCTTCCTCGATGACGTGGATGGAATCGGCGAGGAGAAACGCTTCCGTGGGGTCGTGGGTGATGAGGAGACGCGGGCCGGGGTAGGCATCGAGGTGGTCCGAGAGCAGGCGGCGGGCCTCGGTGCGGGTGGTGACATCGAGTGCCGCCAAGGGCTCGTCGAGGAGCAGGAGATCGGGTTCGGTCACCAGCGCCCGGGCGAGCGCCACCCGCTGCGCCTGCCCACCGGAAAGCCCCGACGATCGACGATCGGCCAGCTCACCGAGCCCGAGACGGTCGACCCACTCCATGGCCCGGTCCCGTGCCATCTCGCGCCGGATCCCGGTGCTGCGCAGCCCGAAGGCGACGTTCTCGACCACCGACAGATGGGGGAACAGCAGGTAGTCCTGGAACACCACCCCGATCCTGCGTTGCTCGGGCGGGACGAAGATGCCGGCGCCGTCGTCGAGCACCCGGCCCCCGAGGGCGATCCGCCCGGAGTCGAGCGCCAGCACACCGGCAACTGCGGCGACGGTCGTCGACTTCCCGGCCCCGTTGGGCCCGAGCAGTGCCACGGTGCGACCGGGCGGGACCGCCACAGACACCTCGAGCGTGAAACCCTGACCACGGTCGACGACGATGTGGCAGTCGAGACCCCCCGTTGACGCCGTCCCACCCGCACCCCGGATCTCGGCCCCCTCCATCACCGCTCCCCCATCACAGGCTTGCCGATCACAGGGCCCGCCACCACCGGTCGCGCAGACCGATGAGCACGGTGAGCGAGATGACCACCATCAGCAGACTCAGCACCACAGCCGTGTCGCGGTCGGACTCCAGCGCCACGAACACGGCGAGCGGCAGGGTCTGCGTCCGGCCCTGCAGATTTCCGGCGAAGGTGATGGTGGCGCCGAACTCGCCGAGGGCGCGCGCCCAGGTGAGCACCAGTCCCGCCAGCAACGACGGTCCGATCATCGGCAACGTCACCCGGCGCAGTACCGTCCACCGGCCCGCTCCCAACGTCGATGCCGCCGCCTCGTATCGCGGGTCGAGGTTGCGGAGGGCGCCTTCGACGGTGATCACCAGGAACGGCATGGCGACGAAGGTGGTGGCCGCCAGCACCCCCCATGTGGAGAACGGGAGTAGGAACCCAGTGGCCTCGTACAGCGGTTCACCGACCAGGCCGCGCCGGCCCAGCGCAAAGAGCAGCGCCGCCCCGCCCACCACCGGTGGGAGCACCAGCGGCAACATCACGAAGCCCCGGATCACGGATCGTCCGGGCATCTCGGTGCGGGCCAGGAGCCAGGCGAGCGGGATGCCGAGCACCACCGCGATCGCTGTCGCCCCGACCGACGCCACCAGGGACAGCCGCAGGGCATCGAGTACCAGGTCGTCGGCCAGGAGGGCCGGTACCGACGACCACGGGGTTCGGGACACGATACCGGCGAGAGGGACGACGAACAGGGTCAACCCGATGGCACCGAGCACGGAAAACAGCGCCGGTGGGCGGGTCCTGGCGGCCCGGCGATGACGGCTCATCGCATCTCCAGGGCCACGATCACGGGGGCCCGTGTCACGGAGTCAGCGTCACGGGGTCGCAAAGCCGTACTCGCCCAGGATGCGACGCCCCTCCGCCGAGAGCACGAACTCGGCGAACGCCTCGGCACCTGATCGGTTGCCGGCATCCGCCAGCACCGCAATCGGGTACTCGGCCACGACGGTCTCGGTGCCGGGGATGGATACCCCCTCGACGCCACCGTCGGCGGCGATGATGTCGGTGACGTAGACGATCCCCGCATCCAACTCGCCCTGTTCGATCTTGGTGAGAAGCGCCCGGACATCCGGCTCGTTGGTGTCGACCGCTGCGGTGACCCCGACGCCGGCGAGCAGTTCCCGGCCGAAGTCGCCGCACGGCGTCCCCTCGGCGCAGAGTCCGACCAGCAACTCGTCACGGGCGAGGTCCGCCAGACCGGTCACACCGCCGGGGTTCCCCGGGGGCACGGCGATCTGCAACATATTGACGGCAAAGATGCGAGGCTCACCTTGGATGAGGCCTCGGTCTCCGACCTCTTCCATGTTCCGCAGGTTCGCCGAGGCGAATACGTCGACGGGGGCGCCCTCGATGATCTGTTCACGCAACGCCGAACTCCCGCCGAAGTTGAGCCCCACATCCGCACCGTCGACGGTCGCTTCGAAGGCTTCTTCGATCTCGGTGAAGGCATCGGTGAGGGAGGCGGCCGCCGACACCCGCACCTCGCCGGAGGCCGCCGGGTCGGCGCCTCCCCCACATGCGCTGACGGCAGCCACCAGCACGATCCCGACGACGGTACGGATCCGTACCGCGTCACGGCGGGTGGTGGCCTCCGGTCTCATCCGGCGACCTCCCCGCACCGTTCCACCTCATACCCGCCGATCCCTTCGAGATGTCGCCGGAAGCGCCCGGTCGAGAGCACCGCCAGCGCCTCGATCACCGCCCGGTCCCCGAGGCGGCGGCGATCCACCCACAGCTCGGTGCGGTGTCGGTCCAGAGGATGGAATCTGGCGCCCACGGCGACGGCGACCGGCTCGATGGTCACCGCCGCAGCCCCGATGGCGATCCCCACCCGCACCGCCTCCAGGTGACCGGCGACGCGCGGGCCGGGCCGTGGCCCGGCGCCGACCCCGGCAGCGGACTCGAATGTCGCCTGGACACCGGCGCCCGGCTCGCGTTGCACCACAGGAACCGTGCCCGCCAACGCCTCCCGCCACCAGTCCCCCGGGGCATCGCTCGCAGCAGCGATTCCGACCCGCCACCTGGCGATGTGGAATCGGGCGACAGCGGTACCGAGCGTGTCCGGAGCCGGCTCGGACACCGGCCAGTGCACCACGGCCGCATGGGCCCGACCGGCCCTGAGCGCCAGCAGCCCCGCCCGGGTGGACCCGGCGACCGCCATTGCCCGCATCCCCCCTTCACGCAGGATCCGTTCCAGCACCACCATCCCGGGCTCACATCCCACCACGACCATGCCCTCGGCAAGATGTCCCAGCGGTGCGAGCCGATCACCTGCGACCAGACCATCGGCTGCCTCCCACCCGTCGGGAAGATCTCTCACCGGAGCCGTCACGATGCGCCCCCCGACCGACGACGACCGCACCATGGCCCCCTGCCCGGGGGCGGCTCCGGTCAGCACATCGACGGCGACGCCGGGCGCACCGAACAACTCGCCGACGGCGACCCCGAGCACCTCGGCGAGCGCCACGGCAGCGTCGATCCGTGGGAGGTGACGACCGGCCTCGATGGCCCCCACCATCTGGCGGCTGACCCCACTGCGACTTGCCAGCTCCGACTGGGTCAACCCCGCCGCGGTGCGCACCGCCCGCATCCGAGTTCCGTCCACGAACACCCTCCGTCTGGATGCCAGAACACTAGCGTTGACGCCCGAATTCTGTCATCGGCCGGGGACGGCGGCTCGACCCGATTCACGGCGGTTCTCTAGGCTCGACGCACCACTCCGGGAATCAGGAGGTGACGTGGCCGAACTCGTGACCGTGGCAGATATCGAGGCCTACCAGCGTGACGGCGCCGTGTGCATCCGCGGCCTAATCGCACCGGACGACCTCGATACGGTGTCCGAAGCGATCGAGTTGGTGCTGGCGGATCCGAGCGAGCTTGCCCTCGTCGCCAGCCGTGACGACGACGGGCTGTTCTTCGAGGATTTCCGCAACTGGGACCGGATCGAGCAGATCGAGCGTTTCGTCCGTACCTCCCCGGGTGCCGAGGTGGCGGGTCGACTCACCGGATCGTCGCAGATCCGGCTCTATCACGACCATGTGTTGGTGAAGGAGGCGTTCACCAGCCAACGCACCCCGTGGCACCAGGACCAGCCCTATTACAACGTCGACGGCTTCCGCAACGCCAGCATGTGGCTGCCGATCGATGCGGTGGACCGGGAGGCGACCCTGGAGTTCGTCGCCGGGTCGCACCTCGGCCCCTGGCTGATGCCGCGCACGTTCATGGAGGGCGAGGCAAAGTGGTTCCCCGAGGGATCGCTGTCCGAGCTTCCTGACATCGAGAAAGACCGGGATCGGCACAAGATCGTCGCCTGGGAGTTGCAGCCGGGAGATGCGGTCTTCTTCAACATGCTCACCCTCCACGCTGCCGGCGGCGTGTCACGCAATACCCGGCGTCGGGTGTTGTCGGTGCGGTACCTCGGCGACGACATGGTCCACGCACCCCGTCCGTGGCGGACCTCGCCTCCCTTCCCGGGTCTCGAAGACGAGCTGGCGGCAGGGGCGGCCATGAACCATCCCTTGTTCCCTCTCCTCTGGGCGGCGTAGCGATCAGAGAGATCCGCCCAGGGAAATCGGCCCAACCGAGTCTCTCGAAGAGGCAGGGGATCGGGGCACTCGATCAACCGATCGGTTGATCGACGCGTCAATCACCGACGGGACCAGATCCAGCCGTTGAGCCGATGCGTCGGCGGTGGCATGGCCCCACGATGGAATCGACACCGCCCTGATCGTGGTGCCGAATTCCAAGGAGGCCGTGGTGACGGTTATTGATGTGAAGGGAATGGGGAAGCGTTACGGCGACCGGACCGTGCTCGATGATGTGTCGTTCACCGTGGAGCGTGGCGAGATCTTCGGCATCGTCGGTCCCAACGGTGCGGGGAAGACGACCATCGTCGAATCCATCGTGGGTCTGCGGCTACCCGACGCCGGGAACATCGAGGTGCTGGGTCTCGATCCGCAACGTGACGCCGTCGAGCTGAAGCACCGGGTCGGTGCCCAGCTCCAACAGAGCCGGTTGCCGCAACGTATCGAGGTCAAGGAGGCGATCGAGCTCTACGCCTCGTTCTACCGGTCCCACGCCGACACGGACGTGCTCATCGACCGGCTCGGCCTCACCAAGCTTGCACGATCACGGTTCAAGAATCTCTCGGGCGGTGAGCAGCAGCGATTGTCGGTGGCGCTGGCGTTGGTCGGGAACCCGGAGATCGCCATTCTCGACGAGTTGACCACGGGGCTCGATCCCCAGGCGCGCCGCAGCACCTGGGATCTGGTCGGGCAGATCCGCAATGAGGGTGTGACCGTCATCCTCGTCACCCACTTCATGGAGGAAGCCGAACGGCTTGCCGACCGGGTGGCTGTGGTCGACGGCGGCACGCTGGTCGCCGTCGACACCCCCTCCGGACTGGTGACCCGGGCCGGAGGAGGGCTCCGCGTGCGCTTCCGACCGTCGGCACCCATCGACCGGGCGGCGCTGATGGCGCTCCCCGAGGTCGCCGAGGTGACGGATCAAGGTCGTCAGGTCGTCGTCACCGGCACCGGGAATCTGCTGCTCTCCGTGGCCTCGTCGCTTGCGGACCAGAACGTGGTTCCCGAGGAGGCTCCGGATGGACACCACCTCGCTCGAGGACGCCTACCTCACTCTCACCGGCCGGTCCACGACGGACAACGGGGAGCACCTCGCCGGCGCCCACCCGACCGGCATTCCAGCTCAGGAAGGAACCCGCACATGACCACCGGTTTCACCAACATGCTCGCCGTCGAAGCCAAGCTGTACTGGCGGGACCGCGGATCGTCGTTCTTCGGTCTGTTGTTTCCCGCCGTCCTCCTGGTGGCGCTGGGGGCCTTCTTCCCAGGTTTCGTCGACCCGACCGAAGATCTCGGCGGGCTACGCCCGATCGACGTCTACGTACCGGTGATCCTCGTCGCCGGGGTCGCCGCCGTGGCCCTCACCGTCTTCCCGGTGTCGCTATCGACCTACCGCCAGGATGGGGTGCTGCGCCGTCTCGCCACGACTCCCCTGCCTCCGAGCCGGCTGCTGCTGGCCCATCTCACCGTCCAGGTGGTGGTGGCGCTGATCGGCGGCGTGCTCGGGGTCGCCGCCTCCATGGCAGTCTTCGATGTTCCGGCGCCCGGGTCCTGGATCGGGTTCGGGGGGATGTTCCTCCTCGCCACCGTTTCGATCTTCTCGATCGGTCTGCTCATCGGCGCCGTGGCACCGACCACCTCGGCCGGTCAGGGGTTCGGGTTGTTGGCGTTCTTCCCCACGATGTTCTTCGCCGGTGTGTACTTCCCCCGCGAGGTGATGCCGGACGGGCTACGGACGGTCAGCGACCTGACCCCGGCCGGGTCGGCGGTCCAGGCGATGCGGGACACCTGGGACGGTGCCGCCCCTGCATTTCCTAACCTGTTGGTGGTCATCGGATTCACCGCAGTGGCGGTTGCGTTGGCGGTGAGGCTGTTCCGGTGGGAGTGACCGCATGGAGGCTGCACATGGTCGTTGGTCGAGAGCGCCCGGAGTCGGAGCAATCAGCGCCCGGTCGCGGATTCGACACCGTGGTCGATGCCATCCCGTACGTGATGCTGGCGGTCAGCCTGATCATCACCCTGACGCTCGACCCACGCCCGTGGCCGGAGACCGCCCGGGTGCTGGGGGTCACCGCCGTGGCGTTCGCCTGGGTGGCGGCAACCATGGGCTCCCCGCTGACCCCGGCCACCCGCCACTCCCAGCGCCGCCTCGTCGTCTATATCGTCGGGATACTGGCCCTCACCGTTGCATTGATGACCATGGCGCCGCTGTTCTTCCTGGTGGCACTGACCGGGTTCTTCCACGCCGGATACCTGAAGCCTCTGCGACGGGCGGTCGGCGCCATCTTCGTCACTTCGCTGGTGATCAACGGGCTGATACTCGGTTTGCCCGACCCCACCAGGGAAAGCATCACCATCTACGTCATCGTGGTGGCGGTGCAGACGGTCGGGATCGGGTTCGGGGTGTCCTCGGAGGGACGTTTCCGGGCAGTGGCCGACGAACGGCAGCGCACCGTTGCCGATTTGGAGGCGGCCCTGAGCGAGAACGCCGAACTCCAGGCGCTGCTGGTGGCGCACGCCCGTGAGACCGGAATCCTCGACGAGCGGCAGCGGATGGCCCGCGAGATCCACGACACCCTGGCGCAGGGGCTGACCGGGGTGGTCACCCAACTCGAGGCGGCGCAACACACCATCGACGATCCCGTCGAGCTCCGCCGGCGCTTGGATCATGCCGCCGCACTGGCCCGCGAAAGCCTCTCGGAGGCGCGGCGTTCGGTCCAGGCGGTGATCCCGGCGCCCTTGGAGGACAGCCGGCTCCCCGACGCCATCGCCGAGGTGGCGGCACGCTGGTCCGAGCGCAACGGAGTGACGGTGCAGATGGCGACGACCGGCACGGCCGAGCGGCTCCATCCCGAGGTCGAGGTGACGCTGCTGCGCGTGGCGCAGGAGGCCCTCGCCAATGTGTCGAAACATGCCGGGGCGACCCGGGTGGGGGTAACCCTCTCCTACATGGACGACGTGGTGTCGCTCGATGTTCGAGACGACGGAAGCGGCTTCGATGTGGTCGCCCACGATGCCCCGGACAACAGGGCACCGCACAGCGGGGCACCGGACAACGGGGCACCGCACAACGGGGCACAGGACAACGGGGCGCCGGTCGACCGCGGGTTCGGGCTGACCGCGATGCGCCAACGCGTCGAGGGGTTGTCGGGCGACCTCGACATCGAATCGGAGTTGGGTGCCGGCACCGCCATCTCCGCCAGCCTTCCCGCCGTCACCGAGGGAGGACTCCGTGGCTGATGAGCCGAGACATGCCGCACCGATCACCCTGCTGATCGTCGACGACCACCCGGTGGTGCGCGACGGTCTGCGCGGCATGTTCGCCGGGGACCCCGAGTTCGAGGTGATCGGGGAAGCGGGCAACGGCCGCGAGGCGGTGGACCGCGCCGCCGCCTACCGGCCCGATGTGGTGTTGATGGACCTGAGGATGCCGGTGATGGATGGCGTGACCGCCATCACCGCCATGGCCCGACGCGGGATCGATTCCCGGGTGCTGGTGCTGACCACCTACGACACCGAACGCGATGTGCTTCCCGCCATCGAGGCCGGCGCCACCGGCTACCTGCTCAAGGACACCCCCCGCGATGAACTGTGCCGCGCCGTGAAATCGGCGGCGCTCGGCGAGTCGGTGCTGTCCCCCACCATTGCCTCCCGCCTCATCGGTCAGGTGCGCCGCCCGGTCCGTGACAGCATCAGCGACCGCGAGTTGGAGGTGTTGCGGCTGATCGCCGACGGCTGCACCAACCGGGAGGCGGCGTCCCGGCTGTTCATCAGCGAGGCGACCGTCAAGACCCATCTGGTCCACATCTACACCAAGCTCGGGGTCAACGATCGCGCCGCCGCCGTGGCCACCGCCTTCGACCGCGGGCTCCTCACCCCCGGCGATATCGCCACCTGAGCGACCCGGGAGCAGGAGCGCCGGGTCACATCTCGAGGATGAAAGACCCGGGTGCCGCATCGACCCGGAACGGACCGGATGTCTCGTGGCCGGCCCGGAACCCGACCTCGGCGTGGCCGTCAGCGGCCACCCCGGCGAACGAGACACGACCGCCAGGGTCGGTGACCCCGATGACCCGGGTACCCGCATCGTTACCGGTGCGGAAACGTTGCCTCGACATCGACGCCGGTCAGTGGTTCGCCGTCACCGTCGACGACCTCGACGGTGACCGGTGGGAGCATGGTGGTGTTCGACATGGTGTCCTTCTCGGGATCGATCCTCGGTGGCGTACCCGGCCACCGTGCCCGAGGGAGCTTGCAGAAGGCTTGCCTTCCACTTGTGGACCATCAGGAGACCGGTGGTCACACCGTCTCGCCGGCGTCCCGCACCACCAGGGGAACACGACGCCGCCGGATGGTCCTGGGTACGATGCCAACCGAGCCACTGCGTCGATACCCGCCAAGGAGCACCCGATGGCCAAGAACATCGTGATCTTCTCCGACGGCACCGGCCAGGAGGGCGGGAAACGCACCAACACCAACGTGTACCACCTGTTCAACATGATCGAGGCGCGGACCGACCGTCAGGTCGCCTACTACCAGCCGGGACTGGGCACCGGACTCCGCAAGCTGACCGGCAACGTGGGAGGGATGGGAATCTCCCGCAACATCGCCGAGGCGTACGGTTTCATCCACCGTCACTACCAGGCCGGGGACACCATCTTGCTCATCGGGTTCAGTCGCGGCGCCGCCACCGTGCGCAGCCTGTCCAACTTCATCCACCACTTCGGGATCCTTCCCGAGTCGCGCCCGCAACTCATCCGCCAGGCCTACCGCATCTACCGCCGCACCCGTCGCGACAAGTTGCACGAGCGGGCGCAGGAGTTCGTGGCCCGGCACAACACGATGTGGGCGAGGATCCATTTCGTCGGATGTTTCGATACGGTGGCCGCCCTGGGACTGCCCTTCCCCATGGCCAGCGCCATCCTCGACGGGTTGCCGTTCTTTCGACACCGGTTCCACGACTTCCGGCTCTCGGAGAGCATCGAGAACGCCTATCAGGCACTGGCGATCGACGACGAGCGGAGAACCTTCCACCCGGTCCTGTGGGACACCGAGCACAAGGACTACCAGAAGATCCGGCAGGTGTGGTTCACCGGGATGCACACCGACGTCGGCGGCGGGTACCGGGAGAAAGGGCTGTCCGACATCGCCCTGGTGTGGCTCACCCAGCAGGCGGTGGCCCACGGACTACGCATCTACCCCGGTCATCGGGTTCAGATCACCGAGAACGCCCTCGACATGATGCACAACTCACGGGGCCGGACGATGACCCGGCTGTACCGCCGCAAGATCCGCAGCTGGGATGTGTCGCGCACCGACCTGCCGATCATCCACCAGAGTGTGCTCGATCGGACCACCGCCGGAGCGGAAGTCGTCGGCGGGGTCCCCTATGCGCCATGGATCACCGCCAACGGCGACACCGCAGACATGCGGTACGAGATCGAACCGTGGCTGCGATACGAGGACCAGACCTGGCACCCGGTCCGGCAGATGCCGGTCGATTGACGGGACGTGGACGGACGATCAGCGTCGACAGGTATCGAGCGCCCGCTGGGGTGTCACTCCCACGTACGTTGAGACGGGCTCAGTGCCCGGCCATCCCCGGCTTGCAGTTGGTCGGCCGGTCCCGCACCGAGTTGTTCTGGCCGCTGCCATCGGGGCAGCTCCCGCTGTGGCCCATGGTGAGCCCGGCGAGTGAACCCAGTGAGCGAAGCACTGGCTTCTGGTAATCCATCGGTCCCCCTTCGACCCCCGACCCGTGCGGTCGGTATTCCCTCTCGCCAGCGTAGACCTCGGAGGTTGCGGCGAGCAAGCGGTTTCGATCCTCTGCAACGAAACTGAGGCGGGCGACCCATCGGACAAGGTCGGGGTGTGAAACCGCCCACCGTCTGATCGCCGGGTCGATCACCCGACGAGATCGGCGAGTGCCTGGCTGATCCGTTTCTCGGAGACCTTGCCCTTGGTGCCGAGCGACTGGCCGTACAAGCTGACCCGGTACTCCTGCAGCATCCAGGCGATGTCGACCATCTCCGGGCTGGGCGGGAGCAGTTCGGCGAGCCGGTCGTACTCGTCCTCGAGCTGATGCACGTTGACCATCAGTGCCAGATCGGCCTCGGGGTGGCGAGGGAGACGGTCGAGGCGGCGCTCGACGGCGCGCAGGTAGCGGTGGATGTCGACCACCCGCACCGCCCCGACGGCGGTGAGGAATCCCGGGTAGACCAGCAGGTCGATCTGGCTGCGGATGTCGGCGGCCGGCTCGGCGTGGCGGTCGATGTCGAGCCTCCCGAGGGCGATCTCGACGGTGTGCAAGGTCTGCAGGAGGGCCAGCGAGGTATCGGCGACCGCATAGACCCGGTCGGCGAGCTGGTCCCTGGCCGTGCGGAACAGCGAGTCGAACGCGGTGGCGTCCCATGGGAGTCGGCCGTGCTCGGAGACGATGGTGCCCACGGCGCATCCGAGCACATCGTCGACCCACTCGGCGGGGCTGTCGTAGGGACCGGAGCGAATGGCGAGCCGACCGGCGTTGTCGAGCATCGGCTCGAGCAGACGTTGCGCCGAGGGCAGATTGAGCAGCAACAGCCGGATCGTCCCGTGCCACATGGCGTCTGCCTGCTCGTCGGGGGTGGCGACGAGACGGATCGCGACCGAGTCCCCCTCGTCGGTCAGCGCCGGGTAGGCGCGGGTGCGGTGGGCGGCGTCGCCGACCATGACGCTGCGGGGAAGCTCGCCGAGGTCCCAGGCGGTGATGCCGCGCCGCTCCAATTCGTGACCGTCGCTCTCGATGAGGGAGCGGGCATCGGCGACCAGACGGTGCTTGAGGTCGGCGAGGTCGTCTCCCTCGGCGACGGAGGTGCCGTCGGTGTCGACCACACGGAACCGCGGGCGGAGGTGGGCGGGAATCTTGGTGAGATCGAAGGCATCGGGCGGGATCGGGGTCCCGGAGAGGCGAACCAGTTCACGCCGCAACGCTTCGCGGGGGGCGCCGGCCGCCGGGTCGAGGCCGGCGACCAGCGTATCGACGGTGTCGGCGATGGGGACGAACTGGCGGCGGATCGCCTTTGGCAGCGACCGCACCAGCGCCTCGATGAGCTCGGGACGGCGGCCGGGGACATTCCACTCGAATACGGCGGGATCGACCCGGTCGAGACCCGCCAGCGGGACCTCGATGACGACACCGTCGCTGGGGCTTTCCGGGTCGAACTGGTACTCGATGGGCATGGCGAGGTCCCCGTGTCGCCAGGTGTCGGGGAACGCCTCGGGGTCCGGGAGGGCAGCAGCGGGATCGATCAGATCGTCGAGGGTGAGGTCGAGAAAGTGGGGGGTGGCGGATCGGGTCTCCCGCCACCAGCGGTCGAAGGCAGCGACGGTGGTGACGTCGGCGGGGAGCTTCTGGTCGAAGACGGCGGCGATGCGGTCCTCGTCGGCGAGGAGATCGCTGCGTCGTTGCCTGGCTTCGAGCTCGGCGACCTCGTCGATGCGACCGAGGTTGCGGAGGACGAATTCGTGGCGGTGATGGTCGTCCGGCCACTCGGCGTGGACCAGGGCGTGACGGATGAACAGGTCTCGGGAGGCCGCCTCGTCGAAGCGGCCGTACTGGACGGTCCGGTCGGCGGCCAGCGGGATCCCGTAGAGCGTGACGGACTCCTGGGCGACGGCGGACCCCCGCTCGATGTCCCACCACGGGTCGCTCAGCGTACGGTTGAGGAGGTGGGCACCGACCTGTTCGATCCATTCCAGCGGGATGGCGGCAACGCCGCGCGCCCACAGACGGCTGGTCTCGACCAGATCGGCGGCCATCACCCATTCCGGCGTCTTCTTGAACAGCGTGGAGCCTGGTGACAGCGAGAACTTGGCGCCGCGGGCACCCCGGTACTCGTAGCCGACGGGGTCCTTCTTCCCGACATGGGAGAGCAGCCCGGCGAGGAGCGAGAGATGGACCTGGTCGGGGTCGGCGGGTTTGCGGTTGGGTCGGAGTTCCAGCTCCTTGGCGACGTCGCGGAGTTGGGAGTGGATGTCCTGCCACTCCCGCACCCGCCGGTAGTTGAGGAACTCCTCCTGGCACATCCGGCGGAACTGGTTGGAGGTGCGCTGCTTGCGTTCGTCGTTGAGATGGCGCCACAGCGCCAGGATCCCGAGCAGGTCCGAGTCGGGATGACGGAACCGGGCGTGCATCTGCTTCGCTTTCTCCTCCTCGTCCTTGGGACGTTCCCGCGGGTCCTGGATGGAGAGGGCGGAGGCGATCACCAGCACCTCGGCGAGACATCCGTTCCGATCTCCCTCCACCACCATCCGACCGAGCCGGGGGTCGAGGGGGAGTTGGGCGAGCTGGCGACCGATCGGGGTCAGCCAGCTGCGGGTCCCCTCCCGGGTCGGGTCGACGGCGCCCAGTTCGTGGAGCAGCGCCAGCCCGTCCTTGACCGCCCGCTTGTCCGGGGGATCGAGAAACGGATAGGACTCGATGTCACCCAGATCGAGCGCCGCCATCTGCAGCATGACCGAGGCGAGGTTGGTGCGGAGGATCTCGGGCTCGGTGAACTCGGGTCGGGCGTTGAAGTCGTTCTCGTCGTAGAGACGGATACAGATCCCGGGTCCGAGTCGCCCGCAGCGTCCGGCGCGCTGGTTGGCGGACGCCTGCGACACCGGCTCGATGGGGAGCCGCTGCACCTTGGTGCGGCGGGAGTACCGCGAGATCCGTGCGGTTCCCGAATCCACCACCGAGCGGATTCCGGGGACGGTGAGCGAGGTCTCGGCGACATTGGTGGCGATCACCACCCGGCGCCCGGTGTGGGCCTGGAAGACCCGGTGCTGCTCGGCGGACGACAGGCGCCCATAGAGCGGGAGGATCTCGGTGTGACGCAGGTTGGACTCGACGAGGGCGTCGGCGGCATCGCGGATCTCCCGCTCACCGGAGCAGAACACCAGGACATCCCCGGTGTCGCCCCGGGTCAGTTCGGCGACGGCGTCGACGATCCCCTGGGTCTGGTCCCGCGGCTCGGGGGAGGTGGGGTCGTCGAGTGGCCGGTACCGGATCTCGACCGGATAGGTACGTCCGGAGACCTCGATCACCGGGGCGCCACCGAAATGTGTGGCGAAACGCTCGGTGTCGATGGTGGCCGAGGTGACGATCACCTTGAGATCGGGCCGCTCGGGCAGGAGCCGGGTGAGGTAGCCGAGCAGGAAGTCGATGTTGAGGCTGCGCTCGTGGGCCTCGTCGATGATGATCGTGTCGTAACGACGGAGCCGGCGGTCGCGATGGATCTCGTTGAGGAGAATGCCGTCGGTCATCACCTTGACCATCGTGTCCTCGCCGACCTGGTCGGAGAACCTCACCGTGTAGCCGACCAACCCGCCGATGCTCCCACCCAACTCGGAGGCGACCCGCTCGGCGATCGACCGCGCCGCGATCCGACGCGGCTGGGTGTGCCCGATCCAACCGTCGAGCCCGCGGCCGAGCTCGAGACACATCTTGGGAAGCTGCGTGCTCTTGCCCGACCCGGTCTCCCCCGCCACGATCACCACCTGATTGTCCCGGATCGTGTCGAGCAGCTCCTGGCGCCGCTCCGTGATCGGCAATTCCGCCGGATAGCTGAGCTTCTTCGGTGCCAGCGTCCGACGCCGCACGGTGCGCTCGACCGCCTTGTCGATCTCGTCGCCGAGCATCGCCATGGTGGCGGTGCGCTTCGCCGGATCGGAGATCCTGCCTGCCCCGGCGATACGTCGCCGGAACCGGTCCCGATCCCCGGGGGAAAGCCCGTCCAGTTGGGCGCGCAGGTCGTGCTGGAGGTCCGTCATAGTGAACACACAGCGTATCCGGCCGGCCAGCTTGGCCGGCACCCCGGACCCGACCCTCGGCTGCACCGACCGCCTGACCCGTCAGCGGTTCGTCCGGTACGGCACTTCGCTCCTGCGCCGACCGGCGCCCGTGACCGCTGCACCGCGCCACGGGGTCACGGGCGCCGCCATCCGTTGTCAGTCCACCAGCGTCCATTCGCCGCACCCGCTCGAGCTGAAGGCAATATCCCCTGCCGAGATGTCGACGATGGCCTGACCCGAGGCGTTGTCGTTGGCAATGATGTTCGGTGAACTCGCCGGAGAACCCGGACAAGCGTTCCCAGTAGCAGAAGTCACCATCACCGGCCGAGCGGTACCGTCCAGCAACGATGTGGGAACCGACCGCCCAGGTGCCGGTAGAGAACACCTCCAACGGAACCTCGAGAGCGGTCAATGGAAACCAATCTCCGCATCCCGAGGCGCTGAAAGCCTCGTCACCCGTTGCGATTTCGACCACGGCCTGGTTGTCGGCGTTGTCGTTGGCGATGATGTCATCGAAGTCACCTCCGAGTCCCGCCAGCCGCTCCCAATAGCACCCGAAGCCGCCGATACCCGATGCCTGGTACGTCCCGGGTTCGATGTCGGCGCCGACAAGGTGCGTACCGTCACGAAACTCCGCTTCGGGTAGCGGCACTGCCGTGGTCGTCGTCGGCGGCGACGTCGTGGTAACCGGCACCGTGGTCGTGGGAGGCGGGGTCGTGGTGGAGGGGACCGTGGTCGCCGGCACCGTGGTGGTCGGGTCGCTCGCTGCGGTCGTCGTGGTGGCCGACTCCACGCCGGGAGCCAGGTCGGCCGCTGCGACAACGTCACCCGATTCCGTGGTGCTGGTCGCTGCCGAATCCGTCTCGTCGTCGCCCCCACCTGCAACCGCAATCAGCCCGACCACAACCGCTGCCACCACCACCCATTTCCGTTTCCACAACGGAGTCGACCCCGTCGCACCATCTACCTGAGGAAGTTCCTTGTCGTCACCCATCGTGTTCACTACTTCCAGCTCCCATCGCTCTCCGGGAGAAAGGATTGGGTCCTTCCATCCATCTCATCGGATCGTCGCGACGGGATGTGACAGAAACCCGATCGGGAGCGCAGAACGCGAAACATTCAACACAGCCGTCCACAAATACCCGCGAGACCAGGCACCGATCCGAGGCGCTCGGTCAGACGATGGTGACGTCGTACCGAACGCCTCGATCTCGGCGCTGGTGGCGTCGAAATCGTCCGGGATCGTCACCTGTCCCTTCCAGACTCCGGGAACCCGCCTCCGGGCGACGTCCACCAGCGAAACCAGGCGCGCCACCGGCACCCCGGGCGCCGGAACGCAGTGTGGGGGCGGATCGTTCCGCCCCCACACTGGCTGGCCCGGTGGCCAGCTCCTCCCGCTAGGTCAGGTCGTCATGGACGGGACGGACGTGGCCGCTGACCTGCCCGCGGTCCGTTGATCTCCTCGGTGGAGTTGGCATAGAAGGCAGTGGCATAGGCGACCGCCCCGGAGTTGATCGCCAGTGCGTGCATGTTGTTGTTGTCGTAGGTGTCACACGGCAGGTGGTAGCACGGGTCGTACTGCTGGCCGGCGGTGCCTCCCCAGATGGCGGCCTCGGCGGGTGTCTTGATTCCTTCGGCTCCGGTGAACAGTCCCCCGGCGGGGATGCCGTTGAGGATGAATGCCGAGTAGTCGGAGCGACCCGAGAAGTCGGTGCCCTTGTAGGGCTCGTTCATCCGTTCGAAGAACTTCTCGAACCGCGCCTCGATCTGTGCCGAACCGAACGGGCCCGGACCGGCGCCCTCACCGTCGGAGTCGTCACCGTCGTAGATGAAGATGACATGATTGGGAGAACCGATCATGTCGAAGTTCAGGTACAGCGCAATCTTGTCCCGGTCGGCCTCGCTGAGGTTGGCGACGTAGTAGTTGGAACCGACCAGTCCCGACTCCTCCGCACCCCACCAGGCAAACCGCACCTTGTTGGTGACGTTGGCGTTCTTCATGTTCTCGGCGACCTCGAGGATCGCTCCCGAACCCGAACCGTTGTCGTTGATACCCGGCCCACCGGGCACCGAATCGAGGTGGGCGCCCACCATCACGACATTGTCCGGGTTGCCGGAGGTCGTCTCGGCGATGACGTTGTAGGTGGTGGCGTCACCGCGGAACACGTTGACGTCCATGTGCAGCTGCAACCCGGCGGTCTGCGACCATTCGACACCCCGATCGTACGTGGTGAAGATCACCGGAATCCCACCGGAATAGGCGGCGCTGAGCGTGACCACCGCCAGCCCCTTGCGTGCGGCGTTGTCGGCGTCGCCCTGGTTCATCATGATGGCGCCCACCGCACCGGCGGCCGCGGCGTTCTCGGCCTTGATCTGGAAGGTGCAGGTTCCTCGCTGCATCAGGGCGATGTTCCCGGCGGGGAATCCGCTGAAGTCTGCAGCCTCACAACCACTCGTCGAGGTATTCCCGATGCCGAGCTGCAGGTCGACGGCGGTGACCGCGGCGGTGACCTCTCCGCCATCGGTCTGGGTCAACAACTCGAAGTCGACGTGTTCGGCATATGCCGCCGCAGTGGGCGCGGTCTTGTCGAGGAACGACGGACCGGTGGGTAGCCAGGCGTAGAAATCGAAGGGTTGCACCACCGGGCTGTAGCCGGCTGCCTGGAGCTTCTGGACCACATAGGCGACCGAGGCGTTGTAGCCGCCGAATCCTGAAACACGTTCGCCATTGTTGGCGTCGGCGATCGCCTGGAACGCCGCCTGGTGTTCGCGGACACCCTCGACGGTGACACATTCGACCAGGGCCCGGGGGTTCTCGTTCGAGCGGGTGTCGCAGTTACGGGGGGCCTGGGCCGCCGCAGCAGCGGAGACCGGCACAAGACCGGCCATCACGGTAAGTGCAGCCATCAGCACGATTGATCGGCGCATTGAGACCTTCCTCTCATTGGTTCCGATGCACAACATCAGAACGCTACGCCTCCCCAGCCGCCGGTGCCCCCGGTGCGGGGGATTTTTTGAGCAGTCGGGCAAAAATGCGTGGGGGACGTCTGGGCAAGACAGACCGAGCTTGTTGTGGATGCCGCAAGCCACAGGGTGAGGCATCAGGAGACAGTGGTTGATCCGACTGGGGGTATGGCGCTACGTTGAGCGCCGGGTTCCGCCGAGGCTCCGACGGACGGCAGCCTCGGCGGTGCGCACCGGTCACACCCCCCAATACATCCCACACAGGGAAAGAGAGGCTCGACTCATGAAACGGATCCTGGCATTTGCCATGGTTCTGACCTTCGGCATGGCGCTGACGCCCGCCGCGGCACAACCCCCGTATGTGGCACCCCCACCCGACCCTGGATTCACCTACATCTTCGACGGCACCGCCACCGGTTCCGACGCCTCGTTCGACAAGTGGGAGTACGCCAGCAGCACCGCCGCCGCATCGATCACCCAGAACTTCTTCACGCTCGAGGCGGAGCACGGGGCCATCGATCCCAACAACTCCGCCTTTGGTGCGTTCTGGTATCCGGTGCGGCCTCTCGGCGACGTGGTGCTGCGGCTCAAGTACACGGTGGAGGACATCCCCACCTCGACCCGCAACGGCGGGATCATGATCCGCTCGCCGGAGGTCCGCTATACCGGCGCCACCAACAACGAGGTGCTGGCCCAGAAGCCGATCGGGTACAACTTCGATGTGTGCCCGGCGGCGCTGGTCGTCTGCAACCGGACCACCCCGGCGCCATCGACCGAGTACTTCTGGGAGGGTGCCGACGGGCCCTTCCCGCCGGCGTCCGATGCCTCGGATCCACCGTTCCTGTACAGCGGGCCGTATTGCGCTCGGGCCAGCAACAGCTTCGCCCCCGACCCGGCGTTCAACCACAACGTGACCAACCTGGCCGGGACCGGACCGCTCACCACCAACGGCAACGCCAACAATCACCGGCATTGGACCCAGGTCTACTGCGGCCATGAGATCCAGATCAACGAGACGCTGACCGGTGGCGGACCCAACCCGTCGACGGACCCGATCAAGACCGGGTCGGTGTACGGGTTCCGCAACCTCAATGCCCAGCAGTCCAAGACGTACGAGCGTCTGGAGAAGGGCGTCTGGCACGACATGGAGATCCGGATGGTCGGCCAGCAGTACACGATCCTGGTCGACGGCGAGATCATCAACCAGTTCGACAACTCGGTGCCGAGGATCGCCTCGCGCAACGGCGATCCGCCGACCATGGCCCGGCAACTCGCCGAGGGGTACATCGGCCTCCAGGCCCACGGAGGAAACGATCGTATCTGGTACAAGGAGATCCAGGTCAAGGAACTTCAACCGAGCGACATCCCGGTCAATCTGGAGCTTCCCGAGCTCACCGGCCGACCCCGGGTCGGCAAGACCCTGAGCTGCTCGCGCGGCGTGTGGAGCGTCGGAGGACCGGCGTCCACCGCCGATGTCACCTGGTACCGCTCCAACGTGGTCGGGGAGGAGCACCCGCGCTACCGGGCGCCCAGCCAGCTCGATCTGGGGAACTTCACGACCCCGCCCCACCCGGACGGGCTCTACGGAACCGCCAACCAGACATGGCTCGATTCGCTGCTCGTTCACCGCGGCAAGCACTACACGTTGACCGCCGAGGACGTCGGCAAGACCATTCACTGTGCGGTCTCGGCGGACAACGGCGGAGCCACCGTCTGGGCGACGGCGAAAGCGCCGGAGATCACCCACTGAGCCACATCTCGTGACACCCGTGCCTCCCGGAAACGGGGCGCACACCTCGAACCGATCAGCGCCCGGGAGCCAACCGCTTCCGGGCGCTGATTGCCTGGGGCGCCACTCCGGAGTCCGGGGGACGGTGTCCGGACGCAACGATGCCCCACCGACGGCCGGTGGGGCATTCGTCGTCGAGATCCAGAGGTCAGCTCAGGATTTCCGGGCCTGCCAGCCACCGACACCCATGAGAGCGGCGCCCGCATAGGTGATCAGGGCAAAGATGATGGTTCCCGCTCCACGGTCGAACAGGTTGTTGGTGACATCGCCGAGGAATACCCGGATGGTGACCGCTGCCACCGACAATCCGATGACGCCGAGTACCCACCCGTAAGGGAGCGGCAGGACACCGCTGCGGAACCTCTGGACGTAGACGGCGGCGAGACCCAGTGCGGCGAGGAACCACACCAGGTGGCCGGCGACGTATTCCTCGGCGATGAGACCGCCGATCAGGTCGGCAGCCAGCACCATGGCGGCGCCGAGCCCGAACATCTTCTCCCCCTGCGACATCTGCGCAAGGGCGGCATTCGGCTGGCTCCCGGTGGCCGGCACATTCGGGGAGATCGGATCGTCGGGTGCGGTCATGGTTGGCCCTTCCAGGTCGGAGAGCCCCACCGTACCCCGAGCATCCCGGGATGGCTGGGATTACCGGAAGGGACGCCCGTGGTCAGCTCCCGGAAGGGCCGAACCGCTCGGTCCTGATCAGTGCAGGATCGTGACCGAGATCCACCAGGAGGTTGGAGGCGGTTTCGACGAACCCCGAAGGACCGCAGATGAACACATGTGCCCGCTCCACCGGGTCCCAGGCGGTCGCCGCCACCATCGCCATGTCGATCCGGCCCCGGTGACCGGTCCAGCCATCCGGCGGACGGCGGGTGTAGGTGATCCGCACATCGACCTGTTCGGCGGCGGCCAGCTGCGTCAGTTCCGGTCCGTAGATCACCTCGTCATCGGACCGCACCGAGTACAGGAGACGCACCGGCACCCGGCTGTGCGCCAGCGACCGGTGGCGCAACATCGCCCGGAACGGCACCACCCCCGAACCTCCCGCCATCAGCAGGAGGGGGGCGCCCTCCCCCACCTGCCAGGTGAAGTACCCGCCGATCGGACCGCGCACCTCGAGCTCGTCGCCCGGCCGGACCTCGTCGACGAGATAGGGCGACACCTCTCCGTCGTCGAGCCGCTCGACGGTGAGCATCAGCCCCGGCTCCTCGCCCGCCGATGCGATGGAATAGGCCCGCTGCGCCTGATAACCGTCCTCGGCGGTGAGGCGGACGTCGACGTGCTGGCCGGGTCGGTGGCCCGTCCACCCGGGACAGGCAAGGATCAGGCTGCGCACCCGGGGGGTCTCCTCGATGACCGAGGTGACCACGGCGCGACACCAGCTCAGTCGCCCCGGTACCGCTGTTCTTTCCATGGGTCCCCGTAATCGTGATAGCCGTAGCGTTCCCAGAAGCCGGGATCGTCCTCGATCTTCAGCTCTATCCCCCGCACCCACTTGGCGCTCTTCCAGAAATACAGGTGGGGAACCAGCAGCCGGGCGGGACCCCCGTGTTCGGGATGAAGTGGCTCCCCGTCGAACCCGTACGCAACCCACGCCTTCCCACCGGTGAGGTCGGCCAGCGGCAGGTTGGTGGTGTACCCACCGTCGGACCCCGCAAGCGCATAGGTGGCGTCGGTCACGATGCCGTCGAGCAGGACGTCGAGCGACACCCCGGTCCACTCGGTGTCCAACTTCGACCACTTGGTGACACAGTGGATGTCGACCGTAGGACGCTCGGCGGGGAGCGCCATCAGCTCATCCCAGCTCCAGGTGCGCTCCCGGTCGACGACGCCGCTGATGGTGAAGGTCCACGTGTCCAGCCGGGTGCGTGGGGTTGGCCCGGCGGACAACACCGGGAAGTCACCGGTGACGTATTGACCCGGAGGGACCCGAGCGGGGTCTGCGGACTCCGGCCGTCGTCGCCGGAACCCGCGCGAGATCGGCGGGGCCATTGCACTCCTTCATGGCGAGGCGAGACGGCTCGCCCTCCTGCCCGTCGCACTACGGCGATCGGACCAATCGATCGTACAGGTTTGCGGCGGTCGTGCATCCAGCTGGCACCCACCCCTCGGCGACGACGCTTGGCAACCGCACGCGACATGACCACCGGGATGCAGACTTCGCGCCCCGCCCCGCCTCCTCCCAATACCTCGGAGGCACCCCGCCTCTACGGACTGCGTCCGCAAGCGTGCGCAGCGCCCCACCCCGTCCACGGCCGCAAAGCGTCCGTGGCCACCCCGCCCCAAAAAGGGGCAGGGAAAGGGCGGGGAGGGCCAAGAAAGAGAACCGGGGCCACGAGAAGCAGACGCTCGAGCTACCTCGGGACCGGACGCGCCGAGGTCACCTCAGTCCTTGACGGATTGAGGTGACCCGGCATGCACCCCCCCAGGTGCACATCTCGCAGCGGCGAACGGGCCGCCGAGCGGTCTCGGTCAGTGGGCGACCACCGTGGTCGTCACGGCGGAGTCGCTGAGGCTCGGCCAGTTGGTGACGGCGACCACCAGGTCGTGGTCGGCGGGCAACTGGATGGCCGGTCGAGCCAGGCTGGCCCGCTGGCTGTTGGACAGCCGGAAGTCGAGCAGCTTGACATCCACCTGGGTGTCGGCACCGGTGTTGGCCACCCGCACCAGCGACAGATCGGGCGAGATGGTCACATCGAGATCCGACGTCGGGGTGGCGGCGAACCGCTCCACGCTGACCCCCCTGGCGTGGCCGGCGACCTGGCGCCCCAGGGTGAGGTCGACCGTCTTGGCGTTGCCGGGGACAAACCGGATCCTGGTCCCGTCGCCGTTGGCCAGCACCCGGTCCACCTCGCCCGACGCCGTGGGCACGTCGACCAGCCCGATCGAGGTTCCGTCGGGTCCCAGCGACCCGTAGGAGTAGGTCCCGGTGGCGGTTCCAGTGATGCGACGGGTCATCCCGACCCCGGTGGGGAGCAGGTATCCGTTGGGAACCAGGTACATCGGGTGACTGTCGGGGATCTCGGAGAGGATCTGCCCGCCCACCTGGCCGGTGACCCGACCGGAGTCGTCGACCACCGACATCGTCGCCGGCGAGAGGAGGAAGTCGAGCACGAAGCGGGTCAACCCGAGCGGACCGCTGAACGGCAGGTCGTGATCCCGCAACAGGTACTCCCCGAGCGACGCCGTCGCCAGCGTGATCCCGTCCTCCGACTGGAAGCTGGTGCTCCCGGCCGCCGTGTAGGTGAAGCGGGTCTCGCCGCCCACCACCCGGAAGTCGACGAAGCAGTCGGGATCGGCCGGGTGGTTGTTGTCCCAGCAGTGCATGCGGATGCCGTCGAGACTTGCCGTGCCGTCGGAACCCGGAGGGTAGGTGATGCGGATCGGGACGATGCAGTGGCTGCTGGCCAGCATGTCGAAATAGCCGGCGTCCCACGCCGCCCCGGACGGAACGAAGAACAACATCGGGGCCGTCTCCCTGGTCCCACCGTTGCGGAAGTTGGACTCGATGGTGCGGAACGTCGTCGCCACGTTGGCCTGACCCCGCCGGCTCTGATCGTGGAACCCGATCAAAGACTCCCGGCTGAGCAGCTTGCCGTGGATGGCGGTGAGATGCCGCCGGAACTCCACATCCCGGGTCACGGCGGTGAAGGTGTCGTTGCGGCCCGACCAGAAGCGGTCGAGCGCATCGGACGCCAGTGACGTGCAGAAGCCCGTCGCCAGCCCGCCGTTGACCGTCCCGTCGAGGAAGTGCTTGTAGAAGGCGTAGAACGCCGCGGTGAGGATCGGATGCCCGAACACCGGGTCCAGCAACTCGTGCCACACCTCGACGGCGCCGAAGGTGGTCTCGAAGGTCGACCAGCTCGGTCGCCCGTCGGCGTCGTTGGGGAACGCAAAGTCGTGCACCCCGAGGCGGAATCCGTTCTTGAGCACCTGGGGGACGGTGGCGGTGACGGTGTTGCTGCGCTGACCGTCCGGGTTGACCACCGTCAAGGTCACGTCGTGTTCGGCCGACACCGGCCCTGCCGTCTCGGGGACGGTGAAGGTGAGGCGGGTCGGCGACGCCACGGTGGCCGGATACAGGGCACCGTCGTAGTCGACCGCCGCACCGGTCACAAAGGACCGGCCATCGACCGTCGCCGGCACACCGGGCGTCACCACCGGCAGGGAGCCGGTGATCTGGGGCTTGATGATGATCGGCAGCCGGTTGCTCTCCTGCCCGTCGTGGCGGCGGGTGTAGAGCTGGTGCTGACCGCCGGCGATCGAGGTGGGCAACGTGACGTTGAGCCCCTCGTCGGCTCGCAGGGTGGAGGCGAGGACCGTGGTGCCGATCCTCACCTGGTCGGTGTCGGCGAACCGGCTTCCCTTGAGGATCACGGTGGTGCCTGGCAGCGCCGCATTGGGCGTGACGTCATAGAGCCAGGGTCGGGTGAGCTGCTCGTCCCAGGATTCCTGGGTGACCGTCATGATCCGCATCTGGCCTGCGTTTCCGGCGACACCGGCGGTGCCCGTGGGACCTACTTGTCCGGGTTGACCTTGGGCGCCTGCGCTTCCACCCGAGCACACCTCGGTGAAGCCGCGGCTCCCCCCGGCACCCCCTTCCCCACGGACGCCGCCGGCACCGCCCGGCCCGCCGTTCCCTGCACCCAGATTGGGAGAGAACGCATTGCTGGTGGTCAGGGCGGCGAGGCTCTCCTCGAGTACGGCGAACAGAATGTTCCCCCCATCGCCGCCGTCGCCGGCGCGACCGCCGCGCCCGCCGTCACCGCCCCGACCACCCGAGCCGCCGTTGCCGGGATCCTCCCAGCAACGCTTCCCGAAAGCCCACCACCACTTGCCCGCCTCCCCATCGGCGCCACGACCGCCACGACCGCCCTGCTGACCGCGGCCGCCCTGGCCGCCCGGCTGCCCGGCAAGGTCGATGTCGGGCATTCCGTTGGCGCGAAGTGCCCAGATCTCGACGCTGGGGGCGTCGATCCCGGAACGACCGGCCAGACCCGGTGCCCCGTTGCCGGCGTCGCCGCCCGGCAGCCCGTGCTTGGAACCCGAGGTGTGCACACCGGACCAGTTTGGGTGCCCGTTGAGCGCCGGGTCCGGCCCGATGTTGGGGACGTCGAGCACCGGGCGCTTCCAGGTGATCTTGGCCCCGGAGGATGCTTCGAAGTCCTCGACGATGATATAGAGCGTGCCGACGGCAGGGTCGATCTCCAGGGTCTGGTTGGTGAGATCGAGACGGCGGGCGATGATCACGGCCGAGTCGACCGGTAGGACGGTCGAGGTGAACATCATCGGGGCCATCGACATCACCGGCCATGCACCGGGATGGTCGCGGTTGAGCCGTTCCACCCCTTCGATGGCACTGATGTCGTCGACGAGACCGGCGACGACATCGGGGACGCTGCGATGGAGCACGACGTCGGAGCGGATCTCCGCAACATCCCGTTCGATCAGACTGCGTTCGATGGTCCGGCGTCCAGTCAGCGTGACGTCGCTCAGGTGACGTCCGGTGCGTGAGGTCCGGATGGCACCGATGTCACCGCCGATCGAGGTGGTCGAGATCGCCGTGGTGTCGAAGGTGATCGGCTCGTCGGCGGTCCGCGTCACCGAGACGGCGTCGCTGACGCTGGCGGTGGTGGTGGCTCGGATCGACCCGTTGATCACCATCCGTTCCGGGTCGAGTTCGAGCATCCGCTCGGTGCTGATCCTCCGGGTCGGCAGGGAGGTGTCCATCAGCCGCGCCGCACCGGTGACGTCGGTCTTGGCGATGGTGGCGAACTGCTTCGCCACCAGGGCCCAGTCCAGCACACCGGTGACCCCGCCCGAATCGGGCGCCCGCAGGATGGTCCCGGGGAGCAGCTTCGTCGGCTGGTTGATGGTGAGTTTGGAGAGCTTGGAGAGGTCGTCGACCCCGGCGGCGCGCATGATCGCCTTGATCCCGTTGAAGCGCTCATCGACGGTCGCAGGATCGAGATAGACCGAGACGTCGATCTTGTAGAGGTCCACCAGCCGGTCACGGAGCTTGTTGGCCTTGGCGGTGAGCGCCCGGATCGTTCCCGTGGTGACCATTTCGTCGAGCACCCGCAGCCCGCTGATGGTGCCGACGAATCCGTTCTTACCGGCGATGTCGGTGCCGATCGACATCCCGGCACGACCGGTCGGGCTGAGGGTCCCGGTTGCCGTGGCCTCCCCGACGATCTTGCCGTCGAGCTCTATCCGGAGGCGACCACCGTCGTCACGAACCAGACGCACCGTCGATTCCTGCTGCTTGGTGAGCGGGGTGTCCGCAACCACCTGCTGCCATCCGTCGGCGGTGTGGACCGCCCCACGCAGGATGCCGGTGCGATCGATCTCGAGACGCAGCGGTGGTGTCTGGGACTCGACCAGCGTCTGGGTGGACCCGAACTTGTCGGTGGAGACCACCGCTTCGACGGTGAAGGCGCCGAGCGCATCGAGCGCCGGGTCACGTCCTACCTGGAGGCGCGAGGTGGCGGCAAGCGTGACCGCAGCGGAGTCGTCCCGCACCGTCACCGCGGCCCCGGCGGTCTTGAGGGCAAGCGCCGTCGGCGCCGCGTTGAATACCGTTCCCCCATCGAAGCCGATGTCGACCAGTGTTCGACCCATCACCGTCCCTTTCCTCGGAAGCCTGACCACATGAGCGCCCAGCGGCACGGCAGATACAAGGTTTCCGAAATACCCGAGGACCGGTTTGCGGGCCGGCCGAATGGGGCGCTCCCGACGACTCGGGTACCATCCGACGATGCCAAGAATCACCCTTCTGTTCGGTCTCGGTTTCATCGTGCTCGGAATCGTCGGCTATGTCGGCTCCGATACCTCCAGCGTCACGGCGTTGATCCCCGCCTTTTTCGGGGTGGTGTTCGCCATCCTCGGATTCCTTGGCGAGAGCCCGGAACGGCGCGCCCTGACCATGCACATCGCCGCCGGTGTCGCCGTGCTCGGTCTGCTCGGTTCGGCGATGGGACTGGCGGATCTCCCGGCGCTGCTCAGCGGCGATGACCTGGAACGGCCCTGGGCGGTCGGAACCCAGTCGGTGATGGCGATCGGCCTCGTCGTCTACCTCATCCTCGCCATCCGGTCGTTCATGGCGGCGCGGCGTACCCGCACCGCCTGATTTCCGGTACGGGCCACCGGAGCGGGAACCACCGGGCTACGGCGGCGCCGGCCCTGAGGGATCAGGACCGCCTGGCGGCGGGGCGGTTCCGGAGACGGTCTCGACCGTGATCGGGTCCGACACCGCACGTTCCCGACGGGCCAGCACCAGGAACGGGAGCGCCGCCACCGTGATCCCTGCCGACACCAGGTAGGACATCGCATACCCCGATGCGTCGGCCACGCGGCCGAGCACCGGCTGGGTGACCACCCCTCCGGCCGATCCCATCAGCGAATCGAACGACAGCACGGTGGCGCGCTGCGCCGACGGGATCAACCCGTTGAGATAGGCCTGACGAATCGGGAACACGGCGGCGCCCACCAGGCTCCATGCCGCCAGCAGGACCAGGGCGACCCAGAATCGGTCCGTCATCGAGATCAGTGCCAGGGCGACCACGGCCACGGCCGCCGATGCGATCAGGGCGTCGGTGCGGCGCCGGACCATCCGCCGAACCAACGGCACGGTGAGCCCACCTGCGATCTGGGACCCGGCGACGATGGCGGCGGCGAGACCGGCGATCCCGAAGGCCGCCGTGTCCCCGTACAGCTCCAGCAGATACGGCTGGGCGGCGTAGAAGGCATAGATGGCGACCCCGCTGATGAACACCTGCGCCAGCATGATCCACCTGACCGGGCGGTTCCCCAGCCCTGCGGTCAGCGAATCGCTGAGCACCTTCTGCACCTCGGCAAGCGGTCGCTCACCACGGCGTGGTGTGAATCCCAGGTCGCGCATCCACACCGCCGCCGCCACGAACGTGATCCCGAGCATCACCCCACGGACCATGTAGGGGACGCCCAGGTTGGTGAACTGGGCGATGAGTCCTCCGGCCACCGACCCCGACAGCATCGCCACCCCGGTCACCACCTGACCGCGGGCGAACACCGGGTCGAGGTCGCCCTCGTAGCCGGTGGCGTGGAGGGCATCGACCAGCCATGCCTCGACCGCCCCCGAGAAGAAGGTGAAACCGAGCCCGAGGAACACCGAGGCCAGCGCCCAACCCCAGAACGGCCCCTGCCACTCCCACATCAGCAGGTAGACCACGGTGGACAACAGCAGCGTCCCGGCCCCGAGCAGATACGAGGCGCGCCGTCCCCTGGTGTCGGCGATCACCCCGGTGGGGATCTCGAACAGGACCATGCCGGCGGTGAAGAAGGCGTTGGCGCCGAACGCCTGGGCGTTGCTGAGCCCGGCATCGAGCAGGAACAGCGTATTGATACCCCAGATGAGCGATGCCGACAGCGTCGACAGCAGCATCAGGAGCAGGTAGGTGCGCTGGACGGAACGCCACGTGGCGGCAGGAGGACCACCCCCGGAGGTCATCCGGCCGGTCACGATCCGGCGGCTGTTCCGAGCGGGTGCGGGGATGCGCCGCTCCACTGGTACAGATCGCGCAACAGGGCGATTTCGGAGCCGTGATGGATGACCTCACGGCTGATATGGAGGATGAGGGCGGCGAACGGCGCATCGGCGTAGCCACCCTCGTGCGGACCGCAGGGCCGCTCCAGGTCTTCCGGCCCCAGGGTCCGGAGCCCGCCGATCCAGGCGGCGTAGTGCCGGTCGAGCAATGCCAGCCCCTCGGCGGCGGACGGTGACCACTCGGTGGTGGCATAGTCGACGCCGCCTTCACCGAAGTGGTTGGCGGCCCGCATCCCGAGGACGCCGATGGCGATGTGACCGACCCGCCAGGCGATCGTGGTGACCGGGGCCGGGTCCGGTTCGGGGAACGCGTAGTCGATGACGTATGCGCCGGCCCCGGCGGCGTGGGTGGTCGAGGCCACGTCCCTGGGACGGATACTCCAGCACCCCGGAACCGGTTCCCACAGGTACTCGTCGTCGGTGAGCCCGTCGAGACGGGGGCGGAGGTGCGCCGCCCAGTGCCAGTCGAGTTGTTCGATCAGCTGCTGATTCCAGTCCATCGTGACCTCCCGACCGCAACGCAAAAGGGTGTGGCCCAGCCTACGGCCGGGCCACACCCTGAGCGTCCGTCGTGGGCGACGGAACCGGTTCTCAGCAGCCGAGCGTCAGCGACAGGTTCTGCGTGAACGCACGGAGGTCGTAGGCGACCTCGGGGTCCAGCGGCCCCCGCTCGGGACGCAGCCCGGCGAGCCGGTCCACCTCTTCGCCGTATGCGGCGGTGGCACGGCACGCCTCTTCGGTGTCGTCGACGGCCATTTCCCGCTCGATCCGATCGAGGAACCTGACCAGCTTCCACTGTGAGGCGTCGAGTTCGAGATCGGCGACCGCATCGCTGAGCAGGTCGAATCCGTCCTCGGCGGTCTGCGCCTGGGTGTAGATCGCAGAACCGATCAGCTCCATGCTGACGCGCCACCTCTCCGGGCTGAGGTTGTTCTCGATGGTGTCCTCAGGTGTGTGGTACGCCGGTTCCAGGTTGCCGGGACCGCTCGCCGGTCGCCAGCTGTGATTGGCGGCGGCGATCCCCCGGTTGTGGAAGGGCACATGATCGCTCCCGCCGCGTACGACGGGGCCGAGGATGAACGCCTCGTGACCGAGCCGGGGCGCCACGGCCGCAACCGCCTGGGTCACCGTGTTGTGGAGACCATGAACGGTGAGCAGGTTGTAGCGGTTGGCCGGTTCCCAGCTTGTCGCCACCATGTCGTTCTGCCACACCCCGACGAACCGGTCGAGTTCTGCCTGGGGGGCATTGTTGACGTAGTAGTTGGACCCGATCAGACCCTGTTCCTCGGCACCCCAGAACGAGAACCTCAGTTCCTTGTCCGACTTGAGATCCTTGAACACCCTTGCCAGTTCAAGGGTGAGCATGGTGCCCGACCCGTCGTCATTGGCACCGGGAGCACCTCGCACCGAGTCGTAGTGACCGCTGACCATGACGATGGGTGCGTTCTCGGCGTCACCCACGGTGGGTGCCTTCGAGGCGTGGACGTTGTAGGCGGTGAGCCCGGTGTACGACGTGGTGTCGACCGAGACGGTCACCGGACCGGCATCGATCCGATCCTTGAGGATGGTCCCCTGCCCGCCACCGACACCGAGCACCGGAATCGTCCGGACCGTGGTCAGCGCCGGGTCGAAGGGGGTGGCCTGGGTGCGCCACAGGATGACGCCGGCGGCGCCGAGGTCGGCGGCATTGCCCACCTGGATGTTGCGGTTGGCGTTTGTCGTTGCGTTCTCCATCAGGACGATCTTCCCGGCGGTGTCCGCCGGGAACTCGGCGACGGTCATCCCGGTGCCGGCCCAGACCAGCTCCCCGGGGACGAAGGTCCCCGCCGTGATCCGACCGTTGGTGGCGATGCCGCTCTGCAGGGCCCGGGTGCCGGGGATGGCGATCGTTCCCACCAGCTTGTTGGAGGCGGGGAATCCTTGGAGGGTGACCTCGTAGCCATAACTCTCGAGGCTCGGCCTTCAGGTACTGGGCGGCCGCATTCTCCGCCGGGGTGCCGCCGAGCCGGGGACCGATCACATCGGTGAAGTGCCGGAGGTGATCGACGGCGCGATCGATGTCGATCTGCGAGGTGACCCGCGCTTCGAGGACCGGATCACCCCATGTGGTGTCGGGTGGCGCCTGGGCGACGACGGCGACCGGGCCGAAGGCCACGACGAGCGCCAGCAGCAAGGGAACCAGCGGCGTGATCATCCAGCGCCGTCCCTTCCCGTCCCGGCCGGCTGCCCTCATCGAAGACCATCGCTGGTGCACCTTGAGTACTGGTGGTTTCACGGTCTCTCCCTCCGTGGTTCACGAGCCCCACCGTTCGGGGGGGTCATTCGAGCCTAGGTCGGACGACTCAGTCCGGTCAACCGCCTTGCCACCCGGTTTCCCCTCCCGTCGTCGGCCGACCGGATCGGGGACGACGGCGGGGGACTCACGGTTTCGGGACAGGACTCCACACGGTGGCATGATCGTCAACGTCCCAGTCCCCGAAGGCGGCGCCGGCCTCGTAGGAGCTGTGAAGGAAGTCGAGGAGGTCGCCCTTCGGATCAGCGGACGTGCGGACGGCGTCATAGGGGAGGACGGCGAGGAGCCCACCGCGCTCCCCCACCCACGCCGCCGTGTCGGGTCGGAGCGGGAACTCGGCGATGCCCGCCGGTTCCGGTGCGGTGTAGGCGTAGTAGGCGGGGAAGCGGGTCCCGGGGTCTCCCGCCCAGAACCCGCAGCTCACCACCTCGTGGGAGTAGGCCTCGGCCGTCACCGGATCGGCATCGGGGATGGTCGGGGCGCGGCGACCCGAGAACCGGGTGACGGCGAGGTCGAAGCTGTGCCAGAAGAGGTGCACCGGGCTGGTCTTTGCGGTTGACCAGCCGGCGAACTCGTCGAAGACGTCAGCGGTCCACTGCAGGGCGGTGAGGAACCGCCGCGACGCCGCCGGATCGTACGAGGCGTGGTCGTGGTCGTCGGCGAACGGGGTGGTCATCGGCACCCCGAAAGGCACCGGCAGGATCGTCGCCTCGATGCCGAGCCGGCGTAGCTCGACGAAGAACCGCCCGTGGAACTCCGCAACCGACAGCCCGTCACCCAGGGCGAAACCGGTCTCGTCTTCGGTGGTGCGGGCGACCAGTCGATGGTCGACCAGATCGATTTCGATCTCGAGGTTGTGAGCGCTGAGCGGAAGCCGCCGGGTGGTGAGACCACGCGACGAGACGTAGAGCGGTACGTTCCACCAGTGGTTGCGGCGTGAGGTCAGGGCCAGCTTGGTCTTGCCGACGATCTGGCACCAGAGGTGGAGGGTGTCCTTCGCCGGTTCCCATTCGTCGAGGGGGAGCGCAGGCAGGGTCGGATTCACACGGTCACCTCCGGTCTCGGCACGTCGTCCCCATTGGACCACATCGGTTGCGGTGCCCCGAAACGGAACGCCATCGCCTCACCGGCGCAGCCACGATCCGAACCAGCCGGTCACCAGGGGCATCAGGAACCAGTTGAGGATGACGATGGCGATGACGTTGAGGGTGAACACACCGAGTACCCACGGAAGATCGGGGACGATCTGGAGCTGGAGGTAGCGCAGCGACACGCTGGTGGGGAACAGGGCGACCAACACCACCACTGCCTGTTTCCAGGCGACCGGTCCCCCGGCGTCGTTGGGCCCGAACCATCCGGCGAATCCACCAACCACGTTGAAGGTGCGCTCGCCCTCGATGAGCGGGCCGATGCGGTCGAGCATGCTGCGGCGTTCCTCCGAGTCCAGCCAGTTGTCGAGGTCGGCCCGCGACGCAAACGAGAACACGATGACGTGGTCCGCCTGGGCTCCCGGCACCGGATCGAGCAGGTCGGAGCGGAGGAAGCCCGGGAAGTCGGACATCACGGCGGTCACGTCACGGTGGAAGCGTCGGGAGCTCTGCATCGGCCCCGGGCCGTGCCCGCTGCGACATCACGGCGGTGACTGCCTGGTCGCGGTGAACCGGCTCCATCATCCGCTGCTCGCTGACCGGTCCCTCGACGAACGGCGCCCCCTCGGCCATCAGTGCGGTGCGCTCGGGCGACGTGAGCCAGCGGTCGAGCTCCTCCACGGTGGCGAAGCGGTAGAGGACGACCCAGTCCTCGGGATGGGCGGCATTCGGCGGTTGGGTCTCGGATCCGACATGGCCGGGGAACTTCTCGGCAGCGGAGCGGAGCCGGTTGTTCCAGCGCTCGAACTCCTTCTCGGACCCCGGACGGACCCGGCGCGACACGATGACGGTGGGGATGGAGTCGGGGAGGGCGTCGCTCATCTGCGGAAGTCTGGCACCTCGACGGACCCGGCCACTCATCGCCCGTTTGTGTCACACCGGGCTGGGACACTCCGGTCAGGGAGAGATGAACACATGACCGAGACTGGACGACCGGACACCGGAACCGAGACGGGGAGACGCGGCCTGTGCGACTTCTTTCGCACCGACGGGGTGCAGCAGCTCATCGCACGCCTGGCCGAGGCACGGGAGATGACGCTCGTGGTGGGAGCCGGCAGCTCGATCGAAGTCGGGTTCCCCAACTGGGACACCCTGGTCCGGCGGTTGCTGGTCCAGGTAGCTCGCCACCATGGACTCGCCGGCGACGATTGCGACCAGTTCGCCGATTGGACGATCCGGGGCGACTCGCTGACCGGGGCCGCCGCCGTGGTCAAGGCAGCCCTCCGGGACGGGTTCGTGCCGGCACTGCACACGGCGCTCTACGAACAGCAACTCACCCCGCTGCCAGGGGCCACCGCCCGGGCGGCGACCAGTCTGCTGCTCACCAAACCCGAGGACAGCGGCAGCCGCCTCACCACGACCAACTACGACCTGGTCCTCGAGTCGGCCCTGACGGCGGCCCTCGGGTTGAAGCGTGGATCCGCAACGTGGATGGTGCATCCGGACTCGATCGGCGACGTGAGGAGATCGGTGCTCCACCTCCACGGGGTCATCACCCCTCGGGGCCGCGAGCGCGGCACCGTGGTGCTCTCCGAGCAGGACTACCACCGGATGCAGCAGCCGGAGACCTGGCAGGAGCAGTTCTTCGCAGACCGGCTCTCCGCATCGACCTGTCTGTTCGTCGGGATGAGCCTCACCGACCCCAACCTGCTGCGCTACCTGTACCGGGCCGACGGCACCACCATGCACGTGGCGGTATTCGTCCGCCAGCAGTCGTCGTCGCTGTACGACTCGACTCCGCCGGCGGTCGCCGCCGCCCGGGAGCTGACCGCGACGTCTCGATGGAAGGCGGTCGGCGTCGAACCGGTCCAGGCCGACTTCTACGCACAGAGCGCCCAGCTCCTCCACGAGATCGTGCACTACACCCGCACCGGGGCCGCCGGCGTCGCCTACCGGCCGTTTCCGGACCGGCTGGACGAGTGGCGCCGCCGGATCTCCGAGACCGTGTTCGTCCCCGATCGTGGGGAATTCGAACGGGTGCAGGATGCCCTCCACGCCGTCATGGCGGCGCTGGCGGACGGGGTGCGCAAAGATCTGTCGGGCGACGGCCACGGGATCGGCAACGACGAGCGTCTCGGGGTGGCGTTGTGGATCTACGACCCACGGTCGGAGAGCCTCACCAACTGGGCTTCGTCGGATCGGGTGTGGCGAGATCCGAGCACCCTTGCTCCGGTCCCGGTCGGTTGGAAGAGCGACTTCGTCGCCGTCCAGGCGTTCTGCTCCGGCAGCCTGGTTTCGCGCTCCACCACCCATCAGACGCTGTCCCGTTGGAACCACGTCGTCGGCATCCCGCTGTATGTGGAGAGCGACGTCTGGGGCCGGCTCCCGGTGGGGTCGGTCACCCTTGCCTCGACCGAACCGGCGCCCCGCAGTGTCCTCGCCCAGCGGCTGTCGGCACTCCGCCAGGTGTCGCTGCCCTCGATCGAACACGCCCTGGCCGAGCTGTTCCTGCTGGACGACGGCGGGCGATGACCCGGCTGCGGATCGCCGACCCCCCCCCCCCCCCCCCCCCCCCCGAGATAGGATGGAACGAGGATGAACGACCGCTCCGCACCGATCGAGATCATCGGTGGCGTTGCCGCCACCAGCCGCGGGCACAGCGAGGCCGCACTCGCCGACTACCAGCGGGCGGCCGTCCTGATCCGACAGATCAAGATGCGCAAGGTCGGCGATGACGGTCCACCCGGTAAACCCTTCCCGAAATGAATCCTCCGGCCGGTCATGGCGGGGTCAGGCAGCGACGATACGGACCGACCCGGCCCGGCCATCGGCCGGCTCCACCTCGATCTCGTCGTCGAAGTAGCGTCCGCGCAGGGGGATGGCCAGCCACTCGCTGATGGTGGCGATGGCGGCGCCTCGCGATGGCATGAACCAGTGGAAGAACCCCCACCGCACCAGCCAGCCCAACCAGCCGGTGAGCTGAATCCCGTAGAGCTCTCCGGCGCCTTTCCCCACACCGAAACTGGCGGCCTGCCCCAACCCGAGAAAGCGGAAACGGCGCAACCGGCGCCCGGTGATGGTGCGGGCGATGTTGTCGCCGACCCGCACCCCGTGCTTGATCGCCCACAGGGCATTCGGCGGACAGGCCTCACCCGACAGGACGTGAGGTACCGCCGCCGCATCGCCGCCTGCCCACACGTTCGGGTGCGAGGTCCGCAGGTAGGTGTCGCCGACGATCCTGCCGGTGGCGTCCCTGGTGAGCCGTTCGGTCCCTGCCAGCGGCACCTGGGTCTGCCCGATGGTCGACAGCACCGTCGCCGCCGGGACAACCGCTCCGTTGTCGAGGGTCGCACCTGCAGCGGTCACCCGCTCGAGCCGGACACCCAACCGGACAGCGACGCCATGGTCGGCGAGTTGGCGGGTGGCATAGTCGGCGAATCGGTCGAATCGGGGGCGCATCTCGGGGAGCAGGGCCGGGCCGCCGTGGATCAACGTCACCTGCGCCGGGCACGTCTCCAACACCGGGTGGTGTCGGACCTGCCGCTGCAGGTACTCGGCGATGGCCGCCGCCATCTCCGCACCGGCGAAGCCCCCACCAGCGACCACGAACGAGAGAAGTCGCCGCCGCTCGCCGGGATCGGTGGTCGATGTGGCCCGTTCCAGCACCGAGGCAAGGTGATCACGGGTGTCGAGCAGTCCGTCGTCCGTCTTGACCGACCACCCGTGCTCGGCGAGTCCGGGGATGCGGTCGGAGGCGTCGTGCGACCCCACACCGACGAGCAGGTGGTCGAAGCGCACCGTGGCCGCACCGTCCGCCGCGGCGTAGCGCACCGCCCGGGCGTCCAGATCGATGCCCTCGACCCACCCGTTGATGATGTGAGCCCGTTTCATCAGCTTTGCGAGCGGGGTGCGGGTGCGGTCGTAGCGCACCAGTCCGTTGAGCACCTCACCGGTCCAGCCGTGGAAGGCATGGTGCCGGCTTGCGGAGATGACCGTGATGCGAACCGTGCCGGTGGCCAGTTCGTGGCGGAGCCGCCGAACGATGGATCGGTAGCCCCATACAGCGGTATATCCACCGCCGAGGATCACGATCTCAGTCGGTTTGCCAGTGGAATGTGCCATCTCAGGACGCCCTCGCCAGGGCGGCCGCTGTGGGCACGGTTCGCATCGTGACCGGCCCAGGTGCGGGCCGGCCAAAGGAGAGGAAGTCGCCGAGGGTGAATCCCAGGGCGCCGAACCGATCGGCGAGCCGCTGCATGTGCAGCGCCTGGGCGACCGTCGGATGTCCGACACTGAAATTGCCCTGGTGGCCGTCCAACGCCAGCAGCATCGTCTCGCACAGACAGGCATAGGCGTACCCGGTCGGGATGTCACCGATGTCGGCGGCGATGTCGAACCCGTCGACGACCGCCATTCCCCCATCGATGACGGTGACATCCGGCCGTAGCTCCAGCAGTGACGGTGCGGTGTTACGGGGCTGGGTGTCGTCGAGCACCACGGCACCCAGCTTGAGGTGTTCCGGACCGAGGATCGCCTCGGCGGCGCTGGTGAGGAGAACGACCAGATCGGCATTGCGGACGGCCGCCATGTCGGTGGAGACGTGGACGCTCGTGCCGGGCGAGGCGAGCCGGGTGCGCTCTGCAAGTCGGTCGAGACGTCCCTGATGGCGGGCGACAAGCGTCACCTCGCCGGGGAAGCCATCGGCGGCGGCCAGGTCGACGACGCAACTACCGACGCTGCCGGTGGCCCCGACAAAGGCGATGTGCGGGGTGGCGGACCCGGATGCCGCCACCAGACGGAGGATCCCCTCGTAGGTGAGCTTGGCGGTGAAGGCGTTGCCGTTGGTGATCGACAGGTTGGGGCGGTGACGGAGCAGCTTGCCGCCCCCGGTCACCGAAGCGGTGAGCGCCCCGAGACCGACCACCTCGGCGCCGAGGCGTTCCGCCTTGTCGATCGCCTCCTCGATCTTGGCGATGCTCCACCGGCGACGGGACGTCAGGAGCTGACGGGCGCCGACCGGAACCATGATGATCCAGCCGGCCGGCTCGTCCGGCTCGTCCTTGCGGTACACGGGGCCGACGTTGACCGGCGGCACCGGGAAGCGCTGAAGCGCCCAGTCGTAGGCCCGGTTGGGCACCAGGCCGAGCGGCTTCCACACACGAGCCAGGTCCTCGGCGACGTTGGCTCGGGGATGGACGAGAAAGGCGAACTTCTTGGACACGAGGCACTCCCAGTCATGTGATGATCTCGGAGCTACGAGAGTCGCAGTACCGCCGCGAGATACACGGCATGCGACGGCCGGACCGGACTACCGGGAGAAGCGGGGATGGGTCAGGAAACAAGCACGCGGTCTGGGTGGGACCAGACTCACCGCCGTCGCGCCAGGTCGTTTCGTGTCCCCGGGTAACGCCGGCCCACCACGCTCGATCCGCCGGGGGCGCTGCGGGGGCGACTCACTCCCCGGTACCGAACCCCGACAACGGCCCGACCGGAGTCGACGCCACGAGATCCATCTCCTTGGCAACGAACCCGGCGAGCTGCTCCGGAACCATGGCACTTCCGGCAACCATCGACCCGCACACCCACGTCACTTGACCCCGCCGAATGGCGTCGATCACCTTCGCCTGACCGGTCGATCCGAACGTGGAGGCGAAGGGGTAGTCGTACGGCGTGGGGTTCTCCAGACCTCCGCACAGGTAGAAGTAGGCGGCGTCGGCTCGCAACACGAAGACCCTTGACCCGGCGATGCGACGCACTTCCTCGGTATCGTCGGCCCACACCCCGCGCAGCCGTGGTGCCGGCAGTCCGCGCAATCGAGGGAGATCCCGACGGAAGATCCCTGCCCTGGTGACCAGCATACGTCCCCCGATGCCGGCCATGGCGACCGCACCGGCGCCCGCCGCCGCCGTCCACCAGACCAGGCCGGAGAGTTCGGCACACGCCAGCCCGGCCCCCACCACCATGAGGGGCATCGCTGCCACCACATGCGCCCGATCCGCCCGCGGATAGACCACGGCCATACCGCACACCACCAGTGCGGCGGCGATCACCCGGTCAGGACGGTCCGACCAGAACCCGGACACCGCCGCGATCGCTGCGATTCCGCCACACGGAACCAACAGCGCATAACCGACGAGTACCGGGACCGCCTCGATCCGCCGTGCGACCGAATCGGCGCGGGTGCGCACCGCCGACAGCCCGGCCAACAGCGAGATCCCGGCGACCGCCAGATAGGTGGGCTTGTTGGCGACGGCGGTCCGGTAGAACGCACGCCATTCCCCCCAACCGACGGCGACCACCAGGGCGCCGACCGCGATCAGCCCCGCGGCGACATCGACGGCGAAACCTGTCCCGTGTGCCCACGCACTCAGCGGAACGAGCACCACCGCACCCAGGATTCCGACCGGGTAGCGCCCGGCAACGGCGACTGCCAGCGCCACTCCGGCAAGGACCGGCCGTCCGGCGAGGATCGCTGCTGCCGCCCCGATCAGACCGATGTTGGTCAGATGACCGTAGTGATTGTGCAGTGCGGCATGGTGGCCGCCGAGGCCTGCGACACCGATGAGCGTCGCCACCGTGGGGAGCGCAGGCACGTCTTCGACGGCGAACAGCGCAGCTGCAGCGGCCAGTATCGCCAGGTGGTAGGCAAGACCGATGGCCCGCACCACGATCACCTGAGGCCGGGTGAACCGCACCGCCACGGCGGCGATCCAGACCGCCAGGGGAGCCGCCCCGAAGAACACATCCCGGTAGAGGCGGTCACCGTTGGTGGTGCGCCGGACCACCTGGAGAAACCACGCCTCGTCGGTCGAGACGGGAACCCAGCGGGTCACCGCGATGGTCGTCACGGCGATGACGACCATCGCCGTCAGCGACGAACTCATTCCACCGTGATCAGCCGGAAGGCCCCGACCCGGTCCCAACCGGGAAGGTGCTCGATGATCTGCTCGATCCGGGCACCCCGGGTGCGGTTGGCGAGCACCGGGGGAAAGGCGCCGAAGGCAGTGGACCGGCATCGCGTGAAGCCGGCTCGCCGCGCCGCCTCCGCAAGAACCTTGGGACGCATCGAGAGAATGCCTCGTTCCCCTCGCCAGGTCATGCCAGGGGTGATGGCGATCTGGGCATAGAACCCGAGGAACAACGGGTTGGGCTCGATGAACACGGCACGTCCGCCCGGTGTGAGACACCGGCGGACCCCGGCGAAGACGGCGGCGAGGTCGTCGACGTGATGCAGGAAGAAGAAGCCGACGACGCCGGAAAACCGCCCGTGCAACGCTTCGGGAGGGACCGCGACGTCACCGACATGGAGCGGCAATTCCGGGATCTGGCCGTGCAGGCTCTCGATCAATGCAGGGGTGAGGTCGATGCCCTCCACCACATACCCGGCCTCCATCAGACCCACCGTGTACTTACCGAGCCCACATCCGACATCGAGGATGGACGAACCGGTGGGCCGGTCGAGTGCGGCGAGCACTTCGGTGACATGGCGACGGACATACGGAGTACCCGAGCGGTCGAGCCCGATCCGGGGTGAGTCCCGCTCGGTGTAGTAGCGGCGTTGATACTCGTTGTGTTCGTCGCTCACTTGTTCTCGTTCCTTGCCGGGGGTCGGATCATCGCATGGGTTCCGGGGTGATCTGTGGCGTGAGGGTGACAGGCCGGGGTTCCCGCCACGTTCGCCGCCGGACCCATCTGGTGAACGGGTAGGCGGGTGTGCAGTCGAGCAGGGCGGCCAGGCCGAGCGCCAGCCGTCGCCACCCCGAGTAGGCGGAAGCACCGCTTGCCCGACGCCGACGTTCGACGGGGATCGTGTCGACGGACGCTCCCACCCTCGACAGACCGGTGAGCAGGTGAACACCCGGATCGTCGAGGGCGAGCATCCGACCGACGACGACCCCACGGGCCGCCATGAACAGCCCGGCGTCCGACGGCAGGCGCCCTCGGGTGAGTACGGTCCGCATGTGGCGGAACACCCAGGCGGTGAATCGGCGGCCTGCCGTGGTGTAGTGGCCGCTGCGACCGGCGGAGACCACCTCCACCCCAGGTCGGAGTCCGCCGAGCAGCACGACCAGGTCTTCGGGCCGGTCCTGCAGGTCCGCATCGAGGACGACGACGGTCTCACCCGACACCGACCTGAGGCCCATCCACAGGGCGGCCTGCTGGCCGGCGTTGCGGTCGAGCCGGATCACGCGGAGACCGGACAAGCAGGTCGGCCACGCCGCGACCGCGGCCGAACCACTCGACTCCGGGCAATGATCGTCGACCAACACCACCTCCCATTCCCCGGGAGCCCACTCGCCGGTATCGGCACAGCTCTCGAGAACGAGGCGGAGGCGTTCCAGGAACTCAGGAACCTCGCGACGACACCGGTACAGCGGACTCACCACGGAGAGCTTGATGGTCACCCGGCCACCCCTGCAGCGACCCTGACCGCCGCCAGGAAGCTGCGGCGGTCAGCGGCCGTCTCGCTCGGCGTTCGTCGCTCCAGAGCGTCGAGCATGGCGAGGACATCAACGAGGGCTGCGCTCGGATCGTCCACCGCATGACGGATGAACGCCCGCCGCAGAAACGAAAAATCACAGCCCAGCCGGATCAGCTCACCGGCGAGGATCGGGGCCGGGATCGGATGACCACCCAGGGGCACCGTGAGCCCCCCGACGCCGAACGGGACCGAGAACGAGGCCCGCAACCTCTCGACGATGCCGTTGACGAGCGGGGCGAAGATCGTCGACGATCCCGAATCGATGGCCAGGTCCATTAAGCCGACGTAGACCATCGCCAGCGGCAGCTCGGACAACTCGTCGGCGATCGAGACGGCCGCCCGGGTCTCGACCAGGATGCCGATACCGATGCGACCGGCGGCCACGTCGAGAGCGGCGGCCACCTCAGCGGCGGTGCGCACCATCGGCAACAACACCGTGACAGCACCGCCAGCGATCGCCCGCTCCATCTCGCCGGGTGTGCCGGGGCCCCACGCGTTGAGCCGGCACACCACGGGAACTGCGGATATCTCCGCCACCGCTCCGAGATCGTCGACGGTGTCGACTCCGATCTGGGTGTCGGTTCCGATCTGAGCAAGGGCATGCTGCTGGCGTTCCGCCTTGCCCCGCCGTTCCCAATCGACGACCACGGCCCCAACCCGCCGATCGGGAGCGGCGTCGGCGCCGGCAAGTGCCTGCACCAGCCGCAGATCGGTCGAGAAGAGGTAGGGGGAGATCGTCACGGGCGTCGTGCGATCATGACGAGCGTGGAGCCGGTGGGAGGCCGCACCGCCTTCCACCGTGCAGCGCCGGCCTCGGTGTGGTTGATCGCGGTGAGGAGCGCATTGGTGCGACCACCGATTCGTTCCTCACGGTGCAGAGCCTCGGGCCCGGAGCGCTGTGTCAGCAGTCGCGAGATGACGACCAGGGGCAGGAGCAGGAACTGATACCCGCGCATCTCCTCGACGACGAATCCGGCGGCCTCGACGACACGCCTGAGATCTCGCCGGCGGTAGCGGCGCAGGTGACCCGACACCACGTCCCTCGGACCCCAGAGCGACGGCCAGCCGGGAACGGTGACCAGCAGCACACCGCCGGGTCGCAGCACCCGGTGGCACTCGGCGAGCGCGGCCACGTCATCGACATGTTCGAGGACGTCGCGAGCAAATACCGTGCCGACGGATCCGGGGGCGAGTGGAATCGAGGTGATCGATGCGCGGAACCCGGGGGGATCCACGGCCCCGATGTCGAACCAGTAGACCGATCGGTGTTTCGCAGCGAGGGTACGGGCGAACCGTGCGGTCCCGGCACCGGCATCGAGGTACGGCGGGGACATGTCGTAGCGAGTGAGCAGCAGGCGGGTGAGATGGTCCCGACCCACCGACCAGAAGTGGGCGCCTTCCATGACTTCGAGGCGCGCCATCCGATCCGGGTCGACCGCCGTCATCCCGAGCTCCAGGTGATGCGGAGCCCCTCGGCGAGCGAGGTCCGCGGCGCCCATCCGAGCACCCTGGTGGTGTCGCCGAGGTCGGCGCTCCACACCGCACCGTCGGCGACCGTGCCCGGATGGACATCGCCGGCGAGGACGGCCCGCCGGCCGGTCACCTCTTCGGCGGTGGCGATCAAGCGGGTGATGGTCGTCATCTCGCCGCAACCCACGTTGAACTCGCCGCCGTCGGCCGCCCTCGTACGGATGACGGCTACCACGGCATCGACCACATCATCGATGTAGACGAAGTCTCGCCCCGTATCTCCACCGGCGACAGCGAAAGGGCTCCCGGAGCGGAGCGCACCGAGGAGGACCGGGATGACCCGCTGCGGCTGCTGATGCGGCCCGTAGACCGAGAAGGGGCGGAGCACGACGCACGGCGCACCGATCTCTGCGGACCATTGGCGGACGAGAAGCGTCGACGCCGCCTTCATCGCACCTCGGAAGGTGGTGGGACCGCAGCGGCCATTCACTCCCGCGGTTCGACCAGTCACATCATCGGTCGAGTTCCCGCCGGGGCGGTACTCGAGCGGACTGCCGAGATGGACGAAGCGTTGCGGAGGTCGATCACGGAGCGCCTCGACGAGGTTGAGGGTGCCGGTGACCGTATCGTGCCAAGCCACACGGCGTCCTTCGGCGCCGACGGGATGCCCGCCATGGGCGGCGGCGTGAACCACCAGTTGCGGGTCGATCCGGCGGATGGCGTCGGCAAGGTCTCCGGGTTCGGTCAAATCGCCGGTGTGGAGCGACACTCCGCCACCGCCGCCGCCCAGGCGCCCTGGCGACGTGGCGGTGCGAACCAGGCCGTGCACATCGAAGCCCTCTTCCACCAGCCTCAATGCGACAGCCGAACCGACAAACCCGGCGGCTCCGGTCACCAGCGTGCGAATCTCGACTCCTCCATCCTGGCTGCGGGGAGGATAGAGCGTGCGAGAGGGCACCGGCTCGTCCTCCGACCTGTGGGGTTCCATCCGTCGTCCCACGGGTTCCCGCCGCCCTCACCTGCGTCGGAACCGAGCGCTTGACTTCAAGTGTTCTTGAAGTCTTATGGTGACACCGAGTAGTTCGATTCACGTGACGATGAGTTCCCCGTCCCGGCGAGGTCACCTCTCCTGAGGGCGCCACCGGAGAACGGACCGGGCAGAACCTGGTCCTTACATTCGGCGTACGCCCTGCGCCACCGCCAAAGAGTCCCCGAGACGACCCGAAGACCGCCCATTCCAGGAGCATCAATGCCTGCACTCCACACCGACGACCCTTCCCGACTTGCCGACACGATCGCCGGGCAGGTCATTCTCCCCGACGATCCTGGGTATGACGATGCCCGCCAGGCGTTCTACGGCGACATCGATCGGCGCCCCGCCGCCATTGCCCGACCACTGAACGCCGCCGAGGTGTCGAAGGTCGTCGACTTCGCCCGGGCGACCGGCGCCGAGTTGGCGATTCGCAGCGGTGGTCACAGCCTCGCCGGCCACAGCGTCACCGAGGGTGGCATCGTCCTCGATCTGGTTGCGATGAAAGCCATCGAGATCGACCTCGAACAACGGACCGCCTGGGCCGAGACCGGTCTCACCGCCGGTGAGTACACGGAGGCGGCCGCCGCCCACGGTTTCGCCACAGGTTTCGGGGACACCGGATCGGTCGGAATCGGCGGTATCACGCTCGGCGGCGGTGTCGGGTTTCTGGTCCGCAAGCACGGTCTCACCGTGGACAACCTCCTGGCCGCCGAGATCGTGACCGCCGATGGCAGCATCCTCGAGATCGACACCGAGCGACACCCCGATCTGTTCTGGGCGATCCGCGGTGGAGGCGGCAACTTCGGGGTGGCTACCCGACTCAAGTTCCGCCTCCACGAGGTGGACGACATCGTGGGCGGGATGCTGGTCCTGCCGGCGACACCGGACGTCATCTCCGGGTTCGTGGCCCTCGCCGAGAATGCACCCGACGAACTGTCGGCGATCGTCATGGTGATGAATGCCCCACCGGCGCCGTTCCTCCCCGAGGCGGTCCACGGCAAGACCGTTCTTCTGGCGCTCATGGTGCATGCCGGCGATTCGGCGGCGGGTGTACAGGCGGTTGCCCCGTTCCGGGAACTCGCCGAACCGCTCGTCGACGACCTCGCAGAGGTGCCGTACCTCAGCATGTTCCCACCCGAGCCGCCGTTCCATCCCACGATGGCCAGTCAGACCATGTTCATGGATCACATCGACACCGAGGTGGCCGGGACGATCCTGACCCATCTCGCCGCATCCACCGCCCCGATGGCGGCGGTACAGATACGGGTGCTGGGTGGGGCCATGGCCCGGGTCCCGGTCGAGGACACGGCCTTCGCCCACCGGGACGCCCGCCTGATGATCAATGTGGCCGCGATGTACGCCGAACCGTCGGATGCCGGGACGCAACGCACGTGGGTTGCTGCCGTAGCGGCCGCACTACACCAGGGCGACGACCGCACCTATGTCAACTTCATGGGCGGATCGGAGCAGGACGGGGTTCGCAACGCCTATCCCGGAGCGACCTGGGATCGTCTGGTCGCCGTCAAGCGTCGCTACGACCCGGACAATCTGTTCCGACTCAACACCAACATCCCACCTGGGACCACCGACGCTCCGACCACGTGAGCGGCCCGCGCCATCCGGCCCTTCACCATCCGGTCAGTCTTCACTCTCCGGTCAGGCTTCCCCACCTGCCCAGCAGGGCCGGTGCCTGAGGCCGGCGCCTGGTGCGGCCCTTCAGTCTGCCGCCCGGGTCTCACCATTACCGGTCGTCGCCGGGGTCCGGGGGGCGGGCTGGTATTTCCCGGGCTCGGCACGGGTGGACGAGGCGATCCGGTTCCAGGCATTGATGGCGGTGATGGCGAAGATGAGCTGGGCCTGCTCTTCGGCCGAGAAGACCTCCGAGGTGCGGTCCCACACATCGTCGGGGACGTCGCTGGTGGTGATCAACGTGATCGCTTCGCAGAGCTCTAGCGCCGCCTGTTCCCGGGCGTCGTACAGCGGGCTGTGCCGCCATGCCGACAGCGAGTACAACCGCTCCTCGGTCTCCCCGGCGCTGCGGGCGTCTTTCCAGTGCATGTCGATGCAGAAGGCGCACCCGTTGATCTGGGAGGCGCGCACTTTGAGCAGCTCGCGCAGCACCGGTGCCAACTCGATGCTGCGGTCGAAGGCGAGCATCGCCCGATACTGCGTGGGGGCAAGCTGCTGAAGCGGGATCCGGGGATGGCTCATCGGTCTGACTCCTCGTCGCTCGATCAGATCTTCCACGATACCGAGCCGTCACCTGCGGTCGGACGGTCGGGTCAGATCCGACCCTGCGGGCCCCTGCGGCCTGCGAACCCGATGACGCCGTCATACCGGTTCGAGAATCACCACCGGAATGTCGCGGCTGGTCCGCCGCTGGTAGTTCTCGTAGTCGGGCCACAACTCCGCCATCTGTCGCCACAGCGCCGGCTTCTCATCGGCATCAGCGGTCCGCGCAAGGGCCGTGATGTGTTCCGAGCCGACCTGAAGTTCAACTTGAGAGTTAGTGACCAGGTTGAGATACCAGGCCGGATGGTGCGCCGCCCCGCCACGTGAGGCGACCACCACATAACGGTCGCCGTCCCGGCCGTAGATCAAGGCGGTACGCCGCAACTCCCCCGTCCTACGGCCCTTCGTCGTCAGGAGCAAGGTGTCGACACCGTGCCAGCGATGCCCTTTCCTACCATCACTCTCAACATAAGATCGAATGTGGCTGGCTACCCAGCCCGTCGGGCTGTCGTGGATCTCCACGTGGTCTGATTCCACCATCTCGTCACTCTCCGATCAGGGGTCGGTTCCGAGCGCTGCACCGCTCGACACTCAACGGCTCGATCCCCATTGGGCACACCCTTGGGACCATACCGGGCAGTACATGTCACCATTCGATGTCGTGACACCCGGTGTGGTCGGCCGGCTCCACCTGGAGCGTGGCGTGATCGACGCCATATCGTTCGGCGAGAAGGATGCGTGCCTGGTCCAGGACCGCATGAACCTCCCCTTCTCCGGCCACCACGACGTGGGCGGATGCCACCTCCATGTCCGAGGTGAGCGTCCACACATGCAGATCGTGGACGTCGACCACCCCCGGGAGAGCCCGCAGGTCGCGTTGCACCGCCTCCAGGTCCAGGTCGAGCGGCGCCGCCTGGAGCAGGATCCTGAGCGCATGCCGGGCGAGCCGCCAGGTTCGGGGCAGGATCCACAGACCGAGCAGCGCTCCGGCAAGGGGATCCACCCAGTACCACCCGGTGGCCCAGATGGTGACGGCCGAGATCACCACGGCGACCGACCCGATCAAGTCCGCCAACACCTCGAGGTAGGCGCCGCGCACATTGAGGCTCTCCTCGGCCCCGGGACGGAGCAGCAGGAATCCGGCGACATTGACGCCGAGTCCGACCAGTGCCACCCCGAACACCAGTCCGGAAGCGATCTCGGGCGGGTCGCCGATCCGACGGAATGCCTCGACCAGCACATATCCGGCGACCCCGAACAACAGGAGGGCGTTGGCAAGGGCGGCGAGGATCTCCAACCGGTACAGCCCGAACGACCGGCCACCACCGGTGCCGCCGCGGTTGGCGAGGTGGATGGCGGCGAGCGCCATCCCCAGCCCGGCGACATCGGTCAGCATGTGACCGGCGTCGGAAAGCAGCGCCAACGAACCCGAGAGCACCCCGACGACCGCTTCGAGCACGAAGACCACCGCCACCAGCCCGAACGCCCACCACAGCCGGCCCGCATGGCGCGCCCCGGCGCGCGCTGCGGCGTGGCCGTGTCGGTGTTCGCTCATGCGACCTCGATCCGGGGGCTGGACGTCATGCACCTACCCGTCACGGCGTCACCCTCCACACCAGGAGTTCCTGGACGGCGCAGGACGTCGGCAGGCAATGACATCATCGCACACAGGTCGGCTGCTCCCCATCGATCTCCGTTGATCGCCTCCGCACCCGATACCGACGCACCGGATACGGGGTCTACCGGGACAACTCTGCGGGTGGACAGGCGAATTCGACGGGCGCTGTCTCCGGCGTGATCCTCGTCCGGATCGGAGTGATCCGCAGCACACCGCCAGGAGAGCAGGTGGCCTCGAACCACTGACGGTAGAGCCGGGGCTCCGGTGGGAGCGGAACGTTGAGCGCAATCCAGGTCCAGTCGAACGGGCTGACACACGGCGCCGACCCCGAGGCGACGGCACCGGCAGGAAGCTGGCATACCGTTGCCGTCCGGGTGTTGCTGGTGTACAGATTGTGCGCCAGATAGGTGTCGGCGGCACCGACATAGAAACCTGCGGGGTAGGACCAGGCGACCAGCCAGACCACGGCTGAAGCAACCGCCGCCCTGCGGTTCTCGTGCCGCAGCACCACAAGCTGGCGGTTGCGCCCGGTGAGCAGGAAATGCGCCGCGGCAAAGGGTAGGGCGAGGTTCCACAGCCACACCGAGCTGTTCCAGTCCTGGGCGATGAGGGTGAACAGGATCGCACCGTGAACCAACACGGCCTGCGCCACGGCGATACGACGGGTCCGCCACATCGAGGCGACCAGCCCGAGTGTGAGCTCGGCGAGTGGCGTCGCCCACACCGTCACACCGAGCGGGACACCCAGCCCATCGGCCATGAAGACGGCGCTGCCGCCGGCGAATCCGGTGCTGAGCAGCTTGTGGATCCCGGACCAGGTCCACAACGTCACCAGGTGCGCCCGACCGACCACGGTCAGCGGAGGGAAAGCGAGCGCCACCAGCAGGATCGCAAGCGACACCACACCCGGCTGGAGTCGTGTCTGGTCCAGCATCACGGCATATGCCAGCACCCCGAGATGCAGTACCGCACCGATGCGGGGCCGCCACAGCGCCACCGCCAACGTGACGATCAACGCCCAAGCGGTGGCGACCTCGGGTAGCGCATCGATCAGGGGCAGCGGCGGCGGTTCGGTGCGGACGTTCCACAGGTTCCATGTCAGCGCAACGGTCCCCGCCTGGCACAACACCAGGACCACCAGGGTGATCCGTTCGCCGTGGCGGACCCAGACGTCACCGAGGCGCCGCAACCGGTGTGCTCTGCCATCCGGGACCGGGACGGGCGCCGCAGTGACGGGATCCCGGGGAACCGTGGTGTCCTGGCTGGCGTGCGGCATCGCACGACCATATTCACCATTGCGTCTCGATGTCGGGTGTCCCGCTGTCGGCGGGCGGGACGGCGGCCTCGATCGACGTTGCGGACGCACGCGTCGGACGCTCGAAAGACCACGGGCGGACGGGTGACCCGGCGAGATCGGGACGTCCTTCACGCATCACGCCAGGGTTGCGAATGTTATCTTCCGCTGCAAGGGACAGGATGACGAGAAGGGGCATGTGGCGTGCATATCAACGTTCAGACAGGCGACGTCCTGACCGAAGGTTCTCCGTTTGGTGCATTGGGCGTCTGCGAGGGAAGCCCGCTCCCAGATGAGGTCGCCGGGCTGTTCCCATCCGGCGATTTCGAGGGCAAGCCGGGTCAGACGATCTTGCTGTATCCCGGCGACGTGGTGGTCCCCGACCGTCTCCTCCTGATCGGGCTCGGGCCTGCGGAAAAGGTCACCGCCGAACGGCTTCGTCAGGTGGCCGCAACCGCCGTACGGCAGGCCCGCGACGTACAGGCCGCCACGTTCACCTTCGGTATCGCCGACGAGGTTCCCGTGGACCCGCACGACGCCGGGCGCGCCGTCGCCGAGGGCATCGAACTCGGCGCCTATCGCTTCTGGCAGTACCGCACCGGTCTCACCGACGCCCAGACCTTCACGGTCGATACCGCCACCGTGCTCACCACGGCCGCGGCCGACGAGGTGCGGGAGGGTGTGGGCCTCGGCCTGATCCTGGCACGGGCCGTGGCACTCGCCCGGGACCTGGTCAACACCCCGCCGGCCGACATGACCCCACCGGCACTGGCCGACGCCGCCGTGGCGATGGCCGACCGGGTCGGGGTCTCCGCCACCGTCCTCGACATGGACCAGCTCACCGAACAGGGATTCGGCGGTGTGCTGGCGGTCGGAAAGGGATCGTATGCGGAACCACGTTTCATCGTCCTCGAGTATGGCGCCGACCTGGGTAACGGAGACGGTGCCGAAGTTCCGACGATCTGTCTTGCAGGCAAGGGTCTGACCTTCGATTCCGGTGGGCTGTCGATCAAGCCGGCAGCGGCGATGGAGACGATGAAGAACGACATGGGTGGAGGCGCCGCCGTCATCGCCATCATCCAGGCGGTCGCCGAGTTGGAGTTGCCGATCCATGTCGTCGGGTTGATCAGCGCCGCCGAGAACATGCCGAGCGGTCGTTCGTATCGCCCCGGGGACGTGGTCACCACCCTCAGCGGGAAGACGATCGAGGTGCTCAATACCGACGCCGAAGGGCGGGTCATCCTGTCCGATGCCCTGTTCTATGCGCAGCGGTACGAACCGGACGCCGTCGTCGAGCTGTCGACGCTCACCGGGGCGATCATCGTGGCGCTGGGCCGTTACGCCTCCGGGCTGATGGGCACCGATCAGGCGCTCGCCGATCAGATCATCGCCGCCGGAGAGTCGAGCGGCGACCGCGTGTGGCAACTGCCACTGTGGGACGAGTATCACGAACTGGTGAAGAGCGATATCGGTGATGTGAAGAACCTCGCCGGGCAGCCCGCCGGGTCGATCACCGCCGCGGCGTTCCTCACCGCCTTCGTCGGCGACTATCCGTTCGTCCATCTCGATATCGCCGGCTCGGCATGGGTCGCCAAACCGGAGCGACCGTACGAGTTCGTCGGCGGCACCGGCGCCGGAGTGCGCGTGGTGACCGAGTATCTCCGCCGGCTCGCCGGCTAGATCGCCGCACGCAGTTCGTCCAGACGCCAGAAAGCGCAGGGATCGTCATGTCGACCACGACCGCCGAAGGACAGCCGGTAAAACGGGGCTTCACCGAGAAGCTCCTCGACGGTATCGAGAAAGTCGGCAACCGGGTACCCCACCCGGTGATGATGTTCGTGTACCTGATCGCCATCGTGATGGTGCTCTCCCAGATCCTGGCGATGATGAACATCAGCGTCACCGAGGAAATAGTCGAACCGGTCCCGATCCAGCAGCTCCGGGACCTCAACAATGCGCTCGGCGGGTCGATCGTCCCCTACGACGTCTTCACCAACGAACCCGCCCAGATTCCCGACTACATCGTCAAGGAAGAGTTCATCCCGATCCGGAGTCTGCTCGACGCCGACGGGATCAGGTTTTTCTTCACCTCCTTCGTCAGCAACTTCGCCGGGTTCGCCGTGGTGGCGGTGACGCTGGTGGCGATGGCCGGAGTCGGAGTCGCCGAACAGGCCGGGATGATGGCGGCGTTGATCCGCAAGCTGGTGGCGGTGGCGCCCCGTCAACTCATCGCCTTCATCCTGATCCTGGTGGGGGTGCTGTCCAGCGTGGCGTCCGACGCCGGGTATCTGATCCTGATCCCGTTGGGAGCGGCTGCCTTCATGACGTTGGGTCGCCATCCGTTGGCCGGGATGGCGGCGGCGTTCGCCGGGGTGGGCGCCGTCTTCGGCGTCAACATGCTGATCACACCCGTAGACAGCATGCTCACCGAGATCACCAACGAGGCGATCGGGTTGACCGGCGGCGAGCCGATCACCGTCACCGCCAACTACTACTTTGCGGTGGTGTCGACCCTGGTACTGGCCGGCGTGGCGATGTTCATCACCCAACGCATCGTCGAGCCCCGCCTCGGACCCTACGATCCGACCGAAGGCGACCCGGATGCGCTGGCGGCGGAGGCGGTCGACCCGGACGCCGAGGCCCGCGGGCTGAAATACGCCTTCTACGGTCTCCTCGGCATCGGCGGGCTGATCGCCCTGCTCTCCCTCCCACCCGGGGCACCGCTGCGGGACCCGGTGACCGGTGCCCTCGTCGGACCGACCCCGTTCATGAACAGCCTGATCTTCCTGATCTCGCTGATCTTCCTCGTCTGCGGCATCTTCTACGGGCGGGGGGCCAAGACGCTCCAGGGCAGCGAGGGCGTGATCAACGCCGTCACCAAGACGTTCTCCGGTTTGTCCGGACTCATCTTTATGTTGCTGATGATCAGCCAGTTCATTGCCTACTTCAACTACACCAACATGCCCCGGGTGGCGGCGGTGAAGATGGCGGGTGTGCTGGAGAGCGCCAGCGTGGGAGCACTCCCGCTGCTGCTGGCGATGATCGTGGTGATCGTGGTGCTCAACTTCATCCTTCCCGGCGTCGTCCCCAAGTGGGCGATCTTCGCCCCGGTGTTCATCCCGATCTTCACCCGGCTCGACGTGGCCCCGCAGACGGTCCTCGCCGCCTACCGGGTGGGCGACTCCCCCACCAACGTGTTGACGCCGCTGATGGTGTATCTGCCGTTCATCGTGGTGGTGGCGCAGCGATATCAGAAGAAGGCGGGTCTCGGGACGGTGGTGGCCCTGATGCTCCCCTATGCGGTGGGCATCCTGCTGGTGTGGTTGGTGCTGTTCGCCGCATGGTTCATGCTCGGCATCCCGCTGGGACCCGGGTACCCGGTCAACGGCTGAGCTGCAACCTCCAGGAGCCAGCGACCGGCGCCTGCGCCGGCTTCGTCTACGGCGTGCGTTCCCACCGGACCACGTCGTGGATTTCGCCGCTCTCGACGTCGTAGACGAAGCCGGCGATCACCTGCAACGGGGAGAGATAACTCTTGGTGGCGAGCACCTCGATGTCCTCGCGGAGCGCGGCGGCGTGGTCGTCGATGGGAAGAAACCCGAGGTCGGAGCCGGTGATGTCACGCAACTCCTCGTCGGTGACGCCGACCAGACCGCACTTGGTGTGCTGCATCACCACCACGGTCTCGACACCGAGCACGTGCGTCGACAGGGCCATGCTGCGCAGCACGTCGTCGGTGACCCTGCCGCCCCCGTTGCGGATGACATGGGCTTCGCCGAGGTGCAGCCCGAGGACGGCGAACACATCGATACGGGGATCCATGCACGTGACGACCGCCAGACTCCGGCTGGGCCGGGCATCGGTGACATTGGCACGGGCGGCGGCATAGCCCTCGTTGGCGGCAAGCAACCTTGCGATCTCTGACATGTCCGCCCACCGGTCCCTCTCATCCAGCCGAATCCCCATGCTCCGACGACCGCCGGGCAGGGGCTTCCCTCTCTTCGGGAGATGCGGCCCGCACGCTACCCGCTGCGGCGGCGGTGCCGAAGTTCGGCGACGGGTCGCCCCCGGGATCGGAAGCGTCACCCGGCGTCGGGCGCCACCGGTCGCGAGGCAAAGATGTTGAGACCGAGCCGGTCGGACAGATATTTGGTGAGATACTGACCACGGACACTGTTGCCGGCGCCATCGAGTGGTGGGGAGAAGACCCCGAGGCCTCCCTTCCCTGGCGACACGGTCACCATCCCGCCGCTCACCCCGCTCTTGCCCGGGAGCCCGATCTCATACAGCCACTCGCCGGAGCGCTCGTAGAGCCCGGCGGTGGCCAGCACGGCGAGCACCCGCTTGCAGTGGACCGGGTCGATGATCCGTTCCCCGGTGATCGGGTTGACCCCTCCGTCGGCGAGGGTGGCCCCCATCACCGCCAGATCGGTGGCGGTCACCGAGAGCGAACACTGCCGTGTGTACAGGTCGGTGGCCTCGTCGGGATCGGCGTAGAGCCGGTCGTAACTGGCGAGCAGCCTGGCGATACCCCGGTTGCGACCGTTGCTCACCGACTCCGACCGGTAGACCTCGCCATCGAGTTCCAGGGTGCGCCCGGCGAATCGCGACAACCCGTTGCGGATGGTCTCCCACTTGTCGTCGGGTGTGGCGCCGGGGATCAGGCTGGTGGTGGCGATGGCGCCGGCGTTGACCATCGGATTGGCCGTGCGGTCGGCGATCAGCTCCACCGCCATCACCGAGTTGAACGGCAAGCCGGTGCTGTTGACCCCGATCTTGAGGCGGGCGTCCTCGGGGCCGAGCAGCTGGCACACCAGGGCGAAGACGAACGGCTTCGACACGCTCTGGATCGAGAAGGCGTGTCCGGCGTCTCCGACCCCGTACGACTCGCCGCGGGCGCTGACGATGCAGGCGCCGAACAGGTCCGGGTCGGTGGCGGCGAGCGCCGGGATGTAGTCGGCGACGTCACCGGCCCGGTTGGTCCGGTACCGGCCGTAGGCCTCATCGAGCAGGCGGCGTACCTCATCGGGAGACGGGAGCCGTCCGGTCGAAACCGCTGCGGTGGCGACTGATTCATCGAACGGGACCGGGTCGAGCATCAGCAGGATCCTCATCGTCGGGACATCGGGCCGTCTGGACACGGGTCATCGAGCCATCGACACGCTGCCCGTCGGGCCAGCGTACCCGGTCGAACCACGCCGATCCGTAGGTGCGGCGGACGGCAGACGCCGGAGTGCTGCGGGCACTTGCCACAATGGGCACCCGCATCACCGAGAGGAGGGAACGCCATGCAGTTTCTGGTGTTGCTGTTTGCCGACGAGTCGGCGATGCCCACGCCGGGCACGGAGGACTTCGAACGCGACATGGTCGGGTTCGCCGCCTTCGGTGAGGTGGCGGCTGGAGCGATCATGGCCGGGGTGGCGTTGCAGGAGCGCTCGACGACTCGGAGCATCCGCCACCGGGGCGACGAGGTCGAGGTGACGGCGGGCACGTTTGCCGCGACCGACGAGGCCCTGGCCGGTGTGTACGTTCTGGAGGCGGGATCGATGGAGGGCGCCCTTCACATGGCCCGGCTGATCCCGGTGGCGGTCTATGGAACCGTCGAGGTCCGGCCCCTCGGGCAGTGGTTCGATCGGTCGATGGCGATGCCCGCCGGTGGACGCGGGGCGGCACGGTTTCTGGCGATGGTGCACGGGCCGGAGTCCGCTGCGGACGACCCGGCCGTCGGTGGTGGAACGCACCAGCTCGACGACCCGGCGGCCCACCAGCGTTTCGCCGAGGCGGCCACCGATCTCATCGTCGCCGGCGGTGCGCTGCATCCCTCCTCGTCGGCCGCCACGATCCGGGTTCGCAACGGAGACCTTCAGATCTCCGAGGGTGGTGTGCCGGCGACCCGCAGCGCCCGGGCTTTCTACGTGTTGCGGGGCAGCCCGGAGACGGTGGTCGAGATGGCCACCCACATCCGGGTGGTGCCAGGGGGCGGTGTAGAACTACGCCCCATCTTGGACCTGGGCTAGCTGCTCTTTCTTGGCCCACCGCCCTGGGGGTGTCGATTCGCTCAACGCCCGAGAAGGCAGGGCCTCTACGTCACAGGCCTTTCGGAGAGGTGGACTCGGCGATTTCGCGGTACTCCGACATCCCCCTGGCCATGAGGGACCCCGCCATCTGTGATGCCTCAGCGGGTAAGCCAACAAGGGATCACCGCAAGGGCCGGCGCTTTCTTGGCCCTCCCGCCCCGGGGGGTCTGTCGATTTACTCCGTCCGCCGATTTCGGGCCGTTGGGGCCCAAGGGTTTCGGAGCGCCCAGATGGCTGATTCGGAGGTATTCCGACGTGCCCCGGGGGGCGGGGTGCCTCCGAGGTTCTGGGAGGAGGTGGGGCGGGGCGCGAGGTTGTTGTCCTCTGTGGTCGACTTGTCGCGTGCGGGCCTAGGCGTTCGGAGGTTGCGGCGCTGGTCACGTGTCTGTCGGTGACGCTGCTGGCGAAGCGGACCTTGACGCCGCGCTCCGCCCCGTCTGCGTCCGCGAGGCGTCCGCAGCCACCCCTCCTCCCGAGGAGGGGAGGGCCGACAAGGGGACGCGCCGTTAATGCGCTTCTATTGGCCTCACTGGCCCAGGGAACACGCGGTGTGGCAATGACATATTCCGACACTCCCCCGAGGAGGGGAGGGCCGACAAGGGGACGCCGCGTTGATGCGCTTCCATTGGCTTCGCTGGCCCAGGGAACCCGCGGTGTGGCAATGAAATATTCCGACACTCCCCCCGAGGAGGGGAGGGCCAGAAGAAGGCGTCCTCCGCTGGCGAGGGGTCTTTCTCCGCTATCCCTGCTTGACATCTACGGGTGTGCCCCGGGTGGCCCGCTAGATTCCCTCCGCCGGGTGCGCCGGCAGGTCGTTGCGGAGCCGGGCCTGCCGCAGGGACGACGTGGCGGCGATCGCCATGGCGGTGACGGGGACGGCCAGGAAGGCGCCGAGAATCCCTGCGGTGACGGCGCCGATCGTCAGCACCACCAGGATGACGAGCGGGTGAAGGCTGAGGACGCGTCCCATGATCACCGGGCTGAGCACATCGCCTTCGAGCTGCTGCACGGCGACGGTGAGACCGACGACGATCAGCGCATCGACCGGACCTTCGGTGACCAGCGCCACCAGGGCGGCGAGCGCTCCGGCCACCACCGCACCTACCACGGGGAAGAACGCCGAGGCGGCCGTGATCACCGCAAGGGGCAGGGCGAGCGGTACCCCGAGGATGGCCAGTCCGATCCCGATGGCGGTGCCGTTGACGATCCCGACCACCAGCGTCCCCCGAAAGTAGGCGCCGAGCGCCGACCATGCCGCCGCTGACGCCCGCCGCCAGTCGTCGCGGCGGGTGGCGGGCATGTGCTTCGAAGCCCAGTCGGTGATCTTCGGGCCGTCCTTGATGAAGAAGAACACCATCACCAGGGCGATGAGCATCCCGGCAAGGACCTCGACGACGACAGTGACCCCCTCGAACAGGGCGGGGCCCGCATCCATCAACTGGTCGGCGGCGCTGTCCAGGGCGCCCTTGATGTCGGCGTTCTCGATACCGAGGGGCCCGGTCTCGAGCCAGTTCTCCACCTCGGCAATGCCCTCGTCGAGTTGGGTTCCGAGATCTTCGGTCTCGGCCAGGAACGCCGGGACCAGCAGCGCCACCCCTGCCACCACCAGGGCGACGACTCCGAGCAGCACCGTCCAGGTTGCCAGCAGACGGGGCCACCCGCGATCCCGCAACCACACGACGGGTGGATACAGCACGGTCGCCGCCAGAAGCGCCACGAAGGCGGGGACGGTGACGACGCTCAACTCGAGGAAGACCCAGATCACCGCCAGGGCGCCGGCCACCACCAGCGCCGTCCGCCATGTGATCTCAGAAGCCAGCTTCAACGATCGGGGCACCCCACCCGCGGCGGGATCACCTGCCGCATCGGACGCTTCGGACGTGGGGTGCGGGGTCGACATCGTTCGCCAGCGTACCGGCCCGCTTTCCGGTACCGGTGTCGATCGACGAACTCGGTGCGTCGATGCCGCCAGCGGCGGAGGGCCGATCCTCAGATAGGAGTCACCTGGGTACCGGCGCTTCCTTCGACGATGTCGATGATGTCGTGGAGACTGCCGATGGCGGCTCGCATTCCGGTGCGTTCGACGAAGCGGGCGGCAGCTTCGACCTTGGGTCCCATCGACCCGGCGGCGAAGTCGAGCTTCGCGCAGTTCCTCGGGGGTGACCGACTCGAGGCGGCGTTGATCGAGCGTTCCCCAGTTGAGGTAGACCCCGTCGACATCGGTCACCATGACAAAGAGGTTGGCGTTCACCTCGCGTGCCAGCAATTCGGATGCGAGGTCCTTGTCGATCACCGCTTCGACACCCACCAGGGTGCGCTCGGCGTCGGCGGCGTACATCGTCGGAATCCCGCCGCCACCGGCGCAGATCACAACCACATCCTGATCGAGCAGCCAACGGATCGGGCGGATGGCGAAGATCCGCTTCGGCTCCGGGGAGGGAACCACCCGGCGCCAGCGGTCGCCGTCGGGGGCGACATCCCAGCCCTTCTCGGCGGACAGCGCCTCGGCTTCGGCCTGGTCGTACACCGGTCCGACATACTTGGTGGGCTTGTCGAATGCGGGGTCTGCTGGGTCGACCTCGATCATGGTCAGCAGCGTGGCGAACGGGACCTCGAAGGGCAGGATGTTGCCCAGCTCCTGTTCGAGGACGTAGCCGATCATTCCCTCGGTCTGCGCACCCAGGATGTCCAACGGGTACGGCTCGACATCCTGATACGCCGCCGCCTGGAGCGCCAGCAGCCCCACCTGGGGCCCGTTGCCGTGTGACAACACCAACTGGTGTTGCAGCGCCACCGCGGCCAGGGCCGGGGCGGCGACACGGACGTTGGCGCGCTGGGCCTCGGCGGTCATCGGTTCGCCGCGCTGCAACAGCGCGTTACCGCCGAGTGCGATCACCACCCTCATCCGAGCACTCCGATCTGCCGAGCGTTCCCGTCGCATCGGCGACGACCCATCCACCCGCTTCTGCTACAGGCCCCCCTCCCCGAGACACCGACAATCCGTGCGGGCGGGCGCAGCCCCGGCGCCTGAGGACCGGGCAGCGACGACCTCACCTGACCCGGCGTGGTCTTCCTCGCCGGATCATATCGAGACCGGGCGCCGCCGGCCGTCAATGTCGTCCATTTCCTCTTCGCGGTGAGAACCGCCCGGTTAGTCTGCGCCGATGGCGACCAACGTGAAGCAGGGAACATCGGCCGTTCTCCTCACGTTGGCGGCGGCGCAGTTCCTGATGACGCTCGACAGCTCGGTGATGAACGTGTCGATCGCCCAGGTCGCCGCCGACCTCGGGACGACCGTCACCGGTATCCAGACGGCGATCACCCTGTACACGTTGGTGATGGCGACGATGATGATCACCGGCGGCAAGATCGGCCAGCCTGATCGGGAGACGCACCGCGTTCTCGATCGGTTGTGTGATCTATGCGGCGGGCTCGCTTACGACGGCGCTGGCCCCGAACCTCACGGTGCTGATCATCGGCTGGTCCTTCCTGGAAGGGATCGGGGCGGCGCTGATCATGCCCGCCGTGGTCGGTCTGGTGGCCTCCAACTTCGCCGCGGTCGACCGGCCCCGCGCCTACGGCCTGGTGGCGTCGGCAGGGGCAATCGCCGTCGCGGCCGGGCCGCTGATCGGCGGAGCCGCCACCACCTTCACCAGACTGATCCCGATCACCCCCCGGGGACCGCACCACCAACTGCCGAGCGTCCGCCGGTCGGAACGGAGCGCGCCGAGATCTAGGCCGGGCCGGGGCCGTCGTGGTACCTATGACGGAGCCGGCCCACGAGACCGAACTGCAGCAGACACACCGGACCGATGCTGGAAGCCCAGGTCGCTGATCAGGGGACTCCATGAACGTCACCACCCACTCGGCGATGCCGCACCTACCACCGGGGTGCAGTGCGGGATGCGGACGCCCCACGGCGATGTTCGATGGTTGACGAGACCTCGTCCCCGGGGTCGACGCCGGACGAGCGACCGGTCCACATCGTGGAACCCACCGATGCCGGCACCGGTAACGTCACCGGGTCGGGGTCCACATCGCCGCCGCCCTGGGTTCCCGGAGTGGTGGCGCTGATCCTGGCCCTGGGGATCGGGACCGTCTTGTGGATGGGAACCGCCGGCGAGGGCCCCGATGGGGTGATCACCGGCACCACCGGGACGACAACGTCGCCAGACGAGGCGACGGCACCCGACCAGTCGGTCGCCATTCCCGACCAGATGGAGGCGGTCGCCGCCTCCTGGAGCGATGGCCGGTTCTGGGTGCTGGTGAGACCCCTGGACGTCATCGGTCTGGACGGCCGACCAGTGCAGAACCTGGTGATCTCGCTCGATGAGACCGGTGCGCTGGTCACCGAGACGGTCCTCCCCACTGCCGGAACCTCGATCACCGCCGGGGGCGAAGGGGTCTGGGTCACCGGAGAGGGCACCTTGACCCGACTCGATCGCACGGATGGCACCATCGTGGCGGAGATTCCGACGGTCGCTCCTGAGGACCTCGGGACCGCCCGCCTGTCCGGCCGTCGCATCGACGGGGTTGCCGCCGTCGTCGCCGGCGACTCGGTCTGGGTGCTCGATCCACGAGGGGCCCTCGCCGAGGTGGGTGTCACCAGCGACACGATGTCAGCGGTCACCGTGCTGCGCACCAGCAACCCGCGAGCGTTGTTCACCTCACCGGGGGCGGTATGGGTGGCCCCGCCCACACCCAACGCCCCGATGGTGCGATTCGATACGACGACCGGCACCGTCACCACCGACCCGGTGGCAGGGTTGAGCCACCGCACCATCTCCGGTCTGGTCGACGGCGACGACCTCTACCTCACCGGCGATCGGATGGTGAGCCGGGTCGATCTCGCCACACTCGCCGTGGTGGACATGGCCGGACTCGAGAGCCTCGCCGCCATCTTCGTCCGGATCGACGACGTACCCGGGCTGCTCGTTCCAGGAGGCTTCATCCCGGTGGGCGACCAGCCGGGGATCGTCGAGCCGGTCCGGGAGAGCAACTGGTCCCCCGGAACCGAAACCTTCGCCGTCGAGACCGAAACCTGGACGGTACGGCCTGACGGCGGGTCCCTCGAACGCCTCACCGCCTCCCCGGGCTGACAACGTGGGGTCGCCACCACCCGCGACGCTGCCCTGGTCCCCGGTGAACATGGTCCAGAGGGAAGCGGGACGAGTGTCCTGCGTCGTGAGTTCGTGGCGTATTTCGCCGAGGTCCCGGCGTTCCTGGCAAGGACGCAGACGAAGGCATCTCAGTGGATACGTCGAGGACGAGGACGCTGCCAGGGCGTCGAGGGCCGTCGGAATCGACGCATGACTTGCGACGCAGGTCACTAGCCTCGCAGCGTTGCCGACAACCTGACCGGAGCGCCGCGTGCCATCCATGCGTCTTGCCGAACCAACCGAGACCACGGTCCCACCTTCGATCGAGATCACGGAGACACAACGCCCGTTCTCCGACTATCTCACCGATCTCTTCGGTCTCGACCCCGACGCCGCCGTGGCCAAACTGCTCGACCTGATCGTCGAGCCGGTGCTGCAGATCTTCCTGATCTTCGGCCTCGCCTGGATCACCCTGAGGTTGTTGCGCCGGCTCGGACGCAGTGTGCTCAACCGCGCCAAGAGGTCGGGCTCCGACAAGGGGCTCGGACTGTCGTTCGGTGACGACGCCGGGCGTCCGGTATCCACCCGGCGCACCCAGCGGGCCGAGGCGATGGGAGCCGTGTTCAGCAGCATCCTCGGTGTCGTGGTGTGGACCATCGCCATCCTGACCATCCTCGGCTCGACCTTCGGGATCAGCCTCGCCCCCTTCCTCGCCGGCGCCGGGATCCTCGGGATCGCCCTCGGCTTCGGTGCCCAGGATCTGGTCAAGGACTTCATCTCGGGGATGTTCATGCTGGTCGAGGATCAGTACGGGGTCGGCGATGTGGTCAATGTCGGCGAGGCCACCGGTGTCGTGGAGCGCGTCAGCCTGCGAACCACCAAACTCCGTGACGTCACCGGCACGTTGTGGCATATCCCCAACGGTGACATCCGGTTCGTGGGCAACATGAGCCAGGAGTGGTCGCGGGCGCTGCTGGATGTCGGTGTGTCGTATGGCACCGACGTCGACCAGGCGGCCGAGGTCATCAAGGCGGTCGCCGACGAGATGGCGGAGGAGGACGACTACCGCGACCTGTTCCTCGCCGCCCCCGAGATCTGGGGGGTGGAGAGCCTGAGTGCCGATGCGGTGCTGATCCGTCTGGTCATCAAGACCCTCCCCGGCGAGCAGTGGGCAATCTCCAGGGAGTTGCGGCGCCGACTCAAGCTGGCCCTCGACGCCGCCCACATCGAGATCCCCTTCCCCCAGCGAACCGTCTGGGTCCGTAGCGACGACCCGGACGCACCCGCCTCCCCGGCGCTGCGTGACCTCGCCGCACCCAGTGCGGCGTCGGGCAAGGCGGCTGCCGAGGAGGGCGCTCACGCCACGTCCGACGGACACACCGAATCTCCGGTCGCCGAACCACACACCGACCGCTGACCGGCGCCAATCAGCTGCGGGTCAGTCGAGTTCGTCGCACATGGCGAGCAGGGTGGTGACGGTGCGCCAGTTGCGGGCGGTACCCTCCAGGCTCTTGCGACGTCCCACATCCACGGCAAGCTTGCTCCGGCCCATGCCGTCGGGCAGGAACAGATAGACGTCACGACCCACCGCCGTTGCCGACTCGGGGGCGTATCGGTCGGGATCGAACTCGGTGAGCGCATCCTCCAGTCCATGGTCACCAAAGACCACGTGGTGATGGGTGGGATCGTCACTCCGGGCGAGGTACGGATTCCCATCCACCACCGTCTGCATCTCGGCTCTGGTCCGGATCATCACCGCCGGGGTGAGCCCGGTGGCGTCGGTGATCGCCGCCCGGAGCCGTTCGGAGACCCGCTGCGGGCTCTCGGTGGACCGCAGCACGAGGTTGCCGCTCTGGATGTAGGTGCGGACGTCGTCGTACCCGCAACCATGTGCGATCTCACGTAGCGTGGCCATGGGCAGACGATTCTTCCCGCCGACATTGATCCCGCGCAGCAGCGCCACCATCACGGTCGGTACACCGGGACCGGTACTCACGGTGCATTCTCCAACTGCGGGAAGGTGGCGTCGAGGGCTGCATCGAGATCGGCGACGAGGTCTTCGGGGTCCTCGAGCCCGATGGAGAAGCGGAGGTGCCCCCAGCGCTTGAACTCGACGGGATACCGCGCAACCCGAGGTCCGCTGGAACCGACGTGGACGATGAGCGACTCGTCGTGACCGAGCGACACCGCCGAGGTGATCACCCTCAGATTGGCGACGAAACGGTTCTGGGCGTCGGAGTCGCCATCCACCGCAAACGCCATCATCCCACCGTATCCCCCGCTGAACTGGCGGGTGGCAAGCTCATGTTGCGGGTGCGACGCAAGTCCCGGGTAGGCGACGTAGGCGATCCTCGGGTGCCCACCGAGGAAATCGGCGACCCGTTGTGCGCTGGCCATGTGCTGCCGGAGCCGGAGTGGGAGCGTGACTGAGCCGCGGGTGATCAGCCAGGCGTTGAACGGGGAGATGACACCACCCACATCGACCATGGCGTCCTCCTTGATCGGATGGACCAACTGGCGGCTCCCGATCACGGCGCCACCCATGGCATCACCGTGCCCGTTGATGTACTTGGTGAGCGAATGCACCACGAGGTCGGCGCCGTCAGCCAACGGCCGGTACAGCGGTGGCGGGGTGAAGGTGGAGTCGACGACGAGCAACGCCCCCGCTTCGTGGGCGATCCCGGCGAGGGCGGCGATGTCGGTGACCTTGGTGGTGGGGTTGGCGATGGCCTCGGTGACCACCATCCGGGTCTGCGGCCGGAAGGCCGCCGTCACCGCACCGGGATCGGCGGTATCGACGAAGCTGGCCTCGATCCCGTACTTGCCGGGGAGCAGTTCGCTGAACAGTCGCCACGTCGCTTCGTAGCTGACATCGGACACCACCACATGGTCGCCGCTGCGGAGATGGGTGAAGAAGACCCCGTGGAGGGCGGCGACACCGGAGGCGAGCACCACCGCCTCCTCGCCACCTTCGAGGGCGGCGAGCTTGGACTGCAGACCCTGCTGATTGGTCCCCGAGTTGCGGGTGTACAGCGGAACGTCCACGCCAGACCAGTTGACCCCGGAGGGATCCTCGGGAAGGGCGTAGGAGTTGGCCATCACGATCGGGGTGCGGATGGCGCCGGAACCGGCGTCGACGGCGTTCCCCGCATGAACCGCCTTGGTCAGGAACGCCAGGCTGTCGGGGTCGTCCTTGTCCGGTCTGTTCACGGTCTCACTCTACCGACGACGTCACGCACTCTCCGATCCCCGATGCCGCCCCACCGAGGTGACGGGTTCGGCACCGATGCGGGGGAAGGGCTCGAGTGCAAACACCACCTCGACCGGCACCTCGAAGTAACGGGCGATGCTGAGGGCGAGATGGAGGCTGGGGTGGTACTCGCCGCGTTCGAGGTACCCGATCGTCTGGTAGTGCACCCCGAGCGCCTCGCTGAGCTGACGGCGCGAGATCCCCCGTTCGGTCCGCAGCATGGCGATCCGGTTGTGAACCGAGTCGCTCACTTCACCCACTGCATGGCCTGCTCCTTTGCGGCCTCGACCTGCGACCCCGACTGGTTGCGCGCCATCCTCCGCAGCACGGCGGGCGCCACCGCCAAACCGGCCGCCGCCCAGACGCTGAGGGCGAGCACGGTCTGGAGGGTTCGCCACGACTCCCCTATTTCGAACATCGCCGCCGAGTCGGGGAGAAACGCCGAACGCATTCCCAGCCCGAGCCAGTACAACGGAAAGACCTGTGCGACGGCCTGGATCCATCCCGCAAGCACGGTGATCGGAAAGAAGATTCCGGAGATCCCGGCCAGGACGGCGAACGGCAACATGCCCCAGGTCCCCACCTTCTGCACCCCTGGGACCAACGACCCGATGACGATCCCGATCGGCATGGTGGCCAGGATCCCGAGCACGGTGACCCACGCCAGCGTGAACCATCCCTCGGCCCCGCTCGGGACCAACCCGTCGAACAGGATCATCCCGGGGATGAGGATCACCGCCAGCGACGGCACGATGCTCAACGAGTTGTTGACGACGTGGCCGGTGACATGACCCAACATCCCGTTGGGGACCGCCTTGGCCCGCAACAGGGTCCCGTCCTCGCGCTCCATCGCCAGGGCGTAGGCCGGGCCGATGATCATCCCGAAGGCCACGAGACCGCCGAGGATGCTGGGCATCGCCACCGTCGGATACAGCAGATCCGTGCCCTCGACCACATCGTTGCGGTTGAACAAGAGGAACCCGAGGATGACGACGGCGGTGAAGAGATAGAAGCCCTGATCCTGCGGGCTGCGGATGCTGAGCTTGAACTCGGTCCAACCGCGGGCCATCCCGGTGCGGACCGCATTGGCTCTGGGGTCCATCAGGACACCTCCAGCAGTCGCTCACTCGGATCACGGGACAGACCGGCCTCGTGTTGTTGGACCATGGCGAGGTAGGTGTCCTCCAAGGTGGCCCGGCGCACTTCCAGGTCGGTGACGTCAGGGTCCTGGTCGAGCAGTTGACGGACGAAGGCGGTGGCGTCGGCGGTGGCGTGAACGAAATGCCCACCTTTGCTGCTCCACTTCACCTGAGCCTCCCGGGTCACCTCGCGGGCGAGCTGATCGGCGCTTCCGTCGGCGACGATCCCGCCGCGGGCAAGGATCAGAATGCGATCCGCCAACTTCTCCGCCTCGTCGAGATCGTGGGTGGTGAGCAACACCGTGGTGTCCTCGGTATCGGTGAGCCGGTGGACCAGCTCGTGGAAGCTTCTTCGCGCCTGTGGGTCGAAGCCGGCGGTTGGCTCGTCGAGGAACAGCAGCTCCGGTCGACCGATGACACCGACGGCGACATCGAGACGCCGCCGCTGCCCACCGGAGAGGGTGCGGATCTTCTGGTCGGCGTGGTCCTCCAGTCCGACCATCACGATGAGTTCCTCGACGTCGAACGGTCGTGGTCGCTCCTCCGTCGAGTACGGGCGGTAGTAGCGGCCGAGATGATCGAGCAGACTCCGGGGCGTCCAGCGGGGATGGTCCCGCCACGACTGCAGCACGACCCCGACCCGCGCCCGCCACGCCTCATCGCCCTGGCGGGGATCGACACCGAGCACCGAGACCTGGCCCGCCGACCGCATCCGGAACCCCTCGAGAATCTCGATGGTGGTGGTCTTGCCGGCGCCGTTGGGCCCGAGCAACACCACCACCTCGCCACGGGTGACCGAGAAGTTGACCCCGTCGAGCACATCGACGGTCCCGTATCGCATCTGGAGGTCACTGACCTCCACCATCAGCTCGTCCACACCCATGACGCTCCTCACACCCGAGATATTGCCCTACGGACGAAATGTAGTACATCTGCTACGAGTCGTAAACCAAGTATTGCCCGCAATGCGATTCCGTTCATTCGACCGGGCGATATCGAGAAGCCTGCAGCGCGTCGGCGACGGTGCACTCAGCGCCTGCCAGGCCGGTCGGCACTCAGCCGCCAGGGGTCGGCGCCTCAACCGGAAGCGGACGACCGACATCCACCGATCACCTCGGGATGTCGGCGGTCTGGATTCGGATCTCGGCGATGGCCGTCGTCTCCGAGCGGGCACCTGGGCACACCGGACCGAGCGCATCGAGACCGGGACAGTCGAGCCGGCGACATCGAGCACGGGCGATTCGATCCCCGACATGCGATGCTGCGGGGGTGAAAGGCGCACAGGCCCGATGGTGGACGCTTCGACGGGCGCAGAACCTCACGGCGTCCGTTTATCGCTGCCCGTTCTGTGACCAGCCGCTCCCGGCGCTGGCGGAACACATGCTGATCGCTCCCGAGGGTCAGGCGTCGGGGCGACGCCACGCCCATACCGAGTGCGTCGTCGATGCCCGTCGTGACGGCCGTCTCCCCACATGGGACGAGTGGAAGGCGACGCAGCCCCGGTCACCGGGACTGTGGGATCGCCTCCGAACCCGCTTGACGGGCCGGTAGCTCGCCGGCGAAGGCTTCTCGGTGGCTCTTTTCCGTCGTGTCGCCATGGCCGACCCCCATCCGCACGCCCGGTCGTCGCGATCGGTCAACGGCTGCGGTGAGGACCGTGCGGACCAGGCGCGGGTCCTCCCCCGACGCCCCGTCGGACGTTTCCCGCGGGCTCGCTGACAACGGTCTACGATCCGCCGAGATGGCTGACGATCTCCGACACCGGGGGGCCGTGGCGCACCCCTTCACGACGATCGTGCGCGGTGTGCTGGTGACCATCGGTCTGATACTGATCGCTGCCGGGATCACCGCCATTTTCTCCCGGGAGTCGGACACGGGTGCTGCCGCACTCATCACCCTGGGGGTGGGGCTGGGTCTGCTCGCCCTGGTCGGACCCTTTGTCGACACGTTCAGATACGGGGGCATCGAAGCGACCTTCCGGGCAAGGGAAGCCGAACAGGCTCTCGATGATGCGGTCACCTCGATGGGGGCGAGCGAGCCGATCGATGCGTCGGACCGGACCGGGGCGTTGCGGCGGGCCGAGGCACACGCCGATCTGCTCGGGGCGGCGCGGGTTCTCTGGATCGACGACCATCCGGGCGGCAACGACGCCGAACGGCGCATCCTCACCTCGTTCGGGGTGGCGGTCGACATCGCCGTCAGCCACGACGAGGCGCTCCGGAAGCTCCACAAGCGATATGACTGCGTGATCAGCGACGTCTCCCGACCGTCCGGCGAGCCCGACGGTCTGGCGATCGTGCCGGCGTTCCTCGAATCCCCCAACCGCTGGCTGATCTTCTATGTCGGCCTGGTGAAGCCCGACCACGGAACACCCTGGGGGGCGATGGGTATCACCAACCGCCCTGATCATCTTCTCCATTACGTCCTCGACGCCGTCGAGCGCCAACATTTCGAAGACGTCTGACCCATCCGTCCGTGACCACGGGCGATGACGGTGGCGGTGACACCGATGTCCGCGGCGGAGATTACGAGGAGCCGAGGTACGTGGTCATCCACTGCGCGGCGTATCGCACCAGATCGGCGGCGTCGATGAGTTCGCTGTGCGCCCCGCCGACGGCGCCGGACGGGACCGTGTGGGTGTCGAGATACTCCTCGAGGACGACTCCGAAGTAGTCGGGACCCGGGTGGTCGACGATGCCGTTGCTGTCGTCGAGACAGGTGACCGTCCGCACGGTGGGTCGACCCGACGAGAGGACCCGGCGGTGGCGGCGCACCGTCCGCTTGTCGGGCACCTCGGCGAGATACTCGGCGAAATGGAGCAGCGTGACGGTGTCGATGTCGGCACCGAGCCGGAGAACCTTCCCGCCCGCTTCCACCAACCGCTCCAGGGGTGACCCGGGGCCGTAGTAGTCGTCCCAGGGCACATCGACCACAAAGCGCTCCGCCAACCGGCCACGGGCGGCGAACCGTCCCTCCGGATGATCCGAGACCACCGTGCCCAGGCTCTGCCGGAAGACCTCGGCCAGGACACCCACCTCGGGATCGGACGGGGTCGTGTGCGGATCGAACGGGTCCGCATCGGCCAGCAATGCGCCCCGGACGTCCTCGGGTCGTTCGTTGACCCATCCCCATTCGTCGGATGCGCTGATCATCATCAGCAGGGTCCCCTCCGCCCCCACCACCTCGTCGAGGGCGGCGATCACCCCGGCGGCGCCTCCCTCGACGGCGCCGATGGCGCGTAGCGAGGCGTGGACCATCACGACGTCACCGGCCCCGACACCGAGGCGGCGGAGGTCGCCGGCCACCTGCGCCACCTCGAGCACATCGCCCCGCATCGGCCCAGTATCACCCGTCATGTGTCATGTACCGGCGGTCGACGGTCGGGGGACGGTGCCGGCACGGATGTCCCCGATGAGCGAACCAGTCTCCTCGACGATCTGGTCCGCATCGAAGTCAGACGTGGTTCGCATGGCTCACCTTCCCGGTCCTCGATGGTCGTCGAATACCCGATGGTCGCAGACGGCGCCGATCAGCGGCAATAATCACCTGACGGTCCACCCACCCGGATGGTCCCGACCGAGTGGAGTGGACCGATGACGCCGATCGAGATCGCCATCCTGGCCGGATTTGCGGTTGGCTACGGGATGATCGCCGTCAAGGTCGACCGGATCGGGCTTACCGGCCCCATCGTCTTCGTGGTCTTCGGGCTCCTCATCGGCAACGAGGGGTTCGGCATCGTGACCCTCGGGCTGGGCGACGAGACCGTCGTGCTCCTCGTCGAGGCGACGCTCGGGGTCCTGTTGTTCTCCGATGCGATGCGCATCGACCTCGCCCGACTCCGCCGCCAGGCGCAGATCCCGGTACGGCTGCTCGGCATCGGGCTCCCGCTGACCGTGGTCGCCGGAACGGTGGCAGCCCTGCTCGTCTTCGACATCGGTTTCTGGGAAGCCGCACTGATCGCCGCCATCCTGGCTCCCACCGACGCCGCCCTCGGCCAGGCGGTGATGACCAATCAGGCGGTGCCGGCGCGGATCCGGCAGAGCCTCAACGTGGAGAGCGGGCTCAACGACGGAATCGCCCTCCCGGCGGTCGCCGCCTTCCTGGCCCTGGCCGCCGCCACCGAACACCCCGACTCGTGGCTGCGGTTCATCGCCGAGCAGGTCGGCTGGGGCACGGTCATCGGTCTGGCGATCGGAGGTATCGGCGGTTGGCTGATCAGCCGGTTCTCCGCCAGAGGCTGGGCGGGGGGCGGATACCGGCAGATCGCCGTGCTCGCCCTCGTGGTCGTCGCCATGGCACTCTCCGAGGAGGCCGGTGGCAATGGTTTCATCGCTGCGTTCGTCGCCGGAGGCACATTCGGGCGCACCGGACGAGGCGTACTGCCGGTAGCGGGCGAATTCACCGAGGACATCGGGCAGTTGCTCTCGATGTTGACCTTTGTGGTGTTCGGTTCGGTGCTGGCTGGACCCGGGATCGCCGGTGTCACCGTCGGCATGGTGGTCTATGCGGCGGCAAGCCTCACCGTGGTCCGGATGATCCCGGTTGCGGTTGCCCTCACCGGAACCGGGCTGCGGCGTCCCACCGTGGCCTTCCTGGGTTGGTTCGGGCCACGAGGTCTCGCCTCGATCCTGTTCGGGTTGACCGTGGTCGAAGCAGAGGTACTGGACAGCGCAGGTTGGATGTTCTCGGTAGTGGCGGTGACCGTGGTGATCAGCGTCCTCGCCCACGGTCTCAGTGCCGGGGTGCTGGCGCAACGGTACGGTGCCTGGTACGCCGCCCATCCCTCCGGGCCCGAGTTGCCCGAGTCGGCACCGGCGCCGGAACTCCCCCTCGGTCGTGCCCGGGGGCACTCCCGGCCAGATGCCGAACCGCGGGATGCTGCGCCGAAAGACCCGTCACCGAACGCCCAGTGATGGCAGCCCAGTGATGGCAGCCCAGTGATGGCAGCCCAGTGATGGCAGCCCAGTGACTGGTAACCAGTGACCGGTTGCGCCCGATGGCGGGTTGCGCGGTCAGCCTCGTCCGAAGTCGTCGTCGATCCGCTCGATGTCGTCCTCGCCGAGGTAGTCACCGAGCTGGATCTCGATGAACACCAGCGGCTCGGCCCCGGGATTGCCCACCCGGTGCAGCTGACCGATCGGTACATCGACCGCATCGCCCACCGTGACCTGTCGGGGCTCTCCGTCGAGTACGACCTCGCCCGACCCGGCAACCACGAACCAGTGCTCCGAGCGGCGGGCGTGGCGCTGGTAGCTGAGACGCTTGTCGGGCTCGACCACGATCTCTTTGACCTGGTAGCCGTCGCCACCGCCGATCACGGTGTAGGTGCCCCAGGGGCGCCGGTCATGTTGCAATGCGGTCATGGCATCGGTCCTTTGTTCATGGCGACGATTCGTCGTTGCCTCGGCAGGCGGCCGCGCCCAGAGGTCCTCGGTGGACCCGGCCCACGGGTCACTACCCAATGACGGGTGCGGTTAGTCGTCGGGGCGTTCAGACCCGGCCGCGACCCTGCCGGTAGCGGCGGATCAGTGCGTTGGTGGATGCGTCGTGGGCGAGATCGGGTGCCGTCTCCGAGGTCATCTCCTCGATGACGGTGGCGGCCAGGGCCTTCCCCAACTCCACTCCCCACTGATCGAAGGAGTTGATGCCCCAGATCACGCCCTGGGTGAACACCTTGTGCTCGTACAGGGCGATCAACTGGCCCAGAACCGACGGGGTGAGCCGTTCGGCGAGGACGACCGAGGTGGGCCGGTTCCCGGGGAAGCTGCGATGGCTGGTGAGACCGGCGGGGACCCCGGCGGTCTCGACCTCTCCGGTGGTTCTCCCGAAAGCGAGCGCCTCGGCCTGGGCGACCATGTTCCCGATGAGCAGGTCGTGCTGGCCGCCGATGTCGTCATGTGGTTCGATGAATCCGATGAGGTCGGCAGGCACCACCGTGGTCCCCTGGTGGAGAAGCTGGTAGAAGGCGTGCTGACCGTTCGTGCCCGGCTCGCCCCACACGATGGGTCCGGTTTCCATGTCGACCGGGGAGCCATCCAGCCGGACCCGCTTGCCGTTGGATTCCATGTCGAGTTGCTGGAGGTAGGCGGGGAACCGGTCGAGATCCTGCGTGTAGGGCAGCACCGCATAGGTGGGATGGCCGAGCACGTTGCGGTACCACACCCCGATCAGCGCCATCAGCACGGGAAGGTTCGCCTCGAACGGGGTTTCCCGGAAGTGGAGGTCGATGGCCCGGAACCCGGAGAGCATCTCGCCGAACGCCTCCGGTCCGATGGCGATCATCAGCGAGAGACCGATCGCGGAGTCGACCGAGTAGCGACCACCGACCCAGTCCCAGAACTCGAACATGTTGTCGGTGTCGATCCCGAAATCGGCAACCTCGGCGGCGTTGGTAGAGACCGCCACGAAATGCCTGGCCACGGCGGCATCGTCACCGAGCCGGTCGACGAGCCAGGTGCGGGCACTTGTGGCATTCGACAGGGTCTCGAGCGTGGTGAAGGTCTTCGATGCCACCACGAACAGGGTGGTCTCGGCGTCGACCGATGCCAGCACCGCTGCGAGGTGGGCCGGGTCGATGTTGGAGACGAAATGACACTCGATCTCGGGGTGCGTGAAGGGCCGGAGCGCCCGGTAGGCCATCGCCGGACCGAGATCGGATCCGCCGATCCCGATGTTCACCACATCGCGGATCTGTTCACCGGTGTGGCCGGTCCAGGTTCCCGACCGTACCTGTTCGGCGAACCGGCCCATCCGCTCCAGCACCTCGTGGACCTCGCCCACCACATCCATCCCGTTGACGGAGAAGACATCGTCCGGTGCCGCCCGCAGCGCCACATGCAGCGCCGGGCGGTCCTCGGTCACGTTGATCGCTTCCCCGGCGAACATTGCATCGATCCTGGCGGGGAGACCCGCCCGATCCGCTACGGCGGTGAGCAGCCGGATGGTCTCGTCGGTCACCAGGTGCTTGGAGAGATCGGCGGTCAGCTCTCCGGCCGACACGGTGAACCGATCGGCCCGCCCGGGATCGGAGGCGAACGCCGATCTCAGATCGACCGGTGCCGAGGCGTGGGCAACGAGTGCCGCCCACTCGGCCGTCTCCGTGATCGGCTGCATACTTCGACTCCTGACTGCTCGGCTCGGCGCATCGCGGCCCAGGACATTCCGTCGGGACGGTACCTTCCGTCGGCCCGGCACTGCCGGAGGTCCATCTTATGGCGGGGATCAATCCTTGGCGGGCCGCCAGAACACCGCAAGTTGCCCGATGGCCAGCACCAGCGCCGCCACGACGAGGGCGGCGCCGGCCCTGCCGTCGAGGTACTCACCGAGGGTCACCCCGGACAGCTCGATGACATGATCGAGGGCAAACTCACCGGGTCCGGCGATGGCAAGGGCCACACCCAGCATCCCGAGCACCGCCACGTATTCGTAGCCCTCCACCTCGACGCCCTTCTTCATGAAGGCGGTGATGAAGAATCCGGCCGGCCGGTGCACCGTCCAGAACGCCACGGCCATGATGGCGACGACCCCGGCCGCCGCCGCACCGGTGAGCAGCCCGACGACGAGCAGGACACCGACCCCGATCTCCGTCGCCGTGGACGCCAGCCACTGCAGCTCGGGATTCCGGAACCCGATGCTGCCGAACCAGCGCACCGTCCTGGTCCGACCCTGGGCGTGTTTGATGCCGTGCGCCAGGAACACGATCCCGACACCGATCCTCACGATGAGGAGTGCAGCGTTGATGGTGTCGGGCACGGCGAATCCTCCCGGGTCCTCTCAGGCTGATGCCTGACGATCAAACGGTGTCGTTCTCGCTCGGCGGGTCGGCGATCCCATCTCCCGGTTGCGGGTCTTCCTCTCCCTGTTGCGGCTGCGAGCCTTCCGGTGCAGGGGCTCCGTGGTCCTTGCCCAGGTTCTGGAGCTGGGAGCTGAGCTCGGCGAATGTGTTGCCCAGGGCATCACGCAGGTCGGTGGCGACGTCCCGGACATCCTGTTGCATCGCCGGATCGGCGATTGCGGCCTTGAGCCCGTCGAACGCGGTCTCCACGCCGTCGCGTACGGCATCGAGCGCTCGCCTCGTCTCCTCCGCCTCGCCACCGGCGGCCTGCTCGAAGTGCAGCTTCAGTTTGAGGGCGAGCCCTCCGATGGTGTCGCCAACCCGGTTCCAGTCATCGCGTACGTTCATATCCCAACCTCCGTCGTGATCGTCCGGCACCCTCCCGCCGGGGGGCAGGTGCCGATGGTGTGCTGTTCAACCGCCCTACCCATCGGCGAGTTTCTCACGCAGTTGATTCGCTGGTTCGGTCGCCCGTGGTTGCCACCTGCTCCTCAGATGCCCGTGTCGCTTGTGACGGTGTCCTCGAGGGCGAACGGCGGGTAGTCATCGACGAGGAGGCGGGCGTAGGTGTTGACCCTCATCACCAGACGGCCGAAGTTGACGACGAACCGGCGAAGCCCCTCCGGCCAGCGCCCGGTGAACAGCACGGCGAAGAAGCCGACCAGCACCACCAGCCACACGGCGATGGCCAAAACCGCCACGAAGATGGCGATCGGGATGACCAGCAGGAGGCGGAAACCGACCGTGACCCGGTTGCGGTTCTCGAGCTGCGGTACCAGGTCGACCCGCACCGGGTCTCCACCCGGGTCGGAGGCCGTCATCTCGTACTCGAACACCGGATACGACTCGCGCAGCCAGAACACATAGCTGTAGATCCGGGTCTCATACCTGATGACCATGCACTGGAACCGGGCGATGCCTTCGGGGAGCGCCCCGGTGAACACGATGATGAACCAGCTGACCAGTGCGAGGACGCTCGCCACCTGATTGAGCACACCGGCGATGAGCGTATGCGGGATCACGAGAAGCCAGTGCACCAGGGGTCGCCAGTTGGCGACTTCGACCGGGGCATCGAGTTGGAAGTCAGCGGGATAGGTCATGGTGCGCTTTCGGTCGGGCATTCGGTGCGTGTCTTCCGGTATAGCAGGAAGGTCTCGCGGTTGAACCGCTCTGCGGGTCTTCCGACCGGGAGGCGAAGCTTCGACGGCTCCGTGGAGAGCGCCGGCCGATCGCACGGCGGTCAGATGGTGATGACGAGTTTGCCACGGGCGGCTCCCAGTTCGAGATGCCGGATCGCCGCCGTTGTATCACTCAGCGGGTAGGTCCGCTCGATGGCGGGGGCGAGTTCGCCCGCTTCGACCAGGTCGGCGAGACGCTCGAGACCGGTGTGGTGTTCCTTGGCGATGAAGGTGGTCAGTCGCTGCCGCAGCAGCGGTGAGATGGTCAGCGCCCGGAGCTGACGCCCGACACCGAACCACCGGCCGCCGTTCTCTCCACCGGCGATGACCAATGTTCCGTCGCGGGTGAGCGCACGACGGAGATGCGACAGCGACGAGTTGCCACCGATGTCGAGGATCAGGTCGAAGCGGTTGCCGGCGTCGACGAAGTCACTGGTGGTGTAGTCGATGACGTGATCGGCGCCCAATGACCGGACCAAATCGACCTTGCTGGTGCGACACACCCCGGTCACGGTGGCGCCGAGTGCTTTGGCGATCTGCACCGCAAAGCTGCCGACACCTCCGGAGGCGCCGATGATCAGGACGTGCTGACCTGTGGTGAGACGCCCGACATCGGACAGACCCTGCAGGGCGGTCACCCCGGAACCCGGCAGGGCGGCGGCCTGCTCGAAACTGAGACTGCGGGGTTTGAGTGCCAGTTTGTCCTCGGGTGCGATCGCAAACTCGGCGAAGCTGCCCCTGCCGAAGCCGAAGACCTCGTCGCCCGGATTGAACCTGGTGACATCGGTTCCGACATCGACGACCACACCGGAGAGGTCGCCGCCGAGGACGGGATTCTTGGGTCGGCGCAGTCCGAAGCCGGCGACCCGCAACGCATACGGTGTCCCCGTCATCAGGTGCCAGACGGCGCGATCGACACCGGCGGCCCGCACCTGGACGAGCACCTCACCGGACCTGACAGACGGACGGTCGATCTCGGCGCTGCGCACCGCCTCGGTGTTGCCGTATTCGGTGCGGACGATCGCCCGCATCGTGCCCGGCCGGTTCTGAGCGGTGTCGGCGACGATGTCGGCGGCGGGCATGTGCGGCATCGGGATGGCTGGTGCAGTCATGGTGTCCTCCTATTGGGCCCCGCTTCTTCGCAGTGCCGATTCTTACGTTGTAAGGCTATCTTGGACCAACATAACCGTACACTGTAAGGTTGTCAATGAGAGATCCCCTTGTCCACGGAAAAGTGTCTGTCAGATGAAGAAACCAGTCAGCCCGAAGACCATGCGGCGCAGTCCGCTGTCGCGGGATCGGGCGCTTGCCGCCGCAATGTCGATCGCCGACGCCGAAGGGCTCGACTCTCTCACCATGCGCCGACTCGCTCAGGAGCTCGGGGTCGAGGCGATGTCGCTCTATCACCACGTGGCGAACAAGGAGGACATCCTCGACGGGATGGTGGAGCTGGTCTTCGCCGAAATCGAGCTTCCCGCCGGGGACGTGGGGTGGAGACGCGCCATGGAGCAACGTGCCTTCTCGCTGCGGTCGACGCTCACCCGTCACCCGTGGGCGATCAGCATCATGGAATCGCGAACGGCTCCCGGGCCGGCGACGATGCGCCACCACGACTGGGTGATCGGGTGTTTCCGGAGGGCCGGATTCTCGATTGCGCTGGCGGCACACGGCTTCTCGCTGGTCGACAGCTACATCTACGGCTTCGTCCTGCAGGAGGTGAACCTGCCGTTCAGCGAGTCCGCCGGCCCCGAGGAGCTCGAACAACTGGTGGCGGCGATCCTCCCCAACCTCTCCCCCGAGACCTACCCGCACTTCGTCGAGCTGACCACCGAACATGTGCTTCAACCCGGCTACCGATATGGCGACGAGTTCGGCTTCGGCGTCGGCCTCATCCTCGACGGCCTCGAGGCCGCCGCCCAACGCCCCCGCGTGAGATGAGTCCGGCTCATTCCACCAACGGTGTAGCCGGCGACGCATCCAGAACCTACGCTCCGACGATCGAGGCCACCATACGGGTAGACACCGAGACTCACGCTCGCCTCGTCGAACTGAGCGAGTCCACTGGAAGCTCGCTGATGGCCACGGTGCGCGACGCCGCCGAGGCGCTTCGCCGGCAGAGATTCGCTGACCAGGTGACCAGCGAGCTCGAAGAGTTGCGCACCGATCCGGCAGCGTGGTCGAGCAATCTCGGCCAGGGGGATGCGACGTCTGGACGTGATGGCGTCGCTTGACGGTCGGTGAGTGCCCGACCGATCTCTCCCCGGGTCGGTTGGATGGTTCCGGGCCGACCCCAGCGGGCCGACCCGGAACTCGGTATCAGGCCAGGTCGAAGCGGTCCAGGTTCATCACCTTGTCCCAGGCGGCCACGAAGTCGTTGACGTACTTCTCGCCGGCGTCGTCGCTGGCGTAGACCTCGGCGATGGCCCGTAGCTCGGAATTCGACCCGAAGACGAGATCGGCTCGGGTACCGGCCCACCTGACCTCACCGGTGGTGCGGTCGCGGGCTTCGAAGAGCTCGGAGTCCTCACTGGTCGGGCGCCATTCGGTGTCGAGATCGAGCAGGTTGACGAAGAAGTCGTTGCTCAGCGTCCCGGGGCGATCGGTGAAGACCCCGAGCGTCGAGTGATCGAAGTTCGCACCGAGAACCCGCAGACCGCCGACCAGCGCCGTCATCTCCGGGGCGGTCAGCGTCAGCAGGTTGGCCCGGTCGACCAGCAGGTACTCGGCGGGGAGTCGATGACCCTTCCCCAGGTAGTTGCGGAACCCGTCCGCAGCCGGTTCGAGGGCGGCGAAGGACTCGACATCGGTCTGGTCCTGGGCCGCATCCACCCGACCCGGTGTGAACGGCACGACGACCTCGTAACCGGCTTCCCGGGCGGCCTGCTCGATGGCGGCGCACCCACCGAGCACGATCAGGTCGGCCAGCGACACCTGAACACCGCCGTCCCGAGCGGTGTTGAAGGACTCCTGGATCCCTTCGAGGGTGCGCAGCACCCACGACAGCTCCTCGGGGTTGTTGACCTCCCAGCCGTTCTGCGGCTCGAGACGGATGCGGGCGCCATTGGCGCCACCGCGCTTGTCGCCACCACGGAACGTCGAGGCCGACGCCCATGCGGTGGCAACGAGCTGCGGGATGGTCAGCTCGGAGCCGAGGATCTCGCGCTTGAGTGCAGCGATGTCGTCGGCATTCACCAATTCGTAATCACGCTCGGGAAGGGGGTCCTGCCACAGCAGGGTCTCCGATGGCACCAGCGCCCCGAGGTAGCGGACGATCGGTCCCATGTCGCGATGGGTGAGCTTGTACCAGGCACGGGCGAAGGCGTCGGCGAATTCGGCGGGATTCTCGTGGAACCGCCGGGAGATCTGTTCGTAGACGGGGTCGACGCGGAGGGCGATATCGGTGGCGAGCATCGTCGGGGCATGTCGAAGCGACGGGTCATGGGCGTCGGGCACGGTGCCCGCTCCGGCACCACCCGCCGGCTTCCACTGCTTGGCGCCGGCCGGGCTCTCGGACAGCTCCCACTCGAACCCGAAAAGGGTGTCGAAGAAGCTGTTGTCCCATTCCACCGGGGTCGGGGTCCAGGCGCCCTCGAGACCGCTGGTGATGGTGTCGACGCCGCGGCCGGTGCCGAAGGTGTTCTTCCAACCGAGACCCTGGTCCTCGATCGATGCCCCCTCGGGCTCGGGGCCGACATTGTCGTCGGGCGGGGCGGCGCCATGGGTCTTGCCGAACGTGTGACCACCGGCGATGAGGGCAACGGTCTCCTCGTCGTTCATCGCCATCCGCTTGAAGGTCTCGCGAATGTCCCTGGCGGAGGCCAGCGGATCGGCATTGGCGTTGGGGCCTTCGGGATTGACGTAGATCAGCCCCATCTGGACGGCGGCGAGGGGGCTCTCCAGCTCGCGGTCGCCGGTGTAGCGCTCGTCGCCCAGCCAGATCGTCTCGGGACCCCAGTAGACGTCGTCATCGGGTTCCCAGACGTCGACGCGGCCCCCGGCAAAACCGAAGGTTTCGAATCCCATCGATTCGAGGGCGACGTTGCCGGCGAGGATCATCAGGTCGGCCCACGACAGGGCACGGCCGTACTTCTTCTTGACGGGCCACAGCAGCCGCCTCGCCTTGTCGAGATTGGCATTGTCCGGCCAGCTGTTGAGCGGCGCAAACCGCTGCTGCCCGGCGCCGGCGCCGCCCCGCCCGTCGTTGATCCGGTAGGTGCCGGCACTGTGCCACGCCATGCGGATGATGAAGGGTCCGTAGTGGCCGTAGTCGGCGGGCCACCAGTCCTTCGAGGTGGTCAGCACCGCTCCGATGTCCCGCTTGACCTCGTCGAGATCGAGAGTGAGGAAGGCGGCGGCGTAGTCGAAGTCCCCACCCATCGGGTTGGCCTCGGCGGGATTCTTGGCGAGAACCTTGAGATTGAGCTGGTTGGGCCACCAGCTCCGGTTGCCTCCACCCTCGGTCGGGTGCGGAAGCCGGTCGCCCGTGACCGGGCATTGGGCCTGGGCTTCCTCTTCGTTCATTTCTCCGACGACGGCATCGGGAGTGTCAGACACGGTGATCCTTTCGACTGTGGGACGGGGGGACGTTCGAGGGTTTGGGACGGCGGGCGGCGGCGGTCAGGGTTGCGGGTTGACGGAACAGTCCGGGCACAGACCCCAGTAGATGACCTCGGCCTGGTCGATGACAAAGCCGTGGTTGTCCGATGCGGTGAGGCAGGGCACTTCGCCGACGGCGCAGTCGACATCGGCGATGACCCCGCAGGATCGGCACACCACGTGGTGATGGTTGTCGTCGGTCCGCGACTCGTATCGGGCCACGGAGCGAGACGGCTGGATGCGCCGGAGCAGCCCGGCGCCGGTCAGCGTGTGCAGGGAGTCATACACCGCCTGGTGGGACACATCCGGTAGTTCGTGGCGCACCGCATGGATGATCGATTCCGTGTCGGCATGCGGATGGCGATGCACCGCATCCAGCACCGCCACCCGGGGACGGGTGACGCGCAGGTCCGCACCACGCAGCATCTGTTGGAGATCCGAGGGTTCGCCCACCAGGCCATTCTGGCTCGTTTTCTTGAATGAGTCAAGATTGAGCGGGTTCGCCGGGGGACAGAGACGGCCGGGACGGTCGTGGTTGAATGGATGTTCGCCGAGAGATAGGACGACCATGACCGCATTCACCGTCGAAACGATCGATCCCCGGGCGGCTGCGGTCGTCCGGGCCGAGGTTCCGATGACGGAACTGCGGGAGGTGTTCGACCGTGGCTTCCCCGCCGTCATGCAGGCGGTGGCGGCCCAGGGCATTGCCGTCGCCGGCCCCCCGTTCGGTTTCTACCCCCGTATGCCCGGCGACACGGTCGCGGTGGCCGTGGGCTTTCCTGTGGCGGCGCCGATCAGCGCCGCCGGCGAGGTCGAACCCTTCGAACTCCCAGGCGGGCGTGTGGTGTCAGGAACCCACGTCGGCGATTACGAGTCGCTGGCCCAGTCCTACGAGCAACTCGTGGCTTGGGCCGAGACCGAAGACCTCACGCTCTCCGAAGCCATGTGGGAGTGTTATCTCAGCGATCCTGCCGACGACCCCGATCCGGCAACCTGGCGAACCCTCATCGTCTGGCCCCTCGACTGAACTCGAAGCGGCCCGGCCACCGAGTTCGGCGCCGCTTCTGTGTCGTGATGTCGGCCTCACTTGCCGCTCGGCCCGTCGGCACCGCTACCGGCCAGACGATCGACCGACACCGGTCACGGGCACCTGTGCAGGTCGGTACAGTGACTCGATCTGCGAGGAGGGCATATGGCTTCGGGTGCGGGCGCCGCCGGTGGTGGCGCCATCTACGGCCTGGGAATCTTCGGGGCATTCGTCTACTACTGGCAGCAGGCCGATACGTTCTGGGAGTACGTGCTGTCGTTCGTCGCCGGTCTCTTCTGGCCGGCGTTCATGGTGTATGAGGTGTTCAAGAGCCTCGGTAGCTGACCTCGATGCGTCCGGGCGAGCCTGAGACGGCGAGGCACGCCGACTCCAATCTGGCCGCGGTTTCGGCCGCATGGCGCGCTCGTCGGCAACTACTCTGGGTCGGTCAGTCTTTGGATCAACAAGGGGGAAACGCATGAGCGTTCGTCGTGGGGTCGTGGTCATGCTCGCCGTCCTCGCCGTACTGGCTGGTTCGGCCGTCGCATGGGCGCAGAGCAGTTTCGCCGGTCCGGTGTTCGGGCTGGCCTCTTCAGAGGGCCGTGTCTACGCAGCGGATGCCGGCACCGGGATCCTCACCCTGCGCGGGGACAAGGTGATGGACGTCGTTGCACTCCCGGGCGCCACCGCCGTGGCGCCGGTCGGTCGCGAAGGGGCCTGGGCCACCACCGGCGCCGGTGCCGACCCGACCACCCCGTCGGGGCAGGCGTTGTGGTGGATCGAGGACGGCGAGGCCGAGATGGTCGCCGACCTTTGGGCCTTCGAAGTGGCCAACAACCCGGACGGGAACACCCCGTTCGACTCGAACCCCTACGACGTGGTGGCGCTTCCCGACGGGTCCGCCATCGTGGTCGACCCCGGCGCCAACGCCATCCTGAGGGCGACTCGTGCCGGCGCCGTCCAGGTGATGGCCGTGTTCCCGGACAGCCTGGTGTCCACCGCCAACATCAAGTCGCTCGCCGGATGCCCGGGCTCCGAAGCGCCGTTCTGCGGTCTGCCCGACCAGATGCCCGCCCAGTCCACACCCACCGCGGCCGTCGTCGGCGCCGACGGGAGCGTCTATGTCGGCGAGTTGCGGGGCTTCCCCGGACCGACCGATGCGTCGAGCGTCTGGAAGGTGTCGCCGGGCGCCACCGGAGCGCAGTGCGGCTCCAGCCCCGACTGCGTCAAGCTGTTCGACGGGGGCTTCACCTCGATCACCGATCTCGAGATCGATTCGGCCGGTCGCATCTTCGTCGTCGAGATGGACGAGCGGAGCTGGGCGGCGATCGAGATCTTCGGAGTCGTCGAGGGCGGTACGGTGAACCGCTGCGACGTGACCTCCCTGGCATGCGAGGAAGTCGCCACCGACATCCCCATGCTCAGCGCCGTCACCCTCAACGGGCGGAGCCTGTGGGCCACCCGCAATATCCTCGTTCCCGGTGGCGCCGAGGTGATCCGGCTCCGCTGACGAACAAACCGCATCGAACCCTGCGGCAGCCGCCCCCCGGGGCGGCTGCCGTTCGTTCCAGCCTCCGCCGTTCGGTGCGAGATTGGTCGTATTCGAAAGCCGGATCTCGCCATCGCGTCCCCCCTCCGCCGCAACAGAAGACCCAACCGTTCGATCCACCTCGCCGACGGTGAGGGTGCCGTTGCCGACGACATGCGGAAAGATTACGTCTCTACGTATACTCGTAGTCATGTCCACGATTGAGGCCCGTCTGGCAGCCCTCGATGCCCGAATCAGCGCGCTGGAGACGGCGCGCCCCTCAGATGCGGCGGCGGCGACCGCCGACGCCGCGGTGCCGCCCGGCACGTTCTGGGCGCTCGAAGGTCTGCATGGGCGGGTCCCCGAACCGGGTGCGGTGATGATCGTCGGCGACGTGGTGCTCCCGGACGGGAAGACGGCGCGCTGGCAGCAGGGCATGGGGACCGACGACCTGCTCGACGACGAATGGGACCGGGTCGCCGAGGTCCTCGCCGCCCTGGGCCACCCCGTGCGTCTCCAGTTGCTCCGCCATGTGCTGCGCGGCATCGACAGCGCCCGTTCGCTGGCCGAGATCGAGGGCATCGGGACGAGCGGCCAGGTGTACCACCACCTCCGCCAGCTCGTCGCCGCCGGATGGCTCCGCAGTCGTGGAGGCCGCTACGAGGTGCCGCCCGAGCGGGTGGTGCCATTGCTGACGACCGTTCTGGGAGGTCGACGATGAAACGCCTTGTTGCACGTCTCTCCGGGTGGTGGATCCGCCTGTTCGTACTGTCCGTATTCGTACTCCCCCAGTTCGGCCTTCCGAGGTGGCTCGACTTCGTCGTGATGGGCGGGCTGTTCGGTCTGGCGATGATGCGACCTCCGTGGGACAGGGACCGCCGCCCCCTGGCGGTGGAACCGCCGGTGCGCGGCCGCTGGGTTGCCCTCAACAGCCCGGCAACAAAGGTGCCCAGCCATGGCATCCGCGCCTATGGACAGACGTACGCCATCGACATCCTGCACCCGCGTCCCCCGGGCACACCCACCAAGATCGGTTGGGGTCTCGGGATGCGCGAACCCGAGGAGTTCTCGACTTTCGGCGAACCCGTATGTGCGGTTGCCGACGGTGTGGTGGTGGCGGCAGCGGGCAGGCAGCGCGACCATCTCTCCCGGCTCACCTGGCCGTCGCTGGTCTACCTCATGACCGCCGAGGGTTTCGTCCGCGAGCTCGGTGGCGCCCGCTTCGTGCTCGGCAACCATGTGGTGATCGACCACGGTGGTGGCGTGTACAGCGCATACGCCCATCTCCGCCGAGGCTCCCTCGAGGTCGCCGTCGGCGATCGGGTGGAGGCTGGCCAGCAACTTGGTGAGGTGGGGAACTCCGGCAACTCCAGCGAGCCGCATCTTCATGTCCAGCTCATGGACGATGCATCGATCACCGGTGCCGCCGGGCTGCCGTTCCGTTGGAAAGGCATCGCCATCTCGGGCGAGACCGACCCGACGATCGCCGAGGCACCCGCCACCGACGGTGAACCGGGAGTTCCCGCCAACGGTCAGATCTTCACCGCGGCGTAGCGTCGGGGGCATCGGCCCGCCCGGTGCGCCCGATGCGGTTGCACATCCACCGACGGCGCCGCACCGCCGCTGGCGGGATCATGCAGACGCAATCCGGTCTTGGGAGATACGATCCGTTGTGTGGAGCACGATCGTTGGATGAGATGGGCCATCGAGCAGGCGCGGGCGGGAATCGCCGCCGGCCAGACGCCGTTCGGCAGCGTCATCGTTGCCGGCGACGAGGTCATCGCCGCCAACCACAACGAGGTCTGGCTCCGCACCGACCCGACCGCGCACGCCGAGATCGTCGCCATCCAGGCCGCATCGGATCGGCTGGGCCGGATCGACCTGTCCGGCTGCACCCTGTATTCGACGTGTGAACCGTGCCCGATGTGCGCCGCAGCCATCCACTGGGCGAAGGTCGACGCAGTGCACTACGGAGCAACCATCGCCGACGCCCAGCACGCCGGCTTCACCGAGCTGACGCTGCCCATCGGTGAGCTGTACCGCATCGGGCAAAGCGAGGTCCGGGTGATTGCGGGCACGCTGTCCGCCGAGTGCACACCCCTCTTCTCCGAATGGCTCAACCACCGGGACCATCGCGCCTACTGACCGACGAGCACTCGCCGGTCCGCTCACCGTCCCGCCGGTCTCAGCCACTCGCCTCTGCAGCCGCCACCATCTGGGCGGCCTGCTCTGGCCGCGACGACTGCCGGGGTCCTCGCACCAGAATGAACAGGAAGACGACGGCGGAGATGGCGACGCCGACCCACAACGACTGGGACCAGCCTTCGACAAAGGCGTGCTGGGCCAGGTCGATGAGGTGAAGCCCCTCGGCTCCGAGCTCGGCGGCGGCGCCGAAGGCCGCACCGATCCCCTCGCTTGCAACATCGGCGACCTCGACGGGGTAGCCGGCGAGGTTCGGGGTGATGGCATCCCGGTAGCCCCCGGCGAGTACGGCACCGAGCGCCGCCACACCGACGGCAGAGCCCACCTCACGTGTGGTGTCGTTGAGCGCCGAGGCCACACCCTGCTTGTCCGCCGGGAGCGACGAGACGATGGACTCGGTGGACGGGGTCATCGAGATCCCGGCACCGAGTCCCACGATCAGGAGCCCGGGGAGCACGGAGAAGTAGCCACCCTCGACCGAGGCGGAGGCGGCGAGCGTGGCAAGCCCGGCTGCGACCAGGGCGATGCCGAGCAGCATCGTTCTGCGGCCGCCCCATGTCTTGGCGAGCCGCGGCGCCAGGGAAGCGGCGGGCATCATCACCAATGCCATTGGCAGGAGGGCGCTGGCCGAACGCAGCGCCGACCAGCCGAGGACGGCTTGGAAGAACGGGAACAGCACGATGAACACCCCGGAGATGACGGCGAACAAGGACAGCAGCGTCACCGAACCTGCAGCCAGGCGACGGTCGGCGAAGCTGCGGACGTCGAGCAGCGGCTCCGGATGGCGTAGCTCCCACCACACGAATGCGGCGACGGCAACAACGCCGACGACCAGGGGCCCAATCGCCAGCGGATCCATCCAACCCTTTTCGGGTCCTTCGTGGATGCCGAGCACCAGACCTCCGATCGCAAGCAGTGACAGCACCGACCCGCCGACATCGAAGGCGTGTTCGGAATCTTCACTTGAGTTCGGGACGTAGCGAACGACCAGGTAGAGACCGGCGACCGCCAGCGCCACGGGAAGGGCGAACAGCCATCGCCAGGTCACCAGGTCGACCATGGCGGAGGCTACGAACATCCCGATCATGCCCCCGGCACCGGCCACTCCGGCCCAGATGCCGATTGCCTGACCTCGGTGTTCTTCGGGAAAGCTGGAGGTGATCACCGACAGCGTGACCGGCATGATCATCGCCGCACCGACACCGGCGACGGTGCGGGAGACGATCATCATGGTCGCCGAGCCGGCGACGGCGCCCAGAACGCTTGCTCCCGTGAACACGACCAGGCCGGTAAGAAGGACGGGGACCCGCCCCCAGCGGTCGCCGATCGCACCGATCGGCATCAGGAGGGCGGCGAGCGCCAGCGTGTAGGCGTTGATGATCCACAGAATGGTGCCCTGGGAGGCGCCGAACTCGAGGGCCAGGTCCTGCTGGGCGACATTGAGACCGGTCACCGAGGCAATGACCGCCATCAGCGCCGCACACATGGCGATGAGGATCATCCGCCTCCGACCGGGGTCGAGAACGACCTCGGCGGTCTTCGGCGCAGACGTGTCGGCTTCTTTCATCGGGATCCTTTCCCAGCGTGCCATCGTTCGCATCGAGACGCCCGGCGTTAGGATTCGGGCGAAGAGACTGCGTATCTGGCAAGATATAGAACGAAACGGTATCGTAGCACTACTCGCATGACAACAATTCACCAGGAATCCGAACGGTCATCGCACGAAGCGAACGTCGACCCGCGTATCGAGCGGAGCCGCAGCCGCCTGATCGAGGCCGCCACCGACCTCCTCGTCGAGGCAGGACCGCAGGCCGTCACGGTCGATGCCGTCGCCGAACGATCGGGGGTGGCCAAGTCCACGCTCTACCGGCACTGGGATTCCATCGAGTCGTTGTTGGTCGACACCTTCCGCTGCGCCATCCCGGCCGCAGTCCCGATCGAGCCCGCCGCAACGTTCGAAGAATCTCTCCGCCAGCAGGTCCTGGGGATCGCCCACACCCTCGCCGATCCGAAGTGGCTGAGGATCCTTCCGTCGTTTCTCGCCCTGCGAGAGCGCTATCCCGAGATCAAGCAACTCACCGAGAAAGACCGCAGCGAGAAGGCGACGTCCATCGAGGCCGTCCTCGAGCTCGGTGTGGCCGAGGGCCGCATCCCCGACGGCCTCGACCCCCAACTGGTCGCCAACACCCTCGCCGGACCGATGGTGCTGTGTTCGCTGACCGGGGATGCCACCCGTCTCGAGGAAGTCGGCCTCTATGCCCTCGAACGGTTCCTCGCCGGCTATGCCCTCGCCGGCGAGAACGGTGACCACACCTGACGCAACGATCTCTCCCGTCGAGGTCGCCGTAACCCCGAACCTGCGACAACGGAAGCGATCACGTGACCGCAATCGACCTGAAGAAGACCTACCGCGACCACTACACCGCCACCGACGAACCGGCGCTGGTCGACGTGCCGCCCCGGCCCTATCTGATGATCGACGGCGACGGAGACCCGAACACCAGCGAGGCATACCGCAATGCGGTCGCTGCCCTGTACCCGCTGGCCTACGGACTGCGCGCCGCAATCAAGCACTCGACCGGGGTCGCCTACACGGTGCTGCCGCTCGAAGGACTGTGGTGGGTGGACGATGTCACCCAACTCGACCACGGCGACAAGTCGAACTGGCATTGGACGTCGATGATCTGTCTCCCCGATGACGTCACCGCCGAGATGGCCGCCGAGGTGCTGCCGGCGGTGACCCGTGCCAAGAAGCTCGTCGCCGGGGATCTCGCCCGGGTCGAGATGTTCGGCGACGGTGCTGCGGTCCAGGTTCTGCATCGGGGACCGTACGCCGACGAGGGCCCCACGATCGCCCGCCTCCACGCCCACATCGAGGAGCACCGCTACACGTTCCGCGGTCGGCACCACGAGATCTACCTCAGCGACCCCCGCAGGAGCGACCCGGCACGGATGCGCACCATCCTCCGGCAGCCCATCGTTCGCTGATCGCACCGGGTCGACGCATCCGGTCGGAGTGACAACCCTGCTCCTCCCATGGGTACCGTCGGCTCAGGCAGGCTCGTTGACCGTGACCTCGGGACCCGTGAGGTGGGCCTGCCGGCCGTCGCGGTCGAAGATCATGAGGAGTTCCGCCGGTTCGCCCTGAGCGCTGATGGCGTGGGGCGTCATCGTGGAGAACTCTGCGACCTCCCCGGTGTCGACGTGGATGCGACGGTCACCGAGCGACAGCAGCACCGACCCGGAGAGCACGTAGAACCAGTCGCGACCGGGGTGGACCCGCAGTTCGCCGACCGCTGCGGAAGGTTCGAGGCGCATCTTGAGGGCGACGACGCCGTCGGTGCCGTGGCGGCTGAGCGGCCATGTGGTGCGTCCCTCCGCCATGGTGGCGACTGGCCGGATCACCACGTTGTGTTCGGTGCCCGCTTCGAAGAGCGTGGCGAGATCGGTCTGCAGGGCGACGCACAAAGGTTGCAGGAGATCGAGACTGAGTGACCGTTTGCCGGTCTCGAGCCTGCTGATGGTCGATGCGCTGAGATGGGTGCGGGCAGCGAGATCGTCGAGCGACCAGCCCATCGCCGTGCGGAGACCACGCAGTCGGGCTCGGACCAGCGACTCGATGTTGCTTTCGGTCATGGTATCCATCCTGCCTGGCATCCTGGTCGTTTCTTGCGAATAGTGCAAGGTCTGTTGCAGTTCCCGCCGGACCGGGTACCTTCGAGGACATGGAACATCACAACCACCACGCAACTCACGCCGCATCGGCTACCGACCAACACGAGGATGCGCTCGCCGACGTGGTGATCATCGGCGGAGGTGCGGCCGGGCTGAGCGGTGCCCTGGCACTCTCGCGGGTGCGCCGCTCGGTGATCGTCATCGATGCCGGGGAACCCCGCAACGCCCCGGCAGCACACATGCACAACGTCCTCACCCGCGACGGAACCCCGCCGCGGGAGTTCCTGGCCCTGGCTCGGCGCGAGGTCGAGGGCTACGGGACCCTGGTCATCGAGGGCCGGGCGACCAGTGCGTCAACGGACGAGCTGGGTCGATTCCGGGTCGCCCTCGACGACGGTCGGGTTGTGCTGGGCCGCCGCCTCCTGGTCGCCACCGGGCTCGTCGACCAGCTCCCCGAGATCGAGGGACTGGCCGGGCGGTGGGGGCGAGATGTGCTCCACTGCCCGTACTGCCACGGCTGGGAGGTGCGCGATCAGGCGATCGCCGTCATCTCGACCGGTCCGCGTGGGACACATCAGGCGCTGATGTTCCGCCAGGTCTCACCTGCGGTGACCCTGTTCGTACATTCCGGGCCGCCACCGACCGACGATGATCTCCGGCTGCTCGCCGCCCGGGGGATCACCGTGGTCGACGAGCCCGTCGGCCGGATCGAGATCGAGGACGATCGGATCGTTGCCGCCGTCACCGTGGCGGGTCGACGGGTCCCCGTAACCGCAGTCACCGTTCTCCCCAGATGGACCGCCCGGTCGGGAATCCTGGCGGACCTCGGTCTCGAAGCGGTCGATGATCCGATGGGGATGGGAACCGCCGTGCCCGTCGACCCCACCGGCGCCACCGCTGTTGCGGGGGTGTGGGTGGCCGGGAACGTCACCAACCTCGGCGCCGGTGTGATCCAGGCGGCGGCCGCCGGGACCACCGCCGGGGCCATGATCAACGGCGACCTGGTCATGCAGGAGGCAGAGGCGGCTGCCGGCGCCGACAACGGTTCCGCGCCGAACCCGGAAGTGATGGATGCCGGATTCTGGGAGCGCCGATACGACGACGGATCGGACCCCTCACGCCGCGATCCCTCGGCTCATCTCGTCTCCGCCGTCGAGGGTGTGCTTCCGGGACGCGCTCTCGACCTCGGAGCAGGCGATGGCGGCAATGCGGTGTGGCTCGCCGAGCAGGGATGGCAGGTGACGGCGGTGGAGATCTCCGAACGAGCCATCGAACGCGGCCGGGCCGTGGCCGAAACGGCCGGTGCGGACATTGCCGAGCGGATCACCTGGGTCCATGCGGATGCCACAACGTGGACCGCACCGGATGCCGATTTCGATCTGGCCACGATGCATTTCGTCCACCCCCCCGACCACGCCCTCCGGGACCACCTCTACCGACTCTGCGCCGACTCCGTCGCACCTGGCGGGACGCTGTTGCTCGTCGACCATCATCCCGGCGACGGGGCAGGTCGCGGCCATCCGGCCGACTGGTGGCCGACCCCCGGCAGCATCGCCGGCCAGATCGAGCGCGATCGGCTCGCAACCGATCGCCCCGACGCCAAAAATCCCAATACGGGGTGGGAGGTCGTCATCGCCGCCCCGCTCCCCCGCACCACGCAGAGCCCCGCCGGCGACCGCGTCACCGCCCACGACACCGTGGTCCTCGCCCGGCGGTCTTCCGTCTGATCCCTCCGGGCGGCACCCCGATCGGCCCTGCCGATCGGGGTGCGGTATCGGAGGTACCGCAGATCTATCCGGCGTCGAGCGTCGGAAAGGCCCAGGTGCCGTCGAGGATCTCCGGTCTCGGTCGGTACAGGCGGACCAGGTAGTTCCAGCCGTCCATGATGGGCAGGCAGTTCGGTCGCCCGTCTCCGCAACCCCCGAAGTTGACGGTCGTGGTTCCGTCCGGATTCCGCTCGGCCGTGATGCTGTTGAGGTTGTACACGCCGCGCTCGTTGACCTGGAAGTACCCCTTGGCGTTGTACAGCGAGATCGACCAGAACGCATCGACAGGGACCTCGCCAACCATCAATTGGTACTCGCCGACCGGAAGTCCGGGCTCGACGTTGACGTAGAACGCCTCTTGTTCGGGTAGACCGCCCCATCCGGCGGCGGAGCCGATCAGGTGGCGGACCGGTGAGACCTTGTCGCGCCGGCCGAAGGCGTGATCAAACCCGCTGATCCCCCTGGCGAGGCGGATCAACGAGTCCCGGGTGTCGTCGAGCGACGCCTGGTCGTAGTCGGGGAGGATGAACTCATTTGCCGAAGCCGACGTCAGCGACAATTGATCCTGGAGGGCGTTCACGGTGGCGACGTCGGCGGGGTCCTCGGGGTCGACCAAGGTGCGGACTGCAACCAGGACGTAGGGAGTGTCGAACTCCTCGACAGTGAGCTGATACGTGCCGGCGTCGTGGAAGATCCGGTTGATGTAGTGGTCCTGGTTGACGACCATCGCCGAGAGGTATCGGCCGTCGGCGTCGGGCAGCGTGAGCGTCGCACCCGCCGAGATATCGGCGATGACCGTGCTGTACAGCGTGTCGCGATTCTGACGAATGACCGGCTGATGATCGATCGGCGTCGGCTCCCGATTGTGAAGCCACCGGTTCACTCCACCGGTGTCGTCGAGGATGGCAGCAAACATCCGGTTCGATTCCGCTCGCGGCAAAGTTGTTGGCGTTCACGTGTTCAGTCAATTTCAGTCCCCGATCTCGATGTGCCTTGGCTCATTCGTGTCAGTGTGTCGACCAGCTCGTACCGAACCAGCGGAAGGCGCGGCTGGTACCGAACTCGCCCTTCACCGCTGCAAGCTCCTCAGTGGGAGCGAGGTACTCCCCGAACGGTTTCTCTCCCTGCCGGAAGGTCACCTCGACACCGGCCACCCGCTCGTCGCCGGACTCGATGTAGCAGACGCCGGTCCCATCGTAGGTCGGGCCTTCGTCGCCGCTCATCGCCGCAATGATCCGATCGGCGACCACCTGCGCCTGCCCTTCCGAGAAGACCCCGGCCTTTGGTGTTCCCACGCTGGTGACGTCGCCAACCGCATAGACGCCGGGAAAACGAGTCTCCAACGTCAGCGAGTCGACCGGGATCCAGCCATCCTCCGCCAGTCCGGACGCCTCGACGACCGGGGGAACACGGTGCTTGGGCACGCCGAGAAACAGGTCGTAGGCCATCGTCTGGGCCGAGGCTCCCTCACCGAGCAGCGCCACCCTGCGCTCGGGGTCGAGCCCCCTCACCAGCGTGTTCGGATGGAACTCGATCCCGCGCTCGGCGAACCCAGCCATCATGGCTTCGGACGCCGCCGGCGACGGCGGGATCGGCACCGGTAGCGGCATCACCAGATGCACCTCGGACCGCTCCCGGATCCCCTTCCTGACGAGCAGGTCATGGATCAGCAGCACCGTCTCACTCGGGGCGGGTGGGCACTTGAACGGGGTGGAGCACACGCCGACGATCACCCGGCCACCGTCGAACCGCTCGAGCACATCGCGGAGGGCGAACGCCCCGGCCTCGGTGTAGAACTCGTAGCCGCCTTCCAGCAGTCCCGGTGTCGCCGCCGGATCGAGGTCGGCGCCGAGCGCCACCACCATCACATCCGCCTCGAACGGCCCCGCCGTCGTCTCCACCCGCCTGGCGGACGGATCGATGGCGGTGATTTCCGCCGACACGAACCGCACCCCCGGCTTCACCATGTCGGAGTACCGGTGCGTGACCCCGGAGGCCGTGGTCCTCCCGAACATCACGTCGAGCTTGGAGAACCCGAAGACGAATCCCTCGGACCGGTCGATGAGCGTGATCTCGACCGCATCACCCAACACCTCAGACAGGCGGGCCGTCAGCTCCAACCCGCCGAACCCCGCACCCAGAACCAAGACCTTCACCACACTCTCCCTCTGCGGGCAGACACAACCGGCAACGCATCCTACGCACCCGCCCTTACTCGGGGATCGACACCCAACCGCTCAGGTTGCAGTGGTACCGGAGTGGTTTCCCGAAGAGACATGTTCGAGGATGCGGGACGTCACGAGACCCGGAAATTGGAACGTCAGGCCATGTCCGGCATCTTCGATGACCTCGACCTCGACTCTGGGGATCAGGCGGAGGGCACGGTCCCGGACCCGTGAGGGGTTGTAGAGCTTGGTCTCGGCGCCGAGGAGCAACAGCGTCGGTGCGGCGATGCCGCGGAGGGCATCGTCGGTGAGGGCTCTTGGCCGGGGAAGCCTCTGACGGAACGTGCCCATCGCAGCGAGGATGAGATCGACCTGGGCGTCGGTGAGTTCGACGTCGCCGTTCATCCAGCGATTGAACTTCCGGATCGCGGCCGGCTTGTCGCGAGCGACCACCGCTCGGACCCCGCGCACGATCATGCTGGCGAGGAACCAACCTGGGACCCGTTCGATGGCGCCGGCAGGCTCGATCATGGTCAGTGTGGCGACCCGCCCCGGTCGGTTGGTCAGCGCGGCATGGCTTCCGGCGATCCAGCCCCCCTCGGAGTAGCCGACGACGTGCACCAGGTCGAGCTTCAGACCGTCGAGAACCCCGTCGAGCCAGATCACCAGATCCTCGATCGAGGCGATAGGTGCGGTCTGGATGCTCCGCCCGGCGCCACCGATCGTGTCCGGCGTGAACACACGGCGATCCTTGCAAAGCGAAGCGATCAGGGGGTACCAACCGACCGACGATCCTGCCGTGGGGTGAATGAGCAACAGGGGAACTCCCTCCCCGTGCCCGGACACGCGAACCCGGGTGGTGCCGAACTGCGACGGTAGGTCGACCTCGTCACACGGGACCGGCCAGTGGGCCGCCACCAGATCGTCGTAGCGCTGGCGATACCGTTCGGCATCTCGGGGCTTTCGGAAGCCACTGATCCGCGGTGCCACAACCACCTCCTTTATAGTACGGTCGTACTATAGAGCGGGAGGGAGTGCCATGCCCAAGAGGGTCGACCACGCCGAACGTCGGCACCAGATTGCCGAGGCCGTCGCGCACCTGGCATCCACCCGCGGCCTCCACGACGTGAGCTTCCGCGAGGTGGCCGCCGAGGCAGGGATGTCCGTCGCCCTCATCCAGCACTACTTCGGGACCAAACACAACATGCTTGTCGGCACGCTCGATCAGGTGTCGGCCGATTTGGGCGGGCGGATCACCAGGCGACTCGCCGCCCTCGACACCGATGCCGGGCCGCTCGATCGAGTCCGGGAAGTGGCCAGATCGTTCATTCCCGTCGACGCCGCCACACGCAAGGCGATGCTGGTCTACCACGGGTTCGCCGGTGCGGCCCTCACCGATCCTGAACTTCGAAGCGCCGACGCTTTCAGCCAGGGCCGTGCGGTGATCGAGTTCGTCGCCGAGCAACTCAGCACGGCCCGCGGACCCAACGGCGCCGAGCCTGCCGTCGATGACAACCGCGAGGCACTTGCGCTGCTTGCACTCGTCCTCGGTCTCTCGTTGAGTGTCCTCCTCGAGCAGGTCAGCGCCCGCGCGGCCATCGATGCCCTCGACCATCACCTTGAACGCTTCGAGAACTAACTACCACGTTGCCATTCTCGGCACACGCCCGCGGTGCCCGATTCTCCTCGCCCCGCCCTTGAGCGTCGATGTCGCCCCGCCGCGAGGCGTGGACCGACCCTCAGACCGGCAGCGCCGACACGTCCTCGCTGGTTGGGCCGGGTGCGTCCGTCGTCGAATCGGCGCTGCGGCGGTGCCAGGCCTTGACGGCTTCGAGCACCACAAGCAGGAACACTCCGGCGGCGGCGCAGATGGCGAGGTCGGCGGCGCCGATCACCTCGAGACCGAGGAACCTACGTAGGGGTGTGTAGATGGCGGCGAGCTGAAGCACGACCACCAGGCCGCCGATGGCCAGCATCACGGGGTTGGTGCGGAACCCGAGCGAACGCAGCGACTCGGTCTGCGAACGGGTTCCGATCGCCTGCGCCACCTGCATGAACGCCAGAGCGGTGAAGATCATCGTCTGCCACTCGACCTGACCTCGCTCGTTGTACGCAAGACCGATCCCGAGCGGCACCAACCCGATCAACGCTCCGACCCAGACCGTGCGCCTTCCGAGCCCGCCCGCCCACAGGGACTCGCCGGGTCGATGCGGGGTGCGGTTCATCACCCCCCGCTCGGCAGGTTCGACACCCATCGACAGACCGAGCAGACCGTCGGTCATCAGGTTGAGCCACAGCAGTTGCAGCGGCAGCAGGGCGATCGTCGTCCCGGTCGCCCCGTCGGCCAGCAGATACGGCAGCGGCCAGGCCAGCATCACGATGATCTTGCCCAGGTTGCCGGCGACCGCAAAGCTGACGAAGCGGCGGAGGTTGTCGTAGATCACCCGCCCCTCCTCGACGGCGGCGACGATCGTGGCGAAGTTGTCGTCGCTCAGCACCATGTCGGACGCCTCCTTGGAGGCGTCGGTCCCCGTGATGCCCATCGCCACCCCGATGTCGGCGCGCTTCAAGGCTGGGGCGTCGTTGACGCCGTCGCCGGTCATCGCCACGACGTGTCCCTGCTGTTGCAGGGACCCGACGATGCGGAGCTTGTGCTCGGGCGACACCCGTGCGAACACCGCCACGCTCGCCGCCGCCTCGTCGAACTCCGCATCGGACAGGCGGTCGAGGTCGGCGCCGGTGAGGACACGTTCATCGGTGGCGATACCGAGTTCCGTGGCGATCGCCTTGGCGGTGAGTGGATGGTCGCCGGTGATCATCACGGGCCGGATGCCCGCTTTCCGGCACACGGCGACCGCATCACGCACATCGGGGCGGGGAGGGTCGATCATCCCGACCAGACCCAGCAGGACGAGCTGCGACTCGGACTCGCCGGCGAGCTTCTTGGCGGCGAACGGCTCCGAACCGGTGTCATGCGTCCGGTAGGCAACCGCAAGAACCCTGCGACCGTTGGCTGCGAGCCGGTCGTTGGCGTCCAGTAGACGCTGTCGCCAGGAGTCGTCGACGTCGATCGGGCCGTCGGCCGACCCCACACTCGTCACATGCTCCAGGAGACCGTCGATGGCGCCCTTGACGAACGAGATCGGACGATCCTGGGGCAGGTCGGCGAGCAGCGCCGAAGCGGCCGAGAGCGGACCATGCACCGTGCTCATCCGCTTGCGCTCGGAGTCGAACGGGTTCTCGCCGATACGCACCACCCGTGAGCGGAGATCCTCGGTGTCGACCCCGGCCTGGTGGGCGAGTTGCAGCAGGGCGGTCTCGGTCGGATCCCCGATGAGCACCAGCTCGCCCTGATCGTCACGACTGGCCTGGGCATCGTTGCACAGCACCAGCGCACCCAGCATCGCTCGGGCGGCGGCGGGAAAGGCCGCAACGTCGGGCACCCGCCCGTCCTCCATCACCCACTCGTCGTCGGCGACGTCGATCATCGTCACCGTCATCTGGTTCTGCGTGAGCGTTCCGGTCTTGTCGGAGCAGATGACCGTGACCGAACCAAGCGTCTCCACGGCCGGCAGCCTGCGGATCAGGGCATGCCGGCGCAGCATCCGCTGCGACCCGATCGCCAGGGTGAAGGTCACCACCGCCGGGAGTCCCTCGGGGATGACGGCGACCGCAACACTGATCGCCGTCAACACCAGATCGGCCGCCGTCTCGCCGCCGAGCGCACCCATCACCACCACCAGCCCGGCGACGACGACCCCGACCAGGGCAAGCTGCTTGCCCACCCGGTCGAGTCGTTCCTGCAGCGGCGTGTCCTCCGACTCGACACTCTGGAGCAGCGTCGCAATCCGGCCGAGCTCGGTGCGCATACCGGTGGCGACCACCACCCCGACCCCGCGACCGGTGACGACCTGGGTGCCGCTGTAGGCCATGCAGAGCCGGTCGCCCAACGCCAGACCCTCCAGATCGATCGGCTCGGTCTGCTTGTCGGTCGGCTCCGATTCGCCGGTCAGGGCAGCCTCCTCGATACGGAGGCCGGCGGTCTCGATCAGCCGGATGTCGGCCGGTACGATCGCTCCCGCTTCGATCTGGACGATGTCGCCGGCGACGATTTCGGCGGCGGCGACCTCGATGGTGCGGCTGTTGCGCACGACGCGCACGACGGGGACCGCCAGCTTGCGGAGTGCGGCGATCGCCTGCTCGGCGCGGTATTCCTGGAAGAAGCCGAGCAAGGTGAACAGCACGACGATCGCTCCGATCGCCCCCGCTTCGAGGTACTTGCCGAGTGCCAGCGACAGCAGCGCCGCACCGATCAGGATCAGCACCATGACGGCGGAAAGCTGCTGCCAGACGAGACGCCAGGGGTTGATCGAACCGGTGTCGACCAACTCGTTGGGTCCGTCGGCGGCCAGCCGGTCTGCCGCCGCCCGGGCATCGAGCCCGTTGCGGGTGACGCCGAGGGCGCCAAGCACATCCTCGCCGGGCAGTCGGTGCCAGTCGGGCGAAGCGTCCTCGGCCACCTCAGATGCGGCTCGGTTGGTCACTTGGCCGCTCCCGAGTTTCCCGCCGTCGATCGAGGCATCGACATCGACTGCGGACGACTTGCCTGTCGGTCGGTCGACGAGTTCACCTTGGGTCCTTCCAGCGCACGATCGGACGTTCGCCGAAGGTCTTCCCGCCCCAACGGGGGCTGGCCGCGCCGGCTCTTGCGAGCGTGATGACGACGGGCCTCGCGGGGTACTCCCCTTCAGTGGGCACGATGCTACGACCTCCGCGTCGATCCGCAACATCACCACCAATTGTCGGCAGTGCGTATCGGCAGCCGGTTGCAGCTTCGGATTGGTGATGCGCCGCCCCGGGAGCGGTGGATCGCCATAGGTCATGTGGCCAGGCACACGCCGCAACCCCCTGACATCGGATTCCGAAGTTTGGGACTTGCGCTGCCGCTACTCAGCGTTACTATGTACCAGTAGTCAGCAACACTGAGTAGCGGGAGGCGCCGGTGGGCAAGGCGATGACGGAGATTCTGAAAGGAACCTTGGAGGGAATCGTCCTGGCGGTCCTCTTCGGCCGGCCCGCATACGGATACGAGATCACCGCGTGGCTGCGGGACCAGGGCTTCTCTGACATCGCCGAGGGCACCGTGTACGCCGTGCTGGTCAGGATCGAGCAGCGTGGCTTCGTCGATGTGGAGAAGGTTCCGTCGGAGAAGGGGCCGCCACGCAAGGTGTATTCACTCAACGCGCAGGGACGGGAACAACTCGACGAGTTCTGGAGGACATGGAGCTTTCTCTCAGAACGACTGGAACAGCTTCATGAAGGAGACCGATGACCATGTCCATCTCGAAATACACCACCAAGCTGATCGGCGACAAGCGACGCTGGCGGCACTACAAGGCACGCACCCGGAAGCTCCCCGAGGCCTACCGCACCGCCGTCGAGGGACTGGAGCGGTACCTGATGTACTGCGGACTGACCGACGGCGAAAGCGCCGCTTCGATGTTCGAGGACCTGGCCGACCTGTTCGAACAGGCCGCCGCCGACGGCACTCCGATCCGCACCATCGTCGGGGAAGACCCGCTGGAGTTCGTCGAGGTGTTTCTTCAGACCTACACCAAGGGCGGATGGGTCTCACGCGAGCAGCGCCGGCTCACCGCCGCAATCGAGCGCGCCGAGGAAGCAGAGGGGAAGGCCCAACGATGACCAATCAGACGATGGTGAAGTCGGCGATCAGCGTCCGGGGCCTGGAGAAGTCATACAAGACGGTGCATGTCCTGCGCGGTGTCGACTTCGACGTGGCCCCGGGCAGCATCTTCGCTCTGCTCGGCTCGAACGGAGCCGGAAAGACCACGGTGGTGAAGATCCTGTCCACGCTGCTCAAGGCCGATGCGGGAACCGCAAACGTCAACGGCTTCGACGTCGCCACCGATGCGGCGAGCACCCGCCAGTCCATCAGCCTCACCGGGCAGTTTGCGGCCGTCGACGAGATCCTCAGCGGGCGGGAGAACCTGGCGCTCATCGCCAAGCTGCGTCACCTCGAGAACCCCGGTGCGATCGCCGACGAGCTGCTCGCCCGCTTCTCGCTCACCGATGCAGGCGGGCGCAGGGCGGCAACCTACTCGGGTGGCATGCGACGCCGTTTGGACATTGCAATGAGTCTCATCGGGAATCCGCCGGTTGTCTTTCTCGACGAGCCGACGACCGGGCTCGACCCCCAGGCGCGACTCGAGGTGTGGCAGGCCGTGAAGGAACTTGCGGCCCATGGGACGACGGTGCTGCTGACGACGCAGTACCTCGATGAGGCCGAACAGCTCGCCGACCGCATCGCCATCCTCCACGAAGGGCGGATCATCGCCAACGGCACCCTCGCCGAACTGAAGCGGCTCCTGCCACCCGCCAAGGTCGAGTACGTCGAGAAGCAACCGACGCTCGAGGAGGTCTTTCTCGCCATCATCGGCAGCAAAGGGGCCGGTAGCAGCGACATCAGCAGTGACCCAGCGCCCCGCACCGCGGGCCCGACACCTGAGGACCCATCATGACCACGAACTTCCTCGGCGACACCGCCGCACTCACCGGACGATCCCTGCGCCACATCACCCGGAGCGTGGACACCGTCATCACCACCACGATCACCCCGATCGCCATCATGCTGCTGTTCGTCTATGTGTTCGGCGGTGCGATCGACACCGGGTCGATTTCGTACCTGCAGTACATGCTGCCCGGCATCCTGCTGATCACGGTTGCATCTGGGGTCGCCTACACCGCGGTCCGGCTCTTCACCGATCTGAACGTCGGGATCTTCGAACGTTTCCAGTCGATGCCGATCGCACGGTCGAGCGTGCTGTGGGCACACGTGCTGACCTCGGTCGTCGCCAACATCGTCTCGCTTGCGGTCGTGGTGGCGGTCGCCCACCTCATGGGCTTCCGCTCGGGGGCGGGGGTGACCGAATGGCTCACCGTCGTCGGGATCCTGATCCTGTTCACCCTGGCGTTGACCTGGCTCGCCGTCATCCCCGGCCTCACCGCAAAGTCGGCCGACGGCGCGGGTGCGTTCGCCTACCCGCTCATCTTCCTGCCGTTCATCAGCTCGGCTTTCGTGCCCACCGACACCATGCCGGGTCCGGTGCGCGCCTTCGCCGAGAACCAACCGGTGACGTCCGTCGTCAATGCGATCCGCAATCCGTTCGTCCAACAACCTGCCGGCACCGACACCTGGATCGGCCTTGCCTGGTGTGTCGGCATCCTCGTCGTCGCCTATGGGTTCGCCATCGTCACCTACCGCCGCAAGGTCTCGTAGGAAGGCGGGTCCACGTCCGTCACTGCCGGCGAAACAGCTCCGCTCCGTTCCGTCGGGGAGCCCCGCCCGGCCCACCGCAGTCGTCGGTCGCCGGTGGCGACGAGGGACTACCGGTCGCCGACCGGAGCAGCGGGCGACTCACCCCGACATGGTCACCGGCTCCAGAATGCGTTGCACACGGAGGTGCCCGGCAGCGAGGTGTTCGCCGAATCCGGCGATCTCGGACAGGCGGTAGCGACACCATCCAAGTGGTGTGGCATGGTGGTCGGCGTCCTGCCGATCGGGGTCGGCGCCGAGGGACAGGAGCCGCTCGACGGATCGACCCTTGCCCCAGTAGGCGGCTTCGTGAAGCAGCGTTCTCGACCCGTCCCGATCGCCCGTATCCGGGTCGCCGTCGACCGGGACGCCGCTGGCGATGAGCTGGTCGAGCACGTCCAGCCGTTCGCAAACCGCTGCGGCTCGAGCGGCTCGTGCGCGCAATCCGATCGCTACCTCGGAGAGCGCATACGCATCGAGGCTCCCGACACCGGCCGCTTCGACGATGTCGTGAACGACTGCACCCGCCGCTGCGAGCACGTCGACCACCTCTTTGTTCCCGAATTCGACCGCATGGGTCAGGGCGGTGCCTCCGGGGACGGCTCGGCCAGTGGCTTCCAGGTCGGCACCGGCAGCAACAAGCGCCTCGGCCATATCGACCTCGCCGTAGCTGGCTGCGGTCACCAAGGGCGGTTCGGCTGCATCTGCCGGGCCGTTGGCGGCCCCGCCGGCGGCGAGCAACACCTGGGCGATTTCCCCGGCCCGGTCGTGGTCGGTGAGCCCATGGAACCGGGCTACCCCAAGGTATCCCAATGCCGAGTCGTTACCAAAGCACGAGCTGACTGGCTCGGAGGCGAGCTCCGGGAATCGTCGCACGAGCCTGAGGAGGCTCTCGACGTCGCCGTGGTGGATGGCGTTCTTGCGCTCCACCTCGTGTTTCAGCCGGGCCCATGACGCCAACCCGTAGCGTCGGGCAAGCGCCAACTGCGCAGTGCTCAGTGCGTCACGATCGGACACGGCGGTGAGTTCACCCGCCGCCGTGGCGCCGGCCCGGACGGACCGGAGGAGGTCTTTGGCCTGGCGGCGCAGCTGGTCCAGATCGGGGAACTCGGGAAGGACATCGCTCACGGTATCTCCCTTCGACCCGGACCCGCGTTCAGGCAGAGGAGACGCCGTTGCCGAACAACCTCGTGCTCACACATCAGAGGTGGACTCGGTCCTTCCCGCGGGTCCGGTGGCGCCCTCTTGCGCCGATTCGGAACCCTACCCGGGCCGATGGCGGGTCGAGCACCATTCCACGGGTCGCACAGACTCGGCCCATGATCGCCATCGGTTCAGGCTGCAGCGTCCCTGTCCACGTTCATTATCGGCAACCACCCTCGAAGGCGCGGTTCTGCAGCGAGGTGGCGTCAAACCCGACCCGTCTCGAAAGCCCAGATCGCCAGCTCTACCCGGTTCCTGGCCTCGAGCTTGGTCATCAGACTCGAGAGGTGGGCCTTCACCGTGCTCAGGCTGATGTGGAGGGTCTCGGCGATCTCGGCGTTGGTCAGTCCCCTGGCCACAGTGACGAGGACCTCCTCCTCCCGGTCGGTGAGCGGCCATTTCGGCTGAACCGGCTCAGGCCCCGATCCGATCTGGGCGAATTTCTCCAGCAGGCGGGCGGTCACGTTGGGGGCGATGAGCGCATCACCGTTGGCGGCAGCGTGGATCGCCTGGACCAGCAGTTGTGGCCCGGCGTCCTTGAGCAGGAAACCCCGGGCGCCCGCCTTGAGGGCTCCGTGGACATACTCGTCGAGGTCGAAGGTCGTGATGATCACGATGGCCATCGGGTCGGCGACTTCGGGCCCGGCGAGCAGACGGGTCGCCTCCAGCCCGTCCAGCTCGGGCATGCGGATGTCGAAGAGACAGACGTCGGGTCGCAGCTCCCGAGCCATCTCCACCGCCTGGCGGCCGTCGACCGCCTGACCCAGCACCTCGATGCCCGGCTGAGCGTCCAGGATCATGGCCAGTCCGGTGCGGACCAGCTCCTGGTCGTCGGCGATCAGCACGCCGATGCTCATCGGGACGACCCGTCCTTGGGCAGCACCGCGCTGACCTCCCATCCCCGCTCCGAACCCGGTCCTGCGGCCAGGCTGCCTCCGAGGAGCGTGACCCGTTCGCTCATCCCGATCAGCCCGAACCCCCGCTCGGGAATGGCGCCGGGGAGGGCCTCGCCGTCGTCACGGACGGTCACCCGGACAACTGGGCTGTCGATGGTGACGGTGACCTCGATCGTCGTGGCATGGCGGGCATGACGGCGGGCGTTGGTGATCGACTCCTGCACGACCCGGTAGATGGCGGCGTCCACGGCGGGTGCGAGCCCGTCCACGTCTCCGGAGATGGCGACCTTGGTCTCCGGTCCCTCGCCGATGCCGCGGACGAGCCGCTCGATGTCAGCGACACCGGGCACCGGTGCCAGCTCCGGGTCCTCTCCGCGGCGCAGCACCCGCACCATCGCCCGCATTTCGGCCAGCGTCTTCGAGGCCTCCTCCTCGATCACTCGAAGCGCCTCCACCGGGGCGTTCGGGTTGGTTGCGGCCAGGGCCTGGCCGGCCTGGGCACGAATGGCGATTGCAGAGACGTGATGGGCCACCGTGTCGTGGAGCTCCCTGGCGAGCTGTTCTCGCTCCTGGTGCACCGCCCGGTCCCGGTCCCGAGCCCGGGAGAAGGACCGGTAGCGCACGGTTGCTCCGATCAGGGCAGGACTCATCGCAAAGACGAACCCGGCGATGGTCTCACCGATGTCAACGAAGGCGGCGGCGAGGCCGGTACCGAACCCGATCAGGATCCAGACCAGCCCGATGAGGATCTCGCGGCCCGAACCCCATCGGAGCAACGCATAGGGGAGGAGGAGGATGAACGCCATGGTGCCGAGTCCGAACGTGGTGTCGCCACTGACGAGGGCGACGACGTTCATCAGGGTGATGGCGGCGAAAGCGATGGTCACGACGGTCAGGGGATGGATCCGTCGCCACAGCAGGGTGACGGCGAGGACCACGGCCATTGCCAAGGCCAGCGGCCACCACAGCAGCGAGTCCCTGCGGATGGCGGTCTCGATGATGGCCGAGGCGACGAGCGCCGCCACCAGCCACCGGTCCCACCACAGAACGCCCGGGTTGTCCGGGGCTCTCGGCTCCATCCACAGCGAGCGCAGCGCATTTCTCATCGACCGCTCACGTTAGGGGAAGGGGCCTCGCCGGAGTATTGGCCGAAAGTCCGATTTCGGTCTCCCCCGAAGAGACAGGTCAACTCCGGCCCATCGCCTGATGTGCAAGACGGTTCGGTCCGACACGATCGCCCCAGAGATCAGTCCAACCGACTTGGAGGAACCACATGTCACGCCGTCTCTACCGAATGGGCCGTTTCGCCGCCCGCCGACCCTGGGTGATGATCGCCTCCTGGATCGCCGTCTCGCTGCTGGTGATCATCACCGCAGGCGTCTTCGGCCGGGAGCTGGAGGACTCCTGGGAGGTGCCGGGCCTCGACTCCCAGGCAGCGGTCGACCTGCTCACGATCGCCCAGTCGGACTCGGCGGGTCTGACCGCCCAGGTCGTGGCGACACCGCTCGATCCAGGCGCCGGGTTCGACTCGGCTTCCGAACAGGTCGCCCTCACCGAGTTGCAGTCGGGTCTCGCCGGGTTGCCCAACGTGATCACCGTCGCAGATCCGGTGGTCTCCGCCGACGGCGCCGTGGCGCTGATCCGCGTCCAGTACCCGGTGATCGAGGAGTTGAGCATCGTCGATCTGGAGAACCTGAAGACCTTTGGCGAAGATGCCCGGGAGAACTCACCCCTGCAGATCGAGATGGGTGGAGACCTCTTCTTCTCCCTCGAAGAGGGCGAGACCGGCGTCGGCGAGATGATCGGTCTGGTTGCCGCCGGGATCATCCTGCTGGCGGCGTTCGGCTCGGTGATCGCCATGGGGCTTCCCATCGGTATGGCCCTCTTCGGGCTGGCCCTGGGCATCACCTCGATGGGGCTGGTCACCTATCTCATCGAGATCCCGAGCTGGGCACCGGACATGGCCACAATGATCGGGCTGGGTGTCGGCATCGACTACGCCCTTTTCCTCGTGACCCGCCATCGCGAGTTCCTTGCCCAGGGGCTCGGTGTCGTCGAGTCGGCGGGACGTGCGGTGGCGACCGCCGGCAAGGCAGTGATCTTCGCCGGCGGGACGGTGGTCATCGCCATTCTCGGACTGGCGGTTGCGGGTCTCCCGTTCATGACCGCCGCCGGGGTGGCCACCTCGGTGGTGGTGGGCGTCATGGTGGTGGCCTCGGTGACGCTGCTCCCCGCCTTCCTCGGCCTGGCCGGAGACCGCCTCGGCCGCTCGCGGTTCCACCGTCGTCCCGCCGGCGAGATGGGGCGGGGCTGGACACGGTGGGGCGAACACGTTTCCCGGAGGGCCTGGCCATACGCCGTCGGGGTGACGCTGGTTCTGCTCGCCCTGACCGCCCCGGTCCTCGGTCTCAGGTTGGGATTTCCCGACGAGGGCACCTATGCGGAGTCCCGTACCGAGCGTCGTGCGTACGACCTGGTCGCCGAGGGATTCGGTCCCGGGATCAACGGGCCCCTGCTCGTCGCCGTCGATCTCGCTGGTGACGCCTCGGTGGTGGAACCCCTCGTGATGGCCGTTTCGGCCGACGACGGCGTGGCTGCGGTGGCACCGCCCGATATCGACGGCGACGCCGGCGTCGCCACCCTGGTGGTCTTCCCGACCACCGCACCCCAGGACCGGGCCACCGTGGAGACGATCGAACGACTGCGCAGCGAGGTGTTCCCGACCGTGCTCGGGGCGACCTCGGCCTCGGCCCACATCGGCGGGGGGACGGCGGCCTTCAGCGACATGAGCAACCAGGTGCAGGACCGGCTACCGCTGTTCATCGGTGCGGTGATCCTGTTGTCCTTCCTGCTCCTGGTCATCCTCTTCCGGTCCATCCTGGTGCCGCTCAAGGCGGCGATCCTCAACCTCCTGAGCATCGGCGCCGCCTACGGCGTGCTGGTCATGGTGTTCCAGTGGGGTTGGGGCATGGAGTTGATCGGACTGGAGACGACCGTGCCCATCGTCTCGTTCCTTCCCATGTTCATGTTCGCCGTGCTCTTCGGGCTGTCGATGGACTACGAGGTGTTCCTCCTCTCCCGTGTCCGTGAGGAGTATCTCGCCACCGGTGACAACGACGCCTCGGTGATCCGCGGTATCGCCAGCACCGCCCGGGTCATCACCTCGGCGGCGCTCATCATGATCTCGGTGTTCCTCGGCTTCGTGCTCGGCGACGACCCGGTGATCAAGATGATGGGTCTCGGTCTGGCGACCGCCATCTTCATCGACGCCACCGTGGTCCGCATGGTCCTGGTTCCGGCGACGATGAAGCTGATGGGCGACGCCAACTGGTGGCTGCCGGGATGGCTCGACCGCATCCTCCCCAAGATCGACCTCGACGAGGTGGTCGGGGAGACCGAAGACACCGAGACGAGAGAGCTGGTTGCCGTGTCCTGACCCGATCTGCGAGCGCAGGCGGGCCCGTCTCAGACCGAGGCGGGTCCGTCCGCGTGAGACGTCGTTGTCGGCTCCACCTCGTTGGTGACGCCTCGGTGGTGGAACCCCGGCGTGGTGGCCATTTCGGCCGACGACGGCGTGGCTACGGTGGCACCGCCCGATATCGACGGCGACGCCAACCGGTGGCTGCCGGGATGGCTCGACCGGCCAACGCCGACATCGCCCAACGTCTCCACATCAGCGAAGCAACCGTGAAGACCCACCTGATCCACATCTACGGCAAGCTGGCGGTCACCGACCGCGCCGCAGCGGTGGCACGAGCCTACGAAAGGGCTACCTGTCGATCTAGGAGATCCCCCACGAGCCCCCGTCGCCCTGCGAGCGAATCCGACAAGGGTCGACAGGAATCCCGGCCGCCGCCTCACCAGTGCGTCGCAACGTCGTACGCATCAAAGCTTCGATCTCGCGTGACGACCGTGAGGTCGTCGATCCGAGCCTGGGCGATCAACATCCGGTCGAACGGGTCCCGATGGTGGTCGGGCAGGACCGCGATCTCGGCCGCGTGAGCGAGGGTAACGGGCAGTTCGATCATCCGGAGATCGGCGAGCATCGCTCTGTCGACGCCGGGAAAGCGAAGGCGACCACGCGACCGCTTGATCGCGATCTCCCACCCGCTCACCGCGCTCACGAATACGTCGTTCGCCGGGTCGCAAATGGCGGCCGACGCGGATTCCGAGAGCTGATCGGGGTCTGTGGCCGACCAGATCAGGGCATGGGTGTCGAGCAGGAACCTCACGAGGGATCGAAGTCGTCCTCGATGTCATCGAGGGGTGCATCGAAGTCGTCGCTCATCCAGTAGTCGGCGACCGGCACCGTCCCCAGCGGGCGCGGCTGGTCACTGCGTTCGATGGCCACGAGACGCACTTCGGCCTTGCCACGACGTCCGATGGCGATGTCCTCACCGCCGAGCACCCGCTGGAGCAGATCGCTCAGCGTCGCCTTCGCTTCGGACACGTTGACGGTGCGCACGAATCGACTCTATCAGATCAGACCAGACCAGACCAGATGGATCGGCTCGTCGCATCCGGGTCGACCCCGAAGGCGTGACCCACTCTCCGAACAGCTGCCCCTCTTCCCGGCTCTCTACCGGCTGCGCGAGGTCATCCAGGAGGCGAAGCAGGCTCGAGGACCCGTCAGGAAATCTCGTGGAGTTGTTCCAGCCCGCCGGCGACCGATAGCGCCCGCCCATCAAGGAGGCGGACGACGCTTCAGGCGTCCGGGAATACCCGGGTCCAGTCATCATGCATCGACACCACGGTCCAGCCGTGCTCGGCGGCCCGCTGGAGTGCATCTTCAGCCCCCTGGTCGTAGGCGGTGCCCTCGCGGTCGGCGTCGTCATGGCGCACAAGAAGACGGAGCCCGTCCCGCTGGCGACCGCGGGCGAACCGCAGCATCTCGATGTCGCCGTTGGAATTGCCGACCGCAACCAGCGGCCGCCGACCCAGTCGACTCCAGATGCGAACAGGTTTCGTGGGACCATCGTCGAAGAACTCGATCTCCGACTTGTAGAGCAGCCCGGCAACGTCGGCGTCGGCGTCGAGCTCCAGCCCGAGGGCGCTCCCGATGATGCGCTCCGGCGGGAGCCCATAGAGCCCCTCGGCGAAAGGCCGCATGAAGTCGCGATCTCCACCCGATGCGATGTAGGTGGTGAACCCATTGGCTTCGAAGTAGCGCAGAAGCTCGATCATCGGCACGAACGCACACGAGAGGTACGGCCTGGCGAGCACCGGGTGTTCGGCGGTGGCGAACCACTCCCTCACCTCCGCGGCGAACGCCTCGACGTGCATCCCTTCGAAGGCCTTGGACACCGCAGCCATCAGCAGGTGCATGTCGGCGTCGTCGCCGTGGTAATGCTTGACCATGGCGGCACCGAGCCAGCGGTAGTCCTTGGCGAGCGCCGCTGCGTAGGGCTGTTGTGGGGCGAGGCCCGGGTCCGCCGTTGCCTGTTCCGCCATCCGGAACAGGGTGAAGTCGAGCTGGATCGGGATCGGCTTTTCCGTCCAGAGCGTCCCGTCGTTGTCGAAGACTGCGATCCGTTCCGCCTCGGGGACGAACCGATCGGAGTCGTCGGCGGTGACGGAATCGACGAAATCGACGATCGCCCGCCGGGTCGGCGTGTCCGCCCACGAGGCGAGGAGTGCCTCACCGCTCATCTTGTGGTCCTTTCAACGAGCTCGATCGGCAGGGGGCAGGCAGGGCTGCCCCCTGCCAGGCATCGAGAACGATTGGATGTTTCCGGATCGTCGGCGTCGGACGCCCTCCCGCATCGACGGAGGGCTACCGACCTGCGAGAAACTCGTGCAGCTTCTCGACCGCATGGTTGACCGTGAACGTCGCCGGCTCCTGGCGCGGGGGGAACTCCTTGAAGGTCTCGAGGAACTGCGTGGTCAAACCGACGCCGTATCCGGTGATGTACGCCCGGCGCACGAACCAGTCCCAGTAGGTGTTCGATGTGGTGTCGGCCCGTTCGAACGGGTCGGTGCGGAGGTTGAAGATCTTGGGTAGCCGCAGGACGGTGAAAGGCTCGGCCCAGATGCCCATCGTCCCCGGTGAGCGCTGCTCCATGAAGACGATCTTCCAGTTCTCGAAGCGGATCCCGAGAACATCGCAATCGTCGGAGAAATAGATCATTCCGCGGCGCGGGCTCTTGTCGACCTCGCCGGTGAGGTAGGGCAGCAGGTTGTAGCCGTCGATGTGGACCTTGAACGTCGTACCGTCGACCTCGTGGCCCGTCTTCAGCTCCTCGACGATGTCGTCGTCGCCTGCGGCGGCGAGGAACGTCGGCAGCCAGTCGTGGTGCTGGATGATCTCGTTGGAAATGGCCCCGGCGGGGATCTTGCCCGGCCAGCGGACCAGCTCGGGGATCCGGAACGCACCCTCCCAGTTGGTGTCCTTCTCGCTACGGAACGGGGTCATCGCACCATCGGGCCAGGTGTTCATGTGGGGGCCGTTGTCCGTGCTGTACACGACGATCGTGTCCTCGGCGATGTCGAGTTCGTCGAGAAGATCGAGGAACAACCCGACGTGCCTGTCGTGGTCGATCATGGTGTCGTGATACGGCGACTGCCACCTGCCGGCCTGGCCGACGCTCTCGGGCTTGGTGTGGGTGAACAAGTGCATGTGGGTGGTGTTCATCCACACGAAGAACGGGGTTTCCGATTCGTGCTGGCGCCGGATGAAGTCCATCGCCGCCCCGGTGGTGTCGTCGTCGATCGTCTCCATACGCTTCTTGGTGAGCGGCCCGGTGTCCTCGATACGCTGCTTGAGGTGCGGCCCGTACTTGGGATGGGTCTCTCCGCTGTCCTCATCGGTCGCCCAGGAGTGGATGACGCCGCGGGGAAGTAGCTGGTCGTAGAGGGCCGGGTACTCATCGGGATCGGCGTAGTCCGGCGACTCGGGCTCCTCCTCGGCGTTGAGGTGGTAGAGGTTCCCGTAGAACTCGTCGAAACCGTGGTTCGTCGGCAGGTCTTCGTTCCGGTCGCCAAGGTGATTCTTGCCGAACTGACCAGTGGCGTATCCATGTGGCTTGAGGAGCTGGGCGATCGTCGGGTCCTCCGACGACAGCCCGGCTGGGGCGCCGGGGAAGCCGACCTTGCTCATCCCTGTCCGGTACACCGACTGCCCGGTGATGAACGATGATCGTCCCGCGGTGCAGGACTGCTCCCCGTAGGAATCGGTGAAGAGCATCCCCTCGGCGGCGATCCGGTCGATGTTCGGCGTGCGGTATCCCATCACGCCGTGTGAATAGCAACTCAGGTTGGTGATCCCGATGTCGTCGCCCCAGATGACCAGGATGTTCGGCTTCTTCGATTCCGCCACAGCAGGTCTCCGTTCGTAGGAAGCAGCATTCGCCAACATGTGGACCCTACCTACCGCTGTTTGACGATGACCGCGTCACCGCCGAGAAATATGTCGCAGGTGTAGGAAATTCTCCCGAACGGGTAGCGCCCACGTCCGGTCCCATGGCGCACCGGCAGAATGCGGTGCGGGCAATCAACGGTCTGCGGTTTCAAGCGGATGGCCGCCGGTGACGAGGTCTTCGCCCCCTCAACTCGGCGATCTTCGCCGGCGCCCCCGGCTGACGATCGAGACTCACCAGGCGACGGGAGCCACGGTCTTGTCGTCGACGTCGATGTCGACGGCATCGGCTCCCCGAACCGCTTGCGCCGTCCGGACCCGACTGATCGGCTCCGCATCGCAGGTGCGCCAGGCGCGATGAGTTCTCGGGTCGCCGACCGTCCAATCTCGTAGCACCATGACGGCGGACGCAGGCGCCGCCCCGACACCAAGGACACGGAGATCACCATGCGAGAACTCCTCGTCGACTTCATCACCTCCCTCGACGGCTACGCCTCCGGAGAAGGCTGGCCCGGCTTCTGGGGTCTCCAGGGGCCCGAGTACCTTGCCTGGCTCGGCGAGCAACCCGAGGTCACGTACCTGATGGGAGCGAACACCTACCGGCTGATGTCGGGCTTCGCCGCCGGAGAGATGCCACCGGGAACCGACGAGTTCACCGACGACGAGGAAGCCTCCGTCGACGGCCTCACTCAGGCGTCGAAGGTGGTGTTCTCCTCCTCGCTCGAGGAGCCGCTCGAATGGGCCAACACCACCTTGGTGCGGGACGACGCCGTGGAGGCGGTCCGGGCGATGAAGCAGGGCGACGACTCGGGACTGATGAGCACGATCGGCAGCCTCAGCCTGAGCCGGTCTCTGTTGAGCGCCGGTCTCGTCGACCGCTTCCGTGTGGTGATGTTCCCGGTGATCACCGGCGCCACGGGAGAGGAGCGCATCTACGACGGCTATCCGGACGTCGCTCTCGAGATGATCGAACACCGCACCTTCGACGGCAGCATCCAACTGGTCGAGTACCGGCCGCGCGTCCTCGAGCACCCCCCGCTCGACACCGTCGGCACGGTGTAGCGACGTGGCCAAGCTCATCTACATCGCCAACACCTCGGTCGACGGCTTCATCGAGGACGCCGGCGGCAGCTTCGACTTCGGCGGCCCCCACGAGGACTACTTCGTGTTCATCACCGAACTGGTGCGTCCGGTCGGCACGTACCTCCTCGGCCGGAGCATGTACGAGACCATGGCCGTCTGGGAGACCGACGCCTCCCTGGCCGAAGGGTCGGAGTCGAGAGCCGCCTTTGCGACGATCTGGCAGACGGCGGACAAGGTCGTGTACTCCACGACCCTCCCGGTCGTGTCGACAGCCAGGACCCGGCTCGAGAGAAGCTTCGACCCCGATGCGGTACGGGACATGAAGGGGTCGGCCACCGCCGACCTGACCGTCGGCGGACCCAACCTTGCGGCGCACATGTTCGACGCCGGACTGGTCGATGAGAGCCACCACTTCGTCTATCCCGTCGCCGTCGGCGCAGGCAAGCCGGCGCTACCGACGGACACACGCACCGAATTCGAGCTTATCGACGAGCACCGGTTCGCCAGCGGCGTCGTCTACCTCCGCTACCGCACCTTGACCTGAGCAACCCCCGTCTTCGGCCGGAACGACCCATCGGCGTCGCCAAAAACCCGCGGTTTGCCTCACACCGGACACACCGGGAATGTAGCGTTGGTCCGCGGCGAAAGGTCCCCCCATGCTTACGTCTCAGCGGTTCCGGTCCAACGCGACGCTGCAACGCTGCGTGTCGGAGGGTTACCGTATGCATTCCGGCGAGACCGACCGAACGGCCGTCACCCGTCTGCAGAGTGGCCTGCGCGACCTCGGCTACTCGGTCGGGGGCGGCAGCGACGGGGTTTTCGGCGAGGGCACGGGTGCCGCACTGGTCGCCTTCAAGAGCGACGAGGGACTGCAGCCCAACGACGCCGTCGCCTCCCGTGGCACGATCGGGAGGCTCGACGAGTACTACTCGCATGAGCCCGACGACCCCGATTTCCCGGACCCGACCACCGCCGGCCTGGTCGAACTCGGCCTGGAGGCGATGGCGGTGGCCCGGTCGTGGGTGTTGGTCGCCCTCGCCGACCTGTCCAGCTACGTGCCGCCCGTCGGCGATGTGCTGGTCGACCTGGCGCTGGACGTCGAGGCGAGCTTCCGGGTCTCGGAAATGGGCGCGGGGCCGGCAACGGCTGTCTTCGACTTCGTGCGCCCCACCTTCCGGTACGCCGAACGACTGCTCGACCCGGCGACCGGGACCATCGAGTTACAGGCGTACGACCGGTCGACCGCGGCGGCGGAACTCGGCGGCGACCACCTGCCGCTGCGTCCACGCCCTGGCGGGAGGTGGGTGCTACTGCCGGCGTTCCGCAACGTGCTCAGCACCGACGAACGCGCCATCCAGATGCTCCGGCTTGCGGTTTCCTCCGAACAGCTCGTCGACATCTTTGCGCTCCCGAACTCGCCACGCTCGCTGGGGCTGATCGGTAACGAGGCGGTACGCAACCAGCTCGCCTACGCCGCGTTCGCTTTCCGGCGTGCTACCGGCGGCGACACCACCTGGCGTCCGCGGTACCGCTGGCACGAATGACAACGCTGTGGAAGATTTCTACGACTACCGACTGATCCGCCCCGACGACCTGTTCGTCGCCCAGATCACGCTGACCAACCTCGTCGTCGACCAGGAGCGACGCCGCCTGGTACGTGTCACTCCCGGCGAACCGGCGAACGTCGAACTCGAGCTGCCGACCCAGCATTATGCGGAGCCGAGCTTCGACATGCTCACGGCCGAGGGTTGGGTACCCGACGTCATCCCGATCTTCGCCGGAAGCAGGACACGCATCGAGTACACGGCGCCTGACGGCATCGACGAGTTCACCTTCGACCAGGGCGGGATCGTTGGCGCGGTCTGCGACTGGGCAACCAACCCCGGCGGCACCTGGATCGACGTGCTCTCCACGCTGTGGCTGCTCCCGCCCCATCGGCTGCGGATCGCCATCGATGGGCTGGTCGGGAGTGGTCCCGTCCCGTTGTGGTCGGCCGACGCCGGAATTACCGCCGACAGACCCGTCGTCCTCAAGGAGTACGGCGCCGGGTGGAACCTGCCGGCCGGTCGGTACGGCACCCAACCGGACGGGAGCCCGGGGCCGGTCATGCGTCCGGTCCGGCACCCCCCGTGGGGATGGTCCTGGCGGTGTTCCCGGCTCGTCCTCACCCCCCTCGGGGGCACGGTCAGCATCGAAGGCCCGGACCATGCCGACGGCCCCTACCCGGCCTGGGGGCAGGCGTACCGGACCCGGTTGGGTCGCACGACGTATGCCCGTCAGGCGGTGTCCGGTCATCTCTCCAGCGGTCATGCCGCGACCCTGGTCAGGGTCGCCGAGCGCGGTTTGGAGTCGGTGTGGTCCAGCGATCTGACCGGCGAGGTCGGCGACGTCTACTCACCGGTCGCCATGCTCCAGGAGACCACGACACTGGTGGTCACCGAGCCTCACGTCGACCTGGCCGCCGAGGGCGCCGGCCACGGACCCAGCGCGTTCACCGGGCTGTACCTGGCCACCGGCGAGCGGCGGGTGCTGGCCGGCGACCTCGCCGCCGTCGACTGGATGCGCAGCGAGAACGGCTTCATCCTCTTCGATCTCATCGCCACCGACCACGCCGGGGCGCAGGTGAGCCTGCGGATGCCGCTCGCCTTCATCCCGCAGGGCACCCCGCCGGACACCGCCGCCGCGTTCGTGTCCGGCGCCGACGTCCCCGCCCCGACCATGGCGACCCAGTCGGTGGCCGTGGCGCCGGGCAACGACACCGCCGTTACCGTGCGCAACGTCCGTCCGGTACCGGTGACGGCCCGGTCGCGACCGGTGATCCCGGTCGTGAAGCAGATGGAGATCGTCGTCGACCAACTCGCCGGTCTCATGCCCTCACCGCCGACCGCCAATTTCCGCTTCCACGACCTGTACAACGCCGCCGGGCTCGACACGATCCGGAACCCTCAGGGTGCGCTGCTGCAGGTCATCGCACCCGCCGGTAGCCAGCAGCTCGGCGTGCCGCTCAAGACGGCCGCCCTCGGTGCGGTCGGCAATCCGGGCCTCAAAGTGGGTGCGCTGACCACGAGGGCCGGCGCCGTCGCCAGCGAACTGGCCCGCCAGGCGACGCCGTCGGTGGACGACATCAAGTCGGCGTTTCCGAACGCAAAGCTCTTCGGTTCGGTCGACTTGCTGGCGCTGCTCGCCGACGAACCCTTCCCGAAGGACGGCGACAACCGGACCCAGCTACCTGCGGTCAGACACCGGCGCACGGCCGCCGGCGACGAGTTCACCTACGCTTTCACCGCAGAGCTCAAGGCCCAGCGGACCGCCACCACGGTCGTCGGGAGCGGCGCGCGGCTGACACTCTCTTCGACGGTGACGCGGCGCGCCGACGGCAGCGTCGTCTCCACCTCCTCGGGCACCGTGACGAACATCGGCCTCACCCTGTTCGACGTCGTCACCCTCCGTTTCTCCAGGGTTGAATTCAGATCCGATGCCGGGACCACCACATTCGCGGTCGAGAACCCCGAGCTGGAGTTCGGTGCGGAGCTGCAGTTCGTCGCCACGCTCGCCGAGGAACTGAAGCAGCTCGGCCAGGGCTCGGGTGTGCGTGTCGACGTCGACGGCGACGGGGTGACGGCCGGGTTCGGGCTGGAGATCCCCACGGTCAGCCTGATGGCACTGCAGTTCTCCAACCTGACCGTCGATGCCTGGCTTCGGCTCCCGTTCACCGGCGCCCCGATGGCATTCACCCTTGCGGTGGCCAGCCGGGAGCGGCCGTTCCTGGTGACCGTCTCGATGTTCGGCGGCGGTGGCTGGTTGGCCCTGGAGGTGTCACCGGCGGGAATCCGACATCTGGAGCTCGGGATCGAGTTCGGCGGCAGCATCAGTCTGGACATCGTCGTCGCCTCCGGCGGCGTCAGCGTGATGGCCGGCATCTACATCGCCTGGAACGCCGACGAACGGCGCACCAGCTTCCGCGCCTACCTACGCGCCTCCGGGCACGTGAGCGTGTTGGGCATCATCACCGTCTTCGTCGAGTTCGTGCTCGAACTCGGCTACGACGAGCGGCCGCTGACGGCGGGCGGGAAGACGTACGCCATCTTCCACGGCCGTGCCAGCGTCACCGTCGGTGTGGAGGTCCTCTTCTTCAGCAAGTCGGTCACCCTCACCATCGAGCGCTCCTTCGTCGGCAGCGAGCTCGACCCGACGTTCCTCGACTGCTTCGATCTGGCGGACTGGGACTCGTACTGCGATGCGTTCGCCGCCGAGGCGGCCATGGGTGGGGGTGGCTGATGGTGTACGCCGACATCGACTGGGTGGTGCTGCCCTCGCGCACCCCGGCAGGTCCCGGGCGGGTGCGGTTCTCGGTGTTCGTCTCACCCCGGCTCGGCGTCGACGATGGCGAGCCGGCGGCCCAGCCCCTCACCGCCTATGCGGCGTGGGTGGACTGGCCGGCCACCGTGGGCCGGTTCGGGTTCGGGATCCGGATCGACGACCGCAACCCGGTCGATGCGCAGGTGGTGTCCTCGCCGTCCTCGGCCCTGTGGCAGCGGATGTTCGGATCCCAGACCCGCGTCGACGCCTTCGTACACGAGCACCTGGAGATCGCCGAGGCGGCGACCTTCGATGCGATGACGATCGCCGACGGCATCCTGGACGGGTACGCCCAGATGGCGACGGTGGAACCGGTGCCGGAGACCCCCTGGGATGAGACCTTCTGGGACCCGCAGCTGTGGCAGCTACCCGAGCCGGACGTCCCCGGTCTCGACTGGATCACCGATCCCCGGGTCGAGGTGGGGCCCGAGATCATCCCCGATGAGATCGGACCCGTGGTCGACCAGGGACCGGTCGTCGGCCCTGCGGAGGAGGTGGTGCTCCCGGTCGTCGAGGGGCCGAGGATCATCGACTACTTCCCCGACACCGGATACGTCGTCCAGCAGCCTGACAACTCGTGGGCGTGGAGCGGCACCTCCGAAGAGGAGTTCCTCGCCGCCAACCGGTCGCTGCTCCTCGGCCGGGCCGACCTGGAGCTGCGGGCCGTGCCCGTCTCCGAGACCTTCGAGGTTCCCCTCGAGTGGGAGCGGTTCGCCGCGTTCAACCGGATCGCCATGCTGCGCAACGAGGAGACCCCCGTCGGCGAGGAACCCGTCTACGAGGAGTTGATCTTCGAGGCCACGCCGATGCCCGCCGAGGAGCTCACCGCACAGGAGAGAATCGACCGGCAGTACGACTTCCACCGGATCGTGGCCGCCCTCGGCGAACACCCGACCCTGCTCCGGGCACTCGGGCTCGTTCTCGACATCGAATGCGATGCGGCGGACGTGCCGGAAGACGCCAACGGTCTCCAGTTGACGGTCTCGGCGTCTGACATCCCGCAGCTCCGGCACTTCCTCCCGATCACCCGGGTGACCGCCTCACCTGCGGGGTTGGTCGTCCGGCCACGCCACTCCGCCCCCGCACCGGACGTCGGGCTGGCCTCGGCCGGACAGCGGTGCCGGATCGAGCAGTTCGACTTCGAGGGCGCCGGCCGGATGCTCTTCCAACTCGCCGACGAGGAGGTCCGCAACGGCATCCCCCAGGGCGCCAGCGCCCCGACCCTGCGCACGACCGGGCTCCGGTTGGTCAAGCGTGGCAGCGTCGACGAGCTGACCACACTGGCGTTGACCAACGACGCTGCTGCCGCCGCCGGCGAGACGGTGTTGTACGCCGAGGACGTCCAGCGTGGCGCCCGGATCGACGTGCTCGACGAGACCACGGGAAGGTGGCACTCGCTGCACCAGCGCCGGGTCGCCTACGTGGTGGGCGATGACGAGGTGCTCGGGGGAGTTGAAGACGAGGGCCTGATGCACCTCACGGTGACGACCAGGTCCGTCGCCGCCGGAACCGACGTGCCCGTGGATGCGCCGGTCGGGATCAGCGACGCCATCGCCGCCTGGGACGGCTGGAGCCTGTCGGCACCCCGACCGGGCAAGGTGGTCAGTGCCGACCCCCAGGTCGCCGACCCGGAATACCGTGCGGCCACCGGCGCCACCGCCGCGGTTGCGGTTGGGAACGAGGCGCTGACCAGCTGCGGGCTGAGCATCGTGGTCGCCGCCGCCCCGGGCTCGCTCCCCCGGCTGCGCTTCGGCCGCTCCTACCGGATGCGGCTCCGAACCGTGGACCTCGCCGGCACCAGCCTGAACCTCGCAGACGCCGATGCCGCCTGTGGGCGGAACGATGTCGCCTCCGATGCGCTGACGGCGTCAACGGTCTTCCGTCGCTTCGAGCCGGTGCCGCCGCCGGACGTCACCTGGGTCGAGGCGGAACCGCCCGACGGCGTTGACCGGAGCGGCGAGACCGAGCGCCGTCTGGTAGTGCGCACCGGTCTCACCGACGAGGAGCAGGTCTTCGGCGACGACCCCGGCGGGTGCGAGCGACTCCTCGTCCCGCCCGGCTGCTCGGTGACGATGGCCGAGTGGCACGGGGCCTTCGACGGCGCCGTCGGGCTGGGTGCGCGTACGGACGCCCGCCGGTCGGCCTATGAGCTTGCAGCGACGGAGTCCGGCTCGGTCACCCCGGGCAGCACGGCCACGCCCCATCTCGCCGACCCCGCCTCGGCCGGGGTGACGCTGTGGGACGTGCCCGGGCTGGCCTCGGGCGAGGTGCTCGCCGTCGACTGGCCGTGCGACACGCACGGACGCCCACAGCCACTGGTGCTCCGGCTGGAGCAGATCGAGGTGGGAGAGGTGCGCCGCCCCGTCGTGGACCCGTCCGGCCGCAGAGTGACCGTCTTCCTCGCCGGCGCCGAGCGGGTGGCAATGAAGGTCGCCAGCCGGATCGCCGACCCCGACCTGATGGCGCTGCCGCACATCTGGGCGCAACGCCGCGGCCCGGATGTCGAGCCGGCGCGGGTCAAGATGGACACCGGCACCCACCCGCAGCTCACACCCGCCACCGTCGTCGAGCTGGTTCACGCAACACCCCGCCCATTCGAGCCCCCATCAGTGCATCCAGGACCAGCCCTCGCCGCACGCGCGGCGGGCGACACCCACATCGACATCACCCGGGCCTGGTTCACCGAGGCCCTCAGTACCGCAAACCTCGTTCTGACTGCACGCTGGCTGCGACCCCGCGACGACCTGCACCGGCCCAGCCTCGCCGCTGCCGGCGATTCGGCCACACCCACCATCCATGTGCCGTACACCGACGTGGTCGTCACAACCGTCGGCGAGCCGACGGCGGTACCGCTCCCGCACGTCACCCCGGCGGCGGCGACCGAAGCGTTCCACACACTGATCGCCGGTTCCCCGGATGCGGCAGCGGAGTCCGTGCGCCTCGACCTGGGTTTCACCGGGCGGGTGCGCCTGTCGCTGCGCGCCGATGCCACCAGCCGTTTCGCTGCGTTCTTTCCTCCGTCGTTCCGAGAGCCGGTGGGCGACCTGCCCGACCATTTCACCGTGGTGTCGGAGTGGGACGAGGTCGTCGTGCCCAACACCGCAAAGCCGCCCGAGCCCGTCGTCACCGAGATCCTTCCTCTCGTCGTGCGACACCAGGAGGGGGACACCTGGTTGCGAGAGGGCGGCTGGCTGCGGGTCTGGCTCGCCCGGCCCTGGTACGTCACCGGGGAGAGCGAGTTCCCGGCGATCGTTGCGGTGGAGGACGATCCGCCGACCCACGCCGGCGACTCGCTGTACCCCTATGTCAGCCTGGTCGGCGCCGACCCGGCGCGGGGCCAGCGGTTGCGCACGCCCGTGGGCGCTGCCGTGTTCGGCGGCTGGAAGGCGGCGTGGGTCCCGTTCCGCTCTGTGGACCTGCCCGCAACCCACCGTGATGTCTGGTTGTCGGACCGCGGGGTCGGCTACGACCGCGAGCGCGATGCCTGGTACACGGACCTGCGCGTCGACCTGCCGCAGATCGCCGGTCCGTTCGTCCGGCTGGCGCTGGTCCGCGACCAGCCGGACTCGATCCCCGACGCCGAGGGTGCCTTCGGCATCCGCTGCTCGGAGGTGGTCGCCCTCGACCCGATCACGGTGCTAACCGACCGCACCCTGGTGCGTACCGAGGAGGCGGCCGGGGTCAGGCTCACGCTACGTGGCCCGCGCAGCCCGTACTACGCCGACCACGACGGAAATGTGCTCAGCAACACCGGCCAGTCCGTAGAGGTGTCGCTGCAGCGGCGTACCGCCGACGGCGACCCGTTGCTGTCCTGGGAGACCATGGCATCGACCGCGCTCGCAGACGACCCCGCCGTCGCCGGGGATCCAGAGCGCCTGGACAAGCGCCAGGTGTTCCCCTACGACCCGACGAGCCCGGCCGGTGAGTACCGCCTCCTGGTCGTCGAACGCGACCACAGCTCCTCCATCCGGGGCGACATCGCCGGCGGCGCCATCGTCGACCGCATCATCTACGCCGAAACGGTGCCGCTCACCCGGGCGGTAGTCCTCTGACGCCGCTCACTCGAACGGGTCACCCCGCCAGCAACCCGGGACAAGCTGCCGGCGGAGCGGAGCGGGCAACCGGCACCCGCACTGACGCCGCACCCGGTGCGTCCGCTGGCGGAGCGGCAATGATGCGGTCTACCGTGCGGCCCCGGAGGGAGCCATGCCCAGCACCGTTGCCATCTTCGGAGCGCTCGACACCAAAGGCGTCGAGATCGCCTTCGTCCGCGACGCCATCCGTGCCGCCGGGTCCGCCACGTTGGTGGTCGATACCGGGGTGGTCGGTGAACCGGCGTTTGCCCCCGATGTCCCGGCCGGCGAGGTGGCAGCCGCCGGTGGCGGAGCGCTGCAGACGCTGAGGGAGAATGCCGACCGCGGCGAGGCGATGGACGTGATGGCACGCGGAGCCGCCGCCGTGGCCGCCCACCTCCACGCCGAAGGGCGCATCGACGGCATCCTGTCCATGGGCGGGTCGGCGGGCACCGCGGTGGGGACGGCGGCGATGCGGGCCCTGCCGGTCGGGTTCCCCAAGCTGATGGTGAGCACGGTCGCCGCGGGGGACACCGCCCCCTACGTCGGGATCACCGACGTCACCATGATGCCCTCGGTGGTCGATGTCGCCGGAGTCAACGTGATCAGCGCCACGATCTTCGCCAATGCCGCCGTCGCCATCGCCGCCATGGCGCAGGCGACGCCACCCCGGCTCGATACCCGCCCGCTGATCGCCGCCACCATGTTCGGCAACACCACCCCGCTGGTGGACCGGTGCCGGGCGACCCTCGACGGCGCCGGATTCGAGACGCTGGTGTTCCACGCCACCGGCACCGGCGGCCGGACCATGGAGACCCTCGTCGCCCAGGGGCTGATCGGCGGCGTGCTCGACGCCTCCCCCACCGAATGGGCCGATGAGCTGGTGGGAGGAGTTCTCACCGCCGGACCGAACCGGATGGAAGCCGCCGCCGCAGCCGGCATCCCCCAGGTGGTGATCCCCGGTTGTCTCGACATGGTCAACTTCTGGGGGCGGGAGACGGTGCCGGAGCGTTTCGCCGAACGGCGCTTCCATGTGTGGAACCCGAACGTGACACTGATGCGCACCACCCCGGAGGAGAACGCCGAGCTGGGACGTATCCTCGCCGGCAAAACCAACCTCTCGTCCGGTCCGGTGGTGTTCATCCTCCCCCGGGGTGGGTTGTCGATGCTCGACGCCCCCGGCAAGGAATTCTGGTGGCCCGAGGCCGACCAGGCACTGTTCGAAGCCATCCGCCGGCACACCCGGCCGGAGACCGAGGTGATCGAGGTCGATGGCAACGTCAACGATCCGGAGGTCGCCGACATGGCGACGGAGAAGCTGCTCGCCCTGCTCACGGAGGTGGCCTAGAGATGCCGTTCATAGACAGGGAGGACGCACTTCACCGGTTGCGGACCAAGGTCGCCGCCGGACGTCCCGTCATCGGTGCCGGGGCCGGGACCGGGATCTCGGCCAAGTTCTCGGAACGCGGCGGCGTCGACCTCATCATCATCTACAACTCGGGCCGCTACCGCATGGCGGGCCGCGGGAGCCTGGCGGGGCTGATGGCCTACGGAGACGCCAACGCCATCGTCGTGGAGATGGCGCACGAGGTCCTCCCCGTCGTCAAGGACACCATGGTGCTCGCCGGGGTCAACGGCACCGACCCGTTCCGGCTGATGCCGGTGTTCCTGCGCCAGATCAAGGAGATGGGCTTCGACGGGGTACAGAACTTCCCCACCGTCGGTCTGATCGACGGGGTGTTTAGGGCCAACCTGGAGGAGACCGGGATGAGCTACTCGCTCGAGGTCGACATGATCGCCGAGGCCCACCGGATCGGTCTGCTCACCTCTCCCTATGTCTTCGACGCCGACTCCGCCCGGGCCATGACGGAGGCGGGTGCCGACATCCTGGTGGCGCACATGGGTCTCACCACCAGCGGCTCGATCGGGGCGGAGACAGCGCTCACCCTGGAGGAATCGGCCCGCCGGGTCCAGGAAATGTGCGACGCCGCCGTCGAGGTCAACCCGGACGTCCTGGTCCTGTGCCACGGCGGTCCCATCGCCGAACCCGACGACGCCGCCTACATCTTCGCCAACACCTCCGGCATCGCCGGGTTCTTCGGGGCGTCCAGTATCGAGCGGCTGGCCACCGAACCCGCCCTCGAGGCGCAGGCGAGAAGGTTCACCGAGCTCACCCTGAAAGGAACCCAGCAATGAACGGCTTGTTCGTCCCCGGCGACGAGGTCCGGCGGGAGCAGCTCGACTGGGGCGAGCTGGGGTGGATCAGCCGCCCCGACACGACCCGGTCGTCACATCTCACCGCCATGGAGGTCACCTTCAACCCCGGCCACGGCCACGCCTTCCACCGCCACCCCAACCAGGAGGAAGTCATCTACGTCCTGTCCGGCGAGTTCGAGCAGTGGCTCGAACAGGAGCGCCGCATCATGCGCCCGGGAGACTCGCTGTTCATCGCCCCCGGGGTCGTCCATGCCTCGTTCAACGACGGCACCGAACCGGTCCGTCTCTTCGTCGCACTCGGTCCCTGCGACGGCGAGGACGGGTACGTTGCCGACGACGTCTCCACCGAGGAACCCTGGGCTTCGCTGCGCAACGGCGTCCAATAGCCGCTGCCACCGAAGCACTCCGCCACAGCCTCGGCGGTCGTACAATCCGACCATGACCGCAACGACTTTCGTGCCGGTCGGGTTCGAGCCGCCCAGGTCGCTGATCACCGATCGGTTCCTCCTCGAGCCGCTGGGGCCACAGCACAACCATGCCGATCACGCAGCGTGGATGTCGAGCATCGAGCACATCCGAGCGACCCCGGGCTATCCGGACGGCAACTGGCCACCGCTCGATGGGATGTCGCTCGAGGCCAACCTCGCCGACCTGCGACGCCACGCCGACGACTTCGCCGCCCACAAAGGATTCACCTTCACCGTTCTCGACCCGACTGACGGCGACGTCATCGGCTGTGTCTACCTGTATCCCGCAACGTCCACCGACCATGACGTCACCGTCCAGTCATGGGTGCGCACCGACCGCGCCGACCTCGACACCCCTCTCGCCGACGCCGTCGAGGCCTGGCTCGCCGCCGAGTGGCCGTGGCAGCGCCGCGACCGCTGCGGGCGGTGAGCCAGCTCTGATGGCCGTTCGGTCGGTGTGCGACGTCCGTGACCGGTATCGCGCCAGGGTGCGGGGTCGCGGACGCGGCAGTGGTTCCCATTGGGCGGTGAGGGGTAGGTTCCCTCCCCAGGAACGACTGTGCCGAGCCAGCCATCGAACGTTGGAGGAGAACCCGATGAACGAGCAGGAGACATTCGTACGTGCCGATGAGGTACTGCTGGGGGTGGTCGGCAAGATCGAGGACGAGCAGTGGGACATGCAGCTGCCACCCAGTTTCCCGACGTCGGGTGACCGGTCGCACACCTTGCGCGAGATCATGACCTACCAAGCGTACGACGAGGCCTGGATCCCCGACATGATGGCCGGTCGTACCGTGGAAGAGGTAGGGGCCGACGCCTTCGGCGGCCCGCTCGACAACGACCTGTTGGGCGACAACCCCGCAGACCGTTTCGGCGAACTTGTCCGCCGGGCGATCCGCGCCGTCCGCCAGCTCGATGCGTCCGAACTCGACGACCACACGGTCCACTACTCCTACGGCGACTACCCGGCCCGTGAGGCGCTGTGGCATGCGATCGTGTTCCGTGCGACCCGAGCCTATGACATCGCCAACGCCATCGGTGTCAACAGCGACCTCCCCGATGATCTCGTCGCTGCCGTGTGGGACATCGTCGAACCGCACGCCGAGGAATGGCGCCAGCTTGGTGTGTTCGGACCTCGTGTCGAGGTTGCCGACGACGCCCCATTGCAGGATCGCCTGCTCGGTCTCACCGGCCGCACCCCCACCTGAGTTCGTCGGGTGCCGAGGTCGGCAAGGCACGCTGCCAGAGTAGACAGTGGTGCCCCAACGCGTCGCGAGTACGGCGTGCCCTCGACACGACTCCGTGGACGTCGATCCAACGAGCGACATCCGCACGAACCCAGAAACGCCGAAAGCCCTTGCAGTGCAAGGGCTTTCGTTCGTAGCGGGGGTAGGATTTGAACCTACGACCTTCGGGTTATGAGCCCGACGAGCTACCAGACTGCTCCACCCCGCGCCGTTGAAGGCAGTATATCACGGTCCCGACTCGGTCGGCCGGGTGGTCACCAGACGCTTGGCTGCGGGTTGAGGCTGCGTCGCTTGAAGAGGGCCTTGCGGGCGGTTCGGGCAACCGACTTGACGGGGTGGTCGGTGCCGATGTGGTCGAGGATCCGTGTGGTGGCGGTGGAGGGGGACCGCCACATCCGGTTGATGGTGACGATCTGGTCGGCGTCGCCGCCGGCGAGGGCCAGCGCCTCGAACATGGCGTCGGGGCCGTGCATGACCAGCCGGTGCGCCAGGACATCGGGGAACCAGGAGAGGTCGGACGGGTCATAGGTGGTGGCGACGTCGTCGTGCCCGTGGTCGACGAGCCAGCACCGGGCGAACCCGCGCACCGACGGCACCTCGGCGATCCGGCGCACCTCGGGGACGGCAGCGGCGGCGGGTAGCCGTCCCAACGCTCCCAGTGCCAGGTTCTTGAGGGCGACGTCGTCCAACTCGACCACGGCGTCGGCCAGATCGGCGGCGGCGGCCTCCGGGGAACGTCTCGACTTCCACACCTGCAACTCCCGGACCACGACGGCGAGCGGCTCGTCATCGGTGACCGCCAGGAGTTCGGCCGCCGAATGGTCGGCGTATTTGCCGGCCTCGGGTGCCTCGAATCCTTTGTCGATCAGCCGCCGGCGGACCGCCATCACCCCGGCGGGGGTGAGCTGAACCGAGCCGCCGCGGACGACCCTGCTCCATCGTGCGGTGTCATCCGGCGCCGGCACATCGATCCGTTCGACGACACCCGCCAATGCAAGCACGTCCATGACCCGCGTCAGGTTGTAACTCAGGGTCGACGCCACGTCCTCGTCGGGCAGACCGAACCTGAAGGCGCCGAGGACCGACTCCACCACCGGTTCCAGCAGTTCGGTCATCGCGACCGGACCCTGGACGGCGTAGGGAACCGCAAGGAGTTCGATCACCATCCCGTCGATGAGGGCGTCCACCTCGTGCCAACCCCACCGGCTGCTGACCCTTTGCCCGGTAAGAACGCCCAGCGCAAACAAGGCATCGACCGCCCGATCGAACCCGGCACCGCGATCGGCCCCGAGGGAGAGGCCACGCTTGGTGGCGATCACTTTGGAGTGTTGGACGCGGAGCATCCCCGCCTTCTTCGCCCACACAAACACGAGACGAAGCCAGTACAGGTCCTCGGCGCTTCGGGTCTTGTAGACCCGGTCGCCGATCGTCCTGTCCAGCTCGTCGCCGGTGTCCAGGAGCTCCACGAGCTTGCGGGCGTCGGCGAGCGTGAGGTTGCCCTTCTGGGTGAGCTTGCGGCCCGCACCGACGAACTCGGCGAGCTTCGAGAACATTGTCAGGATCGGGGCAGCCGCCCGCGACGCAGCCTCGACCTCCTCGCCGGGGAGCGCCACAGGAGGCAGCGGAACCCCTCCGTCGTCTGGCTCCGGGAACCCACCCGGGGGATCAGGCAGGATACGGTGGCGCTCTTCTTCGGGAAGGGCGTTGAATCCGGCGATGAAGCGGTCCATCTCGGCCTGGTCGGAGAGGTCGACCCCGGACGCACGCGCCCGGGTCACCATGGTCTTGCCCCAACTGAACCTGCGCTCGTCCGCCATCGCTTCGACGAACTCCGGCAGCAGCTCGGCGGCGCTCATCGACAGCTTCTCTGGCGGATCGGAGTGCTCGAGCAACCCCTCGTCACCCAGGAACATCATCAGTGTGGCCAGCCCGGCGGCGATGGGAGCGCTGTCGTCCGCCTCGACATCGAGCGAACGCGGGCACCACTCGAGGAGGAACTCGCGGATGTACCGGGTGCGCCACCGACCCAGGGCGCCATCACGCCGGAACTTCCAGTCGATGGCACACGAGGCGGCGAAATGCAGGCCTTCCACATCGTCGATCGGGCTCGACGTGGCGAGCCAGGTCCGGAACCGGTCGAGCAACGCGGTGCGAGCGTGCTCGAAGCCGGAGCTGTCCTCGGGGTCGAACCGCATCCGCATCACCCCATGTTGCCACCTCGGCGACGGATGGTGCTCATCCGCAGACCACGATCGACGCGAGGCGCATCAGGCGATTCGGGTCAGGCAACGTCTCGGGCGGCGAGCTGGAACGAGTTGGTGTCGAGGCCCCACGCCACGATGCGTTCGGGGTGGAGGCGGATCCAGGCCGGGTTGAAGGGGAAGGTGGCGCCGATCTGGCGACCCACGGCCTCGCCGCCTTCGGTGTGGGTTTCGGCACGGCCACGGATCTCGATGCCGCGTGGGGTCCAGGGGTCGGTGGAGGCCAGGTCGTCGACCAGCAGGGCGACGGCGGGGTGGCGGGCCGCATCCCGGAACTTCTTGCTGGCCGCAAGATCGCGACCCCCGATGACGATGGTCTCGGTGGTGGCGTCGTAGAAGAACCCGAGCGGGACGATATGGGGGCGCCCATCAGGCCCGACGGTCGCCAGTCTTCCCAGGAGTTGGGTGTTCAGGTAGTCGATCTCGGCGGGGGTGAATGTCGGCATCGAGCGGCGCTCCCTTCGTCCGGCCCACGATCAGGCGCGCCCCGTCGGATGACCCGGGCGGCGGGCCGTGGTGACAGGGTAGGTGCCGACCGCGTTCTCGAGGCCGAACCGGAGAAACCGGCCGAAAGAACGTCAGCCTTTGGGCCAGCGATACCCGAGCAGCCGTGCCTTCGGATACGGCTCGACGGACACCCGGTTGCCCTGGTTGCCACCGAGCACAGAGACCTGGGTGGCGGTCTCCTTGACATAGAAGCCGACATGGCCGAGACCCGACGACTTGGTCTCCCGCCAGAACACCGCCACCGCCCCCACCTTCGGCTCGGCAAGCTTCTTCCCCCACCGCTCCCAGGAGCGGGCGGCGGCGCTGTCGGTGCCGGTGATGCCGGACTGCTCGATGCACCAGTTGACGAACGACGAACACCACGGGATCTCGTTGGTCTGGAAGGCGTCGGGGACCGTGGCGTGGTATTCGAGGATGCGCGGGTTGTGTTCCCCGGGGTCGCCGAACTCGACGATCCCGTCGGCCATCTCCCGGCGGGCCAGGCGGTACCAGTCGGGCGTGGCTCCCCCTCTGGGCGGGGTGATGTCCTGGACCACCTTGTCCGGGTCGGTGGCGGGGACCCGGATCAGATCACCGACCCGGATCACATCGGGGTTGGTGATCTGCGGATTGGCGGCGAGCAGATCGGCCAGCGACACGCCCTTCAACCGGGCGATGGCCCGCAACGTGTCCCCGGACCGGACCCGGTATACCTCGGTGAAATCGGCGTCGCCACCGCCGGTAGGAGCGCCGGGGATGTTCAAACGCTGCCCGGGAATGATCAGTGACGGGTCCGGAACCTGGGGGTTGACCCGGATCAGGGCCCCGATGGTGACGCCGTGTGCGGCGGCGATCTTGACGAACGTATCGCCCTGTTTGACGGTGTAGGTCATCACCGCCTCCTCTCCTCGCGGCGAACGCTACCTCCGATATCGCCACCGTGTCTCGAAAAACGTAATGAAACACACCTCCCGACGATCGAGCATCGCCCGGAACCGACCCACAGTGCATCGGTCCCGCCCTGGACACCGGCGGCGGGTTGCCGACCGGCCAGATTGCGGATGCCGTTGCCAGAGCGGCCCGGGGGTCGGAGCGATTCGAACCCTCGACACCCACACCGTCGCCGGCGTCAGCCTCGGCCGAGCAACTCGTCGAAGGAGGTGAAGCCGGCGTCGACGTTGCCGGCGCTGCGTGGTGCGGTGGAGGCGAGGATCGCCGCCAGTTCCCCGGCGGCCCGGTCGATGCGGTGGGTCAGGCCCTCGTTGCCGGCGGCTCCCCAGTCCTCGGTGGCGGCGTACACCCCGGTGGGCAACACGACGGCACGCAGATATGTGAACAGCGGGCGAAGGGCATGGTCCAACGCCAGCGAGTGACGGGCGGTGCCTCCGGTGGCGCCGATCAGTACCGGCTTTGCGGTCAGGGCGTCCTCATCGAGGATGTCGAAGAACGACTTGAACAGACCCGAATACGACGCACTGAAGATCGGCGTCACCGCCACCACCCCGTCGGCGCCGATCACGCGGTCGATGGCTCGGCGCACCTCGGTGGCGGCGAACCCGGTGATCAGCATGTTGGTGATCTCGCCGGCGATCTCCCGCAGCTCGATGGTCTCCACCGACACCCCGATCCCTGAGGCATCCAGCGCCCGTTCGGTGGCGGCGGCCATGCGATCGGCGAGCAGCCGCGTAGAGGACGGTTGCCCGAGCCCTCCAGAGACCACGACCAGCGATCTGGCGGTCATCGGCGCACCTCCGCACCCTCACGGGACGGCGAACCCGGGGTCCCGGTCGCCACGTCCTGGGCGGCCTCGCCCGGTGCCGCCCCGAGGCGGGCAGCCTCGACCCGGGCAGCCTCGATCCGGGCAGCCTCGACCTGGGCAACCTCGACCCGGGCAGCATGGGTCGGTCCGTCGGGAACATGTGCCGGTCGCTTGGCGGCGAACTCCTTGCGCAGCGTCGGCAAGATCTCCCCGAGCATCTCGATCTGGTCCAGCACCGTCGCCAGCGGGAGACCGGCATGGTCGACCAGGAAGAGCTGGCGCTGGTAGTCACCGAAGTGCTCGCGGAAGGTGAGGGTCTTGTCGATGACCTGCTGCGGGCTCCCCACCGTCAGTGGGGTCTGGTCGGTGAACTCCTCGAGCGACGGCCCGTATCCGTACACCGGGGCATGATCGAAGTAGGGGCGGAACTCCCGAACCGCATCCTGGGAGTTCTTCGCCATGTAGATCTGGCCACCCAGCCCGACGTACGCCTGGTCGGCGGTGCCATGCCCGTAGTGCTCGTAGCGGCGCCGGTACAGCCCGACGAGCTGCTGGAAATGGTCAGTGGGCCAGAAGATGTGGTTGGCGAAGAACCCGTCGCCGTAATACGCCGCCTGCTCGGCGATCTCGGGACTCCGGATCGACCCGTGCCACACGAACGGAGGCACCCCGTCGAGCGGTCGGGGCGTTGCGGTGAATCCCTGGAGCGGGGTACGGAACTTCCCCTCCCAGTCGACGACGTCCTGGCGCCACAACCGGTGCAGCAGCGCATAGTTCTCGATGGCGAGCGGGATCCCGTCCCTGATGTCCTTGCCGAACCACGGGTACACCGGGCCGGTGTTGCCCCGGCCCATCATCAGATCGACCCGGCCGTCGGCCAGGTGCTGGAGCATGGCGTAGTCCTCGGCGATCTTCACCGGGTCGTTGGTGGTGATCAGCGTGGTGGCGGTCGACAGGATGATCCGCTCGGTCTGGGCGGCGATATAGCCGAGCATGGTGGTCGGCGACGAGGTGACGAACGGCGGATTGTGGTGCTCACCGGATGCAAAGACGTCCAGACCAACCTCTTCGGCCTTGCGGGCGATCGCCACCATCGCCTTGATCCGCTCACCCTCGCTGGGTGCGGTCGCATCGGTGGGATCGGTGGTGATGTCCCCCACACTGAAGATCCCGAATTGCATGGCTACTCCTCGCCGTCGAATACTTGTTGCATAGTGCAACTACCTCGTCCGGTCAACGGACCAGGGCGACACCGTATTCCCTGGTGACGCTCGGCCATGGCTCCGGCGTGGGAGCGGGGTCGGGTCCCCGCATCTGCGGAGACCCGACCGGGTGCTCGGTGGCTGCCGGTCAACCCTCGGGGCAAAGGTCCTCGAAGTATGTGCCCACCCGCTCGCCCGCCGCCTGCATCTCCGGGGTGTCGAGGCTCTCGAGCACAGCCAGCGCCTCCGGGTCATTGGCCAGTGCCATGAAGTCACCGCCGGCCTCTTCCATCACCCGGGCCACCTGGCGGTAGGCGTCCGCCAGCACCGCCACGTCGCCTCTGAGTTCGGATGGGACCGTACCGTCGAGCGCATCGAAGATGGCGTCGTAATCGAGCTCGCTCGGGGTCACCCCACCCATCGCTCCGCCCATCGCCTGGGACCATTGCATGGCCATGGCGGCGCAGTCACCGGCCGGGATATTCCCCAGATCGACCGGCGTCGTGTCCGTGGTGCCACCGTCGTCGGTGCCGGCGACGGCGGTTGAATCCGTGTCGATGTCCGGCGCTGCCGTGGTCTCGGCGTTCGCCGTGGTGGTTTCCGGCCCGGCGGCGTCGTCGCCACCGCACGCTCCCAACATCAGTGCAGCAGCGAGCACCAGGGCCAGGACCCGATGGCGTCTCATCCTCAGGGGGGCGTCATGGGGCGGGGAGGTACGCATGATCGATCAGCTCCGTTCGGTAAATGAGGCGCTCCACACTACCTGTCAACACCGCGGGCACCGGGAGCGGCAGCGGAGCCCGTGCCGATGAGACTCGCTTGTCGGTGTCGGACCGACATCACCGGCCACCGCAATCCTGGATGATTCGAGACAGACTCGCCCCACCCTGCACTGCGAACCCGGTGGCAGGCCGGGGCGATCCCACTCCTACCCGGATCAGTCCTTGAACCTGGCGCCGGAGCGCCGGGTGCGGTCGACGGTCACCTCGAAGACATCGGGACGGAAGTAATGGCCGGCGGCGTCGAAGTTCTGCCGCTCGGCCCGCACCATGTCCAGGTCGATATCGGCGACAACCAGCCTCTCCTCACCCGACACCGGCTCGACCACCCAGGAGCCGTCGGGTGCGGCGATCGCCGAACCGCCGTCGGCGAGCTGCTCCGGACCGCCTGAGGGGAACGCCACATCCCGCAGCGGGAAGTCGTCGGGGATATCACTGTCGGCGAGGATCGCACCTGCCGAAAGCACGAAACACCGCCCCTCTCTGGCGATGAACCGGGTGATGTCCCTGGTGAGTCCGCTGGAACCCGGCCAGGCCGCCACATGGATCTCGACACCCTGGGAATACAGCGAGTGGCGCGCCAGCGGCATCCAGTTCTCCCAGCAGTTGAGTCCGCCGACACGGGTTGCGCCGATCTGATGGACCCGGAGCCCGTTGCCGTCGCCGGTTCCCCACACCAGCCGCTCCTCGTAGGTGGGCATCAGCTTGCGGTGGGCGGAGACAATCCCCGCCGTCGGATCGACCGCCACCAGCGTGGCGTAGACCGTGCCGCCCCCGGCAGTGCGCTCGGAGATGCCGAGGTAGGTGAACACCCCGTGATCGGCGGCGGCCTCGACCACGGTCGCCAGCTCCGGCCCGTCCAGGGTGACCGCCCGGTCGAGGTAGTAGGCATACGCCTGTTTCTGGTCGGGGGACTCGAAGCGGGCACCGTCGGTGCGGGACACCCAGAACGGGTACCCGGACAGGAAGGTCTCACCGAATGCAACCAGCTCGACATCGTCTGCGGCGGCCCTACCGATCCACTCGGCGGTCTTGGCGACGGTGGCGGCGGGGTCTCCCCACACCGGGGCGGTCTGTGCAGCGGCGATACGCATCATGGTCACGGTAGTTCAGCCCTTTCGCTCCACCCGAATCCGACGGGTGTTCTCCAGTGAACCCCGTAGCCTTCCCCCGGGTTGCAGGGCACCCCGCACGGGAAGCGACACCGGGTCGCCATATGGGTCACCGGATCGGGATCAGGGGCCGGCGCAGCCGTCCGGCCCACAGCAGGCGGCGCCGTCGCCGTCGATCGTGACCAGCTCCGGTTGGCGGGCCTGCCATGCCGCTTCGAGCGTCCGGCTGAACACCTCGAGCGGCTGGGCGCCGGCGATGCCGTAGCGGCGGTCGATGACGATGAACGGCACCCCGGTCGCCCCGAGTGCCTGGGCATCGGCGGCGTCGTCGGCGACCCGCTGGGCGTGTCGGCGGTCGGTGAGGACCCGCCGTGCCTCGTCGGCATCGAGACCGATCTCGGCGGCGATCCCGACCAGGGCATCGAGGGTGAAGATGTCACGTGCCTCACCGAAGTAGCTGCGATAGAGATACCGCCAGGCGAGGTCTTCCAGACCGTGGTCGGAGGCATGAGCCAGAAGCTGATGGGTGAGAGAGGTGTTGCCCATCCGACTGTCGGCAACGATGTAGGGAACCAGACCTTCGGCGGCGGCGACCGCCTCGAGGTGGCGCGCCGTCGCCTCGTGGCGGTCGCCCGGGATGCCACGACGCTTTTCGAGCACGTCCCGGACGTTCTCGATGATGCCCTCCGGGAACGCCGGATCGAGCTGAAAGGACCGGTGCACCACTGTCACCTCGTCGCCGTGCGGGAATTGGGCGAGGGCGGTGTCGAGACGATGCTGACCGAGACCACAGTACGGACAGATGACATCGGACCAGATCTCGACCTGCATGACGGTGACGCTCCTGTTGTTGACGTCAGCAACCAAGCGGACGGACCACGGCGATATTCCCCCTATGTTCGCAGCACGCCCACCGTCGCCGACCAACCGTGTTGGCGCCGATGGATACACTCCGCTCGAACCGCCTGGCAATCGGCCGGGTCCTGGACAGTGACGAGGATCCCGTGGATCGCACCACCCGCCGAAACCGCCGTCGCGGCAATCCACTGGGCGCCGACCTCGACGACCCCACGCTCGGCAACGGTTCGTCACCCCGCACCCGGCCAGTCCCGTCACTTGCCCGGTCGCTGTTCCGGCGCCCCACCTTCGGTGGCGTGGTGCTCGGCCTGGTGTTCTGGTGGCACTCGATCCCTCCCACGCTGCTGCCCCGCTCATGGGTGGCGCAGGCCGCAGTAAGTGCGATCAGCTTCGGCATCGGATACGCCTTCGGGACGCTCGCCGGATACCTCGGTCATCGACTTCTGAACCGCATCGACCGCCGACCCTCCGCCGAGATCCGAAAACTGGCGTGGCGCATCCTCACCGCGGTCGCCATCCTTGCGATCACCGCCGGGATCGCCGCCTGGCCCGGCTGGCAGAACGAGCAACGCGACCTGGTCACGCTCCCCCACATCTCCGATCTCACGATCGTGCCCATGCATGCGGTCACCGTGATCCTGATCCTCATCTTCGCGGTGCTGGGCCGGTTGGTGTGGCGGGGAATCCGGGCCATCGACCGCTTCACCAAACGACATCTGCCGTTCCCGCTGGCGATGGCGGCGACGGTGCTCATCGTCATCGTCGGCACCTCGGTCCTGGTGCGCGATGTCGCCTTCGAATGGTTCGTCGACCGGGCCAACACCGCATTCGGAACGGTCGACGATTCCACCGACGAGGGCGTGTTCGCCCCCACCACCCCGCTCGCCAGCGGGGGGCCCGAATCGCTGGTGCCGTGGGACACGCTGGGCCGGCAGGGCCGCACCTTCAGCGCAGGGGCAGTGAGCCGCGACGACCTCGCCCGGTTCCACGGACCCGACGTCGAGGTCGCCGAACCGATCCGGGTGTATGCCGGGCTCCGTTCCGCCGACAGTGCCGACGAACGTGCCGAACTCGCTCTCGCCGAGTTGGAGCGCACCGGCGCCTTCAACCGGTCGGTGCTGGTCGTCGCCACCGCCACCGGCACGGGTTGGATCGACCCCTACGCCGCCGAAGCCGTCGAGATGCTGCACCGCGGCGACACCGCCATTGCCTCGATCCAGTACTCCTACCTTCCGAGCTGGATCTCGTTCCTGGTCGACCTCCCCGTCGCCGCCGAGGCCGGGACCGCGCTCTACGAGACCATCTACGAACGGTGGATCGAGCTCCCCGAAGGCGACCGGCCCATGCTGGTCGTGTTCGGACAGAGCCTCGGGTCCTACGGCGCCGAGGCCGCATTCACCGCCCGCGATGCGAGGTCGTCGCTCAACAACCTCGTCGCCCGGTCCGATGGTGCCCTCTTCACCGGGCCGGTCGAGTCGAACCCCGTATGGAGCCTCCTCACCGCCGACCGCGACCCGGGAACCCCCGTGTGGAAACCGATCTACGACGGTGGCGCAACGGTGCGGTTCGCCACCTCCATCGACGATGTCATCGAACCTGACCCGGGCTGGCAGGGTCCCCGCATCCTGTACGTCCATCACGCATCAGACCCCGTCGGGGTATGGAACTGGACCACGATGCGCGCTCGCCCAGAGTGGATGGACGTACCTCGCGGCGACGATGTTCCCGACGGGGGCAGATGGTTCCCTGTGGTGACCTTCACCCAGGTGGTCGCCGATCTCATTGCGGGGTTCAGCGCACCCTCCGGACATGGCCACGACTACACCGACGTGTTCGTTCCGGCATGGGCCCAAGTGATCCCACCGGACGGATGGACCAGCGACGACTCGAGGCGGCTGATGGACTTCCTCGGACGGGGATGACCCGACCGGCACACCCGCGGCGCCGCAGCTACGAGGCGCTGGCGCTTCTGATCGCCATCCTGGCGATGGCCAACATCGTCCGCTCCCTGGCGCTGTCGGAGGTCACGCAGTGGACGTTCACCGTTGCCATCGCCGGTGCCGCCATCGCCATCGGGCGCACCGCCGCCGTCACCCGCTCCGAGCTCGGTCTCAACCCGGATCACGTCCACGAGGGTCTCCGATATGGGATGGCGTCGTTCGTGGTGGTGGCGACGGTCGTCACCGTTGCGGCGGTGGCCCCCTGGCTGGGTCCGATCTTCGACGACTCCCGGGCCGACGCCGGTGTCATCGAGCTGCTGATCCGGGTGGTGGTCGTGATCCCTTTGGGAACGGTGCTGGTCGAGGAGCTCATCTTCCGCGGGATGCTCCTGGCGCTGCTGCGACGGATCGCCCCCACCGCTGTCGCCCTGGTCGTCTGCTCGATCCTGTTCGGGTTGTGGCATGTCTTCCCGGCGTGGCTTTCGCCACCCGACAACACCGCACTCGATGAGATCAGTCGCACCGACGCCACCTTTGGCACGCTCATCTCGACGACGATCGCCGGGCTGGTGTTCGGGTGGCTGCGGCTGGTCTCCGGGAGTCTCGTCGCCCCGATCCTCGCCCACACCGCCACCAACACCATCCCTCTCCTCGCCGCCGCCCTCGTCGGCCACTGACCGGCGCAATGCCGCAGTTGGCGGCTGCCACGGCGCCCTGGGCGGCGGGTCGGTGCGCGGGTGGCCAGAATCGGTAAGGCGGTTACCGGCGCCAGAGGCTCGGTCAGCCCTCGGTGGGTTCGGTGGGCTCAGCCGGCACGTCGGTGGTCGGAGAGTCGAGACCGGCGGCGATGCGGGCACGGGCGACGAGGCGCTGCGCCTCCTCGATGCTCGACTGGTAGGCGGCGAGGTCACCGTCGAGCAGGGCGGCCTGTGCCTCGTCGAAGGCGGTGGCGGCCCCGTCGAGCAGCGCCGCCACCTCTTCGGGAATCTCCGATTCGTCACCGTCGACGGGCGGGGTCCCGTCATCGTCGGGATCCTGGTCGCCGGGGGCATCACCGAAGATGGCGGCCAGCGCCTCACCCAACGACTCGCGCATCTCGATCTGGCCGTTGAAGGAGACCACGGCACGCTTGAACTCCGGGATACCCTGTCCGTCGCCACCGCCCTCGTCGTCGGCCCTGACATAGATCGGCTGGACGTAGAGCAGCGATTCCTCGATCGGCACCAGCAGCATGTTGCCCTGGATGATGTCGGCGCCACCCTGGCTGAGCAGGGTGAACTCGGCGGCGATCTCCGGATCCTGGTTGATGAACTGGCCGACCTGGCCCGGGCCCTGCTGCGCCGACGCCGACGGAAGCCGGAAGTCCACGATCTCCCCGTAGGCATCCGGACCGCTCTTGGCGACCATGAACGACACCATGTTGGGGCGATTGGCCGGGGTGAAGGGCTGCATGATCAGGAACGACAGCTCGTCGTCTTCGGGGAGCCGCATCAGCAGGTAGTACGGGAGCATCGGACGCACCGGGGTGCCCTCGTCGTCGATGATCGTCCCCCGGAGATCGGGACGTCCCGAGGTCGACGGGTCGCTGGCGATCTGCCACGGATCGACGTTGTTGAAGAAGTCGCGCGGTTGGGTCATGTGGTAGAGCAGGTACATGTCCGACTGGACCCGGAACATATCCTCCGGGTACCGGAACTGGCGGCGGAGCGTGTCGGGCACCTCGGAGTCGGTGAACAGGTCGGGGAAGATCCGCCGTTGGGCGAGAATCAACGGATCGCTCTCATCGATCACATAGAACGTCACCTCGCCGGTGTAGGTGTCGACGGTGGCCTTCACCGAGTTGCGGATGTAGTTGAAGCCCATCGGGAGCCCCGGAGACCGATCCAGCCGCCCGGTCAGCGCCTCGGCCGAATACGGATAGTCGTCGGTGACCGTGTACAGGTCCATCACCCAGGTCAACCCACCGTCCTGGAGCACCAGATAGGGGTCGGCGTCGCCGTGGAGGAAGGGGGCGAGCTTCTGGATCCGCTCTCGGATGTTGCGGGCGATCAGCACCTGGCTGTCGGCGCGGGGCTGCGACGAGATCAGCACGTCGACGTCACCGAAGCGCAACGCCCAGGCGGCCCGCCGGAAGAACCCACCCAGGGTGACCCCGCCGCCACCCTCGTAACTGTTACGGGACACCTCGCTGTCGCTGATCGGGAAGTCGACCTCCAACTCGTCGGTGTTGACGATGCGATAGTCGGTGGTGGCGGTATCGGAGAAGTAGATACGGGGCTGGTCGATCTCCAACTCCTCCGCCTGGGAGACGGGGGGAATGTCCTTGATCAGGAACTGTGGCTGACCCACCGACGTGACATCGTTGGCCGGAGACAACACCGCCCCGAAACCATGGGTGTACACCAACTTCTCGTTGACCCATCCCCCGCCGGGGATGTTCCGCTCGTCGAGCTCGCGGGCGGAGATCATCACCTGGGTCAGGTCGCCGTCGATCTCGTACCGATCGACATCGACATCCTCGATGCGATAGAAGGCGCGAATCTCCTGCAGTTCCCGGAACGTCGTGGCCAGCACCGAGGGATCCCACAAGCGGATGTTGTCGATGGTCGCCTGGTTGTTCTCCAGGTCCTCGAAATCGAGGTCGCTGGATGCGGCGAAGTTGCGCACCTGGACATCCGACAGCCCATAGGCCTGTCGGGTGGCGTCGATGTTGTAACCGACGTACTCGACCTCTTTGTTCACCTCGTCGGGAATCACCCGGAACCGCTGGACGAATGTCGGGTAGAGACCGCCGATGACGATCGAGGTGAACAACCACAGACCCAGCGCCACCAGCGGGAGGGTCCAGCCCCGGAACCACAGATTCACCAGGAGGATGACGGCGGCCACCACCGAGATCAGAATCAGCAGCCGCAGCGCCGGGAGCTGGGCGTTGACGTCGGTGTACGACGCTCCCACCACCCGCCCTCGTTCGGAGTAGAGCAGATCCCAGGTGTCCAGCCGGTAGCCGACGGCCTTGAGCAGCGCCAGCAGGGCGAAGATCACCGAAAGATGGACCTTGACCCCGGGGGTGACCCGTCGTTCCATCTGCACCTGGATCCCGCCGTTGAGGTAGTGGACCACGGCGACGACGAGCGCCACCACCACGAACAGCTGGAACACCCATCCGAACAGCGCCCGGTAGAACGGCAGGCGGAAGACATACAGACCGACGTCGTTGTTGAAGATCGGGTCGACGATCCCGAAGTCGCCGCCATGGCGGAACAACAAGAAGTCCTGCCACCACAACGAGGCGCCCAGCCCGATGAGGAGACCGAGACCGATCGAGACGCCGAGGCGGAACCAGAACACCCGATTCCGCACCCATGACTGCCACCGCTCCAACAACTCTTCATCGGGGCTGCCGATCAGGGCGGGACGCCGTGGCGACAGCCGGTCGGCGAGCCAGAGATTGAGCCAGATCAGCAGTGCGGCGACAACCGTGGCGACCGCCACCATCCACACCCTGGTGAAGATCAATGTCCTCCACACACTGGTGACATCGATCGAATCGAACCACAGGTAATCGGTCCAGAACGTGGCGATCGACCGCAACGTGAACAGCAGGAGAAACAGTCCACCGACCACGATGGAAATGAGGCGTCGCGGGGCGCTTCGGGGCCGGATGGGGGTCGGCTCGCTGTTGATCACGGAGCGGATTGTATTGCCTCCCGTCGACAACCCGGTCCGGCGCCCCCTCCCACACCTCGCCGAATGGTGATACGGGGACCGAGACCGTCGGCTGCGACGAGCGTGACCGGAGCCGGGAACCGCCCCGCCACGGCCGCAGCCCGCTGTCGATTACGCCGGGACGATGGTGGCGATGCACTCCGGGTGTGCCGGCGGAAGCACGACACCGGGCGGTACCGGTCCCGCCGGATCCCATACGGCTTCCGTGACCGCCGCACAGTCGGTGCACCGGCGACCCTCCGAGACCGCGGTCACCGCAGCGACGCCGGCGGCGGCAAGTCCGCTCACCAGACCCCGGTGATAGGCGGTGTAGGCGATCCCGCGGATACGGCGTTCCGCCTCGTCGGTCCGCCAGGCGCGAAACACACGGGAGACCGTCGCCGCCACCTCACGATCCCCTGCATCCCGGGCCACGGCGCGATCGTACGCATCGGCGGTGGCCACCAACAGGGCCTCGGCCAGGTCGAGGGAGATGTCCCCCGGCGGCCCACCGACCACCTCCACCGAGGTACCGGTCAGCTCGCCGGCGCCTTCGTGACCGGCAACGTAGGAGCTGCTGATCAGATCGTCGACGGCTCCGGCCAGTTCGACGGTGAACGACCCCCGATCCGGTGTCCACGGCCCCGGGTTGAGTCGCAGCGACTCGAGCGTCTGATTCTGAATCTCGACGATGGCCCGCTTCGCCTCACGCAGCACCCGGTTCTCGACCGGGAGCAGCCGACGGTCACGCACCTCGAAGGCATCGACCGCACCGGCGGGGCGAGGAACGGAACCGCTGCCGTTGGTGGTGGGACTTCGCCCCGAGTCGGGAGACGAGGGTCCGGCGGCACCGGGGACACCTGCCGCTGCGGCTACGTCGAGCCCCGAGCCGTCATCAGGTTGATCGCCGGATGTCGACGACCCCGCATCGCCCGGGTCACCGTGATCGGCGTCGACCCCGCCGTCCGGATCGGGTATCTCGGGGTCCGGGTCGCCGGGGTCCGGGTTGTCGGCGCCTGGTTCACCGGCGTCCGGTTCACCGGCGCCTGGTTCACCGGCGTCTGGTTCACCGGCATCTGGTTCACCGGCGTCTGGGCTGTCCCGGAGCCGGGCGAACAGGCTGTCGAGCGGTCCCGGCGCTGCCGGGTCCGGGTCGTCGGTACCCGTGGCGGGCTCATGTCCGGCTTCGGGGAGGTCGACCTGATCGTCGTCGGCCGGCATCTTGTGCTGCTCGGTGTCCACCCCTGGATCGGGGATGTCGTCCGGGCCATCACTCGCACCGATCGCTGCGGCGTCGTGGCCGGAATCGGTGTCGGTGTCGGAGTCGGAGTCAGCGGCAGGGGCGACCGAAACGTCCGGCTCCGGGTCAGCTCCACCGGTTGCCCATCGGTCCGGCTGCGGATCGCCGGCAGAGTCGTCGCTGGCAGAGTCGTCGCCGGCAGAGTCGTCGCCGGCAGAGTCGTCGCCGGCAGAGTCGTCGCCGGCAGAGTCGTCGCCGGCAGAGTCGTCGCCGGCAGAGTCGTCGCCGGCAGAGTCGTCGCCGGCAGAGTCGTCGCCGGCAGAGTCGTCGCCGGCAGAGTCGTCGGTGGCGGGGACCTCGGTGGCGGGGGCTGCGGTGGCGGGCATCCGGGGCCAACGCACCGGTGGGGAGGCCGGCGCCGGCGCCAGGTCATCCGAGTCGACTTCTGTGGCATCGATCGAGTGCGGGTCATCTCGCCCGCGATCATCCTCGGCAGAGGCGGAAACCTCTGCTGTGGTGCGGTCGTCCTCCGATCCCCATCCACCCGGCACGGGCGGCACCGGGACCCCGGCAGGATCAGGTGTGGCCTCATTCAGGGAACGGAGCTGTTCGATCTCGGCGACCAGCTCATCGGCGTCGATGGGGCCGGGGTCATCGACCCTTCCCGAACGCACGATGCGGACAGTCCCGTCGTCCTCGGGCCAGGCGCTGGCGGGGTAGTCGTCGCTGCGTGCCGGATCGTCATCCGTGCTCGACGGGGAGTCCGGGAGACGGGTCGGACCGGGTTCGGGGATGGGCTGGGCGACCGAGGTGTCCGACGGCGTCGCCGGATGTTCGCTCGATGCCGCTTCGGCGTCGGCGTCACCGTTCCGATGGGTCCCCGTCGGCGCCGCTTCCGCGTCCATCTGGTTGCGCTCGGCGACGGCTTCCCTGATGATGCGCCGCCCTTCGGTCGATGCGGTGCGGGTGATCTCGTCCCCTTGGCGACGGGCATCGGCGAGGATCCGCATCGACTCGTGCTCCGCTGCGGCACGGATCGCCAGGACCTCCTGTTCGACCTCCTGGTGACGCGCCTCACTTCGGCGACGGGACTCCGACATCAGGTCGTCGGCTGCGGTCTGCGCCGCCTCGATGATGCGGGCGGCTTCCGCCTCCGCCTCGGTACGCTGCTCTGCCAGGAGCGCCCCGGTCTCCGCCTCCCACATGGCCACATCCTCGGCGGCCCGGCTGCGGAGGTGCGCCGCCGAGCGGCGGGCCTCCTCGAGGACGTCCGCCACCTCGGACGCAACCCTCTGGAACTCTGCATCCAGCAACGGCAGGTCGGAGATCCCGAGCTGACCCAGTCGTTCGTCGATGTCGGCGAGCCGGTTCTCCAGTTCGCCGATCCGATCGGCGACGTCGGCCTTGAAGCGCTCCACCTGATCGCGGTCGTAGCCGCGGCGCGCCGTGTCGAAGTCGCGGCCTCGGATGGCGTCGGGAGTGAGGTCGGGGGCCATGGCGGTGACGATACCCCCGATGTGCCCAACAGTGGACCACCTCCGGAATCCGGCCGTGGTCCGCCCGGCGAAATACTCTCCCTCGGCCGTAGGCCCTAGTGGACGGGGTCGAGAGTCTCGAGGAAGGCGAGCGCCTGTTCGATGTTGGCGACCGAGACCACTTCGATCTCGTCGCCGGCCGCAGTAAGCGCATCCTCGTAGTTGCCCTCAGGGACCAGGACGTAGTCGGCCCCGACCTCGATGGCCGCAAACACCTTCTGGCGGACTCCTCCGATCGCCCCGACGACGCCGTCGGGGCTGATCGTCCCGGTGCCGGCGATGCGATGACCGTTGGTGATCTGACCGTCGGTGAGCTGGTTCATGATCTCGAGCGTGAACATCAGACCCGCAGATGGGCCACCGATGTTCTGGGCGTCGATGTCGATGTCGACCGGGAACGAGATGTTGGTCGGACCGTTGAGCAACATCAGCCCCACCATCCCCCGGTCCGGGTCCTCGGTGATGCTGCCGTCCTCCTCCTCGAACCGGTACGGAACCAGGGTGACCTCGATCGTCAAGGTGTCCACCTCGTCCTCGTCGATGCTCCGGTCGAGCACGAACTCGACGACATCTCCCGGTGCGTGGCCGCCGACCAAATCCGAGGCGTCCGCAGAGAACTCAACCACCTCTCCGTCCACGGCGGTGATGAGATCCCCGACCTCGATCAGACCCTCGGCGGGAGACCCGTCCAGCAACGAGGACACCACGGCGCCGGTGCCGTCGAACACCACGTCATACCCGAGCTGGGTCAACGCCACATACATGGCGTTGTCCTTGGAGGTCTCCATCAATTCGAGATTCTGGAGTCGAAGCTCCTCGGAGGTGACTCCTGCCGGGCGGATGTTCTCGCGGGGGCGCAGATCGACTTCGTTGCTGAGCAGCGCACCCAGGTACTCGAAGGCGTTGATTTCGCGCAGCGACACGGTGAGGAAGAACAGATCACCGGTCTCTTCGGCCGCATCGGCAACCGAGACGAAGTCGGATGTGTCGTTCACCGGGCCCGGCGACAGGGCGTAGTAGGGCACGTTGAGTGGCCACAACGCAGCAACCGACGCCCCGGCCAGGAGCAGCAGCCCGACGACGACGAACGGCCATTTCGGAAGCCGGCGGGCCGGGGGTGGGGGTGGCGGCTCGTCGGGCCAGAGAGGGGCATTGGTCGCTTGACCGGGGTCGCCGACACCCGGGAGCGGGCCGGTGGGTTGATCGGCCCGCAATCCGGGCGTGACGTCTACTGGGTCCATTGGCCGGATGGTACCGGCACTGTGTGACCAAAACGCTGGGCGGCAGCCCATGGCCGCAGCGTCTGGCCGCAGCGCCGCCCTGCCCGGTCCAATACACTCGCCCCGATGGAACGGATCTCGCGCAGCTTCCGGCTGGCAGGGGCCAGTTGGGCGGTACTCAGACAGGACAAGGAACTGATGGTGCTCCCGGTGTTGTCGGCGGTCGCCTCGCTCGCCATCGCCGCCACGTTCGTGGTCCCGATCTTCCTCACCAGTCCCGATGTCGGAGCCGAGGGAACCCTCGGTCTGCTGCACTACCTGGCGCTCTTCATGATGTATCTGGCTCTGGCCTACATCACCATCTTCTTCAATGCGGCGCTGATCCACGCCGCCAACCAAAGGATGGATGGCGGGGACCCGACGTTGCGAACCGCCCTGCGTGGTGCCGCCCAGCGTGCCGTGACCATCCTGCCGTGGGCCACCGTCTCCGCCACCGTGTCGGTGGTGTTGCGGGCCATCGAGGAGCGCGCCGGTTTCATCGGTCGGATCGTCATCGGGCTGGTGGGGATGGCGTGGGCCCTGGTGACCTTCCTGGTCCTCCCACTCATGGTGCTGGAGAAGATGAGCGTCGGAGACGCCATCAAGGAGTCGGCCAACCTGTTCAAGCGGACCTGGGGCGAGAACGTCGCCGTCCAGTTCGGGCTCGGCCTGGTGGCGACGCTGGCGCTGATCCCCGTCATCGCCCTCGGTGCGCTCGCCGCCTCCGTCGGCGGGGCGGTGGCCATCACCGGCGTCACCGTCGCCGTCATCGCATCCATCCTGATCGTCGTGATTCTCTCCACCCTCAGCGGTATCTTCCAGACCGCCCTGTACCGGTATGCGCGAACCGGCAGCAGCGGCGGATTCGATGATGCCCTGCTCGCTCGATCCTTCGCCCCCAAGAACTGACGGCGAACCAACCCGCCCGACACCGACAGGAGCCGCATGACTCGACGGAGAAAGGCGCGCAGCTTCACCGGCCTACAGCCGGGAACCATCTGGACCGAACCGGAGTCTCATGGACAGCCGGTCTCCCCTCGGGAAAGGACCACCTCGATGAATCGCCGCACCGTGTGGATCGCCGCCTCGGTACTGGTGCTCGCCTCCTGCGGTGGGTCTTCCGCCTCCGACACGTCATCGGGCGCCGATGCCTCGACGACCATCCCCAAGGGCGATACCCCGACGGATACGGACGGCAATGCCGACAGCTCGCTCGCAGCCTTCTTGGGTTGGGATACCTCGGACGACCCGGCGGCGGCAGAAGCGGAGTCCCGCCGCCAACAGATGGATATCGAGGAATCGATCCGGCTGTGCATGGCCGAACAGGGATTTGAGTACTCCCCGGTTCTGCCACCCGAAGGCAGCTTCGCCACCTTCGATCCGGACGACGAGGCCGACCGGGTCGCCACCGAGGGTTTCGGGATCACCACCTGGTACGGCAATGAGGAGATGAACGCGGGAGTGGAATGGGACGACCCCAACCAGGACCGGGTCGAGACGATGACGCCGGCGGAACAGGACGCCTACTGGGCGGCGCTGCACGGAGATCAGAGCGAGCTGGATCAGGAAGTGGAGATCGACCCGGAGACGGGTGAGGAGATGTACGTCTCGTCCGGCTTCGGCGGCGGCTGCCAGGGCGGCGCCTACGAAGAGGCCTACGGCGACCAGGAGGCCACCGAGGAATTGTGGGAGCAGCTCGAGCCTGCGCTCGAGGCGCTCAACGCCCGGATGGAGGCCGACCCCCGCATCGTCGAACTGAACGCCGAGTGGGCGGCCTGCATGACCGAAGCCGGATACACCTACGAGTCACGCAACGCCATGTACGACGACATCTACGAGTCGTTCCAGACCCGACTCGACGAGATCATGGGACCTGACAGTGACCCGCTCGCCGGAATGACCGAGGACGAGCTGAATGCATTCTTCGAACTACCCGCCGACGAACAGGCGGCGATCTACGACGAACGGATGGCCGACATCACCGATCAGCCTGCGCTCCAGGAACTCCAACAGGAAGAGATCGCCCTTGCCGTGGCCGACAACGCATGCGGTGAAGGGTTCTACGACGCCTACATCGAGGTCTCGGAGGAATACGAGGCCGAGCTGATCGCCGGGAACCGCGACATCCTCGAACAGATTCGCGACCTGCAGGGGACTTCGTGACCCGTGTCCGACGAGGGGTACTCCTCGCCGGACTGATCGGCGTTGCCGTGGCTGCGGCGCTCGTCGGTGTCTTCTTCGGCAGCCGCATCCGCTCCCCGGCCGAGGTCGCCGCCGAGGCCCGCCCGCCAGAGCCGTCCAACATCACCGTCGAGGTCACCCTCCAGGTGCTGTCGGCCGATGTGATCACCCGCGGCGATGTCGTCTACGACGAGCCGGTTCAGATCAGCCTCTCCGGAGCCTTCGCCGAAACGACCACGGCGCTGGTGGTGACCCAGTCCGTGGAGGTCGACACCGAACTCGACGAGGGCGATGTGGCGGTGGCCGTCACCGGCCGGCCCGTCTTCCTCCTCCGCGGGGAGATCCCCATGTACCGGGACCTCCGTCCCGGAGCGGAAGGTGAAGATGTGCTCCAGATCGAGCAGGCTCTGGAGCGACTCGGTTTCTTCGACGGACCCGCCAACGAGACCTGGGACGCCGCCACCGGCGCCGCCATCGAAGCCTGGTATGCCGACGCCGGCTACCAGCCCAACGGCCCGTCGGCGGAGGATGTGCAACTGCTCGCCGCCGCCCGTGACCGGGTACGGTCGGCGGAAGCGTCGGTCGCAGATGCCGAGGCGGCGCTCGTCGACGCCCAGGCCGGCCCTGACCGATCGACCCTCCTGGCGGCCGGCGCCGAGGTGAGTGCCGCCGAAGATGCGCTCACCCTTGCCCGACTCGACGCCACCCACGCCGAGACCATGGCGGAACGCGCCGTGGATACCGCCCAGGGCGAGCTGCAGGACGCCAACCGGGCGCTGCGACGCAGCGAGACCCGCCTGGAGCGCGCTCGGGATGGAACCCACCCGGACACCGGCGCCCCACCCACCCGCCAAGAGATGGCGGTGCTGAGACAGGATGTCGCCGACGCCGAGGAGATGGTGACGGCGGCCGAGACGGTGCTCGCCGAGGCCGAGTTCGAGGTGATCCGGTCGGCCACAGAGCAGCGGACGTTTCTCACCCAGGCCCGACAGCGCCTCGACATCGCACGAGCATCTCTCTCCGACCTGAATTCCGGGGGCGACAACTCGGCGCTCCAGCGTCAGGTCCAACTCGCCCGGGACGAGGTCCAGTCTGCACGCACCGACCGCAACGCCCTCGAGGCAGAAATGGGAACCTGGCTTCCCGCCGCCGAAATCGTGTTTCTCCCCAGACTGCCGGTACGGGTGGATGCGGTGGGGGCGGCACGGGGTTCGACCATCGAGGGTTCGTTCCTCACCGTCTCCGGCTCGGAGGTGGCCCTGCGCACATCGGTGCTCGAACGCGACGCCGCCCTTCTCGAGGAGGGGATGTCGTTGGAGATGGACGCCCCAGACGGCGGCGAGCCGATCCCCGGCACCATCACCTTCATCGCCACCAGCACCGGAACCGAGGGGGTCGCCAACGACCGCATCTACGTCGAGGGCCTTCCCTCCGAGATTCCCGATGGACTCATCGGAAGCAACGTCCGGGTGCGGATCCCGGTCAGTTCCACCGGTGGCGAGGTGCTCGCCGTTCCCGCTGCCGCCCTCTTCGCCACCGCCAGCGGCACCACCCAGGTCGAAGTCGAGGACGATGACGGCACCCTCCGCACCGTCGTCGTCGAACCCGGGCTTGCCGCCGGAGGTCTCGTTCAGGTCACCCCGACGGAAGGTGACCTCGAAGAAGGCGACCTGGTGGTGGTGGGTCGTGAACCCACAAGCTGATCGGACGCCGGCCAGATCGGACTCCCCACCCGCGGCGGGCGGCGACCCGCGACCCGACCCGCCGCTCGATCCGGGCGATCCCGATGTCCCGGTGGTGATGCTGCGAAACGCCGGACGCACCTACGACACCGGCGAGGTGGCGGTTCCGGCGCTACACCACGCCGACATGGTGGTGGAGCGGGGCGAGTACGTCGCCATCGTCGGCCCTTCGGGGAGCGGCAAGTCGACCATGCTCAACGTGCTGGGGCTGCTCGACCGCCCCACCGAGGGCGCCTATCTGTTCGAAGGCGTCGACACCTCCCATATGGCGGAGGGCCGTCGCGCCGGTTTGCGGGCCCACCGCATCGGATTCGTGTTCCAATCCTTCCATCTCCTCGCCCACCGAACCGTGCTCGAGAACGTCATGCTCGCCACCGTGTACGGTCGGACGCCGCACCGCGAGCGGCCCCCACTTGCCGAGGCGGCGTTGGGTCGGGTCGGTCTGGGTCACCGAACCCGGTTCGTCCCAACCCGGTTGTCGGGTGGTGAGCGGCAGCGGGTCGCCATCGCCCGGGCGATCGTCGCCAGACCGTCGCTCTTGTTGTGCGACGAGCCGACGGGCAACCTCGACAGCGCCACCGGCGCCGCCGTGCTCGACCTGTTCGACGAGCTGCGCGCGGACGGGCTCACGCTGGTGGTGGTGACCCACGACGAGAAGGTGAGCAGCCGCGCCGATCGGATCGTGCGGTTGCGCGACGGCACCATCGAGCCGCCGGCATCGCCCGACGGCAGACCGTCTCCGGAACCCCGCCCGTGACCGCCGACGCACCGGTCCCGGTGGCACCGTCCGAGCTGCCGCCGTCGCACGCACCGCGCCCCGTGGATCAGGTGCCGGCCGCCTCGATGAGCGTGAGGGATCTCGTCACCGAGGCCATCGCCGGGATCTTCGCCCGCCCCAGCCGGACCGTCCTCACCGTGACGGGGACGGTGCTCGGTATCGGCGCCCTGGTCGCCACTCTCGGTGTCGCCAACACCGCCGGCAACCAGATCGTGGGTCGTTTCGACGAGCTTGCCGCCACCAGCGTCGTCGTGACCAACGAGACCGGGTTCTTCGGCGACTCCGGGCCCCGCATCGCCATCCCCACCGACGCCGAGGCGCGGCTGTTACGGCTCAACGGTGTGGTTGCCGCCGGGACCGTCGGCTCGGTCGACATCGGCAGCGCACTCACCCGGTCGGTTCCCATCGCAGACCCGCTCGGTCAGACCGAGTTCCAGATGACCATGTCGGCGGTGTCACCGGGTCTGCTCGGCGCCGTCCGGGGCCGTCTCGCCACCGGGCGGTGGTTCGACCAGGGACACGACGACCGCGCCGACCGGGTGGCCGTTCTCGGCGCAGGAGCGGCGCAACGGCTCAACGTCAACCGGGTCGACCACCAACCGGTGATCTTCGTCGGTGCGGAGCCGTTCGTGGTGATCGGCATCTTGTCCGACGTGCTCCGTCAGGCCGATCTGCTCAACTCCGTGATCATCCCCGACGGCACCGCACGTACGGTCTACGGCTTCGAATCTGCGGCAACAGTCCACATCGATGTCGAGATCGGCGCCGCCTCGCTGATCGCCGGCCAGGCCGCCATCGCCCTGTCTCCCAACGACCCGGAACTGCTCAGGGTCCAGAAGCCTCCCGAGCCCGAGGATCTCCGCGGTGAGGTCCAAGCCGACGTCAACGCCCTGTTCCTGATCCTGGGCGGGGTGTCCCTGCTCGTGGGCGCCATCGGCATCGCCAACGTCACCCTGGTGTCGGTGCTGGAACGCACCGGAGAGATCGGTCTGCGGCGAGCACTCGGCGCCGCCCGCCGTCACATCGCCGCCCAGTTCCTTCTGGAGTCGACGACGATGGGGCTGGTAGGGGGGATCATCGGCGCCAGCTTCGGGGTACTGGTGGTCATCGCCATCTCGGCGGGCCGCACCTGGACCCCGGTGCTCGATCCGGTGGTCCCGCTCGCCGCACCGCTCGTCGGTGCGTTCACCGGACTGATCGCCGGTCTGTACCCGGCGCTCCGGGCCGCACGTCTCGAACCTGTCGAGGCACTCCGCTCCGGCTGACCGGGCGCCAGTGCGCCGGTGCTCCCGTCAGGTCGCCGGACGGGTCGCGACGTGCAACCATTGGCACCGGTTCGAGGTCGAACCGCCGAACTCTTCCGACCCACAAGGAGCCCACGAGTCGTGCAGACCACCATTCCGTCACGAGTGATCACAGGTTTCGCCCTGCCCCGCTCGGCCGCAGTCACCGCCGCCCTGGTGGTCGGTTTCGCTCTGTTCACTGCCCTCTCGGCCCAGGTAGCCATCCCGCTGCCGTTCACCCCGGTCCCGATCAGCGGGCAGACCTTCGCCGTGCTCCTCACCGGCGCCGCCCTCGGCTCGAGCGCCGGTGCGGTGAGCATGGGTCTGTACCTGCTTCTGGGTGTGATCGGGTTCCCGTTCTTCACCGACGGCTCTTCGGGCATGCAGGTGATCACCGGGGTCACCGGTGGCTACATCGTCGGGTTCATCCTTGCCGCCTGGGTGGTCGGGGCCCTCGCCGAGCGCCGTCGGGACCGCGCCGTCGCCACCGCCATCCCCGCCTTCCTGCTCGGCAGCGTCATCATCTACCTGATCGGACTCCCCTGGCTCGCCGTCGTCGGCGACTTCAGCTTCGCCCAGACCATCGAGTACGGATTGACGCCCTTCGTGATCGGGGACCTCGTCAAGATCGGGCTTGCCGGGGTACTGCTGCCAACGGCGTGGAAGATCGCCTCGCTCCGCAACCGCTGAGCAGTCGGTGACGGCTGTTCCGACGGCAGACGACGCCTCCGCCACGGTGCGGGAACGGTTCGCCGCCGATCGCTATGCCGCCCATCTCGGGATCGTGCTCCTCCAAGCCGATCCCGAGCGGGTGGTGGTGGCGATGCGGATCACCCCCGACCACGAGAACTTCCATGGCGTCACCCACGGTGGCGCCGTGTTCTCGGTGGCCGACTGTGCGCTCAGCCTGGCCTCGAACGCCACGGCGAACGCCGTCGCCATCGATACCCACCTGGTCCTCACCGCCCCCAGCCGGAGTGGCGACACCCTCACCGCCACGGCTGAACCGGTGACCCGGGGCCGCACCATCGCCACCTACCGGATCACCGTCACCCGCGGCGACGGACGGACCTGCGGACTGTTCACCGGGACCGTGGCGGTCACCCCGCCCGGATCTCCGACCGCACCCGATACGGCGACACCGTGACCACCCCTGTCCCCCGACTCGGGGCCGTTCCCGACCCCACCGGGACCACGTTCTCGGTGTATTCGGAGAGCGCCGAAGCGGTCATGGTCTGTCTGTTCGATGCGTCCGGTGTCGAGGAGCGGTTCGAGTTGCCCCACCGCCACGGCGCCGTCCACCACGGGCATATCCCCGGGGTCGGTCCCGGCGCCCGCTACGGGCTGCGGATCGACGGTCCGTGGGCCCCGGAACGAGGGCTGTGGGCCAATCCCGCCAAGCTGTTGATCGATCCGTACGCCGATGCGGTCCACGGTGAGGTTCGATGGGGTCCGGAGGTGTACGGGGCGGTCCCGGACGACCTGGGCACCCCATCCGGGGCCGACAGCGCCCCGTTCATGCCCCGCTGCGTGGTCGTCGACCACACCTTCGACTGGGGGGACGACCGCCATCCCGAGGTCCCCTGGACCGACACCGTGATCTACGAGACCCATGTCAAGAGCCTGACCCAACTCCACCCCGACGTTCCCGAGCACCATCGCGGAACCTACCTGGGTCTCACCGCCCCCGCCGTCCTCGACCACCTGGTGTCGCTCGGAGTCACCGCCGTCGAACTGATGCCGGTGCACCACTTCGCCCACGACCACCGCCTGGTCAAGCAGGGTCTGCGCAACCTCTGGGGATACCAACCCATCGGCTGGGCCGCCCCCCACCATGGCTACACGGCCGGTTCCGGGTTCGGTGACCAGGTGACCGAGTTGAAACAGGTGGTAAAGGCCCTCCACGGGTTGGGGATCGAGGTCTTCCTCGACGTGGTGTTCAACCACAGCGGGGAGGGGAACCACACCGGCCCCCATCTTTCGCTGCGGGGCATCGACAACCCCACCTACTACCGCCTCGACGAGCACGATCCAAGGCGCTACCTGGACCTCACCGGCACCGGAAACGCCATCAACGCCGACCACCCGGCCGTCACCCGGCTCGTGGCCGACAGCCTGCGCCGCTGGGTGCTCGACTATCACATCGACGGGTTCCGCTTCGATCTCACCACCACCCTGGGTCGCTACCGCAGTGACTTCGACCCGGTGGGCCCCTTCTTCCACATCGTCGGCCAGGACCCGGTGTTGCGACAGGTCAAGCTGATCGCCGAACCGTGGGACGTCGGTCCCGGCGGCTACCGGCTCGGCGGATTTCCCTATCCGTGGCGGGAGTGGAACGACCGCTATCGCTCCACGGTCCGTGACTTCTGGCGCAACACCCCCGCCTCGATGGGAGATCTGGCGACCCGACTGGCCGGCAGCGCCGACACGTTCGCCCACTCCGGGCGGAGAGCCGCCACCACCTCGATCAATTATGTGGTGAGCCATGACGGGTTCACCCTCAGCGATCTGGTCAGCTACGACCAGCGTCACAACGACGCCAACGGCGAAAACGGCAACGACGGTCACCCCGACAACAGGTCGTGGAACGGCGGCGTCGAAGGCCCCACCGACGACCCGGGAATCACCGAGCAACGCAACCGACGCCGCCGCTCGCTGCTGGCGACCCTTCTGATCTCCCAGGGAGTCCCGATGCTCGCCGGGGGTGACGAGTTGGGCCGCACCCAGCAGGGCAACAACAACGCCTACGCCCAGGACAACGAGATCTCCTGGTACGACTGGGGGGCGGTCGACGAACCCTTCGTCCGGTTCGTTCGCTCGGTGGTGGCGCTACGAACCCGCAACGCCGTGTTCCGCCAGCGTCGCTGGCTCACCGGTGACGCCCCGTTGGGGTCTCCGCTCGAAGACATCGCCTGGCTGGCTCCCGACGGATCGGCAATGACCGATGCCGGGTGGAACGAACCCGGAGCCCAACAGCTCATGGTCCACCTCAACGGCGACGCCGTGCCCGGACCGCAGCGGAGTGTTTCGTTCCTGATCCTGCTCAACGGCGACGCCGCCGACGCAGATTTCACCGTCCCCACGGGGCTCGGTCCTCTACTCTGGCATCCTGTGATCGACACCGCCACCGCCAACGGGCCCGCCCCGGCCCGGTTCCGCAGCGGAGACATCCTCTCCGTCGGCGGTTATGGGCTGCTGGTCCTCACCGACGACGGGACAGACCACGGATGAAGGTGCTCTTCGCCACCGCCGAGCTGACCCCGCTGGTACGGGTCGGGGGTCTCGCCTACGCCACCGCCGGGCTGGCCAAGGCATTGCACCGCAGCGGGGTCGAGGTGACGGTGGTGATCCCCGACTACGGGCTGTTCGAAGCCGATCTCGGCGAACCGCAGCCGTTGGCGATGCCCCCGTGGGTGGGGATCACCAGCTACCGCATCGGGAGTTTCGACGGAGGCGTGCCGCTCATCGCCATCCGGACCCCTGAGATCGTCCGACCCCACCCCTACGACGACCCTGCCGGCGAGGGGTGGGGCGACAACGACTTCCGTTTCATGGCGTTCTCGGCGGCGGTCGCCGAGCTCACCCGTGTACTGGGACCCGATGTGCTCCACCTCAACGACTGGCACACGGCGGCGACCCTGGGTTTCATCGAAGAACCTCCACCGTCGGTGTTCACCATCCACAATCTCGCCTACCAGGGCGTCACCGCCGGATCGTGGCTCGGAGTGCTCCGCCGCCGACCCGAGGCCTACGAATGGTTCGGAAGCATGAACCCGATGTCGGGTGCGGTGGCGCTCGCCGATGTGGTGGTGACGGTGAGCCCGAACTACGCCGAGGAGATCCGCCACCCGGAACACGGTGCCGGTCTCCACGAGGCGCTGGCGTTCCGCGGCGAGGCGCTGATCGGGATCCGCAACGGTATCGACACCGAGGTGTGGTCGCCGCAGCACGACCCGCTGCTGCCGAGAACGTTCGCCGCCGGGGATGTCAGCGGCAAGAAGGCGGCACGCCGGGCGCTGCTGCACCGGGTGGGCTGGGGAGGAAGGTCCGGTCCCCCGTCACAGGATCCGGTCACCGGAATGGTGACCCGGCTCACCTGGCAGAAAGGCGTCGATCTCGCCCTCGACCTGGTCCCCTATCTCGAAACGATGGGGACCCGGATGGTGATCCTCGGCTCCGGGGACCGCACCCTCGCCGAGACCGCCCGCTACCTCGCCTCGACCCATCCCGATCAGCTCGCCTTCATCGAGGCGTTCGACGAGGAACTGGCCCACCTGATCTTCGGAGGCGCCGACCTGCTGATGATGCCGAGCCGGTTCGAACCCTGCGGTCTCGCCCAGATGCAGGCGATGGCCTATGGCACCATCCCGATCGTCACCGATGTCGGTGGTCTCCACGACACCGTCATCGATGCGGACCGTCACCCTGCCGATGGCACCGGGTTCGTCGCCGGCAAGATCACCTCGATGGCGATGCTCGACGCCTTCCACCGCGCCGTCCGCACCTGGCGCCTCCCGCAGCGCCGCCGCACCATTCAACGCAACGGCATGACCACCGACTGGTCCTGGGAGTCCCCTGCCGCCGAACAGATCGCCGTCTACGACGCCATCACCTGACGGCGCATCAGGGTCGAATAGAAAGATCTGGCGTCAGGCTATTCGGAGGCAGGCGTGGACCAGGGAACACCGAACCGCTCGAAGTCCCGGTCGAACGACACCACGGTGGCGCGGTGCTGGACGGCCAGAGCCGCCAGATGTGCGTCGTTGACCAGGTTGCCGCCTGACGACCCGGCCTCACCGAGAAGGCCCGCCATCAACTGCATGTGACGCTCGGTCGGTTCCACGATCACGGCGGGCGGCTGTTCGAGCCACATGGAGGCGATCGCCGTCGCCTCATCGATCCCGAGGGGATCTGGGAAACAAGCCGACCTTCGTCGAGAGCCGAAGAAAGGCAAGGAGCGCCATCCATGAGAAACCCACCGTCTCGTTGCCGGTGAGCGCACCATCCAGCCAGCGACGCGCCACCAGATGGTGGTGGGCGTCGGTGTTGACGGCATAGAGAAGGACGTTGGCGTCCACCAACCTCACTTGCCGGACCGCATCTTGCGGAGCAGTTCCTCGTCTTCGAGATCGCCGGCCAATGCGAGGGCACGATCGAGGTTCACGGTCGGGACTCCCATCGATGCGGTGGGTGTGGAGAAACCGGGACGGGTTGAGTGCGGGGATCCCAATCCGGCCCGGATCGCCTCGTTCACGGTCTGCTTGAAGCTGGCACCGGTCTGCCGCATCCTCTTGCGCAGCAGCGCCTCGGTGTCCGGCTCGAGCGTGATGGTTGTCCGCATATCCGGCCTCCGACCACCCGGACCATCAGATCCCTTGTGCCAGGCATCATAGCATCACACGAATGATGCCATGATGCTTCCCGGAGCGACATCGCACCTCCCGGTGCCCCAGACGGCCCAGCACATGGCCCGGCTAGGTGATGATCTCGTTCTTGCCGATGGCGACGATCCCGGTGTCGGAGACGGTGAAACGTTCGGCATCGGCGACGGGATCGACCCCGACCTGGAAACCGGGCGGGATCACCACGTTCTTGTCGATGATGGCGTTGCGGACGACGGCGCCGGGACCGATCTGGACGTCGTTGAGGAGCACGCAGCGTTCCACGACCGCCCCCTCCTCCACCCGCACCTCGGGGGACAGCACCGATTCCCTGATGAACGAGCCGGAGACGATGACGCCGTTGGAGAGGATCGAATTGCGGATCTCGCCGGCGCCGGCCGCCCCGGCGGCCACCACCTTCGCCGGGGGGAGGGCCCGCATGTCGGTGTAGATCGGCCACTCGTGGTTGTACAGGTTGAAGATCGGCTCGATGTCGACCAGGTCCATGTTGGCGTCGAAGTAGGAGTCGAGAGTCCCGACGTCCCGCCAGTAGCTCTGGGACCGCTCGGTGGCACCAGGAACGAGATTCTCGGTGAAGTCGTAGACATGGGCGCGACCATCGGCGACCAGCTTCGGGATCAGGTCACCCCCCATGTCGTGACGTGAGTTGTCGTCCTCGGAGTCCTCACGCACCAGGTCGACGAGGGCATCGGCGGTGAACACGTAGTTCCCCATCGACACATATGCCGACTCGGGGTCGTCCGGAAGCGGCTTCGGGTCGGACGGCTTCTCACGGAACTGCTCGATCTTGGTGGTGGTCCCCATCTCGATCACCCCGAACTGGTGCGCCTGGTCGAGCGGCACCCGGTGGGCGGCGACGGTGGCGTCGGCGCCCGAGTCGATGTGCTGTTCGAGCATCTGGCCCGGGTCCATCCGGTAGATGTGGTCGGCGCCGAACACGAAGATGTAGTCGGGGCGCTCGTCGGAGACCAGGTTGAGGTTCTGGTACACCGCATCGGCGGACCCGAGAAACCAGCGCTTGCCGGCGCGCATCTGGGCCGGAGCCGCCGTCACATAGTTGCCGAGGAGCGTCGAGAACCGCCAGGTGCGGGACAGATGGACGTCGAGGCTGTGGCTCTTGTACTGGGTGAGCACCACGATGTGGCGGTATCCCCCGTTGGCCAGGTTGGACAGCGCAAAGTCGATCAGCCGGTATTGACCACCGAACGGCACCGCAGGCTTGGCGCGGTCGGCGGTGAGCGGCATCAGCCGCTTCCCCTCGCCTCCGGCCAGCACCATCGAGAGCACCCGGGGGCGGATCAGAGAAGGCAAGGCTCAGGCTCCTTTCTCGGCCGGCGCCAGGACCAGGGTGGCCAGCGGCGGCACATCGATAACGATGGACTTGTCGAACCCGTGGGCGTGGACATCCTCGGTGTCTGCGGCGACCACGTCAATCATCCCGCTCCCGCCGTAGTCGGAGGCGTCGGAATTGAGCAAGACCTTCCAGGTTCCACCGCCGGGAACACCGAAGCGGTAGGCGGTCCACACCGTCGGGGTGAAGTTGGAGACCACCAGCACCGGGCGTGCGTCGGCGGCGGAGCGGATGAAGGCCAGGGTCGAAGCCGCCGTGTCATCGGCGACCACCCAGCGGAATCGCTCCGGTCGGTGGTCGCTGAGATGGAGCGACGGTTCCGCCCGGTAGAGACGGTTGAGGTCGGCGACCCACTTGGCGACCCCCTCGTGTCTGGGGTCGTCGAGAAGATGCCACGGCAGGGGCGAGTCGTGGTTCCACTCGCCCGGAGAGGCGATATCGCACCCCATGAACAGGAGCTTCTTGCCGGGGGTGGTCCACTGGTGTCCCAACAGGAGACGCACCCCGGCGAACCGCTGCCACTCGTCACCGGGTTGCTTCGACAGCAGCGAGCCCTTGCCGTGGACCACCTCGTCATGTGACAGCGGTAGCACGAAGCTCTCGGTCCCGGCGTACATGGCGCGGAACGTCAGTTCGTTGTGGTGGAAGGAGCGGTGCACCGGGTCCCGCCCCATATAGCGGAGCGTGTCGTTCATCCAACCCATGTCCCACTTGAACCCGAACCCGAGCCCGCCCACCTCGACCGGGCTCGACACCAGCGGCCACGAGGTCGACTCTTCGGCATAGGTCTGGATTCCGGCGTGGCGGGTGTAGAGGCTGACGTTGAGTCGCTGCAGGAACTCGATGGCTTCGATGTGTTCGCGCCCGCCGTAGCGGTTGGGGAGCCACTCCCCGTCGCGCCGGGAGTAGTCGCGATACAGCATCGAGGCCACCGCATCGACCCGGATCCCGTCGATGTGGTAGCGCTCGATCCAGAAATGGGCGCTCGACAGCAGGAACGCCTGCACCTCGGGCCGGCCGTAGTCGAAGGTCGCCGAACCCCAGTCCGGTTGGTAACCGATCCGCCAGTCGGCCGGTTCGTAGAGATGGGTCCCGTCGAAGTGGATCAACCCGTGGGCGTCCATGGGGAAATGCGACGGCACCCAGTCGATGATCACCCCGATCCCGTTGCGATGGAGATGATCGATCAGGTGCATCAGGTCCTGGGGCTCGCCGTACCGCGAGGAGGCGGCGAAGTATCCGGTCGTCTGGTATCCCCAGGATCCGTAGAAGGGATGCTCCATCACCGGGAGCAACTCGACATGGGTGTAGCCCTGGCGGAGCAGCCAGGCGGTGAGCGGCTCGGCGAGCATCCGGTACCGGGTCGGTCCCTGCCAGGAGCCTACATGCAGCTCGTAGATCGACACCGGGGCATCGTGGGACTGGCGCTCGCCCCGGCTGTCCATCCAGTCGTCGTCCTGCCAGGGGAAGTCGAGGTTCCACACCACCGATGCGGTCCGTGGGGCCACCTCGGCGAAGAATCCCACCGGGTCGGCCTTGTCGGCGGACCACCCGAAACGCTCGATGTGGTACTTGTAGGTGAAGCCCTGACCCACCCCGGGCAGATCGATCTCCCACACCCCGCCACCCACCGGATGGAGATCGTCGGCGTGCGGGTTCCAGCCGTTGTGGTCCCCCACCAGCGTGACGCGCTCGGCGTTGGGCGCCCACACCCGGAACACGGCGCCGCCGGAGTGGAGTTGGGCGCCGAGGACGTTGTGGAGGTGCTCGTGTGATCCCTCCTGCAGCAGCCACCGGTCGGTCTCTCCGAAGGCGGGGCGGGGGCGGTCGCCGGTTCCGGTCATGGGGTCTCCTGTCCAACGGAAGGTTCGACGGCGATCTCAGCTTGTCGCAGGTGGCGGCTCTCGAACTCCTCACCAAGGTAGGCGCGGATGACCTCCGGGTGTCGTTGCACCACTTCGGGTGTGCCGGTGGCGATCGGGGTCCCGAAGTCGAGCACCATCACCCGATCGGCGATATCCATCACCAGACCCATGTCGTGTTCGACGAGGACGATGGCGGTCCCCAACTCGTCACGGATATCGAGTACGAACCGCGCCATGTCCTCGGTCTCCTCCAGATTCATTCCCGCCACCGGTTCATCGAGCAGGAGCAGACTCGGTTCCATCGCCAGGGCCCTTCCCAATTCAACTCGCTTCTGGATACCGTAGGGGAGCAGCGCCACCGGGTACTTTCTCCAGGCGGCGATTTCGAGCAGGTCGATGATCTCTTCGACCTTGCGGCGGTTGTCCAACTCCTCCGCCTGTGCCTTTCCCTTCCACAGACTTCCGGCGAGCCACCCGACCTCGGTGCGGACATGGCGACCCAGCAGCAGGTTGTCGATCACCGTCATATGGGCGAACAGCTCGATGTTCTGGAAGGTGCGGGCGATCCCGAGGGCGGCGATGCGGTCGGGTCGCATTCCGACGATGCTGGTCCCCCGCCACTTCACGTCACCCTGTTGCGGTCGGTACACCCCGTTGAGGCAGTTGAAGATCGATGTCTTCCCGGCGCCGTTGGGCCCGATGATGGCAAACAGCTCACCCTCGTCGACATGGAAGTCGACACCGGCCAGCGCCTGGACGCCCTTGAAGGCGAGTGACACATCGCTGAACTCCACCAGGGCGGTCACGACAACCACCGCTTGCGTCGCTTGTAGTGCTTGACCTCTCGGAACGAACGACGTTCACCCGCCGCATGGAGACCGAGGTAGAACTCCTTGACGTCGGGGTCGTGGCGGAGCCGTTCGGCCGGACCGTCCATCACCATCTTGCCGGTCTCCATGATGTAGCCGCGATCGGCGATCGACAGCGCCATGGCCGCATTCTGTTCGATGAGCAGCACCGAGGTCCCCTGCCGGTTGATCTCGACGATGATGTCGCCGATCTGTTGCACCAGGCGCGGCGCCAGCCCCAGCGAGGGTTCGTCGAGGATCAGCAGTTTCGGGCTCGCCATCAACGAGCGCCCGATTGCGAGCATCTGCTGCTCGCCCCCCGACAGATATCCGGCAACGGCCCTGCGGCGGTCCGCCAGCAGGGGGAACAGGGCGAGCACCCGGTCGTGGGCAGTGTCGATCGCGTGGCGGTTGCGGTTGGTGAAGGCGCCGGTGCGGAGGTTCTCCTCGACGGTCATCTCGGCGAATATCCGTCGCCCCTCGAGCACCTGCGTGATCCCGGACCGGACGATGTACGCCGGGTCGCTGCGGTGGATCTCCTCGCCTTCGAAGCTGACCGTGCCCTTGGTGACGGCGCCGCCGTGGATCTCCAACAACCCCCCGATGGCGCGCAGCGTGGTTGTCTTGCCGGCGCCGTTCGCTCCCAGCAGCGCCACGATGCCGCCGTCGGCGACCCGCAGCGAGACCCCGCGCAGCACCAGGACGACATCGTTGTAGACGACCTCGAGGTTCGAGACCTCCAACACGTTGCGAGCGCTCCTCTCTTGATGTTCCGGGGTGGCGGGCCGATCTGGCCTGGCACCGGCGGGAGGCTCTGCCGGGGACCCCATCCCCGGCAGAGCTCCGGTCCCGCTCAGTCGAGCTGGTAGCAGGCTTCGGTGAACTCGAACCCCGCAGCCAGGTCCGAGACGTAGTCCGCCTCGACCACGCTGGCGCCGGTGCCGCCGGCCTGACGGTCGGCGAGGTCGGGTCGGAGCAGCACGTTGGTGCGTTGCACCCGCTCGTTGGGTTCGCCGACGTACGACTCGCTCGGGGCCAACCCGTTGAAGTCGACGTTCTCGAGGCTCTTGGCGGCCGTCACCACGCCGGCCTGGGTCATGTCGCCGTTCTCGTAGGCACGGAGCAGGGCGTCATGGAGGATCTTCGCCTCGACAAAGCCCTCGGCGTAGTAGTCGGTAGCCGGTGCGCCGGGCCGACGCTCGGCGAACAACGCTTCCAGCTCGTCAGTGCCTGCAGTGCCCGCACCCCACGGCTGGACATAGAACGAGACGATCAGGTCCCGCTGCACCGCCTCGGCCAGCGGGCTGTCGAGGAACGCCGGGTTGTAGCTCGGCGCCGGGGCGAGCCACACCGCCTCGAAACCGCTCTGGATCGCCGGACCGTAGACCTCGGTGAACAGGTCGGGTGTGGTGGCGACCAGCACGATGTCGGGATCGGCGGCCACCAGCTCACCGGCGATCGGTGTCTGGTCCTGACCCGGGATGATGGTTCCGGTGCCGTCGAAGACCACCTCCAACCCGAGTTCGGCGACAGCCAACTGGGCGCCGGCCGCGGCGTCGAGTCCGTAGTCACCCGGAACGGTGACGAGGCCCACCGTGGGGCTTTCCACCCCTGCCGCCTGGGCCTGCTCCATCCCGTAGGACAGGAGGTTCATCACCTCGAGGCAGTACGGCGTGCCGTGAGACATCAGGTTGGAATTGATGGCCGGGTCGCTCCACCCCGAATACCAGGTGAGCGGAATCGCAAGGATGCCGTCGGTCTGCAGGGCTTCGTTGATGGCGACGGTGTGAGGGGACCCGGTGGAGTGACCAAACGCAACCACCTGGGTCTTCAGCTCCTCGTACAACTCGACATGGGCGGGCACGTCGTACCCGGTGTCACGCACCTCCAACTCGACGGTGAGACCGTTGATGCCGCCGTTGTCGTTGACGTTCTCCCAGTAGACCTCGTGTCCGGCGAGGATCGCCGTCACCAGTGGCCCGAAGGCTCCGGTCAGGTCGGAGAGCATCCCCACGGTGATGACGCCCGTCTCGAGATCGACCCCGATGTCGGTGACGATGTCGGGGTGATCGGTGCCGGCGTCAGCCGAACCGGTGGTGGTGGTGTCGCCGTCGGTGTCGTCGCCGCTGCATGCCGTCACCACGAGGAGCAGTGCCACGATCAGCGCCCACCACCTCTTGCTGTGTCGATTCATCGACGTTCCGTCCTTCCGTTTGTGTCCATCCGGCGATGAGCCGGAATGCCGTTGAGGGCCTCAATAGGTGAAGGGCCACGACTTCCAATAGTTCCGAATGCGCACCCAGATACCGTACAGGCCGAGAGGTTCGAAGATGAGGAAACCGATGATGAGCGCCCCGTAGAGCACCAGGTTGAGTTGGGCCACGTTGAGTCCCGGAGTCACACCCACGGATGTCGACACCAGACCCCAGTCGCCCGGCCCGGTGGAGACGAACAGGTCCACCACCGGTGCCAGCACACCGTCGGAGGCGACGGTTGCGGTCAGCCAGGTCGAGAAGTCCTGTACCAGGCGGGGAAGCATCACCACGAAAACGGTCCCGGCGAGAGCTCCGGCGACGGTTCCGGCACCACCGATCAGGATGATCGCAATGAACTGGACCGACAGGTCGAGGTTGAACGTCTCAGGGACCAATCGCCCGACAAATGCTCCGAGCAACGCCCCGGAAATCCCCGCATAGAACGACGAGATGGCGAACGCCTTCAGCTTGGTGCCGGCGTCGGGGACCCCCATCACCTCGGCGGCGATGTCGCGGTCCCGCAGCGCCATGAACGACCGGCCGATCCGGGTCCGCTGCAGGTTCTTCGCCAGCAACACGAACCCGGCAGCGATGGCGGCGAGGAGGAGATAGGTCTTGGCGCCCCCGCTCAACTGGTCGGGGAAGTTGATCCACGGCCCCAGGGCCCAGTCGAGCCAGTCGACCCAGAACCACGCCGGACCGTCGCTGGTGAAGTCGATGTGGAGCGGCCCGGTCGCCGGGGCATCGGTGCGGTCGATCCCCCACAGCCGGAACTCGAGTGCCGGGAAGGTCCGGCCCGATTGCGAGCCGCCCGTGATCGACACCAGGTTGCGGAACATCCATTCACCGATGAATACCAGACCCAGGGTCACGAACGCCAGGTAGAGACCCCGCACCCGGACCGCCGTCGGGGCCACCATGGCTCCGACCAGGGCCGCCGCCATCCCGGCGGCGGGGAGCCAGACCCAGATCGGCAGCCCGGCACCCCACCGCACCCCGAAGACCCCTTCGGCGCCCACCGGCGAACCGAGGACGGCGGCGGTGTAGGCGCCGATGCCCATGAAGAACGCATGACCCAGCGACACCTGACCGGCGAGACCGGTGAGGATGTTGATCCCGAGCGCCCCGACGGCGATCAGCGCGACCTGGGAGAGGATCCGCAGCCAGTCCCCGTCGGAGAGGAACCCGAACGGTTGCAGGGTGGCGCCACCGACCTCGACGGCGCCGCCGAGCGGCACGTAGACCATCAGCGCCACCAGGATCCCGAGCGCCACCCGCTGCGCGGTGGTCGGCAACAACGCCTGCTCGTCGGCGTATGACACATAGAGATTGGGGCGGCCTCTCATACGCGCCGGATCTCCCTGGTCCCGAACAGCCCGTACGGTCGGATCAGCAGGAAGCCCAACATCACGATGTAGGGGACGACACCGGAGAACCCGGTGCCCAGGAACGAGAAGGTCGAACCGGTGAGGTACGTCCCGGCGAATGACTCGGCGAGCCCGATGATGAACCCGCCGACCACGGCCCCCGGGATCGAGTCCAGCCCACCGACGATGATCGCCGGGAAAGCGCGGAAGGCGAAGAACGCCGTGGCGTTCTGGGTGACCCCGGTCGACGCACGGGGGAACATCGAGGAGAAGATCCCGGCGAAGGCGGCGAGTGCCGCACCGATCACCCATGCCATGGCGAAGATGCGACCCACCGGGATCCCCTGCGCCATCGCCGCCTCCTGGTCGAAGGCGGTGGCGCGCATCGCAATGCCGAACCGGGTTCGGAAGAAGGCCGCCACCAGCGCCAACAACACCAGCGTGGCGCCGATGGTGGCGACCTCGGTGGCCGCCATCGAGACCGGACCCCACTCGACGACGGAAACCCCCCACGGATCGCCGAGCGGACGCGGGTTGGTGCTGATGTAGTCGTTGGTGACGGTGCGGACGATGATGTCGACCCCGATGGTCACCATGGCGACGGCGAACAGCGACTCGCCCACCATCGGACGCAGGGTCAGACGTTCGATCAGCAACCCGATCACGGCGGTGAACGCCACCGCCGTCAGCGCCGAGAGACCCCAGGCCACGTACTCGGGCACCTCGCCGAGATAGCGACCGGGGAAGTTGAGCACGGTGGCGAAATAGACGGTGAAGTAGGCGCCGAGAGCGGCGATCGCACCGTGGGCGAAATTGACCACCTGGGTCGCCTTGAAGATGATCACGAACCCGAGCGCCAGGAGGGCATACAGCGCCCCGAGGGACAGCCCGTTGGTGACGGCGTCGGCGAACTTGTCGAGTGCCGCCGAATCCTGCGCAACGGCGACGACCACACCCCGGATCATCGCCGGTTTCCGGGTTGTCGGGGCCTCACGATGCGCCCGCCCGCCCGCAACCGGACCGGGTGCGGCGATGATCGTTCACTGGTACATGCCTTCGACGAGGTCGGTGAACTGGGCGACCATGGCGGAACGCTTGAGCTTCTGGGTGGCGGTCAGCTCGCCGTCCTCGTGGACGAGTTCCTTGGGGATGAGCCGGAACTGCTTGACCTGCTCGACGGTGGAGAGCTTCCCGTTGGTCTGATCGACGATTCCGCCGACCAGTTCCATGACCTCGGGTCGCTCGGTGAGGTCCCGATGGGTGGTGTAGCGGATACCGCGGCGGACCGCCCAGTTGCCGACGGTGTCGGGCTCGATCCCGATCAGGGCGGTGACATACCGGCGCCCGTCCCCGACCACCATCGCCTCCTTGACGTACGGGGACGCCTTGAGGCTGTTCTCGATCTCCGACGGGGAGATGTTCTTCCCGCCGGTGGTGATGATGATGTCCCTGATCCGGTCGACGATCCTGACATGGGTCCCGTCCCACTCCCCGACATCACCGGTCCGGAGCCACCCGTCGGCGGTGAACGCCGCCCGGGTGGCGTCGGGCTGATTCCAGTAGCCACGGAACACACCGTCGTGCCGGACCTGGATCTCGCCGGTGTCACCGTCGATGCGAAACCCGATCCCGGGATAGGGCTCCCCGACGGTGCCGATGCGGTTCCGGCCGTCGAAGCTGAGGGTGGCGATTGCCGAGTTCTCGGTCATCCCATAGAGCTCGGACACATTCAGTCCGAGCCCGAGGAAGAACTCCAGGACCTCGGGAGCGACGGCGGCGGCACCGGAGCCGGCCCAGCGGCAACGCCGCAGCCCGATACGTTCCTTGAGCGGCCGGAAGAAGATCGGGTTCCCGATCCAGTAGACGACACGGCTGGCGGCGGTATGGCGCCCTCCGTTGGCGGCACGGCGCCTGGCGACGAAGCGGCCGAGACCGAGACCGAGCTTGCCGAACCACCGCTTGAACCGGCTGGCGTCGGCGAGCTTGATCATCACCGTGGCGTGGATCTTCTCCCAGATGCGCGGGACGGCGAAGAACAGCGTCGGTTGCACCTCGCGCAGGTTTGCCTGGACGGTGCCGATCGACTCGGCGAAGTTGAGGACCGTCCCTGCCGACGCCAACGTCCAGGTCGAGAAGATCCGTTCTGCGATGTGGCAGAGCGGGAGGTAGGTGACGATCTGATCGTCGGGTCCGGGCATCCGGTTGTCGGGGAGCCGCCCGTCGACGAACACCACCTGTCGGATGGCGTAGTCGGCGTTGGCGTTGGTGAGCATCGCCCCCTTCGGTGGTCCGGTGGTCCCAGAGGTGTAGACGAGGGTCATCACGTCGTCGGCGGTCGCCGCCGCCATCCGCTGCTCGACCTCTCCGGGATGGGCGGTGCGGTGCTTCGCCCCCATGGCCATGAAGTCCTGCCACGACATCAGCCGTCGATCGTCGTAGGCGCCCAGCCCACCGGTGTCGATGTGGATGATCGTGCGCAGCGCCGGGAACCTCGCGGCGTCGAAGGCGAGGACCTTGTCGACCTGCTCCTGGTCCTCGGCGAGGTGAACCCCCGCACCGGCGTCGTTGAGCAGATATTCCACCTCGGCAGCGGGGTTGGCGGGATACATCCCGGTGGTGATGCCGCCCACCGCCACCGTCGCCATGTCGAGGATGATCCACTCCGGTCGGTCCTCGGAGTGGATCGACACCACATCGCCGGGCTGCACCCCCAGGGCGATGAGACCGTGCCCGGCGGTCAGAATCTGGTCGTACAGGTCAGACCACGTGATCTCCCGCCAGATCCCGCGACTCTTGGCCCGCATCGCCACCGCATCCGGATGTCGCAGCGCCCAGTCGCGCACGCGGCTCGCCACGGTCGGAAAGCCCTGGTCCGTCGGGGGCGCACCAGGGTGATCCATCGTTGCGGTCACACCAACCCCTCTCCCGGTAGACCTGATCGACCGGCATCGTCACGATAGAGATCCGACACCACCCGCTGCTCGGGCAGGATCATCATGTACCCCCCCATCCCGCTATGCGATCTCGGTTCTCCCACACGAGCAGTACCGAACCTGCTCCGCCGGGATGGCCTCGCAGCCGGCGTGGATGGAACCGGTCCTCGGAAGCAAGGTCACCCGGATCCTCCTCCGCCCCGATACCCACGAGCGCACCCCGGAGACCCCCACCCACCTCCTCCCAGAACCTCGGAGGCACCCCGCTTGGCCCTCCCCTCCCCGTAGGGGAGCGTCGGAATACCTCCGGATCGGCAATCTGGGCGCTCCGAAACCCTTGTGCCCCAACGGCCCGAAATCGGCGGACGGAGTAAATCGACAGACCCGTAGGGGAGGGGTGGCTGCGGACGCTGGCGGACGCCGACGGGGCGGGGCGCGGCGTCAATGTCCGCCCCGACAGCAGCGTCACCGACGGACACGCAAACAACGCCGCGGCACCCAGAACGCGTAGCCGCACGCGACAAGTCGACCCTGAGGGACGACAAGCTCGCCCCCCGCCCCACCTCCTCCCAGAACCTCGGAGGCACCCCGCCCCCCCCGGGGCGGGGAGGGCCAGGAAAGGCAGAACACGCGCAGAAGAGGGCACTCGGCCTTGCGACACTGCAAGGCCGAACGGCCTGAACGCGGCCCAAGCGTCCCCTTCTGGCCCTCCCCGCCCTTGGGGCGGGGAGGGCCAAGAAACGACGCCTACGAACCGGGCGGCGCGCGGCATCAAATTTCCGCCTGGGTCGACCCGTCGCTGCGGAGATCTGCCGATTCTGTTCCCACGGTCCATCGGACCGCAGGGCTTCTATGCCGGGGTACGGATCCCGATGATGCGGAAGCGGTCGGCGACGAAGGCGGGGTCGGTCAGCGAGGCGTTTCCGGCGGGGTTGGCCCCGGTGACGTGGAAGTCGCTGAAGGCGGCCGACTGGTTGACGAAGAGACCGCCGGTGAGGTTGAACGCCACCGACACTCCGGCTTCGACGGCGGCGTCCTCGGCGGCCTGCATCACTGCCGGATCGGTTGCGTACACCAACCAGGTGATCGCCCCGGACATCTTGGCGGATTCGGTTGCCAGCTCGAGACTCTGGGCGGTGTCGTCGGTGGCGACGATGTAGACCACCGGGCCGAACATCTCCCGCATGAACGTGTCGCGGTCGGCGGCGTCGACGGCGACCACCACCGGGGTGCGGACCACGGCGTCGGGGAACGTCGGGTTGTCGACCTTTCGCGAGGCGAGGAGCACGGTGCCACCGGTGGCCGCATCGTCGACCCGCCCCAACGTGTCCTGACCCTTGATCGCCCCGAGGATGTCCCCGGCCCGACCATCGTCGGAGAGCAGCCCCTCGATGGCGCCAGCGAGACCACGAGCGACATCATCGAACGAGATGCGCTCGCCGTCGACATCGATGCCGTCACGTGGGATGTAGACGTTCTGCGGTGTGGTGCACATCTGGCCGGAGTACATGCTCATCGACACCGACAGGTTCCGGAACACCCCCTTGAGATCCGGCGCCGAGTCGATCACCACCGAGTTGACCCCGGCCTTCTCGGTGTACACCAGCTTGCCGGGGAGGTTCTCCTCGAGCCAGGTCCCGAAGCTGGACCCACCGGTGTAGTCGACGATCTTGACTCGGTCGTCGGTGACCAGTTCCTTGGCCACGGGGGCGTCCGGAGTGTCGACCGCCAGCGTCACCAGGTTGGGATCGAAGCCGGCATCGGCGAACACCTCACGGGCGACCTCGACGAACAGCGCCAGCGGGAGGATGGTCCCCGGGTGGGGCTTGACGACCACCGGGTTGCCGGTGACCAGGCTGGCGAAGATGCCCGGGTACCCGTTCCAGGTGGGGAAGGTCGACACCCCGATGGTGACCGCAACCCCACGCGGTTTGATCCGCCACCGCTTGTCGATGACGATCGGGTCGCGGCCACCCTGTGGCTTCTCCCACCGCATCTGATCGGGGAGACGGTTCTGTTCGGCGTAACCGTAGGCCACCGCTTCGAGCGCCCGGTCGAGGGCGTGGGGAGCGCCGGCCTGAAACGCCATCAGGAAGGCCTGGCCGGTGGTCTGCATCACGGCGTGGGCCATCTCGAAGCTCCGCTGGGAGAGCCGGTGGAGGATCTCGAGAGTGACCCCGGCCCGCACCTCGGGTGATACCGCCGCCCATGCAGGAGCGGCCGCCGCGGCCGCCTCGAGCAACGCCGCCGGTGTCGAGTCCGGGTAGGTGACATCGAGCGGGATCCCGAAAGGTGAGGTCTCCGCCACCGTCCGCTGACCGGTGGACGGTTGGTCCAGTTCGAACGCCGTACCGAGCCGCGCCTGAAACGCCGCCTCTCCGTCGGCGGGAGCGGTCTCCCCGTAGGCGCGCGGGCTCTCCGGGTAGGGGCTCCAGTAGGAACGGCTGCGGATCGCCTCCTGGGCCTTGTCGAGGGTGTCGCGGTGCCGAAGGTAGTAGTCGTGGCTCATGTCAGCTCCTGTGGTCCGAGATGGGAGGGACGTCCCGTTGTCTGTCGTCGTTGGAAGGGGTGCAGTTGCGGTCGGTCACACCCGCTCCAGCAGCATGGCGATGCCCTGGCCCACCCCGATACACATCGTGGCGAGCGCAAGCGGTTCCCCGCGGAGGTGGAGTTCCTGCACCGCCGTGGTGACCAGCCTGGCTCCGCTCATCCCCAGCGGGTGACCGAGGGCGATCGCCCCGCCGTTGGGGTTGACGTGTTCGGCGTCGTCGGGCAGCCCGAGCTGGCGGAGCACGGCGAGCGCCTGGGCGGCGAAGGCCTCGTTGAGTTCGATCACCCCGAGGTCCCCGATATCGACCCCGGTGCGGGCGAGCAGCTTGGTCGTGGCTGGAACCGGACCGATCCCCATGATCCGGGGCGGGACCCCGGCCACCGCCATCGATCTGATCCGCGCTCGCGGCGTAAGCCCGTGGGCGGCGACGGCACGTTCCGAGGCGACGACGAGTGCACAGGCCCCGTCGTTGATCCCCGAGGCGTTGCCGGCGGTGACGGTGCCGTCGGGTGGGAAAAGGGGGCGGAGGGCGGCGAGCTTCTCCAGGGTGGTGTCGGCCCTGGGGTGTTCGTCGGTGTCGACGATCACCGGATCACCGCGGCGTTGCGCAACGCTGACCGGAACGATCTCGGTGGCGAAACGACCGGAGGCAATGGCCGCCGCCGCCCGTTGCTGGCTGCGGAGCGCAAGCGCATCCTGGTCGGGGCGGGAGATCCCGAACTCGGTGGCGACGTTCTCGGCGGTGGCCGGCATCTCGTCGCGGCCGAAGCGTTCGTTCATGGCGGGATTGACGAACCGCCACCCGATGGTGCTGTCGTACATTTCGGTGTTGCGGTCGAACGGGCCGGTGGCCTTGGGCATCACCTTGGGAGCCCGGCTCATCGACTCCACGCCACCGGCGATCACCAGATCGGCCTCCCCGGCCTTGATGGCGCGCGCCGCCATCCCGACGGCTTCCATCCCCGAGCCGCACAGCCGGTTGACGGTGCTGCCGGGAACCTCGACGGGCAACCCGGCGAGCAGCGCCGCCATCCGGGCGACGTTGCGGTTGTCCTCGCCTGCCTGGTTGGCGTCACCGAAGACCACATCGTCGACCTGACCCCAGTCGACACCGGCGTTGCGGGCAACCAGGGCGGAGATGGTGAGCGCCGCCAGATCGTCGGGTCGCACGCTCGACAGCGCCCCGGCGAACCGACCGATCGGGGTACGCACCGCATCACATATGAACGCCTCGGTCATACCTGGTCTCCTCCTGTCGGGCGGTTCTCGTTCGTGTCCGACCGCAGCCCGGTTACGGTCCATGCCGCGGTCCGTAGCCGACCCGCCGCCCGGTAGCGGTCTTCACCGTAGAAGCTCCGCAGATGGTCGAGAACGTCGACCAGCACCGCCGGACCGATGGCGTCGGCCCATTCCAGCGGGCCCCTGGGGTAGTTGGTGCCGAGCTTCATGGCGGTGTCGATGTCGGCGGCGGTGGCGACCCCCGTGGTCACGGCATCGGCGGCGACCGAGGCGAGTTGGGCGACGATCCGCATCAGGACCAGCCCCGGGGTGTCGGCGACCACCGAAACGGCGATGCCGGTCTGCTGGATCAGGCCGGCGAAGAGCAACGCCGGGTTCCCGGTCGCCTGGGCGGCTCCGGCGACCGCCACCGTCTCGGTGTCCGCCCACGGGTCGGCGAGATCGACCACCGCCACCTCGTTGGTGCCGAACAAACCCGAGGCGGCGAGCTCGGTGGCGGTGCGCCCATCGGTGGGGACCAGCACCGCCGGCCCGCTACGCAGATGCCCCAGTTCCTCGTCCGGGGCCACCCTGCTCACTTCGACTCCCGATGCCACGAGTCGATCGACGAGTCCGGCCGCATGGCCGAGGTCACCGCGGGCGAGCACCTTGGGTGGGCCGTTGCGGAACGACACATCGACGCTGTGGACGGCCTCCGCCGGATCGGGGTGGGCGTGTGAATAGTCGTGGAAGCCTCGACCGGTCTTGCGGCCGAGACGTCCGGCGTCGACCAGACCCTGCTGGATGACGTGGGGGGCGAAGCGCGCATCGTGGAACGTCTGGGCGTAGACCGACTTGGAGACGGACAGATTGACGTCGAGCCCGACCAGATCCATCAGAGCGAACGGTCCCATCCGGAAACGACCGGAGCCGGTAACCACCGCATCGATGGTGGAGGCGTTGGCGGTGCCTTCGCCGAGCATCCGCAGCGCCTCGCCGTAGAACGGGCGGGCGATGCGGTTGACGATGAAGCCCGGGGTGGAGGCGCACCGCACCGTGGTCTTACCCCAGCCGGTGACCGTGGTCTCGGCCAGGTCGACCACCTCGGACGCGGTGGCTTCCCCACGGACGATCTCCACCAGCGGCATCACCGGCGCCGGGTTGAAGAAATGGATCCCCACCACCCGGGCCGGTCGCTGCAGGGCGGCGGCGATGGCGGTCACCGACAGCGATGAGGTGTTGGATGCGATCACGGTGTCGTCGGCGACCAGCGTCTCGATCTGCCGGAGTACCTCCTGCTTGACGCCGAGGTCCTCGACGATCGCCTCGATCACCAGTGAACTGTCGGCGAGTGCTTCGAGGCTGTCGATCGCCACGATGCGGGCGGCGATGTCGTCGGCTTCGCCTCCCGCCATCCGACCCTTGTCCACCGAACGGCCAAGTCGGGCGACAAGGTCGGTGTGGGCCCGGTCGACGGCCCCAGGGGCAGCATCGTAGAGATAGACGACATGCCCGGCGGTGGCGGCGACCTGGGCGATCCCGGCACCCATCGTCCCGGCGCCGATCACGGCGATCCGCTTCCCCGCATCGAGGGTCATGCCGGTCATCGCCCCTCGAAGGTCGGCTGGCGCTTCTCGAAGAACGCCGCAACCCCTTCGGCGTAGTCGGCGCTGAGTCCGGCGTCGCGTTGCAGGTCGCGTTCCAGGTCGAGCTGCTGGTCGAGGGTGTGGTCGAGGGAGGCGTTCATCGCTTCTTTGATCTTGGCGTAGCCGGCGGTGGGACCGGCCGCCAGGTTCCCGGCGATCTCGTTGGCGCGGTCCGCCAACTCGTCGTCGTCGACCACCGACCAGATCAGCCCCCACTGCTCGGCCCGCTCGGCGGTCAGCGGCTCGGCGAGCAGCGCCAGCCCCATCGCCCGTGGCATCCCGAGCGCCCGGGGAAGGATGTAGGTGCCTCCGGAGTCGGGGAGGAGGCCGATCCGCGAGAACGACTGGATGAACTTCGCCGAGCGGGCGGCGATGACCAGGTCACCGGCGAGCGCCAGGTTGGCGCCGGCACCGGCGGCCACCCCGTTGACGGCGACGACCACCGGCTTGGGAATGCTGCGAAGACGCCGGATGATCGGGTTGTACCGGTTCTGGAGCGACTCGCCGAGGTCGGGCGGTTCGTCTCCGGCAACCACCGCCCGGTCCCCCAGATCCTGACCGGCGCAGAATCCCCGTCCGGCACCGGTGAGCAGCACACACCGCACCGCCTCATCGGCGTTGGCCTCGTCGAGATGGGCGGCAAAGTCCACCAGCATCGAGGCGGTGAACGAGTTGAGTTTGTCCGGTCGGTTGAGGGTGATCGTGGCCACGCCGTCGGCGACCTCGTAGCGGACATCGGGTTCTTGCATGGTCCCTCCGGGTTGACGAAAAGGGCTCGGGGTTGGTCAGCCCAATCCGGTGAGCACGAAACGGTGGATATCGGCGGCGAGCTCGGCAGCGGTGGCCGTTCCCTCTGGTCGGTACCAGCGGTCGACGGCGTTGAGGATGGAAAGGATGAAGATGGCGGTGAGCGCAGGGTCATCGACCTGTGGGAACTCCCCCGCCAGGCGTCCCCGCTCCAGAACCCTCCGGTAGGCCGACTCGTAGCGGTCACGCATCTCGATCACGGTGCGATGGTCGACCGGAGCGAGGAACCGGGCCTCGTTGAGGAAGGTTCGGGACTCGTCGATGTGGTCGACCACGATCCGGACATGACCCTCGATGAGGCGGAGCAACTGGTCGGTTGGTGACAGCTTGGCTCCGAGCGCCTCGTCGGCAACCTGCTGGAACATGTCGGCGCCGCGGCGGATCACCTCCAACAGCAGCTCGTCTTTCCCGCCGATGTGGGAATACAGCGACGATCCGAGCATGCCCAGCTCGCCACCGAGGTCCCTCATCGAGGTGCCGTGGTAGCCGCGCTGGGCGAAGAGCCTCCCGGCGGCCCGGACCACGTCCTCCCGACTGTTGCGGACCGTCATCGGCGGTCGAAGTCGATGATGACGGACTGGGTCACCGGGTGGGCCTGGCAGGTCAGCACGAAACCGGCAGCGAGATCTTCCTCGACCAGGGCGTAGTTCTTGGCCATGGTCACCTCGCCTTCCACCACATGGGCTTTGCAGGTGGCGCACATCCCGCCCTTGCACGAGTAAGGCAGTTCGGTGCGGATCCGCATGGCGGCGTCGAGAATGGTGCTCTCCGGGCTCATCCGGGTGGTCGAGGATCGACCCTCGAGGGTGAAGTTCAGCGTCACGGCGCCTTCGAGGTCCTCGGGTTCCGGCGGCAGTTGTGAGGGATCGATGGGACCGGCGAAGAACAGCTCGTCGTGGATGGCCTCGTCGGCGACGCCACGGGCCGAGAGCACGGTGCGGGCGCCCATCACCATGTCGTACGGACCGCACAGGTACCAGCGGTCGACGGAGCCCACATCGACGATGGTGTCGAACAGCCGATTGAGCTTGCCGGCGTCGAGACGACCGGCGAACAGCGGCACGATGGTGTCCTCGCGCGACAGGACGTGGACGAGATGGAGGCGATCTCGGTAGCGGTCCTTGAGCGCTTCCAACTCCTCGAGGAACATCACCGACGATGCGGTGCGATTGCCGTAGAGCACGGTCCAGCGGGACCCCGGTTCCAAGGCGAGGGTGGTGGAGACCAGGGCGATCACCGGGGTGATCCCGCTCCCGGCGACCACGGCGGCGTAGTGGTTGGCCGCATCGGGATCGGGGTCGATGGTGAACTCCCCGACGGGGGGCATCACATCGACGGAGGTTCCGGGTACCAGACCGGAGGTCGCCCACGTCGAGAAGCGACCTCCGCCGAGTCGCTTGATCCCGACCCGGAGAGTTCCGCTGCTGGCGTCGGCGCAGATCGAATAGCTGCGTCGCACATCCTCGCCGTCGATGGTGGTGCGGACGGTGACATGCTGACCGGGCAGATAGCGGAAGTCCTCGACGAGGTCGTCGGGGACGTCGAAGGTCACCGCCACCGCGTCGTCGGTGAGCGGGGCGACGTCGGCGACGGTCAGGGTGTGAAAGACGGGGGCGGCCACGGTCACAGCTCCTTGAAACGATCGAAAGGCTCACCGCACGCCGAGCACACCATCAGTGCCTTGCAGGCGGTGGACCCGAACTCGCTGACGGTGCGGGTCTCGGTCGACCGGCACTGCGGGCAGCGGGTCCCGGAGCCGGGGGATGGCGCGGCGGCGAGATCGGCGAGCCGTCCCACCATGGCGATCGGGGTGGCAACCGACGTACCCGACACCGGTCCCGGCGGGGCAATGCCGTACGCCTCGAGCTTGGCCCGGCCCTCGGCCGAGATCCAGTCGGTCGACCAGGCCGGTGCCAGCACGGTGCGGATCTCGACATCCGGATAACCGGCCCGGTTGAGCGATGCGACCACATCGTCGGAGATCTGGTGCATCGCCGGGCAGCCGCTGTAGGTGGGGGTGATCGTCACCACCACCCGGTCGCCCTCGATGTCGACGTCGCGCAGGATGCCGAGATCGTCGATGGTGATCACCGGGATCTCGGGGTCGGCCACCGAGGCGGCGACCTCCCGCGGTGGGGTCAGCGTGGCGGCGCTCACCATTCCAGCCCCGGGTAGGTGCGGTGCATCCACTGCATCTCCGGTAGGAGGTGACCGAGATGGTCGGTGTGGAACCCGCTGCGACCACCGTGACGTTCGTAGCCGTCCTCGGGACGGTCCAGGGTCGCCTCGACGAACACGGCATCGACGGTGGCGTCCCAGATGGGGCGGATCGCCGCCGGGTCGGTAGCGATGCCGGCCTCGACCATGGTCCGGTCCACGTCGTCGGCGGCGAATAGTTCGCCGGTGAAACGCCACAACGCATCGACGGCATCCTGGGTGCGGCGATGGCTCTCCTCGGTGCCGTCACCGAGCCGGATCACCCATGCCGTCGAATGCCGCAGGTGGTAGCGGGCCTCCTTGACGGCCTTACCGGCAACCCCGGCGAGGGTCTCGTCGGCCGACGCCGTCAGCGCTTCCCACAGCGGCACCTGGTAGGCGTCGATGAAGAGTTGGCGGACCATGGTGGAGGCGAAGTCTCCGTTGGGCTGCTCCACCAGCAGCAGGTTGGTGAACTCGCGTTCGGAGCGCAGGAACGCCAGGTCGTCCTCGGAGCGACCCTTCGCCTCGAGTTCGGCGGCCCGGCTGAGCAGGCTCCGCGCCTGACCGAGGTGGTCGAGGGCGAAGTTGCCGATGGCGATGTCCTGCTCGAGATCGGGGCCGTGCGAGATCCACTCCCCGAGCCGCTGCGCCAGGATCAGGTTGTCGTCGCCGTGACGCAGCAGATAGGCGGTCTGGGCGTCGCGTTCCGGGACCGGCACCCCCTGGGGCGGAGCGGCGACGACGGGGTCTCCACTCACATGTGCCCCACTTCGTCGGGGATCTCGTAGTGGGTGGCGTGTCGGTAGTCCTTCTCGTTGGACTCGAAGTAGACGTCGGCGTCGTCAGGATCGAACGACCACACCTCGGTAGCGGGCACCACCCACACACTGACCCCTTCGAGACGCCGGGTGTACACATCTCGGGCGTTGAGCAGTGCCGTCTCCGCATCGGGAGCGTGCAGGCTGCCGACATGCACATGGTTCAGACCGCGGCGCTGACGGACGAACACCTCCCACATCGGCCACGCATCGACCGAGGTATCGGCGGAGGTGGCGAAATCTGTGGATTCACCGGGGGCAAGGGGCACTTCGTAGGTCATGGCGGCTCCTCAGGATGCGGCAGCGAGCGACCGCTGCTGCTGCTTGCGGGCGTGGGCGGCGGCCGCTTCACGGACCCAGGCCCCCTCTTCCCATGCGGCGACCTTGTGCTCGATCCGCTCCCGGTTCATCGGCCCGTTGCCCTTGACGACGGCCCAGAACTCGTCCCAGTCGATCTCGCCGAAGTCGTAGTGCCCGCGTTCCCCGTTCCAGTGCAACTCGGGATCGGGGATGGTGAGCCCGAGGTAGTCGGCCTGGGGCACGGTCATGTCGACGAACGACTGACGGAGGTCGTCGTTGGAGATCCGCTTGATCTTCCACTGCATCGACTGCTCGGTGTGCGTCGAGGCGGAGTCATGGGGGCCGAACATCATCAGCGAGGGCCACCACCACCGGTCGAGCGCATCCTGGGCCATGGCCTTCTGTTCGGGCGAACCGTTGCAGAGCTTGATCATGATCTCGTAGCCCTGCCGCTGGTGGAACGACTCCTCCTTGCAGATCCGGACCATCGCCCGGGCATAGGGACCGTAGGAGGAGCGGGTCAGCATCACCTGGTTGGTGATGGCGGCGCCGTCGACGAGCCACCCGATGGCGCCCATATCGGCCCAGCTCAGCGTCGGATAGTTGAAGATCGACGAATACTTGTGACGGCCCTGGTGGAGCAACTCCATCATCTCGTCGCGGGTGATCCCGAGCGTCTCGGCGGCGGAGTAGAGATACAACCCGTGTCCGGCCTCGTCCTGGACCTTGGCCATCAGGATCGCCTTGCGGTGCAGCGAGGGCGCTCTGGTGATCCAGTTGCCTTCCGGCTGCATCCCGATGATCTCGGAGTGGGCATGTTGGGCGATCTGACGGATCAGCGTCTTGCGGTACGCCTCCGGCATCCAGTCTTTGGGTTCGATCTTGTCCTCGGCGGCGATGGTGGCGTCGAAACGCTCCTGTTCGACGCTGGTGTCAGCTTCGATGACGGCGGGATCGGCTGTGGCGCTCATACCTCGAGGATAACAAACGAACGTTCGTTTGTGGAGGGCGAAACGCTCATTCCGCGATCGAACGTCGGCGACGACTCCCCTTGTGGTCCGTCAGGGACGGTCGTCGCGCACCTGGACCTGCACCACCTGCTCACCGGCGTTCTCGAACTCGAGGGTGAGATCGAAGGTCTGATCCAGTTCCAGCGGCGCCGCCAGTCCGATCAGCATCACATGGAGCCCACCGGGTTCGAGTGCCACCGTCCCGCCGGCAGGGATGTCGATGCCGGAGACCTGACGCATCTCCATCGCACCCATCCCCTCCATCTCACCGGCGTCCCCGTGATCGTCGCCGTCGGCGTGACCGTCGGAGTCGTCACCGTCGGAGTCATCACCAGTGCCGGCCGCCACCGTTTCGTGAAGCTCGACGAAGGCGGCGATCCCGGGATCGACCGTGGCCCGAATCAGGCGATCGCCTGCAGAGCTGCTCAGCTCCATATAGGCCGCACCGACCTCGGCCATGGCCGGACTGGTCCGCGCCCAGGCCCCGTCGACGGAAATCCCGTCGCCGTCATCGCCGCCGCAGGCGCCGAGACCGAGGATGGCAACCGCCACGACGGCAACGAGCCGCACCCTTCGGATCGGGAGTCCCCGAGATCGGATAGCCGTACCGGGCACCGCATGATTGGACGGACGGCGACGCTCCATGACCTTTGCCTCCTCGAACCCGAACGAACTGCGCACTCACCCCCTCAGTCGATCCGAGGGTGGGGTTGGTTCCCGGAATCTTGGCAGATCGGCCACCGACCCCCGCACGCGTCACTGCACGACCGATGGGAACGCCGACCGTTCCGGGCTGAGCCTCCCCAGAGACCGACGATGGCCTCCCGGATCAGCGGACCATCGCCCCGCTCCTGCCACGCAGGTCCCGCTCGGTCAGACCGAGACCGCAGGCCCGAGCTCGGTCCCGGCCGAAACCGCAGGCCCGAAACCGCAGGAAACCGCAGGCCCGAAACCGCAGGCCCGAAACCGCAGGACGGGCCGGCAGCAGACGGCGTCCCGTAGGAACCGGCCGCACGACCAGCGCCAGCAACCGGCAGTAGCCTCCGTCCCGATGGATCCTTCCGAAGTACTCGCCGACCCGGTGGCGGCTCTCACCGCCCCGCAACCCGCCGACCGGCGCCTCGGCCTCTCGTTGCTCGCTGGTCGGGTCACCGAGCCTGCGGTGTTCGAAGCGGTGCGATCCCTGGCCAGTGCCGACTCCGAACCCTCGGTGCGCGCCGAGGCGGTCGAGATCCTCGGCGGCGCCGGGAAGCTCGGCCGTGGATCTGGTGACGTCGGCGCTGACGGATCCGGACGTGCGGGTGGTCGAGGCGGCCGTCACCGCCCTCGGTGAGATCGAGGCCGTCGAGGCCGTGCCCTGGCTGCTCGACGCCGTCGTCACTCACCCCGACAAACTGGTCCAGGAAGCCGCCGTCGCCGCCCTCGGCGCCATCGGCGACCCGCAGGCGATCCCCGGGCTCCTCACCGCACTTGCCAAGGGTCCACCCCAGGTGCGACGCCGCGCCGTGGTCGCCCTCACCGTCTTCGACCACCCCGACATCGAGCCCGCCCTCCGCACCGCCACCGACGACCGCAACCCCATGGTCCGCGAAGTCGCCGAGATGGTCGTCGGCCGCCCCCCCGACGAGGGCTGGCAGTCCATCGAGCCCCTCCCGCGCCCCTGAGCCCCTGAACCCGGAGCCCTCCCGCTGCGGCGTTCACCCATTCATGGCATGAATCGCCGAGCTATGTTCACCGCGGAGGGTCTGGGTTTCCTGCGGAGGACCCGATGGTCGATTCGAACCTGCTCGAGCGCGACACCGTCCTGGACGAGATGTCTCGGCTGCTCCTCGACGCCACCGTGACCGGCGGCCGCCTCGTGTTCCTCGGCGGCGAGGCCGGGTCCGGCAAGACATCCGTGGTGAGAGAGCTCGCCCGGCGGGCGGGTCGGCGCGCCCTGGTCCTGGCCGGTGGCTGCGACCCGCTGGGCACCCCGCGGCCGCTGAGCCCGCTGCTCGACATCGCCACCGACCCCGAGTCCGGTCTCTCCGACCTGGTCGGTGAGGACGCCGAGCCCTACGACCTGTTCGCCGTGCTGCTGCGCCGGTTGAAGGGCACGATCCGGCCGACGCTGCTCGTCGTCGAGGACGTCCACTGGGCCGACGAGGCAACGCTCGACCTGCTCCGCTACCTCGGCAGGCGCATCGATGACAGCAACGCCCTCGTCGTCGTCACCTACCGCGACGACGAACTCCGACCCGACCACCCGCTCCGCCGGGTTCTCGGTGATCTGGCGAGCAACCGCCGTTCGGTGCTGCGGCTCGCGATCGAGCCGCTGTCGCTCGATGCGGTGACGACGCTGGCCGCAGGCAGCGGTGTCGCCGCCGAGCAGCTGCACCGGGTTACGGGCGGCAACGCGTTCTTCGTCAGCGAGATCCTCGCCGCAGGTGACGATCTCCCCGTGTCGATCCAGGATGCCGTCCTCGCCAGGGTCACTCGATTGGGGACTGCTGCCCGTCAGGTGGTGGAGGCCGTCTCCATCGCACCGCGAAGCCTCGAAGCCCGGTACCTCGGCCCCCTGGTCGGTTCCTCGACCGTCGACACCGAGGCTGCCCTCACCTCCGGGGTGGTACTCACCTCCTCGATCATGGGCGACGCCACCGGGCTCCACTTCCGCCACGAGCTGGCACGAGCCGCGGTGGAGCTCTCGATCTCCCCGCCGCGCCGGGTCGACCTGCACCGGAGGATGGTCGAGCTACTCATCGCCGAAGGTTCGGATGACTTCGCCCGCATCGCCCACCACGCCGTGCGCACGGGCGACGCCACCCTGATTCTCGAGCACTCCCCGACGGCAGCGCGACTCGCCATGAGAAGGGGCGCCGTCCATGAGGCCGTCGCCTTCTTCTCCGCCGCGGCGGGTTGTGCCGATGCGCTGGCGGACGGCGACCGAGGTGCACTGCTCCACGACCTCTCACGTGCCCTCGTCGTCGTCGATCGCCAGCACGAGGCGCTCGATGCGGCGCGGGCCGCCGTCGCGGCCCATCGACGGGCGGGTGAAACCACGCAGCTCGCCCTGGCGTTGACCGATGTAGGACGCGGCATGTGGATGGTGGGCGACACGATGGGGGCGCGGCAGGCAATCGCCGAAGCGGTGGACCTTCTCGACACCGGGGGCGACAGCGAGCCTCTCGCCTACGCCCTCCACCGAGCGGGGCATCTCGAGATGCTGGCTCGGCACCACCAACCGGCCATCGCCAACGCCACCAGGAGCTGGGCGATCGCCAGACGACTCGGAGCAACCGAGGCCGAAGCCATGGCGTCGGTGACGCTGGGAACCGCCGAGATGGTCACCGGCGATTCGGATGTGGGCATCACCATCCTCGAGGAGGTGCTCGCCGGCGACGAAGGCGGTGACGACACCAGGACCGGCCCCCTCGCACTGGGGATGCTGGGCACGGCTGGCGGGGAGATCAGGCGCTACCGGCAGGCCAAGGAATGGCTGGAGCGGTGCATCGAAGTGGGCCGGCGCAAGGATGAGGACTACATCATCGCCTATGCCACGGCCTGGTTGGCGCGGATCGCGTTCGAGCAGGGTCTCTGGGACGAGGCGGTGGCGCTCGCCGAGAAGGTCATCGCCGCCGACAGGCAGACGGCGAGGATATCGCCGATCACGGCTTTCGGTGTCCTGGGACGGGTCAGGGTGCGGCGCGGCGATCCGGGTGCGGAGGAGGCTCTGCGTGCATCGCTCGAGGTCGCCGCACACGCCGAGCTGCAACACCGGTGGCCGGCGCTATGTGGGCTGGCCGAGCTGTACTGGTTGCGGAACAGGTCGGACGAGGCCGTCGAGATACTGACAGGCCCCTACGAGGAGGCGCTCGCCACCGACAGCCCCTGGGCTCAGGGCGAGATCGGGTTCTGGCTGTGGCGCAACGGAGGCATCGACGCCTCACCCACCGGGTGGCCGCCGCCGCTTGCCGCGGTGCCGTTTGCGCAGCACATGGCGGGGAATTTGGAGGCCGCAGCCGACACCTGGCGCAGCATCGGCTGCCCCTACGAGGAGGCGCTGGCGCTCGCCGATGGCGACGGAGACGGCATGCTCCGGGCGCTCGACGTCTTGATCGACCTCGGTGCTCGCCCGGTGGAGCGCATGGTGCGATCCAGACTGCGGGAAGCCGGGATCACGGCGGTGCCCCGTGGTCCACATCCGAGCACGCGTCGACATCCGGCCGGTCTCACCCCACGCCAATCCGAGGTACTCGATCACCTGGAGCACGGCCTGTCGAACCGCCAGATCGCAGACCGTCTCTTCATCTCGCGCAAGACGGTCGAGCACCACGTCTCGGCGATCCTGGCCAAGCTGGGGGTCGCCACCCGCGACGAAGCGGTGGCCCGGACGGAAGCCAAGAATGGGGGTGGGTCCAGGCGATCTGAGGGAGGTTCCCCGACGACGCCGACCGATCGGTGACATACGTTCCTGCTCACCACCGGAGACACCGGTGCGCGAGGAGGAAACGAAAAATGCCACGCTATGTGATCGAACGAACATTCCCCGAGGGCCTGCAGATCCCTCAGGATGCCACCGGCAGGGAGGTCGTCCGCCAGGTGATCGAACGGAACTCCGACGAGAGCGTCACGTGGGTGCATTCGTACGTGAGCGACGATCGCAGCAAGTCGTTCTGCATCTACGACGGCCCCACCCCCGAGGCGATCCGGCGTGCGGCCACCGACAACGCGCTGCCGGTCGAAGCCATCACCGAAGTGGCCGTCCTCGATCCGTACTTCTACACGGCGAGCACATCATGAGGCGACTCCCGCTGACCGCACTGGTGGCGGCACTGGTGCTGATCGTGGCGGCGCCCGTCGCCATCGCCGCGCCGGACGGGATCGATGTGCGGGACCAGTTGCGCCCGGTACGTCACGCAACCGCTGCCTTCCACGACGTCGCCGCTGCCGAGGCAGCGGGGTATGTCGAGTTCCTCGCCTGCTTCGACTCCGAGGCGGGCGGAATGGGTCAACACTATGTCGACCTGGAGGCACTCGACGACGTGGTCGAGGCCACCCATCCCGAGGCGATGGTGTATCAGGTCCGCAAGGACGGGTCCCTCCAACTGGTGGCCGTCGAGTACATCGTCCCGAACACGCCCGAGGTCGCCGCCGATGTGCCGATGCTCTTCGGTCGTCACTTCCACCTCAACACCGCGCTCGACGTGTGGGTGCTCCACGCCTGGATCTGGAAGCCGAATCCCTCCGGCATGTTCGAGGACTACAACCCGAGGGTCCGCCCCTGCCCGGCGGGGTGAACCACCGCGGAGGTCACGCCCGGTCTCTCCGGCGTGACCTCCGCCGGCGTATCGCCACCCGGAAGGGGCAGGGGATAGAGAGAAGGACGTCGCCCGAACGGACGCTATTGGTGTCTCAGGTCCTCGCGGACCCACTCGGCGCCGCCGGGCCAGTGCTCCTTCTTCCAGATGGGGGCGCGGGACTTGAGTTGATCGATCAGGTAGCGCCCGGCTTCGAAGGCGTCGCCGCGATGCGGGGAAGATGCGGCGACCGCCACGCTGATCTCGCCGACGGCAACCTCGCCCACCCGGTGGACGGCGGCGAGGCGGGCCACCGACCACTGCGCACGGGCCTCGGCCACGACCTCGGCGATCTTGTCCTCCACCACTCCGCCGTACGCCTCGTACTCGAGGTGGGTGACACCGGTGACCCCCGCCGAGTGGTCCCGCACGGTGCCCAGAAACAGCACCACCGCCCCACACGACGGGTCGGTCACGTGGTCGAGCACCACACTCGGGTCGATCGGACCTGGTGAAACCGCGACGAGATCCCGATCGGGTCCGGTTACCTGCGTCGGCGCCATATGATCTCCATGTGGACGAATCTACCGCTGGGACGGGCAGGACCGAGGATCACGGCCGCCTCGCCGACGAGGCCGATATCCCCACGGCGCCACAACGACGCCCGACCCCTGCCCCACCCCAACCGAGCGTCCAGCCGGAAGGTTCGACCGAGCCCGCACCGCCGCCGGTCTCTGGGTCACCGGTCTCTGGGTCACCGGTCTCTGGGTCACCGGTCTCTGGGCCACCGGTCTCTGGGCCACCGGTCTCGATATCGAGTTCCGCCGGCCAGGGAGTCGCCCCGCTCTGGGATCTCCATGACCTCCCCGGCGGCCGCCCTCCTCTCCCGCCGTCCAGCCGGATCGCCCAGGTTCGGCCCCCGATGCGAGACATCCCGCACGGCGGTCGGATGACCAACATCGACACCAACCCGCGATCGAGACAACGGAGCTGGTGGACGATGATCGGCGCCGCCGTCGTCGGCTCGGTGCTGACCTTTGTGATGTTGTCGGTGAGCGGCGCCCTCGACCGCCCCGCACCGGTGATCCGACCCACCGACGCGTCCTTCGTCGAAGTGCGGGAGATCGTCTCCGACAGCGGGAACAGCACGGCCGCCGCCGTTGGACGCAAGGTGACCCCCTCGGTGGTCTCGGTCGAGATCGGTGTCGACACCGCACAGGGGTTCCGGGCGATCGGTGGCGGCTCCGGGGTCATCCTCGACACCAACGGGTTGATCGTCACCAACGAACATGTCGTTCAGGATGCCGAGACGGTCAAGGTCGTGCTCCACGATGGCCGCATCTACGACGCCGAGGTGGTGGGCGTCGACACCAGCACCGATCTCGCCGTGCTCAGGATCACCGGGACCGACCTGTTGCCGATCGAGTTGGGAACCACCGGCGACCTCACCATCGGCGACGTCGCCATCGCCGTCGGCAACCCGCTCGGTCTGGAGGGCGGCGCCTCACTGACCGTCGGTGTCGTCTCGGCATTCGAACGGCAGGTGACGGCAGCCGGCGCCTCCACCCTGTTCGGGATGTTGCAGACCGACGCTCCGATCACGCAGGGGTCGAGCGGCGGTGCCCTGGTCGATGATCACGGGCGTCTCGTCGGCATCACCACCGCCATCGGCGTGAGCACCGCAGGAGCCGAAGGCATCGGATTCGCCATCCCGGTGGAGCTGATGCAGCGGGTCACCGAGGAACTCATCACCGATGGAACCGTGCGTCAGGCCTTCCTCGGTGTGGAACTCCAGAACGAGTTCACCGAGGGCGCCGACGGATCAAGCGTCCCCTCGGGTGCGCTGGTAGCCGGGTTGGCGCCGCAGGCCGGCACCGCCGCCGAGACGGCCGGCGTCGTCACCGGCGACGTCATCATCGCGTTCGAGGGGCAGCCGATCACCACCCGCGAGACGCTGATTGCAGCATTGCGCCGGCTCCGCGTCGGCGACGAGGTGACCATGGACGTCGTCCGCGATGGTGAACTGGTCACGCTCACCGTGGTGCTCGGAGAGAACCCAAACCGACAATGAACGGCCCGACACTGAACGAACCGCCAGGGAACAGGCCGGCAACAAACAACGCGATAATGAAAAGCACAGCCAGGAGGCAGTGGTGAGCGACAGCATCTTCGACCGGCTCTTCGAGTTGTTCCAGACACCGGGGCCGGTGAACTGGAAGCTTGCCGCCGAGGTGCGCAAGAGCCTGGCCGGAACCCCGATGCCCGTCGAGCCCGCCCTGGCCGAGGAGTATCGCGAGCTCACCCTGGCCGCCCAACTGAGGATGGCGGCGGCAACCCATCTCGACCTCACGGCACCACGCGACCTCCAGCCGGTCGATGCCGCCACCTGGGCCGAGGAAAACGAGCAGAGCTTCCGTTTCGCCCTCGAACCGCTTGCAGGCAAGCTCAACGTTCAACCCGAGGTGCCCGAACAGATGGCGGGAAATCCTCTCGCCGCCATGATGGCGTCGCTGGGTCCCGCCGTCCTCGGGATGCAGGCCGGAACCATGGTCGGGCTCCTGTCCCATCGTGTCCTGGGACAATTCGACGCCGGCCTCCCCACTCTCGATCACGACGACCTCTATCTGGTGGTGCCCAACGTCGAGGCCTTTGCCACCGAACACGGTCTCGACGCCAGACAGGTCAGGATGTGGGCCGCCGCCCACGAGGTGGTCCACCACGCCATTCTCAACCTGCCCTGGGTGCGCGGTCGGGTCGTCGACGCCATGGAGCACTACTACGCCGGGGTCGAGTTCGATCCGAGCAGGCTCACCGATGCCCTCGGCGCCATGGATCAGCCGGACCAGATCGAGGACATGCTGGGGGGCGCCAACAGTCTCGGAGCGCTGCTCGGCGCCGAGACCGACCCCGAGCGCCTCGCCCCGCTCCAGGCACTGGTCGGCGCCATCGAAGGATATGGCGACTACGTCGTGCATCGCAGCCTCGACGGTGTGGTCCCGGACCTGGTGCGGATCGAAGAAGCCATCGGGAGGCGGCGTATCGAACCGACCTCCGGTGAGGATTTCCTCGGTCAGCTCGCCGGGATCGAACTGAACCGTCGCCACGGTCGGGACGCCGCGGCGCTCTTCACCGAGATCGAGCGTCGCTGGGGCGATGGAGCCGTGGCGACCGCATGGGCGGAACCGGACCATCTCCCGACGCTGCCCGAACTCACCGATCCGGTCGGCTGGGCGGCCCGCGTCCTTCTCGACGACAGTCTCTGAGATCCGACGGCCGTCGGCGCCGGGCACCCCGGGGCGGTCGCAGCAGCTCGACGCATCACCCGATGCCACGCACGTCATCGCAACCGAGGGCTTCGGGTTGCCCGGGAGTTCGAGACCTGGGTACCGGCGCGGTCAGCGATGTGAGCCGCACCGCACCCGGTGCCCAACGTGCGGCGAGGGTCACGCCGGAAACATCCGAGGCGTGCAACCTGGGCCGACGAGGCCGTCTCCTAGGTGCGCGAATCGATCCGGGCGAGTAACTTGCCATCGCGGAGTTGCGCGACTCGCTCCGAGCCGCGCACTCTGCCAGGTAGCCCAACCACGTCCGACCCCCCGGTCGGACGACAAACATGAGTACGGGAGAGGAAGGCACATACATGAGACGACTTCGCTGGCTAGCACTGCTGACGTTGTTCGCCCTCGTTGCATCCGCCTGTGGGGGAAGCGACGACGCAACAACCACCACATCCGGTGAGACCGACGGCGACACCACTACCACCGCACCGGTAGAGACGACCGAACCTGACGACACGACCGAGACCACCGAAGCACCGATGGACGAAACGTTCGCCGGTGATTCGGTGACCGCATCCGGTTGTGACGGGAACAAGATCTCCTCGATCGAGGCCACCGCCGAGCACGAGGTCGTGTTCACGCTGTGTTCCGCCGACCCGGCGTTCCTTTCCAAGCTCGCATTCATCCCGTTTGCGATCCAGCCGAAAGAGCACCTCGAGGCGACCGGCGGATCACCGCTGGAGAACCCGATCGGCACCGGTCCGTGGGCCCTCGACAACTGGGCACGCGGTTCTGAGATCGTCTTCGCGGCCAACGCCGACTACTGGGGCGAGGCGCCGTCGTTCTCCACCCTGGTGTTCCGCTGGGCCGCAGAGAGCACCTCTCGGATCCTCGAACTCCAGTCCGGCAACGCCGACTTCGCTACCAACCTGGCGGCGAGCGACTACGCCACGGTCGAGTCCGATGCCAACCTGCAGCTCCTGCCTGACCTGAACCCGAACATCTTCTATGTCGGTTTCAACAACAACTTCCCGCCGTTCGACGACGTGCGGGTCCGTCAGGCAATCGCCATGGGTATCGACCGGCAGCAGATCGTCGACACCTTCTACCCGACCGGGTCCGAGGTTGCCGACTTCTTCACGCCGTGCAGCATCGAGAACGCCTGTGAGGGCGAGCCGTTCTGGGACTTCGATCTCGAGGCGGCCCAGGCGCTTCTCGAGGAAGCCGGTCTTGGCGACGGATTCGAGACCACCATCTACCTGCGTGACGTGTTCCGCGTCTACCTGCCCGAGCCGCAGGTGGTGGCCCAGGAGATCCAGACGCAGCTTGCGGAGAACCTCGGCATCACTGCGACCATCGAGGTCCAGGAGTCCGGAGCCTTCCTCGAGGAGAACGCCGCCGGCAACCACGACGGCCTCCACCTCCTCGGCTGGGGTGCGGACTACCCGCACGTCACCAACTTCCTGGACTTCCACTTCGGTGGTGAGAACATCCAGTTCGGTGAGCCCTACGAGGAGATCACCGCTCCGCTGGCAGCCGGCGCCTCCGAGGTCGACCCGGCCGCGGCGCAGCCCATCTACGAAGAGGCGAACAACGCCATCCGTGAGCTGGTCCCGATGATCCCGATGATCCACGGTGCTGCCGCCGATGTGGCGCTCACCTCGGTGGGCGGTGCCGTGGTTCCGCCGGTCGGAGCCCCGCAGTTCTCCAAGATGCAGCCGGAGGGCGACACCATGGTGTTCGTCCAGAACGCCGAGCCCATCTCGCTGTACTGCGCCGACGAGACCGACGGTGAGACGCTGTCCGCCTGCGAGCAGGTGCTCGAATCGCTCTACGGCTACGACCTCGACGGATCTGTGATCCCGAAGCTCGCCGAAGAGTGCGCCCCGAACGACGATGGCACCGTCTGGACCTGCGCCCTTCGCCAGGGTGTGACGTTCCATGACGGTTCCGCCTTCGACTCCAACGATGTGGTTGCATCGTGGGGTGCCGGTATCGACGCATCCAACCCGCTACACACAGGGAATACCGGTACTTTCGAGTACTTCTCCTACCTGTGGGGCGGTCTGATCAACGCCGGTTGACATTGACTGAGACGAAGGGGGCGGTCGCCTCGGCGACCGCCCCCTTCGCAACCTCGGCACCAATATCTTCCACCAAATGAACTATCACCCCCACCCGCCGGCACCTATGATCCTGCGCCCGTGATCGGTTACATCGTCCGTCGCCTGTTGGTCGCCCTCCCCGTGCTGATCGGGGTGCTCGTGGTGGTCTTCCTTCTCATCCGGTTCCTCCCCGGGGAGCCGTGCACCGCCCTTCTCGGCGAACGCGCCACCGCCGAGGCCTGCGAACGCTTCAACGAGGCCAACGGTCTCGACCGTTCCGTCCCGGTCCAACTCGGCATCTACGCCGGGAACGCCATCTCCGGCGACTTCGGCGACTCCATCCGTTTCTCCCGCCCGGTGAGCGATATCCTCATCGAGCGGCTCCCGGTCACGCTCGAGCTGACCGTTGCCGCCCTCTCTCTCGCCATCATCGTCGGGGTGCCCTTGGGGATCCTCGCCGCACGACGTCACAACTCGGTCGTCGACGTCAGCGCCATGACCGTCGCCAACGTCGGGGTCTCCATGCCGATCTTCTGGCTGGGACTTCTCCTGGCCTACCTGTTTGCTTTTGTGCTTCGCGACACCATCTTCAACCTGCCCCCGAGCGGCCGGCTGTCGGCCGGGGTTCGCCCGATCCCCTTCTACGAGGTGTGGGGACTCGAGAAGTCGCAGAACGGGTTCATCGCCACCATCGAGACGTTCGTCACCAACATGGTGACCACCAACGCCTTCATCAGCGCCCAGTGGGAGGTGTGGTGGGATTCGGTCCGTCACCTGATCCTCCCCGCCATCACCCTGGCGACCATCCCGATGTCGATCATCGCCCGCATGACCCGCTCCTCGCTCCTCGACGTCGTGCAGCGTGACTACATCCGCACCGCCCGCGCCAAAGGCGCCAGCGAGCGTCGGGTCATCTCCAAGCATGCGCTGCGCAACGCCATGCTCCCGGTGGTGACCATCATCGGTCTCCAGCTCGGAGCACTGCTCGGCGGTGCGGTGCTCACCGAGACCGTGTTCGGTCTTGCGGGCATCGGCACCGCACTCTTCGACGCCATCCAGTCACGCGACTTCCCCATCATCCAGGGATTCACGCTGGTGATCGCGGCGACGTACGTCATCGTCAACCTCGTCGTCGATGTTTCCTACGGCTATCTCGACCCACGGGTGCGTATCAGATGACCTCACGTCCAGACGCGGTTCCATCGCTCCCGGATCCCCACCAGGATCTGGGTGGCGGCGAGGAGTTCCTCGACAAGCCGACTTCGGTGTGGCGGATCGCCATGAAGCGGTTCTTCCGACGCAAGATCGGGGTCGCAGGTCTGATCCTGGTGAGCTTCATGGTGCTGGTGGCGATCTTCGCCCCCCTGATCGCCCCGTACCCGTACGACCTCAACTTCATCGGCGAGCCGGGGGCGGAGCGCTGGGGCACCCCTTGCGTCAACGCCCTGGGATGTGAGACCACCCAGCATCTGATGGGACTCGACGGCAATGTCCGGGACGTCTTCAGCCGTGTGGTCTACGGCGCCAGGGTCAGTCTCCCCCTCGGGTTCTCCACGGTGCTGGTGGCGATCATCGTGGGCACCACCATCGGCGCCATCGCCGGGTTCCTGGGTGGCTTCACCGACAATCTGCTGATGCGGATCATGGATGTGGTCCTCGGGTTCCCCTCGCTTATCCTCGCCATCGCCATCGTGTTCGTGCTCGGGCCCGGGATCCGCAACACCCTGCTGGCGATCGCCATCGTCACCATCCCGCAATACGCCAGGGTGATGCGCGCCTCGGTGCTGTCGATCAGGGAGATCGACTACGTGGCGGCCTCCCAGGCCCTCGGCGCATCGCAACTCCGCATCCTGACCACCCGTATCGTCCCCAACGCCCTCACCCCGCTGGTCGTCCTCGGCACGCTCGGCATCGCCGGCGCCATCCTCGAGGCGGCGGCGCTCGGGTTTCTCGGTCTCGGCGCCCAGCCGCCGCTTCCCGAGTGGGGTGCCATGCTTGCCCAGGAACGGGCACGCGTGTTCACCGCACCCCACCTGATGATCTTCCCCGGGCTCGCCATCATCATCACCGTGTTGGGATTCAACCTTCTCGGCGACGGTCTCCGTGACGCCCTCGACCCCTCCCTCAACGAATGACCGACACTCCCCGCTCCACCAAGAGTTTCGGACGCCGTTCCAAGGCGGCCGCCCCTGGCGCAGATGCCTCCGCACATCTGCTCGAGGTCACCGACCTCAAGACCCATTTCTTCACCCGCGCCGGGGTGGTGCAGGCCGTTGACGGCGTCAGCTTCCATGTCGACCGCGGCGAGGTGCTCGGCATCGTCGGCGAATCCGGTTGTGGCAAGTCGGTGACCTCGCTGTCGATCCTGGGGCTGGTCCCCCGCCCGGGTCGCATCGTCTCGGGTTCGGTCAAGTTCGACGGCCAGGAACTCAGCGACATGTCGCAGAAGGAGTTGAGCAAACTCCGCGGCGAACACGTCTCGATGATCTTCCAGCAGCCGACGTCCGCCCTCAACCCGGTGGTCCGGGCGGGGGGTCAGATCTCCGAGGTCTACGAGCTCCACCGCAACTACAAGGACGAGGAGCGGCAGACCAAGACGGTCGAGATGCTCAAGAAGGTCGGCATCCCCGACCCCGAGCGCCGCGCCCGCGCCTACCCCCATGAGCTTTCCGGTGGCATGGCGCAGCGGGTGATGATCGCCATGGCACTGGCCTGTGAGCCGGAGCTGCTGATCGCCGACGAACCCACCACGGCGCTCGACGTCACCATCCAGGCCCAGATGCTCGACCTGATCCAGGATCTGCAGCGCGAGACCAGCACCGCCGTCATCCTGATCACCCACGACCTCGGTGTGGTTGCCGAGATGGCGGACCGCGTGGCGGTGATGTATGCCGGTCAGATCGTCGAGGAGACCGATACCTCCACACTCTTCAAAGATCCCAAACACCCGTACACGCAGGGTTTGATCGGCTCGATCCCGGTGTTGGGGACGGTCAAGGAAGAGCTTGCGGTGATCCCGGGGACGGTCCCCAACCTGGTCGACCTGAAACCGGGATGCCGCTTCGCCGACCGTTGCTCCGCCAGGGTCGAAGCCGGGCTCGAGATCTGTCTGACCACCGATCCGCAGTTGGCCGAGGTTGCCCCTGGGCACAAGGTCCGCTGCTTCCTGTACGAGGAGTCATATCCGGCGGAGCCCGAAGCGAGCCCCTCACCATGAGTCTGGTCCAGGCCCGTTCGCTGACCAAGCAGTTCCCCGTCAAGGGCGGGATGCTGCAACGCACCGTTGCCACGGTGGAGGCGGTCGCCGGGGTGGATCTCGACATCGAAGCCGGCGAGACGGTCGGTCTGGTGGGTGAATCCGGGTGCGGCAAGACCACCCTGGGACGGATGCTGGTGCGGCTGCTCGAGCCGACGTCGGGAACCATGACCTTCGACGGCGTCGATGTGACCCACCTCAAGGGCAAGGTCTCGGTCGGTTCCGTCAGGATGTCCAGTTCATCTTCCAGGATCCGTACGCCTCGCTCGATCCCCGCACCACGGTCGGGAACTCGATCGCCGAAGGTCTGCGCATCCACAGCATCGGAACCTCCAAGGAACAGCGCAAGCAGGTTCACCGGATGCTCGAACTGGTCGGAATGCGCCCGCAGGCAGCCGACCGGTATCCGCACGAGTTCTCCGGGGGTCAGCGGCAGCGGATCGGGATCGCCCGGGCTTTGATTCTCAACCCGAAGTTCGTCGTCGCCGACGAACCGGTCTCGGCCCTCGATGTCTCGGTGCAGGCCCAGGTCCTCAACCTGTTCCGCGAGTTGCAGTCCGAGCTCAACCTCACCCTGCTGTTCATCGCCCACAACCTGGCCGTCGTCGAACACATCTCGGACCGCGTGGTGGTGATGTATCTGGGCAGGGCCGTCGAGGTCACCGATCGCGACACCCTGTATGCCGCCGCCGCCCACCCGTACACCGAGGCGTTGCTGTCGGCGATTCCGATTGCCGACCCGGACCGGGCCCGGGCGCGGACCCACCTCCAGGGCGAGATCCCCTCGCCGCTCAACCCCCCCACCGGGTGTCGGTTCCATCCCCGGTGCCCCATCGCCCGCCCCGGTCTGTGCGATGTCGAGGACCCCGATCTGATGGTCGTCCCCGGTGATCGCAGCCATCTGGCGGCGTGTCATCTCCGTGCCGGTCCCCTGGCCGAGCCCCACGTCCGCACCGCCCCCTGATACCGGGGACATTGTCCCGAGATAGGGACTCCGCACCGGTTGCGACCGCATCCGCCGGTGGGTTTCGGGCCGGGACGTCGACAGTCGGGAATGAGACCATCTCGCAGTATCGCGCCTTCACCTGGTGAAATCCCTTGCGCCGTATGGTTTTCTGCGCCCTATGCAGATCGGATTCGAGCGCGCTACATTGTATGACACCCCCCATAGAACCGGTCTCCGCGTGGCTCGACCGACATCTTTCAGACTGAGTGAGGACCTGCTTCGTCGTCTCGACGACGAGGCGAAGACCGCGTCGACCTCAGTCAGTGCGTTGGTGGCCACCCTCCTCGAAGAGGGGCTCCAGGTTCGGCACTACCCCGGCATCGTGTATCGCGATGGGCCGGGAGGGCGCCGACCGGGGGTCGTCGAGGGACCTGATGTGTGGGAGATCATCCGCGACATCGGCGAGACGCCGGGTACGGAGAAAGAGCGGGTCAAGGTTGTCGCCGTCCACTCGGGAATCGACGAGGTCCATGTGCGCCGCGCCATGGATTTCTACACGGCGTTCCCCGACGACACCGACCACCGCATCGCCATCGATGCGAAGACCCGTCGACGGGAACAGGAGATGGCAGCCCGGCGGGAGCGCTTGTTGCAGAGCACTCCCGCACAGGCCGCTCCGACTGTTTCCGGTATCCGGCGATTCGCCGAAACATGGAAACAACCGATCAATGCCACCCGTGCGCTTCATACGACACGATCGACGGGCGACATCGACCATAGGGAGAGAATACCTTTGCGACGCAAACGATGGTTTGAACTCGTCGCCGTAACGATGGCCCTCGGAGTGGGGCTCTACGCCTTCGGCGTCATCGATACCGGCAGCACCAAGGGCCAGGTCTTCGACGACCTCGCCGAGATCTCGGCGGCCCGCGCCGCCGGAGACCCGTACCAGGGCGTCGAGGGCGTAGGCCCATCCGAGCCCGACGATGCCTACTTCTTCATGCAGCGCGCCGGCGGACCGGACGGGGAGATCGATCAGGCCGCCGTGGTGCGGGGTGTCGATCAGGCCCGCGCCCTCGCCGCCTCGACCGACTCGATCGCCCGAGGCCCCCGCGACATCCTGAACCCGTGGGAGCACACCGGTCCCACCAACATCGGCGGTCGCATCGTGGACCTCGTCGTCGACATCGACGATCCGGACACGGTCTACGTCGCCTCGGCCTCGGGTGGTGTCTGGAAGAGCACCGACCGCGCCGTCACCATGGAGTACGCATGGGACTACGACATGCCGCAGACCACCGGTGGCATCGCCATGGGCTCCAACGGCCGTCTCTGGGTCGGAACCGGTGAGCACAACCCCGGCGGCGGAAGCCTGACCTTCCCCGGCAAGGGTGTGTACTACTCCGACGACAAGGGCGAGACCTGGACCCACGCCGGTCTGGCACACACGTTCACGACGGGTCGCATCTGGGTCAGCCCGGCCAACCCGGACATCGTGTTCGTCGCCGCCTCAGGGTCGCTGTTCGAGGCCCGCGCCCAGCGCGGCATCTACCGCACCACCAACGGCGGACAGTCGTGGCGTCAGGTGCTGGCACCCGAGACCCCGTTCACCGGCGGTATCGACCTCGCCATCCACCCCGACAACCCGAACACCATCTACGCCGCCATGTGGGATCACCGGCGCACCCCCGAGTTCCGCATCTACGGCGGGTCCGGTTCCGGTCTGTTCCGTTCCACCGATGGTGGCAACCGCTGGTACCGGCTCGAGAATGTGGAGACCTTCAGCCCTGGTGACACCACCGGCTTGTCCAGCTCGGAAACGCTGGGACGCATCGGCGTCGCCATCGCCCCGAGCAACCCCGACAAGATCTACGTGATCACCACGGCGACCTACGGACAGGACAAGGGCTTCTACGTCTCCGAAGACGGTGGCGACTCGTTCAACGCCGAGACCCGCCCCGGCTCGCAGGGTGGATTCGGTTGGTGGTTCGGTCGCCTCTGGGTCGATCCCACCAACGAGGACATCGTGTTCGCCGCCGGTGTCAACCTGCGTCGTTCCACCAACGGCGGCGCCACCTGGGGCAACGTCTCCGGGGTCCACGCCGATCAGCACGCCATGCAGTGGGCCGAGGAGGTCCCCAACCGGGTGTACCTCGGCAACGACGGCGGCACGTACATCTCGAACACCAACGGGGTGAGCGGGTCGTTCACCCAGGCGACCTACGAGACCTACTCGCAGTTCTACACGATCGATGTCGGGGAGCTTGCTCCCGATCGTCTCGTCGGCGGCCTGCAGGACCACGGAAGCTGGCGTTCCTGGACCGGTCAGAACCCGGGTAACCCCAATGCGTGGTCGTCGTACAACGGCGGTGACGGTCTCAAGACCATCATCGACCCGTCCAACCCGAACATCTACTACGGCTGCTCGCAGTACGGGTCCTGTGTCCGTCGGGTCGACGGCCCCGCCGGCGGGGTGACCAACGCCACGATCAGCTCCGGAACCACCTCGGCGCGACGCAACTGGCTGACCCCGGTGGTGCTCGATCCGAACGACCCGTCGGTGATCTACTACGCCGGTAACGTCGTCAACAAGTCGACCAACCGTGGTTCGTCGTGGACGCGGATCAGCCCGCCCGAGGTCGATCTCACCGGGACGTTCGAGCCGGGTACGTGGAACTCCTCGATGGGGTACGCCAACTGGGGCACCGTGTCCACGCTCGACGTCGCCAAGACCGACGGCGACGTCATCTTCCTCGGCACCGACACCGGTCGCCTGTGGAAGACCCCGGACGGTGGCGCCACCTGGATCGAGTTCGACAACCACGGGCTGCCCGACCACTGGGTGACCAGCGTGGTGATCGATCCCTTGGATGAGGACATCGTGTGGGCCACGTTCTCCGGTTACCGCAGCGGCAACAACGCCGCCCACGTCTACCGGACCACCGACGGTGGGGCGACCTGGACCAACGTCTCCAGCAACCTGCCCAACGCACCGGTCAACGACCTGGTGATCGACCATGCCAACGACACCGTGTTCGTGGCCACCGACACCAGGGTCTACTACCTGCGCAACACCAACTGGCGGCCCGTCGGGACCGAGATGCCGATGGTCCCGGTGCTCGACCTGCGTCTGCACCAGCCGACCAACACCCTGTATGCCGGAACCTTCGGCCACGGCATCTTCAAGATCGATCTCTCCGGCTGACCCCGAAGAACCATCGAGCGCCCACAAGAGAGGGGGCGGGTCATCAGACCCGCCCCCTCTGCGCGTCCCGACCCGACCAGACGCTCACCGGTGACTCTGCGTGCCAGCCGGACATGAGCGCGCCCCGGCCCGGCTGCGGACGCTGCACTACCCCACCCGTCGGCTCCTCATTCTTGGCCCTCCCCGCCCCGGGGGTGCCTTGACGGCAAAGAAGCTGAACGAGCGACCGTCGGTGACGCTGCTGGCGAGGCGGACATTGACGCCGCGCTCCGCCCCGTCTGCGTCCGCAAGGCGTCCGCAGCCACCCCTCCTCCCGAGGAGGGGAGGGCCAGAAAAGGGCTGCGCCATCTCTAGCGGCGCTGTCCCCCCGACAAGACAGCAGGGAAACCTTTCAGGTGGCAGCTCCCTCATGGCCCTCCCCGCCCCGCGGAGTCCTCCCTGCTCACTCCCCCTGGCCCTCCCCGCCCTTCCCTGCCCCTCTGGGGCGGGGTGGCTGCGGGCGCTTGGCGGCCGTAGACGGGGTGGGGCGCTGCCGGCCGCTTGCGGGCGCAGACCGGCTGGCGGGGTGCCTCCGAGGTTCTGGGAGGAGGTGGGGCGGGGCGCGAGCTTGTCAATCCCGAAGGACAAATTGTCGCCTTTGCTCGTCCTCGTTCTTGTGAACGGACGACCGGGCGGTCAGATCACCATGGCGTGGCGCCAGCGCTGGATGATCCGCCATTGGAGGTAGACGATGAGGGCGGTGACGAAAAACATCGCCAGGGTGGCGGCGGCGGCGTAGCCGTAGCGGAGGTACTCGAAGCCCTCCCGGAAGATGAACAGCGGGAGGAAGGTGGTCGCATAGGGTGCGGGCCCACCGCCGGTCACCAGCAGAGCGGGGACGAAGTTGGCCTGGAACAGGAACACGGTGTCGCGGAAGACGAGCAGCGCCAGGGTGGGCGCCATCAGCGGCAGGGTCACCCGCCACCAGACGAACCACGGTCGCGCCCCCTCGACACTCGCCATGTCGTAGAGGTCGGCCGGGATCGCCTGGCGCGTCGCCAGGGCGATGAGGAAACCCTCGCCGATCTGGAAGAAGGTGAGGATGATGATCGCCGCCTGGGCCGAACTGCCGACCGTGAACCAGTGGATGTGGAGACCGAAGGTCCCGAGCAGCAGGTTGAGGGGTCCGTAGAGCGGGTTCAGGATCCAGATCCACACCAGGGCGTAGGCGACATCGGGGATCACCGTGGGGAGGAAGGCAGCGGTCCGGTAGCCGCCGACCCCGCGGAACCGAGGATGGAGCAGCAGCGCCAGGGCGAGCACACCCAGCAGTCGGAGCGGCACCGCCACCACCACGAACAGCAGGGTGTTGCGGAGCGAGAAACGGAAGATGGGGTCGGCGAGGAGTTGGCTGAAGTTGTCGAAACCGACGAATTCGGGACTTCCCAGGAAGTCGTACTCGAAGAGCGCCAAGGCAAAGGTGAAGATGGCGGGGACGACGATCAGCGCCACCAGACCCACCAGGTAGGGCGCCAGCAGCAGCGCCACGCCACGCTGATGGCGGCCGGGCAGCTTCACCGCAACGCCGTTCCCGTCGAGGCCTCGAAGAGATGGATACGATCCTCTGCCAGGGCAACCGTCACCCGTTCACCCACCGCCACATCCGTCTCGGAGTCGCCACGGACCATGAACTCGTCACCGCCGCTGCGAACCTGGACGAAGGTCTCGTTGCCGGCAGTCTCGACCGATGTCACCTCGGCCTCGAACCTGCCCAGCGGGCCATCCGGTCCGCTCCCCGAGGTGTGGGGAGAAACCAGCGAGAGATGCTCCGGTCGGACACCGACCTCGAGTCGGGTATCGACGAGGGAACGCCGATCGGTGCCCGGCGGGAGCCTCACCGACAGCGGCCCGGCCCGGAGGATGTCCCCGTCGAGTTCTCCGACCACAACGTTCATGGCCGGACTCCCGATGAAGGTGGCGACGAATCGGTTGGCCGGGCGCCGGTAGACCTCGGCGGGACTCGCCACCTGTTGCAGCGTCCCACCGGAGAGCACGGCGACACGATCGCCGAGGGTCAGCGCCTCGACCTGGTCGTGGGTGACGTAGATCATCGTCCCCCCCACCTCCTGGTGGAGCCGTCGCAGCTCACGACGCATCTGGGTGCGGAGCTGGGCATCGAGGTTGGAGAGCGGCTCGTCGAGCAGGAACACATCCGGGCGACGCACCAGCCCGCGGGCAAGCGCCACTCGCTGGCGCTCCCCACCGGAGATCTGATCCGGTCGCCGGCGCAGCAGGTCGGTACACCCCACCACGGCTGCGGCTTCGGCGACGGCACGGTTCACTTCATCGGTGGCGGTGCGACGGGCGCGGAGCCCGAACCCGATGTTCTCGGCCACCGTGAGATGAGGGAACAGGGCATGGTTCTGGAACACCATGGCGACGTTGCGGTCACCGGCGTCCACACCGGTGACATCGCGGTCGCCGATCCGGATCGATCCCGAGTCGATCGACTCCAACCCTGCAACGGCCCGTAACACCGTGGTCTTGCCACACCCGGATGGTCCGACCACCGCCAGCAGCTCGCCGTCGGCCACGGCGAGGTCGAGCGCATCGACGGCGGGAACCGCCCCGTACCGTTTGGTGATGTGATCGAGCTGCAGGGTGGCCATGTCAGTCGTTCTGCGCCCGCTCGAAGAGGTGTGCGGTGGCGCCGTTCAGGAGGTCGTTGAGGGACTCGGGCGGCAGGTCCTGGTACATCGCCGTCTCGAGGATCGGCACCACGGCGGCCTCGATCTCCGGCCAGGTCGAGATGTGCGGCAGTGCCCGCAAGGAGGGCCCGGCGTCGAGGAACACCTGCGAGTTCGCCGGTTTGGCGTCCGGATCGAGGAACGCATCGGACTCTGAGACCTCGATCCGGGAGGGCACCGTGCGTCCGGTCTGCGCCATGATCGAGGCGCCCTCGGCACTGAGGGCGAATTCCATGAACCGCCATGCCGCACCGTGGTTCTCACCGTCACGGGTCATGCAGTAGCCGTCGGAGTGGAGGACTCCGCTCTGCTCACCGAACAGCGGCAATGGCGCCACATCCCAGTCGAAGTCGTCGATGGTCCGCAGGATGGGGACCACCCGGCGCGACTCGACCAGCATGGCGGTGCGGCCATTGAGGAAGCGTGCCTCGTCGCTCTCGGACTCGACCTCCTCCTCGGTCGGGATCACCCCGTGGGCACGCCGGAGGGCGAAGTAGTTGCCCAGCACCACCCGTGCCTCGGGCGAATCCAGGGCGAACCCGGTGGGTCGGTCCTGGTCGTCGACCAGTTCGGCGCCCGCCGACCAGATGAACGGGGCAAGCCGGATGATCTGGTTGGCCTGGATCCCGATCCCATACTGGTCAGGGTGGTCATCACCGTCGAGATCCTTGGTCAGCACCTTGGCCTTCTCGACGAAGTCCATCCACTGCCAGTTCTCCTCGGGCTCGGCGACCCCCTCCTCGGCGAACAGATCCTTGTTGTAGTACACGACCAGGCTGGAGAGGTTCTGCGGGAGGCAGAGCAACCCGGCATCGAACCGGAAGGCGTCGAGCGCCGCCCCATAGAAATCGGACTCCTCCATCCCGTCGGAGTCGGCGATCAGATCGTCGAGAGGCACCAGGACATCCCGGGCGGCGAATTGCCCGACGAAGCGGTAATTCATCACGAACAGATCTGGAGGTGTCCCCGCCGAGAAGGCGGTGGAGAGCCGGGTCATCTGGTCGTTGCGGTCCGAGGCGGTGACAAGCTGCACCTCGACGTCGGGCTCCACTTCGCCGAACGCATCGACAAGCTCGCCGTAGGCTTCGGCCTCGTGTGCATCACCGATCACCAGCACCTGGACCCGTCCGCCGAGATCGCCGGCGGCGGTGTCAGCCCCGGTCGAGGTGGTCGACGAGCCGTCACCGCCGCAGGCGGCTACGAGCACCGCCAGTGCCAGGCATGTGGTCAGGGTTCGGGTCATGTACGGGTCTCCTCGAAGAGGTATCGCTGGGCGGCGATGAACAGCACGACAACGGGCAACGTCGAGGCCACGGCCCCGGCGAGCATGATGGGGAAGTTGTGGGGGTCGAGCAGCGCCAGCGCCTTGAGCCCGATGGGGAGGGTGAACATCCGCTCGTCGTAGAGGTACACCAGCGGATCGAGCAGGTTGCCCCACGACACGGCGAACGCAAGAACGGCGACGGCGACGGTGGCTCCGCGCACCAGCGGCATGCCGACCCGACGCCAGGTGGCGAACGGGGTGGAGCCCTCGACCCGGGCGGCGTCGAACAGTTCCTGCGGGATCCGGCGGAACGCCCGATAGTAGATCAGCACGTAGAACGGCGACATCCCGAGCAGGGCGGGGGCGATCAGCGGAACAAAGGTTCCGGCCAGCCCCAGCGACCGGAAGAGCGCAAAGCGGGGCACCATCAGCGCCGTGATCGGCACCATCAACGCCAGCAGCGAGGCGACCACCAGCACCCCCCGCCAGCGCTCGGAGAGTCGCACCATCGCAAACGCCGCCCACGACCCGAATACGATCGCCAGCGGCACGGTGATCCCCGCCACGATGATCGAGTTCAGTGTGTAGCGGGGGATGTCGACCAGCTCGAACGCCGCCGGGTAGCTGTCGAGGCTGAGCGGGGACGGGATGATCTCAGGGCTGCGCGGCGGCGGCAGATCCGGGTTGCGCAGCGAACCGGACACCATCAGCACCGCAGACGACACAAAGGCGGCACCGAGGAGGAACGCCGGCGGGTGGCGCCAGCGTGACGGGTTGGGGGGCATGAGGCTCGCGCTTGGAGTTGGGGAGCGGCAACGTAGCATGCGGTCGTGGGTCAGTCGACCCAGGTCAACAACAGATCGGGCGATCCGGAGACCCACGCCGGCACCGACAGGGGCGACAGTGGTGGCTGCCGGGCGGTGGTGGCGACCCTGCTCTCGAACCGAGGAGCAGGCACCGAGCGAAGGTCAGCCTTCCAGGCGGTAGCCGACGCCGCGGACGGTGGTGATGGCGGGTGCGGTGTCGACGGTCTCCAGCTTGCGGCGGAGCCGGCGGATGTGCTGATCGAGCGTCTTCGAGTCGGTCCAACCGAAACCCCACACCTCCTCCAGCAACTCGGAGCGGGTGACGATGCGCCCGGGGCGACCCATCAGCATCCGCATCACCTCGAACTCCTTGCGGGGCAGCGCAAACGTGGCATCCTCGATACGAAGCTCGTAGCGGGTCGGGTCGAGCACGGTGGCGCCCAACGTGAGCACCTCGACTTCGCTCTCCAAGGCGGTGTTGCGTCGCAGGGCGGCACGGATCCGTGCCAGCAACTCGCGCAACGAGTACGGCTTGGTCAGATAGTCGTCGGCTCCCAACTCGAGAGCGGTGACGATATCGGACTCGGCGTCCTTGGCAGACAGCACGATCACCGGGACCTCGGATTCGGCACGCACCCGCTTCAGCACATCGAGACCACCGAGCCCGGGGAGCATCAGGTCGAGCAGCAGCACATCGGGTTGGACCTCCCGGAAACGCTCCAGACCGGAACGACCATCGGGCGCCGAGTACATCTGGATCCCCTCCTTGGAGAGCGCCACCTCCACGGCGTCGACGTAGCTGGGCTCGTCCTCGATGAGCAGCACGGTGAGCATCGTCACTCCTGGGTAGCCGGTAGCCGCAGCCGGAAGATACTCCCCAGCCCGGGGGTCGAGTCCAGCTCGACCGCTCCCCCGTGGTTGAGTGCGACGTGACGCACGATGGCCAGCCCCAGCCCGGTGCCACCGCTCTGGCGACTCCGCGCCCGGTCGACCCGGTAGAACCGCTCGAAGATCCGGTCCTGATGATCCTCCGGGATCCCGATGCCGCGGTCCTCGACCTCGAGCACGACATCGCCGCCGTCACGGAAGGCGCGGACCCACACCACGGCGGCACCGTCCTCGTGGAACGAGCTGTACTTGATGGCGTTGTCGAGCAGGTTCGACACCGCAGAGACGAGCTGGCGCCGATCGGCCCGGATCACGATCGGATCCTCCGGCGGTTCGGTCGTCACCGTGATCCCGCTGTCCTCGGCGGCGACGGCGGCACGGCGCGTCGCTTCGGTGAGAACATCGTCGAGATCGACCGGCTGGTTGTCGGCCTCCTCACTCTCCACCAACGACAGATCGAGGATGTCGTCGACGATGGCGGAGAGTCGGTTGGCCTCTCCCCTGAGTCGCTCGGCGAGGCGCTGTCTGACATCTTCGTTCTCGTTGTCGGCGAGCGCCTCGGCGAGCACCGAGAGCGCACCCACCGGGGTCTTGAGCTCGTGGCTCACGTTGGCGACGAAATCTTTGCGCATCGCCTCGACCCGCTCCTGGTCGGTCACATCGTCGATCCGGACCCCGACCCCCGGCCCGATGGCGGAGGGAAGTGGGTCGATCCGAACCCGGAGCGAGCGCCGCTGCGCACCGAAGAACTCGATACGGGTATCCACCTGCTCCTGGGTGTCCAACACCTCCTGGGCGAGCCGGCGGATCCGGGCCACCGCAGCCGGCTCCCCCTGCCGCCCGGTGAGCAGCTTCTGGACCGAGGCGGTGGCGAACAGCACCTCGAGATCGTCGTCGAGCACCAGCACCCCGACGGCCGACCGTTCCACGGCGCTCTGGATGAAGGCGGTGCGGCGCACCGCGGCGTGACGATCGGTGACGAGTTGGTCGATGGCGGCATCCAGCGAGACGGGAACCTTCCCCAGCGCCGGTCGCGCCAGCGTCAGGGCGCGATCGACATCGTGTGCGGTGTCCTGATGGAGACGGCGCTGGCGGAACCCCCACACGGCGAGGCCCACAGCAAGACCGGCGAGGACAACCACGAGGAACGTCACCGGGGTGATGGTACGTCGGTCGCCGAGACCGCCCCAACGCGCTTTTCGCGCACCCGAGAATTCACTTTCAGTTCACTCTTGCGCCGGTTTCGAGTCACCAGCCCCGCGTACCGTCCCTTCCGTCGTGGGGAATCTCCCTGAGTGTCCGCGACCTCACACTGGGCCGAATCAATGCAACCTGAGGAGACAACATGAGTTCCAAGCTTTGGCGCTTCGCCGTCTTGCTGCTGGCGATTTCGCTGGTAGTGGCGGCATGCGGGGGGGACGACACGTCGGACACGACGACTGCATCCGGCGACACCACTGCGGACGACGACGGAGCCTCCGGCGGCAGCACCGGCCAGATCGTGGTTTCGGGCTCTTCGACGGTCGAGCCCATCACCGCTCGCGTCGGCGAGGCATTCGACGGAGCCAACCCGGGTGTCGCCACCTCGGTTGAAGGTCCCGGCACCGGAGACGGCTTCGCCCGCTTCTGCAACGGCGAGACAGACATCTCCGACGCCTCCCGTCCCATCAGCGAAGAGGAAATCGCCAACTGCGAAGCCAACGGCATCGAGTACGTGGAGCTCAAGGTCGCCGTCGACGGGCTCTCGGTGATCACCGCCATCGACAACGAGGCAGTGAGCTGCCTTTCGTTCGCCGACCTCTATGCGCTGCTCGGGCCCGAATCGGAGGGCTTCGGCACCTGGGACGCCGCCAACGACCTCGCCGCCGAGATCGGCGCCGCCAACGCCCCCTACCCGGCGGCCGACCTGGTGGTCACCGCACCCGGTGAGGAATCCGGCACCTACGACAGCTTCGTCGAGATCGCCATCGCCGACATCGCCGAGGAGCGGGGCCAGGAAGAGCAGACCCGGGCGGACTACAACGCCTCCGCCAACGACAACGTGATCATCCAGGGCATCTCCGAGAACCCGACATCGCTCGGCTGGGTCGGCTATGCCTTCTTCGAGGAGAACGCCGCCACGGTCAAGGCACTGGAGATCGACGGCGGCGACGGGTGCGTGTCTCCCAACCCTGAGACCATCTCGTCGACCGAGTACCCGATCGCTCGTGACCTGTTCATCTATGTGGCAACGGGCGACCTCGCCAACCGCGCCGAACTCGTCGCCTTCGTCGACTTCTACCTGTCCGACGAGGGGATGGCCTTCGTCGGAGAGGCCGGCTACGTCGACCTCGACGATGCGTCGCTCGAGGCGACCCGTACCGCCTGGGAAACCGCCAAGGCCTGATCGGAGCATGGCGCCGGGGACCAACCGGTCCCCGGCGCACACCTCCGCTTCACCCGATACGCTCATGGCCATCACCCAGCCACCTGCCCTCGCCAGCCTCGATCTCACCGGTGACCGCCGTCGCCGTCGCCGTGAGCGCCGCGTTCGCGGCATCTTCTTCGGCGCAGCCGCCATCTCGATCTTCATTTCGATTGCCATCGTGGTCGCCCTGGTCGGCGAGGCATGGGCCTTCCTGTCGTCGATCGAGATCAGCGCCCTGTGGGCCGACGGGTGGTTCCCACGCCGCGGCCGGTTCTCGATCATGGCGATCCTCGTCCACACCCTGATGGTGTCGGGCATCGCCATGCTGGTCGCCATCCCCTTCGGGCTCGGCTCGGCGATCTACCTCTCCGAATACGCCCGGCCGTCGGTGCGCCGCGTGCTCAAACCGACCTTGGAGATCCTCGCCGGGATCCCCTCGGTGGTGCTCGGCTTCTTCGCCCTCCAGTTCATCACCCCCAACATCGTCCGGGGTCTCTTCCCGGGTGCGCAGAGCGCCAACTTCCTCGCCGCCGGGATCGGCGTCGGCATCCTCATCGTTCCGCTCATCGCCTCGGTTTCGGAGGATGCGATGCGTGCGGTGCCGAGAGCGCTGCGTGAAGCCTCCTACGGTCTGGGAGCGAAGCGGTGGCACACGGCGCTGCGCATCGTGTTCCCGGCCGCCATCTCGGGGATCGTCGCCGCCATCATCCTCGGTGTCTCCCGGGCGATCGGCGAGACGATGGTGGTGGCCCTCGCCGCCGGTCTCAATGGGATCATGACGCTCAACCCCACCGAGGGTGGGCTCACCATGACCGGGGCGATGGCCAACCTGGCTGTCGGTTCCGACCAGGTGGCCGGCGACGTCGCCGCCTTCCAGTCTCTCTACTTCGTCGGGTTGGTCCTGTTCGTCCTCACGCTGGTTCTGAACATCTTCAGCGAACGTGTCGTCCGTCGTCTCCGGCAGAGGTACTGATCATGGCGAGCCGCACCGTCCCCACCACTTCCGAGCTGGTCGCACGCTCGATAAAGGGTCGCCGCTTCAGCGTCATCGACACCCTGATCAGCGCCACACTGCTCATCTCGCTGCTGTTCTCGCTCGTCATCCTGGTGACGTTGCTGAGCGACGTGATCATCAAGGCGATCCCGGTGTTCCGGGACCGCGGAACATCCTTCATCACCGATTCGCTCTCCCCCAGCGCCGCCACCGCAGGGATCTGGCAGGGCATCATGGGATCACTCGCCCTGACCGGTTTCGTCGTCGTGATCTCGTTCACGCTCGGGGTGGCAGCGGCGGTGTATCTCGAGGAGTACGCCACCGACAACCGGATCACCCGGTTCATCACGGCCAACATCCGGAACCTGGCCGGCGTCCCGTCCATCGTCTACGGCATCCTCGGGTTGTTCCTGTTCGTCGAGATCCTGATGCGCGGGGTGTTCAACATGGGAGGGGGCATTGCCGGTCGCAACGTGATCGCCGGCGGACTGACGCTTGCGGTGTTGGTGCTCCCCATCATGATCATCACCACCTCCGAGGCGCTGCGCGCCGTGCCCCAGGCACTGCGTGAGGCATCTTTCGGGGTGGGGGCGACACGCTGGGAGACGATCCGCCACCACGTGCTTCCCAGCGCACTGCCGGCCATCCTCACCGGATCCGTGCTCACCATCGCCCGGGCGTTCGGTGAGACGGCGCCACTGCTGCTGGCCGGGGCCCAGCTCTCACTGTTCTTCAGCATCGCCCAGGACGCCAGCTTCCCCGATCTCATCTCCAACCAGCCCTACACGGCGCTGCCGGTGATCATCTACAACTTCGCCCGTCAGCCGCAACAGGACTTCGTTGCACTCACCGCGGCGGCGATCGTCGTGCTCCTCGTCATGCTCCTCACCGTCAACGCCGCCGCCATCCTGGCCCGCGACCATTTCGAGCGAAAGATATGACCGACCAGAAGGACCCAGGAAATGAGCCTCGACGACGTAGCCACCACCGAGAGCCCACCCACCGTGCGTGCCGATCGGTCGGGACCGGATGCCGGTCGACCGGCACCGCTGGGTACCATGACCCAGATCCACGAGAGTTCTGCCTCCGCCGAGAACGCGTCGATCTTCGAACTCGACGATGTCAACGTCTACTACGGGTCCTTCCGCGCCGTAAAGGACGTGACGCTCGACATCCGCCAGAACGAGATCACCGCCTTCATCGGCCCCTCGGGATGTGGCAAGTCCACGATCCTGCGCTGCTTCAACCGGATGAACGACCTGATCGAGGGCGCACGCGTCGCCGGCAAGATCCACTATCACGGCGTCGACCTGTATGCCAACGACGTGGACCCGGTCGAGGTTCGTCGACGCGTCGGCATGGTCTTCCAGAAGCCCAACCCGTTTCCCAAGTCGATCTACGAGAACGTGATCTTCGGGCCGAAGATCGCCGGGATGAAGGTCAACTTCGACGACCTCGTCGAGGAGACCCTGACCAAGGCGGCGCTCTGGGACGAGGTCAAGGACAAGCTGAAGGAATCGGGGATGGCGCTCTCCGGGGGTCAGCAGCAGCGGCTGTGCATCGCCCGTGCGATCGCCACCAACCCCGACGTGGTGTTGATGGACGAGCCCTGCTCGGCCCTCGACCCGATCGCCACACTCAAGATCGAAGAGCTGATGCTCGACCTGAAGAGCGATTACACCATCATCATCGTCACCCACAACATGCAGCAGGCCGCCCGCGTCTCGGACCGGACCGCCTTCTACTCGGTGGATGTCGACGACTCCGGGCAGCGGACCGGCAAACTGGTGGAGTTCTCGATGACCGACGCGCTGTTCACGGCTCCCAGCCAGAAGGAGACCGAGGACTACATCACCGGACGATTCGGATAGGACGAACATATGGCCCTGAACCCCGATCCCATACTCGGACACCACGACGACACCCGCAGCCACTTCGACTCCGTGCTGGTGGCGATCCGCTCCGGCCTTGTGGAGTTGGGCTCGCTGGTAACCGAGAACCTGCGCCGAGCCGGCGAGGCGATGCGTGACGGTCGCTTCGAACTGATCCCCGAGGTGCGCGCCACCGAAGAGGAGATCGACCGGAGGTACTCGGCGCTGGAACGGCTCACCTTCGAGACCCTCGCCCGCCAGCAGCCGGTCGCCGGAGATCTGCGCTTCCTCGTGGCCGCCACCCGCATCCTCTACGAACAGGAGCGCTCCGGCGATCTCGTCGTGAACTGCACCAACGCCCTGGAGCGGGAAGAGGGCTTCCCCGACACCGCCACCATCAAAGCGTTGCTGTCACGCAGCGTCGAGGTCGCCGCCACGTTGTTCGGTGCCTCGGTCGAGGCGATCGCCGAGATGCAGGCGGACGCCGGTCCCCGTCTCGATCAGGCCGACGACGAGCTCGACGATCTGATCAGCCGGTTCTACACCGAGATCGGTCATGAGGCCGAGCACATCGGGCTGGAGACCGCCATCTCGTTGTCCCGGGTGGGGCGTTTCATCGAGCGGATCGGGGACCATGCGGTCAACATCGCCCAGAACGTCACCTACATCGTGACCTCGAACACCCCGGACACACTGCGCTATACCCCCACCGACGAGGTCTAGCGGCTCGGTCTTCGAGGAGCCCCGGTTCGGCACTCCCGAGCCGGGGCTCCTCGGCGTCCATCACCATCGTCGACGCCGATTGGGCCGGGGCGGACACCCCACGTGGCCCGGGACACGTCAGGATGAAGGAATCCTCAACCCCGCTTCAGGGTCACTTCAGGTGCGGACCGCAATCTGTGAACAACGGACGCAAACCCCTGAGGAGGGCAACGATGCGAAACACATGGATGCGACGGATGTTGGCAGTGACGGCGCTGGCAACGGCGCTGGTGGGCACCGCCACGGTTCCGGCCTTCGCCGGCGAGCGGGTCTGCCGTGGCACCATCGGCAAGGTCACGCTCGATGATGTCAAGGTCCCGGCGGGCGCCACCTGCACGCTGAACGGCACGACGGTCAAGGGCAACGTGAAGGTGTACAAGGGCGCCGTCGTGGTCGTCGATGCCGCCAAGATCGGCGGCAACGTCCAGGCGGAGAATGCCAAGAACGTGGTGGTCCGCGCCTCGTCGAAGGTGGGCGGCAGCGTCCAGGTCAAGCAGGGCGACCGCGTCGCCGTCCGTTCCTCGGTGGTCGGCGGCGACATCCAGTTCACCTCGATGAAGGGGATGGTCGTAGCCCGCGGCAGCAAGGTCGGCGGCAACATCCAGGTCGTCAGCAACAAGGGCGGTGGCGAGATCTACAACAACACCGTCAACGGCAACCTGCAGTGCAAGCAGAACACCCCCGCTCCGAAGGGCAAGGGGAACAAGGTCAACGGCAGCAAGGAAGGTCAGTGCAAGAACTTCTGACCGTGGCGGTCACCGATCGGTAACCGGTCCGCCGCCCCCCGATCACCCATCGCACAAACCCCGGGGCGGGTGCGCACCAGCGCACCCGCCCCTCCGGTATGCCTGTCACCCGCCGGATAGCCGGGGTCGCCCCTGGCTCCTCGACGAGACCGGAAGCCCGCATTGGCGAGCCGGCAGACCGCAGAGCGCGCCCGCACGACGACAGCAACCGTACGGGACCCATCGCCGTTCTCCGATATCGACCTCGCACCCCGACCCACCTCCTCCCAGAGCCTCGGAGGCACCCGGCCCACCGGGGCGGGGAGGGGCGAAGAAGCGAGCCACGTCAGGTGAGCCGTGCCGGGCGGGCGGATGACCCTGCCCGGATGAGCCGGGGACCGTTTGCAGGCGGGAGGAGCGCGCCGGGCGGACCGCAATCCACGCTGCTCCACGACCCGGATACCACGCACAAGAGCCAGGCACCTCCGCCTCGGCGGCGGGTGCCCGGTGTGCAGAGGTCGAAGACCTCAGCTCTTCTCCGTCGGGACTTCTTTGTCCTCGGCGGCGGTGTTGGCCCCGTCGTCAAGCCCTTTGCGGAACTCCTTGGCGGAGGATCCGAGCGAACGGGCGAGATCGGGGAGCTTCTTGGCGCCGAAGAGCAGCAACAGCACCACGAGGATGATGATGAACTCCCAGCCCTGAAAATTGCGCAACATGAGATGGCTCCTTCCCTGTCGCCGAGTGTAGCGACTCCCGGGGAGAGGGCAGCGGGGCATCCGCCGCCCACGCCCCCGGCGACACGATCGCTATCCGAACGTCAGGGCGTCCACAAAGGCCTGGAACCGTTCCCGGGTGACGAAGCGCACCTTGGGCTGGCGACGCTCCCGGTCGTAGATGATGAAGGGAGCGTACTTGGGGGTGAACAGCAGCCCGCGTCCCGCCCCGGACTGGGCGAAGCGGCCCATGAAGCCGGCGATGACACGCTCTGCGAGTTCGGGGTGGTCACCAGGGGCGTGGTCCACCAACTCGACATAGTGGGTGACGCCACCTTTCGTGGCCGTCAACGTGTCGCCCCGGTCATCGCTCACCACATAACCACCGACGACCAGCAGACCGGCCACCAGATCGTGGAACGATGCCTGATGGGGATCGATCCCCTGGGCACGAAGACCGGCCTCGACGATGCTGGTCAACCGGAACTCGGAGGCGAGCGGCTCCAGCTCATCGCCCCGCGCCCGCTCCGCAACGGCGGGACGGGCTCCGCTGTCAACGGTCAGCTCATCGAACAGGTCGGGTCCGGCCGACCGATGGCTGAACGGGTGGTCTGACGGGTCCGGTGGCGGTGGCAACTCGCCGGGACCGTCGAGCGTGAGCTTGCCGACGTGGACCTTCTCGCCGTTGCGAATCGCATGGGCATGCACCGTGGACACACCCTCGAGAGGAAGGTGGCTGCGCTTGCTACGCAGCACCTCCACCGCCTCGCGCAGCAGGATGTCGACGAGAACCGGATCGGCGTCGCCGTCCGACAGCGGCACATCGAAGTAGACATGGGCCTCACCGGAGGCGACATGGAAGTCCGATGCCACGGGGCGGAAGCCTCCACCGCTGCGGGCAGGTTCCGACGCCGTCCCGGTCTCGACTGACGAAGGTCGGCGGACGTAGAAGTAGGTGACCGCAGCCACGATGACGACGACGGCGAGGGCGAGGATGACATACAGCAAGACGTAGCGCTCCAGTGCTGGGTTCGGTGTCGATTCTACGAGGGAGATCGGGACACCGCAGATCGAGGCGGATTACGGGCCGGAGAGCGGTCGGCGAACCGGCCGCCGGTGAGGCAACCTGGCTGCTCCGCCGGTGCGGCGGGCCTCTCAGGAGACGCGGCGGTGTTGTGCGGCGATCTGGCGCTCGCGGCGGATCTTCCGGCGATCCCGCTCCGACAGTCCGCCCCAGATCCCGAACTTCTCCGAACTGAGGATGGCGAACTCGAGACACTGGGTCTGTACCGAGCAGTCGCGACAGATCGACTTTGCCGTCCGCGTCGATGCTCCCCGTTCGGGGAAGAAGAGGTCGGGATCGGCGCCTCTGCAGTTTGCGAGATCTTGCCACGCGAGGTCATCCGCCTCGAGCAGCTCCAAGAGCTGGGTGAACACGCTCAACTCCCAACACAGTTGTAATTACGCCCATGTGATTCTCTCAACCCTGCCGCGCGCCTGTCAACCCCAAAGGCCTTGATGCACAATCCTTCCCGAAGAATGGGGCGGTCGACCCGGGGGTCCGGCGACGGCCTCCGAAACGGTCGCGCCGAGCCTGGCATAATGGCCCGAGCCGATCCGAGGGAAGGACAGAGGTGACCACGACGAAGCAGCCGACCGGCCGACCGACCAGGAGGCGCCCGTGGCTGATCGAGGTCTACGGCACCGATGTCGGCAAGAAGTACGCCATGGCGATCAGCGGGATCGTGCTCCTGGGTTTCATCTTCTTCCACATGGTCGGGAACCTCCATGCCTTCGAAGGCCCCGAGCAGATCAACCACTACGGTGAAGGGCTGCGGGAAATCGGCGAGCCGCTGTTCCCCCGCACCTTCCTGCTGTGGGCGTTCCTCCGCCTCCCGTTGGCCCTCGCTCTGTTCATCCATGTCCATGCCGCCTGGTCGCTGACCCGCAGCAACCAGCGGGCACGCGGGGTCGGCTACGACACCACCCGGAACTACCACGCCGCCACGTATGCCTCCCGCACCATGCGCTGGACCGGAGTCATCATCCTGCTCTACCTGATCTGGCACCTGGCGGATCTCACCTGGGGCATCGAGGCGGTCAACCCCGGGTTCGAGCGCGGCGATGTGTACGGCAACCTGGTCGCCTCGCTGGAACGCTGGCCGGTCACGCTGATCTACGTCGTGGCCCAGGGTGCGCTGGCACTCCACGTCTGGCACGGCGCCTGGAGCATGTTTCAGAGCCTCGGGGTCAACAATCCCCACATCAACCGCTTTCGCCGCAGTTTCGCCAGCGGCTTCACCGTGATCGTGGTCGCCGGGTACCTGGCGGTTCCCATCGGCGTCCAGATCGGCCTGATCGCATGAACGAGGTATCGCCCAGCATGAAGACCACATTGGAGGCCCGCATCCCCGCCGGACCGATCGGCGACAAGTGGGACACACACCGTTCCGGCATCCGGCTGGTGAACCCGGCGAACAAGCGCAAATACAAGGTGATCGTGGTCGGCACCGGCCTCGCCGGCGCCTCGGCGGCGGCAACCCTCGGCGAACTCGGCTACCAGGTCGAGGCCTTCACCTTCCACGACTCGGCGCGTCCGCGCCCATTCCATCGCCGCCCAGGGCGGGATCAACGCCGCCAAGAACTACCGCAACGACGGCGACTCGATCCAGCGCCTCTTCTACGACACCGTCAAAGGTGGCGACTACCGGTCCCGTGAGGCCAACGTCTACCGCCTGGCCCAGGTCTCCAACGAGATCATCGACCAGGCCACCGCCCAGGGCGTCCCCTTCGCCCGCGAGTACGGCGGGATGCTGGACAACCGATCGTTCGGCGGGGCGCAGGTCTCCCGCACCTTCTACGCCAGGGGCCAGACCGGCCAGCAGCTTCTCCTCGGCGCCTACCAGGCGCTGTCCCGGCAGGTGGCGCTGGGGACGGTACGACTCCACCACCGCAGCGAGATGCTCGATGTGGTGGTCAAGGACGGCCGCGCCGTCGGCATCGTCACCCGGGACCTGGTGAGCGGCGAGGTCGCCTCCCATTCCGCCCATGCGGTCGTGCTGGCCACCGGGGGCTACAGCAACGTGTTCTTCCTGTCGACGAATGCGATGACCTGCAACGTCACCGCCGCCTGGCGGGCGCACCGCAAGGGCGCCTACTTCGCCAACCCGTGTTTCACCCAGATCCACCCGACGTGTATCCCGGCGAGCGACGAGTTCCAGTCGAAGCTGACCCTGATGTCCGAGTCGCTCCGCAACGACGGTCGGATCTGGGTCCCGCTCTCCCCCGACGACGCCCGCCCGCCGAACCAGATCCCCGAGGACGAGCGGGACTACTACCTGGAGCGCATCTACCCGGCGTTCGGAAACCTGGTGCCCCGCGACGTGGCCTCCCGGGCGGCGATGCGGATCATCGACCAGCAACGCGGCATCGGCCCCCTCAAGAACGGGGTCTACCTCGACTTCGGGGCGGCGATCGCCCGGCTCGGGCGCGATGTGATCGAAGCCCGCTACGGAAACCTCTTCGAGATGTACGAACGGATCACCGACGAGAACCCGTACGAGGTTCCGATGCGGATCTACCCGGCACCCCACTACACGATGGGCGGCCTGTGGGTCGACTACAACCTGATGACCACCGTTCCCGGGCTGTACGCCATCGGTGAGGCCAACTTCTCCGAGCACGGCGCCAACCGCCTCGGCGCCTCGGCGTTGATGCAGGGTCTTGCCGACGGCTACTTCGTGCTCCCGTACACGATCGGTGACTATCTGGCCGACTGGTTGAACGTGGACCCGGTCGCCACCGACGACCCGGCCTTCCGTGACGCCGAGACCGCCGTCAACACCCGGGTCCAGCGACTCCTCGGAATCAACGGCACCCGCACCGTCGACTACTTCCATCGCGAGCTGGGCAAGATCATGATCGAGTACTGCGGGCTCGCCCGGAGCCGGGAGGGCCTGGAGAAGGCGCTCAGCGAGATCCCGGCGTTGCGCGAGGAGTTCTATCGCGATGTGCGGGTTCTGGGGAGTGCCGCCACCTTCAACCAGTCTCTCGAGAAGGCGGGACGTGTGGCCGACTTCTTCGAGTTGGCCGAGCTGATGTGTCGCGATGCCCTCGATCGGGAGGAGTCGTGTGGGGGCCACTTCAGGGTCGAGCACCAGACCCCCGAGGGTGAGGCGCTCCGCGACGACGAAGGGTTCCGCCACGTCTCGGCGTGGGAATGGAACGGCGACGGTGCGCCGCAGACCAAGCACCGCGAAGAGTTGGATTTCGAGTACGTGAAGCTGGCGCAGAGGAGCTACAAGTAATGGATCTGACGCTGCGAGTGTGGCGCCAGGCGGGGCCGGATGCTCCGGGCGAACTCAAGACCTACCAGGCGAAGGGGGTCTCCCCGGAGGCATCCTTCCTCGAGATGCTCGACCTGGTCAACGAGGACCTGACCCTGGCCGGCGAGGAGCCGATCGCCTTCGACCATGATTGCCGTGAGGGCATCTGTGGAACCTGTGGGGTGATGATCGACGGGCAGCCACACGGACCCCAGCTCGGGACCGCCACGTGCCAGCTCCACATGCGCAAGTTCAGCGACGGCGACACCATCGTCATCGAGCCGTGGCGGGCAGCGGCATTTCCGGTGGTGCGGGACCTCGCCGTGGACCGCTCCGCATTCGACCGGATCATCGAGTCGGGGGGCTATATCAGCGTCCCCACCGGCAGCGCCCCCGATGCCAACCTGATCCCGGTCCCCAAGGAGGCGTCGGACGCCGCCATGGACGCCGCCGCCTGTATCGGATGCGGGGCCTGCGTGGCGGCATGCCCCAACAGCGCCGCCCAGCTCTTCACTTCGGCCAAGGTGGCCCACCTCAACCTCTTGCCGCAGGGTCAACCCGAACGGGACCGCCGTGTGGTGGCGATGGTCGACACCATGGAGACGTTCTTCGGGTCATGCACCAATCACGGTGAGTGCGAGGCCGCCTGCCCGAAGGGCATCAGCATCGACAACATCGCCATCATGAACCGTGACTACTTCCGCGCCAAGATCTCCGATGTGCGGATGGGTGGCCGGCAGTAGCCGATCCCAGGCTGGCAGACCACCGACGCCGTCAGTACTCCACGTCGATGACGGAGAGCGCCTCGGCGAACTGGGTGATCACGGCCTGGTGGGTCAGCAGCGAGGTCATGTTGCCGCCGACCTTGATCTTCCCGGTGAAGAAGGCCATCTGCGTGTTGAGCTTCTCCGGTGGAGATCCCGACGGCGGTGTCGTAGCCGTTGTTGATGATGACGTCGGCTTCGGCCTCGTCTCCCATCTCGATGGTCGCCTCGCCATCGGCGACGGTGAGTGTGTAGGCGACGTCACCGCGATCGGGCACATCCGATACGCGGAACTGCACGGCCAGGGTCACATCGGCGATCGCCCGACGGAACCCTTCATGGGAGGCGAGCGCCCCGGCGGCGGCCGCCAGATACTCCTCGGATAGGAACCGTGCCACAGTCAGCGTCCTTTCGAATGGGCGACGACAGCCTACCCGGGGTTCCACAACGGCCACGCCCCACCGCTGCCCCCTCGACGCCGGCGCAAGCCCTGATCGGGCCGCACCGATCAGGGTCCAGCGACGGACGGAACCACAGCGACCTGAGAGGCCGCCGCTCGGCATTCCCGGTGGCGGAGATCCCGCCACCGGCTGACCGCTCCCGAAGGGCTACAGCTCTTCGCGATCGACGATCACTCTGCGGTCACGTTCGACGACCTGTCGACCGGTGGTGTTGGTGGCGACCAGGGTCACCAACAGTCCGACGACACCGACCACGAACAGGATGATGCCAACCGTGTTGAGGTTGATCCCATCGGCTTCGGCGGTTACCGCCCAGGCCAGAACGGCACCGGCGGCAATCAGGATAAGGGACAGTCCAATTCCGGAAGTGCGCATGGTTGAACACCTTTCTCGTTGAGGCGTCCAACCTTCCCATCGCTCCCCGCCACCAAACGCTACGCAGGTTCACGCACCGGCGGTCCTGCGAACAGGAACCCGAAAGAGAAAGGGCGCACCCCCGGAGGGGTACGCCCTTTCGGGTTGATTAACGATGGCTTGGTTACTTGACGGAGTCTTTGAGGGACTTGCCTGCCTTGAAGGCGGGCACGTTCGAAGCGGGGATCTGAACCTCCGCACCGGTCTGGGGATTGCGCCCCACCCTGGCCTGACGGTGGCGGCGTTCGAACGTGCCGAAGCCCGTGAACGTCACCTTGTCACCATTCTTGAGCGATCCCGTGATCGCCTCCAACGTGGCATCCAAGACGCTGCTTACTGCCGACTTCGACTGGCCAGTCGACTCCGCAACCGCATCGATGAGTTCTCCCTTGTTCACAGATCCTCCTTGGGGGTACGCCGTGAACCCGGCGAATTACATGAGTGTAACGCACCTTCCGGGATCTGTGAAGCTCAGGAGCCTTGTGGCACAAGGCCTCACGCATCCCGGCCCGGTCCCTGCGTCCGGCCGGCGTCGCCGGTAGAGTGGTCGGAACCCCCCAGGGAGCGAACCGGTGAGCCGTAACCAAGCGCCCGGAGCGGTCGACGCCACGCCACCCGCCGAGGTCGGCCCCGACGAACTTGCGGCGGCGTCATTCGGACCCACGAGCCAGAGCTTCGTGTCGCGGCATCTGGTCGTCCTCGTCGGTGTGTTCGGTGCGCTGTTCGTGATGCAGACCGTGCTCTGGGAGTACGGCCGGATGAACCCGAGCTACGGATTCATCGTCGAACCGTGGTCGATCCGGGGATACGAAACCGTCCACGGTTGGATCGCCTTTGCGATCGGTGCGGCCTCGCTGGTGGCGGTACTGGCCGTCCACTCCCCTCGTAGCGCCGACCCGGTACGCGGCACGCTCGTTGCTCTCGGGATCGCCGTGGTCGCCGTTGCGATCGCCTTCGCTCCCAGCGGCGGCAGAGTGGAGATGACTCCCGGATTTGCGATGGTGGCCCTGCTCGCCCTGGTCGTCGCCTATGTGGCCCACCGCGCCTTCCTGGCGAGGTTCCCGGAGTCCAGGGTGGCGACGACGTTCTGGATGCGGTCGTTACTCATGATCGGCCTCATCGTGGTCGGCGGCGCCATGCTCGACACCGCCATCGGCGGACGCCGTCTCGAGGTCGACGTCTGGATCGCCATCGCCGCGGTGTTCGCCATGGTGTTTGCGATCTCCGTCGCTCCCGCTCCGCGCCAACTCGTCGCCAACCGGATGCTGATGCTGTCGGCGCTGGTCGGCGGCACCGCCATCGCCCTCTCGGCAGGTGCGGTGCGGTCCACGCTTCTCCGTCTGCAGATGGAATCCGGCGACGGTGTTGCCACCTTCCGGGACACCCAGGTCACCTCGGGGCACCTGATGGCGGTGATCGGGATGGTCATCGTCTTCGTCGCCGCCGTCGCCCTCTGGGGTCGGCGGCGTGACTCCTATCTCAATGCCCAGCGGGCGCATCGTCAACGCGCCGCCGCCGAGGAGAGCGCCGCCGAGATCCGGGCCGCCGAAAGGCTGGCGGGGATCACCCGGTAGGACGCATCGGCTGGTCCGAGACGACATCGGGCGTCCACCGGTCGATGTGGCAGGCCCGGTTCTCGCCGCCGCCGATGTGTACTCTCCGCCCGGTACCGCCGTTTCCCCGTGTCACGCTCGGGAACCTGCCGGAAAGGTGATCCAGATGGCCCACCGACGTGCGCTCGCCGTCGTCGCCGCCCTCGTCCTTGCGCTCTCGGCGGTTGCGCAGCCCGCCACCGCCGCAACCTTCCGGGTCGTCGACGCCGAGGGGGCGTCGATCAGCGGCGGGGTACTGACCGACAACGGACGGACGTTCAAGCTCTTCGTGGGCAGCCAGGGTCACGCACCGGCGATTGTCACCAGCCCGGTGCACACGGGCTCGCATTCCGTGCGGTCACGTCTCGCCCCCGACACCGATGGGAAACACGACCGCTCCGAGATCGAGGTCAGCAACGGGATCGGTAACACCTGGGAGCGATATCTGCGGTTCTGGGTCTTCGTTCCGAAGGGGTTCACCGACAACAGCAACGGTCGACAGCTCTTCATGCAGCTCCATCCGAGCCCGTCGTCGTCGGGGGTCGGGCACGGGCCACCACTGGCGCTGTATTTCACCCCGAACTCGAACCTGGAGTACGACGTCGTCATCAGGGAGGACGCCGACAAGGGCGTCTTTCCCACCGATCAGTTCGTCAGGCACACCGATGCCTTCCCCAAGGGCCAATGGGTCAAGTTCGTGGTCGGATGGCGCGGTGCCCCGAACACCTCGGGCGGTTGGGTGAAGATCTGGAGAGGTGGATCGCTGCGATACACGTTCGACGGCGCATGGAACTATGCGGGTCTGGAGAACTCGGTGAAGGTCGGCCTCTACGGCAGCGCCAACAAAACGGGAACGACCCAGACCGTCTTCATCGATGACATCAGATACGGCGACAGCTACGCCGACGTCAACTGAGCGTGCGATCCTGTGGTGGCGAGGCGACGCCGTCAGCCGCCGAGCTGGCCGAGTTCGGCGACCTTCTCCTTGACCGCATCTGCGGCTTCGGCGAGCCCCTGCTGCTCGACGGCGCTCAGCTCGACATCGACGATCTCCTGAACGCCACCGGTTCCGAGCTTGGCGAGCACACCGAGATAGACGTCCGAGACCCCGAACTGGCCGGTGGTCCAAGCACACACGGGCATCTGCTCGCCCGAGTTGGTCACCACGGCCTTGACCATCGCCGCCGCCGCCGCCGACGGGGCGTAATAGGCCGACCCGGTCTTGAGCAGACCGACGATCTCGGCGCCTCCGTCGCGGGTCCGGTCCACGAGGGCGTCGATGGTGGCGGCGTCCAGCACGTCGGCGAGCGGGCGACCTCCCACCCGGCACAGCGATGGCACCGGCACCATGGTCTCGCCATGGCTTCCCAGGGTGACGGCTTCCACATCGAGGATGTCGACACCGGCGGCCTCGGCGATGAAGTGGGCGAACCGGGCGCTGTCGAGCATCCCCGCCTGACCGATGACCCGCTCCCGCGGGAACCCGGATACGTCGGCGGCCAGGGTGGTCATCTGGTCGAGAGGGTTGGTCACCACGATGATCACCGCATCCGGCGAGTGGGTCGCCAGCTGCTCGACGACATCGGTGACGATCTTTGCGTTGACCTCGAGCAGATCCATCCGGGTCATCCCCGGCTTGCGGGGCAACCCGGCGGTGATCACCGCTACGTCACTGCCGGCAGTGTCGGCGTAGTCGTTGGTCCCGATCACCTGGGTGCGATATCCGAGGATGGGACGCGACTGGTTCATGTCGAGGGCGAGCCCCTGCGGAAGACCCTCGACGATGTCGGTCATCACGACCTCGTCGACGATGTCGGCCTCGGCGAGACGCTGAACAGTGGTCGAGCCGTACTTCCCGGCGCCGACGACGGTGACCTTGGACATGGCGATGCTCCCCTGGATCCGGACGGAAGATGTTGACCAGAGCGTAGTGAGCTTGCCCGACGGCCCGTTCCGGGCAGGTGCCTCCGGAGAAGCTACATGCGCTCGATGACGGCGTCGGCGAACTCGCTCGTCTTCACCTCGGTGGCGCCCTCCATCAGGCGGGCGAAGTCATAGGTGACGATCTTGTCGGCGATGGCGCTTTCCAGCCCGGACTCGATGCGGTCGGCCGCTTCGCCCCAGCCCATGTAGCGGAACATGTTGGCCCCGGACAGCGTCACCGAACCAGGGTTGACCTTGTCCTGGCCGGTGTACTTGGGGGCGGTGCCGTGGGTGGCCTCGAAGATGGCGTGGCCCGTCTCGTAGTTGATGTTGCCGCCGGGTGCGATCCCGATGCCACCCACCTGGGCGGCCAGCGCATCGGAGATGTAGTCACCGTTGAGGTTGGTGGTGGCGATGACGTCGTACTCGGCGGGGCGGGTCAGGATCTGCTGGAGGAACGCATCGGCGATGGAATCCTTGACCAGGAGTTTGTCCCCGGGGTCTCCACCGCAGTCCTCCCAGGAGACGGCGACATCGGCGTACTCCTCGCTGACCACCTCGTAGCCCCAGGTGCGGAAGGCGCCCTTGGTGTACTTCATGATGTTGCCCTTGTGGACCAGGGTCACCGAGCGGCGGTTGTTGGCAAGCGCATAATCGATGGCGGCGCGGACCAGACGCTTCGACCCGGTGCGGGAGACGGGCTTGAGACCGAGACCACTGTCGGGGCGGATATCCCAACCGAAGGCCTCGTCGAGATAGGCGAGGAGTTGTCTGGCCCCCTCGGTGCCCTCCTCGAGTTCCTTGCCGGCGTACACGTCCTCGGTGTTCTCCCGGAAGATGACCATGTCGACCGCCTCGGGATGCTTGACCGGGGACGGCACCCCGTCGTACCAGCGCACCGGCCGGAGACAGACATAGAGATCGAGGATCTGGCGGAGTGCAACATTGAGACTGCGGATGCCTCCACCGACAGGAGTGGTCAGCGGCCCCTTGATTCCCACCAGGTGGGTGCGGAAGGTCTCGATGGTCTCCTCCGGCAGCCACTGACCTGACTGGTCGAATGCCTTCTGCCCGGCGAGCACCTCGAGCCACGACACCTTGCGCACGCCACCGTACGAGGCTTCGACGGCGGCATCGAAGATTCGGACCGAGGCCGCCCAGATATCCGGGCCGATCCCGTCGCCTTCGATGAAGGGCAGGATGGGCTCGTCGGGGACCTCGAGACCGGAGGTTCCCATCGTGATCCGCTCGGGCATGACTCGACTCCTCAGGGGGTGGGCAGACAGGGTGAATTCGCCCCGAGGGTAGTCGGCGGAACCGTCGAGCCGCCCCGTCACTCGAGGTTGCGGATCGCCTGGATCAGTAGCCCGACGAACGACACGGTGAGCACCACGACCACCCAGGCGGTGACGCGTACCGGGGTGACCCCGTTTCGATCCCGTCCGGCCCGCTCGACGAGTAACACCCCCAACCCGGCCCCGATCGCCACGCACACGACGACGACCGCACCTTGGTCGAGCATGCGGGCGACGATGAAGATGGCGGCCACAAGACCTGCGCCGGTACCGGCCAGCAGGCCGGCCACGATGTCATGGAGTCTCCACCCGGGGCTGCGCTCGGTCCTGTCCGGCGCCCCGGGGATGCCCTCCTCCCGGGTGGCGCCGGTGCGCAGATCGTCGTTGGTCATGCCAGTTTCCTTTCGGCAAGTGCGACAGTGTTGGCGAGGAGCGAGGCGATGGTCATGGGACCGACGCCACCGGGCACCGGGGTGATGGCACCGGCAACCTCGCTGACGGCGTCGAAGTCGACATCGCCGACCAGGCCGTGTGCGGTGCGGTTGATCCCGACATCGATGACGACCGATCCGGGACGGACATGATCGGCGGTGATCAGCCCGGGGATTCCGGCGGCGGCGACGACGATGTCGGCGGTGCGGGTGAGTGCGGCCAGGTCGGGCGTACGGCTGTGCGCCTGCACCACCGTGGCATCGATCCCCTTCGCCCCGAGCATCAGCGCCAGTGGTCGGCCGACGAGGAAGGAGCGGCCAACCACCACCGCCAGGGCACCCCTCGTCGGGATCCCGTAGTGGGAGAGGATTCGCATCACCCCGCTCGGCGTGGCCGGCTGCGGGCCGGGACGATCGAGCAGCAACAGACCGAGGTTGTAGGGATGGAGCCCGTCGGCGTCCTTGCCGGGATCCACCGCTTCGACGGCGGCGTTGCCGTCGAGGTCGCCAGGGAGCGGGAGCTGGACGATCATCCCGTCGACGGCGCCGTCGCGGTTGAGCCGGTCGATCACCGCCACGACATCACCTTCCGTCGCATCCGCCGGGAGGTGCTCGTCGAAGGACTGCATCCCGGCGGCGAGGGCGGCGCGATGCTTGTTGCGGACATAGACCTGCGACGCCGGGTCGTCACCGACGAGCACCGTGGCCAGCCCCACCGACTTGCCGCGCTCGGCGAGGGCGGCGACGCGAGCCGTCACCTCGGCGCGTACCGCCGTGGCGACATCCTTGCCGGAGAGTGTCTGGGCGCTCAATGTCGGAAGTGCCTGGTACCGGTGAATATCAGCATCATCCCGTGTTCCTCGGCGGCGGCGATGACCTCATCGTCGCGGCATCGAGCCGCCGGGTTCCACCAGGGCGACGATCCCGGCGGCGGCCAGGGTGTCGAGCCCGTCGCGGAACGGAAGAAAGGCGTCGCTGGCGGCCACCGCACCGGCAGCTCTCCCCCCGGCCCGATGCAGCGCACGCTCGGCGGCGCCGATGCGACTCTGATCGCCGGCGCCGACCCCGACGGCGGCGCCGTTGCTGACCACCACGATGGCGTTCGACCTGGTGTGGGCGGCCACGACCCAGGCCAGTCCGAGTTCGGTGAGCAACTCGGATGAGGGATCCCCCCCGGCGACCACCGTCCAGCCCTCCGGGAGGGCGCCATCGTGCACCGCCGTCACACCGTCGTACCGCTGGGCGAGAACCCCGCCTTCCACCCGTCGCAGATCCAACCCGTCGGAGCCCGGGGCGGGAGCGGTGAGGACACGGAGGTTCTTCTTGCCCGCCAGGATCGCCGCCGCCTCCTCGTCGACCTCGGGGGCAATGACCACCTCGACGAAGTTGGCGGCGATGGCCTCGGCGGTAGCGGCGTCGAGGCCTTCGTTGAGCGCCACCACCCCACCGAACGCCGAGAGTGGATCACACTCCCATGCCGCCGCAAAAGCCGCACCGGGGGTGTCGGCGATCGCCGCTCCACAGGCGTTGGTGTGTTTGACGATGACCGCCGCCGCCGTGTCGAGGTCGTTGACCAGCCGCCATGCGGCTTCGGTGTCGGCATAGTTGTTGAAAGACATCGCCTTGCCCTGGTGCAGGGTCGCCTGCCGCCACCATGGGGACCGCCCGTGCTCGACGTAGATGGCGGCCGGCTGATGGGGATTCTCCCCATAACGGAGCGCATCGACCCGGTCGAGTCGGGTGACCAGGTGCGGTGGCGTCGGCTCGTCGCGGTGGAACCAGGCAACGATGGCGGCATCGTATGCAGCGGTGCGGGCGAAGGCGTCGACGGCGAGTCGCCGGCGCAGCACATCATCGATCCCTCCTCCTTCGACGGCGGCGGCCACGGCGTCGTAGTCGTCGGGTGACGTGACCACACCGACCAACCGGTGATTCTTGGCCGCCGCCCGGATCATCGCCGGTCCTCCGATGTCGATCTGTTCGATCGCCTCGGCGTCGCTCACCCCTTCCCGGGCCACCGTCGCCTCGAAGGGATAGAGGTTGACCACCACGAGCTGGAACGGGTCGATGTCGTGATCGGAGAGGTCTCGGCGGTGCTCATCCTGGTCGGTGTCGGCCAGGATCCCGCCATGGATCTTGGGGTGGAGCGTCTTGACCCTTCCCCCAAGGATGTGCGGGGATCCGGTGACGTCGGAGACCGGGGTCACCGCCACACCGGCAGCGGACAGTGCGGTGGCGGTTCCGCCGGACGAGACGATCTCGACCCCGGCGTCGATCAGGCGTACGGCGAACTCGACGAGTCCGGTCTTGTCCGACACCGAGAGCAGCGCACGGGTGACGGTTCGCCGCGTCATATCGCACCATCCCAGGCGACGACCCGTCCGGTGACCGACAGACGGCCGGCGGCCAAAGCGGCGACGACCTCGGGGTAGCGCAGGTGCTCGACCGACTGGATGCGGGTCTGCAACGTTTCTTCGGTGTCGTCGGCGTGCACCGGAACCGCCTCCTGGTAGATGATCGGGCCATGGTCGACCTGCTCGTCGACGAAATGGATGGTCACACCGGAGAGCTTGACGCCGTGACGGAGGGCCTCGGCGACGGCGTGGGCCCCGGGGAACGCCGGGAGCAGGGCGGGGTGGGTGTTGATGATGCGGTGGGGGAACCGGGCGATCGCAACGGGGGCGAGGATCCGCATGAAACCGGCCAGGATGAGGGCTCCGGCGCCATGACGGTCGGCGGTGTCGCAGACGGCGGTGGTGAAGGCGCCACGGTCCGGGTAGTCGCCCCAGGCCACGACGTCGGTGGGTACCCCGGCCGATGCGGCACGATCGAGCGCCTCCACCCCGGGTCGGTCGGAGATGACCACGGCGATCTCGGCGGGGTAGTCCGGATGACCGGCAGCATCGAGGATGGCCTGGAGATTGGTGCCGCGACCCGAGACGAGGACGGCGATGGGAAATCGCTGAGACATGCGGCCGGAAGCATAGATGCCGCACCCGCCGGCCGGTCTGCATGCGTGCCGGGTCCGGCTCGGACCCATTGATCCGGGCGGCGTGCGAAGGGCACCCCGGTGACACCGCGACGGGCCGCGCACGGTGAAGGTTGCCGGCCGTTTCGCCGGTGACAGCTCACGGCATGGGGTGGTCCTCGAAGAACCTCCACATCTCGGCGGTGGCGTCGATCGAGTCGGTTGCCTGGAAGAGTCCGGGGCTTCGGCTTCCCGGCCAGGTGTGGCGACCTCCGTCGATGATGGACAACTCCACGTCGGCATCCTCGGCGCATTCGAGCCATTGGGTGCGTTCCACATCGACCGCCACCGCCTCGATCTCCGGATCGGGCCCGCATCGGTTGCGCTCCGCCCAGCTCTCCGCCCACGATGCGATATCAGGTAGCACATCCGACATCCCCTGGACCGGCACGATCAGGTCGGCGGTTCCGTGGAAGGAGATCACCGGGACCGGACGCTCGGCGGCACAGACGTCGATCTGCAGGTAGGAACCGGCGACGGTTCCGATGGCGGCGAACAGATCGGAGGCATCGCAGCCGAGCCGATGGGCCATCCCTCCCCCGTTCGAGAACCCGGATGCGTAGATGCGGTCCGGGTCCAGCTCGACGCGGGACCCGACATCCGCCACCACGGCCCGCACCAGGGCGATATCGCGCTCGGTCCCCGGCGACCCGGGGGCGGTCTCCCAGGCGGGGAGATCGCCGAGGGCGGCGGGTTGCGCCACCACCAGCTTCTCGGTGTCCGCCAGCCTGGACCATCCGCTCAGCGCATCCTGATTGTCGGGGTCGGCGGTGAACCCGTGGAGGTCGACGACCAGCGCCGCCGCCCCGCCGAGATCCTCCGGGATGTGCAGCCGGTAGCGACGGGGCACTCCGTCCACATCGATCACCACGTCGCTGGTCCCCGGTCCGAGGAAGGGATCCAAACCGGCGTCGATCTGTGGGGCCATGGTCGTGGAGGACGCAAGCTCCGATGGGGGGCGCCCGGGTGCGGCCGTCGTCACCGATCCGGGAGCGGACGGTGACGACGCCGACGAGAGGGGATCGGCGGCTGCCCCGCTGCATGCGGACACGGCCACCACGAATGCGATCACCACAGGAGCGAGTGCTACATGGATCCGGCGAGTTCGCATGTCACCACTATGCCCGCCCGGCCGCCCTATCGGGATACGAGGATGCGGTCCCGCCAGGCATGGCGGCCACCGCAACCGACCGCCGTACCCGAGCAACACCGGCCGGCGGTACGTAGAACCACCACCGGGCAACCGCCGGCGCTACATTCTGACGAACCGCTCAACGGTGGTTGACGATCAACGGACCTCTCCGAGGAGTAGCCATGACAAGTTCGAGCCAACCCCCTCCGGCCGGTTGGTACTCCGACCCCACCCGCCGTCACACCAACCGGTACTGGGACGGGGTCCGGTGGACCGAGCACGTCGCCACCGGGGCCTCGTCCTCGACCGATCCCATCGAAGCCTCGGCGGCACTGGTCCCTCCGGCACCGGGAACCGAGGCCCGCCCGGCGGCCCCGCCGGCGCAGCACATCGAGGTCACGTCCCGCTCTGGAGGATCGATGCTGGGCGCCGTGATCGGGGTGCTGATCGCCGCCATCGTGTTGGTGGTGGTGCTGATCATGGTCAACTCGTCAGATTCGTCCGACCCGTCCACCACGGAGCCGGTGACGACGCAACCGGAGACCACCGAGCCGGTGACGACCGAACCGGCAGACATCGTCCCGACCGAGACCGAGCCCCCGGCGACCGGGGCGCCCTGAGGATCCTGGGACCCTCGGCCGTCAGGAAAGAGCCTGCAGCATGGCGGCGCCCATGTCGGTGGGGGTGGGCGCCAGGGTGACCCCGGCGGCTTCGAGGGCGGCGATCTTGTCGGCAGCGGTGCCCCGACCACCGGAGATGATGGCGCCGGCGTGACCCATCCGCTTCCCGGGAGGCGCCGTCGTCCCGGCGATGAACGCCGCCACCGGCTTGGTCATGTTGGCGGCGATCCAGTCGGCGGCTTCCTCTTCGGCGGTGCCGCCGATCTCGCCGATCATGATGACACCCTCGGTGTCGGGATCGTTCTGGTAGAGCTCGAGGCAGTCCACGAAGTTGGTGCCGTTGACCGGGTCGCCACCGATCCCGATGGCGCTGGTCTGACCCAACCCGTTGTTGGTGAGCTGGAACACCGCTTCGTAGGTGAGGGTGCCGGACCGGCTCACCACCCCGATCTTGCCCGGAGTGTGGATGTAGCCGGGCATGATCCCGATCTTGCACTGCCGGGGGGTGATGACCCCGGGACAGTTGGGCCCGACGAGACGGGTCCCGGGATGATCCTCGAGATACCGCTTGGCGATCACCATGTCCCCCACCGGCACCCCCTCGGTGATGCACACGACGAGACGGATTCCGGCGTCGGCGGCCTCCATGATGGCGTCGGCGGCAAACGGCGGCGGGACGTAGACGACCGAGGTGTCGGCGCCCGTCTCTGCGGCGGCCTCGGCGACGCTGCGGTAGATCGGGAGATCGACCTGGTAGTGGTCGGCCCGGTCGGGGACCCCGGAGTGGTCGGTCTCGCCCTCGAATCGCTGGACGTCACCGGCACGGCTGGGATGGACGGCGCCGACCATCTGGGTGCCGTAGGCGATGGCCTTGTCGGTGTGGAACTGGCCGGTCTTGCCGAGCCCCTGGATCAGCACCTTGGTGGTGGTGTCGACAAGCACGCTCATTTGGTCAGCTCCACGATCTTCTGTGCTCCGTCCTTCATGTCGGAGGCGGCGACGACGTTGAGCCCCGACTCTTCGATGATCTGCCTGCCCAACTCGACATTGGTGCCTTCGAGCCGGACCACCAGGGGCACCTGGAGACCAACCTCCTTGACGGCTTCGACCACACCGGTGGCGATCGTGTCGCACCGCATGATCCCACCGAAGATGTTGACGAAGATGCCCTTGACCTCGGGGTCGGCGGTGATCAGTTTGAACGCCGCCACCACCTGGTCCTTGTCGGCGCCCCCGCCGACATCCAGGAAGTTGGCGGGTTCCCCGCCGACGTACTTGATGATGTCCATCGTCGCCATCGCCAGCCCGGCGCCGTTGACCATGCACCCGATCGATCCGTCGAGCTTGATGAAGCTGAGCCCGTACTCCGAAGCCGCCGCCTCGGCGGCGTTCTCCTCGCTCTCGTCGCGCATCGCCACGATGTCCGGATGGCGGAACAGGGCGTTCGCCTCGAAGCTCACCTTGCCATCGAGCGCCATCACCGTCCCATCGGTGGTGACCACCAGCGGGTTGATCTCGACCATGTCGGCATCCATCTCGATGGCGGCGTCGGCGAGAGCCTTGACAAAGGTGGCGCCGTTACGGGCGGCGACACCTTCCAGACCGAGCCCGGCGGCGATCCGGGCCGCCTCGAAGTCGAGCAGCCCGTAGGCCGGGTCGATCGGCTGGCGCAGGATCTTCTCCGGGGTCTCCTCGGCGACTTCCTCGATCTCGGTGCCGCCCTCGGTGGAGGCCATGACGATGATCCGGCCGATCGACCGGTCGAGCAGCACCGACAGGTACAGCTCGGTGGCGATGTCGATGCCCTGTTCGATGTAGAGCCGGTTGACCTGCTTGCCCTCGGGACCGGTCTGTACCGTCACCAGGGTGGAGCCGAGCATCTTGCCGGCGAGGTCGCGCACCGCCGCTTCGGCGGCGTCGATACCCCCGCCGATCCCGGCGGTGACGACGGTCACGCCGCCGAGGTCAGGGTGTTCTTCGAAACGCCCCTTGCCACGCCCACCGGCATGGATCTGGGACTTGACGACCACCACGGCGTTGCCGCTTTCCTCGATCAGCGGGCGCACGGCGGCGACCGCCTCCTCGACGGTGGTGGCGGGGACACCGAGCGGCACCGGAATACCCCGGGCCTTCATCAGCGTCTTCGCCTGGTACTCGTGGATCTTCACGCAATCCTCCTGATCGCACCGGGGTCGGGTTGCATGCTGCCAGATCGTCCCGTCGGGGGCGAAGCGACCACCTCAGTCGGGAAAGTTCTCGCCGACCCAGCTCTGGATCTCGGTGAGCGGGGCACCCGGGGTGAAGATGGCGGCGAGGCCCTTCTCCTTGAGGATCGGAATGTCGGCATCGGGGATGATCCCTCCACCGAACACGATGATGTCGGCGGCGTCCCGGGCGGCCAACAACTCCACGACCTTGGGGAAGAGCGTCATGTGCGCACCGGACAACACGGAGAGACCGATGGCGTTGACGTCTTCCTGGATCGCCGTTTCGACGATCTGCTCGGGGGTCTGGTGGAGACCGGAGTAGATCACTTCGCACCCGGCGTCGCGCAGCGCTCGTGCGACGACCTTGGCGCCGCGATCGTGGCCATCCAACCCGGGCTTGGCAATGAGTATGCGAGGCGGCATGTCGCCCGCAGGTTAGCCCACAGCGCCCCCGCCCCGGCTGAGTTGGGCAGCTGGAGACCGGAGGAAGGTTCCGCCACCGCGACGGCCGTGGGGGCCGACCTCGCCGTCAGTCGATCGGGAGCACCTCGTCGGAGCTGAACACCGAGAGGATATTGCCGTCGGGATCACGGAACCACGCAACCTGGGAACCGTCGGGGGCGGCCCAGATCGGGGGGTTGTCGTCGTCGAGGAAGTCGTAGTCCTGGAACTCGACACCCCGGGAGGCAAGATCGGCGACCACCGCAACGATGTCCTCCACCTCCCAACCGAGCACCGTGTACGGACGGGGACGGACATCATCGACACCGAGAACCCGCAGCACCGTGCCGTGGGCATCGAAGAGCAGGGCGGACCGATCCTCGCCGACGACTTCGAGACCTAACGTCTCCTCGTAGAAGGTGCGGGCGGCCTCGGGATCGGTGGTGGCGACAAAGGCCACCAGGTGGCTCTGTGAGAGCATATGGAGCATTCCTCAGACTTGGGCGCCGGACCGCTCCACGATACCCCGAAGGGCATCGAAGTACTCACGCCGGTTCGAGCGGCGCCATCGACAGCATCAGCCGTTTGTCGCCCTGGGCATCGAAGTTGACCAGCACTTCGGCCCGCTCCCCGGAACCCACCACGTGGCGCACCGTCCCCACCCCCCAGTGGGAGTGGCGAACCCGGTCCCCGGTGGCGAGATCGGAGCCATCCATCCGCCGGTGGTCGGTGCGGCCCGCCGTCTCCCGATGTGCCAGGCGACGTGCCCGTTTTGCGGTGACGGTGAGATGGGCCGGGATCTCGGAGAGGAACCGGCTCGCCGAGTTGTAGTTGCTCGACCCCCACAGGCTGCGCATCACACTGCGTGTGAGGTACAGCCGCTGTTGGGCGCGGGTGATGCCGACATAACAGAGCCTCCGCTCCTCCTCGAGCTCGGTCGGGTCACCGAGCGCCCGCATGTGGGGGAATACCCCGTCCTCCATCCCGGTCATGAAGACCACCGGGAACTCGAGGCCCTTGGCGTTGTGGAGCGTCATCAAGGTCACCACCTCGGTGTCCTCGAAGCTGTCCACATCGGTGACCAGGCTGACGCTCTCCAGCAGCAACTCGGTGCGCCGCGCCCCGTCGGCCTCGGACCACTCGTCCAACCCGATCGACATCGGGCCTTCCTCTTCGAAGGTCTCGGCGGCGGACACCAACTCCCGCAGGTTCTCCTCGCGCCCCATCGACTCGATGGTGCGTTCCGAGCGAACCCAGTCCATGTAGCCGGTCTCGACGAGGATCGCCTCGAGGGCGGCTTTGGGGCCCGCCTGCATCTGGAAGGCGAGGTGGTCCATCAGCGCGACGAACTCGGTGATCGCATTGGCGGCCCGTCCGGAGAGCCGGGGGTTGTCGGGAACCCGGCGCAACGCCTCCCAGAAGGAGATCCGTTGGGATTCGGCATACCGGTCGACGTGGGCGATGCTGGTGTCGCCGATCGCACGCTTGGGGACGTTGATGATCCGCTTCAGGGCGACCGTGTCCGACGGGTTGGTGAGCGCCCGCAGGTAGGCAAGCGCATCTTTGACCTCCCGCCGGTCGTAGTACTTGAGCCCGCCGATGACCTGGTACGGCACGCCGAACCGGACCAGGACCTCCTCGATCACCCGTGACTGGGCGTTGGTGCGATAGAACACGGCGATGTCGTTGGCGTTGATCCCGTCATGGGCCAACTCGCCGACCTTCTCGGCGATGAACGCCGCCTCGTCGTGCTCGTCCTGGGACTCGAACAGGATGATCGGCTCGCCCTTGCCGAGATCGGTCCACAGCCGCTTCGGCTTGCGGGCGGCGTTGTGCCCGATGACGGCGTTGGCGGCGTCGAGGATGGTCTCGGTGGAGCGGTAGTTCTGTTCGAGCAGCACGATCCTGGCGTCGGGGAAGTCCTTCTCGAACTCGTTGATGTTGCGGATGTCGGCACCCCGGAAGGCGTACACCGACTGATCGCCGTCGCCGACCACACAGAGGTTGCGGCTCTTCTCGGTGAGCAGCCGCACCAGCACGTACTGGGCGTGATTGGTGTCCTGGTACTCGTCGACCAGCACGTACTGGAACTGGTCCTGGTACTGCGCCAGCACCTCGGGAAAGGCCTGGAGCAGCTCGACCGTGACCATGAGCAGGTCGTCGAAGTCCATCGCCGAGGCCTCGACGAGCCGCTGCTGGTAGAGGCGGTAGACGTCGGCGACCTTCTCGTGGAAGAACCCGGTGTCGGTGCGGGCGTATGACTCGTAGTCGACGAGTTCGTTCTTGGCGGCCGAGATCGCCGCCCGGATGTTCCGCGGCGGGAACCGCTTCGGATCCATGTCCAGATCCTTGACACACATGGTGAGCAGACGCAGCGAGTCCGCACTGTCATAGATCGAGAAAGCGGACCGGTACCCCAGGCGGTGGGCCTCTCGACGCAGGATCCGGGAACAGGCCGAGTGGAAGGTCTGCACCCACATCGAGCGGGCCATCGGACCCACCAGATCGGCGACCCGGTCGCGCATCTCGGCGGCGGCCTTGTTGGTGAAGGTGATGGCGAGGATCGAGTGCGGCGCCACGTTCAGATCGTGGATGAGATGGGCGATCCGTCGGGTCAACACCCTGGTCTTCCCCGATCCGGCACCGGCCACGACGAGCAACGGCCCGTCGGTGGTGGCGACCGCCTGTCGCTGCGGAGGGTTCAGATCGGCGAGGAGGGGAGAGTCAGGCACAACACTTCGATCTTACCGGGGCGGTGCGTCGTGAACTACATCGATGTCACTCGGATTCGGTCGGGGATCACCGATCGGCGGCCAACTACCGTTGACGCATCCGGGTAGGGATGCTTTGCTGGCGATGCCCCAACCGGGCCACCCGAGTCGGAGCTCCCCCGGCCCGGTTCCTTCCACAGAAAGAGTTGCGTATGAGGCCTTCTCGCAGGCTCCTGTTGTTGACGGCGATTGCGTGTGCGGTAGCGATACTCGCTCCCGTGTCCGCCACCGCTCAGAACCCCCCGATCGTTGTCGAGAACGGTCTCACCCAGCCGATCTACAACTTCGCCGACGCCATCGAGCAGCGGGTGTGGGTCGAGACGACGCTGGACACCGATGGCGACGGGAATCTCGACCGTGTCGTGGTCGATCTGTCCCGGCCGCGCGAAACCGACACCGCCGGGCTGAAGGTTCCGGTGATCATGGAAGCCAGCCCCTACCGGTCCGGTACCTGGGGCTCGATCCAGAACCATCAGGATTTCCGACTGATCGATCTGCTCCCGCAGTCGATCTTCGTCCATCCGGATGACCAGGTCGGACCGCGTGCGGACCTTCCCGGCACCCTGGACAACTACTACGTGCCCCGCGGCTACGGCGTGGTCCTCGCCCAGAGCGTGGGTACCGCACAGTCCGACGGGTGCCCCACCATCGGTGATGCCGCAGAGGCACTGAGCGCCAAGGCGGTCGTCGATTGGCTGAACGGCCGCGCCCGGGCGTTCGATGCAGAGGGCAACCTGGTCACGGCCGACTGGTCGAACGGCTCCGTCGGCATGACCGGCGGTTCCTACAACGGCACCATCCCCAACATGCTCGCCGCCACCCGCGTCGAGGGCCTGAAGACGATCGTTCCGGTCGTCGCCATCTCCGACTGGTACAACTACTACCGCGAGAACGGTCTCGTGGTGGCGCCGACCCCGTACCAAGGCGAAGACGCCGACATCCTGTTCGGCTATGTCGCCGGCCAGGCCCGCGCCACCAGCAGCCCCTGCGCCGAGCAGATGGCGCAGATGTTCGAGGACCAGGACCGGATCACCGGTGACTACAACGACTTCTGGCGGGCCCGCAACTGGCTGCCGAAGGCACACCGCATCCAGGCGTCGGTCTTCGTGGTCGACGGTCGCAACGACTGGAACGTCAAGCCGAGTCAGTGGGGTCAGTGGTGGGACGAGCTCACCCGCAACAACACCCCCCGCAAGATCTGGCTGCACAACGGTGGGCACGGTTCTCCGTCTGCCGGTACCTCGACCTACACCCTGCCCAACGGACAGTCGTGGAACTACCAGACCACGGTGCACCGTTGGTTCGATCACTGGCTGTGGAACGTCGACAACGGGATCATGGATGAGCCCCGCGCCATCGTCCAGCGTGAGAACAACACCACGGGAACCGACGCCGATTGGCCGGTGCCGGGCTCCGAGCAGGTCCGATTCAACCTGACGGCGGCAGCAGCCGATGCGTCGGGTGGTCTGACCACGGCTTCGGTCCGGCCCCGGGATCAGGTTGCGCAGACCTTCATCGATCGCGGCAAGGAACTGGGGAGCACCCAGAACACCACCGCCGGACCGATGTTGATCTCACAGCCCGATGTGTTCAACGGCAACCGGCTCATGTATGTGTCCGAGCCGCTGACCGAGTCGGTGCGGCTGAGCGGCACCCCACGGATCAAGATCCGCGCCTCGGTCGACAACAGGAGCGCCGCCAACCTGACGGCCTACCTGGTCGACTACGGGCCGGAGGGCTCGACGGCATTGACGATGGTGACCCGTGGCTGGATGGATGTCCAGAACCGCAACCGCCGGGACCGGACCGACCCGATCAAGCAGGGTCAGTTCTACGAGTTCTCGATGGATCTACATCCTGACGACTATGTGTTCGCCGCCGGTCGCCGCATCGGGCTGGTGATCTTCTCCAGCGACTCCGGGAACCGGGGTTCGACCAACGTCAACAACTGGGGATTCACCATGCTGCCCACACCGGGTACGCAGCTCACCGTGCTTCCCGGTCACACCCAGCTCGACCTGCCCCTCGTCGGAGGGGCGCCGGCGTTCGGCTCCTGAGCCGCAACGCTGCCTGAACCGAAAGGAGCCCCGGGATGTCCCGGGGCTCCTTTTGCGTGAGGGGTCCGTCAACGGGCGGGGATACCCGCATCAGTTCTCGGGATGTGGGCTCCCGGCAGACGGGGGCATCCCACCCGGAGCGACCGCCGCCACCGCCGTGTGGAGCGACGGATACACCTCGAGCGGTGTGTCCGGGTTGTTGAGCCGCAGCACGTCGCGAACCTGCCCGACCTCCTGCGCCATTGCCAGCATCACCCCGGTGCGGCGCAGGTCGGACGACAGCTCGGACAGCATCTGTGCGGCAGTCACATCCACATACGAGACCGTCCCGCCGTCGATGACCACGGCGACGATCCCCGGCCGGTTCGCCACCGATCGTACGTGCTGGCGGACGTACTCTGCGTTCGAGAAGTAGATGGGGCCCTCGATCCGGACGATCCCGACACCGTCGACCCGGTGGGTGGGCGCCGATCGCTCGATGTCGGCGAAAGTCCCCGACACCCCGACGACCTCCCCCAGCTCGGCGACGTGCGGGCGCGACGAGCGATACACCAGGAGGACCACGGAGACCCCGATGCCGATGAAGAGTCCCGGCAACGTGTCGAAGATCAGCACACCGAACATGGCGGCGAGGGCCGCCACGAAGTCGGGGCGGGCCGCCGGACCCAGATGTGCCTGCCACGAGCGTGACGCAACCCGGTAGTACCGCGCCAGGGACTCGAAGTCCACCAGCTCGATCAGGGCGGCGATCACGATGGCGGCCAGCGTCGCCTCCGGGAGATCGGCGAAGAGACCGGTGAGAAACAGCAGCGTGATCACGGTGAGGCCGGCCACGACCAGCCCCGACACCTGACCGCGGGCTCCGGCGCTCCCGTTGACGGCGGTCTTGGACAGGCTGCCGTTGACGACCATGCCGGACGCCAGACCCGCACCCAGGTTCGCCGCCCCGAGCCCGATCAGCTCGCGGTTCGGATCGATCTCGTAGTGGTCGCGCGCCGCATAGGTCTTCGCCGCACCGAGCCCTTCGGTGAAACCGACCAGCATGACGCCGATCGAGGCGGCCGCCAGGGCGGCGTAGTCGCTCAGGGCGGCATCCGGAAGACCGATGGCGGGAAGACCCGACTCGATCGCACCGACGATGTCCACGCCGCGCTCGTCGAGCCCGAACAGGGCCACCACACCGATCCCGAAGGCCACGGCAGCGAGCGAACCGGGAACCACCGGCGCCCATCTCCGGAGCCCGAGGACGAGCGCCAGGGAGACGATCCCGACCGCAAACGTCCAGGGGTCGATCGAGCCCAGCTCCCCCAGCACCGCCCAGAGCTTCTCGAAGAACTCCCCCTTGCCACCCTCCACCCCGAGCAGCTTTGGTACCTGGCCGATGATGATGGTCAGTGCCAGCCCGACGATGAACCCTTTGAGCACCGGCTCGGAGATGAAACTCGCCACGAAACCGAGACGGAGCAGTCCGGCGAGTAGGGCAACGATGCCCACCAGCAGGGCGAGCACCACGGTGAGCGTGGCGGCGTCGGCGTCCGAGGTCGATGCCACCCCGGCCACGGCGGCAGCGGACAGCGCCGCCGTGGCGGCCATCGGACCTGTGACGAGATGGCGGGAACTGCCGAATGCGGCGTACAGGACCAGTGCCGGGGCGGCGGCGTAGAGACCGACGACCGGCGACACCCCGGCAATGGAGGCGTAGGCGAGCGATTCGGGGACGAGCACCGCCCAGACCGTGAGACCGGCGATGAGATCGCCGCGCAACCACCGCCGACGGTACCCCGCCAGCGAGCCGAACAGCAACGGCCGCCTCTGCGCCGCCGCCGGTTCGATCTCAGCGGTCATGACGGTTCCGGGAAGACGGTCGCCCAGTCTTTGCGCATGCTCACCGTAATCCATCCCTCCCTGGCCGCGATCTCGGTGATGGATTCCGTATCGGCGAAGGTCGCCGCTTTGCTCTCGTAGGCGAACTCGCGGTCCTCGTCGTCGTGGTCGACCAGAATCGAGAGTCCCCGATGGGGACCTGCGTACGCCCACTCGAGCATCTCGCGGTCACCGGCCGAGTTCCCCGCCGCAAAGATGGGGGGGCGGCCGGTCTGGCTCTGGATGTGCTCCACCTTTGCGGCGCCTTCGTTGGCGCTCCCCATCAGCTTCACCGTGCGGTGGAGTTCCGGCCGTCCGTCCCCGTCACGTGCCATCTCGTATCCGATCAGCGTCCCCACCACCAGCTCCGGGGTCACGTCGTACAACTGGGCGGCAACGGCCCGGACGAACTCGGTTCCCCCACCGGTGACGATGCCCACCGTGAAGTCGTGGGCCCGAAGCTCGTCGAGCAGCTCGAGCATCGGCTGGTAGACGAGGGAACGGACGGGGAGTCCCAGAACCGGATGCCGGTAGCGCTCGAGGAAATCATCGACGGCGGCAGCAAATGCTGCCGGTGTGGCGCCATCGAACAGCCCCGCCAGGGCCACCGCCACCCGTTCGAGCCCGATCTCGCCAATGGCGGCCATGTCGGTGCGGAGCACGGCGTCGAACTCGGGGCGGTCCGCCAGCGCCGGGTCCGCACCGACCCGTATCCGCAGGGCATCGACGAAGAAGTCGAACTGGATATAGCCGGGGCGCTCACACCACATCGTGCCGTCGTTGTCGACATAGGCCACCCGGTCGTGGGCGGGCACATCGCCGATGCCGTCCAGGAACCCCATGATGGCGTCGCGGGTCGGACCGGGTCGCCACGACGGAAGTCGGTCGGTGCTCATGTGTTCTCGCTTTCTCCCAGCGCTTCCTGTTTCCACGCACACCGGAAGCCGATGTGACTCATCCCGGTGTCGATCATCTGCGGACGTCGCGCCGCCGGTCGGTACCGCAGGCAGTAGGTGTCCGCACAAAGATGGGAGCCACCCTTGATGACCTTGCGGGGAACCTTGAACTGCGGCTGTGCCGGGTCGAGACTCGACTCGGGGTCGCCGCCGCGGGGACTCTCCGGGGCGCAACATGCGTTCCCGGAGGCCGGGTGGCGGCTCGTCCACCAGTCGTCGGTCCATTCCCAGACGTTGCCGGCCATGTCGTGGAGGTGGTATCCGTTGGCGGGGAACGACCCGACCGGAGCCGTACGCAGCCAACCGGACTCGCCCGTCGACCGCCATGGGAAATCGAGCCCGTCCCAGGTGTTCGCCATGATCCGGCCGTCCGGGCGGGCGGTATCCCCCCAGGTGAAGGCGGCGCCGTCCAGCCCGCCGCGGGCGGCGTACTCCCACTCCGCCTCGGTGGGCAGCCGGGCCCCGACCCAGTCGGCGTAGGCGGCGGCGTCCTCGTGGGCGACATGCACCACCGGGTGACGGGAACGGTCGGTGTCCGACGATCGGGGGCCTTCCGGGTATCGCCACGAGGCACCCGGGGTCCACGCCCACCACAGACTGAGATGACGGAGATCCACCGGCCCGCTGGTCGGGGTGAACACCATCGAGCCGGGGACGAGGTTCTCCGGTGGCGCCCCGGGGAAATCGTCCGGGTCCAGGGGTCGCTCGGCCACCGTGACATATCCCGTGGCCTCCACGAACCGGGCAAACTGCGCATTGGTCACCTGGTGGCGGTCGATACCGAAGCCTTCCACCCGCACCCGGTGCGCCGGAGCTTCCTCGGGGTAATGGCGGTCCGAGCCCATCGTGAACTCGCCACCCGGCAACCACACGACGTCCGGGAGCACCTCGCCGGCCATTGTCATGACGTCTCCGCCTGACCGGAGGTGTCGATGACCACCAGGTCGTGACGCCACAGCCGCTCCACGAATGCGGCGTCGCCGAGGGCCCCGATGGTGCAGCTCGCCGTCGACGGCGCCGAACAGGTCGTACTCGGCGGGGGTGACGAACATCACCAGGTCGGTGTCGGTGTGGGCGCGGTTGAGAAGTGCCGCCGCAGCCCCCGGTGGGAGCCGGTCGGTCACCGCCAACGCGGTGGGCGTCGGGATGGGGACCCACCGGTCGACGTTTCCGTGTCGGAAGTCGAGACGGCTGGGCGGTGGTGCGCCGGTGCGGCGATGGGCGATCAGCGAATGCCTGGTCATGGTCCCCCTGAACAGCTCGAGGGCGGCGTACTGCCCGGCGTCGGCGAGGGCGGCGATGCGGGCGGCGTGGGGGGTCTCGCTGATCGAGCCGCAATCGGGCAGATATGGCGCCTGCCGAACCCACCGTCCGAAGTCGAGACCGGCGGCGTCGAGAAGATCGAAGAGCTGCGGCACGGTGTAGGCACGGTCCCGGGGATTGAGCAGGGCATCGGCAAGCGCATCGTCGTCCTGGAAGTCGCGCACCTCGCGGAGAAGGTGACTGATCGGATGGGTGTCGGGGATTTCGCGAAGTGTGGCGACGAGGTCGTCGATGTCCGCCGTCGAGGGCGTGATGCCCAGCCGGCGGCAGTACTCCTGGATCATGGCGATGCCGGTGCGGCCGTACGGGGCGTAGACCATCAGCGACATCGCCCCTCCCTCGTCGAGCACCGCGGTCAGTGCCCGGAGCCCGATCAGCGGATCGGCGAGGTGATGGAGCACGCCGGTGCAGACCACATGGGTGAAGCTGGTCTCCAGCGTCCCGACCTCCTCGAGCGGGAGCCGGTGGGCGGTGAGGTTGCCGACACCGTGACGGTGCGCCAACGCATTGGTATGGGAAATGGCGGTGGCGCTCACGTCGACGGCGACGATGTCGGCATCGGGGTGGCGTAGGGCATGTCGGACCGCTTGCGAGGTGCCGCATCCGGCGATCAGCACCCGGTCGCCGCCGCTGGGGCGGCGACCGGGCCAGATCAGATGGTGAGCTGCCCGTTGCTCGCTCTGCGTACCCGGACGAGCAGCAACCGCATCGAGATCGGAGACCGGCGGCGGATAGGGGTGGCGATCGTAGAAGATCGCCATCTCGTCCCGGCTCTCCGGGACGAGATGGCCGTCGACCTCTGCGGTCTCATCCGCTTCGGTGTTGGTGGTGGGCAGCGACATCGCAGCGGGGCTCCTCGGTGGCTACGAGCTGGTGACGCCGGCTTTGAGTTTCTCCAGCACCTTTTCGATGTTGAACGCCGCCGGCTCCTGACGTGCGGGGAACTCGGCGAGAGTCTGCAACATCTGGGCGACATACGCCTGCGCCGGGATGAGCAGCCAGGCCCGCTCCATCATCCAGTCGTAGTACGTGTTCGACGTCTGGTCGGCCCGTTCGTACGGGTCGGTCCGCAGGTTGAAGATCTTGGGCACCCGCAGCTCGACGAACGGCTCGATCCACACTGCAAGCGTTCCCTGGGCCCGCTGCTCGAGGAACACCACCTTCCAGTTCCTGAACCGGAGCGCCGTCAGGTCACCGTCGTCGGAGACATAGAAGAAGTGATTCCGGGGGCTCTCGTCGACCTCACCGGTGATGTAGGGAACCATGTTGTTCCCGTCCAGGTGGACCTTGTAGTCGGTGCCGTTGAGGTCGGCGCCGGTCTTGAGTTGATCGGCGATCGCGTCGTTCCCGGCCGCAGCAAGCAGGGTCGGGAACCAGTCGTTGTGGCTGACGATGCCGTTGAGCACTGAGCCCGGCTCGATGTTGCCCGGCCACCGCACCACACAGGGCACCCGGTAGGCACCCTCCCAGTTCGAGTTCTTCTCGTTGCGGAACGGGGTCATTCCCGCATCGGGCCACGAGTTCATGTGCGGTCCGTTGTCGGTGGAGTACACCACGATGGTGTTGTCGGCGATCCCCAGCTCTTCGAGCTCATCGAGGACCTGCCCGACGATCTCGTCGTGGTAGACCATCGCATCGTGATATTCGGACTGCCACCGTCCGGCCCGACCACGGTCCTCGGGTCGCACATGGGTCCGGAAGTGCATGTGGGTGGTGTTGAACCAGATGAAGAAGGGCGTGTCCGCCTCGTGTTGGCGGCGCATGAAGTCGATGGTCGCGTCGCGGAATTCCTCGTCGCACGTCTCCATCCGCTTCTTGGTCAGCGGTCCGGTGTCCTCGATCCGCTGGGTGCCGTCCTCATTGGCCCACGACTTGATCACGCCGCGGGGGCCGAACCGCTTCCGGAAGTTCGGGTGCTCCTCCTCGGTGGGGTAGTCGGCCTGTTCGGGCTCCTCCTCGGCGTTGAGGTGGTAGAGGTTGCCGAAGAACTCGTCGAACCCGTGGGCGGTGGGAAGGAACTCGTCCCGGTCACCGAAATGGTTCTTTCCGAACTGGCCGGTGGCGTACCCTTCCGCCTTGAGGGCGGTGGCGATCGTCGGGTCCTCGGCGCGGTACCCGATGTCGGCGCCCGGCATACCCACCTTGGTGAGACCGGTCCGGTACGGATTCTGACCGCTGATGAAGGCGGCACGTCCCGCCGTGCAACTCTGCTCGCCGTAGTAGTCGGTGAACCGGACGCCCTCCTCGGCGATGCGGTCGATGTTCGGGGTGCGGTACCCCATCAACCCGTCGCTGTAACAGCTCAGGTTGGAGATGCCGATGTCGTCACCCCAGATGATCAGGATGTTGGGTTTCTCCGCCATTGTCGCCTCCTGTGCGCTTCTGTTCCATGCCGTCTCCCCACCACAGAGGTGGGCGAGCTGGGGGTGCCGTGAACGATCTGAACCTACGTTGCCGGTGCGGGACCGCACCTTCACGGTACTGGGTGCGTTTCCGGCGGGTCGCGCCCGGTCGGGTGGGTGCTGCCGCTCACCGGGAACGCTCGAATCGATCGGTCGCATCCGCCACCGTGGGGTGGACCTTGCCGCGCGCTACCCAATTTCGGTGCCAGGTGGTGCGCTCGACCTTGTCGAGACTCCGCACGGGGAATCCGGCGACCCAGAGATCGATGCCGCGCCGATCGAGCTCCTGATCGGTTTCGCGGAGCACATCGAGCACGGTCACCGAGGTATCCGCCGTCCCGGAGACATCGAGGATCACCACCGTGGGATGGTCGGGATCACCGTAAGCCCGGGCGTAGATCTGCTCCTGGACACGGTGGACGTTCATGGTGTAGACACCCCCTTCGATCCGCAGCACCAGAAGTCCGGCGAGGCGGGGGTCGCTGGCTCGGGCAGCGACAAGCGCACCGGTGCGCGGGTCGCGGCGCAGTTCTACGACGACCGGGTGATTGAGCGCACGGATCACGAAGAAGAAGGTGAGCACCACCCCCACTGCAACCCCGGCGACGAGATCGAACGCAAGAGCGGCGATTGCGCTGGCGGCGGCGATGACGAACTCCGGCCGGTCGATCCGCCACAGCCGGGCGAACGCCGGCAGATCGATCAGCCCGGCGACGGCGACGATGACGACCCCGGCGAGCGCCGCCACCGGGATGTCCCCCAGCAAGGGGGCCAGGAACACGGCGATGACCACCGCCACTCCGACCGTGGCGATCTGGCTCATCTGGGTGCGGGCACCGGCGGCGGTGTTGACCTGGGTCTGGGAGAAGCCACCTGCGGGCGGGAGGGCATGAAAGAACGCCCCCACCGCCGATGCCAGCCCGGTTGCCACGAACTCCCGGTTGTTGTCGAGCGGGGGGTCCTCGGGTAGCCGGGCGACCCTCCCCGCCGTCATGGTCTCGACGTAGGACATGACGGCAATGGCCAGCGCGGCGGGGAGTAGCGCCGTCGCATGGGCCAGGGTGGGGAGCACCGGCAAGGGGAGCCCGGTGGGTGGCGCCGACACCAGCGGAGTGTCGAGGCCGGACCAGCGCACCAGCATGATCGCCGCGGCAATGGCGAGTAGCGCCCCGGGTATACGACGATCGAGCCGGGCGAGGCCGACCACGCCGACGATGGTGGCGGCGAGTACCAGGTAACTCGTCGGGGCCACTTCGTCGAGGTTCCCGGCCACCGTTCGGACATCGGAGAAGAACCCCCCGTCGCTCTCGGCGCCTACGACGCGGAGCAACTGGTCGGCGATGACGGTCAGACCGACACCGAGCTTCAGGCCGGTGACAGTGGCGCCGGAGACCGCCTCGACCAGCCATCCGAGCTGCAGGAGCCGGAACGCAAGAAGCAGGATTCCTACGAGAAGGGCGAGCGTCGCCGCGGCCCCCGTCAGATCCTCCATGTCGGTCAGGCCGAGCCCGGCAAGCGCCACCCCGGCCACGGCGACGACGGTCGATGTGGTGCTGAAACTGAGCCGTCTCGACGTTCCGAGCAGGGCATATACGAGCATCGGAAAGATGCATGTGTAGAGACCGAACTCGACCGGCAACCCGGCGATGGTGGCATACCCGAGCGCTTGCGGGATGATCACCGCCGCCGTGCTCACCCCGGCCACGATGTCGGGGCGCAACAGACCGGTCGGGTAGTCCAGGAACCACCAGGACCGGACGACCACGCCGTCGGCGGTCGGTTCCCCTGCGCCCGGCGAGCCGGGCGCAGGCGTTGGTTCCGGTGGGTCTGGGTCGCTCACGTCACCCACGGTGAGGACCGGGGTGAGGCGCAACCCGGGGCACATCATGTCGGATGCGCGGTGGTGGCAGCCTGGCGCCCCCGACCAGCTGATCTGGCGCAACGCATGAACGCATGGCACCAGGCATATCTAGTCAGTCTCCCGCTCATCGCCGATCACCACATCAGGTTGGTCGCTCCGCACCACCAGCAGACCCACGGAGAGCAGGATCAGTCCGATGGTGGCCATCACGGCCAGGTCCGAACCGGTGAGGGGCAGCGGCGGGGTGACGGGATCGGTGCCCGAGGCGGTGTAGTGCGAAGGGTCGCTGTCTTCGACGGGCTGCTCCTGCAACACGTCGTATCCCTGGGCGGTCGCCACATTGACGTAGTCTCCAGCGGTGGCGGTCGCCTCGGCCTCGTAGATCCACGCTTCGCCGAGTTCGAGGACACCATCCCCGTCGTCGTCGCCTGACACGTAGACCGGGGTGACGCTCGCATCCGTATCGACGAGCTCGACATTGGACACGGGAAGCCCGTTGGTGGTGACGGTGTACCGCCACACCACCGGCTGCCCCGTCGCCACCTGGACACCCGGTGCGGTGTCGGCGTCGACCCCGTTCGTCGACTTCTGGACATCGATCCCGGGTTGGTACCCGATGTAGTGCGAGGGATCGGTATCCGTGTGGGTGGTGCCGTCGACGGCTGTGCCGGTGACCGAGGCGACGTTCTCGTGGAGACCGCTCTCGGCCACACCGTCGACGAGGCACACCATCAGCTCTCCTGGCGCCAGTGTCGCCTGCGGGCAATCGACATCGCCTAGGCGGTCATCGGTGACGGCGATCTCGGACATTGCGGTGTTGGCCTCGTTTCGCACGAGGAACGCCCACGTGAAGTCCTCGCCGCTCTCGATGTAGGGCGCCTCCGCCGGAGTGTCGGCGTCGACCCCCTTGGTCCACTTCTCGATGTTGATCGTTCCGGTCGCCCCGAAGTAGTGCGAGGGATCGGCGGAGAACACCAGTTGCGGGTTCTCGGTCGCCCCGATGGCGAAGGCACCGTTGCGGTACTGGCCCTCCTCGGCCGTACCCGAGGCGGTGCAGGTCATCTGCGCCCCGGCGGCGAGTTCAGTCGCCGGACAGGACACCCCACCGAGACCGAGCCACGGATCGACCACACCGACCCGTGCCAGATCGAGGTTCCCCGTGTTGGTGACGACGTAGGTCCAGGCGACGGGGTCGCCGGGAGCAAGGAAGGGTCCGGACGGGATGTCGGCGTCGACACCGTTTGTCGCCTTCTCGAGATCGATCCCGGGTTCGACACCGATGTAGTGCGAGGGATCCGAGTCGGTGACCGGGACAGGGGGAGTCGAGCCGTCACCCTGGGTCTCGGTCAGCGTGGTTCCCGAGACACTCCCGACGTTGGCATAGACGCCTCCCGGCGTCGACACCGTGCTTTCCGACGTGCCACCGGCGAGGCAGATAAGACGGCCACCTGCCGGGATGCGGTTTCTCGGACACACCACTGTGACATCCTGGTCGTCCGTCACCGAGACGTTGATCACGGGGAGGTTCCCGGTGTTGTTGACGATGTAGGTCCACAACACCGGGGACGCCACCGGGATCTGGGGGACGGGGTTCACCGCCGGGTCAGGATCGTCGGCATCGGCACCGTTGGTCCACTTCTCGAGCGTGATGCCCGAGGTGGTCCCGAAATAGTGAGATGGGTCGCTGTCGACGTGGAGGTCGGCGGGAAGACCTTCGGTGTTGGCGACGGCGATGGCCAGGTTCTCGTAGAGCCCGGCCTCGGCGGGGAACGCCTGGTCGGAGACACACGTGACCGACGCTTCCGGTCCCAGGACGGTTGTGCCCCCACAGTCGACGGCGCCACCGGCATCACCCAACGTCGGGTCGATGACGACGAGGTTCTCCAGAGTGCTCGTTGTGCTGGTGTTTGTGACGACATAGCTCCATGACACGTCGCCGCCGACCGGGACCAGCGGGCCGGGCACCATATCCGCATCGAAGCTACCGCCGCTGGGTGTCTCGGTGGACTTCTCGATGGTCAGGTCGGCCGGCGCCACGCCGATGTAGTGCGACGGATCGGTATCGTCGACGGTGGCGCCGAAGGGATCCGTCCCGACCACGGTCGCCGTGTTGGCGTAGTACCCGTCGGGGAACGCGGTCGTGTCGACGGCGGTTCCCGCGGCGGTGCAGGTGACGGTGTCGCCCGGGGCGAGCGTGGTGGACGGACAGGTGACGGTCTGTGTCGGGTCGTCGGTGACGGCGATATCAAGGGTGACGTTGCCGTCGTTGGTGACCTCGTACGTCCAGGTGACGGCCTCGCCCTCCTGGAGCACGGGGACGTTGTTCCCCGGGACCGGCACGTCGTCAGGCGGGTCATCGGCATCGGTGCCGTTGGTGCGCTTCTCGAGACTGATCGCCGGCTCGGCGGGCGCCCGGTTGACGATCGAGCAGGTGACAATCGAATTGGTGGGGACCACCAGATCGAATCCGAGCGCGGTGGTGGTGTGGTCCAGCGGCCGGTCGTCATCGAAATCGGGGGTGCGGTAGGTGCACTGGGTCGCCGACGGGTCGTACTCCAGATCGGGAACCGGACCGGTCACCGGATCCTCCTCTACGAACGATGCGGTGGAACTGACTTCCTGGTTCGTGGTCCACTGGAACGTGGCGAAACCTGCACCGTCGGTCTGGCGGGTGGCCGTCGACCCGCTGGCCCCGGGTGGCAGCACCCAGTCGAACCCGCCCTCGGCGCCCACGGTCGCCGTGATGTCCCAGCCCTGACCGGGGAACGCATCGTCGGTGTCCGGGTCCGGGGTGAGATCGATGAGCTTCTGAACGGTGACCGAAGGGGAACAGAGGTCGAAGGCCGCCTGACGGAGCGCATCGGAGAGGTCGCTGAAGTCGGCGACGGCGAAGATGTCGTCGTCGGCGATGTCGAAGGTGCCGGCCCCGTCATAGATGTCGGTGCCCGTGATGCGGGTCAGCCGATCCATCGAGGACGGGTTCTGCAGCGCTTCTCCGACACCGATCACCAGGATATGGGACCCGTCCCCCTTGACGGCGTTGGCGTTGGAGACGGCGCGGTCGGTGCCCGGATTGAGATCGATGCTCACCGTCTCGTTGCTGTCGAGCGGGAACTTCAACTCGTATTCGTTCTGGGCGACGTTCGGATTTCCCGGGTCGTAGGTGGTGTCCTGCCAGTCGACGGCGGCGGTGGGATCGCCGTCGGTGATGAACACCACCAGGTGCGGAACGGCGGTCGTCGGCCGGGGAAGGAAGTACCGGGCGGCGCGCATCGCATCCTCCCAGTTGGTCAACCCGTTGGGGTTGTAGTCGTTACGGATGTAGGGCTCGAAGGTCGACACGATGGTGGCATCGGTGACCACGGTGTATTCGTCGATGGCAGGTCGCGCCTGCTGGCTGAACTCGAGTGCGGCGACGCGCGACCCGGTGTTGCGGAGGGCCGACACGAAGGCAAGGAACGCCGACCGGACATCTTCGGTGGCGCGCGACTGCGATATCGACCCGGACTCGTCGAGGACGAGCAGCACATCGAGACCGCAGGAGACCTCGAGGTCGGGATTGGGGATGGGGTCGTCGGGCTCGAACGGCGCCCCCAACCCCGGTGCGCCCAGCCAGCCCACGTGGACGCTGATCACCACCAGGAGCGGGAGCAGAACCTTGAAGTGGCGTCTCGTCGTGGCGCGCATCATCATCACCTCACCGTTGGTTCCGGCCGCTGGCACGACCTGTCTCGGTTGTCGGCGTGACCGGGGCGTAGCCACGCTTCGGGTTCATCGAGCATGGTTGGTCTTGGGGGGTCGGTGCCTGAACATCTCTATGACTGCGATCTCCGACGTGTACACCTCGTAGCCGCCGTGACATCGTCTTGGTATCGGGCCGGGGTGTCAAGACACTGTTCTCCACCTGACGCACACGATCTCGCCCGACGAGCAGACGACGGAATCCGTGGCGCCCATCGAGGGCCCCGACGACCAGCGGCGAGGCAACCCCCGAGTGACGAACCGGCTCGAGGGGCTCGCGGCGCCGGTCGGCTCGAGCGAACCGCCCGTTGCGGAGCCGGATCTTGCGTGAGGTCGTGTGACTCCTCGACAGTCGGACCGGACATTCACACGACATCGAGTTCGGCGACGTCCCGATCGTTCGCCGACAAGCCCCAGATGATCGCAAAGTTGAGGGCCACGAGCACCAGCGACCACACCGGGTAGTAGGGAATCGTCAGGAAGTTGACCACGAGGCTGGTCACCGCGATGAAGATGCCGACCAGTCGCGCCCAGGGCGCCGCGGCGAACACGCCCCAGCCGGCGAAGAACACCAGCCCACCGAGGACGAGGTTGATCCATCCCCAAACGGTCAGGTCGATATCGAACACGTAGTCGGCAGTGGCGACGAAGATCTCATCGCCTCGGATGGCGGAGATCCCCCAAGCCGCATGGATGAACCCCGAGGTGATCATCAATGCTCCGGCGAAGGCAGCAAAACCCATCGCCCATCTCGAACCCGTGTCGCTCATGTGCGCTCTCCCGATTGCTCGCCGTTCCCGTTGCCAAAAGGCGGCCAGTTGGCGCTGCTACATCCCGGTGACGTCACGCACTCCACCGCCGATGCTTCGCAGCAGTTCGACACTACTCCCGCACGTCACGGTATGCCGGGAACAAGCCCACCCGAGCCGCCGTCATCGACACGGCGACGGATCGAAGCAAAAGGCCCCGGTCTCCGCGAGCCCACCTGACTCTCCACCAGTCGGAGGCTTCCTCGCCGACAACTCCCACGTCAGTCCGTAGGTTCCGCATGCACCACACCCTGGGCGGTACGGATCTATGCTCGGCACATGTCACCGGCCGGCCGCCGATCCACGGGGACGCCACCCCGCCAAGCGGAAGATCGCGGTTTCCCGGATGATCGACTTCTCGACGGAGACCCGCCCCGGACGCGCCTGGACCGATGGGGCCGATCGAGTTGGCGAATCGTCGGCATCCTCCTCGCCGCCACCATGACCTATGCGACCCTGGCCGCCTTCAGCGGAATCGTGGTGCCCGTCATCCTGGCGGCGGTCATCGGGGCCTTGTGTGTTCCCCTCATCGAGCGACTCGAGCGCTTGCACGTCCCGAGACGGTTCGGTGCGGTCGCCCTCATCGCCGCCCTGCTCGGAGTCCTCGTCGGCGCCGTCGCAGTGGTGATCCGTGGGGTGATCGACGAGGCCACGGAGATCCGAATTGTGATCACCGCCGGGCTCGGCGAGATCAACGATGCGGCGTGGACCGGCACGCTGCTCGACGATCCGCACGCCACCGTGTCCGCAGCGGCCGGTCAGGCGCAGTCACTGCTCACCGGTGCGGCGTCGTGGGCGACCACCGTGTTCTCGAGTGCGGTCGCATTCGGCATCGGGACGTTCCTCGCCCTGTTCATCCTCTACTACATCCTCGTCGACTGGGTCGAGGTGAGGGGTTGGCTGTCACGACATCTCGGTGTCGCCGAGGATCTCGGAGCGGCGATCATCGACGACGCCACCACCATCGTCGGGCGCGGCTTCGGAGCGATGACGGTCACCAGCCTGGTGACGGCGGCGGTGGTCGGGGCGGCGATGCTCGTACTCGGTCTCCCCTTGGCGCTCGCCGTCACCGTGGTGACGTTCGTCACCTCATATGTCCCGTATCTCGGAGCTTTCATCGCCGGGGTCTTTGCGTTCCTCATCGCCCTCGGAGCCGGTGGCCCGAGCGATGCGGCGATCATCCTGGTGGTGGTGCTCGTCGCACAGAACGTGCTCCAGACGATCGTGGGCAACCAGCTCACCAGCAGCCGGCTCTCGTTGCGACCGCTCCCGAGTCTGATCTCGAGTGTGTGCGGGGTCGCCGTCGCCGGCGTACTGGGCGCCATCGTGTCCGGACCGGCGGCGGCGCTCGGCATCGCCGTCTCCCGACGGCTCCGCCAGCCCGAGTTGGTCCCGGGTGTCGAACCCGACGGATCATTCGGTCCCAAACCCGATGCGCCGATGACTCACCGGAGACCGTGATGGCTGCATCCACCGACCCTTCGGCGCCGCACCCGCCGGTGCTCCCGTATCGAGGGCTCATCCTTCGATCGATTCTCCTCGGGGCGTTCGCCGGGACCTTCGGCATCATCTATCTGGGTGGCGTCAATTTCCTCACCGAGCGAATCTGGGGGGACGACTGGGCGACCGCCGGCTGGTTCTCCGGCACGGTATGGAGCATTGCGATTCCGGTGGTCGCCGGAGTCCTGGTCGGGCTTGTCTACCGGACCTGGAGCCTCCCGCCGCGTTTCCCGGGGTTCGTCGACGACCTGAGGGAGGGCGAGGTCGACCCCCACACGACACCCGCCGCCGTCGGGATCGCCGTCATCTCGCTGATCTCGGGTCCTTCGGTGGGACCGGAAGCCCCGATGGGCGCCGCCGGAGGGGCATTGGGAACCTGGCTCGGACGAAGACGTGGCGGCGATCCCGACGAGGTCCGCCAGCTCACCTTCATCGGAATCAGCGGCGCCTTCGGAGGAATGTTGGGAACACCGATCGGCGGACCGCTGCTCGCCTTCGAGCTCGAGCACGACCAGACGAGCGACTACTACTACACCAACCTGGTTCCCGGGGTCATCGCCGGAGCGGTCGCCTTCGGGATCATGTGGCCGGTGCTCGGCGCCCCCTTCGGGGGGTTGCTCGCCCTGCCCCACGACGCTTTCGCCTCCTGGATGCTCCTCGTGGCCGTGGCCCTCGGCGTCGTCGGCGCCGCTGCCGCCTTCGCCGTCGGCAGGACCATGGTGAGTGCCGTCTCGATCATGAAGCGACTCGATGGACGCCCTGTCCTACGGGGAGCCATCGCCGGGTTGATCGTCGGGCTGATCACGTACACCTTGCCGCTGACGGCTTTCTCGGGGCAGACCGCCCTCCCCCACATCCTCGACGACGTCGGCGGCATCGCCATTCCCACGCTGCTGGCGCTGGCGCTGCTCAAGGCGGTGTCGCTGGGGGTCAGCGTCGGCGGCGGGTTCTTCGGCGGTCCGATCTTTCCGTTGTTCTTCATCGGCGCCGTGCTCGGGATCGTCGTTCACCTGGTGTTTCCGGCGATCCCGATCGCCTTGGCGGTGGGTTGTGTGATGGCGGCACTCGGTGCCGCCATTGCCATGCTCCCGCTGTCGATGGCCATCCTGACCGTGATCCTGATCGACTCCAGCCTCGAGGTGTTCGCCGCCGTCGCCTTGTCCTCGGTGACCGCATTCGCCATCCGGATGGCGATCGTCCACAGCCGGCGTGGCGACATGCAGCGCACGGTCTCCGCCAAGGGGACCGGCGAGTAGGCCGTACGCAGCCGCAACGGGCAAGGAGGAGCCGCATCGTTCGCCACGGCGGTCCCACCCCCGGGATCCGGTGGATCAGAACAGTATCGAGATCCCGTCGCCCAGCACCTTTGCCCCGAGAACGGTGAAGAGGACCACCATGACCGTGGCGTTGTTGACGGTGAGCCAGTTCTTCAGCGAGTCGAGCACCGGTGCCACCCGGTTGCGTGCGATGAGGTAGGCCACGACCGGCACGATCAGGGTGACCGACGCCAGGAGCACGTAGACGGCGGCGACCACAGCCTCCTCCGAGGCCGTCAGGCCGGAGGTGGTGATGGTGGCGGCGGCGGCGATGGTGAGCCCGAGGTTCTTCGGGTTTACACCGGAGAGGAGGGCGCCGAGGGCAAGCGCCTTTGCCGGTGCGAGGTCGTCGACCGATGCCATCCACCCGGGAAGTGCCGGCGTCTCCCCGTCCTGCGGGCGACCCTTCCATTGCTTGACGGCGAGGGCCAGGAGCAGCGCACCGATGACCACCTTGATCACCCCTGCCGTGGTGGACGGTCCCCCGGAGGTATCGATACCGATCATGAGCACCACGGTGATGGCGATCCCGAGACCGAGCAGCCATCCCACGAGAAAACTGATGCTGTTGCGGACGGCGTGGTGCGAGAAGAGCATCAGGATCAGGGCAATGATCGGCACCGGGCTGATGGCGACGCCGATCGCATTGCCGAGGATCTGGCCGATTGCTGCACCCATGGCGGTCGCTCCTTTGGCGTCCGGAGGAAACCGGCCGCACGTCGGAGGTCGATGCTACGACATGGGCACCATCCCATGCGGTTGGTGACAGAGACGGTCGGCACGTCGGCCCCGGGTGGTCGGTGCAAGCCGCCCCGTCGATGCGCGATACTCCGCACCCGACGCCGATGGGGCGTTCCCCGAGGAGGTGACGCTGTGCCTTCGCTCGCCGCTCAGGATCTCGATGTGATGCGCCGATCGGTGTTCTTCGACGGTCCGGATTCGTCGCAGAAACTAAGTCGCTTCTGGATCCTGCTCGTCCTCGCCGCCGTGATCGCCGCGGCGGGAGTGGTCGCCGACTCGACGGCCACCGTGATCGGGGCGATGATCGTCGCCCCGCTGATGCTGCCGATCCAGGGCACCATGCTGGCGGTGGTCACCGCCGATCGCGCCAACCTCGTACGGAGCGTGGGTCTCGTCCTGGCAGGCGCCGCCAGCGCCATCGCCGTCGGCTACCTCGTCGGTTTGAGCCACACCGGCGAGGTCATCGCCGCCACCAACTCGCAGGTGGCCGGGCGGGTGTCGCCACGCCTCATCGATCTGCTCGCCGCATTGGCCACGGGAATGGTCGGCTCGGTGGCCCTGGCCCGGGAGGACATCTCCGACACGCTCCCCGGTGTGGCCATCGCCATCTCGCTGGTACCACCCCTCTCGGTGGTCGGCCTCACTCTCGAGAGCGGTGCCGCCTCTCAGAGCCTGGGAGCGCTCCTGCTCTTCGTCACCAACGTCGCCGCCATCCTTGCCACCGGAACCGTGGTGATGGCGATCTACGGTGCGCACCGCTTCACCACCGGCACTCCCGGCACCGCCACACTCGACCGGCGAAAGGCGATCGGGGTGATCGCCGTGATGTTCGTCCTGATCGGGGTTCCGCTCACCAACTCCTCTTTGTCGATCGCACGGGACACATCCGACGAGGTGCGTATCCGTGATGCCGCCCGGGCATGGGTCGAGGGGACCGACTGGGAGATGGTCCAGGTCGTGCGCCACATCGACGGCTACGTCGTGGAGTTCGAGGGACACCCCCCGCACCCGGACACCGACGAGTTGCGCCGCGACCTCGAAGACGCCGGGGTCGATCCGGGTCGTGTCAAGGCGGAGTTGATCCCGAGGACGGTGATCGATCTGGGGTAACCTCCCGCACCCCCTGACACATCTGTGCGCCCTGATCCGACTCAGATGAGTGCTCGGGGATCAGGAGGGTGCGGCCTGCGTTCGTGGTTAGGCTGGTGCATTGTCGAGTTCCCGTTGCAGGGCGCCGGCACGGGCGGCCAGGGTCTGGGTGACGGCGGTGATCGCCGGGTGCCCCGACGAGCCAAGCCGTTCCGCCACCATCAGGGTTCGGTGCCAGCGCTCCCGATCCAGGGGGATCGCTCGGATCCCCTTCGGCGGGTCGAGCAGGGCGAGATGGGGAAGCACGGTGGCGGCGAGCCCGGCGGCGACGATGCGCAACATCGAGGCGAAGTCCTCGATGTGATACCTCACGGTGGGCTCGAACCCGACGTTGCGGCAGAAACCGACCGTTGCCAGACCACACGGGTGTTCGCCTTCGGCGATCCAGGCGAGTTCGGCGAGTCCCTCGGTGTCGGTGACATCGACGTCGCATCCGTCGGGCACGACCAGGTACATGCCCTCGGTGAAGAGGTCGGTGAAGCGGATGTCCGGGCGCTGATCGATCTGGACGTGGGCGTACCGTTGGGCCAGGGCCACGTCGAGTTCACCGAGACGGAGCGCCCGGAAGTCGACCACATCGTCGCTCTGAATGAGCTGGATCTCGATGTCCGGGTATCGCACGGCAAGCTGCTCGATGACGGGGACGACGATGGTCGGCACGGCGCTCTCGAACACCCCGAGCCTGACCGTCCCGGCGACCTCTGCTCCGGTGGCGGTGAGGGCGACGGCGGCACGCTCCAGGGCCTCCAGCACCGGCCCGGTGTGGTCGACCAGCACCCGTCCGGCGTCGGTGAGGACCACGTTGCGACCCTGACGCTCCAGCAACGGCATCCCGACGCTCTTCTCCAGGACGGCGATCTGTTGCGAGACCGCCGACGGCGTGTAGGCCAGCGCCTCGGCGGCGGCGGTGATGGTGCCACGCTCGGCGACTTCCCGCAGCAGCCGCATCCTTCGTACATCCAAGTCCATGTAGACACTCTACACCTTACGTGAAGCACCCTTCACTAGACGTGAACCTTTTGGTGGGAGATGATGACCGCAGAGTCATCACCGAAGGGAGCAACAAGATGTTCGCCGCCTACTGCGAAACCACCCACACCACCAACCTGATGAGCGCCCGCCGTATCGTCGCCTTCCACAACGGCGACCACGGGGTCAGCTTCGAGTACCGCTGCCTGTGCGGCTCCACCGCCCGATACCAGGCGGGTGCCGGCGACGGCCGTCACATCGATGCGTCGATCCACAAGGTGGCCTGAGGCGCCTCCTGTCCCGTCGGGACACTCCGACTACAAGTCGAGACCGATGTCGAGCTGCGGCGCCGAGTGGGTGATCCACCCCACCGAGATCAGGTCGACACCGGTCTCGGCGACCGCACGGACCGTGTCGGCGGTGACCGTTCCGGATGCCTCGGCGACGCACCGACCGCCGATGCGGCGGACCGCCTCGGCAAGGGTCTCCGGATCCATGTTGTCGAGCAGGACGGCGTCGACACCGAGGCCGAGCACCACATCGAGCTGATCGAGCGTATCGACCTCCACCTCGACCTTGACCATGTGGCCGATGTGGGAGCGGGCGGCGGTGACGGCGTCGGCGATGGACCCGGCGGCGGCGATGTGGTTGTCCTTGATCAGGACGGCATCGTCGAGCCCGAACCGGTGGTTGGCGCCACCACCGCAACGCACGGCGTATTTCTCCAGTGTGCGCAGCCCGGGGGTGGTCTTGCGGGTATCGACGATCCTCGCCTTCGTCCCCGCGACGAGTCGGACAAGGTCGGCGGTGGCCGTGGCGACCCCGGACAGCCTCCCGAGCAGGTTCAGACAGGTCCGTTCCCCGGTGAGGATGGCCCGGGTCGGACCCTCGACCCGGGCGAGCACGGCCCCGGCCGCAACCCGGTCACCGTCGGCGACCTCGGGTCGGACCTCGACGGCGTCGTCGATGAGGGCGAAGACGCTGGTTGCCGCCGCCAACCCGGCGATCGTGCCCGGTTGGCGGCTGACCAGCGTCGCCATCGATCGGTGATCCGCCGCGATGGTGGCTTCGGTGGTGAGGTCCCCGCCGCGGCCGATGTCTTCGGCGAGGGCACGGCGCACCACATCTTCGATGATCGCCGCCGGTGGAGACGGCGGTACGGAGCGATCCATGTCACGCCGCTCCGCGTTGTTCGGCGGGGGCCTTCACCACCACAGGTATCGGATCGATCACGGTGTGCCGGCGCCAGCCCGCCTCGGTTTCCGGATGGTCGATGCGGTAGTGGGCGCCCCGGCTCTCGGTGCGTTGCCGCGCCCCGGCGACGACGAGGTCGGCGACACACGCCATGTTGCGGCCGGTCGGTCCCCGGTCGAGACGGGGCCGGAGCTCGTCGATCCGGCGAGCGGCATCACGCAGACCTGGACCGCTGCGGACGAGACCGGCACCCTGCCACATGACCTGCCGGAGCGCATCGATGGCAGAAGGGTCGTCGGCCGACAGGTCTCCAGCACCGTCGGAAGTGATCGCGTCCGTGGAGATGGAGCCGTTGCGGATCGGGTCGGTCCTGACGGGATCGGTGCCGATGGCCTCAGCGATCCGCCCGGCGAACACCAGACCTTCGAGCAGCGAATTGCTGGCGAGGCGGTTGGCGCCGTGGAGCCCGGTCGATGCGACCTCGCCGCCGGCGAACAGTCCTGGCAGCGACGTGCGGCCATGGGCATCGGTGGCGACACCCCCCATGTGATAGTGCGCCGCCGGCGAAACGGGGATCGGTGTGGAGACCGGGTCGATACCGGCGGCCTTTGCCGAGGCATAGACGGTGGGGAACCGCTCGGGAAAGCTGCTGCCCAGATGGGTGGCGTCGAGAGCGATGTCGCCGCCTGCGGCGAGCCGTCGCCAGATGGCCCGGGCCACGATGTCGCGCGGGGCCAGTTCGGCATCCGGGTGTTCCGCCTGCATGAAACGTGCTCCGTTGCGGTCGACCAGGACCGCCCCGGCACCGCGGAGGGCTTCGGTGAGCAGCGGCATCGGGTCGAGTGCGGAGCGCAACGCCGTGGGGTGGAACTGGACGAACTCCGGATCGATGATGCGGGCTCCAGCCCGGATCGCCATCGCCAGCCCGTCGCCGGTGACCTCGGCCGGGTTGGTGGTGGCGGCGTAGATGCGCCCGATTCCCCCGGTGGCCAGCACCACCGCACCTGCCTCGACCACCCGGCTGTGTCCGGCAGGATCGAGCACGACGACCCCGGACACGGCCCCGCCGGCGAAGACGAGATCGATCGCATGGGTGCGGTCCATCACCTCGATGTCGCTGCGGGCGGTGACGGCGGCGACGAGGGTACGCATCATCTCGGCACCGGTGGCGTCCCCGTCGGCGTGGACGATGCGGTGACGGGTGTGTCCGGCTTCTCGCCCGAGTATGAGCGCTCCGTTCTGGTCGCGATCGAAGTCGGCGCCGAGCCGGGTGAGCCAGCCGACGCGGTCCGGTGCGGCCGCCGCCACGAGGTCGGCGATCCCGGGACTGGCGAGACCGCCCGAGACCCGCACCGTGTCGGTCGCATGGAGGGCCGGAGTGTCGCCAGGCCCGATTGCGGCGGCGATCCCACCCTGCGCCCAGCGGCTGGACCCTTCTCCGAGCGCCGTCTTGGTGACGACGACGCAGTCGCCGAGCTCGAGTGCCGTGGCGAGCCCGGCGATCCCGGACCCGATGATGACGGCCCGGGTGTCGCTCATCGGCCGGCGCCGACGGCGAGCATCCGGTCTACGGCGCGGCGTGCCCGGTCGGCGATCGCCGGGTCGACCACCACTTCGTGCTGCATGTCGCGCAGGGCGTTGCGGATGTTCTCCAGGGTGATGCGCTTCATGTGGGGGCACATGTTGCACGGTTGGGTGAACCGGGTGCCGGGCGCCTCGGCGGCGACGTTGGAGGCCATCGAACATTCGGTGACCATCACCACGCTGGGAGGCGCCTCGGTCCTCACCCAGTTGATCATCCCGCTGGTGCTCCCGACGAAGTCGGCCTCGGCGAGCACGTCGGGTGGGCACTCGGGGTGGGCGATCACCTGGATGCCGGGGTTGAGCTGGCGGTACTCGCGGAGCTGGGCGCCGGTAAAGCGTTCGTGCACCATGCAGCTTCCTTCCCAGAGGATCACCTCGACCTCGGTCTGCGAGGCGACCCAGCGGCCCAGGTACTGATCGGGAAGGAAAATGACGCGGTCGACACCGAGCGACTCGACCACCTCGACGGCGTTGGACGAGGTACAGCAGATGTCCGAGTCCGCCTTGACGTCGGCGGAGGTGTTGACGTAGGTGACCACGGGGACGCCCGGGTAGCGCTGCTTGAGGAGCCGCACATCGGCGCCGGTGATCGACTCGGCGAGCGAGCACCCGGCGCGGGTGTCGGGGATGAGGACCGTCTTGGACGGGTTGACGATCTTGGCGGTCTCGGCCATGAAGTGGACCCCGGCGAGCACGATCACGTCGGCTTCGGTCTCCATGGCCAGCCGGGCGAGCTGGAGCGAATCGCCCTGGATGTCGGCGACACCGTGGAAGATGTCAGGTGTCATGTAGTTGTGGGCGAGCACGACGGCGTTGCGCTGCACCTTGAGGTCCTCGATCTCGCGGATCAGCTCCTCGGCGATGACCCGCTCGACATCGGGGACGATCCCGGCAAGCCGTAGCTCGATCGGTACGGTCGCCGTGGCGCTGTGTACGACGGTGGTCATGCAACCCCCAGACAGTTCTACTCATTATGAGTATTTCCTGATCGGCAGGATACCCCTCTTGCTCAGACTGAGCAAAACGGCTGTCGCCGCGACTCCTGGGAATGGCGATGCCTCTATCCTCTGGGCAGCATCCTCGAGGACCCCCTTCTGGCCTCCCCGCCCTTTCCCCGCCCCTCTGTGGGGCGGGGTGGCTGCGGGCGCTTTGCGGCCGTAGACGGGGTGGGGCGCTGCGTACGCTTGCGGGCGCAGACCGTAGGGCGGGGTGCCTCCGAGGTTTGGGAGGAGGTGGGGCGGGGCGCGAGGTCCGCATCCCTGAACGTCGACCCGTTCCGTGCGGTTGTCTCTCGTCGTACATTTGACTGGTCGCCGGGCCGTCGGTGACACTCCTGACCTGCGGACTGGGCGTCGCATCCCGCCCCGTCCACCGTTACCGCCCGGGAGACACCACAGATGGACTCGTTGCCGACCCCGACTATCCGAACGGCGATCAACGGCCGGCTCGGCATCGTCACGCTCGACCGGCCCGGGGCGCTCAATGCCCTCGATCTCGACATGCTGGTGCAGATCGGTGCGGCCCTCGACAGGTTCGAGTCCGAACGGACGGTGCAGACGGTGCTGCTCGAGGGGGCCGGGGACCGGGCGTTCTGTGCCGGGGGTGACATCAGGGCGCTCCACGATGCGATCGTGGCCGGCAACGACTACCCCCGGGACTTCTGGCGGTCCGAGTACCGGCTCAACGCCCGGATCGCCCGCTACCCGAAGCCGATCGTCGGATTCATGGACCGCATCGTGATGGGTGGCGGGATCGGCCTCACCGGTCACGCCAGCCACCGGGTGGTGACCGAACGGACCATCGCCTCGATGCCCGAGGTGCGGATCGGGTTCTTCCCCGATGTCGGGGCAACCTGGCTGCTCTCCCGGGCACCCGGAGAGCTGGGAACCCATATGGCGCTGACCGCCGCCCGACTCGGCCCGGCCGACACCATCGCCGCCGGTCTCGCCGACCGGTTCGTCGCCGCCGACCGGTTGCCTCATCTGCGGGCCCTGCTCGCCGAGGTGAACCCTGACGCCGCCATCGCCGAGGTCGCCTCGGAACCACCGGCGGGCGAGCTTGCCGCCGCCCGCAACTGGATCGACGCCTGCTACCCGGCCGACGACGTCGGATCCATCATCGAGTGTCTCGCCTCGTCGGGTGGCGATGCCGCTGCCGCCGCCAGGGTCATCTCCGAGCAGTCCCCCACCGCCCTCGCCGTCACCCTCGCCGCCCTCCGCAACGCCCGCACGCTGCCCTCGCTCGAGCGCTGCCTCGCCATCGAGTACCGCATCTCCACGGCATTCCTCGAAGCCCCCGACTTCGTCGAGGGGATACGTGCCCTCATCGTCGACAAGGACCACTCGCCGCACTGGAATCCGACGCATCTCGCCCACCTCACCGAGGCCGATGTGGACCGCTTCTTCGAGCCCTCCCCCGACGAGCTGCAACTGGATCCCGACCGCTGACCCGGCGGCCGGTGTTGGCTACGGTGACGCCGTGATCATCCCGAAGCGACTCTGGTCCCAGGTCGAGGACGGTTCGGTGACGGTGGCCTTCCGACGCTGGCGCCGCCCGTCGGTAAAGACCGGGGGCACCCTCCAGACCCCCGTCGGTGTCCTGTCTATCGACGCCGTGGACCCCATCGACCCCGCAGCGATCTCCGACAACGACGCCACTGCCGCCGGTCACGCCACCGCCGACGACGTCCGCACCGAGCTGTCGCAACGGACCGAGGGCACCGACTACCTGATTCGCTTCCACCGCATCGGCGAGGACCCCCGCATCGCCCTCCGCAACGACACCGACCTCTCCGACGACGACGTCGCCGAGATCTCCCGACGCCTGGCCCGCTACGACACCGCCGGCTCGCGTGGCCCCTGGACCACCCTCGCCCTCGATCTGATCGCCGCCAACCCCGGCCGCCGCGCCCCCGACCTCGCCGTCGAGATGACCCGCCTCACCGGCACCGAATGGGAAACCCAGCCCTTCAAGACCGACATCCGCAAACTCAAAGCTCTCGGCCTGACAGAAAGTCTGCAGGTGGGCTACCGGCTGTCGCCGCGAGGCGAGACGTACCTGGGTCGGATCAGCAAGGCGGGCGGCAACCCCTCCGCTTCACTTGCCCGTCTGCCCAGGAACCAGGACAACCCGGTCCCGAAGCCAAGTGGCCACTGAACCTTCGTCGTGTTCACCCGCCGCGATCGCCATCATCAGGGACACTGCGTCGTCGGCAGGCGCTTCAAGATGGTGACCATTCAAGGCGAGAAACAGGGTGAGACACTGCCACGCCAGCCGCTTGTTTCCATCGGGCAGCGGGTGGTTCCGCGCGATGCGAACGACGAGCACCGCCGCCTTGTCGACAGCAGACGGGTAGAACTCTTCATCAGCGAAGCCTGCCTGCGGTGCGTGGAGGGCGGAATCAAGGAGGACTCGACTCTCGTCACCCTCGTCAGGGTCCGGGCATCCATGCCGGTGACTGCCTCGGCGACGAGAATCGCCTCGGCAAGGGTGAGGTACCTCACTGGGCCAGTCGGTCGAGGATCTCTTTGTCCCGCTCAACCAGGTTGCGGAGCAACGACATGAACTCCTCGTCCTGCCGAACCCTATCCACCTCGGCTTGCAGCGCATCGAGGATCAGCTGGTTGACGCTGACGCCGCGAGCGCGCGCCACCACCTCGGCGGTGTCGGCGAGTTCCCCCGGAATTCGGATCGTCGTGGCCTTTCGCACCATGACATCATGGTAGCAGCGGGGCCGAGCGCCTCCGGCGCGGTGGATGGCGAGGCCTCACGTTCCGCGCTGGCAATGTCCGCCGCACGCCGGTCCCGCCGCGTCGAGGACCCCGCCACCGAAGCCAACGAATGGACAAAGCCAGAGCGACGCGGTGCACCGGCCGCGGTAGACCGCGGAGCCGCTTGCAGGTACCCCAGGATCACCGGTACGGGACTCCCACGCCGGGTCGCGGGCGCTCTCGGAGGACCTCGGAGCGGAAGCGGAACAGTTCGGCGGGGCGGCCGCCGGTGGCGGCGGTGTCGCCGGTGCCTTCGACCAGACCGTTGCGTTCGATCAGGCGACGGAAGTTCTGGGTGTGGATGCGGACCCCTGACAGTGCCTCGACGGTGCGCTGCAGTTCGCCGAGGGTGAACCGGTCAGGCAATAGCTCGAAGACCACTGGTCGGTAGGTGAGCTTGCCACGGAGACGGCCGAGGGCGGCTGCGGCGATGCGGCGCAGGTCCACCGCCATCGACTTACCGGCGGTGGACCCGGGGACCGCTTTGCCGGCGTCGAGATATGCCTCGGCGATCAGCCCGGCTTCGTAGAGCAGCTCGTACCGTTCGAGGACGCGGATGCCGTCCCAGCCGGCGGCGCGGCCGAACATCACGTCGATGCGCTGGCGGCGGACATCACCACCTTCATCCTCGGTGGCGGCCCATGCGTCGAGGGCGGGAAGCAGGTGGTCTGCGATGATCCCGGGTGGGCCATGGCGGTGGTCCTCCCAGGGGAACAGGTCATAGATGTCGGTCCAGGTCGCCGGGGCGGGGATCTCGGCCTCGCGGACCAGCGCCAGGTAGGCGACGGAGAGCCAGCGGCTGCAATCGCTGCCGGGCGGGGCGCCCCTCCCCCGGTCGCCGAAGGTGTAGAGCTGCTCGGCGTAGCCGATCTCGATCCCGGCCTGCTCCGAAATCCAACGGCGGAGGGCGCGCTCCAGCGTCTTGTCGATCGCCGGATCGAGCGGACCTGAAGGGATGCGGATGGAGCCGTCATCGTCGGTGAGGGTGACCACCCGGGGATGCCCGTCGGTCACCGCCATGATGACGGCGTCCAACGTCACCTCGATGTCGGAACCTTGCATGCCGGTGATGGTACCGGGACCGGTCACACGCTGACGATGGTCACGCCGTGAACCTGCTGGAATCCGCGGTCGAACGTCAGGATCCTGTCGGACCCGATGCGACGCATGATGGCGACATGGATGGAGTCGCGGGCCGACAGGCCGTGAGTGGCCAGCAGGAGTTCCTTGGCGACCCGAACATCTTCGAAGGTGACCGCCTCGACATGATCGACCAGCTGCGAGAGCACATGGAACGCCGGAGTCACCGCATCCAGTCGTTTGATCGCCCCGTACCGGTGCAAGATCTCCTGGAACACCTCGGCGTCCGTAACCAAAGGGACGCCATCGGCAACCGCCCGTTCCACGGCGCTGACGGCACGGTCCTTGTGGGGGTGATCGGCTCCGACGATGTACATCGGAATGTTGGAATCGACAAAGATCAACGAACGTATCCCGACTCGATCTCAGCCAGCATCTGTTCGATGTCGCCGGCGGGAAACTCGTGCGCTGCCGCCTGCCGGATGGCCGCCAACTTGGCATCCCGCTCGGCAACCGGCCGCCCGGTGTAGGCACCCCGAAGCGTCGACCGCACCCATGCCGAGACGGTGCGACCCTCGGCCTTGGCTGCTGCTTCGACGGCCCGGAACTCGTCGTCGTCGAGGACCACCTGGAGTCGTTTACTCATCTCAGGAGTATCGCATCCTCATGACATGAGTACGACCAGCTCCGGTGGCCCGCCGAGGGGCTACTCCCACTCGATGGTGGCGGGGGGCTTCGAGGAGATGTCGTAGGCGACGCGGTTGATCCCGGGGACCTCGTTGATCACCCGGGACGAGATCCGTTCCAGCACGTCGTAGGGGATCCGGGCCCAGTCGGCGGTCATGGCATCCTCAGAGGTCACCGCCCGCAGGATCAGCGGGTACGCATAGGTGCGACCGTCGCCCTGGACACCGACCGAGCGGATGGCGGGGAGTACACCGAAGCTCTGCCAGATCTCCCGGTACAGCCCGGCACGGCGGATCTCCTCGGTAACGATGGTGTCGGCAGCCCGCAGGATGTCGAGACGTTCCCTGGTGACGTCGCCGATGATCCGGACGGCAAGACCGGGCCCGGGGAACGGCTGACGCCATACGATCTCCTCGGGCAGACCGAGCTCCTCGCCGACCGCACGGACCTCGTCCTTGAACAGATCCCGCAGCGGCTCCACCAGTTGGAAGTCCATGTCCTCGGGGAGCCCGCCGACGTTGTGGTGGCTCTTGATCTTGGCGGCGTCGGCGGTGCCCGACTCGATGACATCTGGATACAGGGTTCCCTGGACCAGGAACTTGGCGTCGGAGACGTCGGCGGCGACCTCTTCGAAGACCCTGATGAAGGTCTCACCGATGATCTTGCGCTTCTCCTCGGGGTCGGTCACCCCGGCGAGCCGGTCGAGGAAGCGGTCCTCGGCCTTGACGTGGATCAGGTTGACGTGGAAGTTGCGCAGGAAGGTCTCCTCGACCTGCTCCGCCTCGCCCTGACGCATCAGACCGTGGTCGACGAAGACGCAGACGAGCTGGTCGCCGATGGCCTTGTGGACCAGCGCCGCCGCCACCGACGAGTCGACCCCTCCGGACAACCCGCAGATGACCTTGGCGTCGCCGACGTTGGCGCGGATCTCCGCAACCGCCTGCTCGATGATCCCGACATGGGTCCAGGTGGGCCGTGCCTTGCATCCTTCGTAGAGGAAATGCTTGAGCACCTCCTGACCCCGTTCGGTGTGACCGACCTCCGGGTGGAACTGCACCCCGTACAGACCCTTGTCCGGGTCCTCCATGGCGGCAACGGGAGAATCCTCGGTAGATGCGGTCACCCGGAATCCGGGTGGAGCGGCGACCACGGCGTCACCGTGGCTCATCCAGACCGACTGCTCCAACGGCAGCTCGTGGAACAGCGTCCCCGGATCGCACACGTCGAGACGGGTCCGCCCATACTCGGCGACTCCCGTCCGGTCGACCTGCCCGCCGAGGGTATGGGCGAGCACCTGGTGGCCGTAACAGATGCCCAGCACCGGGATCCCCAACTCGAGGATCCCGGGATCGATCTCGTAGGCGCCGTCGGCGTACACCGACGCCGGCCCTCCCGACAGGATGATCCCGATCGGATTGCGACGACGCATCTCCTCGGCGGTGATGGTGCGCGAGACAATCTCCGAGAAGACATGGGCTTCGCGCACCCGCCGGGCGATGAGCTGGGCGTACTGGGCGCCGAAATCGACGACCACGACCTTGTCGAAATCACCTGCCGAGGCGTGACCGTGGCTGGCGGCAGGCTGGGCACTCACGCCTCGATCACCGACCCATCCCGATGTTCTGCGACCGCTGGAGCTGCTTGCCCTCGCTCTGCAACGCCGGGGCCACCATGACCTCGGCCTTCTGGAACTCCTTGACGTTGGCGTACCCGGTGGTCGCCATCGAGACCCGCAACGCCCCGAAGAGGTTGCGGCGTCCGTCGTTCTCACGGGCAGGCCCGAGCAGGATCTCCTCCAGCGTCCCCAGCGTGGTGGTCTCGACCCTGGCGCCACGCGGCAGGGTGGGATGGAACGTCGCCATCCCCCAGTGGTGCCCACTGGCGGGTGCCTCCTGGGCGGCGGCGAGCGGAGAACCGATCATCACCGCATCGGCGCCGCAGGCGATCGCCTTGGCGACGTCGCCGCCGGTTCGCATCCCGCCGTCGGCGATCACATGGACGTAGCGACCGGTCTCTTCGAGGTAGCGGATGCGGGCCCCGGCGGCGTCGGCGATCGCCGTTGCCTGGGGCACACCGATCCCGAGGACCCCGCGTGAGGTGCAGGCGGCACCCGGACCGACCCCGACGAGCACACCGGCGGCCCCGGTCCGCATCAGATGCAGCGCCCCGGAGTAGGAGGCGCAGCCACCGACGATGATCGGGATCTCCTGCTCGGCGATGAACCGGTTGAGGTCGAGCGGTTCGGACTTGGAGGACACATGCTCGGCGGAGACCACGGTCCCCTGGATCACCAGGACGTGCAGTCCGGCATCGATGGCGATCTTGCCCCAGCTACCGACGTTCTGCGGGGTGAGGCTGGCCGAGGTGATGATGTCGGCTGCCCGTAGCTCCGCCACGCGCTGACCGATCAGCTCCGGCTTCACGGGCTCCTGGTAGATCTCCTGCATCCTGCGGGTGGCCTTCTCGGCCGACAGCGAGCCGATCTCGTCGTAGAGCGGGATCGGATCCTCGTAACGGGTCCACAGGCCTTCGAGGTTGAGCACGGCGAGACCACCGAGGCGACCGATCTCGATCGCCGTCTCCGGACTGACCGCCGAGTCCATCGCCGAGGCCATCATCGGGAGTTCGAAGGTGTAGGCGTCGATCTCCCACGACAGGTCGACATCGTCTGGGTCGCGGGTCCTTCTCGACGGTACGATTGCGATGTCGTCGAAGCCCCAGGCCCGACGACCGGATTTTGCGATTCCGATCTCGATCTCCACAGCACCCTCCGCCTCTTGAAATGCCAGCCCCGGAAGGCTACCACCGGCCCCGGGGCCGCCAGCTTCGCCCTTGACACCGTTCCGGGCTCCCGACCCAGCGTCACGGAGGTTCCTAACCTCGGACGATGGTGGCGTCGATCTATCTCGTGTTGAGCCTGTTGGGGCTGCTCGCCGCGGTCAACGCCGTCCGGCCCCCGCTGGTCGATTCACGTCCGTCGCGGCGACCACCTTGGCTCCCGGTGATGCTCACCACCGAAACTGTCCCGCTGCGGCTGTTGTGGCGGGTCCTGCTGACCGCCGGTGTCTGGCGACTCGGTGTCCTCGGTTCGGTGGTCGGCCAGATCGGGTTGTGGCTCACCGTCATCTCGTCGGTGTTGCTGCTGGTTGCCTTCTCCCGTTCGCTCCGAACCGGTGGCATCATGGTGAACGCCCTCGCCGCCGCTGGCGTGGCCCACACCACCAAGGGCGCCGTCCAGTGGCTCCGGGCCCTCGCCGCCTATCCCTACCGGGTTCCGGGCGATGTGGAACGCGTCGAGGTCGAGTACGCCCCCGGGTTGACCCTGGACATCTACCGATCCCGCAACCGGTCCCCGGCCGGCCCACGTCCCACCATCCTCCAGGTCCACGGTGGCGGCTGGCACGGCGGTAACCGTCGCCAGTCGGGGCGACCGCTGCTCCATCGCACCGCCCGCCACGGATGGATCGGGGTCGCCGCCGATTACCCGTTGACCCCGACGGCAACCTGGCCGGAGCCGGCCGTGGCGTTGAAACGGGCACTGGCCTGGCTCAAGACCGAGGGGACGGGGTTCGGGATCGACCCGGATGCCATCGTGGTGACCGGGAGCTCGGCGGGTGCGCACCTGGCGGCCCACCTGGCACTGTCGTCCGGTGATCTCCGCTACCAGCCCGGTTTCGAGCACCTCGACCTGTCGGTGGCGGGGGCGGTGCCCTTCTACGGCATCTTCGATCTACTCAACCGCAACCACACCCGTGACCCGTGGCCGTTCATCGGCATCGAGCTGATGAAGAGCCGGGCCGGATCCGATGAGGCCCGCTGGCGGTCGGCCTCACCGCTCGATCTGGTGCGCGGCGACGCACCACCGTTCCTCGTCATCCACGGGACCCACGACTCGCTGGTTCCGGCCCGCGAATCCGCCCAGTTCGCCGCCGTCCTCGACGCCACCTCGACGGCGCCGGTCATCCATGTCGAACTCCCCGGGGCCACCCACGGTTTCGATATCGTCGAGTCGTTCCGGACCCATCACACCATCGCCGGGGTCATCAGTTTCGTCGCCGCCGTCACCGGCACCGAGCCCCCGGCAGCGACTCAGACCCGGTCGAGACCCACGGCGCGACGAGCGAGCTGCTGATACCCCTCGGCACGGGTCCGGGCGTCGAGCGCCCCCTTCTGCATCACCCTGGCCACCTCACCGTCATCGAGTCGGGTGTAGGCGGCACGAACCGGTGCCAGCACCGACATCACCGATTCGGCGACCGCATCCTTGAACACCCCGTAGCCCCCGGTCGAGTACTCGTCGGCCAGTTCGGGAATGGGACGACCGGTGGAAGCCGACATGATCTCCAACAGGTTCGACACCCCGGGCTTGTCGTCCCAGTCGTAACGAACCGTCGGCTCGGAGTCGGTGACCGCCGAGCGGATCTTCTTACGGATCTCGTCCGGTGAGTCGAGGATGAGCACGCGGCTCTTCTCGTTGGGCTCGGACTTCGACATCTTGGCGGTGGGCTCGGTGAGCGACATCACCCGCGCCGACGTCTCGGGGATCAGTGCCTCGGGGATGGGGAACACCTCGCCGAAGCGGTTGTTGAACCGTTCCGCCAGGTCGCGGGTCATCTCCAGGTGTTGTCGCTGGTCGTCGCCGACCGGGACCAGGTTGGCGTGATGCAACAGGATGTCGGCGGCCATCAACACCGGATAGGCATACAGACCGAGGTTGGGGGCGATCCCCTGGTCCTGTTTGTCCTTCCACTGAGTCATCCGGTTGAGCACCCCGGTGGGGGTCATCGTCCCGAGAATCCAGGACAGCTCGGCGTGTTGGGGTACCTGGCTCTGGAAGTAGAACAGCGACCGGCTCGGGTCGATCCCACAGGCGATGAGCACCTTTGCCGCCTCGAGGCGCTCCTTCTGGAACTCGGCCGGGTCATAGGGAACGGTCATGGCATGGAGATCCACCACGCAGTAGACGGTCTCGTAGTCGTCCTGCAGCTTCACCCAGTTGCGAAGCGCCCCGAGGTAGTTGCCGAGATGGATGTTCCCGGTGGGCTGTAGCCCGGAGAACACCTTGTTCTTGCCCTCCACGTCGGGGCTCCCTTCACGTTCTTGATCTGACGGTCACAACAAAAAAGCCGGAGGGCGGGCCTCCGGCGATCCGTTCGATGCGCGCACGGCCCTTCAACGTTGCGGGGGCCACCAGGTACGAGCATTGAACATCCGGCGAGACTACCCAACCCCGTGCCTCACGGCAATGGCACACCGTTCCCGGCAACGCCGGTTGGCGTCGTCGCAGGCTGGGACTGCCGAAACGGACGACCGTAGGCTGATCGGGTGATGCCACCCCCCACCTCCGCCATCGACGCCGCCCGGGCCGCCGTCTCGAACCGGGGACTCACCGCCGCCGCCTCCGCCCATCTCACCGCCGAGGTGGCGATGCTGTTGCCCTTCGAGGATCTCGGTACGTTCAAGACCCTGTTGAAACGTTTCTTCTCGACACAACCGTGGACATCCGAGGACATGGCGGACCTGGATGCGCTGGTGCGGCCCCATCTGACCTCGGGCTGGTGGGAACACGACCTCGACGGCATCACGATGAGCCATGGGATCGTGGACGGCACCTACCGGCTGTGGGTCACCGGTGGCGGGGCATCGAACCCGTCGGTCTTCGACCGGACGTTCACCGGACCCGTCATCCCCGAGCCCACCCCTCACCCGCGCAAGGTCAAGTTCACCATCGGCGGGCCCCCGTCCCCCGGTGTCTGGTACCAGCGGGAGGAGCCCGGCACGGACCCCAGGGTGCGCCGGCTCTTCGACGAACCTGACGTCACCGATGTGATGGTCGCCGGCGACTTCGTCACCGTCGGGCTCGACCGCTCCTCGATGTGGGAAAACCGTCTCGACCCGATGCTCGACCTGGTGACCGGACTCTTCGGCGCCGGCGGTGACGAGAGGCCGGAAGCGCCGATCCGCACCCGCGAGGAACTGGTCGCCGAGGGCCGGCGCACCGGAGCCACCGACCGTCCCCGCACCGACCTCCACCTTCTCGATCCGGACAACCCGAACGACCGCACCCGCCTAATGGCCGCCCTCGTCGATACCGATGCCGCGCCGGCGCCGGACCGCGGTGGCGATCCTTGCCGAGTCGGATGATGTGGCGTTGCGGCGGCGGGCCCTCGACACCGGGGCGGCGGACGGCTCACGGATCGTTCGTCGCACCACGGTCGATGTCGCCGCCGAACTGGGCGACGGCACCTTGCGTGACCTGTTCGTCGCTGCCCTCACCGACGAGGATGCGTGGGTGCGGTGGAAAGCGGTGCGTTCGCTCGGAGAGATCGACGTCGCCCCCAGCCGTGGGGCGGTCGCCGAACTGGAGAACGACCCCGATTTCCAGGTGCGCTTCGAGGTGGCGAGGGTGCTGCGCCTCCCGGCCGGTGAACCGGGGACGAGCGAACCGCTCCCCGGCGCTGACACCGGGCCAGCGGAGGCGTCCGATGAGTGAGGTCTTCGAGATCTACGACATCGCCATGTTGGTGGTCGGTCTCGCCGCATTCGGGGTCGCCGGGCTGCCCCGGGTGCTCGGCGACCGTCCCCTGTCGTTCCCCGTCATCTACGTCGCCGCTGGGATGGTGCTCTTCGCCCTCCCGTTCGGCTTTGTCGACCCCGACCCCGTCGAATGGAGCGAAGCCACCGAACGGCTGACCGAGATCGGTGTGATCGTCGCCCTGATGGGCGCCGGGATCAGACTCAACCGTGAGATCGGATGGCGGTCGTGGGCGTCGACCTGGCGGCTCCTCGGGATCACCATGCCACTGACGATCGCCGCCGTGTCGGTCCTCGGATGGTGGTGGTTGGGGCTCACCCCGGCGGCAGCGGTGCTGGTCGGTGCAGTCCTCGCCCCCACCGATCCGGTGCTCGCCTCCGATGTGCAGGTGGGTGGACCCGATGAGGAAGAGGAGGACGAGGTCCGCTTCGCCCTCACCTCCGAGGCAGGATTCAACGACGGGCTGGCGTTCCCCTTCACCAACCTTGCCATCTTGATGGCGCTCCAGGGTGTCGCCGTGTCGTCATGGGGTATCGACTTCATCACCATCGAGGTGACCTACAAGTTGGCGGTCGGTCTCGGTGGCGGGTTGCTGTTCGGATGGCTGCTGGCACTCGCCATCTTCCACCGCAGCTCGCCGCTCACCCAGACGATGGACGGGATGGTCGCCCTCGCCGCCACCCTCATCGCCTACACCCTGACCGAGCTTGCCGGCGGGTACGGCTTCATCGCCGTGTTCATCGCCGGAGTGATGATCCGACGCCAGGAACGGCGCCACGAGTACCACGGCGTGATGCACGGATTCATCGACCAGATCGAGAGGATGCTCAGCGCCATCATCCTGATCCTGTTCGGTGGTGCGGTGGTATCGGGGATGTTGTCTCCGCTGGGTTGGGCGGGGCTCGGCACCGCCCTGGTGATCATCTTCCTGATCCGCCCGGTGACCGGATTGATCGGGCTGAGCCGCTCCCCGGTGCCGCTGAAACAACGCACGGCCATCGCCTTTTTCGGAATCCGGGGCGTCGGGTCGTTCTATTACCTGGCATACGCCATCAACCACGCCGACTTCGCCCAGACCGACTACCTGTGGGCGCTGGTGGGGACCGTGGTGCTGATCTCGGTGGTGATCCACGGCGCCACCGCCACACCGGCGATGCGGTATCTCGACCGGTCCTCCTGGCGGCCGTCCAGTCCGGTCGCCGACGACCCGGAGTCGACGGCGCCCCGCTGACACGATCTAGGGTTTGCCGATGACGAGCGATTCCCCTGCCGACGACGCCACCACCCCGCCGACACACGACAACTATCACATGTCGTCGGACGACTTCCGGCGGCACGGTCATGACCTGATCGACTGGGTGGCCGGCTACCTCGACGGTGTCGAGAAACGACGGATCCATCCCGATGTCGTCCCCGGCGAGATTCGCCGCAAGATCCCTGCTCAGGCCCCGGAACGACCCGAGCCGTTTGCGACGATCCTCGCCGATCTCGACGAGGTGGTGATGCCGGGGATCACCCACTGGCAGTCACCCGGATGGTTCTCCTACTTCCCGGCAAACACCTCCCCGGTGTCGATCCTCGGCGAGCTGGTCAGCGCCGGGCTCGGAGTGCAGGGGATGTTGTGGTCGACCAGCCCGGCCGCCACCGAGATCGAATCGGCGGTGCTCGACTGGCTGGTCGATCTGCTCGACCTCCCCGAGGGGTGGAAATCCACCGGTCCCGGCGGCGGGGTGATCCAGATGAGCGCCTCCGATTCGACCCACACGGCGATGGTTGTCGCCCGCCACAACCGGATGGTCGGCGAACCCGCCGAGCGCAAGGTGGCGTACACCTCGACCCAGGCGCACTCCTCGGTGGAGAAGGGCGGGCGGGTCGCCGGATACGGCCAGGTGCGGCTGGTCGACGTCGACGGGCGGTACGCCATGGATCCGGCGGCGTTGGAACGCTTGATCACCGCCGATCTCCAGGCAGGGCTGGCGCCGGTGTTCGTCGCCTCCACGGTGGGAACCACCGCAACCACGGCGGTCGACCCGGTCCGCCGGATCGGCGAGATCGCCCAGAGTCACGGCCTGTGGCACCACGTCGACGCCGCCTATGCCGGCACCGCCATGATCTGCCCCGAGTTGCGTCATCACCAGGACGGTCTCGAGCTCGCCGACAGCTACACCTTCAACCCGCACAAGTGGATGTTCACCAACTTCGACTGCTCGGCGTTCTACGTGGCGGACCGGGTCCCCTTGATCGAGACCCTGAGCATCCTTCCCCCGTACCTGCGCAACGCCGCCACCGAGTCGGGGGCCGTGATCGACTACCGCGACTGGCATGTGCCGCTGGGACGACGGTTCCGGGCACTGAAGCTGTGGTTCGTGCTGCGCAGCTACGGCGCCGAGGGCATCCGCCACCACATCCGTCTCCACCTCGAACTGGCGGCCGAGCTCGTCTCACGCATCGAGGCCCATCCCGATCTGGAGGTGATGTCGCCGGCGCCGTTCGGACTGGTCTGCTTCCGGCACCGCAACGGCAACGACGCCACGATGGAGATTGCCGACCGGATCAACGCCTCCGGCCACTCGTCGGTCACCCCGTCGGTCATCGACGACGTCGCGTTCGTCCGGGTCTCGATCGGACAGACCCGGACCGGGGCCTTCCACGTCGACCGGCTGTGGGGGCTCATCGACGTGCGCTGAGATCAGCGAATGTCGATTTCTCCCGTGGCGCCGTGACGGAGCACCCCGAGCAGTTCCCGGACGATGAACGCCGTGGCGCCCCAGAGCACCCCCTCGGGAAAGTCGTAGAACCACAGCTGGTTGCCCATCCAGTCGGAGGTGCGCCAGCGGGACTCGTCCAGCAGGTCCCCGATCGGGGGCTCCAGAACGGTCTCCACCTCGGACGGGTCGGGGATGAACCGCTCCGGCCGTTCGATCCGGGCCACCACCGGGATGATCCAGTTGGTGCGGTCCCGTGTCGTGACCGGGCTGAGACCGCCGATCACCTGGACCGAGTCGGGGGGGAGCGCCACCTCCTCCCATGCCTCACGGATTGCGGCATCGACCGCGGACTCCCCCGCCTCGATGCCGCCACCCGGAAACACCACATCCCCGGGGTGGGTGCGCATCGAGTCGGGTCGTTTGGTGAACACCACGCGCACCAACCCGGTGGGATCCACGTACAGCGGCACCAGCACCGCCGAGCGTGCCACCGTGGCGGCGTCGACCGGTCGCAGCGAGCGGAGCCGGGTCCAGATGTCGACCATGCGACGAGGATACGAGATCGGCGTCGATGCGCCATCCGGGAGGTGACGGGTGACCCGGTGGCCGTCGGACGAAACGCGGGCCCGGGGCCGCCAACCAGGTGGCACGCCATGGGTGCGGCGAGAGGATAATCTCTGCGGATGGCGCCCCCGGCGAGTTCGGTTCTCTATACCCCCCGCTTCACGCTCCGGGCATTCCGTCGGCGTGATGCGACGGCGATCCACGAAGCCGTCCAGGTGTCGCTCCCGGACCTGGCGCCCTGGCTGCCCTGGGCGGCCGAGGGATACCACCGTATGACCTCCCACCAGTTCATCCGCGAGTCTCTCGGCGCCTGGAACGAGGGTCGTGCCTACGACTTTGCGGTTCGCCGGGATGTCGCCCCTGACCGGCACCTCGGCAATGTCTCGGTGTGGTGGACCTCGAAGGCGAACCTCATCGGGGAGGTCGGCTACTGGATCCGGAGCGACGAGGCCAGGACCGGGGTGTGCACCGAGGCCACGGCCCGGGTCCTGCGTTTCGGATTCGAGGAACTGGGGATGCATCGGATGGTGCTGCGGATCGCCGTTGGCAACCGCGGCTCGGAGCGGGTTGCCGAAAAGCTGGGTTTCACCCTCGAGGGCACGCTACGCGAGGAGGTGAAGGTGGGCGACACCTGGCTCGACCACACCGTGTGGGGGCTGCTGGAGACGGAGTGGCGGTCCCAGCTCGACCGCTACCGGGCCGAGGCGTGGATATGACGCCGCAGCACCAACGGTCTTGCGGTGGGAACTCCCTGCGTGCAGGCGGGCGTCCCAACTATGGGTCAGTCACCGGTTCCGCCTATCGTCCCTCATCTGCCCATGTCGACATCAAGCTTTCTCCAGGTCACCCAGCGGCTGCTGATCACGGCGGTTGCGGTGGTGCTCGCCCTTCTGGTCGGCACCACCTTCATGCGGATCGTGCGTCCCCCCGACGCCGAGGCGCTGCGTCGCGCCGAACTTGCGGCGGCGACCACCACGACGCTGGCGGTCGATGCGCTCCCCGATCTGCTGACGACCACCACCTCCTCCACCACCTTGGCACCCGCCGGCGACGACACCGCAACCACGACCACGGCATCGACGACGGACGACGACGCCTGCCCCGAACCCACCTTCCCGGGTGGGTCGGGCACCGTGCTCCAGGTCTTCTACAACTGCGGAGCGTCGGTGGTCCCGATCGCCACCACCTATGTGTACCGCACCGTGGCGACCACACCGTCGGTGTTGACCCGCACCCTTGCCGAGATGGTGAAGGGGCCCACCCGGGAGGAGCGTGAGCTGGGGTACGACTCGTTGTTCTCGTCGGCCACCACCAACTCGTTCCTCGGCGTCGAGCTGAGCGGGGGCAAGGCGACGGTCAACTTCACCGGTCTCGGCGGGATCGACGGAATCTCGGTGCCGGAACGCAGCGTGTTCTTTCTCGCCGACATCAACGCAACGGTGTTCCAGTTCGACACCGTGACCGCTGCGGAATACCGGCTCGACGGAAGCTGCGACGCCTTCTGGGCGCTGTTCGGCGGTGAGTGCCAGACCATCTCCCGTGCCGACTGGACCCGGCAGATCTCGGAGTGGCGGGGCCGCTGATCGTCGGGTTCGATGCCGAGGCAACGGGCCACAGGTTTGCGGCCGGCGCACCCACCCTGGGCGGGCACCGCGGGCTGGTCGGCTGATCACGTCCCACACGCAGCGGCCTCGACGATCCTCACCCTGGTAGTCCCCGAGGGCGCACCCCGGCAGACGCAGAAGGAGGGGGCGGTGGACACCGCCCCCTCCTTCGGTTCGAAGCACGTTGGGCCGGGGCCCGAACGACTCCTTACATCATGTCCATGCCGCCGCCGTGGCCACCGTGGCCACCGCCGCCCATGGGCTCGTCCTGCTTCTCTTCGGCCACCAACGCTTCGGTGGTGATGAGCAGGGCCGCGATCGACGCCGCATTCTGCAGCGTGGAACGGGTCACCTTTGCCGGATCGATGATGCCGGCGGCCAACAGGTCCTCGTAAACCCCGGTGGCGGCGTTGAAGCCCTCTCCACCTTCGGAGGTCAGAACCTTGTCGACCACCACGCCGCCTTCGTAGCCGGCGTTGACGGCGATCTGGCGGATCGGGGCCTCGAGCGAACGCTTGACGAGCTGACGGCCCGCCTTCACGTCGTCGCTGCCGCCACGCACCTTGTCGATGGAGCCCTGGGCACGGAGCAGCGCAACGCCGCCACCGGGCACGATGCCCTCCTCGACCGCAGCGCGGGTCGCCTGGATGGCGTCCTCGATGCGGTGCTTCTTCTCCTTCAGCTCGACCTCGGTGGCCGCACCGACCTTGATCACGGCAACGCCGCCGGACAGCTTGGCGAGACGCTCGGCGAGCTTCTCACGGTCCCAGTCCGAGTCGGAGTTCTCGATCTCACGGCGAATCTGCTGCACCCGGGCGTCGACCTCGGTCTTCGAGCCGGAGCCCTCGACCACGGTGGTGTCGTCCTTGGAGACGACGACCTTGCGGGCCCGACCGAGCATCTCCAGGGTCACCCCGTCGAGCTTGAGGCCGATCTCCTCGGAGATGACCTGGGCACCGGTGAGGATGGCGATGTCCTGGAGCATGGCCTTGCGGCGCTCGCCGAAGCCAGGGGCCTTGACGGCGACCGACGAGAAGGTCCCGCGGATCTTGTTGACGACCAGGGTCGCCAGCGCTTCACCCTCGAGGTCCTCGGCGATGACCAGCAGCGGACGGCCCGACTGCATGACCTTCTCGAGCACCGGGAGCAGGTCCTGCACCGAGGTGATCTTCGAGTTGACGATCAGGATGTACGGGTCGTCGAGCACCGACTCCTGGCGATCCGGGTCGGTGATGAAATACGGGGAGATGAAGCCCTTGTCGAACTGCATACCCTCGGTGAACTCGAGCTCGACCCCGAAGGTCTGGCTGTCCTCCACCGTGATGACGCCCTCGTTGCCGACCTTCTGCAGCGCATCGGCGATACGCTCACCGATGGTGGTGTCGGCAGCGGAGTTGGACGCCACGTAGGCGATCTGGTCGTGGGCGCTGGAGTCGACCGAGGTCGCCATGTCGCCGATGGCCTCGACGACCTTGGCAACGGCCTCTTCGATCCCGCGCTTCATTTCCATGGGGTTGGCGCCGGCAGCGACGAGTCGCAGACCGTCCTGGACCATGGCCTGGGCGAGCACCGTGGCGGTGGTGGTGCCGTCACCGGCGACGGTGTTGGTCTTATCCGCAACCTCGCGGGCAAGTTGGGCACCCATGTTCTCGTAGGGATCGTCGAGTTCGATCTCCTTGGCGATCGTCACACCGTCGTTGGTGATCGTGGGAGCGCCCCACTTCTTCTCCAGTACGACGTTGCGACCCTTGGGACCGAGCGTGACCTTCACCGTGTCGGCGAGCTTGTCAACCCCGGCCTGCAGGCTCCTACGAGCCTGATCATTGAATCTGAGTTCCTTGGCAGCCATGTGGTTGGTACCTCCTATGCCAGAACGGCGAGAACGTCGCGGGAGGAGAGGACCAGGTAGTCCGCACCCTCGTACTTGACCTCGGTGCCCCCATACTTGGAGTAGAACACGAGATCGCCGACGGCGACATCGAGGGGAACCCGCTCGCCGTCCTTGTACTCACCGGGGCCTACGGCGAGGACTTCGCCGAGCTGCGGCTTTTCCTTGGCGGTGTCGGGAATGACGAGACCGCTGGCGGTACGGGCCTCGTCGTCGTCTTTGGGCTTCACGACGATGCGATCGCCCAGAGGCTTGAGATTCATCTGGCTCCCTCCTTGAGGAGAATTAGCAGTCGATAAGTTCGACTGCCAGATCGTAGCACTCCCCGGACCCGACTGCTAAACGACGTCCGCAACGAGCGCCGGCACCTTCCGCTGCCGGCGGCCTCCCCTCCGCCAACAGCGGATACCATCCGGCAATGGCCGACATCCGCCCCTACCGCCACACCGATCACGACGCCGTGGTGACGCTCTGGGAGCGTTGCGGGCTCACCCGTCCCTGGAACGACCCGGGTCTCGATATCGCCCGCAAGTGCGCCGTCGACGACGGGATGTTCCTGGTCGCCACCCGTGACGGGGAGCTGGCGGGCAGCGCCATGTTCGGGTACGACGGTCACCGGGGGTGGGTCAATTACCTGGCCGTCGACCCCGCCCACCGGGGCCGGGGCATCGCCCGGGCCCTGATGGCACGTGGCGAGGAGATGTTGGTCGCCATGGGATGCCCCAAGCTCAACCTCCAGGTCCGGTCCGACAACACCGCCGCCATCGCCGTGTACCGGCGGCTCGGATACACCGTCGATGATGTCGTCGGGTTGGGGAAGCGACTCATCACCGACCCGCCACCCTGAACGATCGGATCGGCAAGGCACACCGGCAGGCGAGGTCGGTTTCAGGTCGGGTCCGCTTCAGGTCAGATCGGCGGCGTCCATCCGCAGGTTGGGATCGATCTCGGAATCCCACGCCGCCGTCTCCCCCAGCCCGAACCGGAAGGTTCCTGCGGCGGCGATCATGGCCCCGTTGTCGGTGCACAGCCCCGGGGAGGGGATGAACACCTCGACACCGCGCTTCGCCGCCTCCTCCTCGAGCCGGGTGCGGAGCCGCCGATTGGAGATCACCCCACCGCCACCGGCAACCACCTTGACCCCGGTCTCCTCGACCGCATTGAACGTCTTCTCCACCAGCACATCGACCACCGCCTCCTGGATCGAGGCAGCCACATCGCGGAGCGGGGGGACATCGCCGGTGGCCTTCGCCTTCTGCAGGAACGTGGTCACGGAGGTCTTGAGCCCGGAGAACGAGAAATCGAACGGCCGGTCCCGCAGCGCACGGGGGAAGGCGATGGCGGCGGGATCTCCACCTTGGGCGGCACGGTCGATGGCGGGACCACCGGGGTACCCCAGCCCCATGAAACGGGCCAGCTTGTCGAACGCCTCGCCGGCGGCATCGTCGATGGTGGCGCCCATCACCCGGTAGGTCCCCCAGTCGGCGACATGGACGATCTGACTGTGGCCACCCGAGGCGAGCAGCACCACGGCCGGCGGTTCGTACCCGTCATGTTCCAGCCGCGGAGCGAAGAGATGGCCCTCCATGTGGTCGACCCCGACCAGGGGCCGGTCCAGACTCCATGCCAGCGCCTTGCCGAACGAATATCCGACCACCAGCGAGCCGGAGAGCCCCGGACCGCGGGTGGCGGTGACGACATCGATTTCCTGGGGATGGACCCCGGCCTTGCGCAACGCCAGATGGAACAGCGGCCGGATCGCCTCGACGTGGGCGCGGGCCGCCACCTCGGGCACCACCCCACCGAATCGGGCGTGGATGTCCGCCTGGGATGCCAGCACCGACGATTGCACCCGGTAGCCGCTGATCACGGCGACACCGGTGTCGTCACAGCTCGATTCGATCCCGAGGATCACCGGCCGATCACTCATCGGATACGACTCCTTCGAGGGCGTCGGCGGCAACCGGGGCGCCGTTCTGCCCGATCTGTGGCAGTGAGTTCCGGATGCCGTCGAGACGGGTGCGGTACTCGGCCTCGTCGATGTCGGTCACCCACATGATGAGGGCATCCTCGTCGATGTAGTAGTCCTTGCGGACCCCGACGGGTGCCATCCCGAACCTGGTGTACAGCCGCTGGGCGCCGAGATTGGAAACCCGGACTTCGAGAGTGAGGTGTCGACCGCCCAGCTCCACGCTCCGCTCGACCAGTTCGAGCATGAGGCGGGTCCCGACACGGTGGCGGCGCGCCGCCGGGTCGACGGCAACCGTGGTGATGTGGGCGTCGCCGACGATCACCATCAGTCCGGCGTAGCCGACCAGCCGGCCATCCATCTCGGCGACCAGATAGACCCGCTGATCGGCGGCGAGCTCATCGGAGAAGATCTGGCGCGACCAGGGCTGGGGGTAGATCAGCCCCTCCAGAGCGACCACGGCGTCCAGATCCAGGATCGTCATCGGTCGGAGTTCGACGTGGGGGGCGGAGACGGCCGTCATGGCGTCCCCGTACCGGGCCACATGCCCTCCTCGCGGAAGTCGGCCCAGTTGATCTGTGCATCCGGCTCCCGCAGATAAAGCGGGCGGACATCCTCGGCGCGGCTCATCTCGCCCCGGGACGCCCGGAAGCTCGGCGATCTCGACCAGGACATCGGCCGAGGGGTGGCGGGGCCGGCCCTTGCGGCTGCGGTGCAGCGAGCGGAGATCGGAGTCGGGGATCATCCCCCAGTCGCCGACGATGAGGGTATCGGCGCCGTCGGCATCGAGCAGGGCGACGAACTCGGCCGGGCCGACCAACTCGGTCGCCCCGTCACGCATCACCCCGCCCGGGACCGGAAGGAAAGGGGCGGTGGCGAACTGTCCGCGGCGGACATCGACCACCGGCCAGATCCGGCGGCGTCCGGTGGCCGCCCGGTAGGCGAGCACCGTCAACGAATCGGCGGTGACGATGGGCGCCCCCACCGCCGCCGCAATCGCCTGTGCGGCGGCGATCCCGGCCCGAAGCCCGGTGTAGGGACCCGGTCCGATGTCGACGGCGACCACATCGATGTCCTTGCGGTCCCAACCTGCCTGGGCAAAGCAGAAGTCGATCGCCGACATCAGAAAGCCCACGTGGCCACGGGAGTCGACGTGGAGCGCCATGGCAACCAGATCGCCGTCGCTCCCCAACGCAACCGAACTCGCCGGGGTTGCGGTCTCGATGGCGAGCACCTTCATGCCACCAACTCCTCGAGCGAGCGGCGGCACCAGGCGCCTCGCCGCATGAAGCGGATCAGCCGTTGCTCCTCGCCGTCGATGACGAGTTCCACCACGAGATGGTTCTCCGGGATCGCCGACGCCACCACGTTCCCCCATTCCACCAGCAGCACGCCATCCTCGGCGAGCGCCGGCAACTCCAGATCGTCGAACTCGGCCAACGAGCCGAGCCGGTAGACGTCGGCATGGTGGACCGGGAGGAACCCCTCGTAGGTGCGAGCCAGGATGAAGGTGGGGCTGCTCACCCGCTCGCGGACCCCGAGACCTTCGGCGATACCGCCCGCCAGCAGTGTCTTGCCCGCCCCGAGCGGTCCGACCAGCAGCAGGATGTCGCCGCGCCGGAGCAAGCCGGCGAGACGGCGACCCAGCGCCAGGGTGTCGGAGGGCGATGCGGTGGAGACTTCGAGCACCGGCTCGTCGTCGAATGCGGGATGGTTCATTGGAACAGATCGAGTTGGTCGACCGTGGCGTCGACATCGGTAGTGGGCTGATCTTCGTCTGCGGCCGGAGACGACTCCGAGAGGTTACCGTCGATCACCGAGCGCACCAGTCCGAGGTCGGCCCGCATGTCGGCGAGCACGCGTGGATTTCCACGGAGCGCCGCCGCCGGGTGGAAGGTGGGGACCAGGTGCCGGCCCCACCACGGGTAGATGTGACCACGGAGCCGGGTGATCCCGAGTTCGGTACGCAGCAGCAGCTTGCTGGAGAAGTTGCCGAGGGTGAGGACCACCTTGGGGTCGATGAGCTGGAGCTGGGTGCGGAGATACCCCTTGCAGGCTTCGATCTCGTCGGGACGGGGATCGCGGTTCCCCGGTGGTCGACACTTGACGACATTGGCGATGTAGACCCCGTCGGTACGATCCAGCCCGATCTCGGCGAGCAGGCGGTCGAGGAGCTCCCCGGACCGGCCGACGAACGGGACCCCCTGTTCGTCCTCGCGCTGGCCCGGTCCTTCGCCGACGATGACCAGATCGGCGTCGGGGTCGCCGCTGCCGAACACCACGTTGGTGCGGCCTTCGTGGAGTCGACACCCGGTGCAGGTGGCCGCCCGTTCCCCGAGAAGGGACAGCTCGACGGCCCGTTCCGCCGGCGCCGTCATCGGGGGACACCGCCCGCGGGGCGGATGGCCCGCTCGATGGCACGGCCGGTGGCGGCAAACGCCGCTTCCGCCAACCCAGAGACATCACCGGTCCGCCCGCCACAGGAGACGGCGAAGACCACATCGCCGTCGAACGGGGTGTGCGAAGGTCGGAGACAGACGGCCAGCGCGTCGTGGCTGCGGACGATGATGCGGAGCAGGTCGGTGCGGCTCAGCGCGGCATCGGTGGCGATGGCGACCAGGGTGGTCTGCTCGGCCACCGCGGGCTGGACGGCGGGTGGACCCGGGACCGGTGGTCCCCCGGTGAGGCTCTCCCCCTCGAGGGTGAATACGTCCCCGACCGCATTGACAACCGCAAGGGCGGCCACCGTGACCTCGCCCATCCCGATGGCGGCGCTACCCAGTCCGCCCGGCTGACGGGCCGTGATGTCACGCCAGCCGGCGACGCTGGCACCGGTCCCGGCGCCGACCGGACCCTGGGTGACCGGGGCGGTGCTGCGGGCCTCGTAGGCGAGCGCTCCATGTTCGGCGCCGGGACGGACGGAGGGGTCGCCCTCCAGAAGGTCGAAAAGGATGGCGGCGGGGACGATCGGCACCGGGCCCGCCTTGCTCTGATGACCCCGGCCCTCGGCCTCGAGCCGTTCGACGACGCCGTGGGCGGAGGCGAGCCCGAAGGCCGAGCCACCGGAGAACACCAGGGCGTTGATGGTCTCGATCCGGCTGCCCGGGGCGAGAAGCGCCGTCTCCCGGGTCCCCGGAGCCCCGCCCCGCACTTCGACGGCCGTCACGTTGGGTTCGGGGAACGTCATCACGGTCACCCCGGTACGGGCCACGAAGTCCTGCCAGTGGCCCACCGCCACCCCCGGCACGGAGGTCAGGGTGCCGAGATCATCGGTGACGAACCCGTCGGCGTCGCCGTGCCGGGTTGGTCCCTGAGTCACGACGGGCCTCCCCGGTAACGTCTGGGGAGGCGGTTCCCGAAGCGGCACACGACCTCGTAGTTGATGGTGTCGAGATGCAGCGCCCATTCTTCCGCCGTGATCGCATCCGGTCCCTGGCTGCCGAGCAGCACCACCTCGTCGCCGACCCGGACCGGGTGGTCACCGACATCGACAACGATCTGGTCCATGGTCACAGTCCCGGCGAACGGGTGGCGGAACCCCCCGATCAGCACCTCGCCGTCGACCGCCGAGAGCCGGCGCGCCACCCCGTCGGCATAACCGATCGGGACGGTGACCACCGTGGCGTCGACGGGAAGCGGCCGGCGTAGCCCATAGGAGAGACGGGTGCCGGCGGGATACCGGGCGATGTGCGAGACGTGCGACACCACCCGCATCGCCGGGCGCAACGGCACCTCCACCCCGATGTGCGGGGCGGGGCGCATCCCATAGGTACCGAGACCGAGCCGGACCATGTCGAGACGGGCCACCGGGTGGGCCAGGGCACCGGCGGTGTTGGCGGCGTGGAGCATGTCGGGTCTGATGCCCTCGTCGGCGAGCCGCTGCTGGAGACGCAGCAGGATCTCGATCTGTCCGACGGTGATCCGTGGGTCCTCCTCGGCGACCGCCAGATGGGTCCACAGACCGGCGAGGTGCAGCCGGTCGCTCTCGGCGATCCGGGCCGCCAGCCCGAAGGCGACATCGGGGGGACAACCGACACGGTGCATACCGGTATCGACCTTGAGATGCACCGGGACCGGAGTTGCACTCGATCCCCGGGCGGCGAGCGCATCGATGAACCCTTCGGTGTAGACCGTCGGAGTCAGTTCCCAGGTCTGGATCCGCTCGACGGTCTCGACCGGGGGTTCGGAGAGCACCAACACCGGGGCGTCGATTCCCGCCTCGCGCAGACGCTCCCCCTCCTCGACCAGGGCCACGGCGAGCAGGTGGGCTCCGGCCCCGAGCGCCGCCTCGGCGATCGGGACATCGCCGTGCCCGTAGGCGTCGGCCTTGACCACCACACACACCTTGGCAGGGGCCACGGCGGCGATGACGGCGGCAACGTTGCCGGCAATGGCATCGAGATCGACCTCGACCCAGGACGGCCTCACCAGGCATACCTTCCGATCTCCCTGGCCAGGTCGTCGGCGGTCACCGTGCCACGGGTTGCCGAGCGCGGCACCGGCGATACCGTGCCAGTAGGCCCCGGAGCGGGCAGCGGTATCGGCATCGACCCCACGCGCCCACAATGCGGCGACCAGACCCCCGAGCACATCGCCGGTCCCGATGGTGGCCAGCTCGGAACCTCCGCTGGTCACCACCCAGGACTCGGCCCCGAGCACCAGCGTCGGGTTGCCTTTGAGTAAGACGGTGCATTTTGTCCGTGCGGCCAGGGCGACACCGGACTCGAGACCGGGTTCGGCGTCGGCGAGCCGGACGAACTCGCCACCATGCGGGGTGATGATCGTCGGGGATTGGCGCGCCACCAGGGGACCGGGGCCGTCGAGGGCGTTGATCCCGTCGGCGTCGAGCACCAGCCGCCCCGGCCAGCGGAGCACGATCTGGTGAACGAACCGGCGTGTGTCGAGACCGAGCCCCGGACCGAGCAGCATGACATCGAACCGTTCGGCGGCCGCCAGCACCTCGTCCACATCCTCGGTACCGAAGTGACGGCCCTTGCCCACCCCTCGGCTCATGATCTCTGGTCGCTGTGCGGCGAGCAGCGGTTGCATCTCGGCGGGCGTCATCACCGTGACCGCCCCTGCCCCACCGTGGAGCGCCGCCTCGGCGGAGAGCATGGCGGCCCCGGTGAGCCCCGGAGAACCTCCCACCACCACCACCGAGCCCGCCGCCCACTTGTGGGCCGAGCGTGACCGGGGGGGACGGGGGGCGTCGGTCGCCTCACACAGCCGCAGCGTCGGGACCTCGCCGGACAGACCGATGTCGGCAACCGTCACCTTCCCACATCGATCCGGCCCGACACCGAGCACATGTCCGGTCTTGAGGGCGTGGAACGTCACGGTGCGTTGCGCCACGAAGCTGTCCCCCTCGACCCGTCCGGTGGCGGCGTCGAGCCCACTGGGAACATCGACCGCAAGCACGGGGGCGGTGACGTCGAGCCAGGAGGCGAGTTCGCCGGGAAGCACCCCGACGAACCCTACGCCGAACAGCGCATCGATCAGCAGATCGGGCCGGTCGGCGGGTGCGGGCGGACGCCACGGCTCGACCTGGACACCGTGGGCCTCGGCGGTGCGCCGGGCGTGATCGGCGGCGCTCCCCGGGTCGGGGTCGCCGTACACCACCACCAGCACCTGGACGCCGCGCCGCCGCAGATGGCGGGCAGCCACGTAGCCGTCGCCGCCGTTGTTCCCCTTGCCGGCGAGCACCACGACCCGGCTCCCGTACCCCAGTCCCATCTCTGCGGCCGCAACGGCCACCGCATACCCGGCGCGATCCATCAACGTCCGGATCGACACATCACTGGCCGCATCCAACCGGTTCGACTCCTCGGGGGTGATGACCGGCCTCAACCGCATCGAACCCGGTGGGAGGGGCGGGGGCGGGAACGCCGGTCGCCGGTCGCTGTCTGTGCCATGGGTCGAACCCTAGAGCTTCGCCGAATCGCCGGGGGCGGCGGGAACACCCCGCATCTCTTCACCGTCGGCTACGGGTGGGTCGGCTCGCCGTCGGCGAGGGACATGGCGAACACCAGGGCGCTTACCTCGGTGTGGGTGATGGTGACCAGCACCTTGGTGACCCCGATCGCCGACGCCCGGGCGGCGGCAGTTCCGGCAAGGTTCACCCTGGGAGCGCCTCCGCCGGTGATCTCGATGTCCTGCCAGTGGATGCGGCGCCAGCCGGTTCCGAGGCTCTTCATCACCGCTTCCTTGCCGGCGAAGCGTGCCGCCAACCGCTTGGACGGATCTGCGTAGCGGTGGGCATAGGCCCATTCATGATCGGTGAAACACCGATCACGGAACCGATCCCCGTAGGTGGCGAGCAGATGCCGGACCCGGTCGATCTCGGCGAGATCGACGCCCAATCCGACGATCTGACTCCCCCCGCGGCGAGATCCGGGAGCGAAGAGATCGGCGGCCGCCGCCGCCATGGCCAGCTCGTCGGGCCGCCCGTGGTGTCCACCCTGGGTCATGGTCGGTACGGTAGTGCGCCACAGCACCGACCCCGCACCGGGGGGTTGCCGTCGCCGGGGACGTCGGACCCTGCGTGGCGGCCCTCCGGTGGCAGCACCGGAGCGCGTCGATTCCCTCGCCAATCGTACTTTCACACCGCGGCCGGCTATTCGACAGTGACCGACTTGGCGAGGTTGCGCGGCTGGTCGATGTCGTGGCCGCGCAGCCGGGCAACGTGATAGGCGAGCAGTTGCAGCGGGACGATCGAGGCCACCGGGCTGAGCAGGTCGTCGGTGCGGGGGATCCGCAACACACCATCGGCGAAGATTTCGATCTGGTCGTCGTCGTCGTAGGCGATGGCCAGCACGGTGGCGCCGCGCGCCCTTCACCTCCTGGACCGCCGACATCGTCTTGTCGTATACGGCACCCTGGGTCAGCACCACGATCACCGGAGTGTCCTCGGTGATGAGCGCCAGCGTCCCGTGCTTGAGCTCGCCGGCGGGCATCGCCTCTGAATGGAGATAGCTGATCTCCTTCAGTTTGAGCGAGCCTTCCATGGCCACGGCGTAATCGAGCCCGCGCCCGATGAAGTAGACATCGTTGCCGTCGGCATCCGAGATCCGCTTGGCGGCGGCCAGGACCTGGTCCTCGCGTTCGAGGATCTGCTCGATCTGCGACGGGAGGACGTGGAGCCCGTGTGCCACCCGCTGGGCCAGCGCCTCGTCGACCACACCGCGCGCCGTGCCGATACGGAGGGCGAGCAGGTACTGGGCGATCAACATCGCCAGATAGGCTTTGGTGGAGGCCACCGAGATCTCGGGGCCGGCCCGGGTGTAGAGGATGTCGTCGGCTTCCCGGCTGAGGGTGCATCCGACCACGTTGGTCAACGCCAGCAGCCGGGATCCCTTGGAGCGGGCGAGCCGCGCCGCCGCCAAGGTGTCGGCGGTCTCTCCGGATTGGCTGATGGCGATGGTGAGGCTGGGGGCGGACACCAGCGGGTCGCCGTACCGCATCTCGTGGGCGAACTCGACCGAGGTGGGCAGACGGAGAATCCGCTGGAAGATCTCCTTGCCGACGAGACCGGCGTGGTACGCCGTCCCGCATGCCGTGATCCATACCCGGTCGAGGCTGCGGGCGAAGTCGTCGTCCAAGGCGACATCTTCGAGCCAGATCCCGCCGTCGCCGAGCAGTCGTCCCCCGATGGTCTCGGTGACCACCGATGGTTGCTCGTGGATCTCCTTGAGCATGAAGTGTTCGAATCCGCCCTTCTCTGCGGCCTCGGAGTCCCAGTCGACGTGCAACACCTCGCGCTCGACCGCCCCACCTTCGATCCGCTCGATGGTGGCGCCGTCGGCATCGACGATCACCAGCTCGCCGTCCTCGACGATGAGGAAGTCACGGGTGTGGTGGAGAACGGCGGGGATGTCGGAGGCGAGGAAGGTCTCGCCGTCGCCGATCCCGACCACCAGTGGGCTGACCCGGCGCACCGCCACGATCCGGCCCGGTTCCTTGGCGGTCATCACCACCAGTGCGTAGGCGCCGGTGGCGTGGGCGACGGCACGCCGCACCGCCGCAACCAGATCCCCGTCGTATTCGTCGGCGACGAGGTGGGCGAGGATCTCGGTGTCGGTCTCGGAGAGGAACTCGTGGCCGGCGGCCATCAGCCGCTGCTTGAGTTCGTGGAAGTTCTCGATGATCCCGTTGTGGACCACGACAAACGCCCCGCTGGGGTCCTGGTGGGGGTGGGCGTTGAAGTCGGTGGGCCGGCCGTGGGTCGCCCACCGGGTATGACCGATCCCGACCGAGCCGGCGAGGGGTTCGGCGTCGAGCAGGGTGGCGAGACGATCGATCTTGCCCTCTGCCTTGCGAACGTTGATGACCCCGTCGACCGCGGCGATGCCTGCCGAGTCATAACCGCGGTATTCGAGACGGCGCAACCCGTCGAGGATGAGCGGAGCCGCTTGGCGCGGCCCGACGTAACCCATGATTCCGCACACGCGCGCGAACCTCCTGTGTCTGGGACCGGAGGCGAAAACGGACCGACCACAAGGGTCGGTCCCCACATCGGGACGGTCTCTGTCCCCGGAGTCACCCCCGGACTTTGCTCCGTCCCGTCACGGCCGTGGGCGGCCGAGAGGGCATCCGCCGACGTTCTCGATGCTCCCTCTTCCTCGTCACCTCACCCGAGGGCGGTGAGGGCAGGCGCTGGAATGGTTGCTCCGGTCGGTATCTATGTGGGGCCAGCATAAACCGGATTCAACACCGGGTCAGTCGGTCATCGTGAGTTCCGCTGCGTGATCGGGCGCAGCTGCCTATCGTTGCGGCGGCAAGGTGGTTCTCAGTGCTCGAAGAGGCTTGCGACGTGCCATGGAACATCGGCGGCCCCATTGTCCTCGACAGCAACTGCGTCACGTACCTGCTCGACGCCCTCATGGGCTCGAGCCGCCCGGCGGACTCAGACCCCTTGGCCACGCAGAAAGTAGCTCTGGTTCGGATACTCTTCTATGCGCCGCGTTCCCTCGCGTACACCGAGGCGCTCCGTAAGGAGATCGAGGCGATCCCGAACGTATCGCGGCGGGCCAACCACCTGAATGCGCTCGATGTCCTCTTCAGCGAGCTCTTTATCCATGACCGTTCGGCACTGGAGTCTGAATGCTCCCAACTGGTGGCACGTGGGATCAATGCGGAGGATGCACGTTGGATTTGCGAAGCCGTGGCGAGCGATGCAGCACTCATGGTCACCTGGGATCGCGCGCTTCTTGCTCAGGCTGCAAGAGTTGGCGAGGTGCGAGTCCAGTCACCGACCAATGCATACACGACGCTCGGTATCGGCACCGGCACACAGCTCCGGACTCAGCCAGCCCCCAACAACCCATTGTCACGAGAGAGCTGGTGGCGAATCTGACCACCAGCACCTCGCACGGCCTGCCTTAGATGCGATAATCCCTTCGCCCCGCGGCGCCGGACGCGCACTTGGTTCACGACGAACACGCCTCGGTCGGTAGGAGAGGGCACCTTGCAGCACCTGGTGGGAGCTAGCCCGAGGAGGATGCTAAATCTGATGACTTTGCACGACCGCGAGATTGAACAGCTTGAGGATGAAATCCAGCGTCTGGAGGAAGAGGCTGACGACCTCCGAGCCGAACTCTTCACCGAGAGGCGGAAGACGAATCGGGTCCGCAAGAAGCTGAGGCGGGCCAAGATCATCATCGGTGACCTGGACGAGGAAGTGCGCGAACTCACCCAGACGATCTCGGAACGATCTGATCGTGTCCAAGACCTGCAATCGGAAGTGGTGGGGGCCAGGATGGCTGCGAGGCGAGAAAAGGAGGAGTGGCGAACCGAACGCTACTACTGGTTGGCCGCTGGAATCTTCATCGTGAGCTTGATGGAGATCCTCAGAATCCGCTGGTGGTAGCTCGCATAGCCTGCCCCACCGACTCCGATTGACCACCTACCAGCTCATGAGGACCAAGTCTTCGGTCACGCTTGTTGGTTGAGTCATCCGCCTGGAATCAGTTCAGCGCGGCGGATACCACCAATGCGATGCGCGCTCCGATAGCCTCCGCCGTGGCGAGGTCGGCGGCTTCGACCATGACGCGCACCAACGGCTCAGTACCCGAAGGCCGTACGAGGATGCGTCCTTCGCCTTGGAGCTCAGCTTGGGCCTCCTCCACTGCCTCCCAGATCTCTGTCACATCGGCGAGACGGCTCCGATCCGTCACCACGATGTTGTGGAGGATCTGGGGGAACTCGGTCATCACCGTCCGCAACTGGCGGAGCTCGAGACCGGTCTCGACCATGACCTCGGCGAGCCTCATGGCGGTGATCAACCCGTCACCACTCAGTCGATCCTCGAAGATGATGTGGCCCGACTGCTCGCCACCCAGGCTGGCCCCGGTCGCCTCCATCGCCTCGAGCACATAGCGGTCCCCCACAGCGGTCTCGACGACCTCGATGCCGAGACCTTCCATCGCCTTGTGGAACCCGAGGTTGGCCATCACCGTGGTGACCACCCGGTTTCCGGCGAGGAGCCCGGCATCTTTCATGTGGCGGGCCAGGACGGCGATGATGACATCACCGTTGGCAGGAATCCCGTCCTCGTCGACGGCGATCAGCCGGTCGGCGTCGCCGTCGAAGCAGAAGGCGACGCGGCCGTTGACCAGCGGCGCCACCGTCTCGGGGTGGGTGGCGCCCCATCCCTCGTTGATGTTGAGGCCGTCGGGTTGTGCACCGTAGGTCTCGATGTCGGCACCGAGACTGCGGAACAGGCGGGGTCCGACGACGTGCGCCGCACCGTGGGCGCAATCGAGCACCAGTGACATCCCGCTGAGTGGCTGGCCACGGTCGCCGATGAGAAGATCGAGGTATCGCCCCAGCGGGTCGTCCATCAGCGATGCATCGCCGACACCACCGCCCGTGGGGGCGGGATGGGGTTCGCCGGCGAGATACCGCGCTTCGACCTCTGCCTCCAACGCATCGGAAAGCTTGTTCCCGGTACGCCCGATCAGCTTGATCCCGTTGTCGGGCGCCGGGTTGTGCGATGCGCTGACCACGACACCGAAAGCGGCGTCGGTGATCCGGGTGAGGCGCGATACGCCACCGGTGGGGAGCACACCGGCATCGACCGTGTCGACCCCGACGGCAGCGAACCCGGCGGTGAGCGCCGCAACCAGCATGGGTCCGGAACGTCGGGTGTCTCGCCCGATGAGTACCGAACCGGACCCGGGCGTCAGAACCTCACCGGCGGCGCGGGCAAGATCGAACGCCAGGCGCGGCGTCAGTTCGGTGTTGGCGACTCCACGGATACCGTCGGTGCCGAAGAGGCGACCCATACGATCGGCCGACCGTTGCGGTTCAGCGCTTGGTGAACTGCGGTGCCCGACGAGCCTTGCGCAGACCGTACTTCTTGCGCTCGACCTCGCGGGAGTCCCGGGTGAGGAAGCCCTCACGCTTGAGTGCGGGGCGCAACTCCGGATCGATGACGATCAGGGCCCGGGCGATGCCGAGACGCAGCGCATCGGTCTGCCCGGTGTAGCCGCCGCCCTCGAGCTTGGCGTGAATGTCGAAGCGGTTCTCCATGTCGACGGTGCGGAGCGGATCGAGCACCCGGAGACGGTGGGCCATCTCGGGGAAGTAGTTCTCGAGCGGACGCCCGTTGAGCTTGAACTGACCGGTGCCTTCGTAGAGGCGGACCCGGGCCACGGAGCTCTTGCGACGACCCGTCGCCTGGACGAGGGGCTTCGACATCAGGCGTCCACCTTTCCGATGGCCAAGGGACGAGGCGATTGTGCGGCATGCGGGTGATCGGGACCGGCGTACACCTTGAGCTTGGTGAGCATCTGGCGACCGAGCTTGTTCTTGGGGAGCATGCCTCGCACCGCAAGCTGGATGACCCGGTCCGGGTAGCGCTCACGCATGGCGGCGAGGTTCATCTCGCGAAGACCACCCGGGTAGCCGGAGTGGCGGTAGTACATCTTCTGCTGTTCCTTGTTGCCGGAGGCGGCGAACTTCTCAGCGTTGATGACAATGATGTGGTCGCCGCCGTCCATGTGCGGTGCGTAGGTGGGCTTGTGCTTCCCACGCAGCACGGTGGCGATCTGGCTGGCGAGACGTCCGAGGGGGATGCCTTCGGCGTCCACGACGAACCATTCCCGCGTGATATCGGCGGCCTTGGGTGTATAAGTCTTTTGCAGCTTGGGCTTCATCTCGCGCATCCGTTGAGGCGGATCGGGCACAGGGAATCGCAACCGGAAACCGGCGGCGAAACAGCATCGTAACCCGGTGGGGATACCGACGCCAATCGTCACAGCCGCCGCCCTCGAGGCGGGCATCGCTGCAACGAAGCTCAATGATAGTCGACCCGGACCAGCGTCAATCCGTGGGGAGGCGCCGCACCCTTGGCGACCTCGCGATCGCGGGTGGCGAGGATGCCGGCGACCGCATCGGGGACGACCCGCTCCCTCCCCACCTCCACCAGCAGAGCGACCAGCGACCGAACCATCTGGTGACAGAACGACGACGCCTCGACATCGAACGCCAGCAGATCCGGCCGTCTCCGGCTCCACACGGCGGAGCGGACCTCACGGATGGTGCTGCGAGCCACGGCGCGCCGGCAGAACGAGGCGAAGTCGTGCTCGCCGAGGAGGTGGGCAGCCGCCTGGTTCATCAACCGCTCGTCGAGCGGTCGCCCGTAGTGCCATGCGGTGGCCGCCAGGAAGGGGTCGGGCGACTCGCGGTCGAGGACCAGGTAGGTGTAGGCCCGACCGGTCGCCGAGAACCGGGCGTGGAACCCCGGGTCGACCTCGGCGCAGGCGAGCACCGACATCTCCGGACCCAGCCGGCGATTGAGCGATCGACGGACCAGCTCGGGATCGACCGGGGTGTCGAGGCTGAAACTCACCACCTGACCGGCTGCGTGGACTCCCCGATCGGTCCGTCCGGCGACAAAGGTCTCCACCGGCCCGGTCAGCACCTCGAGCGCACCCTCGAGCACGCCCTGGACGGTTCGCACCTGCGGTTGACGGGCGTAGCCGTGGAACCGGGTGCCGTCGTAGGCCAGGTCGATCCGATAGACCGGCACCTGACTAGCGCCCCACTAGATGTAGCCGCGACCGAAGATCGCGGCAACGATGATCCACCCCACCAACCCGCCACCGGCGGCGAGCGCCGCCCTGGCCAGCGGCAGACCGGAGACATATCGGACCCCGTGGGCGACAACGGCGAGGAACCACAGGGAGCCGACGATCAGCGCCAGCACACCGTTGGAGGGGAAGACCCTGGCGGTGAAGATCACCAGCAGCAGCGTCGGGTAGGCGAACCCGGCGATCCGCAGGATGGTGGCATAGGTTCCCTCGGCACCGAGCAGGAACTTGGTGATCGCCAGGACCAGGGCGCTGTACCCGAGCCAGAAGATGGCGGCGTTGATCATCGAGGCCAGGATCAATTCGAGGCCACCGATGCTCGAGACGAGGCCGAGCAGCCGTGAACCGAGACCGATCAGGATGAGCAGCCTCGTGACGGCAACGAGGATCAGCGCATCACCGGTGGCCCGATCCTCGAAGTCCATCCAGACAAAGGCGTCGCGTTCGAACCGCACCGCCTGCAACAACCGCTTCAGCGTCTCACCCACAGTGCCTCCACACATCACCCGGCCTCCACCCATCACCCGGAAGGGCGCGCCCACATGTCCCGGACGGCCTCCACATGACCCCGAAGGGCCTTGACCCGGACGAGTTGCCCAGGGGAGCTTACGCCACCACGGTCACCGCCGAACCCCTTCGACCAGACCGCACAGACAGCCCGGCGACGCACCACTAAGCTGGCGTCTCCGCTCCCGGGAGGTCCCCCACACCGTGCGCCGCGCCTTCAATGCCATCGTTCCCATCGTGCTCGCCGGTCTCGTCCTTGCGGCATGTGCGGGTACCGATGAGTCCGAAAGCACCGATTTCGAGACGACACCCAGTCGGATCGAGGTGACGGCCGGCGCCGGCAACATCACCATCGACGGTTCGTCGCCGTCGAGCGGGACCGTGGTCACCGTCGAACGCAACGACGCCGCCGCCGACACCGAGGTGTCGATCGACCTCGACGACAACGGCCTGCTCACCGTCAGCGACGGGTGCGGAACCGACGAGGGCTGCGAGATCGGATACCGCATCGAGTTCGACGCCGAAAGCGATGTGGCGGTGACCGCCGCCGGCGGTCTTGTCGTCATCGGCGATGTCACCGGATCCATCTCGGTCGATTCGGGTGGCGGCGACCTCACCCTGGCGTCCACCTCCGGTCAGATCGAGGCATCGACGGGTGGGGGCCGACTGCTCGGTACCCAGCTCGTCGCTCAGTCGGCGACCATCGACACCGGCGGGGGCGACACGGACGTGACGTTCAACGATCCGATCGATGACCTGACCGTCTCCACCGATGGTGGTCGGCTCACCGCCCAGCTTGCCGGTGGCCCGTACCTGATCGACGCCGACGCAGGTGGCGGATCCCTGTCGGTGCTGGTCGACGAGTCGGCCGATGCCGACCGTACCGCCACCTTCCGTTCCAACGGCGGCGACATCACGGTGTATCGCCGCTGAGCGGGGCGGGAGCGCCGGTCACCGCTCTTCGACCGCATCTTCGAAGGGATCCGGGAGGGGACGATTCCGACCCGTCAGCTTGTCGACCCCGCGCAACACCGAGGTGTCATCGGCGAACTCGCCGACCCGGGAGATCGGCACCCAGCGGACATCGAGCACCTCGGCGGTGACGATGGGGGGATCGAGCGGTGCGATCAGGTGGAAACGCAGATCGTGGTGGAGGTGCGGCGGATCCGGCCAGCGCTCCGGGATGGCGTGGATGTCGATGTCGAACAGCGCCGTACCGTGCGGTCCGGACGGCGTCGCATCGAGCCCGGTCTCCTCGCCAACCTCCCGTATCGCGGCGGCCAACAGCGAGGTGTCGGCGGGCTCGACATGGCCTCCGGGCTGGAGCCATAGTCCCAATTTGCGGTGATGGACCAGCAACATGTGCTCGAGGGACTCATCGGTGACAAATGCGCTTGCTGTGAAGTGTCCGACCTCGAAATGGCGGTGCGACAGGACATCGCCGGGACCGGCGATCAGCCGACGCATCGCACGCAGCGATTCCGCCTCGACATCGGTCGGGCGGTACCGGTTCAAGAGGTCGACCAGCGTCTGACGTCGTACGGAAATGGGCCCCGCCATGGCGCTGCACGTTAGGGCCGGCCACGGAGGCCCACGACGGAACGGCAGGGGAGCCCGGCGGGTTTCCGCCCGGAGCCTCGCCGAACCTCCATCCGGCGCCGGTCGGAAACGAGCGTTGTCGGGGCGAAAGGTTTTCACACACTGAAATTTGCCACTGACACGACCGTCGGTGGGCGCTAGATTGCGGACGGCTCCGAAAACAGACATGTGGCACTGGGGGAAAAGGTGACACTCGATCATGGTCGAGTCCGCCGCGGGTCGAAGACCCGCGGGGTGCAGATGTTGATGCTCGCCGCCGCGATCTCCCTGCTGCTCATCGTTCTCCCCGGTCCCGGTCTTGCGCTCGGTGGCACCTCCACAGCGGCTGACAGCGACGAGCTCCCGCCCATCGAAGGATGTGTCGCTTCCGTAGCCGGAGGAGTCGGTCTCCTCGACGGGGTGGCGACACCGGCCGGCGGGATCGAACTCGACGTGCCCGGCCCGGTGGTCAAGGTGGTGGTCGAGTGGCTGGGGCGCGATGACGCCGCCGCCGGCGTCTCGAATCTCGCCCTCACCGTGACCGGCCCGTCGGGGGTGGCGATCGATCCGGCGCTACCGGGCAACCTGGCGGGGACCGACAACACCCGTATCGACGGGACCGGCGAGCCGGTCTTCGCCTGGTGGGCGGACATCACCCCCATGTTCGGAACCGGCGATCCCGGGCTCTACGACATCGACATCGCCTCCTTTGCCACCCCGGGCGTCGGGCTCTCGTGGGGGGCCGCCGTCACCGTGGTCTACGACACCACCCCGTGCGCCGCCCCATCCCGGATCATCTGGAAGATCGGCGCCGACTACTACTACGGCGGAAACGACTCCTCGTCCAAGACCACCGATCTTCTCGTCTACCACCTCGGGGAACCGCTGCCGGCCCCGGTCACCGCATCGGTGCGGATGGCGCACGGTGACGCCGATCACACCGCCGGTCGGTGCCGCGCCTCGAACATCTGGCTGGCGACCGGTTCAGGTCCTGCTCCCCTTCCCACAGACGATCTGGTCGGCCAGGACGGTGTACCCGTCCATCCGGGGGCGATCGAGGCGGTCCGCCATCCTTTCACCCCGTCCAACCAGCCCTGCCCGGCACCCGAACTCACCGCACCGGTCGTCGGTATCTCCGGAGGGAACATCGGACCGCAGTTCGGATTGGTCGGTCTGGTGTTCGATCTCGCCGCCGGGACCGAATGGGTGGCATTCCAGATCGAGTCGCCCGCCGACAACAACGGCAGGGTTGGGCTCCCCGAATCCGGGGCATGGGGTGGCGCCGGGGTCTTCACCCTCCTGCTTCCCCCGCCTCCGGATCCGGCGATCCATCTGGAGAAGACGGTTCTCGCAGGACACGATGCCGTCTGCCCCGGCACCCAGGGCACCGATGAGATGGTCAAGGACCTGGCGGGTGCACCCATCACCTACTGCTTCCGGGTCGAGAACCGGGGCAACGTCGATCTGTTCCCGGTGACACTCGACGATCCCGACCTCGGCATCACGGTGGCCGACATGACGTTGGTGTCCGGTGACGACTCGGTCCCCCTCGGACCGGGCGGGACCCTGGTCTACCACTACCGGACGCTGATCACCTCGAACCTCGTCAACGTCGCCGGGACGACAGGAATCGCCGTGGACGAGGCTGCCGTTCCCATCCCCGGGCTCGATCCGGTATCGGCGAACGACGACGCCGCGGTGGCGATCGTGGTGCCCGGAATCATGCTCGAGAAGACCGTGGTCGCCGGTCCCGACGGCGACTGCCCTGGTGTCGAGGGTGAGGATGAACTGGTCAGTGGACGTACCGGTGCGCCGGTGACGTACTGCTTCCGGGTGCGCAACACCGGCGAGACGTCGCTGTTCCCGCTGATCCTCACCGATACCACCCTGGGCGTTGATGCGTCCGATATGACACTGGTTTCGGGGAACCCCGCAGTGCCCCTCGCCCCCGACGCCGAGGTGGTGTTCTCCTTCGAATCGACGATCACCGCCGACCTGGTGAACGTGGCAACGGTCGAAGCGCTCCCCCTCCCCCTCAATCCGGCCGGGATCCCCGCCGGCGTCGACCCGGTCTCCGCCGGCAACGATGCGCAAGTGGTGCTGCTGGGTCCCGACGTCCTGCTCGAGAAGACCGTGGTGCCCGGCCACGCCGAAGACGCCTGCCCGGGTGTCGAAGGTGAGGACGAATTGGTGATCGCCAGGAGAGATGCGCCGATCACCTACTGCTTCCGGGTGATCAATACCGGCAACACCCCGCTGTTCCCGGTGTCCATTGCCGATGTCCCGCTGTCGATCACCCACGACGACCTCGACCTGATCTCCGGCGACGACACTGTGCCGCTCCTCCCCGGCGAGGAGTTGGTGTACGCCTACCGCACCACTCTGCGAGCCGACATGATCAACGTCGCCGTGGTCACCGCAACGCCGTCCGACACCGATGGCGACCCGCTCGAACCGGGTCCGGATGTCTCCGACGACAACGATGCCCGGATCCGGGTGGATGTCGTCCTCGATCCGGAGGAAGAGGACGACGATGACGACGACGATTCCCTGCCCAACACCGGGAGCGGGGCCGTCGACCAGGTGATGATCGGGCTCGGTCTCCTCATCGCCGGTGCCACCATGCTCACGGTCACGCGTCGACCCGACCGCAACCGGAAGGGCCGACCCGGAACGGAGGAGGCACCTGCGGCACCGCTCTGGTGAGCCGCCCTGACGGCTGTGGGAACCGCACCTTGCCCGGCGTCGGTACACCCGCCGTCTGCCGCCTCCAGTGGCCGGCCTCCCCCTCCGGAGACATCTCTCCCCCGGAGGGGGAGGTCCGGTACCAGGCCCGCCGCATCGTGTGGATCCCTGGCGGTGTCACACCGAGTCGAACAGGATCCGCAGATCCCTGGCGATGGTCTCCGACGGGATTCCGAACGGCCAGGTGACCAGGAGCCGACCGTCCGGATCGACGGCATACAGCGACCCGGTGTGCATCACGTCGATGTCGCCATCATCGGCCGTGTCGACGGAGTAGTCGGCTCCGAACACATCGGCGACGGTGCGCAACGCGGTGTCGTCCTCGGTACGGAGGGCATGACCGTCGGGGATGAACGTCTGCACATACCCGGTGAGCACCTCGGGGGTGTCCCGATCCGGGTCGATGGTGGTCATCGCCACCGAGACCCGGTCGGCGTCCCCGCCCAGTTCCTGGAGGGCCTTGCGGAGGTCCGCCATCGTGGTCGGGCACACATCGGGACACGAGGTGTAGCCGAAGTAGACCACGAGGATCCCGTCGTCGGCAGCCTGGAGCGGGAACGACGTCTCGCCGTTACTGGCATCTGGAAGCTCCAATCCACCCACCTCGGGCAGCGGGGTCCTGACGAACCCGGAGAGCTCCTCGGGCGCCGAGTCGCCACAGGCGCCGAGCGCCACCAACAAGACGATGGTCAGGGTTGCGAGGCGTCTCATCCGAGTGACTCGATGTAGGCGACCAGGGCGTCCACCTGGTCGTCGTCGAGTTCCGCCTTGGGCATGGCGATGGCGAACCCGTCGACGACATCGGCTTCGGGGTCGAGAATCGACCGGCGGAGATAGGCGGTATCGGCCACCACCTGCCGTCCGTCTTCGAGTGTGACCGTGGAACCGACCAGACCGATCCAGGCCGGTCCGAGGGTTCCCTCGCCGCGATCTCCGTGACAGGCGACACAGCCGGCCTCGCGGGCCACCTCCCAACCGATGGCCGCCTCAGCGGACAACCCGGGCGGAGGCGTGTCGCCGCCGCCACATCCGGCGGCGACCACCAGGAGCGTCACGACGACGAGGACCGCTGGGGTTCGTCGTGAGTTCGGTGGTGTCTGCGCCACCGGCACACCCCGCTCCGATCCAAGCCTCCGCAGACGGGCGATGCGGCGGGGGCGGCCGGTGGGTGTACCCGAGCTCATCTCAGGCCTCTGCGACCCGCAGCACGATGTCGCCCGAGGAGCTGACGGCACAGCGGCCGGTGAACTCACCTGCCGAGAGGAACTTCTGGCGCATCGTCTCCTGCGGTCCGACGTAGAACGGGCCGACGATGTACCCCTGGTCGTCCTCGTTGACGATCTCGATGACCTCGCCCACCACCACATCGAGCTCGTTGGGCATGATCTCGATCACCTCACCGTTGTCGATCCGGTCACCGGTCCCGGCAGGGATGAAGTAGGCGTAGTCGATCGAGTCGGGGCTCTCGAGGACGTATTCGGTCTTCAGCGACTCGGTGATGATCTCGGGAACCGGGGGGGACTGGATCCACGCATCGATCAGCGACTCGATGGTCCCGTCGGCGTGGAGTCCTTGCACCACGGTATTGACGCAGGGTCCGACGCTGCTGCCCGTGGGGATGGCCAGCACCAGCGAATCCCCGTCCTGCTCGTCGGCGGGAAAGCTGGAGACGATCGCCAGATCCGGATGGGCCGACTCGATCAGCTGTCGGGCGACGGGGAGGCTGGCGATGGTGCCCTCGACCTCCCCGGACGAAACGGCGGCGAAGGTCTCCTCCGGCGAGTCGTAGGCGACGAGCGCCTGAGACCCGATCACGTCCTCGATGTACTCCTGCTCCGCCGACCCGGTGGTGGCGCCGAGCCACACATCGAGAAGATCGAGAAGGGTCGTCGCCTGTGATGCCGGTGAGGTGGGTTCGGTCACCAGGACCCGGGGCATGTAGGCGTAGGGCACCGAAGTATCGAAGGCATCGCCCATCGCCGCCGACCGCGACAGGTGGTGGATGCCGATGTCGAACTCGACATCGGGAACGACCCCTGCACCGAGGTCACCTCGCACCCACTGCACCGCGGCGGCATCGAACCCGAGACCCTGGGCGATGGCATACGCCGCCGCCCCGTCGAAGCCCTGGGCGGTGGCGGGGTCGTTGTCGATAAGCCATGGGGCATCGACCATCTCCCCGGTGACGATGGTGAGCATCCCCGGTGTGACCGTTTCCACCTGGTCGAAGTCACACGCCTCGGCGGCGACTGGGGCCGCGTCCCCGGTGGTCGGTGTTCCGGCGTCCGGGACGCTGCCTGCGACATCGAGCGCCGCGCTGATATCGACCGGATCTCCGGGTGCGGGAGCGGCATCGCCGTCCTCTCCACACCCCGCCGCCACCATGGTCAGGGCGAGCACCACGGCCAGCGATCTCATCCGCATCCTGCAGCATCCTTGTGTCGGGCCGTCCAGCGTAGTGGCCCCTGGACCCGACGTTTGAGGGTACGGGGCCGCAGAACCGAGACGACACAGCGGCGATCCGACGGCTCGGGGGGTCCGCACCCGCCCCGGATCTCTTCCCGGTTTCATACGGCGAAAAAGCTTTGACCGTGCCCCGCACCGCCGCCTACATTCGGGTTCCCCCCACAGGAGATCCCCCAATCCCCTGGCCCGAGCGACGCTGTCCGGTGATGCGCACACCCGACACATCGATCCTGGTCTCGCCGACCTGGGCCGCACCGGCAACGGTGCGGTGTCCGGGTACGCCCAACTGCGCCACCACTCTCCGGCCGAGGAGGTAGGACCCGACACACCCGAGGCCGGTTCCATCGTTGGCAATCGTTGGTCGACAAGAGAGGCTGAGACCCCCATGCCACGCACCCGCATCTTGATCCTCACCCTGGCGCTTGCTCTGACGAGCATCGCCTACCCGGCCGCCGCCAGAGTGTTCGCCGCCGACGTCGGATTCGCCGACGACTACGAGACCTCGGTCAACATCGAACCGGTCGGTTCGTCGCCCCACAGCAACGCCGCACCGGGGGTGTTCAACACCGATCTCGCCTTCTGGGGCACGCTTGCCGTCCAAGGTACGTTCGAGGGCTTCCGCATCATCGACATCTCCAACCCGGCCTCCCCGACCCAGATCACCGACTACACCGGATGTGCCACCGGCACCACCGACGCCGGGGAGGGCGACGTGGTCATCTGGGGCAACATCCTGGTGCGCTCGTGGCATGTTCCCGCCGGGGTCGGCGGGCGAAGCTGTGGCGATGTGACCGTTGCCGAAGGCACCGCAGGCTCGCATGTGTTCGACATCACCAACCCGGCCAACCCGACTCCTGTTGCATTCGTCCCCACCGGTTGTGGCTCTCACAGCCTGACGGCGGTTCCGGACCCGGAGAATGCCCGGTTGCTGGTGTACAGCGGCGCGTCGGGAAGTGCCCTCAGCGAGTTGTGCCGGGGCATGGACATCATCTCCGTCCCGATCGGCAATCCGGCGGGTGCCTCCCACGTGCGCTTCGAGCCGTCGGCCGGTCCGGGGACGCCTGCCCAGGGTCGGATCTGCGACGATGTCGCCGTCGTCCTCGGTGCGGCGAACCTTGCGGCGTGTGCCGGAGGGAACGGCTACACCGTGTGGAGTTTCGATCCTGACGAGGGCGGCTCGCTGGAAGACCCGGCGTACCTGTACTCCCGTCCCGTCCCCGGTGTCAGCGCCGGGCACTCCGCCGCCTTCACCTGGGACGGCCGGGTGCTGGTGTTCGGCCACCAGCCCGGCGGTGGCAGCCAGGCGAGGTGCCAGGAATCGAGTGCCGCCATCGACCGGACCCTGTTCTTCTTCGATGCGATGACCGGCGAGGATCTCGGCGAGTTCGAGCTGCCCCGCCCCCAGACCGCCGACGAGAACTGCACCTGGAACCGGTTCAATGTGGCACCGACCAACAAGGGTTACCTGCTCGTCGCCGGCAACTACCAGTCCGGGATCTCGGTGGTGGACTTCACCGACCCGAAGTACGCCACCGAGGTCGCCTTTGCCGACCCCGCACCGCTCGAACCGGCACAGACCGGTGGCGACTGGGCGAGCTACTGGTACAACGGGCACATCTACCAGAGCGACATGACCCGCGGGCTCAATGTCTGGCGGCTGCGTGGCAACCTTCTGTCGGGCACCGCCAAGCGGCTGCCACGGTCCAACCCGCAGACCGTCGAGACCACCATCCAGGTGCGCTCGGTGTACGACACCCGCCCGACCGGTTCGTTCCGGCTGGTGGGTCACGAGCGGTTGCTGCACCGCGGGATGAACGCCGCCCTCGCCATCCATGGTGACTACGCCTATATCGGCAGCCGCACCGACGGCGACGAGGAGAACTCCAACAACGCCGGGATCATGGTCGTCGACATCTCCGACCCGACCGCCCCCACCCTCGCCGGGCAGGTCGGGCCTCCGTGGGCGGCGCAGGCGGGCGAGTCCGCACGCGAGTTGCGGGTGTGGCAGTCCCAGGACATCCTGATCGTGCTCAACACCAACTGTTCGGCCGGACTCCACCATTGCCGGCGAACCTCACAGAACAGCATCCGGTTCTTCGACATCTCCGGTGACAACGCCGCCGATCCCCAGCTCATCCTCCAGGTGAACCGCAATACCCACGAGTTCTACCTCTGGGAGGACCCCAACAACCCGGAGCGGGCGTTGATGATCGCCGGGAGCGCCGGGACCTCGGCGACCGGCACCAACACGGCGTTGACCATCTGGGATATCTCCCCGGTCCGTAACGGCCAGGCGCCCACGGTGATGTTCGGCGGGTCCCACGGTTACAGCAACACCGCCGGGGCACCCAACGGCGGTCTCCATTCGCTGTCGGTGAGCAACGACGGGACGGAGGCGTACTACGCCCTCCTCACCGGCGGATTTGCGGTGATGGACATCTCCGACTTCACCGCCGGCCGCCCCAGCCCACAGCGTCGACCGATCACCGTCAACGCCAACCGACCGACCTGGCCGGGCCCGGGGGCGCACAGCGCCATCAAGCTGTGGGGTCGCGACTGGGTGTATGCCTCCGACGAGGTCTACGGCACCGCCGCCGCCTCCGGTCACGGCTGCCCGTGGGGTTGGGGCCGGATGATCGATATCTCGGATCGCACCCGGCCCACGGTCGAGGCGCAGTACCGCGTCGAGCAGAACTTCCCGTGGTTGTGCCACCGGTGGGAGCCACGGCCGCGGACCTCGTATTCGGCGCACAATCCGACCCACACCCCGAACATCGTGTTCACCAGCTGGCACTCCAACGGATTCCAGGCGATCAACGTCGAGGATCCGACCAACCCGTACCAGTTGGCCCAGTTCGACCCGAAGCCGCTGCGGATGGTGCAGACCGAGGATCCGATGTTGTCGTCCGACACCGATACCGGCAACGGCGAAAAAGCCGTGGTGTGGAGCTACCCCATCATCAAGGATGGGCTGATCTACATCGTCGATGTCCGCAACGGTCTCTACATCCTCGAATACGACGGCGAACATTCCGACGAGGTCGCCGGGACCACGTTCCTCGAGGGCAACTCCAACCTCGGCCACGCCCTCTGCTTCGACCACGTCCTCAAGCCCAAGGACAACCCCGACGATCCCGACGAGTACCTGATCCCTGACTACTGCTGACAAGCCGCTAGCGCTCAAGTGACCTGGGGACCCTTCTGGCCCTCCCCGCCCCTGGGGGGCGGGGAGGCTGCGGACGCCTTGCGGACGCAGTCGGGGGGAACGACGGGAAGCAACCGCACGCGACATACTGACCACAGGACGAAGACCTCGCGCCCCGCCCCACCTCCTCCCAGAACCTCGGAGGCACCCCGCCCCCCGGGGCGGGGAGGGCCGAAAAGAGACCGCAAACGGGGTGGGGACCCCATTCTGGCCCTCCCCGCCCCTGGGGGGCGGGGAGGCTGCGGACGCCTTGCGGACGCAGTCGGGGGGTCTCGGGTCCGATCGACGGGAAGCGCACGCGACATACTGACCACAGGACGAAGACCTCGCGCCCCGCCCCACCTCCTCCCAGAACCTCGGAGGCACCCCGCCCCCCGGGGCGGAGTGGGCCGAAAAGAGACCGCAAACGGGGTGGGGACCCCCTTCTGGCCCTCCCCGCCCCTGGGGGGCGGGGTGGCTGCGGACGCTCGCGGACGCAGACGGGGCGGGGCGCGACCTCGCAGTCCGTTCACCTCGCAGCGTCACCGACACTGCGTGATCACCGTGGCGACATCACCCGCAACTCAGGACTCCGGATCGGAGCTGATCAGACCACCGGGTTGCTGCGGAACATCCAGCGCTGGGGACGGTCGAGGGGCTCGAAGCCGTAGCTGCGGTACAGCTCGTGGGCATCATTGGTGGCGAGCATGGTGCGCTTCACGGCCGCCAGGTCGGGATGGTTCATCACGGCGTCGACCAGCGCCCGGCCCAGACCGCGGCCGCGATGGGCATCGAGGACGAACACGTCACACAGCCAGGAGAAGGTGATCCGATCGGTCACCACCCGGGCGGCGCCCACCATCTCGCCATCATCGGCGTAGGCACCGAACACCATGCTGTTGGCGACGGCCGTGTCGGTGGTCTCCCGGAGCCGTCCCCTCGCCCAGTAGGACTCCTCGCTGAGATAGCGATGGAAGACATCGACATCGAACCGGGCCGGGTCGGTGGAGATGGTGTAGACGCCATGGCGCCATTCGTGGGTATCCATGTCGACGCACGTTAGAACGCGCAAACGGCCACCGGGTGAGCGGTGGCCGTTGCGCTGCGGGACCGAGGTCCCGCGTGGAATTGGGTTCGGGTCAGACCAGCTCGATGGTCGCCATCTCGGCGCCGTCACCGCGACGGGGACCGAGCTTGGTGATCCGGGTGTAGCCACCGGGACGATCGGCGTAGCGGGGCGCGACATCGTCGAACAGCTTGGTGACGACCTGCGGTGTCCTCGAATGGTCTTGCGGAGCACAGTCCGCCTGGGCATGGAGATCACCTCGACGAGCCTTGGTGATCAGCTTCTCGGCGAGACGGCCGCACCGCCTTCGCCTTGGCCACGGTGGTGATCACCTGCCCCTCGGCGAACAGCGACCGCGCCAGATTGGCCAGGAGATCTTCGCTCGTGGGACGGGGCTACCGCCGAGACGCGGCACCCTTGCGGGGGCGTGGCATCAGTTGCCTCCCGCCCCGTCGGGTCCGCCAGGCGACAACCCGAGCTCGTCGAGCTTGGCCATCACCTCTTCGAGGCTCTTCTGGCCGAAGTTGGTGATGTTGAGCAGATCATCGGCGGTCCGCTCCACCAGCTCGCCCACCGTCTTGATCTGGGCACGGCGCAGGCAGTTGCGGGGACGCTCGGAGAGGTCGAGCGCCTCGATGGGAAGGTCGAGATCGGGGGACCCGAGCACTCGGTGCTGACGACGTCACCGAGCTCGAGGCCGATGCCCTCGCCCATGTCGGCGAAGAGGCCCATCAGCTCCCGAGGGTCTTGCCGGCGGAGGACACCGCCTCGCCGGGGTCGATCGCGCCGTTGGTTTCGACATCGAGCGACCAGCCGGTCGAAGTTGGTCATCTGCCCGACCTGGGTGTTCTCCACCCGGTAGGCGACCTTGCGGACCGGCGAGAAGATCGAATCGATCGGGATGACCCCGATCGTACACCGAGCCCTGCTTGTTGGAGTCGGCGGTGCGGTAACCCACGCCGCGGGCGACGGTCAGCTCCACCTCGAGCCGGCCGTCGGATCGACAGGGTGGCGATGTGGATGATCGCCGTTGACGATCTCGACCCCCGCCGGCACCTTCAGTCTGACCGGCCGTGACCACGCCTGGGCCCTTGGCGGTCAGATACAGCGTGGTCGGCTCGTCGGACTCGGTGCAGACGAACCACGATCCGCTTGATGTTGAGAATGATGTCGACGACATCCTCGACCACGCCCGGCATGGTGGAAAACTCATGCTGGACTCCTTCGATCCGGATCGATGGTGACGGCGGCACCCGGGATGCGGGACAGCAGGGTGCGGCGCAGGGTGTTGCCGAGGGTGTAGCCGAAACCCGGCTCCAGCGGCTCGACGATGAAACGCGACCGGATCTCGGTGACCGGCTCTTCCTCGGCGATATGGGGACGTTGAACGATTAACACGGCTCTCTCTTCTCCGTTACGGCTCACTTGGAGTAGAGCTCGACGATCATCTGTTCTCTGATGCTCGGTGTCGATCTGATCCCGGCTGGGCACGGTCAATCACGGTCAACTTGCGGTCAGCCGGACGTGTCCACACCGAGCCAGTCCGGACGGGTTGGACTGATGGTGTCGACGGCGTGCTGGATGATGATGCAGCTCTCGGCTCCGCTCCTTGATCGAGACCACGTCACCCTGGCCGAACTGGTACGACGGGATGTCGACCTTCTTGCCGTTGACCAGGAAGTGGCCGTGGTTGACGAGCTGGCGGGCCTGGGGCCGGGTGGCGGCGAAGCCCGGACGCGCCAGACGACGTTGTCGAGGCGCAGCTCGAGCAGGCGCAGCAGGTTCTCACCGGTGACGCCCCTCTGACGGTTGGCCATCTCGTAGTAGCGGCGGAACTGGCGTCTCCAGCACCCCGTACATCGTGCGCAGCTTCTGCTTCTCGCGAAGCTGGAGCATGTAGTCGCTCTCCCGGATGCGACCGCGGCCGTGCTCGCCCGGCGGATAGGGGCGGCGCTCGACCGGGCAGCGCTTGTTCTGACAGAGCGGAGTGCGGGCACGACGGCAGGCCCTTGGTGACGGGGGCCCGTGTAGCGAGCCATCTCAGCCCCTCCTCCGCTTCTTGGGACGGCAGCCGTTGTGCGGCATCGGAGTCACGTCCCGAATCCCGGTGACCTCCATGCCCATGTTCTGCAGGGTGCGGACGGCGGTGTCGCGGCCGGAGCCGGTGCCCGGACGATCACGTCGAGCTTGCGGATTCCCGTGCTCACCGGCCCGGCGGGCCGCCTCCTCGGCAGCGACCTGGGCCGCATAGGGCGTCGACTTGCGCGAGCCCTTGAAGCCGACCGATCCACCCGAGGTCCAGCACGACGACGTCGCCGCTCTGGTCGGTGATGGTGATGATGGTGTTGTTGAAGCTGGCCTTGATGTGGGCCTGGCCGTGCGAAATGTTCCGCTTGACGCTCTCGCGCCGGACCCGCTCGCGGCACTGCTGTTTCGCCACGTCTACCTCACGACCCCTACTTCTTGACTTTTTTCTTGCCGGCAATGGCACGGCCTTCGGCCCTTGCGGGTCCGGGCGTTGGTGTGGGTGCGCTGGCCCCGGACAGGGAGGCCGCGACGATGGCGGATGCCCTGATAGCACCCGATCTCGATCTTCCGCTTGATGTTCTGCTGCACTCGCGGCGAAGGTCGCCCTCGACCTGGAAGTCTGCTCGATGTACTGCCGGATCCGGGCGACTTCGTCGTCGGTGAGATCCCGCACCCTGGTGTCGGGCTGTCGATCTCCAGGTCACCGCAGATCTGCTGGGAGCGAGTCAGGCCGATGCCGAAGATGTAGGTGAGGCCGATCTCGAGTCGCTTGTCGCGGGGGAGGTCGACTCCTGCGATTCGGGCCATTCAGATTACCCCTGACGCTGCTTGTGACGCGGGTTCGGACAGATCACCCAGACCCGCCCATGGCGCCGGATGATCCGGCACTTCTCACACATCTTCTTGGTGGAGGCTGAAACCTTCATCGCTGCGGTACGTGATCCTGCCTCGTGCGAGGTCAAGGAGCTGTTGGAGGCGCATCGATCCCGTGTCCGTCCGAGCGTTTCCGCTCGAGCATCACACGAGACGTGGCAGAGCACCTCCGGTCGTTGTCGAGCCAAACCTGAACGAAACGTTCGGGGGCAGCTCGACGACGGTCCCTTGAACCTCGATAACGTCGTCTGTTTGTGCCACAAGAAAGCACCAGCCCGGAACCGGGCCGGAAACGCAATGATAAGCCATGCTGCGCATCGTGAGCAAATTGGCCTCCGGCACGGCGGGCGACCTCGCCGCTACCGCACCGTGACCACACTCCCGTCGCATGGACCGTCGCCCGGGATGCTACCGCATCGCGGCCCGCAAACCACAGATTGTCACCGGAACACCCGAGAGAGCGGAGTCTGCGGGTCTGATGCAGCGGGGTCCAGATCGGCGGCGGTAGCCTCCGAGTGATGCAACCGCTCACCGATCTTCCGCTTCCCGAAGCCCTCGCCTCGGCGGCGCGCACCATGGCGCCCGCCTATCTGAGACGTCGACTCGCCAGGGTCAACACCCCGTTCGTCGACGGCGACACCGCAACCTTCGTCTACGTCGGGGAGGCCGATGCGGTGCGGGCGGTGCCGTTCATGGCGCAGTTCCCCCCGATCCCGGATCTGGTGAGGCTTCCCGGAACCGAGTTCTGGCATTCCACGGTGGCCCTCCCCCACGGGAGCCGGGTGGAGTACAAGCTGGAGGTGGCACGGGAAGGACGGGTCGACCGGATCATCGATCCGCTCAACCGGCGCACCGCCTCGGACCCGTTCGGGTCGAACTCGGTGGCACACGGCCCCGGATATGCCGACCCGACATGGGCCAGCCCGGGCGTCGACGCCAGTCTCGGGCAGATCGAGACCCTCGCCGTCGACTCGGCCGCCTTTGGCGGTGAACGCACCATCACCGTCTACCTGCCCGGCGACCACTCCCCCGGTCCCTACCCCACCGTCTACCTCCACGACGGGAGCGACCTGCTCGAGTTCGCCTCGCTGGCAACGGTTCTCGACAACCTCATCGGCTCCGGCGCCATCCAGCCGCTGGTGGCGGTGCTGATGGATCCGGTGGATCGCTCCCGCGAGTACACCGGGCTCGAGGAGCATGCACGGTTCGTCGGTGAGGAGGTGGTTCCGCTGGTCACCGAACGCTTCCTCGACGGCGACGACGCCGGCCACCGCATCATCGGTGGCGCAAGTCTCGGGGCGATCGCCACCCTGTCGACGGCGTGGCGCTTCCCGGATCTCTTCGACGACGCCGTGTTGATGTCGGGATCGTTTGTCCGGGCCCTCGGGGGGCCGTGGGAGCGCGGGCCGATCTTCGAACCGGTCATCACCTTCATGGACACGTTCCTCACCGAACCGCGCGCCGGGGTGGCGCGGGCCTGGGTCGGGTGCGGCGAGTTCGAGGCGCTGGCCGACGACAACCGTGCCTTCGTCCCGGTGCTCTCCACGGCCGGGATCGATGTCGAGTACGTCGAGACCGCCGACGGACACCACTGGGTCAACTGGCGGAACATGCTCGGACAGGCGCTGCAGCAATTCGTTTCGGCAGAAGGCTTCGCTTCGCGTTAGCGTGCCGGTGTGCGCGATACCACCCGCCTTATCGGACTCAGCCTCGGAGCCGATCTCTGCTGGCCACAGTTCTACGAGGACATCCTTGCCGAGCTCGACCCGGTGGTCACCGTCGATGACGAGGCCATCCGCTTCGGGATCGAGCGGGTCTCGATCGAGCCATTCGACCTCGCCCAACCGGTGCGGTACGACGTGGTTCTCGACCGCCTCACCCCCTGGTACCACACCAGTCGCGAGTGGATCAAGAAGGCGGTGGTGATGGACGACCTGTATGTCCTCAACAGCCCCTTCACCTTGCAGGCGATGCAGAAGCACACCTCGTATGCCGCCATGATGCGGCTCGGCGTCCCCGTGCCCCGCACCTGGTTGCTCCCGCCCAAGGAGTACGACGCCTCCGATGACCTGGCGGTGACCCTCGAGCGCTACGCCAGGCTGTTCGATCTCGACCAGATCGGCGCCGAGATCGGCTACCCGATGTTCATGAAGCCCTACGACGGCGGCGCCTGGGTGGGGGTGAGCAAGATCGACGATGCGGCGGCGCTCTCCGCCGCCTATGACAGTTCCGGGACCCGGATCATGCATCTGCAGAAGGCGGTCGACTTCGACCTGTTCGTCCGTTGCCTCGCCGTCGGACCGCAGGTCAACATCATGCGGTACGACCCGGACGCCCCGCTCCATGCCCGATACACCACCGACACCGATGTTGTCGACGCCGAGGATGCCGCCCAGCTCGGGGATCTCACCCTCACCATCAACTCCTTCTTCGGGTGGGACTTCAACTCGTGCGAGTCGTTGCGCAGCGACGGGATCTTCCACCCCATCGATTTCGCCAACGCCAACCCCGACTCCCAGGTCACGTCGCTCCACTACCACCTGCCGTGGCTGGTGAAGGCATTGATCCGCTGGTCGCTGTTCTGCGCCGCCACCCGCCGCCAGATGCGCCACGATCTCGACTGGCGCAGCTACTTCGAGCTCGCCGAGACCATCGACGACTACCCGGAGCGGCTGGCGGCGATGGGACGGCTCTCCCGGGAACGCCTCGATGCCGAAAGGTTCGATGCGTTCTGCGCCGACAACCTGGCCGGGCTGGACGAGGTGACCCGTGCCTACTTCGCCACCGACCGGTGCCGCGGGATCATCAGGGACAAGGTGGCGACGATGTTCCCCGATCACGAGGTCGATGAGTTCACCGAGCGCTTCTGGGGTTTGATCCAACAGTGGAGGTCCGACGACGCCGAAGGGTCCGCCTCCTCGTGAAGACCGTCGAGCGCTGGTACTCGGAACTCGTCGGGGAGTGGGTCACGGTGGCGCGCTGGGGCCACATGGGCACACCGGTGCTGCTGTTCCCCACCGCCGGTGGCGACGCCGAGGAGGCCGAGCGCTTCCACCTGATCGATTCGCTCGGCGGTCTCATCGGTGCGGGACGGATCAAGGTGTATTCGATCGACAGCATCTCCGGCCGCTCCTGGCTCCGCGGCGACGACCCCCGGCATTCGATGTGGCTGCAGAACCAGTTCGACCGTCACATCGCCGAAGAAGTGGTCCCGGCGATCCATGCCGACTGCCGGTCCACCTCGATCGAGATCATCAGCGCCGGGGCCTCGATCGGGGCGTTCTGGGCGCTCGAAGTTCTGGCCCGCCACCCGGATCTGTTCCGTGCAGCGGTGTGCATGAGCGGCTCCTACGACCTGTCCGACCGGCTCAACGGCAACTGGAGCGACGACTTCTACTTCTCGTCCCCACTCCATTTCCTCCCCGGGCTCGAGGTCGGCGATCAACTCCTGCGGCTGCGGCAGCGTTTCGTGCTGCTGGCGTGTGGCGGCGGACGGTGGGAGAACCCCGACGAGAGCTGGCGGATCGCCGAGATCCTCGGCGCCAAGGGGATCCCCAACCGCGTCGACCAGTGGGGCAACGAGTTCGACCACGACTGGCCGACCTGGCGGGAGATGCTCCCCCAGTACCTCGACGAGCTCACCTGACGTCCGGATTCTTCGGCTCGGTCTGGTCGGCCCGCTCGGTCGGAATGTGGGTCGGACGACCCAGATTTTCACAGCGCCGTCACAAACCGACGGTTAGGATCGGCCGGTCGTGAGACACCACGAGAGGGAGGCTCTCCATGCGTCGTCGCCTATGGCTTGTTGCCTTGGCATTGTTCCTTGTCCAGTTGGGTCCGATAGGGGCGGCAAACGCCCAGGTCGAACCACCCCCCGGATCGATCGGCAATGTCGACTACTACAGCACGTTGCCGAGCACGGTCGGTGCCGTGTCGATCAACTTCCTGACCTACCCCGACATGGAGGTCATGGTGGTGAGCGGTCGCTTCGGGCTCCGCACCTACAACCTCAACGATCCCCTCAATCCGGTCCTGCTCGACCACTTCACCGACAACGAACTGCGGCTTCCCGGTGACACCAACACCACCGGTCAGACGTTCTGGCAGAACGAGGACATGGAAGTCGACCAGCGCCGCAAGCTGGCCTTCATGGCACGCGACCCGCGGGCATACGCCGGGAGCACCAGCAACCCGGCCTCGGTGGCCGGTGTCTACATCATGAACCTGCAGAATCCGGCCAACATCGTGTTGGAGCATTTCGAGCAGCTCCCGACCGGTCACACCTCGTCGTGCATCAACGAGTGCGACTTCCTGTGGACCGGTGGGCCGGCTTCGAGCACGGCGCAGTCGGCGGAGTGGCCGGGCGGCCGTCCGATCATCGTCACCGACATCCGTGACCTCGACAACATCGTCACCTCGCCGGTGCCGATCGACCTGTTCCGCAACGACGGGGTCACCGCCTACTCCCATGACGTCCAGACCGACGACGCCGGGATCGCCTGGGTCTCGGGTGCCGGTGGCATCCGCGGCTACCACACCGATGGTCGCCGCTACGTCGATCCGGTGACCGGGGTCAAGCGGGTCGCCACTCCCCTCGATCCGGTGCCCTTTGCCGGAGGCAAGATGGAGGCCTCGGCGGCGCCATCCGGGTTCATGCACAACGCCATGCGCCCCATCGACCAGGAGTACGACCTTCCCGACACCCGCGGCAACCGCAGCTACCGTCCCGACGAGTTGCTGTTCGGCACCGAAGAGGCGTTCGGGTCGTCCACCTGCAACGGGGTCGGTCAGTTCGTGATCTCGACGATCAAGGGCAGCCAGTTCGGGCAGGGTTGGAAGTCCACCCCGGAGAACCCGTTCCGCCTCCAGACCGTCGGCACCTGGAACCCGCACCAGAAGGAAGGCTCGGCGACGTCAGGGACGTGCTCGGCGCACTACTTCGACATGCAGGACAACATCGTGGTCTACTCCTGGTACGCCCAGGGCACCCGGTGGCTCGACATCTCGGACCCGGCCAACCCGATCCAGGTCGGTTACTACCGGCCCACCGGGACCTCGAGCTACGCCCCGTACTTCCACGGTGACTACGTGTACCTGGCCGACATCAACCGGGGTGTGACCATCCTGGCGCTGTCCGACGACGGCGAAGCCGCCGCCGCAGCCGGTGAGGAGCTGCTGGCACCGCCGATGACGGCCACCCAGGCCGCCGCAGCGGAAGCCGATCTCGCCAACTGGGCCCCGGACCCGGTCCTGGGATGGGCCTGCCCGATCCCCGCCGAGTAACCACCCACACCGTAGCGACCAGCCAAGAGCGCCGGGTGTATCCCCTCTGGGGGACACCCGGCGCTTCTGCTTTGCTCCCGTCTCCTGCCCTCTCAGCGCGCTTCTCCCCGCAGCCGGGCGATCGGAGACGTCGGCGGTACCGGGGTCAGCAGGGCCACAGGGCGACCTCGATTGGTCACCTCGATGGTCTCACCCGCCGCGACCCGAGACAGGTACTCGCCTGCCCGTCGGCTCAACTCTCGTATCCCTATGGAGTCCACGGTCAACATTGGTAGCGCAACCGGTGCCGACCGTGGCACCCGCCAGATCCGGACAACGAGGCCCGGGCTCGTTGATGTCCTGGCAAGTCGAACGTGTCAGCTGTAGCGGGCCGGGGTAAACCTCGTTGCGAAGCCCGCAAGCGCTCGGAGGTCCAACCATGCCGGACGACAGACGCACCCAACCGGTCACTCCCTACCTGCTCTACGCCGACGTGGCCGCCGCCATCGACTGGCTGACGGAGGCGTTCGGGTTCGAGGAGCAGCTCCGCTTCACCGGGGACGACGGGCGGGTGAGCCACGCCGAGATGATCCTTGGCGACGGGGTGATCATGCTCGGCTCGCCGGGCGCCGACTTCCAGGGGCCCGACCGCCTCGACGGGGTGACCGTGCTGGTACACGTCGAAGTCCCCGATGTCGATGCCCACTACGAACGTGCGGTCGCCGGTGGGGCGAGGATCGTCGAGCCCCCGAGCGACCAGCCGTACGGTGACCGGCGCTACGACGCCAAAGATCCCGAAGGGCACCTCTGGTCCTTCGCCACCCGGGTGCGGGACGTGGCGCCGTCGGAGTGGGGCGCCACAGGACGTTGACGTCGGTGACATATTGACTGGTTACACACCATTCAATATGCTGACGGTATGAACCGCTACCGATTCGCAACCCTTATCCTGCCCTCGCTCGTGGCGCTCGGAACCGTCGTCGGTCTCGGCGCCGCATTGTCACGGCTACCCGATCCGATGGCGATCCACTACGGCGTCGGTGGCGCCGCCGACGGATTCGCCGCACCGGCGACCTTCTTCGTCTGGGTGTCCATCGCCATCGTCTCCGTCACCGCCCTGGTGTTGTGGCTTGCTTCGTACAGTGGCCGTCAGGTCCTCGGCGCCCGGCTGCTCGCTGGCGCACCGTTGGGTCTCACCACCCTGCTCTGTGCGCTCGCCGGCGCCATCGCCGTCCCGCAGCTCGGGTTGGACACCGCCACCGGTCACGAGCTCGACCCGGCCGTGCTGGTGGTCCCGCTCGTCGCCGCCGCCGTGGCGTGGGTGCTCGGCGGTCTCATCGCCGGCGCCCCCGCCGACCCGCCGACCATTCCCGGACGGACAGAGCCCGCCGACGGGACATCGACGGTGTGGAGAGGTGTCGCCACCCCGGCCCCGGTTGTGCTCGTCATCGCTGCAACGAGCGTGGCGTTGACGGTTGCGCTGGCCATCGTCATCGGCCCCGTCCTGTTGGTCGTCACCGCACTGGTGGCGATCCCGCTGTTGACGATGACTCGGTTCCGTGTCGTCATCGGCCCCGCCGGGGTCGTCATCGCCGGGTCACCGATCGGTCTCCCCCGCTTCACCGTCCCCATCGAGCACATCGCCTCGGCCGGAACCACCGACATCCGGCCCCGGGAGTGGGGCGGGTGGGGGCTCCGGATGCGTCGGAACCGCACCGGGATCATCACCCGTGGCGATGAGGGGCTGCGGATCGAGCGCAGCGACGGCGCCGAGCTGGTCGTCACGGTCGACGATCCCGCCGCCGGGGCGGCCGTGCTCAACGCATTGCTGGAACGCCAGGCCCGATGATCACCTTCGGCATCGCCGAAGACGACAGCCTGCCCCTGTACCGGCAGATCGCCGGTGGTATCCGCCGCTCCGTCGCCGAGGGAGGTCTCTCCCCCGGTGACCGGTTGCCGTCGGGTCGCGAGCTGGCCATCGTCCTCGGGGTCAACCTGGAAACAGCCCAACGCGCCTACCGGCTGCTCGCCGAGGAGGGTGTCGTGGTCTCACACGTCGGACGCGGCACCCGCATCGCCCCCGACGCATCGGTGGAACGGACCAACCTCGACGCCACCATCGATGCGCTGGTACGGGAAGCGCTGCAGCTCGCCGTCCCACTCGACACGCTGACCGGGCGTATCCGCACCCGCTACGGCGATCTCACCAGCTGACGGCGCCACCCGAGACGACGTGCGGGTGACCTGGATACACTCCAGCACCTCAACCCGTCGATGAAGGGCCGGCGATGCGCACGTTCTTGGCGGACCACGGTCGGTTTCGGCACGCCATCGCCGGGTCCGGGGGCGGGCGCCGGTCGATCGGTCGTGTCCCGTTGGTGTTGGTCGTGGTTGTCGTGTTGCTGGCGGGTTGCGGACCGCCACCTCTGGAGGGCCGGCCGTGGGGCGACCTGACGAGGCGTACCTATCGGGACTTCGTGGTGCCGGCAGGTGAGGATTCGGTGGAGATCCCGATCGACATCACCATGAGCATCCCGCTCCGAGATCCCGGCACTTTTGAAATCTTGATGCAGGCGACGCCGGACACCCCAACGGCTGACGTTGTGTCGGTGGAGACATTGGACGGGGTGGAGCTTCCCGACGCCGGTGGGTCCCGTGGTTACCTCGTCAATGACGTGCTGGTGTGCGAGCCGTCGCCGCAGCCCATCTGCAGCGTGTCGTTGGTTGCCGCGGTTCGCCCGGGTGACACCGGCATCACCTCGGGTTCCGTGTCGATCTACATAGGGGCCCGTACGTCTGATCCGGCCGACCGTGGGCTTCCCGGGTGGGCATTCCTCGACCTGACGGTCGCCGGCGAAGCCGTTGACGGATAGGCAAGCCGATGGCCACCATTGGGGGACACCGCACGAACCGACTGATCAGACCTTGACGGGCTCGGGCAGGGTGTAGACGAAGGAGCCCTCTCCGGTGAGGGCGACGGTGTGCTCGAAGTGGGCGGAGAGTGAGCCGTCGGCGGTGACGACGGTCCAGTCGTCGTCGAGCACGGCGGTCTCGGCGCCGCCCAGGTTGAACATCGGTTCGATGGCGAGCGCCATCCCGGTCTTCAGCTTGAGACCTTTCCCCGGCTTCCCGTAGTTGAGGACGTTGGGGGCCTCGTGCATGCTGGATCCGATGCCGTGACCGATGTACTCGCGGACCACTCCGTAGCCGTGGGGTGCGGCGGTGGTTTCGATGGCGTGACCGATGTCACCGAGACGCTTGCCGGCAACCGCCTGGCGGATCCCGTTCCACAACGCCTGCTCGGTGACCTCGAGCAGCGTGGCGACCTCGTCGGGCACCGCACCGATGGCCATGGTGAAGGCGGCGTCGCCATGCCAGCCCTCGTAGATGGCGCCGACATCCACCGAGAGGATGTCTCCCTCCCGCAACCGGTAGTCCCCGGGGATGCCGTGGACGATCACCGAGTTGGGTGACAGACACGTCGAACCGGGATAGGTGCCGTGGTACCCCAGGAACGACGGGGTGCATCCCCGGTCCCTGATCACCTTCTCGGCGAGCTTGTCGAGATCCCGCATCACGGCGCCGGGGACCGCCGCCTCACGCACCGCGGCATGGGCGGCGGCGACACATTGACCGGCGATCGCCATCTTGGCGAACTCCTCGGAGTTCTTCATCGTGATCACCCGGCTACCCACGGTCAGGTCGCTTCGGAGAGCGCCGCAGCGATGCGGGCGAACACGTCGTCGATGCTGCCGACGGCGTCGATCTGCTGGACCGGCACCGAACGGGCCGGGTAGTAGTTGGCGAGCGGGGCGGTCTCGTCCCAGTAGATGGCGAGTCGCCGCTCGATCGACTCGGCGGTGTCGTCATCGCGACCCTGCTCCTCGGCGCGGGCGAGAAGCCGGCGCATCAGCTCGTCGTGGTCGACCTCGAGCAGGACCACGGAGTCGACGGCGTTGCCGCCGAGTGTGTCGTCCAGGGCGGTCGCCTGCGCCTCGGTGCGGGGGAAGCCGTCGAGCAGGAACCCGCACCCGGCGTCCTCCTTGCCGAGCCGTTCGGCGACCATGGCCACCACCAACTCGTCCGAGACCAACTCTCCGGCCGCCATGGTCGCCTCGGCACGCTTGCCCAGCTCGGTGCCCTCGGCGACGGCCTGGCGCAGCATGTCGCCGGTGGAGATGTGCGGGACCCCGAGCAACCGGGAAAGCTTGACCGCCTGGGTTCCCTTGCCGGACCCTTGCGGCCCCAGGAACAGAATCCTCCGACCCATCAGGACAGGAAGCCCTCATAGTTGCGCATCATGAGCTGGCTCTCGATCTGCTTCATCGTCTCCAACGCCACGCCGGCGACGATGAGGATCGAGATCCCGGACAGACCGACCGGGATGTTCCACAGCCATCCCAGGATCGACGGGGCCACGGCGACGAACGCCAGGTACATCGACCCGGGAAGAGTGATACGGCTCAGCACATGCTGGAGATGCTTGACGGTGGCACGACCCGGACGGATCCCGGGGATGAAGCCACCCTGACGCTGGATGGTCTCCGCCTGCCGCTCCGGATCGAACTGGATCGCCGTGTAGAAGTAGGTGAAGAACACCACCAGCAGCGCCAGCACCAGGATGTACGGCAGGGTGGGGGCGAACCCGCCGGCACCGGACCCGATCAGGTTCTGGTCGATCCAGTCCCGCACGGTGGCACCCCATCCGGTCGAGGGGATGGCGGAGGCGAGCAGCACCGGGAAGTACATGATCGAGGTGGCGAAGATGACCGGGATCACACCCGCCATGTTGACCTTGAGCGGAATGTAGGTGCTCTGTCCGCCGAGCACGCGGCGGCCGCGGACCCGTCTCGAGAACTGGATGGGGATCCTGCGCTGACCCTGGTCCATGAAGATGATGCCGATGGTCAGCAGGACCATCAGGATCATCACGGCCCAGAACTGGTACGGGAGGGCGTTGGCCTCGAGCGTGCCGATCTGGGACGGGAGCTGGCTCACGATGCTGACGAAGATGATCAGCGACATCCCGTTGCCGATACCCCGCTGGGTGATCAACTCACCGAGCCACATGATGAGCGCCGTACCGGCGGTCATTGTGATGATGATGGTGAGCACGTTCCGCAACGTGTAGTTGGGGATGAGGTCGATGCCGTTGGTGAACTGCCCGGAGTGGAACAGGAACGTGAATCCGGTGGACTGGATCAGCGCCAGGGCCACGGTGATGTACCGGGTCCACTGGGTGACGACCTTGCGCCCCGCCTCGCCTTCCTCCTGGAGCGCCTGCAGTCTGGGGATGACCACCGCCAGGAGCTGCATGATGATCGACGCCGTGATGTACGGCATGATCCCGAGGGCGAACACCGACAACGTCTCCAGTGCCCCACCGGAGAACAGGTTGAGCACCCCGACGAAACCTGCCTGCTCGGACTGTTCGGCGAATGCCTGCACCCGCTCGAGGTCCACCCCGGGGCTCGGGATGGCGGCACCGAGCCGGTACACACCGAAGATGAACAGGGTGAACAGGATCTTGTTCCGGAGATCCGGAATCCGGAACATGTTGCGGAAGACGGAGAGCATTGGTGCGCGATCCCTTATCGAGTGGCGGTGAGGTTAGTTGCCGAACCGCGGCCCGTCGTCCCGCCGCCGTCCGAGGTCGGTACGGATACGATACGGAGAGCCTGGTAGGGGGTACGGGGGAGGAAGGCGCGGGACACTCGGCCCCGCACCAACGTCGAGCGAGAGACGAACTCTCTCACTCGACGACCTCTACCGAGCCGCCGGCCGCCTGGATCTTCTCCACGGCGCCGAGGCTGAATGCATGTGCCTTGACGGTGAGGGCCCGGTCGAGCGTGCCTTCACCGAGCACCTTGATGCGTCCCTTGTGCTTGACGAGACCGAGCTTCTCGCAGCACCTCGGGATTCACCTCGGTATCGGCATCGAAGGAGTTGAGACGCTCGACGTTGACGAGCGCAAAGTATTCCTTGTTGCGGTTCTTGAAGCCCTTGAGCTTGGGGAGGCGCCGCTGCAGCGGCATCTGCCCGCCCTCGAAACCGGGACGCACCTTGCTGCGGGCCTTCTGGCCCTTGGTGCCGCGTCCGGCGGTCTTGCCCCGACGTCCGGCCTCGCCGCGACCCGACGCGGATCTTCGAGGTCTTCGAGCCGGGGGCCGGCTTGAGGTGGTGCAGCTTCATCCGATCTCCTCTACGTCCAGAAGATGCTTGGCACGGAACACCATGCCACGCACGTCTGGAATGTCCGGGCGCTCCACCGAGCTGCCGATCTTGCGTAGACCCAGGCTCTCGACGGTGGCTCGCGTCTTCGGCTTCTCACCGATCAAACTTCTCACCAGGGTGATCTTGAGGGTAGTGGCCATGGTCACTCACCAACCTGGGTCTTCATCAACTCGGCCGACCGGTAGGCGGCGAGCAGGGCCGGGGGAAAGATCTCCTCCGGGCGCTTGCCACGGGCGCGGGCGACCTCGTCGGGACGACGCTGGCCGTTGATCGCCGCCATCGTCGCCTGCGCCACGTTGATGTGGGTCGGCGAACCGAGCGACTTGGCGAGGACGTCACGGATCCCGGCGGCCTCGATGATCTGACGGACGGCACCACCGGCGATGACCCCGGTACCGGGCGAGGCCGGCTTGAGCATGACCCGCGAGGCGCCGTGGACCCCGATGACCTCGTGGATGACGGTGGTCCCCGCCATCGGGACATCGACCATGTTCTTGCGGGCGATCTCGATCGCCTTCTGGATGGCGCTGGGGACCTCTTTGGCCTTCCCGTAACCGATCCCGACCTTGCCCTTGCCGTTACCAACGGTGACGAGGGCGGTGAACGAGAATCGCCGGCCACCCTTGACGACCTTGGCGACGCGGTTGATCGCGATCACGCGCTCGTCGAACTCGGACTCGCGGCTTCGTTCTCTCCTGCTCACATTGGTCTCCTGAAATCGAAGGTGCGGCGCATCAGAACTCCAGACCGCCCTCGCGGGCGGCATCGGCGAGCGCCTTCACACGGCCGTGGTAGGCGAAGCCACCCCGGTCGAACACCACCGTGCCGACACCGGCCTCGGCGGCGCGGGCGGCGACGAGCTTGCCCACCTCGGTGGCCGTGTCGACCGAGAGGGATCCCCCGACCGCAGCCTCACGAGATGAGGCGGCCGCCACGGTGCGTCCCGACTCGTCGTCGATGACCTGTGCATAGATGTACCTGTTGCTGCGGAAGACCGCCAGCCTCGGACGTGACGCCGTACCGACGCAGGCGCTTGCGCACCCGGACGTGACGACGGCGTCGAGCGTCGTTTCGCGAACCTCTCATGCCGCACCTGCCTTGCCTGCCTTGCGGCGCACCTGCTCATCCGAATAGCGGATGCCCTTGCCCTTGTAGGGCTCGGGTGGCCGGACCCGCCGGATGTTGGCGGCGGTCTGTCCGACCAGCTCTTTGTCGATACCGGAGATGATGATCTTGGTCGGCTCCGGGACCTCGAAGTCGATTCCCTCGGGGGCTTCCATCACGACCGGGTGGCTGAAGCCGACCTGCAGCTCGAGCTTGCGCCCCTGCAGATTGGCGCGGTAGCCGACGCCGACCGTGAGCAGCTCCTTGCGGTAGCCCTCGGCGACACCGGTGACCATGTTGGCCAGCAGCGCACGGGACAGCCCGTGCAGCGCTCGTGACGCCCGCTCGTCGTTGTCACGGGTGACCACGACGATGCCGTCCTCGACCGCAACCGAGATCCGGTCGTCGAGCGACCGCACCAGGGTGCCCTTGGGACCCTTGACCGTGATCTTCGGGCCGTCGATCGACACGTCGACGCCCGAAGGCAGCGGGATCGGGCTCTTTCCGATTCGGCTCATCACCACACCTCACAGAGAACTTCGCCACCGACCTTGCGGCGACGAGCCTCCCGGTCGGTCAGCAGACCCTGGGAAGTGGAGACGATGGACACTCCGAGACCGCCCTGCACCCGGGTGATCCCCGATGCCGGCTTGTAGACGCGGTGACCCGGGGACGAGATGCGCTTGATGCCCTGCAGCACCCGTTCGCGCTCGCTCCCGTACCGGAGCCTGATGGTCAAGGCACGCCCGACGCGGTCGTCCTCGACCTTGAAACTGTCGACATAGCCCTCGGCGGCGAGGATCTCGGCGATGCCCTCCTTCATCTTGGAGGACGGCATCTTCACCTCGTGGTGCAGCGCCTGATTGGCGTTGCGCAGCCGGGTGAGCATGTCGGCGATGGGATCCGTGTACATGACTACCACGAAGCCTTTCTCACACCCGGAAGCTCGCCGTTGTGGGCCAGCTCGCGGACTGCGATACGGGACATCCCGAACTTGCGGAAGTAGCCACGGGGCCGACCGCTCACGCCACAGCGGTTGCGGTAGCGGGTTGCGCTCGCATCGCGTGGCATCTTGGCGATGGCCTGGTAGGCCTCGCGCTTCTCTTCGTAGCCGGTCTCGGGATCCTTGATGATGGCCGTGAGCTCGAGCGCGCTTCGTCGCGTAGCGGTCGACCAGGACCTTCCGGCGGTCGTTCTTGACGATCTTGGATTTCTTCGCCATCACACACCTGCCTGTTGCCGACGGAAGGGGAACCCGAACGCATCGAGAAACGCCCGTCCCTGTTCGTCGTTCTGCGCTGTCGTGACGAAGGTGATGTCCATGCCACGCACCTTGGCCACATTGTCATACACGATCTCGGGGAAGATCAGCTGCTCGGTCACCCCGAAGCTGTAGTTGCCCCTGCCGTCGAATCCCTTGGGGCTGAGCCCACGGAAGTCGCGGATCCGAGGGATGGCGAGGCTGACCAGGCGGTCGAAGAACTCCCACATCCGATCGCCCCGCAGGGTCACCGACGCCCCGATGGGCATGTCCTCGCGAAGCTTGAAGTTGGCGATCGACTTGCGAGCCCGGTTGATCCTGGGCTTTTGCCCGGTGATCAGCCGCAGATCGGCGACTGCCGAATCGACCAGCTTGCCGTCCTGGACGGCATCGCCGAGACCCATGTTGACCACGATCTTCTGCAGTCTCGGGACCTGCATCACATTGTCGAGACCGAGCTGCTCCTTGAGCGCATCGCGGACCTCGGTGTTGTACTTTTCCTTGAAGCGGGGGGTCATCACAGGTCACCTCCGCACTTGCGGCAGACCCGGTACTTGTTGCCGTCGTCATCGAAGCGGGCGCCGATCCGGGTCGGGCCGCACTCCGGACAGACGATCATGACGTTGGATGCGTCGATCGGCATGTCCTTGTCGATGATGCCACCCTGCATCGTCTGGCCCTGGGGGCGCTGGTGACGCTTTGCGGTGGCGACTCCCTCGACGATGATCTTGCCCTTCGCGCCGGTACACCCGGGCGATCTGGCTTTCGGTCCCCTTGTCCTTGCCGGCGATGACGAGGACGAGGTCGCCCTTCTTGAGCTTCATCACAGCACCTCCGGAGCCAGGGAGACGATGCGCATGAACTTCTTGTCCCGCAGCTCGCGCGCCACCGGCCCGAAGATGCGGGTGCCACGGGGCTGCTGCTGGTCGTTGATGATCACACATGCGTTGTCGTCGAATCGGATGTAGGTGCCGTCCTGGCGACGGCTTTCCTTGCGGGTGCGGACGACGACGGCCTTGACCACCTCGCCCTTCTTCACCGTTCCACCCGGGGTGGCGTCCTTGACGGTGCCGACGATGACATCGCCGAGATGGGCGTAGCGGCGCTTCGATCCGCCGAGTACCCGGATGCACAGCAACTCGCGGGCGCCGCTGTTGTCGGCGACCTTGAGTCGGGTTTCCTGTTGGATCATCGGGCACGCTCCACGACTTCGGACAGACGCCACCGCTTGGTCTTGGACAGCGGCCGGGTCTCCTCGATCCTGACGGTGTCGCCGATGCGGGCATCGTTCGCCTCGTCATGGGCGTGGAACCGCTTCCGGACCGGAATGGTCTTGCCGTACTTGGGGTGGCGCTTGGAATCCAGCACCTCGACGGTGACGGTCTTGTCACGTGCGTCGGACACCACGATCCCGCTGCGGACCTTGCGACGTCGCTCGATCCACCACTGTCACGCCTCCTCCTGCTTATCTTGTGATCGCCATGCGTCGAGCTCCTGCTCGCGCATGACGGTTCGAATCCTTGCCACGTCACGCCGCACCGAGCGGAGACGAGCGGTGTTGTCGAGCTGGTTCGTGGCGTACTGGAAACGCAGGTTGAACAGCTCCTCTTTCGCCTCGTCGAGCTTCTCGGTGAGCTCGGCGTAGGTGGACTTGCGCAGGTCCAGCGCTCTCATATGTCCTCCCTCACGACAAACTTGGTCTTGACCGGGAGTTTGTGTGACGCCAGGCGCATGGCCTCTCGGGCCAGCTCCTCGGTGACTCCGGCCATCTCGAACATGACCCGACCCGGCTTGACGACGGCCACCCAGTACTCCGGGTTGCCCTTGCCCGAACCCATCCGGGTCTCGGCCGGCTTCTCGGTGACGGGCTTGTCCGGGAAGATGTTGATCCAGACCTTTCCGCCACGCTTGATGGCACGGGTCATGGCGATACGAGCAGCCTCGATCTGCCGGGCGGTGATCCACCCGACCTCCTGAGCCTGCAGCCCGTAGTCGCCGAAGGTGACGCGGGTGCCACCCTTGGCCTTCCCCTTCATCCGGCCGGTCTGGACCTTGCGGTACTTGGTCCGCTTTGGCATCAACATCAGACCGTCTCCTCAGAGTCGCCGGCCTCGGCGCCGTCCGTCGAGTCCGGGCTGTCGTCCGGGCTGTCCGGGGAGTCCGGGCTGTCCGGGGAGTCCGGGCTGTCCGGGGAGTCCGGGGAGTCCGGGGAGTCCGGGGAGTCCGGGCTGTCCGGGCTGTCCGGAGAATCCGGGCTGTCCGGGGAATCAGCGGCGTCCTCGGTCTGAGGTGCTGCCTCTTCGGCAACCGGCGCCGCAACATCGGCGGACTCGGAAGCCTCCGTTGCCGGGGTCTCCGTTGCCGGAGCGTCCGTTGCCGGAGCCTCGGTGGTGGCCGCATCGGTTGGTGCGGTCTCGACGGGTGCCGTATCAGCGGTGACCGGTGCTGCGGTAGCGCCCTCTGCGGGAGCCTCGCCGACCTCGTCGCGGGCCGCCTCGAACTCACCCTTGGCTTCGGTGGTGGTGAGCCGGCGACCGCCGCCGGCCTCGATCAGACGCCGACCGGGACGCTTGCCCCCACCGGCCTCGACCACTCGCTTGCCCCCACCGGCTTCGATGAGACGGGGACCGCCGCCACCGGCGGCAGCTTCGGCCCGGGACTTGGCGGGACGGCGGCGCTCGGACGGGCCACCGGCAGCAAGCCGGGCCTCGGCGGCGATCTTCTCGCGGCTGCTCGCAGCCGAGGGAAGCACGTCACCCTTGTAGACCCACACCTTGACACCGATGGCGCCGACGGTGGTGCGGGCGGTCGCCTTGCCGTAGTCGATGTCGGCCCGCAGCGTGTGCAGCGGAACCCGACCCTCGAGGTACCACTCGCGACGACCCATGTCGGCGCCGCCGAGCCGGCCGCTGGCACTCGACCCGGACGCCCTCGGCGCCTGCCTTGAGGGCAGTGGCGACGGCTCGCTTCATGGCACGGCGGAACGCCACGCGACCCTCGAGCTGGTCCGCAACGCTGCGGGCGAGCAGGACGGCGTCGACCTCGGCGTCCTTGCACCTCGATGACGTTGAACTTGACGATGCGATCGGTGAGCTTCTCCAGACCGGAGCGGAGACGCTCGGCCTCGGAACCGCCTGCGACCGATCACCACACCGGGACGTGCGGTATGGACGTCGATCTGGACCTTGCTGGTACCGATCCGCTCGATGTCGATCCGCGACACGGCGCCACGGGTCAGTTCGGCGCGGAGGTACTCACGGATCTTCTGGTCCTGATTGACCTGGAATGCGTAGTCCTTCTCGCTGTACCACTTGACTTCCAGTCGGTAACGATGCCGAGCCGGAAGCCCGATACGGGTGGATCTTCTGTCCCATCAGTGCTGCCTCCTCGTCCTCGTCGCCAACCACGATGGTGATGTGGCTGGTGCGCTTGCGGATCCGCGAGGCGCGACCGCGAGCACGGGGCCGGTACCGCTTCAGTGTCGGCCCTTCGTCGGCGAATGCCTCGGCGACGAACAGCTCCTCAGCGTCCAGCGCATAATTGTGCTCGGCGTTGGCCACGGCGGACTCGAGCACCTTGCTGATGGCGTCGGCCGCCTTGCGGTTGGTGAACGTCAGCACGTCGCTGGGCGTCCGCCACGGATTGACCGCGGACGAGGTCGAGCACCCGGCGCACCTTGAACGGCGACTGGCGGATGTACTTGGCTTGTGCGTGGACCCTCATCGCTTCCTCGCCGATTTCTCACCGGAGTGACCCCGGAACGTACGGGTGGGAGCGAACTCGCCGAGCTTGTGGCCGACCATGGACTCGGTGATGTAGACCGGCACGTGCTTGCGGCCGTCGTGCACCGCCAGGGTGTGACCGACCATCTCGGGGACGATGGTCGAACGCCGACTCCAGGTGCGGATGACCTTCTTCTCGTTGCGGTCGTTCGCCGCTTCGACCTTGCGCAACAGGTGCTCGTCGATGAACGGCCCCTTCTTCAGACTGCGTGCCATTACCTGCGACCCTTCTTGCTGCGTCGACGAACGATGTACTTGTCGCTCGCCTTCTTCTTCTTGCGGGTGCGTCCCTCCGGCTTGCCCCAGGGGCTCACCGGGTGACGACCACCGGAGCTGCGTCCCTCGCCACCACCGAGTGGGTGGTCGACGGGGTTCATGGCGACACCACGGGTCTGCGGGCGCTTGCCCTTCCAGCGGCTGCGCCCGGCCTTGCCGACCTTGATCAGCTCGGCCTCGGTGTTGCCCACCTGACCGATGGTGGCCCGGCAGTCGAGCGGCACCTGCCGCATCTCGCCCGAGGGGAGACGCAGCAGCGCGATGCTCGCTCTCCTTCGACATGAGCTGGATGGCGGCACCGGCGGAGCGGCCCATCTTGGCGCCGCCACCGGGGCGCATCTCGACGTTGTGCACCACGGCACCCGTCGGGATGTTGCGCAGCGGCAGTGCGTTGCCGGTGCGGATCTCGGCACCGGGCCCGGATTCGAGCCAGCTCGCCGACCTTGAGCCCGACCGGGGCGATGATGTACCGCTTCTCCCCGTCGAGCGTAGTGGAGCAGGGCGATGCGGGCATTGCGGTTCGGGTCGTACTCGATGGCGGCGACCTTGGCGGGCACCCCGTCCTTGGTACGACGGAAGTCGATGATGCGGTAACGCTTCTTGTGGCCACCACCACGGTGACGCGAAGTGATCCGACCATAGGAGTTGCGACCCGCAGGAACGCTTCTGCTTGTCGAGCAAGCTGCTTCTCGGGCTTGCTCTTGGTTACCGTCGCGAAGTCGGAGACCGTCTGGAAACGGCGCCCCGGCGAAGTCGGCTTGAGTTTCTTCACACCCATTGGATCAAACCTCGAAGATGTCGATGGAGTCGCCGGTGGCCAGCTTCACCAGCGCCCGCTTGGTGTCACGGCGAGTGCCGTACTTCCAGCCGGTGCGCTTGCGCTTGCCCTTGCGGTTGATGGTGTTCACCCCGACGACGTGGACCTCGAAGATGGCTTCGATCGCCTGGCGGATCTCGGTCTTGTTGGACCGCTTGTCGACCACGAAGGTGTAGGTGTTGAAGTCCTGGATCAGGTCGTAGGACTTCTCCGATACGACCGGCTCGTAGACGACGTCACGTGGGTTCTTGTTCACGCGTCCTCACCTCCCTCTGATGTGGCGACCGAGGCGGTGCGCTTCTGGCCGGGAACGGACGCAGCGTGGGCATCGGTTCCACGGGGGACGGACTGCCCCAGCTCGAGCGTTCCCTTGCTCATCACGATGGTGTCGGCCCAGAGCACGTCGTAGGTGTTCGCCTGACCGAGGTTGGAGGCGATGACATGCTTCAGGTTGCGGAACGAGGTGATGGCGGTGCGCTCGTGATCCTCGGCGATGAGCAACACCTTGCCGGTGATCCCGATCGCCTGGAGCAGGGCGACGGCCTGCTTGGTCTTGGGGGCTTCCCAGACATCGAAGGTCTCGACGACCTTGATCTGGCCGGCGGCGGCGCGGGCCGACAGGGCGCTGCGCAATGCGAGGCGACGCATCTTCTTGGGGGTGCGCTGGGCGTAGCTGCGGGGCTTGGGCCCGTGGGCGACACCGCCACCGGCCCACTGCGGGGAGCGGGTCGAACCGTGGCGGGCACGACCGAGACCCTTCTGGCGCCAGGGCTTCTTGCCGCCGCCGCGAACCTCGGAGCGGGTCTTGGTCGAGGACGTCCCCGACCTGGCCGCAGCGAGCTGGGCGGTGACGACCTGATGCATCACGGCCATGTTGGGCGTGATGCCGAAGATCTCCGGGGCGAGCTCGATCTCACCCTTGGCGGTGCCGTCGGCGGCATACAGCTCGGCGACGACCTTGTCGGATGCCGCCGGCTTTGCGGACTTCTTGTCAGGCATTGGCCTTCACCGCCTCTCGCACCACGAGCACCGCACCCTTGGGTCCGGGCACGGCGCCCTTCACCATCAGGAGATGCTGGTCGCGGTCGACCTGGACCACTTCGAGGTTCATCACCGTGATCTGCTCGCCACCCATACGGCCGGGCAGACGCTTGCCCTTGAACACCCGGGCGGGGGTGGCACAGGCGCCGATCGAGCCGGGGGCACGATGGACCTTGTGCACACCGTGGGAGGCGCCCTGACCCTTGAAATTGTGACGCTTCATCACACCGGCGAATCCCTTGCCGTGGGACAGCCCGGTGATGTCGACGGAGCCGCCGGCCTCGAAGAGATCGGCGACATTGATGACCTGCCCCAGCTTGTAGGCGGAGGGATCATCGACGCGGACCTCGACGATGTGCTTGGAGGGGGCGACCCCGGACTTGCTGAAGTGCCCTGCGGTGGGGCGGTCGACATGCTTCGACCGCAGCTCACGGAAGGCGATCTGAACCGCCCCGTAGCCGTCGTTCGCCAGGGTCTTGATCTGAGTGATCGACACGGGGCCGGTCTTGACGACGGTGACGGGGACCACCCGCTCGTCGACGAACACCTGCGTCATGCCGAGTTTCTCACCAAGGATCGCTTTCACGTCTTGATCTCCACTTCCACTCCCGCCGGGAGGTCCAGGCGCATGAGTGAGTCGACCGTCTTGGCGGTCGGCTCGAGGATGTCGATGAGACGCTTGTGAATGCGCATCTCGAAGTGCTCGCGACTCGTCTTGTCGACGTGGGGTCCACGGATGACGGTGTAGCGATGGATCTTTGTCGGCAGCGGCACCGGGCCCTTGATCTTTGCCTGGGTCCGGATGACCGTCTCGGCGATCTTGCGCGCCGATTCGTCGACCACCGAGTGGTCGTATGCCTTGAGTCGGATACGAATCCGATGCTCGGTAGCCACGGTGCAGTCCTGTCTCTCGGTCGGTCGGCGTCCGTCCGGAACTGCTGCCACAGCGCGGCCAGATCCCGCTACCCGGGGCATGCCCCCGAGACTGGGATCGACCACCTGGCGAGCGGTACCGGACGGGTACGTCGCGGGTTTGGCCAGGGTCGAGCGCCATCGCTCGACCGGAGTAAAACTTCGGATCGCGCGCAAGCGAATGCCTGCGGCTGACCGCATCGTAGCGACGGCGGGGAACAAGCGGCAAATCCCGCCGCATCCGACGCATCGACGCTACGTGCGACACCCAGGATAGCCCGCCGGCGTACCGGGCGGGTGGAATCTTGCGGCCCGCCATGCTCTAACGTGCGAAGGTTATGACGCTCGACGACCACCCCCCGCACCGATCCTCCGGCTCGCTCACCGTACCGGCCGGCCTGGCTGATCATCGGAGGCGCCACCTGTGAATCTCCTGGTGGCGGCGGCGGAGGAGTCGACCCACCGGTTCGCCAGCTTCGACGTGCCGCTGTGGGTGTGGGGGGCGCTGGTGGGCACCGTGGTGGCGCTGCTCGTCGCCGACCTGTTGCTGGTCCACCGCACCCCGCACGAGATCGGGTTCAAGGAAGCCGCCATCGAGTCCTCGGTCTGGATCGCCCTCGGTCTGTCGTTCACTCTGGTGATGCTGGCCTGGCAGGGCGGTACCGCTGCCGGCGAGTACCTCTCCGGATACCTGATCGAGAAGAGCCTGTCCGTCGACAACGTCTTTGTCTGGGCGGTGATCTTCAGCTACTTCGGGGTCCCCAAGAAGTACCAGTTCCGTGTCCTCTTCTGGGGGATCTTCGGGGCGCTGGTGCTGCGGGCCATCTTCATCTTTGCCGGGGTCCGTCTGCTGGAGACCTTCGACTGGGTGCTGTATGTGTTCGGGGCGTTCCTGCTCATCACGGCGTGGCGGGTGGCCCGCCACGAGGAGGCGGAGATCCATCCCGACCGCAACCCGATCCTGCGTCTGGTCCGTCGGGTGGTGCCGTCCACTCCCGAATACGACGGCCAGAAGCTGTTCACCCACCGCAACGGACGGTGGTTGGCGACCCCGCTGTTCGCCGTGCTGATCCTGGTCGAGACCACCGATGTGGTGTTCGCCGTCGACTCGATCCCGGCCATCCTCGCCGTCTCCCGCGAGCCCTTCATCGTTTTCGCCTCCAATGCATTCGCCATCCTCGGGTTGCGCTCGCTGTACTTCCTGCTCTCGGGGATGGCGGGACGGTTCCGGTATCTCAACATCGGACTCGGGGTGATCCTGGCGTTCGTGGGTGTCAAGATGTTGCTGGTCGAGGTCATCCACCTGCCCACCTGGGCGAGCCTGGTCATCATCACCACGGTCCTCACCGTCACCATCGTCGCCTCGCTGCGCGCCGAGAAGCGTGATCCCCGTCCGATCCCCGACCAGGCATCCGATCCGGCATCCGACGACCACACCAACGTTCCGGGGGCCCCGTCGTGACCAACATCGCAACGCTCGGGTTCGGCGACGACGGCTCCGAGGCGGCCGACACGTGCTGGCAATGGATCCAGGCTCACCGGTGGGACACCGATTCGGCACATCCCCCGGCCGCCGCACCGCTCCGCTGGACGCTGGACATCATCACCGCCGATGGCTCGATCGGCCCGCTGCCGAGCAAGGAGGAGGCCGGCCTCCACCCATGGGACCCTCCGCAACCACGCATCGCGGCGCCCGGGACGGGGTTTGCCCAGGTCCGCCATCTCACCTGCCGGCTCGACCCACGGCTCGCCCTCTCCCACCCCGTCGACCTGCTGGCCATCGGCCGGCGCGGACCTGGGATCCTCAAGGCACTCCATCTCGGCAGCACCGCCGAATGGCTGGTCCAGCAGCCCCCCTCGCCGCTCGTGGTGGCGCGGACCACCACGGCCACCGGACGTGTCCTCGTCGCCCACGACGGATCGATCCACGCCCGTCTGGCGACGACGGCGTTCGCCAGGCTCCCATGGGCGACCGGTACCGAGGTGACCGTCATCGTGGTCGACGACGACCGGGCCGATGTGGCCGCCGCCCTCGCCGTCGCCTCGGAAGATCTCGCCACCGGCGGGATCGGGACCGCCACCTTCCTCCAACCCCACGGTCATCCCACGAAGGCGCTCCATGCCGCCATCGACGACCTCCACCCCGATCTCGTGGTGTTGGGCACCCGTGGCCACACCGGGATCCGGCCACGCACGCTCGGCTCGACGGCGGCCACCATCACCCGCACCGCACCCTGCTCGGTCATGGTCGCCGCCGAGCCTCATCCCGACTGACAGGGCCGCCCCGACCAACCGGCCCGGGACGCGGCGATGCCCCCGGGTGGGGGGAACCCGGGGGCATCGTGTTCGCATTGGGTGACGGTGAGGTCTACTCGCCGCGTGACTTGGCGATGATCTCTTCGGCGGTCTGGGTCGGGACTTCCTGGTACGAGTGGAACTGCATCGAGTAGACGGCCCGGCCCTGGGTGCGGGAACGCACATCGGTGGCGTAGCCGAACATCTCTGCGAGCGGAACCAGCGCCTTGACCACGCGGGCGTTGCCACGGCTGTCCATCGACTCGATCTTGCCGCGACGGGCCGACAGGTCGCCGATGACATCACCCATGTAGTCCTCGGGTGTGGTCACCTCGACCTCCATCATCGGCTCGAGCAGCTTGACCCCGGCGACCCGTGCCGCCTCCTGGAGCGCCATCGATCCGGCGATGCGGAAGGCCATCTTGTTGGAGTCGACGTTGTGGCTGGACCCATCCACCAGGGTCGCCTTGAGATCGACCAGGGGATACCCGGCGAGGATCCCACCGGCGAGCGCCTCGCGCATGCCCTTCTCGGCTGCGGGGATGTACTCGCGGGGGACGTTGCCACCCTTGACCTTGTCCTCGAACTCGAACCCGCTGCCCGGCGGGAGCGGTTCCAGATTGATGACGACGTGGCCGTACATACCCGAACCACCGGTCTGCCGCTTGAGCTTTCCGTCGATCCCGGTGACCACCCGCTTGATGGTCTCGCGATAGGCCACCTGGGGCCGGCCGACGTTGGCCTCGACCTTGAACTCACGCAGCAGCCGATCGACGATCACCTCGAGGTGGAGCTCGCCCATCCCCTCGATGATGGTCTGACCGGTCTCCTCGTCGGAGTGGACCCGGAACGTCGGGTCCTCTTCGGAGAGACGACCCAGCGCATCACCGAGCTTGTCCTGGTCGGACTTGGTCCGGGGCTCGATGGCGACGGCGATCACCGGCTCGGGGAACGTCATCGATTCGAGCTGGATCGGTGAGTTGGCGTCGCTGAGGGTGTCACCGGTCTTGGTGTTCTTCATCCCGACGGCGGCGATGATGTCACCGGTGCGCATCTCGTCGATGTCCTCCTGCTTGGCGGCGTGCATCCGCAGCAGACGGCCGAAACGCTCCCGCTTGCCGTTGGTGGTGTTCACCGCGGCATCACCCTTGGAGGCGACACCGGAGTAGACGCGCAGGTAGGTGAGCTTGCCGACATACGGGTCGCTCATGATCTTGAAGGCGAGGGCGCTGAACGGCTCGTCGTCGTTCGAGGACCGCTCGACCAGCACCGCCTCCTGACCGGGCCGGAATCCCTGCATCGGAGGCAGGTCGACCGGGCTCGGCAGATAGTGGACGACGGCGTCGAGCAGGGGCTGTACGCCCTTGTTCTTGAACGCCGAGCCACACAGGACGGGGACGAACGATCGGTCGATGGTGCCCTTGCGGATCACCTTGCGGATCTCGTCGGCGGTGAGATCCTCCTCCATGAGGTACTTCTCGAGAAGCTCCTCGTCCTCGGAGGCGACGACATCGAGCATCTTGCCGCGCCATTCGGCGGCCTCGGCGGCGAAGGCCTCGGGGATGTCGATGACTTCCCGTTCCTTGCCCTCGTCGTCGTGCCAGACGATGGCCTTCATCTCGACCAGGTCGATCATTCCGTGGAAGTCGGCCTCGGCGCCCATCGGGATCTGGATGGCGACCGGGTTCCCACCGAGTCGTTCCACGATCGAGCGGACCGCAGCGAGGAAGTCGGCGCCGACGCGGTCCATCTTGTTGATGAAGCAGATCCGGGGGACGCCGTACTTGTCGGCCTGGCGCCACACCGTCTCGGACTGCGGTTCGACACCGGATACGGCGTCGAACACGGCGACGGCGCCATCGAGAACACGCAGCGAACGCTCGACCTCGACCGTGAAGTCGACGTGGCCCGGGGTGTCGATGATGTTGATGGTGTGGTCGAGCCACTGAGCCGTGGTGGCGGCGGAGGTGATGGTGATCCCCCGCTCCTGCTCCTGTTCCATCCAGTCCATGACGGCAGCGCCCTCATGAACCTCACCCATCTTGTAGGTGCGGCCCGTGTAGTACAGGATCCGCTCGGTTGTGGTCGTCTTGCCCGCATCGATGTGGGCCATGATCCCGATGTTGCGGATCATGTCGAGCTTGATAGTGCGTGCCATGCGGTTTCTTCTTCCCTACCAGCGGTAGTGGGCGAAGGCCTTGTTGGACTCCGCCATCTTGTGGACATCTTCACGACGCTTGACGGCGGCGCCGCCGCGGTTGGCGGCGTCGAGGATCTCGTTGGCGAGGCGCTCGGCCATCGTGTTCTCTTTGCGCTTCCTGGCGAACTCCACCAGCCAGCGAACGGCCAGCGTCTGGGCACGGCGAGGGCGCACCTCGACCGGCACCTGATAGGACGACCCACCGACACGGCGGGAGCGGACCTCGAGGGTGGGGCGGATGTTGTCGATCGCCTTCTTCAGCGTGGCCAACGGATCGCCGCCGGTGCGCTTGTCGACGATGTCGAGGGCGCCGTAGACGATGCGGCGCGAGGCGCCCTTCTTGCCCTTCCACAGCACCTTGTTGATGACCTGGGTCACCAGCACGCTGCGGTAGATCGGATCGGGCTCGAGTTTGCGGACTTCAGCGGGGGCACGACGCATCGGGTTAGCGCTCCTTCTTGGTGCCGTAGCGCGAACGGGACTGCTTGCGGCCACTGACTCCGGCGGCGTCGAGTGCGCCGCGGATGACCTTGTAGCGAACACCGGGAAGGTCCTTCACACGACCTCCACGAACCAGCACGATGGAGTGCTCCTGGAGGTTGTGGCCCTCGCCGGGGATGTAGGCGGTGACTTCGACGTTCGAGCTCAGTCGCACACGGGCGACCTTGCGGAGCGCCGAGTTCGGCTTCTTCGGGGTGACGGTGTAGACGCGAGTGCAGACGCCGCGCCGCTGCGGCGAGCCGGCAAGACCGAGCGTCTTACTCTTCTTGGGCTTGGGCGAGCGTCCCTTGCGGACGAGCTGCTGAACGGTAGGCACGGGCCTTCTCTCTTTGTTCGACGTACCCAGCCCAAGAACGTCGGGCGGGTCTCTCTATACACACGAAAATCGGCGCTCGTCGACAGCCGAAGCTGTGGACGATCGCCGACCCGGGTGAGTCGCTCCGCTACAACAGCCGGTGGCAATGCCGCCAGCCTCAGGGTATGCGGGTACTCGATCGGGAAGATCTCCCCAGGAGTATACCTGCGGTGGGGCGACACTGGCAATGTGACGGCTGGCGACGGGGCGCCGCCCACCACGACCGGATCGGGATCCCCATCGCAGAGAGGTGCGGCGACCACATCTGGGTCACCGCACCTCGTCACGCGGTCCCGAAGGACCTCAGATCAGTCGTTGGTCTTGATGGCGCCGGTCTTCATGCCGACGGCGACGATGATCCCGAGCATGGCAAGCAGTACCAGGAGCTTCTTCATGTCGCCTCCTTCCGGTGTGGGCTCACCCTCAACCGTAGTCCCATCCGGGGACTGTCAGGCCGTTGCGGCGCATCCACCGCCGAAGACGGAAGGTTCGTCACCGAGGGGAAGGCGGTGGCCACAGCTCACGCTCTGTGGCCACCGCCGCACAACCGACGTCTCGTTCTGTGTTCAGCTATCGATCACAGATCGGCGCACTGACCGGTCATCGGGCCGCTGGTGCGGTTCGGGGCGCCGAAGTTGGTGACCCCGGGGGTGTTCCCCGAGCACGCCACCGACCCACGCAGGTTGTTCCCGACAAGGGCGACGCCGTATTCGGCTGCGGTGCTCCCCGACAGGGTGTTGTCGGTGAGCGTCAGACCGCCGTTGAACTCCGAGCCGGCGATGGTGACGTCGCTGGTGGTGCCCGAGACGGCAGCGCGACCCTTGAAGGTCGAACCCAACACATGGACCAGTGAGGCACCGGAGAGATCGACCTGGCCCCTGATGGTGCTGTCGATGACGACGATCGATGCACCCGGCGCCACGGACAGCCCACCGGCGACATCGGCGTCGACGACACAGGTGACACCGCTTGCGGCGTTGACCCCGCGCGACTGGCGACCGGTGACGGTGGTGGTGCACTCCGGGGAACCGCCGGGGAGCACGGTGGCCGTGAACTCGCCGGCGTCACCGATGTTGCCCACCACGTCGATGGCGCGGTGCTCGACGGTATGGGTGCCGTAGCCGGGCTCGAAGTCCGGGTAGGACTGCTCGAAGGTGGCCTTCGAGAGCCCTCCGGAGCCAAGGTTGCCGTAGGTCAGCGCCTTCACGTTCTTCCCGGAATGGGAGAAGGTGAACGGCGAGCCGAACGGCGCCTCGGGGAACCCGAAGTAGTTGAACCAACCGTCGCCGTTGAGCCGGAACTCGCCGACCACGAAGCCGGGCTGGTCGTCGTTGGGATCGAGCCACATGTCGAACTCGCCGAAGTAGATGCCGTGGTCCGGCTGACCGGCGACGGTGGTCGCCGGGTCGGACAGCTCCGCCGGTGCCTCCGGGTAGACCCGGTCGGCGTTCCACTCCAGGGTCTGCCCCGGAGCCGCCGGGTTCGCCGGATCGGTGACGGTGGCCGACACCGTGTAGTTGTCCGAGCCCAGACCCAGCTCACCCAGATTCAGGTTGCGGGAGTTGTTGGTACCGGGCACCACTTCGCCGTCGATCCGCCAGGTCACCGTGTGGACCCGATCGCTCGGATGGGTGGTCTCGACGTAGACGACCTCGTCGGCGGCCACCCCGAGGTTGGTCGGCGTCGATGCGGTGAACTCAGGTGCGGGAGAGCTGGGGGCGATCGGCGTGCCGACCGTCCACTGCCGTGTCTGCACCATCCGGGGCCCGTTGGCGAGACCGGGATCGCGCACCCAGTCGATGCTGTCACGGACCTCGACCTGAACCACATCGCCGGCGGCGACGGTCTGGTTCCCCAACTCGAGGTTGCGGGTGTTGTTGGTCCCGGGAACGACGTTGCCGTTGATCCGCCAGGTCACATCCAGCTCGTGGAACTTGGGGTGCATGGTCTCCACCCACACCACGTCGCTGGACCCGACCTCGCCGGTCGGAAGGTGGTTGAGCTGCATGGCATTGGCATTGCGGCGTCCGGTGATGCGACCCACCATGTGCTCGCGGCCGATCTGGTCGAAGTAGAAGCCGATCCAGCGCATCATCGAATGCTCGCTGGGCCGCCAGATGTTGCTCGACCGGTAGAGACCGCTCTCGTACTCGGCGCCTTCGACGCCCCGGGCGCCGATGATGCCGCCAGATTCGCTCTCCTCGCCCAGCCAGCGCCACCACTTCGCACCCTGGGCCACCATCTCGTCGCCGGTGAGGCGGCTGTGGTGGATCGACGAGGGTTCGGTGCTCGGGTGGGCCCCACCGGGGGTGGGACGGCTCGAATAGGGATACTCGTCCTGCAGGTTCCCCAGCGAGTGCCCCAACTCGTGGAGCGACACCAGCGGACCCTGCGGGCTTCCACCCGACGTGGTGGCGTGGACGCCGCCGATGCCGCCGTAGGTGAAGGTGTTGGCGATCGCCAGCGTCTGCACGTTCTGCAGGTTCTGCACTCCGGTGGCCACACCGAAGATCGGCCCCATGTAGGTGTTCAGGTACGAGTTGCGCTGCGTGTTGCCGTTCGGGGTCCCGGCGGGGCTTCCCAGCGGTGCGGGACCGTAGGTGATGCCGCGGGCCAGCGGGTCGGAACAACCCACGTCGTACCAGAGCCGCAGCGGGGTGTTCTTGGCGTTCTTCGGGCCACCGGCCTCATCGGGGTCACAGCGGATGCCGGACTCGCCGGAGACGATGAACATCGCATACACGTTGAAGTAGTTGCGGTAGCTGCGGAACGGCTCGACGCTCCACTGCACGTTGAGGTTGCGGTCGACATCCTCGAAGAACTTGTCCTCCTCGGCGGCGGTGTAACCGTCGCCCATGATGACCAGGTTGAGTCGCTCACCCGGAGGGCCGGTGACCTGCAGCGGCGTGACGGTGGCGCTCCCCACCGGGGGCTGGGCGACCGCCACCGGCAACGGGGCGTAGAGCAGAGCCGCCAGCAGCGCCATGATGCCGACGATCGTTGTCAGCCCTCGTCTCATTGTGTGCGTTTCGGACACGGGTGGACCTCCTCCAGGGTCGTTGGATACTCAGGGACCGATCGTCCCTCGGGCCGGGCGCCGCAAGACGGCGCCCGGCCGGGGCCCAATCCGCACGCCACGGATACGCCGACGACCGTAGAGGTTCCCCCCGACAGTCGCGTCGACGACCACGACGAACGACCTCTCTCTCCCATGCCAGCAACATAACTTGACGCATAGCGGAGTTCAACCGAAACCGCGAGATGTCCCGATCGACGGGTGCATCGCTGCGGCGGATGGGGGTGGTGCCGGGGACAGGGTCGACGGAACCGGTATGCTCGACCTGACTGTGGATGTCATTCTCCAGAATCTGGGACGGCGGTTGCGGATGCTGCGTCACGCCCGGTTGCGCACCCTCGAGGATCTTGCCTCCGACACCGGGCTGACTCCGGGATACCTTTCCCAGATCGAAACCGGCAAGGCGGTGCCCTCACTGGCGGCGTTGACCACGATCGCCGCCGCCCTCGGCACCGACATGACGGCGTTCTTTCCAATGGAGGGCGCAGACGGTGTCAGGGTGTCCCGCGCCGGCGACCCGGATCGACTTCGGATCGCCCCCAGCTCACGAGAGGAGTACACCGTCCTCAGCACCCGTGGGCCCACCAGGGCGATGACGGCACTGGTGTCGAAGTACGCCCCGGACGATTCGGTGGGGGGTCCCTATACCCAGCTCGGCGAGCGGTTCGCCCTGGTGCTCAGCGGTTCTCTGCGGTTTCGGATCGACGACGAGGACCGCGAGGTGGGTCCCGGTGACTATCTCCATTTCTCCTCACATCCGGAACAGTCGGCTTCGGTGATCTCGGAAGACCCGGCGGAGGTGTTGTGGCTGGTCGCACCCCCACTGATCTGACCGACCAGTCGGACCTGCCGACCCGGGTGGGACGCCGTCTTCGCCAGCGGCGGGTTGCGCTCGGGCTCACCCTCGGCGAGACCGCCCGGCTGGCGGACATGTCCGATTCGCATCTCTCGGCGATCGAAATCGGCAACAAGGTCGCCTCGCTGCCGATCCTGGCCCGGATCGTGTCGGTCCTCGAACTGTCGCTCCACGACGTTCTCCAGGACGTTGCCCGGTCCACCGTCCACACCGGGCGGTTGCCGGTGGCTCCCCGCTCCGGTGGGCAGATGGTCTCCCACCCCGATCTGCTGCTCCGGGTGGCGTATCTGGCTGCCGGGCCGGGCGAGAGTGGAACCAGTCCGGTTCCCACCCCCGGCAGCGAGGTGTTCGTCTATCTGACCGAGGGAGAGCTGGAGATCACCATCGACGGCGAGCCGTACCTGCTCGGACCCGGAGACTCCCTCGACACCGATCCGGTCGATTCGATCACCTATCGCTCCATCGGTGAGCCCACATCGGTGTCGATCTGGGCTGCCGTCTCCGGAGGGTACGAGGACCGCCAGCGCCGGTGATCATCGGCACGCTCAGCGCGGTCGCCGCAACCGTTCGGCCGGCTCGTCGGCTCCGTCGGTCCCTTCGATGGCGATGTGCACCAGGGCGTCACCCTGCGACACCAGCGGATTCTGGGCAACGGCGATCACCCAGCCGTCGGCCGGACTGGTGACGGCCCGCCGCGAAGTGGTGAACGCATCGCCGACGGTGGCAAGGGTCTGACCCCGGACCACCGCCTGACCCAGCTCGACCGCCATGTCGGCGATCCCGCCGCGTCGCGCCCGGACCCAGGTGGTGCGGCGGATGATCCGCGAGCGGGAGCGACGGCTGTGCTCCGCCCAGTTGCCCATACCCATCGCCGACAGCACCCGGAGCACCCCCGCCTCCCCGATCTCTATCGGTCGATCCTCGAAACGCAACACCTGACCCGCCTCGTAGAGCAGGACACGCTTGCCGCCCTCGGTGGCGGCCTGCCGGAGCGATCCGTCCCGAACCTTGGCGTGGATGACGAAAGGTGTGCCGAACGCCTTCGCCAGATGCAGGGTCTCGGCATCGTCGATGTCGCAGCGGAGCTGCGGCACATTGGCGCGGTGCCCCGCGGCGGTGTGCAGATCGATACCCACCGTGCACTGCTCGACGACCTCCGTCAGGAACAGGCGGGCAAGCCGCGCCGCCAGCGATCCCCGGGTCGAACCGGGGAACGACCGGTTGAGGTCACGACGGTCGGGGAGATAGCGGGACTGGTTGATAAAGCCGAAGACGTTGACGATCGGGACGGCGATCACCGCACCGTGGAGCCTCCTGGCATCGAGCCGTGAGATGACGCGGCGCACCACGGCCACACCGTTGAGTTCGTCGCCGTGGATGGCGGCGCTGACCCACACATGCGGTCCGGAGTAACGGCCGTTGATCACCGCCACGGGAAGCGACAACCAGCTTCCCGTGGGGAGACGGGCAACCGGGAAGCTCGAAGCGCTGCTTTCGGCCGGGGGCGACAGTGACGCTACCGACGGTGATGGGGTCGTTGCGTGCTTCAGCCTCGAACACGGTCACGGGTCTTGCCGGGCTTCGCATTGGTCTCGATGAACTCGATGATGCGGCCCGCCACGTCGATCCCCGTTGCCGTTTCGATTCCCTCCAGCCCGGGTGACGAGTTCACCTCGATGATCAGCGGACCGTGGTTGGACCGGATGATGTCGACACCGGCGATGTTGAGCCCCATGGCCCGCGCCGCCTTGACCGCCGTCGCCCGTTCGATGGGGCTGAGCTTGACGACTTCGGCGGTTCCGCCGCGGTGGAGGTTGGAGCGGAACTCACCGGGTGGTGCGGTGCGACGCATCGCGGCTGCCACCTTGCCTCCGATGACGAAGGCGCGCACATCGGACCCCTTCGACTCCTTGATGAACTCCTGGACCAGGATGTTGGCATCGAGCTGACGGAAGGCCCCGATCACGGACTCGGCTGCCTTGCGGGTCTCGGCAAGGACCACACCGAGACCCTGGGTCCCCTCGAGAAGCTTCACCACCACCGGCGCACCTCCGACCAGGTCGAGAAGACCGTCGATGTCCTGGGTGGAGTGGGCGAATCCGGTGACCGGCATCCCGACCCCGGCGTGGGCCATCAGTTGCATCGAGCGCAGCTTGTCGCGCGACCGGGTGATCGCCTGCGACTCGTTGACCGCATAGGCGCCGGTCATCTCGAACTGGCGAACCACGGCGGTGCCGTAGAACGTATGGGTGGCGCCGATCCGGGGGATGATGGCGTCGAAGTTGAGCTCCTCGCCACGGAAGATGACGCCGGGCTTGGAGATGGCGATGTTCATGTAGCAGCGGAGGTAGTCGACGACCCGGGCCTCGTGACCCCGCTCCACCGCCGCTTCCTTGAGCCTGGTCGTCGAGTACAGCGACAGCCGTCTCGAGAGGATTCCGATGTTCATCCCGACCGCCTCCCCGATGGACGGGTTGACACTTCCGTGCGTCCCGACAGGTACGAGCGACCCGGATCGACGAGAAACTGCTTTCGTACCGCCTGACGACCCAGCAACATTCGGAACCCCATCGTGTCGCGTCGGGTCAGATTGAGTTCCACGGGCCAGTTCTTTTCGCCGAGCCGGACCGTGGTGAGGATCACCGGTCGCATCTCCTCCCGACCACCCGGGTTGCGCACCAGCCGCTCGGCGGCGACCGGGGCCACACAGGTTGCCTCCGGCAGGCGGCGCCGCTGAGCCGGGTGAACGCTGAACCGGATCATCTCCACTCCGTCCTCCATAAATCGTTCCATGTCGAAGGCATGTAGTGACGATGAGCGGGCGCCTGTGTCGACCTTGGCCTTGATGGCAGCCACGCCGAGGTCGGGTAGTTCAACCCATTCACGCCACCCGATGATGCGTTTGGCAGCCAAGGGTGTCTCGCTCCATCTGAACAGGGAGAGTAGTGCGCGGCGCAGAGCTTACCGGCGCTCCCGGGTCAGACCCGGAGACCGGCCCCCTCACCCCCCGAGGTCGTAGAGGGGGGCGACGACGATGTTCCGCATCGACTCGCACGGTTCCCCTTCGGCATGGGCGACCAGCTCTTCGGCGAAGTGGCGCATCAGACCTTCGGCGAAGGCCCGTTGCCCGGCGCCGAGCCCGCAGCGGTTGGCGTCGGTGACACGGATCACCCAGGCAGCGGCGTCCTCCAGATCGCGGCCCGCACCTGCACCGGTGCCGATGCGGGAGAACGCCTCGGTGATCGCCTCGGTCCCCAATTTGCACGGCGGGCACTGTCCACACGAACCCCGGTAGAGGAACCGGGAGACGGCGGCGCCGACCTCGGCGGCACAGGCGGTGTCGTCGAACACGATGAATCCGGCGGCGCCGAGTCCGGTGCCCGCCTCCGCCATTCCCTCGAACGAGATCGGAACATCGAGTGCGGCGCCCGGCAACGGTGCGTTCGACGCCCCGGACACCACCATCTTGACCTGGCGACCCGGTCGCGGTCCCCCGCCCGCCACGTCGACGAGGTGGCGAAGCGACGTTCCCATCTCCAACTCGACGACGGTGGGGTGCCGGATGTCCCCCGATACGGTGCACACCATGGTGCCCGGGCTCTGGGCGGTACCGAACGACCGAAACCAGTCGGCCCCGCGAGCGACGATGTGGGGGACGTTGCTCAGGGTCTCGACGTTGTTGACGACGGCCGGCTGAGCCTCTCCCCCGGGCCGCTCGAAGAGCCCGGTGATGTACGGCGGGTACAACCGGGGCAAGGGGTCCCTGCCCTCGATCACCTCGAGCATGCCCTTCTCCTCCCCGAAGAGGTAGTCATCGGGCCCGGGGACGATCTCGATGGTCACCTCGCCGATCAGACCGGCCGCCGCCATTTCTGCGGCGGCCGTCTCGAGCACGGCCCGTTCGTCGACGAAGCGATCCTTGATCCCGATGAAGGCTCGTTCGGCGCCGACGGCGAAGGCGGCGATGGCAAGACCCTCGAGGAGTTGGTAGGCATTGTTCCGGATCAGCCAACGATCCTTGAAGGTCCCGGGCTCGCCCTCGGCGGCGTTGCACACCACGAATCTGAACCGGGCGTTGGAATCGGCAAGACCCTGCCACTTCACCCCGGTCGGGAACCCGCCTCCGCCCCGCCCTCGCAATCCGGACGCCCGGACCGTCTCGATCACCTCATGGGGCGGCTGCGCCGACGCCCACCGCAATCCGGTGCCGCCCCCCTTGCGCAGGTATCCGGCGAGATCGCGGACCGGTTCGTCGTCGAGCAGGATCCGCCGCCCGGTCACCGGCGGTTTCACCGGTCGCTCCCGCATCCGGCCGGATCGGGGACGAAGGTCAGATGGGCCACGACGGACCCTCCCCCTGGCCCGGCGAACCAGGAGCCGTCCCACCGGCGGAGCCTGGCTCACGGCGCCCGACCCCCGGAGTCCCGGTCTGCGGCGACCGGGTTTCCGGCGAGCCGGCTCCAGGGGAGCCGGCTTCCATGGAGTTGGCATCCGGTGACGGTTGCGGGGCAGGTGGCGGTGGCGCCGCCCGCACCGATCGTTCATCGGCCATCCCCATGGCGGTGATCACCAACACGAACACCGCCCCGAACGTCTGCCCGAACCGGAACAGCACCACCGATGCCACCACGCCGCAGATCAGCGAGACGACACGGGCGATATCGACGGCGCGACGTGGGTTGACGATCTCGAGGGCGCTGGTGAGCATGGCGCCACCGTCGAGCGGTCGGATCGGCGCCCAGTTGAGAACCCCCCAACCCAACCCGGCGAAGATGTAGCTGATCGCCGCCACCCGCACCACCTGGCTGGCACCATCGAACAACCCGGCCAACCAGAGCAGCCCGAGCAGCCCGCCGGTGACGATTCCGACCAGGGAACCGGCGGCGGCGATGACGAACCTGCGGCCAGGGGTCAGATCGGCCTTGGCGGGATACACCGTCACCCCACCCAGGGCGAAGAGGGTGATCGTGACCGGCGTCGCTCCGTAGTGACGGGCGGTGACCGCATGTCCCACCTCGTGGAGCAACACCGCAAGGAACACCATCAACGTCCATGCGGCGATGTCGACCGGCCGCGGTGACGGGGAGAGCACGGCGATGAGCAGGAACGAGAAGTGGACCCGAACCGGGATGTCGGCGAGCGGAAAGCGCAGCACCCGGCACAGGATACGGAACGGCGGCCGGTACCGTGGGCAAGAGGCACCGCCACACCGAAAGGACCTCATGATCGAGCTTGGCACCGGGTACGCTCAGGGTGTGACGGCAACCATCCGTGCGGCGCAGCCAGAGGATGCACCGGAACTCGGTGCCGTCCACGTCGCCGCCTGGCAGTGGGCGTATCGCGGCCTCATGCCCGATGACCTCCTGGACAGCCTCCGCCCCGAGTCGCGGGCACGAGCCTGGGCGGCCTGGCTCACCGGGTCCGACGCCGAGCAGGGCTTTGCGGCGTGGGTCGCCGAGGTCGACGGCTCCATCGTCGGGTTCGCATCGTCGAGCGAGGGTCGCGAGGACGACATGGAGGACGACACGGTCGAACTCCTCACCATCTACCTCCTCGAACACCTGGTCGGCACCGGCATCGGCTCGGCGTTGCTCGATGCCGCCGAATCGACGTGGCGTCAGGAAGGTCGCCGGATGGCGGTGTTGTGGGTGCTGGCGAACAACGACCGGTCCCGGCGGTTCTACGAGACCCACGGATGGCACACCGACGGCGTCACCAAGATGCAGAGCTTCGGCGCCGGAACCCAGGTCGAAGCAGTGCGGTACTACAAGACGCTGGTCCCGGCGACCGCCTGACGACGACCGTCCGCCATGGCCGCCAACCAGGGCGTTCCCGTGGTTTCGGAGATCACGTAGTCTGGGCGCCAACGCCTCGGCGTGATCTTCATTACACCGACCCACCCGGAAGGCCTGTCATCCGCCGCGCCACCCTGCTCCTCATCCTGATCGCGCTCAGCCTGCCGCTGGCGCCGGCACGAGCCGACGACCCGCTCGTCGAGCCGTTCGAGCACGACCAGTGGTGGGTCGACGACGTCCCCGGAGACGGGCGCGGCTGGATCGACTACCGCGCCTCGGACCTCGCCAACAACCGCATCGTGGAGGGGTACCGGGGCAACGGCCTCGGCGTCACCATTCCGCCGTACCAGCGCCGCGGCTCGGGCGCCCACCATCTCCTCCCACTGGGGATGGAGGAGGGCTGGTTCCGCTACTACCTGATCTTCGACGATTGGAAGGCCACCACCTCGGGCAAGCTGCCCGGATTTGCCGATGTCGGTCGTCTCACCGCCCGTGGCTGCAATCCCTCGACCGCCGTCGACCCGGGATGGTCGGGACGCACCATGTTCTGGCCGCCCGGAACCCAGGAGGCAAACGGAAACCAGATTCGCCTCGGGTCCTACATCTACCACCTCGATCAGGCGGGAACCTGCGCCGACGAGATCCCTTGGAGTCTCGACGGGGGTGTGGCCAACCAGAACCGCTGGTACTGCATCGAGGGCCATGTACGCATGAACACCCCCGGCAGCGCCAACGGGGTGCTCCAGGCCTGGGTCGACGGCAAGCAGGTACTGAAACGGACCGACCTGCGGTTCCGGCGGAGCAACGAGCGTCAGACCGTGAAGCTGCGTTCGATGTGGCTCGACGTCTACTTCGGTGGGTCGACCATCCCCAACACCACCAATCTCTCCCTCCGACTCGACCAACTGGTGGTCCGCGACCACGGCCGTGTGGGGTGTATGTCGTACTTCGCCGACACCGGCGGCAACGTCCATGCGGCCAACATCGAAGCGCTGTGGCGGGACCGGGTGATCTTCGGCTGCGCCCACAACCGGTACTGCCCGGACACCAACCTGAGCCGCGCCGCCATGTTGGCGCTCATCGACCGCTATATCCGTCCTCCGGCCACCGACCAGGACTTCTTCACCGACGACAACGGTCATTGGGCCGAAGCGGTGATCAACCGGCTCGCCGCCGCCGGTGTGGTGAAGGGCTGCACCCCGACCACGGTCTGCCCCGATCTCCCGGTCACCCGGGGCCAGATCGCCGCCTTCCTCCGCCGGACCTTCGAGGTCCCGGCCGCCGAGACCAGCCCGTTCCAAGATATCGCCGGCACCACCTTCGCCGAGGACATCGCCGCCATCGGGGCTTCGGGGATCACCAAGGGGTGCGCCGACGACCGGTATTGCCCCGGCGCCAACACCCGCCGCGATCAGGCGGCCTCGCTGTTCGCCAGGGCCATCGCCTGGGCAGAGCGAAACTCCCCGTGACGCACCTGGGCCGCCGCTTCATCGAAGCGACGGCCCAGAGGTCAGGTCGGCCGTTGAATCGGCCGTGGATGACACCGGGGGAGATCGAACCGACGAGACGTCGGCGGGATCTCAGCAGCCGCCGGTCGGCATCACCACCCTGACGTCTTTGGGGGCGTTGTCTTTGCGGACGATGGGTCCGGTGAAGTGGCAGTTGGTGAAGGTGACGGGGAAGTCTCTGGTGGCGGTGGCTGAGCTCAGGACGAGGATGGATGTGGGTGATCCGTAGATTTTCCAGTTGTCCCATTGGGCTTGGGTTTCGGATCCGATGTAGGAGTGGAGTTCGAGTCCGGTGGTGGTGTTGCCGTCGAGGGTGATGGCGGTGTAGCGGTAGCGGTTGCGGTAGGCGCCGTGGTCGATGCCGACGTCGTTGGCGTAGGCGGTGAAGTTTTGGATGTGGTGGTCCATGGTGCTGGCGTTCTGCCAGGTCCAGATTCCGTTCTTCGAACCGTTGTGGGCGACGTTGCCGGTGAACAGCCAGTTCTGTTCTTCGTTGGGGGGCCAGGCGAACCCGGCGGCGTCGACGACGCCGGTGGTGCCGGCGGCCCATGAGTCGATGACTTTGCCTCCGGTTCCGGCTTGGAGTTCGAACGCTCCCCAGCTGCGATTGAGCTTGCCTCGGCCGTCACCGTGGGGGCTGATCTCGGCGGCGCCGGCGCGTTCGTAGACGATGTCGTTGGATTCGTTGGAGGGGTGCATGGTTTTGGTGCGGGGGTCCCACCAGTAGGCGGCGCCGCGGGTGCGGTACGCAATGGTTTCACGGAACGTGATCCCGTGCGAGCCGTGGGCGACAAAGGCGTGACTGTCGCCGTTACGGGCAACGACTCCTTCGACGAGTGACCCGCGGCTGGCGTCGGCCATGTGATGAAAGTGCAGGGCGTAGCGTCCCATGATGTCGACGTCGTCGCGTTGCGGCCCCATTGCCTCGATCGAGATGTGTTTGATGGTCTGGGGGCGGGTGGAGTGGATGAAGATGTGGGCCATGTCACCGTTGACGGACCGGATCGTCACGTCACGCGACAGGTTGATCACCTCAGCGGCGGGGACGTTCTTCGAAAAGCGGGGCACCGGTGAACCGAGCGAGTACGGAGCGAAGGTGTACACACCGGGTTTGACCGGGGCGACCAACAGTTCGTCGGTTTTGTTCCACGTCGGGTCGGTCCCGGTCCGGTTCCACGCCTTCACCGGGGTCCCGACCGCATCGAGAACACCGTCACCCATGACCCACAGACCCACATCGGACACAACCGGGGACATCCCGCCGCCAACGAACCTCGAACTGTCGACACCACTGAACTCCAAAACCGAACCGGTCCGCATCCTGAGCGTCCCGAACACGATCACGTTCCCCGTCGACGTCAACGTGCCACGGATCTCACAAATCTGACCAGCGGCCACGGTCACACCAGCCACCTTGTCAGTCAGGACACATGTCGCCCCCGTCGTCGGAACCGTCGTCGAGGGAGGAGGAACCGTCGTAGGGGGAGGCACCGTCGTGGGAGGAACGGTCGTCGTCGTCGGCGTTGTCGTGGTCGGGGGGCGGGTCGTCGTGGTCGTGCGCGGCGGTCTGGTGGTCGTGGTCGGCCGCGGAGGCTTCGTCGTCGTCGCCCTCTGCGCCACAACAGCGACGGCCCCAGCGGCGACGACCACCGAATGATCATGACCACCACCGGCACCACTCACCACACCACCCCCACCCTGCGAACCCAGATCAGCGGCACCCGCCGCCGGACTGAACGCAACCACAGCGAACATCATCATCGAAACCAGAAGAGCAACAGCAACGAAGGAGAGCGCCGAATAGGCCACACTGCCACGCGTTCCGTCGTGTTGTGCAGAAATGCCCCGTGTCGGGCGGTCTTGCTTACGGTCAAACATTAGGGTCTTTGTCCTCTACCATTGAGCTATATTCCAGGGAGCCACCGAGGCTTATCGCCTACTCGACATAGGGATGCACGCGCTCACCGAGGATGACTCAGTTCGGTGCGGAGGCCTCGACTCACCAAGCCGAGGCTCTGATCCCAGTTCCACCACATACCGTATGGACCGGTCGTGTCCGGGACGATCCCACTTCCTGCGCTATGACCTTCGACGAGATCCTCTGGCAGGGGATCTTGGACGGTCACTCGCTTCTAAGCGGTCTCAATCTGTTGTTCGCCGTAGAGGGCTAATGGGTTCTCGGCGCATAGCCAAATAGGTCGAAAGACTTGGCTGGTTGCGGAAGTCGAAACCACATAAAGAAAGGGCAGACCCGGATGGGCCTGCCCTTTCGGTTGTTGAGACGGTCGGGTTGTTACTGGTCGCCGGCCTCGTCGCCATCGGTCTGCGTGCCGAGGCTTGCCAGCCATTCGGCCGGGTTCGCCGGCATCGACTCCTCCGAGCTCTCCATGGGAACATCGCCGAAGAGCCCGAGTGCGCTGACCACGGTGGCGTCCGGGAGCGACGGCTGGAGCACCTGGTAGGCCTCGCTACCGGTTCCGGCCGGGATCAGCTTGCCGATGATCACGTTCTCCTTGAGCCCCCGCATGAAGTCGGACTTGGACCGGAGATCGCCGCCTCGGTGAGAACCCGGGTGGTCTCCTGGAAGGAGGCCGCCGACAGCCACGAGTCGGTGGCCAGCGACGCCTTGGTGATTCCCATCAGCTCGGTACGACCCTCGGCGGGCTGCTTCCCCTCGCCGACGAGGGCCCGGTTGGCGTCGCGGAACTCCTGCTCGTCGATCAGCTCGGCCGGCAGGAAGGTGGAGTCACCGGGAGTCACCACCCGGATCCGGCGGAGCATCTGGCGCACGATCAGCTCGATGTGCTTGTCGTGGATCTCCACGCCCTGGCTGCGGTAGACCTCCTGGACCTGGTCGACCAGGTACTGCTGGCAGGACGCGGACGCCCTGGATCTCCAGCACCTCCTTGGGGTCCAGCGGACCCTCGGTCAGCTGGGTGCCGGGATCGATGATGTCGCCTTCGGCGACGCGGAGCCGGGCACGACGCGGCAACGGATATTCGGCCTCGCCTTCCTTGGCGTCGATCACGATCCGGCGACCCTCCTCGTCGTCGACGATCTGGACCGCCCCACCGATGTTCGGCCATGATCGCCTTGCCCTTGGGGGTGCGGGCCTCGAACAGCTCGACCACCCGGGGCAGACCGTGGGTGATGTCCTCACCGGCGACCCCGCCGGTGTGGAAGGTACGCATGGTCAGCTGGGTGCCCGGCTCGCCGATCGACTGAGCCGCCATGATCCCGACCGCCTCGCCGACTTCGACCGCCTTGCCGGTGGCCAGGGACAGACCGTAGCACGCCTTGGCAGATCCCGAGACGGGAAGTCGCAGGTGAGCGGCGAGCGGACCCGCACCTCGAGCACATCCTCGGCGGCCTCGATCACGATGAGGGCGTTGCGGTCGACGGTGACACCGGCCTGCAGCTTCACGTCGTCGTACTCGAGCTGAGCACCGTGCCGCCAGCTTGATGTCCTCGGCCAGGACCCTCCCGAACACGCGGTTGCGCAGGTTGCGGATCGCTTGCCGCGCTCGTCCGCACCTTGAGTCGACAGCCCTGGATCGTCGGTCTCGCAGTCGACCTGCTGGATGATCATCTCCTGGGAGACATCGACCAGACGCCGGGTGAGATAGCCGGAGTCGGCGGTGCGCAGAGCGGTGTCGGCCAGGCCCTTGCGGACACCGTGGGTCGAGATGAAGTACTCGAGCACCGACAGCCCTTCACGGAAGTTGGACATGATCGGCCGCGGGATGATGTCACCCTTGGGGTTGGCGACCAGCCCACGCATACCGGCGATCTGACGGACCTGCATGCATGTTTCCGCGGGCGCCGGAGCCGACCATCATGTCGAGCGGGTTGAACTTCTCCGTCTTGAGGTTGGCCTCCATGGCGTCCTTCACCTTGTCGGTGGCCTCGGTCCAGATCTCGATCAGCTCCTGCCGACGCTCCTCCTCGGTGACGATGCCCTTCTGGTACTGGGTCTGCGACCTTGTCGCCGCCTGGGCCTCGTAGTCGGCGAGGATCTCCGCCTTGTTCTCGGGGGTCTTCACGTCCTCCAGACCGATGGTGAGACCGGCCCTGGTGGCGTAGTCGGAACCCGAGGTCCTTGATCGCGTCGAGGGTCGTGGCCACGTCCGGCTGGGGGTAGTGCTCGATCAGCACCTCGATCAACCGGCCGATGTCGGCCTTGGCAGACCATGTGGTCGATGAACGGGAAGTCCTCGGGGAACGCCTGGTTGATCAGCGCCCGGCCCAGGGTGGTCACGAACAGCACCGCGCCGTCGACCGGCTCTTCGGTGATCAGATGGCCGAGCGACGGCTTGAACTGCGGCATGCTTCTCGGGATCCCCGGCGAGATCGCCGACCCGCATCCTGATCGGAGCGTGCAGCGACGAGCTCGCCGAGGTCGTAGGCCATGATCGCCTCGTCGATACGTCGGCGAACGGCGCGGCCGGCGCCGTTGGCGTCTCTCGACCATCTCCGACAGGTAGTACATCGCCGATGACCATGTCCTGGGAAGGCGTGATGATCGGCCGACCGATGGCGGGCGACAGGACGTTGTTGGTGCGACAGCATCAGGATCCTGGCCTCGGCCTGCGCCTCGGCCGACAGCGGCAGGTGGACGGCCATCTGGTCGCCGTCGAAGTCGGCGTTGAACGCCTCGCACACCATCGGGTGGATCTGAATCGCCTTGCCCTCGACCAGCACCGGCTCGAAGGCCTGGATGCCGAGTCGGTGCAGGGTCGGCGCACGGTTCAGGAGCACCGGGTGCTCCTGGATGACCTCGGAGAGGACATCCCACACCTGGGGACGCTGGCGCTCGACCATCCGCTTGGCCGACTTGATGTTCTGGGCCAGGTCGCGGTCGACCAGGCGCTTCATCACGAACGGCTTGAACAGCTCGAGCGCCATGATCTTGGGCAGACCGCACTGGTTGAGCTTGAGCTGGGGACCGACCACGATGACCGAACGGCCCGAGTAGTCGACGCGCTTGCCGAGCAGGTTCTGACGGAACCGTCCCTGCTTGCCCTTGAGCATGTCGGAGAGCGACTTGAGGGCACGGTTGCCCGGTCCGGTCACCGCACGGCCGCGGCGGCCGTTGTCGAACAGGGCGTCGACGGCCTCCTGCAGCATCCGCTTCTCGTTGTTGACGATGATCTCGGGAGCCCCGAGGTCGAGCAGTCTCTTCAGGCGGTTGTTGCGGTTGATGACACGGCGGTAGAGATCGTTGAGGTCGGACGTGGCGAAGCGGCCACCGTCGAGCTGGACCATCGGCCGGAGGTCGGGCGGGATCACCGGGACGGTCTCGAGGATCATGTCCTGGGGATCGGTTCTTGCCCTCCCAGAAGGGACGTGACCACCTTCAGCCGCTGCGTGGCACGCTGGCGGCGCTTCTGCGGCCGAGTTGGCCACGAGGTGCTCCTGCAGGAGCGCCAATCTCGGCGTCGAGGTCGAGGTGGTCGAGGAGGCCCTTGACGGCCTCGGCGCCCATGCCGCCCTGGAAGTAGCCCTCGTAGCGGTCGGAGATCTCACGCCACAGCTGCTCGGACTCGACGAGCTGCCTTGGGGTTCATCGTCCGGAAGGTGTCGTAGGCATCCTGGACGCAGCTCGATCTCGCGCCGGGCCCGCTCTTCGCGGTCCCTGATCTCCTTGTCGACCTCGCGGCGGCGAGCGAGATCTCCTGGCTCTTGGCGCCGCCTTCTTCCATCTGCGCCGAGTTCGACTCTCGAGCCGCTCGAGACGCGCCTTCTTCCACTCGTCGAACTCTTCGCTGGACGACCTGGCATTCCTGGCGCATGGCTGTCCTCGAGCTCGGCGAGATCCTTGTGGCGCTTCTCGTCGTCGACGCCGGTGATCAGGTAGGCGGCGAAGTAGATGACCTTCTCCAGTTCCTTGGGCGACATGTCGAGCAGGTAGCCGAGCCGGCTGGGGACGCCCTTGAAGAACCAGATGTGGGTGACCGGGGCGGCCAGCTCGATATGGCCCATCCGCTCGCGGCGCACCTTGGAGCGCGTGACCTCGACGCCGCAACGCTCGCAGATGATCCCCTTGTAGCGGATCCTCTTGTACTTCCCGCAGTAGCACTCCCAGTCGCGCTGGGGACCGAAGATCCGCTCGTCGAACAGACCTTCCTTCTCCGGGCGAAGGGTGCGGTAGTTGATCGTTTCCGGCTTCTTGACCTCACCGTACGACCAGGCGCGAATCTGGTCGCTCGAAGGCGAGGCCGATCTTCAACTCATCGAAGACCTGTCTTACCAATCTCAGTCTTCTCCTCCGGCTGGGGTCTCCATGGGATCGGCCGCCGTCGTCGTCTTCTTCGCTATCTGAAATTCTTGATCGGCGCCGGCACTTCGTGGTCCGCACCATGTGGTGCCGGGCGTCGAGGTCTGCTCACGGAATGGACTCGGGCCGCTCGGGCCGGGAGAGGTCGATGCCGAGCGACTCCGAGGGGCGGAACGACGTCCTCCTCCAGGTCTCTCAGCTCGACCTCCTCACCGGCCGCCAGCATCTCGACGTTCAGGCAAAGGCTCTGCATCTCCTTGACCAGCACCCGGAACGACTCGGGAATGCCCGGCTCGGGGATGTTGTCGCCCTTGACGATCGCCTCGTAGACCTTGACCCGGCCCTGGACGTCGTCGGACTTGATGGTGAGCAGCTCCTGCAGGGCGTAGGCGGCGCCGTACGCCTCGAGCGCCCAGACCTCCATCTCACCGAAGCGCTGGCCACCGAACTGGGCCTTACCGCCCAGCGGCTGCTGGGTGATCATCGAGTACGGGCCGGTCGACCGGGCGTGGATCTTGTCGTCCACCAGGTGGACCAGCTTCAGCATGTAGATGAATCCCGACCGTGATCGGCGAGTCGAACGGCTCGCCGGTCCGCCCGTCGAAGAGGATGGGCCTTGCCCGTCGTCGCCGACCAGCTGGTTGCCGTCGCGGTTGGGCTGGCGACTTGGCGAGCACTTGAGGCCATCTCGTCCTCCTTGGCGCCGTCGAACACCGGCGTCGCCACCTTGGTCCATGGCTCGGCGCCACCGGCCGCCGGGCTGTCGGATCGTTGAACGGCTTCCAACCCTGCGGCGGCCGCCCATCCGAGGTGGGTCTCGAGGACCTGCCCCAGGTTCATCCGGGACGGCACACCGAGCGGCGAGAGAATGATGTCGACCGGGGTCCCGTCCTCCAGGAACGGCATGTCCTCTTCGGGGAGGATCTTGGAGATGACTCCCTTGTTGCCGTGTCGGCCGGCCAGCTTGTCACCCTCGGAGATCTTGCGCTGCTGGGCCACGTAGACCCGGACCAGCTCGTTCACCCCGGGCGGGAGGTCGAAACCCTCCGCTCGCTTGAAGACCTTGACGGCGATGACCTTGCCGGATTCGCCGTGGGGCACCTTCAGCGACGTGTCGCGGACCTCGCGCGCCTTCTCACCGAAGATGGCCCGCAGCAGACGCTCCTCGGGGGTGAGCTCGGTCTCGCCCTTCGGGGTGACCTTGCCGACCAGATAGTCGCCGGGGCCGACCTCGGCGCCGATGCGGATGATGCCCCGTCCTCGTCGAGGTTGGCGAGGACCTCCTCGGCGACATTGGGAATGTCCCGGGTGATCTCCTCGGCGCCGAGCTTGGTGTCGCGGGCGTCGATCTCGTGCTCCTCGATGTGGATCGAGGTGAGCATGTCCTCCTTGACCAGCCGCTCGGAGATGATGATGGCGTCCTCGAAGTTGTGACCCTGCCACGGCATGAAGGCAACCAGAAGGTTCCGGCCGAGAGCCAGCTCGCCGGATCTCGGTCGATGGGCCGTCGGCGAGGACCTCGCCCTCCTTGACCTTGTCGCCCTCGCGGACCAGCGGCTTCTGGTTGATGCAGGTGCCCTGGTTGGAACGCTCGAACTTGTCGAGGCGACATCGTGTGCTTCTTGTTGGTGTCCTTGGACTCCTTGATCGACGATCTGATCGCCCGTGACCTCGACCACCTCGCCGGCGACCGGCGACAGGATCATGTCGCCGGAGTCCTGGGCGGCCCGCGACTCGACGCCGGTGCCGACCAGCGGGGCGTCGGAGCTTGAGCAGCGGCACCGCCTGGCGCTGCATGTTCGAACCCATCAGGGCCCGGTTGGCGTCGTCGTGCTCGAGGAACGGGATCAGCGACGTCGAGACCGAGACGATCTGCTTGGGCGAGACGTCCATGTAGTCGACTCCTTCGGCGAGACCGACTCGACCTCGCCCTCGCCACCGGCCTTGCGCACCAGCACCCGAGTTCGTTGAGGAACGAGCCGTCCTCCTTGAGCGGGGCGTTGGCCTGGGCGATGACGTAGCGCTCCTCCTCGATGGCGGTCAGGTAGTCGACCTTGGTGGTGACCTTGCCGGTCTACCACCTTGCGGTACGGAGTCTCGATGAAGCCGAACCGGTTGACGCTCGGGCATAGGAGGCGAGCGATCCGATCAGACCGATGTTGGGGCCTTCCGGGGTCTCGATCGGGCACATCCGGCCGTAGTGGGAGGGGTGGACGTCACGGACCTCGAACCCGGCCCGCTCACGGGAGAGCCCACCGGGGCCGAGCGCCGAGAGACGACGGCGGTGGGTGAGGCCGGCCAGCGGGTTGGGCTGGTCCATGAACTGGCTGAGCTGGGTGGTCCCGAAGAACTCCTTGATCGCAGCCGTGACCGGGCGGATGTTGATCAGGCTCTGAGGCGTGATCGCATCCGGGTCCTGGGTGGTCATGCGCTCCCTGACCACCCGCTCGAGCCGGGTCAGCCCGACCCGCACCTGGTTCTGGATCAGCTCGCCGACCGTGCGGATCCGGCGGTTCCCGAAGTGGTCGATGTCGTCGGTGTTGGAACCCGTCGGTCCCCTCGTGCTAGCGAGATGAGGTGACGGATGGTCTCCAGCATGTCGTCGTGGCGTCAGCAGCCGTACTGGTCTCGACGCGGTCCTCGTCGAGCGTGATCTGCTCGTGACCGAACTTCTGGGTGACCTTGTAGCGACCGACCTTGGTGAGGTCGTAGCGCTTCGGGTTGCGGAACAGGGTCTGGATGAGACCGCGGGCCGACTCGACCGTGGTCGGCTCGCCCGGGCGCAGCTTGCGGTAGAGGTCGAGCAGCGCCTCGTCCTTGTCGTGGGCGGTGTCCCTCTCGATGGTGTTGCGGATCGACTCGGCACCGTCGAACAGGTCGAGGATCTCCTCGTCGGTCTCGGCGATGCCGAGCGCCCGCAGGAAGGCGGTGACGTACTGGCGACGCTTGCGATCGACCCGGACACCGATGGTGTCCTTCTTGTCGGTGTCGAACTCGAGCCAGGCGCCTCGGCCGGGGATGATCTTGGCGGCCGAAGAGATCTTTGTCCGAGGTCTTGTCGGAGTCGTGGCGTCGAAGTAGACGCCCGGGGAACGGACCAGCTGCGAGACCACGACCCGCTCGGTCCCGTTGATGATGAAGACGCCGTTCTCGGTCATCATCGGGAAGTCGCCGAGGAAGACCTGCTGCTCCTTGATCTCGCCGGTCTCACGGTTCATGAACCGGGCGGTGACGAACAGCGGCATCGGCGTAGTTGGAGTCCCGCTCCTTGCCTCGTCGAGGGTGAGCGGCGGCTCGCCGAAGCGATGATCGGTCAGCTCGAGGGCGAGGGAGCCGGTGAAGTCCTCGATGGGTGATATCTCTTCGAAGATCTGCTGAGACCCTCTCGAGGAACCACTTGAACGACTCGTGTTGGACGGCCAGCAGATCCGGGCAGAGGCAGGACCTCAGGGATCTTGGCAAACGAGAGACGGGTGCGCGCATTGGCCAACAGCGATCCTCCTGGGTTCCTGGGGCGTCGACAAGGTTCTGAGCGGGACGGTGTTCTCGGAGCGGATGAGCCGAGTGTGAAGAGTCGTCTAGACAGACGAAAGACCAGGATAGCACACGGCTATCCCGGCTCTGCAAAGCGAGAGGCGCAACAAAGTCTTCAACTGCTGGGCCGACGATACAACGAAGTTTCGCGACATGTCAAGGTTCAGGGGACTCAAATCGGTCCCCGAACGCACGAGGCTCCGGAACCGATGGGTCCCGGAGCCTCGCATCGTCGCATTCGGCTGAGCGACTACTTGAGCCTCGACGGTGGCGCCGGCGCCCTCGAGCGTCTCCTTGGCCTTCTCGGCGGTCTCCTTGTCGACCGCTTCGAGAACGGCCTTCGGGGCGCCGTCGACGAGATCCTTGGCGTCCTTGAGCCCGAGGCTGGTGAGCGCCCGAACTTCCTTGATCACCTGGATCTTCTTGTCGCCGGCGGCGACCAGGACGACATCGAACTCGTCCTGCTCTTCCTCGACGGCGGCAGCCTCGCCGCCGCCGCCGGCGGCCGCTACGGCCACGGGTGCGGCCGCGGTGACCTCGAACTTGTCCTCGAACGCCTTGACGAACTCGGACAGTTCGAGCACCGACATGGTCTCGAAGATTCCGAGCAACTCTTCAGTCGTAGGGGTGGCCATGGTTATTCCTCCTCGGCCGTTACGGCCTGATCGTCATCATTGGTACCGGAAGCTTCGGCGCCTGCGGCGGCCTGCTCCTCGGTGGAAGATTCTTCGGTCGCAGCCTCTTCGGTCGCAGCCTCTTCGGTCGCAGCCTCTTCGGTCGCAGCTTCTGCGGTGGTGGTCTCGTCGTCTTCGGCGGGAGCTGGATCTTCGGCGGCGGGTGCCGCTGCCTCAGGTGCCGCAGCCGCGGGTGCCGGCGATGCGGCCTCCTTCTGCTCCAGCAACTGCTGGAACACCGAAGCAGCGTTGCGTGGCAGTGCGGTGAGCACGCCGGCCATCTTGGCCATCGGCGCCTTCATCGCTCCGGCCAGCTTGGCCAGCAGCACCTCGCGTGGGGCGATCTCGGCGAGCTCGCCGACCCGCTCCGGCGTCAGCATGTTGCCGCCGAGCAGACCGCCCTTGACGATGAACGCCTCGTGCGTCTTGGCGAACTCCTTGAGCACCTTTGCGGTGGCGACCGGATCGCCGTCGGCGTAGGTCACCCCGGTGGGACCGGTGAGCATCTCGTCGAGCTCGGTGAGCTCGAGCGCTTCGGCGGCCCGCCGCGCCAGGGTCATCTTGACGACCTTGAACTCGGCGCCCTGCGAGCGGAGCCCGCGTCGCAGTTCCTGCTGGGCCTTCACGGACAGCCCGGCATACTCGGCGAGGAACACGGCCTGGGCACCGTCGATCCGTTCTGTGATCTCAGCTACGGCCTCAACCTTCTCGGGTCTCGGCATGTCGTTCCTCCATTCGTTGCGCCCCTCTTTGTGAACATCGGCCCGGACGCAACGAGGCTCCCTGAGCGGTCCTGACGGACGACAGCGAGGGAGCCTTCTGAGAAGACGACCTGCGCCGGTGGACATGTGTCCTTACGCCGTGAGGCACCTGCGGTCTTGGGCCGAGGTATGAGGTTGTGCGACTGGTGAGGGTAGTCAGGTGCCGGCGACTGGACAAGGCGACGCCGGCGGCCCCGGACACCTGGAACGTACGAGAGCCCACCGGGGATGTCCGGTGGGCTCTCGTGAGGAACGGGGATCGGCGTCTGGGAGAACATGGACCTCTTGAGGATTCGAGCAGACGGCGGGCCAGGAAGCCATCTACACGCCCCACGATTGGCGACCAGGGTAGGGGCTGGTCATAGATGCCAACGTGGCCGAAGCCATGTTCTCTGGACGGTGGTGGATCGTCCATGCACCATGCGCACGATCCCCGTGTTCTGTCAAAGGTATCGTGATTGTAGCGTCGCATCCCCAAGCAAGGTCAAGTGCCTTTTTGGGTTTCTGAAGGCCGGCGCTCTCCCGCCCCCCGTCTGCCCACCGCCCGGCCCGACATATCGGCCGGAATGACTCCCGGAGCCGTCCGCACCGGCCCGAGGGGTGACCTACCGGATGGACTTGACCAGATCCTCGATCAGGGCGGTGTCGATGGCGACCCCCGGTCCCATGGTCGACGACACCGACACCTTGCGGACGAAACGCCCCTTGACCGATGCGGGTCGGTTGCGGAGCAACTCGTCACACACGGCAGCGAGGTTCTCCAGCGTCTGATCGACGGTGAACGAGACCCTGCCGACCGGAATATGGACGTTGCCATAGCGGTCATTGCGGTACTCGACCCGGCCGGCTTTGAACTCGTCGACGGCCTTGCCGACATCGGTGGTGACCGTCCCCGACTTCGGGTTGGGCATCAGACCGCGGGGCCCGAGGATCGGTCCGAGCTTGCCGACGTGCGGCATCATGTCGGGTGTCGAGATGGCGATGTCGAACTCGAGCGCACCACCGGCGCCGATCTGTTCGGCCAGATCCTTGCCACCGACGATGTCGGCTCCGGCAGCCTCGGCGGCCTTGATGTCGTCGCTGTTCTCGGCGAAGACGATGATCCTGACGACCTTGCCGGTGCCGTGCGGCAACGAGACGGTGCCACGGACCAGCTGATCCGCCTTGCGGGGATCGATCCCGAGTTGGATGGCGGCGTCGACGCCCTCGTCGAACTTGACGTGCGACAGTGTCTTGACGAGGTCCAGCGCATCGCGCGGCGGGTAGAGGGCGTACCGGTCGAACCGGCGCAGAGTATCGGCGTGTGCCTTGGATGACTTGGCCATGTGCATGCTCCTTGTGGTGATGGCGGGGTCAGGACGACCCCTCCCACGGTCGGTTGGTACGGGTCCCCTGGACCCGTATCCGATGATCAGCCGTCGACGGTGATTCCCATCGATCGGGCGGTGCCTTCGACGATCTTCATCGCCGCGTCGATGTCGTTGGCGTTGAGGTCGGGCATCTTGGTCTCGGCGATCTGACGCACCTGGTCCCGGGTCACTGCAGCGACCTTGTCCTTGTGCGGCTCGGCCGAGCCCTTCTCGATGCGGGCGGCCTGCCGGAGCAGCACCGCCGCCGGCGGGGTCTTGGTGACAAACGTGAACGAGCGGTCCTCGTACACGGAGATCTCCACCGGCACGATGGTGCCGGTCTGGCTCGCCGTGGCGTCGTTGTACGCCTTGACGAAATCCATGATGTTCACGCCGTGCTGGCCAAGTGCAGGACCCACGGGCGGGGCCGGGCTGGCCTGGCCAGCCGGAATCTGCAACTTGAGCACGGTCATCAGCCTCTTGCGTCCCATCGCAACCTTCTCTCGGAATTCAGAACTTGAGGATTTGGTCGAAGTTGAGTTCGACCGGGGTCTCGCGACCGAAGATGTCCACCAACACGCGGACCTTGGACTGGTCGACGTTGATGTCTTCGATGACGCCGTTGAAATCGGCGAACGGTCCTTCGACCACTCGCACGGTCTCCCCGACCTCCCAGGCCGGCTTGAACCGCGGCTCCTTCTTCTCCTCTTCGTCCTCACGGACGCCGAGGATGCGCTCGACCTCGCGACGCGACAGCGGCGTCGGTTTCGAGGCGGAGCCGATGAAGCCGGTCACCCCGGGGGTGTTGCGGACGGCGTACCACGAGTCGTCGTCCATGTAGAGACGGGCGAGGATGTAGCCGGGGAACTTCTTCCGCATGACGTTGACCTTGCGGCCACCCTTGAACTCGACCACCTCTTCCATCGGGATGACGACATCGAAGATCTTGTCTTCGAGGTGCATCGACCTGATGCGGGTCTCGAGGTTCGCCTTCACCTTGTTCTCGTAACCGGAGTACGAGTGGACGACATACCAGTTCCCCGGCAGGTCGTACGGGCTCTTCGGCTCCTCGAGCGGAGCCGGTGTCTCTTCAAGGATGTCGACGGTTTCGGGCGTGTCTTGTGCCGCGTTGGCCATGGTCACACGCTCAACAGCTCGAGGACACCCTGCTTGAGCACGAGGTCCAACGCAAAGGTGAAGCCGGTGAGCACGACGGTCACGATGAGCACCACCACGGTGTACGTCATCGTCTCCTGGCGGGTGGGCCAGGCGACCTTCTTGAGCTCTTGGCGCACCTCGCGGAAAAACTGTCGTAGCCCGACCCGTTCCCGAGACTTCGGTTTGGGGCCGTCCTGGCGACGTTTGCGGGCGCGGTCCTCCTCCTTTTGCTGGAGGCGCCGCATCTCTCGATTCACGTGAGGATCCTTCCTGAGGGCGCAGGGGTGGCGGGACTCGAACCCACAACCTCCGGTTTTGGAGACCGGCGCTCTGCCAATTAGAGCTACACCCCTCCGAGGCCGGGGGCCCGGACGCGGGAGTATATGAACCAGACAGGCCAAGTGTAAAACCTGGACGGGGGTACCCCGGCCGAAAGCGGGTCAGCCGTGGGCAGGGCGGCTGCGTCGGGCCGCCACCACCACCGCCCCGACCGCCGTTGCCAGCAGCGCACCACCGGCGGCGATGCGGCGGCCGGCATGGCTGCGGTGGATCACCGACACCGGAGCAAGATCGAGGCTGCTCATCACGGCGCCGGTCAGACCGACCGGCGCCGGCTCGACGGTCATGCCGAGTTGCCTCAGGTCGCGGCGCAGCCGGCGGCCGCGGGCTCCGTTGGCCTGACAGCGCAGACAGACCGCCACATGGGAGCGGTACGGCGTGGTGCGCCAGGCGCCGGGGAGACGGGTGGCGAGGGTGCAGGCAAGCGGCATCTCACTGCTCCCAGAGGTGGGTTTCGAGCATGGAACGGAGCTGTTTGCGACCGCGATGGAGACGGACCTTGGCGGCGGTGACCGAGATGTCGAGGTGCTCGGCGATCTCCGGATGCGACCAGTCGTAGACATCCTTGAGGACCACCACCACACGCAGCGGTTCGGAGAGTTGGGCGAGGGCGGCACGGAGTCGCCACGACGCATCGGCCGAGATCCCGGCGCGCTCCGGACCGATGTCCGTGCTCGCCGGCTCCTGGTGGTGCTCGAGCAACTCGGTGCGGTGGCGCTTGTGGCGTCGGAGGGTGGTCCATGCGGTATTGACCGTGATCCGGTGGAGCCAGGTCGAAAACTTGGCGTCACCCCGAAAGTCGGGCATCGCCCGCCAGGCGCGCACCAGCGCATCCTGGGCGATGTCGGCGGCCATCTCCCGATCGGCGACAAGTCTGAGGGCCAATGTGAACACCTCGTCCTGATGGATGCGAACCAGCTCGGCGAACGCCGACCGGTCTCCCTGGATGGCCCGCTCGACCAGCGAGCCGTGTTCGGGTTGGACTCCGCCGTGTGGCATCGGGTTACCGCCGGACGGTGGCGGTCGCCGTCACCAGATCGATGTCCCCGGTCCGGAGCGCCAGACCTAGTCGGACGTGGTCATCCGCTGCGTCTTCGACCGTCCCGGAGATCACGGCGGGCACCCCGGGACGCAACGCATTGCGGAAGCGCAGCCTCATCTCGGCCAGCGGGTCGGCCAGACTCGACGTGGCTGCCGCCATCCGTGCCAGCCATGCCGCCATCAGCAGCCCGTGGACCACGATGCCGTCGAGCCCGGCGTTGCGGGCTGCATCGTGGTCGAAATGGATCGGGTTGAAGTCCCCGGAGGCGCCGGCGTAGCGAACCAGATCGAGTCGGCTGGCGCCACATCTCATCTCGCCGAGAGGCGCACCGGGAATGAGATCACCGCCGGGGGGAGGGAGATCCTGCTCCCCCCCGACACCCACGTCGGGTTCACCGTCGTCACCGCCGGCCGGAGTGGCGGCATCGCTGCCCATGAGAAACGTCGATGTCGAGTCGAGGAGGGGGCCACCCTCCCCGACCACGGCGGTGTCGAGCGTGACGAAGTTGACCGGTCCCCTGGCCCGGACCCGGGTCACGGTCCCGGTCACCCGGATCGGGGCATCGATCTCGAGCGGAGCGTGCCAGGCGAACCGCTGGTCGGTGTGGACCAGCACCCGGGTCGATGTGCCGACATCCGGATCGTTGATGAGCTGGGGCGCGACCGCAAACAGCAACGCCCCGGCATATGAGGGCGGCGCCACATCGACCCAACGCTCCTGTGTGTCACCGGTGGCCGCGACATACTCGGCGACCTTCTCTGCGGAAATGCGTCCCGTGACTGGTCCATAGGTGCGGCCGGCAATGGCTTCGAGCGACATCCTGTGAATCGTACTGCGATTCCCAGACCGACCTCCCACCTCGGACCGCGGGCCAAAGAAGCTCGCACGGACGTAGACCGAGATGCGCGGGGAGGGCCAAGGAGAAGCCTCCCGTCTCGAAGGTGATAGCTCGAGGCGTCCGGGCAGCGCCCTTTCTGGCCCTCCCCTCCTCGGTGTATGGACCGGAGCGCCCTTTCTGGCCCTCCCCTCCTCGGTGTATGGACCGGAGCGCCCTTTCTGGCCCTCCCCTCCTCGGGAGGAGGGGTGGCTGCGGACGCCTTGCGGACGCAGACGGGGCGGAGCGCGACGCCAATATCCGCTTCGCCCGCAGTGTCACCGACGGACACACGAACACTCGGCGACACCTGCGAACACGTCGGCGCGCACGCAACAAGTTCACCATGAGGGACAACGAGCTCGCGCCCCGCCCCACCTCCTCCCCGAACCTCGGAGGCACCCCGCCCTTCCGGTCTGCGTCCGCAAGCGTCCGCAGCGCCCCACCCCGTCTACGGCCGCGAAGCGCCTGTAGCCACCCCGCCCCAGAGGGGCGGGGAAGGGCGGGGAGGGCCAAGAAAGGACGCCTTGCGGACGCAGACCGAGATGCGCAGGAAGGGCCAAGGGAGGCTCGCGCGGACGCAGACCGAGATGCGCAGGAAGGGCCAAGGAGAAGCCTCCCGTCTCGAAGGCGATAGCTCGAGGCGTCCGGGCAGCGCCCTTTCTGGCCCTCCCCTCCTCGGGAGGAGGGGTGGCTGCGGACGCCTTGCGGACGCAGCCGGGGCGGAGCGCGACGCCAACGTCCGCAAACTCGAAGTGTCGCCGACATCCTGCCCTTTCGGCGCCGCAGCGCTCACGGTCGGGTGTTGCTACTGGCGGGCGGCGTTGGCGACGATGGCGTCTCTCACGTACTGCGCCAGTCCCTCCGCCATCTCCTCGTAGGTGGCGGTGAAGCGCCGATCGGTGATGTACATCTCGGCGAGGTTGACGTGCATCTCGTGCGACAGCGGGTAGAACCGCTTGTCGATGAGCAGCCTGGCTTCCTCGGCGATGTCGGCCGCCTGGTCGGAGTCGGCGGGGACACCGGTGCGGAGGGCGGCGACGAAGCGGGCGCCGTTCGCCTCCTGCTCGGACCTGATCGCCTTCCAGTCGTCCTTGGTGTAGCGGGCGCTCCGGCGGGCCGACTCCTTGTAGGCGTCGGTTTCCCCCCAGCGGTCCTTGACCTCGTCCTCGTACCGGGTGGGGTCGAAGTCACCGAAGACTTCGAGCATCTCTTCTTGGCTCAACATCATTCCTGTCTCCTCTGCGTTGATCGCGGCGTCGACCGCCCCGATCATCCGGGTGAGACGTGCGACCTGACCCTCGAGCAGTTCCCGCTGTTCGAGCAACGCCAGTCCCCGGTCATAGCCCGGCCGATCCAGCATCGCCGCCACCTCGTCGAGCCCGAGCCCGAGCTCGCGATAGAACAACACCTGCTGGAGCCGTTGGATGTCCCGGTGGTCGTACAACCGGTATCCGGCGTCCGAACGACCGCTGGGGCGCACCAGCCCGATCTCGTCGTAGTGATGCAGGGTCCGCACGGTGATCCCCGCCAGCCGGGCCACCTGGCTCACCGTTGCGGTCTCGGCCCCTATGGCCTCGAGCGATTGCGGTGTCGTGGTCGTCACGCTTCACCTCCTTCGGAGAGGAACGTAAGCCATAACGTTACGTGAGAGTCAAGCCCCACAAGCAAGAATTCCTGGCTGCCAGGTCGCGCCTCCGACGCTGCCGACGGCTCCGGGGTCTCAGGGAAGCAAATCGACGGTGACGTCGAGCGCCCGGTAGACATCCAGTGCGCGCCGATCTCGAGTGACCAGCGGGAGCTGGTGGACTGCCGCCGCATACCCGACGAGGGCGTCGTACACCGCACCGCCGCCGATGGCGAGGGAGCCGAGCCGGTTGGTGACGCTGATGGTGTCTTCCTCGGAGAGAAACACCGTGCCCGGAAAGTTGTGCCTCAGGATGAGAAACACTTCCTGCGGTCGGCGACGGACCCCCGAAGGGAGGCGAGTGAGCACCGAGTAGGTCTCGAACCAGGCGTGGCCCGCAAGACCCAGAGCTTTCCCGTCGAGCGCCGCATACGTCGACGCATGTGCATCGTGACTTCCGATCGTCAGGGCGACGGCGACGCTGGTGTCGACCAGCAGCTCCGGCCGGCTCATCGCTGGTCGGACAACCGGAGGTTGCGGACGGCGTCGTCGTCGAGCGGGAAGTCACCTTCGATGATCAATCGACCGCCGACCTCGGCGGTCCCGGTACCGGCCACAGGCTCGATCCTGACACCGGCCCCGTCGGCGAACAATTCCACCTCGCCGGGTACAAGTCCCAGGGCGATGCGAAACTCCTTGGGAATTACCACGCGGCCTGCCTTGTCTATGGTAGTTCTCATACCAATACGCTACCACCTGCGCACCGCTCCCGTCTCCTTCTCGCCGTATACGCGAGCAGGCCCCTCCCCGTTCGGGGAGAGGCCTGGGAAGACATCGTTCGGCGGCGTCTAGCGGTTCTCGCGGTGGGGGGTGTGCACCCGGCACCAGCGACAGTACTTCTTCAGTTCGAGCCGCTCGCGGGTGTTCGACTTGCTCTTGGTGGTCACATAGTTCCGCCGCTTGCAGGTCTCGCAGGCGAGCGTCAATGGCGGACGCTTGTCAGAGGCCATGAGTCGCCTCGCTCCTTGCCTTTGGCATCGATCCTCGCACCCCCCGAATCGGGGGTGCGAGGATTGTGCGTTGGATAGCTACTTGAGGATCTTGGTGACGCGACCGGCACCGACGGTGCGGCCACCCTCGCGAATGGCGAAGCGCAGGCCCTCGTCCATGGCGATCGGGTTGATCAGCTCCACCACCATCTCGGTGTTGTCGCCCGGCATCACCATCTCGGTGCCCTCGGGCAGCTTGACCGAGCCGGTCACATCCGTGGTGCGGAAGTAGAACTGCGGCCGGTAGCCGTCGAAGAACGGGTTGTGACGTCCGCCCTCTTCCTTGGTCAGGATGTAGACGTTGCCCTCGAACTCGGTGTGCGGGGTGATCGACCCGGGGGCGGCGATGACCTGGCCGCGCTCGACGTCGTCCTTGCCGATACCGCGGAGCAGCAGACCGACGTTGTCGCCGGCGCGGCCCTCGTCGAGCAGCTTGCGGAACATCTCGACCCCGGTGACCGTGGTCTTCTGGATGGGACGGATACCGATGATCTCGACCTCGGTACCGACCTTGAGAATCCCGGTGTCGATGCGACCCGTGACCACGGTGCCACGACCGGTGATGGAGAAGACATCCTCGATCGGCATCAGGAACGGCTTGTCGACCTCGCGCTCCGGCTCTTCGATGTACTCGTCGACGGCGGCCATCAGTTCCATGATCTGCTCGGCGCCGGTCTCGTCGCCCTCCAGGGCCTTGAGCGCCGAACCGCGCACGACCGGGACATCGTCGCCCGGGAACTCGTACTCGGTGAGCAGGTCGCGGACCTCGAGCTCGACGAGGTCGAGGAGCTCCTCGTCGTCGACCATGTCGACCTTGTTGAGGAACACGGCGATGCGGGGCACGCCGACCTGGCGGGCGAGCAGCACGTGCTCACGGGTCTGCGGCATCGGACCGTCGGCCGCCGATACGACGAGGATGGCCCCGTCGATCTGGGCGGCGCCGGTGATCATGTTCTTGACGTAGTCGGCGTGACCCGGCATGTCGACATGGGCGTAGTGACGGTTCTCGGTCTCGTACTCGACGTGGGCGATGGCAATGGTGATGCCTCGCTCGCGCTCCTCGGGAGCCTTGTCGATCTGATCGAAAGCGGTGAACTTGGTGCCGCCACCGACCTTCTCGGACAGCACCTTGGTGATGGCTGCCGTGAGCGTCGTCTTGCCGTGATCGATGTGACCCATCGTTCCGATGTTCACATGCGGCTTATTCCGCTCGAACTTCTCCTTGCCCATGCGTGGCTCCTCTTTGCGGGTGGCTTCTTTGTCTTCCTGGTGTGCGTAGCGGCGGGCGGACTTGAACCGCCGACCTCTCGATTATGAGTCGAGCGCTCTTACCGACTGAGCTACGCCGCCGCGGACGCTCTCTACGCGCAACAAACCCTCTCCCCGCGCCCGCGGAGAGCGGATCGGGAGAGGATAGCAAGACGACCCACTCGGATCGCCTCGAGCCCCCTCCGGGATTTGAACCCGGGACCCCTTCCTTACCATGGAAGTGCTCTGCCACTGAGCTAAGGGGGCGTGTCTAAGTTGTCGACCCCGCAGCGTAGAGCACTTCCATGGTCCCATGACCATGCCTGAGGGCGACTACGAAGGGCCGTCGATTGTTCGGTCTGGACAGCAGGATAGAGTCTCCTGCGACACCCGGCGCCACGCACCGTGTACCTGGTATCCGTGCCGGGAGAAGGATTCGAACCTCCGTAGGCGATAGCCGGCAGATTTACAGTCTGCTCCCTTTGGCCGCTCGGGCATCCCGGCTGGGACGTGGCAGGTTAGCGCACCTCGGGAACGCCTCGGCTGGCACGGCCCAGAGGTTCACGCAGGATCGAGACCGCGCAGCAGGAAGCCGACGGTCTCCCCCGCCACCTCGGCCAGGCGAGCTTCGGGGTCCGGACCGGTCATCAGCACCTTGGCCCCGGAGAGGATGGTGTCGCGCAGCAGCCCGGCAGCAAGCTGCGGGGGGAGGGCTCGCAACTCCCCGGCGGCGACACCCGACCGGTAGATCCGGCTGAACTCCTCGGAGATCCCACGATGTGCGCCGGCGATGCGTTGTTGAGCGACCGGGCCCAGGGTGGGGAGATCCTGGTGGAGCGCCAGCCCCAGTACGTGGTCGGTCACCGAGAACTCGATCATCCGCATCGCCAGTTCGGCGAGCTGGTCCCGGTACGGCACGTCCCGCGGCACCGCAGCCACCATCTCGGCGGTCACAGCCGGCAGCCGCTCCTCCACCATGGCCGCAAGCAGGTCGCCCATGTCGGTGAAGTACTCGTAGAAGGTCGTTCTGCCGATCCCCGCCATGCTGGTGACATCTGCGGGTGAGGTCGCCGAGTACCCGAGTTCGGCAAAGAGCGTCTCGGCAGCGGCGAGAAGTCGCTCCCGCGTCGACACGGGTCGATCCACCGCCCCTGCCGGGGCGTCGTCGCCCACCGCATCGGTTCCGACTGGCATGGTCGTGTCTCCCGGCATCTCGTCCTCCTGACCGCACGCTATCGCATCTGTGCATCGGAGCGGCGCTCCGGACGGGACGGTGTCACGCCGCCCCTCCGCACCTCGGCTCCACCGCCGGCGCGATTCGACCACCGACCGGCACCACCCATCCCGCGAGCACGAGCGAATGGACCGGAGTAGGGTCGAAGGCGGCGGTCGCTCCACTTTCACGCGGGCGCCTCGCCGGGCCGGGCGGAGGATCGAACCGGCCACCCAACGAACAATTGGGACCGCAACAGATGGGAGAGACGACGTGTCGCGGAGATTGTTGTCATTACTTGCAGTGATGGCGTTGGCCATCGCCCTGCTGGCACCGACCGGTGTCGGGGCCAGCGAACCGCAGACCGAACCGCTTCTGGGTGATGTCGAGAAACTCGATGTCGAAGAGAGCGAGTTCGGCAGCTACGTGGTGGTGATGAAGGCCGACCCCCTCGTGGTCACCGAAGGCCGCGAAGCCCTCGAGACCACCCAGGCGCGCAGCGAGCGCCGCCGGCTCCGGGAGAGCCATGACCGGGCACTGCGGGATGTGGGAGCCAGCGCCGCCGACAAGGTCAACGACTACACCAACGCCCTCAACGGGTTCTCGGCACTGATCTCCCATGACCAGGCGATCAAGCTCGCCGCCAAGTCGGATGTGGCACTGGTCGTCGCCGACGAGCTGCGCCAGAAGATGACCGACTCCAGCCCCGAGTTCCTCGGACTGTCGCAGCGTGGCGGCGCATGGGACCGCGGGATCCGCGGTGACGGCGTCGTGGTCGGGGTGATCGACACCGGGATCTGGCCGGAGCATCCCAGCTTCGCCGACGACGGCACCTACCCGCCCGCCCCGGTGTCCCCGAGCCTGCCCTGCCAGTTCGGCAATACCGCCCACAACCCCGCCGATGTCCCCTTCACCTGTAACAACAAGCTGGTGGGCGCCCGGCAGAGCATGCCGACCTACCGCGCCGTCATCGGCGCCGACCCCGACGAGTTCAACTCGGCGCGTGACGACGACGGGCACGGAAGCCACACCGCAGGCACCGCGGCCGGCAACGCAGGAGTGACCGCCACCCTGATGGGTCGCGACCGCGGCGAGATCTCCGGGATCGCTCCGCGGGCCCATGTCATCGCCTACAAGGGTCTGGGGCGGCTGGGCGGATTCACCTCCGACCTTGCCGGCGCCATCGATCAGGCGGTGCTCGACGGGGTCGACGTGATCAACTACTCCGTCGGAGGTGGGGCCAATCTCATCGGCGCCGACAGCATCGCCTTCCTGTTCGCCGCCGATGCGGGTGTGTGGACCGCCACCTCGGCGGGGAACTCCGGCCCCGGCCCGGCGACCATCGGGAGCCCCGCCAACGCCCCCTGGGTGACCAGCGTCGGCGCCAACACGCAGCGGCGGTTCTTCGCCGGCAACGTCGTGCTCGGTGACGGCCGCATCTACACCGGCGCCTCGGTGACCGACGGAATCGCCGACACCCCGCTGGTCGATGCGGCGACCGGCGGGGACGACAGCTGTCTCGCCGGGACACTCGACCCGTCGCTCGTTGCCGGCAAGATCGTGCTCTGCCGCGGTCAGTCGGTGCGCTGGACACGGAGCAAGGAAGTGCTGCGCGCCGGCGGGGTGGGGATGATCCTCTACACCGACGGCGACGACTTCAACCTCGCCAGCGACAACCACTGGGTGCCCTCGGTGCACATCGACCACTCGCATGGTCTCGAGATCAAGGCGTACATCGCCTCGTCGGCCAACCCGACGGCGCGGATCCGGGCCACCAACGCCACCACCAAGTGGGAGTCGGCGCCGTCGATGACCGTGTTCTCGTCACGGGGTCCCAACCCGGTGGCGGCGGACATCATCAAACCCGACATCACGGCTCCGGGTATCCAGATCCTGGCGGCACATTCGCCGTTGCCGGACCCGGACTACGTCCCGGGCCAGATGTTCCAGGCGATCATGGGTACCTCGATGTCGGGTCCGCATGTCGCCGGTGCGTATGCGCTGCTCCGCCAGGCGCGACCCGACTGGTCACAGGCGGCGGCGAAGTCGGCGTTGATGACCAGCGCCGATCGCTCGGTGCGCGACAACGACCGGGTGTCGCAGGCGGGTCCGTTCGCCATGGGCGCCGGACACCTCGACCTGGGAAGCCCGACCCACGACAACACGGCGTTCAACCCGGGTCTGGTGTACGACGCAGGGTTGTTCGACTACTACGCATTCCTGTGTGACGCCGCACCGCAGATCTTCGTCGACCCGACTGGGACCTGCGCCCTGCTGGAGGCTCTCGGATACTCGACCGATGCCAGCGATCTCAACCTGGCCTCGATCGGCGTCGCCAGCCTTGCCGGATCGCAGACGGTGACCCGGACGGTGACCAATGTGGACCACCGCCGCTCCACCTACCGCGTGTCGGTCGACGAGCCCGCCGGGTACGACGTCACGGTCTCGCCGAGCTCGTTCGTGATCGAGCCCGGCGAATCGGTGACCTATGAGGTGACCATCACCAACGACGGTTCGGCCACCGCAGGGATCTGGAGCACCGGGTCGCTCAACTGGAAGTCGTCGCGGTTCGACGTGCCCAGCCCGATCGCCGTCAACGCCTCGATGTTCGATGCGCCGGCAAGCGTGGATGGCTCCGGGGCATCCGGAAGCGTGACGTTCAACGTCGACTTCGGGTACACCGGTCCGTACACCGCCGGGGCCCACGGGCTGGTGGCGGCCACCGTGACCAGCGACAACGTGGTGCAGGACCCGGATCAGGTCTTCAACCCGAACGACGGCTACAGCAACCTGCACACGATTGCGGTCAACAATGCGGCCCTGCTCCGGATCGCCATTCCCCCGGATGCGACCGAGGCGGGAGCCGACCTCGACGTCTACGTCTACAACCCGAGCGGTCAGTTCGTGGCGTCGAGCACCTTGCCGAACACCGACGAACTGATCAACATCCCCAACCCGGTCAACGGGAACTGGTTCGTGTTCGTCCACGGCTGGTTCACCCCGGGCGGCGATTCGGACTACGACATGTACTCGTGGGCGGTTCCGACCGCACCCGGTGGCGGCACTCTGGCGATCACCAGCGCCCCGCCATCGGCCACGATCGGGGTCTCGGCTCCGGTGACGGCAAGCTGGACCGGTGCCGGTGGAACCTGGAACCTCGGAGCGGTGTCCCACACCGGCCCGGACGGGTTGATGGGGTTGACCCTGGTGAATGTCGACAACCGACCGTAGACCGACGGCCAGCGGACCAGGAACCAGTGAGGGGGGCGCCCATCGGGCGCCCCCCTCATTGTGGGACGACTCGTCGTCCAGTCGGATCGCAGGTGTCAGCGGATGCCGCTGGCCATCTGCTCGAGCCGGGCGATACGATCGGCCATCGGCGGGTGGGTCTGGAACATGCGCGCCATGCCCCCGCCTTTGCGCTTGTCCCCGAACGCCTTGAGCGGATCGGCGATGAAGAGCTGGGAAACGGCGGGATCGACATCCATCGGCACCCGCGAGGTACCCGCTTCGAGCTTCCGCAGCGCCGAAGCCAGCGCCAGCGGTGACCCGGTGGTGGCGGCGCCGCTGCGATCGGCCTGATACTCGCGAGCCCGGGAGATCGCCATCTGGATCACCATCGCCGCCAGCGGGGCGAGGATCATGGCGACGATGCCGACGATCGCTCCGATGGCATTGTTGCTGTCGCGCCGACCCATCCCGCCCCAGAAGGCCATCCTGGTGAGGAATGAGAGTGCCGCACCAATGGTGGCGGCGATCGAGGAGATCAGGATGTCGCGGTTCTTCACATGGGCCAACTCGTGGGCGAGCACACCCTCCAGCTCCTGGGCGGTCATCAGACCGAGGATGCCGGTGGTGACCGCCACCGCGGCGTTCTTGGGGTTGCGTCCGGTGGCGAATGCGTTGGGCTGGGGCGAGTCGATGGTGTAGAGGCGCGGCATCGGCATCCCCTCCCGATCGGCCAGCGAGGCGACCATCTGTTCCACCTGCGGCATCGAGCCCGGCTGGATCGGCTTGGCCTTGGAGGCGGCGAGCGCCATCTTGTCCGAGAAGAAATACACGGCGAAGTTGAACAGCGCCGCAAAGCCGAGCGCAACGAGGGCGCCTGACTGGCCGCCGAAGAGCCAGCCGAGACCCACGAAGAGGCCGCCGAGCAGCCCGAGGAGACCAGCGGTCTTGAGATTGTTTGTCATGGGGCGATTCTATTGCCGCCCCCGCCATAGCTCGTGCCCACAACGGTGGTGAACGGCGAGAAGACCATCCCTTCGGGCAGCCTGCGGGCGGTACCATCGGATCAGGAGACGACAAAGGTCGCCGGGACCCTTGACGGTTCCGCCATGAGCGAACACACTGACATCCGGGAGTGGGGAAAGGACCTGGGTGAAGCGTTCCACGGCATCGGTTGCCGCCGCATTGGTGGTGTTGGTGGCGGCGTCGACGACGCCCGCCATGGTCAGCGCCGCCAGTCCCCAGGTGCCACCGGACGAGGTGGCCCAGCTCACCGCCGGCAAGCAGCTCATCTCGGACACCGAGACCTCCGTCTACCTGATCGTGGTCGACGGCGAACCGGCAGCCACCTACCGGGGCGGCATCGACGGGCTCCCCGCCACCATCACCGGCGGGGCCAGGATCGACCGCACCTCACCTGACGTGTCCGCCTATCTGACCCACCTGACCGGTGTCCACGACACCATCCTCGACGCCGCCGGGGTCGATCCGACCGCCAAGCTCTACAGCTACGGCTTTGCCGTCAACGGGTTTGCCGCCGCCCTCACCCCCGATCAGGCCACTCGCCTGGTCGGCGACCCCGCCGTCCGGGGCGTGTTCCCGGACGAGATCCGCCGGACCATGTCGACCAGCGGCTCGACGACCACCGAGTCGGCGACCACCGACGCCTCTCCGGACTTCCTCGAGCTTTCGCACCAGCAGGGACCCTGGGCCGCCGGCTACACCGGTGACGGTGTCGTGGTCGGGATCATCGATACCGGGATCTGGCCGGAACATCCCAGCTTCGCCGCCGACGGATTACGGCCGGCGCCGGCCAGTTTCCACGGTACGGGATGCGCCTTTGGCAGCGACACCGCGGCAGCGCCTGCGTTCAATCCCGCCGACGAGGACTTCGCCTGCAACGAGAAGCTGTTGGCTGCCAAGGTGTACGGACTCGGGTTCCATGGTGGGACCGGCACCGGTCTGGCCACCCGTGAGTTTCTCTCGGCACGTGACGCCGATGGGCACGGATCCCACACCGCCGCCACCGCCGCCGGCAACCAGGGTGTCGAGGCCGCGGTGCTCGGGGCCGACTGGGGTCGCGCCTCCGGCATCGCCCCCAGGGCCCGCCTGTCGGTGTACAAGGCGTGTTGGCAGACCGGAGCGACGGCGGGTGGGTGTGCACTCAGCGACCTGGTCGCCGCCATCGATGACGCCGTCGGAGACGGGGTCGATGTCATCAACTACTCGGTGGGGTCGACCACCTCCGATCTGGGAGTCGACGACCTCGCCTTCCTGCGCGCCGATGCCACCGGAATCCTGGTCGCCGCGGCGGCGGGCAACACCGGTGCGTCCGGCTCGCCGCCATGGGTCACGTCGGTTGCGGCCGCCACCCAGAAGCGGACACTCGGAGCGGTGCTCACCCTGGGCAACGAGTCGACGCTGACCGGCGTGTCGGTCACCGGCGGCACCGACCTGGTTCGTCTGGTGGACGGCGCCGACCTCGGGAACGCCACCTGCGCACCCGACCCCGGCTTCCCCGACGGCGCCGCCGACGGAGCCATCGTGTTGTGCCGTAGCGGCGACGGCCCCACCATCTCCAAGAGCGCCACCATTGCCAGGGCGGGGGGTGCGGCGATGGTGCTGGTCGCCTCCAACGACGGGGCCACGCTCGACCCGGCCAATCACCATGTGCCGTCGCTCCACGTCACTCATTCCCAGGGCGAAGAGATCGCCGCCTATATCGCCGAGACCGGCGACGCCGCTGATGCGGCGCTCACCGGCGGAATCGCCACCGAAGGGGATACGTCGGTGATGGCCGATTTCTCGTCCCGCGGACCCAACCGGCTCAGCGGGGACGTCCTCAAGCCCGACCTGGTGGCACCCGGTGTCGACATCCTCGCCGCCCACACCCCCCGAGCGCTGTCCGGCGCCCCGGATCAGATGTTCCATGCGGTCAGCGGCACGTCGACCGCATCGGCGCATGTCGCCGGCGCCTACGCCATGCTGCGCCAGGCCAACCCGGATTGGACCCCGGCCATGGTCCGCTCGGCGTTGGCGACATCCGCCCGACAAGACGTGCTCCAGTCCGATGGCGACACCGGAGCCGACGCCTTCGACATGGGATCCGGGTACATCCAGCCCGGCGGAATCATCTGGCGTCGCGGTTCGGCGTTCAACCCCGGTCTGGTCTACGACACCGGACTCGACGGCTACACCGCCTTCGCCTGCGCCGAGGAGTTGACCGGCTTCGCCACCGCCTGCCCGGCCGACACCTCATCGGCGGACAGCAGCCCCGAGGGCAGCGACCTCAACCTGCCGTCGATCGCCATCGAGGATCTGGCGGGTAGCCGCACGGTGACCCGCACCGTCACCAGCGTCGCCGACAAGACCCGGACCTTCGAGTCGCAGGTCCGGGCCCCGGCAGGGTTCAGGGTCGAGGTCACCCCGGCGACCCTGACGCTCGATCCGGGTGAGACCGCCGGGTTCACCGTCACCATCACCCGCACCAACCGGGGCGTCGGGAAATGGACCCCCGGTTCACTGACCTGGAACTCAGCCGGCTACCGGATCGTGTCCCCGATCGTGGTCCGTGCCGTCGACATGGCCACACCCGGAGAGACCGCAGCCACCGGCGCCCGGGGTTCCGTCCCCATCCCGGTCACTCTCGGTTACGAGGGGCTCTACGACGCCACCGCCCATGCACTGGTACCCCCGGTGACCGAGGATGGGACGGTCGCCGACGATCCGACCGGAGATATCAACACCGCCCTCACCGCCAGCGCCGGAGTTCGGGTCCACTCGGTGTCGGTGCCTGCGGGTACCGTCAAGGCGCGCATCGCCCTGTTCGACGCTGCCGTCGACGGCGAGCACGACCTGGACCTCTACGTGTTCACCCCGGATGGAACCTTTGTCGGGGGCAGCGCAGGGGGCACGGCAGAAGAACACGTCGACTTCGTTCCCGGTGAATGGGCGAGCTACCTGGTCGCCGTCCACGGTTGGCAGACCGACGGGGCGAGCGCCGACTACACCCTGCACTCCTGGATGATCCCCGACGGCTCCGACGGCTCGCTCGCCGTCGACACCGGGACCAAGAGCCTCCGCCCCGGCGACCACGTGACCACCGAGGCCACGTGGAAGGGGCTGGAACCGGGAATTCGCTATGTGGGCGCCGTGTCCCATGTCCGGACCGTCAGCGAGGGCGAGACCGAGACCCTGGGCATCACCATGGTCGCCGTCGACACCACTGACCCCACCAGGACCCCCGCACGCCCCACCTTGGTCCCCGACCGCCTCGTCGGCGGCTGAGAGATCCATCCCGCATGCCGGGAGGGACGCTCAGCTCTGGCCGACCGCAGGCTCCGGATTCTCGCAATAGGTCGGTTCGCCGCCCTGTGCCGAGTGATAGGCGTAGACCTCGGAGTCGACCTCGAGCAGGATCTGGGTGCCGTCGACCAACGCCTGGGTGTAGCCCATGCCCGGCATCGGGCACCCGATGCTGCCATCGGGCCAGGTCACCGCTTCGTGGCTCTTGACGAAGATCTCCGACTCGTCGACCCCGAGACGCTCGGCCAGATCGGCGAGAGCGATGGCAACCTCGCGGTCCACGGGCTGGTCGGAGTCGCCAACGGTCGTGGTCGTGACCGGTATCTCGGTCGCCGACGGCTGGTCGTCGCCCCCGCACGCAGCGACCGCAACGGCGAGGAGGGAAATGGCGAGGAGGCGGGAAACCGCATGTGTGCTCATGGGGATGGGACGCTACCTGCCCGGTGAGAGTTCCCCGCCGGGTTCCGGGCGAGCCGCTTCAACTCAACTCGAGGTCCCGTCGCCGGAACCCGGCCACACCGACGGCGACGAGGGCGCCGGCGACAAGGGTGAGACCGGCGAGAGGGCCCCATGCCACTGCTTCCGCCGGCATCGCCGGGACATGCCCGAACGGCGACAGCAGGTAGACCCAGTCGGGAAAGCCGAGAACCCCACCCAGCATCGCCACGGTGACCGCATAGGCCAGCACCGCCCACGCCAGGGCGCTGAAGCGGGGAACCAGCCCGAACAGGGCAACCGCAACACCCACCACCACCCACAGCGCCGGGATGTAGGCGGCGGACGCAGCGAGCAGCGAGCCGAGCAGCTGCGGGTCGTCGCTGGTCAGTGCCGCCGTCCCGCCCAGCGCCAGCCCGCTCGCCACCATCACCGCGGCGCTGGCCACCAGGGTGACGACCAGGTACCCGCCGAGCCAGCGCAACCGTGAGATTGGGGTGGCCAGCACGGATTCGATCCTCCCGGTGTTCTCCTCGGTGCGGGGACGCAGGCTGCTCTGGATGGCGAGCCCGGCGATGATCACCGCCACCAGCAGCACGATGGTGCTGAGGAAGGCATCGAGGAACGTCCCGCCCCCGCTCGACACCAGGAAGTCCTGGATCGTCTCGTTCTCGGCGGCGAACTCCTCCACCGAGCTGACCAGGGTCCCGTACACGGCACCGAACACCACCATCCCGACCGACCAGCCGATGAGGGCGCCCCGCTGCATCCTGATGGCAAAGCCCACCGGGCGTGCGAGCTGGGCCGATGCCACCGCCGATCCACGCCTCGCCGGGAGCAGACCGGCGCCCACGTCGCGCGAGGCACTCATCGCCAGCGCCGCCACCGTGATCCCGACCGCAACCACGATCCCGAACAGCGCCGGCCACAAGCGATCATCGACGTACGCCTGGGTCGCCTGGGCCCACCCGAAGGGTGAGAGCCACGACAGGGCGTTCCCTCCGATGTCACCGGCGGCGCGCAGCAGATAGGTCAACCCCAGGATCGCCGAGGCGAGCCCGGTGGCGCCGCGCGAGTACTCGCTGAGCTGCGACGTGAACAGGGCGATGCCGGCGAACACCAGACCGACCGAGATCCCGGCGACGGCGAAGGTGACCGAACCGCCCGGTGACAGGTCCATCCCCAGCCCGGGGAGGGTCAGCGCCGTCGCCACACCGATCAGGACGTTGAGCCCGCCGACCACCACCAGGCTGGCGGCGGGGACGGCGAACCTCCCGACGACGGCGGCGCGCACCAGTTCGGTACGCCCGTACTGCTCCTCGGCCCGGGTGTGCCGGACCACGAGGAAGATGCTCATGAACGCCAGCAACAGCGCAAAGAAGCCGAGCATCTCGTTGGCCACCATGGCGCCGAATGTGTAATTGTCGAGCCCGTGACCCGGTCCGCTGAAGAGCACGAATGCGGGGTTGTCGGCAAGTCCGGCCCTGGCTTGACGATCGGCGGCCGTGCGATAGACCTCCGGCAGCGAGGCAATGCTGGGGATCATGAAGATCAGGATCCCTGCCGTCCAGACGAACAGACGCAGGCGGTCACGTCGGATGATGGCGCCGACGAGGGCTCCGGTCCCGGCGAAGGAGTTCATCGCCCGTTCCCCGTGCCCCCGTTGCCCATCACCTCGTTGGCTTCTTCGAGTTCGTCGGCATAGTGCCGCAGGAACAGCTCCTCGAGCGTCGGGGGGTGGCTGATCAGCGACCGCACCCCGAGACCGGCAAGATGGTGCAGCAGGGCGTCGAGATGTTCGGTGTCGACATCGAACTGGACCCTGCCGTCGAGATGTTTGGCGTCATGGACGCCGGGGAGGTTCTCGATCCCCGTCGCCGGTTGCGTCGTCTCGGCGGTGATGCTGGTCCGGGTGAGGTGGCGGAGATCCGCAAGTGTCCCGGTCTCGACGGTTCGTCCCCGACGGATGATGGTGACCCGGTCGCAGAGCGCCTCGACCTCGGCCAGGATGTGGCTGGAGAGCAGCACGGTCCTGCCCTCGGTCTTGGCGCGCAGGATGTACTCCTGGAACACCGCCTCCATCAGCGGGTCGAGACCCGAGGTCGGCTCGTCGAGGATCAGTAGCTCGGTGTCGGCAGCGAGCCCGGCCACCAGTGCCACCTTCTGGCGGTTTCCCTTGGAATAGGTGCGGGACTTCTTGGTGGGGTCGAGATCGAAGGCCTCGAGCAACTCGCTGCGCCGCTTCGGGTCGATCCCGCCACGCAAGCGGCCGAGGACGTCGATCGACTCCCCGCCGGTGAGGTTGGGCCACAGGCTCACATCTCCCGGGACGTAGGCGAGACGCCGGTGGAGATCGACGGCGTCGCGCCATGGATCACCACCGAGCAGGCTGGCCTCGCCGGCGTCCTTGCGGAGCAGACCGAGAAGGACCCGGATCGTGGTCGACTTCCCCGACCCGTTCGGGCCGAGGAAACCGTGGACCTCGCCGGTGGAGACCGACAGGTCCAACCCGTCGAGCGCCCGCACGGGACCGAAGGACTTGACGAGAGCGGAGGTTTCGATTGACGTAGCCATAGATCACGAAGTTACACAAGTTTCAGTTTTGTGTAAAATCAATGGTGCGTCTGGCGACACTGGATGGTGCAGGTCGGCGGTCACCTACGCTTGCCCCAGCCAACCCACACCGCAACACACGGCACCGCAGAGAGGAACCCCGTTGACGACGGACGGCAACAGACCGGAAACCGATGTTCACGAGGACGATCTGCTCCGGTTCGTGGAACGGTTCGCCATGCTGCTCTCCGATTCGGGGTGGCCACGGACCGCCGCTCGTGTCTTCGCCTTTGCGCTTGCCGACGACGCCGACCGCTACACCGCCGCCGAGTTCGCCGAGGCGTTGCGACTGAGCCCGGCGGCGATCTCCGGTGCGGTCCGCTATCTGGTGCAGGTGGGTGTCCTCGGCAAGGAACGTGAGCCGGGGAGCCGCGCCGACACCTACCTCCTGGACGACGACGACGTGTGGAAGGCGATCACCGACCAACGGACCCCGCTGATCGAACGGTGGCGGGTGGGGTTGGAGGAAGGCATCGAGCTGCTGGGGACCGATCGACCGGGGGGACGGCGTCTGGCCGAGTCGCTCGCCTTCTTCGAGTTCATGCAACGCGGCTCGGGCCGCTGGTGGAGCGCTGGCACGAGCATCGCGCCACGCTGTTCCCCCTCTCGACCGCCATACCTGAGAAGGCGGCAGCGGTCGGGGTCAGTCGACCTCGACGACGAGAACCCGGAAGTCGCCGAGACCGCGCGGATGGAGCAGGGTCTCGGCGTCGGACTTCTCGGATCGCACCACCAGCCGGCGCATGGCGGCGTCCGGTCCCTCGGCGGCGAGCGCCAACTCCTGGTGACGCATCCCGGAGATGACATCTTCGAGACCCCATCCGGCGAGGAAGTCGTCCTGGCGGACCACCCGCACCCGCGACGCACCGGCACCTTCGGCGGCGGCGGCCATGGCGGTGAAGTTGACGTCGACGGTGACATCGGTCTGACCAGGCTCGAGCAGCGGATCGGGGCCGAGATGATGGCTCCGATACGTGCGCAGCGTCCCCTGGGTACGTCGCGGCTCGAGTTCCTCCGCCGTCCCCCCGTAGTCGAAGAGGAGCACACTCCCCCGGCTCAGCCTGCCCACCGTGTCGGCCACCCAGCGTGATGCGGCGATCTCGACCTCGACCATCCCGCCCTCGACGACCCGGCCACCGAACTGGTCCGCCCAATCCGCCACCTCGGGTCGTACCGGCGCCGCAACCAGCCCGAGCCCGTCGCCATCGACACCGACCCATCGCTCCTCCCAGCCGCCACCGGAGCGAACCGCCAGCGCCACCGGCAGATTGTCCAGCAGCTCGTTGGCGATAACGGTTCCGGTGACCGGATTCGGCGCCTCGTCCATCGTGGCCACGACTGCGTCCACCCCCGGAACCTCGCCGAGCGCCGCTCTGGCGGCCGGAGAGGCCTCGACGGCCCATGTCGTGGCCGGTGCCGCACCGGAGGCCTCCAACGCCGGGAGAAGGCTCCTCAGCAGCGACCCCGATCCGGCGGCGACCTCCACCAGCGTCGGCTCGACCAACCCCAGCGTCTCGTGCCGGGCCGCCACATACCGGGCGATGGTCCGCCCGAACCAGGGACTGACCTCGGGGCTGGTCAGGAAGTCGCCCGCCTTGACCGACCGGAGCGGCCCGGTGGCGAAGAACCCGCCCTCGGGGTCATAGAGGCACGCCTCCATGAACACCTCGAACGGCATCGGCCCCTGGCGACGAACGCGATCGACCAGCACATCCAACAGCATCCGACGAGCATAGAGACGGAAGGCCACGAGCACCTTCGGCCCGGCGAAATGGCGTCCCTTCTGGCCCTCCCCGCCAGCGGAGGGAGCTGCGAGCGTAGATGGGGGCGGCGGCGCGCGACCTCAACATCCGGACGCTCCAGCGTCACCGACAAGACCCTCGAACCGCGCTTCCTTTCTGGCCCTCCCCGCCCCGGGGGGTCTGTCGATTTACTCCGTCCGCCGATTTCGGGCCGTTGGGGCACAAGGGTTTCGGAGCGCCCAGATTGCCGATCCGGAGGTATTCCGACGCTCCCCGGGGGGCGGGGGTGGGCCAAGAAACGACAGCCACAAGCCCGGCTGCACATCGCCACAACGACACTTCCGGCCCTCCCCTCCTCGGGAGGAGGGGTGGCTGCGGACGCTTGCGGACGCAGACGGGGCAGAGCGCCACGCCGAAGTCCCCGAGCAGAAAGTGTCACCGACAGCCGCAAACCCGGCTGCGCATCGCCACGACGACACGCACCCGCACGGGACCCCATCAACGTCCCGCCATCCAGCCTCACGCCCCGCCCCACCTCCTCCCAAACCTCGGAGGCACCCCGCCCCCCGGGGCGGGGAGGGCCAAGAAGCGACAGCCACAAACCCGGCTGCACATCGCCACAACGACACTTCCGGCCCTCCCCTCCTCGGGAGGAGGGGTGGCTGCGGACGCTTGCGGACGCAGACGGGGCGGAGCGCCACGCCGAAGTCCCCGAGCAGAAAGTGTCACCGACAGCCGCAAACCCGGCTGCGCATCGCCACGACGACACGCACCCGCGCGGGGCCCCATCAACGTCCAGCCATCCAGCCTCACGCCCCGCCCCACCTCCTCCCAAACCTCGGAGGTACCCTGCCCCCCGGGGCGGGGAGGGCCAAGAAGCGACAGCCACAAGCCCGGCTGCACATCGCCACAACGACACTTCCGGCCCTCCCCTCCTCGGGAGGAGGGGTGGCTGCGGACGCTTGCGGACGCAGACGGGGCGGAGCGCCACGCCGAAGTCCCCGAGCAGAAAGTGTCACCGACAGCCGCAAACCCGGCTGCGCATCGCCACGACGACACGCACCCGCACGGGGCCCCATCAACGTCCAGCCATCCAGCCTCACGCCCCGCCCCACCTCCTCCCAAACCTCGGAGGTACCCTGCCCCCCGGGGCGGGGAGGGCCAAGAAACGACAGCCACAAACCCGGCTGCACATCGTCACAACGACACTTCCGGCGCCAGACGGGGTGGGGCGCTGCGGACGCAGACCGACGCGGGAGGGTCAAGAAAGAACCCAGACGAGGCGGCCTGCCGGGCGTCTACGACGCCGGAGCGGGGTCGAAGGTGATGCTGCCGGAGATGTCGACGCGTTCGGTGCGGGCGAGGAGGCGCTCCACGGCCATGGTGACCCGGGTGAGGTCGATCTGCGACGAGAACGTCGACCAGGTGAGCATCGCCAGGGTGTGGCGCGGATCTGAGACCCACGGCGGAAGGAACCGGGGGCGGACGCACAGCCCGCTGTTGCGGAGTTCGGCGAGCGCCGGCACGCCCGAGATGTCGAGCTTGCCGCAGAACAGGATCCCGAGGGTGTCGGTGCGTCCGGCGGCGAAGGCACCGCGGACAAAGGTGGAGACCTCGAGAAGACCGGCGAGATAGACGATGTCCTTGAGAAAGGCCACGCCGCCGTTGACGTTGCCGCCGCGGAACACCCGGCGGGTGCTCTCGAACGCCTGGTCCTCGTCGACCCGCTCGGCGAACCAACGGAACACCTCGATGAAGTTGGCGCCCTCCATCGCCATGTGGATGGCGATGACCCGGTGGGCGAGGCGACGGAAGCGGTCGAGGTCGAGCGTGCCGCTCATCAACTCGGCGAAGACCGCCAAGCCCTCCTGCGTACGCGTCGTCCCGGCATGCCCGATGGCGAGGATGGGGAGATCCTTCTGCTCGAGACCGTTGAATGCGGTGGCGACGTGGATGAATGCTTCGTGTTCGAGAAGCTGACGGGCGTCGAGATCGGTGAACCTGGCGCCGCGGCGGACCCGGATGTGCTTGCGACTGGCCAACGCATTCGCCGAGAGCTGATCGACGATCTGGACCGGCGGAGCCAGGTCACCGAACATGAGGTTCACCGCCGGTTCGATGACCGCCACGATGTCCTCGGCCGACTTCGTCGCCGGCGGGGTGACATCGAGCTTGGCGGAGACCAGGTCGGCCATCGACTCGAGGACCTGGTGGGCGAGGGCGAGCGGGGTCACCGGGTCGTAGCGCAGGGGGTCGGTGGGCATTCCGTAGAGGCGACGGCCCCAGGCAGAGAAGGCGGAGGTCCCGGCCGACGCCATCATCTCGGCGGTGCTGGCGATGGCATCGGCCTGCGACTCGAGCCAGTCGTCGACCACGTTGCCGGGGAAGATGTCCCGCCGCGCCTCCTGGATGATGGCGGTGACCGGTCCGGGGTCATATCCGGGGTACGACACCTCGGGGAGCTGCTGACCACCACCGGCAAGGAACTGCTGCTTCACCTCGGGCGCCCACGCCAGCGCACCCAACACACGCATCGGTCGTGCCGCCTGGTGCAGCAACTCCGCAACGCGACGCACCCGGTCCTGTTCCGCCTGATCGAGCACCGTGACCTCCGTGGGGAATGCGGCCTCAGCCGCACGAGACTCTTCGCAAGTTAGACCGCATCGGAGCAGGCTGCGTCACCCACACCGTGTGATCCGAAACCCAACTGAGTCGGTCAGCCCATTGCCATCGGGAGCAAACATCTATACATTCAAGGAGTGATCGCAGAGGCGAACACAGGCTCCACAGCCGGGCCGGGTAGGGGGGTCTGCCGGGGGAACGACCAGGCAGGTGGAGCCAGGACCGTCGCCAGACGGTCGGGGGTGGACGGACGGTTCTGTATCCGTCCCGGGAGGCCTACCGGGACGCCACACAGACCATCACACCGGACGTTTCAGTCTCGGCGTGGACTCATTCAGGGGGAAGGGGTCCACGCCGATACACCCTCGTCTGCCCAGCCTCACACGCCTGCGCTCACACGCCTGCGCTCAGAAGCCGGAAGCGAACGTCCCGGCGGCGGCACCCACCTCGGCCACCAACCCGGGGAAGAACCCGAGCACCAGCACTCCGATGGCGGTGAGCACCAGCGCCAGTTGCAGCGACGGCGCCACCTTGCCACCCATCCCGCGCAGTTCGTCCGCCGGCACCAGATCCGGCACCCGATCGAACCAGGCCGACTTGATGACCTTGGCGTAGTAGAAGAACGCCACCACCGAGTTGAGCACGGCGATGACGGCAAGCCCCGTCGCCCATGGATCCTGGACCGACAACACCGACGAGAACATCACCAGTTTGGCGAACCAGCCGGCAAGCGGCGGGATCCCGGCCAGCGAGGCGAAGAACAACGCCAGCAACGTCGCCAGACCGGGGGCATACGTCCCGAAGCCACCCCAGTCGGCAATGGCGGTGGACTTGAGCCGGTTGGCGCCGGCGATGATCACCGCAAAGGCGCCGAGGTTCATCACCGCATAGATGATCAGGTACGTGACCGTGGCGAAGAACGCCGCCTCCAGTTGGGCCTCCGTGACATCGGCCGAGACGGCTACGGCGAACGGCACCAGGATGAACCCGCCCTGGGCGATCGACGAGTAGCCGAGCAGCCGCACGATGTCGTCCTGGCGGACGGCGACGAGGTTGCCCAGCGTCATCGAAGTGGCGGCGAGGATCCACATCAGCGGCCCCCACAGCGATCGCATGTCGGCAAACGCCAGGTAGCAGAGCGTGAGCAGCCCGACGAAGCCCGCCGTCTTCGACACCACCGACAGGAAGGCGGTGACCGGGATCGGCGCCCCCTGGTAGGTGTCCGGTGTCCAGAAGTGGAACGGCACCGCCGACACCTTGAAGGCAAACCCGAGCAGGGTGAAGATCACCCCGAGGGTGAGCAGCGGGCTGTCGCCGACGGCGGCGATGGCGGCGCGGATCTCCCCGAAGGTCAGCGAGCCGGTGACGCCGTAGACCAGCGACATCCCGAACAGCATGATCGCCGCCGAGAGCACCCCGATGATGAAATACTTGAGGGCCGCCTCGTTGGAGCGGGCATCGCCCTTGCGCCAACCGGCGAGCAGGAAGGTCGGCCCGGTCACCACCTCGAGGGCGACGAACAGGGTGATCAGATCACGGCTCGATGCCATCACCACGGCGCCGAGCACCGAGGTCAGCATCAGGAAGTAGAACTCGCCCTGCCAGTACCGGTCGCTCTCCAGGTATCCGACCGACAGCAGGATCGAGATGAAGGCGGCGCCGATGAACACGCCCTTGAGCACCAGCGAGAAGGTGTCGACCACATAGGAGCCGCCCATCATCACCCGCTGCGCATCGGCGGGCTCGGTGCAGAAGTCGAGGATGTCGCAGAAGCCGAGCGTGAGCAGCGGCACAAATGCGGCGAACAACCCGACCAGCCCGACCACCGCCGTCCAGTACTTGGGGACGCGCAGCAGGTCGGTCGCCAGCACCGCCAGAACGGTGGCGCCGAGGATCAGCTCCGGGAGGAGGGCGTGGTAGTCGAACACTCCGGTCAGCCTCCGAAGGTCCGTGAGACGAGGTTGACCACGGCGTCATTGGTGGCCCCGAACACGAGGCGGGGGAACACACCGATGGCGATGATGGTGACGATGAGCGGCACCCAGGCCGCCATCTCCCAGCGATCGACGTCGTGGAAGGTCTTGCCCTCCCATTCCGCCTTGGGCTCGCCGAAGTTGACCTTCTGCAGCATCCACAACAGGTACCCGGCGGCGAGCACCGTGCCGACGGCGGCGATCACCATCAGGGTGCGGAACAGCGCCACGCTGAGCCCTTCGAGCGGGTTGAACGAGGCCAGCAGCGCCATGAACTCACCCCAGAAGCCGGCGAGCCCGGGAAGACCGAGCGATGCCATGGCGGTGAATCCGAGGATGGCGCCCATGATCGGCATCAGCTTCTGGTTGCCGCCGAGACGGGCCATCTCGCGGGTGTGGTAGCGGTGCGACATCGACCCGGCGACGAAGAAGAGCAACCCGGTGATCACGCCGTGGGCGACCATCCCGATGATGGCGGCGTTGATCCCGATATCGGTGAGGGTGGCGATGCCGAGCATCACAAAACCCATGTGTCCCACCGAGGAGAAGGCGATGAGCCGTTTCATGTCGGTCTGCGCCAGACAGGCCAGCGAGGCGTAGATGATGCCGATCACCGCCAGGATCCCGATCGCCGGTGCCCAACGCTCAGCCGCTTCGGGGAGGACGGGAAGGGCGATGCGGACAAAGGCGTAGGTGCCCAGCTTCAGCAGCACCGCCGCCAGCAGCACCGACCCGACCGTCGGCGCCGCCGTGTGGGCATCGGGGAGCCAGGTGTGGAGCGGGAACATCGGGACCTTGACCGCAAAGCCGAGGAACATGGCGCCGAACACCACCATCCCGAAGGTCCCGGCGAACAATCCGCCCCTAGCCAACTCGGTGAGCTGCAGGATGTCGAAGGTGCGGGCGCCGGCGTCCCCCGACTTGAAGAAGAGGGCGAGGAAACCGAGCAGCATGAAGGCCGACCCGAACAGTGTGAACAGGAAGAACTTGATCGAGGCGTAGATACGCATCTCCATCTTCTTCTTGAACACCGGGATGGTGATCTCGGCCCGGTCGCCCCAGATCCCGATCATGAAATACATGGGCAGCAGGACGATCTCGAAGAACACGAAGAAGAGGATCAGGTCGAGCGCCACGAACGTCCCGACCATCCCGGTGGCGAGCACCAGGATCAGGGCGAGGAACGCCTTGGGGTTGTGCGGCTCGGGCCAGTGCTCCCACGAGTAGATGATCGCCAGCACGGTGATGAAGGTCGCCAGCACCATCAGCGGCAGGCTGATCCCGTCGATGCCGATGTGGAACCGCGAGCTGATCGCCTCGATCCACGCCAGATCGGTCCCGAACTGGAACTCCGCCGCCGATGAGTAGTCGAACTGTATGGCCAGGATGACCGACAGCACGAACGTCGCACCGGCGAACGCCAGTGCGATCACCTTCTGTGCCTGCTCGTTGGCCTTCGGCGTGGCGAGCACCGCCCCTGCCCCGACGAGGGGCAAGAAAACCACGAGGCTCAACGCCCAGCCGTTCTCCAACATCAGTTCGATCCTCCTCCTGTGCCAAACACGATAAATCCGACGACCAGGAGCAAGGTCCCGGCCACAACCAAGATGGCGTACTGCTGCACCCGACCGGTCTGCAGGCGCCGCAGCAACCCACCGGCCCCGCCGGTGGCGGCACCCGAGGCATTGATGGCCCCGTCGACTCCCCGCTGGTCGAACGAATAGACCAGCCGGCCCACTCCGTGGGCGAGGAATCCGACACCGTTGACGACCAGGTCGATGACATGGCCGTTGAACCAGTTGACACCGCGGGCCAGCGGGCCACGGGTGGGACGGATGATGCCATCCATGTAGAAATCGTCGATGTAGTACTTGTGCTCCAGCAGCGGGTAGAGCACCGGGATCCGGAACGAGTCGCGCTCAGCCTGGGTGTCGGCGTCCCTCCCCCAGATCCGGAAGCCGAACGCGATCCCGATCAGACCGGCGATGCCGCCGATCAGGGCGACCGTGATATCGATGCTGTCGGGATGGTGGTCCAACACCGCATTGAACAGCGTGCCCACGGTGTCGGTGAACAGCGAGGTGATCCCCGGGATGTTGATCAGCCCGGCGACCACCGCAAACCCGGCGAGGACGATCAGCGGGTAGGTCATCAGCTTGGGCGACTCGTGGGGATGGCCGTGACCCTTGTAGGTGCCGAAGAACGTCAGCCACACGGTGCGGGTCATGTAGAAGGCGGTGATGAACGCTCCGACCACGGCGACCCAGAAGATGAAGCTGGCCAACCCGGCCCCGCCCTGGGCGGCGGAGAATCCGGATTCGGACGAACCGGCGTAGCTGAGCGAGGCCAGGATCTCGTCCTTCGACCAGAACCCGGCGAGGGGCACGATCCCGGCGAGCGCCGCCGACCCGATGATGAAGGTCCAGAACGTCTGCGGCATGTACTTGCGCAGCCCACCCATGTCGGACATGTTGTTGGAGTGGACGGCGTGGATCACCGAACCGGCGCCGAGGAACAACAGCGCCTTGAAGAAGGCGTGGGTGAAGAGGTGGAACAACCCGGCGGTGTACGCCCCTGCGCCCATTGCGGTGACCATGTAGCCGAGCTGCGACAGCGTCGAGTAGGCGAGTACCTTCTTGATGTCGTTCTGCACCAGGGCGATCAGCCCGGTGAGCAGCAGGGTGAGGGCACCGATAATGATGATGATGGAGCGGACCTCGTCGGCGAAGCCTTCGGTGAGGTAGAAGGGGAACATCCGCCCGATCAGGTAGACCCCGGCGGTGACCATGGTGGCGGCGTGCATCAGCGCCGAGACCGGAGTCGGACCGGCCATGGCGTCGGGGAGCCAGACATGGAGCGGGAACTGGGCGCTCTTGCCCATGGCGGCGACGAAGAGCGCAAGACCGCCCCAGAAGGCGAAGCGGGCCAGCGCCGTGTCGCCGCCACCCTCCCCCACCACGTCGAGGATGTCGGTGAAGCGGAACGAGCCGACCGAGGTGCCGACGATGATGGCGCCGATGAACAGCCCGACATCGGCGACCTTGTTGGTGAGGAACGCCTTGATCGCCGCCGACGAGTTCTCGTGGTCCTCCCAGTAGTGACCGATCAGCAGCCATGAGGCGACACCGACCAGCTCCCAGCCGACGATGAGCTGGATCAGGTTGGGTGCGGAGACCAGCACCAGCATGCCGCCGGCGAACAGCGTGAACGAGGCGAAGAACCAGGTGTAGCGGATGTCGCCGTCCATGTAGCTCTTGGCGTAGACGAACACCAGCAGCCCGACCACCCCGACGACGAAGTACATCATGATCGACAGTCCGTCGACCATCCATCCCCACTCGATGGTGAGCATGTCGCCGATGTGCGCCCCCATGGTCTGGGTGCCGACGTCGGCGACATGGACGGCACCCTGGAAGGTGATGCCGTCGCCCATGTTCATCACGAACAGGGCGATCCCGTAGACGGCGACGAAGGCCATCGATCCGACCGCCAGCTCCCATCCCTTGAAGGGGAGCCGCTTACCGAAGAAGACGATGGCGAACGCCAGGAGCAGCGGGACGACCGGGATCAGCCACGCCCACGCCGCCAGCGCCCCGCCGTCCCCGTAGGAGGTGGTGCCGTGTTCCTCTGCGGCGAGGATGAGTGGGGTGGCCTTGAAGGCGAGATTGGTGAGCATCAGAGTTTCAGCAGATCGAGCTCGTCCACGTTGGCCGAGCGACGGTTCCGGAAGATCAGCAGGATGATGGCGATACCGATGCCGACCTCGGCGGCGGCGACGGCGATCACGAACAGCGAGAACATCTGCCCGCCGACCAGGGTGTCACCGAGGAAGCGGTCGAACGCCACCAGGTTGACGTTGACTCCGGCGAGCATCAGCTCGACCGAGATCAGCACCAGCACGGCGTTGCGCCGCACCAGGACGCCGTAGACACCCAGAGAGAACAGCGCCGCACCTACGAGCAGGAACTGGTTGATCAGCATCACAGACCTGACCCTTCACCGGGCTCGGGGTCGGGTCGGGCCAGCACGATGCCGCCGATCAGGGCGCCGAGCAGCAGGAACGACACCACCTCGAACGGGATCACGTAGCGGGTGAACAGCGCCTCGCCGAGCTGGGCGGTCCCGGTCGGGCCGGCCGCACTGTCGATGGTCTGTCCCTGGAACCCGTCGAGCATGGCCCCACCGATCACGATGAACAGCAACCCGGACACGGCGGCGGCGGCGAGCTTGGTGAACCTGGGAGCGCTGAGCTCGGGGTCCTTCCCGGCCGGGGCCCTCGTGATCATGGTTCCGAACAGGAACAACACCACGATTGCCCCGATGTTGACCAGGACCACGGTCCAGGCGACGAACTCAGCGCCGAGCAGGATGAACATCGCCGCCGACCCGCCGAGCGCAACGACCAGGTAGAGCACCGAGTGCACCACGTTGCGGGTGGTGACGACCCGGAATGCGGCGAACAGCGTGGGCACCGCCATCGCCAGGAAGGCCCAGTTCTGGGTCGTGGAGAACCAGTCGGAAACCGTCATTGCGGCTCCAGGGCGGGAGCTTCGGGGACGGTGGCGAGCCAGTCGGTGAGCCGCTCCTTGTCGTGGAGCATGTTGCTCAGCTTGTACTCGCTGTATTCGTAGTCGGGGCTCCAGAACAGCGCATCGAAGGGACAGACCTCGACACAGATGCCGCAGTACATGCACAGCCCGTAGTCGATGTCGAAGCGGTCGAGCTCGTTGCGGGTGCGCACCCGGCCACCCTCGGTGGTGGGCGGGATCGCCTCCTTGTGACCCTCGATGTAGATGCACCAGTCGGGGCACTCACGGGCACACAGCATGCAGACGGTGCAGGCCTCGGTGTCGAGGGCGATCACCCCGCGGGCGCGGGGCACCGGGACTTCCTTGACCAGCGGGTAGTTGACGGTCACCGGCTTGGTGAGGAACGCCTTCATGGTGACCGCCATCCCCTTGGCGAGCCCGACGAACGGGGCGCTCTTGGCGGCGACCACCTCCTTGGCGGAAGTCTTGTTGGTTGCCTGGTCGGCGGCCGGCTTGTCATTGGCCATCAGAACACCACCTTGAAGACTGCGGTCACGACGATGTTGACCAGTGCCAGCGGGATAAGCCATTTCCACGCCAGCGCCTGGAGCTGGTCCTCACGCAGACGAGGAAAGGACCAGCGCATCCAGATGAAGAGGAAGCAGAGCGCCCCGACCTTAGCCACCAGGACCACCGGCCCCACGATGTTGAGCATGTCGGCCGGCACCCCGGGTATCCAGTACCCCCCGAGGAACAGCGTGGCGGCGACGGCGCTGAGCGAGATCATCCCGGCGTACTCGCCGAGGAAGAACATGGTGAAACGCAACCCCGAGTACTCGGTGAGGTAGCCCATCGTCAGCTCGGACTCGGCGATCGGCATGTCGAAGGGGATCCGGCTCAACTCGGCGAGGGCGGCGATGGTGAAGATCACGAACCCGATGATCTGACCCTTGAGGATGAAGGGGAGGCTGACGGCGATGCTGCCCAGATGGAACACCGGCTCGGCCTGGGCATCGACCATCCCGTTGAGCGACAGGGTCCCGGCCTGGATCACCACCCCGATCACGGCGAGCACCAGCGGCAGCTCGTAGGCGATGAGCTGGGCGGCGGCGCGCAGACCGCCGATCAACGAATACTTGTTCCCTGACGACCAACCGGCCATCAACACGGCAAGCGTGGACAGCGACGAGATCGCCAGCAGGTAGAACACCCCGACATCGAGGTTCTCGGCGACGAGATCGGGTCCGAACGGGATCACGACGAAGGTGGCGACGGTGCCGGCGAGCATCACGTACGGAGCGAGCTTGTAGACCGTCTTGTCGGCCGCAGCGGGGACCAGATCCTCTTTCTGCATGAACTTGAGACCGTCGGCGAGCGGCTGCGCCCATCCGAACCGGCCACCGGCGAAGTAGGGCCCGATGCGGCTCTGCATGTGGGCCGACACCTTGAGTTCGGCGAAGATCACGACCAGCGCACCGGGAAGCACCACCACGCCGAGGACGAGCACCAGCTTGAGGATCAGCTCGATCCAGAAGTTCATCGGTCGACGTCCCCCAGCACGAAGTCGAGGCTTCCCAGGATGGCAACCAGATCGGGGATCAGCTGGCCCTGGAGAACCCAGGGGAGGATCGACAGGTTGGAGAACGACGCCGAGCGGATCTTCATCCGGTACGGGATCCGCCCCCCCTGGGACACGATGTAGTAGCCCATCTCGCCTTTGGGGTTCTCGGCACGGACATAGGTCTGACCGACCGGGACCTTGAGCACACGGGGCACCTTGGCCTGGAGCGGTCCCGACGGGATCCGGTCGATCGCCTGCTGGATGATGCGGGTCGCCTGGCGGATTTCCTCGAGCCGGACCGCATACCGGTCGTACGAGTCGCCGTTGGCGCCGGTCGGGATCTCGAACTCGAGATCGTCATAGGGCAGCAGGTGCTCGTGCTTGCGCAGATCGAAGTCCGAGCCGGACGCCCTCAGGTTGGGGCCGGACACCCCGTACTCGACGGCCTTGTCCAGCGGGATCACCCCGACACCGACCGTGCGGGCCTTGAAGAAGTCGTTGCCGGTGACCAGCTTGTCCAGTTCGTCGCAGATGAACAGCACCTTGTCCATGGCGTCGCGGGTGCCCTGGAGGAACCCGGCCGGCAGATCCTGTTCCTGCTTCTTGGTGGTCGACCCACCTCCGTAGACCGGCTTGACCCCGCCGACCCGGTTGAAGTTGGGGTGGAACCGGCCCCCGGTGACACTCTCGAGCAGTTCGAGGACCCGCTCGCGCTCACGGAGGGCGTGCATAAGTGGCGTGGCGGCGCCGAGCTCCAGCGGGAACGACGACATGAACACCAGATGGGAGGAGATGCGGGCCATCTCGGTGAGGATGAGCCGGATGTACTGGGCTCTCGGTGGCGGTTCGACGCCCACCATCCGCTCGATCCCGGCCACGAGCGGGATCTCGTTGGCGAAACCAGAGACCCAGTCGATCCGGTTGACCAGGGCGATGGTCTGGGCGTAGGTGCGGACCTCGGCGAGCTTCTCGTAGCCGCGGTGCATGTACCCGATCACGGGGTCGACCGAGTCGACCCGTTCTCCGTCGACACGGGCGACCAGTCGGAGCACACCGTGGGTGGACGGGTGCTGCGGGCCGATGTTGAGCGTCATCCCCGGCGTCTCGAGTTCGACCGACACCGACGCCTCGGAGAGATGCATTGCCGCCCGCGGGTCGAGCTGGGTCATGCGTCACCACCTTCGGTTTCGCCGGCCCCGGCCTCGACATTCTCGGTGGAGGCCTCGACATTCTCGGTGGAGGGCAGCCCCTCGACGTCGACGGTGCCCGGCCAGGGCTTGACCTCGCGGCTGAGCAGGGCGAAGGACTTGCGGAGCGGATGCCCCTCGAACGCATCGGGGAGGTAGAGGTGGGTGAGGTTGGGGTGACCGCGGAAGTCGATCCCGAACATCTCGGCGGCCTCCCGCTCGTGCCATTCGGCGCCCCCGAAGGCGGGGACCAGCGAGTCGATGCTCGGGTCGTCCTTGGGAAGGGTGGTGACGACGATGACATTGTCGGCGCTGTGGATCGAGGACATGTGACAGAGCACCTCGTAGCGCTCCTCCAACTCGTCGACATCGGCGGCGGGTTCACCGACGGCGACCTCGCGGGACCAGTCGATGGCGGACAGCCAGGAGAAGAACGGGAGTTCCTCACCGACGGCGGTGACGGCCTCGACCCAGCGCTCCCGGTCGACCATCAGCCGCACGGTGTCGAGCTCGGCCGTCCAGGAGGTGGCGCCGATCCGATCGGCGATCGCCGCCGCATAGACCGCCAGCGCATCCTGTTCGACGGCGTCGGCGGGCACGTCGTCGGTTTCGATGTCGGTGGCTGCGGGATCAGACGGGCTGTCGGTCACGCCTGCTCCACTTCTCGCGCACGTCTTCGTTGGTGATCATGTCCTGGAGAAGCACGATGCCCTCCATCAGTGCCTCGGGGCGGGGCGGGCACCCGGGGACGTAGACGTCGACGGGGATCACCTGATCGACACCTTTGGTGACCGAATAGGAGTCCCAGTAGGGCCCGCCACAGTTGGAGCAGGAACCCATCGAGATCACATACTTGGGTTCGGGCATCTGGTCGTACAACCGCCGCACCGCCGGCGCCATCTTGTCGGTGACCGTGCCGGCCACCACCATCAGGTCGGCCTGTCGGGGCGAAGCGGGAAGCGGGATGATGCCGAACCGCATGAAGTCGTAGCGGGGGCTGGAGGCGGCCATCATCTCGATGGCGCAGCAGGCGAGTCCGAACTGGAAGAACCACAACGAGTACTTCCGGGACCAGTTGAGCAGCCAAGACACGGGTTTCGGGGCGCCGAACTTCTCGATCACTCCCATTTGAGCACTCCCTTGCGAACTGCATAGACGAGTCCCATGACCAGGATCACGATGAAGATGATCATCTCGACGAGCACGTAGCCGCCCAGACCCATCTCGGTGAAGGTGTCGAGCTGGAGCGCCCACGGAAAGATGAATACCGCTTCGACATCGAAGATGAGGAAGAGAAGCGCAAACACGTAGTAGCGGATCTGGGTCTGTGACCAGCCACTGCCGACCGGGTCCATCCCGCTCTCGTAGCTCTCCAGCTTGGCGGGGCTCGGCTTGTTGGGCCGGAGGGCCGACGACGCCAGCATCGCACCGCCCACCAACAGCGCACCGACCGCCAAGAAGGCGGCCACGGTGATGTAGCTGCCGAGATACTGGTCAAGCACGATCGTCGTAAACCTTTACGTGCGTCGGGGGCGGCACGGCTGCCGATGTCCGGGGCGAGTATAGGAGCGCCCACTAGGCCGCCAAAGTTGACGCGGCCCGGCCCCGGAGCCGCATCCACCCAGGTGGTGACCCGGCGTCCGGTGCCCGGTCCGATGGTGCCAGACTGATGGTTCCGGGCGTACGACTGAATCCTGGAGGCGCGTCCAACATGACAACGGGGACCGAGCCGGCACGAGCGGTGACGCTGCCGGACTACCGCGGCGGTTCGCTGCTCAACCTGGTGGCCGAGCTCGAGTACCGGCTCATCGGATCAGCGGTCGCCCCACGGCTCCACCCCCACCTCGCCGCCGCCGTTCCAGATGCGGACACCTATGTGCTCGTGGTCTTCGACGGTCTGGGCTCCCACCAGCTCGGCCATCCCAGTGCCGGCTTCCTCGCCGCCGATGTGGTGGGGACGCTGGATGCGCCGTTCCCCTCGACCACCACGGTGGCGCTCTCCACCATCGCCACCGGGCGCCCCCCTGCCCAGCATGGCCTGCTCGGATACCAGTTGTGGATGCCCGAGCACGATCTGGTGGTCAACACGATCAAATGGACGTCGATCTGGGGCGACCCAGTGGCACACGACACCGCCTCGATGCTGCCGGCGCCCAACCTGTGGGAGCGTCTCGGACAGGCCGGTGCGGATGCGGTGACGGTGCAGCCGGAATCGTTCGAGGGGAGCCCGCTGAGCCGGATGCTCTACCGGGGTTGTCGTTTCGATCCGGTCGGATCGATCTCCGAACTGGTCACCGCCACCGCGCAACTTGCCAACCCGCACGGGACGGGGAGGCGACGGATCGTGGTGACCTACGTCCCGCACGTCGACTTTGCCGCCCACGTCTACGGTCAGGGCTCACCGCAGTACGCCGAGGCGTTGAGCGTGGCGGATTATGTGTGGTCTGCGGTCACCCAGGCGGTCCCGCCCGGGGTGGTCGTGGTGGGAACTGCCGATCACGGCCACGTCGACTTCCCCCCGGACCGTCAGATCCGGATCGACAAGGCCGACCACGACGGCCGCATCTTCTACGGGGACGGTCGCGCCATGTTCGTCCGGGGGGAGGGAGCCTCCCTGGCGGAGCGGCTACCGGCGACATGGGTTCCCTTCGACGACGCTGCCGGATGGTGGGGGGATGGACCACGACATCCCAGCTTCGCCGAGCGCCGCCCCAACGGGATCCTGGTCGCCGACGACGGCTTCCTGCTGCTCCACCGGCGTAGCGACGACCGGATGATCGGCAATCACGGTGGGCTCACCGACGCCGAGCGCCAGGTGCCGCTGCTGGTCTCCTCCCGCTGAACGGTCGCCAGGCTGCGGCCGTGTCGGCAGTTCCGGTGCATCCTGCTTCCGGGTAGGTTGTGCCCCGAACCGCTCTCGAAGGAAGCTCCCCGTGCGTTACCGTCTCGTCGCCCTCGTCGCCACCGCCGCCCTCCTCGCCACCGCCTGCAGCGGCGACGACTCGGAAGCGTCCTCCACCACGTCCCCGGAGACCACCACGTCCCCGGAGACCACCACCTCGGTGGCCGCTGCGGACGACATCACCACCACGTCCGCCGCATCCGACCCGGAGGAGAACACCACGACCACCGTTGCCATGGTCGAGCCGGAGGGGGCCCCGACCACCGTGCTCGATTCGTTCACCGCCAGTAGTGCGGTGGCGGTCAACGTCGGTGGGAACCCGGTGGAGGTGGTGACGGCGGGCACCCGCGTCGGTGAGGACTTCGAGTGCACATCGACGATCGAGGTCGACGGGGTCACCCTCGTCAACAGCGCCGTGGTGACCCCGGACGGCGTCTGGCTCGACGACGGGTCAGGTTTCCAGGAGACCGAGATCGGCGCCGTCGAGGACATCATCTTCGGCTGCCCGGTGCATCCGGTGTTCTGGGGTGACTTCGACACCGCCGAATGCGAGACCGACTGGGACGGCGTCGCCGCGGACCTCAACGGGATCGCCACCCGACGGATCGACCTCACCGCAGACGTCGAGGCGGCGGCCTGCATCGTGCTGATCGAGGACCTCGGCGGCGCCGACTTCGAGACCCTCGACCTGTGGATCGCCGACGACGGCGGCTGGATCGCCGGGTTGACCGTCGACGCCACCCTCGATGCCGAAGCGTCGGCGCAGGCCTTCGGTGGGCTCCCCACCGATGACGACGAGCCCACCACGCTTTCGATGGATATCCGGATCGCCGACGTCGACGACCCGTCGCTGACCGTCGACGTGCCGTCCGGCGGCTGAGACGGGACCGGTTCCGGCGACGTTCGGCGGGCGGTAGCCCAGGCGTCACACCGGGTGTACGCTTCTGAGCGTGGTCACACGTCCCGCAGTCGGGCCGGCGACATCCGTAGGGGGTGGACTCGTGCCACGGTCGACGTCCAACCGAGCCCACCGGCGCCCGCTATGGCGCAGACACCGGCGCGGCGCCGATGGCACGGCCGAACGGACCGCCGAACGGGGGGCATCGATGGTCGAGGTCGCCCTGATCATCCCGGTCTTTCTGGCCATGATCTTTGCGATCATGGAGTTCTCCTACGCCGCCACCCAGAACGCCGAGATCCGCCACGCAGCCGAAGAGGGAGCGTGTGCCGCTGCTGTCGGGCAGGCGGCCGGTCCGATGATCTGCGGCAGCCTGGTGGTGGTCGATGGCGCCACCTACAGCTTTGCCGGTGGCCAGGACTTCCCCAATGGCGGAACGATGCGGATCTTGCAAGTCACTGCGCCCTATCAGAGCCTGACCGGTCTGGTTCCGAGCGGAACTGTCTCCTCGGAACACTCGGTCTATGTCGAGCCGCAGTTCGACCCACCCGCCGGGGGCTCTTCATGCTGAGACTCCGCCCCCGCCGCGGTGACGACTCGGGAGCCGCCCTTGTCGAGTTCGCCCTGGTGATCCCACTGCTCCTGATGCTGGTGTTCAACATCGTTGACGCCGGGTGGGCGCTGTCGCAGCAGAATGCGATCCGCGGCGCCACCCGCGAGGCGGCCCGGGTGGCAGCTACCCAGAACCTCGACGACACCGGAATCGCCGCGGCAATATGTGCCGACATCGACAAGGTCCCCACCGGAAGCATCACGGTCAGCGCCGTGCGCCTCAACTCCGGGTTCGGTAGCGCCACCGTGACCTACACGCCCTTCGTCCCACTCACGGACTCCCCTTGGTCGATACTGCAAAGCGTGCCCAGCATCGGCTCGACACTCGAGTTTCGCATCGACGGCACCAACCTCACCCCGGCATGGGACGGCCCTGGACCAGCAACATGCCCGTGAACGCTGCTCGGCCTGATCGCGACACCGAGGGGGGCGCCATCCTGGTGCTGACCGCCCTGGTGATGATCGCCCTGATCGGGTTTGCGGCCCTGGCCATCGACTCGGCAAGCGCCTGGTCGACGCGGCGCCTCGCCCAGAACAACGTGGACATGGCGGCGCTGTCGGCGGTGACCGCCATCCCGCAGACCTATCGCGCCGGCGGCACGCCGACACCCGTCATCAACATCGGTATCCAGGTCTCGGGGTCGCGGGTGTTCGAGGAAGTCCGAAGGATCTCCATCGCCAACCGGTGCCCTGCGCCGTGCACCATGACCTCGAACATCGATCAGGTCGGGGACGATTTCGAGCTCAATGTTGCCCTCAACTCCGAGGCGCGCCATTCTTTCGCCCCGGTGATCGGTGCCGGTTCGGCGATCATCATCCAGGCGTCGGCTAGTGCGGCGATCATCGCCAACCACCCTGAGCTGGACGTGGTGCCGATCGGTTTCACCGATGCCGGGAGCGGTACCCGCTACCGCTGTTTGTACACCAGCACCACGCCACAGTCCGCCTGCTCGACCGCAGGGCACCATATGATCGGGATCGGGAACCGCAACACCGTCCCGGCATGTGACGACCGTGTCGAGACGGCCGTATACCACCTCCGCAACGGCTACGGCTTTCTGATCGACATCGACCAATCCGGTTCGTCGCGACCGGATTCCGATTCCGCCTGCAGGTTCGGGCACGATCTGACCATGCCCACCGGGGCGCGCCGGCTGTTCCCGGTCAACTCGACGGTCGTCACCGATGGGCTCGCCACCGGTCGGCTGGCAGGCAACACCACCATGCTGTGGGACCTGCTCCCCGATGGTCCCGTCCCCAACGCCTGCGACAAGAAGACGATGCAGGACACCGCCTCGGGCGCCGGCCCCACCGGTGTCGCCGATGTGAATACCGCCTCGGCGCTGATGCGCACCTGTCTCACCAGCTTCTCGCCGACGTTCACGCTGGCAGGCGACTGGCATGACCGTCTGGTGTGGGCAATCCACATCGACTCCACCGGAAAATACCGGGGATGGCGACCGATCTGGCTCCACACCTACCTCGACAACGCCGGGAAGGAGTCGATGACCCCGATCCCCAACCCGCAGGGGTTTACTTTCTTCATGGTCGACCCCGCCAGCTTCAGCGGAGCCGGGGACGCATTCGAGTACGACCCGGGCGGGCTCGACAACCTCGACTTCGAACTGATCGACTGATCAACCCGGGTCCGGCGCTCCGACGCCGCTGCGAACCCGTAGTGCCGCCGCCACCCAGGCGCCCACTCCCCAGATCAGGGCGACGATGAAGATCATCGCACCGAGGAGCGGCAGGATCGACATGGCCACCCACCAGACGGCGGCGCCGGCGACGAATCCTCCGTACGTTCCACCCCGGCCCCCGGTGAGCCGTGACCCGATCGCCGCCACCGTCGGCACCGTCCCGAAGATCAGGGCGGCGAGCATCAGCACCAGCAGCCCGATCGCCAGCGGAATCCCGACGAGGGTGAAGGCGAGCGCACCGACCAGCAGCGGGACCCCCACGATGGTGGCGGCCCCGATCCCCAGCACCCGCAGCGGCTCGGCGGTGGTGGATGTGATGGCGCCGGAGGCGGTGCGCCGGAACAGCCAGATCACGGCGATGCCCCCGACGACATACCCGAAAAACCCGAGCAGGAACGCCAGTCGCAACATCACCGAGACGAAGAAGTTGGCGCGGGCCGGGAGCTGGATCATCTGACCCTGGACGACGACATCGTCGGCGACGGTGGCCATGCGGCGTGACTTGTAGATGGCGTCACCACCGAAGCTGGCGCCCGAGCGTAGCGTCAGGTCGCGAACGCTCATGTGCAGGTCTCGGCCCACCCCGCCAGATACGGTGACGTCGTAGCCCCGCCCGAGCATGTCCCGACCCACTTCGCCGGTCAGATCGACGGTCCCGGCAAGAGCCAGCAGATCGCGGCCGACGGTGCCGGGGACCGTCAGCGACAGACTGGTCATCGCCAGCTCGTCGCCGACCGTTCCGGACACCACCACCGACCGGGCGGCGCCGCGCACCGAGCCGGTCACGGTCCCGCTGATGGTGACTCTCCCCCTCGCCAGCACCAGCACGTCGCCGTCGACGGTGCCGGAAACCTGGAGATCCCCGGTGACGATCACCAGGTCTCCCTCGATGGTTCCGTCCACCAGGGCCGACCCGGAGGCGATGTAGACGTCCTCACGTTGCGTCTGACCGAGGGCGAGCACGTAGCGGTCGGTGTTGATCACGGTGGCTGCCACCCCCACCGGGATCACCAGCACCCCGATCACGACGAGCAGCGCCACCCAGGTCGTCCGTGAGGTTCGGCCCACCCTGTTCACCACCATGGTCGCATGATGGCACCGTCGGCGACATCAGGGACACATCGCCCCCCCGCTCGGAGACCCGCACACCGGCGTGCGCCTTCGGTCCCGCCCGAAACTCTCCTCATTGCACCGTTACTTACCCCTTTACGTTGTCACTGTTCTTTGATATCATCGAACGTATGTTCGCTACCAAGCTTCCAGGGCTCGGGTATCGAGGTGGATCGGCGGGGCTGCCCTACGTCGACATCGACGACGCCAAAGCGGAGTTGGCCCGTCTCGAAGGGAAGATCGCCACGCTACGTGCTCGCCAGGTCCGGATCCTCGCCTGGCTCGACGCCGAACTGGTGGCCCGTGTCGAACGGTCGCGCTCGATGGAGGAATGGACCGCCGGCGCCCTCGACATCGCTCCGGGAACGGCGCGGGATCTGGTCACGGCGGCGCGGGCCCAGGCCGCCGACCCGCTGCGGGCCCGGCAACTCGAATCGGGAGACGTCAGCTTCGATCGGGTGGTGGCCACCAATCGGCTCGTCGCCGCAGGCGGCACCGCCGATGACGTGGCAGAGAGCCGGGACCGTGACCTGGTCGACGTGCGGCGTCGGGCAGCGGCCTTGAAGCGGGTCACCCGTATCGACGAGCGCCAACTGATGCGACAACGTCACATCTCGATCGTCCCCACCCTCGACAACACCGCATGGAAGATCTCGGGTCTCGCCCCCGCTGCCGCCGGGCACATCATCGCCAAGGCGCTCGATCAGCGCACCGACGGGTTCGCCGCCGGGAGCCATGCCCAGGGTGACGGTCGGGGCGCCCGGTGCCTCGACGCCCTCACCGCCCTCTCCCAGGACTACCTCGACGGAACCGGGCAATGCGACGACCCAGACGCCCATGACCCAGACGCCCACGACCCAAACGCCCACGACCGCGCTGCCGATGCCGCTGCCGATGCCGATAACGGGTACGGCACCCTGGGCGACGACCTCGCTGACCACTCCGATACCGGCCCGGGTCGGCCCTGCAGTCGGCCGGACGGGCCCGGGACCCGCCGGCGCACGGCCGGGTCGTCGGTGACGGTGTTCCTCGACGCCGGCCAGACCGCAGCCGCCACCGGAGGCGAGCTCGGGGCAACCATCGCCGCCGGTCCCCGGATCGGCCCTGACACTTTGGATGCGATCCTCTGCGGCGGTGCGGTGAGTCTGGTCACTCTCGACCACGAGCTCCGGCCGGTCGCCACGACCCGACGCACCCGGGCCATCCCTCCGGCGATCCGCGACTTCGTCCTCCAGCGGGATGGCCGCTGTGTGATGGACGGCTGTCGCAGCCGCTACCGCCTCGAACCCCACCATCTTGTCCGCTACTCCGATGGCGGCACCCATGACCCCGACAATCTGGTCACCTTGTGCTGGTACCACCACCACGTCGCCGTCCACGGCTACGGCGAACGGCTCGACCCGGAGAGTCCGCCCCATCGTCGAAGATTCCTCCGCCCGGCGGAACGACGCGCCCTCGAAGACAAGGAACGTCGGCGACGCCTCGCCGCGATCGAAGCAGAGGAAACGGCACCGGCGGCAGCGGCACAACCATCCGGTGCCGCGCTCTGACCGGTCTGTCCCAGGACCGACGTGGCGTCACCATCCCGACGGCGATCCCGACGCGGCGCCGCCCAGGAAGGGCGGGCCGATCTACAGCGGGAGTGCGTTGGCCAGGAACTCGAGCACGGGCCAGGGGACCATCCCGAGCACCAGTGTGACCACACCGGCGACGATCAGCACCAGGCGGGGTCCGGGGCCGACCCCGAGGCTGTGCGGCTCGTCGGCGGTGGTTTCGGGCTCACGGAAGAACATGAGCACGATCACTCTGAGGTAGAAATAGAGCCCGGCCACCGAGGTCACGGCGCCGACGATCACCAGCCACAGGAACCCGGCGTCGAGCGCCGGGGCGAAGACCCCGAGCTTGGCGACGAAACCGGCGGTGAACGGGATACCGCCCATCCCCAGCATGAACAGGGCCAGCAACATCGCCGGGAACGGGGCGCGGGCAGCCAGCCCGACGTACTCGTCGAGATCGGAACGGTCGGACCGGGATCCGGACACGATGGCCACCACGGCCAATGCACCCACCAGCTGGAAGGCGTAGGTACCGACGTAGAACCACATCCCGGGGATTCCCTCGACCCCGGACACGAGGGCTATCAGGATGAACCCGGCGTGGGCCACACCGGAGTAGGCGAGCATCCGCTTCAGATCGTTCTGGGCGATGGCGAAGACGGTGCCGACCACCACCGAGAGCGCCGCCAGACCGGCGAGAATGATCGACCACTGGTCCTGGAGCGCCGGGAAGGCGGTCACCAGGATCCGGGCCAGCGTGGCGAACCCGGCGATCTTCACCCCGGCGGCCATCATCCCGACGGCGCCGGTGGGCGCACCCTGGTACACATCGGGCGCCCACTGGTGGAACGGTGCCGCCGTCACCTTGAACGCCAACCCGACCACGATCAGCGCCACCCCGATCAGGGCGATCCCCGGTTCGAGCAGGACGGTGCGGCTGAAGAACTCGCCGATGCTTGCGGCGCCGTACATCGACGTCGATCCGGTCCCGGCGAACACCAGCGCCACCCCGTAGAGGAAGACCGCCGAGGCGAGCGAGCCCAGCAGGAAATATTTCATCGCTGCCTCGTCGGAGCGCTTCTTGTCCCTGGTGAACCCGGCGATCACATAGAGGGCGATCGAAGCGGTCTCCAGACCGATGAATACCAGCACCAGGTTCGAAGCCATCACCATCATGTGCAGCCCGGCGACCGCCAGCAGGTACAACGCCACGAACTCGGCGCCCCTGGTGTCGAACGAGCGCACCATCTTCCAGGCGCCGACCAGCGCCACGGCGGCGACGGCGAACAGCAGCATCCCGGCGAACGCCGAGAAGTGGTCCATCACCACCATCGGCATCCGGACCGGCTCGATCCCACGCGCCGAGTAGTTGAGCTGTGGTCCGATCTCGTCGACCCGGAGCCACTGCAGCACCGAGAACACCACCGATGTCACCAGCGAGATCCCGGCGATGGCGGCCCAGGTGCGTTGCCCCATCCGCAGGGTCACCTCGGCCATCAGGATCAGCACCGCACCGGCGAGCAGGATGACCTCGGGGGCGATGGGGAGGAATGCGATGTTCTCCATCAGCCCTCACCCCCCTCGTCGACCACTCCCAGGCCGCCCACTCCCAGATCGGCGATCCGGCCGTAGTCGGGCACGACGTAGTCCGTGCTGGTCTCGATGCGGTCGAGGATCAGCTCCACCGAGGGCTCGATGCGGTCCAGTGCCGGCTTCGGGTAGACCCCGAGGAACACGATCAGCACCGCCATCGGAACCAGGATGGCGATCTCCCGGAACGAGAGATCGATCAGCTTCTCATTCTCCGGCTTGTCGAGTGGACCGGTGAACACCCGCTCGTAGGCCCACAACAGGTAGACGGCGGCGAGCAGCACCCCGACGGCGGCGATGATGGCGGCGACCGGGAAGGTCGGGTAGCTGCCCAGCAGCACCATGAACTCACCGATGAACCCGTTGAGCCCGGGCAGCCCGATCGAGGCGAACGCCGAGAACAGGAAGAACCCGGCGAAGATCGGCATCACCTTGGCGATCCCGCCGTAGTCGGCGATCTCCCGGGTGTGACGCCGGTCGTAGATCATCCCGACCAGCAGGAACAGCGCACCCGTGGTGAGCCCGTGGTTGACCATCTGGATCACACCGCCCTGCAGGCTCTGGCTGGTGAGCGCAAAGATCCCGAGCACGATGAAGCCGAGGTGGCTGACCGATGAGTAGGCGATGAGCCGCTTCAGGTCGGGCTGGACGATGGCGACGACCGCACCGTAGATGATGCCGATCACCGCCAGGGTGACCAGCCACGGCGCCAGCCGCACCGTCGCCTCGGGGAACAGCGTCAGGTTGAACCGGACGAACCCGTAGGTGCCCAGCTTGAGCAGCACCCCGGCGAGCAGCACCGACCCTGCCGTCGGGGCCTCGGTGTGGGCGTCGGGCAGCCAGGTGTGGAACGGGAACAGCGGCACCTTGATGGCGAAGGCGATACCGAATCCGAGGAACAGCCAGAGCTGCGCATCGGACGACAGCTCCAGATCCAGCAGCGCCCGGTAATCGAAGCTGATCGCTCCGAGCTGGTCCCCCGCCAGGATCCCGATGGCGATGATCGACGCCAGCATGAATGCCGAACCGAGGGCGGTGTAGAGGAAGAACTTCACCGCGGCGTAGACCCGGTTGGCGCTCCCCCACATCCCGATCAGCAGGTACATCGGCACCAGGGTGATCTCGAAGAAGACGAAGAACAGCACCAGGTCGAGCGCCATGAAGACACCGAGCAGTCCGGTCTCAAGCACCAACATCGACACCATGTACAACTTGAGGTTCTTCTTGATCCCGGTGGAAGCGAGCAGCGAGAGCGGGAACAGCAGGGCGGTCAGGGCGATGAGCAGCACCGATATGCCGTCCACACCCATGTTCCACGAGATCCCCCACGCCTCGTACCAGAGCACCTGTTCGGTGAACTGGAACCCGGCCTCCCCCACCTCGAAGATCCAGAGCAGGTAGGCGGCGGCACCGAGTGGCAGCAGGCTGAGCGCAACGGTGACGGGGAGCACCAGCTCGGGACGGCGCTTCGGGAGCAGCGCCACCACCAACGCCCCGAAGGCGGGGAGGGCGACCAGCAGCGACAGCACCGGGAATCCGGGGTCGGTCACAGCACGCCTCCGCTCAGCAGGAACCACAACACCAGACCGACGGCGCCCAACATGATGCCGAGGCCGTAGGTGCGGGCGAAGCCGGTCTGGAGCGGACGCATCACGGTCGCCAGACCGGAGACGAGTCGACCGACACCGTTGACCCCGCCGTCGACCACCTTGGCGTCGACCGTGAACGCCAGTGCCCCGGCGGCGGCCTTGCCGGGGAGCACGATGGTCCGCCCGTACAGGTCATCGACCCGGTAGCCGTCCTCGAGCAGATCCCAGGTGGCCCCGGACTCGTCGGGAAGCTCCCGACGCATATAACGACGCCAGGTGATGATGATCCCGACCAGACCGGCGGCAACCGACGCCGCAGCCAGCACCCATGGGGTGATCCCTTCGGGGATGTGCGCCTGGTGGACCGCTTCGAAGGCGGGCTCGAGGAAATGCTCCAACCCGGGTCGGAACGGGGTGTTGATCAGCCCACCGAACGCCGAGAGGGCGGCGAGGACGATCAGCGGCAAGGTCATCAGTCCAGGGGATTCGTGGGGGTGGGCGCCGTCGTCCCAGCGGGGCTCGCCCCAGAAGGTCAGGAACATCAGCCGGCTCATGTAGAAGGCGGTGAGCAGGGCAGCGACCATACCGATCGCCCACAGGCCGATGTACCAGCCGCCCCGGCCAAAGGTGACGGCAAGGATCTCGTCCTTCGACCAGAACCCGGCGAAGAAGGGGATCCCGGAGATCGCCAGCCAGCCGACCACCATGGTGACAAAGGTGATCGGCATCTTCTTGCGCAGCCCGCCCATCTTCCACATGTCCTGCTCGCCACCCATGGCGTGGATCACCGACCCGGCGCCCAGGAACAGCAGCGCCTTGAAGAATGCATGCTCGAGGAGGTGGAACACGCCGGCGGCATAGGCCGACACCCCGACCGCCAGGAACATGTAGCCGAGCTGGCTGATGGTCGAGTAGGCAAGCACCCGTTTGATGTCCCGCTGCCCGAGGGCGATCGTGGCAGCGAACAGCGCCGTCACCGCCCCCACCGTGGCCACGGTGCCTGCCGAGATCGGGGCCAGCTCGAACAGCACTCCGGTGCGCGCCACCAGGTAGACCCCGGCGGTGACCATGGTGGCGGCGTGGATCAGGGCCGAGACCGGGGTGGGGCCTTCCATGGCGTCGGGGAGCCACACATACAGCGGGATCTGCGCCGACTTGCCGGCGGCGCCCACCAGCAGCAGCAACGTGATGGCGGTGGCGACCTCGGTGGTCAGCACCTCGGCGGCGGCGGCGAAGACCGGCTCGAACGCAAGCGTCCCGAAGTGGACGAAGATCAACATCAGGGCGACCAGGAAACCGACATCGCCGATCCGGTTGACCACGAACGCCTTCTTGCCGGCGGCGGCCGCCGACGGCTTCTCGAACCAGAACGAGATCAGGAGGTAGGAGCTGAGCCCGACCAGTTCCCACCCGACGAACATCGTCCCGAAGCTGTCGCCGAGCACCAGGATCAACATCGAGGCGATGAACAGGTTGAGGTAGGTGAAGAACCGGGAGAACCGCTCGTCGCCATGCATGTAGCTGATCGAGTAGAGATGGATCAGCGACCCGACACCGGTGATCACCAGGGTCATCATCGCCGACAACGGGTCCCACAGGATGGCGGCATCGAGCCCGAGAGCCGGGATCCACGAGAACAGGAACACCCGGGTCGGTTCGAGGTCGCCGGTGAACGCATCCACCGAGGCGACGGCGCCGATGACAAAGGCGGCGATCACCAGCAGCGAGCCGAGGTAACCCGAGACGGGCTCGCCGAGCCGCCGCCCGAACAACATCAGCGCCAGGAAACCGGCGAGCGGCAGGGCGACGACGAGCCAGATGAGGTCGATCATCAGCCCCTCATCCCTGCAAGTTCATCGACGCTTGCGGTGGCCCGCTTGCGGAACACCGCAACGATGATCGCCAACCCGACGGTGACCTCCGCCGCCGCCACCACCATGACGAACATGGCCGAGATCTGACCTTCGATCAGCCCGAGTTGGCGTCCGGCAGCCACAAAGGTGAGGTTGACGGCGTTGAGCATCAACTCGATCGACATGAACATGACCAGGACATTGCGACGCAGCAGGATCCCGGCGGCTCCGATCGAGAACAGGACCGCCGACAGCGCCATGTACCACCCGGGCGTGACTTCCATCAGGAGCCGTCCCCCGTGGTCCCGCTGCGTGGCTGCTCGGAGAAGTAGGCCAGCGCCACCGTGCCGACGGCGGCGATGGTGAGCAGGAAGATGGTGGCCTCGAAAGGTATCAACCAGGTGCCGAACAGTTCCTCGGCGATGTTCTCGATGGTGCCGTTGAACTCCTCCGAGGCGAACCGGCTGCTCCCGGTGATCCAGGCGGCGCGACCGGCGACGATGATCAGCGCCAACAACCCGGCGCCCAGCACCAGGGCGGCGGGCCGCTGCAACGGCAGCTTCTCCGAGGTGTCCTCGGAGCGGTCGACACCGATCAGCATGATCACGAACAGGAACAGCGTCATCACCGCACCGGCATAGATGATCACCTGGACGGCGGCGAGGAAGTGGGCGTTGTTGAGGACGTAGAACACCGCCATCGAGAACATCGATGTCAGGAGCCCCATCGCCGAGTAGATCGGGTTGCGGGCACCGACCATCACCAGACCCCCGGCGATCGAGATCACCGCAAAGATGATGAACACCACAGTCTCCGGGTTCATGGGGTCTCCGGGCTCATGGCGCGTCCTCGGTCGGGTCGTCCTGGTGCTGGCCCTTCTCCGGCGGGCGCAGCCCGACCCCGGCGGAGGGAGTCCACGCCGTGATGCCCTCGTAGGCGGCACGCCCCGAAGATGCGGTCGCCCGCATCCACCCGTCGGCGATCCTGAGCTTCCTTGAGGTCGATCAGCGGGTTGTCCGCCTGGGGATGGTTCGGCGTGCCGTCGATGTCGACCAGCAGCTCGTCGCGGGTGTAGATGGCGTCGTCGCGGTTGTCCACCGACATCTCGAACAGATGGGTCATGGTGATGGCCTCGGTGGGACACGCCTCGACACACAGTCCGCAGAAGATGCAGCGCAACATGTTGATCTCGTAGATGAACCCGAAACGCTCACCGGGGCTCACCGGGGCGTCGGGCGGGTTGTCGGCGCCACGCACATAGATGCAGCGGGCGGGGCACACCCCGGCGCACAGCTCGCACCCGATGCACTTCTCCATCCCGTCCTCGTAGCGGTTGAGGACATGCCGGCCGTGGAAGCGCTGCGGCTTCTCCCGCTTCTTCGACGGGTACGGATTGGTGACCCGTGGCCGGGTCATCTGCCTCAAGGTGACGGCGAACCCGCGGAAGGGGCCGAGCGTATCTGCGAACCAACCCATGGTTATCCCCTCACGCCCACGGCAAACCGAATCGACGAACTGCGATGGCCACGGTAGCGAGTGCGATCCACATCAAACTGACCGGGATCAGCCGCTTCCAACCGAACCCCATCAACTGGTCGTAGCGCATCCGTGGCAGCGAGGCGCGGATCCAGATGAAGACGCAGACGAAGAACAGGGTCTTGGCGAAGAACCACACGATGGGGAGGATCCAGTCGAACGGTGCACCCAGACCGAACGTGGGCCCGTGCCAACCACCGAAGAACAACGTCACGGTGAGCGCCGACATGTTGAACATGTTGACGTACTCCGCCAGGAAGAACATGGCGAAGCGGAACCCGCTGTATTCGGTGAAGAACCCGCCGACCAGTTCCGACTCCGCCTCGACCAGGTCGAACGGTGGGCGGTTGGTCTCGGCGACGGCGGAGATGAAGAAGATGATGAACGACGGGATCAGCACCACGTTCCACACCCCGAGAAACCCGAGGGTGCCGCCTGCCTGGGCGTCGACGATCCCGGTCACCGAGGTGGTTCCCGTGAACAGGATCACCGGGACCAGCGCCAGCCCCATCGCCGCTTCGTACGAGATCATCTGTGCCGAGGCCCGCACCCCACCGAGCAACGGGTACTTCGATCCCGATGACCATCCGGCGAGCACCACCGCATAGACCGCCAGCGAGCTCACCGCCAGGATGAACAGCAGACCGATGTTGAGATCGATCGCCGCCATCGTGATCTCCCGGTCACCGATCATGAACGGTCGACCGATGGGGATGGCGAGGAAGATGAGGAAGGCCGGGACCAGCGCCGCAACCGGGGCCGCCAGATAGATGAGGAGCTGGGTACGGGCCCGGTTCGGGGTGACGTTCTCCTTGAAGATCAGCTTGACCCCGTCGGCCACGGTCTGCAGCAGACCGAAAGGTCCGGCGCGCATCGGGCCGACCCGGTTCTGCATGTCGGCGATCAGCTTGCGCTCGATCCAGACCAGGAAGATGGTGACGTTGAGCAGCAGCGCAAAGACCACCACCACCTTGATCGCCGCCTCGAGAAAGATCTCCCATCCGGTCAGGGTCACGCCACGCTCCCACCGTCAACGGACCCGCCATTGGCAGCATGGACGGTCACCGAGGCCGGAGCTCCGAGTGCGGCGGTGGCGACCAGGTTGGCCGGGACCACCACGGTCCCCTCGGCCAGTGACGCATCGAGACGGGCCGGGACCTCGATGCTCCCGGTGTGCTCGTCGTCGCGGTCGATGCGGACGGTCTGTCCCTCGCTGATCGCCAGCAGTCCGGCATCGCGGGGATGGATGGCGACATAGGGCGCCCGGGCGAGCCTCCCGACCGAGGGCGCCATCCGGAGCCGGACCCCGTCGTCGTACAACGAGCGTCCCAGATGGAGCCCGAAACGGCCACCACCGGCGATCAGGCCGCGATCGGCGGGCGTGTAGACCAGCGGGGTCTCGCCGCCCTCCACCGGAACCACCACGCCCTGACGGCCCGGTCCCCAGTCGAGCACGTCCCAGGTGACTCCGGCATACACCGGCGCCACCGAAGCGATCTCCTTGGCGAGCGCCTCGGCCGAGGTGAACCCGAGGTCGCCGCCCATCCGACGCCCCAGGTCGTCGAGCACGGTCCAGGTGGGCCGGCTCTGACCGGGGCCGGGGAGCAGCCGGTTGATCTTCTGAACCCGGCCCTCCAGGTTGGTGACGGTGCCTTCGGTCTCGGCGAACCCGGTCACGGGAAGCACCACATCGGCGAGCGTCGACGAGTCGTTGAGGAAGATGTCGAACGCCACCACGAACTCGGCGGCCTCGAGGGCGGCGGCGGCCAGATCGGGCGCCGGATGGTCCCGGACCGGATCGGCGCCATGGAGCACCAACCCGGTCAACTCGCCGCTCCGCAGGCCTTCGAGGATGGCGGTGGCGTCGCCGCCCTCGGCGTCGGGGATGGGACCCCACTCGATCTCGATCATGCTGCGGCCCGCCGTGTCATCGGTGGGGACCCGCCCGGGGAGCAACGTCGGCGCCAGACCCATGTCGATGGCGCCGTAGGTGTTGGCTCGGCGCACCACGGGCATCACCCTGGCGTCGGGAAGCTCGGTGGCGAAGGCGGCGACGGCCTCGGCGAGCCGTGGGTCCTCGGCGCCTCCGGTACGACCGACGATGGCGACCACCGGACCTTCGACGAACAGTTCGGTGCGGTCGGCGGCGAGTCGGCGCAGCATCTCGGGACCGGTTCCCGGCTTGTAGGTGAGCTTGTGGGTGGCGACATCGTCGAGCCCGGTCCAGGTGGGGTGGACGACGATCAGGTTGGCGCCGAGTTCGGTGGCGGCGCGGCGGACCCGGAGGTAGAGGACGGGGAGTTCCTCCTTGAGATCGCCGGCCCACAGCAGGATGGTCCGGGCGGTCTCCAGGTCGTCGATCCGGGCCCGGTTGGCGAGCCCGGCAAGGAACCGGGGGTCGAGCCCGTCGCCCATCTGGGCGTCGATGTGTGGCGTTCCCACCACCGTGCGGAGATACTTCGACAGGGCGTAGGCGTCCTCGTTGCTGGCCTGGGCGCCACCCAGCCCGGCCACCCGGTCACCGGGGATCGCACCGAGGCGGGTCGCCACCTCGTCGAGCGCCTCGCCCCAGCTCACCGCGGTCAGCTCGCCGTCACGGCGCAGCAGCGGTGTGGTGAGCCGTTCCGGGGAGTTGACGTACTCGAAGATGAACCGGTCCTTGTCGGACAGCCAGCCCTGGTTGGTGGGACCGTTGTCGACGGCGTTGATCCGCACCAGTTCGTTCTGGCTGGCCTGCAACGACACCTTGGAGTGGACGGTGTCGACCAGCGAGACCGCCTCGACCGCCTCCAGGTCCCAAGGTCGTGCCCGGAACCGGTACGGCTTGGCGGTGAGCGCACCCACCGGGCAGATCTGCACGGTGTTGCCGGAGAAATAGGAGGCGAACGGCTCGTCGGGGAAGTTGAGCACCTGGGTGGTGCCGCCGCGTTCCTGGAACTCGATCAACGGATCACCGGAGATCTCGTCGGAGAACCGGGTGCACCGTGCGCACAGGATGCAGCGTTCCCGGTCGAGCAGCACCAGGTCGCTGATCGGGATCGGTTTCTCGAAGTGCCGCTTCTCCTCGACGAACCGGCTCTCCCCCGGACCGTACGACATGGTCTGGTCCTGGAGCGGGCATTCACCACCGCGGTCACATACCGGGCAGTCGAGCGGATGGTTGATCAGCAGGAACTCGAGCACACCCTCCTGGGCCTTGGTGACCACGGCGGACGTGGTGTCGACCACCATGCCCTCGGCGACCGGCATGGTGCACGAGGTGGTGAGCATCTTGCCGCGCGGGGTCTCGACCTCGACCAGGCACATCCGGCACATCCCCACCGGCTTCATCCGGGGGTGCCAGCAGAACCGGGGGATGTAGGTGCCGTGATCCTCGGCGGCCTTGATGACGAGCTGTCCGGCGGGAACCTGCCGGTCCACACCGTCGATCGAGATCGACACCATCTGGGCTTCCTCCACCTGGGGCTGATCAGCCAACGGCGACCTCCTCGGGGAGCACCGCACCGGGAACCATCGCTTCGACCTCGTTGCGGAAGTGGGTCATGATCGACCGGATCGGCGAGACCGCAGACGGCCCGAGCGGGCAGATCGTCGTCTGCGCCGGGGGCCACCGCAGCCCGGGGCTGATGTTGTCGCATACGTCGAGCAGCATGTCGAGATCCTGGGGGCGGCCGTTGCCGTTGAGGATGCGCCACAACATCTTCTCCAACCAGTCGCAGCCCTCACGACACGGGGTGCACTGCCCGCAGGACTCGTGGGCGAAGAACTTGACGATGCGGTGGGCGGCGGCGACCACGTTGGTGGTCTCGTCCATCACCACCACGGCGCCGGACCCGAGCATCGATCCGTGTTTTCCGGTGTCGTCGATGGTGATGGGGACATCGAGGTGTTCGGGGACGAACCAGGGCGCCGAGGCGCCGCCCGGGATCCACGCCTTGATGTTGCGGTCGTCGGGGACCCCGCCACCCAGGTCGTAGAAGAACTCGCGCCAGGTCATCCCCATCACGATCTCGTAGTTGCCGGGTTTGCGGATGTGCCCGGACAGCGAGAACAGCCGGGTCCCGGCGGAGGTCTCGGGGCCGATGGCCGCATACGCCTCTCCCCCGTTGAGGACCAGCCACGGGACATTGGAGATGGTCTCGACGTTGTTGACGATGGTGGGCTTGGCGTAGAGCCCCTCGACGGCGGGGAACGGCGGCTTGATACGCGGCTCGCCACGGCGGCCCTCCAGCGAGTTGAGCATCGCCGTCTCCTCGCCGCAGATGTAGGCGCCGGCGCCGAGATGGACCGTGATGTCGAGGTCGAAACCGGAACCGAGGATGTCGCGACCCAGGTACCCCTTCTCGTAGGCCTCCTCGACGGCGTGCTGGACCCGGCGCGCCGGGCGGGGGTACTCGCCGCGGATGTAGATGAACGCCTGGTGGCAGCCCAGGGCGTACGCCGACAGGATGACCCCTTCGATGAGCTGATGGGGGTCGCGTTCGAGGAGTTGGCGGTCCTTGAAGGTCCCGGGCTCGGACTCGTCGCCGTTGATCACCAGATACCGGGGGCCACCAGATCCGAGAAAGCCCCACTTGACCCCGGTGGGGAACCCGGCCCCGCCGCGACCACGCAGGTTCGACGCCTTCATGACGGCGAGGACATCTTCGGTCGGCATCCCGAGACCGCGGCGCAACGCGGTGTAGCCACCGGTCTCCTCGTACCTCCCGATGGTGTGCGAGTCCGAGGGATGGGCCTCCATCCGCGAGAAGAGGATGCGGTCCGTCATGGTGCCGTTCCCATCCTGCCTTCGGCCCTCCCCGCCCTGGGGGGCGGGGTGGCTGCGGTCGGCTCTGCGGCCGCAGACGGGGCGGGGCGCGACCTCGCCGTCCCACCACATCGCATCGTGTCGACCTGCCGACACCAAGAAACAGATCCCCGGATGAACCCGGATCGTGAACGCCCCAGACACATCCACCGAGAGCTCGCGCCCCGCCCCGCCCTCCGCTGCGCTCCGGGCACCCCGCCCCCCAGGGCGGGGAGGGCCGAGAGGGACGGACGTGCGACACCGCGATCCCTACCACATGCCTGGTACCGGGTACCGGGGACTCGGCTCACGACTCCCCCTTCATGCCGACCGACCCGTAAGGTCCGAACGCGGGAACCGGGACCACGGCACCCTCGATCTCGACCGGTCCCCAGTCGAAGGAACGCTGACCACCGAACCGGTCCTGCATCTCGTCACCGAACACCACATCGGGCGAATCGGTGCGCAGCCACCGGCAGAGGTTCCGACCCTGCTCGGGAGTGACCCCCTCGACCAGCTCGTAGTTGACCTGGACCGCCGGGGCGCCACCACAGGCACCGAGACATTCGACGTGCTCGACACTGAACACACCATCGGTCGAGCTCTCGCCGTCGGGGGTTCCGGTCTCGTCTTCGATGGCGGCGAGCACGTCGTCGGCGCCGAGCAGGAAACATGAGATCGAGGTGCACACCGATACCAGGTAACGACCGACGTGGTCACGCTTGTACATGGTGTAGAAGCTGGCGACGGAGCGGACCTGCGCCGAGGTGAGCCCGGTCAGCTCGCCGACCTGGCGCATGCCCTCGTCGGTGACATGGCCGTGCTCGAGCGACGCAAGGTAGAGCAGCGGCATCACCGCACTGCGGTGTTCCGGGTACTGCTCCAGCATCATGCGGGCGCGTTCCCGGTTGGCGGGTGTCCAGTCGGGGAGCACCTTGTCGAAGGGACGGGCGGTCATCGGTCGACGTCTCCCAGCACCGGATCGGTCGAGGCGAGGGTGGCGATCGCATCGGCGATCAGCGAGTCCGACATCATCACCGGGAGCGCCTGGACATGGGCGAACGACGGCGCCCTGACATGGACCCGCCACGGCTTGGCGGTCCCGTTGGAGACGATGTAGGCGCCGAGCTGCACCACGGGGCCCCTCCACCGCCTGGTAGATCTCGCCCGCCGGAACCTTGAACCCCTCGGTGAAGATCTTGAAGTGGTGGATGAGGGCTTCCATCGACTCGTCGATCCGCTTGCGCGGTGGCGGGGTCACCTTGCGGTCCTCGGTGCGGTAGTCCCCGGCCGGCAACGTCTCCAGGATCTGGGCGACGATCCGCATCGACTGGTAGACCTCCTTCACCCTGACGATGTAGCGGTCGAAGACATCGCCGTGTTTGCCGAGCGGCACATCGAACTCGTAGTTCTCGACACCCGAGTACGGGAGGTCGCGCCGCAGGTCCCAGTCGATCCCCGAGGCCCGGGCCATCGGACCGGTCACGCCGTACGCCTTGCACTCCTCGGGCGTGATCACCCCGACCCCGAGCGTGCGGTCGAGGAAGATCGGGTTCTCGTTGAGCAGTTCCTCGATCTCGGCGACACCCTTGGGGACGATGTCGAGCAGGACCTCGACGTCGTCCTCCCAGCCATCGGGGAGATCGGCGGCGACACCCCCGGGGCGGATGTAGTTGTGGTTCATCCGCAGCCCGGTGACCGTCTCGAAGAAGTTGAGCAGCCGTTCCCGTTCCCGCCAGCCGTAGATCATCACCGAACTGGCACCGAGGTCCATCCCCTGGGTGGCGAGGAAGAGGGTGTGGCTGGAGACCCGGTTGAGCTCGGTCATCAGCACCCGGATCGCCTGCGCCCGGGGCGGGACGACGACACCGAGAAGCTGCTCGACGGCGAGCGAGAACACCAGCTCGTTGTGGAACGGGGACAGGTAGTCCATCCGGGTGACGTTGGTCGGTCCCTGCAGCCAGGTGAGCGTCTCGCCGGTCTTCTCCATCCCGGTGTGGAGATAGCCGATGATCGGCTTGACCCGCCGCACCGTCTCCCCCACCAGTTCGAGCTGGAGCCGGAGCACCCCGTGCGTCGAGGGGTGCTGGGGACCCATGTTGAGAATCTGACGTTCGTCATCGTCGGCGGCGTCGTCGACCACGAAGTCGTCGTCGACCAGCGTCCCCCGCTGGGTGGCGGCGCCGGGATCATGCGCTTCGGGGAGCAGTTCCTGGGCGCCCTCGTCGGTGGCGGCGCGGACCCATTCCGGTTCCTCGGTGCCGCTGACCCAGATCTCGTGGAGACGGCGGCGCTCGCCGGACGCATCCTCGGTGGGGGTCACATCGGTATCGGGTGGCGAGTCCACGTTGGGCGCCGTCCGGTCGTCTGAGGTGAGGCTCGGGGTGTCGCTCATGGTGTGCGGTGCGCTCCCTTGAACTGCACCGGCACCGAGCCCACCGAGTAATCCTTGCGCAGCGGGTGGCCCTCCCAGTCGTCGGGGAGCAGGATGCGGGTGAGGTCGGGGTGACCTTCGAAGGTGATGCCGAACAGGTCGTAGGTCTCGCGCTCGTAGAAGTTGGCCCCGGGGAACACATCGGTGATCGAGGGGGCCACCGGTTCGGTCCCGGAGACACCGGTGCGGATGCGTACCCGCGCCTTGCGAGCCATGTCGAGCAGGTTCACCACCACCTCGTAGCGGGGGCGGTGGTGGAGGTAGTCGACCCCACACAGATCGATGAAGGTGTCGAACCCGCCGCCGCGGCAGGCGGCGACAAGATCGTGATAGGCCTCGACCGGGACCACCGCCACCTCCTGGGGCGGGCCCTGCGGGACCACGACGGTGCGGAACTCGACCGTCGGGAAGTCGGCCACCAGCGCGGCGAGCACGGCGTCATCGGGAAGCGGTGCGGCCACCGGTGCTTCCTCGACCGTCTCGGCCGAGCTGTCTGTGGTCTCGTCGGTCATGTCATGCGCTCTTGGTCAGGCCGGTAGGGCGACGGATCTCGCCGTTCATGATCTGTTCCTGGAGAGTCAGGATGCCGTGGAGCAGTGACTGCGGGCCGGGGGGACATCCGGGGACATAGATGTCGACGGGAACCACCTGGTCGACGCCCTGGACCAGCGCATAGTTGTTGAACATCCCACCGGTGGAGGCGCATGCGCCCATCGAGATGACCCACTTCGGCTCGGACATCTGGTCGTAGACCTGGCGGAGCACCGGGGCCATCTTCTGCGAGACCCGCCCGGCGACGATCATCAGATCGGCCTGACGGGGCGAGCCACGGAAGATCTCCATCCCGAACCGGGAGATGTCGTGGTGGGCGGCGCCGGTCCCCATCATCTCGATGGCGCAACAGGCCAGACCGAATGCAGCCGGCCACATCGAGCGGGTCCGCGCCCAGTTGACCCCTTTGTCCAGGGTGGTGAGGAGAAATCCGGGCGGCTGCTGGGTGGATCCTGCCATCAGGCGGCCTCCTCCCCGGCGCCCGGGGCGACGACACGCCGGTAGCGGTCGCGGCGGGCCACGTTCCAGTCGAGGGCGCCACGCTTCCACACATAGACCAGGGTCTCGATGAGCAGCGCCACGAAGATGGCGACGGCGGCGATCCCGGCCCAGGCGAACTCGTCGAAGCGGACCGCCCAGGCGAACAGGAAGATCAGCTCGACGTCGAAGATCACAAACAGCATCGCCACCACGTAGAACTTGACGGGGAACCGCTCGACCGGTTCCTGGAGTGGGACGATCCCCGACTCGTAGGGCGCCAGCTTCTCGGGGGTGGGACGCTTCGGGCCGAGCTTCCACGACACCAGCATCATCACCACGCCGAAGCCGGTGGCGAGCACCAACATCAACACTATGGGGAGATAGTCGGCAAGGGTCATGGGGGGCGGCACCTCCTCTGGGTAGCGGAGAATAGGAACGGTCACCCCTCCGCCAAAATCAATCCCGCCTCGACGGCGGGAAACCTCAACGTTGTTTGAGACGTGGCTCTGGACCGGCGGCCACCACCCGCTCGATGATCCGGTAGACGCGTTCGCTCATCCCGGCGTCCTCCGGCTCGAGCAGGTTGGCCATCACCTTGAGCACCCACTCCATCAGCGGGCGGGATCGCAGCCCGATCCGGGTGAGGCTGCGCATCAACTTGGGGTTGCCGATGGCGATGACGAAGGCACGAGCCACCCGGTGGTAGTCGCCGTACCGGTCGTCTAGCTCCCTGGGGTAGTTCTCGAGCAGGGAGAAATCGTCGGCGGCAAGGGCGGCGGCGATGTGCCGGGCGGCGATCCGACCGGTCTCGTAGGCGTAGTCGATGCCCTCGCCGTTGAACGGGTTGACCGCCCCGGCGGCATCCCCGACGGCGAGCCAGTTGGCCCCGACCTTGGGGCCCATCGAGAAGCTCATCGGGAGCTTGCCGCCCACCGGCTCGGAGATCTTGTCGGCGGCGGTGACCTGCCAGTGCTCGGGCAGACCGGCGACATAGGCATCCAGCACCTTGGAGGTGTTGACGTCCTTCCAGCCCTTGAAGCTGGAGATGACCCCGACCCCGACGTTGATGGCGCCGTCACCGAGCGGAAAGATCCATCCGTAGCCGGGCATCGACCGACCCTCGGCGTCGCGGATGTCGAGCTGGCTCTCCAGATACCCGTCCTGCGAGTTGGGGCTGGCGAAGTAGCCGCGAACCGCCAGTCCGTAGGGGTAGTCCTTGCGCCGGCTGGTCCCGAGCGCCCGGCCGAAGCGGGACAGCGACCCGTCGGCGACGACCACCAGACGCGGATGCACCCGCTCCACATCGACGACACCCGACGAGTCCTTCTGTTTGAGGTCGACCGCTTCGAGCCGCCCGTCGACCACCACCGGCACCGCTTCGGTGCGGGTGCGGATCACCGCCCCCTGCTTCTCGGCGAGCATCGCCACCTGCATGTCGAGATCGGCTCGCCGGATCACCGCTCCCCAGGCCGGATATTCGGTGTGCTCGGGCCAGGGAAGCTCGAGTTTGAGCTCTCCGGCGTAGGCCCGCAACCCGATGATCTTGTGCAGTTCGGGGACGTCGAAGTCGAAGCCCATGTCGATGAGCTGCTTGATGGCGCGCGGGGTCAAGCCGTCGCCACAGGTCTTGTCGCGGGGATATGCCTTCTTCTCGGCGACCAGCACCTCGAGACCATCCCGGGCGAGCCAGTACGCCGTCGCCGCCCCGGCCGGTCCACCGCCAACTACGAGCACATCAGGATTCATGCCGGGAACATTAGGACCGTCCGCCTGGCTGGGCGAAGCCAGCCGGCGCATCTTGGAAGGGGCCGGGACCGGGCCATGCGACAATGGCCCCGACGCCGACCCCTTGGATGTAAAGATGCTGCTCTCCCTTGGTGTCACCAGGGTGCTCCTGGTGATCGGGGTCTCCACCGCCACCGTTGGGCTTCCGCTCACCACCGCCATCCTCCTGGGGCTGATCGAGGGCATCACCGAATATCTGCCGGTCAGCTCCACGGGCCATCTGGCGGTCGCCGCACGGCTGATGGGAAGCGACATCACCCCGGAGCGCCAGGCGGCGCTCGACTCGTACGTCATCGTGATCCAGGCAGGAGCGATCGTCGCCGTCCTCGGGCTCTACGCCGACAAGGTCCGGGCGATGATCTCCGGGGCGATCGGTCGGGACCCGGTGGGACGCCGGATGCTGCTGACGCTGATCATCGGGTTCGTCCCCGCCGGGCTGGCCGGGCTCCTCCTGGGGTCGCTCGCCCAGGAGTACCTGTTCGCCCTGGCCCCGATCGCCGCAGCGTGGATCGTCGGGGGGGTGGCGATCCTCGTCATCGAACGGGTCGCCACCGACACCAGCGGGGACGCCGTCGAGGATGTGACCCCCCGGCAGGGACTGGTGATCGGCGCCGCCCAGATTGCGGCCCTGTGGCCGGGGACCAGCCGCAGCCTGGTGACGATCCTGGCCGGTCGGGCGGCCGGTCTCTCCAAGGTCGCCGCCGTGGAGTTCAGCTTCCTGCTCGGGGTGATGCTGCTCGGTGCGGCCACCATCTACGAGGGCGCCCGCAGCGGTGGCGACATCATCTCCGAGTTGGGTCTCGCTCCGGTGGTCGTGGGTTTCGTCACCGCCGCCGTCTCGGCGGCGGTGGCGGTGCGGTGGCTGGTGACCTACGTGTCACGACACACGCTGGCGATCTTCGGCTGGTATCGCATCGCCATCGGCGTGGCGACCCTGATCTGGCTTGCGGTGAGCTGACTGGTCGTCAGCTCGATGCCGTCATCAACTCTTCCTCGGCGCCTTCCGGCGAGCAGTCCAACTCCGCCTCGGGGAGCGGCTCGCCGCCGAACGCCACCCGCTCGTAGAGCGTGACCGCGGTGATCTGATCGGGGGTGAGACCGGCGGCACCGGCAATCTCCTCGGCGAACCCGGGCATCTGCCCGCCGCCACCCACCGGCTTCTGCAACGCACCGTAGGTCGGCTCGGGGTAGTCGGCGGTGCCGAGCGACACCCATTCGATGTGGGCGGCACAGGATCCGGCCGGGAAGGTGGCCAGGACGGCGCCACCGGTCATGGCGGGACCGGTGCCACCACCGCCGTTGTCCCCGTGACAGGCGGCACACCGGGAGGCGTAGATCTCCTCACCGATCGAGAACAGATTGACGATGTCGACGCCGTAGGCGGTGCCGTCGCAATTGACCGCCTCGCCGGTGACCGGGTCGAGCGCAAGCTGACCCGAAGACCCGCAGTCGGGACCGCTGGGCGCCATCAGGGCGTACATCAATGCAATGGTCGGGATGATGAAGAAGGCGGCGGCGAGCCAGCTCGGGAAGCCGGCGAGCCCGCGTGCCGGTTCCTCGGGTTCGGGCTCGACCACCGGTGTGGCCTCGTCGGGTTCGGGTTCGTCGGCGGGCCCGAGCACCTCCACCTTTGGTCCCGTCGGTGCGGCGGCGGGTTCGGCGGCGGCAGCGGGGGCCGGTGCGGGCGCATCGGCCGCCGGCGCAGGAGCAGATCCCGGGGCTGCAGCTTCTCCACCGGCCCATTCGGTGAGGAGCGCCTCGACGCTCACCCCCTTGGCGGCGGCGCGGGCTTTGGCGGCACGCTCCACCAGGTCGGCGGGCATGCCCTGGGCGGCTGCGGCTCTGCTGATCAGATCGTCCATGGGCTCACTTCAGTCCGACGATGTAGGCGGCGAGCGCATCGAGCTCGGACGCCGAGAGATGATCGTATGCCGGCATCGAGGAGTACGCACGTTGGGACCGGGGGTCGGCGAGATGGGCGACCACCCAGGCCACATCATCGGTCTCGTGACGGGATCCGGCGTGCATCAGATCGGGTCCGATCCGTCGGACACCGGTCAGGACCGGGTTCTCGAACACATAGTCGCCGGGGGTGGAAACGGGACCGAGACCGACATCGGTGACGATCGGTCGCACCTCCTGGGTGTGGCAGTACCAGCAGCCTTCCGCCAGGTACAGCTCCCTGCCCTCAGCCTCCAGGCTCCCTGCGGGATAGGTGCGGAAGTCGTCGGCGCGGATCGTCGCCTCGGCGCCACCGGTCTCCAGCGCCGGAACCACGCCGACCAGAAATGCGGCGATGGCGAACAGCCCGACGACACCGACCCGGAGCCGGCCCTGTGGGAGATCGCCGGTGAGCACCAGTTCGGCGTCGGGGACGTCGTCTTCGATGTCGACCAGTTCCCGTTCCCCGGCGGGTCGGCGACCGGCCAGGTTGGCGACGAAGACGAGCTGGGCGAGCACGAAGACCAGCAGCCCGACGAGGGCGGCGATGTGGAGACCCTCGGCGCTGCGGATGGTGTTGACCCAACCGGCACCGACCGAGCTGACGGTCGCCTCGTTGGCGGCGCCGACCCAGATCCAGCCGGTCTGTGCCCCGGCGATCAGCGAAGCGCCCGCCCACACCGCAAGACCGAGAATGGTCCCGAAGTAGTGGGTGCGGGCCAGACCGCGACTGGTGCCACGGCCCCTCAGCTCGGGGACCGCAAAGTAGATGTAGGCGATCAACCAGGCGCTGAACGCTCCGTACAGGGCGAGCAACTCGACGGCGGCCACCCATTCGGTGAACTGGACCACGGCGCTCGATGCCCGGAAGGCGATCATCAGGTTGAGCAGTGGCCAGATGGCGAGCAGGGCGGTGCCCAACATGATGAACCGAACCGTCATGTCGCCGGTGACGATCTGCCACCGGTCCTTCATCGCCAGCACCAGGTCGGCGAGGATCACGGCGCCGGGGATCAACAGCCCGATGGTGAAGATCACCCCGACCGTCTCCAGCCAGTCCGGGCTGGGTCCGAAGGTGAGGTTGGCCGGAGCGGTCAGCGGCCACAGGAACGCCATCGACCAGAAGCCGAGCAGCGTGAGCCGGGTGGGGACGAAGGCGGTGCGACCGGCGAGTCGGGGGAGGATGGCGTAGACGACGGCGACGCCGCCGGCGGCGAGCCAGAGCCCGAGCACCGACGCCCGGAAGAACGAGGTCTGGTAGGTGGAGGCGAGCCCGGTGAGACCGGGGATGTTGCCCACGACGAAGGCGAGGATCAGCCAGGTGGCCGCCGCCTGGGCGTACCAGCGGACCGGTCCGGCATCACGAACCGATGAACGGACCGCCTGTCCGAGACCACGGGCAAAGCCGAGCATCCCGAGCAGAAGCAGTGCATCGGCCCACAGCGGGTATTCGAGGTAGAGCCGTCCGTCGCTCATCCCGAGGGCGATCCCTACGGACCCGGCGATCACCCCGAGCGCCATCAGACCTGCGGCGATACGCATCGGGAGGGCGGAGACGGTGCCTCCACCGGTCCGGACCACGGCGTAGAGCAGGGCCCCGGCGAGCCCGATGGTGAGCCACCCGTAGAGGAAGGCGTTGGTGGCGACCGGGAGCAGCTTGCCGTAGATCAGCGGGCCGATCCCCGAGAAGACGTCGGGGGCGACGAGTTGCACGGCGGCGCCCACGCCCAGCAGCAGGGAAATGACGAAGAAACCCAGCGAAATCGACAGGAACGGGGTAGCGGCGGCTCTCGCCGAGGCGATCGAGTCGCTCTCGTCGAGTCCGGCGGCCTCGGGTGCTGTCTCGGGGGGTGGTGTGTTGTCGACGGTCACCGTCGGCGATCCCTCTTGCTCATTCTTCGTGCGGCCACAGACCCGTGAGCCGCGGTCGGCGGCAGCCTAGTTGGGCCGAACGCCGCCCCCGAATCTTCGCAGATCCTACGCCCGCCATCACCTCCACCGGGGGTCGCACACCGGTCCGGTTGGGAAGGTTCGGACTTGGAAGGTAGGTTCTCGCCTGCTTGGTGGTGGGGGAATTTCGACCCTCGCACCGGAGCGCTCGCCGAGCCCCGCATCGGGGTGGGTGTGCATAGAATGGACCAGCCCTCAAGGAAGCGACCCCCCGAGGACCATGGCCGACGACAAAGAGCTCAACCGGTACTTCCGCATCGGAGTCCTCACCATGGTGGTGGGTGTCGCCGTCTGTATCGGTGGTGCGTTGATCGCCCACTTCACCGGGCTCCCTGCCGACGACGGGCTGGGACGCGAGCTCTACCCCTCGATCCCACGTGGCTGGCAGTTCGTGCTCCTCGGCCAGCTCATCTCCCTCAGTGGCGGGTTCATGATCATGGGCGGCATCGCCCTCGCCTTCCTCTACAAGCGCCCGATGACGTGGGCCCGGGCATCGATCGGCGCCGGGCTGTTCACCGCCCTGATGATGGTGCTGTTCGGCATCATCCCCAACGAGTGGCTCACCCTCACCCAGGCCGAGTGGGAGTGGACCCCGACCCGCATCGCCGTCACCATTCCTCCGGCGCTGGTGCTCAACAACGAGATCACCATCAGCTACGCCGCCCTCAAGGACATCGTCTCCGGCACCTACTCCATCGTCGCCCTGGTGGCGGTCGCCCTCGCCATGTCGCGCTGGCAGACCCACCAGAAGGATCGGGCCGACGCCCCACCGCCGCAGAAGGTCTCGGAGTACGGTCGCCCGCTCACCAAGGTCGAGGGCTGAGCCGTGGCCAAGGGTGACGTCTGGTTCGAAATCCCCCCGATGCGCGACGACTACCAGCTCGCCGCCGTCGACGGGGCCTACCTGGCTGCGGCGGTCAAGCCGAAGCAGTTCCTCCACATCGACCAGTCCGAGTGCATCCTCTGTGAGGGCTGCGTCGACATCTGCCCGTGGAAGTGCATCCACTATCTGTCGATCGATGCCATCTCCGAGGCGTCGAACGTCGAGCACCCGGGCGAGAAGATCGAGAACCAGGGTTTCTTCCTGGTCGACGAGGACGAATGCACCCGGTGTGCGCTGTGCATCGACCGGTGCCCCACCGGTGTCATCACGCTCGGTAAGTTTGCGGGGTCCCTGGCCGATCAGGCCGAGGACTTCGGGTTGAGCCCGTGGGAGTACGACACCGGCCAGCGGGACTTCAAGAACGGCTACTCGTACGGGATGCGTTGGTAGCGGGAATCGGATTTTGCGCACCGACCCCGGTCGGTGAGACTTGGTGAAGGCACCCTGAGGAGGGTTTGGTGGCGAACGGGAACGGCAACGGGAGCGTCGGTCTGAAAGACCGGCTCGCCGACGCTGCAGATCACATCCGAGCGAGTCAGGCATGGTCGAGCATCTTCCGGCCCGGCTCCCCCTTCCGGCACGGCTACACCGACAGCCCCCGGAACCGCTCCTATGTGATCATGAACAACGTGCTCTATCACCTCCACCCGGTCAAGGTGAAGCGTCACGGTGTGCGGCTCTCCTACACCCTGTGCCTGGGTGGGATGAGTTTCTTCCTGTTCATCCTGCTCACCATCACCGGCATCTTCCTGATGTTCTACTACCGGCCGACCTCGCCACAGGCGTTCTACGACATCCAGGCGCTGTCGACCGATGTGGCGTTCGGTCAGTTGGTCCGGAACATGCACCGCTGGGGCGCCCACGCCATGGTGCTCACCGTCTTCCTGCACATGGCCCGCGTGTTCTATCACGGGGCCTACAAGCCGCCACGTGAGTTCAACTGGGTCGTCGGTGTCGTGCTGCTGCTGCTGACCCTGCTGCTCTCCTTCACCGGCTACCTCCTCCCCTGGGACCAGCTCGCCCTGTGGGCGGTGACCGTGGGATCCAACATGGCGGCGTATTCGCCGGTGATCGGGAGTCAGGTGACCTACGCCCTGGTCGGAGGTCCCCAGATCACCCCGGACACGTTGTTGCGTTGGTACGTGCTCCACGTCCTGTTCCTTCCGTTCATCCTGGTGATCTTCCTTGCCGTCCACTTCTGGCGGGTGCGCAAGGACGGCGGCATCTCGGGTCCGCTGTGAGGTACGTGAATGTCTGAGATTCCAGAACACATCCTCAGGCGATCCGCCGAGGCACGCGCCAAGGCCGAGGGTCGCTCGGTCGAGGAGGTGCTCGCCGAACTGAAGGGTGAGGCGCCACCGGGACCCACCGCCGAAGCACCAGCCACCGAGCCTGCTGCCGCCGAAGCACCGGCTGAGGCGCCTGCCACTGAGGCGCCTGCGGCCGAGGCACCGGCGGCTGCTCCTGCTGCGGGTGGCCCGGTCCGCGATCTCGCAGCGGAATCCAGCTCGTACGGGGTGCCCACGCAACTGCTGCGTCGGGCGGCGCTGGCCCGTGCCAAGTGGGATCAGACCCCGGTACCCCAGTTCGCCGGTGAGGCAGCCACACCGCAGCCGGCGGCAGCCGCAAGCGCAGGAGGCGCCGCCCCGGCGGCGGCAGCCGCCGCTCCTGCCATCCCCGAAGGTGTCCGCACCCAGCGTCTGCTGACCGTGGTCAAGGCGGGGGCCATCCAGCAGGTCAAGACCGAACCCACCGACAAGGTCAGCACCTGGCCCCACCTCGTCGCCGCCGAGTTCGTGGCGCTGCTGGTGGTGACCGGATTTCTCCTGGTGTTCTCGATCTACGTCGATGCGCCGCTGCTCGAGTTCGCCAACTTCAACGAACAGCCCAACCCGTCGAAGGCGCCGTGGTACTTCCTCGGGCTCCAAGAACTGCTGTCCTACTTCGATCCGCAGGTCGCCGGGGTGATCCTGCCCGGGTTCGGGCTGGCCGGGATGGCGATCATCCCCTACATCGACAAGAACCCCTCGGTGCGGCCGTCCGACCGAAAGCTGGCCATCATGATCTTCAGCTTCTTCCTGTTCGCCTCCGCCATCCTCACCATCTACGGATCTTTCTTCCGGGGACCCGGCTTCACCTTCACGTACCCATGGATCGACGGATTGTTCTTCGACTTCTAATGGACGCCACCACCCTCTTCATCATCGGAATCGTCGTCGCCGGGCTGCTGCTTGCACTCGGAGTGTTCAGCGTGGCCGCCCGGCGTGGCCCTTCCGCCGGCCCGGTCACCGGGACCGTCGACCGCAAGGCGCTGAAGCGCGACCGCACCGCCCGCAAGGAGGCACAGGCAGAGGAAGCCGCCGCCACCGCTGCCGTCGCCGTGCTCGCCCCACCGGAGACCGGTCCCGTCGCCGCCCCGGTTCCGGTCGATCCGCTGGAACAGCGCGAGGAGATCACTTCCGCCGAGTTCGGCCAGGCTCGACGCAGCTTCTTCAACCGGGCATTGCTCGGGATCTTCGGCATCTTCCTCGCCCAGTTCGGGATCGCCTCGCTGGCAATGTTGTGGCCCAAGGTGAGCGGTGGCTTCGGCTCCCCGATCAATGTCGGCAACATCGCCTCGCTGCGTGCCGAGATCATCCAGCCCGACGGTCGGATCGTTCCCAAATTCGTCGCCTCCGCCCAGTCCTGGTTGGTGCCGATCAACGAGGCAAGCATCCCCGGCAGCTCCTTCGACGGGCTCCCGGTCGCCTCAGGCGGTGGCGGTGGAGAGCCGGCGCTGATGGCGTTGTGGCAGCGTTGTGTCCACCTCGGCTGCCGGGTGCCGTCCTGTGTGCCCTCGCAGGGCTTCGAATGCCCATGTCACGGGTCCCGCTACAACTTCCACGGCGAATACGTGGCCGGGCCGGCGCCACGCAACATGGACCGCTTCGCCGTCGAGGTCAACGATGTCGGCGATCTGATCGTCCAGACGGGAACGGTCGTCCAGACGGCACGCGCCCAGAACCAGACCATCGCCTACCCGCAGGGCCCGTCCTGCCTGTGAGCACCGCACCATGACCTTCAACAATCCCGTCACCCACGCACTCATCGATCTGCTGGCCGCCGCCGCCGAGGACGACGCACCCGCCGCACCGTCCAATGTCGGGGTGGGTTCGGTGGTGCTCACCGTGGCCGCCGCCGGGCTCCTGGTCTGGATCGGCTACCTCGTCCTCAGTAGCCGCCGGCGGTCGAGACGGGTCGAAGAGACGCCCCAGAACCTTTCGCCGTTCCTCTCCGACGACGAGATGGAAACCAAGCGGGTGACCCGGGTGCTCAACATCGCGGTGATCAGCGCCGCCGTCCTCGCCGTGGCCCTCCCCATCTACTACATCAACGAGGGCGACCGGCAGACGGCCGCCGCCGAGCGGATCCACGAGCGGAACATCTCCGAGGGTTCGCACTGGTACGAGAACTTCTCGTGCGTCGACTGTCACGGTCCGGCCGGGAGTGGTGGTGGCGCCCCCTTCGTCGAGGCACGCAGCACCCTCGCCACCACTTGGACCGCACCGTCGCTCAACGACATCTTCTTCCGCTACGACCCCGAAGAGATCGAGCACTGGATCGTCTGGGGCCGTCCCGGCACCCCGATGCCGGCGAACGGACTCGAGGGGGGTGGCGCCATGACCGTCGAAGAGGTCGAACAGGTGATGGACTACCTCTACAGCGTCTCGATCACCCAGGGCCAGGCCCTGGACGAGGTCGAAGGCGCCGTCACCGCGGCGCTGGATCGGATCGCCCGCGGCGATGCGGCGGTGGCGCGGCGCAAGCTCGAACAGGAAGCCGTGATGGCGGACACCTTGGACGCCGTCGACAAGTTCGCCGCCATCGAGGAGTTCCCCGGGGAGATCCGGGCGATGCTCGCCGGCGACGGCACCTGCACTCCGGCATCGGCGGCACTGGTCGGTTCACGGTGTGGCCAGCCTGGCACCGACACCGACCGGGACGGGCTGACCGATGCCGCCGAGATCCGTCTCACCGAGATGGGCGAGGTCGTCGACGAGACGCTGCAGGTCCGGCTGGTCCGGGACCAGACCGACGATGAGGGCGCCCCGCTCACCGACGCCGACGGCAACCCGCTGACCGAGCTGGTCATGGTCCCCGATTCGTCGATCCCCCAGGTGTACAACCTGAACCTCGATCCCGAAAACGCCTTCACCAACGAGAGCGTGACCGGCACCCCCATCCCGGATCTGGAGCGGTTCGAGATCTTCCTCACCGAACTCGACACCGCCCACCTCACCCTGGGTGTCACCGCCGAGCGTCTCGACCTGTTCACCGAGAGCGTCCAGACCGGTCTCGACTTCCTCGACGAGGCAGCCGCCGACCGGCTGTGGGACATCGACTTCGAAGCGGTGGCGACCGATGCCGGACTGAGCACCGAGGACGCCGAGCGGGCGGTGGGGCTCTACAACGCCTACTGCGCCCGGTGCCACACGGCGGGATACGCCGCCGGGGTGATCTTCGAGCAGGGTCCAGGGACCGGGGCATGGGGCCCGGCGCTGACCGACGGCCGCTCCAAGGTTCAGTTCCCGGACCCCACCGAACAGGCGGAGTTCATCGCCACCGGTTCGGACGAGTCGGTTCACTACGGCATCAACGGCATCGGATCGGGTCGGATGCCCGGGTTCGGCCAGATCCTCAGCGCCGAAGACATCGACCTGATCGTCGCCTACGAGAGGACCCTGTGATGCGGCCCACCCCTTCTCCGGGTAGCGACGAGCGGGGACGTCTCAATGCTCTGGAGGCGGTGGGCATCGCCCTCATCGTGGTGGCCCTGCTCTCGTTCATCCCGTCGCTGCGGGGCTGGTTGGGCGACGCCTACAACTCCGTCTTCAAGCAGGTCGACCCGGACACCGGGGCCACCACCGCCTTCTCGATCGCCGCACGCGGCATCCTGGTCACCCTGGTCTCGATCGTCTCATTCGTCGGGGCCGGCTTCCTCCTGCTTTACACCAATCTGGGCACCCGGCTGGCTTTCCTCATCACCGGTGCCGCCACCTTCGGATGGTTGGTCATCGGCAGCCTGCTCTTCGTGATCTACGCCCCCCGTGGGCTCGCCCCGTCCAACCTGGAAGGACTCAATTCCTTCCAGATCCGGATCCCGGCGATCGGTCTCACCCTGGCCTCCCTGGTGCTGTTCCTGATGTTCGTCGTCGCCCTCGACCAGTTCGAGCGGGAAGAAGCCGAAGCCTGAGCCTCCCCACCTGACGACCGCCCGACGGCGCCCGGTCAGCCCTGGTGGAGGTGGAAGGTGAGGATCTGGAGTTCGGTGGAGAGATCGACGCGACGCAGGACGACGTCGTCGGGCACCTCGATCACCGCCGGGGCGAAGTTCAGGATCGACCGTACCCCGGCGTCGATGAACCGGTCGGCCACCTCCTGGGCGGCTCTGGCCGGTGTGGCGATGATCCCGATGGCGGCGTCGCGCTCCTTGACGATGCGACCCAGATCGTCGAAGCCTTCCACGTCGTGTCCGGCGACGACGGTGCCGATCTTCTTCGAGTCGGCGTCGACCAGCGCCACCACCTCGAATCCCCACGCCGAGAAACCGGCATAGTTGGTGAGCGCACTGCCGAGGTTTCCGGCGCCGACGATCACCACCCCGTAACTCTGCACCAGACCCAGGGCACGTCGCAGTTGATCGCGAAGCTCGCTGATCTCGTATCCGACCCCACGGGTTCCGTGGGTGCCGAGATAGGAGAGGTCTTTGCGCACCTGGGCGGAATTGACCCCGGCGAGCGCGGCCAACTGATCCGAAGAACAGGTGTGCTGGCTGGACGGAAGGGCCCCCAACGTGCGCAAATACACGGGGAGCCGCGACACGGTGGTGGCGGGTATCGGACTCTTCACGGCTCGCCAGGATAGTGAGGCCCGGATCGGCCGAATTCTCGACCGGTGCAAGAGGGTGCGGTCAGCGCCCGATCCGCACCTTGAGCAAGGCACGCTGGACGGTGAACGCCGTCATCTCGCCCTCGGCGAGCACCCGCCTTCCCACACCGAGCAGCACCGGCACCCGTTCCCCGTATTCGTCCTGCAGCTCCGGGCTGGCCGCCAGATCGACGACATCGACGGAGACCCCGAACCGGACGGCGTAGCGTCGAACGAGCCGCTCGGCGTCGTCACAGAGCAGGCAGTCGCTCTTGGTCACGAGCACGGCGCGACGCCGATCCTGGGTGGTCATCGGCCAACTATCGTCGCTGGGATGCGCCCTACGACCGCCGTGTTCATGATCGTGCTCCTTGCCGTGATCCTCGGCGCCTTCATCATCAAGGCTCAGACCTCCGGATTCATGCCCTGAATCTGGATCCGATTTCCGCCTGACGGGCGCAGCATGGTGACCGCCACCTCCTCTGCGAGGGGAAGCCCGTCGTCGGCACGCCCACCGCGGACCGCCACCGCCATCTGGCCGTACGAGTCGACATGGACCAGCGGCTGACCTTCGGGAACGTCGCCATAGGTCATCACCCACGGCACCCGAAGCTCGGCGGCGCCGACCCGGACGATCACATCGTCTCCTGGCGCCAACCCGATCTCGGTGAGGTCGCCCGGGGCCATGTTGGTCTGGGCGTTGCCGAAGTGGTCGACCCAGAGGACTTCACCGAGCACGTCGGAGGGGCCGGCGGCGACCAGGGGGATCATCAGCGGGGTGACCGTGTCGAGACTGATGTCGGGACCGAGGTCGTCGATGGTCGCCTGGTCGGAGGCGAGGACCGCCGCCGCCGGAGCAAACAGATCACGCCCCGCAAAGGTGACCCCTTCGGCGGGGAGTCGCAGTTCGGGGTTCTCGATGGCGACGATCTTGTCGGCGCCACCCACCATGGCGACGGCGGGGGCGAGCAGCCCGTTGTCGGGTCCGACGAAGTAGCCCCATCCGGTGCGGGCGCAGATGGCGCGGCGGGCGGTCCCGACCCCGGGGTCGACGATGGCCAGCGCCACCCCCGGCGGGAGATACTGGACGGCCCGCATCAGGGCCAGGGCGGCGGGCCGGATCCGGCCGGCGGGGAAGTCGTGCCCGACGTCGACCACCCTCACCTCGGGGGCGATGCGGGCGATGACGCCGTGCACCACCCCGACGTATTCGTCGCGGTGCCCGTAGTCGGAGAGGAAAGAGATCGGGGTGGCCATCGCTGGGCAGACTACCGGTCGGAGCCTCGTCTCCCGTCAGGAGTCCGGGGTCAGCCAGTCGAAGCCGTAGGGGTCGAGGGTGATCGCTCCTCCGTGGACGTCTCCCCGGCCACGCACCGACCGGTAGGTGCGGGCGGTGTCGAGATCGAGCGTGGTCGAGATCTCCTCGGCGGCGAGGTTGGCGACGAGGATCAGCTCGCCGGTGTCACCGCCACGTCGGTAGGCGAGGATCGCCGGGTGGTCGGCGGCGACCGCCTCGAAGTCGCCGGTCCCCAGCACCGGGAACTGCCGACGCAGCGCCAGCAGGTCCCGGTACCAGTTGAGCAACGATTCCGGGTCGTCCCGCTGGGCGGTGACGTTGAGCACCTCGGGTGCGAACTCGGGGGCGTCGACCATCGGGAGGTAGAACTCGTCGGGGTCGGCGGTGGAGAACCCGGCGCCGGGCTCGCCGGTCCACTGCATCGGCGTGCGGACCCCGTCGCGGTCCTCGAGCAGGTAGCGGTCACCCATCCCGATCTCGTCGCCGTAGTAGAGCACCGGGCTTCCGGGGAGGGTGAGGAGGATCCCGACCAGCAGTTCGACCCGGCGGCGGTCGCCGTCGAGCAGCGGGGCCAGCCGCCGTCTGATCCCAACGTTCTTGCGCATCCCCGGGTCGGGGGCGTAGTGCCCGTACATGAAGGCGCGTTCGTCCTCCGACACCATCTCCAGGGTGAGCTCGTCGTGGTTGCGGAGGAACACCCCCCACTGGCAGCCTGCAGGGATGGGCGGGGTGTCGGCGAGGATGTCGATCACCGGCGCTGCCTCGGCCTTGGCCACCGCCATGAACAGCCGGGGCATCACCGGGAAATGGAACGCCATCTGGCATTCGTCGTCGTCCCCGAAATAGGCGACCACATCAGCGGGCCACTGATTGGCCTCGGCGAGCAGGATGCGGTCGGCGTATTCGGTGTCGACGATCGAACGCAGCTCCTTGAGGTAGGCGTGGGTCTCGGGGAGGTTCTCGCCGTTGGTCCCGTCACGTTCGAAGAGATAGGGCACCGCATCGAGGCGGAGTCCGTCGAACCCGATGTCGAGCCAGAACCGGAGCGCATCGGCGATCGCCCGGCGCACCTCGGGGTGATCGAAGTTGAGGTCGGGCTGGTGCCAGAAGAATCGGTGCCAGTAATACGCCCCGGCCTCGTCGTCCCAGGTCCAGTTGGAGTCATGGGTGTCGATGAAGATGACCCGCGCCTCGCTCCACCGGGTGGGGTCGTCGCTCCACACATACCAGTCCCGCTTGTCGGAACCCGGCTTCCTGGCCTCCTGGAACCAGGGGTGCTGGTCCGAGGTGTGGTTGACGATCATGTCGGCGATCACCCGCATCCCCCGGTCGTGGGCGGCGGCGATGAAACGCCGCACATCCTCGACGGTGCCGTAACGGTCGAGCACCTTGGTGAAGTCGGCCACGTCGTATCCCCCGTCGAGCAACGGAGACTCGAAGAAGGGCAACACCCACAGACAGTCGACCCCGAGCCACTCCAGGTAGTCGAGCCGTTCGGTCAGCCCGGCGAAGTCGCCGACGCCGTCCCCGTTCGAGTCACCGAAGGCATAGACCGGCACCTCGTAGAACACCGCCGTCTTGAACCAGGGAACCGCACTCATGGGCGGCGAGTGTAGGCCCCGAGGGTCGCCGCTGGTGGCTCGATCGAGGTCGTAGGCTCGGGGGCGATGGCCCACGATCCCAGCCGCCGCAGATTCCTCGGAGGAGCGCTCGGGCTGCTCGCTGCCGCAGGTCTCGGATGGCGTCTCGGGATGCGCAACGACGTGCCCCCACCGGTCGCCGCACCGGGCACCACCACCGGTGAGCCCCCACCCACCACATCTTCGACCACCGCCCCGAACAGCACGGCCGGGACACCACCCGACACCGCACCCCCCGCCACCGCCGCCGAGGTCACCACCACCTCGCAGCCGCGGAGCCGACGGGTCGAGGCGCTGTGTCGGGACGCATGGCGGGCGCACCCGCCCACCGGGGACTTCGTCGAGCACCACATCGAGCGGATCACCATCCATCACACCGCAATCGTCCTGGCCTCAGCAAGCGATGCCCCCGCCAAGGCACACGACCACCAGCGCTACCACCAGAGCCTGGGCTGGCCGGATCTGGCCTACCACTACCTGATCGATCTCGACGGGAACGTCTACGAGGGGCGCCCGGTCACCGCCGTCGGCGACACCGCAACCGAATACGACCCCACCGGGCACCTCCTGGTCTGTCTGGAGGGGAACTATGAGGAGCAGGAGCCCGCACCACCCCAGCTCGATGTGCTGGCCGCCCTTCTCGCCTGGGCCTCCTCCGAGTTCGGCGTGGCGCCGGAGACGATCGGCGGGCACCGCAACTGGGCGGCGACCAGTTGTCCGGGGGTCAACCTCGCCCGTTTGATCGACGACGGGAGCCTGGCCGCCGTCGTCCGTGAGCTCGCCCGATCAGGCGGCGTCGACCTGGTCACCGTGTGTGGACCGGAAGCGACGACGAGGGTGGCGGCGATCGAAGCCGGAGCCGGCTAGACCGGCACCGGCATCAACCGGGGAAATTGCCCGCCCGGGCGAGGGCGGAGGGGAGTGTCTTGCCGAGTTGGGTGCCGAGCCAGCGACCGGTGGCGGTGGTGGCGTCGAGGTCGATGCCGGTGGAGATCCCCATCCGGTGGAGGGCGTAGAGGACGTCTTCGGTGGCGACGTTGCCGGTGGCGTTGGGGGCGAAGGGACAGCCACCTGCGCCACCCACCGAGGCGTCGATGATATCGACCCCCTGGGTGAGGGCGGCGTAGACATTGGCGACCCCGGTGTTGCGGGTGTCGTGGAAGTGGACACGGAGGGCGGCGTCGCCGGCCACGGCCCGGACCGCGGCGAGCCTGGTCACCACGTCGCCGGGAACCCCGACCCCGATGGTGTCCCCCAGGGCGATCTCCTGCGCACCCGCCGCTGCGGAACGCCGGGTCAGGTCGACCACGGCCGCCACCGGGACCTCACCGTCGAATGGACATCCGAACGCCACCGAGATCGTCACCGACACCGCCCGACCCGCCGCGGTGGCCTCGGGGATCATCTGCTCGATCTCCGTCATCGTCGTTTCGACCGGCGCCCCCTGGTTTGCCCGGTTGAAACCCTCGGAGGCCCCGACGACGAAATTGATCTCGTCGCAGGTGGTGGCGAGCGCCCGGTCGAGCCCGCGGCGGTTGAGCACCAGGCCGATGTAGGAGACCCCTTCGGGGCTCTCCCCCAGCTCGGCCATCACCGCCTCGGCGTCGGCCATCTGCGGGACCAGCTTCGGGTGGACGAAGGAGGCGGTCTCGATGCGGGTCGCCCCGGCATCCACCACCCGCCGGATCAGTTCCACCTTGCCGGCGGTGGGGATCACGACATCTTCGTTCTGCAGCCCGTCGCGGGCACCGACTTCGACCATCGTGACGGAAGTGGGGAGAACGCTCATGATGCGACCACGGTACCCGCCGGGACGGCCCCTCCCATCGCCGGGGGCAGCTCGCTGGTACGGTGACCGCTCCGCCGCGAAGACCGGACCATGTATCTCTTCACCCGATTCCTCGCCGGTCTCATCGTCGCCGGTCTCTGCACCCCGGTCGGTGTCTCCGGAGCGTTCCTCCTGCTTCCCGTCCAGGTGCAGGTCTTCCACATCCCGAGCCCGGCGGTATCCGCCACCAACCTTCTGTTCAACCTGATCGCCGCTCCTGCCGGTGCGGCCACGTTCGGTCGGCAGGGACGTCTCGACATCCACCTGGCGGCGATGCTGTGCGCCGGCACCGTCCCGGGGGTCATCGTCGGGGCCCTGATCCGTTCCACCTGGCTTGCCGACGGCGACCGGTTCGGGTGGGTGGCGGCGGTGGTGCTGGTGGTGCTCGGTATCCGTCTCCTGACCGACCGGGGCGAAGAGGTGCCGTCGCTGGCGCTGAGCGGGCGCCTCCCGCCGCTGCACAAGCTGGCCATGGTCGGCACCGTCGCCGGGGTCGTCGGGGGCATCTACGGTCTCGGTGGCGCCGCCCTGCTCGTCCCGTGGCTGGTGGCGGTCGAGCGTCTCCCCTTCGACCGGGTGGCCGGGGCGGCGCTGCTCACCACGCTCGCCACCTCGGTGGCCGGTTTGCTCACCTTCGCCGCCGCCGCAGGTGCCGGGATCGGCGACGCCGCCGCCCCGATCTGGGCCGACGGGATCGCCTTCGGGCTCGGCGGGCTGGTCGGCGCCGTCATCGGCGCCCGACTCCAGCCCGTCGTCCCGGTCCGCATGCTCCGCATCGTGCTGGCCGTCGCCGCCCTCGTCGCCGCCTGGCGACTGGTCGCCTGAGCCGCCTCGCGGGGGTTCGGCGGCGTCCGTCCGGCGGTCAGAGGTTGCCGCGTGCCTCCTGGTCGCGTTCGATGGCTTCGAAGAGCGCCTTGAAGTTCCCCTCGCCGAAACCGATGGCGCCGCGGCGCTCGATGAACTCGAAGAAGACGGTGGGTCGATCCTGCATCATTCGGGTGAAGATCTGGAGGAGGTGACCGCCCTCGTCCTGGTCGACCAGGATCGCCAGCTCCTTGAGCTGGTCGATATCGGCGTCGAGGTCGGGCACCCGCTCGGTGACGTCGTCGTAGTAGGTGTCCGGCACGCTCATCAGACCCATCCCGCGCCGCCGCGCCTCGGCGACGGTGGACACCAGGTCCTCGGTGGCGATGGCGATGTGCTGGACACCGGAGCCGCGGTAGAACTCGATGTACTCCTCGATCTGCGACTTGCGCCGGCCCTTTGCCGGTTCGTTGATGGGGAGCCGGATCACACCGGAGCCGTCCCAGACCACCTTGGACATCAGCGCCGAGTACTCGGTGGAGATGGCGTCGTCGTCGAAGTGACGGAGCAGAACGAATCCGAACACCCGCTCGTAGAACTCCACCCATTCGTCCATCTCGCCGAGCTCCACGTTGGCGACGACGTGGTCGATGTGGTGGAGACCGATCGGTTGGGCGATCGAGTCGTTGCGAAGCCGGTAGTCCGGAGGCGGCCACATCGTGTCGGGGTTCTCGACAAGGCTGTGCAACGTGTCGCCATAGGCGTGGATGGCGCCGATCTTCCACTTGCCGCGATCGCCCTCGACGACCTCGGGGGCGGCCGCCGACCGCGCCCCTCGGGCTACCGCCATCTCGTGGGCGGCGTCGGCGTCGGGTACCTGGATGGCGACATCGCGCACCCCGGGCCCATGGAGCTTGAGATGGTCGGCAATCGGATGTTCCGGGGCCAGCGCACCGGTGAGCAGGATCCGGACCTCGTTCTGCTGCAACGCATACGAGGCGGTGTCCCGAACCCCGGTCTCCGGGCCGCGGTAGCCGACGATCTGGTAGCCGTGGACCGCCCGGTAGTAGTGGGCCGCCTGGTAGGCGTTGCCCACCCAGAACTCGATGTGGTGGAACGCCTTGATGGGGAAGTCGTTCTTGTGGGCCTCGATGGCGTCGCTCATGGTTGCCCTCCTCGGGTCGTGTCGTCGTAGGTTTGGATGTTCTCGGGGTGGATCGACAGGGCCGGGGAGATCGTCCCCACACAGTCCCCGAAACCGATCCGGACCGCACCGTCGGCCTCGCAGTGACCACGCAGGGTGACCGTGTCGCCGTCCTCGAGAAAGGTGCGGGTGGTGCCGTCACCCAGGGACAACGGCCGTGTCCCGTTCCAGGTCAGCTCGAGGAGACAGCCGAGCGAGTCCACATCGGGACCGGACACGGTCCCCGAGGCGTACAGGTCGCCGGGACGGATGTTGGTGCCGTTGACGGCGGCGTGGGTGAGCTGCTGGGCCATCGACCAGTACATGTCGGCGAAGGACACCTGCGAGATCACCTCGCCGTTGAGCTCGACCTCGAGGCGTAGATCGAAGGCGGCGTCCGCCGGTTGGGCGAGATAGTCGAGCGGGTCCGGATCCTGTGGAGGCGCCGGAATCCGGAACGGGGCGAGGGCGTCGAGGGTGACGATCCACGGTGACATGGTGGTGGCGAACGACTTGCCGAGGAAGGGTCCGAGTGGTCGGTATTCCCACGCCTGGATGTCACGCGCCGACCAGTCGTTGACCAGACACACCCCGAAGATGTGGTCCTCGGCGTTCCCGACCGGGATCATCGAGCCGAGCCGGGTCCCGTCGCCGGTGACGAACCCCACCTCGAGTTCGATGTCGAGCTTGGCGGTGGGTCCGAAGCTGGGGCCGTCGGGTCCGGGTCGCTGCCCGTGGGGTCGGATGATCGGCGTTCCCGACACCACCACCGACGAGGCGCGGCCGTGATAGGCGATGGGCATCCACCGCCAGTTGGGGAGCAGCGGCGGGTCGTCGGGCCGGAACATGGCGCCGACGTTGCCGGCGTGGTGGATCGACGAGTAGAAATCGACGTAGTCGCCGACCGCCACCGGGATCAGCATCTCCACGGCATCGGCCGGGACCAGGTACCGCCCGGTATCGCCGGAGATCTCGGTGTTCCCGGCGGCGAGCAGGTCGACGATCCGGTGTCGCAGCGCCCGCCAGGTGGGCCGATTCAGCGCCATCAGCTCGTTGAGCCGGCCGGTGCCGAGCACTCCCTTGGGCAACCCGACGTCGTCGAGGCGACCGTCCGCCCCGAGGTTGGTGAGATCGAGGATCTGGTCACCGATCGCGACTCCGATGTGTGCCGAATCACCCCGGGATCGGCGGAACACCCCGTAGGGCAGGTTCTGGATCGGGAAGTCCGACGCATCGGCGACGGGAACCCAGGAGCGGAGGTCCGGATCGGTGGTGGGGTCGGTCATCGGGACTCCAGGATGCCGAGGGCGACGAGATCGTCGACCGGTTCGTCGAAGCTGCAACTGCCGTAGGCCGGGAAGAGACTGCCGCGGGACCGCCGCACGGCGGATACGCCGATGCGGCGTCCCGCCCAGGTCACCCCGGCGGGGCCGACACCGAACGCCTCCGGGTCCTCCTCGGCGATGGCCGCCACCAGCACGGTCTCGTCGGCGCCTTCGACGGCCAGGGCCGCCGCCACCAGCAGGTTGAGGAACCCGTGACGCATCACATCGAGGCCCATCACATCGAGGCCCATGACATCGAGGCCCATCACATCGAGGTCGACCCACCGGTGGCGGATCGGATGATGCAGACCGGCGGTGAACTTGAACGGGACCTCCCGGGCGGCGCACGCCGTGATGAACCTGGCGACCTGTTCGGGGGTGGGGAACGCCGCGGCATCGAGACCGCCGGTCCGCAGCTTGGCACCGATCGGGCGGAGCCGGCGTTTCGACAGCTCGGCGATGGCGTCGACCACCATCCGGAAGCTGGTTGCCCAGGTGTCGGTGCGGACGATCTCCAGATAGGGGGTGACCGTCGGCGAAACCGAAGCGGCGGCATCGGCGAGCGGGGCGAGCAGCCCGATCGCATCCTCGACGGACTTCCCGACCCCGACGGCCTCTGGCGGGGTCCGCAGCTCGACGGCACCGATCTCAGCGCCCGGGGTCATGTGACGGTGGAACGAAGTTGCGGCTTCCACCGCACCGGGCCCGTCGAAGATGGCGCCGACACTCCACGGCGGCTCACCGGCGGTCATGGTGGCGGTGAGCACCGCCGCCAGCTCCTCGAGCCGGGAAGCGGGGCACAGAAACCTTCCCAGCATCCAGGCATGCGGACCGTTGCGGGCCGAGCGGTATCCGGCGACGGCGGCAGCGGTGTCGAGCGATGCCGGGGGGAACATCCCGGCGAAGTCGATCAGGTTCCCGAACAGGGCCTTGCGGCCATCGACAAGAAGGCTCACCGGCCACCGAGCCAGGTCCAGGCGTAGTCGTCCTCTTCGGCGTCCCGGGCACCCGGGCCGAGACCGAGCGGCCGGAAGGTGTCGATCATCACGGCGATCTCCTCGGTGCCTTCCTTGCCGATGCTGGCCTCGACGCTGCCCGGCTGGGGGCCGTGGGTGTGACCCCCCGGGTGCAGCGACACCGAGCCGGCTTCGATCCCCGAGCCCTTCCGGCTCATGAAGTCGCCCTCGACGTAGAAGATCATCTCGTCGCTGTCGACGTTGGAGTGGTTGTACGGGGCAGGGATGGCATCGGGGTGGTAATCGAACTTGCGCGGGACGAAGCTGCACACCACCAGGTTGGGGGCCTCGAAGGTCTGATGCACCGGCGGCGGCTGATGGACCCGACCAGTGATCGGTTCGAAATCGTGGATCGAGAAGGTGTAGGGGTAGAGACACCCGTCCCAACCGACCACATCGAAGGGGTGGTGCTCGTAGACGTAGCGGGTGGTGCCGCTGCGGTGACGCACCAGCACCTCGACATCGGAGTCCTCCACCAGGAGCGGTTCGGTGGGTCCGGTGAGATCCCGTTCGCAGTAGGGGGCATGTTCGAGGAACTGCCCGTTGCGGGAGAGATACCGTCGTGGCGGCCCGATGTGGGCGCGGGTCTCCAGCACCAGGGCCCGAACCGTGGTCCCCTCGTCGACCACCCAGCGGTGGATCGTCGACGCCGGGACGATCACATAGTCTCCGGCGGTGAACGGCAACCGGCCGAACACCGACTCCAGAACCCCGGACCCGGACTCGACGTAGATCATCTCGTCACCCATGGCATTCTTGCCGAGACCGCTGCTCTGTCCGGCGGCCACATACGAGATCCGGCAGTCGTCGTTCGCCAGCAACAGGTGACGCCCGGCAACGAGGTCGCCGCCGCCCTTGAGCTCGTGGGTCCGGAAGTGACGAGGTTTGAGCGGATGGTTGGGCTCGACGGTCTGGGTCTCGGTGTCCACCGCCTCGATGGCGGTGATCGCCGTCGGCGAGTTGAGGTGGTAGAGCAGCGCCGAGTCGAAGCTGAACCCCTCCTCCCCCATCAGCTCCTCGGCGTGGAGCCCACCATCGGGCTTGCGGAACTGGGTGTGGCGCTTGCGGGGGATCTCCCCGACCTGCTGGTAATACGGCATCGTGTTGGTCTCCTCAGGGGGTGACAGATGTGGGCGGAAGCGGCCGACTCATGCCGAGGTCCGGACCGCGGGACGGAAGCGGGCACCGGTATCGGCCAGCGCCGCCGTGATCCGCTCGGCCGCATCGACCACTGCCGGACCGAGGGTGCGTTCTGCGGGGAGCCTGGTGACGGGAGCGACGACCCCGACCGAGGCGACGGCCGCACCGTTGGAGTCGAGCACCGGTGCCGCCAGCCCGGCGACCCCGGTCTCGAGCTCGTCGTGGGACACGGCGTAGCCACGCCGTCTCACCGCCGCCAGCTCCTGCTCGAGGTCGGACGGATGGGGAACGGCGCCGGGGCGGACCGCCGTTGCCGGGGAAAAGGCGAGCATGGCGCGGCCGTGGGCGGCATCGGCGAGCGAGTGACGGGTGCCCGCCCGGTAGTGGACCCGGATCAGACGTCGATCCGGGACCACCTGATCGACGGCGACGGCCATGTCGTTGTCGGCGACGGCAAGCACGGCGGTCTCGTGGAACCGGATCGCCAGGTCCTGGAGGAAGGGTCGCGCCGTCTCCCGGAGTGTGACGGCGAGACCGGTGGCCAGATCGAGCAGACCGAAGCCGAGATCGATCCCGTCGCCGGTGCGTCGGACCAGATCGTGCTGTTCGAGCGTGGCGACCAGCCTCGTCACCACCGTGCGGCTCAGCCCCAACCGTCGCGCCAGTTCGGTGACCGTTCCCGGTCCGCCGTCACGCAGCGCCTCCAACGCCAGCAGCGCCTGGTGAACCGTCTTCGAGGTATCGCCCATGGGTTCGAGTCTATGGGGCAAGCGTCCGATTATCAACACCGTGCGACCGATTATCGGACGGTGCGGCTCCTGCGGGTGCAGGTCGGCTCCTCCGGCCGGTGCCACGGCGCAATCTCCACTCCGGCTACGCTTCCGGGGTGGCCAATCTGCGTCTCTTCGCCAACCTCCGCGAGACCGCCGGAACCTCTTCGGCGCACCACCCCGGACATACCGTCGGGGAGGTGCTCGACGCCGCCGTTTCCACCTACGGCACCGACTTCGCAGCCGGTCTCACCGTGGCCAACGTGTGGGTCAACGGACAGGTCGCCGACCGCAGCACCGCCGTCTCCGACGACGACGAACTCGCCGTGATCCCCCCAGTCTCGGGAGGATCAGTCTCGGGAGGATCAGTCTCGGGAGGATCAGTCTCGGGAGGATCAGTCTCGGGAGGATCAGTCTCGGGAGGATCAGTCTCGGGGGAATCCACATCCGGGCAGCCCCCGACGGCAACCGCCACCGACTGGACCGACACCACCCCGGCGCTGCTCGGTTTGATCCTGCTCACCACCTTCATCATCGCCAACATCATCTCGCTGCAGGCACTCGCCTTCGCCGCCGTCGGCGGTGCGCTGGCCTGGTTGTGGGACCTCGGTGACACCATGGCGTTGCGACGGGTCGATGTCCCGCTCATCCCCGCCCTGATCGCCACCACCGTCGCCGGCAACGCCGCCTACCGGTGGGGCGGAGCCGGTCTGGCGGCCGGTCTCGCTGCCGGGCTGGTCATCGTTCTCGCCTCGTCGCTGTTGGACGAGAAGCACCGCCAGCTCGAATCCCTCGCCACTGCCGCCCTGATGGCGCTGATGGCAGGACTCGGCGCCGGAGCCTTGATCCTGGTCCGTATCGACTCCCCGGTCCCGGTCACGGCCTTCCTCATGATCATGGTGCTCGGGGCCGTCGGATCGTGGGCGGTGCAACGGTTCGCCTCCGATCTCGGGGGGCTCGACCCCAACCTGGCGGGTGCCGCCGGGGTGCTGATCGGAGCCCTCGGAATCGGGTTCCTCGCCGATACCTTGTCGGTCGTCGCCTCGCTGATCGGCGGGGCCGCCGCCGTCGCCGGGTGGTTTGCCGGACGCGCCCTCGGGTCGTTGCTGCGCAGCGGCGACATCAGCCATACCACCCGCGCCCCAGGTCTCCTCACCGCCATCGACGGGGTCGTACTCGCATCGGCGGGCTTCTGGGTAGGGCTCCTGCTCTTCGGTTGAGCTTCTCTGTAGTGCCCACCGTTGGTATCCTCCGGGCAATGCTCCACCAGCGCACCCGGGTGCTCACACTCGTCGTCGCCATCGCCGCCATGGCGTTGACGCCCGTCGGCGCGTCCGCCACCGACGAGAAAGACGTCGAACGCGCCGAGTCGGAGCGCCAGGTCGCCTACCAGCGGCTCATCGAGGTCAACAGCGAACTCGACGCCGCCCTCCTCGACTACCACACCATCAACGGCGAGCTGGTCGAGCTCGAGCAGCGGATGGAGATCATCGTGGAGCGGATCGGCGACCACGAAGAGCAGGTCACGATGCTCCAGGAGCGGGCCAGGCAACTCGTCACCGAGGCCTACATGTCGGCGGGGACCGATCTGTTCCATACCGCCTTCGAGGCGGAAAGCCTCCAGGATCTCCTCACCAGCCAGGTCATCATCGACCGCGCCGCCGACCAGGACCTCATCGCCCTGGATCGCCTCGATGCGGTGACCCGCGAAATGGACCGCCTGCGCCAGGAACTCAAGAAGGACCAGGAGCGGACCGAAGAACTCAGCGTCGCCGCCGGTGAAGTGGTGGAGCGGCTCGACGAGCTGCAACAGGAGCGCGCCGAGGAGTACGCCCGCAGCGACGAGGCGGCCCGCCAGGCCCGGGTCCGGTACGAGGAGGAACAGCGGCGTCGTCGCATCGCCGAAGCCGCCGCCAAGAAGGGCGCCTCGGGTGGGGTCGGGGTGATCACCGGATTCGCCTGTCCCGTGCCGGGCGCCAGCTTCATCAACGACTGGGGGTTCCCCCGTTCCGGCGGACGCCGCCACCAGGGAACCGATGTCTTCGCCGCCCGCGGCACACCCACCGTTGCGGTGGGCAACGGGACCGTCAGCCTCAAGTCGAGCTCGCTGGGGGGCATCACCCTCTACCTGCGCACCAGCCAGGCGATGTACTACTACGCCCACCTCGACTCGTATGCGGCCGGTATCTCCAATGGGACCGCGGTCAAGACCGGTCAGGTGGTCGGGTATGTGGGCAACACCGGGAACGCCATCGGCACCTCGCCCCACCTCCACTTCCAGATCCACCCCGGAGGTGGCGGCCCGGTGAATCCGTACCCGACGCTGCGGGCCAGTTGTTAGCCTCGGCCTATCCCGTTCCGAGAGGCCCTGCCCTGGAATCCCATCGGCAACGTATCGAGATCATCTCCGATCCGGCGTACCTCGCCGATCTGACGCAGCTCACCCTCGATGAACTGCGGGAACGTCGCCGCCTCTGTGACGAGCTGGAACGGGACCTCTCGTACCGTCGGAGGCTGATCCACGGCCGTCTCGACATCCTCACCTTCGAGCAGCGCCGCCGCAGCGGCGAGGAGACCAGACCACTGGTCGATGCGCTGCGGGAGGTGCTGAGCGATCGGCGTGGCGGATCGGGGCACGTCACCGCCGAGACCGGCGATGCCACCCCACCGCTCGGCGCCGGCTCCCCGCTGCCCGAGGGGCACGATTTCCTCACCCACCTCGGTGAGCTTCTCGGACACCGACCTCGCCAAGGTCCACGCCGAGCTCGTCGACGCCGAACGCACCCTGTCGGAACAACGCCACCGGGTCCACGACACCGAAGCGGTGCTCCGCCAGGAGCTGCAGCGACGCTACCGGGACGGGCTCGCCTCGACCGACGAACTCCTCACCTCCTGACCGTGCTCGCCGCTACCGTCCGCTCCGGGCTCGTCGAGTCGATCCACCCGTGGTCGGCGGTCGCCGTCGACCGGGATGGTTCGGTCCTCGAGTCGTTCGGCGCCATCGACGAGACCTTCTTCTACCGATCCGCCATCAAGCCGTTTCAGGCAACGGTCGGTCTCGAGGCGGGCGTGACGCTACCGCCCGAGTACCTTGCCGTGGCCTCCGCCAGCCACACCGCCACCCCGGCGCACATCGCCATCGTCCGGCGCATCCTCGCCGGCGGCGGTCTCGACGAGTCCCACCTCGGGTGTCCCCCGTCGCGGCCCTACTCCCCGGCGGCGAGGGACCGACTGGCCGCCGCAGGAGTCTTCCGTAGCCGGCTGTTCCACAACTGCTCGGGCAAACATGCGACGTTCCTCCGGGCCTGTGTGGTGGCGGGATGGCCGCTCGACTCCTACCTGGCACCGGAGCATCCGCTGCAGCAACGTGTGATCGACCTCGTTGCCGAGACCACCGGCGTCGCCGTCCAACCGGTGGGCATCGACGGGTGCGGCGCACCCACCCTGCGCGGGTCGCTCCGTGGTCTCGCCACCGGGTTTGCCCGGCTCACCGTGGAGCCGCGCTTTGCCGAGGTCGCCACCGCCATGCACCGCTATCCGGCGCTGGCCGGGGGCAACGAACGCCCCGATGGGCGGCTCGCCATGTGGTGGGACGGCCCCGCCAAGTGCGGCGCCGAGGGGCTGATGAGCGCCGGGCGTCACGGGGTCGGGATCGCCGTCAAGTCCCACGAGGGATCGATCCCGGTGGCATGTATGGGGTTGATCGAGGTCGCCCGACGGATGGGGATGCTCTCGGACGCCGCCCTCACCGCCCTCGCCAAGGTCCACACCCCCGACGTGTTCGGCGCCGGTGGTCCCGTAGGGTCGATGGTGGCGGACCTGTCACGGATCGATGTCACCGCCGTGACCGGACCCGCGATTTCGAGAGCGCCGGCGTGATCGGAACCGACTGGTCCACCCCGGGTCTCGATCTCCCACCGCTCTCCCCCCGCACCGGGGTGTTCCCCACCAGGTGCTACCTGGAGACGTGGTGGCGGCACCGTGCGGCGCCCGACGACCGGCTGCTGCTGGTCGAGCATGCCAAAGGGTTGCTCCCGGCGATGATCGGCGGCGACGGTGTGGTGGTGTTCGTCGGTGAGCGGGATCTCACCGACTACCACTCGCCCCTCGGCTCGGAGATGCCACCGTTGGTCGCCGAACTCGCCACCGCCGCACCGGGAGCCGTCTTCCGCTTCGACAGCCTCCCCGCCTCCGCCGCCGAACCGCTGGCAGAGGCCCTCACCGAGGTGGGCGCCACCGTCACGACGACCCGCACCGAGGTCGCCGCCGTGCTGGGGCTGCCCGCTTCGTTCGACGACTACCTGGAGCTGATCGGCAAAAAGGAGCGCCACGAGACCCGCCGCAAGCGACGCCGGTTCGCCGCCGCCCTCGGCGAACCTCGTCTGCGGCGGGCCGCAGGGGCAGGCGCCGTCGCCGAATTCGCCGTGATGCACGCCACGGCCTCGGGCGACAAGGGCGAGTTCTTCACCCGGCCGATCCTGGACTTCTTCACCGCGCTCGAGGCCGACACGGGCGGGTTCATCGACGTTCTCACCGGGGACGACGACGTCCCGGTGGCGGCGGCGTTCGGGTTCGAGGACGACGACACGTACTACCTGTACAACTCGGCATATGATCCGTCGGTGGGAGACGTTTCACCGGGAGTGGTCCTCGTCAGCATGCTCATCGAACAGTCGATCACCCACGGCAAGTCGGGATTCGATTTCCTCAAGGGCGACGAGACGTACAAGTTCCGGCTCGGCGCCACCGAGCGTCCCCTCTACGAGGTGACGGGCCGGCTCGGCGACACATGAGCGCCACCGTCGAGTCCATCGCCTATCTGTCGTTGCACACCTGCCCACTGGCGGCGCCCGGGAGCGGGGACGCCGGCGGGATGAACGTCTACATCGACGAGTTGAGCCGCACCATGGCCGGTCGTGGTGTCGACGTCACCGTGTTCACCCGTGACGCCGGGAGCATCGATGGAGCGGTGACCGAGGTGATTCCGGGCTACCGGGTGGTGCATATCACGGCGGGCCCTGCCCGTCCGCTGCCGATGGGGGAGCTGCCGCAGTATGTGGCCGAGTTCACCGAGGGGACGCTCGAGTGGATCGACGCCAACGGTCTGCACCCCGACGTGATCCACAGCCACTACTGGCTGTCCGGTTGGGCGGGCGCCATCCTGAAACAGACCCTCGGGGTGCCGCTGGCGAACTCGTTCCACACCCTGGGACGGATCAAGGATCTCACCCGACGCCCCGACGAGTCTCCGACCTCGCCGTTGCGGCGTCTGACCGAGACCGAGGTGATCGCGGCGTCGGATTGCGTCATCGCCTCCACCCCGTACGAGTTCGATGACCTTCTGGAGCACTACGGAGCTCAGCCCGAGCGGCTGTGCACCTCGCCACCCGGCATCGACCACACCACGTTCACCCCGGGGGACCGCTCCGAAGCCCGGAGCTGGCTCGGTCTCCCCGACCGCATCCCGTTGGTGCTGTTCGTGGGTCGGGTCCAGCCGCTGAAAGGTCCGGATGTCGCGGTGCGAACCTTGGCGCTGCTCGAGGGTGACCCGGCGCCGCACCTCATCGTGGTCGGTGGCCCCAGTGGCGCCCAGGGCGACGAGGAAATGGGACGGATCCGACACCTGGTGGCCACCCTGGGGGTCGCCGACCGGGTTCACTTCGTTCCCGCCCAGCCCCACCGGGCGCTTCCCCGGTTCTATCAGGCCGCCGATGTCCTGGTGGTGCCGTCGCGCAGCGAGTCCTTCGGTCTGGTTGCCGCCGAAGCCCAGGCGTGCGGGCTTCCGGTGGTGGCGTCGGCGGTCGGTGGACTGCCTTTCGTGGTCGAGGACGAGGAGTCGGGGCTGCTCGTCGACGGCCACGACCCGCAACCATGGGCAGCCGCCGTGGGACGGATCCTCGGAGACACAGATCTTGCCCGCCGTCTCGGTGACGAGGGGATGCGGCGGGCGGAACGCTTCTCCTGGGAAGCCACCGCCGACCGCCTGCTCCAGCTCTACGCCGGTGTCCGCGGCGTGACGGCGGCGTGATGGGAGAGGTGGCGGTGTGGATTTGTGCACAACCCGTGGCGAATCGCTGTGGATATGTGGACAAGTGGCGCCGACGCAAGATTCTTCACCGAACCTCGGACAGAGGGGTTGAAGCGGGCGCGCCGGGTACGTAGGGTCAGAGAGACAAAGCCCAAGGTGCTGGATCGGTTGGCCAACTCGTTTGGGGAAGTGCGGGGAAGCAGCCGGGAAGGTTCCTTGGGCTTTGTCTCGCCATCCCCTCGAACCTGTCCGGCAGCACGCGACCTCGGCCACTACCGTGCCGCCGGATGGGTACACAGAACCAGCCGATGCAGGTGGGGGTAACCGGTCACCGGGCGTTCCCGGATCGCGATCAGGTCGCCGCCGCCGTCGACCGGGTACTCGACACCATCGAGGGCGTCGCAGACCGGGTGATCCTCTCCAGCCTCGCCGAAGGGGCCGATCGCCTGGTGGCGCAACGGGCGCTCTCCCGATCGGGCTGGAGACTGTCCGTCGTGCTCCCCCTCGACCGCAACGACTACCTCACCGATTTCGACGGGTCGGCATCCCGGGAGGAGTTCACGCTGCTGCTCGATCAGGCATCCGGAATCGCCACCATACCGACGACGACCTCACGGGAAGCGGCCTACGCCACCGCCGGCCGAACCGTCGTTGACCGCAGCGACGTGCTGATCGCATTGTGGGACGGGGAACCGGCGGCGGGGACCGGCGGCACCGCCGAGGTGGTCGCCTACGCACGGCGCCTCGGTCGGCCCATCGCCTGGGTGCAGGTAACCAACACGATCCGCACCCCGAGTCCCGATACCGGGACACCCGCCGCCGTGATCTGGGAACGGTGGCCGTGGCCGCACTGAGGACGCTGTTCTCCCCACGCTGGCGCTGGCTCACCATCTCGGTGATGTGGCTGGCGGTGGTGACCCTGGCCCAGTTCGGGCTGGCCGCCATCCGGCCGCCGATCAGCCCGTGGGACCGGATCTACATGATCCCCGATCTGTTCACCATCGGGTTCTCCGACGAGCTCGCCGCACAGGACTGGCGGATCCAGACGGCCCGGTTCATCGGTCCCCTGGTGTTCGCCTCGACGTTCCTGGTGGCGACGGCCGGGATCTTCCGTGAGCAGCTCGGTCGGATCCGGGTTCGTTTCGCCCGCCGCCATGTGGTGGTCGCCGGGCTCGGCGACAAGGGTCTCCGGCTCGGAACCTCGTATCTGGAGGCGGGACGGAGAGTGGTGGCCGTCGACCGTGACCCGTCCAACCCCAACCTCGCCACGATGCGGCGTCGTGGCGCCACCGTCCTCACCGGGGACGCCACCGACCCGCAGTTACTCGGCGATGCCGGGGTTTCCCGCGCCGCCGACCTGATCGCCGTGTGCGGCGACGATTCGACGAATGCGTCCGTGCTCGCCACCGCCATCGCCATGTCCGGTGGCGACCGCGGCGGACGGCTGTCGGTGGCGGTGCACCTCGGCGACGCCCGGCTGGCCCGCCTGCTGCGGACCCGTGAGCTGGGCGGTGGTCACCCGCAGATCCGCACCGAGTTCTTCAATGTCGACCAGCGGGGCGCCCGGCTCTGGCTCACCGATGTCGACCCCTTCCGACCCGACCCGCTCGGACGTCCTCCCCACCTGGTTGTGGTCGGTCTCGGCCCGCTCGGCGCATCGGTGGTGGTCCACGCCGTGCAGCGGTGGCATGCCGATCCCGAATCCGACGGTACCCGCACCATGCAGATCACCGCCGTGGACGCCGACGCCGCCGCCTGGGCGGGGGCGTTGTCGCTGGAACACCGCCGGTTCGCCGAATGGGCCGAGATCGAGACCATCGACCTCGACCCCGCCTACCCCGCCGGGGGCGCCGTCGAGGAGTTCCGGCGGTTGCTCGCAGCTGGCTCGGTCACCGATGTGTTCGTCGCCCTCGACGACGCATCGGTGTCGGTGACGGCGGCTCTGCTGATCCGCCATGGACTGGGGGGCAACCGGGCGGCGGTCAACGTCCAGACCGGGTCGGGGGCGGCTCTGGCGACCCTGATCACCGAACCCGGATCGGCGGAGCACCCGGTTCCGATCCGACCCTACGACGCCATCGACCGCACCTGCACCGCCGAGGCCATCTCGGGGGGCACCAACGAGCAGGTGGCGATGGCGCTCCACGATGACTACCTGGCCAGAGCCCGCTCCGAGGGACGCCAGGGAGCGGCGGTGCGACCCTGGGACGAGCTGAGCGATCAGGACCGGGACGCCAACCGGGGGGCAGCCGCCGGACTGGTGGATACGCTGCGTCTCGCCGGATACCTCCCGGTCCCGGCGTTGGGGTGGGACCACGAGGCGTTCCGGTTCACCGACACCGAGACCGAGCTGCTTGCCGCCGCCGAACACGACCGCTGGATGGTCTCGCGCCGCACCGAAGGTTGGCGGCACGGCGACGCAAGAGACGACGTGCGAAAGATCAACCCGCTTCTGGTGCCATGGGCCGAACTCGACGAGGAGGACCGCCGCTTCACCCGTAACTCGATGGCATCGGTCCCCCGCATGCTGGCCCGGTCCGGCTTCGAGCTGGTTGCGATCAACGACGACCGGCCGGACGGCCCGGTTCAGCCGCCGAGCTGAGCCGCAAGCTGACGGATCTGCGCCGCCATCGGTCCCCACCCGATCTGGTCGGCGAGCTGGGCGGCCTGCTCCACCAACGCCAGACCCTCGCCGCGCCGCTCGGGAAGCTGGGTGGTGACCTCACCGCGGTTGGCCAGCGCCAACACCAGACCCTGGGCGTCCTGGTTGGTGCGACAGAGTTCCTCCTGCTCGACGAGCAGCGCCAGCGCCCCGGCGAGATCCCCGCGCTGGCGCCGGACGATCGCCAGGTTTCCCAGCGCCGCCGAGAGTCCCTCGGGGATTCCCGATCGGCGGCTGGTCTCCTCCTGGAGACGCAGCGCCGCCTCGGCCGCATCCAGATCACCGGTCTGGATCAGCAGCAGACCCCGGTTGCCGGCGGCGAGCTGCAACGCATGGGGATTTCCCGATGATCGGGCGGTGGTCTCGGCCTCGGCGAGGATCCCGGCGGCGGTCGGCTGACCCATCTCCATCGTCCCCCGGATGGCGAGCGCCTGGGAGAGCAGGTACCGGTCGTCCTGGTCCCGGGCGGTCGTCTCGGCGGTCGCCACCGCACGCTGCAATCCGGCCAGATCGCCCAGCGCCGGTCGTATCCGCATCTGCACCACCAGACTCTGGACGGCGGCGATCGGATCCCGACCGGCGATGGCGGCGTCGAGCTGAGCGTCGAGCAGCCGCACCGCCCCCGGCCCGTCGCCGCGGTCGATCTGCACCGCCGCCTGGTTGCCCAGACTGGTGGCAAGACCGGACTGATCCCCGAGCTTCCCGGCACAGCGCTTCCTGCTGACGGTGCTTGGCGGTGGCGCCATCGAGATCACCTCGCCGGTGCGCCAGCAGCCCCTGGTTACCGAGACAGCTCGCCAACCCGTGACGGTGCTCCAGAAGCCGGCACAGCGACTCCTGCTCGGTGAGGGCCTCCTCGGCGCCTTCGAGGTCTCCAGTGGCCATCAGGAACGCCGCTTTGTTCCCCAGGATCACCTGCAGCATCGCCGGAAGCCCGAGGGGGCGGACCAGCCGTTCCTGCTCGGCCAGCAGCAGGACGGCAGCGGCAACATCCCCCTGGGCATGGCGGACCAACGCCTGGTTGCCCAGGCTGGTGGCGACACCGGTGGTATCGGGGATCTGGCGGTAGAGATGTTCCTCCTCGATATGGAGACCGAGCGCCGCCTCGAGGTCGCCCGCCTCCCGCATCAGGGTGCCCCGCATCCCGAGTCCCGCCGCCAGCGGGCTCCTGTCCCCCAGATCGGCGGCAACGGTGGCGTGTTCGTCGAGTGCGGTCAGTGCCGCCGGGCGATCTCCGAGCCGTTGGGCGATCAGGGCACGTTGGAACAGCACCCGGGTCAGCGCCTCGTCGTTGCCGAGACGGCGGGCCAGCCCCTCCGCTTCGTCGACGAGGGGCTGCGCCTCGTCGATCGCACCCTGTTCGACGAGGATCGCCGAGCGGTTGACCAGGTTGGCGGTGAGCGCTGCCAGGTCGCCGTGGGTGCGACACTCCGTCTCCTGGCGGAGCATCAACGCCAGCGCCTCGGCGATGCTGCCGCGATCGGCAAGGACCTGGGCCCGGTTCACCAGCGCCTTGTTGATCAGCGTGCCGTCACCGATCTGCCGCGCCACCTGCTCCTGTTCGTCGAAGCGCTTCAGGGCGGCGTCGAAATCCCGCTGGTCGCGCCGGATCGCCCCCTGGTTGCCGAGACTCGCCTGGAGACCCGACAGGTCGCCGAGACGGCGGCACAGCTCCTCCTCGGCGGCGTGGATCTCGAGCGCTCCGACGAGGTCACCACGTTTGCGGAGAAGCACGGCGCGGTTGCCCAGGACCATCTGCAACCACCGTTCGTCGCCGGTGCGCCGGGCGATCTCCTCCTGTTCGTCCAGCGCCACCCCGGCGGCGTCGAGTTCACCACGTTCGAGGTGGGCGGCGGCGAGGTTGCCGACTGCTCCGAAGAGCCGGGGCTCGTCGCCGGCGATGCGGGCGGCTTCCACCAGGTACCGGTGCAGCGTCATCGCCTCGGTGCCGTATCCGGCGTCGGTGAGGAGCCGTGCCACCTCCCAGGCGATCTCGGCGTGGGCGGCCGGGTCGTCGACCACGAAGCGGTAGGTGTCGACCATCCGCCGGCCGGCAACCCGCTCCAGGGTGGCCCACCCGGTGCGGATCTCGGCGAGGTCGGTGCGATACAGGGTGGGGAGGCGCTCTGGATCGGCGAGGACGGAACTCAGCCGGTCCCATTCCTCGGCGTGGCGCAGCTGCCAGGGAAGCTCGACCAGGCTTCTCGGGGTGGGGTCGGCGGCGAAGGCGTCGGCCAGCCGCAGGTGGACCCGGCGCCGGGCGTCATCGTCTGCGAGGTAGCGGTCGTCGATCGCCTTGGCGAAATGGTCATGGGCGACGGTTAGCCGTCCGGAGCGGCGCATCAGCGCCTCGCCGGCGGCCAGGTAGAGCGGTGCCCACACCGCATGTGGCAGACGGCCCGGTTCGCCCCCGCCGAGCAGACCGAGCAGCTCCGGTTCGGACAGACCGGTGCGGGAGCCGGCGATCAGGGTGAAGGCGTCGGCCACCAGACCGGCCCGGTCCCGTTCGTAGTCGTGTTCCCAGCGGGCGAGGATGGCCTCGAAGAGGTCGTCGATGGTGTCCAGCCCAAGGTAGGTGTCGAGGAGCGCCGACAGGGTGAAGTGGTCCCCGTGCTGTCTCAACTCGTCGAGGACCGCTCGCAGATAGCGGGGATTTCCGGTGAGGTCGCCCTCCACCACCCGCTCGACGAGATCGGGCGCCAGCCGTTTCGAGTAGCCGGCGAGGAACTCGACGACAAGCCGGCGGCGTTCGTCGTCGTCCAGCGGTTGGACGTGATGGATCTGGAATCCTCGCACCTCGGCGGCTTCCCTGGTGCGTGCGCCCGCCGCCGAGGCGACCACGGTGACCCCGGTCGGGATCTCCCAGGGGAACCAGGCCAGGTCGGGAGCGTGGTCACGATCGTCGAGGAGATCGAGCCCGTCGAGGACCAGGACGACCGGTCGCTCCGTCGCCCGATGTCGCAGTGTCTCGGCGAAGACGGCAGCGAGCATCTGCGGATCGTCACCGGCAACCGCAACTCCCCCGGGTTGGAGGAGTCTGATCAGCCGGTGCAGCATCGCCCTTCCATCGCTGGACTCGGTGGTGGCTCCGACGAAGTGGGCGACGACCTCGTCTCCCTGGCGACGACGTTGTGCGACCCACGACGCCAGTAGCGCCGACTTCCCCGCTCCGGGATCTCCGGTGACCAGCACCACCGGGTGGTTCGAGACGGCGGTGTCCAGCGCCGGAAGACGGGTGTCCGCCCCGACGTACCCGGCGGCCCGGCCGGTGACGAAGGAGGCATGGTCGGCGTCGTCGCGGTCGGCCGGATCCTCGACGAGGTCGGCTGGGAACAACCGATCGATCATCGCTCCGAGATCGTCGAGCACCATCTGGCCGAGGGCGATGGGATCGGCGTAGCCGTCACGCACCGGAAGCTCGGTGTGCCGAAGCCGGTCCTTGAGGGCACCGAGGAGATCCCGGCGGTGCTGGGCCGCCGTCTCGGCGGCGTCAGGACCGAGACGTTCGATCTCGTCGTCCGATGGTCGTTCCCGGTGGATCTGCTGCTCGGCGGGAGGCAGGGTGTCGATGTAGCCCGGGTCGCGGAGGTAGAAGAACGCCCTCTGTTCCATCGCCGGGTCGTTGAGCACCCCGTGGAGGATCTCCAGTTCGGTGACCGAACGGCCGGCTGAATCCGCCAACCAGGGAAGCTCGGTACGGAGATCCTCGGCGATCTCGTCCGGGACCCAACCGTATCGTTCCCCCAGCAACCCGACGAAATACGGCCGGGTCTGCTCGATCTCGGCGAGACAGATCGGGAGCACCGCCCCCTCGGCGGCCTCCTCGTCGGTGACCCCCCAGCGCAGATCCACCTCCCCCCAGGCAACGCCCCGCTCCTCACAGCGGCGTCTCAGCTCCGGGAACACGCGCTTGACCAGTTCCTCGCGTTCCTCGTGCATGTCGCGGAAGGTCGACGAGATGAACACCCGCACCGCCCGTTCCTGCGCCACCATCTCCGTCCCCTGGGTCGTCGTCGTAACCGGCCGCTATCGAACCACATCAGCGCCTGCCATGCCCCGCATAAAGGGCAAGAAGGCAGAGCAACGTCGAGCTCAACCGCCAGACGACCTCAGGAGCATCGGTGAGACGACCCGGGAGTGTCAGCGGAAAGCTCCCCTCTGGCCCTCCCCACCCCCAGGCGGAAAACTCCCTTTCTGGCCCTCCCCGCCCCGGACCCCCATTCCGGCCCTCCCCGCCCCGGGGGGCGGGGTGCCTCCGAGGTTCTGGGAGGAGGTGGGGCGGGGCGCGAGCTAGCTTTCCCTGAGGTCGACCTGTCGCGTGCGGTGCGAGTTGCCTTGAGCGCAATGACGCTGAACGAGCGACCATCGGTGACGCTGCTGGCGAGGCGGACATTGACGCCGCGCTCCGCCCCGTCTGCGTCCGCAAGGCGTCCGCAGCCACCCCTCCTCCCGAGGAGGGGAGGGCCGGGAAGGGGACGCCGCGTTGGTGCGCGCTTCTTTGGCCCCACTGTCCGAGGGGACCTGCGGTGTGGCAGTGAGGTATTGCGACACTCCCCGGGGGGCGGGGTGCCTCCGAGGTTCTGGGAGGAGGTGGGGCGGGGCGCGAGCTAGCTTTCCTTGAGGTCGACCTGTCGCGTGCGGTGCGAGTTGCCTTGAGCGCAATGACGCTGAACGAGCGACCATCGGTGACGCTGCTGGCGAGGCGGCCATTGACGCCGCGCTCCGCCCCGTCTGATATGGGAGGGGTTTTGTCAAGGGGCGTGTTGAAGCACCCGCCGGGCTGGTTGTCCGGCGGGTGCTTGATCGTTCGCTGTGGGGTGCGGGGTGTGCGGCGTGTCTGTCGACGCGTGGTCAGTCTGATATGCGCGGGTTGGTTACCGCATGACGCTGTTTCGGTGGGAGCTGCTGAGCTTGCCTGCGGTCGAGCGTGGCCAACGGGGTTGGTTACTCACAGACGGGTCGCTAGTGCGCTCCTCACGCTGCATGCGTTCCTCGCACGTCCACGGCGGACGGGTTCTGGGGGGTGGGGTTAGTCCATGACGGCTAGGGACCAGCACCACCCGGCGAGCTCGCGGGCGATGGCGGTGTTCGCCACCGTGTGTTTTTTGCGGTTGGCGGTGAGGACGGTCCATCGGTGGTGGAGGCGCCGGTTCCCGGCGTCGCCTCGTGCCACCGCGGTTGGCGGTGCTGCGGCCCATCTCGCCTGGAGGGCCTTGCCGGCTGCGTAGCGGGGTTTGTGATGCCAGGCAGCTTCTATCAGTAACCGCCTGGCGTGCGTGTTCCCGGTCTTTGTGATCGATCCCAGCGCCCGGGACTCGCCAGAGGAACGCTCGGACGGGACCAGTCCGAGATACGACGCGATCGTGCGGCCAGTGAACCGGTCCCAGTCGCCGATCTCGACCGCCAGAGCGAACCCGGTCAACGTCGAGATGCCCCGTAGGCAACACAACCGGTTCGTGACCGCAGCGAACTCTGAGTCGTGGGCCATAGCGGTGATGGTCTTATCGAGGCGGTTACGGCGGGCAAGGATGTGGCTCACCGCGTCGTAGCCAGCATCGAACGCGGCCAGTGTCCCCGGCCTGGCCCCGTCGAGATCACTCCTTCGGAGTTGACGCAGCCACCGATCATGCACCCCGGTCCAGGCGTCACCGTCGTAAACGAACCCGTGACGTAACAACAACTTCGACAACCGATGCCTTGCCGCCATCAGCTCGACCCGGGCATCGTCGCGGGCCCGGACCAGATCCCGGGCCGCTTCCTCAGCCTCGGTCGGGACCCGCACCGCGACCAGATCACCTAGACGCACCAGGCGCGCTATCAACAACGCGTCACGCTTGTCAGTCTTGACCCGGTCACCGACCGGACGGATGATCTTCGATGGCGCCGCCACCGTGCACGCCACCCCCACCGCCTCCAACCCACGCGCTAACCCGAACCCGGTCGGACCCGCCTCGTAACCGACCGCCACCGACTCCCACCGATCACGCACCCCCACGACCCAGGCCACGACCTCATCGACACGCCCCGACAGCCGCGCCTCCAACATTTCACCCGTCACCGTGTCAATCGCCGCCGCCCGCACACTCCGCGCGTGCACATCCAAACCAATCGCCGTACGCTCAGTGAACACCAGGGCCTCCAATGCATGTCGGCACCCCCAGGCCCATCCCGGGGATGATCCACGAATTTGCATCGCGAGGCCCTGGACCACAAGACCCCAAAACCCCGCCACCCCCATAGCGTCTGCGTCCGCAAGGCGTCCGCAGCCACCCCTCCTCCCGAGGAGGGGAGGGCCGGGAAGGGGACGCCGCGTTGGTGCGCGCTGCTTTGGCCCCACTGTCCGAGGGGACCTGCGGTGTGGCAGTGAGGTATTGCGACACTCCCCCGCAGGGAGGGCCAAGAAGAGACGCTTGGGGACGCAGGCCGCGCCTAGGCCGGCGGGCGTCGCCGTAATCTGGGACACGTGACCACCACCGTGCTCCGCACGCTCCGCCTGCCGTTGCCCTGGGACGAGTTCGATCTCCCCAACCCGATGGCGACCCGGTCGACGGTGCTGTGCACCGGGGATCCGGCGTGGGCATGGGAGGGAGACGCACCCGATCTCGGCGTGTCGCTGTGCGAACCCGTGGCGGGAACTCCCGCCGAGGGATGGGATCTCGATCATGTGGTGCTGCTGGTCGCCGACCTCGATGCCGCAGTGGCGGCCTTCGGTGCGGTCGGGGTGTCGCCGCGACTCCGGGTGCGGGTGAACGGGCGCCCGACCGCCTTCTTCCGGGTGGGGCCGCTGATCGAGGTGATGGAATCCCCGGTCCGGGCACCATCGCTGTACGGGGTGGCCCTCGTCACCGAAGAGGCGCTAGAAGTGGTGGCATTGCGGTGGCGGAGCATGGGTCGCGACATCGGGGATGTCCAACCGGCGATGCAACCTGGACGCCGCATCTTCACCGTGAAGAGCGTGGAGACCGGTCTCGCCGTGATCTCGCCCGAACGCGCCGTCGAAACCACCGGAGCCACCAAGCCTCGTTCGGCGGCCCGTCAGATCCCGAAGAACAACTGATGGAGCCGCACCGGCGATCCGGCGTAGTTGTCGAGATCGATCCGCATCGAGCCGAGACGGAGTCCACGCATGGCGTCGCCGTGACGGGTCGCCACCCGCAACACCCCATCGACATGTTCGAGGACACCCAACCCGAGGCAACGTCCCGACGGATCCTGGATCCCGACCAGCATCCCGGCAAGCTTGGACAGGTCGAACCCTTCGGGGAGGGTCGGGGCGAAGACCGTCGTCTGCACCCGCCACCGCTCCAACGGATCGGGGAGCGCCACCGCAAACGCCTTCCGCATGGCGTCCTGACGTTCCACCGGGCCGAGCGGGACCTGGTCGTCCGGAGGCGTCGCCTTAGCCACCCGGGCGCCGAGGAAACGCTTGAGCATGGCGGCGATCGGTTCCATCTCCTCACCCCGCTGCATGGCGATGACCACGGTCGGTTCGCACAGTTCCATCAGGTGATACTTGAGCGTCTGACCGACCACACCGGCGACCACACCGGTGGTGTCGAGGATGACCAGATCGGCGTCCCTGCGTGCCCGCTCGACCAGGGCGGTGGCCGCCACCACATGCGGGAGCACCACCGCATCGGGGACCACCGAGCCGACGAAGCGGAAGCTCGTCGGCTTCGTGGAGCAGGCTCAGATCGCTGATGTCGTCGAGCACCTTCATTCCGACACATGCCGGTGGACCGACCGTGGCGGCGGCGACATCGGCGTCGACGAAGGCGACCCGCTTTCCGGCGGCCAGGGCATCGGAGACCAGGAGGCGACCCAGCGTCGTCTTGCCGGTGTCGGCGGCACCGATCAGCATCACGACGCCCTCTTCGCCCGCCATTCGTTGACGCAGCGATCCATGGAGTTCGTCGTCCACCCGGCCTCTTCCTATAGATCGATGAACCCAGATACTACGAGGGTCCGGCGCCGTTCCGTGCCCCGGTCCCGGTGACCGACTCGTCGATCCATGCACCGAACAGCGCAGCGGCCGTGGCGTCTGCGGCGGCGGCGCCGGCACGGACCGCGGCGAGAAGCCGGTCGGGATCGGTGCCGGTGGCGGCGATCCGGTCCCGACTGACGATGTCGAGCCACTGCTCGACCACATCGGGGGTGACCTCCGGGTGCGTTTGGATTCCGAGAGCCGACCCGAACCGGAACGCCTGGCGGAACTGTGCGGTGGTGGCGAGGACCGTGCTCCCCGGTGGCGGGTCCCAGGTGTCGCGATGCAGGCTGAGGGTCGGTTCGGCAAGATGGCGTACCACCTCGTCGACGGCTCCCTCCGCACTCAGTTCGCACGGCCCGAAACGCGCCTCCATCTCCGAAGCCCGGTAGGCGGCGCCGCCGAGCGCATCGGCGATGAGCTGACATCCGAGGCAGATCCCGAGAACCGGAATCTCGGCGGCGACGGCGCGGCGCACCAGGTCCTTCTCGGCGGCGAGGTACGGGTGACGGGCCTCGTCATAGGCTCCCATCTCGCCTCCGAGCAGCACCAGCGCCGCTCCGTCGGACAGATCCGGTAGCGGTTCGCCGCGATCCAGCGCGATCATGTCCCACCGGTCGCCCAGCCGGTCGTCCAGCACGTCACCGAGGCGACCCGGTGGAACATCACAGTCGTTGCGGAGTACGTGGACCTCGATCACGTGGCGTCACCGGACGGCGCTTCCATCTCGTACCCGGTGCGAAGCTCTCGGCGCATCACCTTGGCGGAGGCGGTCCTCGGAAGGGCGTCGACCACCACCACATCGTGGATCTTGAACAGAGGGTTGAGGTCGGCACGGATCAACTGCTGCATCGCCGTCCGCCATTCACCGGCCATCCCCTCGGTGGACCGGTGGCCGCGTTCCGGGACCGCAAAGATCACCAGCCGGCTCGGTCCCCCACCGGGAGGGGAGACCGCCACGGCCGCCGTCTCGGCGACACCCGGGACGCCGGAGACCGCCCGCTCCAACTCGGCGGAACTGACCTTGATCCCACCCAGGTTCATGGTGTCGTCCACCCGGCCCAGTGCCCGGTAGTACCCGTTGGGGAGGCGCTCCATGTGATCACCGTGACGCCGCAGCGGCGTCGAGCCGTCGCCGGTCGGCGGCGCCGGGGTGCCGGCGAAGTAGACCTCGTGATGGTCACGATTGAGCAGTTCGGTGGAAAGCCCGATGGACGGCGGCACCAGGAACACCTCACCCTCGTCCGACGGGTGGCCATCGGTGTCGAGCAGTATCAGATCGACCCCGAACGCCGGGGTGGTGAACGTGGAGGGGATCGCCGGTTGGACCATCGTGGCGGTGATGTAGCCGCCGCCGATCTCGGTGCCGCCGCAGTACTCGATGACGGGGACACCCCCGGCCAGGTCCATCAGCCACCGCATGTCGTCGGGGTTCGATGCCTCACCGGTGGAGCTGAATCGGGTGATCCGGGTCCAATCGAACCGCTCCATATCGCCACTCGTCCGCCACGCCGCCACCAGGCTGGGGACCACTCCGAGCATGGTGACGCCGGCGTCGGCGATGAAGGCCCCGAAATCAGGACCCAGGGGGGCGTCGTCGTGGAGGGCGATGGTGGCCCCGTTGGCCAGGGCGGCGTAGATCAGCCACGGGCCCATCATCCAGCCGAGGTTGGTCGGCCACGCCACCACATCACCGGACGTGATGTCGTGGTGGAGGTGGGCGTCGACGGCCACCTTGATCGGGGTGAGCTGCGTCCACGGAATCGCCTTGGGCTCGCCTGTGGTCCCCGAGGAGAACAACACATTGGTGTGGGTGGCGGGCGGGACGACCACCGGCGTGAACGGCGAGGCGTCGCCGAGTAACTCCGACCAGGCCGTGTCCTCGGGGCGCAACTCGATCCCGGCGCCGGTCTCGATGACGATGCACCGCTCCGCTTCGGCGGCGAACACCTTCTCGTACATCGGAAGGTCACGCCCGCTGCGCCGCATCCGGTCCTGGGTGATGACGGTGCGGGTGTCGGTGAGCCGGAGTCGGGTGGCGATCTCGTGCGGGGCGAAGCTGTCGGCGATCGAGACCACCACGCCGCCGATGGCGACGACGGCGAGATAGGCCACCACCGCATCAACGGTCATCGGCATGGCGATGGCGATGCGGTCACCGGCGTCGTGGCCGGCGGCCAACAGCCCGTTGGCGATCTCGTCGATGCGGGTGCGCAGCTCACCGTAGGTGAGGCGGTGGATGTCGCCGTCATGGCGGTACACGATGGCGGGATCATCGACGGGGGCGGTGAAGCAACTCTCCACCATGTTGAGCCGGGCCTCCGGGAACCATCGCGGCGACTCGACACCCCCGGTAATGTCGAGGACGGTCTCGTAGGGTTCGGCAAACACCACCCCGACCCTTTCGGCGGCGAGTCGCCAGAAGTCGGCACGGTGCTCCACCGACCACCGGTGGAATGCGGCGACATCGGCGACGCCCACGGCGCTCATCATCGCCGTCACGTTTGCCGCCGCAACGGCGGCCTCATCGGGATACCAGACCGGCTCGAGCGCCGGCTGGTGGGGAGGGTTCGGTTCTTGCGGGTGGTTCATGGGGGATCAATCCTCCGAACGGCGAGATTAGTGGCGGACACGGCACCGGGATCTGCCCCATCGGGACAGGGAGCGGCAAGAATGCGGCAATGCCGCGACCCTCCCGGCCCCGATGGTGGGGCAGCCCACCCCACGTCGCCTTCACCGTGGTGGTGTTCGTGATTCTGGCCTCGCTCGACAACGCCGCCGCGGCGCTGATTCCGGCGATGGTGCTACCGGTCACCGAGGCGCTGGACACCACCTCCACGGCGATCTCGGTGCTGGTCGCCTCGGTGATCCTGGTCACCGCCGTCAGCGCCGTGTTCTGGGGATACCGGGGCGACCGCGGCTCACGAAAGCGGTTGCTGTTCGTGGGAACCTTGATCTGGGCGGCCGGGGCGTTCGTCTCGGCGGGGGCGGAGTCGTTCGCCATCCTCTACCTGGGTCAGATCATCCTGGCGTTCGGACTCGGGGCGATCGCCTCGGTGGGGTTCTCGGTGGTGAGCGACTTCGTCGCCCCGGCGCACCGTGGTCTGGCGATGAGCTTCTGGGGGCTCTCCCAGGGCATCGGTGGTCTCGCCGGCGGGCTGCTGGCCAGCCAGCTCGGTGCCGACGACTTCCGCACCCCGCTGATGGTCATCGCCGTGCTCGGGGTTGGCTTCTCGCTGCTCTACCTGCTCACCTTCGACGCCCCCCGCGGCTTCAAGGAGCCGGAGCTCCAGGCGTTGCACGCCACCGGCGCCGCCTACGAGTACCGGATCGAACGATCTCATATCCCGAAGCTGCTGCAGCGGCGCACCAACCTCTGGTTGATCCTGCAGGGGCTCAGCGCCCAGGTGGCGTACGGATCGCTGATCTGGGTGCCGCTGCTGTATCAGGAGAAGGTGCTCGCCGAGGGCTACGACGTCGCCACCGCCACCAGGGTGGGTGGGCTGCTGGGCGCCATCTTCCAGATCGGGGCGCTGTTCTCGATCCTCGCCGGCTGGATCGGCGACCGCTATCAGCGGAAGAACCTGAGCGCACGGGCACTGATCAGCGCCATCGGGATCCTCGGCGCCATCCCGTTCTTCCTGGCGTTCTTCTTCGTCCCGCTGCGGGGTCTCGACGTCACCAACGGCGCCGGGACGGCGACGCTGCTCCCCGAGGTGCTGCGGGAGGTGGCCACCAACCCGTGGGTCACCCTGGCGTTCCTGCTGTCGATCGCGGGGTTGGCGTTCACCTCGGCGGATTCCCCCAACTGGTTTGCGTTGATCTCCGATGTCAACCTCCCGGAGCACCGCGGCACGGTGTTCGGGCTGGGGAATCTGGCCAACGGGGTGGGCCGGGCGGTGGGCAACGGGCTGACCGGAGCGCTCGCCGGAGCCATCCGCACCGCATTCCCGCCGCCGCTGAACTGGGCGATCGGGTTGGCGGCGTTCCAGATCTTCTTCCTCCCCACCGGCTACTGCTACTGGAGGGCAGCCAAGACCTCCCCCGGGGACATCATGGAGGTACGCGGCATCATGGAGGACCGGGCAGCGGCGCAGATCGTTGCCCGTGATGCGCTCAGCCGTCCTCGCCTTCCGGGCGACGACGGGAAAGGGCGACCAGTCCCAGACCGGTGAACAGGACGAGGATCCCGATCCCGGTGATGTCCCCGGTCTGGCTCCCGGTGACCGGCAGCGTTGCCGCCGTGGTTGCGGTGACCAGCGTGGTCGTGGTGGTGGTCGGCACCTGGATCAGAACCAGCGTCAGCGTGGGGAGTTGATTGCCGGCGAGCGGGACGGTGATTTGGATCGAGGTGGAGGCGTACCCGGTCGGCGGAGAGGCGGCGAGGGTGTAGCTCCCGGCGGTCACGCTGGTGAGCCCATAGGGCACAAGGAGCGACCGGCGCATCCGGTTCGCTGAACAGCATCGGGCCCGACGCCAGGCGGTTCGACCGCCGGCGGCCGGCCAATGCCGAACCACGGCTGCGGACGAGCCGGTACCGTGGGCGACGATGGACGATCCCGACCGACCGATCCCGCCGGAACCGACGCCGCCGGAACAGGCCCAACTCGAACAAGCACTGCGCGACGAGCGGGTGCGACGGCGCCGTGCCGAGATCCGCATCGAGGAACTCCTGGAGCGCATCGAGGTGTGGAGGGATCGCGCCGAACGCCGCAGCGAACGCATCGAACGCATCCGGGCCGAGCAGGCAGCCCGCACCGCCGAGGCGGCGCAACGGACTTTTGTCGACAAGGTCCGCGCCGCCCTCCGATCCGGGAAGCCCGGCACGCCCGCACCCCCACCGGTGACGCCCCGAAAGCCCGCATCTGCGACCCCGGTGACCGCCGACGCCCAGTCTGAGACGACCCCGCCCGAGACGACCCCGCCCGAGACGACCCCGCCCGAGACGACCCCGGCGCCGCAGACGGTCTCCGCCCGCCACGGGGGTCCGGACATCACCTCGATCCGTGCCGTCGTGGCGGTGGACGACCCGGGGATCAGCCGCGCGGCGTCATCGTTCGACACGGTCGATCTGGCTGCCGCCACCGCCGGCGATCTCGACGAGGCCGACCTGGTGATCATCGACCCGACCACGTTTCACCACCTGGACCGGACGGTCCGGGACCGGTTCGCATCGTGGACCGCCGAACCGGGACGGCAGCGGCTGCTGGTGTGGACCGGCGACGCCGACCTCGGCGAGGTCGCCGCACTGATGTCTCCGACCGATGTTCTGGCGACCACCGACGTCTCGAACGCCGCAGCGTCTGGCGGACACCTCCTCCCGGGTTGTTTCGACCCCGCCACCCACCGACCCTCCGGTCCGTGGACCCCTGGACCTGCTACCGACGAGGACCACCGGGACGGCGCCACCGTGGTGCTGGCCGGCGGTCAGCCGATCCGGGTGGATCGCGCCGACGGGCATTCGACCGGGCCGCCGCTCTGGATGATCGAGCTCGCCGCCTCGGGTGTCCCCATCGGACCCCCTCCGGCGGGTCGTGACGCTTCGGCCGACTCGGTGGCGGCGCGTCGGTGGGCCTACCGTCATCATGCGCCGTGGGTGCGGGCCGCCCAGGTTCTCGACCTGATGGGGCTCACGGCGCCGGCAGCGCTCCCCAGGGTCGCCGGTCTGCTCGTATCGCACCGCCCCGAGGACCTCCCCGGCGCCATCACCGGGTTTCTCCACCAGACCTACCCGCTCACCGAACTGGTGGTCGGGATCCACGGCGCTCGCCGCGACGCCTCGATAACCGATGCCATCGACCGCGCCGAGATCCCGGTCACCGTGCTCGAGTTCGACCGCTCCCGGTCGCTCGGCGAATGTCTCAATCTGGCGGCGGCGGCGACGTCGGCGCCAGTCCTCGCCAAGATCGACGACGACGACCACTACGGTCCGGCGCACCTCGAGGACAGCGTCCACGCCATGACCTATTCGGGCGCCGAGATCGTCGGCAAGGGCACCCAGTTCACCTATCTGGCCGGCCGGGACCGCACCGTGCTGCGCCGGCCCGGTCAGGAGGAGATGCTGATCGACGGCTCCCCGAACGGAGCGACACTGGTCTTCGCCCGCCACGTGTGGGACCGGGTCGGGTTCCCCCACCGGCCCCGTCATGTCGACACCGGGTTCCTGCGTGCGGCACGCCGGACCGACGCCGCCGTGTATGCCGGAAGTCGATGGGAGTTCTGTTATGTCCGTCGCCCCGCCGGCCACACCTGGGAGGCCGACGACGCCGTCTTCCTCGCCGGTTCCGACGATGCCTGGAGCGGATTCCACCCCGAACGTTCCGAGGTCGCCGATGTCACGCCGTGAGCGGTCCCGCATCGATCGGCTGCTGCGACGGCGCCGGTCCGAGCCGGAGACCATCGGGGAGACGGCCCCCGGACCCGTCGAGCCACCCCCACCGGACCCGGTCGACGACCGACCCACCGGGTCCGTTCCCTCGTGGGACGACCTGCCGGTCCCGCAACTCTCCGGCCAGGACCCACCGACCACCCCGGTGGTGACCATCACTTCGGGTTTCCATGCGGTGCGGGTTCCGAGCTGGATCACCGCACTCCACCCCAACCGGGTGTCGGGACTCCCTGGCGGGGCCCGCGTGCTGGTGATCGACGCCTCCGCCGGAGACGCCGGTTCGGTGTGGGCGGGAATGGGTGGGGGCCGGTGGGCGGTGACGGAACTGGTGATGCGGATCGTCGACGAGCTGGGCACCGCCGGCGTGGTCACGGTGTTCCGTTGGGATGTGGTGGCCCCGACCTCCGACCTGGAGCGCATCGCCGCCTCCTGCGACCACATCGTCGCCGCTCCCGGTTGCGAGTGGTCGTCGGCGCAGCACCTCCCCCACGGCATCGACACCACCCTGTTCGCCCCCACACCGGGACCGTCACCGACCGCCGCACGGATCGTCTCGGTCGAACCGCTGACCGGCGATGCGGTGATCGGCCAGCCGTTGCTGCTCCACCCCCACCGGCTGGCAGCGGCACTCCGCACCGCCGGTGAGTTGACGATCGACGCCCCGGACTCGCCGACGATGCGCCATCTCGCCACCGAAGCAACCGCTTCGGGGGTTGTGGTGAGCGGTGCCGACGCCCCCGAGCCGAGGTCGTGGGATGACATCCGCACCGCACTGGCCACACTGACCGGTCTCGAACTGGTCGCACCCGACTCCGTCACCGCGGGGCCGGTTCGGAAACCGGTTCCGTGATGCTGCGCCCGGTTCTGATCTGTGGCGATGTCTCCGCGGGGCTGGTCCACATGTTGCGGGCGATGGAACTGACGCCACGCCGGATCGAGGACCCCGACGCCGATGCGGTTGCCGACGCAGAGTTGGTGGTGTGCGCCACCGAGGAGGAACGCGGTGACCTCGAGCAACGGATCCACGCTGCGGCGGGCAAGACCGTTGCCGGCGAGTCCCCGCTGCAACTGCTCGCCCGGCTCCGCCCCGACCCGGGAGTGACCGGTCCGCCGCACCGGTTGGCGGTTGTCGGAACCGACCTCAAGTTCATCAACCCCCTGGTGACGCGGTGGCGGCATTCGGGACGCTTCGAGGTGAAGGTCGACGAGTGGCCCCGCTTCCGTGCCCACGACGAGGCGACCACCGCCGGGACACTGGAGTGGGCGGACATCGTGGTCTGCGAATGGGCGGGACCGAATGCGGTTCTCGCCAGCCGCACCAAACGGCCCGACCAGCGACTCGTGGTCCGTCTCCACCGGATGGAACTGACCCACCCGGAATGGCGCGACATCGACATCGACGCCGTGGACGTGGTGGTGGCGGTCGGCCCGCACTATCGCGACGAGATCCTCCGGGTGACAGGCTGGCCCGCAGGGAAGGTCCGGGTGATCCCGAACTTCGTCGACGACCTCCAACTGGCGCGGGCCAAACATCCCGACGCCCGGTTCCATCTCGGGATGCTGGGGATCGCCTCCTCGCGCAAGCGACTCGACCTGGCGTTGGACACCCTGACCGAGCTGCGGCAGGCGGATCCCAGATACCGTCTGTTCCTCAAGGGTGCGCTGCCGTGGGGGTTGAAGTGGGTGGAGGACCGCCCCGCCGAACAGGACTACTTCGCCGCCATCCGTCGCCGTCTCGACGAGGAGCGGCTGCTGGGTGAAGCGGTGGTGTTCGACGCCCCGGGTCCGGATGTGGCGGCGTGGCTGCGGAGCATCGGGTTCGTCCTGTCGACCTCGGACGACGAGAGTTTCCACCTGGCGCCGGCCGAGGGCGCCGCATCGGGTGCGGTCCCGATGGTGAGGTCGTGGCCCGGCGCCGACGCCATCTACGCCGACGAGTGGCTCAGTGGCACCGCCCCGGAGATGGCGGAACGCATCCTCGAGATCAACAGCTCCGCCGTCAGCTGGGCGGCGGCCGCCGCCCGGGCACAGCGACAGGTCGTGTCCCGCTACGCCTTCGACGATGTCGCCGCCACCTGGATGAACCTGCTCACCGACCACATCGGTTGACCGGGCGCTCCGCCACTACCATCTCGGGCCATGCGCATCTGCGTCGTCTCGCGCCGCAATCTCACGCGGGACCCCAGGGCCCGGGCTCTTGTCGTCTCGCTGCTCGGCGCCGGCCACCGCGTCACCGTGGTCTGCGGCGGGGCTGCCGAACCCGGCTTCCCCGACGACGCCGAGCTGGTCACGATCCCGTCCCGGGTGCCGCAGGGACGCGGCGCCGTCGGTCGAATGCTGCGTCGCCTGCAACCGCCCAAGGTCCGCAGCCAGGTGTTCACCCGGATGCTGCGGCGTGCGGTTGCCGCCTCGACCCCCGACGTCGTCTACCCGGTCGGGTTCGACGACCTCGACCTGGTGACCACGGTCGACGCACCGATCGTCAGACGTCCCGAATGGCAGATCCCCGCCGCCGTGGCCGCCCGCGATCTGGTCGCCCTGGCACCGGGCTCGGCACGGTGGGGAGCATCTCCGGATGGATCGTCGGCGCCGTTCCACCTCCCCGGCGACCACCGGCCCCCGTCACATCCCGAACCCGGTCGGCATCAGGGGGTCCAGGTCGCCATTGCCTACCGGGTGACCCCCACCAATCCCGGTCGCTATCTGGAGGCGGCGTTGCGCCGATCCGGAGCCGACGTCACCGTGCTCGACGGTGTGCTCGACTGGAACCGGATCTCGGCGGGAACCGCCGCCCTCGTGATCGTGGAGAGCCCCTACCCGGCTCTCGAGGTGGTGGGACAGAATCCGGGGGTCCCGGTGTTGTGGTGGGTCCACCACGGGGAACATCACCTCCCCACCAATCTCCGGCTCGCCCGCCGGTACGGGGCACATGCGGTGCTGCTGGCGCACAGTTGGCATCTGGCCCACCGGTTCCCGCTCCCGGTCCATCGATTCCCCTTCGCCGTCGCCCCCGAGATGTTCAACGATCCGAAACCCTGGGAGGACCGCACCCACGAAGTGGCCATGGTGGGTGCCGGGGTCGGTGGCGCCGGGAGCCGGTACGACCGTCGTCGCCGCATCATCGAGGATCTGGAAGCGAGCCTCCCGGGGCGCACCACGTTCGCCTACGGGGTTCCCCCCGAGGAGATGCTCGCCCTCTACGGCGACAGCCGGATCGTGGTGAACGACGGGGGCACCAAGCACTTCCCGATCACGATGCGGGTGTTCGAGGCGATCGGCGCCGGGGCGCTGCTCCTCACCGAAGATCTCCCCGGTACCGAGGTGCTGCTGCGTCGCCACGACCACTATGCGCCGCTCGGAGACGACGTCGCCGGCCAGGTCGAGGACCTCCTCGTCTCGGGTTCCAGCGCCGGCGTGGCGGCGGCGGCGTACCGCCACGTCGCCGACCATCACACGTACGACCACCGGGTCGACGAACTGTTGGCGATCGCCGCCGCCACCGACCCCACCCCTGTCACCGCACCACCTGGGGGGCCGCACACCGCACTGGGCGCCCTGATCGACCGCGATGTCGAGGTTCAGGAGGTGGCGGTGTTCGGGGTCACCGATCCGCTCGGACTGGACGACCGGGTGATCCGGGAACCCGATCCCGACCGGCTCCGTCCCCGGTCCTTCGATGCGGTGGCCTTCGGCCCCGGCGCCACCGGGGCCCTGGCACAGGCGGTGGCCTCCGCACGCGGCTATGTCTATGCCACCGAGCCGCACATCGCCGCCGTGACCGACATCCTCGCCCAGGTCGCCCCGGACGCCGACGTCACCATCTCCGCAGGTCTGCTGCGCGCCGACCTCGGGGGGATCGGATACCGTATGCGCCGCTCCGACCATCCCCTCGCCTCGTGAGGATTTCCCGATGAGCACAATCCATGTCCCTCCCCGGGAACCCGCTCCCTGGGACGCAGCCGGCAACGACTACCGCGGCATCCTCGATCGTGACCCCGCTCCGCCCCCGACCGTCACCGTGGTGGTGACCGTCGGGTCGGGGGTCGCCGTCGGCGCCGCAACCGCCACACTCGACTCGCTCGGAGCCGACCACTACCCAGGCGATGTCGAGATCGTGACGGTGGGCGCCGCCGGACCCGTCCCCGACCGTGCGGGAACTTGGCCGGTACTTCCGGTCGACCCGGATTCCGACGATGTCGCCACCCGTCGCAATCTGGGCGCAGCCGTGGCCGGCGGCGAGATCCTGATCTTTCTCGATGCCGGATCGCTCGTGGATCCCGGTTTCATCGAACAGCACACCGCCTGGCACCGACGTGCCGACAACACCGTGGTGACCGGCCACACCCCGGGCACCACCCCCGACGGCGATGGTGACGACCGGTCCCGCAACGAGCGGCGATCGCGACTGTTGCTGGTCGGGGGCACCGGGTTCCTCACGCTGCCGACGAGCAACATGTCGGTGCGCCGTCGTCGCTTCGACCCCACCGGCGGGTTCACTCCGTGGTTGGCGGTGGGCACCGATGCGATGCTGGGGTGGCGACTGTGGAACGACGGGGCGTTCGTGGTCCCCGATTGGAGTGCTACCGCCACGCTCCCGGCGGTAGCGGGTACCACCGGGGACGATCCCGGTCTCGCCGGGGTGCTCGCCGACCGCATTCCCCATGCGGCAACCCGTCCGCTCTCCTCGCCGCTCGCTTCGGTGCCGAAGGTCTCCTGGCTCGTCGCCGCCGCCACCGCCGAGACCGCCGATGCCGCTCGGGATGCCATTGCGGCGGGCCCGTTCGGCGACATCGAGCTGGTCGTTCACGGACGGGACGAGGCGGTGGGTCATCTGACCGCGGTCGCCGCATCGAACCCGAAGCTCTCCGTGGTGATCGGAGAGGGCCCGGATGTCTTCGCCGAGGCGCTCGCCGCCAGCACCGGGGAGTTGGTGGCGTTCCTCGACGCCCGGGTGACCCCGCCGGTGGGTCTTCTCGCCAAGGCGGTCCATCGTATGGACACCGAGCCCGAGGTGGCGGTGTTGCGCCACGCCTACCGCATCGGGGGTGACCGCTACCTCCGGCTCGACGACCTCCTCGCCGTCGACTCGGCGGTCGGGCCTCACGGACTTCCGCTGTTTGCCATCGCCCGCCGCCGCGAGCTGATGAAGCGCCCCGACCTGCTGGCCGCACCGCACGCTGCGTGGGCCGCCACGGTGGAGCGGAGCGTCCCGGCGCTGGTCATCACCTCCCTTGTCGACCTGGATGATCCGCGCTTCGCCGCCATCAGCCCGCCACCGACCCGACGCCCCGGTCTCGGGGACCTCCCCGCACTCGGAGTTCGGGAACTGGCACGTTCGATGGTGAAGGAGTTCCGTCGCCGGACCGGCTCGTCCGATGACCGGACCGCCGATGCCGCAACCACCGGTGTCCCGACCACCGGCGATCCGGTCGCCGCCGCCGGCGCCGAGCGGCTGTCGGTGGCGTATGTCGGATTCACCGGCCACGACAACCTCGGCGACGAGGCGGTGATGCTGGCCATCCAGCGGCTGATGCCGTGGGCCGATCTGCAGCGCGAGCCGGTCGACCCCAGGTTGGTGATGGTGGGTGGCGGCACGTTGCTCAACGGCCGGCGCTATTACCTGAACCGGATGCTCCGTCAGGAGAGCGCCGTGGTGGAACGTGCGCTGTTCGGGACCGGGGTGCGCAGCCCGGAGTACTGGGGGGTGACCGAACCGATGGAGGAGTGGTTCGGGTTCATCGACAGTGCCCTGTTCGCCGCCGTGCGTGGACCCGATTCGGTGGTCAACCTCCGCACCATGGGCTATCACCGAGATCTGCCGGTGATCGGGGATCCGGCGCTGTCGTTGTTCGCACCGGAAGGGACGGAACGGGTCGACGGTCGGGTCGTGGTCTGCCCGGTGTACACCACGGGAAACCTGCACGGCGGCAGCGACGATGTGGTGTTCGATGCGCTGGCCACGACCATCGCCCGGCTCAGGGCCGACGGACGCGAGGTCGTGATGTTGTCGGCGTTCCCCCAGGATGACCGCTGGGTCATCGACCTGATGCGACGGGCCGGCGCCGCCGACATGCCCTATGTCGCCGGATACGCCGACCTCGACGCCACCATGGGACTGCTGGGGTCGGCCGATGTGGTGATCGGCGAGCGGCTCCATGCCTCGATCATGGCCGCAGCCGCCGGGACCCCGTTCGTGGCGTTGGAGTACCGCCCCAAGGTGAGGGACTTCGCCCGGTCGGTGGGTCAGGAAGCCGCCGTGATCCGGACCGACGAGATGGACCGCCTCGACGCCGTCACCGACCGCATCATCGCCGAGCGCGACGAGGTGGCGGCGGCGATCGCCGTTCATGTCGAGGAGTACCGCAGGCTGCAACGCAAGGCCGCCTTCGATCTCCATGCCAGCCTGGTCGATGTCGGCACCATCACCGAGCCGGACGCCACGCCGCTTGCCCCGTCATCGGACCTCGACGTCCCGTAGTCTGAACGGCGTCCACCGGCGGTTCGGCAACCCCCGGTGACGGTGGCGACGACAAGGGGGTAGAGGTGACCACACGAGACGGCGACCCGTTCAGCGCATTCAACTTCATCGTCGAGATATCCGGGGTCGAGGTGAGTGATTTCATCATCGCCGACCTCCCCAAGATCTCGGCACAGCCGATGCGGGTGCGCGAGGGCGACGACCGCAGACTGAGCGCACGCCGCCTGATGGGCTCGGTCGAGATCGGGGACCTCAAGCTGACCCGGGGATACGACGGCAACCCGAACCTGTGGCGGTGGTTCGAGACGGTCGCCGGCGGCGAGGACGAACGTCGCACCATCTCGGTGATCCTGCTCGACCGCCGTCGACAGGAGGTGGCCCGGTGGAACTTCTTCAACGCATGGCCGTCGATGTACGAGGGACCGACGCTCGACGCCGGCAGCAACGACATCGCCATCGAGACCATCACCATCGCCTGTGAGAGCGTCGAACTCGCAACCTGACCCCCGCCGCCGGCCGAGATCTGGCGGTCGTGACCTCCTTCGTCGCGAAAAGTCAGGAGCCGTCGCGAAACATAACCACCCTCTCGACTTGCCCCCGAAGCGGCGGCGGCGGTAGAACTGTGGGGGTCGGTCGGGCATGTGCGGCGAACAGGCCGGGAGACCCCCCGAACCCCCTTGACGTAGTTACACATCTGTAACTATGATCGGGGGTCTGCGCTACATATTGGGTCAGCCAGACTCCCCCACCCCCATATGTAGTGGCTGTTGATAAACCTGTGGATTACATACGGCGCTCGTGGTGGGCGCCACACCCCCTGGGAGGGATGAGCATGACCAAGGGTCTGCGGATCGAACGCCGGTTCACGACAGAGGGATCGGACCCCTATTCCACTGTCGAATGGTCCCATCGGGACAGCCGGATCACCAACCCCGACGGCTCGGTTGTCTTCGAGATGAAGGACGCCGAGATCCCCTCCGGGTGGTCGCAGGTCGCCGCCGACATCATGGTCTCCAAGTACTTCCGCAAGGCCGGTGTCCCCCAGGTCGACGACGCCGGCAATCCGATCCTCGACGAGAACGGTGCCCCGGTCACCGGGCCGGAGCGCTCGGCGCGCCAGGTCATCGGTCGGCTGGCGTCGACGTGGCGCTGGTGGGCGGAGGAGCACGGCTACTTCGCCACCGCCGACGATGCCCAGGCGTTCGAGGACGAGATGGCCTACATGCTGGTCCACCAGATGGCCGCCCCGAACTCTCCGCAGTGGTTCAACACCGGTCTCAACCACGCCTACGGCATCACCGGCACCGCCCAGGGGTTCTGGTACGTAGACCCCAAGACCGAGGAGCTGGTCGAGGCCGACGACGCCTACAGCCACCCCGCTCCCCATGCCTGTTTCATCAACAGCGTCGACGACGACCTGGTCAACGAAGGCGGAATCATGGACCTGTGGGTCCGCGAGGCGCGCCTGTTCAAGATGGGTGCCGGGTCCGGCGCCAACTTCTCGCACATCCGGGCCGAGGGCGAAATGCTCTCCGGTGGCGGCAAGTCCTCGGGGCTGATGAGCTTCCTCAAGGTCGGCGACCGCGCCGCCGGGGCAATCAAATCCGGTGGCACGACCCGCCGCGCCGCCAAGATGGTGATCGTCGACGTCGACCACCCCGACATCGAGACCTTCATCAACTGGAAGGCCGAGGAGGAGAAGAAGGTCCGGGCGCTGGTCGCCGCCGGCTACTCCGCCGACTTCAACGGCGAGGCCTACGCCACCGTCTCCGGTCAGAACTCCAACAACTCGGTGCGGCTCTCCAACGAGTTCGTCGAGGCGGTGCTCGCCGACGCCGACTGGAACCTCACCGCCCGCACCGACGGCTCGGTGATGAAGACCCTCAAGGCCCGCGAGCTGTGGCGTCAGATCGCCGACGCCGCCTGGCAGTGCGCCGATCCCGGTGTCCAGTTCGACACCACCATCCAGGAGTGGCACACCTCCCCCGCCGGTGGTCGGATCCGGGCCACCAACCCGTGCTCGGAATACGTGTTCCTCGACAACACCGCCTGCAACCTGGCGTCGCTCAACCTGGTCTCCTTCGAGAACCCGGACGGGTCGTTCGACCTCGACGGCTACCGCCACGCCATCCGGCTGTGGACCGTGGTGTTGGAGGTCTCGGTGACGATGGCGCAGTTCCCCTCGGCGGCGATCGCCCAGGGCAGCTTCGACTACCGCACGCTTGGTCTCGGTTACGCCAACCTTGGGTCGCTGCTGATGCGGGCGGGTATCCCGTACGACTCCGATCAGGGTCGCACCATCGCCGGGGCGCTCACCGCCATCCTCACCGGCTACTCGTACGCCGCCTCGGCGGAGATGGCCGAGGTGCTCGGCGCCTTCCCCAAGTTCGACGACAACCGCGACTCGATGCTGCGGGTGATGGAGAACCATCGCCGTGCCGCCTACGGCGCCGAGCAGGACGAGTACGACCAGGTGTCGCACTTCGTGGTCGGGATCGACCAGGCGTTGTGCCCACCGGAGATGTTGGAGCAGGCCCACGCCGCCTGGGACGCCGCGGTGTCGCTGGGTGAGGAGCACGGTTACCGCAACGCCCAGACCACGGTCCTGGCGCCGACCGGCACCATCGGGCTGTTGATGGACTGCGACACCACCGGGGTGGAGCCCGACTTTGCGCTGGTCAAGTTCAAGAAGCTGGCCGGTGGCGGCTACTTCAAGATCGCCAACCAGTCGATCCGCCCGGCGCTGGAGCGTCTCGGCTACGACCAGTACCAGGTCCAGCAGATCATCGAGTACGTGGTCGGGACGATGAGCCTGAACCGGGCGCCGCACGTCAACACCGCCACGCTGATCGCCAAGGGTTTCTCGGCCGACGACATCGACAAGATCGAGTCGGTGCTCCCGGGTGTGTTCGAGCTCGGGTTCGCCTTCAACCAGTGGACGCTGGGCGAGGAGACGATGCGCCGTCTCGGCTTCACCTCCGAGCAGTACAACGATCCCGGCTTCAACATGCTCAAGGCGGTCGGGTTCTCCGACCAGGACATCCGCGAGGCCAACGACCACATCTGTGGGCGGCAGACCATCGAGGGCGCCCCGCACCTGCGTGACGAGCATCTCCCGGTGTTCGACACGGCCAACCGCAACGGCAAGATCGGGGTGCGGTTCATCCACCACACCGGCCACATCAAGATGATGGCGGCGGCCCAGCCGTTCATCTCGGGGGCGATCTCGAAGACGATCAACATGCCCAACGAGGTGACGGTCGAGGACATCGAAGAGTCCTATCACATGTCGTGGGAACTGGGTCTCAAGGCGATGGCGCTGTACCGCGACGGTTCCAAGGCGTCCCAGCCGCTGTCGGCGAAGTCCGACGATGCGGTCGCCGAGGACGAGGACGAAGGTCTCGACGAGGCGCTCACCACCGAGCGCGAGTTGGTGATGAACGGCAACGCCATGGTCCACGCCGGGATGTTCCGTCCCGGGGCGTCCCCGTCGGAGGCCTACAAAGATCTGCCCCGTCCCCGCTTCCTGCTCCCGTCGCGCCGTGGCGGGTACACCCAGGAAGGCCGCATCGGCGGTCACAAGGTGTTCCTCCGCACCGGCGAGTACCCGGACGGGACGCTCGGTGAGGTCTTCATCGACCTGGCCAAGGAAGGCGCCACCCTGCGTGGGATCCTGTCCTGCTTCGCCATTGCGGTGTCCAAGGGTCTGCAGTACGGCGTCCCGCTCGAGGAGTTCGTCGACACCTTCACCTTCCAGACGTTCGAGCCCCGCGGCATGGTGGAGGGCCACCCCAACATCAAGATGGCGAACTCGATCGTCGACTACGTGTTCCGTGCCCTCGGTGTGGAGTACCTCGAGCGCGACGAACTGGCCCAGGTGCCGCCCGACCGTTCGATGAGCCTCCCCGAGCCCCCGAAGGGCATGGCCGTCGAAGCCGGTCTGCAGCTCGGTCTCGAGGACTCCGCCATGGAGAGCGACATCGACGCCGAGATCGCCGCCGCCCGCTTCACGGACGACGACGACGACACCGCGCCGTCCAACGGCACCGGCAGCAACGGTCACCACGTCCACAGCAACGGCAACGGGACCGCCACCGCCACGGCGACCGCCCCACCTGCCGCCGCCGCCCGGGTGCACACCAACGCCGATGTCCAGACCGCCGCCGTCCAGCAGGCCCTCGCCGACAAGATGGGCGACGCCCCCCTGTGCGACACCTGCGGTCACATCACCGTGCGAAACGGCTCCTGCTACCGCTGCCTCAACTGCGGCGACAGCAAGGGCTGCAGCTGAAGCGTGGGGCCCGGGATCCGCATCGGGGTCCCGGGCCCGAGAACACCATGAAGCGCGGCCCCAGCTCCGACATGACCGATGCGTACGGGGTAGGGCAGGTCAACTGGTAGAGCACGCGACTGGGTGCCTACTCGGCGGTCCACAGCTCATCGATGTCGTCGGCGGGTGGGCCGGCGAGTTCCCAGCGGTTGGAGCGACGTTGGTAGGGCCACCAGCGGCCGTCGTGTCCGAGTCGGAAATGGCGGGGACCGATGGTGAGGGCGTTGCGGTCGGTCCTGATCCGAGAGACGGCGACGCCGAGCTGGGCGAGGCGATCCCGGGCCTCGGCCATGAGCAGAGGATCGGGTCTCCAGCGTGACTCGGTGATGACCCGGAGTCCGTCCTCGCCGGCGTGGCGCCAGGCCTCGGCACGGCGGGTCAGGGTTCGCCGATCGATCCCGGCTGCCGCCGCCAGTTCGGCCAGCGTCGCGGGCGGTGTCGCCGTGTCGAGCCGGGCGGCGCTGCGACGGGCAAGATCGGCATCGGGGTCGAGTCCCAGATGGGAACCGGTGTCGCCCCGGGCCATCCGCCAGGCCCGTTCGACGGCGTCTTCGGCTACCGCGATCAGCCCGCCGGCGGTGAACGGCGCCGACGGTGGCGGGTCGACCGGCCAGGTCGCCAACCGGCCGGGGTGGGCACGCACCGCCGGGACTTCGGGCAGCGCACCGGGTTCCCGCCGCCACGCCTCGGTGGCGCGGATACCTGCGTCGGCTCCCTCTCCCGGCACCCCGGGTGCGGGCGCATCGACGGTGGTTGCGCCGCGACGCCGCTGACGCATCTCGTCGAGGATCTCGTCTCTGGGTCGTCCCCGCAACAGCAGGAGGGCGAAGGGGTCCTTGTCGAGCTCCCTCGCCACCAGGTAGCAGACCGCCGCCGAGTGTTTACACGGGTCGGCCCAGTCCGGGCACGAGCAGCGTGGGCGCAGGTCGCCTGCACCGGGGAGGAGTTCGACACCGGCGGCACGGGCGTCCTCGACGATCCCGGGATCGAGGTCGCCGTCGAGGAGCGCCGCCGCATGCGCCGCCCTGGCGACCACCGCATCGAGGAGTCGATCCCAATCCGTTTCGGTGAACTGACGCATCGCCACCTTCACCCGGTACGGCTGCCGCCGGCTCCCCTGCACGAGCGCCGACACGGCTCCCGGCGCCAACTCCAACCCGGCGACGTGTCCGTGGCGGGCGTAGGTGCGACCGCGCGGCAACCGGTTGGGGTCGAGGCTGGCACGCTGTTCCAGCGCCTCGATCCACGCCCGCCCCCACCAGGTGGTGGTGAACTCGCCACGGCGTCGCCCGCTCATGACCCAATCTCCGTCGACGTCCTGGTCTCGGCGGAGAGCGCCACCAGGTCGGCGAGGTCGTCGTCACCCATTTCGGTGATCCACGCCTCCCCCCCGCCGACGACCGCTTCGGCCAGCTCCCGCTTGGTGGCGAGCAGGGCGGAGATGCGGTCCTCCACGGTCCCCTCGCACACCATCCGGTGTACCTGGACCGGCTGGTCCTGGCCGATCCGCCACGCCCGGTCGCTCGCCTGATCCTCGACGGCCGGGTTCCACCAGCGGTCGTAGTGGATGACGTGGCTCGCCCGGGTGAGGTTGAGCCCGGTGCCACCGGCCTTGAGCGAGATGACGAAGGCGTCGGCGTGGCCTGCCTGGAAACGATCGACCATCTCCTGGCGACGACGCACCGTCAGCGACCCGTGGAGGAACAGCGTTCGCATCCCCTTCGCCGAGAGGTGTTCTTCGAGAAGACGCCCCATCCGGACGTACTGGGTGAAGACCAGGGCGGCGGCGTCCTCCGATCCGATCACCTCGAGCAGTTCGACGGCTGCGGTCAGCTTGCCGGACCGTCCCGCCAGCGGCCCCGGCTGATCGAGGTACTGCGCCGGGTGGTTGCAGATCTGCTTGAGGGCGTTGAGCAGCTTGAGGACCAGCCCGCGCCGGTTGATCCCCTCGGCGTTGCGGATCTCGTCCATGGTCTGGTCGACCACCGCCTTGTACAGGGTGGCCTGCTCGACGGTGAGCGGGACCACCCGATCGGTCTCGGTCTTGGGAGGCAGCTCGGGGACGATGGTCGGGTCCGACTTGCGGCGTCGGAGCAGGAACGGTCGGACCAGGTGTGCCAGCGACTGGGTGGCATGCGGGTCGCGGTTGCGTTCCACCGGGATCGCCACCTCACGTCGGAACGTCTCCAGCGGGCCGAGTAGCCCAGGGGTGGTCCAGTCGAGGATCGCCCAGAGTTCGGTCAGCCGGTTCTCCACCGGGGTACCGGTGAGCGCAAACCGGGCGGCGGCGGGAACGGTACGCAACGCCCGGGCGGTGCCCGCCAGCGGGTTCTTGATCGCCTGCGCCTCGTCGGCGATGACCAGCCCCCATCCCACCGGTGCCAGCATGGCGGCGTCGCGGCGCACCACGCCATACGTGGCGAGCACCAGTTCGTCGGCGGCGAGATCCTCGAGGGTCCGGCCGGCGCCGTGGAACCGGCGCACCGGGAGCTCGGGTGCGAAGCGGTTGGCCTCCCGCTCCCAGTTGCCGAGCAGCGTCGCCGGGCATACCACCAGCGTCGGCTGTGCCGACTCGCCGTTGCGTCGTCTGGCGTGGTTGCGGGCAAGGATCGCTGCCAGCATCTGGACGGTCTTGCCCAGACCCATGTCGTCGGCGAGAATCCCGCCGAGGCCCAGCTCCGCCATCTCGACCAACCAGCTCAGCCCTCGCAGCTGGTAGGGCCGCAGCGTCGCCTCCAGCCCGTCGGGTTCGGTGCCGATGCGATCACCGTCGGAACCGGCGCCCTCGAAGCTGCGCAGTCGTCGGGCGAGATCGGCGATCGGGCCCTCGACATCGGCTTCGATCAGCTCCCCGTCGACGCGCAGTTCCCCGCCCAGAGCCGCCGCCAGGGCGGCGCCTCCACCAAGGGTCCGTCGGCGGCGCAGCCGACCCAGGCGCTCCGGATCGGCCCGCACCCAACGGCCCCGCAGCCGCACCAGCGGGCGCTTTGCGTCGGCGAGGGCGGCGAGTTCGGCAGTGGTGAGCGGGAACCCGTCGAGCGACGCCTGCCAGGTCAGCAATGACTCCATCGTCAATCCCGCCCCGGCGACTGCGGCGGGGGTCGGTGTGCTCACCACCGGACGGAGGCTGACCGAGGCGAGCAACTCCGACGGCCACAGCACCTGGATTCCGGCGGCGGCGAGCGCATCAGCGGCGTCGCCGAGCAGTTCGTCCACCTCGGAATCGGTGAGTTCGAGTCGGGCCGGCCGCGTGTCTTCGAGGAGCCGACCAAGCGGTGACCAGGCCCGGCTTCCTCGTCGCAACGCCACCAGCAGCGTCGTATCGACGTCTCCGAACTGGGCCAGCACCGCCGACGGCATCGACCACAGGTCCTCCGCCTGCACCACCAGGCTGGCATCGCGACGGCTCTGCACCAGGAGGACACCGGCGAACGCCGCCTGATCGTCGCCGGGCGGTTCGAGGCGGAGCGCAACCGTCGCCTCGTCGTCGGCGGCGGTGACCGTGGCGAACCATGGGGCAGCGACATCGACCTGTGTCACCGCTCGGGTGGCGAATGCCGGGTGCCCGGCGGCAAGCGGTGCGGCGGCGGTGCGGGGAAGCACATCGGCGATCGCATCGGAGAAGGCATCGACCAGGACGTCAGCCGACCAGACCCGTATCGGACGGGTGCCGGGCAATGGCACGGCATGGGCGGCAGGAGGAAGTGCCGCTCCGAGGCGCCGACGCCGCTCGACATCGTCGGGGTCGAGAGGTCCCAGACTCCAGGCGTCCCCACCGCCGGCGGTCGTGGCGGGAAGGATCCGACCCCGACCCACCAGGTCCACGGCAAGCCGGGTCGCCGTGGCCCACGCCCGCACCGAAGGTCGCACTTCGGCGGTGGCCGCCAACTCCATCAAGGGATCGATGATGTCGTCGAGGGCGACACGCCGCACCGCAACGGTGCGACGCCGTACCGACCGGCCAGCGGGCAGCACCAACTCCAGGTCGTCGTCTGCGGACCCGATGGCGCCATCGAACCTCCACAACGCCATCCAGCCGGCGCGTGGCGGGTCGGCGGGGACAAAGGTGGCTTCGACGGCAGGGTCGGCGAACACGCCGCGACGCTACCGCATCACGATCAGCATCCGATGCGAAACATCCCGCCAGCCATTACGCAACTTGTGATTGCGTTACTCAGGCTCTCGTGATAGGTTGCTGCAACTATCGGTTGCGAAAGGACGGGGTACGAATGGAGTACGGAACGATCGAGCGGGATATCCATGTCGACGCTTCTCCGGAGGTGGCGTTCGAGGTGGTCAGCCGCCCCGAGCACATTCGGGAGTGGTGGCCGGATGATGCCCGGTTCGAGCCGGTGGTGGGCGGCGCCGGGGAGCTGGTGTGGCGTGACGAGACGACGGGGGACACGACGAGCGTGGCCCTCGCCGTGGTCGAGGTCGACCCTCCGAGGCGCTTCTCTTTCCGCTGGTGCTTCCCGGACCAGACCCGGGTCGGGAATTCGCTGCTGGTCACGTTCGAGCTGACCCCGGCCGACGGCGGAACCCACATCCGGATGACCGAGACCGGGTTCCGCGAGATGGGCTGGGAGATCGCCGTCCTCGAGGAGCAGTACCGCGACCACGAGAACGGCTGGGACTTCTTCATGCCGCGACTCGGCGCCTACGTGGCCCGGCTGGTTGCGGCCTCGTGAGCACCGCCATCGACAACGAACTCTGGTCGGCGATCGGCGACCCCACCCGCCGGTCCATGATCGACCTCCTGGTGACCGACGGCACCGGCACCGCCACCTCGCTCAGCGAAAGGCTGCCGGTCACCCGCCAGGCCGTGTCCAAACACCTGGCGGTGCTGGACCGGGTCGGTCTGGTCCATGGCGCACCGATCGGCCGGGAACGTCACTACCAGATCGACGAGACCCAACTCGCCCGTGCCGTCGCCCAGTTGTCCTCGGTGGGCGCCGCCTGGGATGCCCGTCTCCGCCGAATCAAGCAGATCGCCGAGACGATCGAACGCAATCGCAGCACCACAAACACCCCGGGAGAACCCAATGGTTGAAATCCTTCACCGCATCGGCGTCGTGGCCCCGCTCGACGAGGTGTATCAGGCCGTGGCGACGCCGGAAGGTCTCGCCGAATGGTGGACCACCGACACCATCGGCAAGAGCGAGGTCGGCGGCGAGCTGGCCTTCCGGTTCGGCGAGGTCGGCGGCTTCGACATGGAGATCCTCGAGCTCGATCCGTCCGGCCACATCCGGTGGCAGGTCGTCGCCGGTCCCGACGAGTGGATCGGGACCGAGATCGTCTGGCGACTCGACCAGCGCAACGAATACACCATCGTCCTGTTCTCCCATGAGGGCTGGCAGGAGCCCGGCGAGTTCATGCACCACTGCAGCACCAAGTGGGCGACATTCCTGATGAGCCTCAAGGAACTGGTCGAGACCGGCCGCGGCCGTCCCGCTCCGAACGACGTCAGCATCAGCGACTGGCACTGACAGAGAGGCGTCCGGTGGAGCCCTGTTTGAACGGCCGATATGGCCCCGGTTGAGCGGGACGCTCGGTGAGCATCGGGACGTTGCTCCACGCCGTCGCCGGCGAATCGGATAGCGTGCGTCGATGCGGTACACCGGGTTGACATCGTCGATGGTGGGGATGGTGGCGATCTCGCTCGTTCTCATGGGCTGCACCGGGTCGACCGCCATCGAGGTTCCGGACACCACTGGCGGATCCTCAACGGCACCTCCGACAACGGATGCCGCGATTGCGTCGACCACGGTGTTTGGCCGCGTGGTCGAGGTGAGACGAGACGCCGACTTCCGAATCGTGATGCGCGGTCCGGTCATCACCGTGGGGCCGGCGACCCTCGTGCTCGACGACGGCACCACGTTCGCGGTTCGGGCCTACACCGAGATCGGTCACGCCTGCGACCTCCTCACCCCCGACCCCCCATCGGCCACCTCCCGCCTTGCGTGCCATGCAATCGCCACCGTCGACGCAACCGGCACCAGCGAAGCTCTGCGCATCGTGATGCCCGACAGCCTGACGGATGAGGAACTCGACAATGAGACTCCAGTCCAGGTGGCTGAGACCGACTACGACCGTCTTGCATTGCCCACCCGGCGTATCGTCGAGAGTTCTCCCGAGCGGGTCGTCACCGAGGATGGCTTCATCCTGATTCCCGACGCCGCGCTCGATCTCCAAGGATGTGGGGGCGTGACCCTCGAGGAGCTCGTCAGCCTCCCGTCGGAGTTTCAGGGACTCGACCGGCTCGTGCTCTCGGGTACGGACGGGACCCTGATCACAGCCACGTGCTACTTCACAGATTGACCGAGCTCGCCAACTGGGCACAGGTGTCGGTTCGGGCAGACTTCGGGGCAGCATGGCCCGAACGAGGGCGGCCGGCTGAACCTGCTCGGTAGGGTCGAGGGCGAGTGTCTCCTTCCGGAGGTTCGAGGATGTCGCACCGTTCGAGAATGTCGCTGTCGCGTCGGGTCACGTCGACGCAACGATCCGACCAGAGCGCCACCGGGACCGGTCGCTCGGCCGTACGGCGCGGTGGCGTGGATCGGCTGCCGCCATCGGTTCCCGGGCTGCACGCCGCCGGCAATCGGGCGGTCTCGTCGCATGTCGCCGTCCAGCGCAAACCGGTCGATGCGGTGATCACCACCAAGACCAAGCCGCGGATCCGGCCAACCGACCGGGACTCGCTGGTGCACGGGAGGTCCGGCAAGGAGTTTGCGCCGGACTCACATGTCGCCATCCACGACAACAAGCCGTTCACGTCACGTCTGGAGACCGACGAGGCGCCGGAGCCGTCGGAGTACCGGGAGAACCCCAAAGACACCGTCTGGTACAAGATGGTCGACAAGGTCGACGGTCTCGACGCCTACATCCGCACCGGGACCTTCCGGCTCGATCCCGCCGGGGCCGACGTCGCCTCGATGATGAAGGTCTACACCCGCCAGGGGATGTCGTTCAAGGCGAGGATCACCCGGTTCATCGAGGACTACGGGGCCACCGCAACGACCATCGACGATGTCCGGCCCTTTATCGAGAAGGCCACCCAGGACGAACGGGATACGGTCTCCCAGGACACCACGTTGATGAACACGGCCCGCCTGACGCTGAAGAAGGACGTCTATCTGGCGCTGCTCCCCGCCCTGCGGGTCTACAACCAGCCGGACAAGGACCTGAGCGAAGCCACCCCGGGCTGGACCGAGCACATGAAGGCACCCGTGGCGGACCAGCACATCCAGGGCTACATGCAGGACCTGGGGTTGGATGCCGTGACCAAGGGCCGCAGGGTCGAAGGGGAGGTGTCGGTGGTCGGGGGCAAGGACTGGGACGACGCCTTCTTCCGGCAATGGGGACCGTTCGGCTACACCGACTCCAGCGTCTGCAACGCTTTTGTCGATGTCAACCTGCCCAAACGCCACATCTGGGTCAACAAGAACTGGGGAAACGCCGGCACCGTGCTCCACGAGGGGATGCACAAATACGCCGACCCCACGCTGCGCGACTCGCTGATCAGCCAGTACAAGCTGGCCGGGGTGTCCACCATCGACGAGGGGTTGACCGAGTTGTTCACCCGCAAGGTCACCGAACCCCTCGGGATCATCCGCGGCAACTATCCGAACGACCACGAGGTCATGGAAAAACTCGCCACGCGGGTCGGAAACGCCACCGTCCAGCAGGCGTACTTCGCTGGGAAGTACACCGAGTTGATCGACACCTTCGATCGGAAAACCAAGGTCAAGTGGGACACCTTCTCGTCGGCCATGGAGACCAAGAAGTACAGCACCGCCAAGAGCCTGATCTGAGGCTGCCGGTCTGAGCCTGAGTGAGGAAAAGGGGACCAAGAGGTCCGTTCCTCACTCGATGTCCCGGGCCATGGCGATCCGTTCGGCCTCGATGAGGGCGCGTCGTTCGCCGGGGCGGAGGAATCTTCGACGGTGCGGCGGACTGTCGGGATCGATTCGCTCACCGGAGCGGTGAACCACGACGTGATGGTGATGCCAGCACAGCGTCACCAGATTGTCGACATGGTGCGTGCCACCATCGGCGTAGCGCAGGATGTGGTGAGGTTCGAGCCGATACCGACTTCGACACCCTTCCATCACACATCCGCCGTCGCGACGAAGTACGAAATCCCGGATCGCCGGTGGGATGCGGCGGGACCTGGGGGTCGAAACCACCGGTTTGCCGTTCCGGTCCAGCACCACCAGACCGATCGTTCCACCGCACAGAATGCGGTCCAAGGTGTCAGGGCCGATGCGCGGGCCGGCGGCGATCTCCCCACCGAGCTCCCCGGCACTCTGTGCGGCCCGGTCCCCATCGAGGAACACCGTCACCGATGACCCGACCAACCGGATCGGGGTACCCGGATCGGTCGACGGTATCGGATGACCGTCGTCGTCATCATCGTCGTCGACGGGATCGACGAGATCGACCGCGTTCAGTCCGTCGAGGGCATCCTGGGAGAGTGCGGTGAGCGCATCGAGCATCCGCTGTGAACGGCTCTGCTCGCTTCCGCCCGCCCGGTTGGACGGGAATCCCTCCGCTACCTGCTCGAGGGCCTTGGCAATGACGTGACCTTCATATCCGGGAGCGATTCCGCTGATCTTCCAGGCGGTGTTGCCCAGGGTGGGAGTGATCGACAGGTGACGCTGCCGCATCAGCTCTTCCTCGTCGACACGGGTGACCCGCTTCAACTGGGCGGTACGGCGGCGAACGCCGACGAGATCGCGATCGCGACTCTCGGCGACGTCGTGTTCGGTTCCGCCCGCCGCCACCAGCGCACCGGTCGCCACGGCCCGGTCGAACGTGATGGCCCCGCTGCTGAGATCGTCCCGCACCGCAGGGACCTCGTCTTCGCTGCGGGCGACGGACACGAGATCACGGGCAGTCGCCGGGGTCACGTCGAGGGTCGCCGCCGTCCATTCTTCCATCGACCGCGCCTTTTCGACCCGAGCCACCTTGCGGGCGTCGAGCCACGCCAGGATCCGGATCTGTTCGGCACGGAGTTCGGCGATCTGGCCCTCGATGCGAACCAGGTCGGATCGCGCATCGTCGACATCGGCATAGGCCAACCGCATCGACCGTGACATCAACCGGTCTTCGTTGTCGAAGAAACCTGAAGCGAACATGTGTTCGATTGTAATTGATGTCTACCGAGAGTACAAGATGTTTCTTCGCTCTACATGATGAGTTCGGTCCACCAGGAGCGCGCCCGGTGCGCAGACGGCGGAAGACGGCCTTCCCGGCGATCCACAGCGGATACCTCCCTCGGGTAGGTTTCGCACCGGGAGCATCCTCGATGTGGGATTCGACGAGGGAGGAACGACGATGGCTCAGCTGTTCTATTGCGAGTTCACGATCAACGGGAGCGCCCTGACCGGCGACGTCTCCAATTCAACGATGGGTGGGGTCGATGTGTCCGCAGATCACATCGAGGGCTATGAGCTGCATTTCGGGTCGCGGCAGGCCGCAAAGGAGGCGGGGTCGGCGCGCGCCGGGCGACGCACCATCGACCCGGTTCGTATCCGCAAGCCGACCGACCGCACCACACCGTTGCTGTACCGGGCATTGGTCATGAACCAGGTTCTCGACGGCACGATCAAGCTGTTCGACACCAACCCCGATTCGGGTGAGACCCGGCACCGGTTCAGCATCCAACTCTCGAACGCCCGGATCTCGGCGGTTGCCACGACCAGCCCCGACGTCCACGACCCGGCGAACAACCCCCGCCCGATCTTCGAGTGGGTGGAGATCACGGCGCCGACCGTCGCCTACACCGATGAGGTCAACTCCGTCGAGTTCGAGGATTCGGTCGCCGTCACCCGCTAGGGGTGTCGGGGTGGATTCAGAGATCGACCTCGCCCGAGATGAGCGTGACGGTGGCGCCGCCGACCCACACCTGTCCTTCGGTGTCCTGATCGATGTGGGCCCGGCCCGATCTGCCCAGTCGCGTCCCCTGAGCGGCGACATAGGGTGCGGTGGCGTACCCGGCGCCAAACAGCCACTGCCCCAGCGAGGCATTGAGGCTGCCGGTCACCGGGTCTTCGCGCATACCTCCCCCGTCCTCGGTGAACAGCGCACGGACCTCGAAGGCGCATTCGGAACCCGGCGGGTAGGCGCCGACGATGCCGATGTCGAAGCGGTCGTCACCCTGGTGCCGGCCGACATCGGGCTGCACCGCAAGCACCGCCTCGGCGTCCCGGAGAAGCACTCCGACCCAGCCCGGGCCGTTGTCCACCCATTGTGAGTCGACCACCTCGTCGGCGGTGACCCCGAGGATCGCCAGCACGCCGTCGAGATAGCCGGGGTCGACGGGTCCCTCGCGCAGCAGCGGCGGTGCCGCAAACGCCAGACCGGGATCGCTGCGACGGATCGGCACCAGACCTGCGCCACATTCCTGGACGACCGTGCCGCCCGCATGATCCCGACCCAGGGTCGACAGCCACACATGGCAGGAACCAAGGGTGGGATGTCCGGCGAACGGCAGCTCGCCGACCAACGTGAAGATCCGGACCCGATAGTCGGCGCCCGGCTGCGTCGGGGGAAGCAGAAAGGCGGTCTCGGAGAGATTCATCCAGCGCGTGAATGCCAGCATCTCGTCGGTGCTCAACCCCTCCGAGTCGACCACCACCGCCAAGGGATTGCCATCGACCTTGCCGGCTCCGAAAACGTTGACCTGTTGAAACGGGCGTGGCACCTGCGCCTCCTTCGAGATCGCCCCGACCGCCACCTCGGCTGACGTCTCAGGGCACCGCTGAGCCGACATACAAACACACCGCAGCGCGGCTGGCGGCGTTGTTCGCTTGGCCTCCCCGCACGCTTCTCCAGTTGGTGGGGAGGGGCGCGAGCTCGTTGTCCCTCAGGGTTGACCTGCCGCGGACGGGCCTGCGCGTTCGGGGGGGTCCGTGGCGCCGTTCGTGCCCGTCGGAGACACTGCGGGCGAGGCGGACATCGAGGTCGCGCTCCGCCCCGTCTGCGTCCGCAAGCGTCCGCAGCCACCCCTCCTCCCGAGGAGGGGAGGGCCAGAAGGGGCCCGAGGAGAGAACGACCAGAAGCGGGCCCGAGGAGAGAACGACCAGAAGCGGGCCCGAGGAGAGAACGACCAGAAGCGGGCCCGAGGAGAGAACGACCAGAAGGGGCCCGAGGAGAGAACGACCAGAAGCGGGCCCGAGGAGAGAACGACCAGAAGCGGGCCCGAGGAGAGAACGACCAGAAGGGGCCCGAGGAGAGAACGACCAGAAGCGGGCCCGAGGAGAGAACGACCAGAAGCGGGCCCGAGGAGAGAACGACCAGAAGGGGCCCGAGGAGAGAACGACCAGAAGCGGGCCCGAGGAGAGAACGACCAGAAGCGGGCCCGAGGAGAGAACGACCAGAAGGGGGCCCGAGGAGAGAACGACCAGAAGCGGGCCCGAGGAGAGAACGACCAGAAGGGGGCCGAGGAGAGAACGACCAGAAGCGGGCCCGAGGAGAGAACGACCAGAAGGGGGCCTACCGGGCAGTTTCCCAGGCGGGGTACTCTCGGGGTCCGACACATGGCCAGCGCTCCCATCTCACCCGACATCCTCCCGGAACCGAAGAAACCGCCTTCGATCGTGGTGGCCGCACGCCGCACCATCCGAGCGACCGTGCTGGTGGGGCTGGGTCGCGCCCTCATGTCGGCGGGAGCGGTGGTCGCCCTCGGCCGGCTCGTCGATGATCTCTCGACGCAGCGACCATCGGGGCCGGCCATCACCTGGCTGATCGTCTTCCTGGGGGTTCGGACCCTGCTCGCTCCCGCCATCCCGCTGCTCGCATCGGCCACCGCCTCCACCGTCGAACGGGACCTGAGGCGACGCACCCTCGATGCCATGGTCCGGATCGGGCCCACCGATGCCGACCGGAGGACCGGCGCCATCGTCACCCAGGCGACCGAGGGGGTCAACGCCGTGGGCGACTACGCCGGACGGTTCCTTCCCCAGCTCATCGGCGGGATGGCGACCCCGCTGCTACTGGCGATGGTCGTGGCGACCATCGACATCCCCACCGCCGTGGTGTTGGTGCTCGTCCTGCCGGTCATGCCAGGTCTGCTGCGCGGGCTGGAAGGTCGGTTCGCATCGGTCACCACCCGATACCGGCAGACCGCCGACACCCTCGCCGCCCAGTTCCTCGACGGGGTCCAGGGGCTGCGGGCGCTCAAATCCATGGACCGCGCCCGGGCATACGGCGATGCCATCGCCGGGGAGTCGGAACGGCTCCGGGTCGAAACGATGCGGCTGCTGCGGGTCAACCAGCTCGCCCTGTTCGCCGTCGATTCGCTGTTCACCATCGGCACCGTCGTGGCGGCATCGGGGATGGCGGCGTGGCGGCTGACCAACAACGCCGTCACCATCGGCGAGGCGGTGACGCTGGTGTTGCTCGGCGTGATGCTGATCGAGCCGCTTTCGCAGATCGGTCGATTCTTCTATGTCGGAGCCATCGGTCGCGCCGCGGCGACCCAGCTCCGCAAGCTGTTCGCCACCGCCCCCGATGCCGCCCGGCCGACCCGTGGTGACCTCGGGACCGGCGCCGCCGACGGTCTGGTCGCACTCGACTCGGTGAGATTCGCCTACGGGGAGGGTCCGGACATCCTGCGTGGGGTTTCGCTGCGGATCGAACCCGGCGAGCGCATCGCCCTCGTCGGACCATCCGGCTCGGGGAAGACCACGGTGGCCTCGATCATCGCCGGTCTGCACCGTCCCCGCAGCGGCTCGGTCCACGTCAACGGTCGGGTGGCGCTCGTCCCACAGCGGCCGTACCTGTTCGACGGTAGCGTTGCCGACAACCTTCGTCTCGCCGACCCCGGGGCTTCCGAGGCCGAACTCTGGTCGGCTCTCGAGGACGCCGAACTCGCCGATCTGATGCGATCCCGAGGTGGTCTCGACACCGAGCTCGGCGAGCGCGGGGTGGCGTTGAGCGGCGGCGAGGCGCAGCGGTTGGCCATCGCCCGAGCCCTGTTGGTCGACGCTCCGATCGTGGTGCTCGACGAACCGACCTCCAATGTCGACCTCGAGACCGAGGCTCGGATCAAGACCGCCGTCTCCCGACTGACGTCTGGTCGCACCGTGCTGATCATCGCCCACCGGCTCTCCACCATTGCCGGCTCGGACCGGTTCCTCCGGCTCGACCAGGGTCGGATCGTCGACACCGGCGCCGGGGCTGATGCGGCGACGCTGCTCCACCAACCGGCCGCAGCTCCCGACCATCAGGACGATCTCGATCCCACGGCAACTCGCTGGCCACCGATCGAGCCCCCGACGGCACCGGTCTCTGAACCCGCCGCCGAGATCGATCCGGACCGTGACGACGAACTGCCGGAACAGCTCCATTTCGCCCCCGAGGACCCGGTGACCGGTGATGACGGCTCCGAGGAGACCACATGACCCCGGCCCAGGTCCGACGCCGGCTTCTCGCCATGCTCCGGCCGATGCGGGGACTGGTCGTGGGGTCGACCCTGTGTCGGATCGTCAACCAGGGTCTCGGGGTGGCCATCCCCGTGATCGCCGCCGGGTCGGTGGTGCGTATCGGGATGGGGAGCGGACCGGAGCCGTTGTCGCTGGTGCTGGTGCTCACCGGTCTCGCCCTGATCAAGGGTCTGTTCCGCTATCTGGAGCAGTTCACCGGGCACGCCGTCGCCTTCCAGCTGCTCTCGACGCTGCGGGCGGACACGTACCGGGCGTTGGAACCGCTGGCGCCGACCGGGCTCGAGGACGACCGATCCGGCGACCTGGTCAGCCGGGTCATCGGGGACGTCGACCGGATCGAGCCCTTCTTCGCCCACACCATCGCCCCCCTCGCCGGGGCGGTCATCGTTCCCACCCTCACCGTGATCGGACTGGGTCTCGTCACCAACTGGGCACTGGCGGGGACCCTGGTGCCGTTCCTGGCACTCGTGGTCGCGGTGCCTTGGCTGCGGCGCCGGCGGGTCAGCGAACTCGCCCCGCAGCTACGAGTTGCATCCGGAGCGGCTGCCGCCACCCTCACCGACGCCGGGCAGGGGATCCGGGAGATCGTTGCCTTCGACGCCGCCGACCGTGTCGTCGCCCGGCTCGACCGGGTCGAGGAACCCGTCGCCACACTGCGCAGCCAGCTTGCCCGTATCGCCGCATTCCGCACCGGTCTCGTCGATCTGGTCGCTGCAGGCGCCGTCGTCGCCGTCGCCGTGGTGGGTGCGGGTCAGATGGAGTCCGCTGCCCTTTCCCTCGACGGGCTGGCCATGGCGCTCGTCGCCGCCTGGGTGGTGGCGGTCCCCGCCCGCGCCGTCGAGGAGATCGCCGCCGATCTGGAACAGTCGCTCGCCGCCGGTCGACGGATCTTCGAGCTGGCCGACCGGACACCGCCCATCCCCGAACCGGGAAGTGGTGGCCCGACGCCGCGGGGTGGAGCGGTGAGCCTTCGTGCCGTCACCGTGCGACACTCCCCGGAAGCGGCGCCCGCCCTCGATCACGTCACGCTCGATCTACCCGAGCGTGGGCTGATCGCCCTGGTGGGGCCGTCGGGTTCGGGAAAGTCGACCCTGGTCGACGTGGTGTTGCGTTTCCGATTGCCCCAGTCAGGTGAGGTCACGATCGGGGGCGCCGATCTCCGCACCATCCCCACCTCGGCCCTGCGCTCCCACGTCGCCGTCGTCCCCCAGCAACCCGAGTTGTTCCACGGGACCATCGCCGACAACCTCAGGCTCGCCGACCCGGGCGCCACCGAGCGTCGCCTGTGGGCGGTGCTGGAGCGGGTGGCGCTCGCCGACTGGGTGCGCGGGCTCGATCGGAACCTCGAAACCCATGTCGGGGAACTCGGGGACACCATGAGCGGCGGCCAACGTCAGCGGCTCGCCATCGCCCGTGCGCTGCTGCGACCGGGGGCCATCCTGATCCTCGACGAGGCCACCTCCGAGCTCGACCCCGAGTCCGAGCGGGCCGTGTTGGCGACCCTTGCCGTGGTGGCCACCCGCCACACCGTGCTGTTCGTCGCCCACCGGCTCGAGGCCGTCACCCGGGCCGACCTGATCGTGGTCTTCGACCGGGGACAGGTGGTGGCGCAGGGCACTCACGAGGAGCTCCTCGCCGCCGACGGTCTCTATGCCGGGCTGTGGCGTCGCCATACCGATGCGGCCGACCCCGCCTGAACGTCGCCCCGGTTCAGGTCAGGGCGACCCGGCGACGACGATCTCCACCAGTTCCTCGAGCGTCTGGCGATAGATCGGCTCCCCCTCGTATCCGGAGTGACCACCCCGGTCCGGATCGGAAAGCGGTCCGCGGTCGACCGGGTCCGCCACGCCGACCGGTTCCACCGCCCCGCCGATGGGGTCGGTGACCCGGAACAGGTTGCGCCACCGCACCACCGGGGTGTCCGCCGTGGCGTCGGTGAGCTCGCCGCGAAGGGCGGCGACCGTATCGGCGTTGAAGTGCGCCGGGAACATGGTGGCGTAGAGCTTGGTGATGGGGCTGCCGTAGGTGAGGAGCGCCAGCCGTCGCATCTCCTCGGGAGTCACGGCCGAGGCGGAGGTCTGCAGCGACAGCAGGGCCGCCATGGCGATGATCGAGCCCTGGCTGTGCGCCGCCAGCACCAGACACCGGGCACCCTGATCAGGGTCGGCGGTACCGCTTCGGAGCGAGGTGGCGACCAGCGACTGCAGATCGGGGACGGCCACCGGCGTGTAGTACGGCGCCGAGAACGGGTGGTACCAGCGTGGCCAGAAGCTCCCCAGGTCCCACAGCACGCCGACGGCCCGCTGCGAGTCCGGCTTTCTGATCCCGGTGACCATCCGCCCGATGATGAGACCGGTCGGCAGAAGGACCGCCAGCGAGGTGGCGATCTCGCTGAGCCCGTTGAACTCCAGCGACACGCCGAGGACGGCGAACCCTCGGGCAATGAGCGAGACGAGGACCGCAACACCGATCACTGCCGCCACCGGCACCACGAACCACATCCACGGTCTCGCAAAGACATCACGTGCCAACCCACGTACGAATTGCCGCACGAACCAGAAGATGAAGATCGCCGAGAGGACGGCGAGGGACGCAGCCAGGATCCGGGCCCCCGTGTACTCCTGTCGACCGGTCAGCGAAGCGATCGGTTCGTTCCAACCAGCCCTCAGCACCACAAAGAGAAACCACATCCCTCCCAGCAGTCCGACCAGGCTGACCACGAGAAGCACGGTCCGGACCCGACGGGCGGCCTCGCTGAGCCCGGTGAACAGCCTGCCGTGCAACGTGTCGGATTCACGGGAGGCGAACCACATCACCATGAAGCTCGCCATCGCCAGGATCGCCAGCAGGACGACGAGGAAGCCGACGGCGATCCAATCCATCCCTGGGAACCCGGTGCCATCCGTCTCCCCGGTAACCAATGCCGATTCGGTGATGAGGATCACCCCGGAACCGAACGCCGAGCTGATCAGCCCGGCCAGCACCAGCATCGCCGCCGGTCCGATGGCATCCGAGGCGTTCCCGCTCCGCACACTGAAGACGTAGAGAAGCACCCCGATCACACCGAGCGCACCGGCCACAACGATGGTCACCTGCTGGAGTCCGGGGAGCTGGGCCCGACCCTGGGTGGCGACGAATGCGCCGGCCGCATCGTCCAGCGACCCGTCGAACACCACCGACAGCGCCACCGCCACGAACCCGGCGACGGCGACCCCCAACGAGATCCGCACCAGCACCCCGAAACGCCACTTGTGGTTCTTGAACACCGAAGCGATACCGGTACCGCCAACCAGAAGGGGCGCCACCGCCAGACCGATGAAGCCCCACGGGCTGAACACCGACTCCGGCGTCGTGCTCTGGGCGAAGACACCCTTGGCCAGCGCCAACACCGCAGCAACCGCAGCAACCCCCACCGCCATGTGGAGCAGCCCGAGATGTTTCTCGATGGCATGACGCGCCCACAGCTCCGGATCGGTGAGGGTGAGCATCTGAGCCGGGTCATCGGGCGCCACCGGTGCAGGATCGGCGTCGACACCTTCCATCGCATCGAGGGTTCTCGTCGTTTTCGGATCCCTGGCGATCACCCAGTAGATCAAGCCCACCACGGCCACCGGCACCAGCGCACCGATCACGAGCCTGATGCGGAACAGGTCCGGCCAGCCCAGCCACGACACGCACTGCGCCTCCGCCTGATGGCATTTGAAGGCCATGAGGTCCATCGAAACGTTGGCGGCGAGCAGCACGAAGGTGGCGGTGACGGCGAGGCCGGCCAGCCGCACCAGTGCGGTGAGCGTGCGGGACCAGCTCTGGTTCAACTTGGGAAGCATCCACCCTGCGGCATTGATCAGGGTGTAGGGGAGCAGGAGGATCCAGAACGCCTGCAACAGACTGCCTGCGGTCAGCCGTCCCCACCGGTAGGCCATCGTCTCCAGAGGCTTGCCCAGCACCTGAGGGTCGACGGTCGGTCGGGCGAGGATCTCGATGCGGTCCGCCGGTTCGTAGCCCCCGCCGAGGTCTCGCGATACCGGTTCGGTGCGCAGGATCGAGCGGGCGGGGGTTCCCGACACCCCGTGAATACGGATCTCTCGAACCTCACCGATCCCCATCGCACGCCTCCCCGGGTATCGCCAGGCATCATGCTCCCCTGCGGGAGGGGATGCAATCTATTTCTCCGAGACGATGGATCTCCTCACCCATCGCCGGGGTCGCAGCGCCCCGTCGTGTGGTGTTTGACCACGGGCGCCGCCGGGCAGGCACCGCGCAGGATGGAACACCACCGAAGGGAGCCCGGCGTGCCGTACGACTCGATCGACGACCTGCCTCCGGGAGTCAGGGACAACGTCCCGAAGCACGGGCAGGAGATCTACAAGGAAGCGTTCAACAGCGCATGGGATCAGTACGACCAGGACGAGAGCCGATCCCACCGGGTTGCCTGGTCGGCCGTCAAGGAGAAGTACGAGAAGGGTGACGACGACCGCTGGCACCCCAAGGAGTGACGGCGGAGACCTCTCCATCGCGATGACCGTGGAGCAGGGATCTGCGGTCCGCCCCCCCGCCCGCGGGCTCCTCGAAACGGCCCGGTAGGCACCTCCGGCAACGCTGACGTGCCCTCCCCGCGGGGGCGGTGCGATGGCGCCCCTCCCGAGGCTGCGACAATGGGACAACCGCCCATCGGAACGACACCTCGTCGCCGTCCCCTGAGGAGCACCTGGACCGCATGACGTTCGGACTCGCCATCGACCCCGTCATCCTGCTCGCTTCGACGCTGCTCGTAGTGGGGATCATGGTGGTGGGCTCGGCCGACCGGCTCAAGGTGCCGGCGTCGATGCTGGCGCTGGGACTCGGGATGCTGGTCGGAAGCGACGTCCTCGGGCTTGTGTATCTCGATGACGCCGACCTGGTCCGCAACCTGAGCGTCCTCGCCCTGATCGTGATCCTCTTCGAGGGTGGGCTCACCACCAAACCCTCGGCGCTGCGGGAAGCCGGCGCACCAGGATTTGTCCTCTCCAACCTCGGGGTGGTGATCACCGGCGCCGTCACCGCGGTGGGGGTCGAGCTCACCTTCTCACCAGGGTGGGAGACCTCGCTGCTGCTCGGCGCCGTGGTCGCCTCGACCGACGCCGCCGTGGTGTTCGACCTGCTGCGGAGGGCGCCGCTCCCGCGCCGGCTCGCCAACATCCTCGAAGTCGAGTCGGGCGCCAACGACCCGTTCACGATCGTCCTGACCATCGGGCTGATCGAGACCTTCCAGGGTTCCCCGACGTTGTGGGACTGGGTGAGGTTCGGATCGTTACAGCTCCTCGGCGGCGTCATCGTCGGTGCGCTGCTGGGTCTTGCCGGGGTGTGGCTGCTTCGCACCCGTCTGCGGTCCGAGGGTCTCTACCCGCTGCTCGCCCTCGGGATCGCCGCCCTCTCCTACGGGGTGGCAGCATGGTTCTCGGCGTCGGGATTTCTGGCGGTCTACGTCGCCGGTCTGATCATCGGGGCGTTGGCGCGGCGGCGTCGTCGGATCGTCGTCACGTTCCACACCAGCCTCGCCAACGGCGCCGATCTGGGGCTCTTCCTGCTTCTCGGGATCCTGGTGTTCCCCACCGAGTTGCCCCCGGTGATGCTCCCCGCCCTCGCCGTCACCGCCATCCTCCTCTTCGTCGCCCGCCCCCTCGCCGTCGTGATCTGCATGCTCCCGTTCCGGCTGCCGTGGCGTGAGCAGGTCATCCTGTCGTGGGCCGGGCTACGAGGCGCCGTCCCCATCGTTCTCGCCACGTTCCCGGCCTCGGCCGGAGTCGCCAACGGCTCCACCATCTTCAACGTGGTGTTCTTCGTGGTACTCACCTCCACGCTGTTGCAGGCCACCACCGTGGCCCCGCTGGCGCGCCGTCTCGGGCTGGAGACCACCCGACCGGCGTGGGACACCATCGCCGAGGCGCTACCGCTCGACGAGGTCGGGATCGACCTCGCCGAGATCCAGGTCCGACCCGAGCTGCCCATCGTCGGAAAGCGACTCCGCGACGCCCCCGTCGGCCGCGGCATGCTGGTGGCATCGATCATCCGCGGGAGTCGGGTGATCGTCCCCACCGGTGGCACCAAGATCGAAGCCGACGATGTGGTGCTGATCTCGATCGACCGGTCGGTCGCCACCATCCTCGATGCCACAGCGTGGGCCCGTGGCGAGCGCACCGATGGCAACACCGCCTGACCTGGCGGCACCGGGGGTCCGGACCCGATCGACAGCGCCGGATGTGTTTCGCTAGGTTCCAGAGTGGGTCCGAGAGAGGGAGAGGAACCATGCGCCGAACACTTGTCGCGCTATTCACTGTCGCCATGATGGCATTCACCGCCGCCACTCCGGTGGCGGCATCACCGCAAGACCTGCCGCGAAAGCCCGTCGCCATCGGGGGCGGAGGTGCGGTGTCCAGCGTCGATCCGCTGGCAACCGAGGCCGGGATCCGCGTGCGAGACAGGGCGGCAACGCCATCGACGCCGCGGTCGCCACGGCCGCCGTCTTGGGCGTCACCGAACCGTATTCCGCCGGCATCGGGGGCGGTGGCTTCATGGTCATCTACCTCGCCGACGAGGATGAGGTGGTCACCCTCGACGGTCGCGAGGCAGCCCCGCTCGATCCCCGCTACGACCGCGATGTCTTCCTGCCGATCCCGGCAAACCAGAGGCGCAGCAGCGGCCACGCCATCGGCGTCCCCGGAACCCTCGCCACCTGGGTGAAGGCGCTCGAGGACCACGGGACGATCACCCTGCGCCAGGCGCTGCGACCCGGGATGCAGATCGCCGAGAACGGATTTGTCGTCGACTCGACGTATGCCAGCCAGACGGCGGGCAACCTGGCGCTGTTCCGCCGGTTCCCGGCGACGGCGGCCACGTTCCTCGTCGACAACAACGCACCGGCTGTGGGTTCGGTGGTGCGCAATCCCGATCTTGCGAACACCTACCGCTATCTTGGGTTGAGGGGCAACGCCGGTCTGTTCGAGGGACCGCTCGCCGAAGACCTCATCGCCACCGTCCAGGGCGCCGAGACCGCACCCGGCGCCACCCCGTACATCCCCGGCTACATGACCCTCGACGACCTCGCCGCCTACGAGGTGCTCGAACCGGCACCGACCCACCAGACCTACCGCGGGTACGACATCTACGGGATGGGCCCGCCCTCGTCGGGCGGGATCACCGTCGGGGAGTCGCTCAACATCATGGAGGAGTTCGACCTCCCGGCCATGACCCCGGCCAACCGCTGGCACTACCTGTCCGAGGCCACCGCCCTGGCCTACGCCGACCGCGGCGCCTACATCGGCGACAACCGGCCCGGGTTCGTCTACGTCCCGATCACCGGTCTGCTCTCGCAGGCGTTCGCCGCCGTGCGCGCCGCCCTGATCAGTGCGACCACGGCGATGGCGAAGCCGACGGCGCCCGGGAACCCATGTCCCTATGACGGGGGCAATCCGGCGTGTGTCCCCGCCGCAGGTGCGGTGGAGGCGCTCGGCGGGTCGACCACCCACCTGACGACGGCCGACCGGTGGGGCAACGTGGTGTCGTACACGCTCACCATCGAGGCAACCGGCGGATCCGGGATCACGGTCCCGGGATGGGGCTTCCTGCTCAACAACGAGCTGACCGACTTCGACGCCACCGGCAACGGTCCGAACCTGCCGGCGCCGGGCAAGCGCCCCCGCAGCTCGATGAGCCCCACCATCGTGCTCGACGACGGCGAGCCCTGGCTGGCCGTCGGCACCCCGGGAGGAGCCACCATCATCACCTCGGTGATCGCGGTGCTGATGAACCGCATCGACGGTGGCATGACGCTGGGTGATGCCGTGGCCGCTCCACGCAGCAGCCAGCGCAACACGGCTGCCATCCAGGGTGAAGCGGCGTGGATCACCGCCTTCGGTCCGGCGCTGCAGGCGCTCGGCCACAGCGTGACCTCCACCGGCGAGCTCGGCGCCATGACCGGGATCGAGATGCTCGGCAACGGTCGGTTCGAGGCTGCCGCCGAACCGGTGCGCCGCGGAGGCGGCTCCGCCGCCGTCGTCGACGACGAGTCCGTCCGGAGACGCTGACCCAAGATCTCCCGCACCGTTCAGTGCGGGCGATCTCGTACCTGCCGCCCCTCCCTGCCCCTCACTCGGGGCAGGGAGGGGCCAGTCTGGCGAGCCAGTTGTGGTGACACTGCAAGCGCAGGGACATCGACGCCGCGCCCCGCCCCGTCTGCGTCCGCAAAGCGTCCGCAGCCACCCCGCCCCCCAGGGCGGGGAGGGCCAGAAAGGGGACCTGGCTTACTGAGCCTGACACGCACGAGAGTGCCCCCAAAGGAGGGCCAGCAAGGGTTCTCCTGCCTGGCATCGGGTCTCCCCTCGCCCAGGAAGGAGGCTATTCGCCTCCCTGTACGTGCGTTCGCTCTTCGGCCCTCCCCGCCCCGGGGGGTCTGTCGATCTACTCCGTCCGCCGATTTCGGGCCGTTGGGGCACAAGGGGTTTCGGAGCGCCCAGATTGCCGATCCGGAGGTATTCCGACGCACCCCGGGGGGCGGAGTGCCTCCGGGGTTCTGGGAGGAGGCTATTCGCCTCCCTGTACGTGCGTTCGCTCTTCGGCCCTCCCCCGCCCCAGGGGGTCTGTCGATCTACTCCGTCCGCCGATTTCGGGCCGTTGGGGCACAAGGGTTTCGGAGCGCCCAGATTGCCGATCCGGAGGTATTCCGACGCACCCCGGGGGGACGCTCCTATGGATGTCAAGTGGGGTTTTCGAGGAGGCGGTAGATGTGGCGGGCGATGTAGCGCTTGAGGCAGCGTCGGATCTCGGCTGGTTTTTTGCCTTCTGCGGCGCGTCGGGCGGCGTAGGCGCGGGTCTCGGGGTCGTAGCGGAGCCGGCAGAGGACAATGGTGTGGAGTGCCTGGTTGAGTTGCCGGTCGCCGTAGCGGTTGAGGCGGTGTCGGGTGATGAGCCCGGAGGACGCCTCGATGGGGGCGACCCCGGCAAGGTTCGCGAACGCGGCTTCGTTTCGGAATCTGCCTACGTGCGTTCGCTCTTCGGCCCTCCCCGCCCCGGGGGGCGGGGTGCCTCCGAGGTTCTGGGAGGAGGTGGGGCGGGGCGCAAGCTTGTTGTCCCTGAAGGCCGACCTGTCGCGTGCGGCACCTGCCGGCGTTGTCAGGTGCCGTGTTGGGGGAAGCCGAGGTCGACGCCGCGGTGGATGGGGTCGGGCCAGCGGGAGATGACGACTTTCTGGCGGGTGTAGAAGTGGATGCCTTCGGGGCCGTAGATGGCGTGGGAGCCGAAGATGGAGTTCTTCCAACCGCCGAAGCTGTAGAAGGAGAGCGGGACGGGGATCGGGACGTTGATGCCGACCATGCCGACCTGGATCTCGTTCTGGAACTTGCGGGCGGCGCCTCCGTCGTTGGTGAACACGGCGGTGCCGTTGCCGTACTGGTTCTCGTTGACCATGGCGATGGCTTCCTCGTAGGTTTCCAGCCGCACCAACCCGAGCACCGGGCCGAAGATCTCCTCCAGGTAGATGCTCATGTCGGACTTCACATGGTCGAACAGGGTCGGACCGAGATAGAAGCCGTCGTCGTGGCCGTCGACGACCAGCCCGCGGCCATCGGTGACCAGCGTGGCGCCGGACGCCTCCCCTGCGTCGATGTACCCGGAGACCTTGCTGCGGTGTTCGGCGGTGATCAGCGGTCCCATGTCGGAGCCTTCCGCCGACCCGGGACCGACCCGCAGCCCGGTGATCCTTTCCTCGATCTTGGGACGGAGCCGATCGGCGGCGTCGCCGACCGTCACCACCACCGAGATCGCCATGCAGCGCTCCCCCGCCGAACCGTATCCGGCCGACACGGCGGCGTCGGCGGCGAGGTCCATGTCGGCATCGGGGAGCACCACCATGTGGTTCTTGGCGCCGCCCAGCGCCTGTACCCGCTTGCCCTGGGCGGTGCCGGTCTCGTAGATGTACCGGGCGATCGGGGTCGATCCGACAAATGACACGGCGGCGATGTCGGAGTGGTTCAGGATTGCGTCCACCGCCACCTTGTCGCCGTGCACCACGTTGAGCACACCGTCGGGAAGCCCGGCTTCGCTGAACAGCTCGGCGGCGTACATCGACGCCGAGGGGTCCTTCTCGGATGGCTTGAGCACAAAGGTGTTCCCACAGGCGATCGCCATCGGATACATCCACATCGGAACCATCGACGGGAAGTTGAAGGGGGTGATCCCGGCGACGACCCCCAGCGGCTGGCGTAGCCGGTAGGTGTCGACCCCGGTGGAGACCTGTTCCGAGAAGTCACCTTTGAGCAGATGGGGGATGCCACAGGCGAACTCGACGACTTCGATACCGCGCTGGACCTCGCCGAGGGCGTCGTCGGTGGTCTTGCCGTGCTCGGCCGTGACCAGCTTGGCGAGATCGTGGCGGTGGGCGACCAGCAGCTCGCGAAAGGAGAACAGGATGGCCTGGCGACGGGTGACCGGGGTGTCCCGCCATGCCGGGAACGCCGCAACGGCGGCGGCGACGACGTGGTCCACGTCCCCGGTGTCGGCGAAGGCAACCCGGGCGGCCTCCCGCCCGGTGGCGGGATCGAAGACCGGACCGCTGCGGTCCCCACTCCCCTCCCATGTCGTGCCGTTGACCCAGTGGTGGATGGTGCTCATGCGGGAGTTCCTTTCGGGACGGCGACCGCATTGGCTGCAGTCGGCCGGGAGGTTCTGGCTCGGGCGGATGTCGTGGATGGGCCGATCGATGTGGGAACGGCGCCGGGCGCTCCCGAACTCGATGTGGGCGGAGGCGGGGCCGTGGTGGTCCGAATCGTAAGACCGGGTTCGAGTACGACGTGGCGGGCCTCGCTCCGTCCTCCGTCGATGCGCTCCACCAGCAGTTCGACGGCGGTGCGGCCCATCACGGCGCGTTCCTGATGGACGCTGGTGAGACCGATGTGCTCGAGGGCCGCCAGGAAGGTGTCGTCGTATCCGACCACCGACACCTCGTCGGGGACGGAGACGCCACGGGCGGCGAGTGCCTGGAGAACCCCGATCGCATTGAGGTCGTTGGCGGCCACCACTGCGGTGGGACGCGAGCGTCCCGAGAAGAGCAGGTCGACACCGGCGATGCCTCCGGCCTCGGTGTAGTCGCCATCGGCGACCAGGGCGGTGAGCCCGTGGCGGCTCATCGCCCGTTCGTACCCACGCCGACGGGTACGGGCGCCGGCGCCGCGCCCACCCGTGATGTGGGCGATGCGGCGGTGACCCAACCCGACCAGGTGGTCGACGGCGAGTTGCGCTCCCATGTCGTCGTCGGTGACGACGCTGTCCACCACCTTGGATCTGCTGGCCCGCGAGGCCAGCACCGTCGGGGTCTCGGCACCGACCCGGTCGATCAGTGACGCACCGACCACGGTGCCGACCAGGATGATCCCGTCGGTGCGTAGTTGGAGCAGCGTCTCCGTGGCCACCTGCTCGCCGGCGACGGTGCGTTCCCCGGTGTTGATCAGCGCCCGGTAGTCACGGCTCAACGCCGCATCGGAGATACCTCCGACGACCTCGGTGAAGAACGGGTTGTGCAGATCAGAGAGCAGCACCCCAATGATGTTGGACCGCCGACGCACCAAGGTCCGGGCGGCGGCGTTGGGACGGTATCCGAGCTCGGAGGCGGCGCGCAACACGGCGGTCCGCTTCTCCTCGCTGACATTCGGCGCCTGACGCATCACCAACGAGACCAACGACTTCGACACACCGGCCCTGGCGGCGACGTCGACGATGGTCGGCCCGTTCCTGTGCGTCATCTCACACCCCGCGCCGCTGATGTTTGCGTTCGGCTTCGTGGGCGGCTCTGGCCAGGCGTACCTCGTGGCGGTCGCTCACCTCGGGCACCGCCACATCCCACCAGGCGTCGCCCTCGGTCCATGTCGACGGGTCGGTGCGGATCACGATGACGGTGGTCCGCTCCGCCTGCTGAGCCCGCCGGAACGCCGCGGCGAGATCTTCGAGATCGGCCGCCCGTTCCACGATCGCACCCATCGATTCGGCGTGGGCGGCGTAGTCGGGCTCGATCTCCACGGCCCGCAGGGTGCCCTCGTCGTAGCGGTTGTTGAACGGGGCAGAGCCCTTGAACTCCTGGAGGCGCTGGATCACGGCGTACCCGCCGTTGTCGCAGAGCACCATGATCATCTTGTGACCGGTGAGCACCGAGGAAAACACATCGGGGCTGAGCATCATGTAGGAACCGTCGCCACAGAAGCTGATCACATTGCGACGGCGGTCCTCCTCCCCTGTCTCGTGGGTGGACGCCATGGCCGCACCCCAGGCGCCGCCGATCTCGTATCCCATGCAACTGAACCCGTACTCGCAGTCGAAGCTCCCGGACCGGTCGGTCCGCCACATCTTGTTGAGCTCCCCGGGAAACCCACCGGCGGCCGCCACGGCGTAGTCGGCCGGCCCGGCAAGATGATTGACCACCCCGATCACCTGGGCATACGACGGCAACCCGGTGGGGGTGGGATGGTCGCCCGACTGGACCTGGTCGATGTAGCCCCACCATTCGGCGGTGAGCCGCTGCGCCGATGCCAGCCAGCCCGGCGGTGCCGTCCAGTCTCCGGTGGCGGCGGCAAGGGCGGCCAGGCTCTCCCGGGCATCTCCGAGCACCGGATGGCTGCGGTGTTTGGCCACGTCGTATCTGGCGACGTTGATCGACACCAGCGTCATCCGGTCGTTGTGGAAGACACTCCACGACCCGGTGGTGAAGTCCTGGAGCCGGGTGCCGACGGCCACCACCACATCGGCCTCGGCGGCAAGGGCGTTGGCGCTCGACGACCCGGTGACCCCGATGGGACCGGCGTTGTGGGGGTGATCCCATCCCAGCGAGCCCTTCCCGGCCACGGTCTCGACGACGGGGATCCCGTGGGTGACGGCAAAGGTCCGCAGCGCCTCCTCCGCCTCCGAGTACCTCACCCCGCCGCCGGCGATGATCAACGGGCGCTCGGCGTCACGGAGCAGCGATGCGGCCACCTCCACCTCGGCGGGATCGGGGCTCTGGCGGCGGATGCGGTGCACCCGGGTCTCGAAGAACACCGCCGGGTAGTCGTACGCCTCCGCCTGGATGTCCTGGGGGAGCCCGATGAAGACCGGACCGGTGTCCGCCGGATCGAGCAGGGTCGCCACGGCCTGCGGGAGCGACTGGAGCACCTGGGCGGGGTGGGTGATGCGATCCCAGTAGCGGACCACCGGTCGGAACGCATCGTTGACGGTCACCGTGGGATCGTCGAAACGTTCGGCCTGCTGGAGCACCGGGTCGGGGAGTCGGTTGGCGAAGGTGTCGCCGGCGATGAGCAGCACCGGGAGCCGGTTGGCCATGGCGATACCGGCGGCGGTGACCATATTGAGGGCGCCCGGTCCGATCGACGAGGTGGCGATCATCACCTGGCGACGCCGGCGCGCCTTGGCGAACCCGATGGCGGCCATCGCCATCGACTGTTCGTTCTGCCCCCGCCAGGTGGGAAGCAGCTTGCGAACCGGGTAGAGGGCCTCACCGAGAGCGGTGACGTTGCCGTGGCCGAAGATCCCGAACACACCGGGAAACACCGGGACCTCGACCCCATCGACCTCGGTGCGTTGGGCGACGAGATACCGCACCAACGCCTGGGCGGTGGTCAGCCGCACCGTCTCCATCGTCTCGGTCCTCCACGCTTTCGGGGGGTCTGATCGGGGCCTGCATTCGCTGTGGGGTACCCATCCGGTGGATGGGCCCCTGTGAGCAGGCTGGGTGAGGGGTTCAGAAAACCGGCGGTTCCGCTTGACAGCACTTGCCGTCCCGTCGTAACTTAGCCCAAACGTTGGAACGTTCCAACAGATTTCGACCGTGATCTCGATCCCTACCCCCCGGGGAGCCTCCAGCCATGCACATCGGTGTCATCGGCGTAGGCCGCATCGGCGGTCTCCATGCCAAGATCCTCGAGGCCTCCCCGGGAGTCGACCGGGTCTCGATCGGCGACCTGGACCCGCACCGGGCCGATACGGTCGCCGCCGAACTCGGCCTCGTCGCCGTTGACGACATCGCCACCCTGATCGACACCGTCGACGCCGTGGTCATCACCGCCGCCACTTCGGCGCACGCCGACCTGATCCGCCTCACCACCGCCGCCGGGAAACCGACCTTCTGCGAGAAGCCGGTATCGCTCGACCTGGAATCGACGGCAGCGATCGTCGACCATGTCGCCGCCAGCGGGGTCACGGTCCAGATGGGATTCCAGCGTCGCTTCGATCCCGGCTACCGGGCCGCCCACGACCTGGTGGCCTCGGGTGGGCTGGGGACGATCTACATCATCCGGATGGTGGGCCACGATCCGGAGCCGCCCCACGAGGGCTACATCCCCACCTCGGGCGGTCTGTTCCGCGATTTCGGGGTTCACGACTTCGATGCACTCCGATTCGTCACCGGACAGGACGTGGTGGAGGTCTATGCCGACGGCGCTGTGCTCGGTTTCCCGGTGTTCGCCAAGTACGACGACATCGACACCGGCGTCGCCATCCTCACCCTCGATTCGGGAGCGAGGGGAATCCTGTCGAGCACCCGCCACGACCCCCACGGGTACGACATCCGCATGGAACTCTTCGGGTCCGGTGACAGCGTCGCCGTCGGGTGGGACGACCGCACCCCGCTCCGTTCACTCGAACCCGGCGGACCAGAGATGCCCGACGATCCCTACCCGAACTTCCAGGAACGCTTCCGTTCCGCCTACGAGGCGGAGTTGCGGGCCTTTGTCGAGGTCGCCGCCGGTCGCCGACCGAATCCATGTACCGTCGCCGACGCCATGGAGGCGCTGCGGGTGGCCGTTGCCTGCGATCTGTCGCGCACCGAGCACCGACCGGTCCGACTCGACGAGGTGGCCGTATGACCGAAGCGACCACTGCACCCCTTCCGTACCGGCCCGTCGCCGGGGCGCCCATCTCGTGGGGAATCTGCGAGGTGCCCGGATGGGGTCATCAGCTCGAACCCGACCGGGTGCTGGCCGAGATGTCGTCACTCGGGCTGTCCGCCACCGAGCTGGGACCCGACGGGTTCCTCCCGGACGACGCCCCCCGGATCAACCGGCTCATCGGGGGCTACGGGCTGGTGTTGGTGGCCGGATTCATCCCGGCGGTGCTGCACGATCCGCTGCAGTGGGCAGTCGACCGTCCGGCGGTGCGGGACCGCATCGATCTGCTCGCCATGGCCGGCGCCGAAGCGGTGGTGATGGCGGCATCCACCGGGGCCGAAGGCTACGAGGACTCCCCGGAGCTCGACGACCGGCAGTGGGACCATCTCGCCTCGGCCCTCACCGAGGTGGAGGCCATGGTGGCCGCCACCGGGATCGCGATGCGCACCACACTGCACCCGCACTACGGGACCGTCGTCGAGACCACCGAACAGATCGAGCGACTTCTCGAGGTGAGCGAGGTGGCGCTGTGTCTCGACACCGGCCATGTGATGGTTGGTGGCGGCGATCCCCTCGAGCTGGCCCGCCGCCACGCCACCCGCATCGGTCACGTCCACATGAAGGACGTCGATGCGGCGATGGCCGGCAAGGTCCGCACCGGAGACATCAGCTACCACGACGCCGTCGCCGCCGGGCTGTACCGGCCTCTCGGCGAGGGCGACGTCGATGTGGCGGCCATCGTCCGGGAGCTCGACGCCGTCGGATATCGGGGCTGGTATGTGCTGGAGCAGGACCAGGTGCTCTCCGGGGCTCCCGAACACGGTGCGGGACCCGTCCTCGATGTCGCCGTATCCCTCAGATTTCTACAGAGCGTCCCGGCCCCCTGAGCGACCGGGAAGAAGGACGATGCCCCACCCCCGGCGCATCGGAGCGAACGTGAGGAGATGAGGTATATGAAGAACCGAACCTGGATGCTCCTGTTACTGGTGCTGGCGCTCGTCGGCACCGCCTGCAACGGCGACGACACAAGCGGCGACGACACCGACACCACTTCCGCCGGCGGTGACGGCACCGACAACGGGGTGAGCCAACGCGACTACCGGTTCGTGGTGGTCTCCCACGGCCAGTCATCGGATCCGTTCTGGTCGGTCGCCGCCAACGGTGTCAACGCTGGCGCCGACGACATGGGCGTCACAGTCGAATACCAGGCACCCGGCACCTTCGACATGGCGGCGATGAGCCAGCTCATCGATGCCGCGGTGGCGTCACAGCCCGACGGTCTGGTGGTCACCATCCCCGATGCGGACGCACTGAGCGCCTCGATCACCGCCGCCGTCGATGCCGGGATTCCGGTGATCTCGATGAACTCGGGTTCCGACGTGTTCGCCGACCTCGGAGTGCTGGTCCATGTCGGTCAGACCGAATACGAGGCCGGGTTGATCGCAGGGCAGCGGATGGCCGACGAGGGTGTCACCACGGCGCTGTGTATCAACCAGGAAGTCGGCAATGCCGCGCTCGATTCGCGGTGTGAGGGCTTCACCGACGGTCTCGGCGGTACGGTGACCGTGGTGCCGGTCGATCTCAACGATCCGGCGGGGGCCCAGTCGGCAGTCGGAGGCGCCCTCCAGGCCAACACCGGCATCGACGGCGTCCTCACTCTGGGACCGACCGGAGCGGCGCCGACGATGCTCGCTGTCGAGGAGGCCGGGCTGGACCTGTCACTGGCGACCTTCGACCTCGGTCCCGAGGTGCTCCAGGCCATCGTCGACGGTGAGATGCTGTTCGCCATCGACCAGGCCCAGTACCTGCAGGGATACATGCCGATCGTGCTGCTGACCAAGTTCCTCGACACCGGGGCGCTACCGCTGGGTTCGGTGGACCGGGTGATCCTCACCGGGCCGCAGATCGTCACCGCCGAGACCGCCGCCGACGTCATCGCCTACTCGGAGGCCGGTCTGCGCTGAGTAGGTTCAATGGGAGGGGGAGACCGCACTCCCCCTCCCAGGTTCGACAAGGGAGGAGAGCACGTTGACCACCCAAACGGCCCCGCCCGCCGCCCCACCACCGGCGTCGGACGCCGACGAACGGGTCCGGCGGCAAACCCTGGTATCTCGATTGCTGACCAGACCCGAGTTCGGGGCGGTCGTCGCCCTCGTGCTGGTGTGGGTCTTCTTCGCCATCGTGGCGTGGGACAACAACTTCGTGTCGATGACCTCGACCGCCGCCATCCTCAATGCGGCCGCTCCGCTGGGGATTCTCGCCATTGCTGTGGCCCTGCTGATGATCGCCGGCGAGTTCGACCTCTCCATCGGCTCGGTGGTCGGTGCCGCCGGAATGGCGATCATGTTGGCGGTGACCCCGGTGTCGGGGGGCGGGCTCGGCTGGCCGCTGCTCCCCGGACTGCTCGCCGCCCTGGTCTTCTCGCTTCTGGTCGGATGGTTCAACGGGCTCCTGGTGATCCGGACCAAGCTCCCGTCGTTCATCATCACGCTGGGCACCCTGTTCATCGTGCGCGGTCTGGCGGTGGCCATCCCCCGTGGGTGGACCAACCGCACCCAGCTCGGTGGTCTCCAGAACACCGAGGGCTACGACCTGATCGGCACCCTGTTCGGAACCAAGTTCGCCATCGGTGGCGGCAACTTCGATGTCGCCATCCTGTGGATGGTCGGGCTCGGGCTGGTCGCCACCTGGGTGCTGCTGCGTACCCGGGCCGGAAACTGGATCTTCGGGGTCGGCGGCGACGCCAATGCCGCCCGCAACGTCGGGGTTCCGGTCAACAAGCTCAAGATCGCCCTGTTCATGACCACCGCCCTCGCCGCATTCATCACCGCCCTCATCTATGCCGTGCAGTTCAACGGCGCCGACTCGCTGCGGGGCACCGGGCTCGAATTCCGGGCGATCATCGCCGTGGTGGTCGGCGGCACCCTGCTCACCGGAGGCTACGGATCGGTGGTCGGGGCGATGCTGGGCGCCGTGATCTTCGCCATGGTGCAACAAGGCATCGTCATCACCGGTGTCCAGGGCGACTGGTTCCAGGTGTTCCTGGGCGGGATCCTGGTCCTCGCCGTGATCTTCAACAACTTCATCCGCCAACAGGCGACACGGAGGTGAGCGGCATGACCACTGCCACACCCACTCACGAGGCGGCCCCGATCCTCGAGGTCGACCGGATCTCCAAGTACTTCGGCAGCGTGATCGCCCTCAAGGACGTCTCGATGTTCGTCCGTCCCGGCGAGGTCACCTGCCTGCTCGGCGACAACGGCGCCGGGAAGTCCACGTTGATCAAGACCCTCGCCGGGGTGCACAAACCCGACGAGGGGTCGTACCGGTTCGAAGGGTCCGAGGTCGACTTCAACTCGCCGCGCGATGCGCTCAACACCGGGATCGCCACCGTCTATCAGGACCTGGCGATGATCCCGCTGATGTCGATCTGGCGGAACTTCTTCCTCGGCTCGGAACCGACCAAGGGATGGGGCCCCTTCCGCTATTACGACACCGGCTTCGCCAAAGAGGTCACCCGCACCGAGATGGGCAAGATGGGGATCGACATCCGCGACCCTGACCAGCCGGTGGGGACACTCTCGGGTGGTGAACGTCAATCGGTGGCGATCGCCCGGGCGGTGTATTTCGGCGCCAAGGTACTGATCCTCGACGAGCCGACGGCGGCGCTCGGGGTCAAGCAGGCCGGTGTGGTCCTCAAGTACATCCTGCAGGCGAAACAACGCGGCATCGGAGTGATCTTCATCACCCACAACCCGCATCACGCCTACCCGGTCGGTGACCATTTCGTCATCCTGCGTCGTGGGCAGATCTTCGGCGACTTCTCCAAGGCGGAGGTCCCGCTGGAACAGCTCGTCCAGATGATGGCGGGAGGCGCCGATCTGGAGGCGTTGTCGCACGAGCTGGAGCAGGCCTCGCAGTCGGGTGATCCCGGCGCCGAGGAACTGGAACGGGCCGCCGCCCAGCTTGCCGCCGAGGCGGAAGACGTCGGATGACCCGATTCGATCTGGTGGCGATGGGACGGGTCGGCGTCGACCTGTACCCGCAGCAGAGCGGGGCGAGACTTGCCGACGTGTCGTCGTTCTCCAAGTTCCTCGGGGGGACGGCCACCAACGTGGCCGTGGCGTGTGCCCGCTACGGGCACCGGTGCGCCCTGATCACCAAGGTCGGCGACGACGGGTTCGGCGAGTACGTCCGCTCCGCCCTGGACGGATTCGGGGTGGACACCCGGTTTGTCGGGACCGACCCCGACCTGCGCACCCCGCTGGTGTTCTGCGAGCTGCACCCCCCGGACCACTTCCCGCTGCTGTTCTACCGTGAGCCCAAGGCGCCGGACATGAACCTCAGGGTCGAGGAACTCGATCTGGAGGCGGTGGCGACGGCCCGCATCCTGTGGACCACCGGCACCGGTCTGGCGGACCAGCCGTCGCGCACTGCCACCCTGAGCGCCCTTTCCACCCGCCACGGCACCACCGGCAACGAGAGCGGGACCACGATCCACGACCTCGACTACCGCCCGATGTTCTGGCGGGATCCGACCGAGGCCGGTCGATGGCAGCAGGAGGCGCTGACGCATGTCGATGTCGCCATCGGCAACGTCGAAGAGTGCGCCGTCGCCGTCGGACCGGGAACCCCCGCCGAGATGGCGGAGCGGATCGGTGACCTCGGGGTCGGTGTGGTGGTGGTCAAGCAGGGACCGGAGGGGGTGACCGCCTTCACCTCCGACGGTGAGGTGCGGGCCGCCCCGGTACCGGTCGACGTGGTGAACGGGCTGGGAGCCGGTGACGCCTTCGGTGGTGCGGTGTGTCACGGGTTGCTCGAGGGATGGGACTGGGCCGACATCGTGACCTTCGCCAATGCGGCCGGAGCCTATGTGGCCGGCCAACTGGCGTGCGCCGATGCGATGCCCGACGAGCCCCGGGTCCGGGAGCTGATGGGGCGTGGCTGACCGTCGACCCGCCCTCTCCTCCCGGTCCGGCGATCGCTACCCGTCCGTCGCCCAGTCTTCGACCATGTCCAGGATGTCCGGGCTCAGAAAGACACCGGACCGGGGGTCGCGATCGCCGAGGACATACTCCACCACCGCCGACGCCCACTGCTCGGACGGGGTGTCCTCCCAGGTCGTCCCCTCGAACCAGGGCTGGTCGACGAAGCCACGGGCCTCCAGGAAACGCGGGCGCAGCGCCACGTGGCCGTCGCAGGCGTGCTCGAGATGGTGCCCGAGTTCGTGGACGAGCGACCGGCGAAGCTGGGCGGCGGTGGCCGGGATCCGGAGCACCACCGTGCCCGTCTCCGGCAGGTATGCGGCGCGCCCTTCGAGTTCCCGCTCGGTGGCGACGGTGACCCCACCCAGACAGTCGTGGTGGGCCGGGAAGGCGTCCGACACCACGGTGAAGGTCTCGGCGGCAAGTCGTCGGACGTCGTCGGGCGTACCGTCGGCGAATTCGAGCGATGGCGGGCCGGCGGCACATGCTGCCAGAGTGAGCACCGCCACAACCGTGGCGACGAACGTCGGACGGAGAAGGTGAGGCATCGGTGACCATTCTCGACGATGCCCGGTACGCCGAGTTGCTGCGGCGGCGTGCCGAGGAACCGGACGAGCCGGGCCGGTTGGCGGCGCTGCGCCGTCACCGTCCGATGTTGGGCCACGACGGGCGACTGGTGATCATCGCCATCGACCACCCGGGGCGCAGGATTCTCGGCGTCGGCGACCAGCCCCACGCCATGGCGAACCGGCGTCTGGTACTGGAACGCACGGTGCGGGCGCTGCGGCGACCCGGTGTCGACGGCGTCCTCGCCACACCCGACATCGTCGACGATCTGCTGTTGCTCGGCGAGCTCGACGGCAAGGTGGTGTTCGGGTCGATGAACCGTGGCGGGCTCACCGGTGCAACCTGGGAGCTCGACGACGGGTTCACCGGGTTCGATGCCGCCACCATCGACCGTCTCGGATTCAACGGCGGGAAGATGCTGCTCCGCCTCGACTACGACGACCCGGGAACCGCCCGCACCCTGGAGGGTTGTGCGCGGGCGGTGACCGATCTGGCGGAACGGGGGCTGATCGCACTGGTCGAACCATTGCCGGCTGACCGCGACAAAACGGGCAGGGTGCGGATCTCCACCGATGTGGACCAGTTGGTCGAGGCGGTCGCCATCGCCTCGGCGCTGGGCGCCACATCGTCCCGGACCTGGCTCAAGCTGCCGGCGCCGGCGGCCCCGGAGCGGATGATGGCCGCCACCACGCTCCCCGCCCTGCTGCTCGGGGGCGATCCGGGACCCGACGCCGACCAGATGCTGGAGCGTTGGCGGCGGGCGATGGCGATCCCCAACGTTCGTGGGCTGGTGGCCGGGCGCAGCCTGCTCTTCCCCGCCGACGACGACGTCGAGCGCTGGGTCGACACCGCCGTCGAGATCGTCCACGGGGGCCCGTGGTGATTGCGGCGGTGTCGACGACGGTGCCCCCGTGAGCTGGTTGCGCCCGGCGGGGAGCCTGGCGACGGAGACCGATCGGGTCCACCTGACGCCCGACACCGCCGGCTGGGCGTACAGCGGGCTGCGGGTGGTGGATCTGGAGCCCGGAGGTACCTGCACGCTGTCCCGCACCGGTGTCGAGACCGCCGTGATCCCGCTCCGCGGGGGGTGCACCGTGGAAGGCGACGGGTTCGGTTTCACGCTCGAAGGCCGGTCGTCGGTGTTCGAGGCCACCACCGACCTCTGCTACCTCCCGGTCGCATCCGACGCCGCCCGTGCCGAGACGGTCGTCACCTCGGTGCGCGGTGGACGGTTCGCCCTGGCCACGGCAAGGGCTGACGACGTGCGCCGACCCCGCTACCACCCGGCTGGCGAGGTGGCCGTCGAGGTGCGCGGTGCCGGACAGGCGACCCGCCAGATCAACGGTCTGCTGTCGGCCGATGTCGAAGGCCCGCAGCGGCTGATCGTGGTCGAGGTGCTGACCCCGGGGGGTAACTGGTCCTCGTACCCGCCCCACAAGCATGACGAATGGACGGAGACCGAAGTCCCGCTGGAGGAGGTCTATTTCTTCCAGGTGCGCGGGGAGCACGGCTTCGGGCTGCACCGCACCTACACCACGGGTGACCCGGCGGGAGACATCGACGAGACCGTGACGGTGCGGTCCGATGACGTGTTCCTCATCCCACGCGGCTACCACGGCCCCTGCGTGGCGGCCCCCGGCTACGACCTCTACTACCTCAACGTGATGGCCGGACCCGACCCGGAGCGACGCTGGCTCATCTGCACCGATCCCGAACACGAATGGCAACTCGGCACCTGGGAAACGGCGTCTCCCGACCCCCGGCTGCCGATGTACCGAGAGGAGAAGCCGTGAAGGATCTCACCATATTGATGGACACCACCCAGGGGCGCCCCGCCCAGATGCTGGCCGGCCTTGTGGAACAGGGGGTCCGCATCGCCGGCGCCTGCCTGTTCCCCCGGCTCGAGGGCCGGGTGGCGCACATCGCCGTCGAAGAGGACGACGTCGCCACCGTCCGGCTCATCGTGGCGGACCACGGAGGGACCGTCGCCGACGAACGCGACTGCATCGTCGTCCCCCCGGGCACCCCCGGTGGTGCCGTCACCGTGGCCCGCACCGTCGCCGAAGCCGGTCTCACCGCCTACATCGTGTACTTCGGCGCCGAAGGCGAGATGATCCTGGGCACCAACGACGTCGCCGCAACCAAGGCGGCGCTCGGTCTCGTCTGACGAACGACCCGTCACATCCCGGCGCCGGTCACAGGGTGTTGATCGCCACGTTGGAGAGCGTCGGACCGTAGCTGGCGCGGATGGCGACCTTGCGCTCCAGGGCGTCGATCACCGGTGCGGCGAAGTCGACGCCCTGCAGCTCGCCTGCGCTGTGAATCCCACCGGGACTGAACACGTTGATCTCCATGAGTTTGGAACCGACGATGTCCATCCCCACCAGGAACATCCCGTCCGAGACGAGCTTGGGTCGGACCAGCTCGGCGAGCCGGAGCATGTCATCGGTGACCTTGCACGCCTCGGCAATCCCGCCGCTGTGCATGTTGGACCTCGGGTCTCCGGTCTTGTTGACCCGGCGGAATGCGGCGTGGACGCCATCGACGGCGAGCGGGCGGCCATTGATAAGGAACAGGCGAACGTCCCCATCGGCGGCCTCCTCGAGGTATTCCTGGGCCACGACGAAGCCATCCCGGGTGATGGACTCGATGATCTGGTTGACGTTCTGGCGGCCTTCGCCGCGCACCACGAACACCCCCTGCCCACCCGACCCCTGCAGGGGTTTGAGGACGGCCTCGCCGCCCAGCCCGTCCACGAACGACTTGATGTCGTCCGCATCGCGCGAGATCAGCGTCTTGGGCCGCACCGCCTCGGGGAAGTGCTGGAAGTAGGTCTTGTTGACGGCGTCGGCGAGGTGGCCCGGGTCGTTGACGACGATGACGCCGGCTGCAGCGGCGAGCTGACCGAACAGGGCGCCGGAGGACTGCGCCCAGGGGCGCTCCACGGCATCGTCGGAGGGGTCGTTGCGCAGCATGAGCACGTCGAGTGCGGTGACGTCGATCCGCTGGGACCATCCCGCCTCGCTCTGGATATCGTCGAGGAAGCTCGCCGGAGACCGGTAGGCCTTGTCCTCGACCGGACCGCGGGCCCGACCGGACACCGCAGCGGCCGGGTCGTGGGCGAGATCCCCGACACCCAGTAGCGAGATTTCGTGGCCGCGCCGGTGGGCGGTCATGGCGAGCCGGGTGGTGGTGTACTGCGGGTGTTCTGTGGCGATGTCGTTGACGACAAATCCGATTTTCATGCGGCGATCCTTCCGAAAGCTTCGATTTCTGCGCCGTCCCGGATCTCGTCCAGACGGCGTTTGGTTGCGGGACTGTCCAGGAAACGGGGCCGCAATGGCGGGTCGACGAGCACGCCGCGTTCGGCGAGCTCGCCGATGAGCGGTTCGTCTTCGAGGGCGATCTTCCCCACGAACAACGTGTCGAGTTCACCGTCGGCGGCGAGATGGTCGCAGAGCCGCACCAGCCCGCGCAGGTAGACCGCATCTTTGGTCATACCGCCGGAGCGATGGGCCCGCATGGCGGTGGCGAAGGCCCCGGCTGGGGTGGCGCCGAGTTCGACCATCCGTCGGTGGGTGTCGACGAAACCGGCCCCGTCACTGCGCATCTGGGCGGCCACCACCCGCTGGGCGAGGGTGCGCAGCCGTCCGGGGCGGAGACCACCGGAGAGGTGCTCGGCGAGCACTCCCAGGGCCTCCTGGTTCTCGTCGTAGCCGGCGAGCCCGGCGGCCAGCATCCGGAGGGGCTGGGCCGAGCCGTTGACGTAGGTGAGGACGTGGACGCCGACCTCGTGATGGAGGAGTTGCCGGACATGTTCGGCGACCACCTGGACGTCGGATCCGATGAGCACGTCGCCGTTCTCCACTCTGATTCCGGCGATGTCGTCGCGGACCTCCGTCCGGGAGGCGATCTCGGGGAAGGCACGCCCGTAGATGGCGATCTCCTCCCGGGCGAGCCGGGCGAGCCGTTCTGCGCCGATGGCCGGTCCCTGAGAATCGTGGAACGGCGAGGAGAGGATGCGGTGGGCCAGCTCCGCCAGGGATCCGTCCACATGCCCGAACATCTCGACCGAGGCGAGAAAGAAGCGGGGGGATCCGCGCGAGCCGATCAGGTCGAGCCGCAGCTCGAGCTCGCGCTTGAGGGCGCGGGCCATGTGACCGACGGTGGGGTCGTCGGCGCGGTCGGGTTCCACGGTGGCGAGGCGGGCCTCGATGGCTGAGAGGTCGGGGAGGTCCCGGTAGACGAATTCAGGTTCGGCCCCGTCCTCGTCGAAACGGCGGCGCGCCTCGGTGGCATTGACCGGGGTGACATAGGTCAGATACGGGAGCAGCCCGCTGATCTCGGCCAGCTCGTGGTCGACGGCGAGGTCCGCCTCCGTCACCGCCATGCCGTGCTCCAGGCCGCTTCGACCGGTCCGATCGTGCCCCGGAGCGCCTCGCCGAGGGTATCGAGCACCGGCTTGTCCACCACGCCGGTCCATTCATCCATGAAGATCTTCTTGAACTCGATGGCCAGCGCACATCCGACATCTCCGTAGCGCTCGTGGACGAATGCGGCGACGTGGCGGCCCTCGAACTTGACGTTGCGCCGCACATCGAGCGGTTCCCCCTCCACCTCGTGGTCCCTGAGGGATTCCACGAAGGCATCGGCGACGGGGGTCCAGCGGTCGGGAAGCGATCCGGTGCCGAGGTTGACGGTCGGGTTGTCGGCTGGCGATTCGGGAGGCGCCCCCGGACCGTGGCGCCGGTGGTTGTATGAGTGCACGTCGTAGAGCACGAACCCGCCGTGGCGCGCCACCAGTTCGTCGAGGACGACGGCGAGGTCGGAGTAGAACCGGTCGTGCAGCCACCGCGACCGCTCGACCAGCGGATCGGCGAGGGCGGAGCCCGACCACACGTCGATCCCCCAGCACTCGTCGGGGGTGCGGTACACCGCGGTATCCACCGGCCGGTTGAGGTCGACTTCGAAGCGGGATCGCTCGACGGCGACCCACGAACCGACGGCGGCGGCCAACTCGTCGGTAAACGGGTCCTCCTCGCGGAGGCGATGACCGGCGTCGAGGATCATGGCGCCGGCGATCTCCGGGCGGAGTTCGTGGCCGGCATGTACGGCGGTGGCGAGGACGCGCTGATCGGCGTCGATGTTCCAGGTGGCGAAATTCATCGCTCCTGGCTACCCGGCCCGGCACCTTGCGAAACGGCACCCACCGGCGGGGGACGGCGGGGCACACCGCTGCGACGACGAGGATCGCCCGGCCCAGGGCTGACCGGCACCGATGCCCCTCCGTGCGCCCTCTCGTACAGCCCTTGGTGCGCAACCAACCACGCATCTACCAACCCCGGGGAACCTGCCATAGGCTGGACACATGGGCACGGCTGATCGGCTCTCCACTGGCAGGACCCTGCGGACCGGACCGCGATCGACCCCACCGGTCCGAGCGGGCCACCCGGCACCATCGACCGGACCGCCGGAGATGGAGGCGAGGTCGCTGATCGGTGCCCTGTACGGGGCGGGGAATCGCACGGTGTCCCGCATGTTGGCCCGCACGTCGTCCCCCACGATCGGGCCGTTGACCGTGCAGCGTGCGGTCCTGGCCCAGTACGGCACCACCCGGACCAAAGATCTGGCGGTCGCCCAGGCAGGAGGCGACTTCAGTCTCGGATTCACTCCCCCGTGGCTGAACAACGCCGTGCTCAGCAACGAATCCACCAGTGCGGGCGATGCCCGCGCCGCCCTCTCGCCACCGACCATCGCCACCCGGGTCACCGGGGAGGGAGCAGAGGCGGTGGTCACCGCCGTTGCCACCAATCATGTCTGGGTGGCGGATGAGTCTCCCGCAACCGGGGCCTTGGGTCACCACGACGAGCCCGGTGGCGCTCAAGACCTACGGGTTCCTCAACTTCGAGGAGGAGGCTCGACTCGGTGGGGCCACCGAGATCGAACTCGGCGTGACCGGGGTCCCGAACCACGCAACCCTCTCCGCCCAGGTCGAGAAACACGAGAAGGTCCACGCCGCCGACATCGACCGGATCAGTGCCGAGGTCCTCCGTCCCTGGGACGCCAAGCTCACCGAAGCTCAGCGAACCGGCCGCGCCTTTGCGGCGGCGACCATCGGAGAGGCACAGGCCAAGCTCTACGCCCACGCCGGCGGCACCCCCGATCAGATCGCCACCCGCCTCAACGACCTGTGGGGAAAGGCGAGCGACGACTTCCACAACACCGACCGCGGGAAGACCCGGATGGACAACGGGGCCACCGGCCTCAACTCAACCGCCACCCGCTACATCTGCACCTGGTACCTGACGATCTGAACCCTGATTGCGGTCAATCCATCGATGCTCGGTGCAGGATCACCACGATCTGGGCGCGGGTGACATTTGTGGTGGGGCACACCCGGGTGTTGGCGGGCGGGTTGCAGCCGATGAGCAGACCGGCGCCGGCCATGCGTTCCAGGTCGGATTCGAACACCGAGGAGTTGTCGTCGGTGAAGCGGTCGCCGGGGGGTGGCCTCGGGAGATCGAGGGCGCGGGCCACCATGGCGGCGATCTCCCCGCGGGTGATGGTGCGGTCGGGGCAGTAGTGCGTGTTGGCGGGCGGGTTACAGCCCCGGGTGATCCCGGCGGCGCCGAGACGTTCGATGTCGTCGGCGAAGATCGACCCGGTGGTGTCGGTGAACCGTTTCGGTCCGGAGATCTTGGGGAGGGCAAAGGCACGCACCAGGAACGCCGCCATCTGGCCGCGGGTCAGCGATGACAGCGGGTCGAAGGTGATCGCCGAGGCGCCCTTGGTCACCCCGGACTCGTGGGCCCAGACCACCGACTCGTAGAACCAGTCGTCGGCGGCGACGTCGACATAGGGGATCCCGGGTGGGGCGCTGAGTGGCGCCAGCACGGTGTTGATCTCGGTGGCGATGGTCTCGACCGCTCGGATCCCGGCCGCCTCGGTGGGCCATCCGTCCGACAGGATCACCACGGCGTAACCGGCTCCGGCGAGATCCTCGACGAATCCGGCGGTGTTGATCCGCCACCCGCCGCCACCGAGCGGGTAGAACCCGTTCTTGAGGGCGAACCGCCAACGGTTGGGGAGACCGGCGGAGATCCCCCACTGCTGTGACGGCACCACCGAGGTCATCAGCTTCCATGCCAGCGCCCGGCTGTCTGCGGTGAGCGGCCCGAACTCCCCGAGGAGCACCTGACGGATCAGCTTCACCTGATCGGCGGCAGAGGTCACCGTAGCCCCCCACTTGGGCGGGGGGAGCGAGGTCTCGGTGAGTCCGAAGGCGCGGTGGATGGGGTCGAACCCGTTCATCCCGCCCAGCGACAGGTAGAGCGAGCTGGTGGGCGGGTTGGCGCTCTGCGTGATCATCGGGACCATCTGGTCCCATTCCGATGCGGTGACCTTGCGCCCCTCGAGCTGTGCTCGACGCAGCACCCCTGCCATCACCTCGATCTTGAACACCGAGGCGGTGGTGATCCGGGTCGACCGGTTGAGGTGATAGTGACATCCGGTGCGCTGGTCGTACACGGAGGCGCTGAAACGCCGGTTCGGGTAATCGGCGGCAAGTCGCTGGGACAGCCCGGCGGTGAACGGGTCGTGGTCACGACACGACGGTGCCGGCACCGAGGTGGCGGTGGCCGACGCCGCCGGTACGACGGCAAACACGAACGACGCGATCACCGCCATCACCACCAGCCGACGGGCTGCGGACCGGGTCGTCATGGTGATGATCATGGGGCAACGTACCACCGCCCGACGCTCCGCTTCGATGCGGCGGCCGATCTCGACACTCGGTTGCGGGCCGTGCGGGATCTACAGCGGGATCTCGTCGGCGTAGATCAACCGCTGCTCCCACACCGGGGGCGGGGCGGCGATCGTAGCCGTGGCGCCGAGGGTGGCCGGGTCGCCGGGGAGGCGTTCCCATTCCTCGACGGTGACCCGCCAGTCCGGGTTGTCTCCGGGACGGTGCAACGGGATGTCCTCGGGTGCTTCCAGGGACCCCACCCATGCCGCCTCGAAATCGTTGCGACCGCGGCCGCGCACCACCAGCTCGGTGACCGCCACGGTGTCCCAGCCGAGATCGGTGGGAAGCTGCGGATCGCGACGCTGCAGCCGGGCAACCACCTTGCGGTTGGCCGCCACCGCCGCCGCCAGGGCTTCGACGCTCTGCGGGAAGGTCGGAGCGGCCGGCGTCGGTGGCTGACGGACCCCGACGGCGCCGCTGACCACCACCCGGACATGGCGCACATCGGTACGGGCGACACTGGTGGTGCGTTCCGGGGTGAGTTGGATGAAGTCGCAACGGACCGGCGCCGACAGATGGCACCCGGCGATGCTGTCGGGCTGGTAGCGGACCACCGAGAGCCGGACGAACGGCCAGAAGGTGCTGCCCGGGTCGATGGCGACATCGACGTACCACATGCCCCGCTCGACGCTGTACTGCGGGCGGTAACCGAGCACGGTGACATCGGGGGACCCGGGCTGGGTGGCCAGCGGCAGCGTCGCCGGGGCCACCACCGGGAGGGCATCACCCGGGCGGTCGTCGAATCCGACGGCGCGCAGCAGGTTGTCGAGCTGCAGGAACATCGCCCGATTGGGGACCGGCGCCGACTGCCACACCGGATCGGAACCCCACTGGCTGACGATCTTGTCGAGAGCGGCGTCGTTGCCGCCGGGCGCCAGCACCACCCCGAGCAGCTCCCCCTCCCCCGACGAATACCAGGGACGTTCCAGGTAGATGCGGACCCCGGCGCGACGTCGGCGGCGGAACCCCACCGGTTGCTCCGGTTCGGTCCCCTGGTCCCAACGGAACAACGGGACCACCGAGTGGACGATCGGAGCGGCGGGAATCGCCGAGCTGGGGACTGACAACTCGACCACCGGGCCGACCACGCTCTGACCGTCATCGACCGGGGTCTCCGGATCGGCGGGGTCGAGCGGTCCGCCCGGGGTCAGTGCCTCGGCGTCGAAGTACTCACGGAACCGGGTCGACGCCCGGAACCGGTAGCGGATGGTGTGGTGCCGGGTGTCGCCGAGCTGATGGAACGCCCGGTGGAACCAGACCGGTCCGGCCCCGGGGACGTTGACCGACACATCCTGGGCGACACCGGTGACCACCGCCAGATCCTCCTCGGGGCGGATCGGGGTGGTGAAGGCGATCCCGCTCGACCTGCGGTTCTCGGGTGCGGGAAGACTGAGGTCGTCCACCGGGTCGACCCATGCCGCTTCGGCGGTGAGCTGCTCGGTGCTCGGTCCGTGGACATCGACGCCTCCGACCAGGACCACCTCGGTGGTGCCTTTGGCGAGACGGACGGCGATCATCGAAGTCGGTCGGGGCGCCTCCAAGGGGCGGGGAACGGCATGGACCAGGGAGACGTCCTCGAACGGGGTGAGCCACCACATCCACCCGTCGGCTGCCGCTTCGGCAACGGTCTCGTCCTGGCGGATCAACTCGGGGAGCATCCGCCACACGCCGAGCAGATCGAGGTCGACCCGGTCGAGCGACGACGACAGACGGAATTTCTGGATGTCACCGGGCGGCAGGCCGATGGAGAGGACCGTGTCATCGAGTCGTCCTTCGAGATGGTCGGTGCCGTGGAGCACCATGCGGAAGGGATCGCGCTCCGGCCAGTCCCCTTCCCATCGTGCGGTGAACCCCTCGGTACCGAAGAGCGCCCCGAGCTGGCGGTCACGGCCCGCTTCGGGGAACACCAGGGAGATTCCCCGTCCGATGACGTCGGGCAGGTAGGGCAGCCGGAGCTGGTCGACGTCGTGGATGATGTACTGCCCGGGAACGGGCGCCTCACCCTGGGGGATCGGCAACGTTCGCTTGGCGAGCTCGGAGGGTGGCACGGTCGGGTCGTTGGCAAGCTCGATCCCGGGCTGCGGATCACGCTGGGTGGGATCGTCGAGACGCACCACATCGACATCGAACAGCGTGCCCGATTCGCGCAGCGCCACCGCCAACAGGCGGGCATGGTCCGCAGGGTCGGTGGAACCGATGGCGTCGTCGAAGGCGCCGTGCAGTTCGGAGGCGCTCTGGCTGGTTTTCGGTGGAACCAGGTGGCGTTCGGCGGTGGCGAGGTACCCGTACTGGGGGAAAGCGGCGGCGTAGTCGGCAGGGGCGGTCACGGTGATCTCGAGGGTCTCGAGGTCCTGGGTCACGCCCGACCGCAGCACCACCTGCCGCAGCGATTCCCCTGCGGTGTACCGGTGGCGGGACACCATCGCCGGAGGTTCGACCGGGTCCCAACGCAGGAACGGTCGCAGCGGCGTGACCGTGGAGATCGCCGCCGCCACCTCGACGGTCCCGGTCGGGATGGCGCCGCCGATGGCGCGCGCCAGCATGTCGGTGTCGATGATCGCCGTCGACACCAGAAACGGCTGCTCCTGGTCGGCGATGACCTCGCCGAAGCGACGGGTCACCTGGGACGCCCGGTCCACCGATGTCCCGGACCGCCCCTCGGATTCGAGTCCTCCGCGCCTCACCGTCAGCCGTTGCAGCACCGCCTGCTCGATTCGGTGTTCTCCGATCAGGTGCAGGTCCCCGATCGTGCCGGCTTCGATCGTTCCGGCCTCGGTCGCCTCCTCCCTGGCGATCAGCCCGCGCTGCAGAACCGCAGCCGCCGTCTCGCCACGGAGCAACGGCACCAGACCCTTCGGGGCGGCGGTCACCGCCGACAATGACGACGCCGCCGCACTCACCGCCGCTGCGACTGCGGCCGGGGGCGGTGGCGGCGGGCCGATGGGGTGGGGCCGGACATTGCCGGCGAGGTCGACACCCCATGCCCGGAATGCGTAGGAACGCCCGTAGCGCAGCCTGGGCAGCGTTCCCGGCTCGACACGGGTGTGGATCACCACCGGCGTCACCGGATCCGGGTCGGTGTCTGGATCCTCGACCACCTCATTGCCGTCCTCGTGACGGACCCGCTTTCCCGGCTTCGGAGCCGCCAGGCTCCACCCCTCCCAGCCGAACACGCCCTCGTGGACATGGACCGGGGCGTTGGCCACGTCGCCGTTCTCGGTGGCGGTGGCGCCCTGGATGAATCCGTCCTCCGGGACATCCTCGGCGACGACACCATGATCGAGTACCTCGGCGGTGACCAGCCGTCGGTGCAGCGAATACCACGACTTGACCGAGTCGTCCCACACCTCGACCCGCAGCCCCTGCATCACGTCCTCGGTGGTGAGCAACGGCGGGGCGGCCCCGGCAAGCTGCGTCCCGATCTGGAGCTGACGCGACATCTTCTGTTGGGTGTCGACCGCCCGGCGGCGCCGGACGACGGTGAACCCGAGCGAGCGCAGGGCCGTCGGTGCGGCGTGAACCGGATCGCCGTTTCGCTCGACCGCACGGAGGCGGGGCAGGGTCCACAGGAAGCGTTCCAGCTTGAGCGCCGATCCGTCGGGATCGAGATCGAGAACCGAGTAGCGCTCGACATCACCCAGGCGGAGTCGCCCCCCGTGCCAATCCTCGCCGGCGGGCACCGTCACCAGGTCCTCCCCGGAGACGGCGCACCGGGTGCGGGGGGAGCGGGCGGCGGCGGTATCGCCACGGGGAACGATGGTGGCGGCGAGCCACTGACTGTCGGCGAACCGGTTGGGGTCGTCGGCGACCAGGTCGATGACAAGTCCCAGCCGCCGTTGCAGACCGGGATGGTCGGCAAGGAGGGCACAGCGCTCATGGAAGTCGGGATCGGGTCGCGGCGGTGACGTCGGGGTGACCCCCTCGTCGGGGCGTTCCTGATAGGCCGACTGGTTCTCCGGTCGCTCGTAGAAACGTCGAGCCCGATGAAGCTGGATGGCGATCCGCATCATCGGATCTTCCTGGCTCTCGGCCATCTTCTCGATGGCCGCAAGCGACATGCGGTGCCCACCCTCGCCGAGGATCTCGTCGAATCGGGCGGTGAAATGCGATTCGTCGTAGCCACCCCGGGGTGTTTCGACACCGAGTCTGCCCAGCAACGTCGTCAACGGGTGGGCGCTCGGGGCGGGCGGCGACACCGGATCGGTGAACATCGCCATGGCATGGAACAGCTTCGCCGTGTCGTGGATCTCGGCGGCAGGGAACGTCCGCCAGTACCGCTCCGACCAGTCCGGGAGGTTGCGGCGCCGCACCGGTGTCTTCGGTGGAAACACGGCGTGCCACAGGTCGGTGTCGAGCACATCGAGCCGTGCCTTGCAGGCGATGACCCCGGCCTGATCGGAGAGCACGATCTCACTGGCGTCACGCAGCACCTTGGGCCAGTGCGGGAAGTGGGTGAAGCTGTTGAGTCTGGCGACGCTCTTGTCCGGGGTCAGGTCGGGTGCGATCAGGAGCGAGACGTGGAACTCGGCGTCGACGGCTCTGGAGTGGGGAAGGACGACGACGTGAAACTGTTCGGTGGCCATTCTTCACGCTCCAGCAAAGGCGAGGCAGTAGTCGGACCATGCGGGTGAGCTGCCATCGGGTTCCATCCCCATCACCTCGAGGAAGTTGGGGTCACCGTTGGAACCGGCGAACCTGCGCTGACAGCGGATGGTGACCGATCCGGAGAAGATGAACACCTCGACCTTGATGGTGAGGCTGGCTTCGCCGATCATCTTCCCGGTCGGGAAGTCGTACTCCAACGACAGGTACAGCTCGATGGACGCCGAGATCAATCCCAGCACGTCGACCTCGCCACGGAGCCGGAAGTAGCCGGTGAGCGATCCGCCGTCACCTTCGAGCCGGAGGTAGACGCCGATCATCGCCGAGATCGAACCCGAGGCGACACCGAAGTCCACCGAGAGCGTCGCCCCGGCCTCCAGACCCAGCTCGAGCACCTCGAGCCCGTTGGGCGACAGCCGCATCAGGAACCATCCGCCACCGCCGATGAACAACACCGCCAGCGTGAACGGCCGTTCCCGGGTGCAGAAGTTGAACCCGACGGTGACCACATCGCCGAGGAAGGGGACGCGCAGGTCGGCGCCGAGCGAGATGTTGGACAGGTTGAAGACCCCTACCGCAACATTGGGGAGCGCCAACGTGAATCCGGCGCTGAGACCCTCCGGGCTGACATCGAGGAAAGGTGGGTCCGAGAACCCGTCGAATGGGATCAGGTCCTTGAGAACCTCGACAAAGGAGAGGAACCCGACGAACTCGATCTCGTTGAGTACGACGTCGACCTCGGCCTTGCCCGACGACCCGGCCTTGAACGAGAGGTGGTCGAACTTGAAGCGGACCAGGGGCTCGCCGGGAAGCAGATGCAGGGTGAAGTCCCGCAGCTCGGCGAGCACCTCGACCCCCATCGGACCCTTACCGGCGGCCCGTCCCTCCACCGCAAGCACCAGGCTGTCGGGACGCACCTCGAGAACCGGATTGGCAGCGCTGGGCCATGAACCGATCCGCGGCGTCCAGTCGAAGCGGAAACTCCCCTGCACCCCGCTGGTGGCGAGCCCGTGGAGGAACCGGAAGATGTCATCGAGCAGATCGGCGGCCGTCAGGGCCGCATCGAGAACATCTGCCAGCTTGTCGAGCTGCTTGCGCAACAGCGGCGGCATCTGCGGCGCCACCTGGCGCATCTTGGCGACGGCGGTCCCCAGCGCGTGCAGCGGGCTCGCCAGCGCCGACTCGACCGCCGACTGGGTGGCGGCGCCGAGAGATGAGATGACGGCGATGACGTCGTCGACGGCGTTCTCGACCAGCGAGGCAAGGTCGTTGGCGGCCTGTTTGGCGGCCTGGGCCTGGGCGACCAACTCGTTGGCCTTGCCCTGAGCCCGTTCGACCAGCCGATCCGCCTCGTCGACGGCGTCGAGGGCCGCCTGTTTGGCGCGTTCCAGGTCGGAGAGGAAACCCTCGATCCGGTCGAGCGCCTCGGAGACGACACTGGGGGCATCGGAGAGGTCGACACCGACGGCGGCGAGAAGATCGACGAGCGGCACCAGCCCGAACAGCTTGGGGAGTGCTCCCGACAGGAACGCTGCCGGGTCGAAATCGCCGGTGGCCGTCTTGGCGGCGTCTCCGACGGTGCCCTTGACCCGCGACAGCGCCCGGATCGGCAGGTCGGGCTGCATGAACCCTCCGGCCTTGTCCGATCCGGCGGTGGGGCTCCCCCCGAACGACAGCGGCGGCGCCCCGGTGACGTCGGCCCACACCTCCCCGACGTTGGCGGAACCGCCCATGCCGTGGGTGAGGTACGTCTGGTTGTAGGAGATCTTGACGGTGCCGACCGGTGACAGGTTCTGGACGGCGGGGAGGGTGACGTCGGCGTCACCGAGACGCGGCACCGAGGTGCCCTGCTGTGCAGCCCCGAGGAAACGCAGTTCGGTGGTGGGGGTCACGGTGTCGCCACCGCGTGCCACCGGGGCGTAGGCGACGTCCTGGCCCATGGCGTCGACCTTACGGTTGGCATGGTTGGCGTAGGTGGTGTCGACCGTGGCGAACTGCTGGTAGTGCTCGGCGACCCACAGCAGCGGGGTGACCAGCCGCACCGGACGGCCCTCCTTGTCGACGGTGTGGAGGATCCAACGGAAGTCGGCGCCCCCGACCCTGGGCCAGAAGAAGCTGTTCTGGGCGTTGCCCGGTGGATCGATGGTCGGGGTGACCAGCGGGGCGATGCGCACCCTGTTGAACGGGAGGTTGCGGGCGTCGTAGTCGCGGCTCGGTTCACCGACCACGATGAACATCCGCTGGTACAGCCCGGCCACCGACGGAGCGGCGTCCTTCATCTTGCGCTCGGTGACCTTGACCAGGGTGGCCGAGTGACCGAACGGGTAGAGGTAGCCCGGGTAGACGACACGGACGTACTGGTCACGCCCCATCGGGGCGATGTGGTCCCAGTGCAGGATCGACTGCATCCCCGGTGTCGCCCCGGAGTACGGCTTGGTGTCCCAGGATCCGTGGAGATCGAGCCAGGCACCCAGACTGGACAGCCACAGCCCTTCGGCGGCAACGGGCCGCGGCGGGATGGTCGTCCCCCGCCTCCCCAGCCAGGTCTCGGAGCTCTGCCGCACCAACATGTGGCGATCGGCGCCGTCGAGCGAGGTGCGGAAGGGGAGATCGTCGTGGGGCGCTTCGAAGGAACTGCTGTCCCACTCGGGGTAGCGTTCCCGGTCGCGGGTCCACACGGCGCGGACGATCCGTTGGGTGGCGGCCCGCTCGTCGACCGACACCCCTTCGGAGGTTTCGACCCGGACCCCGAGCCGGCTGTGCCACAGTTCCACCCGATGGGGTGCTCCGTCGGCGCCGACCGGTTCGATGGCGTGGGACCAGCCCCCGAGATGGCTGGGACTGATGACGAGACGGAACGGCGCCTCGATGGCGGTTTCGAGTTGCTCGGGAGGTCGGCTCATCTTGGCGGCGGTGCGCACCCGGAAGATCTGGTCGGGGCGAACCAGTCCGTCCGTGCCGACGATCGAGACGAAATCGTGCCGGACATCACCGATGGAGACGACGTGGGTGGATGCGGGGTCGTCAGGAGCGGCGGTGCGCACCGCCGTGCCCGCCGTGGCGGTGAGGATGCCGCGGAGCTGCCGCTGGTCCCTCGCCAGTGCGGCCAGACCGGTAGCGGTTTTCGGATCGTGGAGCTCCAACTTGGCCGGCGCTTTCGACACCACCAGACCCTGCTCACCGAGGCTGGCGACCAACCCGCCGGGGAGCTGATAGAACGGTCCGACCGAGGGGATGGTGACCGTGGCCTGACGCGGTAACGCCAACGGGTGGACCACCATCGGGAGGCGGCGGATGGCGTCGAGGATCCCGGCGACGGTGAAGGGGACGGTCTCGCCGGCAGGGAAGTCGAGCACGATGCGGCTGCCGCGGGCCGGGAGGGCCTGGATCGGCGGGATCGGCCGGGTGTTCTCGTTGTCGCCGGCGGGCTGGAGCACCGGAGGGCTGGCCGGATCGCTCTCCTTGGGAACCAGTGCCGCCGCCTCGTAGATGGCTCGTTCAGCAAGATGCTGGAAGGCGAGACGGACCAGCAGCCGCGCCTTGGCTCCCGCTTTGGGACGCAGCTCGGGATTGGCGCCGGAGACCAACTCCACGTCGTAGCCCTCGACGGTGAAGGCAACGAGGTCCGACGGTCGAACCACATCGACCACCACGGTCGGCTGCTTTGGCGGGTTGGGGGCCCCGGCGGCGACCAGGATGTCCGGGATCAATCGCCATCCGGCGGCGAACCGCTCGGCTTCCACATCGATGACGCGACGCGTCACCCGCTTCGTCGGCTTGCGTGATGTCATCTCACCCTCGCAAGGGGTCCCTCGTCCAGGCTCAGGGGGTTCGGCCTGACACGCTCTCCCGAACATATTTCTAGCAATTGCCGCAGCGGGATGTGCCGTATCCGGCCAGAAAATCGAGGTTGTGTCGACCTCCTGCCCTCCGACCGCATCCCCGCAGATGAGGGCGACCACGTCTCCGCCCGCAGCACCACGCGCCGGGACCGTTCCATCGAGCAACGGGGAAGCTTTGACCGGGGTCCCCCTAGAGTGGGGTCATGACTTCCTCAGCACGTTCCAAGCGCATCCTGATCCTCATCACCGCCCTCACCCTCGTCGTCGCCGCATGTGGTGGCGACGAGGACACCCCCGACACCACCACGGTCGACGGCGAGGTGACCACCACCGTGGTCGACGACACCGGGACCACGGTTCCGGCCGACACCACCGACACCGGGGCCACGACCACCACCGCGGCGATGGCGGACGAAACCACGACCACCGCCGGCGCCGACACCGACGCCCCGTCGAGCGAGGCGGCAGCTCGCGCCCTCGCCACCGCCGAGGCGGCAGAAGCGGCGCTGCCCGCCGACTTCACCAGCTCGATCGAACAGGGAGAACCCGACTCCGTCGAGGGCGAGGACAACACCGTGTTCGCCGCCTGTCTGGACGGCGAGGAGTTCGATATCGACCAGATGGCGGATATCACCGCGGCGGTGGCGACACTGACCGCTGACGGCCCGATGCAGGAAACCGGTCTTCCCGGACCATCGGCCTCGGTCGAGGTTCGGGTCTTCGACGATGCCGGTGCCGGCGACGAGGCCTTCGGGGTGCTCGAACGGATCTTCGGGACCGACGAGGGTCGCCAGTGTCTCGCCAACACCGTTCAGGACTCGATGGGCCCGATGATGGAGGACGCCGAGATCGACCTTTCGATCGACGAACTCGACATCGACGGTGCCGATATCGGTTCCCGCATCATGATGGATCTCAGCCTCGAAGGATTCGAGGCCCAGGTCGCCATCGACCTGCTCGTCTCCGTGGACGGCGACATCGGGACCTTCGGATCGTTCTTCAGCTTCGGGGATCCCTTCCCCGCCGATGTCCAGGCCGACATCATGACCGCGGTGAGCTGACCAGCCACCTCGGCACCACCCGGCCAAGATCGACGACACAAGGGCCTCCCCACCTCGACGGTGGGGAGGCCCTTGTCGTTGGCACACCTGAGCTCGCCCGGGTGCTCTATCCGGTCAGACGGTGAGACCGTTGCGGATGACGGAGATGACCTGGTCCACCACGGCGTCGTGCGTCGGCATCGGGAACGCCGGAGTGTCGCGCTCCAGCAGCAGCACCATCACCGCTCCGTGACAGGCGGCCCACAAGGCGATGGCGGTCGCCGCCGGGTCGAGATCGGTCCTGAACTCGCCCGACGCCATTCCCTCGGCGATCATCGCCGCCGCAACCGACAGCGCCCGCGAGCCGGGCAGATCGGCGAGCTCGTCGGGCGGAAGGTTCTCCGGGATCGGGCTCAACAACATCACGGAGTACTGCTCCGCCCGCTCCAGACCGAAGGAGATGTAGGCCCGGCCCATCGCCTCGATCCGGTCCATGGCGCTGGACGACTGCCCGACCGCGGTCTCGATCGCCTGAGCCAGCTCGGTGAACCGGCGGCTGCAACACGCAAAGAACAGTTCGTCCTTGTCGGCGAAGTGGAGGTAGATCGCCGGCGGGGAGACACCGACCCGGTCGGCGATGGCACGGACCGAGACCGAGTTGGGATGACCGTGTTCGACCAGCAGCTCCTCTGCGGCGTCGAGGATCTCGTCGCGCAGCAGATCACCGTCGCCCTTTCGGGCCCGCGGTCGTGTGGTGGTGCGGGTGTCGGCTCGACGCTGGGTCATACTCCTTCCAGGGTAGGTGCGGGGGGGAGGGCAGCGGGCAGGCCCGGCGCATCGTCGTCGTCGAGATCGACGTGTTCGCTGATCCCGATGCGCTGATGGAGACGTCGCAGGAACGGTGGCGCCCACCAGTTGGCGTCACCGGCGAGCCGCATGAAGGCGGGTACCAGCGTGGCACGGACGATGAAGGCGTCGACCAGCACCGCCAGCGTCATCCCGATCCCGAACATCTTCATGAACGAGACGTTCGAGGTGGAGAAGGCGATGAACACGACGGCGATCACCACGGCGGCGGCGGTGATGATGCGCCCGGTGCGTTCCAGACCGATCGCCACCGAGTCGACATTGTTCCCGGTGATGTCGTACTCCTCCTTGATCCGCGACAGCAGGAACACCTCGTAGTCCATCGACAGGCCGAATGCGATGGCGAACATCAGGATGGGCATGGTGATCTCGAGCGTGCCGGTGGCGGTGAACCCGAGCAGCCCGGAGAGGTTGCCGTCCTGGAAGATCCAGACCAGCGCCCCGAACGTCGCCGACAACGAGAGCAGGTTGAGCACAACCGCCTTGGCGGGTACCACCACCGAACCGAACATCAGGAAGAGAAGCACGAAGGTGGCGACCCCGATGATGGCGATGGCCCAGGGAAGCGAACCGAAGAGCGAAGCCTTGGTGTCGACCACGGTGGCGGCGCCACCACTCACCAGCACCTCCGCGTCCCCCGACTGACCCCGAATCTCCTTCACCAGCGCCTCGCCCTCGGGTGAGGTCGGCGCCACGTTGGGAACCACCGACATGTACGTGGACCCGGTCCCGGCGAAGCGGAGATTGGCGAGCCCGGGTTCGACGGCAAGCTCGCCGTCGATGTACGAACCGGTGAGGGCATCCACCCTCGCCACCCCTTCGACCGTCGACAGATCGGCGGCGTAGCGGTCGACGGCATCGCCATCGGCCACTCCCCCGGCGTAGACCAGGAGGGGGGAGGTCTCGAAGGCATCGAAGTCCTCGCGCAGGATGTCGCCCACCATCCGGGCATTGGCGGTCTCCGCCAGCACGCGGTCGTCGGAGTTGCCCAGCGCCACCCGGAAGAACGGCGAACCGAGCAGGAGGAGGAACAGCACCGCCACGGTGGCCACCGGCCACGGGCGCCGCATCACGGTCATGGCGATGGTGTGCCAGGGCCCGCGCCCGTCGGACCGGGTCTCCACCTTCCGCACCCGGAGCTTCTCGATGCGGGGCCCGAGGGTTGCCAGCATCGCCGGCAGCAGCACCACCGCACCGATCGCCGCCATCGCAACCACGGCGATCCCTGCATATCCGAACGACCTGAGGAAAGCCAGCTCGAACGCAAGCATCGCCGACAACGACACGGCCACGGTGCCGGCCGAGAAGAGGATGGTGCGCCCGGCGGTCCGGACGGTGCGGACGACGGCGACGTCGGACGGGTGGCCGAGGGCCAGCTCCTCGCGATAGCGCGACACGACGAACAGCGAGTAGTCGATGGCAAGGCCGAGACCCAGAGCCGTCGTCAGATTGAGCGCAAAGATCGAGACCTCGGTGACACCGGTGAGCAGTTGGAGGATCAGAAAGGTGCCGACGATGGCGAACACGCCGATCAGGAGGGGCAACAGTGCCGCCACCAACGTGCCGAAGATGAGGACCAGCAGCAATGCCGTGAGCGGAAACGCGATCAGCTCGGCGCGCAGCAGGTCCGCCTCGACGGTTTCCTGCACCTCGCCGAAGAAGGGACCCGGTCCTCCCACCAGCACGTCGACGGGTCCGTGGGTACCGGCGACCTCTTCTGCGATCGCAACCGACCGTTCCATCACCTGGCCCTGGTCACCTTCGATCTCGACGAACACCAGCGCACGATCAGCGTCGAGCGAGCGGAGCGCGGCCGGCGACCCGAGCGACCAGTACGAGCGCACCTGGGTGACGCCCTCCATGGTGGAGATCTCGTCGGACACCGCCATCGCAGCCGTCGCCACCTCGGGGTCGTCCACCGAGCCGCTCGCCGAGGTGACGACCAGCGCCATGGCGGGATCCCGGACCCCGAACTCGTCCTCGAGATGCTGGGCCCCGATGATCGATTCGGCGTCAGGATCCTCGAAACCGCCGTTGGAGAGCGATTCGGCAACGCCTCCACCGATCGCACCGGCGGCGATCAGGGCGATCAGACCCAACACCAGCACCGCGATCCGACGCCGTACGACAAAGGTTCCGAGAGCACGCATCCTGATCTGTCCTTCCGAAATGCTCCAACGAGCCGAACGGACACGGCTCTACTTAACAGCGTTAACTGAACTTGGTTAACTTATCGCCGGGACAAGATTTGTCAAGTCCGACAACTACCGGCACCACGACCGGCGGTTGCTCCGATGGCCGGCCGCCCCGACCCCATCCGTACACCCGTGTCGGTGTCTCTGCGGTGCGGCGAGCGAAGGCGGCTCGGGCAGGCTCCCCAGGTCCATGGGAATGCCCGCCGAATCGGGGCGGAAAGTAGCGATAGGACCCCCACGTGTGGCAAGCTGGATGGTCCCAACACCCTGCGCCCAGGAGGCTGGTGTGCCCGTCGACGACCCCAAGCTGCCACCGATGTTGGCCGAGCTCGACCTCCCGGCCGACCTGGAGCGACTCGACCCCGACGAGATGGCGGCGCTCGCCGCTGAGATCCGTGGTTTCCTGATCACCACCATGTCCGAGACCGGCGGCCATCTCTCGCCGAATCTGGGGGTGGTCGAACTGTCGATGGCGCTCCACCGGGTGTTCGACAGCCCGACCGACGCCATCATCTGGGATGTCGGGCACCAGGCGTACGTCCACAAGATCCTCACCGGTCGGGCCCACCGCTTCCCCGAGCTGCGCCGTGACGGCGGTCTCTCCGGATATCCGAGCCGGGACGAGAGCCCCCACGATTTCGTGGAGAACAGCCACGCCTCGACGTCACTCAGCCATGCGTTGGGGATGGCCGTCGCCCGCAACTCGGGACATGTGATCGCCGTCATCGGCGACGGGGCGCTGACCGGTGGCATGGCCTACGAGGCGCTCAACCACATCGCCCAGGTCCGACCGGAGCGGCTGATCATCGTGATCAACGACAACGGGCGCTCCTACGCTCCGACCGTCGGCGGGATCGCCCGGCATTTCTCACGGCTCCGCCTGGACCCCCACTACGAATCGACGAAGAAGGCCATCGGGACCGGGCTACGTCACCTGCCCTGGGTCGGCGAGCAGGCCGACGAGACCGCCCGGCGGATCAAGGAGGGGATCAAGCAGATCGTCTCCCCTTCCACCTTCTTCGATGTGCTCGAACTCAAGTACGCCGGCCCGATCGACGGACACGATCTGGAGTTGCTGGAAACCACACTGACCAAGGCCAAAGAAATCGATGAGCCGGTGGTCATCCATGTGGTCACCGACAAGGGCCGCGGTTACGCCCCCGCCATCGGCGACCAGATCGACCGGCTCCACGCCGTCGGGAAGTTCGATGTCGCCACCGGCGGGGCGACCCTGCGCCAGACCAGCTACACCGATGTCTTCGGCGCCGCCATCGCCCGCATCGCCGACGAGCGACCCGACGTGGTGGCGATCACTGCCGCCATGGGATCCCCGACCGGGCTCAGTGCCATGGCGGAGCGGCACCCGGATCGGGTCTTCGATGTCGGGATCAGCGAACAGCATGCGGTGACCTTCGCCGCAGGTCTGGCCGAGGGCGGATACCGGCCGGTGGTGTGCATCTACTCGACGTTCCTCCAGCGAGCCATCGACCAGGTGATGCTCGATGTGTCAATGCACCGTCAGCCGGTCACCTTCATCATCGACCGGGCCGGCGTGACCGGCCCCGACGGTCCTTCACATCACGGGGTCTTCGACCTCTCCTACCTGCGGATGGTGCCCGATCTTGCCATCGCCTCACCGGCCAACGAAACCGAACTGTGCGGCCTGCTCGACACCGCACTGGCCCACGACGGTCCGGTGGCGATCCGCTTTCCCAAGGGATCGGTCGACGCCGTGCCGGAGATGCCGACCCCGCCGCTGGCCTTCGGCGAATGGGAGATCGTCGCTTCGGGCGAGGACTGTCTGCTGCTGGCGGTCGGACGGATGGTCGAGGTCGCAACCAAGGCGGCGACCCGCCTCGCCGAGAGCGGGATCTCCTGCACGGTGGTCAACGCCCGCTGGGTGAAACCGATGGACCGGCGACTTGCCGAATGGGCGGCCACCCACCGCACCGTGGTCACCGTCGAGGACAACGTGATCACCGGAGGTTTCGGCGCCGGGGTCTTCGAGGAACTTTCGCACCACGGCCAGGCCGGGAAGGTCCACGCCATCGGCGTCCCCGACCGCTTCCTGCGCTTCGGCAACCCCGCCACCATCCTCACCGAGCTCGGCCTCGACGCCGAGTCCATCGCCGAGACGGTGCGGACTCTGGCGATCGAGACCTGACGCTCCCACGACGCGGCAGCGCCGGTCCCCGGGCAGGAACCGGCGCTCCACCGTCAATGTTTCCGCGGTCTCAGTCTGCCTGACCGACCCCGCCGACCGCCCTGCGCACCTGCCAGGTCGTCTGCTCGACCGCCGTGCCCGGGGGCACACCTGAGACAGGGTCGCCTTGGGGCTGGATGCGCCGGAACTCCCGCACGTTCGAGTTACGATCGAATTCGATTTCGATACGAGTCGGGACATCAGCGGCGTCGATGAACTCGACAGAGAGAACCACTTCTCCGTTGGGGGACCGAACGATCTCACCTGGATCCAGAATCGCAAGCGCTTGGAGCAGGCTGGACCGGAGTCCGGGTTCGGTAGCGGGATCGACGAGGAGGTTCTTGGCAACGCTCACGATGGCAGCATCCTCGGGATCGGAACCAGCCTGACTCGATGCGGTCACCCGCATCTGTTCGAGCAGTTCGACAGGATCTGTCGACCAGTCCCGTTCGTCGAGCAGGTTGGGCACGGACGAGAACCCACCTTCGTCAAGGGTCCCCACTCCATCGGACTCGCGCAGCCCACTCTGGTTGTAGGCACGCTTGTGCGCAGGATCGAAGAACCGTGGTTCCCCGATCCGCACCGATTCGTCGGCGATCCCGTCGCTCCCTTCCCATCGCTCGCGCACGATGGGAAGGAGATAGGCGACGGTACCTGTGGTAGGCAGACCCAAAGCCTCGGCGGGGTGGTACTGGATCGATGTCTCAGCGGTCTTGGTGTAGACGTAGGCCTCATCCCCCAAGGGAACCGCCGGCAGGCGCTCGGCAACCACCGCAAGATCTCCGAGGGCGGTGACCGGTGTCGGGGTCAAGAGGCTGGCGCCGACCACCACCGCAAGCACCAGCGCCGTCACCGAGGCGACGGCGAAGCCGCGTCGGGGGCGGCTGGTGGCGACCGACGGGGTCGCAGCCCGTTCCTGCTCGGCACGCATCGCAGCGAGCAGCATCCGGCGCCCGGCGAGGACATCGTCGGTGGTCGGAAGCGGCTCGCCGACAGCGGCACGCAGCAACACGTCGACCGGGTGGGTGTCACCCTTCAACTCTCACTCCTCTAGATCAGTTCTCCCTACACCCCTGTTTGCCGATCATCCGGGATCAGTTCTTGCATTCTGCGACGAGCCCTCGACAGACGGGAGCGGACCGTACCGATCGGGATCGCCAGGGCAACGGCGATGTCGTCGTAGGTCATGTCGGCCAGGGAGAAGAGCAGAAGCACTTCGCGGTCGTCGGGGCGGAGCTTGCCCAGGGCCGAGTTGATTTCGGGCACCATCCCGGCCGCCGACGCACGCGCCTCGACATCGTCGATCGGCAGCTCGGCGGCGATCTCGAGCCCGGCAGCCTTGAGATAGGCCCGCCCTCGCCGTTTCTGGCTACGGAGATGATCACGGATCAGGTTGGCGGCGATGCCGTAGAGCCAGGGACGGCACATCTCCCTGCTCAGGTCGTAGCGGGCCCGACCGGCGAAGGCGCGGGTAAACACCTCCCCCGCGACATCGCCCGCCGCATCATGACCGATCCGGCGGGCGATGTATCGGAAGATGTCGGTGTGGTAGCGGTCGAAGACAAGGGAAAACTCCGCCGCATCACTCAGCGACGCACGGATGACCTCCGAATCGGACCGACGGTCTGTTCTCACCCCACTCCAGACGCTAGTCCCCACCAGACAACGTTCGTCGCGTTCGTGTGGTCCAAGCTCGCCATGCACATCGTCCCGAGGCGAGGGACCGGAACGTGAACGGGTGGCCGCCCTGTGGCGGCCACCCGTTTCACCGAGCTGTCACGAACCGTGGTAGGACACCGACTCGGTCCGGTTGACCATCGCCGAGACCAGGTTGCGGATCACTCCGGCGCCGGTGGTCGAGGTCTGAGATCCCGATCGGTTGGGGTTGTCGTAGTGACGCAGGCGGTAGCACCCGTTGTACGAAGAGGAGATCTTGTTCCCCCAGGTCGAACCGGTGTTCCAGTAGCCGCCGGTGCAGCCCGTTCCCTTGATCACGATCGATGAGCCGGATCCGTTGGAACCGGTGTAGTGGATACCGATGGTGAACGGGATCGCCTCCGCCTGCATCATCGAGTCGGTCAGCATCGACTTGGCCGGTGTGTTGAGCGCCAACGACATCTCGCCGTCGCTCGCATCACTCATGGCGAGCGAGAAGTAGCTGTAGCACCGCAACTCGCTGAGCATGAGCTTCTCCGTCTGCGGCTTCGCCTTCGATATCGGCCACGCAATGCTCGTCGGCTCCGCCGCTGACGACCTGGTCGACCAGATCGAGCGGAGACGCGGCGGCAGAGCCGACCGACACGGTGAGAGCGGCCACCATCAGGATGGCCAGGGTCAGGGCGCGCTTGAGCGCCACTTTCTTGGACGTACGCATACAACCTCCACGGTGAGCGTGTTGACCAGTTGTTTGTCGAAAGCAAGCATTAGGTTCTCGGAAACTGGGGAAACTTCCGCCGGTCAGCGGCAAACCTCTCCCTTGTGGCCTCCAGAAGTGGGAAAGGCGCCCCCATGCGTCGCGCTGCAAACGAGCCGGGCCCTACGGTGCGGCGGTAGCGATCCCGGTGGTAGGCGGTGTGGAGAGCGGTCGTGGGATCTGGGTTTCGATACTCGAAACCCATCCCACCCGCGGCGCATACGGTCCATATGGTGTGGCGCCACAAAGATTCTGAGAACCGAACCGACCAAACCGGCAAACAATGGAACGAGCCGCCGAGGACTCTTCCCCCTCCTCGGCGTACCGGACGATGTGACTGGGCGTGTTTCGAACCAACCTCCACGGCCCAGACCGCCCAGTCACATCGTTCCAATTCCAAAGGTGACCCGAAGTGCCGGTTTTCCGATGGGTCGACGACGAGGCGCGCCCTGGTCGTGGCTCCGAGCGTTGACGGGCCGCCGCCGTCCCCCACCGCCGATGCGACTGCGGCCCTGTGCAAGGACCCGCAGGTATCGCCTCATGGCGGGTCGGTGGTGTCTCGTGGCCGACCGGACCGGTGACGCGGGGCGCTGCAACCCGCACGACGCCCCCCGTCGAACGACCTATTTCGGTGCGTACCCTCCATCCGGGGGAACTTGACCGAGCCGATCGGCAAACAACCCAATGGAGACCGAGGGGACCAACCGGCCCAAACCTCGGCAAGGCGATGGTCCGAGCACTCCATCAACCTCCACGGCGAAGCGCTCGGACCCACCGGCTTCAACACTCCCGCTACCACGGTCCTTACATATGTGAGGGCCGTGTTGCGATCAGCCGCCGATGGGCCCGGGGTCGTGACGCCAGGAGCCGGCCTCCCACCAGTCGGCCAGGGTGGCCACCCGGTCGAGGTCCTCGGCGAACGTCACCTTGAGGTTGCGCACATCACCGGCGACGACGGCGACCGGGACGTTGCCCATCCGTTCGACGGTCTCGGCCGTGTCCGCCGGAATCGGATCTGCGACGGGCAGGTCATAGGCGGGGTACAGGTACCTGACCTGAAATGCCTGAGGTGTCTGCATCTTGACCACCTCCCCCACCGATCGGCGACGCGGCCGCGAGTCGGAGAGGTCGAGTACGGGTTCGTCGAACGCAAGCCCGGGAACGGCCCCGCCATGCCGTCGGGCTGCGGCGATGACCTGCTCGAAGAGCTCGACGGAGGCGAAAGGCCGGGCGGCGTCGTGAATGGCGACCACATCGACGACCCCATCGAACGCCGGCTTGCGCAGCGCATCGAGCCCGGCGACCTCGCTGGCGAAACGGCTGGCACCGCCGGCTACCACCGTGGCTTCGAGACCGACCACCGCATCGGCGATGGCCCGAACGCGGTTCAGCTCCTGCTCCCTCGCCACCACCACGCAGACCGTTACCGACGGGGCGAGCGCACAGACCTCCAGAGAAAGCGCCAGCAGTGGCCGGCCCTTCGCCGGGGCGAACACCTTCGATTCGGATGCACCGACCCGCACCCCGGGGGCGGGCTCCTCCCACCCGGCAGCGCCACCCATCCGGCTCCCGCTCCCGCCGGCAAGCACGATGACCCCCGCTCCCATCTGGCCGCTCCTCCCGCTCCTCGGATCACCGACAGTCTGACACGCCCACTCCGACGGCCATACGCACCATTCCCGACCACACACCCGTAGTGTTGAGGGGATGGATCTCCGCACCGTGACCGCCGACGGCACCGACGGAGGCGAGCCACCTCTGGTGGCCGTCATCACCGTCGATCCGACCGAGACCGGCAACGGGTATCTCGACGTCGACCCCCTCGCCACGCTGATGGTCTCGATCCCGGAGGCGGCGGCGTCCGTGGTGTTGACCACGGGACCGACGTCGAGAGCCCTCATCTCGCTCGCCCTCGACGACGTGGTGGCCGTCACCGTTTCTGCGGGCACCGATGCGGTGAAGCTGGTCGCCGACGGGATGGTGGTTTCGACGCTGGACCGGAACCAGGTACTGGTGGTCAGGCTCCCTGCCGCCGTACCCACCGCGCTTGTGGGGACGGTGCTCCGGGACGCCGCCGCAGGTGGGCTCGACCGGATTCACCTCACCGATCTGACCTCCCGGGTCGACGCCTCCCTGCTCCGGTTCCTCGACCCGGTCGGAGCCGATTCGGACGGGTCCACCGACAATCGTCACCACGGCGACTGAGGCGAGCTTGAATCAGTCCATGAAGGTCAGCCACCCCGAGAGAGTCGTCTTCCCCGACGACGGAATCACCAAAGGCGCCGTCGTCGCCTACTACGACCAGGTCTCCGATGCCATGTTTCCCCACGTCGAGGGTCGCCCCCTCACGGTGCAACGCTTCCCCCAGGGGATCGGCGGCTCCGGCTTCATGCAGAAGAACGCACCCGACCATTTCCCGGAGTCCATCGAACGGGTCGAAGTCCCCAAGCGGGAAGGCGGAACCACCCGCTATCCGGTCCTCCGCCACCCCGGAGACATCGCCTACCTGGCAAACCAGGGGACCATCACCTTCCACGTATGGCCGTGCCAGGTTCCCCAGCTCGATATCCCTGACCGGATCATCATCGACCTCGACCCGCTGGAGGGGAACGTGGCGCAGGTGAGGGAAGCCGCCCATCGGGTGCGGGCTCTGCTCGATCCGCTGGGTCTCCCCACGATCCCGGTCGCCACCGGATCGAAGGGCTACCACCTGGTGGCCCCTGTGGTCCCCGAGGATGCAGCTGCGGAACTGGCGGCCACCATGCACCCGTTCGCCATCTGGTTGGCCAGCCAGGCTCCCGACCTGTTGACCGCCGAATTCCGCATCGAGGCGCGTCGTGGTCGCGTGTTCGTCGACTGGTTGCGAAACCGCCCGGGACAGACCGCGGTGTCCCCCTGGTCGCTCCGTCCCCGCCGGCACGCACCGGTGGCGATGCCGCTCACCTGGGACGAACTCGACGACACCCCGCCGGATGCGTGGTCGATCGATACCGCCGTCGATCGTCTCGACCAACCCGACCCGCTGCTCGAACTCGTCGCCAACCCGACCGATGCCGCCCCGCTGATCGACACCGTCGGCGACCTTCTGGCCGACGCAGGAATCGAAGCGGCGCCCTTCGACCGGTTCCGTAGCTGATCGACGCCCCCCCGGGCCCGGGGCGAGCGCCGTCCGGCGGGGCACTAACGTGTGTTCCGCCGCGGCCCCGTCGTCCAGCGGCCCAGGACTCCGGCCTTTCAAGCCGGCAACGCGGGTTCGAATCCCGTCGGGGCCACGCATCTCGTCCATCGGCCGTGCCGTCGTGGGCGACCGTCACCACCGGTGCGATCGCTGCGACGCACCCAATGCTGCCGCCGGATCCTCGCCCGCTGGTGGTGCAACAGTTCCGGTGACGGCAGCGATCCGCCGACGCCTGCGGCAGAGGATTGCCGGTACCGAGCAGGTAGGCTTTCCGGATAGCCAAGCCCGTCTGGAGTACCTGTCACCATGATCATCGACGGCTTCACCCATCAGCTTCCAGATCTCGATCCGGACGAGACCGACGACTGGCTCGAGTCGCTCGACAGCGTCATCGCCACGGATGGGACCCAGCGAGCCCAGTTCCTGCTCGCCAAACTCATCGAGCGAGCCCGCGGCCGCAGTGTGGCGGTCCCGGCATCGGTGAGCACCCCGTATGTGAACACGATCCCGGCCGACGCCGAGCCCGATTTTCCGGGCGACGAGCACCTCGAGAGCCGCATCCGCCGCTTCATCCGGTGGAACGCCGCCATCATGGTGATCAAAGCCAACAAGGCCGCCGATGGCATCGGGGGCCACCTCTCCACCTTCGCCTCGTCGGCGATGTTGTACGAGGTCGGCTTCAATCACTTCTTCCGTGGCAAGAACGACGGCGCCGGCGACAACCTCTACATCCAGGGCCACGCCGCCCCCGGCATCTACGCCCGATCGTTCGTCGAGTACCGGATCGACGAGAACGACCTCGACGGCTTCCGCCAGGAGATCGGCGGCAACGGGCTGACCAGCTACCCGCATCCCCGACTGATGCCGGAGTTCTGGGAGTACCCCACCGTATCGATGGGGATCGGCCCGATCAGCTCGATCTACCAGGCGCGGTTCCTCAAGTACCTCCACAACCGTGAGATCGACGACACCACCGACACCCGGGTGTGGTGTTTCGTCGGTGACGGCGAGGTCGACGAACCCGAGACCCTCGGCTCGATCTCGCTGGCGGCGCGCGAGAAACTGGACAACCTCACCTGGGTGATCAACTGCAACCTGCAGCGGCTCGACGGGCCGGTGCGGGGCAACGGGAAGATCATCCAGGAGCTCGAGGCCGTGTTCCGTGGCGCCGGGTGGAATGTGATCAAGGTCATCTGGGGATCCAACTGGGATGCCGTGCTTGCCCGCGACACCGATGGCGCCCTGATCGAGAAGATGAACACCACCGTCGACGGTGCCTACCAGCGCTTCAAGGCGGAGAGCGGCGCCTTCGTCAGGGAGAACTTCTTCGGTCCGGAACCGGAGCTCTCCCGCCTCGTCGAAGACATGAGCGACGAGGAGATCTGGGCGTTGCGTCGCGGCGGGCTCGACTACAAGAAGGTCTTCTCCGCCTACAAGGCGGCCACCGAGACCCCGGGCGTGCCGACCGTGATCCTGGCGAAGACGATCAAGGGATGGCAGCTCGGCCCGGGAATCCAGGGCGGCAACACCACGCATCAGGTGAAGAAGCTGACCAAGGACCAGCTCATCGCGCTCCGCGACAGCCTCCAACTCCAGGACGAGATCCCCGACGAAGCCCTCGACGGCGACAACCTCCCCTACTACCGGCCGCCGATCGACTCACCCGAGGTGCAATACCTGCTCGACCGGCGCAAGGTCCTCGACGGGCCGCTGCCGAGCCGCGGGCTCCCGATCAAGGAGCGGATCACCCTCCCCGACCCCAAAGTGTTCGCCGAATTCGACCAGGGCTCCGGGAACTCCGAGGTCTCCACCACCGGCGCCTTCACCCGTCTGCTGCGCGGTCTGACCCGCGACAAGGGTCTCGGTAGCCACGTGGTCCCGATCATCCCCGATGAGGGGCGCACCTTCGGGATGGATGCCCTCTTCAAGGAACTGGGCATCTATGCGTCTCAGGGCCAGCTCTACGAGCCCGTCGACCACCACCTTCTCCTCTCGTACAAGGAGGACAAGGGCGGTCAGATCATCGAAGAGGGCATCACCGAGGCGGGCGCCCTGTCCACATGGACGGCGGCGGCGACCAGCTACGCCCACCGCGGGGTCCCGATGGTGCCCTTCTACACCTTCTACTCGATGTTCGGGTTCCAGCGTGTCGGCGACCTCATCTGGGCGGCGAGCGATGCCCGGGCCCGGGGGTTCCTGCTCGGCGCCACCGCCGGACGGACCACCCTCCACGGCGAGGGGCTCCAGCACCAGGACGGACACAGCCTTCTGCTGGCGTCGACGGTGCCGGTGTGTCAGGTCTACGACCCGGCCTTCGCCTATGAGATGTCCACGATCATCGCCGACGGTCTGCGCCGGATGTACGGCGAGGACGAGGACATCTTCTACTACCTCACCCTCTACAACGAGGGTTACGCCCAGCCACCCAAGCCGGAGGGGGCCGACCAGGGCATCCTCGCCGGGCTGTACCCGTGGGCGGATGCACCCGAGGGGCTGGCGCATCCGGCCACCATCGTGTTCTCGGGACCGATGCACGCCGCCGCCCGGCACGCCCAGACCGAACTCGCCGAGCACTACGGTGTCGGTGCGTCGCTGTTCAGCGCCACCTCGTACAAGCGGCTCCGGGAGGAAGCGTTGGAACAGGAGCGGTGGAACCGGCTCCATCCCCATGACGAGCGCCGCGTTCCCTATGTCACCCAGGTACTGGCACAGGGGGACGGTCCGATCATTCCGGTCTCCGACTACATGAAGATCGTTCCGGACCAGGTGGCCCGGTGGGCGCCGCGGATGTTCCGACCCCTCGGAACCGACGGGTACGGCCGCTCCGACACCCGTGAGGCGCTGCGGCGGTTCTTCGAGGTGGACACCGGGCACGTCGTGGTGGCGGTGCTGGCGGCGCTCGCCGAGCAGGGAAGTATCGACGCGTCGGCGGTCGGCGATGCGATTTCCCGCTACGACGTCGAGCCCGATCTCCCGGACCCGCGCACCCGTTGATCCCGGGGCCTGAGATCAAAGGCTGGGGCACCGGGCCGGAACGGGCACGGGGCAGCTCGGGTGACCGGTCGGGAGGGGCAGACCGACCGGCGCCTCAGGCGACCCGGGTCCCGGTAGCGGGAGCCGGAACGCTGCTCAGAAGATGACCCAGTCGGTCTGGACCGTCTGATCGTCCGCCAACAGACACCGCAGGCTGACGTTGCCGGTGGGGACCTCGGAGAACGAGAACCTACCGAGATCGTCGCTCTCGATCGTCTCCAGGTCTCCCCCGGCGGAGCGCAGCTCGATGGCGGCCCGTTGCGGCGGGACCAACTGTCCGACGATCCGGCGGGTGTCCTCGGAGAGCACCACCACCTCGATCTCGACGCCGGGCGCCCGGAACGTGATCTCCCGGGTCTCTTCGCCGCCACGCACACCCGCCAACTCGGCGACGGCCGAATCGAACACCAGCTCGGCCAGCTCGGCGTCGATGGTGCGCCAACCGAAGCCGGCGAGCGAATATTCTTTCACTGCCGGGGGGACCGGGTCGAACGCATCGAGCGCTCTGCCGAGCGTGGCGAGCAACTCGTCGTCCGTCATGTCGTCCCACCTCTGTCGATCGTTCATGTGCTGAGCCCCTTTTCGCCGGGCGACGTCCCGTCGCGTCGTTCCATGATCCGGCGGAGCTTCTCGAGACACCGTGCGCGGGTCGGCCCAATGCTGCCCTTGGGCCGGTCGATGAGTTCCGCCACCACGTCGTAATCCAATGGTGGATCAGTGACGAGGAGGCGGAGGAGCTGCTGGCAATCCGGCGAGAGCTGCTGGAAGGCGGCGACCATCTGGCCGAGACGCTCGTCCTGCAGAATCGCCGCATCGGGGTCCGGCAGTGCCTCATCCACGATGTCATACTCGAATTCCGATGGGATCGTCCTCTTCTGGGCTCGCACCGTCCGCAACGCCTCGTTGCGTGCCGTGGCACACAACCAGGACGGCAACCGCTCCGGCTGGCGGATGCGCTCGCAGTTCTCCACGAGACGCAACCAGACGGTCTGGCACACATCGCTCGCAGCCGCCGAATCGAGTCGGTAGCTACGCACGACGGACCAGACGAGGCGCTCGTACCTGTCGACGATGGTCGCCCAGGCCTTCGAGTCACCCCCGGCGGCGGCGGCGAGGAGATCGGTGGTCGATCGTTCGGACATGGTGGCCAAAATTAGACCTCGTCCGGTGGTTCGGTCCATTCGAGCGTGACCTCCTCGGTGCGTTTCCACTGAACCAGAGCCCGATCGAGCGTCCGTGATACCGAATCTTGTTGACTCCGGTTCAGAGGAGCCGACGGCGTCGACCTCAGCCGACCCCGAAACAGACGAAGGGCGCCGCCGCCGGACCCTCCGCTCCACCACCCAGGGCTCTCATCTGGGCCTCGGCGAGCGCAACTGCGGGTGCGCTCCCGGATACCAGCAACCGGTGGAACTCCACCATGGTGCGCGCCGTTCGCGACGTATCGGGAACCAGCCCGGTGCTCGCCACGACCGTCCGGCAACCGGCTGCGAGCAGGGCGGCGACGATGCCCATCGTCTCGCTCCCCGGTCGCACCGCCTGGAGTCCCGAGTTGCACGCCGAGAGCACCATGACCGGAGGCATCCGGTCGATCCGCTCCAGGTCGTAGACGGTGAGACCACCGTCGGCCATGCGGAGCGAGGAGAAGAGGGGGTTGTCGCTCCGGAAGCTCCCGTGGGCGACAAGATGCGCCAACCGGGCGCCATCGAGCCCGGCCATCACCGCCTCGACCCGGCTCTGGCGCGAGGTGAGTCGGGTGACCCCGCGGTGCAGCCCGGCAACGGTGCGGGTCTCCAGTGCGGCGCCCGGGAGGAGCGGGCCGTGCGCCACCAGGGTGCCGCGGCGGCGACGCTGGGGGGCGTGGCTGCGCTGGAACCACAACTGCGAGGATGGCGCCACCGTCACCGGGACACCGACCAGCGCCGGCAACAGGGCCCACGGGACGGCATGCAGTTCTGCGGGAGGGACCATCAACATCGGTCCGTCGACTGCACCGAGCGGATCGAGAAGATGATGCTGGAGTTCGGCGCCGGCCGCCTGCACCATCGCCCTGGCGGCTTCCCGGGAGGCGGGGCTTCCACGACGCTGAGCCAGGCGGGAGAGACCGAAGCGGAGAGTGTCGAGGGCGGCGGCCACATCAGCTTCGGAGGCGAGCGGTCGGTAGGTGGCTCCCTTCTCCGAGATCCTGAGTCCCCGGTAGATCCCGTCGAAGCGCCCGATCTCGATAAGCGTGGTGTCACCGAGCCGTCCCACCAGGTCGCCGATCTCGAGCTCGGTTCCCGCCTCCACCTCCTCACCGCGCAACGTCAGCGACCGCCGTCGCACCGTTTCCTGGAGACGGATGCGTTCCTCTTCGAGATGGCCACCCGCCGACGGGTCGTCGGCGTATTCACGCTCCAGGCGACGAATCCGGGCTAGATCGGCCGCAAGCTCGGCGTCCGCAGGTGGCCGTACCGCCGCAAACCGGAGCGCCCCGGCCCGGGTGCGTTCCATCCAGGTGAAGATCCGTTCCGGTCGCCCGGAGCGGTAGGCGGCTCCGAGACCGAGGATGGCCAGCTCCCGAGCGTGCCCGGCGACCGCCACCCGCATCTCCGAGGCGCCGAGGCTGGCGCGGTGCGAGTCGACCACCGCCAGACCGGCGCGGGCGGCGGATACCGCCCCGCGCTCGTTCCCCTTGGCCCGCCGGAGGACCGCCAGGCTCAACCAGGCGCCGACCCGGAGATCGACGGGCCCGCTGCGGTGCGCAGCTTCCGCCACGTCGGCGACCTCGTCGGCGACGTCGAGAGCGCCCGTCTCGACGGCCAGGCGCATCAGGAGGAGACGTGCCTGCACCGACTCCCGGACCAGTCCGGCCTCCTCGAGAGCCGCTCCGATGGCGGCAACCCTGGTCAGGTCCTCCTCGTCCATCTCCCCACTGCTGCTTCGGGCCTGGATGGCGAGATAGCGGGCCAGTGCCGCCCACACCGGCCGGTCCTGCCGCTCGAAGCGATCAGCCGCATCTGAAGCGGCGGCGTGCCCCAACTCGTTGTCGCCGTCGAGCATGGCGGCCCTGGCCAGATAGATCAGCGCCTCGGCGTGGGCGGCGCCGAATCCGGTGCCGAGCGAGTCCACCGCCCGGGTGGCAAGCTGGCGCGCCTCGGAGGTCAGATGGGCCGACATCAATGCTTCGGAGCGGTCACGCCACACCTCGCCCCTTCCGTGCCCGAGACGCTCGTACTCGGCCTCGGCCTGGTCGAAGTAGCGCAACGCCATGGGGATGTCCCCTGCGATCGAGGCAACCCATCCCAGATTGTGGAGGGCCTCGGCGGCGGCGCTGTGACGACCGGTGGTGGACAGGATGGTGTGGGCATGGGTCAGGGCGCGCTCGGCCGACGCCGCATCCCCATGGGCGCCGAGCACGATGCCGCGATTCGAGTAGAGATGGGCAAGCCAGGCGGGGTCGTCGGAGGACTCGATCACGGGCGCCGCCTGATCGAGATCGGTCATGGCCTCCCGGAGGCGGCCCGCCCGATAGAGAATCGTGGAACGCTGGACCAGCGCCCGCGCAAGTTTCGGGCCGGCGAGCAGATCGACCGACTCCGAGATCGCCGCCAGCGCTCTGCTCGTGTCCCCGGAGAAGGCCAGGAGCCCGGCCTCCGTCATCCGGACCTCGCCGAGCACGACGGGATCACGACCCCTGCGGGCGAACTTCACGGCCGCATCGAGGTCCCTGACCGCCGCCTCGACATCGAAGTCGTCGAGCTTCGACCAGCCGAGCCCGCGAGCACGGAGCGTCGCCGCCATCGCCTCGTAATCGCCGGTGTCCTCGAGCTCTCCGAGCAACTCGGTGGCGGCGTCGACGGCGGCGCGTGGATCCTGGCTGGCGAGATCGAGCAGTTCCCGCGCTCGATCGAGCGCAGGGGTGGTGTCGGTGGGGGCGCCGGTCATCCCTGCATGTTCGCACCGTCGCCGGAGGATGGTTCTCGTTGGGCGCCGAGAACCCCCACATCCCCGCCCGAAGGCGCCCTGAAGGGAACCGACGACCAAAGGCGGTTCGAGAGATGCAACGATGGTGACGACGGGACGGTCGACCGACCGGGGGGCTCCCTCCGGCACGACGACCGTGCGATTGCGACACCGCTACTTGGGCGATGCACCACTAGGTTTCAAGAACGGCAACCCGTGTCGGGTTGAGAGCAGGAGCGCGAGATGACCACGCACAATGACCGAACGGCCGAGGACGTCGCCCACGACTCCCTTTCCTACCTATCCCCGCGCTTCGCCGAGATCCTCGGACCCGGCGAGTGCGACCCGGCCGACCGGCCGCCGACCAGGCGCGACGGGGGAACCGGGATCATCTACCGACCCGACGTGTTGGTCACCCTGGAAGAGTTCGACGGCGAGGTGGCCCGCTATCTGGCCCGCAAGAAGGTCCCGTACCGCGCCGTCGGCCGGTTGTTCAATCGGGACGGCAGCGTGCGCGGAGGGGACCGCAAGCCTCGGGACCGCCGCAGACCGTCGAACACCGCCGCCGAGGGAGATCAGGGTCGGGACCGGCCCGACTTTCCGGAACTGGCAAAGGTGACGGCGTTTGTTCTGGAGGATCTCCCCACCCGTGAACGTGATTCGCTCGAACTGGCGCGGTTGCTCAAGGCGGCGGCGTCCGACGCCTCCTCTCCGGTCCCGCCCCGGGTGGTGGCCGGCCCGCTTCACCTGATGACGCTGGCGCAGCGACCCTCGATCGGACCGGGCAGCGACCCTCTTCCCGCCACCAAACGCGACGGGTTGCCGTGTACCCAGCCGCACCGGGAGGTGGCGCCGGTGGGCGTCGTCGACACCGGGCTGTGGAAGGACGCTCTCTCGTGGGGTTTCGCCACCGGCGACCTGGAAGAGCCACAACCGGAGCCAGGGCATGTGGTGCCGTGGCGGGCCACGGGCCATGGCGGTTTCATCGCCTGGCTCATCAACTGTGTGGCGCCCGGTGCCAAGGTCGATGTCCGCAACGCCTTCACCGCCTTCGACCCCAAGTTGCCGGTGGCGGGGATGACCGAGGTGTCGGTGGTCGAGGAGGCCAACGATCTCATTCTCCAGGGATACCGGATTCTCAACCTGTCGCTCGGCAGCAAGGTCGATCGGGCGTTGGGCGCAGACCTCGTCGTCTTCGATGCCGCCATGGCGGACTGGAGCCGGATCGAGCGCCTCCTGGTCGTGGCCGCCGCCGGCAATGACGCCTCACCCCATCCCTGGTATCCCGCCGGATACGCCGCCGACAAGAGGTTTGGGCACGCCGTGATCAGCGTCGGGGCACTGGAAGGATCGGGCGGGCGACGGTTGAGCCCCATCCATTCACGGGTCGCCAAGTTCTCCAACCACGGACCGTGGGTGACCGCCTGGGCGCCCGGGGTCGATCTGGTCAGCGCCTACCCCCGGGATGTCGAGTTCGAATACACCGACGATCTCGGTCATGTCGTCGACATCCGCAAGTTCCCCGAGGGCCTCGCCAAGTGGAGCGGGACCTCCTTCGCCACACCGTTGGTCGCCGCTCTGATCGCCGCCGCCACCGGCGCCAAGGGCGACCCGCGCAAGGTGTGGGCCGACTGGCGTCAGGGGCGCCCCTTCGTCGTGGTCTGGCCGGACTGGTGGGAAGGCGAGGAAGATCCGTGTATCCCGGGCTGACCCGGCGACTCTGGTAGACAGGACAGAGAGACCTCCACCTCCCTCGGGAGCTCAGTCCACGGTCCGGCCCGGACTCTCGGGAGCACCTGGACCGTACCCGGAAGGGGGAGCGATCGCGATCGCTCCCCCCTTCTGCTCGCACCCTTGCCGCCCCTTCCTGCTCCCCTGGTTCCATCAACCGGGCCGGGGAGGGCAGGAACCGCGATCCACACCGAGTAGCTTCCGGTGGATGTGGCCGCCCCCCGAACGATTGCCCAGGCAGGCGCCGATGATCGTGGTGGGTGTGGCCGCCATGCTGGCGGCGGTGTTCCGCCTCCCGGCGACGCTGTCGACCCGCCACCTCGGCTACGACGACGGGGTCTACGGGGCGTCGGTCCAACTCATGGATGCCGGGTATGCCCCTTTCCGCGACTTCTTCTCCAGCCAGGGACCGGTCTACCTGCCGCTGCTCCGGCTCGCCGACCTGCTTCCCGGGCCGACCACGGTGGGGGTACGGGTGGCGATGATGCTGACCGGGGCCTTCCTCGCCATCGGGACCTTTCTAGTCGCCCGACACTACGCCGGGCGTCTCGTGGCCGCCGGGGTCGCCTTCCTGGTGGCGACCAGCGGCACCCTGATGGCCGCCGCCGCACCGTTGCAGAGTGACGGGGTGGCGCTGGCGTTCGGCACGATGGGCCTGGCCATTCTGCTCGGGTCCCCACAGCCCGGATCCTCACAGCTCGGGTCCCCACAGCTCGGGTCCCCGCCGGCCCGAGTTTGGCGACCGGTTGCCGTCGGAGCGCTCGTGGGGCTGGCGTTGATGACCAAGAGCCTTCACCTCGTCCCGGTGGCCATCGTCGTCGCCGCGGTCTACAGCACCCGACGCCAATGGCGGGAACTGGCCACCGCCGTTGCGACGGCGACGCTCGTCGGGCTGGCGGTGACGCTGCCATGGGGCGTTTCCAACGTGTGGGACCAGTACGTCGCCTTCCACCTCAGCCGCCCGGACCAGACATCGTGGACCTCGAACGTCACCGAAGCGGTCCACTACCTGGTTCGTTTCGAGCAACCGCTGCTCGCACTGGCGGTGGTGACGGTGCTCGCCATCGGGGCCCGCTGGCCCCGTTCCGGACCTCCGGCCACCTCCGGCAGCGAAACCCGGGCCCCGTGGTGGCTGCCGGCGGTATGGCTGGTCACGACGCTCGCCGTGCTGATCCCGTTCTCGACCATCGATGGCGGGTTCGTCCGGTTCCTCGGGTTCGTGGTGGTCCCGCTGGTGGTCGTCGTCGCCCAACTCCGGCCCCCGGTGGCTGCGGTTCTGGTCGTGGCGGTGATCGCCGGGCCCTATCAGTGGCAGACGGCACCGTTCCTCGAGGTTCGCCACCCGGATGGATTGGAATCGACGGTGATCACCCGGCTCGAAGCGTTACCTCCCGGCGCCTCGATGGTTTCCGACGAACCCGGTCTGGGTTGGATCGCCGGGGTGGTGTCGCACCCGGCGACCGTGGATGTCTCCTTCGGACGGATCTTTGCCGCCGACATCGGTCGCACCGAGGTGCTGGCGGCCATCGACGACCCCGCCACCTGTGCCGTCATGTCGTGGAGCACCCGGTTCGCCAGCCTCGGCATCGAGCCCCCGACCAGCGGGTACGAGCCCGCCGAGAGTTTCGGCGAGCACCGGTGGCTGGCGGTTCGCAGCTCCTGTATCGCCGGCGGTCAGTAGGCGGCATCCGGCAGCGTCATCAGCCATCCGTCCTCCGACTCGGCGGCGTGGCGTCGCATGGCGATCTTGGGTGCGACATGGGCGATGAAGAACCGTGCCGAGGCCACCTTGCCCTCATAGAAGTGGCGATCCTGCTCGGTCGGCGTTGCCTCCAGCGCCGCCGCGGCAACCTGACCGTGGCGCAGCAGCAACCAGGCGATGATCACCTCGGAGAGACTCTCCAGCAGGGCGTTCGCATGCAACCCGACCTTGTAGAGGACGGTGGGGTCGTCTCCGGAAGCCATGGCGTGCTCGACCATGATGCCGACATGGGCCTGGGCGTCGTCGAGGGCATGACCGAGACGTTCCCTCTCGTCGGCGAAGTCGTCGGACCCGCCCTTGACCAGATGGAGGATCTCCTCGGCGACGCGCATCAGCGTTGCGGCCTGGTCGCGGGCGATCTTCCGGAAGAAGAGGTCGAGCGCCTGGATGGCGGTGGTGCCCTCGTAGAGCGAGTCGATCTTGACGTCGCGGATGTACTGCTCCATCGGGTAGTCCCGGGTGAACCCCGAGCCGCCGAACACCTGGAGTGACTGCCCGAGCAGTTCGTAGGCCTTCTCCGACGAATACCCCTTGAGCATCGGGAGCAGCAGGGCGGTCAACTTCTGCCAGTGCGGATCCTCCGGGGCGACCCGCGCCTGATCGAGGCTCCATGCGGAGTACAGCATCAGCGCCCGCATCCCCTCGGCGTGCGCCTTCTGCAGCATCAGGAGACGACGCACATCGGGGTGGCGGATGATCTCGACCCGCGGCGCCGTCTTGTCGGCGGTGTTGGTCAGATCGGCGCCCTGCACCCGTTCCTTGGCGTACTCGAGAGCGTTGAGGTACCCGGTGGAGAGTGTGGACATCGACTTGGTCCCGATCAGCATCCGCGCATCCTCGATGATGTGGAACATCTGACGGATCCCGTCGTGAACCCCACCGACCAGGTAGCCGACACAGGGTCGGTCCGTCCCGAAGGTGAGCTCGCAGGTGGTGGAGGCCTTGATCCCCATCTTGTCCTCGAGTGAGGTGATCTCGACACCGTTGCGGTCTCCGAGCGACCCGTCGTCGTTCACGAGGTGATGGGGAACGATGAACATCGAAAGGCCCTTGGTGCCGGGTTGGGCGTCCGGGGGGCGTGCGAGCACCAGGTGGACGATGTTCTCGTGGTAGTCGGTCCCGGCGGCGGTGATGAACCGCTTGACCCCTTCGAGGTGGTAGACGTGCCCGGCTTCGTCCACAGGCACGGCCCTGGTGGTGGCGGCGCCGACGTCCGATCCCGCATCGGGCTCGGTGAGCACCATCGTTGCGGCCCACCGCCGCTCCAGTATCGGCCGCGCCCACCGCTCGACCTGCTCCGGGGTCCCCACGGCACCGAGCACCACCGCCATCATCCCACCGCTGATGTAGAAGTAGGCGGCCGGGTTGGCGCCGACCAGCATCTCCTGGCCTGCCCACCGCACCAGGGCAGGGGCCCCCATTCCTCCGAGTTCGGGGGGGACGGCGAGCATGTCCCAACCACCCTCGTAGAACGCATCGATCGATCGCTTCATCGAGTCGGGAAGGGTGACCACACCGTTGTCGAGCGTGGGCGGGTGCCGGTCGGCATCGGCGAACGATGCGGCCATGTCGTCGGTGGCGAGGCGTCGCAACTCGCCGAGGATCTGCCTGACGGTGGCGCCGTCGAACCCGCCGTAGACATCATGGGCGAGCAGATCGTCGATCCCCAGAACCTCGAAGAGGTTGAACTCGATATCTCGGAGGTTGCTCTTGTAATGACTCATTGCGGATCCTCTCCGATCGGCGACGGGTCCACCAACCCGCAGGCGTGGCGACGTGGCGACGGCACCGGCCCGGCGTGACCACGCTGCGCCGGGCATCTTTTTGAGTATACGTTCTATTTTAGGATCGGGAGAGAGATTTTCCGTCCGGGAGCCGCCGGCAGGGGGCGCCGCCTTCGGCGCACCGCACGGACACACCGACTCGACGACACCGCTCGACCTTGCAGCGCTAGCCTCGGAGCGTGGGGTCCAGGGCCAGCGCCGGACCGCGGTGGGACGACTTCGCACCAGCTCTGTCGGAGGGAACATTGGCGAGATATCAGGCGGGGATCCGCACCGAGGGGCGGATCATCGAGGCCACCCGGGAACTGCTGAGCGAGTCGGGTCTCGAGGGAACCACCCTCAAGGCGATCTGCGCCCGGGCCGGGATCCAGGCGGGAAGCTTCTACAACCTGTTCTCCTCGAAGGAGGAGGCGGTGCTGCGGGTGATCGCCGAGGCGATCGCCGCCGCCGACGCCGGGCCGTTGGCGACCGACACCGAGACCGTCGATGACCTGATCGCCGCCTACGGTCATTTTGTCGAGCAGCAGCCCGAACTGGCCCGAATCTATGTGCAGCTCGCCGCCAGCGGTGGGTTGACCGACGAGGATGTGGCCAGGAGATTTCTCGGACACCATCAACGGCGGCTGCAGCGGCTGGCCGGCGCCATCGAGCGCACCCAGCCCGGTCTCGGCGCCGCCGAGGTCACCGCACGAGCGGAATTGGTGCTGGCCACGCTCAACGGGCTTGCGTTCCACTGGATGCTCGAACCGGACTTCGACCTGGCTTCCCACGCCGATCGCCTGGCCGCCATCCCGCGACTGCAGGCAACCCCCTGACCTCGCCTTCTGGAGCGGCCGGATCTCCGCAGGGCGATCAGTCGGTCGGATTTCCCCGGCGCCGGAGCGCCTCGGCGTAGTCCTCGGGTGTGTCGATGTCGACCGGCGGCCGTTCGGCGAGCGGCAGGCGGTCGACGGGTTGGGGCGGTTCCTCGACCAGCAGATCCCACAGCGGTTTCGGGCCATCCTGACCGAGGGCCACCGTCAGGGCGTCGGCCGAGAGCAGGAACGGGTGGTTGGGCAGACCGTCGGCGTACTCGGTGATCACGGCCCAAGGTCGGTCCCGGTTCCACCGTGCGATCAGCGCATCGATGACTCCGGCGGCGACCCCCGGCATGTCCGCCAGCAGCACCACCACGGCGTCGGCGTCGGGGGCAACCGCGGCGCCGGCCCGCAACGAAGTGAGGTTGCCCGCCGCATGGTCCGGGTTCTCGACCACCTCGTGGCGTCCGTCGGGGATCGAGGCGGCGACCTTCTCCGCCGACGGTCCCACCACCACCACGACCCGGTCCAGTTGAGACCGGTTGGCGTGCGACACCGTCTCGGCCACCATGGTGAGGTCGCCGAACCGGAGAAGCTGCTTGGGCTCGTCCCCGCCCATACGCTCCGAGGAGCCGGCCGCCAGCACCACACCGACCACCCCCGATCCGGTCCCATCCGAACGTCCGGGTTCATTGGATGATCCGGCTGCACGCTGGCTCATATCCAACCTCTCGTCTCGCCGGTTCAACCGACCGGCAGCATTCGCAGACCCTCGGAACGACCCTACCCGAGGGGGTCGGGGGGACACACGCCCCGCCGCCTCGGAAGGTCCGTCCACCACTCTCGTCCGGGCCGCTCTCCTCCGGAGCGACTCCCACGAGGTTCACTCCCCAGCCAGGACCCGGGTGCGTACGCTTTATGACGGAAAGGGTCACATGTCGACGGTATCTAACAGTCGAACAGAGGGAGAACCGCACCGACTTTGGCTTCGAGACAGGCAACTTTGGTCGGCCTTCCGAAAAACTTTGCTTGTGCGGCTGCAAAAGTCGTTGTACCGTCATCAGGTGACTGAAGCCGGGTACCTCCGCCGAAACGCCGCCTCGATTCGGGGCGGACAAACTGACGGCGACCCGGCAGCGAGCAGAGGGACGGGGAGGAGCCCGCTCGCGCGGCTTCGTTCGTCCTCCGACCGGGGATAGGAGAGGACAAGATGGACATCGACTATGGACTTAGTCGCCGGAAGTTTCTCGGGGTAGCAGCAGCTGCCACCGCAGGAGCCGCCGTTGCGACGATCTCGCCCATCGGGCAGAGTCTGGCCGTGGCTCAGACACCGACACGAGGCAACACCCTCATCCTGTCGGAGCGCATGGGTACGATCACCTACACCCAACGTGACGTTCCGACGCGCCTCGGCATTGCCGGGTCGGCAGCCGCCGGGACCTCACCGACGATGGGATACCTGGGCGGCCCCGGCTTCCCCAAGGACCCGACCGACCTGGGACCTCTGGTTCCGCTGCCCGGTGGCTGGTGGGAGCTCTTCGAGTACCTCGCCGGTCTCGGGTTCACCCAGATCGAGTTCGCCGGGTACGGCCAGAACGCCGGCAACCCCGGTGGCGCCGCACCCAACCCGGCACCGGGCAACGTGGTCACCCCCGAGTCGCGTGCCGCCTACCTGGCCTACGGCGCCACGTTGCGGAGCTACCTGGATGCGTTCGGTCTGACGGCCGTGGGCAACCACGGCTTCATCCCGAACACCTGGTTCGGTCCCAACAGCGCCGGCGGCACCATGTCGGCCAACGACTATGCGCGATTCCAGGTCGAGTTGGAGTTCGCCAACGTCCTGGGCATGAAGTACATGGGTACCGGGAACGATCCCACCAGCGCCAACAACCGGAACATCGAGCCGTGGGACATCGCAGGTGAGAAGTGGACGGCGCTCAACGAGTTGAGCCATGCCGCCGGCATCTACCTGTACCCCCATAACCATGCGCCGGCCTACCACTTCCTGCAGGACGGCCCGATGGTCGAGGTGACCGAGAACCGCACCACCGGTGCGCCGATCACCCCGACGATGGTTCGTGCCGAGTCGGGCAAGCGCCTGATGCAGCACTACCTGGACATCACCGACCCGGACAAGATCGTCATCGAGCTCGACATCTACTGGGCCCACGTCGCACAGCATCAGCATCGCTGGTACTACGACTACGACGGCAAGCGCCAGGAGAACATCTTCGATGTCTACAGCATGGTGACCGATCAGCCCGGACGGGTGCACCTGTTCCACTCCAAGGACGGTGCCCGGACGACGCAGGCCCCCGGAGTCGGCAACGGCTACAACATCGTTCCGTTCGGTGACGGCGACATCAACTTCACCAAGCTGATGCGACGCATCGACCGCTTCGGCGACCTGAGTGCTCACAACTCGAACTACGAGCAGGACAGCGCCCCGGGTGGCGGCAGCGACCCGGGCAAGTCCCTGCGCGACTCGAAGCTCAGCGCCTGGAACATGATCCGACTCGGCTAGAACCTGCACGAGTGTGACGTCCGTCCTCCCGGCGGCCGTCGCAATCCCGCAGCCGGGTCTCGGCCCGGAGCCATCGATTGACAGAGGAGCGCCCCGCAAGGGGCGCTCCTCTCGTTGTGCCCGGCCCTCCCGCCTCTCGGCGCCGGGTGGATCACTCAGCTCAGGGGGCCTCGGCGGTGGTCTCGGCGGCGGCTACCAGGGAGAGGATGTCGTCGCCGAAGGTTTCGAGCTTGGTGGGGCCGATGCCGTTGATGGCGCCGAGTTCGGATTCGTTGGCGGGGCGGCGACGGGCGATCTCGTCGACGGTGCGGTCGTTGAGGACGACGTAGGCGGGCACATTGCGCTCGCGTGCGGTCTCGAGACGCCACGCCTTGAGGGCGGCCACCAGGGCCGTGTCGGGCTCGGACGCCTCGGGGAGCGCCGTAGGGATCACCTCGACCACGTCGCCGGGGCGGGCCTGCATCTCGGCGCCGGTGTCGAGACGGACCACCAGGTCCTCGCCGTCGCCGCCGATCACCGTTCCGGAAACACCGCCCCAGAGACGGACCGTATCCCCGACCCTCGCCACCGGCTTTGCGCGGCGCGACGACGGCCGATCGGTGACCACGGTGCGCCCGAGCTTGGTACGGCCCTGCCGGGCAGTGTCAGGCCTTGCCGTCGGCTTCGGCGCCGACCCGGCGAGTTCGGCAAGGAACCGGGACGGCCGATCGGCATCGGCCAGAACCAGCGTCTCCTCGGTTGCCCGCGTGATGGCCACATGGAGGACGCGGCGTTCCTCCTCCAGATCCTCGGCGAGGTCGTGCGGCATCGTGCCGCGATCGGCGCCGAAGACGATGACCCGACGCCACTCCATCCCCTTGACCCGGTGCACCGAGGACAGGGTGACCCCGGCGGCATCCGAGGGGCGACCCACCGCTCGGCGCAGCCAGGGGACGAAGTCGCCGATGTCGGGGTGGACGGCGGCGGCGCGCTGTATCGCCACCAGATCGTCGAGATGCCCGGACTTGGCCGCATTTCCCCGGCCCGAGTCGAGCGCTCTGGCCGATTCGGCAAGCCCGACACGGTCGATGAGGACAGTGATCGCCAGCTCGGCGTTGCCCTTGGTGCAGGCGTCGATCACCAGCCGCAGGTCGGTGACGAACTCGTCCCAGCGCTGCGCATGGCGCCCGCTCAGCTGATCGGTCAGGTCTCCCACCTCCTCGATGGTCATCCGCCGCATCGGGATCAGCTGGCGCGCCCGACCGGTGAGGCCGCGCCCGGGGCGACGAACCGCATCGAGCAGATCGCCGCGCCCGATCCGCTCCGGGTTGGTGCCGATGCGGAGCCAGGCAAGCAGGGCAGCCACGGTCGTCCGTTGCAGCGACGACTCGGAGACGAGGTCGTTGGTGGGGATGTCCAGCTCGGCGAGCGCCGCCTTCACCGGGATCAGTGAGGAGTTGACCCGGGTCAGGACCACGATCGACTCCGGGCTCTCACCGGCGGCGATCCATGCCTCCACCTCGTCGGCGCAGACCACCGCCAACTCCCCACCAGGACAGGTCTCCACCCGCATCGCCGGGGCTTTCCCCTTGGGACGTCCGGCGGTGATGGTCTTGTCGATGCGCCGGCGGTTGTAGCCGAGCAGGTTGACGGCGGCGTCGACCACCGCAGGCGGGCAGCGGTAGTTGACCTCGAGGGCGTAGGCCGCCGAACCCGGGAACCTTCGGTCGAAATCGATGAGGAACCCGGGATCGGCTCCGTCGTAGCCGTAGATGACCTGGTCGTCGTCGCCGACGCCGAACACATTGAGCTCGGGCGAGGCCAGCAGACGGAGCAGCAGCACATAGGCGGGGGTCAGGTCCTGGAACTCGTCGACCAGAAGGTGACGGCACCGTCGCTGCCACCGCCGGCGCAGGGCGGCGTCGCCGAGGAGGACCTCGATGGCCCCGTAGATCTGTTCACCGTGATCGACGGCGCCCTGGGCGTAGAGCCGGCGGCGGAAGGCGTCGAAGGCATCGCCGAAACCGGCGACGTCGTCACGGCTCGCCTCGACCTCGGCCGGGTCACGGAGCCGGGACCTCACCTGCGACAGCGCTTCCAGGTACGCACCGAACGGATCGGCGTTGGCGCGCCGGGGCACGGTCAGCAGCCGGTCGAGCAGTTCGCGCACCTGGCGCTCGTCGATCAGATCCAGACCGGGTCGGGCGTCCCTGAGGATCTCCCAGCCCAGCGAGTGGATGGTGCGAGCCAGGTCTTTCCCCACCGAGAGCCGGTCCCGCATCTCGGCGGCGGCACGTTCGTTGTAGGCAACCGCCGTGACCAGCCGGGACTCGATGCGGTGACCGTCGAGCAGGTGACGGACCCGGGACGTCAGGGTCCTGGTCTTCCCGGAACCGGCCGGGGCGATGATTCGCGCCGGGCCTACCAGATGCCCCACGGCGGCGGATTGATCGGCGGCCAGACTCCCGGCCGCCCCATTCCCTGCGTCGAGGCTCGGCGGCGCCGGCAGCACATCGGTTCTCCCCTGCTCCACGGTCTCTCCATGGATCACCGGGAGATCGAGCACAGGTAGCGGCTGGCGGGGTCCTCCGTCGACCCACACCGCCACGCCGTCGGGGAGCAGCGCATCGCCCGATCCGCCCGGGACCAGCCCGATGTGGCGGCCCTTCGCCACCCACCACCAGCGCGGCTCCCCGTTGCGGGCGTCGTAGTTGTTGGTGAAGCACAGGAACCGGAGACGCTCGAGTGGGAACAGGAAGTCGGCGCCGAGCCGCCACGGATCGCTTCGGGTGGTCTCCTCGTCCTGGAGGGCATCGTCGGCAATGTCCCATGCGACCACGTGGGGGACCCGGGCCACCCACGCCCGGTGGAGCCGGTCGATCACCGCCTCGGTGCGCTTCGGATCGGACAGGGTCCGGGTATCGAGCGTCACCGTTTCTGCGGTCCGCCAAGGATCAGGTACCCCCGTCCCGGAGCGCACCACGATCCCGCGTCCCAGTACTTCAGGGCCTGGCCATGTCATCCTCGGGAGCGTAGGCGGAGCCAGGGACACGTCCGCCGGGGCGAACGGCGACAATCCTCGACGCGGTAGCGTGCCTGCCATGTACCCATGGGCACTCGATCCCTCCATCATCCAGTTGAATCACGGCTTGTTCGGCGCCTGCCCGGTTCCGGTGCTCGAGGCGCAGCAGAGATGGCGAGCCTTGATGGAGGCCAATCCCACCCGTTTCGTCATGGAGACGCTCCCCGAGGCGCACGAAGCGGTGCGCCGGCGGCTCGCCGACTTCGTGGGCGCCGACCCTGCCGGGTTGGTCTTCGTCGGCAACGCCACATCGGGGGTGAACGCCGTGCTCCGGTCGATCGAACCCGAACTCGGTGCGGGAGACGAGTTGGTGGTCATCGACCAGGCCTACAACGCCTGCCGCAATGCGCTCGAATCGATCGCCAAACGGAGCGGGGCGACCGTGATCGTCGCCCCGATCCCGTTCCCGCTGGCAGATCCCGACGAGGTGGTGGCCGCCGTAGTGGCGGTGGTGAGCCCGCGAACCCGGCTGGTGCTCGTCGATCACGTCACCTCGACCACCGCACTGGTGCTCCCCATCGCCGAGATCGTTGCGGCGCTGGAACCCGACGTACCGGTGCTGGTCGACGGCGCCCATGCCCCCGGGATGCTCCCCCTGGCTTTGGATGCGCTCGGCGCCTCGTTCTACGCCGGGAACTGCCACAAGTGGCTGTGCGCTCCCAAGGGGTCGGGGTTTCTCCACGTCCGCGGTGACCGGCGGCACCGGATCGAACCCGCCGTGATCAGCCATGGGTGGTCGGGGGACTTCCCCCCGGCGGCTTCCCGGTACCACCGGATGTTCGACTGGACCGGCACCGACGACCCGAGCGCCCGGCTGGCGATCCCCGATGCCCTCGACACGGTCGGCGATCTCCATCCCGACGGATGGGCCGGGGTGATGGACGCCAATCGGCGGCTGGCGCTCGCCGCCCGTGATCTCCTGTGCGAGATCCTCGACCTCGACCCCCCGGCCCCGGACTCGATGATCGGTTCGATGGCGACGCTTCCGCTCGCCGAGCTGCAGGGCGAGGCACCCCTCAACCACCCGCTCGCCGTGGTGTTGCGACAGCGGTGGCGGATCGAGGTACCCACGGTCGGCCTCTCGTCACCGTCGCGGCTGGCGGTGAGGATCTCGGCGCAGCGATACAACGACCTCGACCAGTATGCCCGTCTCGGCAAGGCCCTCGTCGCCGAACTCTCCGGAACCCACTGACCCGGCCGCCCTTCTGACTCGGTGACCGGCACTCCCCGACCGGGTCGGATCAGCCAGGCGCCGGCTCGGCCTGGGCCGACCGTTCGGTTGCCGCCTTCCCGATGGCGGTGGCCATGGCGTGGAACATGGCGACGTGGAACGGGAACATCGCATACCAGTAGAGCCTGCCGAACAGCCCACGTGGTCGGAAGTAGGCGGTCTGGTGGAGAACGACGCCTTCGTCGGCCGGCTCGATCCGCCATTCCAACCACGCCTTGCCGGGGACCTTCATCTCGGCGGCGAGCTGGAGCAGGTGATTCGGTTCGACGGCGGAGACCCGCCAGAAGTCGAGCGTGTCGTGGAGGCGGACCTCTTCGGGGTGACGTCGACCACGGCGCAACCCGACCCCGCCGATCAACCGATCGACCAGTCCGCGGAATCGCCACGCCCAGTCGTGGACGTAGTAGCCGGTGTCGCCACCGACCCTGGAGAACGCCCAGTAGAGATCCTCCGGTGCGGCGTCGCTGGAGATCTGCTGATGGTCGACGAACAACGTCCCACCCGACCAGCTCGGATCGCCCTCGAATGGAACGGCCGGGCTGGTGCTCGCATCGGACCATCGCGTCTCCACGTCGAGCCGCGAGCTGCGTGCCAGGGCGAGCTCCACCGCGGTGCGGAAGGCGATGGGCTGGACATCCGGAAACCGGCGCGAGGCGTTGGCCTCGCGGACGATGACCTCGTTGCGGAGCGAGTCGACCAGCGGACGGGCAACGCCGGTCGGGAGCGGCGTGACCAGACCCACCCAGAGGCTGGACAGGCGGGGGGTCAGCACCGGCACCGGGATCAACAGCCGTCTCGGCAACCCGGCGGCATCGGCATACACCTGCATCATGTCGCGGTACGAGAGGACATCGGGTCCACCGATCTCGTAGACATGGTCGCCCGCACCCTCGTCGGTGAGCGCAGCCACCAGGTAGGCAAGGACATCGCGGATGGCGATGGGCTGGCACCGGGTACGCACCCACGACGGGGTCACCATGATTGGCAGGATCTCGGTGAGATACCTCAGCATCTCGAAGGACACCGATCCGGAGCCGATGATGACGGCGGCCCGGAACTCGGTGCACGGTGTCGCCGCAGCCGCAAGGAGCCGGCCCACCTCGTGACGGCTGTCGAGATGGGACGAGAGCGTCTCGTCATCGTCACCGCCGAGACCACCCAGATAGATGATCCGCTGCAGGTGTTGGGTGGCCGCCGCCGCAGCGAACGTCTCGGCACCCACCCGGTCGGCCTCTTCGAAGTCGGCGGCGCTCCCCATCGAGTGGACCAGGTAGTACGCCACGTCGCACCCGGCAAGACCGTCGGTGACGGCTTCCCGGTCCGCCATGTCGGCCCGACGGATCTCGACCCGTGACCCCCAGGGGCGAGCCGCGATCTTCTGGGGGTTGCGGACCAGGCACACCACCTCGTGACCTTCGTCGAGGAGACGGGGAACCAATCGCCCGCCGATGTAGCCGGTGGCCCCGGAAACTGCGATACGCATGCCATGAAAGCTACGCCACCGCAGACCGCTATGGCGCATCGCCGGCGGAGGGCTCCGGTTCTCCTGCCGGTGCTGCGTCCCGGCGGAGTGTCTCCGGTGTTCCTAGTGACCTGCGTCGCAAGTCATGCGTCGATTCCGACGGCCCTCGACGCCCTGGCAGCGTCCTCGTCCTCGACGTATCCACTGAGATGCCTTCGTCTGCGTCCTTGCCAGGAACGCCGGGACCTCGGCGAAATACGCCACGAACTCACGACGCAGGACACTAGGACATCGGGGACCACTACGCTCGCCGCCAGGGTTGCTGCGATCGGGAACGGAAGGAGCGATCGAATGAGCAACGCCTTCGACCTCTCCGAACCGCTCGGCCAGGCCCGGCTCGCCATGCTGGCCGCGGTGGTCGAGGGCGATGCCGGTCTGGCGTTCGACATCGTGTCAGGGCTCATGGCGGACGGCGTCGCGTTCGATGCCATCCTGTTCGATGTGATCGCACCGCTGCAACGCGAGGTGGGTCATCGTTGGGCCGGCGGCGACTTCCGCATCGCCGAGGAGCACGCCGCCACCAGCGCCATGGAGACCCTGGTGGCGCTTCTCACCGGATCACTGGAGATGCCGTCCGACGGTCTCCATGTCGTGGTGGCGTGCGCCGAGGGAGACACCCATTCGCTCCCCGCCCGGATGGTCGCCGGATACCTCACCTATCAGGGCTTCCGCACCACTTTTCTCGGATCGAGCATTCCCGCAGGCGACCTCGGTGACTACCTCGCCGAGACCGGACCGGATGTCCTGGCGCTTGCCTGTGCGCTGGTCAACCGGCTCCCGGGTGCCCGTGCCACCATCGCCGCCGCCCATGGGGTCGCGGTACCGGTCCTGGTCGGCGGTCGGGCGTTCGGCGAGAACGAGACCCGGGCAGTGACGCTCGGAGCGGATGGCTGGGCCGCCACCCCGCAGCAGATCGAGCCGATCATCGCCGCCTGGGACCCCGATCCCGCAGCGGCCGAGCGGCATGCGCTCGCCTCGGTGGGCGACACCTCGGTGCTCGATGCCGCCCGCCGCACCATCGTCGACACCGCCGCCGAAACCGCCACGTCCCAACTCGGCACGACCGAACGCCCCACCGCAACGGTCCACACCGAGATCCAGCTCTTCTTCGACGCCCTCACCGCCGGTGTGCTCGTGGCGGAACCGGAGCTGCTGAGCGGGTTTGCAGGGTGGCACGGCGGGGTGAGGAGCGGCGGTCGGAGCGGTAGGTCATCCACTCTGATCCTGCTGGAGAGCCTCCGTGACGCCGTGTCGCCGTTCTCGGCCGGGGCGGTGCACCACCTGGACCTTGCGGTCGCCGCCGCCGCCGCCCTTCCCGACTCATCGGACGACTGAGCCGAGGTACCGCACCAGTCAGCGGGCGGCACCGGAGCGCTGCCCACACGACGGTTCAGACCGGGGCGTGACGCCGACCGGGACGGCGGTGCGCCGCCTGATACAGCGACGGGCTGTCGCTGGTCACCACGGCGGCGATCCCGGTCATGTCCTCCACTGCCGCCCGCTCCGCCGCCTCGAGGTCGACCTTGGTGCGGTCGAGGGCGGCGACGATCAAGGGGATGTCACGACTCTCGGTGCGGACCACGAGTCGCGCCGCGATATTGACCGGGCTCCAGGGCCGCAGCATCGTCCTGGCCACCCAGGCGGCGTCGGCGTCACGACCGGCGGCCACGGCATCCCGGTCGTCGGCGGCGACGAGACGGTTGGCGAACCGCCAGGCGAGATCGCGACAGGTGCGGATCCCGACCCGCATCACCCGTTCGTCCCACGACCCGCCCAGCCGGTCGAGCAGCGACATCCGCGGGGACACATCACCGAGCCCCTCCTGGAGACCGTCGAGGATCTGGAACAGGATCTCGTTGACCCGTACGAAGTCTGCCTGCACGGCTGCGAGGTCGTCGCCGGCGGCAGCCACGGTGGCCAAACCCAGGTCGAGGTTGATGTGGGCGTTCATACCGAGCAGGAGATGCTGCAGGATCATCCGTTGCTGAGGGGCATCGGCGGTCTCGAACGCCACTCCCCAGCACCTCGCCGCAGGCGACCGGCCCCGATACTGGTCGTATGCCTCGAAGTAGAGATCGGCGAACACCACGGTGAGGTGCTCGACCCTCTCGTCGTCGTCGAAGAACCCTCCGGTGCGCACCGCATCGCGCACCCCCGAGGTGACACTGCGATACATCGCCGGGAACACCCCGAGGTGGCTGCGTTCGGCACATGCCTCCTCGATGATGCGATCGAGGCGGAGCAGTGTGGCGTCGAGGCTGGTGGAAGCTGGCACGGCGCCACGGTACAGGATCGGACAGGCCCCGGTCGGCGCAACGCCGCACCATCCGTGACGAACGCGGACCTGGTTGCGTTAACGCTTGCGGGCGGTCTTGCGGTCGCTCTCGGTGAGGTAGCGCTTCCGGATGCGGATCGCTGCCGGGGTGACCTCGACCAACTCGTCGTCGGCGATCCATTCGATGGCCGTTTCCAGGGTCATGTCCCGGGGTGGCTCGAGCTTGATCGCCTCGTCCTTGCTGTGGGTGCGGATGTTGGTGAGCTGCTTGCCCTTTGTGGGGTTGACCACCATCGCCTCGGAGCGGGACGCCTCGCCGATCACCATCCCCTCGTACACCTCGACCCCGGGTCCGATGAACAACTCGCCGCGCTTCTGCAGGTTGTCGAGGGCGAAACCGGTGCTCTCCCCGCGACGGTCCGCCGCCATGGCGCCGCCCTGCCGGTGCGGGAGCTCTCCGGCCCACGGCATCCAGCCCGCATGGTGCTGGTGGACCAGCGCCGTGCCCCGCGTCGAGGTCATCAGCAGCGAACGGAACCCGAGCAGGCCCCGCGCCGGCGCCTCGACGGTGATGATGGTCCGCCCCGAGTCACCGGGACGCATGTCGATGATCTTGCCCTTCCGGGGCGCCACCGCCTGGGTGATGGTTCCGACATACTCGTCGGGGACGTCGACCACGGCGCGTTCCACGGGCTCGTGGGGTTGGCCGTCGACCTCGCGCAGGATCACCTCGGGCCGGCTCACCTGGAGCTCGAAACCCTCCCGACGCATGGTCTCGATGAGCACCGCAAGCTGGAGCTCACCCCGACCCGCCACCTCGATGATCTCGGGCGATGCCGTGGCTCCGATGCGGATCGAGACGTTGCCCCGGACCTCGCGGTCGAGGCGTTCCTTGATCTGCCGGGAGGTGAGGAACTTGCCGTCCTTGCCGGCGAGCGGGGAGGTATTGACCCCGAAGGTCATCCGCAGCACCGGCTCGTCGACCTCGAGCCGTGGCAATGGCTGAGGGTCGGCAGGGTCGGCGAGCGTGTCGCCGATCTCGACCTCCGGGAACCCGGCAACGACGAAGAGGTCGCCGGCGGTGCGCTCGGGCACGTCGGCGCGACCCAGCCCGACGAAACCGAGGAGCTGGGTGAGACGGCGCTTCAGCGGCGGCTCGGCATCGTTGCCGTGGCAGAGGGCGACCTGTTCGCCGGAACGCAGCGTGCCCTGGACGACACGACCGATGGCGAGACGACCCAGGTAGTCGGAGGCGTCGAGGTTGGTGACGATGGCCTGCAGCGGTGCGTCCGGGTCGCCCGACGGCGGCGGGATGTGTTCGAGAATGGCATCGAGGATCGGACTCAGGTCGTCGTCCTCGCCGGGCATCCCGAGTCCGGCAACGGCGCGGCCATCGCGGGCGATGGCGGAGACCACTGGGAACTCGATGCGGTCCTCGGGGGCGTCGAGGTCGAAGAACAGCTGGTAGATCTCGTCGACAACGGCCTCGGGACGGGCGTCGCCACGATCCACCTTGTTGACCACGACCACGGCCGGGAGATGGGCGGCGAGCGCCTTGGAGAGGACGTAACGGGTCTGCGGCATCGGGCCTTCGGCCGCATCGACCAACAGCAGGACACCGTCGACCATCGCCAGAGCCCGCTCCACCTCCCCACCGAAGTCGGCGTGACCCGGGGTGTCGACCAGGTTGATCCGGGTGCCCTTCCATTCGATGGATGCGGCCTTGGCGAGGATGGTGATCCCGCGCTCGCGTTCCTGGTCGCTCGAGTCCATGACCCGGTCGACGCGGCGTCTGATGGGCTTCGAACACTCCGGCGGCGTTGAGCATGGCATCGACCAGGGTGGTCTTGCCATGATCGACGTGCGCGATGAGCGCGACATTACGGAAAGGTGCAGCAGGCATAGGTGGTGAATGGTACAGGTGTTCGGGGGGGCGGAATTCGCACCGGACCCGGGGACCGTCCACCGGGGTTCGGCAGGTCGGTCACAGCTCGTTGCCGGAGCGTCGCCCCTCCTCGAACGCGGTCAGATTGTCGATGGTGGTGGCGGCGATCGCCGTCAACGCCTCCTCGGTGAAGAACGCCTGATGCCCCGTGACCAGCACGTTGGGGAAGGTGAGCAGCCGGGAGAACACATCGTCCTGGATGACGACATCGGACAGGTCCTCGAAGAACAGGTCGCCCTCCTCCTCGTAGACGTCGAGCCCGAGGTAGCCGATCCGGCCCGACTTGAGCCCCTCGATGGTGGCGGCGGTATCGACCAGGGCGCCGCGGCTGGTGTTGATCACCATCACCCCCGGCTTCATCAACTCGATGGCGACGGCGTCGATCAGATGGTGGGTCGCCGGTGTCAATGGTGCGTGCAGCGTGATGATGTCGGCTGATGCGAAGAGTTCCTTGACGGGGACGTACTGCACACCCATCGCGATGGCGGCCGGGTTCTGGGTGGGATCGCTCCCCAGTACCCGACAGCCGAATCCGGCGAGGATCCGGGCGACCTCGACGCCGATCGCCCCGGTCCCCACGATCCCGACGGTGCGCCTGCCGAGGTCGAAGCCGAGCAGCCCTTCCAGGGAGAAATTGCCCTCACGGACCCGAGAATGGGACCGGTGGATCTTGCGGTTGAGCCCGAGGATCAACGCCACGGTGTGCTCGGCGACCGACGTCGGTGAGTACGCCGGGACGCGGGCGACCACCAGATCGAGTTCGGCGGCGGCGTCGAGGTCGACGTGGTTGAAGCCGGCGCTCCGCAACGCCACGATCCGGGCGCCACCCGAGGCGATCCGCTCCAGCACGGCACGATCGAGGTGGTCGTTGACAAAGGCGCACACCGCATCGAAACCATCGGCGAGCGCCGCCGTGGTCTGATCGAGCCGTGGCTCCAGATAGACCAGATCGTGACGTCCGTCGTTTGCGGCATCGAAGAACCGCTGGTCGTACCTCTTGGCGGAGAACACGGCGACACGCATAGACAGCGATGCTACCGACCGGTGGAACTCGGAGCTCCGTGGACCTCGATCGAGCGGCTCAGGCGACCCGCAAGGGCACGTGCTCGGCCATGCGGTCGAAATCGGCGTCGGCGTGGAGCAGCACGGCGTCTTCCCTGATGGCGATGGCGACGATCAGGCAGTCGGTCAACTGTCGGGGGGTGACCCCACCCTGGCGGCAGGTGCGGTAGACCATCGCCGCCTGCTCGTAGTCGAACAGGGGTCGCACCGGGTAGAACCGGGCCCGATTGAGCAGCGACCAGACCTTGGTGCGGTCCCGCTCGGACCTGACACCGGCAAGGAGCTCCATGAGCACGACATCGGTCGTGGCAAGAGGAGCTTCGGACGCAAGCAGAGAGTCAACACGCTCGCACGTGCCGGACCCGGTGTCCCTGAGGAACTCGATCCAGGCCGACGAGTCGAGAAGGGAGACCGTCACACGTCGTCTCTGGTGTGACCCCAGAGCAGGTCCATCCGATCACGGCGCATCGCCGCAAGGTCCCCTTCCCACCCGACGCCACGCATGGCCAACGCCTCTTCGCGGGTCATCACCTCGCCGACCAGGCGGCGCAGGGCAAGGTCAACCGCTTCCCGCTTGGTCGGGACCTGGTATCGCTCCATCACCCGGGCGATCAGTTCCTCGTCGATGTCGATGTTGGTACGAGCCATATTCGAACACTACACACGATACACCACGAGGTGTATCGTGGTGTATCGAGATCAGGACTACGGTGACCGTCGATAGCGCTCGGCGAGACGGAGGTATTCGTCCACACCGTCGTCCTGGCGGCGGATCTCATCCTCACGCAGTTCCCGAAGAGGCCTGGCGGGTACGCCGGCGGCGATGGTCCATGGTTCGATGCTCCTGCCCTCCGGCAGGACCGATCCCGCCGCCAGCCAGGCTCCCTCGCCGAGCGTCGAGCCGTTGAGCGCCAAGGCCCCGATCCCGACCAGGCAGTGGTCTCCGATGGTGGCCCCGTGCACCACGGCGGCATGCCCCACGGTGACGCGTCGTCCGATGACGGTCGGGTAGCCGTAGTCGGTGTGAACCACCACGTTGTCCTGGAGGTTGCTCTCCTCGCCGACCTCGATCCGGTCCGCTTCGGCGCGCAGCACCGCACCGAACATCACCACCACCCGACGGCGCAGGACCACCAGACCTCGGATATGGCACCCCTCCGCCAGGTAGGCCGTGGCATCGATCTCAGGAACCGCGATGGGGTCGAAACCCGCGTCAGTGTTCTGGTCAGCGGTACCGTCAGACATGACCCCAACCCTACCGGTGCGAGCGATGCGAATGACATCATCGTGTGGACGTGGCCACCGGCACCGCTGCTCGCCTCGCCCACCCACCGCGGTGCCGGGGGGAAGGTGTGGACCCGCCCGGTGCCGGGTAGCGGAGGGACACTTTCGCCGGGTGAACGGGCACGCACCGGGATGAAGAAACTTTCAGAACCACCTCAGGATCGCTTCAGGTAGGTCCTCCATAGTGAGGATCAGCAGCACTCACCAGACAGAAGGAGCGATGAGATGCTCAAGGAAATCATCGGAGCCAAGATCTTCAAGATCGTCGCCGGCGGATCAGCCGTCGGTATCGCCGCCACCGGGTTCGCCCTGGACAGCAGTACCCCTGATGCGCCTTCCCCAGTCGACATGGAGGGGGAGCGGCCGAGCGAAGCCGACCTGGTCCCCCTCGACCTGGAGGGCGAGACCGTGGTCGTTCCCGCCGACACCCGCTTCGCCGACGGTCTCGACAGCAACCTCGCCTCGGGGCGTGACTGGTCCTGGGACAGCCCGGACGACTCACCGGTGCAGACCCGTACCACTGCGGCCAATGACTCCAACTCTCCGGACTCCCCCGACACTCCGGACCGGCCGCGACGGGCCACCGCCTCGCCGGACAGCCCCGACTCACCCGACTCTCCGGACAGCCCCGCCACGCCCGATTCCCCGGACTCACCGGACACCCCGGACAGCCCCGCCACGCCCGATTCCCCCGACTCACCGGACTCACCGGACTCACCGGACAGCCCGGACTCGCCCGACAGTCCCGACAGTCCCGACAACAGCTGATGACGATTCCCCCAACGATCCCCCTGGACCCCGGTATCCCCGGGGCCCAGGGGTTGATCGGACCAGCAGGTATCGACGCCGTCACCGGGTTCCTGGCGGACCGTGGTTGGCAGGCAGGCGAGGTGCGCCCGGTTCAGGCTCTGTACCGTCCAGGACGATCGCTGGTGATCCGCTACCGCACCGTTGCCCGGGACACCGCCGGCACCAAGCACTCCATGTGGATCTGTGCCGAGTCCCGGCAACGGCGCCGTGACCCCGGGTCGGTGCCCGATCGGGCTCCGCTCCATGGTCTCCCCGACCCGATCGAGCGACGTGGCGACTACCTGGTGTGGGCATTCCCGTGTGACCCGGGACTCCCCGACAATGAGCTGGTCACGGGAAACGGCGACGCCATCGTCTCCCACCTCGACGGCGTGATCCACCACCGCACCGAACCGGTGCGATACCGTCCTCGCCGTCGCACCGTCTTCAAGACCCGGGCGCTGCGCCGCACCTCCGCCGGCAACGCCTGGACCGAGGTGTATGTCAAGGTGATGCCCCCCGCACGGGTCACCGAGGCGATGCAGACCGCCGAAGCGCTCCGTCCCCACGCCGACCGGTTCGATCTGGTGTTCCCCCGCCACCGTCCCGGAGCCGGCACGATGGTGTTCGACGCCCATCCTGGCGCCAACCTGCGTCAGCTGTTGGTCGACGATGCGGCGTCGCTCCCCCATCCCAGGCGGGTGGCGGAGTTCCTCACCGGTCTGGCCGCCCTCCCGGTCGACAGGACACAACTCCCCCTCGCCGCCGACCCGGTCCATACCGCCGAGCGCGCCCAGGAGTTGCTCACCCTGCTCATCCCGGACCTCTCCGACAGCCTGCAGACCGTCTGCGAGGCGGTGGGGAAAGGTGCGGCGGACGCCGGCTCCCGCCAGGGCGTCATCCACGGCGACCTCTACGAGGGTCAGCTACTGGTCGACGGCGACTTCGGACTCACCGTGATCGACACCGACGGCATGTGCTGGGGTGACCCGGCGGACGACGCCGCCAACTTCCTTGCCCACCTGGTGGCGCTGGCCGACTCGTATCCCGACCAGCGTCAGCGTCTGCTCGCCTACCGGGAAGTCGCCCGCAGGGAGTTCCAGGCGGCGTTGGGCTGTGACGAGCGCGACCTGGTGTGGCGTGAATGCCTGGCGATGGTGTGGCTGGCGACCGGACCCTTCCGGGTCTTGAGCCGCAACTGGCCCGCCGAGGTCGAGCGCCGTGTCCGCGTCGCCGCCCGGATGTTGGAGAATGACGGTTGAGATGACCCACATCCTGTTGATCGAGGACGACCCCCGCATCCGCGACATCGTCGAGGAGGGCCTTGGCATGCGCGGGCTGATGGTGACGTCGGCGCCCGACGGCGAGACCGGAACCGAGCTGGCGGAAAAACTGACCAGCATCGACCTGATCCTGCTCGACCTGATGCTCCCCGGAATGAGTGGGCTGCAGGCATTGCGGGTGATCCGCAAGGTGCGGCCCACGCTCCCCGTGATCGCCCTGACGGCGCTCGACGATGTCGGGTCGAAGGTGTCCGGGCTGGAAGCCGGGGCCGACGACTATGTCACCAAGCCGTTCTCGGTCGAGGAGCTCGCCGCCCGGATCCGGGCACGCCTGCGGTGGTCCGAGGAGGGGGTGACGGTGCTGCAGTCGGGTTCGCTCACCGTCGACCTGGCCTCACACCGGGCCTTTCTCGACGGCGCCGAGATTCACCTTTCGGCGCGGGAGGCTCTCGTTGCTGGTGACGCTCATCCGTCATCGCGGTCACGTCTTGTCGCGCACCCAGCTCCTGGAGATGGTGTGGGACATCGACTTCGACGCCGGCTCGAACGTCGTGGAGGTGTACGTCGGGGCGCTACGGAGAAAGTTCGGAGCCGGTCTGATCGAAACGGTGCGCGGAAGCGGCTACCGGTTCGTGGGTCCCCCGAGCAACGGTGAGTCATGAGCGCCTTTCTGAAAAGCTCAGGTTGGGTCGCCATGTTGGCGATCGCCGCACTGGCGGTCACCGCCTACATTCGGGCGGCCGCACTCGAACCGGACCTGCCGACGTCGATCGACATGGGAGACACCACGGTCGTCACGGTTCCCAATGCAACCCCGGCGACCACGCAGTCTGACGACGACCTTCCGCTGCCCCCGGCGGACACCGTGGGCGAGGTGCCCGCCATCCATGAGGTTCCGCTGAGCCCGACCACCACCGCCTCCCCTCCCAACACGACCGTCGCTCCCCCGGTCACGACGGCTCCGCCCCGGACGAGCCCACCGCCATCGCGTGATGATGACGACGATGACGACGACGACGACGACGACGACGACGACGACGACGACGACGACGACGACGATGACTGAACCAGCTGCGGCCGGTCGGACCAGACCCGAACGGGTGAGATGGCGACTCCCGTTGAGTACCCGGCTCGCTCTCGGGTACGGGTTGCTGCTGCTGGCGACCCTCTCCGGTGTGCTCTTCCTCGCCGTCCAGCTCACCCAGAGCCACCTCGAGGCCAAGGTCGACCGCCGTCTCCTCGCCACCGCCCGCTCGTTCGAGGAGGGACCGACCTCGCGGGTCGCCAACGTGGACGATCTCGATCGCGAGGCACGCGCCTGGCTGGCGTCATTGGCGTACCCGGAGGACGAGGTCGAGGCGGTGCGTATCGGCAACCAGGTGCTCACCAGCGTCGGCGGTATCGACATCGACGCCTTGCCACAGCGGGACCAGTTGCTGTCGGCGACCGAATCGCGATGGTGGACGATCGAGGGCGGCGAGGGGTCCAGCTACCGGGCCCTCACCGTGCCGCTCCGCATCGACGGGCTTCAGGTGGGAACGCTGGTCATGGTCTCGTCGCGGGCGGCGATCGTCGCCACCGTCGAGGCGCTGATCTTCGGCATCGGGTGGGCGGCCGCGGCAGGGCTGATCTTCGCCACCATCCTCGGCGTCGCCGCGGTGCGTCGGGCGCTCAACCCCTTCCGACGCATCCTGTCGACGGTGGAGGACATCGAGGACGGCGGTGACCTGTCACGCCGGGTCGGCTACGACGGGCCACCCGACGAACTGGGAAGATTGGCGGACGCCTTCGACCGGATGCTGGAACGCATCGAGTTGGCTTTCGAATCACAGCGGCGCTTCGTATCCGACGCCTCGCACGAGTTGCGCACCCCGCTGGCGGTGGTTCGCGGTCAACTCGAACTGCTGGGCACCCAGGTCGACGAGACCAACCGGGGTCGCACCACCCTCGCCCTCGACGAGATGGACCGGATGCACCGCATCGTCGAGGATCTCCTGCTCCTCGCCCGCCTCGACGAAGGAATGCGATTCGATCTCCGTCCCACCGAGGTCGAACTGGTGGTGCGGGAGGCCGAACTCCGGGTGCAGCAGACGTCCGGGCGTCCGGTCGTCGTCGAAGCCCAGCCCGAGGTGATGGCCGAGGCCGACACCGACCGCCTCCTCCAGGTGGTCACCAACCTTGCCGCCAATGCCGCCCGGCACACCGAGCCCACGGCGACGATCACGGTCCGCTCGTACGCCACCGACACCGCGGCGGTGATCGAGGTCGAGGACACCGGCGAAGGCATCCCGCCCTCCGAGCTTCCCCACATCTTCGAGCGTCTCTACCGGGGACAGCGTTCCCGCACCGCCGGTCGGCCCGGCGCCGGGCTAGGTCTGGGCATTGTGGCGTCGCTGGTCAAGGCGATGAATGGCACCGTCGCCGTCAGCTCGGTCGTGGGTGCGGGCTCCACCTTCACCGTCACGCTCCCGCTTGCCAGCGCCCCCTCGGTGGAAACCACCACCATCATGGTCCCCTGACCCCGTCGGCTACCTGTCGAGCTCGTGGGTCTCGCCATCGACCAGAGAGCCCGTGCGACCCTGGCGTCCAGACCTGTCGCGTGAGGTCCGAGCAGGAGCGAGGGCGCAACCCTGCTCGAAGGGCCGTCGTTGACACTCCGAGCGAAACGGACATCGAGCTCGCGCCCCGCCCCGCCTCCTCCCAGAACCTCGGAGGCACCCCACCCCCCGGGCGGGGAGGGCCAAAAAAAGGACGCTTGCGGACGCAGACGGGGCGGAGCGCTGCGGACGCCTGCGGGAGATCGGAAAGCGGGGGCGATCAGCCTTCGACGGTGAGCTCGCCGACCATTCCGGCGGAAAGGTGGCCGGGGATGGCGCAGATGATCTGGTACGTCCCGGGCTCGGCAGGGGCGGTGAAGTTGAAGCTGCTGCCCTGGCCGGCGGTCAGCTCCTGGCCCCAGAAGTTCGACTCCCACGCCCAGACGTCCTCGGGGAACTCCTCTTCGTCGGTGATGACGACGCCCTGTTCGAGGATGATCCATTCATGGGTGATCGACCCGGTGTTCTCCAGCGAGACGGTCACCTCTTCCCCGGCGGGCACCGACAGATCGGCCGGGAGATAGTCGAAGTCGGTGATCTCCACCTGGTGGAAGGTGTCGGTGGCGGCGTCGTCGCTGCCACCGCAACCGACAAGTACGACACCAGCCACAACCACAGCAGCGAGCAGACGACGCATGTTGGGGAGCCTCCAAGTAGGGATTACACAGGTTCAGTCGGCCAGCTTATGGTGTCCACATGGGTACTTCGTCCGACCCGTTGCCGGCGACAGGTCGAGCCCCACAGAGCGGAGGGGTTCCCGACCGGCGTACCGGTCGGGAACCCCTCTCGTCACACATTGCGGTTGGCTCCGGCTACTTGAGCTGGCCTCGCACCGCACCGCCTGGGAAGTCGGCGTTGTGGACATTGACGTAGTACTGGGTCGGGTTGGTCCGGATGTCGTTGAGCAGTGCCTGGCTGGCGCCGGTCACACATCCCTTGAGACCGTTGGCGCCGACATTGAAGTCGACCACCACCGGGCCGTTGACCCCGTGGCCACCGGAGTGGATGTGCGCCGCCGTCGCCGTGGCGATGTTCTTGACCCGGATGTCGAAGCACACCTTGCCGGACTGATCCCACGAGATGCGGGCGTCCCCGGTTCCGTCGACGTCCCCGCCCCCGACCTCGTTCTCACCGAGAAGCTGGGTGCGTGACTGGTTGCGCACACACTCGGCCGGAAGATCGAACGCCTGGGTGTTGTCGTTACGGTCGGTGGTGCCCTGGATGGCGCTGAACCCGAGCCCGCGACGGGCGAAGGAACGCCACAGCGTGCAGTAGTTCTCACCACCGGTCAGCGCCAGGTCGGCGGCGATGATCGCCGACCGACCCACCCCGAAGCCGGGTCCGCATCCCTGGAGCTTCATCCCGTCGACGACGAGCTGGTAGGCGAGATTGTTCCCGCCGGTGTTCCACGGCTCGTAGATGTTCTCGTTGAACCCGTGCTCGTCGATGAGATCCCAGGTCATGTCCCACAGCACGGCTGCCCAGGCATGACCGATCCCGTGGGGAACCGCCAGCGAGGTGCCGTTGAGCCACCCGCCGGTCTTGATCATGTCGTAGGTGAACGGCTGGATGTTCATGTTCCGCGAGTAGGGCCGCGGGCGCAGCCCGTTGCCGGCGCGGCTGTCCTGGAACAGGGCGTAGGGGACCAGACCGCGCGAGCCTGTGGATCGTCGAGCTCCGGCCGGAGCAACATGGCGAGGCCGAGGTAGTCGGACCAACCCTCGCCCATCTGCTCGTTGCCGCTGAGGCAGTTGATACCCGGTCCGCCGGTGAGGCGGAGCGAGACCCCATGGCCGTACTCGTGGATCACGATGCCGGCATCGAGGTCGCCGTCACGGATCGGCCGGGACGCCTGGTTGCGATGGACGCTTCCCGCCACCGGCAGCGCCGCCTTGATGGTGGCGCCGTCGGCCTGGTTGACCATGAGGGTCGGGATCCCGACCGGGTCGACCATGCTGCCGGTCATGATCGGTGGGGTGCCGGCGGCGTTGTTGGCGACGACCATCGCCACGGCACCTGCCGCCTGGGCGTTCTTGCCCTGGACGTAGTAGTTGCAGACGCTGGTCCGGTCGACCACGGCGATGGACCCTGCGGGCACCACATACGCCGTACATCCGTCGCCCCCGGCGTCGACACCGTCGTCGACGAGCACCAGGTTGCCGGCGGTGCCGGCATTGGTCGGGGACGGGGTAGAGCGGGCGAACGAACCGGTGTAGGTCCCTGCCGCCGGGCCGGAGCCGATCGTCACCGCATTGGGCAGACCGAACTGGGCGCCAGGCCACAGGTACATCTGCATCCGAGGTGCGCCACCATCGGCGGCCGGGGTGGAGAAGTTGGCGTTGTTGGTTCCGCCGCCGTCTGCCGCCTCGGCACGGACGATGTCGCCGCCGACACCACCACGACCGTAGTTGTTGACCTGGAAGTTGCCGGAGACCTCGTCGAACCCGTACAGGTAGAGCACATCGTGGGTGATGTTGTTCCAGTAGTACAGGTTGGTCACCATGGCATCCATGTAGTTGGGTGAATGCTCGGTCAGGTCCAACGGGAAGTCGAAGTTGAGCGTCGGCCCACCGTCGGAGTCGCTTCCCGGGTCGGGGGAGTTGTTGGCGTCACGGTCCGAGTAGGCGTGGACGTTGTTGCCCGTGGTCCGCGTCGACTCGGGGCCGGGGACACCGTCGGTGTCGTTCCAACCGAACGGCGATGCCGTGGCTTCGGCCGGATTGGTCACGATGTAGCGCGGGCCGTCGTTGGGGCTCTCCGAGGGGAACGCATAGACGTTGTACTTGGACCCGTCTATGGCCTGATTCGGTGGCAGCACCGGAGTCAGGTCGACCAGCGCCGAAGCCGAGAAGTTGGCGGAACCGAGCGCGGTCGCCATGTTGGCGCGGAGCTCTTCGGCGTTGTGATGGATCGTCCAGTCCTCGGCGGCGAGCAGACTGCCGGTGTCGGCGTCGACGGTGGCGTTCCACAGATGAGCCGAGTCGGAATCGTCGATCACGAGCTGCCAGGCGAGCCGGAGACCGGAGGACGTCGCCTGGTACCCGAGGCGGGCCGGGATCGGCTCGTCCGAGATTCCGGCGCTGGAGAACACGGTCTCCTGCGAGTCGTCATCCTCGCTGCTCAACACCCGCAACCCGCTGGGGGCATCGAGACCGAGCCCGGCTGCAGCTGCGGCGACGGCGGCGTCGGCGTCGACCTCGAGATCGTCAGAGGCGATCTTGAGACCGTCCACGAGGTTTTCCCCCACGAACAGCACGCTGCCGTCGGCGGTGAAGTTGACCGTGGCGGTGGCGCCAAACACTTCCAGACCGTCGTAGCGCTGCATCAGGTTGACGTGGGTCACCCCGTTATGCTTGCTGGTGTAGCTGGAACGCACGGCAAGATCGGCGACGTCGGCGCGACTCACCCCGTAGGTGGCTGCTTCATCCTGGATGAAGGCAATGGCGAGGTCGACCGGGTCGCCGTCGCTCGGTGCGGACAACATGTCCAGCCCCGGCGGTGGCGCCTCTTCCTGTGTGGCTCCTACCGGTAGCGGTACGAGTGCGATGGCGAGCACGACGGCCAGCCAGAACGGCTTCGATCGCATGTGGCTCTCTCTCCCTTGTCGAGCAATACATGCCGACCGCAGCCAGAAGAGAACATCAGATCTCGACCGTACGCGCTGCGGCCAGACGGCGAAACTTAACCTCGATCAACCGAGAGTCAAGGGTTCGTTTCGGGAAGCCGGCGGCAGGGTGCCGGAAACGAGGGAGACGTCGGGCGATGACGGCCGGGAATCCCGCTGCCATCATGGGTCTGTCCGACCAGAACCTCCCGAGGAGGACCGTCCGTGCCCATTCCGCACCCGCACCGATCGGCCGTCACCCAGGTCGAACCGGCACCGCCCGACGAGGCGGCCGGGCACTTCTCGGCCTTGCTGCGCTTCGAAACCGACTGTTGGGACGTCCACCAGTCGATGGACACCGGCGCTCCGGACTTCGTCCTGCTCGATGTCCGCAGCCCGGATCTGTACGCCGAGGGCCACGTCCCGGGGGCGGTCAACCTCCCCCACGGGCGTATCGTGGAACGCAACCTCGTCTCGTATCCGGTGGACACGGTGTTCGTGGTCTACTGCGCCGGCCCGCACTGCAACGGGGCCGACAAGGCGGCGCTCCGCTTTGCGCAACTGGGCCGACCGGTCAAGAAGATGATCGGGGGTGTCGAGGGATGGATCGACGAAGGCTTCGCCTTGACGACCTGACCCGCTGACCGCCGGTTGGGATCGAGGGCCACTGGGGCGAACCGCTCAGCCGGCGCGTACGGTCAGGACCGGGCAGGGGGCGTCCATCAGGATGTCGTGGGCGTTGGATCCGAGCAGGAACTTCCCCGCCGAGGTCCGCTTGCGCAGACCGATGACGATCAGTTCCCCGTCGAACTCCTCGGCCGCCATGATCAGATCCTTGGCCGGATCGTTGCCCCGCACGTAGTTGTGCACCGAAGCGGGGACGCCCTCGCCGGCGAGCCGGGCCTCGAGGTCTCTCAACTCCCGGTCGCTACCGATGACCTCGTCATCGTCGGCGCGGGCGCCACCTTGCAGGGAGTGGACGACCACCAGATTGGTGTTGCGGAGCTTGGCTTCCTCGATTGCGAGGGCCAGCGCCGCTTCACCGCGCTTGGCTGACAGATACCCGACGATGATCGCCATCGTTCACCCTCCTGTGATCTCGCTCGTACCGCCACGGTAGAGGATCTGGAGCCCTCACCGCCAGGGTCAATGGGCCTTTCGTGGCGGAGGGCCGTATGTGGTGCCGCCGCAGGGAGGTTCCGCTCAGCCGCTTGCGGTCGTGGCCCACAAGCGGGTGACCTGAGGGTTCGCATCGCTGAGGACGACCGAGACGTCGACACGGTCGTCGGTGACGACCACCGCGCTGACTCCGCCGCGCCGTGGGCCGAGCACATCGACCAGTGACGACTCGGTCCAGGTCTCCAGGTCCGGGCTGTGGAGGATGACCGATCGCCCGATGTCGCCGGAGCCCTCGTCGAACTCCTGCAGGGCGACCGCCACCCCGGCGGGACCGACGTCCCCTCCGTTGACGAAGCCCTGCTGCACACCGGGGACCTGCAATTCCTGCACCTCCCAGGGTCCACCGGAGACCGGGGCGCTTGCGACGACCCCAACCTCGTTGTTGGCACCGATGACCACCAGGCGATCGCCGACCGAACCGGCATCGATCACCCATTGCATCGCCGGGAGTTCGGCGGTCGCCTCCAGGTTCTCCCGTCGGAGGAGAACCACGCAGCGGTGGTTCCCTGCTCACTGAGGTAGACGAGGAAGCCGCCCTCGACCCGGACGACCCGGGCGCTCGAGGACGACGGGATCGGCGTCTCCACCGCTTCGAAGGCCCCGCCGCCGGTCGAGACGAACATCTCGGACACCCGGGGAGTCCCCGCTTCGATCCCGAGCTCCTCCCAGGTGGCGGAGTAGACCGTGAACCGGTCGTCGGTCCTCGGATCGAACTGGAACACACCGGCACACTCGCCGTCCTGCTGCTTCGCCGGCTCCGCCGCCGGTTCGGCCCCGTTGCGCCGAGCAAGATCGAACCCGAGATCCCCACCACACCCCGCCTGGGCAGCCGAGACCGCATCCCAGTCGACGACCTTGACCCCGTCGTCGGTGGCAACCACCTCGACCGCCCCCCGGGTGAACTCTGGCGGCACCAGCGACGTGTAGTCGCCCCACAGCTCGGTGTTGACCAGCGCCACCACCGCACCGTCACCGGCGGCGATCGAGGCGTTGGTCCAGGCGCCGTCGACCGGGAGACCGCCCACAGAGGCCGAAGCGGCGAGCGGGACATCGGTGGCGGACCAGTTGAGTCCCTGGTCGTCGCTGGTCGAGATCCGGATCGAACCGTCACCCTCGAGGAGCGACACCCCCGGTGCGGTACCGATGGCATAGAGCACCCCGTCGTCGATATCGAGGTCGCTGACCCACACGTCGCCACCCAGGACCTGGTGGGTCCACGATTCGCCGTCGGTGGTGGTGAAGATCGCCTGGGGTGCCTCACCGGGCTGCATCCCCCTGGTGCCCGGAGCAGTGGTGAGCGCATAGACGGTGCCGCCGTCGGTGACGAAAGTGGCGTTGCCGACCGGGGACTCGTAGCCGCTCCACGTAATCTCTCCGGCGGAAAGGGTGAGGTCGTTGTCGGCGGCGACATCGCCGCCTTCATCGGTGATCGCCGACTGCAGGGCGTTGGCGCCGGCGGCTAGACCGACCACGGCGACGACGGCGAGACCGGACATGGCAAGGGTGCGTCGGCGGTTGTGTCGACGTCCGGCTTCCATCACGGCCTCCACTCCGGTGCCACGGACCTGGGCATGATCGAGTTCCTCCATGTGGGCGGCGAGCCGCTCCGTCGTGTTCATCTCACGCTCCATGATGCATGTGGGCAAGCTTGCCTTCGAGAAGGCGCATCGCCCGGTGGAGCCGGCTCTTGACCGTTCCTGGCCGGATGTTCAAAGCGTCGGCGGTGGTGTCGGTGGACCAATCGAGCAGGAACCGGCACACCACCACCGAGCGCAACGGGAGATGGAGCTCCCGGAGTGCCTCGTCGATGGCGGGGTCGGTGATGGTGGGTGGCTCGACCACGCTGACCTGATGCCAACCGTGACGGGGCCGAAGTTTGCGGTGGAGTGATCGGGCCCAGTTCAGCCCCACCCGGTAGACCCAACCGGGAGGGTTGTCGTAGTCGCGGACGGTCTGCCATCGGGCATAGGCGCGGGCCATGGCCTCGTCGGTGGCCTCCGCTCCGAGTTCGTAGTTGCCGAGCGTGGCACCCAGGGCACGGGCCACCGACGGGTAGGCGTCGCGGTAGAAGGCGGAGAAGTCCGGCCTCGCCTCCCTGGGTACGGGTTGGGTAACCACAGGCCTCTCTGCCGTTGTCGTGTTCTGATCCACGACTGATACACGCCTGGCGCCCCTGGTTGGTTCGCTCCGAGACATCACGATGTTCCTGCGGTGTCGATCCGAGCCTCGAGATCGAGCAGCGTCGGGTCCTCCGGTGCGATGGTGAGCGCCCGTGCCACCATCGTCGCCGCCCGGTCGGCTTCCCCGGAATCCAGATACAGGGTGGCCAGATTGCGCAACGGGGCGACACTGCCGGGCGCCAGATCGGCGGCGGCGATCCACGCCGTCTCGGCGGCCGCGGTGTCGCCGGATACCGCCAACGCCACGCCGTATTCGAGCTGATGACCTGCGTGGGAAGGGTCGGTGACCGTCCGCTGCCGCCACGCCTCGCGCGCCACCGCCAGCAGAGCGTCGTCTCCGCTGTGACGCGCCGCATCGAGCAGGATCCTGGCCTGGTGGGCGGCCAGCAGCGGATCGGCCGGTGACCGGTCACGGGCGGTTTCGATGCGATCCAAGGCGGCTTCGAACCCGTCCGGGTCCGCCGCCGCTGCGGCGACGGTCGCCGCCACCAGGTGGTAGCGAATCGAATCCGGTCGCAGGGTACGAGCCTGGTCGGCGGCGGCGAGCGCCCCGGAATGATCGCCATCGGCGCTGCGGTCGAGGGCGGTCGCCGCCCGATGGTCGGCGGCAACATCCGCCCCGCCGGCAACCGCCACCAGCAGTGCAAGGCCTGCGATCAACGCTGCCGCTGCGGTCGAGGACGGCACCGTCAGCCACGGCTCCTGGCGTCGGGTAGCCGCGACGAGCATCCCGGCGAACACCCAGAACACCGGATCGATCTCGGCGACCGGGAAGAGGAACTGCTGCTGGACGAGGTACCCGGCCACTCCCCCGGCCAGCCCGATGACGAGGATGTCGCCGCGGCGCACCCCGCGCCAGCTTCGAACCAGCAGCCATGCCGCCGCCGCCACGTACAGAGCGGCACCGGGTAGCCCGGTGGTGATCCCGACATCGAGGATCCCGTTGTGGGCGCGGTCGGGAGCCACCTCCCGCCCGTGGCGGCGGGCGTAGTCGGCGTCGACGTGGTCGGGGAACACCACCCGGTATCCCTCGGGCCCGCTTCCGATCACCGGGTAGGCGGCGAAGGCAGCCAGACCGATGCGCCATTCGTCGATGCGGGCCCGCCCTCCACCGTCATCGAAGTCCACCGCCGAGGAGACCCGTTCGGCAACCGGGCTGAACACCACCACCGTCACCAGGATCGCGGCCAGGACCGCAGCCATCCACGATCGGGTGCGGAGCCACCGCCACCAGACCGGTGCGGTGACCGCTGCCGCCACCACCAACCCGACCCACCCCGCCCGGGTCTGCGAAGCGACGGCGACGACAAGACCGGCGATCACCGCTGCACCCGCCGCCCAGCGCCACGGCGCCCGCTCGGACGGGTCACCGGCAACCACCGCCGATGCCGGGATCAACAATGTCAACGCGGCGGCGAGGTAGGCGGCGGAACCGAAGGTTCCACCGATCCGATCGCCGCTGGTGACACCCGCCAGCTCGACGCCGCCAAGCTCCAGCAGGCCATAGGCGGCGGTCGCCGCCGCAGCGACCACGGCGCCGCGCAGCACGATGCGACGATCGGTGGCAGCAGCGGCCTGCTGTGCGGCGAGAAACACCGCCGCCCCACATAGCCATGCCAGCCAGCCGAATCGCCGGTCGGGGGTGCCGATCCAGGCATGCAGCGGATCCACCGCAAAGACGGCGGCGGCCCCGCTCCAGACCAGGAACCCGACCCATCCCGCAGCCGAGGTGCGGTGGACGGCGAACCCGGTGCGGACGGCGATCGCCGCCGTAATCAGGGCCAGCGTGGTCACCACCAACCATTTGACCGGCCCGAACGGCGCATAACCCCATGGATCGAAGGCGACGGTCGCCGCCACCACCAGCACCGCCAGCGTTCTGGTGACCGGGGCAGCGGCGGCGACGTCGGCGGCAAGCTTGCGGGTTGGAGCGAACGAGGTCATGACCGGCCATTGTGGCGGTATCTGAGATTCACGTGTGCGGACGGTGCGGCGAGCGTGCAAGACTCGGTCCCATCGGGTAGTGATCCGGAACGAGGTGAAGGATGGACCCGACACGGCAGAGCACAGGCGCCGCACCGCCGCCATCACGATGGCGAAAGGCGGCCAAGGTCGTCGTGCTGGCCGGGACCGCGATGTTCCTCGCCATCCAGCTCGTGCCGTACGGCTGGTGGCATGAGAACCCGCCCGTTGTCGATGCCGCCGTGTGGCCGAACTCCGAGGCGGAGGCGATCGCCCGCACCGCTTGTTACGACTGCCACAGCAACGAGACCCGGTGGCCCCTCTATTCGTACGTCGCCCCGATGTCGTGGCTGGTGCGCCGCGACGTCGAGGAGGGTCGGGACGAGTTCACCTTCTCCGACTGGGACCCCGGCGACGCCGACGACGCCATCGAGAGCATCCACGATGGCGAGATGCCCCCGCGCAGCTACACCCTGATCCATCGCAACGCCGCCCTCTCCGACGCCGAGGTCGCCACGGTGGTCGATGCGCTGCGGATCATGGAGAACGCCGATCGCTGACGAGACCGGCACGCCCCGTCCGGCCGCCCGAGGTCAGTCTTTGGTGGCGATGTCGCGGAACTCGTCGGGAACCAGCGAGGGGGCGCCCTCGCCGAGCAGGGAGGCGCGGCTCACCGCATCCCGACCGAAACGCTCCCGCAAGGTGTCGATGGCCGATTCCAGCTCGTGACGCGAACGTTCGGACATCGACCCGGTGCGGATCTCCCCGGTGTCGGAGCCGGCGCCGCGTCCGGAACCGGTCTCGTCGCCGTCGGTCTGCGGGTCGATCGCCATGGGAAGCTCGAGTTGGAGATGGGGGGATTCCACCAGATTTCCGGTTGAGATCCCCACCAGGTTGACGTCTCGCCCGGCGGCGGCCTCATCGATGGCCAGTGTCGCCAGTTGGACGGCAACGGCGGCGATGGCTTCGGTGGTGGCGATCGGGGCCTTGAGCGTGGCGCTGCGGGTGACGGCCTCGAGGTCCTGGAACCGGACGCGCACGGTGATGGTGCGGGCCGCCCGATCCTTGCGACGAAGCCGGGTGCCCACCCGTTCGGCCAGGTCGAGCAGGATGCGTCGCCGACGGTCCGGGTCGAGACCACCGCTCCCGAACGAGGACTGGGCGCCAATCGACTTGGCGCGACGGCTGGTGACCACCGGTCGCGGATCACGGTTCCAGGCAAGGGCGTGAAGGTGCGACCCCGCCCCGTGACCAAGGTGGGTGGTGAGCACCCGCTCCTCGGTGACGGCGATGTCACCGACGGTGACGATACCGAGGCGAGCCAGCTTGGCCTCGGTGGCCGGACCGACTCCCCACAGTGCCTTCACCGGCAATGGATGGAGGAAGTCGGTCTCGGCATCGGGCTCCACGACCAGCATCCCGTCGGGCTTGGCCACCTGGGAGGCGACCTTGGCGAGGAACTTGGTGCGCGCCACGCCGATCGACATCACCAGTCCCACCTCGTCGAGCACCGCGGCCCGCAACGAGGCGGCGATCTGTGGTGCCGGTCCGAACAGGTGGACCGACCCGCTGACATCGAGAAACGCCTCATCGATGGAGATCTGCTCCACCAGCGGGGTGTACCGGTCGCAGATCTCGAACACCTGGCGCGACAACGTCGTGTAGTCCTCGAAGTGACCCTCGACGATGATCAGATGTGGACAGAGCGAGAGGGCGCGGCGCACCGGCATCGCCGAGCGCACCCCGAACGCTCGCGCCTCGTAGCTGGCGGCGAGGATGACCCCGCCGCCGACCGCCATCGCCTTGTCCCGCAGCGACGGGTTGCGGAGCTGCTCGACCGAGGCATAGAACGCATCGAGGTCGGCATGGAGGATGTTCGCCGCCGGTTCGGTCATGACGCCCATGATCTCAGCCGAACAGGTCGTCGAGCAGCCCGTCGACCGGGTCGCCACCGACCGTGGTGAGTGCAGCCGCCTCGGCAGGTTGCTCCGGCGCCGCCACCACCGGGTCGAAGTGCTCGAGCACCGGGGTGAGGAAACGCGACACCGGGGCATAGGAGTGGCGGTCGTCCCCGGAGAAGCGGCGGTGATAGAAGCGCTGCGGGTACGACACATCGAGGTGGTCCTTGGCGCGGGTCATCGCCACGTAGAGCAACCGCCGCTCCTCCTCGACGCCACCCGGCTCCCCCAGCGCCATGTCGGAGGGAATGTTCCCATCGGCGGCATGGATCACGAACACCGCCCGCCACTCCCCGCCCTTGGCGGAATGGATGGTGGACAGAATGAGATAGTCGTCGTCGAGGTGGGGCGGTCCCGCCAGATCCGAGGTCGACACCGGCGGGTCGAGAGTCAGCTCGGTGAGGAAGCGACTGCGGGTGGCGTACTCGCCGGCGAGGGCAGCGAGCTGTTCGATGTCGCCGATCCGCACCGCGGCATCGTCGTAGTTGCGGGCGAACACCAGCTCGCAAAAGGGGAGCAGCCGGTCGATCTGTAGTGCCGGGGGCGGCTCGGCGCCTTCGGTGGCGCGGCAGGCACCGAGCGCCTCCTGGAGTTCGGCGAAGGGCTCGGCGGCGTCGGCGGCCAGCGACGGCCGCAACGAACAGAACGCCGTCATCGTGTCCACGCCGGTGTCTTCGGCACGCTGACGGGTCTCGGCGAGGAGACGCCCCACCGTCGATGGCCCGACACCCGGGATCGCATCGAGCGTGCGGTGCCATGCCATCTCGTCACGCGGATTGTCGAGGATGCGGAGCACCGCCAGCAGATCCTTGACATGGGCGGCTTCGAGGAACTTGAGTCCGCCGTACTTGACGAACGGGATCTTGCGGCGGGCCAGCTCCAGTTCGAGACCGTCGGAGTGGTGGCCGGTGCGGAACAGCACGGCCTGGTCGCGCAGCGCTATTCCGGCTTCGCGGTGGGCGAGGACGCGGTCGCAGACGTGGTCGGCCTGCGCTGCCTCGTCGAAACAGGTGACGAGCAAGGGCCGGGGACCGTCGGGGCGGACCGCCCGAAGTTGCTTGGGATAGAGCTCGGTGGACTGCGAGATGACGGCGTTGGCGGCGGTGAGGATCTGTGGAGTCGACCGGTAGTTCTGTTCGAGGGTGACCACGGTGACGTCGGGGTACTCGGCGGGAAACTGGCGGATGTTCTCGATCGAAGCGGCCCGGAAGGAGTAGATCGCCTGGGCGTCGTCGCCGACCACGGTGAGGTTTCCCCGTGCGGTGCACATCCGGCGCAGGATGTCGCCCTGGATGCGGTTGGTGTCCTGGAACTCGTCGACAAGGACCTGATCGAACATGCTCCGGACCGTCTCGGCGGCGGGACTCTCCAGAAGCGCCCGCCAGTACAGGAGCAGATCGTCGTAGTCGAGCACCTGGTGCTCCCGTTTCCGGTCCCGGTAGCCCTTGACGACGAGTCGGAGGTCGTCGCCGTGCTCCTGACACCACGGGAAGCGTTGCCGCAGCACCTCGTCGAGCTTCTGCTGCTCGTTGACGGTGCGGGAGTAAATGGCGGCAATGGTCTCCTTGCGCGGGAAGCGGCTGCCTTTCTCGGCGACCCCGAGCTCGGTGCGGACCACCCCGAACATCGATTCGGTGTCGGCCTGGTCGAGGACGGTGAAACCCGGATCGAGACCGACGGCCGGGGCATGGCGACGAAGCAGACGGTTGGCAATCGAGTGGAAGGTGCCACCCCACACCTTTCCCGAGGATGCCGATCCGCCGTGACCGGTGGCGATAAGCGCCCCGGCCCGGCGCACCATGTCGGCGGAGGCGCGCCTGGTGAAGGTGAGCAGGAGGATCCGTTCCGCCGGGGTGCCCTGATCGATCAGCCAGGCGACGCGGCTGGCCAGGGTCCGGGTCTTGCCGCTGCCGGCACCGGCGACGATCAACAGCGGTCCACCGTCGTGGGTGACGGCGGCCCGTTGCTCGCCGTTGAGCGCATCGAGCGGGCTGGTCGCAACGGAATCGGTGGCGGCGAACATACGTTCGCCAGCGTATCAGGCGAGGACCGGATCGGCGAGCGTTCGTCGTCGCCCCCGGACCGACCACCAACCGGTGGCGTGTCAGTCGATGGACTCGCCTTCGAGATAGCGATAGACCATGGCGAAAGCAGCCGCCGCCGCCAGATGCCAGAGCGAATGCCCGAGTATCGGACCGTCCGGGTCGCACCACGGTCCACCCGAGCGACCCAGCACCCACAGCAACCCGCCCGCCAGATACAGGGCCGTGGCGGCGATCGCAAAGCGACCCGGCATGTGCCGGTGTGGTTGCCGCGCCAGGACGGTCTCGATGACGAGGAACACCACCAGGAACACCCCCAACACCAGCCGGCCGTTTGCCTGGCCGATGCCGAACGTCACCGCCACCAGCACCGCCGAGACCGAGCCGTAGACCGCCAGGAACCAGCCAGTGGACCGGTCGAGCAGCCGGACCACGGCATAGACGGCGAGGAAGGCGAACGACAGCACGATCGGGACCAGGTCTGCCCAGGCGCCCCAATTGGTGACCGAGGCGTGGAACACCATCGACCCCAACCCGATCAGGATGGCGAGCCCGCCGAACATCCGGCGGTACACCGGTTCGGTCGTCATTCGGTTGGCGGGAACCCGGTTGGCGGGAGCAGGGTCGCCGACTGGTGCGGGGTCGCCATCTGGTGCGGGGCGGCGACCTGCGCCGGCGATGATCCACAGACCGACCAGCACGAACCCCAGGTTCGACCAGGTGTTGGACGGTTGCAGGGTCAGCCCGTCGGTGAGCGCTTCGCAGTCGCAGGTTCCGGCTGCCACGCACCCCGAGGGGGTCCCGGGCCAGCCTGCCGCACCGATCAGGGCGATGACGGCGAGAGCGACACCCACCGTCACCAGCGCCACCACGAGGTCTCGTCGTCCGGTCACGCTGCACCGTACCAACACCCCGACCCGCACCGCCCCGGCGACCCGCCCACCGACCCGTCCCATCCGGCACCGAAACCTTCCCGGCGGCAGCTTCGGGGCGGTACGGTTCCCGCTGTCACGACCACGACGACATGTTCGACACAAGGAGCGACTTCCCCCATGCAGCTCGAGAAGGTGGGGCCGGTCTTCGTCGCCACGATGGACGACGGACAGAACCCGATGAACCAGCGGTGGCTCGATGCGATGTCGGCAGCGCTCGACGACGTCGAGGCCGAGCCAGGTCCGCGCGCCCTGGTGACCACCGGGGTCGACCACTTCTACTCGACCGGTCTCGATCTCGACTGGCTGCTGTCCACCGAGGTGGACATGCGTGACTTCGTCGCCGAGGCGGAGCGCCTGTTCGCCCGGCTGCTCGGTGCGCCGTTCATCACGGTTGCCGCACTCAACGGACACACGTTCGCCGCCGGGGCGATGCTGGCGATGTGTCATGACTTCCGGATCATGCGCACCGACCGGGGGTTCTACTGCCTTCCCGAGGTCGACATCAAGATCCCCCTCACCGCCGGGATGAACGCCCTCATGACGGCGACCCTCCCCACGGTGACGGTTCGCGAGGTCCTGGTCACCGGCAGGCGTTTCCCTGCCGAGGAGGCGGCGATCAAGGGCATCGTCCACGAGGCCCTCCCCGCCGACCAGGTGCTCGGGCGCGCCATCGAGATCGCCGCCGAGTATGCCGCCAAGGACGGCGCCATGGTGTCGGCGATCCGCACTCGGCTCTACGCCGACGCCATCGACCTCCTCTCCGACAGCCTGGGCACCGAACCCGCCCTCTGACCGGCCACCCCGCAGCGTGGAGCGGCCAGCCGACGCGGTGTGCGATGATGCGGGGAGACGGTGGAAGGCAGAATGTTGACCGGTACCAGCGACGAGACCGATCCCACGGTGGTGCCGTTCGTCGTCGTCGACGACCGGGGCCGGCGGCGGGTGGGCCCGGACCCCGCCAAGGCGAAGCGCAGAGGGCCCGTTGCCGATGCCGATGCCAATGCCAATGCCAATGCCAATGCCAATGCCAATGATCGTGCGGTGATCGACCTCCGCCCACCGGCTCCCGATCTCGACGAGCTGACCGGTCTGCTGGCGGCTGCGGCGGTCGGTCTCGGCGCCAAGGCGTGGAAGCTGGCGACGGTACCGCTTCGGCTCACGGGTACCGCGCTGGAGCGGGCGGCACAGACATCGATGGGCGGATCGGTGGTGCGGGCACTGCAGTCGGCGCTCGACGACCCGGCGTCCGACGGCCGCAGCGATCTCGGGCTGGTCGCCCGCCAGGTCGAGGAACGTCTCGCCAAGGTGGTGAGCGTGGTGGTCCCCGTGGTCGTGCAGTCGATCGACGTCGATCTGGTTCTCGATCAGGTCGACGTCAACGAGGTGATCGAGCGGATCGACATCGACCAACTGCTCGCCAAGGTCGATGTCAATGCGATCCTCGACCGGGTCGATGTGGATGCCGTCCTGGCACGGGTCGATATCGATGTGTTGATGGCGCGGGTCGACATGGACGCCCTGCTCGACCGGATCGACATCGATGCGTTGATGGCGCGGGTCGACCTGGATGCGCTGATGACCCGGGTCGACATCGACGCCATCCTCGACCGGGTAGATGTCGACGCCGTGGTGGCACGGGCCGGGATCGAGGACATCGTGGCACGCAGCACGGTCCATGTCGCCGACTCCACCATCGACCTGGCTCGCCGCCAGGCCGTCGGTGTCGATGCGGTGATGATGCGCCTGGTCGACCGGGTGCTGGGCCGTGACCCGCAGGCAATGCCGAAGGGCCCGGACGCCCTGACCGCCGAGCCCCTGCTCGCCGAAACCCGGAGTGGGGTGTCCCCGACCACCGAATCCCCAAACCTCGTAGCCCCAGACCTCGTAGCCCCAGACCTCGAAGCCCCAGACCACGAACCCCCAGACCACGAACCCCCAGACCACGAACCCCAGAACACCGAACGAGCGGAGGGTCCGCCATGACCCCACCCACCGCCCTCCGTTCCCAGGTGAGCGGGCACTACGCAGGACCGGTGACCCGCCTGCTGGCGTTCGCCGTCGACGGCCTGATCGTGACGGCGGCGTTCTCACTCACCGTCGGCGGAATCGACCTGGTCGCCCGTCTGGTGACCGGGAACTCTCCGATCAGCGAGGAGCGCTCGGGGTGGATGTGGATCGCCGCCTATGCGTCACTGGCATTCCTGTATTCGGTGGTCAGCCTGGCCATCGCCGGACGTACCCCCGGGAAAGCCCTGGTCGGTCTGCGGGTGGTCGATCGCAGCGGCGACCCGCTCACCCCCCGCCAGGCGGTGGTGCGCACCCTCTGCCTCCCGCTCAGCTTCGCCATCCTCGGTCTCGGCCTGGTCGGGATCGTCATCGGCCGCGAGCACCGGGCCCTGCACGATGTCCTCGGCGGCACCGCCGTCGTCTACGACTGGGGCGACCGTCCCGCCGAGCTGCCCACACCGCTGAGTCGCTACCTGGTACGGCGCGGAGCGCTCGCCGAAACGCCGGCCGCACCGACCCACGACAACAGGCCGGCTTCCACCGAACCCGGTCCATGAACCGCGGGTCACCGTCGAGACGGGAACCGCTTCGGGTTCACCAGCGTCGCACCGGTTCACAAGGAGAGATATGACCCATCTGCGAACGTTGACTGCGCTTGTCGCCGGTCTTGCCCTGCTCACCATGGGGTGCAGCGACGACGACACTGTGGCGACCACCACCCCGGGCGATCCGACTACCACTGCCTCCGCCGCCGCAGACGGCTCCACCACGGGGACGGCGACCACGTCCGGGATGCGCCAGGTGACCGGAGAGGTCTTCTACCGGGAGCGCATCGCCATGCCGGAGGGCGCCACCGTCACCGTCCGGCTGGTGGATGTGAGCCTGCAGGACGTCGGCGCCGAACTGCTCGACGAGCAGGTCATCACCGAACCGGGGAATGTCCCGGTGGCGTTCACCCTCGAAGTCGATCCGGCGCTGATCGACGAACGCAACAGCTACGCCGTGGAAGCGGCGATCAACGGACCCGGCGGCGAGTTGCTGTGGATCAACGACACCACCATGCCGGTGCTCACCCAGGGATTCCCCGACGAGATCGAGGTGCTGGTCGTCGCCGCCATGTGACCGGATTCCCGCCGCCCGGTCCAGGTGGTCGACAAGGCCGGTGACACCCGCGGATCCCAGGCAGTACCCAACTCCTGGTCGGACCTGGCCGGTCCGGCGCTTCGTGCAGCGGGACCCCGAGGAGACGTGGCGGTAGGCTCGCCACCATGGTCGAACTGGTGGGAACCCTTGGTCCCGACGGCGCAGAGCGTCGTCTCCTGCTGTTGTATACCGGGGGGACCATCGGGATGACCATCGACGGACGAGGTTCGCTGGTCCCGCTCGATCTGCACGACCTCGTCAGCTACATCCCCGTGATCGACCGTCTCGATGTGGGCGTCACCCTGGCGGGCTTCACCCAACCCATCGACTCGGCGACGATCGCACCACACCACTGGATCGACATCGCCGACGCCCTGGTCGAACATGCCCCGGGTCACCGCGGGGTGGTGGTACTCCACGGCACCGACACCATGGCGTACACCGCATCGGCACTGAGCTTCCTCCTCGACGGGATCACGATTCCGATCGTCTTCACCGGGGCGCAGCGACCGATCACATCGATCCGGTCCGACGGGCGCGAGAACCTCGTCACCGCTGCCGCCATCGCTCTCTCCTCGACCGAAGCCATCGCAACGGTGCCCGAGGTGGCGATCTTCTTCTCGGATGTGCTGCTGCGCGGCAATCGGGCCTCCAAGGTCCATGCCGACAGCTACCGGGGCTTTGCATCGCCCAATCTCGCTCCCCTGGCAACCGCCGGTGTCGGCATCGACTTCGATCACAGCTTGATCCGATCTCCCGGAACAGGTCCGTTGCGTCGCATCTCCGGGTTGTCCGGCGATGTGGCGTCGCTGCGGCTCCATCCGGCCATCGACCGGGCAGCGGTCGAGGCAACCCTCGGGATACCAGACCTGAAGGGAATCGTGCTCGAGGCCTACGGAGGTGGCAACGGACCCACCGAGCCTTGGTTTCTCGACACGGTGCGAGAGGCGGTCGACGCCGGTGTGGTGGCGGTGGTCACCACCCAGTGTGGGGCGGGCTCGGTTCGCAGCGGCACCTATGCGACCGGTGCCGCCCTTCTCGATACCGGGGCGACACCCGGTGGCGACCTCACCTTCGAGGCGGCACTGACGAAGTTGATGGTGTTGCTCGGTCGGCACGCCCCCGACGAGGTGCGGGAACTGATGGTCGCCGATCTGGCCGGAGAACTCACCACGGTCTGACCGACAGCGCGGGGACAGGTCCCACCGGAACCGAGCGGCTCACCACTGAGGAGAGTACGACCGCAGCACCTTCATGTAGTTGGCCCGCTCGAACGCCGAGGGGTCTGCCACCGACGCCTGACTCATCGAACCTTTGGCCTGCTCGAGGGATTCGTAGCCATGCTCCGTGAGCCAGTCACGCAACCCGTCGACCGCTCTGGTGAGGGCGGTGGGTCCGTGTTGGAGCAGCGCCGACGCCATCATTGTCACGTCGGCACCGGCGAGCACCAGCTTGACCACATCGTCCGGGCCGTGGACACCAGTGGTTGCCGCCAGCGATGCCTGGACCCGGCCGCACAGGATGGCGATCCACCGCAACCCCAGGCGAAGCTCCGCCGGGGAGGAGAGCGTGAGGTTGGGGACGACATCCAGCCGCTCCAGATCGAGGTCGGGCTGGTAGAAGCGGTTGAAGAGCACCAGCCCGTCGGCCCCGGCGTCCACCAGCCGACCTGCGAAGTTCGCCAACGACGAGAAGTACGGACCGATCTTCACCGCAAGTGGAACCTGGACCGCCTCCCGAACCGACTCGACGAGATCGAGGTAGCGACGCTCGACCTCGGCACCGGTCACCGAGCCGTCCGCTTCGATCAGGTAGATGTTGAGTTCCAGGGCGTCGATGCCCTCCTCGCAGAGCAGCGTGGCATAGCGGGTCCACCCGCCCCGGGTGGTCCCGTTGAGACTGGCGATCACCGGAACATCGAGGTGTGCAGTCGCACGACGCACCAGATCGAGGTAGCCGTCGGGGCCGGCGTTGTAGGCGTCGAGGTCGGGGAGGTATCCGCGTGTCGCCTCGGCGAAGGCGCCTGCCGCCCATTCCATTCCCATGTGGGCCGCCATGGCATCGTGTTCCACCTGCTCCTCGAAGAGCGACGGGAGCACGACGGCGGCCGCCCCTGCCTCGACCAGCTTGTGGAGGTGGTCGATGTCGCCGGTGACCGGCGACGCCGACGGCACCACCGGATGCGCCAGCTCCAGCCCCAGATACGTGGTGCGCAGGTCGACGGTCATCGCTCCTCCGTATCAGTGTCGTTGTGGTCGCTATCTGGGATCTCGCTGTATTGGGCGGTCCGGTGCACGGTGACGAGTTGCTCGTAGAGGTGCCATCGGTTGTCGATGTCCCGCTGCTCCTGCTCGAGAAGCTCCTCGGCACGTTCGGGATTGCTGCGGGCCAGCATCGCAAAACGGCCCTCTCTCTCGGCGAAAGTCCTGAACGGGATGGTTGGTTTGCGGCTGTCGAGCCGCAGCCCGGGTTTGCCGGCGGCCTCGAGTGCCGGGTCGTAGCGATACAGGGGCCAGTATCCCGAATCCGTCGCCTCCTTCTGGTGGGACATCTGCGTGGTCATGTCGATACCGTGGGCGATGCACGGGCTGTAGGCGATGATCAGTGACACGCCGGTGTGGGCCTCGGCCTCGGCGAAGGTGCGGACCGTCTGACGCATGTTGGCGCCGAGGGCGATCTGGGCGACATAGACGTTGCCGTAGGCCATGGCGAGTTGCCCCAGGTCCTTCTTGGCGGTTACCTTCCCCCCCGAGGCGAACTTGGCCACGGCGCCGCGCGGCGTGGACTTGGAGGCCTGGCCACCGGTGTTGGAGTACACCTCGGTGTCGAGCACCAGGATGTTGACGTTGCGTCCCGAGGCGAGAACGTGGTCGAGCCCACCGGACCCGATGTCGTAGGCCCATCCGTCCCCGCCGACGATCCACACCGATGTCCGCACCAGGGTGTGCGCCACGGCTTCCAGGCGGCGAGCCAGCTTGTCGTCGATCCGGGCCAGCTCCAGACGGAGCGCCTCGACACGTCGACGCTGGGCGGCGATCCCGTCCTCGTCGGACTGTTCGGCGTCGAGCAGTTCGGCGCCCAGTCCACCGAGCTCGGGGAGCAGGGCGGTGACGAGCAGGCGGGCGTCCTGCTCCATCCGGTCGTAGGCGAGTCGCATCCCGAGCCCGAACTCGGCGTTGTCCTCGAACAACGAGTTCGCCCACGCCGGGCCGCGCCCGTCGGCATTCACGGTGAACGGGGTCGTAGGGAGATTCCCGCCGTAGATCGACGAGCACCCGGTGGCATTTGCCACCACGGCGCGGTCACCGAACATCTGAGAGAGCAGCTTGACGTACGGAGTCTCCCCACAGCCGGAGCACGCTCCGGAGAACTCGAACAGCGGCTGGACAAGCTGCGAGCCCTTGATCGAATCGATCTTCAGCCTCGGCTTCGGTGGGTCGGGGAGATCGACGAAGAAGTCGAAGTTGGCACGCTCCGCCTCCAGATGACCACCCTTGGGCTCCATGTTGATCGCCTTGTGCCGGGCCATCTCCTTGGATTGGACGGGGCACACCTCGACACACAAGGTGCATCCGGTGCAGTCGTCCGGCGCAACCTGGACGATGAAGGACTGGCCGGCGAACTCACGGCCGTCGGCAGGTTTCGACACGAACGACGCCGGCGCCGTTTCCAACTCGGCGGGATCGACCACCTTGATCCGGATGGCGGCGTGAGGGCAGGCAATGGCACAGCGTCCGCAGTCGATACAGATCGCCGGATCCCAGATCGGGATGGTCTCGGCGAGTGAACGCTTCTCCCAGCGGGCGGTGTCGGTGGGGAAGGTGCCGTCAACCGGCATCGCCGACACCGGAAGCAGGTCGCCCTTGCCGGCCAGCATCATCCCGGTGACGCGTTGGACGAAATCGGGCGCAGCAGAGAGCCGTTGCGCCAACGTCTCGGCGGGGGCCAGCATCTCGGAACGGACCGGGTCCGTGACGGACCCGGCGTGGTCGAGCACGACCGTCGGCACGCTCACCCGCTCCAGACCGGCGATGGCCCGGTCGACGGCTTCGAGGTTGCGACGGACCACGACATCGCCCGCCTTGCCGTAGGCATGGGCAGTCTCGGTCTTGATGGCCTCGACCGCACCGTCGATCGGGAGCACGCCGCTCAGGGCGAAGAAGCACACCTGGAGCACGGTGTTGATGCGACCTCCGAGACCGGCGTGACGGGCGATTTCGGCGGCATCGACCGCCCACAGCTCGATCGCCTTGTCGACGATGCCCGCCCGGAGCCATCCCGGTAGGTGCGCCCAGGCCTCGTCGGCGGGATAGGGGCAGTTGAGCAGCAGCTTGGCGCCGTGGCGCGCCGGTTCGAGGACGTCGACCTCGTCGAGGAAGTGGAACTGGTGGCAGGCGACGACGTCGGCCTGGCCGGCGCCGATCAGGTAGCTCGAAATGATGGGTCGCGGGGAGAAGCGGAGGTGGGAGATGGTCCGCGACCCCGACTTCTTCGAGTCGTACACGAAGTATCCCTGGGCGTGGAGCGGCGTCTGCTCACCGACGATCTTCACCGACGCCTTGTTGGCGCCTACGGTCCCATCGCTGCCCAGCCCGAACACCACGGCGGTGACGACATCTCCCGGCTCCTCCCACGATGCCGGATCGACCGGGAGGCTGAGATGGGTGACATCGTCGACGATGCCCACCGTGAACTGCCGGCGGGGCGCCGGTGCCTCGAGCTCCTCGAACACCGCCTTGACCATCGGTGGGGTGAACTCCTTCGAGGAGAGCCCGTAGCGGCCGCCGATGACGAGCGGCGGCATCGCCCCGGTGGCGGCCAGTGCGGCGACGACATCGACGAACAACGGCTCGCCGACCGCTCCCGGCTCCTTGGTCCGATCGAGCACCGCCACCGCCGTTGCGGTCGGCGGCAGGGCGGCCCGGAAGGCGGCGACATCGAACGGTCGGTACAACCGTACCGTGACCACCCCGACCCGTTCGCCGGCATCGACCATCCTTGCCACCGCTTCGGTGGCGGCACCGACACCGGATCCCATGAGGACGACGACCCGCTCCGCCTCGGGGTGTCCGTGGTAGTCGAACAGCCGGTAGGAGCGTCCGGTGAGGGCGCCGAGGCGGTCCATCTCCTCCTGGACGATGCCCGGCACCGCCCGGTGGAACAGGTTGGCCGCCTCCCGGGCCTGGAAGAAGACGTCGGGATTCTGCGCCGAACCGCGCAACACCGGGCGGTTGGGGTCGAGGGCACGCTTGCGATGGGCGTCGACCAGGGCCGGGTCGATGAAGGCGCCAATGTCTCCAAGGGGGATCCCGTCGATTCTCGCCACCTCGTGCGAGGTGCGGAACCCGTCGAAGAAATGGAGAAACGGCACCCGGGATCGCAGCGTGGCCGAGTGCGCCACAAGCGCCAGGTCCTGCGCCTCCTGCACCGACGACGAGGCGAGCAGGGCAAACCCGGTGGGTCGGGCCGCCATCACGTCGGAATGGTCACCGAAGATCGACAGAGCGTGGGTGGCGACGCTGCGCGCCGCAACATGGATCACCGCCGGGGTCAGTTCCCCGGCGATCTTGTACATGTTGGGGAGCATCAGCAGCAGCCCCTGCGACGAGGTGAACGTCGTCGACAGTGCACCAGAGAGAAGGGCGCCGTGCACCGCCCCGGCGGCGCCGGCCTCGCTCTGCATCTCCACCACCTCAGGGACCACTCCCCAGACGTTGGCCTGCCCGCGGTGCGACCAGACGTCCGCCAACTCCCCCATCGGGGACGCCGGGGTGATCGGATAGATGGCGATGACCTCGCTGAGTGCATGGGCGACACGGGCCGCCGCCTCGTTCCCGTCCACCATGAGCGGGAGCGCGTCCGAGGCGACACGGGAAAGGGGCGGCAGCTCGGAAGCCTCGGGGGCAATTACCATCTCGATTGGTCTCCTTGTGCGATGCCCACATCATCCGGGCGCCGATCACGTGCCGTAAGGGCCGAAGGTCACACCCGGCGGCAGGAGGGCGACGGGATCGACTTCGACGGCGTATCGATCCCGTCAAGATCGCCCCGAGGAGCCTCCGCCTGCGGTACAACCGAGACTCGACGTCCTCACCGCGGGGCCGACGGAGGATCTGATGCTCGACCTCATCTACCTGATCGGCGGGATCGCCTTCTTCGCCGGAGCGAGCATGTATGTCGCCTTCTGCGATCGAGTCGTCGGAGGAGGTAGGGGCGAAGCCGACAACGCCCGCGGCCCAAGGCGCGACCAGACGTGAGCGCTGAGAACCTCATCGGGCTGATCGTGGCGATCGCCGTCCTCGGCTACCTGGTGGTGGCGTTGATCCGGCCAGAGGACCTCTGATGGGTCCCTGGCTCAATCTGACGCTGGTCGTCATTGTCACCGCCGCCGCCGTTGTTCCACTGGGGAGCTATTCGGCCCGCGTCTTCGGCGACGGTCCGGCCCCCGGCGACCGGCTCTTCCTGCCCGTCGAGCGCACCGTCTATCGGGTCGCCAGGATCGACCCGGAGCGGGGACAGCGGCGGACCGGGTATGCCCTGTCGGTACTCGCCTTCGGTGCTACCGGCGCAACTCGGTGCGGTGAGCCCACAGAATATGTGTTGACCGCGCCCCGTCGCCGTCGATACCATCCGCGCCGAAGCGCGCCTGTTTCACGAGCGTGAGCCCGCTGGCACCAGGGAGAGGGCGCATCGCTCGGAGCGGACCGGTCCACCGGCCGCTCCCAAAGGGGAGGGAACCCTTATGAACGTCCGCGTTCGCATCTTGGCGGCATTGGCCTGTCTGGCCCTTGCGGCCGGGACGGTGTCGTCGACCGGAACCGCCGAGGCTCAAGAACCGACACTGCCCGTATTCATTGCCGGTCAGGCCCAGATCGTGCCCGGCTTCAATACGTCGTCGCAGTGGATCCGCCAGCAGCTCTGGGTGGAGACCGAATTCGACACCGACGGCGACGGTCAGCTCGACCGGATGCACGTCGATGTCACCCGCCCGCTGCAGACCCAGACCGAGGGACTCAAGGTCCCGGTGGTCTACGAGACCAGCCCCTATTACGCCGGGACGGCATCGACCGCCTCGCAGTACTTCTGGAACGTCAACCACGAGGTCGGCGCCACCCCTCCGCCACGGGTCTCCCCGCCGCTGATCAACCACCAGCCCAACCGCACCGCGGTGTCGACCAGTCATGTCAGCACCTGGGTGCCCCGCGGGTTCGCCGTGGTCCACTCTGATTCGCCCGGCACCGGTTTGTCGCAGGGCTGCCCGACGGTGGGTGGCATCAACGAGTCCCTGGCGCCGAAGGCGGTCATCGACTGGCTCAACGGTCGCGCCAAGGGCTTCACCTCGGTCGCCGGTGACACCGAGGTCGTTGCCGACTGGTCCACCGGCAAGGTGGGAATGACCGGCACCTCGTACAACGGCACCCTGCCGCTGGCCGCCGCCACCACCGGGGTCGACGGGCTGGAGGCGATCATCCCGATCGCCCCCAACACCTCCTACTACCACTACTACCGCTCCAACGGCATGGTGCGGAACCCGGGTGGGTGGGTCGGCGAGGACGTCGACTACCTCTTCGACTACATCAACAGCGGCTTCCCGGCGACTCGCCAGTACTGCATCGACACGGTGCGGGTCGGGCTGATGAACGCCAACCAGGACCGCACCACCGGCGACTACAACGACTTCTGGGCCGGGCGCGACTACCTGAACGTCATCGACAACGTCGAGGCAGCGGTGCTGATGGCCCACGCCTTCAACGACTGGAACGTGATTCCGGAGCATTCCAAGCGCATCACCGACGCCCTCAAGGATGTCGGGGTGCCCTTGCAGATGTACTACCACCAGGGTGGTCACGGTGGCGCTCCACCGCTCGGTCTGCAGAACCGGTGGTTCACCCGTTACCTGTACGGCGTCGACAACGGGGTGGAGAACGATCCGAAGGCGTGGGTGACCCGGGAGACGGCGACCTGTCCGGCCCGCACCGCCACCGTGGTCGGAGATCAAGCCAACACCGACGTGCTGACCGTGGCGGACACCGCCGCTCTCAACATCGGGATGACGCTGACGATCCCGCAGACCAACGCCACCAACACCATCACCAACACCACCCGGGTCATCGTCGATGTCCCCGATGCCACCACGGTCCTGCTCGCCTCGGCGGTGGCGACCGCCGCCGGGCAGCGGGTGGTCGATGGCGCCGTGGTCAGCATCGTCTGCAGCACGGCGAACCCGACCCCGTATGGCGACTACCCCAATCCGGCCGCCGACGATGTGACCTTCAACCTGCAGGCCGGCGCACCGACAAGGGGCGGCTTCACCCCGTTGGCGCTTGCCGACGAGGGGACGGAGACGCTGGTCGACGACGTGACCTGCAACATCGGAAACCTGGCGGTCGCCGCCTCCTCGCCGAATCGGCTGGTCTACACCACGCCGAGCCTGAGTGCACCGTTGCACATCTCTGGCTCGCCGACGGTGACGGTCCGGATGGCGGCGAACAAGCCCGCCCTCAGCCTGTCGGTGACCCTGGTGCGTCTGCCATGGTCGGGGGCGTCGGCTTGTACGTCGAGCACCATCGCCACCAGCACCAGCGTCGTGACCCGGGGATGGGCCGACCCGCAGAACCACAGCTCGATCACCAACGGCGAACCGCTGGTGCCCGGTCAGTTCTACGACGTCACCTTCGAGTTGCAGCCGGACGACCAGATCCTCCCTGCGGGAACCCAGCTCGGGCTGGTGATCACCTCGAGCGACCGGGAGTTCACCATCCGGCCGGCCCCCGGCACCGAACTCACGGTTGACCTCGCCGGCACCTCGCTCGACCTCCCTGTGGTCGGCGGGCGCCTGGCGCTGGGCATCTGCGATGCAGCCGACCCCCGCTCCACCGTGGAGATCGGTGGGATCGCCACGCGGGTGGTCAACCACACCCTGGCGGGCACCTGCTCGATCAACAGCCACATCATGGAAGGTGAGGACTGGCCGACACCTGGCGCCTTCGTCGCCCATGTCACCGAGCTGGTGGCCGAACTGGTGGCGGCGGGGATCATCGATGTGAGGGAGGGCAACGCCATCATCGGCGCCGCCGCCCGCTCGCAGGTGGATCACACGTCGGTTGCCGGTGGTGCCGTCTCGGTGCGGTTCACCCATACCGGCGAGGAGCCGGTCGTGGTGAGCAGCGCCTCGGTCCAGCAGCTCGACTGCGACACCCTGCAGCCGATCGGAGGCTCCACTCCGGCGGGGGCGGCCGGACCTCTGGTCCAGGACTCGGCCGGTGTGTATCGCTACCCCTGGGCGACGTCCGCCGCATGGGCGGGGAGCTGCCGACAGCTCACCCTCACCTTCGCCGACGGCGGATCACACCAGGTGGTGTACCGCTTCCACCGCTGATACGCAGTCGTGTCGGCGGTCCGGTTCTCCCGCTCCACCCGGAGCGGGGGGCCGGACCGCCCCACCTGCCACCTCCGCTCCCGGAGTGACGGCCCAACCGGGACCGCAATCCCGGGCGGTCAGCCCCGGTCCCCGGGGCGCAGTCGCAAGCTTTCATCGGGCACCGCATAGACCACCACATTGCTGTCGTAGCTGCGGCTCGACCTGTTGAACCCTCCCCCACACGTGATCAGCGTCAGCACCGGCGGACCGGTCCGCGAGAACACGGCGTCGAGAGGGAGGTCGTCCTTTGAGTATTCGGCACGAGCGATGACGCGGTACCGGGTGATCGTCCCGTTGGCGTGATCCACCGCAATGGGATCGCCGACTTCGAGGCGGACCAGATCGAAGAACACACCGGGGCCCTGGCCGGCGAGATCGACGTGAGCGGCGAGCACCGCCGAACCGGGTTCACCGGGGGCGGGACCGAAGCGGTACCAGGCCACCTCGGTGACGTTGTCCGGGACCTCCATTTCACCGGTCGAGGTGTCGACACCGTATGAAGCAACCGGCGCATCGATGTCGATGGTGGGGATGCTGAGTCCGACGGGCGGGGTCACCCGAGGGGGTGACGTCGACGAGGTCGTCGCTGCCACCTGGTCGGGAATGGGCTCAGGTGAACCCGCATCCGTCGGAATCTCGACCCCGGCGGAGGTAGGGGGAGCCACCGAAGTGCCGGAGCCGGGATCTGGTGAGGGTGCGACGAGATCGGCGACGACCTCGCCCGGGGCGCCAACGGGCAGCTCCGTCGTGGCGGACTTTCCGGCGCCGAAAGCGGCTGCCGCCAGGATCAATGACGCACCCCCGATGATCAGGAGCCAGTTGATTGTTCGTTTCACAGGACCCAGCCAGCCCTTCGTGATGGACGGGTGTTGGCAGCAGGGTCGGGGTCGGAGGACACAAGCCCCCGACCCCGACTCGAGACCGCGACACGGTCAGCGGGTCAGCGATTTGCCCGGCGGAGACGGACACCACCGACCACCACGGCAGTGGCGCCGAGGAGACCGAGCATGACGGTCAGCGGGGCCATGCCGTCGGAGGCGGCCATGCCACCGGTGCCGGTGGGAACACCCTCGGGGGCGCTGTGCAGACCGGTGATCGTCTGTGCGGCCACGGTGAAGGAGTCGTCCTCCAGCGAACCGATGGCGTAGACGATGACGTTGGTGCCCTCGGGCACCTCGAGATCGGTCTCGAACACCACCGGCTCCGTGGCGCCCGCCGGAACAACCGAGACCGGGTAGGTGTCGGCGGGCACATCGGCGACACCCTCCTGGCCGTTGCTCACGCCACCGAACAGCACGTCGCCGCCGGCGAGCACGTCGACATCGGGGGCGGCAGCGGTGTGACGCACCGTGACTCGACCTTCGCCGGCATCGAGCGCATCGATGTCATTGACAAAGACGGCGAGGGTGGGGTTGCCGTCGGCATCGAGGTGCGCCACGATCGACGCATTGGCGCCGGCAGGGAGCGTCACCGTGTCGGCGAGAGCCGGATCGGCGCCTTCGGGATCGGTACCCGCGGCGTAGATCTCGATGTCATAGTCGCCGGCAGGGAGGGTCAGCGGGTCGGTGACGGTCCCGAAGGTGAATCCTTCGAGGGTGGCATCGCCGTTGACCCAGACATCGACGTCGAGTCCGGGAACACCGTGGACCACGGTGACGGTGCCGTCGTCCTGTGCTGCCGAGGCGGCGGTCGGAACCAGCAGGATCGCCACTACGGCGATCAGGGTGAGCAGTTTCTTCATGGTCGCTCCTTGGTGGGAGGGAGAGATCGGATGGACATCTGGTGTTCGGTGCCACACGCCACGACGGATGACAACGATCGCCGGTCCGCTCCCCAGCCAAGGCAATTTTTCCTGATCTGAGTCTTGACAACTCAGATTTCATGATGCATCATCTGCCATGAGTTCTGATGTCAGCCTATGGAGACTGACGCTTCGCCATGGAGGATGTGACATGAGCAATCTGGTTCGGTTTGATCCCTTCGACCTGGTGCGCGACCTCGACCGTCTCTTCGACGCTCCCAGCGGCCGCTCCGGCGCATGGCTTCCCCGAGTCGATGTATTCGAGCGCGGAGCCAGCCTGGTCGTCCGCTGCGAAGCCGCCGGTGTCGACGCCGAGTCGCTGGATGTCACCGTCGAGGGTGGCACGCTGACGATCGCCGGCAGCCGCTCCTTCGACACCGACAGCAACGAGAACGGCGGTTTCCATCGCAAGGAGATCTTCGAGGGACAGTTCAAGCGGACGGTATTGCTGCCCGAGGGCATCGATCCCGAGGCCATCACCGCCAACGCCCGGGACGGGATTCTCGAGATCAGCGTTCCGAAGCGACCCGAGGTACTCCCCCGCAAGGTCACCGTCGAGGTAGGCGCCTAGCCGGCACCTCCCCTTCGGTCCGGGTCCTCTCTGAGCCGGTTCGCCTCACGGCGGGCCGGCTCACCCGCGTCACGACCTCTGGGTCACGACTTCTGGGTCGCGACATCTGGGTCACAGCTTCGGGTTCGGGGGGTGGACGCAACCTGGTACGGGAATGCGTCGGCGGCGGAACCGGCAAACTCAGTACAGGTTTCCGGTGCGCTCGTTGCGGACGGTGGTGACGATCTCCTGAAGGCGGTTGACGGCGGTGCGAAGATCCTCCATGGCGCGTTCCTGCAGTTCGATCTTGCGTTCCAGGGCGCCGAGGCGGTGGGTGAGACGGTTGGTCATCTCATCGGTCGTTCTACTCACTGGTCATGCCTTCCGTACGAGTCCGGAAGATGTACCCAGCACGGGGAACGTCAAACCGAGTGCGGCTGCCTCGACACGCTCCGAAGCCCGGTGGCCGAGCTTCGCCGCTGCAGGCCGTAGCTGGGATCCGGCGACCGCTCGCCGGCAACGAGCCGGGCGACGTATTCGCCGAGGGCGGGACCGTGCTTGAACCCGTGACCCGATCCGCCGCCGACGATCCAGACCGAGGCATGGTCGGGGTGCGGGGCGATGATCCACCGGGTGTCGGGGGTCGAGGTGTACTGGCAGGTGCGGGAGAAGACCAGCGGCGCATCGGCGAGCGCCGGGAACCGGTGGCCGAGGTAGGTTCGACAACGCTCCACGTTGACGGCGCTGGGTAGCCGCGACCCGGTGTCGGGGTCGAAGGGCTCACCGTCGACATCGGATGACGCCTTGAATCCGAGCCCGTCGATGTCACCGCAGCCGTACATCGCCGCCTCGTAGTCCACCCACCCCGGAACGGCAGGCGACGACCATTCGGCGTCCACCCCGTAGAAGAGCACGTCCTGTTTGGTGACGGCGACGTCGACCAGATCCGGGAACACCTCCGGAAGCCACGGTCCGCAGGCCCACACCACGATGTCGGCCCGGCGGGGTTCCCCGTCGATGATCACCCCTCCACCGTCTTCGCCGGGATACGCCTCGGCGAGGGTGAGGCGGGCCCCACGGCGCTGCGCCCTGGCGACCAGCGCCCGCACCGCATCGGCGGCCCGAAGCACGCCGGCGTCCGGTTCGTGGAGCGCTCCGACCAGGTCACCGGTCTCGACGCTCGGAAAGAGCCCGGTCACCTCGCCCGGGTCCAACATCCGCGCCGGGATACCAAGATCGGCAAGGGTCCGGGCACTGTCGGCCACCCACCCGCTGCCCGTGGTGAACCAGACCACCCCGCTCGGGATGAGCAACGTCTTCCCGCAATCGCGCTCCAGCTCCTGCCACATCTCCCGGGCCCGCCAGGCCATGGCGCTGTGTTCGGCATCCGATCCGTGGCTGTAGCGGATCAGCCGGCTGGCGCCCCCGCTGGATTGACGGACATGCCCCGGCTGGTACTGCTCGACAAGCTCCACACCCCATCCGGTGCCGGCGAGGTGATCGGCGATCGAAGCGCCGAACACGCCGGCGCCCACCACCACCGCCGACCGGGTCACCGCCGAGATGCCGCCCACCGGGTCACATCGCCGAGATCAGGGATCGGCACAGAGGGTGCCGGCGCAGAGATGGCGGTTGGCGAAGAGTCATGACGGCACGTTACCCACCCCCGGATCAGAGCGACGGGCACCACCCGCCGTCCGCCGCCGGGAGGTCGACGAGAGGGGATAATGGCTTGGTGAGCGCCAAAGAGATCCATGTCGAGGCCGGCGGGAGGGAGATCCGTATCTCCAGCCCGGACAAGGTGCTGTTCCCGGAACAGGGCTGGACCAAGCGGGATCTGGTGGATCACTATCTGCGATGTGCCCCCGGTGCGCTGCGCGGGGTCCGTAACCGCCCCACGATGCTCAAGCGATGGAATCACGGGGTCGGCGGTGACCCACTCTATGTGAAGCGGGCGGCACGGGGCGCCCGGACCACGGTCGACGTCACCTTTCCCTCGGCTCGCCCGGGGACGATGTTCCTTCCCCTCGACGAGGGCGACGTCATCTGGATGGCGCAACTCAACTGCATCGATCTCAACCCGTGGAACGCCCGAGCCGACGACCTCGAACACCCCGACGAGTTGCGGATCGATCTCGATCCCACCGACGGTTACGACTTCGACTCCGCCCGCGAGGTCGCCGCTGCGGTGCAGGAGCTGCTCACCGAGAAGGGTCTGGTGGGCTGGCCGAAGACCTCGGGGAACCGGGGCATCCACATCTACGTGCGGTTGGCACAGGAATGGACCTTCTACGAGGTCCGGCGGGCCGGGCTGGCGTTGGCGCGCGAGCTGGAGCGGCGCCACCCGCTGGCCACCACCGCATGGTGGAAGGAGGAGCGGCAGGGGGTCTTCGTCGACTACAACCAGAACGCCTGGGACAAGACCATCGCCAGCGCCTACTCCGTCCGCCACACCGGTCTGGTGTCGACTCCGTTCCGCTGGGACGAGCTGGCCGATATCGATCACCGCAGCTTCGACATGGCGGCATTCGCCGACCGCTGGGCCGATCTCGGGGATCTCACCGCCGCCATCGATGACGCCCCCGGCCGGCTGGAACCGGTCCTCGAGATGGTGGCGGCCGATGAGGAGAACGGCATCGGCGATGCCCCCTGGCCTCCTCACTATCCCAAGATGCCGGGCGAGCCGCCACGGGTGCAGCCGTCGAAACGCCGCGCCGAGAACTGGGACGAGTGACCACACCCGGCCACCCCCGGTAGGGTGACCACATGCGACATCGCTCGTTCGTGCTCATCGTTGCCGTGCTCACGGCCACCTTGGCCGTGACCGGGTGCGCCGGAGGTGACGAAACCATCAGCACCATCGTCACCGCCCCACCCCCCACCGCACCGAGCACCACCACCACGGCATCGGCGTCGACGACCTCCGGCGCACCCACCTCGACGTCGCCCACGACAACCACCACGGTGGCGGCAACCACCACCATGATCGACGGCACGACCACATCGACGACGGAACCGGCGGCGGCGCTGCCGGACACCGTGATCGCCGTCAGCGACGTCGACCTGGTCGAGATCGATCTTGGTAACGGCAGCGTCACCCGCACCCTCGCCCCGCTGTTCAGCGAAGGCGGGGTGTTCCGGGGAGGCCTCCGGATCACCCCCGATCGGGACACCATCTTCTTCAGCGAGGGATACGAGGACTCGTGGTACTCCTGCGAGTCGTCACGGGGCAGTGTGGGCAAGATCCCCTTCGACGGCGGCGAACTGGAGCGGGTCTCACCCGGAGCCAACCCGACACCCTCACCGGACGGGCGGTACCTGGCCTACGTCGACTCGACGCTGTGTATTCCCGATCCGGAGAACCCGGAGCTGTGGGTCTTCACCCCGTTCAATGCGGTGGTGGTGGTCCATCTCCAGTCCGGCGAAGCGACGACCCATACCATCGAGGCGACGCCGCAAACCCCATATGAACCGGCCGCCTTACACTCGGTGGCGTGGCATCCCGACGGCGATCTACTGGCATTGGACTACTCGGGAGCGATCTACCAGTTCCCGGTGGGAACCAGCGACCCGATCGACCGGCACCCCACCCTCCCGTTCACCCTTGACACGGAGAGCTACCCCGGAGCGATCGACGTCGCCGGGGACCGCTTGGTGGCGATCGGTTACTCCGACGACTTCAGCGAGGCCACGGCCACGGCATTCGACCTCGCCACCGGAGCACGCACCGATCTGCTGACCACGTCGGAGCATCTCAGCGTTGCGGTGAGTGCGTCGGGGGAGATCGTCCTCGGGACGTCACCGGTGGACGATCTGCAGGCGCCCGCCACCTTGGTGCTGGAATCGGGGGAACGGATCGAACTCGACGTACCTGTGGTGGCTCTCGACTGGTGACCATTGCCTCGACGGCAATATTCGCCCGGTACCGACCCTATCCGACGATGTCGCCGAACTCGGCGCCCACCGGTCGTTCCAGTTGGTCGAACGTGCAGTCGGCGGCGTCCTTGTCCGGGCGCCAGCGCTCGAACCGGGTGGCGTGTCTGAATCGGTTCCCTTCGAGCTGGTCGTAGCTCACCTGGACCACGACACCCGGAGTGACCGGCACCCAGTCCATCTCCTTGCCCGCCGACCAACGGCTGATGGCGCCGGGGACTCGGGTGTGGTCACCACCGCCGAAGCTGTCCTTGCTCTTCAGTTCCTCGAATCGTCGCAACAACTCGGTGCGGTCATGGTTGGAGAACCCGGAACAGTGCCCGACGAAATGGAGCTTCCCCGGAGTCGTCGAAGAGCCCGAGCAGCAATGACCCGATCTTGTCGCCGTCCTTGTGGATGCGGTAGCCACCCACCACACAGTCGGCATCGCGCCGGTGTTTCCATTTGATCCAGTCGCGCTTGCCGTCGACGTACCGGCCGTCGGTCGCCTTGGCGATGATCCCGTCGCAACCGGCCCCCTCGAAGGCGCGGAACCACTCGGTGGCGACGGCGAGATCCTCGGTGACCGGGGTGAGGTGCCACGGTGCGCCCAGCCCGGCGTGGAGCTCGACAAGACGTTGTCGCCGCTCGGCGTAGCCGCTCCCACGCAGGTCCTCTCCGCCGATGGCGAGGACGTCGAAGATCACGATCTCCGCTGGGAATTCGGCGGAGAGCTTGTCGATCCGGGATGCCGCCGGGTGGATCCGCATCTGGAGGGTGTCGAAATGGGTGACCCCGTCGACGATGACCACGATCTCGCCGTCGACGACGGTCCCGGGTGGGAGCTGCGCCAGTGCGGGGCGAAGCTCGGGGAAGTACCGGAGCAGGTCCTTTCCGCTCCTCGAATCGAGCCGGGGCTCGTCACCCGACCAGGCGAGAGTGCGGAACCCGTCCCACTTCGGTTCGTAGGCCCACCCGGGCGGACTGGGCGGGACCTCCTTGGCGCGGGCCAACATCGGCGTGATCGGGGGTGAGAGTGGTGCAGCCGTCATGACCGGCAGCCTACGCCGGCCGCATGGCTCATGGTCCTCCCCGTGCAACCGCCCCATGGATGTCATACAGGGACCCCAGGAGAAGTGCCCTCAGCAAAAGGCCCCCTTCTGGCCCTCCCCTCCTCGGGAGGAGGGGAGGCTGCGGACGCTTGCGGACGCAGACCGGGCGGAGCGCAACGTCGATCTCCTCAAGCGTGATGGGTCAATACAACTGTCAAGCGTGGTCACCTCACGGCAACCTTCACCGCACGCAACAGGTCGACCTTCAGGGACCACAAGCTCGCGCCCCGCCCCACCTCCTCCCAGAACCTCGGAGGCACCCCGCCCCGTCTACCAGGGAGAGGGGGGCGGGGAGGGCCAAGACGAAGAAGCGCTTGCAGACGGGGCGGGGCGCGGCGTCAAAGTCCTCATGCCTCATGTGTCGCCGAAGCCTGGCTTTTCAGCGCCGTGCCGCTCACTGTTCCGACAATCACCCCTCAGGGACCACAAGCTCGCGCCCCGCCCTACCTCCTCCCAGAACCTCGGAGGCACCCCGCCCCGTCTACCAGGGAGAGGGGGGCGGGGAGGGCCAAGACGAAGAAGCGCGTACAGACGGGGCGGGCGCGGCGTCAAAGTCCGCATGCCTCATGTGTCGCCGAAGCCTGCCTGTTCAGCGCCATGCCGCTCACTCTGGCCCTCCCCTCCTCGGGAGGAGGGGTGGCTGCGGACGCTTAGCGGACGCAGACGGGGCGGAGCGCCACACCAAAGTCCGCATGCCTGATGTGTCACCGACGAACCCTGAGCGACGTTCGTCGGGATCCCGTCAGGACAGATGCGCCGGAATCTGGTCGGCCCGCCACTTGATCGAGCAGCCCATTGACGGGTACTGGGTGTCGGTGACCTCGGCGCCGGTACGCACCGCCTCGATGGCGGCACGGAGATCCTCGCCGGTGACCGGAGTGTCGGTGTTGGGGCGACTCTCGTCGAGGCGACCGCGATAGCGGAGGGTGCGATCCGCATCGAAGAGGAAGAAGTCAGGGGTGCAGGCGGCGGTGTAGGCCGCGGCGACCTGCTGGCTGGCGTCGAAGAGCACCGGGAACACATATCCCCGGAGGTCGGCGTCCTCGGCGAGCGACTCGGGTGAGTCGTCCGGTGACAGCTCGGGGTCGTTGGCGGCAATGGCGACGATCCCGACATCGCTCCCCTCGTAGTCCTTGCCCAGCCGGACCAACTCGTCGGCGACGTGCTTGACGTAGGGGCAGTGGCGGCAGGTGAAGAACACCAATAGGGTGGACCGGTCGGCAAAATCGTCGAGCGAGACGGTCGATCCGGTGCGGACATCGGCGAGGGCGAAGTCGGGGGCTTTGGTACCGAGCGGGAGCATGCTTGAGGTGACAGCCATGGGATTCTCTCCTCGAGAAGATGTGATGTGACCCTTACGGTACCGATCCTGGGACGTTGTCCGGGTCGCCGTACGGGCGGCATCCTGCGGCTGGATCAGCCCAGATCGAGCCGGGACCTCAGCGTCGCCTCCAGACCATCGACATCGGCGACGGTCACGGTGGCGCCCGGATGGCGCATCACGTTGCCCGGATAGACCGAGTCGACCGGCTCGTGAAAGACGGTGCACACCCCGCGCCGTGCGTTGGTCCCGAAGGTGATCCCGCTGTCGACCAGGGACCCACGCAGCCCGACCGCCCTGAACCACTTGTAGTCCGAGGTGACCTCGATGCAGGAGATGTTGGCGAGCGGTGTCTCCAGACCCCATCGGCCGAACTCCACGACCAGCGTGTCGGCGGTGACCACCACCCGGGAGTTGTCGGGCCGGATCCCGGTCAACCGGAGCAGTCGCCGGGCCCCGTCATCGAATGCAAACGGAAACGTGTCCATGACCGGAGTCCAGCCGATGTTGCACCACTATCCCAACTCCGGCCTTCCCCGCCCTGCTTCCCGCCCCGCCGGGGCGGGGTGTCGACGGGCGCTTTGCGCCCGGAGACGGTGGGGCGCTGCGGACGCAGACCGCAGCGGGGAGGGCCAGAGGGCGGGAAGCGCCAGAGGAGGCACTCACGGAACCGGACCGCGCGGAACGCCACTCTCCACCCGGCCGGCGTGCCGCTACCGGTTGGGGGTCGACCTGTGGCAGAATTGGAGTGTCTGTTCCAAAATGTCGTTCCATTGCCGAGTTCGGGAAACCGGCGGGCTCTCTGGCCACCGTTCCGGAGCAGGATGTGAATTAGCGACCGAGGCGACCGGCGAGGATCGAGGCCAATGACCCAGAACCCAGGTTCCCGCAATGGCCGACGGGTTGCCGTCGTCGGCGGGTTGCGTACCCCGTTTATGCGGTCCGGCACCGCCTACCGGCGGCTGTCCACTCTCGATCTCGCTGCCGCCTGCCTCACCGAGTTGCTGGAACGCTCCGGAATCGAACCCGGGCAGGTCGACCAGGTGGTCTTCGGGGCCGTGGTCGCCGACGTCTCGGGGCCGAACATCGCCCGCGACCTGGTGTTGCGCTGTGGCCTCCCCGCTTCGGTGGATGCCTATTCGGTGAGTCGTGCCTGTGCCACCAGCACGCAGGCCATCGTCGGCGGGACCCAGTCCATCCTCGATGGCACCGCCGACGTCGTCATCGCAGGCGGCGCCGACAGCTTGTCGCGACCCCCGATCGTCCTCTCGGACGCCATGGTGGACGCCCTCACCGCAGCCTCCAGGGCAAGGTCGCCGGCCGACAAGATCCGCGCTTTCCGCCGGGTGCGACCACGCCACCTCGCCCCACAGTCCCCGGCGCTGGAGGACAAGGCTTCGGGGCTGACGATGGGCCAGGCCGCCGAGAAGATGGCCAGGGAGAACGGGATCTCCCGCGAGGCCCAGGACCGGTTTGCGTATGACTCCCATCGCAAGGCGGTCGCCGCCTGGCAGGGCGGGATCTTCGCCGACGAGGTGATGGCGCTTCCGATCCCACCCGACTTCGCCGAGACGGTGTCCAGCGATGGCATTCCCCGGTCCGACACCTCGCTCGACAAGTTGGCGGGGTTGCCGGCCGTCTTCGACCGTGCGGGCGGGACCGTCACCGCAGGCAACAGCTCGCCGCTCACCGACGGGGCCGCAGCGGTGATCCTGATGGAGGAGTCGACGGCGCGGCGACTCGGGCTCACTCCGCGCGCATTTGTCCGCTCGTGGGCATTCGCCGCCATCGATCCGTCATGGCAGATGCTGATGGGACCGTCCTTCGCCACGCCGGTCGCCCTGGACCGCACCGGGCTGACGATGGCCGACATCGATATCGTCGACATGCACGAGGCGTTCGCCGGCCAGGTCCTCTCCAACCTCGAGGCCTTCGCCTCCTCCGACTGGGCCTCCCGCCACCTCGACCGCAGGCAGCCGATCGGAGCGATCGACCCGGAACGGCTCAACCTGTACGGCGGCTCGATCTCGCTCGGGCATCCGTTTGCGGCGACCGGCGCCCGCCAGACCCTTACGATGGCCAACGAGTTGTCCCGCCGGGGCCACGGCACCGCCCTTGTCACCCAGTGCGCCGCAGGCGGGCTGGGGGCGACGCTGATTCTGGATCTCTGAGGAGACCGATGACCACCGACGCATCACCTGGGACCGACCCCGCCGACCCGCACGCCGAGATCGAACTCGCCATCGTGGACGGGGTGGCCACGGCGACCCTGGGACGACCCGGGCCCGGGATGAACCTCTTCACACCGCAACTCGCCATGGAACTCGATGCGATCATCGCACGATGTCGCCGGCCCGATGTCAAGGCCGTCGTGATCACCTCCGCCAGGCCGGACAACTTCCTCGCCGGAGCGGACGTCAACTGGCTGGTCAGCCTCGAGACTGCCGATGCGGCGGTTGCCCTGCTCACCGAAGCCCATCGGATCCTCGCCGATCTGGAATCGCTGTCATCCTCGGGAACACCGGTCGTCGCCGCCATCCACGGGATCTGTCTGGGTGGTGGACTCGAACTGGCCCTTGCCTGCTCGATTCGTGTCGTCTCGGACGACGACGCCACCCGTCTCGGGCTTCCCGAGGTGAAACTCGGGATCCTCCCCGGCGCCGGAGGCACCCAGCGCCTCCCCAGGTTGATCGGGCTCACCGCCGCACTCGACATGATGTTGACCGGACGGGCGCTCCGACCCGGTGCGGCACTCGAGGTGGGTCTGGTCGACGAGGTGGTCCCGCAAGACCGGCTGCTCGACGTCGCCCGTTCCCGGGCGCTCCAGGCAGCGACCGCATCCCCACCTACCCGGCGGCGATCCAACGCTTCGAGGACCCGGCTGACGTCGTCCACCATCGGCCGAAGAGTCCTGGAAGGAACTCGACTCGGTCGGCGCATACTGTTCTCCCAGGTGACCAAGCAGACAAGGGCAGCGGCGTCGGCCCACTATCCCGCACCCCCCACCATCATCCGGGTCGTCCGAACCGGCGCCGAACGGGGATTGGAGGCCGGGTATGCCGCCGAGAGAGACGCATTCGGCACGCTGCTGATGACCCCGGTCGCCCACGGTCTCCTACGGGTCTTCACCGATAGCGAGTCACTCAGGCATGCAACCTGGACCACCGCCGAGCCCCGTCCCGTCGACAAGGTCGGGATCATCGGCGGCGGGCTGATGGGTGGCGGGATCGCCGCCGTGACCGCCGCCGAAGCCGAACTCAGGGTGCGCATCAAAGAGGTCGACGAGACCGGGGCACGGCGGGGGCTGGCCCACGTTCGGCGCCACCTCGACCGCCAACTCGCCAGGCGTCGCCGGACCGAAGCCCGAACCGACGTCCTGATGCAGCAGGTGACCGCATCCACCGACTTCAGCGGCTTTGCCGATGTCGACGTGGTGATCGAAGCGGTATTCGAAGACCTGGAGCTGAAGCGCTCGATGCTCGCCGAGGTGGAGAACGTCTGCGGCCACGAGGTCATCTTCGCCTCGAACACCTCGTCGATCCCGATCGCCGCCATCGCCGCCGATGCCCAGCGTCCCGAGCACGTGGTCGGCATGCACTATTTCTCGCCGGTGGAACGGATGCCGTTGCTCGAGGTGGTGGTCACCGAATCGACCGCCGACTGGGTGACCGAGACCGCAGTGGCGCTGGGTCGTGCCCAGGGCAAGACGGCGATCGTGGTCCGGGACGGTCCGGGCTTCTACACCACACGGGTGCTGGGCCCGTACCTGAACGAGATCTGCCACCTCATCGGTGAGGGTGTCCCCATCGACGAGATCGACCACGCCATGGTGGCATGGGGGTTTCCGATCGGCCCGGTTGCGCTGATGGACGAGGTCGGCATCGACGTCGGGGCCAAGATCGTCGACATCCTCGCCGACGCCTTCGGGCCGAGGATGACACCACCCGACAACTTCGCCCGACTGCTCGCCGATGAGCGGCGGGGGCGGAAGAACGGACGCGGGTTCTATCTCTACGAGGATGGCAAACGCCAAGGGGTGGATCCCTCCGTGTACGACGTCCTCGGGGCGCCGGCGGGAATCCGGCTGGCGCGCCGCACCCTCCGGGACCGCCTGATCACGGTGTTCGTCAACGAGGCCGCCCGCTGTCTGGAGGAGGGGATCATCACGTCCCCACGGGACGGCGATGTCGGCGCCGTCCTCGGGCTGGGCTTCCCCCCGTTCCGGGGAGGTCCCTTCACCTACACCGACCAGGTGGGCGCCGCCGACATCGTGACCCGGCTCGACAACTTCGCCAAGGTGCACGGAGAGCGGTATGCCGCTGCCGACATCCTGCGACGCCACGCCGCCAGCGGCGAGAAGTTGCGCCCCTGATCCGGATCTTCCGTAGGCTCGAGCCCCTCAGCCGAGCGGCCGGCGAATCGGGACTCCGTGGGGGCAGACCGCGATGGACCGGGCCCCCGGCATGGCAGCGTTCTTTCGGGTAGGGCCGAACGACCCATCGTGCTCCCGGGATTGCAGGATTGGGCCGTTGGACCCGTTCTCCGGGAAACTTTGCGAATCTCGCCCAAACGCGCCGACGGCGCCGCATAATGAGGGGGTGCGCATTCTCCCCCTGACTGCGGCGCTCGCTTTTGCGGTCGCGTTTAACTCACCCGTCATTTCGGACGGGCACGCCGAAGAGAATCTCGCCCCTGACGGGACAACGAGAACTGATCGACAGGGTGAAGAAAGAACGACCGAACCCGATTTGGAGCTGGACCGGGAGTTTTCCCCTCACGAATCTAAATTGGAGCTAGGTGACGACTATATCACACCGCCAGACAACGTCGACGGATTTACTGTCACCGACTCCGCCACCCCCTCCGACGAAACCGAAGCGTCGATCGGGGCCGTCGACGCAGACCTGGTTGGCCTGGTCGATCTGGTGGCCGAGACGCAGCCATCCGACTTCGCCGACGCCGGTCACATTCCCGACGAGTACCTGATCGGGCCTGACGCCGACGCATCGCAGCTTCCCGAGTCGGCGGAGATCTCGGACCTCGGCGGTGGATGGCGCCTGGTGAGCATCGACGACACCGGTGTCACCGACGCAGCCTCCGCCATGGCCGTCGCCACCGACCTTGCCGATTCGACCGGAGCCGAGGTCGTCCCCAATACCCTGCTCACCCTCGCCGACGACCCGTTGTTCTCGGACCAGTGGGCACTGCGCAACGTCGGGCAGAGCGGCGGGACCCGCGGCGCCGACATCAACGTCCGGCTCGCCTGGTCCGCCACCCGCGGCTCGGCGAATGTGGTGGTGGCGGTGCTCGACAGTGGGATCGACCTCGGCCATCCCGACCTCGCCTCGCAGCTCTGGCGGAATGGCGGCGAGAGCGCCGGAACCGGACGAGATGACGACGGCAACGGGTACGTCGACGATATCCGCGGCTGGGATTTCATCGACGACGACCCGGTGCCTGCCGACACCACCGGGCACGGCACCGCCGTGTCCGGGATCATCGCCGCCGCCGCCAACGGCGTCGGCATCACCGGGGTTGCTCCCGGTGTGAGGATCATGCCGATCCGGGTGTGCGACACGGTCTGTCCGCTTTCGGCCATCGTCAAGGGTCTCAACTACGCCGCAGACAACGGTGCCGATGTGGTCAACATGTCGTTCACCGGTGCCGGCGAATTCTTCCAGCCCATCGCCGATGTGCTCGAGGGCAAGGGTGCGGGGATGGTGGCGGTGGCCGCTGCCGGCAACGACGGCATCGACATCGACGTCTCCCCCCGCTACCCGGCATCGTTCCGACTCGGGAACCTGCTGGCGGTTGCGGCCACCGACCACCACGACCGGCTGGCCTCGTTCAGCAACTACGGGCGGCGGACGGTCGATGTCGCCGCTCCCGGGGCGTCGGTGCTGACCACGGGAACCAACCGGTCCTACCGAACCGGGAGCGGCACCTCGTTCGCCTCACCCCATGTCGCCGGGCTCGCCGCCCTGATGATCTCGATCCTGCCCAACGCTTCGGCATCGAACATCGCCGGTCGGATCAGGAACAGTGCCGCCAAGAAGTCCTGGCTCAGCGGCACCATCGTCTCCGGGGGTCGGCTCGACGCCGGGGCCACCGTTGCCGCCAGCTTCACCTTCACCGACACTCTGGGATCGGTGTTCGCCGCCGACATCGCCTGGTTGGCGGCGTCCGGAATCACCCTCGGCTGCAACCCACCGGCCAACACCCAGTTCTGCCCCAACCGACAGGTGACCCGGGGCCAGTTCGCCGCCATGATGCGCCGTGCCCTCGACCTACCGGCCGGACCTGACGTCTTCGGAGACGACAGTGGCTCCGTCTTCGAAGCCGACATCAACGCCTTGGCCGCCGCGGGTATCGCCAAGGGGTGCAACCCACCGGCCAACACCCGGTTCTGCCCCGACGCCCCGGTCTCCCGCGGCCAGATGGCATCTTTCCTGACGCGGGCGTTGACGCTGCCGTCGGCCACATCGTCGTTCGTCGACACCAGAAGCTCGGTGCACGCCGGTCCGATCGGTTCATTGGCCGCCGCCGGCATCACCCATGGATGCAACCCGCCCAAGAACGATCATTTCTGCCCAGACGACTCGGTCACCCGCGGCCAGATGGCCGCATTCCTCCACCGCGCCGACCCTTGAGCCCGGCGGCGGCAAGGTCCAGCTCGTAGCGGTCATCTCCGATCGGTCGGAAGCCCACCTTGTCGAGATAGCGACGGTGACTGTCGGTCGATGCGGTGGCGACGAGCCGGTCCACGTCCCATCCGGCAAAGGTTCGGGCGCTCGCCCCGAAGAGGAACTGCGCAGGTCGGAGGTCACGGAACCGGGGGATCACGAAATCCAGATCGACCTCCAACACCCCCTCCGCCACCGGATGCCCGATCAGCAGCCCGGCAGGCACCATGTCCCTGAGCACGAACACGGTGCGACCGACCCTGGCCGGGTCGTGGACGAAACGCGGCTGATACTGCTGGATCTCGTCGTGGTGGAACTCAAGAAACTGTTCGAGGTAGGCGGAGTCGGCGGACACCTCGAGCAGGGTGAACTGCTCGTCGTCGCCGAGCAGCCGGCGGAGGAAGAAGATGTGCAACCCCATGATGACCACATTGGTGACCACCACCGGCATCGCCCCGACCAGGAGCCCGTAGACCGAGAACAGTGCGGCGCCGATCAACCCGATGATGCGCAGGCGAACCACCGACGACATCGTCAGCGACAGCACCACGACCGCCGACGCCAGATACCCGATCGCCTCGATCATCGTGCGTGCGGCGGGAACCACGCATCCGCACTGCGGGCAGAGAACCCGTAGCGGGGATTCGTGGGGGCGCGGGGTCGGGTGATGGCGATGCGGCGACGGTACCACCCGTCCCGGGACCGCCGGGCGGGGTTTCGTCGACCACCACCGGAGGTCGGGATCGGGACGAGGGGACCGGAACGACATCCCTCCGCACGCGGGTTCCTAGGGTTGTGGCATGCCCGATCCGTTCCCCGAGTACGAACAACACGACGCCGTCGCCCTCGCCGGTCTGGTGCGTAGCGGGGAGATGACCGCCACCGAGATCGTCGAGACCGCCATCCACCGCCTGGAGACCCGTAACCCTGCGATCAATGCCGTGGTCAGCTTCCGTCTCGATGCCGCCCGTGCCGATGCCGCCCGTGCCGATGCCGCCCGTGCCGATGCCGCCCGTGTCGATGCCGCACAGTCGAACCCGGGTTCGTCGGGAGACGCACCGTTGGCCGGGGTACCCTTCCTGATCAAGGATCTGACCCCGGAAAAGGGTGAGCCGGTCAGCTACGGATCGGTCTTCTTCCGGGACTTCGTCGGTGACGTCACCCCGGAATCGATCCTCCGCTTCCGACGGGCCGGGTTGATCTCGCTGGGTCGCACCAACACCCCGGAGTTCGGTCTTCTCCCCACCACCGAGCCGGTGTTGCACGGGCCGACCCGGAACCCGTGGAGCCTCGAGCACTCCGCCGGAGGATCCAGCGGTGGGAGCGCCGCCGCCGTCGCCGCCGGCATCGTGCCGATGGCGCACGCCAGCGACGGAGGAGGCTCGATCCGGATCCCGGCGTCCGCATGCGGACTGTTCGGACTCAAACCGACCCGGGGCCGGATCCCGGCCCGCCCCGCCTCGGCGTCCGATCATCTCTCGGTTTCGTTTGCGGTGAGCCGATCCGTTCGCGACAGCGCCGCCTTGCTCGATGCGATGGCCGGCCCGCTGCCGGGTAGCCCACTGCTTCCGATGCCGCCGACGGGCCGGTGGAGCGATGTGCTCGGGGAGGACCCGCCTCCGCTGCGGATCGCCGTGACCCGTCACACCCTCGACGGGACCCCGGTGCACCCGGAGTGCGCCTCCGCCGTGCTCGACACCGCCGACCTGCTCGAATCGTTGGGTCATCGCGTCGAGGAGGCGCAGCCCGACCTGGACGGGCTCACCGTGACCGAGGCATTCCTTGCGTGGTGGAAGGCGCTTCCCGAGGCCGCCTTCCGCGCCATCCTCGCCACCGCCGAACAACAGCCGGGCGGCAGGGCGTTGCGACGGCTCCTCGGAGACCTGCGGGCGATGCGGACCATCTCCCGGCTCGATCGGCGACGCTCCGGTGACCCCTCGTTCGAGCCGTTCACCTGGGCCCTGGTGGAACGGTCGATCGACATGACCCCCGGAGAGCTTCTCAACGCCACTGCCGTCCTCCAGGAAGCGACCTACACCCTCGGCGAGTTCCTCACCGGCTACGACCTGTGGCTCACCCCGACCCTCGGTGAGCCGGTGAAGCGGATCGGCGAACTCGACCAGACCCAACCGTTCGACGAGTTCGAGGAAGCCCTCGGCCGATACGTCCCGTTCACCCCGCTGGCCAACTTCGCCGGGCTTCCGGCGTGTTCGGTCCCGCTCGGACACGACCGTTCCGGTCTCCCCATCGGCTCACATTTCGTCGGCCGTCACGGCGACGAGGCCACCCTGCTCCAGCTCTCCGCCCAGCTCGAGCGGGCACGCCCCTGGGCTCACCTGCGACCCGGAGGCTGACCCTGCGGTGACGTCGCTGCTCGTCGTTAGCGGTTCTGTGCGGACGGAGCGCCGGCAGAGTCAGTCGCCGGTGTCGACCTCGACGACGATCCCCTGGTCGACGAGCTGTTGCTTCGTGCCCTGCCAGACAACCTCGTTCGGGTGCTGCAGTACCCGGTACGTCTTGAGGGTCACCCACGGTCCGATGAGCCAATTAGCTTGACGCACCGCCAAGGTGAGTGGTGGGGCGTAACCCAATATGTCGCATTCGTCCCTGGAGAGGCGCCGAATCGGACGGTCACGTCTCCGTTGCCCTGGAACGAGGATGTATCCCACGGCGTCACTATGCCAGGAACCGGGCTGTTGCCCAAAGGTCAGCGCGGCGTCAACGAGCGGACCCCGCCGGGGCCGGCGACCAGCGCCTCGGTGGCGAGCCCGGTGAAGATCCCGGTATCGAGAACACCGGGCAGCACCGCAAGCCGCTCGTTGAAACGGACCGGGTTGTCGATGGGATCGACACCGAGATCGACCACGTAGTTGCCGTTGTCGGTGACCAGCGGCTCGTCGTCGGTGATCCTGAGGGTGGGGTTCCCGAAGCGACGGAGTTGCCCGAGGGTGCCCTCGACACCGAACCGGGCCACCTCGATCGGGATCGGGAACGTCGAGCCGAGATGGTCGACCACCTTGGATTCGTCGGCGACGACGATGAACACGGCGGCGGCGGCGGCAACGATCTTCTCTCTCATCAGGGCTCCACCGCCACCCTTGGTCAGCGACAGGTCAGGGGCGATCTCGTCGGCGCCGTCGATGGCGAGGGCGATCGGGCTGTGACCCACCTGGGTCAGGGCAATGCCCACCCGGAACGCCACCTCGGCCGTGGCGTCGGAGGTGGGGACCCCCACGATGTCCGCCAGCCGGCCCCGCTGTATCCGCTCGCCGATCTCCTCGAGGACGTAGCGCACCGTCGACCCGGTGCCGAGACCGAGCACCATCCCGGTCCGGACCCGGTCGACCACCGCCCGCGCCGCAGCCTGTTTGAACCGCTCCGTGTCCGCCATGCTGTCGGCCTTTCTCGACTCGCCCCCTGCGGGGAGTCGGGGTCCGGGAGATCCGTGTCCTGCGCTACGCCTGCTACTGGTACGACTCGATGGGTGGGCAGGCGCACGCCAGGTTACGGTCACCGTAGCTGCCGTCGATTCTGCTGACCGGCGGCCAGTACTTGTCACCCCGCAGCGCCGGCGTCGGATAGGCGGCGGTCTCGCGGCCGTAGGGGTGATCCCAGGTGTCGGCGACGACATCTTCTGCAGGGTGAGGGGCGTTGACCAGCGGGTTGTCGGCCAGCGGCCACTCCCCGGCCGCCACCCGGTCGATCTCGGTCTTGATGGCGATCATGGCGTCGACGAACCGGTCCAACTCGGCGAGGCTCTCCGACTCGGTGGGTTCCACCATCAGCGTCCCCGACACCGGGAACGACATGGTCGGGGCATGGAACCCGTAATCGATCAGCCGCTTGGCGAAGTCGTCGACGCTGATCCCAGGGGAGTTCTTGAACTGGCGGACATCGAGGATGCACTCGTGGGCGACGAAACCGCCGGGTCCGGTGTAGAGCACCGGGTAGTGGTCCTCCAACCGCTTGGCGATGTAGTTGGCGTTGAGGATCGCCACCTCGGTTGCCCGGGTGAGCCCGGTTCCACCCATCAGGGCGATATAGGCCCACGAGATCGGCAGGATCCCCGCCGAGCCCCACATCGCCGCCGCCACCGGGCCCACCTCGGCAGCTTCGGAGACGTGCCCGAGGGGATGGCCGGGCAGGAACGGCGCCAGATGGGACTTGACCCCGATCGGGCCGACCCCGGGTCCACCACCGCCGTGGGGGATGGTGAAGGTCTTGTGCAGATTGAGGTGGGACACATCGCCGCCGATCTCCCCCAGCTTGGCGACCCCGAGCAGGGCGTTGAGATTGGCACCGTCGATGTAGACCTGACCGCCGTGCTCGTGAACCAGATCGCACACCTCCCGCACCGCCGACTCGAACACCCCGTGGGTCGACGGATAGGTGATCATCAGCGCCGCCAGATTGTCGGCGTGCTCCTCGGCCTTGGTGCGGAGATCGGTGAGGTCGATGTTGCCGGAGTCGTCGGTGGCGACCACGACCACCCGGAGCCCGGCCATCGCCGCACTGGCCGGATTGGTTCCATGGGCGGAGGCGGGAATCAGACACACGTCGCGGTGACCCTCGCCGCGCTGGTGGTGGTAGCCGCGGATGGCGAGCAGCCCGGCGTACTCCCCCTGCGACCCGGCGTTGGGCTGGAGCGACACGGCGTCGTAGCCGGTCAGCTCGCCGAGCCAGTCCTCGAGCTCGCCGATCAGCTCCAGGTAGCCGGCGGCCTGGTCGAGCGGGGCGAAGGGATGGATGTCGGCGAACTCGGGCCAGGTCACGCCGACCATCTCGGTGGTGGCGTTGAGCTTCATCGTGCATGATCCGAGCGGGATCATCGAACGGTCCAGGGCGATGTCGCGCTGCTGCAACTTGCGCAGGTAGCGGAGCATCTCCGTCTCGCTGCGGTGCTCGTGGAACACCGGATGGGTGAGGTACCCGCTGGTACGCCGCTGCCCATCGGGAATCCCGGTGGCGGTGTCGTCGGTCATGTCGGGAACGGTGCCGGTGACCCCGAACACCTGGAACAATGCCTCGATCTCGGCGACGGTGGTGCGCTCGTCGAGGGCGATACCGACGAGACGGTCGTCGACGAGTCTCAGGTTGATACGCCGTTCGGCGGCGAGTGCCACGATCTCGGCCGCCGGGACGGCGGTGCGGACGGTGAGGGTGTCGAACCAGGTGTCGTTGACCACGGTCACCCCACCGCGGCGCAACCCGGCCGCCAGCGTCGAGGTGAGGTGGTGCACCCGCTCGGCGATGGTGCGGAGACCATCGGGGCCGTGATAGACGGCGTAGGCGCCCGCCATGATGGCGAGCAGGACCTGGGCGGTGCAGATGTTGCTGGTGGCCCGCTCGCGGCGGATGTGCTGTTCCCGGGTCGAGAGGGCGAGACGGAGCGCCATCCGGCCCCTGGTGTCCTTGGAGACACCGACCAGCCGGCCCGGGAGTGACCGCTTGAACTCGTCACGCGTCGCCATGTAGGCGGCATGCGGACCGCCGAACATCAGCGGGACCCCGAAGCGCTGGGTGGTCCCGACGACGACATCGACCCCCATCTCCCCGGGCGGGGTGAGCAGGGTGAGGGCGAGCAGGTCGGCAGCCACCGCAACCGCCACCCCCGCCGACTTCAGCTCGGCGATCAGGGCCCGGTCGTTGCGGACCGCCCCGGAGGATCCCGGGTACTGGAGCAACACTCCGTAGGGATCGGTCCCCACCAGGTCGCGGTGGGGGTCGCCGACCACCACCTTGATCCCGAGCGGGACGGCCCGGGTGGTGACCACGTTGATGGTCTGCGGGTGGCAGTCCGCATCGACGAAGAACACCTTGGAGGTCGCCGCGGTCACCCGGTGCAACATCGCCATCGCCTCGGCGGCGGCGGTCGCCTCGTCGAGCAGCGAGGCGTTGGCGATCTCCATCCCGGTCAGGTCGATCACCATCGTCTGGAAGTTGAGCAGTGCCTCGAGCCTCCCCTGGGAGATCTCGGGCTGGTAGGGGGTATAGGCGGTGTACCAGCCCGGATTCTCGAGGATGTTGCGCTGGATCACCGGAGGGGTGATGGTGCCGTGGTACCCCATCCCGATCATCGAGGTGAACACCCGGTTCTTGTCGGCGATGGTGCGGAGGCGTTCGATGACGGTGCGCTCGCTCTGCGGAGCATGAAGGTCGAGCGCCGTCTCGAGCCGGATCGACCCGGGAACTGCGGCGGAGATCAGGTCCTCGAGGCTGTCGTGCCCGAGCACGGCCAACATCGTGGCGATCTCGGTGTCGTCGGGACCGATGTGACGGCGCACGAAGTCATCGGACTGGACCAGTTCGGACAGCGGGCGGGTCATCGGTACGGCTCCTCGATCGATCGGTCGGGCACGGCGTCATCACCGTTGCCCCGATCTGTCACCGATGCCTGAGAGATTCACCGGTGACCGGCTTTCCCCTTCGGCGGGGCCGTCCGGGCCGATGCCCGGGGACCCACTCTCCAGATGTGTCTGTTCCCTGCGGTACGGGTGCCTGAGAGATTCCCGAGGCGGTTGCTCCTTCGGCGCCGGCACCGTGGTGAGGGCCGGACTCTCCCGCAGGTCGTCATCGACCCGACCACGATAGCCGCCGAACCGTGGCTTTCGACGGCGGTGGGGTGCCAGCGCACACCCGGATCGGGCGATCCGACCCGCGGCAACCCGTGCCACTTGACCGCAGGGTGCCGGCGGGGGAACAATCCGTTACTGCCGTATCGCACGGCGGTGCCGACCGCGGTCCGGTGCGCGCTGTCTCCGCGGGCGGCTCCAACGAGTCTTTCGACTCGGGGAGGGAGCCACGTCATGGAACGATGGAGACTGCGGAGAACAAGATCGGAACGAAGAACGCCAGGTGCGATCGCCACTCTGGCACTGGTGGTGGTGATGGCCGGTGTAGTGCCGGCCGGGGCCTCGGAAGCCCCGGAGGCGGACACCGACCCCACCGAAGACCTCTGGAACGACCTCTTGGCCGACCCGGCGCCCGCCAAGCGCGGCGTGCCGGCCCAGATCGAGCCCGACCGCTTCCGGGCCGTTGCGCTCGACTCGGAGGGTCTCGCCGATGTCCTCGCCGAGGCCCCTACCGAAGGATCGGACGACGATGCGCTGGTGGTGTCGCTCCCGGCGCCGCAGGGAGGCTTCGAGAGATTCACCCTGGTGGAGTCGCCGATCATGGAACCCGGGCTCGCCGCCAGGCACCCGGAGATCGCAACCTTTGCGGGTCGGGGCATCGACGACCGGACGGCAAGCATCAGAGCCGACATCGGACCCCGGGGATTCCACGCCTCGGTTCGCTCCAACACCGGGTCCTGGTTCATCGACCCGTTCTACCGCCAGGATGACAGCGTCTACGCCAGCTACTTCGCCGCCGATCTGCGCAATTCACACGGCGACTTCGTCGAGCGCGAGGACGGGTTGCACGAGCATCTCGAGGAGATCGAAGAGACCGTGGCGGCGCTCGACATTCCCGAGGGGCCTGAGGTCCAGCTCCGCACCTACCGTCTCGCCCTGCTCTCGAATCCCGGGTATGCCACCTACTTCGGCGGGTCGGCCAACGTCACCGCGGCGAAGGTCACGCTGATGAACCGGGTCAACCAGATCTACGAGGACGAGACGGGGATCCGACTCGTGATGATCGCCAACAACGACCTGATCAACATGGACACTCCGGAGATGATGACGCTGGCCGACGGCCCGTGCGGTTCGGCGCCGTGTTTCACCCAGGCCCAGTCGACGTCCTGTTCCGGTGGAACGCTGACGCGGAACCGGCTTGTGATCGGTCAGATCATCGGGGCTTCCAACTATGACATCGGCCACATCATCCTGGGGAACCCCGGTGGTGGTGTCGCCAGCCTGAACTCGGTCGGTGGGAACGCCAAGGCACAGGGGTGCACGGGGCTGTCGGCCCCGGTCGGCGATTTCTTCGCCGTGGACTATGTGGCGCACGAGATGGGCCACCAGTTCGGCGGGAACCACACCTTCAACGGCACCACCTCGAACTGTTCGGGTGGGAACCGCAGCGCCGCCAACTCGGTCGAGCCTGGGAGCGGCTCGTCGATCATGGCGTACGCCGGGATCTGCGGAGCCGACAACACCCAGCCCAACACCGACCCGTACTGGTCGCAGCGGAGCTATCAGGAGATCACCACCTTCGCCAACTCGGACCGGCCGGCGATCAACGAGGTGCAGAACATCTCGTTCTACGGGTTCGACACCGACGGCGACTCGTTCCGGCTCAGCTTCGAGGGCCAGCAGTCCGACCCGATCGTGCGGGGAACCAACTACACCGCCGCCGGGATCCAAGCGGCAATCGCCGGGATTCCCGGATGGCCGGGCGGGACGGTTGCGGTGGCCGGCTTTGCGGGAACCGGTGCACCCGGCGATACCGGGTTCCAGATCACCTTCAACACGGCGCCCCTGGCCGGCACCAATGTCGCCCAGTTCGCCCTGACCGACTTCGTCGGCGCCAGCGGATTCGTCGGCGAGACCGCCAAGGGCGGAGCGGTGGACAACAAGGGTCACACCATCACCCCGACGGGCAACCACGCCCCGGTGGTGGAGACGGCGGCGTCGTTCACCATCCCGGTGCGGACCCCGTTCGCCCTCACCGGCTCGGCGACCGACTTCGACGGGGACGAGGTCACGTACCTGTGGGAGCAGAACGACCGCGGGGCGGCCACAGGCACGGCGCTGCAGAACAACACCAAGACCAACGGACCGCTGTTCCGTGTGTTCGGCACGCCGCTGCAGCGACCCCCGTACGTCCCGACCGAATACAACGCTCAGGGTCAGAACCATCCGACCACCAACCCGACGCGGGTCTTCCCCGATGCGGTCCAGATCCGCGACGGGAGAACCAACGCCGCCACCGGCACCTGTCCGGCCGGGGACATCGAGTGCTTCTCGGAGTTCCTGCCGACCACGGCGTATGTGGGCTTCGCCGGGGTCAACGCCGATCCGGCCCGGCTCAACTTCCGGTTGACCGCCCGTGACAACCGCGGTGGTGTGGGATCGGCGGACACGGTGCTGTTCCTGGCGTCGGGTGCGGGACCCTTCCTGGTGACCGCCCCCGTCGGCGCCGAGCAGGTGGCACGCAACTCGATGATCGACGTCGCCTGGGATGTCGCCGGTACCGCTGCGGCGCCGGTCGACGCCTCCCAGGTGAAGATCAGCCTGTCACTCGACGGTGGTCTGACCTTCCCGCATGTGCTCGCCGAGAGCACGGCGAACGACGGGGCGGAACGGGTGTTGCTGCCCAACACCAGCACGACCCGGGGGCGGATCAAGGTGGAGGCGGTCGGGAATGTCTTCTTCGACATCTCCGACTCCGACTTCACCATCTACGGCAATCAGGCAAGGGTCAACCTCGACGGCGCCAGCGTCCCCGGTGGCGGTCATCCCACGGCCACCGGTGGGGTCCGGGTCTCGTGGAACCAGGCGGGCACCGTCTGTCTGAGCCATTTCCAGCTCACCGGGATCACTGCCGGGCAGGTCACGTCGGTGAAGATCCATGCCGGCGCCGCCGGCGCCACCGGACCAGAGGTGATCGACTTTGCAATCCCACCCGGGAGTCTGCCGAACCACTGCGTCAGTGGTGTGGACCCGGACGTGATCCTCGGTCTTCGTCACCAGCAGGATCAGTACTACATCAACGTCACCACCGCCGCCTACCCGAGCGGGGCAATCAGAGCACAGCTCGGGTAGCCCTGGCTGCCTCAGATCACGGCCCACGACACCACGACCAACGGCACGGGCCCCGGGACGCCAAGCGTCCCGGGGCCTCTTGGCCCCTCCCCGCCCTTCCCCGCTCGCTCTCGTTGACATCCATAGGAGCAACGCCCAGATGGGGAGGTCAGAAGGGACGGCCGGGGGCCGCCGGACAGCCGGTCGCCCACAGGTAGCCTGACAAGTCGATGAGATACGACGTGTTGGTGGTCGGCGGCGGGTTCGGTGGAGCGCTGGGCGCCCGCCACCTCGAACGCCTGCTCAAAGGCACTGGTCGACGAATTCTGCTCGTGGCACCGGAGAACTTCATGCTGTTCTCGCCGATGCTCCCGGAGGCGGCTTCGGGAACCATCGAACCACGACATGCGGTGATCCCACTGCGCGAGCTGCTCGACGACACGGAGGTCCGGATCGGACGGGTGACCGCCTTCGACCCGGAGCGCCGCACCGCCACCGTCACCGACTCCGCCGGCAGCGAACACGACATCGAGTTCCACACGGCCCTGCTGTCACCGGGTTCGAAACCCACCATGTTCCCCATCCCCGGTCTGGCCGAGAACGCCGTCGGATTCAAGACGCTTGCCGACGCCATCTGGTTGCGGAACCGGGTACTCCACCAGCTCGATATCGCCGAGGCCGAGCGGGATCTCGAACGGCGCCGCCAGCACCTCACGTTCACCTTCATCGGCGGTGGGTACGCCGGGGTCGAGGCGCTCGCCGAATTGGAGTCCCTGGCGCGAGATGCGGTGCGCCGGTACCCCGGTCTGTCACGCCGCGACTTTCGATGGGTGCTGATCGAGGCCCAGGATTCTCTGCTCCCCGGGCTCCATCCGAAGCTGGCGTCGTTCACCGAGCGGAACCTCCGCAGCCGCCACATCGAGGTCCATCTCAACACCCGTCTCGAGAGCTGCACCGACCATCGGGGGGTGCTGTCCAACGAGCGGATCGCCCCGTACCTGTCGGAGACGATCGTCTGGACCGCCGGACAGCGACCGGTTCCGGTGGCTCCGCTCTGGCAGCTCCCGGTGGACAATGCCGGATATGTCCCGGTCGACTCCGGGATGCGGGTCGTCGACCGTGACGGGCTCTACGCCGTCGGCGACTTCGCCGCCGTCCCCGACCCCGATGGCGGCCCGGCCCCCAACACCGCCCAACATGCCCTACGCCAGGCCAAGGTGGCGGCGCAGAACATCGCCGCCGACTTCGATGCCGCCGAGCCCACCACGTTCACCTACCGGAGCCGGGGTCTGGCGGTGACGCTCGGCAAGTGGCAAGGGACCGCCCAGGTCCGTTCGAAGACCTTCACCGGCCCTCTGGCCTGGTGGATGGGCCGGTCCTACCACCTGCTGATGATGCCGGGCCTGTCCCGCAGAGCCAGGGTCGTCAGCGACTGGACCATGGGCCTCCTGTTCCCCCGAGACGTAGCCCAACTCGGCTCGCTGGGAACCCCCACCGATCTGTCGCCCTAACGCTGCGCCGAGATCAGGTGTGCCAACCAGAACACCGGCCTTGGCGTGGTGGGGCACAGGGTGATTCAGTCGAGCAACTGTCGCCCGGGTTCTTCCGGGATACCCGAAGAAACTGGCGGATAAGCGGCACACGGTTCGCCTGGGATCTGCCCATACCCGTCGGCGCCCCCCTGTGAGGAAAGCTGACCCTCGGGAAACCTGTCCTCGTCGATGTCATGGACTCGAATCCGTGATCCGTCGGGCGTCGGCCAACCGTATGTACTCGGTGAGACACCCCGATCTCATTGAACCTTCATCCTGAACCGTCCAGTTTGGTCTGCGGGTCGGGCAGACTGGCGGACACCTCCGGTCACCCGGCGAGGAATGTCATACCGATCCGTCTCCGGGGGCGGAACACGAAAGGGCCCTGAGCATGAACCGACGTAGCCTGTTGTTCGGCGGGATCGCCGTTGTGGTCCTTGGCGTCTTCGCCTTCTGGTACGTGGCGCTGCGCAGCGATGCTCCGCCTCCCGTCTCGCTCGATGATGCGGTTGCGGCGGTCGCCACCACCGGCGCAGCCGGAGACGATGTCACCACCACGGCCGCCGTCCCCGACACCACCGGTGCGCCCGCCGACCCCGCTTCGAGCGACGAAGGGTTCTCCGGGTCGTGGGGGATCGTCGCCGAACCGTCTTTCGTCGGGTACCGGGTCGGGGAGGAACTGGCTGGGATCGGGACCACCGAAGCTGCCGGGCGCACCTCCGAGGTGTTCGGTGAGTTGATCCTCGACGGGACCACGATCACGGTGGTCGATGTCGAGGCCGACCTGCGCGGGTTGGAGAGCGACAGCTCGACCCGCGACGGCGCCCTGCGCTCACGTGGGCTGGAGACCGACACCTTCCCCAGCGCCCGCTTCTCGCTCACCGAACCGATCGAGATCGAGGAGCCTGCGGTCGGCGAGACCATCACGGCGACCGCCGTCGGCGACCTCACGCTGCACGGTGTCACCAACCAGGTCAGCATCCCCATCGAGGGAACCCTGGTCGACGACGAGACGATCGTCGTCGTCGGATCGCTGGTCATCGCCCTCGCCGACTACGACATCGAGCCACCGACCGGAATGCGGGTGCTGTCCATCGAGGACACCGGAACCATCGAGATGCAGCTCGCCTTCAGCCGCAGCCAATGACGAGGTGACCGGAGCCGCCACCCGAGCACGGGTGTGGGCACCTCCGGATGGATGGGTGACCCGTGACGTGGGGGATGGCGAGGACCGTAAGCGGACGGAACCCACCGACGCCTGCCGGCGTCCTACGAGCGACCCCGAAACGCGGTGGGCGTCCGGGTCGCCGCCGTCCGACGAAGGAGAACTCGTGCGCAACCGGATGTACCGCTCCCGGGCAACCGTCGTCGGGCTACTGGCACTCATCGTCGGACTTCTCGCCGGCTGCGGTGGGATTGCCGAACAGACCGTCGGTGACGATGGACCGATGTTCTTCGTCCACGGACGCACGGTGGTTCCGTCCGGTGGGATGGACGCCCTGGTCTCCGGTGCACTTGCGTCGGCCGACGGGTGCGTACTTCTTGCGGCGGGCCCCATCCGGTACCCGGTGGTGTGGCCAGCCGGTACCTCTGTCGCCGCCACTGATCCGCTGGTGCTCGAACTGGCTTCCGGCGAGCAACTCCACCTCGGCGACCGGGTCAGCGGCGGAGGCGGCTATCTCGCATCGGACGAGCTCGACATCGCGGTTCCCGATTCGTGTCTCAACAAGTACGGAGAAGTCGCCGTGTTCAACGCCGACACTGATCTGGTACGCGAGGCCGACTGATACGTCAGGACCGGCGAGCGCCACCGCCTGGAACAGCCCTACGTGCCGAACTGACCGGCCCAGAACACCGATGGGCACCAACCATGTCTGGTTGGTGCCCATCGTGTGACCCTGGCGGGCGACCCTTCCCGCTAGCAGAGAGGGAGGAGTGAGAAGGAAGGATCGCTGATCCGCCGGGGGACCTTCAGATTTCGGTGAGGGCTCGACGTGCGGGCGCCGAACACCTGATGCGGCAGGTCACGCCGCGGTATCGGCCTCGGTCCGAGGGAGTCGGTCCCCGTGCGCCATCTGCGCCTCGAGTTGAGCGATTCGCCGTCGGTCCCTACCCGACTCGGCTTCGTGTCCTGCGGTGAGAATGCGGGTGGTCCGCCTCTCCGCTACCGCCCACGAGACCATCCATGCCGTGACCATCGATAGACCCACCACAACCACCTCAGCGATGGTGTCGAACAAGGGCTTCCCCTTCCGGACTCGTCCGTCTCTGACCGACGTCCGTCCTACCTGACGTCGGCCCCATCATCGGTGCATCACGATTCATTGCGGTATCCGTCGTCCGGCCCAATTCCGGGCAGCGAACCGGCTCTCGACCCCCAGGACCTCCGGACCCGCCTTGGATATTCGGGAATATGACAACGGGGCGCTCAACTTATACTCTGCGATACAACTAAGACCAACACCCGCGTCCGGGACGGACACGCCCCGGGGCCGGTAGTGATGACAGCCAGTGGACACAGCCCCGAAGGAGCGTGCATGGGACGTGCAGTAGGAATCGACCTGGGAACCACCAACTCGGTGATCTCGATCCTCGAGGGCAGCGAGCCCCGGGTGATCAGCAACGCCGAGGGCCACCGCACCACCCCGTCGGTGGTCGCATTCGCCAAGAACGGTGAGGTCCTGGTCGGCGACCAGGCCAAGCGCCAGGCGATCACCAACCCCGACCGGACCATCCGTTCGGTCAAGCGCCACATGGGCACCAACTGGTCCGTCGAGATCGACGGCAAGGAGTACTCCTCTCAGGAGATCTCGGCGCGCATCCTGCAGAAGCTCAAGCGAGACGCCGAGGCGTTCCTCGGTGAGGAGGTCACCGAAGCGGTGATCACCGTTCCCGCCTACTTCGGCGACGCCCAGCGTCAGGCCACCAAGGAAGCCGGTCAGATCGCCGGGCTCGAGGTGCTGCGCATCGTCAACGAGCCCACGGCGGCCTCGCTCGCCTACGGGATGGACAAGACCAACGACCAGCTCATCCTCGTCTACGACCTCGGTGGTGGCACCTTCGACGTGTCGGTGCTCGAGATCGGCGAGGGCGTCTTCGAGGTGAAGTCCACCAGCGGCGACACCAAGCTCGGTGGCGACGACTGGGACGAGCGGGTCATGGACTGGCTGGTCACCAACTTCAAGGGTGACCACGGCGTCGACCTCTCCAAGGATCCGATGGCGTTGACCCGTCTCAAGGAAGCTGCGGAGAAGGCGAAGATCGAGCTGTCCTCGGTCCAGGAGACCGAGATCAACCTCCCGTTCATCACCGCCACCCCCGAGGGCCCGATCCACCTCCTCAAGACGCTCACCCGCTCGGAGTTCCAGCGGATGACCGAAGATCTCGTGGAGCGGACCCGCTCGCCGTTCCAGCAGGCACTCAAGGACGCCGGTGTCGGGATCGACGCCATCGACCATGTCATCCTCGTCGGCGGTTCCACCCGGATGCCGTCGGTACAGGAACTGGTCAAGGAGCTTGCCGGCAAGGACCCCAACAAGGGCGTCAACCCGGACGAGGTGGTGGCGCTCGGCGCCGCCGTCCAGGCCGGGGTGCTCAAGGGCGACGTCTCCGGGATCCTGCTGCTCGATGTCACCCCGCTGACGCTGGGTGTTGAGACGGAGGGCGGCGTGTTCACCAAGATGATCGAACGCAACACCACCATCCCGACCCGTCGCAGCGAGATCTTCACCACGGCGGCCAACAACCAGCCCGAGGTCGAGATCCACGTTCTGCAGGGCGAGCGGGCGATGGCCTCGGACAACAAGTCGCTCGGTCGCTTCAAGCTGCCGGGGATCCCGCCGGCACCGCGCGGCGTCCCGCAGGTCGAGGTGACCTTCGACATCGATGCCAACGGCATCGTCTCGGTTTCGGCCAAGGACCTGGGCACCGGCCGCACCCAGCAGGTGACCATCACCGGGGGCACGGCGCTGTCGCAGGAGGAGATCGACTCCATGGTCAAGGACGCCGAGAGCCACGCCAACGAGGACGAGAAGCGCAAAGAGCAGGCCGAGGCCCGCAACCAGGCTGACCACGCCGCCTACACCATCGAGCAGCAGCTCACCGAACACGGTGACAAACTGACCGATGAGGAGCGCCAGCCGATCCAGGACCAGCTCGACAAGATCCGCAAGCTGCTCACCGGTGACACCGAGGCGGAGGAACTGCGTCAGGCGACCAACGATCTCTACACCGCATCCCAGGTGCTGGGTCAGAAGGTGTACGAGGCATCGCAGGCGGCGGCAACCGAGGAGGGCGCCACCGGCGACGCCGACGAGGGCGGCGACGATGTCGTCGAGGCCGAGATCGTCGACGACGCCGAGGTGGTCGAGGAGGAGCGTGACGAGTCCTGAGGGGCTCGTCACGCATCATCATCATGACCGATACCCCCAACCCGAACGCCGCCCCAGAGGATCCCGCCGAAACCGAGCTGGACGGTGCCGATGTTGTCGACGGTGTCGAGATCCTCGATCCCGAACACGGTCACCCGGATGACGTGACCATCGTCGATGCCGAGATCGTCGACAGTGGGTTCCCGGGACCCACCGAGCCCGGAACACCGTGGTCGGCGCCACACGATCTCGGCGCCCACCACCTCGGTCTGGAACTTCCAGACGATCCCGCCGAGGCGCAGCAGTTGTTGCTCCGGGAGCTCTTCGAGGCCCGTCAGGAAGCCTCGGAGTATCTCGACACCCTGCAGCGATTGGCCGCCGACTTCGAGAACTACCGGAGACGGGTCGAGCGCGACCAGGCCGAGAACGTGATGCGGGCCTCGCAGCGGATCGTCGAGGCGTTGCTGCCGACACTCGACGCTTTCGATGCCGCCCTGGCCTACGAATCGCAGAGCGACGCCGAGACCAAGCTTCTCGACGGGATGCGTGGCACCCGGAGCCAGCTGATCGACACCTTGACCCGCGAGGGACTGGCCCCGGTCGATGCGAACCCGGGGACCCCGTTCGACCCTGCGGTGCACGAGGCGGTCGCCGGTGGGGGCGACGGCGACCTGGTGGTGGGGTCCGAGCTGCGTCGCGGCTACCGACTGCGCGACCGCCTGGTCCGCCCGGCGATGGTGACCGTCGAGGCAGAAGGATGACCTGATGCGCAAGGAGTGGCTGGAGACGGATTATTACGCCGTGTTGGGGGTCGCCAAGGACACCCCCGCCAAGGAGCTGAAGACGGCCTACCGGGCGCTCGCCCAGAAGTACCACCCGGACAAGAACCCGGGTGACACCGAGGCCGAGCGCAAGTTCAAGGAGCTCAACGAGGCGTACGACGTCCTCGGCGACGCCGAGACGCGCAAGGAATACGACCACGCCCGTCAGATGGGCTACTTCGTCGGCGGGCCGGGGGGCGGGGCGTCGCAGTATGTCCGCGTCGAGGACATGTTCGGCGGGGCGCCCGGTGCCCGCAGCGGCGGGTTCGACCTGTTCGGCGACCTCGCCGATGTCTTCCAGCGGGGCCAGCCACGTCAGGCCCGACCCCAGCCGGGGCGGGACCTCTCCGCCGAGGTCAGCATCTCGTTCCACGACGCCATCTCGGGCACGGTCAAGGAACTGTCGATCGACGGGTCGCGGATCAAAGTGAAGATCCCGCAGGGGATCGACGACGGCGGTCGCATCCGGTTGCGAGGGAAGGGCGAACCCGGGGCCAACGGCGGACCCGCCGGCGACCTGATCGTCAAGGTCCACGCCGGGGTCCATCCGGTGTTCGGGAGGATGGGCAAACATCTCACCATCACGGTGCCGATCACCTTCGCCGAGGCCGCTCTGGGCGCCGACATCACCGTCCCCACACTCGACGGTTCGGTCAAGCTACGAATTCCCGCCGGGACACCGAGCGGCAAGACCTTCCGGGTACGGGAGCGGGGGGTCGAGACCGCCAAGGGCAAGGGCGACCTGCTGGTGACCGTGGAGGTCACCGTCCCCAGCCATCTCGACGAGCAACAGCGCACCCTGCTCGAGCAGTTCCGGGACGCCGGCGCAGACGACAATCCGCGGGCACACCTGGGGGTATGACCATGACCAAGCAGAACGAAGCCGTCTACATCATCTCGGTTGCCGCCGAACTTGCCGGTGTCCACCCCCAGACCCTGCGCATCTACGAACGCAAGGGGCTGATCGAGCCCTACCGCACCCCGGGAGGAACCCGCCGGTACTCGCCGGAGGACCTGGAGCGGTTGGAGTTGATCCACGAGTTGACCTCGGCCGGGGTCAACCTCGAGGGGGTGCGGCGCATCCTCTCCCTCCGCGAGGACAACAAGCGGTTGCGGTCCCAGGTGGATCGGATGCGTCGCCTGCTCGGCGAGGCCGAGCAACGGATCAGCGGTCAGGCGGCGGCCACCCCTGACACCGGCGAAGCACGGACCAGACGGGTCACCGTCACCACGCGCCGCCATCTCCCCGACATCCGTCGCTCGGGTCCGTTCGGCTGACGGGTCCGTTCGGCTGGCGGAGCCGTTCGGTTGAGGGGGGACCTCAGATCCGAGGTGACCGGTCCGGGATGGCGACCCGGTTGACCACCGTCACCAGGGTGGGCACCACGGCGAGAAAGACCACGGTGTGCATCACGAGAAGCCACGCCTGGACATCGCGGCCGACATCGAGGCCTGCCACCGGGATCAACGAGGCAAACAGGAACAACACCCCGATCCAGGTGAAGAACGTGGTGGCGCTCGGCACCCCGAGCAGCAACAGGTGCAGCAGGCCGGTGGCGACGACACCGACCACGAATGCAAGCGCAAAGGTCCGGCCGACCGTGAGGTCTTCGAGGGCACCGCCACCGAGTGCGCTGACCATCAGATCGGTGTCGAACACCTGCTCGGCGAAAAACCACACCACCACCGCGGCCAGTCCGGCCACGATCGAGGTGGTCACTCCGGCGGCCCACAGCCGTCCACCGTCAACCTTCCAATCACCGGCCATTCGATCTCTCTCCTTTGCGGTGGACCATGCCGATCCCGGCAACCCTCACCGTAGCCAGTCGAGGAGCGGGGCGACGGCCATTGGCGCCGCATCGCTTCTCGTACCGAACGGCGCCGTATGCGGCGCCGCAATGCGGATCAGGCGACGAAGGTCTCGCCGTCGGGCTGCTGGACGACGAACGAGATCACCAGCGAGGCCCGCGACGGCCAGTCGGCGAGCGCATCGGCGATGCGAACGTTTGCGGCGGCGCGGAAGCCGTCCCAGTCGACCGTCCCGTCCTCGACACGGATGGTGAGGTTCAGATTGGGCCGAGGGACCAGGGTCTCCCCCTCCAGATCGAACGCCTCCATCTCGACCACGGCGAGATCGAGTTGGTCGCACCGCTCGACGAACTCGGAGGCGATGGTCTTCGAGAAGAACCCCTCGCCGTCCTCGGACCGGTGTGTGGCCAGCGGGTCGAACTCATCGACCAGCGCCACGGTGGAGGGATGCTCGTCACCCCACTCCTCGTCCTCGTCCTCGTCGTCGTCTTCGTCGGCGCCGGCCTGTAACTCGGCACGCAGACCGGCGAGCGCCTCGTCGTGCTCGACCGGAGAGACGATCTGTTCGGCGATGTCGAGCACACGGATCAGGTCCCGGGTATCGAGGTCCTTGACGTCGCCGTCATCGTCGGCATAGATCTGGACGATGGCGGTGTCGTCGTCCCAGAAGACCATGCCGACGAACTCGTCGTCACGCCACAGTTCGACGACGGGCTCGTCGAACTCTTCCCGTTCGGTTTCAACGATGCGCATTGGGATCATGCGGCGGGAGTGTACGCCGAGAGAACGGCAGCGTCAGCCCAAGCCGGGACGAATTCGGTCACGTGCGCTGCTGGAGCGAATCGCGGATCTCCCGCAGGAGGAGGATGTCCTCGGCGGGCGCCGCCGGTGTCGGCTCCTCCGCCCGTGCCACCCGCGCCTTGTAGGCGTTCCAAGGCTTCACCACCAGGAGGTAGACGCCGAGGGCGACCGCAAGAAAGCTGATCAGCGAGGTGACGAAGACGCCGAGCAGGATGGTCCCCTCCCCGACGTTGATCTGCCACAGCTCGCTGAAGTCCGGCGCCCCGAAGATGGCACTCACCAACGGCATGATCACGGTCTCCACCAGTGAGTTGACCAGTGCGGCGGTGGCCAACGCCAGCACCAGGCCGACCGCGGTCTCGATCAGGTTGCCGCCAAAGGCGAACTGCTTGAAGTCGTCGAGGAACTTCTTCATCGAGTGGGCTCCTTGTCGGGGGCAGTGGAACAGGGCCAAATGTAGCCGGTGGGCACCGCAGGCAGCCGCCGGGTCCGCCCGATTCGCCGGTAGCCGACGGCATGACGGGCGGGTCGAGCGGGTTCAGACCAGCCGCAACACCGGGGCGGTGCGGAACCGAACCTCGGCCCACCAGCCTTCGGGAACCGGCACCAGCCCCGACGGCACCTCCTCGACCCCGGTGACGGTGAGGGTGGGTCTCGGAACCTGCGCCGCCGGCATGCCGGCCGCCGAGCCCTGCACCCCGCCGTCCTCGAGACGGTCGACCACGAACGACGACCACACGATCCGCTCCCTGGCCGAGACGAACAACAACTCCTCGAGCCAGTTGACCAACAGATCGGGGAAGGTGTCCCCGGGGGCGACGATGGGACGCGAGTAGGTGGGTGCGATCCGGGTCAGGTCGTAGGCGACATCGAACAACCCGTACCCGGCGTGTTCGAACAGCTCCTCCGGAGTGGCGCCGTAGGCGATGATCGCCGGCGGCTCCGATCCGACCCTCTCGTAGGCCATCAGCGGTGCCCCGCAGCGCCGCCGACCACCGGGGATCGGGAGAGCGTCGGGATGAAGCGCCGGAAACGGGTCACGGTTCCGAGCTTAGGTGGGGTACCCGAAGCGACGCGGGACATCACGGGGGTCGATCGCCTCGATTTGCGGCCCTAACTCTTGTTGTATGGTTTCCCAAACAATCAACGACCGTCTCGCCTTGCGGGGCCGCTGGGGGTAGCTCAATGGATTCGCACCGTACTTTCCGATCGCCACATGCCCGCCCGGGGCGTTGGTCCAGACCCATCTTCGCCCTGGTGATGGCGATCTCGCTGATGGCTGCCCTCCCGCCGGCCGCGGTACCCGCCGCCGCCGCCACGGTGACGGCTCCTCCCACGCCGATCGCCTTTGTCGGTGAAGCGTCGAGCGCAACCGGCGCCGCACTGGGCGGCGGGTCGTGCGACGTCAACGGCGACGGCTACGGCGATGTGGTCGTCGGCGCCTGGTTCTGGGACAAGCTGCCGACCAACTCCAACGAGGGCACCACCTATGTCATCCTCGGCGGGCCCGACCCGACCGGCGCCGATCTCGCCTATCCCGGGTCCCGCGCCGTGCAGATCGATGGCGCGGCCGCCGGCAACCTCTCCGGGTTCGCCGTCGGATGCGGCGGCGATGTCAACGGGGACGGCTTCGACGACGTGCTGATCGGCAACTACATCCTGGAGACGGTCGATGTGGTGTTCGGCTCGGCAGACTTCGGTCCGATCGACCTCGGCTACCTCGGTGACCGCGGTTTCCGAATCCAGGGGAGTCTCGCCCTCGATCAGAACGTCGGTTACGGAGTCACCGGTGTCGGCGACATCGACGGCGACGGTCTCGACGACATCGGTGTGGCCGCCGTGGTGGCCGATACCCAGGGTCGCAACAACAACGGGCGGATCTACGTGGTTCCCGGACAGAGATCGACGGCGACGGTCGACCTCACCGACGACGCCGCATCGATCATGATCCTCGAGGGCTCCTCACCCGAGGAACGCCTCGGATCGCTCGCCGCCGCCGGCGATGTCGACGGCGACCGCCGTCCCGACCTGGTCGTCGGTTCGTACACCGCCACCCCCCACGGACCCGGCGCCCCGGTCGCCGGAGCGGCATGGATGGTCAGCGGTCGAGCCCGGGGAATCGTCGACCTGGCGGCCATCGGGGACCTCGGCTTCATGGTCGCCGGACCCACCCGAGGCCGCGATCGCCTCGGCATCTCGGTCGCCGGACTCGGTGACGTCAACGGAGACGGTCTCGCCGACCTCATCCTCGGCGGCGACGGTGTGACCAACGCCGCCACAGGACCTCGCTCGGGAAGCGCCTGGGTCGTTTTCGGATCCCGATCCCGGGAGACCGTCGACGCAGGGGAACTCGAGACCACCGGCCGCGGGTACTGGATCCACGGCGCCGTCCAGGGCGACAGCTTCGGCTTCTCCGTCGCCGGCATCGGCGATGTCAATGGCGACGGCACCCCCGACGCACTGGTCGGGGCGTACGGGTTCGACCCGGTCAACCCCGCCAACCCGTCGGCGACACTCAACAACGCCGGAGCCGGCTATGTGATCCATGGCAAGAAAGACACCCAACCCCAGACGGTGGCCGACCTGGCCCCCGAAACCGGGTACCGCATCGACGGGCTCGGCGCCGGTGACCGCTTCGGTCGCCAGGTGGCGGCGGTGGGAGACTTCGACGGTAACCATGCCGCCGAGTTCGTGGTGGCGGGCGACTTTGCCGTCAGGGACGGCCGGACCCAGGCCGGCGAGGTCAGGGTCTTCCTTGGCGCCGCGGCGTCCGCCGACGGACTCGTGGCGGCCGCCCCGCTGATCCGCTCCGCAGATGTGGTCGTGGTGTCGCCGAGCGGCGAGGTCACCACCAGCCTGCAGTGCCCGGCCGCCACCGCAGGATGCACCGGCACCGTGTCGCTCCACAACGCTTCCAACCCGGTTCCATTCGACCTCGCTGCCGGAGCGACCAGCGAGGTGTCGATCTCCCTGGATGCCCGCAGCACCACCGCCCTGACCTCGAAGGGTCGTCTCGACCAGCGCCTCGTCGCCCGGGCCACCGGACCAAGGGGTCGGACGCTCACCACCGAGCGACGGGTCACGTTGCTGACCGAGCCCACCGTGCCGGCGCCGATCGTCACCGCTCCACGGGACGGGGTGACGGCTTCCCCTGCGATCGGGCAGTGGACCCCCACCGGCTTCGACTCCTGCCCTGTGGAACTCCACGACCGCTTCGAGGTGATCGCATCCGACGGGAAGCGGTACCCGACGTGGCACCCGAGCTCGATCGTGAACCCGGCCACTGGCGAGCCGTGCACCTTCGGTCACGATCACGGCCCGGACCCGCGGGGGTCGAACATCTACGGGTGGGTGTCCCAGCAACTCTCCCATCGCAGCCATCAGGGTGCCGCCGGGATCCCGTTCGGCATGGCGGCCGAAGCGCTCGATGTGGCGGTCGCCGCAAACATGGCATTGCCGGGTCTGGCGCTCACCCGCCGCCATGAGGACCACGTCGGTCACAAGGTCGACTACGTCAACGATGTCGCCCTGCTCGACACCGAGGGCAACCCGCTCGGCGTGACCTGCGACTACCTGTTCAAACTCCACCAGGGGACCCACTCGGCCGATGCGCTGTCGAACAACGTCCACGAGTTGATCTATGCGATGAAGTGCTCGGACGGAGCCGCGGTGGTGTCGGCCACGCTGGTTCCGTTCGGGGCGCCGGGGGCGTTCCAGTCGTCGTGTGCCCCGGGCACCACCCGTTCGGCGGGGACCGTCCCCGACTACCCGACCGGTGCCGGAGGTCGACTGATCCCGGACCGGAGCTGTATCGAGAACCACATCCTGGTGCCGGGGAGCCGCGGATCCGCCTTCTGGGCGATCTACGAGAACTGGCAGGCGGACAGCGGTCTCGACGGCGGGCAGCTGCTGGAGTTCGACGCCGACTTCGCCGTGTTCAACCCCAGCCGGTACGCCGCCGCCAACGGGACGACCACGATCGCCAGGGTTCTCGACACCTGCTGGGAGGTGGAGGCGAACGGCGACCGCGCCAACCGGCGTCCGTGTCCCGACGAGACAGACGGCGACCCGTTCTTCTGCACCTGGGACGACCCGCGATCACCCTTCGACGGCGCCCACCGGGAGCTGTTCGTCGGTCAGACGACGATCCGAAACCTTGGGGGTCCGGTCCACTGGTACACCGACCCGTACGGCAACAACCCGTCGGTGACCCCCTTCCCGGGTTCGATCCGTCAGCACATCGCCGCCGTCGACACTTCGGATCGCCCGGAGGTCGCCCGGCGACTCTTCGGACGGACCACCTGGTTCGGCGGCAACGGGGTGCACGCCCCGAACTAGTCGCCGGGTCCAATTAGCCCCGCAGGGGCATCGAGTCGACGCGTGCAGAGGTGCCCGGCCATGGCGGCCGGGCACCTCTGCGTCCCGGATCCTGTTCCTTTCCGGTCCTGCGGGGTCACCACACCCACGGGACCAGACGTCGGGGAACCCGGCGTCGGTACTCGGCGTAGTCGGGGTGACGGTCGAGGAGACGGCGCTCCTCAGAGGCCGACTTGGCGGCCAGGTAGATCAGGAGCAGGACACCGACACCGAGCGACAATGGTGATCGTGCCAGCAGCGCAGCCCCGATCGCCAGCAGACCGAGACCCCCGTAGATAGGGTGGCGAACCCACCCGTAGACCCCGGTGTCCACCAGCTCGGAGTCGACGAAGGGCTCCGGATAGGGGGTGAGGCCGACGCCGAGACCGATCGCTCCGGCCCATGCCAACACGCCGCCCCAGGCCACGACCACCCCGCCCAGGATCGCAACCCACAGCGGCGCCGGGACACCCCACGGCAATGCCACCGCCACCGCCGCCAGCAGGACGCCCTGCCCGAACACCCACCAGCCGCCGCGCCCGGCGAATCGGTCATGGCGCACCGCTCGACAGACAACCGCCCTTGGGAAAACTTGACAACACAATGCTCAACTTTCTTGGCATGATCTTTCCCCAGCCGGTGTTGAACGGGGAGTAGAGTTCCCCCGAACGAGAGCGTATCGATGGACATCAACAACTTCACGCAGAAATCTCAACAGGCGATCCTCGGCGCCCGTGACGGGGCCACCCGTCGTCATCACACTGCGGTGACCCCCGACCATCTCGTCGAGGCGCTGCTCGGTCAGGGCGACACGGTCATCTATCCCCTGCTCACCAAGCTGGGGGTCAACGGCTCGGACATCAGGACCGCCGTCGATCGCAACCTGGGGCGTCTCGCCGCCGTCCATGGCGATGTCGGCGACGTCGCCTACGGCCCCGAACACCATTGCCATCCTCGACGCCGCCCAGCGTGAGCGCGATGCGCTCAAGGACCAGTACGTCTCGATCGAGCACATCGTGCTCGCCCTCGCCGCCGCACCCGGCCCGGTGGGTGAAATGCTGCGTGGGCAGGGCATCACCCGCGACAAGGTGCTGTCTGCCCTCGCCGAGGTCCGCGGCAGCCAGCGCGTCACCAGCCAAAACCCCGAAGACACCTTCGCCCCCTTGGAGAAGTACGGACGCGACCTGGTGGCGCTCGCCGCCACCGGCAAGCTCGATCCGGTGATCGGCCGCGACGAGGAGATTCGCCGGGTCATCCAGGTCCTGTCGCGCCGCACCAAGAACAACCCGGTGCTGATCGGCGAGCCCGGGGTGGGAAAGACCGCCATCGCCGAGGGTCTGGCGCAACGCATCGTCGACGGCGACATCCCCGAGGGACTCGCCGACAAGCGGATCGTCGCCCTCGATCTCGGCGCCATGGTTGCCGGCGCCAAGTATCGCGGCGAGTTCGAGGAGCGGCTCAAGGCGACGCTGGACGAGATCAAGGCGGCGGAGGGTCGGATCATCACCTTCATCGACGAGATGCACACCATCGTCGGCGCCGGCGCCGCCGAAGGGGCGATGGATGCGTCCAACATGCTCAAGCCGATGCTGGCGCGCGGCGAGTTGCGGATGATCGGCGCCACCACCCTCGACGAGTTCCGCAAGTACATCGAGAAGGACGCCGCTCTGGAGCGCCGTTTCCAGCCGGTACTGGTCGCTCCGCCGTCGGTGGAGGACACCGTCGGCATCCTCCGTGGGCTCAAGGAACGCTACGAGGTCCACCATGGGGTACGGATCACCGACGCCGCCCTGGTCGCCGCCGCCGGGCTGTCCGACCGCTACATCACGGCACGGCATCTCCCCGACAAGGCCATCGACCTCATCGACGAGGCCGCTGCCCGTCTCCGCATCGAGATCGACTCGATGCCGGACGAGATCGACGATCTCGAGCGCCGCCGCCGCCAACTCGAGATCGAGAAGAACGCTCTCGGCAAGGAGAGCGACCGGGCATCCCGCGAACGCATGGCGAGCATCGACCAGCAGCTCGGCGACCTGGGTGACGAACTCGACGGGCTCCACGCCCGCTGGCAGCTCGAGAAGGACCGCATCGGCGCCATCCGCAGCACCAAGTCCCAGATCGAGGAGGTCCGTGTGGAAGCCGAGCGTGCCGAACGCACCGGCGACCTGCAGCGCGCCGCCGAGCTGCGTTACGGGAAACTGCCCGAACTGGAACGGACCGTGGCCGAACAGCAGGAGGCGTTGGCGGAACTCCACAGCTCCGGTTCGATGCTGCTCAAGGAGGAGGTCGGCGAAGAGGACGTCGCCGAGGTGGTGGGGCGCTGGACCGGGATCCCGGTGTCGCGCCTGATGGAGGGCGAGATCCACAAGCTGGTCCGCCTCGAGGAACACCTCCACAACCGGGTCGTGGGTCAGGACGCCGCCGTGACCGAGGTCGCCAACGCCATCCGCCGCTCCCGTGCCGGACTCTCCGATCCGAACCGTCCCATCGGGTCGTTTGTGTTCCTCGGCCCGACCGGTGTCGGCAAGACCGAGCTGGCCCGCGCCCTCGCCGAGTTCCTGTTCGATGACGAGCGGGCCATGGTCCGCATCGACATGTCGGAGTACATGGAGAAGCACTCGGTGAGCCGGCTCATCGGGGCCCCTCCGGGGTATGTGGGGTACGACGAGGGGGGTCAGCTCACCGAGTCGGTCCGGCGGCGCCCCTACTCGGTCGTCCTGCTCGACGAGGTGGAGAAGGCCCACCCCGATGTCTTCAACGCCTTGCTGCAGGTGCTCGACGACGGTCGGCTCACCGACGGGCAGGGTCGGACGGTGGACTTCACCAACACGGTCCTGATCATGACCTCCAACCTCGGTTCGGAATTCATCGAGCCCGACCTGCCGTACGAGACGATCCAGGAACGGGTGATGTCGGTGGTGCGGGGGCATTTCCGCCCGGAGTTCCTCAACCGCGTCGACGATCTGATCGTGTTCCACCGGCTGTCCCGTGACGATCTCCGCAGGATCGTCGATCTGCAGTTCGCCCTGCTGCGGCACCGGGTGGCGACACGGGGAATCGAACTGGAGTTGTCGGACGAAGCCGCAGATTGGCTCTCGGACCACGGATACGACGCCAGCTACGGCGCCCGGCCGCTGAAGCGGCTGATGCAGAAGGAGATCGCCGACCGGATGGCGCTGCGCATCCTCGACGGCGCCATCGGCGAGGGGGACACGGTGCGGGTGATCGCCGGTGAGACAGGTCTCGACTTCGACACGACGACCGGCATCTCCGAGGAATAACGGAGGCGCCCCAAGAGGGGTTCGCCCACGAACGACCGGAGGGGTGCCCGCAGTGCGAGCACCCCTCCGGCCCCACCTACTCTCGAGGCACCGAGAATTACGTTCCGTTGCTGTGGAGGTTGTTGCTGGTGCGGATCAGTGGCCAGAGAGTGAGAACGGCCGTTCGGCGCTTAAACCCCCCGTCTAGCGCCGAACGGCGTTCCCAGGCTTCATTCCCCCTCTTGAAACCCCCCGACCCGCCGAATTCCCGGTCAGATCCCCCGATCTGTTCGACCTCGAAAGCTATTCCCCTGACTCGCACAATATGCCTGTTGGCCAATTCCGCCATGGGCCGGGCGGCTTATCGTTATCGCGGCACCGAATGGTTGTCGGTGCGGATCAGGCGGCTTGCGAGACCGGCAGGCGCCGTGTCACGGTGAGGAACAGACCGAGCGCGATGAGACCGGCGCCGACCCATGCCGTCACCTCGGGACGCTCGCCGAGCACCACCACACCGAGCAGTGTCGCCGTCAGCGGCTCACCGAGGGTCAGGGTGGCGGCCGTCGCCGCCGGGGTGGAGCGCAGCCCCGTGGCAAAGAGGGCATAGGCAATGGCGGTCGCCACCACCCCGAGATGGATCGCCACACCGAATCCGCTTGCAGACCACAACCACCCCAGATCGACGAACCACAACATCGGGAGCAGGAAGACGGCGGCCAGGACGAACACCACGGCCATCGCCAGCACCGCCGAGCCGTGGCGGACCAGCCGCATCGAGGCGACCACGTAGGCGGCGTAGGACGCACCGGCACCCACCGCCAGGAGCACCCCGACCGGGTCGACCCCGACGCCCCCGCCGGCGCCGGTCACCGCCAGCAGCGCCACGCCGGCCACCGCCAACGGTGTCGCCACCCACCACACCCGTAGCGGCCGGACGCCATCGGCGAACCATGCCAGGACCCCGGTGATGATCGGCGCCGACCCGATGGCAACCACCGTCCCCATTGCCACCCCGGTCCGGTCGACGGCCGTGAAGAAGGCCGGTTGGTAGGCCGCCATGGCCGCCGCGGCGACCACCGTTGCTCCCACCGGCATCGCTCGCCACCCGGTACGGACCGCCTCCCGATCCAGGACCACCGCCAGCAGCACCAACGCCGGCGCAGCGACGAGCAATCTCACCAATCCGACCCCGAGCGGATCAGAGGTTTCCGGACCGAGGGCCTGCGCCGTCCCCGTGGTGCCCCACAGCGCGGCCGCAGCCAGAATGAGGAGTGCTCCGCGGCGTCGATCGTCCATGCGGCGATCAGACTGCCACACCAGCAAGTGCCCTTGGCCCGGGGTGGCGCTTCGGTACCTCCGTCTCCACAGGGACTGATTCCGCAACACGCTGGTCGCTACCGGAACGCGTATGCGACCGGGTCCCCGGGGACCCGGTCGCAAGAGGAACTGGACCGTCAGTTGCTCAGTATCTGAACAGGGCGACCGCGGGCTCGTCGGCTGGCATATCCGTCGGAGAAACGACGAAGACGTCGCCGCCTTGACGCCAGGTCTCGACAGCGGCCAGGTTGATGAGGTCCTCACCGTCGGTGGCGAGCTCCACCGAGCGATGCCGCGGTTCGTGATAGCCGTTGATCACGATGCCGCCACCGGCGACGAACACCGCCGCCACCCGACCTTCACACGCCGCCAGCACGACCTGACGCAGATCGAACGCAACGTCCGCCGTGGTCAGACGCTCTTCGATGTGGGCTCTCAGCTTGTCCCGGTGTGCCACCATCGACTCGGCGACGATGGCCTGGGCGGCAGCGCGCAGCTCGGCCATGCTGTGACGCTCGCCGCTCCCGCCGATCACCTTGTCGAGCATCGACCCATAACTGGTGACCCTGCGAAAGGCCCCCACCACCTCGTCGGTCCCGGCCAGCACCAGTGGTTGATCGGTGAGGACACCGCAGAGGGCGGCATCGACCGCCCGGAAGTATCGGAGCAGCTCTTCCTCGTGGTTCTTCTCCCCACCGTGACCGTGGAACGCCGCTGCCGTTCGGCCCTCGGTGGTGTTGGTGATGCGGTACTGCAACTGGTGTTCGGGGTCGTCGAATCGGAGCACGTCGGCCATGGTGACCGGGAGCTCGTCGCTCTCGACCTCGGTGAGACCACCGGCGGCGGAGCGGTAGAGGTTGGCCGATTTCAAGCTGAGGGCGAGGACGGCGTAGTCGGGATGGGGGGTGGCGTCGAGCAGGTGTTTCACCTGCGCCCGATGACCCACCACCACATGAGGGGAACCGCCCGATGGACCCACCGTCCGCACCGTGGACCCGGGACTTGCATAGACGGCGAGGCACACCTCCGGTGGTGCCCAGACCTCGTGATCCTCGACGGCCCGCTCGATCTGTGCGGCCCGATCCCGGGCCTCCACCGACCGCATCCCCAACGCTTCGAGCCTGACCACCGCATCGTTGACGAGGTTGCGCACGACGATGCGTGCCTCGTCACGGGGGGTGGGCGGGACAAGGATCGACACCACCACGCCGTCCTTGACCTGGGCGAGATCGGCGAGCTCAGACCTGGTGAGCGCTCCGGTGGAAACGGGGGCAACTTCCGTCGAGTGCATGCATACGTCCTTCCGTGTGCCTTCTCGTCGGCTGCGACGGTCGAACCGTCGGCCTCCCCCCCGACCCTAGTGCGGTGTCGCCCGTTTGACCGCGCCGCGCCACCGGGTCGGTGGCCCCCTTTTCGCGGAACGACCACCGCGGCAAACCGGGAGAGATGTCGGTGCGGGCGGACCGCACCGGTGCGGTCGAATGACCGGCGTTGACGCCGCGGTCGCGCCTCCGTACAGTCGGCCCCACACCGAAGATGGTGCGGCGGTCCGCCCGAGCAGCGCCCCACCCTTGCGCGGTGTGCGAGACTGCGGCTCAGCGCCTTTTGCAGAAAGGAATCCGCCGTCACCATCGAGCCGGCCCCGCGGACATCTCGACCAGGACGCCAACGCGGTGGAGCGGGAGTCGTGCTAACACTGGTGGTGGCCATCCTGGCGGCGCTCGCCGCCGTCGGTCCCAAGGAGGGCAGCGTGGACGATATCGAAACATGGCGGTGGGTCTGGCTCGGCGCAACCGTGGTGCTTGGTGTGGGCGAGATGGTGACCGCCGGATTCTTCATGCTTCCGTTCGCCATCGGTGCCGCCGCAGCATGTCTGCTCGCCTTCTTCGGCGTGGCGGTCTGGATCCAGCTGGTCACCTTTCTGGTGGTGTCGGTACTGGCGCTGGTGGCCATGCGCCGTTTCGCCCAACGTGACACCGAACCGAATTTCGCCGTCGGCTCTCGACGATATGTCAATGCCGCTGCCACCGTCATCGAAACCATCGACCGTTCGGCGGGCACCGGACGGGTGCGGATGGAGACGGAACAGTGGGGCGCCACCACCGACCTCGACGCCATCCTCGCCCCCGGCACCGAAGTGCGTGTGGTCGACGTGCGCGGCGCCCGTCTCGTCGTCGAACCCAGGCCACCGCAACCATAGAACGCCGGTGCGGCCACCGACGCCCACCGCCACGTCGCACCCGGGCATCCCGGAGAGATCTATCACAACGAACCGACAGAAGGAGCACAGATGGGAGAAATCGCAGCGGTCATCGGGGTAGTCGTCCTCGTCATCGTCTATGCCGCCCTCGGCCTCAAGATCGTCAAGCAGTACGAGCAGGGCCTCGTCGAACGCTTCGGGCGATATCGCGAAACGCTCGACCCCGGACTCCATCTGATCGTGCCCTTCATCGACAGGATCCGCCGGGTCGACATGCGCGAGATCGTCGTCGACGTCCCGCCGCAGGAGGTCATCACCAAGGACAACGTGGTGGTCACCGTCGATGCGGTCGTCTACTACCAGGCCACCGACCCGGTGAAGCTGATCTACAACGTTCAGAACTTCGTGCTCGCCGCCACCAAGCTGGCGCAGACCAACCTGCGTAACGTGGTCGGCGACCTCGACCTCGACAACGCGCTGACGTCGCGCGAGACGATCAACGCCCAGCTCCGCAACATCCTGGACGAGGCCACCGATGTCTGGGGCACCCGGGTGGTCCGCGTCGAGATCCAGCGAATCGATCCTCCGCCGGATGTCACCGACGCCATGCACCGCCAGATGAAGGCCGAGCGTCTGCGTCGGGCCGTGGTCACCGAGGCCGAGGGCGAGAAGCGCTCGCAGATTCTCAAGGCGGAAGGTGTCAAGGAGTCGAGAATCCTCGAAGCCGAGGGTCAGGCCGAGGCCATCAAGCGGGTGGCCGAGGCGGAACGGTTCCAGAAGGAGACGGTCGCCGAAGGTGAGGGTCGCGCCATCGAGCGGGTGTTCGGCGCCATCCACGCCGGCGATCCGACCCCCGATCTCATCGCCATCCGGTACCTGGAGACCTTGGGCGAGATCGCCGACGGCCAGGCCACCAAGATCTTCCTCCCGCTGGAAACCAGCGGAATCCTCGGATCGGTCGGTGCCATCGGCGAGATCTTCAAGGCCACCCACGACGACCCGGCCGGCACCGAGCCGAAGCCCCCGATCCGCGGCATCTGAGTCAAGGGACACATGGCGGGGTGCCCGGATCGGCAACGGTCCGGGCACCCGATGCTGCGCCAAACCGCTCGGCACCGCACTCTCCTTCCCGCCGACCTCGCCGCAGCCGGCCCGCCTGGGTCCGCATCACCTTTCTGGCCCTCCCCGCCCTTCCCTGCCCCTCTGGGGGCGGGGTGGCTGCGGCCGCTTCGCGGCCGTAGACGGGGTGGGGCGCTACGGGCCGCTTGCGGGCGCAGACCGGCTGGCGGGGTGCCTCCGAGGTTCTGGGATGGAGGCGGGGCGCGAGGTCTGCATCCGGCAACCTCGATGTGTCTCGGGAGCCGGGTGTGGGTGTGGGTGTGGTTGTGCAGATGCAGATCGCTGTCGGTGACGCTTCCGGGCAGCGGACCTTGACGTCCCGCTCCGCCCCGTCTGCGTCCGCAAGCGTCCGCAGCCACCCCTCCTCCCGAGGAGGGGAGGGCCGGAAGGGGTGGTCCGCCCTGTCGAGGGTGCTCTTCTCTCAGCCCTTCGTTCCTTGACATCCATGGGAGCGTCCCCCCAGGGCGGGAGGCCAGAAAAGGGCGACCCGGGGGGTAAGAGTCCCATCGCCCGAAGAGCGACGCGGGGGATGAAGGCGGCTTCGCTTGGCCTTCCCAGACCTCCGGTCAGCGGGCACCGGGAAGGCAGAACAACGGTGCCACCCGACTCAGTCCGCTGGAGGTGACCCGTCGGTCGGCGAATCGGATAGATCGGGCTCGGGCCCGCTCGGGGCAGCGACACGGTCTTCGGTCGGGATCTCGGCTCCGTCGCCTGGTTCTTCCTGGGCGACGGGCTCCGTGACCAGCGGGTCATCCCCCGACGGGTCCTCGCCATCCGGCTCCTCGCCGTCCGGCTCGCCGCGGTAGCGGGCGTCCTCGATGTCAGAGACCACCGGGTTGCGGCGGTGCGCCAGGACCAGGGCGATCAACCCGAGGACGGCGAGACCGAGCGCACCCCACTGGCTCCCGGTGAGCGGTCCCATCACCCGGTCGGCGATCGCCGCATCCACCGACTCGGTGGCGGACAGCCGGGTGAAGTCGATCAGGAAGCGCTGCAGCCCGTACCAGAGCATCCAGATCGCAAAGAGCTGGCCGTAGCGGATGGTGGTCCAGCGCCGACGGAGCACCAGCAGGACCCCGAGCAGCACGGCGGCGCCGAGCATGTCGTAGAGGGCGGTGTGGTGATAGGTCCCACAGATCCCGTCCAAAGCACTCAGGGTGTCGCATTCCAGTGCATCGTGCTGTGATGCCAGGTCGTAGCCGGGTTTGACGGTGTAGCCGAGGAGGAAGTTGGTCGGTGATCCGAGGTGCTCGACGATGGCCAGGTCACCGATCCGCCCCACCACCGCGCCCAGGGCGAGACCGGGAGCCGCCATGTCCATCAGCGGGGTGACGGGGAGACCGAGCATCCGCATCCGCAGCGCACCGACCAGGATGCCGCCGGCATACCCGCCGAGGATCGAATACGAACCGACCACGCTGATCACATCGGACCAGCCGTAACCGTCCGAGCCGATGTGGGCGGGAACCGTGAACAGCCGAGCTTCCCAGCAACGCACCGAACAGCGCCCAGGTGAGCACGGACGACACCCGGTCGGCGTCGAAGCCGCGACGCCGCACTTCGCGCAGCATGAGGATGGCCCCGGCGACGAATCCGATGCCGGCAAAGAGTCCGTGCAACGAAAGGCTCAGCGGGCCGACCTCGAAGACGGGGATCGGGGGGTAGGAGATCTGGGCAATCACGGTGGCGCAGCATAGAAGCTGCGACCGCCGGGCACACGATCCGGTGAACCGAGGTCGCTACGAGTCGGCGCTGCGCCCAGAGTCGGTCGAACCGGCAGCGTGCTCGGTGCCAGAGCTCTCGGTGACGGGGCCTTCGGTGACGGGGCTCCCGGGATCGGCGACGTCCGTCTCCAGCGGGATATCTGCCGCATCCACCGCAGCGTCATCGACCACATACCCGTCGACATCCTCGCCGAGCGGCGGCGCCACCCAGGGATCGAAGCGCTGGGGGACACCCAGCCGGCGCCGCCACCACAACAGCACGGCGCCACCGATAACGATCCCGAGCGCCACCCATCCGTTGCGGCTCAGCCCGAGGAAGCGGAACGTCGTATCGGTGCGCAGCAACTCGGTGCCGAAGCGGGCCACCCCGTAGAGAATCAGGTAGACGGCGATCGATCCGCCCTTGGGGAGCCAGCGCCGCCGTTCCAGCCACAGGATGACGGGGACCACGATGAAGAGGTTCCACAGCGACTCGTAGAGGAACGTCGGGTGGAAGGTGGTGGAGTCCAGATACTCGGCCGGGCGATTCTCCAATGCGATCTCCAGCCCCCACGGCAGGGTGGTGGGGGTGCCGAACAGCTCCTGGTTGAAGTAGTTCCCCCAGCGACCGATCGCCTGGGCCAGGGCCAGGCCCACCGCAGCGGCGTCGGCGAACACCCAGGGATCGCCTCGACGACGGCGGATCAGCACCACGGCGGTGATGGCGCCGACGGTGAGACCGCCGAACAGGGCCAGCCCGCCTTCCCAGACAAACGCCATCGCATACCAGCGACCTTCGAACCGGGCGGTATGGGTGGAGACATAGGCGATCCGGGCACCGACGAACCCGAGCAGGATCGTCCACAACAGCACCTGGTCGAGGATCGAGGGGTCGCCACCGAACCGCTCGTAGCGCCGGGTGGTGACCGTGATGGCAACCAGGACCCCGAGGGCGATGGCGATCCCGTACACATGGATGCTCAGGGGGCCGATGGCGATCTCGTTGAACGAGGGGGACGGGATGGAGGCAAACACGGTGTCGGGAAGGTTAGGGCGCCCTCAGGGGTAGCTCGGTTGCGTTGCGGGCTGGTCAGGGCGGCATGCCTGGGGCGCATCCAGCGTGCTGGGTCCGTGGTGGTTCGCCAGGCGGGCGGCGGTACCGACAAAGTGCCGGTACCGCGGCCGAGCATCGCTCCGTCCGATACACCGGTGCGAGTCAGTTCACAGGATGGAGCATCCGGTTGGGAGCTGTGGGACGGGACAGCAGCCCGGCGGCGCCACCGGCGATGAGGGGGACGACGATCACCACGGCGATGAGCGTGGTCCACGGCATCACCACCGGGGCACTGAGGCTACGCGCCGTCTGGAGCACCGCAACCGGCAATATCCCCGCCGGGACGGCGAGCACCGCCGCCATGACGGCCACCAGGAGGGCGTTGGAAGCGACGATCTTGCGCCGGGTCCCCGGCCCCGCCCCTACCGAGGAGAGGACCGCCTGGTCGCGGCGCGATTCGGCGGCGACCAGGGCCACGGCGACACCGATGGTGGCGAGCGCCACTGCGGCGGCGAAAGCCAGCAGCACCGTCAGGAAGAGCCCACCGCCCGGTTGGGAATCCTCGAGCGACCACACCGAGCCACCGGGGACCTGGGCCGCTGCGGTCCTGGCGGCGGTGAGCGCCTCACCCTGCATCGGTTCGACGGTGCGGATCACCGTCCCATTTGACACCCCTGGAATCAGACCAAGCTCGGCGGCCCGCCGCTCGGAGATCACCACTGCCGCTGCCGCCGGGTACTCGGGTCCTCCCGACTCGGCGGCCGGCAGCGAGAGGCGTTGCCAGTCCGCATCCGGGTCGGCAGGACGCTCCGGGGGCAGTTCGACGTGGAGCAGTCCGTTGTCGATGACTCCGGTGCCGATCGCCACCAGGTTGCCGGCGGCGAGCTCATCGGTCATGTGGTCCGCATGGAGTGCTGCCAGGAGTTGCTCGTTGCCGATCAGGAGGGGTCCACCGAACACCTCGAGCTCATCCTCATCCCTCGGCAACCCGGCGGCCCACACCTGGACATCGCCGCGCTCCACATCGAGTTCGCCGCCGAACCCCGGTGGGGTCACGGTCCCCCCGCCGTCCGGATCCTCCACCACGTCATCGGTCCACAGGCTGTACCGGTCGGGGTCGGGTGTGGCGAGCCTGGTCTCGCCGACGGCGACGGTGTCGATCTGGGAAGCGACCGACTCGGCGACCTGGCGCCGGCTCTGGTCGTCGTTCTGGAGCGAGTCGACTACCAGGTGGTCCGGGGCGAGTTGAGGCATGGTGTACGACCCGGCGTTCTGGCTCAGGGTGAGCGTGGAAACGGCGAGGGGAAGTGCCAGCGCAAGCGTTGCCGCCGCTACGGCGGCCCCGGTGCGCCGACCGTGCCGACCGGCGTCGCGCCCGGCGATCCGCAGTGCCAGCGGCATCCTGCCGGCAAGCCGACCGACCGACGAGACCACCATCGGGATAGCGAGCAGCACCCCACCCAGCATGAGGATGAGCCCCACGGTGAGCAGGCTGATCGAACTCATGATGGTCCCCACGGCGAGTACAACGCCGCCGGCAATCACCAGGGCGATACCCACACCGGCGGTGCGCAGCGCCGAAGGAGGGGGTGGTGTCCTTGCCGCCAGTGCATCGAGCGTGGTCAGCCGGGCAACGCTGCGCGCCGGTCCCCAGGCGGCGAGGACGGCGGTCGCGGTGCCGAGAAGCACGGCGATCGCCAATGTCGGAACCGGGATCACAAGATCTCCGGTGATGCGGTCGAGGATGCTTTCGAGTTGCGGGGTGATGGCGATCCCGCCGAGCACCCCGAGCACGACCCCGACGCTCGACCCGATCACCCCCAACACCACACCGGCGGAGAGCATGATCGCCCGCACCTGACGGGGGCAGCCCCCGCCGGCACCCACCAGCCCGAGACTGCGGAGCTGACGGCGGGCGCCGACCACGAAGGCGGCGGCCACGATGAGCCCGGTCTCCACCAGGCCGAGCAACACCAGCGTCACCAGGGCCCGGTAGGGAATCGTCCCCCCGATCGAAGTCTCCGCTTCGACGGCGGCCCGGGTGGAGAACGCACCTGAATCGGAGATGGCGTCGGGGATGACGGCGGCGTCACCGGGGAGGGTGATGAACATTCCGGTGATCCCGGTTTCGGCCGTGGGCAGTGCGCCCGGCAACGTCAAGCCGAGAGGGGTGGAGAGTTCCTCGGGTCGCACCACCGCACCCACCACCTCGAGGTCGAGCGGTGGCGCTTCGGTGGTGAACCGATCGCCGATGGCGAGCCCGAACTCGTCGAGGACCTGAGGGGCCAGCGCCACCTCGTCCACGGACCAAGGCCGACGACCCTCGATCACGACATAGCGACCCTCCACCAGATCGGCGTCGGCATCTGCCGCCTCGAAGGCCACGGTTGAGATCCCGCCATCCACGACGGTCTGCAGGGTCATCGAGCGGACCACGGCGTACCGCGATCCTTCCGGGAGCCCTGCGGCGACGGCCGCAACGCCTTCCTCGTCGACGTAGTGCACCACCACGTCGGCGTCCCCGAGCTGTCCGGTTGCGTACTCATCGGGTGTGGGGGCTCCGGTGGCCACGGCCACCGATCCCATGGTCAGCGCAGCGATGGGGATGGCGATCATCGCCACCACGAGGACGGTCCGCCACACGTTGCGCCTGGCGTCCCTCCAGGCGATGCGTGTGAGAGTGCGCAGCACCCGGGGGTTGATCGGGGAACGCACGTCGCTCACCGCGTCCCGCCGAGAAGCGACTCGAGCTGGGACGGGGCCGACTCGTCGACGAGGCGACCGTCGCGGAGGAACACGATCCGATCCGCCCACGCCGCAAAGCGGGCGTCGTGGGTGACCAGCACCACACTCCCCCCGTCATCGCAGCGTTGACGGAGGGTGGCCAGAACGGACTCCCCGGTGAGCGAGTCGAGTGCACCGGTGGGCTCGTCGGCGAGCAGCAACGATCGCTCCCCCACCATCGCCCGTGCGATCGCCACCCGCTGCTGTTCACCTCCGGAGAGGTCCTCGGGGAAGCGATCGGCAAGCTCGGTGAGGCCAACGGCGTCGAGCGCCTTGCCGACGGCCACACGCACCTCCTTGCGGTGCCCCCCGTCGAGTTCGAGCGGGAGGGCAATGTTCTCGGCGGCGGTGAGACCGTCGACCAGGTTGTACTGCTGGAACACGTATCCGATGCGTCGTCTGCGCATCTCGGCGAGACCGACGGCACCGAGACCGGAGAGGTCGACCCCTTCGACCCGCACCTTCCCCGAGGTGGGGTGGTCGAGTCCACCGGCCATCGACAGCAGGGTGGACTTCCCGGAACCCGACGGCCCCATCACGGCAACCATCTCGCCGGGATCGACCTGCATGGAGACGGCGTCGAGTGCGGCGACGGCGGTGTGTCCTTCTCCGTGGACCCGCCCGGCATCGATCAGTTCGAGTCGCGGGGTCACGACCACACCTCCTCGTCGACAGACAGCGGCTCGGTCATGGTCGCCGGCTCTCGGGTACGTGCGTCGATCGCCACTTCTTGCAGACCAGCGGCTCGATGCCGGGCGATACGAGACTCGGCAGCATCCAGCCAGCGGACACGGCTCTCGATCTTGAACAGGAACGAGTCGAGCAGCAACGTCCATCCGAGTTCATCGGTGGATGCCGGACCCGCCTTGAGCTTGGTGTACTCCTGGAGTAGCTGGAGGGCGGCGCGACGCTCGGACTGGATCACATCGGCGGGATCGACGTCGGATCTCCCTGCGGCGAGCACGATCTTGAGTACCAGCTCGTCACGCGACGGCGTCTCCTCCGGGAGCGGGTGACGGAACCAGTGGTCGAGGGCGCGGCGTCCGTCGTCGGTGATCCGATATCGGTTCTGGCGCTCGCCGTCGGTGGTGTCGAGCTGTTCGACCAGCCCGTCGCGTTCCAGCCGGGCGAGCGTGGTGTAGACCTGGCCAACGTTGAGAGGCCACATCGACCCGGTGCGAACCTCGAACTCGTTCTTGAGCTGGAGCCCATACCTGGGGCCTTCATCGAGAAGCGTGAGCAGACTCATCGGCACCGACATCGTGTGTTTCCTTCGGCTCTTCAGTACGTTCCATCGATACTATACCCGGTATAGATACCAAGTATCCAATTCAGGAGCCGGACCCTGTCGTGGGCATGGGGCAGGACCGTTGGAATGTGCCTCCCACCGGCCGGAGAGCTTCCCGTTAGCCTGCCGGGCAGAGACGAAGGAGCCGGGATGAACGCCAAGCAGGTGGCCGTCGAGCGATTCGATGCGGTGGCCGAAGAACTCGCCGCCATCTCGTTGGCGTTGTTCGAAGATCCTGAACTGTCGTACGACGAGCATCGGGCGTCGGCCCGGTTGGCGGCGTTTCTCCAGCAGCAGGGATTCTCGGTGACCTTCCCCGCCTGGGGATTGGCGACGTCGTTCGACGCCCTCGCCGGGAGCGAGGGGCCGACCGTGGTGATCTGCGCCGAATACGACGCCCTTCCCGAGGTGGGACATGCGTGCGGTCACAACATCATCGCCGCCGCCGCATGTGGGGCCGGGGTGGCACTCGCCGCCGCCGCCGGGGAACTCGGGTTCCAGGTGCGGGTACTGGGGACTCCGGCGGAAGAATCGCTCGGGGGGAAGATCGATCTGATCGACGCCGGCGCCTTCGACGGCGTGGCGGCCGCCATGATGATCCATCCGGCACCCGAGGACATCCTCGATCCGACCTTCCTGGCGATCGCCCAGATCGATGTCGAGTTCCATGGCAAGGAGAGCCACGCCGCCTTCCGACCCCAGTTCGGAGTCAATGCGCTCGACGCCGCCGTCCAGGCGTACGTCAACATCTCGACGCTGCGGCAGGCGCTCTACCCGGCCGACAAGGTGCACGGAACCATCACCTACGGCGGCGGCGCCCCCAACGTGATCCCGTCGTACACCTCGATGTCGTATTACGTCCGCGCCGCAAGCCTCGACCGGCTCGACGAGTTGCTGCCCAAGGTGGAGGCGTGTTTTCAGGCGGCGGCCACCGCCACCGGTTGCACCCACACCGTCACCCGTCGCGGCAGCACCTTCACCCATATGGTCAACGATCCGCTGATGGTCGAACTCTTCGCCGACAACAGCGCAGCCCTCGGTCGCCCGATGGGTCGCTCCGCAGACCGCGACCCGTCGGCATCGGGTTCGAGCGATATGGGCAACGTCAGCCTGGTGGTCCCGTCGATCCACCCCCTGCTCGACATCAACAGCATGCCGGCGGTCAATCACCAGCGCGAGTTTGCCGCCCATACCCTCACCGACGACGGTCTGCGCGCCCTCCGCGACGGGGCCATCGCCATGGCGTGGACCGTGCTCGACCTGGTCGAAGGCAACCGATGGGACGAACTCGGCACCACCGCTGGCTAGGACCACTGTTCGGCCCTCCCCGCCCCGGCGGGTCCACCATGCAACAGGGTCCCGTCCTCCTCGGAGGACGGGACCCTGTGGGTTGTGGTTCGCTTCGGGTCAGCGGCTCTTGCGACGCTTCTTCGGGGCGACGGGGGCGGCGCTCGGGGTGCCGAGGCCGGTTCCCAGTCCCTGGGCGCCGCTCTTGACGGGACGCTTGGTCGGACGGGTGGTGCGGCTGGCGCGGGGATGCGCCGGCTGCGGCGGTGGGGTCTCCCAACGCTCCTCCAGCACGGTGGACAGCGGCATGGCGATGAACACCGACGAGTAGGTGCCCACCAGGATGCCGATGATCAACGCCAGGGCGAAGTCGGTGAGGGTGTCCCCGCCGAGCGCCCACAAGGCCACCAGGATGAACAGCGTCGACAGACCGGTGTTGATCGTTCTCGGCAACGTTTCCAGGGCAGCGCTGTTGGCCACGCTCCCGTAGGTGTCCTTCGGCTTGAGGATGCGGTCCTCCCTGATACGGTCGAAGATCACCACGGTGTCGTTGACCGAGTAGCCGATGACGGTGAGCAACGCCGCGATGAAGACCCCGTCAAAGGTCTTCCCCAACCAGGCGAAGAGCCCCACCACCAGCGCCAGGTCGTGGAACATGGCCACCACGGCGGAGAGCCCGAAGGTCCATCTGAACCGGAAGGCGAGATAGAGGAGCTGGGCACTCAGGGCCAGGAACAGGGCGATGAGCGCACTGCGCTTGATCTCGTCCCCGATGGTGGGTCCGATGAATTCGTCGCGGACATGCTGGTCGCTACCGACCACCTCGGACACGGCGGCGTCGACGGCCACCTCCTCCTCCTCGGTGAGCTGACGGGTGCGCACCGAGACGTTGTCCTCGCCGGTCACCTGGACGATGGCGCTGGCGAATCCGATCTCGGCCAGGTTGGTCCGCACCTCTTCGAGGTCGACCCCCGACTCGGCCGGATACTCGATGAGTCGCCCACCGGTGAACTCGAGCCCGAACGTCATCCCCCGCACGGCGATTCCGCCGAGCACCAGCACGGTGACGATGGCGGCCGCAATGAAGAACGTGCGGCGCTTTCCGACGACATCCGGAGCACGCTCACGGATCCGCTCGCGCAGACCCTTACCCACATCGAGACCCCAGATGTTCGGTCGCGAGTGGAGGAACTTCGACCGCACCGCCAACTCGATGAGCACCCTCGTCACGATGAGCGAGGTGAACATCGACACGACGACACCGATGGAGAGCGTGACACCGAACCCACGCACTCCACCGGCCGCAAAGAGATACAGAACGGCGGCAGCGATGAGGGTGGTGGCGTTGGAGTCGGCGATGGCGCTGAAGGCCTTGGAGAAACCCTCGCGTGTCGCCGTGCGTAACGGTCTCCCCGCTTGGTGTTCCTCCTTCGATCTCTCGAACACCAGCACGTTGCCGTCGACCGCCATACCGATCGCCAGCACGAATCCGGCGATACCGGGAAGGGTGAGCGTGGCGGAGATGCCCTGGAGCAGCGCCAGCGCCACCAGGGCGTAGACGGCCAACGCCACGGCGGCGATGAGACCGAGGAAGCGGTAGTAGGCGATCAGGAACAGGATGGTGAGGGCGGCGCCGATGATGGCCGCCTCGATCCCGGCGGTGATGGCGGCATCACCGAGCGTGGGGCCGACGGTGCGGCGCTCGACGATCTCGACCGGCACCGGCAGCGAACCGGCGCGGATCAGCAACGCAAGCTCGTTGGCCGACTCCTCGGTATAGCTGCCGCTGATGATCGTGGTTCCGCCGGTGAGACCGACGCCGCACTGGACGTCCGTGCCGACCTGGGGGCTGGTGATCACCTGATCGTCGAGGACGATGGCGACCCGGCGCTGCGGATCGCCGGCGGCGCGACACGCCGCCTCGGCGGTCATCGCCACCCATTCGGAGTCGTTGCTGAAGGTCAGTTCGACCAGCCAACCCTGGAACGGGTCGACCCGGGCGGTCGCACCGCTCACGGCCTCGCCGGTGACCCGTGCCGGGCCGAGGCTGATCTGATTGCCGTCCTCGTCGGGCAGCGTGAGCCCACCCTGGCCGTCCTGGCCGGCAAGCTCGCCGAGCAGCTCCTGGAGCTCCTCGGCGGTCGGAACGTCCTCGTCACCGACGGCCGGCTCATCGGTGGCCGGCTCCTCATCCGTGGCGGGCTCATCCGTGGCGGGCTCATCGACGGGCTGTCCCTCGGTGGTATCGGTCTGCGGGAGGGCACTCGCCTCACCCTCGTCCGGCGTGTCGCCCTCCGGGGTCCCGTCCTCCGGTGTCGTGGCAACTGGCGTGGTGGCGTCCGGGTCGGTCAAATCGTCGAGGTCGAGCCCCTCGAGCCCTTCGATGCCCTCGAGACCTTCCAGACCTTCCAGGTTCAGGCCACCGGCACCGAAACCGAGGACGTTGTGGAATGAGAGCTGAGCGGTCCGCCCGATGATGGCGACGGCCTCGTCGGGGTCGTCGACCCCGGGCAGCTCGATGATGATCCGCCGGTCCCCCGAACGTTGGATCGACGGCTCGGTGACACCCAGGGCATCGACTCGACGCCTGAGCACCTCGAGCGTTCGGTTGGTGACATCGTCATCGACCGTGACGGAATCGGTGTCCTGTGCCTCCAGGACCACCTGGGTCCCGCCTCGGAGGTCCAACCCCAGCCGTACCGGCTGGGTCATACTGATCAGAATTGCCGCGATGACCACGGCGACGACGAGCCCTGCCCGCCAGATCGTCCCACTTCTCATGAAAACTCCTCATGCTCAACCGCCCGGGAACGGGCGCTTCCGTTACGCGTGAACGTCCCGGTGGAGCGGAGGAGCCCGCATGGCAATGGTGTGACGACGATCCGCTATCGGAGAAGACGGCTTCGCCGCCACCGCACGCAAACCGATGGGGGCGGCGTTGCGAGCCGGACTCCACAAGGGTGGACCGACGCGTTCGTCGGCGGTGGGCGCTCCGACCTGGCGGTCTCCCCCGATGCGACCCACTTCGAAGCGGGTTCTGAGCAGTAACTGTTCGGCACCGATCGCGGCGCCGAACGAGGCGTCGACGACATGCTCGCGGTCGTGATCCGCAGGTCGGATGATGTCGTCGACAACGGCAGCCACCGGGCCGGCCAGAATGGCGACCGCGGTGGCGAGCGCGAGACGACGGACCGGAAGATGCCACATGGCGGGAAGAGTAGCCCGCCCAGACCGGGAAGAGGGCCGGAAATTCCGCCGTGTGCCGCCTGACCGGCCATCCTGCCCGGAGGGAACGCCAGCTCGCCCCGAACGGCGGGATCCCCCCACCATCCATGCTCCGAACGGGTCGGCGGCAAGCCCCACCCCGGAACGCCGGGGAGCCGGCGGCGACACGACCGGCGCGCTGGACGCCGCCAAGCCGGCGACAGAGATCTCGTTACCTCGGCATGCGGTATCACCATTCCAGCCAGCTTGACTTCAAGAAGACTTGAAGTTTTAGAGTTTCCAGGAAACCGTTCCCTCTGCCCTGGAGACCCTATGTCGATCCACCGGCGGCGACCCGCCGTAGCCCTTCCACATCGGACGGCGCCCGGTGCGGGCGAACCGCCGCCCTCGCCGATATGGCCGACTCACGGCGAGCGAGGGAGAATCCGTTCCCGCCGCATGAACACGCGGCTACGATCACATCCGGCCCCGGGCCGGACCCGGCCCCATCGAAAGTCGCCGCACCCGACGCGGCACACCTCGCACCACCCCCGGACCTTGCGGTCGTGGCACCGATGAGTTCTGCGACCGCCCCCGGTCTCCACCTCTGACCAGTCCCGAACATGAGCATCGAAGCCCCGAGCCACCCGCACCAGCCCACTCCGAACCATCCCGGACGTTGCGGACACAAACTGTCCGCAATGGCTCGTACGGTGCGATACGACAGAAACGGCACCCACACCCGACCGCCCCATCCCTACCGCCCCGGGGACCCGAAACTGCCGCTGCGGCCACGCCCGACAGCGACTTGGAGAATGTGAGAGGTATGAACGACATCATCTACGCAACCGGTCTCGTCAAGCACTACGGCGATGTCGTAGCGCTCGACGGGCTCGACCTGGCAGTGCCGGAGGGCACCGTGCTCGGGCTGCTCGGCCCCAATGGCGCCGGCAAGACGACGGCGGTTCGCATCCTGACCACCCTCCTCCTGCCCACGGCGGGATCCGCAAGGGTCGCCGGCATCGACGTGGTGGAGGACCCCGACGGCGTCCGGCACCGCATCGGGCTCTCCGGCCAGTACGCCGCGGTCGACGAGTACCTCACCGGCTTCGAGAACCTGGACATGATCGGCAGGCTGTACCGGCTGGGCCGCGACAAGTCGCGAACCCGGGCCCGCGAGCTCCTCGCCGACTTCCACCTGACCGACGCCGGCGATCGGCCTGTCAAGACCTACTCGGGTGGGATGCGTCGCCGTCTCGACCTGGCCGGTGCGCTGGTCGCCAAGCCGGCGGTGCTCTTCCTCGACGAGCCGACGACCGGTCTCGACCCGCGCAGCCGGGCGGACATGTGGGAGGTGATCCGGCGCCTCGTCAGCGAAGGCACCACGCTGTTGCTCACCACCCAGTACATGGAAGAGGCCGACCAGCTCGCCGACGATATCGTCGTCATCGACCATGGTCGGGCGATCGCCCGCGGTACCGCCGACCAGCTCAAGGAACAACTCGGCGGGGAGCGGATCGAGGTGGTCCTGGACCACCCCACCGACATTCCCGCTGCGGCCGCCGTCCTCGCCCGGTTTGCGGTCGACGAGGTCCGCATCGACGAGCGGAGCCGGTCGCTGACCGCACCGGTCTCCGGTGGCGCCAAGGCGCTGCGCGACGTGCTTCGTGCCTTCGATGCCGAACACCTGGAGCTGTCCGACGTCGGCCTACGCCGGCCCACCCTCGACGATGTGTTCCTCACGCTGACCGGGCGGACCGCCGAAGGTGGCGACGGGGACGAATCCGATACCGACACCGATGCCGGCTCGATGGCCAACACCACAAAGGAGGTGGCGCGATGAGCACCCTGCTCGAAGCCGTGGCTGACGGAGCCGTGGTCGCCAAGCGGAACCTGATCAAGATCAAGCGCGTCCCCGAGGTGCTGGTCTGGGTGTTGATGTCACCCATCATGTTCGTGCTGCTGTTCGTGTACGTATTCGGCGGGTCGATTGCGATTCCGGGTATCCCGTACCGGGAATGGTTGATCGCCGGGATCTTCGCCCAGACGGTGGTCTTCGGCGCCACGTTCACCGGCGCCGGGATCGCCGAGGACATGGCGAAGGGGATCATCGACCGGTTCCGCTCGTTGCCGATGTCACGATCGGCGGTGATCGTGGGGCGGACTGCCAGCGACGTCGTCTACAACGTCCTGTCCGTAGGCATCATGGCCCTCACCGGACTCGTCGTCGGTTGGAGGGTGCACGGAAGCCCGCTGGAGACCATTTCCGGGTTCCTGCTGCTGCTGTTGTTTGCCTATGCCTTCTCCTGGGTGATGGCCTACATCGGTCTGCTGGTGCCCAGCGTCGAGGTGATCAACAACGCGTCGTTCATGGTGATCATGCCGCTGACGTTCATTTCGAACGCCTTCGTGCCGCTGGAGAATCTTCCAGGGCCGCTGCAGACATTCGCCGAATGGAACCCGGTGTCGGCGGTGACCCAGGCGGCACGGGAACTGTTCGGCAACGCTCCCTCGGCGGAGCTGATCGCCGACCTGCAGGCGAGCGGAATCGACATCGCATCGCCGTCGCAGGCGTGGTCGCTGCAGAACCCGGTGATCTACACACTGATCTGGATCGGGATCATTCTGGCGATCTTCATCCCGCTGTCGGTGCGCCAGTACCGGCTCTCCACCAGCAAGAGCTAGTGCTGTGGCCACTGATGTTGGCGATGTTCAGGGCGAGCCAGGGGCGTTGATGGCAAGGACGCAGGACGAAGGCATATCAGTGGATACGTCGAGGACGAGGACGCAGCCAGCGACGTCATCTGGCCGCCCTGAACGCGGCGAACGTTAGTGGTCGCAGCACTAGCCAGGACGAGTGGAGCCTCGGGTGACGCATCACTGCGCCGCCCGAGGCTCTGTCGCGCCGGCACCGTCCGCCGGGAGGCGGACGTCGTCCCACATGGTGCCCAAGCCATCGGGCCGCTGATAGCGTGGCCGCAACAGGGCGACGACCGACGGGAGCCGGGCAGGTGGCAGCAAAGGCCAGCAAGACCAATGCGGTGCGTCTCGTGGAACGCGCCGGCATCGTCCATGAGCTGCGCAGCTACGAGATCTCCATGGAGGACTTCAACGCCACCGCGGTGGCCGAGCTGATCGGGGTCCCGGCGTCACAGGTGTTCAAGACGCTGGTGACGGAAGGGACCAACGGCGCCTGTTTCGCCGTGGTCCCTGCCGACGCCGAGCTCGACCTCAAGGCGCTGGCGCACGCCGCCGGTGAGCGGAAGGTGGCGATGATGGCGGTCAAGGACGTCGAACCGCTCACCGGGTACCGGCGGGGCGGGGTGACGGCGCTCGGGTCGCGCAAGGCACTCCCCGTCTACCTCGACGTCTCGGCGCAACTCCACGATCGGATCGGGGTATCGGCGGGCACCAAGGGACTCCAGCTCATGATCGCCCCCGACGACTACGTCCGGCTCACCGGTGCCGTGCTCGCCCCGCTGACCCGCCCCGACACTCCGTAGCCGGTCGGAGCGGTCAGACACTTATCCCGGTGCGGAGAAACCTGAGCCGGTCGGCGAGAAGCGCCTCCACATCGACGTCGGCGCCATCGGCCGCCACCACATCGAGACCGCCGACCAGAAGGTCGCGGACCGATTGCGCCAACCGATCGGGACAGTTGGCGCTCATCTCGCCCTCGGCGACCCCTTGGGCACACAGCTTTCGGATCTCTTCGGTCAAGGGAGCCGCCGCCGACCAGATGCGTTGCGGCGTGTCCCGTGGCATCTCCCGGGCCACCCCGAAAAGGAGCACGCCCAGGTCCGGATGGGTCGCCACCGTCTCGAACGCCGCCCGAAACAGCTGTTCGAGGCGATCCACGGTGCTGCCCTCGGCTGCGCACCCGACGAGGTCCTCGAAGGCGGGAAGCACTTTGGCGTCGACCACCGCATGGAGCAGATCCTCCTTGCTGGGGAAATACTCGTAGAGCGTGGTTCGACCCAGTCCGGCGAGGGCGGCGACCTCGGCAAGGCTGGTGCGCGCAAAACCGTAAGCGACGAACATCTGATACCCGGCGTCGATGATCTGGCCCCGGGTCAGCTGCTTGTGCTCGGCAATCGTCCTCGCACGGATTCGCGGCACTGCCTCTCCCCGCAGCCGCTGCTCTCTCTCGGCAGCGAGTGTATACCGCACCGATCCCGGACCCTCCGGGCGGCGGCGGTGTCCCCGCCCTCTACAATCGTGTCTCCGTCGTCGTCGACCCGGGAGCGCTTCCACCATGTCTGCCACCGTCGTCATCGGCGCCCAGTGGGGCGACGAGGGCAAGGGCAAGATCACCGATGTCCTGTCCGAACATGCCGATGTCGTCGTCCGGTACCAGGGCGGCAACAATGCGGGCCACACGATCGTGGTGGGCAAGGAGCGGTTCGCCCTCACCCTGATCCCGAGCGGGGTGCTCTACCCGAATGTCACTCCGGTGATCGGCAACGGCTGCGTGGTCGATCCTGCCGTGATGCTGGAAGAGATGGCGACCCTCGCCGGACGTGGGATCGACCCCTCCCGGGTGCGCCTGTCGGCCAACGCCCATCTCATCATGCCGTATCACCGCAAGCTGGATGCCGCCATGGAGCGGTACCTCGGCCGCCACCAGATCGGCACCACCAAGCGGGGTATCGGCCCTGCCTACATGGACAAGTACGCCAGACAGGGGATCCGGGTCCAGGATCTCTTCGACCCGAAGATCTTCCGCACCAAGCTCGAAGTGGCGCTCAAAGAGAAGAACAAGGTCCTCACCAAGATCTACAACCAGCTCCCGATGGATCCCGAGCCCATCGCCAACGAGTACCTCGAAATGGCGGACCGGCTCTACGACCACGTCGCCGACACCTCCTTGCTGGTCTGGCAGGCGCTGCGTGACGACAAGACGGTGTTGTTCGAGGGCGCCCAGGGGACCCTGCTCGACATCGATCACGGCACCTATCCCTTCGTCACCTCTTCCAACCCGACCGCCGGTGGTGTCGGGCCCGGGGTCGGCATCGGCCCGACGGCGATCGACGCCGTGCTCGGGGTGACCAAGGCGTACATCTCGCGGGTCGGTTCGGGGCCGTTCCCCACCGAACTCGATGACGAGACCGGTGAGCGGATGGTGGAGATCGGCGGGGAGTTCGGGACGGTCACCGGTCGTCGCCGCCGGTGTGGCTGGCTCGACGGTGTCGCCCTCCGCTACTCGGTGCGGGTGAACGGCATCACCGAGATCGCCCTCACCAAGCTCGACGTCCTCTCACACTTCGACCGTCTCCGTGTGGCCAATGCCTACGACTCACTCGACAATCGCTACACCGAGTTTCCCCGCCAGCAGCGGGTGCTCTACAACTGCCATCCGGTGTACGACGACCTCCCCGGCTGGGGCACCGACATCTCGGAAGTGACCTCCTACGACGACCTGCCCAAGGAGGCGAGGCAGTACGTCGAGTACGTCGAGGATCTGGCAGGGGTGCCGATCACCACCGTGTCGGTGGGTCCGTCGCGTGCCGCCACCCTGACGCGGGAACGTCCGTGAGGGTTCTGCTTCTCGGAGGCGGAGGGCGCGAGCATGCGCTTGGTTGGAAGCTGGCACAGAGCCCCCTTCTCGACACCCTGATCAGCGCCCCCGGCAACCCGGGGCTCGCCGGGTTGGGTCGCATCGAGCCCGACCTCGACCCCACCGATCCCGACGCCGTCACCGCCTTCGCCGTCGCCGAGAAGATCGATCTGGTGGTGGTCGGACCCGAAGCGCCGCTTGCCGCCGGGGTGGTGGACGCCCTGACGAGAGCCGGGGTGGCGGCGTTCGGTCCCGGTGTCGCCGGGGCACAACTCGAGGCTTCGAAGGCGTTCTCCAAAGAGGTGATGCGCCAGGCGGGCATCCCCACCGCCGCCGCCAGGTCGTTCACCGATGCCGATGCGGCGGCTGCATACCTCGATACCGCTCCCGCACCGTACGTCGTCAAAGCGGACGGTCTGGCCGCCGGCAAGGGGGTCCTGGTCACGGAGGATCTCGTCGCCGCCACCGCATGGGCCCGCCACTGTCTCGAAGGCGGATTCGGTGACGCCGGGTCCACCGTCGTGATCGAGGAGCACCTGGAAGGCCGTGAGGTATCGATCTTCGCCATCTGCGATGGCAGCCACGCCATCCCCCTGGCTCCCGCCCGGGACTACAAGCGTCTCGGCGATGCCGACACCGGACCCAACACCGGCGGGATGGGCTGTTACTCCCCGGTGGACGACCTCCCCGACGACCTGGTTGCGGACACGATGCGCAACATCGTGTCCCCGGTTCTCACCGTGATGGCCGAGCGTCACGAACCCTACGTCGGGTTCCTGTACGTCGGGCTGATGCTCACCGCCGACGGGCCCAAGGTGCTCGAGTTCAACACCCGTCTCGGCGATCCGGAGACCCAGGTGGTGCTCCCCCGGCTCGACCATGATCTGCTGGCGCTGCTGGTCGACGCCGCCTCCGGCCGCCTCGGCAACCGGGACCTGGAATGGAAGGACCAGGCTGCCGTCAACGTGGTGCTGGCCACACCCGGGTACCCGATGGCCCCGAAGACCGGGGCGTCGATCACGGGTCTCGACGCACTGGCCGATCGGGCCGACGTCCTGATCTTTCATGCGGGGACCGCCAACGGCAACGGCGGCGTCGTCACCTCCGGCGGACGGGTGCTTTCCGCCGTGGGGCTGGGACCGGATATCGCCACCGCCCGCCGCATCGCCTATGAGGCGGCCGCCACCATCGAGTTCAAAGGCAAACAGACACGAGGAGATATCGCATCATGAAGGTCGCCATCCTGATGGGGTCCGACAAGGACATGGGGAAGATGCAGCCGGCCGCCGACGTGCTGGGCGAGTTCGGCGTCGAACACGAGGTCCACGTCATGTCGGCGCACCGCACCCCGGCGAAGGTGGCCGAGTTCGCCACCGGTGCCCGGGACGCCGGGTTCGGCGCCATCATCTGCGGGGCCGGCAAGGCTGCCCATCTCGCCGGGGCGGTCGCCGCCCACTCCACGTTGCCGGTGATCGGCGTTCCGGTCGCCGCCGGCGGTCTGGGTGGGATGGATGCGCTGCTGTCGACGGTGCAGATGCCTACGGGGATCCCGGTAGCCACCGTCGCCGTCGACTCTGCCGCCAACGCCGCCTATCTCGCCGTTGCGATCCTGTCGGTGACCGACGGCGAGCTTGCCGCCAAGCTGGATGCGTACCGGGTCGACCTCGCCGGATGATCCCCCGCTACAGCCTTCCCGAGATGTCGGCGTTGTGGGGCGAGCCCCACCGTCTGGCGGTGTGGAAGGAGGTCGAGACGCTGGTGGTGGAGGCGTGGGTTGCCGAAGGGGTGGCTCCTGCCGCCGCCGCCACGGCGGTCCGCAACGCCCCCGAGGTCGATCCCGATGTGTGGAAGGAACGCGAGGCGGTGACCAGTCATGATGTGGCCGCCTTTGTCGACGTCCTCGCCGAGTCGGTGTCCGAGGGCGGCGAATGGGTCCACTACGGGCTCACTTCGTCCGACGTCCTCGACACCGCCCAGGGCGCCATCCTCCGTGACGCCGCCGACTTGCTGCTGCGACGTCTCGACGATCTGTTTGCGGTGGTGGTACGTCGCGCCACGGAGCATCGCCGCACCCCGATGATCGGTCGGACCCACGGCATCTGGGCGGAGCCGACCACGTTCGGTCTCAAGCTGGCGACCTGGGCCTTCGAGCTGGACCGTGACCGCACCCGGCTGCGCGCCGCCCGCGACTCGGTGGCGGTCGGCAAGATCTCCGGGGCGGTCGGCACATACGCCCACACGCCGCCGACGGTCGAGGCCTACGTCTGCAAACGGCTCGGGATCGGTGTCGAGCCCGCCTCGTCGCAGATCACCCATCGCGATCGTCACGCCGAGCTGCTGTCGGTGATCGCCATCACCGGTTCGTCGCTGGAGCGTTTCGCCACCGAGATCCGCCATCTGCAACGCAGCGAGGTCGGCGAGGTTCGCGAGTCGTTCGGATCGGGTCAGAAGGGCTCGTCGGCGATGCCGCACAAACGCAACCCGATCGCCTCGGAGAACGCCACCGGGGTGTCGCGACTGCTGCGGGGGTACGCCGGGGTCGGTCTGGAGAACATCGCGTTGTGGCACGAGCGCGACATCAGCCATTCGGCGGCGGAGCGCGTCGCTCTTCCGGATGCCTGCATCCTGCTCGACTACACCCTGGTCCGGATGACCAAGCTCGTCGACAACCTCGTCGTCGACGAGGCGCGGATGGCCGCCAACCTGGAGTCGACCAGGGGTCTCGTCTTCTCCCAGGCCGTGCTGCTGGAGCTGATCGAGTCAGGGTTGTCGCGCGACAAGGCCTACCGGATCGTGCAGCGCAACGCCATGGAGGCATGGGAGAGCGCAACACCGCTCCACGACCTGCTGGCCGCCGATCCAGAGGTGACGATCTCCACCGATACCCTTGCCGCCTGCTTCACCATCGACCGTTTCCTCCGCAACGCCGACATCGTCTTCGACCGCCTCGAAGCCATCAGCTGACTCCACCGGGCCCTCCCCGCCCTGGGGCGAATCTTCCGCTTGGCCCTCCCCGCCCTGGGGGGCGGGGTGCCTCCGAGGTTCTGGGAGGAGGCGGGGCGGGGCGCGAGCTCTGCATCCCTGGATCTTGGAAGGTCCCGTGCGGTGGGTGTCGCCGTGCGGACGCGCAGCCTGGTCGGTTGGCCGTCGGTGACACTGCGCTCTAGCGGACATTGACGTCGCGCCCCGCCCCGTCTGCGTCCGCCAAGGCGTGCGCAGCCTCCCCGCCCCCCAGGGCGGGGAGGGCCAGAAAAGGTCACCTGCCGTTCGGCCAGAGGATCGCCCTATGAAGTCGTCGGAGAACGCGGGGGCGCCAGCGCGACTCGGCCCTCCCCACCGGTTGAGGGTGGAGAGGGCCGAGCGGTGTCTTGTCCGAGATGACGCTGGCTACTGGTCCAGGGCGTCGACTCCGTCGCCGGAGGTTTCGGTGAGCTTGATGATCATGCCGACGTGGACGAGATCATCGCGTTCCTCGACCGAGGCGGCCACCGAGTCGAACCCGGCGAAGACGTCGGTGTCAGGGCCGGCGGCACCGATGGCATCGATGAAACCGGCGATGTCGACATAGAAGTTCACCCCGTCGCCGGGGAGCGCATCGTCGAGCAGGCTCAGGTCGTTGGGACCGTCACCAGACCCGGTGTCATCGGTCGCCGTGTCATCCGTCGCCGTGTCGTCCGTTGTCGAGTCGGTGCCACCGTCTTCGGCAAAGGCGCCGAGCACGGACCGGTCGGTTGCGATCCGGATGGCGTCATCGGTGACGGTCCACACCAGGATCGGCGAATCGGGACCGATCAGCACCTCCCACTCGTCGCCGGTGCGCTCGACGGTGACCCCGGCCATTCCCACCCATTCGGCGATGTCCTCGGTGATCCCGATCACCGCATCCCGATCGCTGATCCCGAGCGAGAGCAGCCCGGAGATGTCGACCGGCAGCGCCCCGGCCATCGGCATCCCACCCAGCGCCGGAGTGAGGGCGATGGCGAACTCCGGGGTGATCTGGTCGAGGAGGGCGCTCAGCGAATCGGTACCGAGGAAGCTCTCTTCGAACTCTTCGACGCTGCCCATCATGTCGTCGTCCTGCTCCCTGAGCAGGGCACCGATGGTGGGTGGGTCGGTCTCGACCGCAAAGCCCAGGTAGAAGAGGGTGTCGTCGGGCAAGTCGGCGCCCAGCGGCGGCGGCAGGATCGTCGGGCTGTCAATGCCCTCGATCACGGCGGTGGACGTGACGAAGTTCATGGCGATACCGAGGTCGGTGAGCCCCATCGACATGGCGAAGTCGGCGACCTCGACCTCGGGCGTCTCGCCGACATCTTCGAGCGTCGCCTGGGCCTCGTTCATGGCTTCGGTGAGGAACTCCCCCGACATGAACATGCGGACACCGCTGTCGGCCGGAAGCTCGTCGACCACGGTGCGATACGCCTCGTCGTCGGCGACACCTTCACCCGAGTCGACGGCGGCGAGCGACCGGACCAGCGTGGCCTCGTCGCTGGCAATCGTGAGCAGGTCATTCTCCACCAGAACCCAACCCGTTTCGAGTTCGAGATCCAAGACATAGGCCTCGGTCGAGGCGCCTTCGACGGTGCGACGCTCCACCTCGGCCTCATTCCCGGCGATCAGCTTGTCGACGAAGTCGCGGGCGGCCTCCTCGTCCCGGATCGATGCGGCGAAGAGCACTCCTTCCGGCTCCGCCCCGTCCTCCACCGCCGAGAGATCGGTCAACGAGAACGCCGCCGAGCGACCGATCCATGGGAATACGTCGTCGGTGAGGGTGACCCCGAGTTCGTCTTCGAGCATGCGGTCGATCTCGGCGATGGCGTCATCGACCGACTCGATTTCGGCGTCGGCCTCGGCGAGCAACGGATCCATTGCGGCCAGCATCCGGTCGTAGCCTTCGTTGTCGGAGAAATGACGGAGGTCGATCGACATCACCATGGCGACATCGGACGGGATCGCCGCCAGGGCATCGTCCGGAGAACCGATGCGGTTCTGCACGACGGCGTAGGCAATGGCGCCGATGGCAAGGATGGCGACGAGGATCGCTCCGATCACCAGCAACCGCTTGCCGGAACCGCCTCCAGAGCCCCGCTCGGCGACCGCCTTCTCGGCGGGGGTCTCCAGACCGGGCATGGTGTCCGTGGTTTCCGCTGCCGACGGTGCGATGTCGTCGGTGGTCCCGTCACCGGCGGCGGCGTTGGCAAGCGTCAGGTCGCCGGCTTCTTCGCCGGCAGCGAGACCTTCAACCGGGAGTCCGTCATCGGCGGGCCCGGCCGGGGTGGGGGCGCCGGCTTCGACCGTGGGATCGTCCGGGTCCGGCGTGGTGGCGGAGATGGTCCCGTCGACTCCCGCTGGCTCCTGGGCGACGGGGTCGTACGGATCCGGGGCGACAGGTTCGAACGGGTCGGGGCCGGCAGGATCCGTCGGTGCGTCCTCGGTGGTCGGTACCGGGTCGGGGGCACCACCGCCGTCGGGCGTGGGCTGGTCCGGTTCGGAGGTGGGATCGTGGTCGGTGGTCATCGGCGCCCCTTCTGGTCACATCGACGGTTCGATGTGGGCGGGTATCTGTTCCGTTCGGATGGAACGTGGTGTGGAGGTGAAAACGGCCAGTTCTGCGAACCCGTGGAGGATAGCTACCCAGCACATGTGGTCCTGGCACCTGCGACCGCTCCCGGCCCGGCCGAGGAAACCGGCCCGGCGGTGGTGAAGCTCCGGGCACCACGCCTGGACAGCGTCAGCGGTTGCGCATCCAGTGGGCCGACTGGTGGAACCGTTCGTCGAGGAAACTCCGCAACTCGCCCGCGACCCCCATCTCGTCGAGCGCCTCACCCATGCAACGCAGCCACTCCTCCACCGCCGCCTCGTCGATGGCGAACGGAAAGTGCCGCATCCGCAGCCGGGGGTGCCCCCGCTTTTCGATGTAGAGGTTGGGGCCGCCGGTCCATCCGGAAAGAAACTCGTAGAGCTTGTCCCGCGACACCGTGTCGTCCCGCGGCAGCATCGCCCGCAGCGTCGGCGCCGACGCATCGATGCGGTCGTAGAACAGCTCGGAGAGCCGGCGCACCCCGTCGTCGCCTCCCAACCCTTCGTAGGGAGTCGCGGCGTCGCCCCACGACTGTGGCTGCGTTCCAGGCTGCATGGTCACGCCAGCCAGGGTAGGAGGGTGCGCATGCGCACGGTCAGACGCCGGACCGCATTCCCATGGACGGTCTCTCAGGGACCCGACCTGACCAGGGTCGGAATGCCGCTGATGCCTGCGAGGTAGGTCGCTCCCCACCCGTCGTCACTGGTCTGGAGCAGGAAGTTGCGCCGATCGGCGAGCGGACAGAACACGTCACCTCCGTCGAACTCGGAGCGCAGACAGTCGGCGTCGATGTCGTCCATGTCGTTGTCGGGAAGCTCCATCTCGTGTTCGGCTTCCGAGATGACGGCACCGTCTGCGAGGGCGATGCGGGTCTCGTCGAAGTACTGGATGCCGTCGGTGAACCGCATCACGTGGAGCCGCACCACCCCGTCGTCGGCGGGGACCAGCATGACCTCACCGACCTGTCGCGACCACAGCACCTCGCCGGCCGGGGATCGCGCTTCGAGCAAGCCCGCCTCGAGGGCAAGGATGATCCCGTCCTGGAGCCTCACCACATCGGCGCCGGCGCCCACGTCCGTCCGGTCCCCAGTGGACACATCGATGAGCTCGGTCCGGCCGCCGTCGCCGCCGGTGGCGACGGCCACGATGCGACCGTCGACGAGCCCGGCGTCGTGGAGCACGACCGGCTGACCGTCCTCCTCACCGATCGACCTCATCTCGCCCTGGTCGAGCACCTTGACGGGACCGGTGGGAACGGGCGGGTAGTCACCACCGGTGGCGTCCTGGAAGACCAGGACGTCTCCGACCAGGAACGCCAGCGCCGCCGGTCCGTCCCACAGCACCCGGGAGGTCGCATTGGCGTCATGGAGCATGATGCCTCCGTCGTCGGCGGTGACGAACCAGTCGGCCGACGGGGCGCGGACCTCGATCGGGAAACAGAACCAGTCGGGCTCCCAGTACGGGCTGCACAACCGATACTCGCCGAGCCCGATGTCATCCGGCATCACTACCCGGTCCCGGCCCGGTCCAGAAACCACGGTGTCCGGTAGCGCCTCCTCCCCTGCCCATGGGCGCACCGTTGCCGCAGCGGCGCCCTCGACCTCGGCGGTGAGCAGATGGGTCGGTGCGTAATGCGGCTGATCGAATGCATGGTGGAGGGCGTAGGTGACGCCACGGAGGCGTCTGTCGGCGTAGGGCAGCTCCACCACGGCGCCGGGTGCCGTGAACGGCAATGTCGCCAGCATCTCCGGTTGTTCCGACGGCGCAAACCGCAAGCTCACTCCCGGACCGGTGAGGACAAGATGCTCCCACTCCCGCTGCAAGGTGTCGAGACGTTCGAAGCCCAGACCGAACAGCGCCGCCTCGTCCGTGTCCAACTCGCAGCCAGCCGCAGTGAGGTAGATCTCGTCGACCGACACGGAGGTGTCGGTGATCATTCCCGGGGCGCTCGCCCGGTTGCAATCGATGGGAAAGGTTGCGCCCGCCGGGGTCAGGTTCATGACCAACGCCGGCCAGTCGACCGTCGGGCGCAAGGCCTGATCGTCAACGCTTCCCTCGACAAACCGCCAGTCGCGGTAGAGCCAACCCGACTCGACCGCAACGGCTCCCGACGTGGTCGTAACCGGTTCATCATCGAGGACCGTGGTCGGGACGGGCTGTGACAGGGGAACGGTCGTGCTCGTGACACCGACCGGGGCCGACGGGGTGGCGTTGCCGACAAACCAGGTGACGGCGCCGACCATGACGACGGCCGTGAACGCCACCGCTGCGGCGACAGCCGGTCGGGCCCACCGGAAGCTCCATCCCCCGGCTTCGTCGCGTTTGAGCGGGAGCGTGCTCCAGCAACTCGCTTCGGAGCTGGTCGACGAACGGAATACGGTCGTTCATGTTCCCGGCTCCATGTCGTCGGCGAGTTGACCCAACGCCCGCGACACCCGGGCACGGGCCGCTTCCTCGCTGCACCCGAGATGCCGCGCGATCTCGGAGAAGGGCAGTTCCGAGCCGATGCGCAGTTCGACGGCGGCCGCCAGCTTGGGACTCAGCCGCCCAACGGCACCTTCCAACCGATCGACGACCTGCTCCAGATCGACCAGCTCCTCGATGCGTTCGTATGAGAGGTCATCGAGAGCGATATCGGTCCGCATCCCGATCCGCCGCCTCGCCGCGGTATCGATCCGACGACGTCGCTGGAAACGGCTGAGCTGATGCCGGGCGATGCCGAACAACCATGCCGTGCCTGTGCCACGCTCAGACCGGAATCCGGCCAGCGATCCCAGCGCATCGGCAAAGGTCTCTGCAGTGAGGTCGGCGGCGGTCTCCGGGCATGCCGTTCTCCGGTAGAAGTACCCGAGCACCGACCCCACGTTCTGATCGTAGAAGCGCCCGAATGCCTCGGGATCACCCCCGGCGGCGGTGACCAGGAGCTGTGTCGAGTTGTCGACGTGTTGCACCATTGCCGATCCCATGGGACACCCTCGGTCATCTTCGCCCACCCATCCTTGCCCCGAACGACCACCGGTGTGACATTTCTCGCTTTGTGGCGCATCATCGGAGCACGGACACGTCGAGCCAGCTCCTAGCCTGGCCGGTCTGTCGCTCGTGAAAGGACCTCGTCTTGACCTCGGTGCCGTTGTCGATCCTCGATCTTGCTTCGGTGGGTCCCGATGAGACCGTCAGGGAGGGGCTCGATGCCATCGTGGCGCTGGCGCAGCGGGCGGAGTCCAACGGGTACCGGCGGGTCTGGTACGCCGAGCATCACAACTTTGCGTCGATCGCCTCGTCGGCACCTGCGGTGCTGATCGCCCATGTGGCGGCGCAGACCTCCACCATCAGGCTCGGCGCCGGTGGGGTGATGCTGCCCAACCATGCCCCGCTCACCATCGCCGAGCAGTTCGGGACACTGGAAACGCTCCATCCGGGGCGGATCGACCTGGGGCTGGGGCGGGCGCCCGGCACCGACCAGAACACGATGCGGGCGCTGCGGCGTGAGGGCGCCGCCGCCGACACCTTCCCCCAGGACGTCCTCGAGTTGCAGGGATACCTCACCGACCGCACCACTATCCCTGGCGTCAACGCCACCCCGGGGCGGGGCACCAACGTCCCGCTCTACCTACTCGGTTCGTCGCTGTTCGGTGCCCAACTGGCCGCCCGTCTCGGCCTCCCCTACGCCTTCGCCTCGCACTTCGCCCCGCAGGCACTCCACGACGCCGTCGCCGTGTACCGGCGTGACTTCCAGCCGTCCGACCAGCTCGACCGTCCCCATGTGATCGCCGGGTACAACGTGATCGCCGCCGACACCGAAGCGGCGGCGGAGACGGAGCGGGAACGAGCCCGCCGGGCGCGGATCAAGGCGTTGTTCGGGCAGGCCGGGCAGCCCCTCACCGACACCCAGGTCGACCAGGTACTGCAGTCTCCCCAGGCCGCCCATGTCGACAACATGATGACCTACACCACCGCAGGAACCCCGGAGGTCGTCCGTGACGGGGTGGTCGGCTTCGTCGAACACTCCGGGGCCGACGAGTTGATCGTCGTCCACCAGACCACAAGCGTCGAGTCACGACTGCGGTCCATCGAATTGCTCGCCGAGGCGATGCCGCCCGGGTCCTGAGGGACGCCGGGAGAACCGACCGCCCAACGGGAGCCATCCGGCCATGACTCGAAGGAACGGCAGTCGGAGAGGACGGATTACCATCACACCGGTGACTTCACCTACTCCACTTCCGCTGACCCTTCTCGCTTCCGGCAAGGTCCGGGACAACTACGAACTGGACGACGAGCGTCTGCTGATCGTCGCTTCCGACCGCATCTCGGCGTTCGACGTGGTGCTGCCGGACCCGATCCCCGACAAGGGGCGGGTGCTCACCGGGCTGTCCGAGCACTGGTTCGCCCGGCTCGACACCCCCCATCATCTGCTGTCGACCGATGTGTCGACCATCGACGGGCTCGACGACGCCCAGCGCTCCGAGCTGGCGGGCCGCTCGATGATCGTGCGCCGCGCTTCGGTGATCCCGATGGAGTGTGTCGTCCGTGGCTACCTGTACGGCTCCTCCTGGAAGGAGTACGCCGCCGGCGGCGGGCCCACCACCGAACATCTCCCGTCGGGGCTCAACATGGCCGACGAGCTTCCCGAGCCGATCTTCACACCGGCGACCAAGGCCGAGACCGGTCATGACGAAAACCTCAACGAAGCCGACGCCCGCCAGCTCGTCGGTGACGAGAAGTACGAGGAGCTGCGTCGCCGCAGCATCGAGATCTACCGCACCGCCGCCGACTACGCCGCCCAGCGCGGAATCCTGCTGGCGGACACCAAGTTCGAGTTCGGCGAGGTCGACGGCGAGATCATCCTCATCGACGAGGTTCTCACTCCCGACAGCTCCCGTTACTGGCCCGCCGACGCCTGGGCGCCGGGCGCCACCATGCCCTCGTTCGACAAGCAGCCGGTCCGGGACTGGCTGGAGACCGCCGACTGGGACAAGACCCCTCCGGCCCCTCCGCTCCCCGCCGAGGTGATCGCCGACACCCGCCGGCGGTACATCGAGGCGTACGACCTGCTCACCGGCCGCTCCTTCGACGACTACCTGGCCGCCGTCGGCCGCTGAGAGGACCACGATGCGTTTCCAGGTCGCCATTCGACGTCGCCACGGACTGTCCGACCCGGAGGGTGTGACCACGTTGCGGGCGCTCCAAGACCTCGGCTACGACGAGGTGACCGAGGTCCACTTCGGGCGCACCATCACCCTGGAGGTGGACGGCGACGACGAAGCGACCGCCACCGACCGGGTCACCGAGATGTGCGAGAAGCTGCTGGCCAACCCGGTGATCGAGGACTACGAGATCGCGGTCCTGCAGTGACCGTTGCCGTCGTGGTATTCCCCGGAAGCAACTGCGAACACGACGTGGTGCACGCATTGAAGGGCATCGGTGCCGACGCCGAGCTGGTGTGGCACCGCGACACCGACCTCTCCGGCGCCGCCGGGGTGGTCCTCCCCGGCGGTTTCGCCCACGGCGACTATCTCCGCACCGGGGCCATCGCCCGCTTCTCGCCGGTGATGGACGAGGTGGCCCGCTTCGCCACCGACGGACGCCCGGTTCTCGGGATCTGCAACGGGTTCCAGGTGCTGTGCGAAGCCGGACTGCTCCCCGGGGCGCTCGTCGCCAACCGCGACCTCAGGTTCATCTGCCGCCCCGTCCACCTGCGGGTCGAGTCGACCGCCAGTGTGCTCACCGCCGCCGCCACCGTCGGTGACGTGCTGCGCTTCCCGCTCAACTCCTACGAGGGCAACTACGTCGCCCCCGCCGGCGAGATCGCCGATCTCGAGACCGACCAGCGGGTGGTGCTCCGCTACACCGCCCCCGACGGGTCCGTCACCGAGGCTGCCAATCCGAACGGTTCGACCAACGCCATTGCCGGTATCACCAACCCCGGAGGCAACGTGGCCGGTCTGATGCCCCACCCGGAACGCGGATCGGAGGAGATCCTCGGCTCGGCCGACGGTCGCATCCTGCTCGAATCATTCGTGGCATCGCTGACCGCTCCGTCATTCCGTACGGCGGTGACCGTCGATGTCTGAGGTCGCAACCGAACCGAAACCCGCCGAGCAGCCGGCGCACCGCCAACTCGGGATGACCGACGACGAGTACGCCTCCGTCATCGAGATCCTGGGCAGGGAACCACGACCCGCCGAGCTGGCCATGTACTCGGTGATGTGGTCCGAACACTGCTCCTACAAGTCGTCCCGCGCCTTCCTCGGCCGCTTCCCCACCGAGGCGCCCTGGGTGGTGGTCGGTCCCGGAGAGAACGCCGGGGTGGTCGACCTCGGCGACGGGTGGCTCGCCGCCCTCCGTATCGAGAGCCACAACCATCCCTCGTTCGTCGAGCCGTATCAGGGGGCGGCCACCGGTGTCGGCGGGATCCTCCGTGACATCTTCACCATGGGTGCCCGCCCCATCGCCGTCTGGGACCCGCTGCGCTTCGGCCCGCTCGACACCCCCCACAACCGCTACCTGCTCTCAGGTGTGGTCTCCGGGATCGCCGGCTACGGAAACGCCGTCGGTGTCCCCACCCTCGGCGGCGAACTCGAGCTCGACGCCTGTTACTCGGGAAACCCGCTGGTCAACGTGATGGCACTCGGGCTGCTCAAGAAAGAACAACTCGTGCTGTCCGGGGCCTCCGAACCGGGCACGATCGCCGTGCTGCTCGGCGCCGCCACCGGGCGGGACGGTATCGGCGGCGCCTCGATCCTGGCGTCGGCCAGCTTCGACGAGGGCAGCGGCGCCAAGCGGCCTGCCGTCCAGATCGGCGACCCGTTCGAGGAGAAGAAGCTGATCGAGGCCTGCCTCGAACTCTACGAGCGGGGACTGGTCGCCAGCATCCAGGATCTCGGTGCCGCCGGGATCTCGTGCGCCACCTCGGAGTCGGCCGCCAACGGCGGGATGGGGATGGATGTCGATCTCGACAAGGTCCATCTCCGTGAGCACGACATGACCCCCGGTGAGATCCTGATGTCGGAGTCCCAGGAGCGCATGCTTGCGGTGGTCCGGCCCGACGATCTCGAGGAGGTGCTGGCGCTGGCCGACAAGTGGGAGATCACCGCCTCCCCGATCGGCACCATCGTGGAGGGCGGCACCCTGTCCGTCACCCATCGCGGCGAACTGGTCGCCGAAGTCCCCGCCGCCTCGCTCTCCGAGGACGCCCCCAAGTACCGCCGGCCGCAGCAGCGCCCCACCGGACTCGACGCCATATGGGCCGACGCTGCCCGGCTCCCGGCCACCGTCGACGTACCGGCCGCCCTCCTGGCCCTCCTCGACGATCCGGTCCTGGGTGACCGCAGCTGGATCTCCGAGCAGTACGACCACCAGCTCTTCCTCAACACCGTGATCGAGCCCGGCCACGACGGCGCCCTGCTGCGGATCAAGGGAACCGAGAAGGGTCTGGCCGTCTCCACCGACGGTGACGGGCTGCGGTGTTCCGTCGATCCCCATCGCGGGGGTGCCCGCATCATCTGGGAGTCGGCGCTCAACGTCGCCGTCACCGGGGCCCGCCCGTACGCCGTGGTCGACAACCTCAACTTCGGCAACCCCGAGAAGCCCGGCGTGATGTGGCAGTTCGTCGAGACCGTCGAAGGCATCTCCGAGGCGTGCGAGGCACTGGGAATCCCGGTCGTCGGCGGCAACGTCTCGTTCTACAACGAAACCGACGGGGTCGACATCCACCCCACCCCGGTGGTCGGAATGCTCGGTTTCTGCGACCCGATGCCGGAACGGCCGCCACGCCTCGATCGGGCCCGGGATGGCATGGGGATCTGGCTGTTCGGGCCTGACCACGACCTCGACGACTTCGCCGCCTCCGCCTTCGCCAGGATCGTCCTCGACGCCTCCGGTGGCCGGCCATCTGCCCCTGACGCCGAAACCGGTCGACAGGTCGTCGCCAAAGCGGTCGAACTGGCCGGATGGACGCCGGTCCTCCACGACATCTCAGCCGGCGGTCTCGCCGTCGCCCTCGCCGAGATCTGCATCCGCTCCGGTGTCGGCGCCACCGTCGAGGTCGACGACTGGCGGGAACTGTTCACCGAGGCGCCCCATCGCTTCCTGGCGGTTCTCCCCAAGGGTGTCGACCCCACCAAAGCCGACCGTGACGCCGCCGTTCCGATCCGCAAGCTGGGAACCATCGGCGGCGAAACCATCGACTTCGGGGACCTCGGATCCGTCGATCTCACCGAAGCCACCACCACCTGGCGCTCCGCCCTCCCCCGCCGCCTGGGCTAACCGGGTCGCCGCCCGAGTCTCCACCACCGGCGCCGTTCCGGCGTCGAATCGCGGAGCGAGACGAGCGGCTCATCGAGGAGCAGGACAATGCCCTCCTCCCAGGTCACCCGCAACCTGATCGCGGGTCGCAATGGTGGCCCCACCCGGAAGGTGCCGAGGGGGTCGAGCTTCCCGAAATCGTAAGCTGAACTGAAATGTCGGTTCAGGATCACGCGCTTGTGCTGACAGATTGCAGCGGCAAGGCTGCACGCATGACCACCACCGTCGATCCCGTCATCCCCGATTCTCCTCCGAGCGCCGAGACCCGCGCCTGGCTGGTTCCCGCCGCCGTCACCACCGTGCTCGTGCTGTGGGCTTCGGCCTTCATCGCCATTCGCGCCCTCGCCGGGAGCCTCTCACCGGGATCGCTGGCACTGGGACGGCTCACCGTCGGCTCGATCGCCCTGGGAGCGGTCGCCCTCCGCTACCGCCGACCCCTGCCGCGGGGCATCGGGCTGTGGATGGTGGTGGTCTACGGCGTGTTGTGGTTCGCTTTGTACAACGTGGTCCTCAACAGCGCCGGCCACCACCTCGATGCCGGCACCTCGGCGATGCTGGTCAACATCGCCCCGGTTCTGGTGGCGGTCGCCGCCGGGCTGTTCATGGGCGAAGGGTTCCCACGGGCACTGCTGGTGGGGATCGCCATCGCCTTCGGGGGCGTCACCATCATCGCCATCGGCGGTAGCGGGGGCCTCAACACCGGCTTCGGTGTGATGCTCGGTGTCATCTCCGCCACGCTGTACGCCGCCGGGGTGCTCAGCCAGAAGATCGCCCTCCGTACCGTGGATGTGATCACTGCCACCTGGCTCGGCTGCGCCGTCGGCACGGTGGCGCTACTGCCATTTCTCCCGCAGACGATCACCGAGATCTCGCAGGCATCGACGGGTGCGGTGATCGCCGTGATCTATCTCGGGGTCTTTCCCACCGCCATCGCCTTCACGCTGTGGGCCTATGCCCTCACCCGCACCAGTGCGGGCCGCCTGGCCTCCACCACGCTGGCGGTCCCGGCCATCGCCGTGGTCATGTCGTGGCTGGTGCTCGGCGAAACCCCCGCCGCCTTCGCCCTCGCCGGTGGGGCATTGTGTCTCCTCGGTGTGGCCATCAGCCGTCGCCGCCCGGCGCCATTGCTCACCGCACCTGCGCCACCCGCCGCACCGTGATCATGGCTCCACCTCGCCACGATCCTCGAGAGGCTGCCACCCAGCGGTAGTGGCGACCTGGGCATCCACCCGACCCTCTGGTGGCCGCCATCCGACGGACGCCCGATTCTCGATAGGATGCGACCTCATTCCCAGGAAGGTCTTCATGAGCAATCCGGTGTTGGAACGAGGTTTCGGTGGGAACCAGCCGGCGGCGGCGACCGCCGATGCGGCACTCGCTAGTCACGATTTCGACGAGACCGGGTCGCCGATCGTTGCCGAGACGATGTCGGTGGGTGGCGTCACCCGCGCCACCGGGTTCATGTTGCTGTTGCTCATGGCCGGTGCGGTCGTCGGCTGGAACCAGGTGACCGCCACCGATCCGCCGCAGTTCCCCACCTTCCTCCTGCCCGCCATCTTCATCGGGTTCGGGTTGGCCATGGCCGGGGTGATAAAGCCACAGTGGGCCCGATTCGCCGGTCCGCTCTACGCCCTCGTCGAAGGTTTCGTCCTCGGTGCGATATCCCGCGCCTACGAGTTCGCCTGGAGCGGGATCGTGCTGCAGGCGGTGCTGGCGACCATCCTGACCACGGTTGTGATGCTGGCGCTGTATGCCACCAGGACCATCCGGGTCACCGAGAAGATGCGATCGGTGATCATCGGGGCCACCATCGGCGTGGCTGTTTTCTACCTGGTGTCGTTCCTGTTCAGCCTGTTCGGCGCCTCGATTCCCCTGGTGTGGGACTCCGGGATGTTCGGGATCCTGTTCTCGGTCGCCGTAGTGGCACTGGCGGCGTTCAACCTGCTGCTCGACTTCGATCTGATCGAACGCGGGGTCGCCGCCAGGGCACCGGCCAGCTACGACTGGTTTGCCGCCCTCGGGATCATGATCACCCTGGTCTGGCTCTACCTGGAGATCCTCCGCCTGCTCTCCAAGCTGCGGGACTGACTCCGGGTTTCGGGTGGGACCTCGTTCGGTGGGTATCGCCAAGCCCTGACCGTTGACGAGCTGAGCAGTGCACGGCCTTGACGCGAGGAGCGATTCCGTCCGGTTCGGGGGCGGCGCGGTTCGGCTTCAATGGGTGGCAACACGACCCACCAGGTCAGGGGAACAGAGATGACGACTCCCGCCACCGGCCGTAAGACCATCGCCCTTGTCGCCCACGACAACATGAAGGCCGACCTCGTGCAGTGGGCGGTCTACAACCGTCGCCCGCTTGCGGCCCACGATCTGTGGGCGACCGGGACCACCGGGATGCTGCTCGAGGACAAACTCGGCGTACCCATCTCGAAACTCCAGAGCGGGCCGCTGGGCGGCGATCAGCAACTCGGCGCCATGATCGCCGCCGGGGCCGTCGACGCCCTCGTCTTCTTCTGGGATCCGCTGGAACCGCAGCCCCACGACCCCGACGTGAAGGCGCTGCTACGGATCGCCGTGGTGTGGAACATCCCGGTCGCCTGCAACCGGGCCACCGCCGACTTCATGATCTCGTCGGCACTGATGGCCGGTGAGTACAAACGGCTGGTACCCAACTACGACGACTACCGGGCGCGGGTCACCACGCCGATGCGGGGGCCGCTGTTCACGATGCCCGAAGAACCCGATGCGGCAGGCATCGACCCGATTGACCACGAAGACGACCCGGCGGATCCCGCCGGGGACCGCTGAGCCCAGCCTGAAACGGAACCGGCGCGACAGAGGGGCCACCCTGTGGTGGCCCCTCTGTTCTCGGATCACGAGGTTCCGCAACGACCTGGCCGGTCGGCGGGCCTGTTGGTCGTCTGGTCAGAACAACTCGAGTGCCCGCGACAGGAAGGTCGCCATGTGGGCACGCTGGATCGGATCCCTGGGGCAGAAGTTGTCATTGGTGGGCGGGTTGCACCCTCGAGTGAAACCGGCAGCCGCGATGGCGTTGATGTCATCCTCGAAGATGTTCCCGTTGTCATCGGTGAAACGGTCCACATCGGACGCCCCGGGACGGAACGCACGATTGAGGAATGCCGCCATCTGACCACGCGTCATCCGCTCGTTGGGTCGGAACGTCCCATCGTCGTACCCGCGGGCGACGCCGATCTCGGCCAGGGCGTTGATGTCCCGCTCGAAGACGTGCCCACCGATGTCGGAGAACGACATCTCGTCGCTCAACGGCACCTCGAGGGCACGGACGATGAAGGCGGCCATCTGGCCACGCGTCACTGCCGTGGTGGGGCAGAACTCGTTGTTGGCGGGGGGATTGCAGCCGCGGGTGATACCGCTGGCGGCGATCGCCACGATGGCGTCGGCATGCTGGTTGTCGGCGATGTCGATGAACGGCATCACCTCCTGGACGATGACCTCGAAGCTGTCGTCGTCGAGGGAGCCGACGGCGTGTGCGGCGTAGGTGTAGCCCTGCTTGAACTCGAGGTCGCCCTCGAACACGACCACGTCGTTGTCGGCATCGGCGGCAATCGTGATCGGATAGGTCCCGGCGGGAACCGTGATGGTGTCCTCGTCAGGATTGGCCAGCGCATCGACCAGGACCGTGCCGTCGGTCAACACGTCAACTGCGGGGGCGTCGGCGAGGTGCCGTACGGCGACCCGTGAGTTTCCGGATCCCATCTGCGAGGTGTCGTTGACGAAGACCCCGAGCTGGGGTGTGGAATCGTCATCGGCCTCGTAGTCGAGATAGGCCACGATGGTCGCATTGGCCCCGGCCGCCAGGGCGACGGTCTCAGGTCCCAACACCGTGGTGTCGGTCCCGGCGAGAGTCACCTCGACCTCGTAGTCGGCGGCCGGAAGGTCCAGCGGACCGGCGACATCGAGGTACTCGAAAGTCTCGAGGGTGAGATCCCCGTCGACGTATACGTCGACATCGACGTCGGGGATGCCGTGGATCACGGTGATAGTGCCGACACCGTCGTCGTCCTGGGCGGCGGCGGGGGCAGCGATCAGCATCGTGGGCACGAGTGCCATGACGGATATGAGCACTGCGAAGCGTCTACGCAGCATGAATATTCTCCTTCGGTTGGTTACCTGTGTACGAAGCCCGGGGGATGGCTGTCTCTTTGGTAATTACCCGGACCTGGCCGGAGAGCTGGATCGAGACGGTTGCAATGACCACCACGTCACCTACCGCGTCGGTCCTGTCTCCTGGCGAAACCCTATCCCGCATCGTGCCGCTACCGGGAACCGCGGCACGGAGCGGCCACGGCCACCACCGTCCGGAGACTCCCGCCTCGTCTCGTCCGGGGTCAGCCCTCCCAACGGAACCGCCAGGGTGAACTCGCTCCGGCAACCGGGATCGATTCTTCGCTGCGGCTGCGAGACCCGAACCAGGGGGCCCGTGGCGGGATTGTCGGCCGGTCACGGTAGGTTGAGTGGTGCATGGACGAGCGGCTCGACACCACCACCTGTTACCGACATCCCGACCGGGTGACCCGGCTGCACTGCTCGCGCTGCGGGAAGCCGATCTGCGCCGAATGCTCCCACGACGCCGCCGTAGGTCAGCAGTGCCCGGACTGCGCCCGACCCGAGGGTCGCCACCGTGTGGTCTCGGCCCGGGAGGCGCTGGCGGGACCGAGTTTCGCCACGGCGCCGGTGACGTTCACCATCATCTCGGTCACGGTGGCCGTGTTCGCCCTCGGTTTCCTCTCGACCGATATCGACAACGAGCTGCTGCAACGGTTCGCCTCCTTCAACCCACTGATCGCCGAGGGTGAGTGGTGGCGGGTCCTCACCTCGGCCTTCCTCCACGGCGGGCTGATGCACATCTTGTTCAACATGTACGCCCTGTACCTGTTCGGGCCACGGCTCGAACGTGAGGCCGGGTCGGTTCCGTTCGCCCTGCTCTATTTCGCCGCCGCCGCCGGCGGTGGCGCCGCCTCGTACTTCTTCGGACCCTGGAACCAGGCGTCGGTGGGAGCGTCGGGGGCGATCTTCGGGCTGTTCGGTGCCTGGATCTACGTCGCCTTCCTGTTGCGTCACACCGCCCAGGGGCGCGCCATGTTCAACCAGCTCGGGTTGCTGTTGGTGATCAACCTGGCGTTGCCGTTCATCATCCCCAACATCGACTGGCGGGCCCATCTCGGTGGTCTCGCCACCGGGATCGTGATCGCCGCCGGGTGGAACCAGTTCGCCTCGGGGCGGCCGGATGCGGTCCGGATCCGCACCATGGTGGGATCGGTGGTCTTCGCCGCCATCATGGGTCTGGTCATCTTCGTCTGAAGCGTCGTGACGGCGACCGGTGACGGTTCCGCCGAGACCCCATCCGACCACCCTCCGCCAGACCGGCACGCCCCCGGTCGAGCGCCACCGCGGCACTCCGTACCCTGCCTACACTTGATCGGTGACCGAGACCATGCTCAACATCGAGCGGCCAGGGGAAGCATGCGGGGTCTTCGGCATCTACGCCCCTGAGCGCGACACGGCTCGCCTGACCTACTTCGGGTTGTTTGCGTTGCAACATCGCGGCCAGGAGAGCGCCGGTATCGCCGTCTCCGATCACGACCACGTCACCGTGGTCAAAGATCTCGGCTTGGTCGCCCAGGTCTTCGACGAGGCCACCCTTGCCAGCCTCGACGGTCGCATCGCCATCGGACACACCAGGTACTCGACCACCGGATCATCGGTGTGGGAGAACTCCCAACCGATCTACCGGCAGGTCGGCGACAACGGACTCGCCCTTGCCCACAACGGCAACCTGACCAACACCCGCCGCCTCGCCGAGGAGATCGGAAAGCTCTTCGCCACCACCGATTCCGAGCTGATGACCGAGGCCATTGCCGAGGCGATGCGGGGCGGGCTCAGCCTGGAGAAGGCCGCCTACGAGACCCTCCCCCGCTTCGAGGGGGCGTTCACCCTCACGCTGATGGACCGCGAGACGCTGATCGGTGTCCGTGACCCCCACGGGTTCCGACCGCTCTGTCTCGGCGCCGTCGATGGCGGGTGGGTGTTGGCCTCCGAGACCGCCGCCCTCGACATCATCGGCGCCCGCTTCGAGCGCCAGATCGAACCCGGCGAGATGATCGTCATCGACGGTTCGGGGATCCGGAGCCTGCACCCCTTCGCCCCCGAACCTCCCCGGCTCTGTGTGTTCGAGTTCGTCTACTTCGCCCGACCGGACTCGACGCTCGACGGTCACAACGTCCATGCGGCGCGACGCCGGATGGGTTTCCGCCTTGCCGAGCAGGCCCCCGCCGATGCGGACCTGGTGGTTCCCGTTCCGGAAAGCGGCATCCCTGCGGCTCAGGGGTTCGCCGCCGTGAGCGGCATCCCCTACGCCGACGGCCTCGTCAAGAACCGCTACGTCGGCCGGACCTTCATCCAACCGGCGCAATCGATGCGGGACGCCGGGATCCGAATGAAGCTCAACCCCATCCCCGAGATCCTGACCGGCCAACGGATCGTGCTCGTCGACGACTCGATCGTCCGGGGCTCCACCACCCGCCGGCTGGTCAGCATGGTGCGCGACGCCGGCGCCGCCGAGGTCCATCTCCGCATCTCCTCCCCTCCGTACCGCTGGCCATGTTTCTACGGCATGGACACCGGGGACCGCAGCACCCTCCTCGCCGCCGATCGCACCGTCGACGAGATCCGCGACTTTCTCGAGGTCGACTCGATCGCCTACCTCGATCTTCCCAACCTCCTCGGCTCGATCGGCGACGACAGCGCCGACAAGTTCTGCACCGCCTGCCTGTCCGGCGAGTACCCCACCGAGGTGAGCACCGCCGGCGACAAGTTCATCCTCGAACGGACCTGATGGCGACGTATCGGGAAGCCGGGGTGGACCTCGACGCCGCCGACGCCGTCGTCGCCCGCATCGGCAGCGCCGTCACCCGCACCTGGAGCGACGACGTGATCGGAGGATTCGGTGGTTTCGCCGCCGGTCTCCGCCTCCCCGCCGGGTACACCAATCCGGTGCTGATGATGTCCACCGACGGGGTCGGCACCAAGGCGGAGCTTGCCCGCCGCACCGACCGGCTCGATGGTCTGGGTTGGGACCTCGTCGCCATGTGCATCGACGACCTGGTGGCAACCGGTGCCCGCCCCATCGCCATGACCGACTATCTGGCGGTCGGCTCGATCGACGTCGACAGGGTCTCCCGCCTGGTCCGGTCGGTGGCGGAGGCCTGTGCCGCCGCCGGGGTGGCCCTGCTCGGTGGCGAGACCGCCGAACACCCCGGGGTGATGGAGATCAACGCCTTCGACCTAGCCGGAGCCGCACTCGGCGTCGTCGAGGAAGGTGCGCAGATCGTCGGCGACGGGATCGTCCCCGGGCAGGTGGTGATCGGGATCGACTCCCCCAACCTCCGCTCCAACGGGTTCTCGCTGGTCCGGTCGGTGGTCCTCGGCGCCCTCGCCCTCGACGATCCCTTCCCGGGAAGCGACGCCACCGTCGCCGAGGTGCTGCTCCAGCCATCGGTGCTCTACACCCCGGTGGTCCTCGACCTGATCGAGGCGGTCCCGGTCAGCGGTATGGCCCACATCACCGGCGGCGGGCTCCCCGGCAACATCCCGAGAGTGCTTCCCGCCGGGTGTGACGCCGAGATCGACACCGCCACCTGGACGCCCCCGGAGGTGTTTGTGACGGTGGCGCGGCTCGGATCGGTACCGGTGGATGAGATGTTCCGCACCTTCAACATGGGCATCGGCTTCGTCGCCGTGGTCGAACCGGACGACGCAGCACGGGCGGTCGCCGTGATCGAGGCCGCCGGACGTGCTGCGACCGTGATCGGGGAGATCGTGCCGGGCACCGGGGTCGTCCGGCTCCGCTGACCCGATCCGACCGTCGACTCCTCGACCCGGACAGCCGTGCGGCATCATGAGGGCGGTGTCGTAGCATTGCGTCGATGCCCACCCCGACCGTCCGATTGGCCGTCACGCCCGGCGACTACGAGACGGCTGCGCTCCTGGCCCGAGAGTATGTGGCGCAGCTCCCCTTCGTCCTCGACTTCCAGGATTTCGACGGCGAGCTGCAGCGGCTCGACACCGAGTACGGGGCGCCCAACGGGGCAACCTTTCTGGCGTGCGACGGTGACCACCCGTTGGGGATGGCGGCGGTACGGCGCCTTTCAGCCGGCGATGTCGAGCTGAAGCGGATGTACCTACGGCCCGAGGCCCGCGGCTCCGGGCTGGGTCGGATGCTGAGCCGGCACGCCATCGCTGCGGCACGTCGCATGGGAGCCAGCCGCCTGGTGCTCGACACCGTGGTGTCCGCCATGCCGGCCGCCAACCGCCTGTACGAGTCGTCGGGCTTCACCGACATCGCCGCGTACTGCCACAACCCGCTCCCCGATGCCCGCTTCATGGCGCTCGACCTGGTGGCCTCGTCGCCACCGGCGCCGGTCGGGGTGATCGCCGCCGGGGGCCGGAGCAGCCGTATGGGGACCGACAAGGCCGGCGTCGAGATCGACAGGATCACGATGGCGGAGCGGATCTGTTCCGCTCTCGCCGGGGCCGGTGTCGAGGTGGCGATCGTCGGCGGCTCCACCGCAGGGGCGAAGTGGGCGCTTCCCGATCCCGCCGGGGTGGGTGGGCCGGTGGCGGCGCTTCTGGCGGCGCTCCGACATTTCCCGGGCGCCGACGTGATCCTGGTCGGCACCGACCAGCCCTACCTGCGCACCGAAACGGTCCGGCGTCTGCTCGGCGTCGAGGGAACCGCCGTGGTCCCGGTCGACCGGCGACGCCAGAGCCTCGTCGCCGTGTACCGCCACGACTGTCTCCCGATCGTCGAATCACTGGTGACGAGCACGCCCGCTCCGTCGCTCCAGTCGGTGCTCGACCTGGTCGCCGCCACCGAGGTCGCCGAGGACGAGTGGGCGGCGTGGGGCGAGGATGGGCGGTCGTGGCTGGGGGTGGACACCCCGCAGATGCTCGATGCGGTCCGGGCGACCTGGCCCGATCCGCCGTCAGCCGTCTGACCCGATTCGGAGGGTGCGAGGTTCGAAGGTCGTGGGATCAGACCTTGGGGCGACGCCGAGCCCAGGCGCCGAGCGCCGCCAGCACGACCAGGGCGCCGATGATGGATCCGATGATGCCCGATGGCTTGAGGTCGAACCCGTCGCCGGCGATCAGGCTGAAGATCAAACCGCCGACAAAGGAACCGGCGAGCCCGGTGACCAGCGCCAGCGTCCAATCGATGTCCTGACCGCCATATCGGATCTTCTGCGCCGCCCAGCCGGCACCGAGTCCGAGGACGAGAATGGCAATGATCAGCACGCGATCTCCTTCATCTGTGTTATCTCCGGGCGGAGGTTCGGCGGCATACCCTACCGACAGAACGCCGATCGCGCCGATCCGCCGGGGGATTTCGGAGCCGTAGGGCGCAGCGGGTCACACCTTGTCGAGGGCCCGCTCCAGGTCGTCGATGAGATCATCGGTGTCCTCGAGCCCGACCGACAGCCGCACCGTCCCGTCGGTGATCCCCATCAGCGCCCGGGCGTCGGGTCCGATGTTGCGGTGGGTGGTGGTCGCCGGGTGGGTGATCAGCGACTTGGAGTCACCGAGGTTGTTGGAGATGTCCACGATGGCAAGGGCGTTGAGCAGGGCGAACGCCTCGTTCTTGCCCCCGTCGATCTCGAAGGTGACGACGGTCCCGCCTCCGGTCATCTGGCGGGCGGCAAGGGCCGCCTGGGGATGCGATGCCAGCGTCGGGTACCAGACGGTGCGGATCCGCGCCTGGTCCTGGAGCCAGTCGGCGATGCGTGCTGCCTGGCGGTTCTGCCGTTCCACCCGAAGCTCCAGCGTCTCCAGCGCCTTCACCAGCACCCAGGCGTTGAACGGGCTGAGCGTCGGACCGGTGTGCCGCATGAACGGCTGCAACCGCTCGGTGGCGAACTGCTCGGACCCGAGGATGGCGCCCCCCATGGTGCGTCCCTGCCCGTCGATGTGTTTCGTGGTCGAATAGACCACCACATCGGCGCCGAGGTCGAGCGGGCGCTGCAGGACCGGGGTGGCGAACACGTTGTCGACCACCACCAGGGCGCCGGCGCCGTGAGCCAGCTCGCTGACGGCGGCGACATCGACCAGCGACTGCATCGGGTTGGACGGGGTCTCGAAGAAGACGGCCTCGGCCGGCGCCGCCAGCGCCTGCTCCCAGGCGTCGAGATCGGCCCCTTCGACGAAGTCGGTGTGGATCCCCCATCGCGGCAGCAACTCGGCAAGGATCATGTAACAGGACCCGAACAGCTCGCGCGAGGCGACCACCCGGTCCCCCTGCTCCAGATGTGCGGCCAGCGCCCAGAACACGGCCGCCATCCCGCTGGATGTCGCCCAACACGCCTCGGCGCCTTCCATGGCGCGGAGCCGCTCCTCGAACATCGTCACCGTCGGGTTGCCGTATCTGGAATACACATACCGGTCGATGTCGCCGGCGAACGCCGCCTCCGCCTCCTCGGCCGAGGAGTACACGTAGCCGGAGGTGAGGTACAGCGCCTCCGCCGTCTCGTCGAACCCGCTGCGGTTCACTCCGCCGCGCACCGCAATGGTGGCCGGTCTCAGCGGTCGGTCGTCGTGACTCATCGATCCTCCTGTGAATGCCCGGTCACGCTATCGCACGCGATGGGACGAGTTCCCGGTCTGCCTCGTGGTGTCCGGTGACCTCGGCAACGGTCGCCGCCGCCCAGTCGACGGCGGACACCACCCTGCCGATCACCCACACGGCCGGCGATTCGACCGACACCTTCGCCGCAGCCACCGCAGCCAGATCGGCCCGCACCACCCGCTGGTCGGTGGTGGCGCCCCTTTCGATGAACGCCACCGGTGTCTCGGGTGGGCGGCCGCTCCCGATGAGGGCGGCGGCGATCTCGACCCGGCGCCGTACCCCCATCAACACCACCAGCGTGTCGACGGCGGCGAGACCGGCCCATCCGGTGTCGGGGGCCACCTCACCGGGCACCACCGCAAAGCTGGCGGCGACTCCCCGCAGGGTGATGGGGAGCCCGACAGAGGTGGGGACCCCGATCGCCGAGGTGACACCGGGCACCACCTCGACGGGGAACCCCCGGTCGAGCAGGTGCTGCATCTCCTCGGCACCGCGACCGAACACCATCGGGTCGCCACCCTTGAGCCGGACCACATGACGACCCGTCGAGGCGTGGGCGACGAGCAGACCGTTGATCCGGCGCTGACCGGAACCGGAATCGCCGGGGCGTTTCCCGACCGGGACCAACTCGGCGCCGACCCGGCAGTGGGCGAGCACCTCGCTCGACACCAGCCGGTCGTAGAGGACGACGTCGGCCCGCCGCAGACGATCGACTGCCCGGAGGGTGAGGAGATCCGCTGCTCCCGGCCCTGCACCGACGAGGGTGACCGAGCCGCTCATCCGACCCGGCTCCGGTCGATGTGGAGCCCGCATTCGACCATCGTCCCGTTCCAGCGACCCGAGCGGTCATCACCCGAACCCCCGGTCGGTTTGGTGCAGGGAGCACAGCCGATGCTGGTGTAGCCCTCGTCGTACAGCGGGTGGCGGGGGACGCCGTTGACGATGGCGTACCGTTCGAGATCGGCCCACTCCCATCCCGCCAACGGGTTGACCTTGGTGATGAGATGGCCGGTGGCGAGACGGTGCGGCTCGACCGGCGAGATGGCCGCCCGGGTCGACGACTGATCGCGACGCAGGGCGGTGAGCCAGGCGTCGTGTCCGGCGAGGGCATGGTCGGCGGGAGCCACCTTGCGGATGGCGCAGCACCGGACCGGGTCGACCGCCCACATCGGGCCGAACTCTGCCTCGTGGTCCTCACGACTGCGGTCGGGGTGGGCAACCACGAGGTTGAGCCCCCACTCCGCCACCACCCGGTCGCGGAAGGCGATCGTCTCCTCGAATTGGTAGCCGGTGTCGACGAACACCACCGGGATGGAGGGCAGCCGCTTGCGGATGAGGTCGATCAGCACCAGACCGCCGAGTTGCATCGAGGTGGTCACCACCGGCCGGTTCGCCACCGCCAGCGTACGGGCGATCACCCGGTCGGCTCTGGCGGTGAGGTCACGGGGACGAGTGGTGCGCTGAGCGGCGGCGAGCGCCTGCTGCAGCAGGTTGCCGGACATCGGTTCGGCATCCACCAGCTCCTCGACGACTGCCGGGCTGAGCCGGCCGATGACCTGTGTCGCCATCTGCCATGCGGTGGTGTCGCTCCCCGGCGCCTCGACCGGCGTCCGTGCCTGCAACCCGGCGATCGACACTGCATCGACGAGGTGGCGGGCCTCGGTGTCGGCGGGTCGCCGCTGTTCGTCGATCAGTTCCATCACCCGGTCGATGGCCCGATCGGCGTACCCGGACGAGCCGAGCAGTCGGGTCAGCCGGCGGGTCTGCACCCGGTTGCGGTCGCGCACCCACCGGTCCTCGCCGGCCGGGCCGGTCGGGTACTCGCCACGCGGGACCCGCCAGTGTCCGAGCTGGTGGGCGCGGGCGGCCAGCAACAGCGGTTCGGAAGGGAAGATGGCGAATCGGGTCGCCCAGTCGACGGCGATCCGTCCCGTGGCGGTGGAGAAGGGGAGGTCGACGCCGTCGACGGTGACCCGGTCCGGGTCGCCGCTGTTCTCGACATCGATGGCGGTCACCGCCCGTTCGTAGGGTGCGGTGGTGGTCATCGCACCACCTCCCGACCCGCTCCGACACCGGCACCCACCGGCTCGGCGTCGATGATGTTCGACACGGCGTTCGAGGCGGCGTCGAGATCACCGTCGCGCACCAGTCGCAGCGGCTCCGGGTCATCGACGATGCGGTACCAGAGGCGTCGCCGGGATTCGAAATCGTCGAAGCGACGCTTGATCTGGTCCCGGTGGGCGCCGAGCATCGCCACATAGGGCCCATAGGCCTCGTCGAGGTCCTCGGCCATGCGATCCCGGATCCGCACCGCCAGCGCCGGGGCGTGACCCCCGGTGGAGACGGCGACGATCAGGTCGCCATGACGGTGGGTGGCGGGGAGGATGAAGCTGCAGTGGTCCGGATCGTCGGCGGCGTTGACCGGGACGGCGGCAGCCTCACCGGCCTCCCAGACCGAACGGTTGACCTCGGGGTCGTCGGTCGCCGCCACGGCGATGAAGACGCCGGCGATGTCGGCAACCTCGAACCGGCGCGCCTCCCAAAGGAACAACCCGTCGCGGCGCCAGCCGTCGAGCCGGTCGGACAGTCGGGGGGACACCACGGTCACCACCGCATGGGCATCGAGAAGCTGGAACACCTTCGACTCGGCGACGGTGCCTCCACCGACGACAAGGACGCGACGACCCCGCAGATCGAGTTGGACCGGGAACCAGGCGGCAGGTCCGGCACCGGGGGCGTGGTCGGGGACGGGACGGGTCATGCGGTCACCTCGGCCTTCTTGGACATCTCGAGGAAGCGGTCCTGGAGCGACGGGATGCCCTGACGGTGGCACCAGTCACCGAACGTCTCGCCGGCGCCCCGGTCGGTGGCGTAGTCGGCGAGGAGCGGGCGGAGCGTCGAGGAAAGCGCGCCGACGGGAACCAACTCGGCGAACAGTTCGTTGAGCCGGGTCCCGTCGGCGGCGCCTCCGAGATGAATGTCGTAGGCGCCCTTGCGGCGCCCGACGAAGCCGATCTCGGTGCTGTAGGGGCGGGCGCAACCGTTGGGGCATCCCACGATCCGCACGTCCACCGGGTGGCCGGGGAGGCCGACCTCGCCGAGGGTCCGGTCGAGCCCGGCCATGATCTCGGGAAAGGAACGTTCCGCATCGGTGAGCGCCAGGCCACAGGTGGGTAGCGCCACACACGACATGGCGTTGCGGACCACCGGGGCGATCGCCGCCGCCTGCAGCACCCCGTGCCCGATCAGGATCTCGTCGATGACACGGCGATCGGTTGCGGGCACCCCGGCGAGGAGCACGTTCTGTTGGGGGGTGAACCGGATCTCGGTGCGGTGCTCGTCGGCGATGGTGCGCAGGGCGGTGCGGAGCCGCCGGTCGCCCTGATCGGCAATTCGCCCGGCGGGGACCGGGAGACCCAGGTACCACCTGTCGTCGTCCTGACGGTGCCAGCCCAGGTGGTCGGCGTGGGAGTCCCAGGCGAGCAGTTTGGCCGGCGGGAGCGGTTCGCCGAACTGCTCCTCGACGGCGGTGCGGAACGCCGGGAGCCCCCACCGGTCGACCAGGTACTTGAGCCTGGCCTGCTTGCGGTCGGTGCGGTCGCCGTGATCGCGCTGTACCCGGACCACGGCTTCGATCAGATCCCCGAGACGGTCGGGGGCCACCGTGGCCAGCGGGTCGGCGAGCCGGGGATAGGTCGACGGTCGGTTGTGACTCCGTCCCTGACCGCCCCCGACCAGCACGGTGAACCCGGTGAGCTTCCCCGGTCCGTTGCCGGGAACCCGGTCGAGAACCGGGACCACCCCGACATCGTTGGTGTAGGCGTCGACGCAGTTGTCGCCGGGGTAGGCGATCCCGATCTTGAACTTGCGTGGCAGGTAGGCGTCGCCATAGATCGGCTCGTCGTCGGCGCCGGCAGGGGCCTCCGCCGACACGGTCCGCTCCCCATCGACCCAGATCTCCCAGTAGCCCCGGCTCGCCGGGCGGAACCGGTCGGCCAGCAGGGAGGCGTGACCGGCAAGGTCGATCCCGGTGCGACCCAAATCCGGAGCGGGACAGGCGACGATGTTGCGCACCACGTCGCCGCAGGCGCCGAGGGTGGTGACCAGCGACTGGTTGAGCGCCCACACCATGGGACGCAGGCTGCCCTTGCGGATGTGGTGCCACTGGAGACCCTGGCGGGAGGTGATCCGGGTCGTGCCGTCCCCGACCCAGTCGGCCATGTCGTCGCAGACCAGGTACTGCTCGGCGGAGAGCACGCCACCGGGGACGGCGGCACGAACCATGAACACGTAGTCACGGTCGGACCCGGCACGGTGGTTGCGGTCGTCCTGCTGGTAGATGCCGTGGAACTTGAGGAGCTGGGAGTCGGCGTCACCGAAGCGGTCGCCGCCGGCGAGGAGCTCGGCGGCGAGCGAGCCGCGCAGCCCGTCGCTTTCCTGTTTGATGGTCTCGATCGACATTGACGCCTACCTCGGGGTGAGAGGAGGCCACGGGTCGACCAGGAGAGGGGGGTGTCCCTGGTCGACCCGCGGCCGGGCTGGTCGGATCAGCGTTCGACGGGTGCCCCGACGAGGGAGCCGTACTCGGTCCAGGATCCGTCGTAGTTGCGGACCTGGGAGAACCCGAGCAGCTCGTGGAGCACGAACCAGGTGTGGGAGGATCGCTCACCGATGCGGCAGTACGCAATGGTGTCGATGTCGCCGGTGATCCCGACGTCCCCGTAGAGGGTGCGCAGCTCCTGCGCCGACTTGAACGAACCGTCCTCGTTCGCCGTCTTCGCCCACGGGACGTTGGCGGCGCCGGGGACATGACCGCCGACATAGGGCTGTTCCTGGGGAAGATGGTCGGGGGCCAGCTTCTCGCCGCTGAACTCCTCAGGGGAACGGACATCGACGAAAGCCGCCTTGCCCACGGAGGCGAGAACGTCGTCGCGTAGCGCACGCAGTTCGGGGCGTTCGGGGAGGGCGATCGAGAAGTCGGTGGCGGGATAGCTGGGGACCTCGGCGGTGACGGGACGCCCCTCGATCTTCCATTTCTTGCGACCGCCGTCGAGCAGCTTCACGTTGTCGAAGCCGCGGTACTTGAGCAGCCAGTAGGCGTAGGCGGCGAACCAGTTGTTGTTGCCGCCGTAGAGGATCACGGTGGTGTCGGCGGTGACGCCGCCGAGACGGAGCAACTCGGAGAATCCCTCGGCGTCGCGGTAGTCGCGCTGCACGGGGTGATGGAGGTCGGTGTTCCAGTTCCAGACGATGGCACCGGGAATGTGGTCACGACCGTAGGCGTCGACATCCTCGTCGACCTCGATGATGCGAAGCGAGGGGTCGTCGAGGTTGGCTTCGAGCCAGTCGGTGGTGACGAGGGCTTCGGGGTTGGCGTAGCTCATGAATCGCTCCTGACGGTGTGGACGAGCGAAGCTCGGTCCAGAGGGTGGTGGGTGGTCCACGGCCCGACGCCGGTTGCGAGAATGAGGTGCGCCCGCTCAGGGGCTCTCGGGTGGAGGCGTCGGGGTCAGGAGTGCTGGGGGCGAGTCGCCGCGGCACTCGGGTGGCCCACCCGAGAGCGTTCACAGAGACAGCGACACATCAGCGCATTCATGAGTCCGAGAAGCTACCCCACTTGCGGAGATTGTCAAAGTCCCCGATGTGGCGACCGTCGGGATCTCCGGACGGACGGACCGGCCCGGTGTCAGCGACGGGCCAGGTCGAGGAACTCGTTGCGGGTGCGGGCGTCGCTGCGGAAGGTTCCCCGCATGGCGCTGGTCACCATCGAGCTGTCCTGTTTCTGGACCCCGCGCATCATCATGCAGAAGTGTTTGCCCTCGATGATCACGGCCACGCCGTGCGGGTCGAGAACCTCACCGAGTGCATCGGCGATCTGGTTGGTGAGCCGCTCCTGCACCTGGAGGCGGCGGGCGTAGAGATCGACGATGCGGGCAACCTTGGACAGACCGATGATCCGCCCCTTGGGGAGGTAGCCGACGGCGGCCCGCCCGAAGAATGGGAGCATGTGGTGCTCGCACATCGAATAGAACTCGATGTCCTTGACCACCACCATCTCCTCGGCGCCTTCGGCATCGAAGATGGCGTCGTTGACCACCTCGTCGAGCGAGGTGGTGTAGCCGCTGGTGAGGTAATCCATCGCCTTGGCCACCCGTAGCGGAGTGCGCTGCAGACCTTCACGGTCGGGGTCCTCACCGATCTCCACCAACTGACGACGCACCAGCGCCTCGAAGCGGGGGGCGTACACCTGCATCGACCCGTCGAAGTCCTCGGGGCCACGGGCGTGGTGGGGAACGCCGATCTGCAGGGTCATGACGGGCGTGACCTCCTCCGCCGAAGGAATCGAACTCACCACCTCATACGCAGTCGACCCCGTCACCGGATGAACCCAGTCGGGGGCGAGGTCGGCGATGGGAACGGCGACATGGGCTTCGGTGAGGGCCGCCGGGTCGGGGATCTGCCATCCGTCGTATGCGGCGACGAGGTCGCCGTAGAAGACCAGGTCGAGATCGATGGGCCGGGGAGCGTTGCGGTCGGAGGTCCGCTGACGACCCAATCTCGCCTCGATCGCACGCAGCTCGATACGCAGGTCCTCGGGGGTGAGGTCGGTGGCGACGAGAACGGCGGCGTTGTAGAAGTCGGGGGCATCGGGTGGTCCGCCGACCGACCGGCTCTCGAACACCTGACTGATCCGCTCGACCTCGATCGCCGGCTGCCGTCGCAGGCGACGGATCGCCTCGGGGACGAACCGTTCCCGCTCCACGTTGCTGCCGATGGAGATGATGGCCCGCACATGCGGTGCGTGGTGGCGCCGCTCATCCATGCCGGCTCGTCCCCCCGGCGTCGGGTCCGATCGGGGCGCCGTTGCGCGAGTCGCTCCGGGTGCGGTGGATCGTGATCCCGACCGATTCGGCATGGCGCAGCGCCCCAGGCTTCTCCAAGGTGATCTCGACCGCTTCGATGCGAGAATCGAGCGCAAAGGTCAGGTCCGCCAGTTCCCGGGCGAGGCGCTCGACGAGGAACGGCCTGCCGCCTTCGATGTGGGCGATCATCGCCTTGGCCACGGTCCGGTAGTTCACCGCATCGGCGATGTCGTCACTGGCCGACGCCGCTGCCGTGTCCACCCACATCACGGCATTGACCCGGATCGTCTGCGGGTTCGCCTGCTCCTCCGGCTTGATCCCGAGAATCCCCGAGACCTCCAGATTGGTGATGTGGATGCGATCCATTGGCGCAAGACTAGGAGCGGACAGCGCCATGGGCGACGCCACCAAACTCGACGGCGTAGACGAAGTTCGCCGCGACGTCGCATCCCCTTCTGGCCCTCCCCTCCTCGGGGGAGGAGGGGAGGCTGCAGACGCCTCGCGGACGCAGACGGGGCGGAGAGCGCCACGCCAGAGTCCGCAAGCCTGAAGTATCACCGACAACTGCCCGTGTTCAGCGTCTTGGCGCTCACGACAACCCGCACCGCACGCATCAGGTCAACCTTCAGGGACAACGACCTCGCGCCCCGCCACACCTCCTCCCAGAACCTCGGAGGCACCCCGCCCCCCGGGGCGGGGAGGGCCAAGAATGGACACGCCCCGCATCTGGTCGACGACGCCTCCGGCCCGCAAGCCGACGGCGACCCCCGCCCGGGGCGGGGAGGGCCGAGGAAGGCGATCACACCAGGTGGGCGCCTCCGTCGAGGCGGAGGATCTCGCCGGTGATGAAGTCGTTGCGGATCAGGGCGACTGCGGCGTCGGCAACCACCTCGACCCCACCCGCCCGACGCAGCGGTAGATCGGCGGCGAGCCGTTCCACGTAGGCGGCGTCCTTGGTGGCCGGGGGAAGGATGACCCCGAGCGCCAGCGCATTCACCCGGATCCGGGGGGCCAGCGCCAGGGCGGCGGCCCGGGTGAAGGTCTCCAGGCCCCCCTTGGCGACCATGTAGCTGAAGTGGCGACGGTAGGGCGTGGCGGTCTTGACGTCCCCGATGTTGACCACCGCACCCTCGGAGTCGCCGATCACCTCCGCAAAGGCCTGGGTGAGGAACACCGGTGCGGTCAGGGTGAGATCGAGCGTTGCCTGCCACTGCTCCCGGGTGACATCGGTGAGGGTGTCGACAGGAAACCCGGAGGCGCTGTTGACCAGGATGGTGGGGTTGCCGAGTTGGTTGCGGACCGTGGCGATGAGGGAGCCGGCGGCACCGGGGAGCGCCAGATCGGCGGACCCGGAAGCGGCGCGTCGGCCCAGGCCGGTGATCTCGGCGACAGTCGCATCGGCCTCGGCCGCCGATCGGGAGTAGTGGACGAACACATCGGCGCCGGCAGCGGCCAGGGCGAGGGCGATGCCACGACCGACCCGGTGTGCCCCCCCGGTGACGACGGCGATCCTCCCCGCAATGTCCATTCCGGCACCCTAATCGGGGGGAGTTCGGCACCGATCCACATCGCTAGCCGGCGACCCGACTATCTTTGCAGTCGTGAGCAAGGTAGACCCAAAACATGGCCGCTGGATTCTTCCCCTCGTCATCGCAGGTTTGGTGGGTTTCACGTTCCTTTTCGTGAACGCCCTCCCCCCCGGAACGGTGGAGCCTGGCGATGCCGGAACCGATGTCACCACCACTCTCGCCCCTGGGGGTACGGGTGACGGAGACGGAACCGCCACCACCCTCCCGGCGGCGGATGACCCGTTCCTCGTGGTGATCGACGGTTTCGCCACCCGGGGCGCAGGTCTGGCCGGTGAGGCCCAGACCATCAACGACGACTGGGATGCCGGGGGCGACTTCGCCGCAACGCGCGATGCGCTCACCGATCTGGCGAACCGGACCGGCACCTTCGCCGCCGAGGTCGCCGCTGCCGAGGTGCCGCCCGCCGGCGCCGAGGCATGGGTCAACGTCACCGCCGCCGCCGAGGCGATGAACACCGCCGCCGGCGACATGGTGACCGGTCTGGTCGATTCGTCCGGCCCCGACGATCGGCTCGCCGCACTTGCGGCCTACACCGCCGCCGCCTCCGACCTGGCCACCACCCTCGATCTGACCCGCACCGCCATCGGGGGCTGACGCTGTGGCGTGACGCCATGGCCAGAGCCTCCCACTGCTGCCATCGGTCCCGCCGTCGCACCGGCGGGACGGGGGTCCGATTTCCCTGCCTACGCCGCTGCCGATCGCCCCACCGTCCGTTCGGGCGACCCCACGCGTGAGGGGGCTGCCTGGTGGCAGCCCCCTCACTCCGTAGGGTCGGTTGTCAACGGTGACGGCTCAGGCTTCACCCTCGAGATAGCTGCACACGGTCTCCGTGATCAGCCGGGTGACGACATAGGGGTCGCAGTTGGCGTTGGGGCGACGGTCCTCGATGTAGCCCTTCTGTTCCTGGTGCACCTGCCAGGGGATACGGACCGACGCACCGCGGTCCGAGACCCCGTAGCTGTACTCGGTCCACGGAGCCGTCTCGTGCAATCCGGTGAGCCGCCGCTCGATCCCGGCGCCGTAGGCCTGGATGTGCTCGTCCGCACGCTTCCCCAGCGCCTCACAGGCAGCAACGATGGGCTCGTAGGACTCGCGCATCTCCTTGGTGGAGAAGTTGGTGTGGGCACCGGCGCCGTTCCAGTCACCCTCGACCGGCTTGGGGTCGAGGTGGGCCGAGATGTCGTAGTCCTCGGCGATGCGGTAGAGCAGCCACCTCGCCATCCACAGCTGGTCCGAAGCCTCGAGCGGCCCGGCAGGACCGATCTGGAACTCCCACTGCCCGATCATCACCTCGGCATTGGTTCCCGAGATGGCGATCCCGGCATCGATACATGCCTGGGTGTGGATCTCGACGACGTCACGACCCCAGATCTCGTCGGCACCGACACCGCAGTAGTACCCGCCCTGAGGTGCCGGATACCCACCGATCGGCCAACCGTGGGGGCGACCGTCCTTGAAGAAGGTGTACTCCTGCTCGATCCCGAACCAGGGCTCGTGGGCGGCGTAACGTTCGGCGACCTCGGCGCAGGATGCGCGAGTGTTGGTGGCGTGCGGCGTCATGTCGGTGTTGAGCACCTCACACATCACCAGCACGTCGTCGCCGCCGCGGATCGGGTCCGGCTTGACGAGCACCGGGTTCAACACGCAGTCGGAGGCGGCGCCGGGAGCCTGCTCGGTACTGGAGCCGTCGAAGCCCCAGATGGGCGGCGTATCGCCGTCCGGAATCACCTTGGTCTTCGATCGAAGCTTGCCGGTCGGTTTCTGACCGTCGATCCAGATGTACTCGGCCCGATAAGGCATAGGGAACTCCTCTGTGGCGCGTGCTACCAGTTTGGCTCATCGTTGATGACGGCGATTACGTCGAGGTCACCGGAATGTGAACACTGTGTTTCGGGCCGGTCTGAACTGGTCACCGTCCCCCGCACCGGCATACGATGGCGTGGCGGCCGCACCGGCGCACCGTCGCCGTTGGCGAGGAGGACCGATGGGTAAGGAACACGAGTACGTCCTGCGCACCGTCGAGGAGCGGGGGGTTCGCTTCATCCGGCTCTGGTTCACCGATGTGCTCGGGCTGCTCAAGTCGTTCGCCATCACCCCCGCCGAGCTGGAAACCGCCTTCGATGAGGGGATGCGGTTCGACGGGTCCGCCATCGACGGCTTCTCGCGACGTCACGAATCCGAGATGCTGGCCCGACCCGATCCCACCACGTTCCAGATCCTGCCGTGGCGTTCCGGGGACGCCGGGGTGGCGCGGATGTTCTGCGATATCGTCAGGCCCGACGGAACACCCTTCGAGGGCGACCCGCGGTGGGTGATGCGCCGGAGCCTGGAACGCGCCCACGAGCTGGGGTTTGCGTTCTACGTCGGACCCGAGATCGAATACTTCTACTTCGCCGACTCCGGCCCGGTTCCACAGACGCTCGATCGCGGCGGGTACTTCGACCTGACCCCGCTCGATGTCGCCCAGGAGTACCGCCGCAAGACGATCCTCACCCTCGAAGGTCTCGGCATCCCCGTCGAATCGTCCCACCACGAGGTGTCCCCCAGCCAACACGAGCTCGACCTCCGCCACACCGATGCGCTCACCATGGCCGACAACGTCGTCACCACCCGTCTTGCGGTGAAGGAGGTGGCGATGGAGCACGACATCTACGCCACGTTCATGCCCAAGCCGCTGGAGGGCTACGACGGCAGCGGGATGCACCTCCACCTATCGCTGTTCAACGGGGACGAGAACGCCTTCTACGAGGAGGGCGCCGAATACGGGTTGTCGAAGACGGCCCGGGCCTTCATCGCCGGTCTGCTCCATCACGGGCGCGAGATCACGGCGATCACCAACCAGTGGGTCAATTCGTACAAGCGGCTGGTGAGCGGCTTCGATGCCCCCGTCTACGAACAGTGGGGTCGTCACGACCAGTCCGCCGTGGTGCTGGTGCCGGCGGCGAAGCGCAACAAGCCCTCCGCCACCCGCATCGAATACCGCTCCCCCGATGGCGCCTGCAACCCGTACCTGGCCTTCTCCGTGATCCTCGCCGCCGGGCTGGCCGGGGTCGAGAACAACTACGAACTCCCCGAAGAGGTCACGGTGGACGGCAAGGGGGCCCCTTCGGGGGTCCACCGGCTTCCCACCAACCTGGCCGATGCACTCGATGCGATGGAGAGCTCGGCGCTGGTCAAGGACACCCTCGGCGACCATGTGTTCGAGTGGTTCCTGCGCAACAAGCGCGAGGAGTGGGACCGGTACCAGAGCCACGTGTCCCAGTTCGAGCTCCAGACCTACCTGCCAGTGCTCTGATGTTCGTCGCCGTGTTCCCCCCGAGTCCGAGCCAGGCGCTCATCGGGGCGCTGCTCGGTGCAGGTTTCCAACCGGTCCCGGTGGACTCGCTCGGCGATGCCGAAGTACGCCGTCCCGACGGCGGCTGGCCGGCGGCGGTGGTCGAGGTGACCGACGACGTGGGGTTGACGCTCGGTATGGCCCGCAAGCTGCGTACCGAGGAGTCGGTGCCGGTGCTGGTGGTCGCCGACCGGACCCGCACCTCCGACCTCGCCGACGAGGACGGCTACGACGACTTCATCCTCTCCCCGATCGACGCCACCGAGCTCGGGGTGCGGCTCCGCCGACTTGCCACAGGCATCGAAGTGCAGACCGACAGCGACGTCCTCAAGTACCGCGACCTCGAACTCAACACCGCCACCTATCAAGCCACCGTTGCCGGCGGACCCCGCGACCTGACCTACATGGAGTACGAGCTGCTGCGCTTCTTCGTGGAGCACCCGGGACGGGTGTGGAGCCGGGAGCAGATCCTGTCGAAGGTGTGGGGGTACGACTACTTCGGCGGCTCGCGGACCGTCGATGTCCACGTCCGGCGTCTCCGCGCCAAGCTGGGCGAGGAGCGGAGCTCGTGGATCACCACGGTCCGTAGCGTCGGCTACCGGTTCGGCTGAGACATGGACTCGGTTGTCGTCGAAGTCCACACCGGACACCGGCGCGGCACATTCGATCTCACCGGCGATGTGGCGGATTTCGCCTCGGGACGCGGCGACGGACTGCTCTCGGTGTTCGTTCCCCACGCCACCGCCGGTCTGGCCATCATCGAGGTCGGTGCCGGGAGCGACGACGACTTCATGGACACCGTCGACGACCTGGTCCCGCGTGACGACCGCTACCGCCATCGCCACGGCTCCCCAGGCCACGGCGCCGATCACGTCATCCCCGGCATCGTCTCCCCCTCCCTGGTGATCCCGGTCATCGCAGGACGCCCCGCCCTGGGCACGTGGCAGTCCGTCGTCCTGGTCGACCCCAATCTCGACAACTCCGTGCGTCAGATAAGGCTGAGCTTCATCCCGGGATAGCGGAACGCATCTCGGCATGATCGCCCGGCGCCCCGTCCAGCTGCGCATCCACACGGCGACACACCACCGCACGGGACACATCGACATTCAGGGATGCAGACCTCGCGCCCCGCCCCACCTCCTCCCCGAACCTCGGAGGCACCCCGCCCCCCGGGGCGGGGAGGGCCAAAAAGAGCACGGCGGCGTTGCGGAATTCGCTCTACCTTCTCGGCAAGACGGCGCGGCCATAGTGCGGAGTCCCCTTCTGGGCCTCCCCGTCCCGGGGAGACGCTCCTTTCGATTTCAAGTGGGGCCTTGAGGAGTCGGTGGGTGGCGCAGCGGTGGATCGACACACGTGCGGCCTCTTTTCTGGCCCTCCCCGCCCCGGGGGGCGGGGTGTCTGCGGACGCTTTGTGGCCGCAGACGGGGCGGGGCGCGACGTCAAAGTCCGCCCCAGCCGCAGCGTCACCGACTTTGGCCCATGGCGCTTTCAGACGCAGACGGGGCGAAGCGCGACGTCAAAGTCCGCCCCAGCCGCAGCGTCACCGACTTTGGCCCATGGCGCTTTCAGACGCAGACGGGGCGAAGCGCGGCGTCAATGTCCGCGTGCCCTGCAGGGGTTGCTCAGCCGAATTCGATGCCCTGGGCGAGGGGGAGGTCGGTGCTCCAGTTGATGGTGACGGTCTGGCGACGCATGTAGGCCTTCCAGGCATCGGAACCGGACTCGCGTCCGCCGCCGGTGTCCTTTTCGCCGCCGAAGGCACCGCCGATCTCGGCACCGGAGGTGCCGATGTTGACGTTGGCGATGCCGCAGTCGGATCCCTCGTGGGAGAGGAACCGCTCCGCCGAGCGCATCGAGTCGGTGAACACCGCCGAGGACAGTCCCTGATCGACGCCGTTCTGCACCGCGATCGCCTCGTCGAGATCGTCGACCTCGACGATGTAGAGCACGGGGGCAAAGGTCTCGACCTGGAGGATGGGGGCGTCCGATGGCATCCGCAGGATGGTCGGCTCGACGAAGTGACCGTCCCGATCCAGCACGTTGCCACCGTAGAGCAGCTCGCCACCTTGCTCCTGGGCGGTGGTGACCGCCGACTCGTACATCGCCACCGCACCGGCATCGATCAGCGGACCCATCAGCGTTCCCTCGGCGAGCGGGTCGCCGATCGGCACCTGTGCATACGATTCGACCAGCCGCTTGGTCACCTGATCGGCGATGCCCCGCTGGACGATGAGACGCCGCAGTGATGTGCATCGTTGTCCGGCGGTGCCGACGGCGGCGAACAGCGCCGCCCGGCTTGCCAGATCCGGGTCGGCGTCGTCGAGAACGACGATGGCGTTGTTGCCACCGAGCTCGAGCAGCGACCGGCCGAGACGCGCCGCCACCGCAGTGCCGACCTGAGCGCCCATCCGGGACGATCCGGTCGCCGAGATCAAGGGGAGACGGCGATCTTCGGACATGGCGACCCCGACGGTGCTTCCCTCGCCGACGATCAGGTTGAACACACCCTCGAACCCGGTGCCGTCCATCACCTCGTGGACGATGTTGGTGACCGCAACCGCCGTCAATGGTGTCTTCTCGGAGGGCTTCCAGATGTGGGTGTCGCCACACACCGCCCCCACCAGACAGTTCCAGCTCCACACCGCCACCGGGAAGTTGAACGACGTGATGACACCGATCGGTCCCAGCGGGTGCCACTGCTCGTACATCCGGTGACGGGGGCGCTCCGAGGTCATGGTGAGCCCGTAGAGCTGGCGCGACAACCCGACGGCGAAGTCGGCCATGTCGATCATCTCCTGAACCTCGCCCTCGCCTTCGGCGCGGATCTTGCCCATCTCGAGCGCCACCAGCGCACCGAGCGGCTCCTTGTAGCGGCGGAGCGCCTCGCCGATCAGCCGCACATGGACACCCCGTTCGGGAGCGGGCAGCATCCGCCAGGCCGAGAAGGCGTCCTGGGATGCGGCGACCACCTGCTCGTAGTCGTCGAGCGTGCCCTGCGAGACGGAGGCGATCGGCTCGCCGGTCGCCGGGTTCTCGCTCACCACGGTCTCGCCATGGGCGTCGGCCCATCCGGCGGCGTACACACCCGGGTTGTGGTCGGTCAGTCCGAGCGATGAAAGAATGCGGTCACGGTCCACTGAAGGCCTCCTCTGTCGACTGGCCCATGAGCGGTGCGGCCGTTGATCCGAATGGTACCGGCGGTCCCCGTCCGGCCGTTGTCTCCACAAAGGTACCGTGCATTTCGACGCCACGCCTGAGGCGTGCCCAGCCCAACCACCCACCCGTTCCGACACCTTCCTGAGGAGAAGCGAACCCATGATCCGCCACATTGTCCTCCTCCGCTTGAAGCACGACGTCGCCGCCGAAGACATCGATCGCATGCAAGCGGCTCTCAGAGGTCTTCCCGAGACGGTGCCCGGGATCCTCCGCTTCGAGCTGGGAGCCGATCTGGGGCTGATCGAGGGCACCTACGACCTGGCGCTCATCGCAGAGTTCGCCGACGAGGCCGGGTACCGGACGTACGCCACGCATCCCGACCACGTTGCGGTGTCCGCCACCTTTGTGACGCCGATCACCGCCGACCTCGCCAGGATGCAACACCGCATCGACTGAAGGGCGGCCCGGGGGCGCTGCCGCCCCATTCGAATACCGGGGCGAATCGGAAGCTCCGGGTCAGCGGGCGGCGATGAGTTCGATCTCCACCAGGTGACCACCGGGGAGGGCAGCCACCTCGACGGTCGACCGGGCGGGGCGGGTATCGCCGATGTAGCCGGCGTAGACGGTGTTGACGGCGGCGAAATCGGCCATGTCGGCGAGAAAGATGGTGGTCTTGACGATGTCGTCGTAGCCCAGCCCGGCATCGCCGAGGATGGCGCCGATGTTCCGCATGATCTGGTCGGCCTGCTCCTCGACGCCTCCCGGCACGGTGGTGCCGGTGGCGGGGTCGAGCCCGATCTGGCCGGACATGAAGACAAAGCCGTTGGCCTCGGTGAGCACCGAGTAGGGCCCCATTGCCGGGGGGGCCGACGTCACCGGCAGGATGGACTTCGGCATCAGTGGCTGCCGGTCAGCAGAACGACTGACCGCAACCGCAGGACCGGGTCTGGTTCGGGTTGTTGATGGCGAATCCGCCGCCCTGCAGCCCCATGTCCTTGTAGTCCACGACCGCTCCTCCGACCATCGCCGCCGATTCGGCGTCGACGGTCAACCGGACCCCGTCGGTCTCGGACACGAGGTCGGTGTCGTCGATCTTGCTGTCGAAGAACATGTCGTACGAGAAGCCGGAGCAGCCTCCGGGCCGCACCGCAAGGCGCAGCGCCAGCGACGGGTCGCCTTCGGATTCGATCAGCTCGCGCACCTTGGCGGCGGCGGTCTGGCTGAGCGTCACCGGAAGGACATCCACATCGGCGGTAGTTGGTTCGTTGGTGATCACGGTCCGAGGACCTCCTGGAAAAGAACTCGCTGTGCAACCAGTATACGGGCACCGGGGACGATGGCGACAGCGGCGAGCAACCGCTACCCGCCTACGATTGAGGTCTATGGCAGATCGCACCGATATCGAAGGCGCACTGCGCGGCGTGATCGATCCCGAGTTGGGCACCGATGTGGTCGAACTCGGGATGATCAAGGGGATCGCCATCGACGACGCCACGGTCACCATCAAACTGGCGCTGACCATCGCCGCCTGCCCGATGCGGGACCAGATCGAGAGCGATGTCGTCCGCAAGGTCGAGGCACTCGGTGGGGTCGACCATGTCGTCGTCCAGGTGACCGCCATGAGCCAGTCGGAGCGTTCGGCACTGATGAGCCGGGCGCGCCGGCACGCCAGGGACAATGCATCACCGACCTCGGTCAACCCGATGACGCGGGTGATCGCCGTGTCCAGCGGCAAGGGCGGGGTCGGTAAGTCCTCGCTGAGCGTCAACCTGGCGATGGCACTCGCCGACCGTGGTCACGAGGTCGGGCTGCTCGACGCCGACATCTGGGGATTCTCGATTCCGAGGATGCTCGACGCCGGTGGTGTCCGCCTCGAGGCCGACGGCAATCGCCGCATCCTGCCCGCCAAGATCCAGGGCATCCACGTCGTGTCGACGGGGATGATCGTCGAGAGCGAAGGCACCGCCCTGATGTGGCGCGGGCTGATGCTCTCGAAGGCGCTGGAGCAGTTCCTCCATGATGTGGCGTGGCCGCGGGACCTTGGATATCTGGTGCTCGACATGCCACCCGGGACCGGCGACATCCAGATGGCGCTCTCCCGACTCCTCCCCCAGGCGGAGATGGTGGTGGTGACCACCCCGCAGCGGGCCGCCCAGCGCGTGGCGGCACGGGTCGCCGACATGGCCCGCCGATCGTTCATGCCGGTGATCGGCGTAATCGAGAACATGTCGGGATTCACCACCGAGGACGGACGGCACTACGCACTGTTCGGGACCGGAGGGGGCCAGGAACTGGCGGACGAACTCGGGGTCCCTCTGATCGGCCAGGTGCCGCTCGACCCCTTTGTGGTGTCCGGAGGCGACGACGGCCGCCCCGTGGTGCGCGCCCACCCGGACAGCCCGGCGGGGCTGGCGATCCAGGCGGCGGCCAAGCAACTCATCGATCTGGTGCCACCGGTCGAGGACGAGACGTGCACCTCGCGTATGGCGGTGCTCGCCGAGCAACTGGAACGGATGACCGCAACCGGTTGATCCACCGCATCGTTGCGGCTCAGCTCCCGGACCGCACCTCGCCGGCGACAATCGCATCGATCAACCCCGCTGCGGTGCGCCGGCAGATCGCGACCACCACCTCGAAGCCCTGGGCGCCTCCGAAGTAGGGATCGGGAACGTCGCGGTGATCGTCGCCATCCGGGTCGTACCTTCGGAACCGGGCGATCTCGGCGGTGGTGTCCGGGGGTGCCAGCGTCCGTAGCCGCTGCTCGTTGGCGGCATCCATGGCCACGATCAGGTCGAACCGGCGAAAGTCCTCCTCGGTGACCTTGCGGCCCCTTCCCCGTAGACGGAGCCCGAACCTGCGGGCGGCGGCCACCATCCGACGATCGGGGGATTCTCCGACGTGGTAGCTGGAGGTCCCCGCCGAATCGACCTCGACCGCCACCCCGGAAGTTCGGGCTGCCTCGGTGATGGCGGCTTCGGCGGTGGGAGATCGGCAGATGTTGCCGAGACACACCGTCAGGATGCGGACGGGTGCAGGAGCCTCTGTTCCATCTGGTTGTGCGGGAGACGTTCCATCTGGTTGGGCAGAAGGCACATCAAGACCAGGGTCAGCGGCACAGACCGGCAACGAGAGGCGTCGGATTCACCGCACCGCCGCCACCTGGATGATGCTCGAAGTGGAGGTGAGGGACCGTGTACTGGGCGTTTCCGGTGTTGCCGACGGTGCCGACGGCCTGCCCCACCGACACCGACTGGCCCGACGACAGACCGGAGGCGTAGCCGTCCATGTGGGTGTAGTAGAAGGTGTCACCGCTCGAACCGCTGAGGTAGAGGCTGATCCCACCGAGGGTGTTGCTCGACAAGCGGACCGTTCCCGATTCGATGGCGACGAGCGGTGTTCCCCGTGCGGCGATCATGTCGACCCCCTGATGGGCACGGCCGCCGGAGCGCGAGGCGCCCCACGTGTCGGTGAAGCTGACGGCGCCGTTGACCGGACATACCCGTCCACCGGTCTTCGGTGGCGGCGAGGGCGGTGGTGTCGTCGGCGGAGGTGCACTGGTCGTCGGAGGGGCCGACGTGGTGGTGGTGACGCCTCCGCCACCACCGTCGTCACCGTCGCCGCCACCCCCGGTGGTCGTGGTGGTGACGTTGCCCGGTGGGGCCGTGGTCGAGGTGGCCATGCGTGCCGCCTCCTCGGCGGCGCGGCGACGCGCTTCCTCTTCGGCCCGGATGCGTGCCGCCTCCTGAGCCTCGAAGGCGGCGACCAGACCGGTGTAGTCGGCGTCGGCGGCGGCAAGCTGGGTGAGGATGCTGTCCGCCAGCTCCTCGAGCTTCCTCGACGGTGGCTTCCTGTTCCGTCTGCAGCTCCCCGAGGCGGCTGCTCTGCTCGGCGTGGGCGGCTTCGACGGCTTCGAGACGCGCCAAGGTCTGTGCCCCGTCACTGGACAGGCGATCGAGATAGCCTTCCTTGACCGGAATCTCGTTGATGGTCTCGGCGTCGAGGACGGTGGCGGCACCGGTGGCGCCGGCTTCCATGTACATGGCGCGGGTGACGTCGGTGGCGGCGATACGGAGATCGATGAGGTTGCGCTCGGCCACGGCCAGCTCGGTGGCGAGTACCCGCAGTTGATCCTGGATGGAGACGCTCTTGGCGACCGCGGCGTCGTATTCGGCGGTGGCGTCGGTGAGCTCGGCTGCGGCGGCGCGTCGGCGGGCGTCGGCGGCGGCGATATCTTCGGGAGTCACCTGGGCCGCACCTGAGGCGGCGTAGGCGGGGCCTACCAGCAGTGTGACAACGGCGAAGGCGGCGATTATCCGCTTCATCGGACTTCCATGGTGGGGAGCGTGACGACACCGTGAAGGGTGTCGGGCCGGAATGTTATCCGGCCTTCTGCGGCCAGTTTCCTCAACTGGACGACAACTTGCAAGGCCGCCGCCTCGGCGAGGCGCAAATCGAGGCCCCCGTAGACCGCTTCCACGACCTCGGAGACTCCCCGTGCGCCGGCCTCGACGGCGACCAGAATCTGGCGTTCCCGCTCGATTCGATGGGCGATATAGGCGTCGATGGCCGGCACCGCCTCGGACATCTCCTCGCCATGACCCGGGTAGAGATGATCAGGGGCGAGATCGCGAACCCGGACCAGCGAGCCCATATAGGCCGTGGCATCGTCGACGATGACGGTGGAACCGTTGATGATGTGATCTCCTGAGAAAAGGACCGTCCCTGCGAGAAAACACAGGTGGTCGGGGGTGTGGCCGGGGGTGTGCACCACCCGCAAGCCGGCGCCCGGGGCGATCTCGACGATGTCGCCGTCGGCAAGGGTGTCGGTGGGTACGAACGACGGTCCGGAGGCGAATCCGAGCACCGGAACCCCGAGCCGGGCGCCGAGCGGATTCGCCGCCGGGGCATGATCGGGATGGGTGTGGGTGACCAGCACCGCCACCGGCTCGGAATCGGCGAGCGCATGGTCGATGGCGACGAGGTGGCGGTCGATCACCGGCCCGGGGTCGATGATCATCGATCGACCTGCGGTCGACACCACGTAGGTGTTGGTTCCGGGACCGGTGAACGGTCCGGGGTTGGGGGCGAGGACGCGCACCACGTTGGGGAGGAACGGCGTTGGGACGTTCATGACGCTTCCGATCGTTCCAGCTCGGGAATCCGGACCCCGCCTGCGGACCGCACCCTCGCCGCCTGCGCCAGCATCGCGGTCTCGGGGGGTTGATCGCCGATGTCATCGAACCCGGGATCGCCGGGTAGCAGCGCCTCGACATCGCCCTCGGCGACCTGGCGGAGACGGGGCTGGATCGCCGGGACCGCACCGGCGAGGTCCCGTGCATAACCGAGGATCGCCGCCACGTCCTCGAGGGCGGCGAAATGACGGAGGGTCATCGCCGTGGGAAATGCGACAAGCATCTCACCCGCCTCGGCCCTGACCACCGCCTCCGACGGGGCGACCCATTGCACCGCATCGACTTCGATCTCATCGGGAGCGGCGTCGGTGTCGGCCGGAACCTCGGCGACATAGAACCGGGCGTCGAAACGCACCGGCACCACCGTCGGCGTCACCCAGTTGGAGAACCAGGCAAGCCGGCTCGCCACTGCCGGGTCGGAGGAACCGAGACCGAATACATCGAGCCCGCGAGGTCGCGACGCCGCCGGTACCGATCGGGGCGGGTCGCTCAGCCAGATTCCTGACTCTTCGGCCAGCTCCCGGATCGCCGCCGCCAACCATGGACGCTCGTCGGCCGGAACGTCGGGCAGTGCCGTCTCGGCCTCTGGACTGCGATCGATGTCGTCGACGACGCCACCGGGGAAGACCCAGGCGCCGGGCATGAAACGGGCACCCGCACCGCGCCGGACCATCAGCACCTCGGTGCGGAATCCTCGTCGGCGCAGCAGACAGGCGGCCGCCGACGCTCTCGGCGGCGCAATCACAGGACCTGGATCCGGTTCTCGCGGCGGCGCTTCCAGGCGCTCCTCAGGCCATCACGAACCGGCGGGGTGAGGAGGAGGAACCCGATCAGGTCGGTGAGGAATCCCGGAGTGATCAACAGCGCCCCGGCGACAAGAATCATCGCTCCATTGGCGATCTCGGCGGTGGGAAAGCCTCCGCTGAGCAACGTCGAGCGGGAGCTGGCGAGCTGCCGGCGACCTTGGCGCGAAACCATCATCGCCCCGAGGAGTGCGGTGACCAGCACGATGGCAACGGTGGGAAGCAGGCCGATCAGATCGCCGACCCAGATGAAGAGGGCGATCTCGGCCAAGGGCACGATGGTGAAGACGAGAAAAAGAAGGGTGGTGGGGCGCACCGTTGTCAGGTTACCGATGCTGGGGTCTAACAGGCGGTCATGCCGGCGTTTGTGCGGGGGTGTTCGGTCGACCTGAGGAGTCCTGCCATGGGGCAACGGCACCTTCACGGTGTCTCGTGACGAGCTTCCTCGTCGTCGCGATGTCGCCCGTTCACCGCAAGTTCGCCAAGGAACCCAATGGTGGCGCCTGCAACCACACCCCAGAGCCATGTCCCAGTCCACTCCCATACGGCGAAGAACGTGACCATCAGGACAAGAGAGGGCGAGAAGGAGATCCACCCGGCCGGTCGCAACCATTCGGGTAACTGACCGACCTCATCCCGCATGTCCCGGTGCCCCTTCGTCGTCACAGAGTTCGGGTCTGGTGCACTGCACCGCCGCCCCACAGCAGGGCGAGTATGGCGTCGGCGGTGCGTTTGCGCCAGAGACCGATGCGCACCGTTGCGGCCACCCCCTGGTGACGGCGAATGGATCCTCGCACCACTGCCGACGATGCGAACCCTCGTCCGGGGAGGTTCTAACGTGGCCGGATGGTGGAACGGCGACGACCCCCCGGTGTAGATGTCCTGGCCGCCCGGCTCGCCGCCGATCCTCATACCGGGCAGCTTCCCCGACCGCTGCTGGTCGACATTGCCCGTCACGCCCTCGCCGATGCCGGAGCCGGGGATCCCACCGCGGTCGCCACGGCGGCAGCCACCGGGCTCATCGCCCAACGACCGCGCCGGGTCGTCAACGGCACCGGGGTCATCCTCCACACCAACCTCGGTCGCGCTCCGCTCCACGAGGAGGCGGCGGAGGCGGCGCACCGTGCCGCCACCGGATACGGCAATGTCGAGATCGACACCGTCACCGGGAGCAGGGGACGGCGTCATGGCTACATCTCCGAACTGCTGGCTGCGCTGGTGGGCGCCGAGGCGGCGGTGGCGGTGAACAACAACGCCGCCGCACTGATGCTGGCGTTGGCGGCACTGGCAGCACCCGGGTCGGTGGCGGTGTCCCGCGGCGAGCTGATCGAGATCGGCGGGTCGTTCCGGTTGCCCGAGCTGATGGCGGCGACGGGAGCACATCTGGTCGAGGTGGGAACCACCAACCGTACCCACCTGGCCGACTATGCCGGTGTCGTCGATCGGGTGGAGGTGTTGCTCAAGGTTCACCCCTCGAACTACTGGGTCGAGGGGTTCACCACCGCTGTCGGCTACCGGGAACTGGCGGATCTGGCCCGGCGCCACGGCCGTGCCCTGGTCGCCGACATCGGGAGCGGGTTGCTCGACTCGCGGGCCCCGTGGCTTCCCGGGACTCCACCATCGTGGCTGGCCGGCGAGCCCGGGGCCCGACAGACCCTGACCGCCGGCGCCGACCTGGTGCTGTTCAGCGGCGACAAGCTGTTCGGTGGCCCTCAGGCAGGGCTGATCGCCGGGAGAGCCGATCTGGTGGCCAGGCTGACCCGCCATCCCCTGATGCGGGCGATCCGGCTCGACGGCCCCACCATGGCCGCCCTTGCCGCAACGCTCGACCTGTACGGCGCCGGGCGGGGCGGGGAGATCCCGGTGTGGCGGATGGCCGCCCTCACCAGCGAAGACCTTCTCCCCCGGGTCCGTCACCTCGCCACCCTGACCGGCGGCACCGTCATCGACGGTCACGGGGTCGCCGGGGCCGGTTCGACACCGAACGGCACAATCCCCGGACCGCTCCTGGCCATGGACCAGGGAGCCGAGCGTCTGTGGCGGCGTCTCCTCGACGCCAACCCGCCGGTGCTCACCCGCCGTCACGACGGCCGACTCCTGATCGACCTGCGCACCGTGGAACCCGGAGACGACGCCCACGTCGCCGCTGCGCTCACCGCGGTCTGATGCCGGTCGTCGTCACCGCCGGACACGTCGATCATGGGAAGTCGACCCTGGTCCGGGCTCTGACCGGGAGGGACCCCGATCGTTGGATCGAGGAGAAGCGGCGGGGGCTGACCATCGATCTCGGCTTTGCGTGGACCACGATCGGTGATCACGAGGTCGCCTTTGTCGATGTCCCCGGTCACGAGCGGTTCATCAAGAACATGCTCGCCGGAGTCGGTGCCGTCGACGCCGCCCTGTTCGTGGTCGCCGCCGACGAAGGGTGGATGCCGCAGAGCGAGGAACACCTTGCCGTGCTCGAGACCCTCGGCATTCACCGCGGCCTCATCGTCCTCACCCGCCTCGACCTCATCGGGTCCGACCTCGTCGTACTCGCCGAGACCGAGGTCCGGGAACGTACCGCCGGCACCGCTCTCGCCGAATGGCCAGTGGTGGCGGTGTCGGCAACCACGGGGGTGGGCCTGGAACGGCTGCGCACCGCCCTCGAGTCGATGTTCGACCTGGCCGCTGGAGCCGACACGGCCACCGCCGAGCCGGGTACCGGGTGGGCTCGGATGTGGGTCGACCGGGTGTTCGTCGCTCCCGGCGCCGGGGTGGTGGCGACCGGCACGACCGAAGGCGGCGATATGCATCGTGGCGGCCTTCTGACCGTATGGCCGGGCGGGGGAGCCGCCCGGATCAGATCCATCCAGTCGCACGAGACCGAGGTTGCGAAGGTGGGTCCGGGTGTCCGCACCGCCCTCAACCTCAGCGGGGTGGAGCGCAGCGACATCGGTCGGGGCAGCCTGCTGGCGTCACCGGGAACGCTGCAAACCACCCGACGTCTGCTGGCTCACCTGGTGGCGGCGCGAAGCTGGCCGGGAGCCATCGGCGATCGGGGGGCGTTCCACCTGCATGCCGGCACCGGACATTGGCCGATCCGGGTGCGGCTCCTCGGCGGCCCCGCAGGCCCGGCCCCCGGAGCAGCGGTCCTCCACCTCGAGGGGGCGGCGCCACTGCGGATGGGTGACCGGTTCGTGATCCGGGATGTCGGACGCCGCGCCGTCGTCGGCGGTGGTGTGGTTCTCGACCCTCACCCTGGACGGGACCTCCCGAGAGCCGACGAGTTCGACGCCCTCCGCTGTGCCGTCGACGGCGGGCGGAACCTCATGGCGGACCGCCTGCTCGACATACGCGGATCCGCCGATCTGTCATATCTGGCGGCCGACACCGGTGGCGGTATCCCGGAGGCGGCGGTGGTCGCAGGTGGGGTGGCGATGACTTCGTCACATCTCGCCGAGTTGGCCGCGGCGATGACCGACGAGGTGATGCTGTTCCACCGTCGCTACCCGATGCGACCCGGGATCCCGAGGGCGACCCTGGCGTCGGCGGCCGGGGTCTCGGCGGCGGTGGTGGATGCCGTCCTGAATCTTCCCGGAAACGGGCTCCGAGAGGACGGCGGGACTCTGGCGGCTGTCGATTTCCACCCGGTATGGGGGACAGACGAGGAGACGGCGTGGGCCGAGGCCGCGGCGCGGTTGACCGCCGATGCGCCTTCGGTCCCGACCCTCTCGACATTGGGTCTCGATCCGGAGATTCTCCATGTCATCGTCCGCCAAGGCCGGGTGACGATGGTCGGTGACGATTTCGCCTATCTCCCCGAGCAATTGGATGCCATCGTGGCACGCACCAACGATCTCGACGATCCATTCACTCTGGCCGAATTTCGCGACCTACTCGGGGTAAGCCGGCGTCATGCGGTCCCGTTGCTCGAGTGGATGGATACCGCCGGGATCACGGTCCGCAGCGGCGACACCAGGACCTTCAGACGGCCGCTGCCGCCACCAGCTGACGGCGTTCCGACTCGGTGAGGCCACCCCAGATGCCGTACGGCTCCCGGATGGTCAGGGCGTACTCGTAACACTCGGCCCGCACCGGACAGATCTTGCAGATCGACTTGGCCCTTACCTCGCGCCGCTCGCGTTCCTCTTTGCGCTCCTGTGTACTTGGGGGGAAGAACAGGTGCGAATGGTTACCGCGGCAGAGGGCGATGGGTTGCCATGTGCGATCCAACATCACGGACACGGGGGGAACCTCCAACAAGCCGAGTACGACCGGTCCAAACAGCACAACGAACCTACCGGCAGGTAGGCCCGACCACAAGGAAAATTCCGGTACGAAGCATCTTTATTCGCAAGAATCGCGACCTGAGCCGGCGCCGTCTCAGGTGTCGGGTGAGGCTTCGGCGGGGTCGGGAGGAGTATCGACGGGTCCCACTTCGAGCATGATCCCGGATACCGAGAGCACCTCCACCGCATCGCCGACTGCAAGACCTGCGGCCCGATGGCTACGACCACGCCACCGGGCGCCATCGACCACGACCACTCCCATCGGGTCGAAACTCGTCTCGGCAGTGCCGCGCTTTCCCACCAGGTGATCGCGACCGATGGTGGTCGTCGAGAACCGCGAGCGGGCGACGGTGGTCAGAGCGACCAGATAGAACGCGGCCACTCCGATCACGATCAGCAGGATCGACCACCATCGTGGCGCAAACTGGGGTGCGGCGTTGGTGAGGTAGAAGCCGCCGTAGAGCAGACCTGCGGTGCCGAGGATCGACCGCCAGGTGACCGAGGCGTTCTGGAAGTCCACGGTGTACAGCACCAGACCGATCACGGCGGCGATCAGCCCCGGCCACCAGATCGGGAGCGAGGCAACACCGAACCCGCCGAGGAACAGCGCCAGGACCGCCACACCTGCGGTGATCCCGACACCGGCGGCGTAAAGCTCGAAGACCACGAGTGCCAGCCCGGCCATGAGGTAGAAGAAGGTCGCTTCGGGTCGCATCGCCAACCGCAGGGTTCGAGTGAGCAGAGTGGGCTTGAGGAACCGCACCTCGGCGACGGAAACCAACGCCTCGGTTCCCGCTTCGGTGGTCGTCACCGCCGCGGTGTCGACCTGGACCGTGCCGTTCGCCGTGGCCAGCGGGCGTTCGTCGAGCGCAGCGATGAACTGGCCGATGGTGGGCACCACCTCGTCGACGATCCCGACGATCGGCTGGTCCTCGACCTCCACCACCCCGTTGACCGCCAGCGGATCCACCGCCAGTGCCGTGATGTCCACCCGTTCACCCCCGGCCAGCGTCTGATCGGTGTACCCGACGAAGGCGCCCGGCGCAGCACCGCGGTAGGCGGTGAGTGCCACCATCTGGGCCACGCCCCCGTAGGCCTCGGCACCGACCGAACCAACCCAGGCCGTCACCGGCACCGGCGACGACGTGATGGCGTCGAACAACTCGGCGGGATTGCCCGATGCGATCCCCGGGTTGTTGACCAGCAGCACCACCAGATCGGCGTCCGGTGTCCGGACCGCCCCGGTGAGAAAATCCAGCGCCCGCTGTTCGAGCGGACCACGCACATCGGCGACCACGACCACGGCCCGATCCTCTGGCTGATCCGTCTCCTGGCTCACCGTCTCGCCGGCCAGCGCCGGAGCGGCGGCGAGGACGAGGGTGGCCACGAGAAGGACGAACCGGAGGAAAGCTGACATGGCGGGAATGTTAGGGAGGCGCAGCGATGACCTGGCCAGTCCCCTGCCGCCAGCCCAATCGCAAGGCTCGGCGGCGGCGCGACGACCGCAGGGGTTCACCCTCAGACCGACGAGTGGGGGTCATCCCACTCAGACCAAACCTCGGGGGCGCCCGGAACCGCAGGTTGCCCCGGCCGCCGCCGTCACCGGGCCGGAACGGCGATCGCCGCTCCCCCCGACCGCCATGGCTGGTGCGCCGCCGCCGCCGGGAAGTGGACCTCCGGGACACCCGTCTGCCAGCGGGGGTCTATCCTGCCCGCCATGCACCGCATCCTGCTGGTCACCGACGTTCCGTGGGTCCGCAACGAGGTCCACGCCGCCCTCACCACCCCCGAGTTCGAGTTGATCGACACCGAGGACGCTCCCGGGGCGGGGGCACTGGCCTATGCGAGCGAAGCCGATGCCGTGGTGATCGACCTCCAGGTGGCGTCCCGAGGAGGCATGGCGATCACCAGGGACGTCCGCAACTACGCCGATCTCAACGATGCGGCGCACATCCCGGTAGTGATGCTGATGGACCGGGCCGCCGACGGCTTCCTGGCGAAGCGTGCCGGGGCCGTGGCCTGGGTGACCAAACCCCTTGCCGGTCACGAGATCCTGATGGCAGTCCGCAATGCGCTTGCCCCGCCGGCGGTGACCGACGACGTCCTCGAGTCGGCCGACGACGCCCCTGACACCGCCCCCGTCGCAGAGCCCGTCTGACCGGGTCGGAACGTCGCTGCCGATTTGCCGGTTGATGACCGTCTCCGGTGCGGTACCATCCCTCTTCACGGGACGTGGCGCAGCTTGGTAGCGCGCATCGTTCGGGACGATGAGGTCGTCGGTTCAAATCCGGCCGTCCCGACGAAAGCCGGCGGGAAACCGCCGGCTTCGTCGCGTCTGGCTTGGCCCTCCCCTCCTCCGCAGGAGCCGCAGGTCCCCTTCTTGGCCCTCCCCTCCTCGGGAGGAGGGGAGGCTGCGGACGCCGTGCGGACGCAGACGGGGCGGAGCGCGGCGTCAATGTCCGCCTCGCCAACAGCGTCACCGACGGTCGCCCGCTCGTCGTCGCACCCAAGGCAACTCGCACCGCACGCAACAGGTTGCCCTGACCGGACAACAAGCTCGCGCCCCGCCCCACCTCCTCCCAGAACCTCGGAGGCACCCCGCCCCCCGGGGTCTGTCGATTTACTCCGTCCGCCGATTTCGGGCCGTTGGGGCATAAGGGTCTCGGAGCGCCCAGATGGCCGATCCGTAGGTATTCCGACACTCCCCCCGGGGCGGGGAGGGCCAGAAAAGACACTCGCGGACCCGCCAAACTCCGCACACTCGCAGTGTCCCCGACAGTCCGCCGACGGTGGGGGGCGAGGAGGGCCGCACTCCCACACCGCAGGTCCCCTCGGGCAACGAGGCCACGAGGCGATCGCGCTCCCACCCCGCAGGTCCCCTTCTTGGCCCTCCCCTCCTCGGGAGGAGGGGTGGCTGCGGACGCCGTGCGGACGCAGACGGGGCGGAGCGCGGCGTCAATGTCCGCCTCGCCAACAGCGTCACCGACGGTCGCCCGCTCGTCGTCGCACCCAAGGCAACTCGCACCGCACGCAACAGGTGGCCCTGACCGGACAACAAGCTCGCGCCCCGCCCCACCTCCTCCCAGAACCTCGGAGGCACCCCGCCCCCCGGGGCGGGGAGGGCCAAGAAAAGACACTTTGCGGACGCAGACGCTATGGGTGTGGCGGGGTTTTGGGGTCTTGTAGTCCAGGGCCTCGCGATGCAAATTCGTGGATCATCCCCGGGATGGGCCTGGGGGTGCCGACATGCATTGGAGGCCCTGGTGTTCACTGAGCGTACGGCGATTGGTTTGGATGTGCACGCGCGGAGTGTGCGGGCGGCGGCTATTGACACGGTGACGGGTGAAGTGCTCGAGGCGCGGCTATCGGGACGTTGCGATGAGGTCGTGGCCTGGGTCGTGGGGGTGCGTGATCGGTGGGAGTCGGTGGCGGTCGGTTACGAGGCGGGTCCGACCGGGTTCGGGTTAGCGCGTGGGTTGGAGGCGGTGGGGGTGGCGTGCACGGTGGCGGCGCCATCGAAGATCATCCGTCCGGTCGGTGACCGGGTCAAGACTGACAAGCGTGACGCGTTGTTGATAGCGCGCCTGGTGCGTCTAGGTGATCTGGTCGCGGTGCGGGTCCCGACCGAGGCTGAGGAAGCGGCCCGGGATCTGGTCCGGGCCCGCGACGATGCCCGGGTCGAGCTGATGGCGGCAAGGCATCGGTTGTCGAAGTTGTTGTTACGTCACGGGTTCGTTTACAACGGTGACGCCTGGACCGGGGTCCATGATCGGTGGCTGCGTCAACTCCGAAGGAGTGATCTCGACGGGGCCAGACCAGGGACACTGGCCGCGTTCGATGCTGGCTACGACGCGGTGAGCCACATCCTTGCCCGCCGTAACCGCCTCGATAAGACCATCACCGCTATGGCCCACGACTCAGAATTCGCTGCGGTCACGAACCGGTTGTGTTGCCTACGGGGCATCTCGACGTTGACCGGGTTCGCTCTGGCGGTCGAGATCGGCGACTGGCACCGGTTCACTGGCCGCACGATCGCGTCGTATCTCGGACTGGTCCCGTCCGAGCGTTCCTCTGGCGAGTCCCGGGCGCTGGGATCGATCACAAAGACCGGGAACACGCACGCCAGGCGGTTACTGATAGAAGCTGCCTGGCATCACAAACCCCGCTACGCAGCCGGCAAGGCCCTCCAAGAGAGATGGGCCGCAGCACCGCCAACCGCGGTGGCACGAGGCGACGCCGGGAACCGGCGCCTCCACCACCGATGGACCGTCCTCACCGCCAACCGCAAAAAACACACGGTGGCGAACACCGCCATCGCCCGCGAGCTCGCCGGGTGGTGCTGGTCCCTAGCCGTCATGGACTAACCCCACCCCCCAGAACCCGTCCGCCGTGGACGTGCGAGGAACGCATGCAGCGTGAGGAGCGCACTAGCGACCCGTCTGTGAGTAACCAACCCCGTTGGCCACGCTCGACCGCAGGCAAGCTCAGCAGCTCCCACCGAAACAGCGTCATGCGGTAACCAACCCGCGCATATCAGACTGACCACGCGTCGACAGACACGCCGCACACCCCGCACCCCACAGCGAACGACCAAGCACCCGCCGGACAACCAGCCCGGCGGGTGCTTCAACACGCCCCTTGACAAAACCCCTCCCATATCAGACGGGGCGGAGCGCGGCGTCAATGGCCGCCTCGCCAGCAGCGTCAGGCCGGTTGCGCCGTCAGCGTCCTGGGGCCCTCAGGAGCCAACCTGGTCGGCGGCGTCAGACTTCGGCGGTGGGTGAGGTTCCGTGCATGCTCGTCTCCAGGGCGTGGAGTTCGGTGAGGAGGCGTCGTTTCATGCTGCGGCGGATGATGGCGCCGAACAGCACCATGACCACGCGGGTCGAAAGGCTTTCCTCACCGGCTTCGACATCGCTGGTGACCAGGGTCCCGTCGGCGGTCGGCTCCAACCGGAAGATTCCCTCGAAGGCGAAAGGACCACGAGCCATCTCGGTACCGAACACGTACGGGGGCTCGTAGGCGGTCACCTCCGCTTCGAGCTCGAGCGTCCGCCATCCTCCCGAATACTCGACGATGTAGTGCGCTCCGACGCCTACCTCGGGCGAGAGCATCTGGGTGTCCTTGACCCCGGTCACCCACCGCGGCATCGAGCCGACATCGGTGATGTAGGCGAACACATCGGCGATCGGTCGCCGGATCTCGATACTGGCCTTTGATTTCATCGCCTCGTCACCCCCATCGGACACGTCCCCTCGGTTCCACCACGCCGTTCCCTACCCCGAAAACCCTCACGACACCAGCAACTCGGCCAGTTGTACGGCGTTGAGTGCCGCTCCCTTACGCAGATTGTCCCCCACGGCCCACAGACTGATCCCGCCGGGTTCACCGACGGTCGCCCGCACCCGTCCGACCAGGACCTCGTCACCGCCGGCACTGTCGAGCGGCGTCGGCACCTTGGCATCACCCCACATCTCCACCCCCGGAGCTGCGGCGAGCACCTGCCGAACCTCGTCGACGCTCACCGCCCGATCGAAGTGCATCGTGGCGGAGATACCGTGGCCCACCAGCACCGGCACCCGCACACAGGTGGGTTCCACGGCGATGGCATCGTCGGCGAGGATCTTGCGGGTCTCGTTGACCAGCTTCCACTCCTCGTCGGTGTAGCCATCGGTGGCGGCTCCCTCCGAGAAGGCCCCGGCATGAGGCACCACGTTGAAACCGATCGGGCGGGCGTAGAGATCGTTCCCGGGATCGGACCATCCGCCCTGGATCAGCAGATCACGATCCTTGCCGAGGACGTCGACCTCGTGGCTGAGCACCTCGACTCCGGTGTGGCCCGACCCGGACACCGACTGATACGAGGTGGCGACCATCCGACGCAACCGCGCCAGGCGATGGAGCGGTCCGGCGGCCATCATCAACACCATGGTGGTGCAATTGGGATTGGCGACGATTCCCCGGTGGTCGCCGATGGCGGCATCGTTGACCTGGGCGACCACGAGCGGAACCTCGGGATCCATCCGGAACGCCGACGAGTTGTCGACCACGACGGCTCCGGCGGCGGCGAAGCGCGGAGCGTGCTGAAGCGAGCGGGCGCCACCGGCGGAGAACAGGGCGATGTCGATCCCGGTCGGGTCGACGGTGTCGAGATCCTCGACGGCGACGTCACCCCACCTGGTGGCGATGGAACGCCCTGCGGAACGGGTGCTGGCCATCAGCCGGAGGTCCTCGACCGGGAAGTCACGAGACTCCAGGATCGAGAGCATCGTGGTGCCCACGGCACCGGTGGCTCCGACGATGGCGATGCGGGGGCGGTCGATGGTCATGAGGATTCTTGCTCCGGCTCGGTCGACGGACGGAAACCGAGATGGAGCCCACGGACCGCGGCCTCGACCTCACTCCCGCGAACCACACAGGATATGCGGATCGGCGACGTACTGATCATCTCGATGTTGATTCCATGGTCGCTGAGGATCCGGAACATCCGGCTGGCGATCCCGAACCGGGACTGCATCCCGGCGCCGACCAGCGAAACCTTGGCGATGTCGACATCGACGTCGACTCCCACAGCGCGGATCTCGGTGGCGACCTGCTCGGCGACCGCCTGGGCGGTAGAGAGCTGGGTCTTGGGAACGGTGAAGCTGATGTCGGTCGTCCCGGCGTGCGAGACGTTCTGGACGATCATGTCGACGTTGACGCCGGCTTCGGCCAGCGGCTCGAACACCAGCGCCGCAACCCCGGGTTGGTCGGGGACCTGGAACACCGTCACCTTCGCTTCCGAGGTGTCGTGTGCGATGCTGCGGACGATCGCCTCCTCCATTGTCTCCTCCTTCACCCAGGTGCCCTCGCCGCGGTGGAACGACGATCGTACGTGGATCGGAATGCCATAGCGACGCCCGAACTCCACGGACCGGGCCATGAGCACCCCGGCCCCGGCGCCGGCCAGTTCCAGCATCTCCTCGAACGACACCTGATCCAGCTTGGTGGCGTCGGGGACAAGTCTGGGATCGGCGGTGTACACCCCGTCGACGTCGGTGATGATCTCGCACAGGTCGGCGCCGAGCACGGCGGCGAGAGCGACGGCCGTGGCATCCGAACCGCCCCGACCCAACGTGGTGATCTCGCGGGAGTCCGGGTTGAAGCCCTGGAACCCGGCCACGATCACCACCCGGCCGGCATCGAGCCCCTCGCGGACCCGGTCGCCGCGGATGTCGATGATCTCGGCCTGACCGTGGACGGCGGTGGTCAGGATCCCGGCCTGGGACCCGGTCAGGCTCAGCGCCGGTACCCCGAGGTCCTGGATGGCCATGGCGCACAGCGCCATCGAGATTCGCTCGCCGGCGGTGAGCAGCATGTCGAGTTCGCGGGGATGGTCGGAGTCGCTGACCTCACCGGCGAGTTGGACCAGTTCGTCGGTGGTGTGACCCATTGCCGATACGACGGCGACGACGCGATTCCCGGCGTTGTGGGTGTCGACGATACGGCGCGCCACATTGCGGATGCGGTCGGCGTTGCCGACCGAGGTCCCACCGTACTTCTGGACGATCAGCGCCATGGCCGGGACGAGTGTACCGGTGGGCCACATTGCGATCGCCGACCACGCCCGACCGGAACCTGTACACCGCAGCGCCTCGATGATCCGTCCGCCGATCCCGGGCTACCCGCAGCCCCGCCAACCGGATAGCATCCCCGACCATGCCCACACCACACACCACCCTCCGATCCACGACTCGGCGTTACCTGGCCCCTGCGTTGGCGCTGACGATCATCCTCGCCGCCTGCGGAGGCGACGACGCAACCGACACCAGCACCACCTCGGCAGCGGACGATGCCGTCACCGAGACCACGCTTGCCGACGCCGCCACCACGGCTCCGGAGGTCCCGCTCGACACGGGCGGCGTTCCTCCCGCCGACTACGCCGCGTTCCGGGCCCAGCAGACGGCGTGCGGCGCCGAAACCCCGCCCGAGGCGGCGACCGCCGAGTTCTCGGCGCCGGACGACATGGCAATCGATCCCGACAGCCGCCCGGTGGCGACGCTCGCCACCTCGTGTGGCGACATCGTGATCGAGCTCGACCCGTCGATCGCCCCGGAAACCGTGAACTCGTTCGTGTTCCTCGCCGAGAGCGGCTACTTCGACGGCACCGCCGCCCACCGCATCGTCCCGGGCTTCGTGCTCCAGGCCGGCGACCCCACGGCCACCGGCCTGGGTGGCCCCGGCTACTTCGTTCCGGACGAGCCGCCCCCGGCGGAGGTCGGGTACGAGCGGGGCGTGGTGGCGATGGCGAATGCCGGCCCGGACACCACCGGCTCCCAGTTCTTCATCATGCTCGCCGATGGGGGGCTCCCCCCTGCCTACAGCGTGTTCGGACGGGTGACCGAAGGGCTCGATGTGTTGGACACGATCGCCGCCATCCCCACCGGCGCCGGACCCAGCGGAGAGCAGAGCACCCCGCTGCAGAGCGTCTATCTCGATACCGTGACCATCGCCCGGTAGGCGACGCCACCGCAGGAAGCGAGAACCGACCCAGGTCTGCGGAAGGGTGTGTCCCTGGACACACCCTTCCGCACCCACCGCACCAGACGACACTGTCCGCAGTCGGCGAAGCACGACCCTTCCGGCGGCTCTATGATGCCGCGCCATGCCAAGCGCCAAACGAGACCGCCAACGCCAGAACCGTGTCGAACGCCGTGCCGTGGAGCAGAAAGAGGCGCAGCGCAAGCACCTGTTGCGCCGCATCCGCACCGGGGCGATATGGGCCGTCATCATCATCGCCGTGTTCGTGCTCGCCAACATGGTGTGGGGCGGTGGTGGCGGGGACGACGCCGCCGCCGGACTCCTGCTGATCTGATTCGTTGGCCGTCGACCTCCACCTGCACAGCAGGTGCTCCGACGGCACCGACTCGCCTGCCGAGGTGGTCCGACTCGCCGCCGACGCCGGGCTGACGGCGCTGGCACTCACCGATCACGACACCCTCGAGGGCATCGCCGAGGCCACCGGGGCCGCCGACGACCTCGGGATCGAGCTGATCCCCGGCACCGAACTCTCGGTGAACTGGCCGACCGGGACCATGCACATGCTGGTCTACCACCTCACCCCCGGCGATGGCCCGCTCCAGGAGCGACTCGCCGGTCTGCGCACCGCACGGGACGGTCGCAACCAGGTGATCCTCGAACGGCTGTCCGCCGAAGGCATCGACATCCCGTACGAGGCGGTACTCGCCGAATCGGGCGGCGGGGTGGTGGGCCGACCCCACATCGCTGCCCTCCTTGTCGCCGGCGGTCACGCCGACAACATCCCCGACGCCTTCGACCGCTTCCTGGCGACCGGCCGACCTGGGTACGTCGATCGGGAACGGCTCACCGCCGTCGAGGCCATCGGCCTCGCCCGGGCGTCGGGTGCGGTCCCCGTCATCGCCCATCCCCACACCCTCGGTGTCGCCTCGGAGGATTACGCCGCCGCCTTCACGGAACTGGCGGATGCGGGTCTGGCGGGAATCGAGTCGTACTACGCCGAGTACCCACCGGAGCTACGGGCCCATCTCGCCGATCTCTGCGCCACGCTCGGACTGATCGCCACCGGGGGCTCCGACTATCACGGGCGCTACAAGCCCAACCTGGCCGTTGGCACCGGACGCGGTGACCTCTCCGTACCGGACGAAACCGTCGCCGCCCTGGCCGCCGCCCGGTCGACGGTGGTGTGACACACACCTCCCCGAACGGTCCCGGTATGGTGGTATGGTCCCGGTATGGCATCGATCAAGATGACGTTCAGCCTGGACGAGGCGACAGCGATGCGGCTCCGTGCGACAGCCGAGTCGCTGCGCAAGCCGAAGAGTGAGGTCGTCCGTGAGGCGATCCACGACTACGCCGACCGGGCGGGGCGATTGACCGAAGCCGAGATGCGTCGAATGCTCGGGGCGTTCGACGAGTTGGTGCCGGCGATCCCGTCCCGGCCCGAAGCCGAGGTCGACGAGGAACTCGCCGGCATTCGACAGGCACGCCGCCTGGGAGGTCGGGAGGTCGAGGGTCCGTGATCATCGTGGACACCTCGGCCCTGGTCGACAGCCTGACCGGTCCCCGGCGTTCCGCCCCGATGATGAGACGGCTCATCGCCGATGGGGAGCGGCTCATGCTCCCCGCCTTGGTCCTGTACGAGTGGTGGCGTGGTCCGCGACGCAACGAGGAGTTGATCGCGCAGGAGGCACTCTTCCCCTCCGAGGAGGCCCTCGCCTTCGGGCACGAGCAGGCGGCGGTTGCCTCGCGGCTCTACGGCATGGTGAGCCGCCCGCGGGGCCGGGAGATGGACCTGGCAATCGCCGCACACGCCATTGTCCGCAACTCCCCGCTGTGGACCTTGAACAGTGCCGACTTCGGCGATATCCCCGAACTGACCACGATCACCGCATCGCCCTGAGCGACGTGTCCGGCGCCGACACGCAAGAGGGCGCCGCCGGGTTCTCAGCTGTGGTCGCGACCTTCGGCGGTGGCCCAGCGGGTCGGGTGGTACGCACCTGACGGGAGTGGCGCAGGAACCGACAGCGGTCGGGCGGCCTGGGTCCAGGCGCTCGGCGCCGGACGGGTAGGAGGGACCGAACCGGCCGCTGCCGCAGCTTCGATGAGATGGGCCACGGTAGCGGCGACGGCGGCGGCCACACCCTCGTCGGCTCCGCCGGTGATTTCGATTCGGGGTGGCGTCATGGTGTCACCTCTTCGTGCTCATGCTCGACAGCGGGCTCGACGAGTTCGACGAGGGTGCCGGCGAAGTCCTTCGGATGGACAAAGGCGATCCGGGCCCCTCGACCTCCGGGGCGGGCGGTGTGATCGACGAGGTGCGCCCCCTGCCCGGCGAGATTGGCGAGGGCGGCGTCGATGTCCGGGACGGCAAGAGCGACATGATGCATACCTTCACCGTGGCGGGAGAGAAATCTGCCCACGGGGCTGTCGGGGGTGAGCGGGGCGATCAGTTGCAGGAACGACCCACCGACGGGCAGCATCGCCTCCTCCACGCCCTGACCGGTCACCACTTCCCGGTGGAGCGGCGACACGCCGTAGCGGGCGCCGAATCGCTCGATGGCTTCGTCCAGATCGTGGACGGCAACGGCGACATGATCGAGGTTGTAGGGCAGCACGGCGGCAAGTATGCCACCGCCGGCGGATGTGGAGCGAGACGGGCCGCGGCATGGGCCGCCGACGCTGCGGCTCGGCTTGCGGCGGGTGGGTGAGGTCCGAATACACTCTGGGGGCGACGATCGATCACGCAACCAGAGAGGGCGGTCATGACAAATCCGGTCATCTGCTCCATCGCTCGGACACCCATTGGGCGGTTCGGCGGGGCTTTCACCCCGATGAGCGCGGTGGAGCTCGGCGGTGTAGCGGTACGAGGTGCACTCCAGCGGGCCGGGCTCGACGCCGCACAGGTCGATGAGGTGCTGTTCGGGCACGTCATCCAAGCGGGTCAGGGTCAGATCACGGCTCGACAAGCCGCCGTGGCGGGTGGCGTCCCGATGACCGTCCCCGCCACCACCATCAACAAGGTCTGTCTGTCCGGGATGGCGGCCATCGCCGAAGCTGGACGCCATGTCCGACTCGGCGAGGCCAGCTTCGTGGTCGCCGGCGGGATGGAGTCGATGACCAACGCCCCGTATGTGCTCCCCAAGGCCCGTCAGGGGCTCCGTATGGGCGACGCCACGCTGGTCGATGCGCTGACCCACGACGGATTGTGGTGCGCCTTCGACAACTGCACCATGGGAGAGTCCTCCGACCTCGAGAACCGCCGGCTCGGTATCGACCGCCCCGCCCAGGACGAATGGTCGGTCGCCAGCCACCAACGGGCCGCCGCCGCAACCGAGTCCGGTGCCTTCGCCGCCGAGATCGTTCCGGTGGCGGTACCTCAACGCAAGGGTGACCCCCTCGAGGTCACCGCGGACGAGGGCATCCGACCCGGGATCACCGTCGAGGCGCTCGACGGGTTGCGACCGGCCTTCGACCGGGAAGGTTCGATCACCGCCGGCAACGCCTCACAGATCTCCGACGGCGCCGCAGCCGTGATCGTCGCCGACCGTGCTGCCGCCGAAGCCGCCGGGTTGCCCATCCTCGCCGAGATCCTCGCCTACGGCCAGACCGCCGGACCGGATGCCACGCTCCATGAACGGCCCGCCGAGGCGCTCCGCATCGCCCTCAAGCGCGCCGAGCTCGACGCCGGCGCCCTCGACCTCGTCGAGTTCAACGAGGCGTTCGCCGCCGTGGCGCTGTGGTCGGCAGGGATGCTCGACATCCCCCACTCCAAGGTCAACGTCAACGGCGGAGCCGTCGCCCTCGGACATCCGCTCGGGGCCACCGGGGCCAGGATCGTGGTCACCCTGATCAATGCGCTCGGCCGTCGCGGCGGCGGCATCGGCGCCGCCGCCCTCTGTGGTGGCGGCGGTCAGGGTGACGCCCTCGTCGTTTCCGTCACCGGAGATGCGACCGGACAGGTGACGACGTGAGCGTCCGACCCGACCGCAACCTGGCGCTCGAACTGGTCCGCGTCACCGAGATGGCCGCCATCGCCGCCGCCCGGTACCAGGGGCGGGGCGACAAGCACGCCGTCGACCAGGCCGCCGTCGACGCCATGCGCCACATGCTCTCGACCGTCGACATGGATGGCATCGTGGTCATCGGCGAGGGCGAGAAGGACGAAGCCCCGATGTTGTTCAACGGCGAGGTGGTGGGCAACGGCGAACCCCCGCTCGTCGATGTCGCCGTCGACCCGGTGGACGGAACCCGCCTCACCGCCCTGGGCCAACCGGAAGCGCTGGCCGTGCTGGCGGTCTCGGAGAAGGGCTCGATGTATGCCCCCGGCAACCTGGTGTACATGGACAAGATCGCCGTCGGCGAGGTGGCGGCCGGACTGATCGACATCAATGCCCCCATCGCCCACAACCTGGCCCAGGTGGCAAAGGCGAAGGGAAAGCGGGTCTCCGACCTCACCGCGGTGATCCTGGACCGACCCAGAAACAACGACCACATGAACCAGGTGCGTGCCGCCGGGGCGCGCATCGTGCTGATCGGTGACGGAGACATCTCTGGCGCCATCGCCACGGCCAAACAGGACAGTGGGATCGACATCCTCTTCGGGATCGGCGGCTCTCCGGAGGCCGTCACCGCAGCGTGCGCCATGGCCGCCCTCCGCGGCGAGATCCAGTGCAAGCTGTGGCCCCGGGACGACTCCGAGCGGGAGTACGCACGGGAGCGGGGCCTGGACCTCGACCAGGTGCTCTCCAACCGCGATCTGGTCAACTCCGACAACACGTTCTTCGCCGCCACCGGGGTCACCACAGGATCGCTGCTCGAGGGGGTGCGATTCCACGGCGACCGGGTGGTGACCCACTCGGTGGTGATGCGATCGGCGAGCGGGACGGTCCGTTTCGTCGAGGCCACCCACCGCGCCGACCGGCTCGCCTCCAGTGAGATCCCCGGCGTCTCCCCGTTGTGAGTCTCTGGTCTGTGGGTCGGGTTTCGGGGGGTAGCGCACCCGAGGGCAGCTTGGCGGTGAAGCGGCTCCTTGTGATGGCCGCCATCCTGGCCGTGGCATCGTGCAGCAGCGACCCCGGCGCCGCCGGTACGTCCGTGACGGACGCCCCCGGGACATCGACCGCCACCGAGCCGGGTGCGGGCGTCACGACGGAGACGTCCACATCGGTTACGCCGCCCACGGCAGGGACGGCGCCCTCGACCGGCCCGATCGAAGACCCGGTGATCACCATCACCGAGTTCTCCTATCCCACCGATGTGGTGGTCCCGGCCGGTGGGACGGTGACCTGGGTCAACGCCACCGCGGCGGCCCACAGCGTGGTGTTCGACGCCGTCGACGGTGTGGAGAGCGATGAGCCCGTCGTGGAACTTCCCCCCGGCACCGAGGCAGCGGTGTCCCTGGCTCCGGGTGCGTGGGCGTACCACTGTGGCATCCATGAGCGGATGGCCGGGACCCTGCTGGTCGGTCTCTGAAGCCGAGCAGCGGTCGACCGCCGGTGTCGGTGCGGGGACCTTCGGTATCGGTATGCCGGCGACCGCCATCGCCAGGTGGGCTCACCCGGCGACGAGGTCGTCGAGCAGGGTGTCGTAGCGGGGGGCGACCACCGACCAGTCGGCGGCCCACATCCCGGGTCGTAGCCGCCGGGTCACGGCTGCGGCCGCCTCCGGTTCGGTGAGCGCCCACTCCAGCTTGGCGACCAGGTCCAACTCGTCGGTATAGAGGCACCGGTCGTGCACTGACGCCGGGATACGTTCCGGGTAGACCACCCGGTCGGGGAGAAGCGGGAACGCACCGGCGTAGATCGCCTCGGTGACGGCGATCCCGAAGAACTCCTGGTGGGCGGTGGACACCACGATCCGGGAGCGTCGCAGCAGATCGACGTAGTCCGCATCGGAGGCGTGCCCGTCGTGGACGATCCGCTCCGGCATACCGAGTCGGAGCCGTGCGAACTCCTCGGGTGCGTCATCGAGCCGCTCCCCCGCCAGCGCCACGCGGAACTCGAGGCCCTGCCCCGCCGCCTTCTCGATGGCAGCGGCGAACTCGTCGGGAGCCTTGTCGTGATCGACGCGATGGTTCCACAACACGATCGGCGGTTCATCCCCCGCTACACCGTCGGTGCGGTCGATCCGGGCCAGGTCGATGCCGACGGGGAGCACCGCCGACCGGGCGGTGACGGCGGGGATGCGATCGAGATGGCGGTAGTCGGGCATCGACTTCAGCAGCCGCGGCACCGCATCGAACCAGGCGGTGCGGTGGAACTCCGAGTTGAACACGATGCGATCGGCCACCGCCATCGAGGTCCAGTTCATGATGGCGTAGGTGGTGTCGATGCGGTCACGCGGGGACAACGGGTAGGTGAGCTGGTTCTCGTGCATGAACAGCACCGAAGGGCAGCCACCGAGACTGTGGCGGGCGGCCCCGAGCAGCGCCGGGAGGTTGACCATGCTCGACGCCAACAGGACATCCGGCGGACCGGTTTCCTCGACCACCTCGGCGATGGCGTCGGCGAGAGTGACGTGGGCGCCGTGCATCCGCCACTTCCAGAATCGTGCCTCGTGGGTGACCAGACTCACCTGGTGCGCAGAGTGCGCCCGGTACCCCTCGGCCCAGGCCCGATGTGACCCACCGTGGTACGGCTCGACCAGCAGCACCCGCATCGGCTCAGAGCTCGCGGCGGCCGACCAGCGCCCGACCGAGGGTGATCTCGTCGGCGTAGTCGAGGTCGCCACCGACGGGAAGCCCGCTGGCGAGACGGCTGACCCGTACCCCCATCGGCTTGAGCAACCGCGCCAGGTAGAGCGCCGTGGTGTCGCCCTCGACGGTGGGGTTGGTGGCGGCGATGATCTCGGTGACGCCCTCGGCTTCGATGCGGGCGACCAGCTCGCGCATCTTGAGCTGATCCGGGCCGACCCCCTCGATCGGGGAGATGGCGCCGCCGAGCACGTGGTAGCGCCCGGAGAACTCCTGGGTGCGTTCCATGACGGCAATGTCCTGTGCCCGTTCCACGACGCAGATGATGGTGGGGTCCCGCCGCGGGTCGCGGCAGATGATGCACTGCTCTTCGGCGGTGATGTTGAAACACCGCAGGCAAAGTCGGACCTGCTGGCGAAGCTCGATGATCGAGGTGCCGAGCCGGACGGCGTCGGTCTCCTCGATGTGGAGGAGGTGAAAAGCGAGACGCTGCGCCGTCTTGCGACCGATACCGGGGAGACGGGCGAATTCGTCGATCACCCGCTGAACGGGTGGTTCGAACATCAGGCTGGCTCGGTCATCCGAGCATCCCGCCCAGGTCCATCCCGCCGAGCCCACCCATGGCGGATCCGGCATCCTCGGCGGCGGTGTCCAGCGCCTGGTTGACGGCAGCGACCACGAGGTCCCCGACCAACTCGGGGTCGTCCGGATCGAGGATCGAGGCGTCGAGGGTCACCTCGACCAGCTTGCCCGAACCCTTGACCAGAGCCTTGACCACTCCGCCACCGGCAGAGCCCTCATAGGTCTTCTCGGCGAGTTCGGCCTGGGTCTTCTCGAGTTCGGCTTGCATCTTCTGCGCCTGCTGCATGAGCTGGCGCATGTCTTTTGGCATACGTCCCATAGCGGTCAGCGTAGCCGGGTACAGGCGGCTCGCCGATCTTCACAACCGACCACCGCACCGGTGTGCGCACCAGGCGCCGGCGACGTTGGTCGAGCTGTCGTCACTCGCTGACGATCTCTCCACCGAAGATGTCGACCACCAGATCGGTGGGGTCGTCGTCGCCGTCTCCGGCGTCGGCCATGTCGTCCTTGTCGGGGGCGCGTTCGGGCTGAGGAGCCTCGGCAGCCGCCGGCGTGGATCCGTCTCCGCCGACCCACTCGATGGTGACGGGCGCCCCGAGCAATTCGCCGGCGATGGCGGACATCTGGGTCTGCAGTTCGGTGTCGGCGCGGAGCCGCTCCAGGTGAAACGACATGTGGGCCGGGACTTCGAGACGGGCGACGCCCGCCTCGACCGACACCGGCGCCGCCACTTTGACCAGCGCATGACGAACGGGACCGGTGGCATCGCGAACCCTGGCGACCAGCGCCGGCCAGATGGTCTGAAACGAGCCGAGATCGAAGTCGCCACCTGCCGGTACGGCTGCCGCGGACGTCGAATGCCCCGGCCCCGTGGCGGTGGGGCCCGGTGCGGTGGGGCCCGGTGCGGTGGCGCCCGGAGAGGCGCCTGCAACCGGGGAATCCGGTCGGTCGGACGTCGACGCCGTTGCGGTCGGCTTCGAGGAGGCGGTGGCGGACGACGGAACCGTTGACGGCGCCGCCGGAGCAGCAGCAGGAGGTGGCGCCGGGGTCCGGGTGGGCGCCACGGGTACGTCTGGTGGTGTGGTGGTGTCCCCGGCGGCATCTGCGGGTCGGCGTGCCATGTCCCGGAGCCGGGATTCGAGCCGGTCGATGCGGGTCACCAGCGACGGGATATCGGTGGCGGTTTCGGGGCGGGTCAGCTTGAGCAGCGCCACCTCGATGACGAGGCGCTCCTCCCGACCTTGTCGGAGTTGCAGCAGCGCATCGCCGAGCAGGTCGATGGCGCGCAACACCTCGGAGCGCGGAATCGCGCCTGCATGGCGGCGCCATTCGTCGAGGGTCTCGGAGGGCTCGTCCACCACCTCTTCGAGGTTGGGGGCCCACTGGGCGAGGAATATGCCCCGGAAGTATTCGACCGCCTCGGAGACGAAGCGGCGGAGATCGGTGCCCCGCGAAGCCATCTCGGCGACAAGACCGAGGGCGCCGGGCGCATCCCCGTCGACGAGGGCCGACGCCAGACGGGAGAAGGCGTCCCGGTCGGCGAGACCGAGCGCCCGGGTGACCACCGGGGTGCGTACCGTGCCGTCACCGAGCGCCGCCACCTGCTCCAGCAGGCTCATCCCGTCGCGGACCGACCCTCGGGCGTGGGCGGCCACCATCGCCAGCGCCGCCTTGTCGACATCGATGTCCTCCCGTCCGGCGATGTCGGCCAGATGATCGGCGAGGATCTCAGAACCCACAGGGTGGAAGTCGAACCGCTGGCTCCGGCTGCGGATGGTGTCGAGAAGCTTGTAGGGCTCGGTGGTCGCCAACACGAACACCACATGCTCGGGTGGCTCCTCCAGGGTCTTGAGGAGGGCATTGCCGGCGGCGCGCGACAGCATGTGGGCCTCGTCGAGGATGTAGACGCGGCGCGATCCCGCCGAGGCGGCGACCGACCCGACGTTGATGCGGATCTCGCGGACGTCCTCGACCTTGTTGTGGGAGGCGGCGTCGAGCTCGATCACATCGAGCGATCCGCCGGCGGTGATCGCCACACACGAGGGACACGTGTTGTCGGGCTCCCCCTCGGGACCGCGGTTGGCGCAGTTGAGTGACTTGGCGAGCAGCCGGGCGGTGGTGGTCTTGCCGGTACCTCTCGGCCCGGCGAACAGATAGGCGTGGGCGACCTTGCCCTCGACGACCTCCCGGGCCAGTGTCTGGGTGACGTGTCGCTGCCCGACGACCTCGTCGAAGCGTTGGGGTCGGTACTTGCGGTAGAGCGCCTGATAGTCCATCGCCGCCGATGGTAGCGATCAGCTCTGTCACAGATTCCCCGGCCGACACCGACCGCCGGGCACGCCGGCCGGTCCGAGACGGTTGTGATGGCGCCGGTTTACCTCGGCGGACAGGGCTGCAAGGATGCGTCGGGCAGAGCACAGACCGAAACGGCATCACACGGAATGAAGGGTGGGAACGTTGCCACTGATCGCGCTGGTCCTGGCACTGATGGCGACACTGGCGGTTCCGGTTCCGCTGACACCGACCGACCTCGCCACGAGCCTCCCGAGCGAGACCGAGCTCCAGGATGGCGCCGCGACCTCTACGGTGTCGGCAGCGGTGTCATCCGACGAGCTGCCCCCCGGTGGGACGTTCCAGGACGACAACGGGTCGGTCCACGAGCCCAACATCGAGGCGCTGGTCCATGCCGGTCTCACCACCGGGTGCAATCCCCCGCACAACACCCGGTTCTGCCCCGTGGACACCCTGAGACGGGACCAGATGGCTGCCTACCTCGATCGCGCCGCAGATCTCCCGCGTAGCTGGCGCGACTGGTTCACCGACGACGACGGGTCGATCTTCGAACGGAACATCAACGCCGTCGCCCAGGCCGGGATCACGGTCGGCTGCAACTCGGCAGGTGACCGGTTCTGCCCGCGGAGCCGCGTGACCCGTGGGCAGTTCGCCAGCATGCTGACCCGGACCTTCGGATACGCCACACCGGGAACGCAACGGTTCGTCGACACCGCCGGTTCGGTGCACCGCGACAACATCGAGGCGGTGGCGGCCGCAGGCGTGACCATCGGATGCAACCCCCCTGCCAACGACCGCTTCTGCCCCGACGATGCGGTGACCAGGGGTCAGCTCGCAACCTTCCTCGCCCGCGCCCTCGATCTCGACCCGATCGTCCCGCCGCCTCCGTTGGATCCCCCGGGGGCGCAGTCCTGTGTCACCGGATCGCATTCGCCGAACGGGCGTCTCGACGTGGTGTCCGGCGGCAGCGAGGTCGTCGGAACCGGAAAGGTGTGGCGGTTCCGTGTCGAGGTCGAGGCGGGACTGGCGATCGATCACACCTGTTTCGCCGAAGAGGCGCTGCGCATCCTCAACGACGAGCGCGGCTGGGGCGCCGACGGGAAGCGAACCTTCCAGTGGGTCGACGGCTCGGCGGCGTACGACTTCCGGCTCATCCTTGCCTCACCGAAGAAAACCGACTTGGAATGCGCGCCTCTGCCCACCGGTGGCATCTACTCGTGCCGCAACGGCGTCAAGGTGGTGCTCAACCAGTGGCGCTGGCAGAGCGGTGCGGCCCCGTTCGGAAACAACCTCACGGTCTATCGCCAGTACCTGGTCAACCATGAGGTGGGTCACCGGCTCGGGCACGGTCACCGGGGCTGCTCCTCGAGCGGGGCGCCGGCGCCGGTGATGATGCAGCAGACCAAGTTCGTGTCACCGTGCACGATCAACGGCTGGCCCCTGGCCTCCGAGCGGTCGGCGACCGGCTGACGGGATGGCGCCGTCAGCACCCAAGGGTCGGCGACCCGGCCTGCGCCCCGGTTTGAGACTGGGCATCGACCTCGACGGAGTGGTGGCCGACTTCACCAGCGGGTGGGTCAACGCCTACAACCGGGCGTTCGGCGGAAACGTGGACCCGGCCGACGTCCGGACGTGGAAGGCGATGGTCGAGCTCACCCACTTCGAGGACGCCTCGGAGTTCTGGCGCTGGGCCCGGTTCGGAACGGGCCCCTCACTGTTCCGGTCGCTCGATCCTTACCCGGGTGCGGTCGATACGCTCCGATCGCTTGCGCAACGACACCACGTGGTCATCATCACGTCGAAACCGGACTGGGCGGTTCACGACACATTCGCCTGGATCGCCGAGCATCGGCTTCCCACCAGGGAGATCCATGTCCTCTCGGAGAAGTGGCGGGTCTCCTGCGACGTCTATCTGGAGGATCGCACCCACACCCTCGGCGAGTTGGTGCTCCACCACCCCTCGGCAACCGTGTGCCGGTTCGCCCGCCCCTGGAACGGCCCGATGCGCGGGACCGTGGCGGTTGCATCGTGGCCCGAGTTTGCGGATCTGGTCGAGTCGCTGCCGGCACGGTGAACGCGGCCTTCAGAGCGTGACACTCCCGCTCTCTACACTGGCCCCATGCAGATTGTCGACGCATCCCGCAGCCGGTGAGCCCCCGGTTCGTCCGCCGTCGCCGTGCGGATGTCGAGCGTTTCGAGGAGTCGGCGCTGGCGCCGGGGGCGACCCGGTCCGCCGCATCCAAGGGACGGGTGGTTCCCGAGGAACCCGATGCCGACCGGACCGCCTTCGAGCGTGACCGCGACCGGATCCTCCACGCCAAGGCGTTCCGCCGCCTGAAGCACAAGACACAGGTATTCATGAATCCCGAGGGTGACCACTACGTCACCCGGCTCACCCATACGCTCAACGTCACCCAGATCGGACGTTCCATCGCCAGTTACCTGTCGCTGAACGGGGCGCTGACCGAAGCCATCTGTCTCGGTCACGATGTCGGTCACTCCCCGTTCGGACACACCGGCGAGGATGCGTTGTCGGCCTTCGTCGAGGGCGGCTGGCGCCATTCGGACCAGAGCGTGCGCATCTTCGAGGTGCTCGAGCCGCTCAACCTCACCTGGGAGGTCATCGACGGCATCGCCGCCCATCCGTGGCGGGTGGCCGAGGGTCCGCGCACCCCCGAGGGGGCCATCGTCCGCTTCGCCGACCGCATCGCCTATCTCGCCCACGACGCCGAGGATGCACTGCGCGCCGGGATGCTTCGCCGGGACGATCTCCCTCCTGCCGCCATCGCCGCCTTCGGTGAACCGGGTCGGCAATGGATCGCCTCGATGATCGGCCTCGTCGTCGATGAGTCGATGCGAACCGGGGAGATCGCGATGGATCCGGATCGCCTTGCGATCATGCACGAGCTGCGCTCGTTCATGTTCGCCCAGGTCTACCTCCACCCCGACATGGAGGCGCAACGGCGGAGGGCCACCGAGATCGTCAATGATCTGGTCCGCTATTTCGTCGAGCACCCGGAAGCCATCCCCGACTCGTACCGGCACGACGACTCGGACACCCTCACCCAGGTGATCGACTACGTCGCCGGGATGACCGACCGCTTCGCCGTCTTCACCCACGACGCCCTGTTCCGGCCGCGCCTGTTCTCGTAGGGCCTGTTCTCGTAGGACTTGGGCTCTCGGAAGCTGCCAGATCGATGCCGGCACGTTTCCTGGGGGACCCCGCTGGGCAGAAAACCACCGTCCCCGACGAAGGATGTGTCCCTTGCCGATCGTTCGACGACTCGTTCTCATCGCCGTCATGCTGCTACCGGTGGCGTGTTCCGACACCGCCGACGAGAACGATGCCGACGAGAACGATGACGGGGCTCTCCCGTCAACCGTCGTGGCCGCTCCGGAGACCACGACGGCCCCGGCCGAAGCCCCCGCGACGGCCGAGCCGCCTGACCCCCGCCGAACCCTCACCGGGGAATGGACGGTCGGCGAGGCGGGCACCGTTGCGTTCGATGTCTCCGAAGGCAACCTGGTGCTGATCGACGTGAACGCCGTCGAGGGTTGGGAGTCGCAGGTGATCGAAGAGGACCCCGGAACGATCGAGGTGGCGTTCACCCAGGGTCCGGCTGAGTACGAGTTCGAGGCGGAGCGGCTCGGGGAGGTACTCGAGGTTGGGATCGGCTTCGCGCTCGACCCCGCCGAAGCTGGTCGGTTCGAGGTGGGCGACGCCGGTTCAGTCGAATTCTCGGTCACCGGTACCTCACTGGAGTTGGTCGAGGTCACCACCGCATCCGGTTGGGATCACACCGAGACCGTCGAATCCGACGAGATCGAGGTGGCCTTCCAGCGGGACGCGGAAGGATGGGATTTCGAGGTGGAGCTCGACGACGGAGTGCTCGACCTGCGTACGGCCTATGGGATCACCGGCCCGCTCCCGTGAGCACCCCGTTCTGAGAGCACTGCGTCTGAGCGCCCCCGTTCTGAGCACCCCGTTCTGAGCACCCCGTTCTGGGGCCGGTGTCGTGGAGCCAGTCGCCATCCGGCCGCCGCAGCCGGATCTACTCGAACGAGGCGGCGATAGCCACGATCAGGGTGAGGGCGATCGTCGAACCCAGGGCGGCGAGTGTGTAGCGCCGCCACCACTGGGCCCAGCTCGTCGTTCCCCGTGCCAGCGCCGAGCCGACCCGGAACCAGAGCAGGAGGCTGGTGACGATCCCGAGGACCACCGCCACCGTCGCCGACACCGGCAGCAGGGCAAACAGCCACGTCGTGGGAGCAGCGAGAAGCAGCAACAACCCGCCCAGGAGCGCACTCGAAGGCTCGGTGAGCGTGGTCGCAGCGTCCCGTATCGATGCCAGGGCCAACATGATCACCGCAAGCGGCCAGATCAGGGCACACAACCCTCCACGTCCGGGGGGAAGCCCGCGTCGGTTGGTGAAGACGGAGAAGCTCGCCACAGCGCCCGCACCCTACTCCCCGACCCCTGGCCCCGCCCCGGGGCATGTCTCCCGGTCGCCGTTGCTCCCCATGGAAAGTCTCGGCGTGCGGCCGTTGCGCCATCCGACGTGATGCCATCGCCGTCGGTACGATCTCCGTGAGTCTTCGACAGGAGGTCCAAATGAGCGACTACATCGACAAGGGTGCCGTCAAGGTCATCGAGGTCATCGGTGTGTCGGACGTCGGCTTCGAGGATGCCGTGGCCCAGGCCGTGGCCAAGGCCGCCGACAGCATCAGCGGCATCACCGGGGTCGAGGTCACGGGCTGGAATGCCCGTGTCCGGGAGGGTGAGGTCACCCAGTACCGCGCCACGTGCAAGCTCGCCTTCGTGGTCAAGTAGCGGAAATCGGTCGGATCGGGCTGACGGTGTCCCCGGCACGTCCTATGGTGCGGGCAACACGCACGCCGGGTGACGGTCGCATCCACACACGGTCATAGTCCCAGGGCGTGCTATCAATTGTCCCCCGGCCCGTGCCCGGGGCGGGCGTGGTGACCGCCCGACAACACCTAATCGAAGAGGGATCCATGAAGCGACTGATCATCCTTGCCTTGCTCGCCCTGGTGGTGGCCGGGTGCAACAGCGACGGCGACACTGCCGAGCCGGGGGCCACCGACGTACCCGCCGCCGCCAACCCCAACGCCATCCGGAGCGATCTTCCGGAGGACTTTCCGGTGCCGGTCCCGGACGGCGGCGAGGTGCAGACGGCGGCACGCCAGGACACCCCCGAAGGTCCCTCCTTCGGTGCGCTGATCAAGTTCGAGGATGGGCGCTACGACGAGCTCGTCGCTTTCTACGACGACTACACCGCCAGCCTCGACGGTATCGAGCGGATCGAGACCACCGCCGAACGCGACGGGGTGACGTGGCGGAACACCGAGACCGGGTTCCTGGTCACCATCAGCCAGACCGTGGAGTCGGTCACCATGGCCGCCACCATTCCACCAGGCGCCGGCTGAGCCGTCGGCGACCACGGGCGCCCTTGCGGCCAAGGTCGTCGAGATGGCACAGGGCCAGGAGCGCGTGTGCGGGGATTCCGGGCAGCTCAGCTCGGGCATCGACGTTTGTCACGACGTAGCGTGGGTACAAGAAACCCTCGCCCCCCTATGAGGAGGAAACCTCGTGACGCAGTCGTACCGGCCCGCCGGCCTCAGTGAGGCCGATGCGCGCAAGGTCAATGAACAGCTCCAAGAACGGCTGGTGAGCCTCGTGGACCTGTCGCTGACCCTCAAACATGTCCACTGGAACGTCGTCGGCCCCGGCTTCATCGGGGTGCACGAGATGCTCGACGAGCATGTCGTCGAGGTGCGCAGTATGTCCGATGCGGTCGCCGAGCGGATCGCCACCCTCGGTGGAGTCCCCAACGGTCTCGCCGGCTACCTCACCGAACATCGCACGTGGGGGGACTACGCCCTGGGGCGTGACCTCGTCCCCGCTCACCTCGCTGCCCTCGACTCCGCCTATACCGGCATCGTGCGTGACCACCGCTCCGCCATCAGCGCCATCGAACCCGTCGACGTCGTCACCGCCGATATGTTGACGTCACAGGCCGGAGTGCTCGAGATGTACCAGTGGTTCGTCCGTGCCCACCTCGAGAATGCCGCCGGTGAGCTCCCGACCGACAGTGGCGATTCCGCCAGCGAGGCCGCCGCCAAGGCCGCCGCCGATCAGTCCTGACCGGCGATACCCACCGTTCCAGGCCACGGCAACGACAGGTGGTTCCGAGATCTCTCGCCGCCGTCCGGCGAGCTGATCGCTGTGATCGCACCCCCTCACCGGGACGAGTGAGCCTGGGAATAGTGGGTAGAGGGACACGCCGTGCTCGGGGTGGGCATGTCGCTCGATGTTTGCGGACACCTGAGGCTCGCAGTTCGCAGGTGGGGGCTGGGAGTCGGACACTCTCCCAGCCCTCCCGGCGTCCGGTGTGCGACAGCTCCCGGGAAGGCGTCCGGAATACTGTTCTCGGTCGGGGACGTTGTTGCCCCGAATCGGGAGAGGGCCCCAGGCCGGGGCACTAGTCTCAACAGCAGAATCCCCACATCACTGCGCAGAAGGATGACTCCAACTTTGGTCGAGTTCCCGCCTACCGCCGGTGAACACTCCCGCCAGGCCCGGACCGACATCGACCGGCGGGCCCTCGCCCTCGAAGCGGGCCAGATCGGTGTGTGGGAGTGGGATATCGCCACCGACCATGTGTGGTGGTCGCCGCAAGTCCACGAGATCACCAAGGTGCCGGTCGGCGCCTTCCCGTCCACCCTCGACGGTTTCCTGGCGCTGCTCGATCCGGACGTCCGTGCGACCGTCCGCACCGCCCTCGAAACCGCCGTCCACGGTGGTCGGCCGTACCACCTCGAGCTTCGCATCCGCAACGGCGACGGGGGCACGACGTGGATCGAGACACGTGGTCTCGTCGTCTCGGAGAGCGACAGTATCCCCCGCACCATGGTCGGGACGGCGGTCGACATCACCGAACGCAAGGAGACCGAACAGGCACGCGACCAGATGCTGCGCGAGGAACAGCGGGCGCGATCGCTGGCAGAGTCGGCGCGCCAGCGTCTCCTGTTTCTCACCACCGCCGGGCGTGAGCTTCGCGCCGTTCTCGACCCCGACGTGGTCCGCCGCACTGCCGTCGAACTCGTCGTCCGCGATCTCGGCGATTGGGCCGTGATCATCGACACCACCGCTGCATGCGTGATCGCCGGAGCAGGAATCGAGTTCGATGCGCTACCCGAAATTCCGGCATCGTTGCGGCTGAGCGCACCCTTCGAGCCGTTTCGCGCCGTTCTCACCACCGGAGAAGCGCGCCTGTTCGCCGATCCGGTGTCATTCCGGCTCCTCGGCGATGATCCCTCCATGTCGGTGACCCTCGACGCCACGTCGATCATGGCAGTTCCGCTGACCCTGGCATCCGAAACCATCGGGATCATGGTCGCAGGCCACCGCCGGACGGTACGCCCCTACGAATCCGAGGACCTGGATCTGTTCAGCCAGTACGCCGAATCCGTGGCTGCCACCGTGGTCAAGGCTTCACTGTTCACCGAGCGGACAGCGATCGCCAACGCGCTTCAACAGAGTCTGCTGCCGGCATCGCTGCCCTCCGTTGCCGGCGTCGAGATCGAGACGGAGTATCTGCCGGTCGGTGAGGGACTCATCGTGGGGGGCGACTTCTACGACGTTTTCCGCGTTTCCGACGGCACCTATGCGTTTGCGGTCGGCGACGTGAGCGGCAAGGGATCCGAGGCGGCAGCGGTGACCGCCCTCGTCCGGCACAGCATCCGCGCCTTCGCCGAAACCCACGCCGATCCGGCCGAGGTGCTGACGGCGGTCAACGAGACCATCCGCATCCATCGCCCGTCGCTCCGCTACTGCACCGCGGTGTTCGGGGTCCTCACCACCGATGACGGCGCCAAGGTGCACCTCGCCGTCGGCGGTCATCCCCTCCCGCTGATCCTGCGCGCCGATGGGACGATCGAGACGGCCGGGGTACCGGGAACCCTGCTCGGGATGTTCCCCGAGGTGTCGGTCACCTCGACCAGCCACACCCTTGCTCCCGGCGACGCCATCATCCTGTACACCGACGGTGTCGTCGACTGCCGAAAGAACGGGGTTCCCTTCGGGGACGAGCGACTCCATGCGGTCCTGGCGGACTCCGTGGGCGAATCCGCCCGCGAGGTCGCCGCCAGGATCCGGTTGGCCGTCGCCGGCTACCAGGATCGACCCAGCGATGACGTCGCCGTCATGGTGCTCCGCACCCACACCCGCATCCGCTCCGAGGCCGTCGCCGGCGCATAGTGCCCTGTCCGCTTCGTTCCTGGGGATCCAATGGATCAGGTGCCGCGGCGTTGCGAGCGGGGACGTAGGCGAAGGAATATCGGCGGACACGTCTTGCAGGCGGGGAGGGCAGCCGGCGGGGCCATCTGCCACCGATCCGGCGAGCCTTGCGATCCGGAGCGCCGACCCCCGGGGGGCTCTACCTTCCTGCGCACGTCGGGTCACCCGCCTTCACCGGCACGGGGGCTCGGGGGTGCGTGTCGCGGCGTAGTGCGACCTGGATCTCAGGGGAGTCCGGGCCGTCGTTTGCCCGTCTCCGTCGGCGGGTAGTGACGATGGACCCCAACCGACCGAGGAGCACCATGACGATCGACACCCCGCAGCCCGACCCCTCGAAGGATCGCACCACCCATCTCGATGACGTGCGGCGAGCTCACAACGTGGTGGCTGCGTTCCCATCGCTCGAGGCTGCCCGCGAGGCCGTGCTCAGCCTGGAGCGTGGAAACATCCCCGCCGATCACATTGCGCTTCTCGGAGCTCGACCCGACCCGGAATCCACCGAGATCGATGATCCGGACGCCGAATCCGAGCTGCCCAAGAAGGTCGTCGCCGGTGCCGCCACCGGCGCAACCGGAGCGGCCGCAGTCGGAGCCCTCACCGCCCTCGCCATCCCCGGAATCGGGCCCGCCGTTGCTGCCGGGATCTGGGCCGTCGCCGGCGCCACCACCGGAGCCGTGGTGGGCGGCGTCTCAGGAATGGGTGGATCGGAGGCGTGGCGCCAGACCTTCACCGCCGTCGAATCCGGGAACGTAGCCGTTGGTGTCCACACCGACGATGCGGACGAAGCCGAACGTGGCGGCGAGATCCTGGCTGGTCTGGATCCGCTGGCCATCAATCACTTCAACGAGTGACGTTGCCCCCGACGGCAGGGCGGCGTTGCCGCTGCCGTCGACCGCATCACTACCCGACGACGAGACGGACCGTCGACCGTTCCGGGGTGTTCTCGAATGCCACCTCGCGCGACACGGCGTGCAGGACGCTGGCCGCCAGCGACGAATCCCATCCGCTGGGCGGCCACTCGTCGGTCACCGCATCGATCCCCAACTCGACATGGACCCCGTCGGCCTCGGAGGAGAGGGAGCCGTCGATGATCGACCCCTTACCGATGTGAAGAAGCTGGGCGGCCGCCTCATCGATGGCGAGGATGAGGTCCTCGATGCGGTCATATCCGAGTCCCGCCGCCGCCGCACTCCGGTTTGCCACCATGCGAACGACACGCAGATAGCGCGGATCTGCGGGGACGCTGACGGAGATGGAACGGGGACTCATGGTTCTCGTATACTACGCACGAACCCACACTCCCACGAAGGTCCGCATGTCCGCCGAACTCCATCTCGAAACGACCCAGCAGACCGGTGCTCTGGTACTCACCGCGGTGGGCGAGATCGACCTCGCCACCGCACCCGATCTGCAGCAGCGTCTGATGACCGCGGTGGCAGCGGGGTCGAGCGTTCTCGACCTGGAGAAGGTTTCGTTCATCGACTCGACCGGACTGCGGGTGCTGATCTCCGCACACGAAGCCGCCGAGGCGTCGGGGAGCCGCTTCAATCTGGTGGTCGCCGAAGGTCCGGTGACCAGGCTGCTCCGAATCACCGGGGTCGACGAGCAACTCCATGTCTTCACGTCGCTCGCCGATGCCCTGGGCGATGTCCCCCACTGAGCGCACGCCTCATTTCGAACTGAGGGTGCCGGCCGAGGCAGGCCACCTGGCGACCGTCCGGTTGTTCTGCGCCACCATCGCCAGGACCCTGGGTGCCGACGAGGAGGTTGTCGAGGACCTCAAGCTGGCGATCTCCGAGGTGGTGACCGCCATCGTGGTGAACGCCAAGACCGACCATGTCCACGTCGAGGCCGATGCACACAACGAATCCCTGCACCTGGTGCTCGGACCTGTCACGGCCGACGATCTGGTCGACGGGTCGATCGACCCCATCGACGTCGTGCTTGCCGTGTTCCCCGAGGCCGAACGTCGCGCCGAGAGTTCGACCGTGATGATCCCGGTGCCGCTCTCCAACGGCGCCCACCCGTCCGAGGATGCGTCATGACCGCCCCCGCACCGGACACGGGGGGGATCACACCCCTCAACGATCTGAACGAACTCTTCGCTCGTCGCAACGATCCGGATGCCCGTCGCCTCATCGTCGACCAGTACGATCGCCTGGCGACGCGACTCGCCCGTCGCTACCGAGGGAGAGGCGAGCCCGTCGACGACCTGGAACAGGTAGCCCGGGTGGGATTGATCAATGCCCTGGATCGCTTCGACCCCGATCACGGCGCCCAGTTCTCGACCTTCGCCACCCGCACCATCCTGGGTGAGTTGAAGCGCCACCTGCGCGACCGGACCTGGTCGGTGCGGGTTCCGCGGTCGTTGCAGGAGCGGTGGTTGGAATCGTCCCGGGCCATCGAAGATCTGACCCATCAACTGGGAAGATCTCCCACCATCGCCGAGATCGCCGAGCGCATCGACGCCACCGAAGACGACGTGCTGGAAGCGCTCGACGCCGGCAGCGCCTACACCGCCGGATCGCTCGATGTCCCGCTGAGCGACGACGGGAACTCGGCAAGGCTCATCGACATGCTCGGCTCCGAAGACCCCACCCTGGCCAATGTGGTGCCGTGGACGGCGCTGACGGAATCGGTACGGGAGCTCCCGGAGAGGGAACGGAAGATCCTCTACATGCGCTTCTTCGAGGGGAAGACGCAGAGTGAGATCGGAGACGAGATCGGCATCTCACAGATGCACGTGTCCCGGCTGTTGCGCCATTCGCTCGAGATGTTGAGGAACTCGCCCACCATCAGCGGGTCGTGAGTTCACACCACACTTTGTGCGGCGGACCACGATCGATGCCCCATGAAGCGGCGAGATCCTCGACGATCTTGAGTCCGAATCCGCCGGAAGCGCCGGGATCCTCCTGGCTGGCATACTCGAAACCGTCGCCGACATCGATCACCTCGATGCGGATCCGGTCCGGCTGAACCGAGACCTCGACACCGACGGAGTCGCCCGCCTGGCTGCCGTGGAGCACGGCGTTCGATACCAACTCGCTGACCAACAGCGCCGCCGTGGCCACCGTGCCGTCGTCCCGACCGGTCAAAGCGTCTGTCACCTGGCTTCGGGCCGCCGCAGGGGCCGCCGCATCCGCTCCGAGTTCCATGTACTGCTTCGCCGTCATCAGTTCTGGGTCATCTTCCTGGCTTCCCTGGCCCGCCGGGGAAGGCCCCGGACGTGGGAACCCGACCGTGGCGGCCGGTGCCCACCGGCGGGACCGTAGTACCTCGAGAAGCGGTCTTGGGCGCAATCCGTCGCATGCGCCACGGTCATACGCCGTACCGCTTCGGGCGGGAAGAGGGGAAGGGTGGGTCTGTCCCCCCACGACCCCCTCGTCATCGCCACGGCACGCAACACCTTCATACCAGCATCTCCTCCGGTTATCTATACCTTCCCCACTCCCGTCAGCCGCAAACCAGGTCGGGAGGCCCATCTCGGCGCCTCCTCCCCTCCCGGGCGACCATCCACCCGTGCCATGCCCGAAGAAGACGTGGGCGGGCGGCTGACTGCGACGGGGTCACGAGAACGAAAGTGTGGCTCCCGAAACCTCGTACGCCAACAGTGCGGCCGTCACGAACAGCAGCCCGGTGTACACAAGATCCTCGAACCAGTCGACCCATCCGGGGTTGCGTTCGAGCATGGTGTGTGGGTTGTAGTAGAAGATCGACACCCCGATCAGGATGATCGAGTAGATCAGGCCGACCCAGGCGGCCACGCCGGCACCGGCGAAGAGCAGCCAGATGACCACTGCCGCCGATCCGTAGAACGGAAGGCCCTGCGTGACGAGCACCCGTAGCGAGTCGTGCCGGGAGGTCCCGATGCGGGTACGCCAGAACTCATAGACAAGGGACAGGGCGAAGCCGACAACCATCACCCATGCGGCGTGGGTCTCGAGGGTCGTCGGGTTGAGGGTTTCCATCGGTGTGCCTCCTTCGGGCAACGAGCTACCCACGTCGGGCAGCAGAACTCGGTGAGATGAGCACAATCGGACCACGGGGGTCCAGGGACCACAGCGAGTCCCGGAAGAGCCGGCGGTTCAGCCGGACGTAGGGCCGCGGGGGGACGGAGGGGTTGTCATGGCCTCACCCGACCCCGGTGCCCGACGGCTGATGGACTTCGGCAGCGTCGGCACGGCGGGCGGCGGCCACCGCTGCCGCGGTGCGCCGGATCCGCTCCAGGATGATGGGTTGATGTCGTTCGATGGCGTCCCGTTCCGCCCTGTCGACCGCCTCCGCCGCCGCTTCCAGGCGGCCCTGGGCAAGGAGCACCGAGGCGTGGATCCGTTCCAGCTCGGACAACCAGAACTCCTCCCCGCGCGCCCTGCCGTCGGCGATGGCGCCGCACACCGCCTCCAAGGCACGGTCGATCTTGCCCGCCTCGAGATCCAGCTCGGCGATGATTGCCCAGTAGAGCGTCGTCACCACCCTCGCCCCCTCGGATTCCAACGCCGAGACCAAGGTGCGCAACCGTTGCGTGTCGGCAGGTTCCCCGGCGGCGGCGAGGGCGGCCCACTCGGCGGCGATCTCCAGCCAGGCGGCCACCACTCCCATCTCGGTGACATCGACGAGGCCCTCGAGCCAGCGCAGCGCATCGGACACCATCGCCGCATCCCGATCGAACCCGGCGACGATCACCACCATGGTTGCGGCGAACGCCTGGGTGTAGGGATGGCTGCTGCGTTCGGCAATCAGCAGCGCCCGCGCCAGTTGCGCATCCGACGCCTCCCGGTCCCCCTGCGCCCACAATGCCTCGGCGAAGAAGGCACGGAAGGTGACAAGGGCCGACTGCTGATCGAGGGGGAGCAGCACCGACCCGTCCTCTTCGGGTTCCACCAGAGCCACCAACTCCTCGAACTTTGGTCCCAGCGCAACGGCCTCGGCGTCCCGACCCAGGTGATGAAGGGTCACGAGTTCGAGAACGAGCGCGATCAGTTCCAACTCGGGGCTGGACGAGGACTCCACCACCTCGGCGAAACGATGCGCCGTTTCGAGCGCCTCGTGGTGCCGGCCGCTGACGACCTGGGTGCTGTACTGGCCCATCAGCGCATGCATCACGATGCCGGCGGCGTCTCCCGGATCTTCGATCGTCGAGACCAGCTCGAGCATGCGGGTGGAGGCCCGACCCAGACGATCGGAGTGGTAACCGTCGCGCCACGTCGACACCATCGCCAGATCTACCAGTGCATCGAGTTCGGCGCGGTCGCGTTGCGGGGACGGTGGCATGGTGAGGACGAGGTCGAGCTGCTCCTGGGTGAGCTGGGCTCCCTGGGCCACCGCCGCAGTGTCCAGGGCATGGCGGGCAGCGCGTCGCAGCGGGACGATCGCCGGTTCGGGACCCGACACCGGAACCGCCTCGACGGCGTGGTGGGCGATATCCACCCACCACAGCGGGTCCGAACCGTGGCGCGACTCCAGGGCGTCGGCAAGCTGACCGTGCAGACCCGCCCGGCGAAGCGCCCCGAGCGACCCCGCCACGGTGTCGGCGATGAGGACGTGGGAGAACCGGTACCAGCCGGGGCGATCGTCTTCGAGGACCATTCCCGAGGCAACGATGCCGTCCACGACATCGATGGCGCGCGGCAGGTCGATTCCGCTGATCGGCGCCACCACCGCAAGCTCCCAGCGGCGCCCGTACACGGCGGCAACCCGCAGCAACCGAACGGCGTCGTCCTCCAGCCCGGCGACCCTCCTCCGGATCACGTCCCGGACCCCGGTGGGGATCACCGCATCGAGCGTCGAGACACTCACATCGCCGCCGACGAACAGGGCACCGTCGGTGGTCAGCATCCGCGCCAGTTCGACGGTGAAGAAGGCGTTGCCCTCGGTGCGGCGGTGGATCGTCCGCACCGCCTCACCACCGACCTCGCCGGAGACCTGGCGGACCAGCTCCCCGGATTCCTCGAGCGTGAGCCGCCGCAACGGCAGCCTCTCGACCTGTTCGATGCGGTTGACGTGGTGGAGTGTCTCGGTCAGGGGATGGTCCACGGGTAGGTCGGTGGTCCGGTAGGACCCGACCAATACCAGCGGCAGCCGATCGATCTCGGCCCCGACCATCGCCAGCAGCGCCAGGGAGTCCGGATCGGCGGCGTACAGATCGTCGATCAGGATCGTCACGGGCCCGCCGCCGCACAACGAGCGGATCATCCGCAGCCAGGGATCGCCGGAGTGGTGGGGCAGCACGGTCTCGGTGACCGAATCGGTCTTCCCCAGTACGTCGGGGAAGAACGGCGCCAAACCGGCCGCATCGGATCCCGCATGCGTAGGGAGCAGCTCCCTCAGATCGGCGCCGAGCAGCGCCCGGACCGCTTGGATCCATGGCCAGAACGCCGGGGTGCGTCCCACCTCCATGCACCTGGCGACCGCCACCTCGGCGCCGGAGTTGTGCGCCCGGCGCTGCATCGCTTCGAGAAGCCGGGACTTCCCGATCCCTGGCTCCCCTTCGACAAGGATCAGCCGGCCACGACCTTGTGCGGCCGCCGCCAGCGCCGTCTCGAAACGGACCATCTCGAAGTCCCGGCCGACGATCGCCAACTCTTCGACCAGCCGCAGCTCCTCGATCGGCGGTGAACCGTCACCGCCGGACGATCCCGGAGGATCCGCCGGTCGGGGCGACCCGACCACCGACGTCGTCCCGCCGCTCAGGAGCGAGGGATCCTGGTTGAGCATGGCCTGCTCGAGCCGCTGCAGCTCGGTGCTCGGCTCGATCCCCAACTCCTCGGCGAGGTGATCGGCGAGGCGCCGGTAGGTGCGTAGGGCCTCGGCTTGGCGCCCGGACCGGTAGAGGGCGCGCATCAGAAGTCCCCACAGCCGCTCCCGGAGCGGGTGGCGCATCGCCAGGTCCTCGAGCTCGGCTACCAGTTCGGCGCCGCGACCGCATGCCAGGTCCGCTTCGACACGTTCTTCGAGGGCAACCAACCGCAATTCACCCAGCCGGGCGATCTCCGCAGAGGCGAAAGGTTCGTAGGTGAAATCCGACAACGCCGGTCCGCGCCACAACGCCAGGGCACTGCACAGGAGCGCCTGCGACTCGGCAGGTCGTTCGGTCGACCACGACATGCCCTCGGTCAGCAGGTGCTCGAACCGCATCGCATCGATGGAATCCGGGTCTGCGACCAGCACGTATCCCGGGGGGCGACTGATCAGCACCGTCGAGGCACCCCGGGCGGGGCGGTCGGGCTCCAGGATCCGCCGCAGGTTCGACACGTACGCCTGGAGGGTTGCCACCGCCGTGGTCGGCGCATCGTCGCCCCACAGATCCTCCACGAGGCGATCGACCGACACCACCTGGTTGGCGTCGATCAGAAGCCGGGCGAGGACCGCCCGTTGCTTCGGGCCGCCCAGGTCGGCGGTGACACCGTCGACGGTCGCTTCCAACGGTCCGAGCAACCCGAACCCGTGGCGGGAAGACGTCATGGCGCCAACCCTCGGGTGTAGGGGCGCCATGCCGATACGACCTGGTCACCATCACGGTGCGACATCGAATCACCTCGACGGGACGACGACCGGCTGAGCGTACGAGGCGGGGCGGGGGGTGGCAACCGGGTCATGATCCTTACGCATCCCTCGTCAGCCGTTCGAGCTCGACACCGAAGGCGAACATGTCGTCGGGGTCGATCTCGGACTTGACGATCTGCAGCCGGGGCCAGGCATCATCATCGAATCCCTGGCGGGACCGGGACCGGCGCTCCGGGCCGTCGATCATCTCCAACGCCGTCGCTGCGGAGCGGTGTCTTCCGAGATGCCCCCGCAATTCGGCGAATTCCGAGGCCGTTCCCGGACTGCCCACTCCCGCCCGGGCCTGAAGCAGGGAGCGGCGGGTGCGATGCCCGTACGACGACGAGTCACCGCCCAACCGGGCAACCGCACCGGCGGCATCCATGATCTCGACCGATCTCAACATCCCGACCGGGGAATCCATGGCTGCCTCGACGGCGGCGACCACTTCCGCATCGAAATCGGTGAGCCAATCCGCCGTCGCCGCCGATGGTCGGGGGTCGGTGTCGAGGTTGCTCACCGAGTCGATGGCGCCGATCGTCGTGACCCCCCAGCGCTCCGACACCGGTCTCCGCCACGAACGCCAGGCGTCGACGAGTTTTTCGGATGCCGCAGCGCCGGTGGCGCAACCGCGGACCACCGTGAACCTTCCCGCCGGCACCGAACCCTCGGAGGGCATGCGCACCAGCGCGAGCGAAGAAGTCAGGTCCTCACCGGTGTCCTCGATCCACCCCCGGTAGCGGGCGGCGACTTCAGCGAACATCTCTCCGGGGTACCAGAGACTCCCTGCCGACACGCCGCTCACCGGGACCAGATCGATCTCCATTGCGGTCACCACACCGAGCGAACCCATTCCCGCCCCGCAGAGCGCCCAGAACAGTTCGGTCTCATGGTCGCGACACGCCGATCGCCGTTCGCCGTCGGCGGTGACCACCTCGAGGCGGCGTACCCGGTCGGTCGCCAGCCCGTAACGCCGAGCCAACCATCCCCACCCACCCCCGAGCGCCGATCCGACCGCACCAGCGTGCGACGTCGTACCGACCAGTGGCGCCAGCCCGAACGGTTTTGCCACATCGAGCACCTGACTCCAGGTCACGCCGGCGCCGATCCGGGCGATCCACGTCTCGGCGTCGACATCCACCCGATCGAGTCGACCGGTGTCGATCAGCATGGCCCCATCGATGGACGTCGCCGCCCAACCACCCGTGGCCTGGACCGCCACACCCATCCCGACGGCGGCGGCGTAGCGAACCGCCGCCTCGACATCCTCCACCGAGACCGGTTCGACGACGACCGCCGGGTGCGGAACCTCGAGGAAGCGATCAGGGTGACACCGTTGCGCATATCCGTCGTCGGTGGGTGCCAGCACACGGCCGGTCACCACCCGCCGCAGCGGATCGAGTGTGAACGGATCGGTGGACGTGGTCATCGAAGCGGCTCCAGAGGATGGTGGTGGTCGGGTTCGTCCTCACAGCATCGCCATCGCCACATGGATCTTGCTTGGAGCGCACTAGGAGTCCGCCGCCGGGAACGGATCGGGGACCTCCAGCGGGTTCCAAGCCGATGCCTGGTGTTCCGCAACCGGTGTTCCGCATGGTTCTCCGTGACAGGGGACACACCGTCCCTCACACTCAGGAGGCATCCATGACCACACTCACCAAAGGCATCGTCACCACCCTGGTGGTGGGAACTGCCGCATTCTTCACCGGACCGATCCTGCTCCCGCCATCGGACATCGTCGATCCCACCGGCATCCAGCTCGCAATGCTGCTGGCCCTGGTCCTCGTGGAGGCGATGATGTTCGGTGCGGCGGTGGCGCTCGCCATCTTCGGGCGAGGCTCCCTCACCCGGCTCGCCCCTGAGCTTCCAGGTACGGGCGAAGGTGATGTTCTGGTCCGCCGTGTACCTGATGGGGCAATGGTGGATTCACATGAGTCTGCACATGTGGAGCGGGCTCGACGTCGGGAAGATGGTGCTCATCGACTACACGTTCCACCTCCCGATGTTCGTGGCCGGCGGGCTCCTCACCTACGGAGTCGTCGCCACCGTCGCCGACATCGTCCGTGGCTCGCTCGATCCGGCGACAACCATCGTCCATGGGTCGCACGATCCGGCGAAGTCCCTCGCCGGTGCCCGCTGAGCGACACGCACCCGCAACTGAGCGCTTCTCGACCTGCCTGATGTCGCTCGTTCCGACGGGCGGCGACGGACCTGTTCCGTCGTCGCCCGCCCCCGTTCCTCGAAGGAGTTTCCATGTTCACCCGTATCCGTTCCCTCGGCGCCGCCGCCGCCGCTCTGGCGGTCACCGTCGCCCTGGCCGTACCCGTCGGCGCCCCGCCGGCTCAGGCGGCCACCAACCGCATCGACTTCGGCGGCGGACGCACCAGCGTCACCGCCGGTCCCAACCAGGTGATCAGCATCGACGGGTCGCTGGTCTATGACGACGACTGCGCCGGCGGTGGAGTCAAGGACTTCTTCTACGCCGCCAGCGATGTCTACATCGTCCCGGCCGGTGTGAGCGACGGCGACGAGCTGGTCGACGTCAGCGACGTTCCCAACACCATCGTTGCCCCGGGGAGCCTGTTCATCGGGGAGGTGATCGGGATCACCACACCCAGCGGAAGCCTCGGGGCCGGTACCTACGACGTCGTCTACGACACCTGCCAGGACGGCCAGCTCGACCTGCCCTGGGACACCGTCTACCCCGAGGCGATCAAGGTTCCGCGGTACACCGACCTTCCCCCGGCAGCACTCGACACCGGCATCAAGCAGAAGGCGCGGGCCGAGTACGAGGCGTGGCGCAACACCCGGCTGGGGATGCAGGCACTGAACAAGCTCGCCACCATGGGAACCAAGCGAGGGTGTGCCGCCAACGTGGTGGGGGCATGTCTCACCAAGGCGTTCGGGTTCCTCGGCGAGGTCCAGGACCTGTTCGACGGGTTGCTGGCCAACATGGCGCGCCACTACGAGGGTATCGCCGCCGATCCACCGGATCCGGAGTTCCGCCAGCCGACCACGGTCGTGGTGGAGCCGCGCTCGCAACCGGCGGCGATGGATCCGCTGTCGCTGGCGGTGGCCGAGTTGAGCGACGCCGTCGCCGTCGAGGGCGCCCTTGCGGAGGCGTTCCTCCACGCCATCGAGCGCTACCAGGGAGCGCAGCTCGCCGGTGACGCCGGGTGGGCATTGCTCCACGCCCGTCAGGCGGCACAGCTCGCCGTCACCCAGGCAGATGCCACCGTCCCCACCCGGGAGGCCACCATCGCGCTGCGGGAACACCTCGAGGCAATCGACGGGTTCGACGAGGCTCACCGTGCGGGTCGCCGCTTCCACAACGACGTGTGGCGTTCGGGCTTCACCACCGATCAGCGTCGCCATCTCCGCAACCAGGGTCTCAGTGACACCGAGGTGACCGCCATCGAGAACGAGATCGCCGCAACGGGTCAGGTGCCGGTCCGCACCCTCGACGACTACCGGGCGATGCTCGACACCAACGTCACCCGGCATGTCGCCACCGCCGCCACGCTGCGCACCACCGCCGCCGCCTGGGTCGCCGTCGTCGACGCCATCGTCGCCCAGGGCATCGTCGGAGTCGTCGCCGATGTCGGCGGTCCCTACACCGCCGTCGAAGGCGAGCCGGTGACGCTCGATGCCCGGGGATCGACGGTCCCCGATGGCCGCACCATCGCCGCCGTCGACTGGGATCTCGACGGGAGCGGCGCCTTCGACGACGCTGCCGGCGCCACCGTGACCACCTCGTTCACCGCCGGTCCGCACCTCGTCGCCGTCCGTGTCACCGACTCGACCGGTGCCGTCTCGGTGGCGACGACGACGGTGACCTCTGCCGAGCGCAACCGGGTGCCCTCGATCAGGTCGGCCCTACCGGCAGCACCCGTCGTCACCATCGCCGCTGGTGAGTCGCAGACGTTCTCCGTCGACGCCATCGACCCAGACGGTGACGACCTCGACATCGCCTGGCGGTTCGGCGACGAGCCGGCCGGTTCCGGCGTCACGCTCGATCTGACGGTGAGCGCCGACCACCTGGGGAGCCGGGAGTTGACGGTCACCGTCGGCGACGGTCGCCCCGACGGTGGGGCGACCCGCCACAGCTGGCTGGTCTCGGTCGTCGACGTCGATGCCGACGGCGACGGCTGGTCCCGGGGCGCCGACTGCGACGACGACCGGGCCGACATCCATCCCGGCGCCACCGAGCTGGCCGGCAACGGTCTCGATGACGACTGCGATCCATCCACCCCTGATGTCCCACCCGGCGGGGTCGACGGCCGTGTGCTCACCTGGGGCGAGAACTCGGCGGGCCAGCTCGGCAACGGGACCGGTCCGGACCAGACCACACCGGTGTTCGTCGAAGGCATCGACGACGCCGCACAGATCGACACCGGCTTCGCCTCCAAGTTCGTTCTCCGCGGCGACGGCACCATGTTGTCGTGGGGTATCAATCCCAACGGGCAACTCGGCCACGGCACCGCCACGATGAGCTCCGCCCCCTGCCGGTTCGCGCCATCGGCGGCGCCGAGGGCAGCCGGCTCTCCGGGGTCACCCAGTTCGATGTGGGAGGAGGCGGTCCTCACATCCTGGCGCGCCGCTTCGACGGGTCGGTCGTCTCCTGGGGCTACAACGCCGGCGGTGCCCTGGGGGACGGATCGACGGTGTTGCACCGCAACGCCCCGGTGCGGGTCCTGACCGCCGACGGGGAACCACTGCGCAACGTCGCCTCCGTGGCGAGCGGTGAAGGCGAGTCGTTTGCGATTCTGGATGACGGCAGCGTGATGACCTGGGGCGTCACCAACTGTTCGGCGGGCCTCGGAGCCCGGGAGCCGTTCCCGGTGCCGTTCACCAAGCTCACCAAACCCATCGTCCAGATCAGCGCCGACGCCGACATCGTGTTGTTCCTCGCCAGTGACGGCGAAGTGCTGACCTGCGGTTCCCACGTCAACGGCTGGACTCCGGTACGGGTCGGCAACTTCGGACCGGGCAGCGGCATCGTCCAGGTGGCGGTGTCACGCGCCGGGCGGATGATGCTCCGCAACGACGGCACGGTCTTCATGTGGGGCCGGAACCTCAACTGGCTCCTCGACGCCATCGGCGCCCGACCGAACGAAAACATCACCGTCCCCACCCCGGTGCCCGTGCCGGAAGGTCCGCCGGTGGTGGCCATCGCCCATCACGGCGCATGTCACGCCCATGCGGTGCGGGCCGACGGCTCGGCACTCGGGTGGGGCTGCAACTGGTCCGGTCAGGTCGGTGTCGGCAACACCGACTCGGGGATCTCGACGGCGACCCCCGTGGTGATGCCCGACGGTGTGGTCGGCGTCGCTGCTGCAGTGTCGAGCTGGAACGGCATGATGCTGGTACGAGCCCCCGACGCCACCCTCCCCGGTACCCCGATCCCGCAGCCGGCTCTGCCGGTCCTGTCACTCGAGGACATCAGCGTCGACGAGGGTTCCTCCAGCGGCTTCCCGCTCACGCTCGACCGTCCGTCGGACCAGCCCGTCACGGTCGCCTACCGGCTCGTGGAGGGCACCGCCGACGGCGACGATGTCGAACTGGGTGGCGGCACGGTGACCATACCGGCGGGCGCCACCGAGGCGCAGGTACCGGTGACGGTCATTGCCGACGGTCTCCATGAACCGGAGGAATCTTTCTCGGCCGTCATCGAGGAGGTCACCGGTGCGAACCGGACCGAGCGGTCGGCCACGGCGGTGATCATCGACGGCGATACCGCTCCCACCGCCACGATCTCAGGCCCCGCCGAGGTGGTCGAAGGTTCCTTCGGGGCCGTTGATGTCGCCCTGACCATCGAGTTGTCGGCGCCGAGCGCCTATGACGTCAGGGTCGGCTACACGCCGGTTTCCGGCACTGCCGAGGTGCCCGACGATGTCCATGTCGGCGGGGGCGATGCGTACTTCCCCGCAGGGGTCACCCGCGTCGTGGTCCACGCCGCGGTGGTCGGCGACACCGAACTCGAATCCCACGAGACGTTCGGATTGCGTCTCACCGACGGAGACCACGTCGCCGTCGATCCGGCACCGCATATGGTGACCATCCTCGACGACGAGCCCGTCGTCGTCGACGTCGCCGCACCGCGCACCTGGGAGGGCGACCTCGGAACCACCGATGCGGTGGTCACCGCCGTCGCCCGCGGTGTTCCGGAAGGGGGGACGGTCGAGATCGAGCTGGCCACGGCGGACGGGACGGCGACGGCCGGCACCGACTATCAGGCTGCCTCCCGGCAGCTCACCTTGACGGCCGGCAACCCCTCGGGCGTGCTGATCGTGCCGGTCATCGGTGACACGACACCCGAGATCGACGAGACGTACCGGGTGGTGGTGCGCAACCCCACCGCCGGGGACGGTCGCCCGGTGACCCTCGGCGACACCGCACCCGGGATTGTCCTCGACGACGACACCGAACCCGGGGAGGAGCCGGCCGTGGGCAAGTTCCTGCCGCCGGTGACCAACCCACCGAAGGTGAACGAGCGAGCCAACGCCGATCGGAGCATTCCGCTCAAATGGACGCTTGGCGGCGACTTCGGGCTCGATCTCGTCGAGGACGGGTACCCGAGATCGTTCCCCATCGAGTGTGACACGCTGTCGGCCATCGGACCCGCCCGACCGGCGGAGTCGACCAGCCGGGACCGCATCACCTACGACCAGCAATCGAAGGAGTACCGCTTCGTATGGAGGACCGACCCGGCGTGGTCGGGTACCTGTCGCACGGTCGAACTCAAGCTTGTCGATGGCACGCTGTACACCGCCCGCTTTCTCTTCAGGTAGCCGCTGAAACCTGACCGGGAGGTCGAGCAGGGAGGGTCGTGGCGGGCGCCCAACCCTCCGCCATCGCGCCGCGAGGGACGGGGCGGGTAACAGACGCGACGGAGCGGGGCGATCACCAGGGATCGCCCCGCTCCGTCAAGGGTCCTGCCTGCGCCGAAACCCTTCTCGTCTGATGCGGATCAGGTGGTCGTGAGAACCGTCCGATCAAGCGTCAGACCCGGGTCCGGCCCCGCCATCCGGTGAACGCTCCGATCAGGAGCAGCACCAGGGCGATGATCAGAAGCCACCGCAGTGCTTCGACGAACAACCCGACGCCACCGAGCAGCAGCGCCAGCAACAAGACAATCAGGGCGACTCCCATGATTTTCGATCCTTCCCATGTGGACGATATCGCGTGAACGATGCTGGCCTGACTACCCCTCGCCACCCAGAACCAAACCGGCGGCGTCCGCACCGGGCCGGCAACGTCCGCCGACATCCCGTGGGTACAGGCAGACAACAGGGGGAGGGAGGAGTTCGCAGCGGCCTCGGGAGCCGAGAGCGGCCCCACCGGTGGTGTTGTCCAGAGGGCCCACGCACAGCGACGACGACCAGAAGGTCGTCGTCGCTGGCATGCCCGGTCGAAGCGGGACAGGGGGATGGGGGCTTTGTCGCTCTCCAACCGGACACGATCGAGGGGGATCGATCGTTGCGACCTGCCTACCCAACGGTGGCAGTGGAGAAACCGCCTCCACCCCGTGCCCGATACGACGGCCGCCGTCCGGGCTTCAGACGTGCCCAGTTGGCGACGGCCGGGACGAGAACCGACCTTGCACCGGCGCACCGACGTGGCGGTGGCCCCCTGGGCCTGCGTCCCCGGGCGGAGGCCCGAAGGTTTACCGCGCCTCCCGCGGGGTAGGGGCGAGATCACAAGGTCACAAGATCGCAAGCGAGAGGAGCATCTGATGAACCGTCTTCAGATGGAAGGTAAGTGGCAGCAGGCCCGGGGCCGGATGAAGGAAGCCTGGGGTGCGTTGACCGATGACGACATCGACCGCGCCGACGGCAACTGGGATCAGCTCGTGGGGACGATCCGGGAGAAGACCGGGGAGACCACCGAGGCCATCCAGAAGCGTGCCGACGAGATCTTCGGCTCGGACGACGACTGACGCTCACCGCTCGGTTGTCTGCGGAGGCGTGACCGGCCATGGGTCACGCCTCCGTCGTGTCCGGGTCCGGACTACAACAGGGTGCGACCGGTCAGGCGGTCCACCTTGGCCACATAGGCATCGGGATCGGTCTTACGCTCCAGACCCGACGCCGCCATGTAGCGGACGGTTCCGAAAATCGGCCGCTCCGCCCAGGGGCGATCGTGCAGCCCGAACACCCAACCGACGTTCCCATAGGAGTTGGGGTCGCGACCATCGAGCAGATAGCGGTTGTTGAGTTCGAGTGTCACCGCATGGGCGGCCTCGGGCGATGGCGACCACTCGATGATCTTCTTGCCCCAGTACATCCGCATGTAGTTGTGCATGTATCCGGTGTGCCGCATCTCGGTCATGGCGGCGTTCCAGTACCGGTCGTGTGTTCCGCTGCCGGCCAGGGTTTCGGCGTCGTAGACCGGATGACGGACATCCCCGCGGTGCGTATCGAGTGTGGTCCGACACCATTCCGGAAGCGACCCGTAGCGGTCGTAGTCGGGTTCGTAGGTGACAAAGTTGAAGTTGAGTTCCCGGCGGACCACCAGTTCCTCGAGAAAGGTGTCGATCTGGGCGGTCGGCGCACCGGATGCCTGGGCGGCCCGGGCCGCCACCACCGGGGAGATGTGACCGAAGTGGAGATACATCGACAGGTACGACACCTCGTCGGTGTGCGGCTGGTTGCGATGTTCGGCGTAGATCCCGAGACGTCGCGCCACGAACGACTCCAGGGCAGCGACGGCGGCGACCTCGCCCCCGGTGAACGGTGCCGGACCTACCCCCCGGTCCAGCTCCAACCGACCCAGGATGGCGTCCGTGGCCTCGGCATCGATGCCGCCGTCAACCAGGTTCGCTCCGGGCCGATGCAGTTCTTCCGGCTCAAGGTCGACGAGGAACCGGTCGCGGTGGCGCTGGATCTTCGGACGGATGGTGCGCGCCGCCCATTCCCGTTTGTCGGATGCGGTGGCGACAGGGACGACCACATCACCTTCGACCTCCACGACCGGGCCGTCATAGCCGGAGACCAACCTGCGCCGCCATTGACGGTGATGCCGGAGATATCCCCGATCGGTCACCACCATCCGGGCGGCGCCGGCGAGGGTCAGCGCCACCTGGACCGGATCTCCCTCCCGAACCACGAAGGAAATGCGTCGTCGGCGCAAGGCCCTGGCAACGTCGGCGACCCCCTGCAGATAGAACCGGTGGTGGCGGAGGTTGGACTCGGGATAGCGGTCGGTGATCCCCATCACCACCACCAGACCCGACCTCAGGTCGTTGGCCTGTGCGATGGCGTACTCGAGCGCCGGGTTGTGGATGGTCCGCATCGACGACTGCATCCAGTACAGGACGTAGTCGCCGGGAAGGGGGGCACCTCGACTCCGCCATCTGATCCGCTCCGCTTCAACCGGCATCCCAGCTTTCTAGCGGACCGCGGATCGCTATCTGGTGGCCTCCGCACCTCGGGTTTGCCGGGGGTCGGGGCGGGTAGGGCGGGGGAAGTCGAGCGGATGGTTCGCCCTTCGGCTCGGGAAAGGAGCGGCATCATGATGCCGAACGAGACTCACACCCCGCATTCCACTCAGGATCATGAGTTGCAGCCCGGGGACGAGCACATCGTCGTCACCGAGGAGCGCCGAGGCGGTGTCGCCGTCACTTTGATGGCGCTGATCGTTGCCGCGGCGCTCATCTTCTCCGTCTGGTACCTCGTGGCCAGCGACGAAGAGAGCCAGGTCGAGGTTCCCGGTGTGGCAGACATCCCCGAGGTCGACCTCGGCGTCGACCCGCCACCCGACAACTGACCGCTCTCGCCTCAGACGCCGAACCTCCACGGCAAGCGTGGCCCCCGAACCCATCGGGGGTTCGCTAACGGCGTCTGGCGGCGAGCGGTCAGACAACGGGACCCGGGCAGAAGCCCGGGTCCCGTCCTGATTTCCCCGGGTATGCGGACCGCCCGGGGGTCCGTGCAAGGTGATCACGCTTCAGACGGTGCCGGCAACTCCGGGCATGGCCATGGCCGACCTCTTGACCGCCGACCGCACCGGCCGGTGTGCGCACAATCCGACCCGGCGAGGGCCCGGTACGCCATACTCGGAGCACACCGTCGTCATATGGAGGATTCATGAGCCTGATCGGTTTTCTCATTGTCGGTCTCATCGCCGGTTTGCTGGCCCGAGCCCTGGTGCCGGGGGAAGACAAGATGAGCATCCTCCAAACGTTGCTCCTGGGGATCGTCGGTTCGTTCGTCGGTGGGTTCATCGCCGCCCTGTTCGATTCGGACCGTGACATCCTCGACTTCTCCACGACCGGGCTTATCGGCTCGATCATCGGCGCCGTTGTCGCCCTGCTCGTCTACCGCCGGATGCAAGCACGCTGAACGGCAGCGGGCAGTCCGGTTCTGAGGAGGCGTCCGGCTCGGAGGCGCTGGCGCTGCGGTCGTATGTGATCGTGGCGGGCCGCAACGCGACCCCGGGAGCGCCGCTCAACGTCCCCCTCGTCCCCGCCTCGAACTTCGTGTTGGGTGGCGAGGTCGGGTACGCCCGCGATGGCGGGACACCGACCTGGGCGGCCTTCGAGGAGGTGATGGGCGGGCTCGAGGGGGGACAGGCCGTGGCGTTCGCTTCCGGGATGGCGGTCGCCGCCGCCGTTCTCGATCTGATCCCGGTCGGAGGGTCCGTCGCCATCCCTGACGACTGCTATCAAGGGGTTGCATCGCTGGTCGGTGCCGGGGAGCGACAGGGCCGATGGTCGGTGCGCAGACACGCTGTCGCCGACACTGCGGCTTGGATCGAAGCCGCGGCGACCACCGACCTGCTCTGGATAGAGTCTCCGTCGAACCCGCTGCTCGTCGTCGCCGATGTCCCGGCGATCTGCAGTGCGACCTCGAACCTGCCGGCAGTGGTCGCCGTCGACAACACCTTCGCCACACCACTCAACCAGCGCCCGCTGGAGGTGGGCGCAGACATCGTGGTCCACTCCGCCACCAAATTCATCGGAGGCCATTCGGACCTCCTGTGCGGAGTTGCCGTCGCCGCCGACCGGGAGATCGGCGAGGCGCTTGTCTCCACCCGGGCCCTCGGTGGCGCCACCCCGGGAACGCTCGAGACGTTCCTTGCGTTGCGCGGCGTGCGTACCCTTGCGCTCCGGCTGGAACGCGCCCAGGACAACGCCGGCGCCCTCGCCGTCCGGCTCCGGTCCAGCCCACACGTGGAGGTGGTCCGCTACCCGGGGCTCCCCGACCATCCCACCCATGACACCGCCGCCAGGGTTCTCGACGGATTCGGGGCGGTGATCACCTTCGACGTGGCCGGAGGAGCCGCACGCGCCGACGCCGTGTGCCGGCGCCTGGGTCTGATCCGTCATGCCACCAGTCTGGGCGGGGTCGAGTCGACGATCGAGCGCCGCAGCGTGATCCCGGGTCAGGAGCATCTCCCCGGTGGGCTCCTCCGTCTCAGCGTCGGCTGTGAGGATGTCGACGATCTGGGACGCGACCTCGAAGCAGCGCTCGCCGCCACGGTGTAGCCATCTCCGGCACGGCCCCGACAGACGACCCCCGGACCCTGTAACCAACCGTTGAACGGTCAGTCAACATCGCGGCGGACGAACACCCCGATGGCCATCACCACGAACAGCACGAGATAGATCGCCACATGGAGGGCGGCCAACCCCGTCCCGTGGCTGAACACCTCGGACAGGTAGCTGGAACCGTCGGCGGTGACGGCGACCAGTCCACTCACCTCTCCCCCGTTGACCGTCGCCATCGAGTTGACGACGAGATCCCGGGGGCGGAGCCACGTGAGGACCGTGACGGTGAGAATGGGGCTGACCGCAACGTAGCCGAGCAGTGCCGCCACCCCTCCGGCGGTGTTGCGCGCAACGGTGGCGACCGACGCCGCGATCACCGCATAGACGGCGGCGACCCCGGCACCCCGAGCGGCGGTTCCTGAAAGACCCCACCAGAAGCTCGCATCGACACCGGCGGTGCTCCCCCGCCACAATCCGGCCGGGAGCATCACCACCACCAGCCAGGTCACCACCACGAGATGGATAACAGCGGCGCCGATGGCGACGGCCATCAGCTTGGCGGCGAGCACCCGACGACGGCGGGTGTCCCACAGCAGCGTGGTCTCGATGGTGCCCTCGGCGTACTCGGCGCCGATGAACGAGGCCCCGAGCACCGCGGCCAACCCGAGCAGCACCAGGCTGACCCCCGGGACCACGCCCTGGGCGCCCGGGTACGGCGGCCGCATCGGATCGTCACGCCCGGAACCCATTTCACCGATCGGCTCCCCGTCCTGGGGAAGGGCGTCGGGACAGGCGTTGCTGTACCTGGGCTCCCGCTCGTACAGCGAGATGAGGCAGTACCGGGGTTCCTCGATGTAGTACCCGAAGTACTCGGGGCGGCATTGCTCGTCGGCGAACGCTTCCGCCGAATCGAACTCGGCGAGGTAGTCGGCATATTCCTCGTCATAGCTGGTGCCGGTCGCTTCGAAATCCTCCCATTCGATGATTGCCTGGTCCCGGCAGAACATCACTTCCTGCTCGACACCAGCGAGGGCGTCGGTGGTGTCGACGGGCTCGGAGCGGTGGGTGAAAAAGGTGACCGTTCCGGCGACGACCAGTACCAGCATGACGGCGGCAACCAGGACTCGCGGTAGCCGGCGCTCCCACAGGCGCCGCAGTTCGACGCCGAGGAGGTTCACGACGGCTCCGTCGTGCTGGGCGGCATCGCCGGGGTCGGTTGGGCGGTGAGTTCGAGGAAAACTGATTCCAGGCTGGCCGACTCGGCCCGGAGTCCGCGCAGGTACCGCCCTTCGGCGGCGAGCGCCCGGGTGACCTCGGCGGCACGCTCCTCGGCAACCTCGACTTCCACCGTGTCGGTGGAGGTGCCCACGGTGGCGGCGAAACCTGCCGCTACCAGAACCGCGGCGGCGGCGACGGCATCGTCGACGGTGACGATCAGCCGACCACCCTTCGCCGATACCACCTCTCGAACCGGCCCCATGGTGACCAGCCTGCCGCGATTGATGATGGCGACGGTGTCGCACATGAGCTGCACTTCTGCGAGTTGGTGGCTCGACACGAACACGGTGGCACCGGTGGCGCCGTAGCGACGGATCAGCTCACGGATCTCCTTGATCCCGGCCGGGTCGAGCCCGTTCGCCGGTTCATCGAGGATCAGCAGGTCGGGTTGCTTGAGGAGCGCTCCGGCGACGGCGAGCCGCTGCTTCATGCCGAGCGAGTACTCGCCGAAACGGTCATGGCCCCGGTCGGCGAGCCCCACCTCCTCGAGCACCCGGTCGATCTCTGAACCCGAGATGCGGGCCACGGCACCGACCAACTCGAGATTGCGGCGACCGGTGAAGGCGGGGAAGAACTTGGGTGACTCGACGAGGGCCCCGACCCGGGAGATCACTGCCTGCAGGTCGGTGGTGGCGTCGTGTCCGAGGACGCTGAGGGTGCCGGCGGTGGGGGCGACCAGTCCGAGCAGACACCGGATGGTGGTGGTCTTGCCGGCGCCGTTGGGACCGAGAAATCCATGCACCCCGCCGAGAGGGACATCGAGATCGAGGTTGTCGACGGCGACGGTCGGAGCCGATCGCAGACCCCGGTAGGCCTTGTGCAGTCCTCGGATCTCGATCGCCAGCCCCGACATCGTCACCCCGAACGGCTTCGAGCTCCGGAGGAGCAGTCGGCGGAGGCTACCAGCCACCGATGCCGCCGCTGTCCGGATCGAATCAACCGACGAACCGCAATATTCCCCCGCCCCACACAGCGATGGGGCCTCGGATGAGGCCCCATCGCCGGGTTGCACGTGCTCAGCGGAAGGTCACACCCCGAGCAGCTCAGGGGTGCGGTCGTCGAGCGTCACCGGATCCGTTTCGGGAACGGTGTCCGTCGCCAGTTCGAGCTTCGCCGTGGTGGTCCAGGCCAGACCGAGACCGAGGACAAGGGCGAGGAGACCGATGGCGGCGAGGATTCCGGCGAGCGCCAGACCCATCTGCAACGCACTGTGGGTGACGGTACCGACACCCAGCTCGGCGAACAGTCCATGGGCGGTGCCCGACCAGGCTGCTTCACGCACCTGGGCGTCGATCGGGTTCTCCCGGTTGAAATCGGTCCAGTAGCGGCCGTCGACCGGCACCTCGTAGGTACCTGCGGCGATGGTCTCACCCTCGAACTCGGCGTCCTCGGCGAGGACCACGGTCTGGGTGCCGTTGAGCACGTGGTAGCCGACCGTCGCCATCTGGTACATGTACTCCGAAGCGGTGTTCACCAGCGGATCGGCGGGATCGAGGTCTGGCATGACGACCGGATAGCCCCAGTCCTCGGTGAGAAGGGTCATGATCGCATCGGCGCCCTCGGTGGTTCCCCGATCGACGAGCTGGCCGTCCTCGTTGTAGGTCAGGTTGACGTTCTGCGCCTCGCTGAATGACTGCAGCGCACCGTATCCGTCCTGCACCTTGGTGTAGGCAACGCCACCGGCGACGACGAAGCCCAGCCCCATCAGCGCCAACACGATTCCCAGTGTCCTCAGTCGCTTGGTCATCTCCAACTCCCGTCTCTTCCGCTGCTTGTGATTACTTTCACAAAACCTGGGGTGATCATCTCCCGGATGACGAGACGCGACTAGGGCCGTCAGTCCCTATGCGGGCAACTGGTGGCTGTCAGGGACGGGCCCGACGAGGCGGACCTGTGTCGCCCGCTGTCCACCAGGCGCCGAGGTGATCTCGCTGACCCCGCACAGGGTCTCCGGACCGCCGCTGCACCGTTGTCGTGAGATTTGGGTCTCCCGCACCGTGGCCGACTCCGCTGCGGACGACCAGGATCGGAAGTCCCCCATGGACGAATACAGGGAGAGGTATGCGAGATCTCGTCCGGTCAGGATGGATGGAGTGGTTCTCCGAGCAGCCCCCGCTGCGATGTGTACAGGTCGACGACGCAACGGACCATTGGCACCTGCGTCAGATCGACATCGACCCCTTCGAGGATCTCATCGAGTTGGTCCTCGAGAACGACCGGCGCCGACGCCGGATCCTGGTCGATTCCCCCCGAGGTGTCCGGATCCCCGACACCGGCTCCGACCCATGGAGCGTTCAGATCGAGGCCGCCGCCCAGACGCTGCGTCTTGCCGCGGCTTCGACCTGCGGGTGGATGCTGGCGGCGCCTGGGCCGGGAATCCGGCAGAACGGACTGGCGGCAGTGACCTGAGGTCGGTGGTCCGGCAACGGTCCGAACCATGCCGGCGAGCGGCTCAGCCACCCGAGCCGGCCAGGGCAGGCTGTTCCCGGTAGGTGTCGTCGAGCGACTGGTAGAGCTCCTCCTCCTGGGCGAAATGGAGCCGCAGGATGGCGTGAAGCCCGTACATGGTGCGCCGCACGTCGAACAGGTCGAGGGCCTCCGGGTCCTCGGCGGCGTCGGCGACCTGTCGGTGGAACACCCCGGCGAGACGGAAGATCTCACCGTGGGTGAGGCTCATCGTCGCCATCGGATCCTCGCCACCGATGATCTCGGCAAGGATCGGGTAGATCTCCAGGTCGTCGGCGCGCTCGTGGGGAATCACCTCGTGCTGGATCAGCGCATCGATTCTCTGCAGATCGGCCAAGGCCTCACCGGGCTCGAGAACATGGAGCCGATCGGCGACCCTCGCCACCTCGTCGAGACGTGGCATCAGCTCGGCGTGTTCGGAGCGGAGCCGTGCCGAGAGTGCGGCGGGGAGCTTGGGTCCGGAACGCCATGGCGTCGGTCCGCTGAGGGCGCGGAGCGCACTGAGGATGGCGATCACGTCGATTGCCTCCTGGACGAGCGCGCCGCCCACCGGCGGGAGATAGCCGAAGGCGGCGAACCCCATCGCCACCAGCGACAGTCCCATCCCGAGGAGGGCGCTCTCGGTGGCGATACGCCGCGACCGTTTGGCGATGATCATGGCCTCGGCGAGCCGGTCGAGGCGGTCCACCATCAGCACCACATCGGCGGCCTCGGAGGAGGAGGTGGCGCCCCGGGCGCCCATGGCGACACCGACATCCGCCGTGGCCAGCGCCGGGGCGTCGTTGATCCCGTCGCCGACCATCACGGTGACGCCGGTGGCGCTGGCACGTCGGACTGCGTCGACCTTCTCCTCGGGGGTGCACTGGGCCAGCACCCGGTCGACCCCGATGGCGGAACCGACCGCATCGGCGACGACGGGATGGTCGCCGGTGGCCATGATCACGGTGTGGATGCCCTCACGCCGCAAGGTGCGCAGCGCCGTCGGGGTGTCGGCCCTGATCTCGTCGGCGAGCCGCACCACGCCGATGATGCGATCGTCCTGAGCCACGTAGACCATGGGGTGGGGATCCCGGTCGGCCCGCCGACGCAGCGACCGCATCGTGTCGGGAACCGAACGCTCCGCGGCGACGTGGTCGGCACTCCCGACGACCACCGTGCGACCTGCCACCTGCCCGGTGATCCCGGCACCGGGGACCTCGACCACGTCGACCGGGACGTCGAGGTGGAGACCACGGCTCCGGGCGGCCCGGACCAGTACCGCCGCCAGCACATGGCTCGACATCTGGTCGAGTGACGCAGCAAGCCGCAGCACCTCATCGGCATCGATCGAGGGATCGAAGAGGACGATGTCGTCGACGGCGGATTCGCCGACGGTGAGCGTGCCGGTCTTGTCGATGACCAGGATCTCGGCGTCGGCGAGACGTTCCAGCACGCCACCGCCCTTGATCACCACCCCACGACGGGCGGCCCGCGACATACCAGAGACAACAGCGATCGGGACCGCCAACAGCAACGGGCACGGGGTGGCGACAACCAGGACCGCCAGGGCGCGCACCGGATCCCCCGAGGCGATCCAGGCTGCGGCGGCGATCGCCAAGGCCAGCGGGACGAACCCGATGGCGTAGCGGTCGGCAAGGCGCGCCACCGGGGGTCGCTCGGCATGTGCCTGCTGGACGAGCCGAACGATCCCGGCGTAGGCGGAATCGGCAGCGGATGCGACCGCCACCATCTGGAACCCGTCGCCGCCGTTGACCGAACCGCTGGCGACCCGGTCTCCGGGGGGATGGGACACCGGTGCGGATTCCCCGGTGAGCGACGACTCGTCGAGCACGGCCACCCCGGAGACCACGACGCCGTCGACCGGCACCACCTCCCCCGCCTTGACCACGAGACGATCCTCGACGGCGACGTCGTCCACCGGGATACTGGTCATGGTGTCACCGTCGAGCCGGTGTGCCTGGCGAGGCGCCCGTTCCAGCAACGCCGACAGGTCCCGCTCGGCACGGGTCGCCGCATAGGCGTCGAGCGCCTGGCCGGTTGCCAGCATCAATCCGACGATGGCGGCAGCGAGGTACTCACCGAGGACGAGGGCGCCGCCGATGGCGAGAATGGCGATGATGTCGAGCCCCCACTCGCCGCGCCGGATGCTCCCCACCAGATCGATGATCAGCGGAATCGCCGCCAGCACGCCGGTGGCCGCCCACAGGGCATCTGCCACCGCTGCCTGGCCGGCCAGCGCCGCCACGGCTCCGCCGGCCAACCCGAGCACGGCGCCCACCACCTGGAGCCGCGTCAACCGATCAATGTGTGCCCACGTCATTCCCACATTCTCGCACCCGGGACACGGTTCACCGCAGAGGTGACCGATGGGCGAAACGTCCAGGCCGGCTGTGAGTCGGTCACAGGCTCCAATGGACGGATGCGGATTCCAGTTGCCCGACATCCGGCGCTTGCCGTAGGGGGCGGCGGCAAGGGAGCAGTAGGTACGCAGAACCGCATGTGCGATACGGTTGCGGGATGAATACCACGGGTTCTCGGAGCATCGCCGTGTTCACCATCGTTCTGTTGGGTGCATGCAGCGGTGCGGCGGGACCGGCGACCAGCGCCGATCCCGGGTCCGGAGCAACGTCGACACTCCAGGAGTCGACCACCTCGATCGCGATCTCACCCACAACCCTGGTCCCGACGACAGACGTGCCGCCAACCGCAGCGACCACCACCACCGGAGCGCCGTCCACCACGACGACAAGCCTCCCCCCTGGCGTCACCGAACCTCCGGCCTGGTTGGGCACGCGCCTGCTCCCGGTCCGACCCGATGGGCTCGGCGAGGTCCAACCGACACCGGAGGAGTTGGTCGATCGCCGCTTCACCAGCCCCGACCTGCTTCCCCCTCCTCCGGGAAACACCTTCACCGCCACCAACACCGCAGTCCCGGAGGACGTCCTGGCTCGTTCGACCTGGTCGGATGGGTGCCCGGTCGGTGTGGACGACCTCCGCTATGTCACCGCCACCTTCTGGGGTTTCGATCAGCGGGCACACACCGGCGAGGTACTGGTCAACGCTCGATACGCCGATGAGCTGGTCGAGGTGCTGGAAGCGATGTTCGAAGCACGTTTCCCCATCGAGGAGATGCGGATCACCCGCACCGACGAGCTCGACCTGCCGCCCACCGGCGACGGCAACGTGACCACTGCCTTTGTGTGTCGCCCGGCGGTCGGGTCGTCGAACTGGTCACAACACGCCTACGGACTCGCCATCGACATCAACCCGTTCCACAACCCCTATGTGAAGCGGGACCTGGTCATCCCCGAGTTGGCGTCCGCCTACGTCGACCGCAGCGAGGTACGCCCCGGGATGATCCTGGCCGGCGACGTCGTCACCGATGCCTTTGCCGCCATCGGATGGGGATGGGGCGGAGAGTGGAACAGCCTCGTCGACACCATGCACTTCTCCGCCTCCGGAACGTGACCAGGCACCCAGATCACAGGCACGCAGATCGCGTGCATCCAGATCAGACGCAGGCAGGTCAGAAGAACGACCAGGTCGGCGGGTCGGTGCGCTCGGGGAGGACGTTCCAGGTGTCCCATTGCTCGACGACGAGCCCTCGGTCGTCGAAACGCATCACCGAGGTTCCGGCCAGCGTCGCGTCCTCACCGTCCTCGGTCAGCGCCGTCCACCATGACACCGAGGCCCGATCTCCCTGGGTGATCGGTTCGGACATCCAGACCGCTACCTGCTGCTCGGCGCCGAAAGCCTGGCGGACGTACTCCGCCACACCTTCCTGTCCCTGGTAGGGCGTCCGGAACGGCTGCGACGAGAACACCACATCGGCGGCATACAGGGCCACCACGGCGTCGACATCGAGCGCCTCCCAGGCGTCCTTCCAGGTCTGGGCCCACCGTCGTGCGGCATCCACCGGGTTCATGTCGGCGAGCGTAGTTACTCCCCGGACCGGCGGTGCACATCTTTTGGCTGGCTCGAGGCGCCCGGGTCAGGTCGGCGAGGGACCGCACCGACCCGGGCGGGTACCGAACCGGTGGTCAGGCGGCGGCATCGTTGTCGGAACGGCGGGCGGTGCGCAGTGCGGTCCCCCACCAGACAAGCTGATCGAGCATCTGCTCGGCCGCCGCCTCGGCGAAGTCCGAGTCACGCAGGCGACGATGTTCGTCGAGGAGGGTCCACACCCTGGGAAAGGCGACGGAGCGGCGCACGGTGGCGGCATCCACCTCGGGGAACACCTGGCGAAGCTGCTCGACGGCGCGGATTCCCCCCGAGATGCCCCCATAGGAGACGAAGCCGACAGGCTTGGCGGCCCACTCCCGTCCGGCGACATCGATGGCCTGCTTCACCGAAGCCGGATAGCCGTGGTTGTACTCCGGGGTCACCATCACGAACGCATCGGCGATATCGATCCGCCCCACGTAGGCCCGGACCGGGGCCGGTGCGTGACGCGGCAGCACAGCGGGCAGGGCGATCTCGGCGAGGTCGATCAGGTCGACGACGAACTCATCGCGAGCGGCGCAGCGACCGACGAACCAGTCGGCGATGGCATCCCCGAGGCGGGGCTGGCGGGTGCTTCCGATGATGACCGCCAGACGCAGCGGGTCGGTGGACATGGGATCTCCTTGGTCGGACAAGCTGGTCGCACCGACCATAAGACTTCAAGTTTCCTTGAAGTCAAGAGGGTCTTACCGGTAGGCTTGGCGACCATGGAGACCGAGCTGACCATCGGAGCCGTGAGCCGGCGCACCGGGGTGGCGACCTCGGCGTTGCGTTTCTACGAAGCCGAGGGACTACTCCAATCGGAGCGTACCGACGGCGGGCAGCGACGGTTCCGTCCCGATGCCCTGCGGCGAGTGTCGTTCATCCGGATCGCCCAACAGGTCGGATTGAGCCTCGACGAGATCCGGCAAGCCCTGGCCTCGCTCCCCGACCAGCGCACCCCCACCGCCAAAGACTGGGAGCGCCTCTCCACCACCTGGCGACCGCGCCTCGATGCCCAGATCGGCCTGCTGGAGCGGCTGCGGGACCGGCTCGATGCCTGCATCGGCTGCGGGTGCCTCACTCTTGGGGTGTGCCGCATCCTCAACCCGGGTGACATCGCCGCCACCCACGGCCCCGGCCCCAGATGGCTGATGGAACAGGACCCCGAACCCTGATCCCGGGGTCGATCCGTTCCTGGCCCCCGCCGCCGCAAAGCCGCCGAGGGCGGCGATTCCGACTGCGCATGCCCCCTTCCGGCCCTCCCCGCACCGGGGGCGGGGTGGCGGCGGACTCTTCGCAGACGCAGACGGGACGGGGCGTCAATCTCCTCCCGCCTGCAGTGTCACCGACGGATACGTGAACAGCGGCCCGACGAACTCCGAACGCCGAGGCCCGCACGCGACAAGTCGACGTTAGGGACGACGACCTCGCGCCCCGCCCCACCTCCTCCCAGAACCTCGGAGGCACCCCGCCCCCGGGGCGGGGAGGGCCGAAAGAACGCGATTACTCGCCAAGACCCCTCAGGAGACAACCCGCCCATGGGGCAGGAGGGCCGAAAGAACACGATTGCTCACCAAGACCCCTCAGGAGACAACCCGCCCATGGAGCAGGAGGGCCGAAGGGGACACGGCCTTTGGCGTCGCTCCTGTCGTCCCACGAACCGGCAGCTTCGTCCAGCCGTAGCCTTGGCGGATGCCCTCCCCTGACGCGTTTGCTCGCCGACTCACCGAGGGTATAAAGCGGACTCACGCCACAGTTGACGATCGGAGAAACCATGGCCGGCGAGGTCGTCCATTTCGAGATGCCTTATGACGATGAAGACCGAGCAACCGCGTTCTACCGGGATGTGTTCGGTTGGGACACTCGGTCGATGCCAGAGATGGGGTACACCACGGTGGCGACGGGCCCTGCCGACCCCAACGGGCGGCCTTCGACACCGGGGTACATCAACGGGGGCATGCTGGGACGCCAGGAACCGATCACTGCGCCCGTGATCACCATCGCCGTCGATGACATCGATGTCGCCCTCGTCCGGATCGAGGAGCATGGGGGCTCGACGCTGCGCCCCCGCCATGCCGTGGGCGACATGGGGTTCTCCGCCTACATCGCAGACTCCGAGGGCAACGTCGTTGGTCTCTGGGAGAACGCCACCTAGTGCAGGTCTGTCGGCGTGCCGACGTCGGCCGTGCCGATGTGGCGTGTCTATGTCGGTGTGCCGATGCCGGCGTTGCTGCGCTTCTGACCCAAGCGGCGCCGTGCCGGGGTCAGTCGAGGTGGTTGGACCGGGTGAGACAGACGGTTCAGTCGAGGTAGATGCTGACGGTCGCAAGCTGGGCCGCAAGTCGCCCCACCTCGTCATCGTGACCGGCGGCGGCATAGGTTTCGATCGCAGCCGTCAGTTCGGCGACCTCGGCGATGACGAGATCGCGGACCTCGCTCTCGGACACCGGTCGGCGTGCCACGTCGCCAGGCTCGGCCGGCTCACCGGACGAAGCCATCGCCGGAGTACCCGCCGGCAACGCTACGGCACCGGCGTTGTCCACCGCGGCGATCAGGGTGCGCAACGCCTTGACGGCCGCCACGTCGCGGGTCTTCATCGCCGCACGCAGGTCGGTCTTGAAGCGGTCATAGAGCAGCAGTTCGGTCTCGGGCACGTCGCCGTCCTGTGGTCGGGCACAACGCACGACGGTAGCGCGTCAGATCACGCCAACCGTTCCCGACCAACCAGGTGCCGGAGGGTCCGGGTGAGCGGTCGCCGCCGACCCGGCAATACCGCAGCATGATCCGCCGATGGTGCTACCGGCGCGACGAGATCTGTTGAACCGCCCAGGCGTTGCCGTCGGGATCGTCGAAGTACATGAAACCCACATTGTCGAGCGGCGGGTCACCCGGCTTGGCCACCCCGAGAAGCTGGATCTCGCTCACCGCCACTCCCCGGTCGACGAGTTCGGTGCGTGCCGCTTCGAGATCGGACACCACGAGTTGCAGGCCCTTGAGCGAACCCGGGTCCATCGTGGCGATGCCGCGACCGATCACGATCGAGCACCCCGATCCCCGCGGTGTGAGCTGGACGACCCGCAGATCGTCGCTGACCACCGTGTCATGATCCACGCCGAACCCGATCTGGTCGGCATAGAACGCCTTGGCCCGATCGACATCCGAAACCGGGACCACCACCACCTCGAGCGTCCAGTTCATCCCATCCCTCCCTGCTCATGTATGCCACGACAATCCGACGGTACGGGATCGCCGTACCGGTCGTTCCGGACCAACGCACATTCAGACCGATGTCGCTGTGCGAAATCATCGAACGGGCTCGGACGCCCGTATGACATGCGGGTCGCAACGATGCGCACACCCGCCGATGCCGCCAAACGGGACAACGACCGTGTTTCGTCCGACACCTCCCCGATCCGATCCGTAGGCTCGGCCAGAGGCACCGAAACAGGAGATGGCACCGCCATGCATGTGAGTCGAATCGTTGCGCTTGTCGGCGTCGTGCTCGGCGTCATCGGTCTGTTCATGAAGGCGCTCACCACAGAAGGCGAGGGCCTGCTGGTGCAGCTCGCCCAAGCAGATCCCAACTTTCCCGGCGGCATTCCGACCATCTGGGGAGGTCTCGCCACGTGGGCGCAGGTGGTGGCGGTCATCGCCATCGTCATCGTGGTCGCCCTCGCCGTTCGGCCTCCGACAGCCGCTCCGTTCGATCGCACGAGCGCCATCGTGGTGTCCCTGATCGGTGTCTCGCTCACCGCCTACGCCGTGGTGAAGTGGATGGACGCCGGCGACCGGGCCGATGCCCTGCAGGCCGGATTTGCGCAGGCCGCATCACTCGGCGCCGTCCCCGAGGCGTTCACCGTGTCGACCGGGATCGGTTTCATCGTGCTGATGGCGGGCACCGTCCTGGTCCTCATCGGCGGGTTGCTGGCGCTGCGTCGACCGGCGGCAACGGCGATCTGATGTCAACCCTTCACAGCGGTCCGCTGTTGATGGCATACTCGAGAGACGCCACCCCGGGGAGGGCGACGACATGCGTCGTTCGATGAGCATCCTGAGTCTCGCCATCCTGGTGGTGGTGATCGCAGCACCGGCATGGGCGGGCGGCTGGGCGGTGAGCACGTTCGAAGACGCACCGGCCGAGTTCGTCGCCGGGGAGAGCTACGAGCTCCATTACTCGATCCTCCAGCACGGAACGATGCCCGTCGACATCGACGCCACCGCCGTGGTGCTCACCTCGACCGCCGGGGGCGAGGCGCTGACGTTCGCGGGCCGGCCCACCGGTGACACCGGGCGTTATGTCGTCGAGATCGCCGTCCCGGCCGAGGGTTCGTGGACATGGCAGGTCACTCAGGGCCAGTTCACCCCGCAGGCGCTCGGAACGATGCGGATCGTGGAGCCGCCGGGTTGGTTCCCATGGACCGCCACTCAACTGATGCGGGCGATACTCCCCGTCGCCACCGGGGCGGCGTTGGTCCTTCTCCTGTTGCAGGTCGCCGATCTGCGACGCCGACGCATCCTCGACGACGCCACCGTAGCCACCACGGGATGAACGGGCCGCTGGTGCGGCTGGCACTGACGGGACTGCTCGTCGTATTGCTCGCCGTTGCCACCGTGGCGACCTGGATGGGCGAGACGACCCCGGAGGCGGCGGCCGACGAGGGCGTGGCGTTGTTCGCCACCAGGGGCTGTGTCGGCTGCCACAACGGCCCCGATACAACCGCCAACATGAACCTGGCTCCGGACCTGCGCGCACTTCCCGAGGTTGCCGGGACGCGGCGGCCCGACATGACCGCCGAGAGCTACGTCCTGGAGTCGATCCTGGCGCCACAGGCTTTCGTGGTCCCCGGCTTCGAGTTCACCGAGATGCCCACCATCCCCCTCGACGCATCCGAAGTCGAGGTGTTGGTCGCGTACCTGCTGGGGGGATGAGGGAGCGACGGCGTTCCCGATCCTGCGCCCCACCGCCGATGGTCGGTACCAGGACCGACGACGATAGGCTGCGAACTTGTCGCATCGCACTTCCCTGCCCCTCGTGGTGGTCGCCCTCCTCGCTGCACTCTGCGTCTCGGTCGCAGCCCCGGCGTCCGCCGACCAACCGCCCCCCGACCCTCCCTCCGTGGTGTCGGTCTATCTCCCCTCCTACCTCGATGTCGACGAGGCTTCCCCGTTCACCGCCGATATCCGGGCCCTGGCGGCAACCGGGATCACCAAAGGATGCGGGCAGTCCAACCGATTCTTCTGCGGGACCGCCAGTGTCACCCGAGGTCAGATGGCAGCCTTCCTGGGTCGCGGCCTCGACCTCGACGACGGCACCGGCGCACCCCGGTTCGTCGATACCGGGACCTCGGTATTCGCCGACGACATCGCCCGCCTCGCCGCAGCCGGTATCACCAAGGGCTGTAACCCTCCGGCCAACGACCGCTTCTGTCCCGACCAGCCGATCACCCGTGGTCAGATGGCGGCCTTCCTGGTCCGGGCGCTCGACCTGGGACAGCCACTTCCGGTGGACTCGGCTGCCATGTTCGCCGACGACGACGATTCGCCGTTCCAGGACGACATTGCCCGCCTCGCCATGGCCCGGATCACCCGGGGCTGCAACCCGCCGGGCAACGACCGGTTCTGTCCCGACAAACCGGTGACCCGCCAGCAGATGGCGGCGTTCCTGGTCCGGGCCCTGGACCTGCCCCCGGTTCCGGTCCATCCCAGCTACGTGTCGGTCACCCGCAAGGTCACCACCGACCCGGTCGGGTCGATCGTCACCGTGTGTCCGCTCACCGACGGAGCGACGCTCGACGTCCGCAATGCGGGATGGGGTATGACCTACCCCACGGTGGACACCCACATCGAACCGTCGGTACTGGAATGGTCGGCGGGCTCCTACGACGCCGTCACCGATGTGTGGACGACCGGGTCGTTCACTCAGTGCGTGACCTTCGCCAGCAGCTGGAATCCAAGAGACGTCGCTCTGACATGGCCGCTCTCCGAACTCCGCATCACCTCGCCGTTCGGGTTCCGGTTCCACCCCATCTTCGGCAACCGACGGATGCACACCGGCACCGACTTCGGCGCCGCGTCAGGAACTCCGGTCTCTGCGGCCGCTTCGGGAACCGTGGTCACCGCCTCCTCCGACGGCGGCTATGGCAACACCGTGGGTATCCGTCATGCCGCCGGGCTCACCACCCGCTACTCCCATCTCTCCTCGATCTCGGTCCGGGTGGGTGACACCGTCTCGGCCGGGGACACGGTGGGCAGGGTGGGTTGTACCGGTACCTGCACCGGGCCCCATCTCCATTTCGAGACGTGGGAATGGGGAATTCCGGTCAATCCGATGCTCTACCTGGACCTGTGACCGAGATCCTCCCTCGATCTGAACTCGCTCGCGGCCCCGTGTCCACAACCCGTATTCGGAACATACGAGCCCGCACGCCTGGCAAGATGAGGCTCTCATCCGATAGGAGCGTGCAGCATGGGTAACCGTGGCAACCAGCCCGATTTCGGCGGCGACGTCAAGAGCCCGCTCCGCCGTTTCGGACCTCCGGCGATTCTGATCTTGGTGGCGTTGCTGTTCGTGTTCCAGAACACCGAGCAGGTGTCGTTCGACTTCTTCACGTTTACGTTCACCTTCCCGCTGTGGACGATGCTCGTCGTGTTCGGTCTGCTCGGCGCCTTCGTCGGTTGGTGGGTCCGCCGCGGCAGGTAAGCTCGTCGACGAGCTCGACCGCCCCGGGACCTGACCCGCACAGTCGACCCTGCCCGTCTCGTAGTTCGCTGATCCTCACCGCCGATCCGTGCGACCTTTGCCCGGCGGGAGCCGCCTCTTCGGCACCCGGGAGCGAGGCTCCCCGTGCGCACCGTCTCGCGATGCATTGTGAAGCACCTGGGTTAGCTTGCAGAGAAGCAAACGGCTCCGTGCCGTGACCCCCCGCACAGAATCAGGATTCCCAACGATGAGCACTTCCTCTGCCCACAACCCCACGATGGCGTCCGCCAGGCGGTCTCTGGCGCTTGTGTTCCTGCTGATCGCCCTCCTCACCATGAGCGCCGCCTGCGGTGGTGACGACACCGACGGATCCACCACCACCGCCAGCTCGGATGAGGCGCCCGACGCAACCACGGACGAGGCGTTCGACAGCTACATCGGTCTCAGCGAAGAGGAAGCCGGTGCCGCCGCCGACGCCGAGGGGCGGCCGTGGCGGGTCGTCGAGCGCGACGGCGAATCGCTTCCCGTCACCATGGACCTGGTCGAGGACCGTCTCAACTTCGTCATCGTCGACGGCAACGTGACCGCGGTGACCACCGGCTGACGCCAACCGACCCACTGGTGGCCCGGCCGCTGTCGTCGGGACGGACTGATCAAGCCCGACTTACACCGATGCGCACCCGGATAGGCCTCTTGTTCGGGGGCATTCTCCGGGGGGCATCCCTGGGCTCACACCGACACACATTCGGGAGCGTCGTCGGTGTAACGGACACAGGCTCGGTCCGGGACCACGCCGGATTGCTGCGCCGAAGATCCTTGCATCGAGGTCCACCGGTCAATGTTGGGTCCGACCGCTCGCGGTCGGACCCAACACGACTCGGTTTCGGTTCAGGGCAGTTCGTTGACGCGATCCGTGCTCGGCGGGTCGACCGGGCTGAATGCGGCAAGGTAGTTCGAGAGGGCGATCAGGTCGTTGCCGCCGTCGAGGCGCAACGCCGGGTTGATCGTGCCGAAGGTGGTGAAGTTGTCCCCTCCGTCGGCTAGGAAGTTGTTGGCGGTCACGATGTAGGTCGCCGCCGGGTCGAGCGGGACTCCGTTGAGTCGCACGTTGGTGACGGACACACTTGTGCAGTTCCCACCGGTGATGGTCCGCGCCAGGTCATAGGTGAACCCGACGGACACCCCCAGATGGAGGAACGGACGACCCGACCCCAGCGGCTGGCACTGCTGCTGGAGGACCGACACGATCTGGGCGCCGGTCATCGGGAAGGTCAACAGCGTGTTCCCGAACGGCTGGAACGTGAAGGCCTCCCCGTAGGTGACGACGCCATCGCCCTCACCGGCCGGCGAACTGGCGTACAGCAGATCGGATCGGACCCCACCCGGATTCATGAAGGCGATCTGGGCAAAGTTGGACGACGTCGCCCAGAGCTGGGCGTCGGCGACGAAGTTGCCCGCCGAGGACTCGACTCCGCGGTCTTCGCCGCCCGGGAACCCGCCCCGGGTGATATTGCCGGTGATCCTTCCGAGCACGATGCTGTCTGCAGCTTCGAACAGAGGCCGCCATTTCTCGATCACGGCGGTGACCGCCGGATCGGGCGAGAGCTTGGAGCGGTCCACGATGTGGTTGGTGGCCGTGCTCAGGTCGCGACGGATATCCCTACCGCGCTTGTCCAGGACCAGGTTCACCTCGGTGACCACCCTGCCGAACGAGTAGGCGCTGGTGACGATCCGGGGTTGACCCGCCGAGTCCGGGAGCACGCAGTTGTACGGCAGGTGGGTGTGACCGGTGATCATCACGTCGATGGCGGGGTCGAGGGCGGCGTTGATGGCGACGATCGGCCCGGAGATGTTCACACAGCCGTTGACCACACCGGGGGGCGGCTCCTGAGATCCGCCTTCGTGGAGGAGCACCACGATGGCCTCGACCCCTCGGCTCTGCAGTTCGGGGACGAGTGCGTTGGCGGTCTCGGCCTCGTCGAGGAAGTCCCAACCCTGGATTCCGGACTGGGCCACCAGCGTGTCGGTGGCTTCCAGGGTCATGCCGATGAAGCCGACCTTCACGCCTTCGATGTTCCTGACCCAGTACGGCGGGAGGGCGGTCCGGCCCGTCTGCTCGTGGACCACGTTGGCAGCCAACCAGTTGAACCTGGCGCCCCGGAAAGGATTGCCGCGGAAGTAGCAACCGTCCACCGGGTGACAGCCACCGTTCTGCATCCGGAGCAACTCGGTGACCCCTTCGTCGAATTCGTGGTTGCCGACGCTCGACACATCGAGATGCATGGCGTTCAGCGACTCCACCGACGGTTCGTCATGGAAGAGTCCCGAGAGCGCCGGCGAGCCGCCGATGAGATCGCCGGCAGCCACGGTGAGACTGTGCTGATGGCCGGTCCGCAGTTCCTTCAGCTTGGCCGACAGATACTGGCCTCCGCCCGCAGCAATGCTGTCCGCAGAACCGGCGGCGGTGGGCTCGAGGTGGCCGTGGTAGTCGTTGAAGGCGAGGAGCTGGAGATCGACGAGACGGCCGGGTGGATTGGGGTCTCTCTGGGCGGCCGCCGAACCGGCCGTGAGGGCGAGCGACGTGAGCGCGATGGCGAAGGCGGCTACAAGAATGAGTGAGCGGCGCCGCTTTCCTGGTCGGGAGCCAGCCGGAGGGGCCTGGCCTGCGGGAGTGGACATCGAGTCCCCCTTCTAGAAGGGCCCGGTTCGATGTTGCCCGGGCTCCTTCCCGTTTTAGCAGAACATGCCAGGCAGTGACGACCTGATTACGCCCGGCGCGACCACCCACAATTGGTGTGGACGCATCACGGCATCGACGAATCGGACGCTGTTGCGGGCCCGGGCGGTCGGCAGGTTGGCAGACTCGACCCGCGACGGGTGCGTCCGCGCCAGCCCGATGTGCGTAAGGATCCGACCGATTGTGGGTCCTTCGGCCCTGGGCTGCCGGTCACCGGTTGCGCAGAGTCGGGTCATGACAGCAGATCTCCGCGGCGTGGCCACGCTTCTCCCGGCATCGGAGCCAGGTGAGCTGGTGTCGTTCTCCGACCTGCAACTCCACATGGGAGATATTCACCGCAGGGTGTTCTCCGATCCGCTGGAACCGCGGACGGTGGTGGTGGTCCCGAGTCTCAGCCTTCCCGAATCCGAGCTGAGCAAGGTCGCCGGGGTGCTCCACTACGAGGAGAGAATGTTGTGCATGCTGATGCTGCTGCGCCTGCCGCGCACCAAGGTCATCTATGTGACGAGCAAGCCGATCCACCCGGCGATCGTCGACTACTACCTCCATCTGCTTCCGGGTGTCCCCAGCCGTCACGCACGGCGACGACTCACGTTGCTCTCGTGCGACGACGGCACCATCCGCTCGTTGACCGCCAAGATCCTCGAGCGACCCCGGCTGCTGGACCGCATCAGCGCCGAGCTGATCGCACCTGAGAACTCCCACATCACATGCTTCAGCTCCACCGGTGCGGAGAGGAGACTGGCGCTTCGGCTGGATCTCCCCATGTATGCGTGTGACCCGTCGCTGGCCCACCTCGGATCGAAGAGTGGCAGCCGGGAGATCTTTGCGGCGGTCGGCGTGCCCCATCCGGACGGGTTCGAGCATCTGCGGGACACCGACGACGTGGTCGAAGGGCTCGCCGCCCTGAAGCGACGCCACCCCGATATGCGCCGGGCGGTGATCAAGCTCGACGAGGGCTTCTCCGGAGAGGGCAACGCCTTGTTCGGGTTCGATGGCATCGAGCCCGGGAGCGACCTGTCCACCCAGATCCGCCGCCGCCTGCCCCACGACATCACGTTCGAGGCCAGGAGTGAGGCCTTCGAGCGCTACATGGCGAAACTCGGTGAGATGGGAGGCGTGGTCGAGCAGTTCATCGAGTCCGACGACACCAGATCTCCATCGGTCCAGTGCCGGGTGAACCCGGAGGGCGTCGTGGAGTTGGTTTCCAGCCATGACCAGATGCTGGGAGGTCGATCCGGGCAGACCTACCTGGGGTGCACGTTCCCCGCTGATCCCGGCTACCGGTCCACCATCCACGGAGAGGCGATACGGGTGTCCGAGGAGTTGGCACGTCGGGGGGTGATCGGACGGCTCGCCGTCGACTTCATCTGCGTGCCACGTGGGGACGGCTGGGAGTCGTACGCGATCGAGATCAACCTGCGCAAGGGCGGGACCACGCTCCCCTACCTGATGCTGCAGTTCCTCACCGACGGGACATACGATCCGGAAGTCGGCACCTACCGGACGAGCAGCGGTCAACCGCGCTTCTACGTCGCCTCGGACAACGTCCAGAGCCCCTCGTACCGGGGACTGGATCCCGACGATGTGGTCGACATTGCCGTGTGCAACCGTCTCCACTTCGACGCCGCCAACCACCGCGGCGTCGTGTTCCACCTGCTCGGGGCGGTGTCGGAGTTCGGGAAGCTGGGAATGGTCGCCATCGCCGAGTCCCCGGAGGGGGCCCGTTCCCTGTTCGACGACACGGTGGCGCTGCTCGAACGGGTGACCACCGGCGGAGGTGCCTGGCCCGGCCCGATCAGCCGGCTGGGCGAAGACTGAAGCGATGGAGAGCCAGAGGGCTGTCCGGAGACAGAAGGTGTCAGTTCCGATTCTCCGGGAGCCCGTCATCGCCCCGGCGACTACCGATCAGACCCACGATGGCGATGAGGATTCCTCCCGCCAGACCGGCGAATCCATAGCTGGTCAGATCCGAGGAGTCCGTAATCAACCCGATGGCGGCCATCGCCGCTCCGACCACCGCCAGAGCGCTGCCCATGACCGGCAACGCCTTGAACGAGGTGTCCCTCGGGGGCCGGTCGACGTAGCGGACCACCAGCAGAACCACGATGCCCCCGGCCACGTAGGCCGCCGCCCAAGGGAGAGCAGTCGTGCCCACCCCTTCAGCCAGGAGTCCCCAGGCGAGGGTGGCGAGACCCAGCCCGACCAGCAGGAGGCCGGTCCAACGAACGTTGCGAAGTCTCGCGCGCCAGCGCCGACGAACGTCGGTTGTCGAGCACGGTCGCCCAGGTGATGACGATGGCATTGAGCGCCGCCAAGGCGAGCACCATGACCATCACGACGAGCAGTACCCGACCCAGCAGATCCACCTGGGCCTCACCCTATCCCCCGGAGAGTCGTTGCGCCTCGAGATAGGTGTCGAGGATCGCGCCCGACGGCAAGCCCGTGTTCGGTGGGGGGCGGCTACGACGCGGGTTCGGGTTCCCCTGGGACGCCCCGTGGAGGCGACCAGGGGTCACGGGCGGGCGGGCGGGCTTGACGTTGCTCCAGTTTTGAGTACTATCTTGATACTCCACATTGGAGTATGCAAGAACGACAAGGAAAGACCCCGCAATGGATGAGAACCTGATTGAACCGCTCCGCCCCGAGGTAGTGCTCCACGCCTCCTCGTCAACCCGACCGACCCCGCAGGCGCGGCGCCTGCGCCATGCGCTGACGGCCCTGGCCCTGGCCACGATCCTGCTTGGCGGATGGGCCCAGCCCGCCACGGCACAGTTCAAGCCCATCGACCACACCGCGGTTTGCCTGTTCCAGACCAACCTGACGACGTTCACCACCACCGGTGGCCCTTTCGAGGGTGGCACGAAGATCACCTGGAAGACGACATCCCCGGCGAACTGCTCGACGCTGGTTGTCGCCATGAACGGCACCACCGTTGCCCGCAACGGCTCGGCGGTGGTGGACCCCGAGGCGACCACCAAGTACGAGTTCAGGGCCAAGATGGGAACCTCTTCGACCCACCTCGGTTCCACCGTTGCTCTGGGAGCCGATGTCGTCGGGTACCAGTGGGGATACGGCATCACCAAGAAGATGAACCCGAATACCGCCGAAGCCATCAAGGCCAAGCAGGTCTCCGGTCACCTCACCCGTGCGCTGTCGACCCAGGCAAAGCTGCAACTGGCGGGGCGCATCCTCGAGGTCCACATCATCCCGGCCGACATGCTGTTGACGGATCTCGCGGAGTGGAGACATCTCAGAGGCACGAAGACATGCGAGAAGAAGCTCGGCGACGGCACGCCCAACCCGGCCTGCGCCAGTCCGCGCGACTGGGATGCGATACGGGGCGCCGGGGGCATGCTGGTCCCGGGAACGAACCGGATCGTCATGGCCGTGGGGCAGGAGAGCCTCATCTACGGCACCGGGAGGACGACCAGGTTCGCTCTCGGCCATGTCCTGGCACATGAACTCGGTCATGTCGCTCTGGAGTTCGCTGCCCCGCACGAGATGATCAACGTCAAGAACGTGTTGGAATCCAACAAGAGCACCCACGACTACATGGGCGACGACGCCTACACGAGGTCGACCCCCCATGAGTACTTCGCCGAAGGTACCGCCGGTCTCTTCGGATACGAGCGTGGGTCCGGGGACAACGTCGAGTTCACCAGGCAGTGGCTGACGGTGAACGAACCCAATCTGATCAAGATCCTGCTCCGGATCTTCCCCGGCGCCTGATCCCCCGAACGCAGGAGCGCATCACCGAGCCGGTGGGATCGTCGCATCCCACCGGCTCGGTCACGCCCAGCCCCAGCTACGTAGGGGTTGATGCGGCAGCGCTCGTTGCAGCGTGCGGACGAGGTCAGGCTGCGTTGGTCTCCCACGTAGTGACAAGACTCTCGGGGAGCCGTCTCCTGGCGTCACGATTCGAGATAGGTGGCGATCGAGGCGGCGGCGCGTCGTCCCGCCCCCATGGCGAGGATGACCGTGGCGCCACCGGTGGCGACATCTCCCCCGGCGAACACACCCGGGATCGAGGTCGCCCCCGTATCGAGGTCCACCACCACGGTTCCGCGGCCCGTCGTCTCCAGGTCGGGCGTGGCCCGCAACAGCACAGGGTTCGCTGCGTTCCCGATGGCGATGATGGCCACGACGGCCTCCTCGACCTCGATGTCGCCCTCGATGGGGACGGGGCTACGACGCCCACTTTCGTCGTTTGATCCAAGCGCCATTCGCTGGAGACGCACGGCCCGCAGCCAGCCTCCCTCACCCTCGAAGGCGATGGGGGAGGTCAGGAACGAGAACCGGACCCCCTCCTCCCGAGCGTGGTCGACCTCTTCGCGACGGGCGGGCAGTTCCTCCTCGGTCCGCCGGTAGAACAAGGTCACCGGGGCCCCGCCGAGCCGGAGCGCGGTGCGCGCCGCATCGATGGCCGTATTGCCTCCGCCGATGACGGCCACCGGCTGGCGCTCCAGTTGGTACACCGGAGTTTCGGCACCATCCTGATAAGCGCCCATCAGGTTCACCCTGGTCAGGAACTCGTTGGCCGAGTACACCCCGATCAGGTCCTCCCCGGGGATGCCGGGGAACCGGGGCAGCCCGGCACCGGTCCCCACGAAGACGGCGTCGAAACCATCGTCGGACATCAGGCTGTCGATGGTGGGGCCGGCACCGACCAGCACGTCGATCTCGAAACGAACACCCAGACGCTGCAGGGCGTCGACCTCGGCACGGACGATCTCCTTGGGAAGACGGAACCCGGGGATGCCGTAGACCAGCACGCCACCCGGTTCGTGGAGCGCCTCGTAGATGGTGACCTCGTGACCCGCCTGCGCCAGGTCCCCGGCGCAGGCCAGCCCCGCCGGCCCCGACCCCACGATCGCTACCCGCTTCCCGGTGGATACGGCGATTGCGGGTGCCGGTGCGAGGGGGTGTTCCCGGTCCCAGTCGGCGACGAACCTCTCGACGTGCCCTATGGCGATCGGCTTGCCCTTCTTGCCGAGGACACATGCCCCCTCGCACTGTGTCTCCTGGGGACAGACCCGGCCACAGACCCCGGGGAGGGCGTTGTCCGAACGGATCACGTCGGCGGCGCCGGCGAAGTCACCGGCGGCGACCGCGCCGAGGAAGTCGTTGATGCGAACCCCGACCGGGCAGCCCTCGATGCACACGGGTCGCTTGCAGTCGAGGCAGCGCGAGGCCTCGAGCATGGCCAGCTCACTGGTGAACCCGAGATTCACCTCGTCGAAGTCGCCCCGTCGCTCGGTCGGGTTGCGAACCGGCATCGGTGTGCGGTCCAGCGCCATGCGCTCGCGCTTGGAGAACTCAGCCATGGCCGGCCCAGGTCGCTTCCCTCTGGCACCTCTCGAACACGAGATAGGCCCGGTTCCGAGTGGCGAGAAGATCGAAGTCGACCAGATGGGCATCGAACTCGGGTCCGTCGATGCAGGCGAATCTGGTGTCGTTTCCGATGCGTACCCGGCAGCCACCACACATCCCGGTGCCGTCGACCATGATCGGGTTCAAGCTGACAACCGTCGGGATCGCACGGCGGCGCGTGACCTCGGCCACCGCCGCCATCATCGCAATCGGTCCTGCGGCGAAGACAAGGTCCGCCCCGCCTCCGGCAAGGATCACCTGGAGCGGGTCCGTCACCAGACCCGGCCCGCCCACCGAGCCGTCATCGGTGACGATGGTGATCTCGTCACATGCTTCGGACATCTCGTCGACCAGGATCAGATGCGCCTGATCTCTGGCACCGACGATTCCGTGGACGTCATTGCCGGCGTCAGCCATGGCCCGTGCCACCGGGAGTGCGATCGCCGCTCCGAGACCTCCGGCGACGACTACGACGCGACCGTGCCGGGCGATGTCGGTGGGCCGCCCGAGCGGGCCGAGAACGTCGGCGATCGCATCGCCGGGGCCTAGCCGGCTCATCAACATGGTGGTCCGCCCCACGGCCTGCACCACAAGGGTGATGGTTCCCGCCACGTCGTCGTGGTCACAGATCGTCAACGGAATCCGTTCGCCATCCCCGTCCACCCGGACGATGACGAACTGCCCCGGCCGGGCGTGTGCGGCAACCCGCGGCGCCACTATGACGAAGCGCGTGACGTCGGGGCCGAGGCGGTCGGTGGCAACGATCTCGAACATTGCGACCATGCCGCAAGGATCCGTCGACCTGGCCGTCTGCGACAAGGGTCTTAGGACTGTTTCGGAGTTTGGATCAGCAGGGCACCGCGATGGTCGGACCGTGCGGGACGTGACGACTGTCACGTAGTGGGACTGGCTGGTGTCTCCATGTGTGACCTCACAACAGGAGATCACATGTCCAACACGATGTACGTCGAGTCGACGCTGACAGGCTCGGGTGGCGCACCGTGATCGCCCGAACACTGATGGCCTTCATCGGGATGTCGCTGGTGGTCGTCGGGATGGGTCTGATGATCGTGGGCATCGGGATACCGTTTCTGATCATCGGGTTGGCGATGGTGAGTGCCGCACTGGAGTGGCCACCTCGACCGACGACCCGGCGCAAGTAGTTCCCCGGATCTGACCGATCGACGTGCACCCGATTTCGCCGGGCACGCGATCTCCGACCGGCCGAGCACACCTGCTTGGATTGTCCCGTGACAGACCGGCGGATCTCGAGACAGCGGCGACGCCCATATCGGCTGGCGGTCACCGTCGGCGGGTTGGCGCTGTTTACGGCAGCCTGCTCCGGAGGATCGTCCGAGGTGACGCCGGCGAGCACCGTCGACGGCAGCTCATCGACCACGATCGCTGGCACGACGATTCCGCCGGTGACCACGACCGGACTCGGGGAGTCGGGGCTGATGGTCGACACCATCGAGTGGGTACGCGCACCCGAGGACCCCGATCGGGATTTCAGGTCGCGGACGATGACCGCGGTGACGGCCGGCGACGACCTCCTCGTCGCCACTGGAACCGTCGACGGCCACGGCGTCATCTGGAGTTCGCCGGACGGTCTCCGGTGGGGGCTGGCGGATGTGCCTGCGCCACCCGAGGGGCAGCGGGACTACTTCACTGATGTAGTGGCCGACGGTTCCGGCTTTGTGGCGGTCGGATACAGCGGATCGCTGGAGGACGGAGGCCGCACGTTCGCCTCGGCCACCGCAACCGTCTGGACCTCTTCGGACGGACAGGTCTGGGAACGTCTCGATGCCGTCGGCGACGCTGAGGAGCCTCGGGAGTTCATCAACGCCGTTGCCGTGAGCAACGGTGAGTGGGTGGCGGTGGGCGGAGGAAGTTCCGACGATTCCGGGGGACCACTGGCATGGACATCCAGCGACGGCCGGTCGTGGGCCGGCATTCCCAGGGAGATGTTCGGCGGATTCGGAGGAGGGGAATCCCCGATCCTCCACAGCGTGGTGGGCACGGAGGAAGGGTTCGTCGCCGTCGGTTCCGATACCACCCGACCGATGCCGTGGATCTGGACCTCCTGGGACGGATCCCTGTGGGAAGAGACCCCGTCGATTCTCATCGACCCGGCGCCGGACAGCGTCGGCGTGGTCGAGGTGGCGGCGTCGGAATCCGCCTTCGTGATGGTCAGCGACGGCGCCCATCGATTCAGCCCCTCGGCGATCTGGACGTCGATCGACGCGATCGACTGGACGGTCGATGGTGCGACCGACGACAGCGCCGAGGCGCAATATCTCGGTCTCGCCACATCGGGAACCGGCATCGTGGTGGTGGGCTCGGAGAAGTTCGTCGGAGTCATCTGGACATCCACCGACGGCGAAACCTGGAACCAGTCGCCACGCGATCCCGACATCTTCGGATCCAGGACCGCGATCCACGATGTGACGATCTTCGGCGACCAGATCATCGCCGTCGGATCGAGCGTAGGGGACTACGCCGTGTGGCTGGGACCCCGACGGGCCATCGACAACGACTACGCCGCGCCCTGACGGCCCGAACCGCCGCCCGCCTGGACGTGCGAGCCGGCACGCTGGAAGACTGACCACCTTCGCCGCACACCACGGCGCATGACCGCCCGGGATCCGTACCCGTCCTGGGCTTAGGCAACTCCAGAGTGGATGTGGGTCGTCCGTGGTACCTGCCCGAGCGGCGGCGAGACGTGGTGTTCGACCGGGGTGAATCGGGCTTCCCTGAGATTGTCACCGTACACATGCGCCACACGGGTACCCGAAGGCTTGCCCAACCCGTCGATCGGCTCAGATCTTCAACCCGGCTGGCTCGCCCCAGGGGCCAGGCTGGGTCCAGCAGATTGCCCGCAGGAGGGCGACGCTGATAGAGCTCCGTCGCAAGGCCATCGTGGGAGGATACGGTGTCCGGTCCGGACAGAAAGGGAGTTCGACGGTGAAGGATTATGTGTGGAGCCACGACGGCGACTCCGTCGACTGGGTGGAACTGTCCGAGCTGTACCGGATCGCCCCACTCGGAGACAAACCGCCGGATCGTCTGGCCACGGTCTTTGCGAACAGCATGTTCAGGTGTTTCGTCTCCCACGACGGAGTCTTGGTGGGGGCGGGTCGCGCCCTCGCCGACGGGCACGACTGCGCCTACATCGCCGACATCGCCGTCCATCCCGACCACCAGGGCCGCGGGCTGGGAAGGGCGATCATCCGCAGGCTCATCGAGCTCGCCGACGGGCACAAGAAGGTGATCCTCTACGCCAACCCTGGCACCGAGGGCCTGTATGCGAGTATCGGCTTCATGCCGATGAACACCGCCATGGCCATCTGGGACGACCCCGAGCGCGCCATCGCCACCGGTCTCATCCGGCCGATGGCGACCGACCCGGAAGCCTGACCCGACCGGAAGATCCGCCCACCGGTGGTGACACGGTCGCACCCGACGGCCCGTTCACCGGGTCGCCGAACCTGCGACGCATCGGAACACCGACGACCGTCCTCGGCAGGGCCGGCGCCCGTTCCGTCGCATGGCGAAGTCCTCCCCCGCATCGATGCAGTTCCCGTTCGTCAGCGCCGCTCCCTCCCCACACCGCAATGGCGACGGGGGCCCATCGAACTCCCATCGAACCGTCGGCGAGAACCCGTGTGTCAGCCGCGGCGAACAACCTATTGAGACTGCCTAGAGGCGTCTGGACAGTCTGAATAGCGACCAGAGCAGCCGGGGCTCTGGTGCTAATTCCACCGGATAGCGCACGGGCAGGACGTGTCCGGAACGATCCAGCCCTGCTGCGGTATGGCTTCCTCACGAGCATGGTACGTCGAGACCTCCGCACCGACATGACGACTCTGTCGGTGGGGACCGCTTCCCTGACACGAGCAGGCGAAGACCTCTGCGGCTCCCTGGAACATAGCTCAATGGTAGAGGATGTTGATCCCGATGCTTGATCAATTGCGTGATCGCCGACGCCCGTCACGGGCCACCCGACGCGATGGCATGCGCCGCCAATCGGCCTATTCGGCGCTCTCCTTCGTTGCTGTTGCTCTTCTGGTTTCGATGATGATGTTCGCTGTGGTTGCGTTCAGTCCGGCGGCGGGCGCCGCTGACCGGGGCACGGGTGGTGCGGTGACCGCTGCCGGTGGTGGCCATGACCATTCGGCGTCCGTCGCTGCCGGGGCCGTCGCTGTTGTGGCGCAGAGGACGACGACGACGAAGCCTCCGCGGCCGACCACGACCACCAGACCGCCGCGCACGACCACGACGACCCGCCCCCCGACCACGACAACGCCGACGACGACGACCGTTCCTCCCACGACGGTGCCTCCCCCTACGACGGTTCCTCCTCCCTCGACGACGGTTCCGACGACGGGGGCGACATGTGTCCTGACTGACAAGGTGGCTGGTGTGACCGTGCCCGCTGGTCAGATTTGTGAGATCCGTGGCACGTTGACGTCGACCGGGAACGTGATCGTGTTCGGGACGCTCAGGATGCGGACCGGTTCGGTCTTGGAGTTCAGTGGTGTCGACAGTTCGAGGTTCGTTGGCGGCGGGATGTCCCCGGTTGTGTCCGATGTGGGTCTGTGGGTGATGGGTGACGGTGTTCTCGATGCGGTCGGGACCCCGGTGAAGGCGTGGAACCGGACCGGGACCGACCCGACGTGGAACAAAACCGACGAACTGTTGGTCGCCCCGGTCAAACCCGGTGTGTACACCTTCGCTCCGTACTCGCTCGGTTCACCGGTGCCCCGCTTTTCGAAGAACGTCCCCGCCGCTGAGGTGATCAACCTGTCGCGTGACGTGACGATCCGGTCCGTCAACGGTGACATGGCCCACATCTTCATCCACTCCACCCGCCCCCAGACCATCAAACACATCTCGATCGAGGCAATGGGGCCGCAACGCGACGACGTCGACATCATGGGACGCTACGCCCTGCACTTTCATCACATGGCCGACGCCAGCCGCGGGTCACTCGTCGAAGGAGTCGTTGCCCGTAACGGCGACAGTCACGCCTTTGTCGCCCACGGCTCGCACGGGATCACGTTCCGTGAAACCATTGCGTACCGCACCCGCGGCGCCGCCTACTGGTGGGACCCCCGCACCAAAACCATGCACCCCTCCAACGAATCCAACGACATCGTCTACGAACGCGCCGGCGCCGCCGAGATCAGCCCCCACGGTGACGGCCGAGGCAAGCTCAATCGCAGCTGGGGAGCGTTCGAACTCCAAGCCGGAACCGGAGGCAAAGTCATCGACTCATGGGCCGCCGGCACCACCGGCGTCGTCGACGCCGCCGGGTTCGCCTGGCCCCCCAACGAAGAACAGAACTGGCTGTTCACCGGCAACGTCGCCCACAACGGTTCGAAGAACGGAATCTGGACCTGGCAGAACGCCAGCACCATGGACCACCACATCCAAAACTTCACCGCCTACGCCAACGACGTCGGCATCGACCACGGCGCCTACCGCAACCGCTACCGCTACACCGCCATCACCCTCGACGGCAACACCACCACCGGACTCGAACTCCACTCCTACATCGGATCCGAAACCCAAGCCCAATGGGACAACTGGAAAATCCTCGGATCACCCACATCCATCCTCGTCCGAAGCTCAGCCACCGCCACCAGAGACTTCCCCGTCACCTTCACCAACTGCCACTTCACCGGACCCATCGTCCGCAAAGACAACGCCCCCAAAGACGTCAGAGTCGTCACACCGACCAGCGGCTGCTGAGATCCCCCCGGCGACAGGCACGGACAGAGGGGGGCGCACCGCCGACTGGCCGGCGTGCCATCCAAGCCGGGTGGCACGCCGGCGGTGACCCCGAAAGCCCACGCTGCTCATCGGTCGGGACAGCCGTGAACAACCGTCGGAGGCCGGGACGCTGGGCGTCGCACGGCAGCGGCCCAGCCATCACCGGGACCTCCCCCGAAGATGACGTCGGGCGTGGCCTGCGTCGCTATCCGGTGGTCTGGCCGGCGGAATCCAGCGGAGCGATGGGGAGTTCCCACCGCCACACGGTCCCCTGATCGGGGTCGTCGATATCGCCGGCACGGACGAAGCCGCTCTTGCGCAGCACGGCCGTCGATGGGTTCTCGGCGCCAAGGGTGTGGGCCGCCACAGTCGTGACGCCGGCGGCACGGGCCCGCGCCACGAGCACGCCGACCACTGCCGTGGCGATGCCGCGGCCCTGACGGGCGGGCGCAATCGCATACCCCAACTCGACCTCGCCGTCGCGGGGTGCACCCTTGAACCCGCCGAACCCGACGAGCGCGCCATCGATATCGTCGAAGAACAGGTGCGAACCCCAGGGATCCTCCGACCGCCTGCGGGCGCCCGCCACAGCATGTGGGAGCGCCTCAGGGAACCCCACCCACCCCTCGACGACCGTCATCCCGAAACGGGCGGTGAACACCTCGTCGCCCAATGCGAGCGCTTCGAGCCAGTCGAGACGAGCGGGATCAACGCGAACGCCGGCACTCTGCTGCCCGGGGCGGTGGGCATCCGGGGGACCGGTTCGACGATCGGCGGGCGGCGCTGCGTGGGGCGCGTCCGGGCGGGTCACGGCGCCACCAACGGTGTCGTGACCCACGGCGGGGTGAGCGCCTCTACCTGGAACAAGTTCACCATGGGAACGTAGCCATGACGCAATCGACCTCCTCCTGCTCGGTATCGTACAGAGACAAAACGGCTGGCGGGGACGTGCGCTGGATGCAGAATCTTCCCGAATCGACCGGTCGAGGTTTGCTTGTGCGTGCAGGTATTGCGGTGCAGAGTATCGGTGCACGCTCGAAGGGCTCGACACTCCAACCTTCTGATCGATGTGGCGATACGAGCACGCCACAGCCGTTCGGAACCGTGCACAGGGTGGTTACGAAACCCCTGATCGTCGATGCACTCGAGACCGAGGTCGAACGAATCGGCGAAGACTTCACCAGCTACGCCAGGCGGCCCTTCGGACGCACCGGTTCGGTTGCAATGGCATGCCGCATGACTCGCCATATCGCGATGGCCGGGCACGACTGGCACGCCGAGCGAGGGATAACCAGAGTCTGGCAGGTGCGATTTGCGCCGGCCGCAGTTACCGTGACACCTACCTGGTTCCGGTAAGGCGGACGCGATGGGTACGTGGGCGGGAGCACAACGGGTGCACCTTGTGGGCCGGCGCGCAGAGCGCGACACGATCGAACAACTGCTGATCCGGTCACGGGCCGGGCACAGCGGGACGCTCATCGTGCGCGGGGAAGCGGGCATCGGTAAGACTGCGCTCCTGCAGCACGCCCGCAAGACCGCGGCCTCGTCAGGGTTCCGGGTGGAGCAAGCGATCGGGGTGGAATCCGAGACACAGTTTGCGTTCGCCGGCCTGCACCAATTGTGTGCGCCGCTGCTGGACCGGGCGAGTGCGTTGCCCGACCCGCAGGCGGCGGCCCTCGGGGTGGCGTTCGGGCTGAGCGAGGGTACGGCGCCGGACCGGTTCCTGGTCGGTCTGGCCACCCTCAACCTGGTGTCCGAGGTTGCCGAGGAGGAGCCCCTGCTGTGCCTCATCGACGATGCGCAGTGGCTGGACCAGGCGTCCGCACAGGTCCTCGCCTTCGTGGCGCGGCGGGTAGTGGCCGAGCGGGTGGCGCTGGTGTTCGGGCTGCGCGACCTCAGCCACCGGGATGTGCCCTCGTTCGACGGAGTCCCCGAGTTGCGTCTCGACGGGCTCGGTCAGACGGATGCTCGGGCGCTGCTGGCCGCCGCGGTCCATACCCCGCTGGACGACGAGGTATGCGACCAGATCGTTGCCGAGGCGCGCGGAAACCCCCTGGCGCTGCTCGAGCTGCCCCGGAACGCACAGACGACGCAGCTGGCCGGTGGGTTCGAGCTGCCGGATGCGCTGGGGGTACCGCGCCGTATCGAGGAGAGCTTCCGGCTCCGCTCCGGCTCCCTGCCCGAAGAGACCCAGTTGTTGTTGCTGGCTGCCGCCGCCGAACCCACCGGTGAAGCGGCGCTGCTGTGGCGGGCGGCCACAGAGTTGGGGATCGCTCGCGGTGCGGCCGGGCCTGCGGAATCCGCCGGTTTGGTCGAGTTCGACACCCGGGTGCGGTTCCGTCACCCGCTGGTGCGCTCGGCGGTCTACCAGGCCGCCACGGCTCCCGATCAACGCCGTGTGCACGGGGCGCTGGCGGTCGTCACGGATCCGCAGATCGATCCCGACCGGCGCGCCTGGCACCGTGCACGGGCGGTGCTGGGCACCGACGAGGCAACCGCCGCAGAGCTGGTGGCCTCGGCCGGCCGGGCACGCGCCCGTGGCGGGTTGGCCGCCGGGGCGGCGTTCCTGCAACAAGCGGCCGAGCTGAGCCCTGACCCTGCACACCGGGCGGCACGGGCACTGGAGGCGGCACATGCCAAGCACGAGGCCGGTGTGTCCGAGGCGGCCCTGGAATTGCTGGGGGTCGCCGCCGCCGGACCGCTGGACACCCTGCAGCGCGCCCGCATCGAGTTGCTCCGCGCCCAGATCGTCTTTCACCAGACACGCGGCAACGAGGTGCCGGGGATGCTGCTGGCTGCTGCCAGGACGCTCGCCCCGCTGGACGCCGCGCTCTCCCGCCAGACCTATCTCCACGCACTCGAGGCGTCCTTCCACGCCGGTCGTCTCGGCGGCGGTGGCGGGTTGCTGGAGGTGGCCGAAGCGGCCCGCCACGCACCTCTGCCGCCGACGCCGCCGCGGCCGGTCGACCTCCTGCTGGACGGACTGGCCATAAGGTTCACGCAAGGGTACGAGGCGAGTGTTCCCACTTTGCAGCGTGCCCTCGAGTCGCTGCTCAACGACGACTCCGGTACCGAGGGCAACAGCGGGCGTTGGCTGTGGCTGGCCTGCCATGTCGGGGCGATGTTGTGGGACGACGAGGCCATCTACCTACTGGCTAGCCGCGCCGTTCGGCTCGCCCGCGAAGCGGGTGCGCTGGCCACACTCCCGGCCGCGCTCAATGCTCTCGCCCTGGTGCTCGTGCTCACCGGCGAGCTCGCCCGTGCCGCTGAGCTGTTTGCGGAAGAGGATGCGATCACCCAGGCAACGGGTGCGCCGCCGCTTCCCAATTCGAGGCTCGCACTGGCGGCGTGGCGCGGGCAACAGCACCGGACCTCCGAGCTCTTTGCGACAATGGTCGCGGCGGCGACGGCGCGAGGCGAGGGTCTCACTGTCAGCAGCGCCGAGATCTCGCTCGCCTACCTGCACAACGGGCTGGGCAACTACGACACCGCTCTCGGTGCCGCGACACCGCTGTGCGAGCTCGACGAGTTGGCACACAGCAGCGTGGCACTGCCCGAACTGATCGAGGCAGCGGTCCGTGCCGGCCAGCCGGAGCGCGCAGTCGATGCGCTGGACCGGTTGACCTCGCGGGCCCGCGCCTCCGGCACCTCGTGGGGGCTCGGGATGGCGGCGCGCTCGAGGGCGCTGCTCAGTACGGGGCCTGCCGCCGAGGACCACTACCGCGAGGCGATCGAACGGCTCCGGGACTGCCGGATGGCCACCCATCTGGCCCGGACCCACCTCGTGTACGGCGAGTGGCTGCGCCGCGAGGGTCGACGCCAGGACGCCCGCACACAGCTCCGCACCGCCCACGAGATACTGGCGAACATGGGTGCGGAGGCGTTCGCCGGGCGTGCCGCCCGTGAGCTGCGAGCCACCGGGGAGCACCCACGCAAACGGACCGCTCAGGCGACCGACGCCCTCACCGCCCACGAGACCCAGATCGCTCGGTTGGTTGCCACCGGTGCCACCAACCGCGAGGTCGGTGCGCAGTTGTTCCTGAGCCCACGGACGATCGAAGCCCACCTCCGCAGCATCTTCCGCAAGTTGGAGATCACCTCCCGGCGGCATCTCCGGGAAATGCCGCTTCCCTGACGGGCCCAGACGCTGACCCAGACGCTGACCCAGACGCCGAGGTTCGCCGGCCGCACCCGCACGGGGCGCCGACGACCCCTCAGCCCATGGTCCCCGGCGCCGGCGACCCGTGGGCAGCCCGTGCTGGCAGTGGGATCGGCATCAGGGCGTGGCGTCGTCGCCGATCGTGGGCCGGGCCGATCCGAAAGGGATCATCCGCGGGAGCAGGCGTTTCGTCAGCGCCAGTGCGACGTGGCAGGCCAGCGCGGCGAGCAGCACGACCCCGGACAGGAAATGGGCCTGTTCGAAGAAGTCTTCGTGGTCGGAGTCTTCGGGCCACAGCTGCGGAAGCTCTATCAACCCGAACAGATAGGCGTCTTCGCCATCCGCACCGAGGAGAAGCAGACCGGTGACGGGCTTGGCGATGAGCATCGCATACAGCGTCATCTCCACCAGATGGACCAGTCGGCGCTGAAGCGAGCTGAGCTGCGGCGGCCAATCCGGGAGCGGTACGGACTTCCTCCAGACATACCGGAGCACCGTGACCACCAACAGCGAGACCCCGACAGTGGCATGTGTGTCCTCGAAGTCGCCGAAGACATCGATGTCGCCGACGCCGATCACGAACTGGAAGACGACCAGGATCACGGTGGACCAGTGGAGCACCATGGACACCCAACCGAACGAAACCCTGGTGTTGCGCGCCGGCATCGGAGCAGCCTACGACGACCCGCCGACCTGTGCCTCCCCGATCCCGAGGGGGAGGCTCTTGTCCGGTGCCATCGCCGCCGGGATCGAAAACATCGGGAACCCGCGGGGTCTGATCGGACACCGCCAGCGACACCCGCATCGCTTTGCTCGTGGCCGGATCAACCGCGGGCGAAGATGTTCACCCCGACGTCACCCTGCGGTCGTTCGCACCGCGTAGGCTGAGCACAGCCCCCGTGGAGAGGACCGTCCGTGAGCACATCCATCCCGAGCCGTGCCCGTTCGCTGTGGACCGTGACCTTGACCACTGCCCTGGTCGCCGGTGCGGTCATGATCGCCCCGACGGGAGCGGCGGGTCAGGACGACCCGGTGATCCGCTTCGCCACGTTCAACGCATCCCTCAACCGCAGTGCCCCCGGTCAGCTCGCCGCCGAGCTGGCGGCACCGTCGGCTGCCCAGCCGAGCGTGATCGCCGAGATCATCCAACGGACGCGGCCCGATGTGCTCCTCATCAACGAGTTCGACTACGACGACGCCGGGGCGTCATTGGCGGCGTTCCAGGCCAACTATCTGTCGGTGTCGCACAACGGTGCCGAGCCCATCAACTATCCGTATGCGTACTCCGCACCGTCGAACACGGGTATCCCGTCGGGGTTCGACCTCAACAATGACGGGACGGTGGGGGGCCCGGACGACGCCTTCGGCTTCGGGTTCTTCCCGGGGCAGTTCGGGATGGCGGTGTACTCGATGTATCCCATCAGGTACGAGCAGATCCGGACGTTCCAGCTCTTCCTGTGGAAGGACATGCCGCGCGCCCTCCTGCCGGACGATCCGGCGACGGCCGCTCCCGCCGACTGGTACTCCCCCGAGGAGCTCGACGTGTTCCGACTCTCCTCCAAGAGCCACTGGGACATCCCGATCCGCATCGGCCGCGAGACGGTGCATCTGCTCGCCAGCCACCCAACCCCACCCGTGTTCGACGGACCGGAGGACCGCAACGGGCGCCGCAACCACGACGAGATCCGGTTCTGGGCCGACTACATCACCCCGGCACGGAGCGGCTACATCTACGACGACGCCGGCCGCCGTGGCGGTCTGCCGTCTCGGGCCAAGTTCGTCGTCGCCGGCGACCTGAACTCCGATCCCCTGGACGGCGACAGCATCCCCGGGTCGGCGCAACTCCTGCTCGACAACATCCGGGTCAACACATCGACGACACCTGCCAGCGCAGGCGCCGTGGAGGCCTCGGTGCTTCAGGGAGGCGCCAACACCACCCACCTGTCCGATCCGGCCTTCGACACCGCCGATTTCTCGGACACCGCGCCCGGGAATCTGCGCGCCGACTACGTCCTTCCCTCGTGGAACCTCGACATCGAGGGTGCCGGGGTGTTCTGGCCGGTGCAGTCCGATCCTCTGTTCAGGCTCACCGGGGTCTTCCCCTTCCCATCGTCGGATCATCGCCTGGTGTGGACCGACGTGAGCATCGGAGATCCTCCCGACCCGAGGGGATGAGCGCACCCAGATGAATGCGCCCGAACAGAATCAAACCCAGGTGAACGGTCCGTCGCCGCTCCTGCGGTCCGGTCTCTGAGGGTGCGGAACCCTTCCGATCTCTGCGATGACCGACCTCAGTGATCGGCCCCTCGCAGAGCCCGAAGCGACAGGCTTTCGAGTCCACCGGCGTCCACGCGTGTCCGGTCGGGTCCACAGAGAATGGCTCCCAACTTGGCTCCCAAGGGGACGCCGCGCGTCGGAGAACCTCTACTTCCGTGAGAGTGGCGGCATCCACTCCGCCAGCAGTCTCCGCTCGAAGTCCTTCGCCGCCTCCGCTGTGTCGAAGTCGACCCAGGTGACCAAGTGAGGCACCATGACCGATCGAGCCACCAAGAAACCAGGGCGGTCCACAACGGATGGCTCACGTCAACGCGCTGACGGCCAGGCTCGATCTCGGCCACCATGAGCGGGAGGAGTTGTCATCCCTGGAGTGGCTGATCCAGTGCATGGCGTCGCACTGATCCATGAGCAACGAGTTACGAACGGCCAGCAACACCACCTTCATGACCTGGAATCCACATCTCCCGCGTGCTCAATAACGCCGCTGATACTCTGCCCACGGCAACCAACGCGCCGCCTAGGACGCCGGAGCCTGATTCGCCTCCCTCAACCCCGAACACCGATAGGAGGACCACATGGGACGGACGCCACCGATCGACGCCAAAGCGTTCAACGCCTTCGAAGCCGAAGGATGGGAGGGGCGGGTCGACGCCTACGACCGCTTCTTCACACCCATCACCGGGCGTCTCTTCGACCCGCTGCTGGATGCGGTGCGAGTGGTGCCGGGCACCCGCCTGCTCGATGTCGCCACCGGTCCAGGGCATCTGCCGGCCCGGGCCGCCGAAAGGGGAGCGGTCCCGGTTGGTGTTGACGTCGCCGACGCCATGGTCACTCGTGCACGGGAGCTGTATCCGATGTTGGAGTTTCACCGCGGGGATGCGGAAGAGCTGCCGTTCGCAGATGCTGAGTTTGACGCGGTCACCGCCAACTTCCTGCTCCCCCATCTGGCGCGGCCCGAGCGGGCCATGGCTGAACTGGTCAGGGTGCTCGGTTCCGGCGGCCGGCTGGCCTTGGCGACATGGGATGTGCCTTCCAGGTCGCGGCTGTTCGGATTCTTCCTGGAGGCTTTCAGCGAGGTCGGTGCTGCACCACCGTCAGATCTCCCTGCAGGCCCAGACGTCTTTCGCTTCGCCGACGATGCCGCCTTCACCGATCTGCTCACTGCAGCAGGGCTGCGAGATGTGGAAGTGTCCCCGATCGACTTCAACCACGAGACCGCCACGTTCGACGAGTACTGGCAGGCTTTGCACGAGGGGACGGTCCGCATGTCATCGCTGCTACACGGCCAGTCTGAGGAGACCCGCCTGCGAATCCGTGATGCCCTGAAACAGAAGCTCGACGAGCACCGCGGCCCAACCGACACGATCACCCTCCCTGTGGCGGTCAAGCTCGCCGCCGGAAGAAAGTTGAGCTGACGAAGTCGACATCGTCGGGCAGCGAGCGAGGCGATGCGTAGGCGGTCGGGACGGTTGAATGCTTCGAGGTCGCCGACCTTTGCAGGCGAAGTGGCCGGGGGTGGCCCTTGGAGCCGTCTTGTCGCTCTTCGAATATGGCCGCAACATCGCGGTCCATGCTTTCAAACCAGTCGCAGAATCGGTTTCAACCCAGCCGCGCTGACGAACGTCAGAAGGTTGACCTGCCCTGTCTCGTCCGGGAGCCCCTTGGGCATGGGCTTCACCTCACCACGACGTCGTCACTCCGATGAAGAATGGCTCCCGAGGATGGTTCCACGGCCTCAGGTCGGCCCGATGGACGCAACTTCCGATGCGCCGAAACCCCGCCTGAGCAGGGATTTCGTCTGCGCGCGCCCGGGGCGACTCGAACACCCAACCTCCTGATCCGTAGGTCAACGCGCTGCGTCCACAACCGTCCACCGGAGTCCGCAGAGTGTTGCCCGACAACGGCCTCCCGTTCGCAGGCGTCCACGGCCGTCCACAGCAGTCCACAGGGAATGGCTCCCAACTTGGCTCCCATGTGGCCCACGATCGGTGCCCGAGGATGGCGCCGGCCGCATCGTCGATCGAGCGGCTGCGCCCGCCGGCGAGTCGCGATCCGGCGCGCATCTGCTGACCGCGACAACATGTTGTTGGTGCTCCGAGCTTTTAGCCGAACGTCAATGTTCGGCGGGTACCGATCGAACGCTGAGGCGTCGGCCACGAAAGCGCGCGTGGATGACTCTGGCTGCCGCAAGCGCTCTATTGGGAACAGGTGGTGGCACAGCCGCCGCATGCGTCTCGGGTCCCGGGACCGAGGTCGCTCGGTGCGTCGGGTCTCAGGGCGGCCGGGGCCGGAGTAGCCTCTCGTGCACCATGACTAGATACGTCAAGGCGCACGTCACAGGCAACGTCTGGAAGATCGAGGTGAGCGCCGGCGACTCCGTCGAGGAGGGAACCACGGTGGCGATCCTGGAGTCGATGAGCATGGAAATGCCCGTTGAGTCCGAGGAGGACGGGAGGATCGCCGCCGTGCTCGTGAAGGAGGGCCAGACGGTCCATGAAGGCGCGCCGATGTTCGAGCTTGAGTGAGAGCTCCGGCAGTCTGGCTCGTGGCGAGCGCCCGGGCCTTGAGGCTCCTAGACATACGCCGAGACGCTCGCGCCATGAGACGACGGGCGGTACTCGCCTGCGTGGAGTTCGATTTCAACATCCCGCGAAGGGGCGCCGCGTCATGATGGCCCGACGCGCGGTCGGCGCTCGTGCCTTCACCGGCGGTCGGCGCGCGAGCCCCGACCTGCCGAGCCAAATCTACGGCTGCCATGCCCCTCGACCTTCACGGCCATCTCTACGACGGCGACCTCGACCGCCTCGCCGGTGCCCTCGACGCAACCCACGAGCGCGCGATGAAGCACAGATCCGGCTGACGCGCGGTGAGCGCACACAGCCGGTTCCGGTACCGAGGAGTCGGAGCCACAATCCCCGTAAACCTTGGCAGCTAAAGGTTTTTGGTGGCACGCCCGGAGGGACTCGAACCCCCAACCTTGATCCGTAGGTCAACGCGCTGAGTCGACAACCGTCCACCGGAGTCCGCAGAGCATTGCCCGACAACGGCCTCCCGTCCGCAGGAATCCACGGCCGTCCACAGCAGTCCACAGGGAATGGCTCCCAACTTGGCTCCCAGAACCGAAACCGAGAAGGACCTCCGCTCGGCGATCCATGAATGCGCGAGCGGGGTTCTACACTTCCTACATGGCCTTGTCCGTCAACGTCCCCGACGAGATCGCCGCTCGGCTGAAGGCGGAGGCGGAGGCGCGCGTGGCGTCGGCGTCGACGAGGTCGCCGCCGAGCTGTTGGAGGCTCACTTTGCCCGCAAGAGGCAGTTGACCTTTGCCGCCGCCGGACGATCGACCAGCGGACGAACCGCGGCAGAAGCCGAAGACCTACTGGCCGAGGGAGGATTCGGCACCGACAGTGCTGATCGTTGACACCGGCCCGCTGCTCGCAACCGCCGATGCAGCCGACCCCCACCACGCAGCTTGTCGAGCACTCCTCGAAACCCACCCGGGGCCACTCGTCACGACAGCGCTGGTGGTCACCGAGGCCGGCTGGTTGATCCGTCGGCAGGTCGATCTGGCCGCCGAGGCTGGCTTCTACCGAGCGATCGCCGACGGCGAAGTAGTCGTCGAAGCGCTGACGAACGAGGACTGGGCTCGGGTCGGAGAACTGGTTGAGACGTACTCCGACCTCGGCATCGACGCTGCGGATGCAAGCGTCGTCGCAATCGCCGAACGGTACGGCGAGACCACCATCGCCACCCTCGATCATCGCGACTTCCGAATCGTCCGCCCTCGACACGCCGACGCCTTCGTGCTCGTCCCCTGAGCGCTCGGAGCTGCGATCGACAGACCGCAACGGGGAACGCGCATCGAAGCGCCACGAGGAACCCTCGCCGGCATGCCAGCTGGAACCCATGAGGTGAACCATGCTGGGGCAAGCTCCATTGGCACGCCCGGAGGGACTCGAACCCCCAACCTTCTGATCCGTAGTCAGACGCTCTGTCCAATTGAGCTACGGGCGCATGTGTTGGTGCGGGACCATGGCAGGTCTGTTGGGAGGCGACGCCTCCCAGGGCTGATCGCCGTGGTTGCGGGGAGAGTGTATCGCACATCCGGAGGACTCGGGTATAGCGCCTACGGACATCGGCTATCGCCGACACAACTTCTTCGCTACGTCCGGGAGGCGGCGGTGCAGCAATGACCCGTACGCCGCTCCACCGTCGTTGATCGTCAGTCGACGGTACCGATCTCGATCTCGCGCCAGGAGACCCAGGAGGGGCTCTCCACGGTCTCGATCCTGATCGCGGTCAAAGACCACGGTTCGTCGCCATCGATCCCGAGGACGTCGAGTATGTCGGTATCTCCTGCGAGGTCGGCGAGTTGGACCAGCTCGCCATCGGCCAGCCGACCCCAGATGATGTGCCGCGTCCAGCCGGCCGGGTACTGGTCGACGGTCAGCGTCACGCTCGTCACCTGCCGCTCGCCGCCGAGCGAGACCTCGATCCATTGCGGGGCGTCGGCACCGGCGCCCCAGTGCGTGTCCGGATCGCCGTCCACGGCGTATTCGGGTGGATTGGTGGCCAGGGACACCGAGGCCGTCACCTCTCCGGGCGGAGGAGCGTCGCTTGGGGGTGGATCATCCACGCGCTCCTGCTCCGGCGGCTCTTCACACACATCGGGGAACGCCGCACCGCAATGGACCGGGATCCCGTTGAGGAGGGTGAGCTCGACCTCGAGGTCGATCAGGTCCCGATCGGCGACGGCCGTCGGATCGGCGGAAAGAACAACCAGATCGGCCACCTTGCCCACCTCGATCGACCCCACCTCGGTCTCCCGGTGCAGGGCCAACGCCGACCCCATGGTCATGATCTGCAACGCCTCCTCGACAGTGATGGCGTGCTTGAGGTGGTGCGACTCCGGTTCGCACTTCGTTCCGTCGTCCAACTCCTGGTACCGGGTCACGAACCCGCTCAGACTGGCAACGGGTGTTGAATCGGCGAAGATCGGGAAGTCGCTGTGCCAGGCGAAGACCGTCCCCGGATTGAGGTCGAGCAGGTCTCGCCACGGCCATTCCCACTCCTGGTTCTCGATCGGCGGACGGAACCGGAAACGGTCGTCGCGCCCGAGGTAGGCACAGGTTGCGAACGACCCGAAGATGACCGGGACCGCCCCCACCTCGTCGTAGCGGCCCCGCATTTCGGGACGAACCACGGCGTTGTGCTCGATGCGATGTCGGAGCGGGTTGCCGGAGTCGCCGATCACCGCCTCCAGACCCCCCAGCGCCGCCTCGACGGCACGATCGCCCAGGGCGTGGATCGCCACCTGGAAGCCCGCCTCCTCGTAGGTTTCGACGATGCCGGCCACCTCCTCGGGCAAGTGGTACAGGTCGCCCATTCCACCGAAGCCATGCTCGTAGGACACCGCCGGGGCGTTGCACGACCCCCCGTCCGTGAACACCTTGACCCCGCCGACATGGAGCCGATCACCCGACGCTCGGCTCGGATCGATGCCCAGGATCCAGTCCCCGGCCTCCTCTCCGCACGAGTTGTCGTGCAACAGGTAGAGACTCGTCCTGACCAGCATCCCGCCCTCGTCGTCGAGAGCGGTCAGCTCGTCGAGCATCCCCGCATCGACCCCCGCCTCGCCCACCGTGGTCACCCCGTCGGCGAGCATCTCCTGCTGAACGACTGCCGGTTCCAGACCCTCGGCGAGCTGCCGGCCGTAACGATGGGCGTGGGCGTCGACGAACCCGGGCATCACCGCCCGACCCTCCAGGTCGATGAGCATCGTCTCTGTCCCGACGTACGGATCCACCTCTGTCATCGCACCCACCGCCACGATCCGGTCATCGATGATCGCCACCGCCTCGGCGGTCGGTGCGGCTGGGTCCATGGTGAGCACCGGCCCTCCCCGCACCACGACCGTGGCCAGTCCACCAACCGGCGATGGGACCTCGGTGGGTTCGGGCGCCGCTGCGCCTGTGGTGACAAGCCCTTCAGCGGCCGTACCGGTCGTTGTGGTCGACACACCCGATGTCGGAGCTGGCTCCTGCTCCGAGGTGCAACCGCTGGCGATCACAACCAGGACGATGAGGCAACCGACGAACCGCATCAATCAACACTACCCACCGGGGTCGCACCCGCCCGGAGTCGCCGATCTCGAACGGACGGCGCGCCCTCGGTCGCATCTGTCGAAGCGCGCAGTCCATGCGGTCCGCGCTGCAAGACCCGACCGCACACTGCAACCGTGCCGCAATCGACCTGCAAGCGGTACCGGCGACGCTGTGGGTGGGACGTCACCCGGACAGGGGCCGGGCGGTTCCGGACCGTTTCTGACCGGATATGGGGAGTAGCTTCAGGTGATGGAACACCGACCAGAGACCGCAGACTTCACCAGGCACCTCGCCCGGCTTGGTGAGGCGCTGGACCGCTTCGTGCGGTTCGAGCACGACGACTCCGTGGCGTCGATCGACCAGTGGCGCCCTGCCCTGGACCAACCGCTCCCGAAGACCGGGGTGGGCGCCGATGCCGTGATCGACGAGCTGCTCGATGTGGTGCTGCCGGCCGGGAGCCGGGTCGCCGATCCCCGCTTCTGGGCGTTCATCACCGCTGGACCCTCAACCGTTCCGGCGGTCGCCGCTGCAGCCGCCGCCGTCGGCGGGGTGCAGCGCTACACGGTCACCGCGTTCAACCAGCTCGAGGATGTGTCGCTGCGCTGGCTCGCCGAGCTGTGCGGTCTGGCCCCCACCATGGAGGGCGTCTATTCCAGCGGTGGATCGGTTGCCAACCTGCTGGCGCTGGGCGCCGCCCGCCAACACGCCTGCGAGCGGCACGGGGTCGATCCGGCGGCCGAGGGGCTCGGTGGCGCCTCGTTGCGTGTCTACACCTCGTCCGAGGCGCACCACACCATCCAACGTTCCGCCGGGGTGCTCGGCATCGGACGCAACGCCGTTCAGCTCGTCCCGATCGACGGCGAGCAGCGGATGGTGCCGGGTGCGCTCGAGGCGATGCTCGCCAGGGACACCGCTGCCGGATGCACTCCGATGGCGGTGGTGGCCACCGCCGGAACCACCAACACCGGCGCCGTCGACCCGCTGCGACAGATCGGCGAGATCGCCCGTCGCTACGACGCCTGGTTCCACGTCGACGGCGCCTACGGACTACCGGGCATCCTCGACGAACGGGTCACCTCCCTCTACGAGGGACTGGAGTTGGCCGATTCCGCCATCGTCGATCCCCACAAATGGCTCGGCGCCCCCAGCGGGATCGGGGCCACCTTCGTCAGGGACCGGGGGCTGCTGTACCGGGCGTTCACCCAGGAGCCTGCCGACTACCTCCAGGGCGCCTTCGGTCAGGACGACGATGTGGCGATGTCGTTCGATGCCATCGGCATCCCCTACGCCGACTTCGGAGTCGAGCTGACGGCACCGCCGCGCGGCGTTGTGGTCTGGTCGCTGCTCCAGGAGCTCGGGGTCGAAGGGATACGACGACGGATCGTCGAGGACAACGACCGCGCCCGCCGCGTCACCGAACTGGCCGACGCCCACCCGCGTCTCGAATCCCTCACCCGCCCGACGCTGTCGATCGCCTGTTTCCGCTACCTCGCCCCCGAAGGTGTCGACGCCGACGACCTCAACCGCCGCCTCCTACGTCGGCTGTTGCGCACCACCAGCTTCCTGCCCAGCTCCACCACCGTCGACGGTGTCTACGTCATCCGCCCCTGCTTCATCAACGTCCGTACCGTCGACGAGGACATCGATGCCTTCGTCGAGGCGGTGGTGCGGATCGGCGACGATTTGGTGACGGACGACGTGCCTCACGGCAACACCGTCGGGTGATACGTTGCCCTCATGGATCCATCCGTCCCGTCCACACCGGCCGAACCAATGTCTTTCGAAGTACTGCGGCGCCATCGCGAGACGATCGCCGCCATCGTGAGCGGCCATGGTGGCGCCAATCCACGTGTCTTCGGTTCCGTCGCTCGGGGGGAGGCAGATTTCGACAGCGACGTCGACCTCCTGATCGACCTCGAACCCGACACCACGTTGTTCGACCTGGCGCACATGCGCTGTGCGCTGGAGACGCTTCTCGACGTCGCCGTCGATGTCGTGGCCTCAAACGGCCTGGAGGGCCCGACGGCGTCGGCGGTGCTGGCCGAAGCCCGTCCGCTGTGAATTGCCCCGGACCGCAGGGCGCAAAGGTCCGATCGGTGTTCGGCGACATCCCCATCGCCTGAGACGAGGTCAATGCTACGGGCGAGGCGGTGGAGCCACCGAGGTGGTGTGACCTGGAACCAGCCGGGCGACGGCTTCTTTGTAGGCGGGGATGTGGGCGCGTGACGACCGGGCGTGGGGATCGATGAGGACGTTGCCTTCGGGCCAGTGGACCTGGAGGCTGCCGGGCGCCAGGTCGGCAACGGCGACATGACCGGCGAGCGCCCCGTGGTCGTTGACGACGGTCACCGGGTCACCGTCCGCCAGACCGAGACGGGTGGCGTCGGCGGCGTTGACCAGCACCGCGCCGCGATCGGCGTGGTTGAGCGGGTCGCGGTCCTGGTGGACGATCGAGTTGAACTGCTTGCCGCGGCGGGTCCCGACCACGAACTCGTCTGCGGAGCGACGCAGCCCCGGTAGCGCCACCACGTCGAAGCGGGCACGGCCGTCGGCGGTGGGGAACACCCATCCCTCACACAACATCGGGCCGCCGTACTGGAACTGGTCGCCTTTGGCGGCGAGGTGCTGGATGCCGTCGTAGAAGGGCACCACCGTGGCGATCTCGCTGCGGATGGCGGCGGTGTCGGCAAACTGCACCGCTTGCGCACGGTCGGGCCGGACCCGGGCGGCGAGATCGGCGAAGAACCTCCACTCCGGTCTCGCCTCGTCGATGCGGGGACCGGGGATCTCCGGGGAGTAGATCACCCGCCGCTCGGTGCTCGTCTCGGTGACACCGCCGGGCATCTCGTAGCGGGTGGTCGCCGGGAGCAGGATGACCGTGTCGGCGGGGTCGTCGAGCATCTGGGTGGTGAGGGTGATGTCCATGTGGACCCTCAGCGGTATCCGGGCCAGAGCGTCGCCGACCCCGTCGGGGCCTGGCATCACTTCCTTGAAGTTGCCGCCGACCGCCAGCAGCACGTCGATCCCGCCGTCGCCGGCAAGGTCGAGCATCTCCGGGGTGGTCGGCGCCTCCGTCGTCGGGACGTCGAACCCGTAGGCGGCACTGAGCGCCGCGGCCGAATCGGCGCTGAGCGGGACCCCGCCGGGCAACACCGATGCGTAGGCCCCCATCTCGGCGCCTCCCTGCACCCCGGAGTGCCCGCGGATCGGCATCACCCCGCAGCCGCGTCGACCGACGAACCCTTTGGTGAGCGCCAGGTTGATGATGGCCTGGACGCTGTTCTCGGCGGCAGCGTGCTGGGTGACACCCATCCCCCATACGAACACCGCCGTTTCGGCGGCCGCCACCATCTCGGCGTACCCCTCGATCTCGGTGCGGGTCAGACCCGATTCGGTCTCGATCCGCTCCCAGGGCAGCGCCGCCAGATCGGCGGCCAGCCGGTCGAACCCCACGGTGTGCTCGGCGACGAATGCGGTGTCGACGGCGTCGGCGGCGATCAACGCCTTGACCGCCCCGGCGAGGAAGGCGATGTCCCCCGCCGGCGCCACCTGGAAGTAGCGGTCGGTGATCTTGGTGCCGAACAACATCGACTCCAGATCCGACGGCACCCAGTAGTCGTCCATCCCCGGCTCGAGGTAGGGGTTGACCAGCGCCACCCGGGTCCCTGCCTTCTTGGCGTGGTAGAGATACTTCATCAGCACCGGCTGGTTCTTCGCCGGGTTGGAGCCGATGAAGGTGATCAGATCGGTTCCGATCAGATCCGAATACGAGCAGGTGGTGGCCGCCACCCCGAGGGCGTCCTTGAGGGCGAAGGTCGACGGCGAATGGCACACCCTGGCGGCGTTGTCGATGTTGTTGGTGCCCATGGCCCGCACCGACTTCTGCACCGAGTAGTAGGTCTCGTTGGGGATGCCCCGGCTGGTGAGGTAGGTGTAGGTGCGGTCGGGGTCGGTCGACCGGATACGCTCGGCGATCAGCTCGGTGGCGTCGTCCCATCCGATCCGGCTGAACCCCGGCTCGCCGCCACGGCGGATCATCGGATGAGGGATCCGACCCAGGTCCCGCAGCTCCCTCGATCGCATCGACCGGAGCGGTTCGACGTCGGCGAGGTGGGCGGCGTCGAGCGGGCCCATCGTGTTGAGCCGGAGCAGCCGCAGCCGGATGTTGCAGAGGTGGAGTCCGTCGATGGTCCAGTCCGTCATCCCGGCGGTCCCGAGGGCACAGCCGTCGCAGACCCCGTCGCGCAGGATCCGCAACGCATAGCGGGCGTTGTCCCGGTTCTCCCACGCCGCCCGGGGCACCTCGGCGATGTTCTCCATATTGGTGAGCGGGATCCGCCGCACCCAGTGGCGTCGATCCCATCCCTTCTCCGGTTCCCGGAATGGGTCAGTGGGGTGGGAGGTGAAGGTGCCCATGGCTTCGAGCGTAGTGGCCACCCGGCGGGCAACCATCGGTGGGTTTCGCCGGGACGGTCTGCGGATATGGCAATACCCACGGACCGGACAAACGAGGAGACGGAATGCCACACGACCACCGCTACCGGATTCCGGGCGTGGATCACGTCGGCGGAACCGAACGACCCAACCCGACCGCCCCGGCGTCGGGTCACGGCAGATGACCGCCGTCGACGTCTACGAACGGCTGGTCGCCGCCGCCCCCCATCCGATGGTCATCGTCACCACCGCCTCAGCGGACGGCGAACCGGCCGGGTGTCTTGTCGGGTTCCATACCCAGTGCAGCATCGAGCCGGTGCGCCATCTGGTCTGTCTTTCCACGGTGAACCGCACCTACGAGATCGCCCGGGACTCCTCGGCACTGACCGTGCACCGGCTCGGCGTGCAGCATCGGGAACTGGCGCAACTCTTCGGAGAGCGCACCGGCCACGACACCGACAAGTTCGCCCGGGTGCCATGGAGCCTCGGCCCGTTCGGCACCCCGCTGCTCGATGATGCCCCGAGCCGGTGGACCGGCCGCATCGTGGACCGCACCCCGCTCGGGGACCATTGGGGCATCATCCTCGAACCCGTCGACGGGCAGGTCTCCGAACCGGACCTGGATCACCGCGTGCTCGATTCGGCCGCCGTCGCCGACATGGAGCCCGGGCATCCGATCGGGTGATCGACCGGATCCGATCTGGCGATGGAGCCATCGCCCCGCCCTCTGGAGAGCTTAGAAGACGGGGCGATGGTCACCGGGTCCGCCGACGACGTCCGCCATCGACGGATGACCTGTCGATCACACCTTGGGCGGGTCCTCGAACCGGTCCCAGTTGCGGTGCTTGCCGACCGCTTCGATGAACGCCGCCACGTTGCCGGTGACGGCCCAGTCGGATCCGTCGCCGACCGGAATCCCGGCCTCCTCGAGCAGCGCCGTCCCGGCCCCCATGACCAGCATCGCCTTGCAGTGGCGGTACTGGTTCTGGGCGAATTCGACGGCGTGACCCAGCGACACCAACCGGTCTACGCCCGCCTCACCGTCGGGAATCACCACGGCGTCGAACAGCACCGGTGGCATCGACTCGAACGTGGCGTTCGGCTCAACCCGGCCCGCGGTGGTGGCCACCGGGGAAAGGTTCACCGCCAGCAATCGGGGGACCGCCCCGGCGTCCACCAGGGAGGTGTGGACCGCGGTCACGGCGTCGCCATCGACGCCGTCGGCGAGGAGGATGGCGATGTGGCGACCGGCGATATCGCCGTTGCCGGGCCGGAACGTCATCGACAGCGCCGGGGACTCGGTCACCTCGGCGTCGGGAGGTTCGATCACCTTGCGCATCGGTCGGGGGAGGCGCATCCCGAGACCATCGGCGACCGGCTGGGCCAGTTCGTCGGCGACGTTGCGCAGCATCGCCACCGTGCGTTCCCGGATCGCCGGCACCTGGACCTTGGTCAGCTCGAACCGGAACCCACGGATGATGTGGTCCTTCTCGTACGGGGTCTGGCTGTTCCAGAACAGCCTCGCCTGGCCGTAGTGGTCGGCGAACTTCTCGGGCTTACCGCGCACCTTGTCCCCTTCGACCCGCTCCGGGAAGGTGACGAAGCCATCCCCACCCGCCTGGTACGGGCACCCGCCACCGAGCGAGTTCGGTTCGTAGGCGACGCGGCCGCGGTGGATCGCCTGTCGGTGCAAGCCATCGCGCTGGTTGTTGTGGGCGGGGGCGATCGGCGAGTTGATCGGGATCTCGTGGAAGTTGGGGCCGCCGAGCCGCAACAGTTGGGTGTCGAAGTACGAATGGATCCGACCCGCCAACAACGGGTCGTTGCTGAAGTCGATCCCCGGCACCACGTTCTGCACCCCGAAGGCGATCTGCTCGGTCTCGGCGAAGAAGTTGTCCGGGTTACGGTTGAGCACCATCCGGCCCACCGGCTGCACCGGGACCAGTTCCTCGGGGACGATCTTGGTGGCGTCGAGCACATCGAAACTGAACCCCTCCGCCTGCTCCTCGGTGAAGATCTGGAAGCCCAGCTCGTACTCGGGGTAGACGCCGGCTTCGATGGACTCCCACAGGTCACGCCGGGTGTAGTCGGGGTCGGCACCGGCGATCTTGACGCTCTCGTCCCAGTCGAGGGCGTGGGTGCCGGCAACGGGGTTCCAGTGGAACTTGACGAAGTGGGACTTGCCACGGGCGTTGACCAGCCGGAAGGTGTGCACCCCGAAGCCCTGCATCATCCGGAAGCTGCGCGGAAGCGCCCGGTCGGACATCACCCACATCAACATGTGGGTGGATTCGGGCATCAGCGACACGAAGTCCCAGAAGGTGTCGTGGGCGCTGGCGGCCTGGGGCATGGCGTGGTGGGGCTCCGGCTTGACCGCATGGATGAGGTCGGGGAACTTCATCGCATCCTGGATGAAGAACACCGGGATGTTGTTGCCGACGATGTCGAAGTTGCCTTCGTCGGTGTAGAACTTGGTGGCGAAGCCGCGGACGTCGCGTGGGGTGTCGACCGAACCGCGCTCACCGGCGACGGTGGAGAACCTGACGAACACCGGGGTGCGCTTCCCGGCTTCGGCGAGGAATGACGCCCGGGTGTATTTGGCGAGCGAGTCGTAGCACTCGAAGTATCCGTGGGCTCCCGAACCGCGTGCGTGGACGATCCGTTCCGGGATCCGCTCGTGGTCGAAGTGGGTCAGCTTCTCCCGAAGCACGAAGTCTTCGAGCAGGGCCGGACCACGCAGCCCCGCCTTGAGCGAGTTCTGGTTGTCGGAGATCGGCTGACCAAAGTTGGTGGTGAGTCGCTGACCACCGGAATCGACCCGCACCCGGTCGAGCGGATCGGTGCCCGGGTTGCGGCCGGGCTCCGCCGACCCGCCCGTCTTGTCGGAGACGGTGTCCTCGGTGAGGGTGCTGGCGGTAGCGGACGTATGCGACGGCTCGTTGGTGGCCCCGGGCCTCGGGGCCTTCGCCGCCGTCCCATGTTCGCGCGGCTTGTTCGCATTGAACTTCATCGCCGCCGCCAGTTGCTGGGTCGCCTCCATCTGGAGGGCGGCCGGGCTGTCGATGTCCTGCGGTCCGTCCTTCGCCCCGCTCACGGTCGACTTGGCGGCTGCCGTCTTCGGGTCTGCCTTGCGGGTGCGCCCCGCCTTCTTGTCGCCTGCCTTGGCCATGGGACATCCCTCGCTGGTCGCCTGGTACCTACAAGGTGCGCCTCATACCCGCCACGGCCCGGCGTGAAACGACGGCCATCGATCTCCGGGCACATCGGCGACAAGGACCCGCGACTGCGGGTTCAACCGACCAACGGCACCTCCATTGCGTCGATTTCGTACACGGCGGGCGCCCAGGTGCCGGCTGAAACCTGAAAGGATTCGGGAACCGGACCCGGGATCGTCGTCGTCGGACCGGTATGAAACGAACCCTCATCCTCATTGTCGGACTGGTCCTGTTCGTTGCTGCCTGTGGCGGCGACGAGTCTGCGGGGTCCCCAACCACCACCACGCCTGCCGATGGCGAGTCAGTCACCACCACGACGGTCGACGACGACATCATGGTGCCACCGGAGGATCCCGGTGCTCTGGTGTTGCAGGTCCATTTCGAGGGCGGTTTCGTCCCGGTCGAGATGGCTTACCACCCGGCTCCGGTGTATTCACTGCTCGCCGACGGTCGGCTGCTGGCACCCGGGATGATCCCGCTGATCTATCCGGGACCGCTGATGAACCCGGTCCAGATCATGCAACTCGATGACGCCACCGTCGCCCAGATCATGGAACTGGTCGAGGCGATGGGGCTTCCCGACATCACCGAGGAGCGCATCGAGGACACGGTCAACATCGCCGATGCCGGGGACACCGTGGTCACCTTCTTCGACGAGAACGGCGCCCACCGGTTTGCGGTCTACGCCCTCGGCGGCAACGAGAGCGACGACCCCCGAGCCCAGGCGATGAGCCAGCTCATGGCCACCTTGGAATCGGCCGGCGCCAACGGCGAACCGATCGGGGAGTACGAGCCGGAGGCGGTCGAGGTGCTGATCAGCCCCAGTCTCGAAGCCGAGAAGGAGCCCGGGGCCGAGGTTGTCGACTGGCCGCTGCCGGTCGGGGTCGCAGAGGCCAGCGACATCGGCGGCGCCACCGGGATCCGCTGCCTGGCTCTCGACGGCGAGGACGCCGCCTATGCGCTGGAGGTGTTCTCCACCGCCACCCAGGCCACGTTCTTCGAGGAGGGCGGCGAGGTGTGGCGGCTCACTCCCCGCCCGCTGTTCCCGCAGGAGACCGGCTGCCCGACTCCGTGATCTGCACCGACGCCATGTGATCTGAACGGTCCTCCACCGCAGCGAAAGAAGCGACCGGCGCCAACTCCCAGGTGCCGGTCGCTTCTGCGTGGGCCCCCGACTGTGGGCCGAGGTGGTTCAGGGCGTCAGGACACCGGCGGCGATCTCGGTGAACCCGATGGCGTCGATCGTGTCCCCCGCCGATGCGGAGACGATGGTGGTGATCACCCGACCGTTCACCTCCGCCACCCCGAGATGAAGACCATCGGTGCTCTCCGGAGACAGCACCACACCCTCGCCGGCGACGTTGATCGGGGTCTCGGTGAACTCGGTGCCCGATGCGAGGCTGCGGTTGACGTCGAGGACGTACACATAGGCATCCGTCCCGGTGAGCCCGCCCAGATCGGCTTCGCTGCGCTGCACCGCCACGGTGGCGTTGGTGGCGACGCCCTCGTCGGTGGTGTAGTTGTACGAGCACTGCGGGGTGCCGCCGTCCACCGGAGCGGCGCTGTCGACCGTCACCGCCAGCGCCGCCGACACGGTGTCGGCGGTGAGCGTGTCGCAGATCTGCTGGCTGGTCATATCGGCGGGCGCCCCGTTGGTGGAGGCAGCATCGTCGTTTGCCGGATCGGCTCCGGTGTCCGCAGGGTCGGCGGCCACGGTCGTGGTGCCGGCGTCAACGGCCTCGTCGCCGCTGCAGGCACCGACAACCAGAAAGGCGGCCAGCACCGGGATCATCAGTCGCCTGGGGATGGGGGCCACGCGGGATTTCCTCTCGTTGTGGATCGGGGCTTCGAATCGTATTCCGGTCGGACCATCCGGCGCCGGCAGACCTCAGGGGCGGAGATTCTCGGCGACGAGTTCGTTGAGCTCCAGAAGGGCGTCGTACTCGATCAGTCCCACGGACACGATGGTGATCACGATCCGTTCGCCCAGCCGGATCACCCCGACGTGGACACCGGCTTCGACGTCCTCTGGCGAGCTGAGCACCACCGATCGGTCGCCGGAGTCGGTGACGGCCTCGGTGTAGCCGGTGTCCTCATAGAGGCTGAGGACGTGATCGAAGGCTTCCTCGCCGGTGCGCCCACCCAGGTCGAGGTTGATCGTGGGGACATTGATGATGGCGTTGTTGATCCCCACCGGCTCGACGGTGAACTCGTATGAGCACTGCGGGGTACTGTCCTCGAAGGGGACCGCCTCGTCGACCTCGACATCGAGGGCGAGCCCGACTTCGGTAGTCGACACCACCTCGCAGATCTCCTCGCTGGTGAGGTCGAGCGGGTGGGGGTCCGCCGGGGGTGCGGTGACCGCCGATGTCGTGGTGTCGGCCAGTGTGGTGGTGGCCGCCGCCTGGGGTGTCGTGGTGGTGACGTCGGGTTCGGGGTCTCCGGAGCAGGCAACAAGCAGCATCGCACCGCACATCACCCCTGCGATCCACCGTTGCCTTTGCGTTGCGTTCATCACATGTCTTTCCTGCATTCCGGTCGGCAAGACAATAGATGAGCCGACCGGCAACGCATCTGGGCGGCACCCGCAAGACGGAGGCTCGTACCCGGTCGTTCGGCTCGAGGCGACGGCGAGAGACCTGCCGGTATCGGCGGATCGGCCGGTACCGCTCATGGGCGGCGGTCGCTGTCAGCTTTCCGGACCGACGCCCTCGGACAGGTTCCCGGTCGTCGGACGGCCATCGAGGCGGCGGTAACGCAGCAGCATCACCCCTCCGGGGAACGTCAGCGGCGGCTCCACCTGCTCGAATCGCATGGGAGGGGTGCCCTCGGGAAACAGCTTCTTTCCCGTCCCGAGCACCACCGGGCACACCCACAGGTTCACGCGGTCGACCAGCCCTTCGCCGAACAGGGTCTGCAGTAGGCCGGGGCTGCCCCAGGTGTGGATCTGCTGGTGGCGGTTGCGCAACTCACGGACCTCGACACCGACGTCGGTCACCTGGGTACTGGTCTCCCATGACAGCTCGGGCTTGCCGCGGGATGCGACGTACTTTGGCACCCTGTCGAAGGACCGACCGATGGCGTTGGGCATCCCAGGCCAGTAGCTGCGGAAGATGTCGTACGTGGTGCGACCCAGCAACAGCGCATCGGACGCCTCCACCATCCCACCCAGATATTCGGAGGACTCCGCATCCCAGAAGGGCTGCTCCCAGCCGGCGTATTCGAAGTCACCGTCCTGTTCGGTGGGTCCACCATTCGCCTGGATCACACCGTCGAGTGTGGTGTTCATGTTGACGTGCAGCTCACCCATCACACCTTCTCCTCATGCTTGTCGTGCGGATCGAGATGACCCCGATGCTTCCGTCAGAGATGGCAGCGGGTGCCTCGATGTTCATGGAGACCGACCGGTCTGGATTGTGGTCCGTCGCACCGCGCCTGGTTCCGTCGGGTTCGCAGTTCACGACCGGAGCCAGGGCCCGAAGTCATCGGACCCGCCCCAGATTCGGTCGGGCGCTCGTCGATGCCGAAGGCCGACAGCCGCTCACGGTATGTGATCTTCCCTCGCTATCTTCGGATGCATCACCGCAGACAGTGTGAGGGAGCGGCCCGTGATCGAACTACGACGCCCCGAGGACAATGCCATGGCAGACGCCGTGGCGGCTCGGCTCGGGGACATGGTGGTGGCCCACCGCATCGTGATCGACCCGGCCCTCACCGGGCCGGTTCTCGCCGACGGCGACCGCACCGCCTCCGGCGACCAGATCGAGCCGTTCCTTGCCGAGCTCGCCTCCGACCTGGCCGACTGGAACCGCTTCCAGTCCGACTCGTGCTACATCGGTGACGACGGTCGCACCTGTTAGCGGTCGCGCTGCCCGGCGTCCAGCCCCCTTGCACACTGACCCGGAAATGCGCAGTGGCCCCGGGTGATCCGGGGCCACTGCGGCTGGCGGAGAGGGAGGGATTTGAACCCTCGAGGAGGCTTAACACCCCCTACTCGCTTAGCAGGCGAGCGCCTTCGACCGCTCGGCCACCTCTCCGTGAACTGCCTGGCGGAGGGAGAGGGATTCGAACCCTCGAAGAGGCTTACACCCCTTACACGCTTTCCAGGCGTGCGCACTAGGCCAGACTATGCGATCCCTCCTGGCTCCGACAGTGTAGAGAGGCTACAAGACGATGGTGAATGCCAACGACCGGTGGGCCGCCGAGATGGCTCAGGCGCTCGACGAGGCACGTCTTGCCCCCGGACATGGGGACGTCCCCATCGGTGCGGTGCTGCTCGATCCCGACGGTGTGGTCATCGCCGCCGACCACAACCGGCGTGAGGAGACCGGTGATGTCACCGCCCACGCCGAGATGCTGGTGCTGTCAAAGGCGACCCGCACCCGGGGCGACTGGCGGCTGCCCGGCCACACCCTGGTGGTGACACTGGAGCCGTGTGCGATGTGTGCGATGGCGGCGGTGTGGGCCCGCCTCGACCGCATCGTCTACGGAGCCGCCGACCCCAAGGCCGGCGCCGCATGGAGCCTCTACAACCTTCCCCAGGACGCCCGCCTCAACCACCACTGCGATCTCGTCGCCGGTGTCGGCGCCGACGAGGCCGCCGAGGTGCTGGAGAGCTTCTTCCGTTCCCGCCGCTGATCAACGCCAAGGGCGGCACCTCCAACCCTGCCGATCACGACCCGCCACGCGCTACCGTACGACCTTCATTGGAGGGATGGCCGAGCGGACGAAGGCGGCAGTCTCGAAAACTGTTGAACCTCTTTGTGGGGTTCCGTGGGTTCGAATCCCACTCCCTCCGCCGAAACCTTTGCTAGGCAAGGGTTTCCGGTTGGGCCGTTGGCAACGCAACGGGCACCTCGAGTTCGTCGGACTCGTTCAGTCGGTACCGGCCAGCCCGAAGAACACCACGATCGCACGGCCCAACCTGGCCATGTCCTTGTCGGCGAGACGGCCGATTCGTTCTCCGAGCTTGGAGCGGGGCACGGTGGTGACGTTGTCCACCATGAGGCTGCACGAGATTCGGAGACCATTCTGATCGTCAGGCTCTACAGGCAGCCGGAGCCAGGGTGCCTCGACCGGATCTGTGGTGAAGGCGCACACGGTCACCAATTGTGTTGCATCGAAGCGGTCGTCCTGCAGAATGACCACTGGGCGCGGCTTGCCGGAGTATCCGCTACCTGCGGCTGCCGTCCAGATCTCCGCGCGTCTCACGCCTCGTCGAGACTGACTGCATCGATGAACGCCTGATCATCGGCTGCCGCTTGACCGGTAGCGACGGCAACCGCTTGACGGTGTGCCTCGGCAGCGAAGCCGTCAGCGCGCACGTCGACCACCCATATCTGGATGGGGCGCATGCCCTTGGCGCGCATTCGCTGTCGATAGTTGCGGACCCGTCGTGAAACGGAGGGATCGTCGTGCGGCGTAGCCATCCCCCAATGTTACATGTAACGGATGGTGGTGGGAACCCCCTTCCCGTTCAGATCCGAACTGGAGCGCGCCCAACATGAGGTCGATCAGGAAATGATGTCGAGGGGAACGGACTCATGGCCGGTCTTCGATGTCCTATGGGCCTCGAAGATCAGTCGGCTCTTCGGACCACACTTCATCGGGCTGGCGCTCTTCCCGGCGATGTCCCTTGGCCACTTCCTCGAGAGCGGTTCGGTCGACCTCGGAGGCGGGGATGCGGGCGACCCGAACCGGTGTGGTGGCGGTGACGGTGGCGGTTGCGTTGCCTGATTCGAGGATGGCCCGTTCCCCGACGATGACACCTGGCCCGAGCTCGGCGACCTTCTCCCCATCGACGTCGACGACGAGCACGCCGTCGAGGACCAGATAGATGTGCGTGCCCGGTTGGCCCTGGGTGATCAGGTCGGTGCCTTCGGCGACCTTGATCAGCTCCGGACGCGATGCCATGACCTCGGCGGAGAGACGGCGTTCGATCTGGGACTCGACCTCGGTCAACAGTGCCGAGCGCTCGAACTCGTGCCATGGAGACCGGGTGTGATCGTGGACCCGGGCCCACTCGGCAAAGTCGATCACTCCCGACTTGGCGGCCAGCTCGCCGGAGTCGTCGTAGATCCAGTGCCGGGGAAACGGCGACGCTCCCGCCAGATCGAACGTCGACGATCCATCGGCGTTGATGGTGAGGGACAGGGTGGTCCAGGCCGTCGGGGCGGTGATCCTGACGAACGGTGGCCGGTCGATGCGGCGAGGGAGCGGGACACCGGTGCGACCGCCCGCTGTCTGCGTGAAGCGGACGCTCGTCGCCCCGATCTCCGGGTCTGCCTGGATGATCGGGTAGCCGACGCCGGGAACCGTGAGAGATACACCGAATCTGGCCGTCGTCGAACCGACGTAGGCGTCACCCGAGTACCCGGCGCCGACGATCTCGCCCTCGGAAACATCGATCCACGCACCGAGGTGATTGGCGAAGCGGAACAGGTCGTTGTCACGCATGCCCGGCAGGTCGGCCGGATCGATCTGATCGGGAGGAGGTGCGTCGTAGTGCCCGATACCCAGGTCCATCGGCACCCGCAACGGTCCGGTCATGGCCTCCGAGGGGATCCAAGAGATCGAAGTGACGGAATGTTCGACACGCATTGTCATCCTCCTGCTGGTCTCCGGTCCGGGCGCTAGCCCGAGTCTGGCGAAAATCGCGTTGAAATGCTCTCGATGGAGCCGCTCGGAGACAGACGTGGGTCTGCCAACTCGGCGTCGGCCGTTCTCTCGACCACCTGGCGAGGACTCCGTTCCCCCGCTCGGTGGCCGTAGCGACCGCAGCGATGTGCACCGAATCCACATCCTGAGAGCCGGTGCGGCCAGCTGACCCGCCTCATCCCAGAGGGATGGTCATGCCCTCATAGGCGGCGACAACGTCGCCGAACCGGGACGATGCGTCGTTGACGATGGCGTCGACGCCACCGTCGGAGCGGAAGGGGTCGTGGCTGGTCAGCACGAGTCGACGCACCCCGGCTGCGACGGCGATGTCGACCGCCTGGCTCCACGTGCTGTGGCCCCAACCGATGCGACTGGCCTCGTACTCGTCGGGGGTGTACTGGGCGTCGTGGATGAGGACGTCGGCGCCGCCGGCGACCTCGATGAGACCGCTGTCGATCTTCGGGTCGCCCGCCTCGTGGTCGGTGGCGATCACCACACTGCGGGTTCCGCTGTCGAGTCGGTAGCCGGTGGCTCCCTGCGGGTGCCGCAGCGGGAACGGGGTGATGGTGAGCGGACCGATGTCGACCGGATCGTCGCCCACCGTGACGAAGTGTTTCTCGGCGGCGGCGTCGGTCAACGACACCGGGAACAGGGTCCCGGCGAACGGAGCCGCAATTGCCTCTTCGACGGTGCGGCCCTCGGGCGCCGGTCCGTGGAACACGAAGGTGTTGCCCGGCATGAACAGCGGCCGGTACATCGGGAGACCGATGACGTGATCGAGGTGATAGTGGGTCAGGAAGACGTGGAACAGGGTCGGAGCAACTGGCTGTAGGTCATCGGCGAGCGTCAACCCTGTGCCGCAGTCGAAGACCAGCAACTCACCACCGCCGACATCGGCACTGAAACAGGTCGTGCGACCGCCGTAACGGCTGGGGGAAGGTCCACTCACCGGCATCGAGCCGCGTGCCCCGCGGACAGTCAACGATCCGATCGCGCTCATCGGCCGGACTCTATCGGGTGCGCCTGCCCGCGTCCCCACCCGTTGCCCCGGCATCGCCCCTGATCCGTCGACCTCCTACCCGGTGATCGCCACGAGTTCGAACGTTCGCCCGCCGTGGAGCGCCCGACAGACCTCACCGCAGATGCGAGAATCACCGTGCGCCGTCGACGTGCTCGCTTCCGGGGGGTTGAGACGCACCTGGCCCCCGGCGTCACCTGCCTCGCCGACCGATTCGACGAGGCGCATTCTTCGCCACGGCCCAGGTCGCCACACGGCTTGAGGGCTGACGGCGGGACCGGATCGCGATACGATTCGCCATCGGCCCCATGTAGGATCGGAAAAGTCGTCGACTCGACTGTTGGGGGGAAACATGACCGACACCCGAACGGATCCCCCGGTTCCCAAGGACTCGGCCCACGAAGCGCTGCTCAGCTTGCACAAGCTGGCCGGAACGTTCGGTGACGCCGATCCCGGTGTCGGACCCGGCTTCGGTGGAGGACGAGTGGTCAATGCCCTCGTCGCCCTCGCCGAGGCGCCGGAGAGCGAGGTGTCGATGGGCGCCCGGCTCGACGTCCTGCACGCCCTCGCCGCCGCCAACTTCCCCCGATTCGAGAGCAACGCCGACGACTACACCCGGCTTGCCGAGTCGGTCGCCGGGCCCAACCAGATCGCCGCACAGACCCTCCTCGACGACATCAAGGCGTCGGCAAGCGGTGATGTCGACTTCGCCTCCACCGACACCGCCAAGGCCGTGCCCCACGCCGCCGCCGCCTTCGTCGGCCAGGACCTGTGCCACACCGCCAAGGTGACCGTCGACGGCAAGCCGGCGACGTGGATCTTCTCCGAGTTCGAGACCGACGCCTCGTTCGAGGACCTCGCCGACTGGGTCAACCCGGCGAGCTGGGCCAAGCGGGGCCCAATGCTGTTCAAGAAGATGGAGTTGGTCGGCGGCTCGGCGACGCCGATCTCGGGCATAGGCGCCGGCCAGCACTGGCACGCCGAGTTTCTCGAAGAGGTACAGCTCGTCGATCGGCTCAAGACCCTCCTCCATTGCGACTACTTCAGCCAGACGGGCCAGGCGGTGGGAACGACCTACGACCTCACCTTCAGCGTCGACCATCAGATCACGGTCGACCGGGGGTTCTTGCTGGCCACCGATCTCGGCAACGGGAAGCGGCGGGTCAAGGTGCTCAAGATCGTGGGTTTCGAGGGTGCCGGCTGGGACACGGTGGCCCGGTTCGTCTGCCCGTTCTGGAGGGACTGGATCCGGACGGCGGTCAAGAGCGGTACCACCAGCGAGCCGCGTGAGCCCACCGAAATCCCGAGTGATTCGGGTTCACCGGGCGGGGGCAGAAGCCCGATCCCGGGTGACGAGGTGCTCGACCAATGGGTCGACTTCTTCGCCGAGTCCGCCAAGACCTACGCCCATCTCGTGTCCGGCGTGGCCAGAAAGGCGGTGTCGGGACGATACGGCGTGTCCGACGCCACCCGCGATGGCGCCCGGTACTGGTCCCAGCTCGCCAAGGACTGGGCACGGGCCTCGGCCTACGGGTTCGAGCTCCTCCAGGACGTGGCCGAGCAGGGAGTGGAGGTGGCCCCGACCCCTCCCGACCCCGACAGCCGCTCACGTCGCACCCCGGCGGGGGCCGCCACGCCCCGGACAATGGCTCCCGCCATGGGAGATGCGGCGACACCACTGGGGATCGATGAGATCGCACCAGATGATCCCGGGGCGACGATGCCGGCCGCGGACGACTCGTCCGAGAGCACCATCATCCCGATACCCGATCTCGGCGACGCCACCCCCACGGTCTCCACCGGTCTGGTATCCATCGAGGCGGGCTCTGTCGTCATTCCGCCGTCGGCGGTGACGGTGGCGGTCACGACCGTCGGCGAGGGCATCCCGGCGGTCCAGGTGTCGGTGGCCACCTCGGGCACCCCGGCGGGCCTCTACGTGGGTCGGCTGGACATCACCGGACGCGAGAGCATCCCCATCCAGATCTACGTGAGTCGCGCCGTTCGCACCGGCCCCCGATGAGTCCCGAAGCTGCAGGCGGGGTCCGACCACTCGATCAGCTCATCGGCCGGTTGCTCACCGCAGCCGAGGCGGCGCTCGCCGCCGGTGACCTCGAGCAGGCCAGATCGCTGTCCGAGGACGTCCAGATCGTCGACCCCGACAACCACCGCGCCGTCGGGATCCTGAACCAGGTGGCACGGCGCCAGCGGGCCTCGGGTGGGGAACGGGCGCTGATGACCATCCTCTTCTCGGACCTCGTCGACTCGACCGTGCTCGCCGGGCGACTCGAGCCCGAGACGATGCGGGACCTGTACGGGATCTACCGCCAAGAGGCCAAGCAGGCCATCGAGCGCTTCGGCGGGCACGTCGTCCAGTACCTCGGCGACGGGATCATGGCGTCTTTCGGCTACCCGGACGCCCACGAAGACGACGCCCGCCGGGCGGTGCACGCCGGGTTGGCCCTGGTCCAGGGCATGCGGGCGGCCTCCGTCGACACGCGTGCCCGTTACGGGGTGGAAGCCCTGGCGCGGGTGGGGGTCCACACCGGTCCGGTGGTGGTGGCCGAGTTGAGCTCCACCACCCCCGGGGAGCGGGACTCGATCATCGGTATGGCACCCAACCTGGCGGCGCGGCTCCAGTCCGAGGCCGAGCCCGGTGCGGTCGTCATCAGTGACGTCACCCACCGGCTGGTCGACGGTGACTTCCATGTGCGGTCGCTCGGCCTGCGCACCCTCAAGGGCATTCCCCGGGGCGTCGAGGTGTTCGCCGTCGAGGCGGCACGGTCGGCCATGGGGCGGCTCGAGGCCGGTCGGTTCCGTCGCGCCGGTCTCCACGGGCGCGAGGCAGCACGGTCCGAACTCCTCACCGCCTGGGAAACGGTGGCGACGCCGGAGCGGGCCGGTCTGATCGCGCTCATCTCCGGTGAGGCCGGGATCGGGAAGTCCCGACTGGCTGCCGAGATCCGTGACGTCGCCACCGCTCGCGGCGGCGACCCACTGGTCGCCGGATGCCAGCCGTACTACAGCAACATCCCGCTGTGGCCGGTTGCAACGATGCTGGAACGCTTCCTCGGGCTCGAACGTTTCCCGGAACCGGGAACGGACGCCGACGACGCACGGCTCGGGCGTCTCGTCGCCCATCTCGCCGAGATCGGGGTCGATCCCGCCCCAACCGTCCCCCTGCTCGCCCCCCTCATCGGGATCGACGACCCTCCCGGGTACGAGATCCCGACCCTCGACGCCACGACCCGACTCCTCCAGACCTTCGCCGCCGTCATCGGTTGGCTCTCCCGACTCGCCGTTGTCCGGCCCCGTCTCTTCCTCGTCGAGGACCTCCACTGGGCGGACCCGACGACCCTGGTCCTGCTGTCCATCATGGCCGAGGCGCCTCCCCCGGGGATCCTCACGGTGCTCACCACGCGCGACGCACCGTCGATCCCGTGGCGGGGCAAGCTCATCCCCCTGCCCCTCCACCGCCTCGGCAACGACACCGCCGCCGACCTGGTCGACGACCTGGCCGAGGGCTCAGCGCTGGCCGAAGAGATGCGACGCTCGATCATCGAGCGCGCCGACGGCATCCCGCTGTTCGTCGAGGAGCTGACATCCACCGCCATCGAGGAAGGTCTCACCTCGGAGCGGCTCCCCTACCGGCTCCAGGAGCTGATGACGGAGCGGCTCAAGGCCCCCGGCATCGACCTGCGACTGACCCAGGTGGCGGCCACCATCGGGGCCTTCTTCGAGGCGGCGACCATCGCCCGGGTCCTCGATGCGGGAACACACGTCGACGTGAACCGGGAGCTGGCCACGATCGAGGCGGCCGGGATCATCGAGCGGGCCGACGACGTCGGCGTCAACGCCTTCCGGTTCCGTCACGCCCTGCTCCGCGACGCCGCCTACGAGACCCAGGTCCTCGACGTCCGGCGCCGGACCCACGCCGCCGTCGCCGATGACCTGGAGGCCGGTGTCGCCGACGCCCCTCTTCTCGCCTACCACCTCGATCTCGCCGAACTCCCCGACCGGGCCATCCCCTACTTCATCTCCGGCGCCCAGGAGGCCGAGGCCCGGGGCGCCCACGTCGAGGCGACGCGACTGCTGACCCGTGCCATCGAGCTGATCGAGAGCCTTCCCGAGAGCGAGACCCGCGACGTCACCGAGCTCACCGCCCGGATGTTGCGGGCACTCAACGTCAGCTCGATGCAGGGTTACGCATCGGCCGAGGTCCGTAGCGACCACCAGCGGGCGGAGGTGCTCACCCTCCGGCTGGGCACGCGACCCGAGGTGGTCCCGTCGCTGATCGCGATCTGGGCGTACTGGCTCACCAGCGGTGACCCCGACACCTCGCGCCGGGTCATGGCCCGCATCGAGGAACTGGTCGACGACACGGCGCTGCACGCCTACCGACCCGAGGCACATGCCTGCGCCGGCTTCCAGAGCCTGTACTACGACTCTCTGGACGAGGCCCAGGCCATGCTGGAACAGGCGATGGACGAGTACCGCAACCGGTCGGAGGACGAGGCCGGCGCCGTGTTCTGGCCACTCCCCAACGACGCCCAGGCGGTGACCGCCATCGCCCTCGCCACCATCGCGGCCCTGAAGGGCGACGTGGTGCGGGCAGCGGAATGGGAGGAGCGCGCCTTCGCCAGGGTGGAGGAGATCGGCAAGGTGCGCGGCCCGTTCAGCCGGGCCTTCGTCGACATCTACGCCGCCTTCATCCGGCGCATCGGCCACGATGACGCCGGCGCGCGGGCGCTCGGAGCCGACGCCATCGCCGTCGGCCGGGAGTTCGGTCATACCTACTGGGTCATGGTCGGCTCGATGTATCAGGCGGCGCCCACCCTCGACGAGCCGGCCGATCCCGAATTCCTCACCGGTGCCATCGACGCCGTCCGCGCCATAGGTCACGGCGCCTTCCTGGGGGCCAACCTCGCTTTCCTCGCCGAGATGAGGGCCGCTTCCGGGGACCTGAGCGGCGCCCTCGAAACGATCGACGACGCCCTGCGGACCGTCGACAAGTCGGGCGAGCACCTCCATCGACCAGAGTTGCTCCGGCGCCGGGTGGCCCATCGCCGGGTGTTCGTCGGGCCGAGCCCGGGGGACACCCCTGAGCTCATCGAGGCGTATGACCTCGCCGTCGAGAAGGGGATCGACCTCATCGCCCTGCGCGCCGCAACCGACCTCGCCCTCCTCCCCGACGGGGAGCGGCCCGACGGCTGGCGGGAGATGCTCGAGGCGGTGCGGGACCGGCTACCCGCCGCCACCACCCTCGAGGCGACCCGGGCAGACGAGATCCTCGGCCGCTGACGTGCCTCACACCTCCGCCAGGGGATCGGATCGCCCTCGCGTGGTGATCCTCGGTGGCGGCATGGCCGGTCTGACCACGGCGTGGGAGCTGAGCCGGGGCGACTGGCGGCGATCCCTCGCCGGCATCACCGTCTACCAACGTGGCTGGCGGCTCGGAGGCAAGGGGGCCAGCAGCCGGGGACACAATGGACGGATCGAGGAGCACGGGCTCCACGTCCTCCTTGGCTCCTATGACGCCACCTTCCGGGTGCTCCGGGAGTGTTACGCCGAACTCGACCGGCCCCGGACCGACCCCGGGTGCCCGATCCAGACCTGGCGGGATGCGGTGCGACCGTCGGGCGACATCGGACTAGCCGAGCCCGGTGAAGACGGGTGGAACCAGTTCGTCACCCGGTTCAGCACCAACGACCTCGTCCCCGGTGAGCCGGGTGCGGAGGATCGCGAACTCACCGCCGTGGAGGTCGCCCGTCGCTCGGTTCGGATGTTGCTCGACTTCCACCGGTCGCTCCCGCCCGCAGGACCGGGTGAGGTGTTCCTCAGCAGCTCGCCCGATGCCACGAGCGGCACCCGGGGCACCGTTGTCGCCGATGCGGTCCGCACCGCCGGTCTCACCACCCTCGCCCTGGCACTCGAGACCGCCCGGGCCGGCACCGGGGCAACCGCTCTCTTCGGCTCCCCCGGGTTCACCGAGACCGTCGATACGACCCTGACCGGTCTCCGGGACGGGCTCCGACGGGCCATCGACGCCGATCCGGCGGCCCGGCGCACCTGGCACCTCGTCGACCTGGTTGTCACCAACCTGCGTGGCATGGTGGTCGACGGTCTCCTGCTCGACGGCGGGACGTACCGGGCCATCGATCATCTCGATTACGCCGACTGGTTGCGCCGCCACGGGGCCGATGCGGCCACGGTGCGCTCCCCCATCGTGCGTGGCATGTACGACCTGGTGTTCGCCTACGTCGACGGCGACCGGGACCGTCCCCGCTTCAGCGCCGGTGTGGGTCTTGCGCTGGCCGGCCGGATGTTGTTCGACTTCAAGGGCGGGATCTTCTGGAAGATGCAGGCGGGGATGGGCGAGATCATCTTCGCCCCGCTCTACGAGGCGCTGGTGCGGCGCGGGGTCGAGTTCCGCTTCTTCCACCGTCTGGACGATGTCCGTCTCGACGACGCCGGACAGTCGGTGGCGGAGGTGACGGTGGGGCGCCAGGCCGAGCCGGCGGAAGGCGTCGGCGACTACCAGCCGCTGGTCCGGGTGGGTCGGATCCCTTGCTGGCCGGACCGCCCCGACACCGCCCAACTCGCCCCCGGGTCCGCCACCGACGACCTCGAATCCCACTGGACGAAGCGGTCCGACGCCGGCAGCGTCACTCTCCGACGTGGCGTGGATTTCGATGTGGCGGTGTTGGCGGTCTCGGTGGGGATGATCCCGCATGTGTGTCAGGACCTCGTAGAGAACGATCCCCGCTGGGCGGCCATGGTGGGCAACATCGCCACCGTGGGAACCCAGGCGTTCCAGCTATGGCTGGACCCGGACGAGCGGGACCTGGGATGGGACGGACCGGAGGGCACCACCCTCTCCGGGTTCGCCGCACCGTTCGACACCTGGGCGTCGATGAGCCACCTGCTCGCCCACGAATCGTGGGATGGTCCCGAACGCCCCCGCACCGTCGCCTACTTCTGCGGCTCCCTGCCGGAGACCCATGTCACCGATCGCAGCTCGGCCGATGCCGCCACCGACGGGGTGCGGGCCTCGGCGATCCGCTTCGTCGAGGAGGAACTGTCGGCACTGTGGCCCAGGGCGGTCGACGGCGACGGCCGGTTCCGGTGGGAGTTGCTCCACACCGGAACCGACAGGCCAGAGGGCGCCGACCGGTTCGACACCCAGTACTGGCGGGCCAACGTCGACCCCTCCGACCGCTACGTCCAGTCGGTCCCCGGGTCGGACCGGCACCGGCTCCGCCCCGACGGCTCCGGGTACGACAACCTGTTCCTGGCCGGCGACTGGACCGACTGCGGGCTCAACGCCGGATGTGTCGAGGCTGCGACCCGGTCGGGCATTCTCGCCGGGCGAGCCATCCTCGCCGGTGCGGCACCCGGGGTGGGCGAGCGGTGAGCGGGCGAGCCACACCCGTCGACCGCTCCCTCGATGCGGGACTGATCGACGACGTCCGCCGGTTCGGCATCGACATCGCCGAGGAGATCGCCACCCGGTTCAGCCGCATGGTGGCCCCCCTCGCCGCCGGCACCGGTGGTGCGGCGGCCGGGAAGGGGGGCCGCGGCGACATGACCGACGAGGTCGCCGCCGCCACCGCAGCGACCTTGCGGCTCCTCGACGGGCTGGCCGCCATGGCCGGGGAGATCGCCACCGGCGGGCGAAACGGCGACGACCCGCGTCGAGCGGTGGTCGTCGAAGTCACCCCACCCGCATGGTCGGGGAGTTCCGTGCTCTGGATCCACAACACCACCCAGGAGACGACGCCCGAGGTGACGTTCGTCAGCGGCGACCTCGTGGCCTCCAACGGGGGTCATCTCCCGGCGTCGTCGGTCGGGTTCACACCGGCGACGGCCACCACCATGGACCGTGGGAGCAGCCGGCCGGTGACCGTCACCGTGACCGTGCCGCCCTCGACCGAGCCGGGGATCTACCACGGGTTGGTGGTGGCCACCGGGATCGATACCGAGCCCCTCCACCTCCGCATCGAGGTCGGCGACACGGAGGGTGACCGTTGACCACCACCGCCACCGACTTCGAGACGAGGCTCGCCGGATACGCCGCAGCGACGGCCGACGCCGTGAGCCGATACCTCCCCGACGACGGACCCGAGGCCTACCTGCGGTCGCCGGTCGCCGACTACCTGACCCGGGGCGGAAAGGGGCTTCGACCGGCGCTGTGTCTGGCGACCTGCGAGGCGTTCGGCGGCGAGGTGGACGACGCCCTCGCCATCGCCGCCGCCATCGAACTGATGCACACCGCCTTCCTGGTGCACGACGACATCGAGGACGGGAGCGAGCTGCGGCGTGGGCTCCCCACGTTGCATCGCCGCTACGGGATGCCGCTGGCGCTCAATGCCGGGGACGCCCTCGCCGCCTATGCGCTCGGTGCCGTCCACGACGCCGCCGGCCGGCTCGGGGGTCGGGTCGCCGAGCGGATCGTCGGCGAGTTCGCCTTCATGGCCCGCCAGACCGTCGAAGGTCAGGCGCTGGAGCTCGGTTGGCGGATCGACAACCGGCTGGAGATCGCCCCCGAGGACTACCTCGAGCTGATCATGAAGAAGACGTGCTGGTACACCACGGTGCTGCCCCTGCGTCTCGGGGCGCTGATCGGCTCGGGCGGCTCGGCCGACCTCGAGCCCTTCGTCGCCTTCGGGTTCAACCTGGGGGCGGCCTTCCAGATCCGCGACGACATCCTCAACCTGGCCGGCGACACCACCTTGTACGGCAAGGAGCCCAACGGGGACATCTACGAGGGAAAGCGGACTCTGGTGTTGATCCATCTACTCGCCACCATCGATCCCCACAGACGATCCGAACTGGAGCGGTTCCTCGCCACCGATCGGGATCTGCGCACCGCCGAGGAGGTCGCCATGGTGAGGGGCTGGATGGACGAGCACGGCAGCATCGCCTTCGCCAGGGAGTTCGCCCACGGGATCGCCGCATCGGCGGTGGTGTCCTTCACCACCGCCTTCGCCACCGTGCCCGACACCCCGGCCCGCCGCTTCCTCGCCGCGATGATCCCCTACATGGTGGAACGGACCCGCTGACACCCGGCTGGCCCCGGCGTTCACCTGACCGACTCCGATGAGTTCGAGCTGGGTAGAACGGTCTCATCCTCTGAGTCGACTACCGCTCGAACGATTGGAGTGCCCATCATGTCAACTGTTGTCGCTGCGTTCTCGATGTCCCTCGATGGTTTCATCGCCGATCCGTTCGACGGGGTGGGGCCGCTGTTCGAGTGGTACGAGAACGGCGAGGTCGAGGTGGACTGGCCGGGGAACGACATGATGTCGCGGACGTCGCCGGCAAGCGCGGCGTATCTCGAGGACCTCATCGCCCTGTCGGGTGCGGTCGTGGCCGGTCGGCGGATCTTCGACATCACCAACGGGTGGGAGGGGGCACACCCGCTCGGCGTGCCGATCGTTGTCGTCTCCCACTCGATACCCGACGGCTGGCCCCGTCCCGGGGCCCCAGTCAGTTTCACCCACGACGTCGCCGAGGCCGTGGCACAGGCGAAGGCGGCCGCCGGGGGCAAGGCCGTGGGCGTCGCCGGACCCAACGTGGCGCAACAGTGCCTCAACGCCGGGCTGCTCGACGAGATCCGCATCGAACTGGTCCCCGTCCTGCTCGGCAGCGGCATCAGGTTCTTCGACAACGTGGAGAACACACCGGTGAGGTTCGAGGATCCCGAGGTCATCGAGGGGACCGGCGTGACCCACCTCCGCTACCGCCTCCGCACTTGAGAATCCCCACCACCACCACCATCTGGGCGGGACGAGGCGCCGGATATGACGGGCGCAACGTTCAAGTGCAGGCGTCCTGAACGCCGGCTTCAACGGCAGTGTCGTGCTCGGCATCGGCGCCCTGATGGGCTCTCGCTACTTCGCAAAGATGGGCGAACGGTTCGTCTGATCGCACACGGTCCATCGACATGCCACCCCGACCCGGTGACGTGAGTACGCTCGCTGGCGGAGGTGAGCGATGGGCCGGCCGGCTCCGATCGACATGGTATCGGTTGACGATCTGCTCCTCCCGTTCGGGTCGAGTCGATCGCTCCCGGCGGTCGCCTACCGGTCACCGGAGGTGTTCGGCTGGGAGCAGGCCGAGATCTTCGCCAGCACCTGGGTGTGTCTCGGTCGCACCGACGATCTGGTCTCTCCCGGCCAGATCCGAGGGATCGCCCATGGCGCTGAATCGGTGTTGCTGGCCCGGGACTCTGGTGGCACGGTGCGTGGCTTCTCCAACGTGTGCCGCCACCGCGGCCATACGCTGGTCGAGCCTGGAGAGGCGACCGATGTCCGGCTGGTCCGCTGTCCCTATCACTCCTGGACGTACCGGCTCGACGGATCGCTGCGTTCGGCGCCGACGATGACCCAGAGCGTCGACTTCGATGCGGAGGACTGGCCCCTGGCCGCCGTGGCGGTCGACGAACTGATGGGATGGCTGTTCCTCGACCTCTGCGGGACCGCCCCGTCGCTCGCCGAGACCTTGCGGGTCTCCCCGAGCTGTTCGCCGACTACGAACCGGGTCGGCTGGTCACGGCGACCCGGCACTCCTACGAGGTGGCCGCCAACTGGAAGCTGATCGTCGAGAACTACCACGAGTGCTATCACTGCAGCACCATCCACCCGGAGCTGTGCGCCGTCAGCCCACCGAACTCCGGTCAGGACCTGGAACCGGCCGGTTTGTGGTGCGGCGGATTGATGACGCTCAAGGACCACGCCGTCACCATGTCACTGACCGGAGCGTCCGATGGACAGACCTTCCGTCGGCTCTCGGCTGCGGCCGTCCGCCGCGTGGTCTACGTCGGGTTGTGGCCCAACCTGCTGGTGAGTGCCCATCCCGACTACGTGCTCACCCACCGCCTGGTCCCGCTCGGACCCGACCGCACCCTGGTCGAATGTGACTGGCTGTTCGCACCCGAGTCGATCGAGATGGACGGCTTCGACCCGACGTACGCCGTCGACTTCTGGGACATCACCAACAAGGAGGACTGGTCCGCCTGCCAGAGCGTCCAGCGAGGCACCGCCAACCGCGGCTTCTCCCCCGGCCCGCTCAGCCCATGGGAGAGCACCCTGCACCAGTTCCATTCGATGATCGGCGCCGCCTACCGGGGCGAGCCGGTGCAGCCGCCGGTGGTCCCCACAAGCAGCCGGCTCGACGACTCCGACGCCTGACTCAGCCGACTTCCTGACCAATGACGGGCTCGCCCATCGGTTGCAGCCGTCCACCACCGGCGGGGCCCGGCTCGGCGCAACTCGAGGCGACAGAGGAGCCAACGCTATGCGGAACGCAGCACGAGGAGCGAGTCCCCGAACTCGTGCCAGAGATAGCCCCCGGCCAGCGCTTCGGTGTAGCTGCGTTCGAGCAGTGGGCGACCGGCGACGGCTTCGACCAGATCGAGGTGTGAGGCCCCGGCCTCGTGCCACCCGGTGACCAGTGCATCGATCGCCCGCACGCCCCTCTCGGGGGTGACGATGAGATCGGTGATCCCGCTGCCGGGATGGACGATGCCGTCCGAATCGGCCATGGTCTCGAGCGCTCGTACCGAGGTGGTGCCGACGGCCACCACCCGCCCTCCCGCCGCCCGGGCCTGGTTGACCAGACGGGCGGTCGTCGCCGGGATCCGGAAGCGCTCGTTGTCGGGACCCTCCCCCGCCTCGAACGAGGCAACCCCGCAGTGCAGAACCAAGGGAGCGACGACGACACCGGCCGTCGCCAGCGAGGTGATGAGCGACGTGGTGAACGGTCGACCGGCGCTCGGCATCTCCGCGGAGCCGGGTTCGCTGGCATACACCGTCTGGTACATCGACATCGGGATGGCAGCGCCGGTGTGGTTGTAGCGGATCGGTCGACCATGGCGCTGCAGGTAGGTCACGGGATCACCCATGGAGCGCAGCTCGGTGATCCACAGCCGTGGGGAGCGAGCGTCGGGGACGAGCAGGTGCGCCTCGGCCCCGCCGGGGAGCGTCACCACACCGCCGTCGAAGTCCTTCCATCGCTCCGAGCCTGTAGGTCCGGGTCGACGTGGCTCCACCGTCCACAGGTCACCGGCAACGGGTGACGACAGATGCAGGCGGACGCACCCGGCGTCACCGATGCCGTCGACGGCCGCCGGCACCGCAGCCGACACGTTCACCACCAGCACGTCACCGGGTCGCAGCGCCTCCCCGATCCCGGCGAAGGTGGTGTGCCGGACCGTATCGGTGGTGGCGTCGGCGACCATGAGCCGCACCCCGTCCCGTCGGCGCCCCTCCTGTTCCGGAGGCATGGAAGCCGCCGAGTGGTCCGGGACGACGAACTCGAGCGGGGTGACCACCGGGCCGCTCATTGCTCCTCGACGGGGTTGCGGGCCTGGTAGCGCCCCGATGTCGGCCGGGTGGCGATGAGCTCGATGAGGCCGGGGACGCTCTCTTCGGGTGGGGGTCGGTCGGAGATGTCCTCTCCGGGGAAAGCCTCCTGGTGCATCCGGGTGTTCATGTCCCCGGGGTCCACCCGATAGACGGCGATGTCGGGGTGCTCGGCGGCGAGGACATTCCCGATCTGTTCAAGACCCGCTTTCGATGCCCCGTACCCGCCCCAACCCTCGTATCCCTCGACGGCGGCGTCAGAGGTGATGTTGATCACGATTCCTGCGCTGGCCCCGAGCAGCGGCAGGCAGCGCTGGATGAGTGCCAGGGGGGCGATCAGGTTGACCTCGAGCACGGTGCGAAGCACATCGAGCGGATAGTCGGCCAGCGCCGGTTGCGGACTCGGCCCCAGCAGCGAGGCGTTGTTGACCAGCAGGTCGAGCCGACCCAGGATCTCGGCCTGTCGCACCAGGGCTTCCCGGTGGGCAGTCTCCGAGACATCTCCGGGGATGGCGGTCACCGCATCACCGAGATCGGCGACCGACCGGGCCAGGGCCTCACCGTCGCGGGCGTCGACGACCACCTGCCAACCATCGGCGACGAGTCGGGTCGTGAGGGCCAGGCCGAGGCCACGGGAGGCTCCGGTGACGATGGCGACGCTCATGATCCCCACCCCGCATAGGGGACCGCCCGGCCAGCCTGCTCCGTCCATACCTCGCGCAACGCCGTGCACCGCCCGTCGGCGAAGGTGAGGAAGAGGGCGCCGGTGGATACCGTCTCTGCGCCGTCTTCGGTGATCGAAGCCCACCATTCGACGGCGACGCGGTCTCCGTCGACGATGGGCGACCCGAAGTGGGTATCGAGGTTGCGGCCGCGGACCATGGCCTTTCGCCAGTAGTCAGCGATGGCGGCCCGGCCTCGCTGCGGTGGCCGGAAGGGATGTGATCGGTACTCGGTGTCGACGGCGAACAGCCCCGCCACCCGATCCGGGTCACCGGCGCGCCATGCGGTCGACAGTTCGTTCACCCAACGGTGTGCGCTTGCGTGGTTCATCATGGTCACAACGTACAACTTCAACTTAACTTGAAGTCAAGGGTCACCTCGGGCTCAGGTCGATCGGCGCGGCGGGCCGACCCCTTCGCACGTTGGCGTCGATCAGATCAGACCGCTGTCGTCGAGGGTGACGACGGGGAAGTCCGGGTCGGATCGCGTGACGGTGATGCCGTAGCGGCTCAGGCCGGCGAGCAGTGCCCGGTCGTCGTGGAGATCGTGGTCGGTGTGGGCCCAGCCGTCGTGATCGTCGAGCGGAGGGTGTGCCCCGGCGGTGTCGAACAAGGTGACGCTGCGGAGCCGACCGGTGGGGTCATGCTGAACACCGTGGAACAGCGCCGACCAGCCGGCACGGCGTAGCGCCGCCGCCCAGCGCTGGGTGAGGGGGCGCTCCGGTCCGGCCCACAGACCTTGGGTGACACCGTGGGCCCGCGACTTGCCGCTGGTGAGCCAGGCTGCCGGGCGGGTGCCGTGGGGAACCGTGGTCTCGGCGCGGCACCGATCGCGCAGTTCGATGTCGGGAATCAGTCCGTGACCGAATCCCTGGAACGCCTCGAGGGTGGCGGCGAGGGCGCTCGTCGATAGGTAACAGGTGCCGTCCGGGGTGGTCAGGTCGAACCGCCCCGCCCGGGCTCGCTGCTCGTCGACGGCATCGGCGGGGAGCGAGGCGAACCACCACGGGCCGGAGGTATGGCGGCGGTAGATGCGGTGGAGCTGGGTGCCGGAGATCGACCGGGAGGGGAGATGGGCCAGCTCCGCCGGGGGCGGCGGGGCTTCGAGTGGCATCAGGCGGCGGTATGGGCGAGCTGACCGGCGAGGGCGAGCACGGGTTCGTGGTCCCCGTCACGGAGCACGTCGACCGGGCGTCGATCGGCGAGGGAAGGGTTGGGGCTGGTGAGCCACGACGCCACCGTGAGCGGATGGAAGGCACCGTCCATCACATGGAGCACGTCATCGACCCCGGCGAGCTGGCTCCGGCCGTCGAACTGGAACACCGGATACACCGGTCGTCCGTCACGGTTGCGCAACCGGAGCAGACGCTGGTCTTTGGCCACGGCCTGCTCCGTCTTGTCGAGTAGCCGAGCCACATCACGTTGGCCGAGCGCCGGTCCGATCTGTGCGGCCCAGGCCTGATCCGCCACGTCCTGTTCGAGCACCGTCCTCGCCAACGCCACGGCTTCCGCCGATGCATGAGCAGCGAGTTCCGCAAGCGTCACGTCAACCACCTCCGTCCGAGCCATACTGAACACTCACAACCTTTGACAAGAGTATCACGGTTGAGGACGTTCAGGAAGGTGGCGGATTCGGCCGCTCACCCTCATCTCGAAGTTGCCGCTCGACGGCTTCGCTCGGCTCGCCCAGGCATACACCCATGTCTCTAAGAGGTTTCCTTCTGGACCTGGGAGCGGTCGTTGAGGATCTGTTGGCTGGCGAGACGGCCGGGAGCGCCCATTACACAGCCGCCGGGATGGGTTCCGGAACCGCACTGGTAGTAGCCGGAAATGGGGGTGCGATACTGGTTCCAACCGGGGGCGGGTCGGAAGAAGAACATCTGGGGGGCGAGGAACTCGCCGGCGAAGATGTTGCCCTCGGAGAGACCGACCACCCGTTCGATGTCGAGCGGGGTGACCACCTCCCGGTGCAGCACCAGATCCCCGAACCCGGGAAACACCTCCTCGAGCAGCGACTGGACGGTATCGCCGAAGGGCTCACGTTCGGCGTCCCAGTCGCTCTCCCGCAGCCGGTACGGGGCGTACTGGACGAAACACGACAGGACGTGTTTACCGGGGGGCGCCATGTCGGGGTCGATGGTGGACTGCACCGAGGCGTCGATATAGGGGCGGGACGAGTACCAGCCGTACTTGGCGTCGTCGAAGGCCCGCTCCAGATAGTCGATGGTGGGGCCGATGTTGGTGAACCCCCGCAGGTGTCCACCGTCCTCGGCGAGACCGGGGAACTGCGGCAGCCCGTCGAGGGCGAAGTTGACCTTGGCCGACACCCCCTGGAACTTGAAGCGCCGGATGTTGTCGACCAGATCGGTGGGGAGCTCCCGCGGATCGACCAGTTGCAGAAAGGTCCGGCGGGGATCGAGCGAGCTGACCACGGTGTCGGCCATCAGCTCGGTGCCGTCCTGCAGGGCGATCCCGGTGGCACGGCCGTTTGCGGTGAGCACCGCCTCGACGGGAGCGTTGAGCAGGATCTCGGCGCCGAAACCCTCGGCGGCACGCGCCAGCACCTGGGTGAAGCCGCCGTTCCCACCCTTGTGGAACGCCCAGGCCCCGAAGTCGCCGTCGTGTTCGCCGAGCTTGTGATAGAGCAGCACCAGCCCCGAGCCCTGCGAGCGGGGACCCACCTTGGAGCCGATGATCGAAGAGGACGAGAGGTACCCCTTGAGCAGGTCGTCCTCGAAGTAGTCGTCGAGGAAGTCGGCGGCGGACCCGGTCAGCAGCCGCACCGCATTGTGGAGCACCCGCGGCTCCAGACCGCGGAGATGTCCGGCGAGCTCGGCCATCGCCGCCAGATTGTCCGGCTCGTCGGAGAACAGATCGGGTGGGATCCGGTCGACCAACGGCTTGATTGCCTGCGCCACCTGGGTGATGTCGTGGTGGTACTGCTCGTAGGCGTCGGCGTCGGCCGGGGACCGCCTGGCGATGGCGTGGAGGTTCTCGAAACGGTCCGGTCCCATCAGCAGGTAGTCGCCGTCGAAATCGGGGTGGAATCCCGACGGCATCATCAGCGGCATGAACCCGAACCGGGGCAGCTCGAGCTCGTGGATGATGTCGGGTCGCAGCAGCGACAGCGCATAGGAGAAGGTGGTGAACTGGAATCCCGGGTGGAGCTCTTCGGTGATCGCCGCTCCGCCCACCAGGTGGCGCTGCTCGACGATCAGGGTGCGCAGCCCGGCTTTGGCCAGGTAGGCGCCGTTGATCAACCCGTTGTGGCCGGCGCCGATGACGATGGCGTCGTAGCTGCGTGACGATTGGGACATGGGGTGGCAGGCTCCTCAGGCGGTCTTGTGCGCCGGGTTGTACAGCGGCATCCGGGTGACATGGGCGCCGACCCGTTGGTAGCGGTGGTTGACCTTGACCTCCAACTCCACCCGCGTGCCGACGGCGGCGAGCTCGGGGCGGACCCTGGCGATGGCGATGTGTCGCTGCAGCATCGGTGAGTACATGAAACTCGACGAGTACCCGACCCGGTCGCCGTCACCGTCGTACACCATGAACTCCTCGGTGGTGGGGACGTGGTCCTTGGGTGGGATCAGCCCGGCGGAGGTGTACAGGGCGTCGTATTCCTGCCAGTCGACCACGAGACCGACCATCTTCCAGCGGCTCGTCGCTTCGGCCTTCTCGGCGATGATGGCGGTGCGTCCGATGAACGCCCGATCGTCGCCGTCGAGGTTGCGGAACATCCAGCCGAACCCGAGCTTCGAGCGGGGTGGAGCGATGTTCGTCGTTGAAGGCGAACCGGCTCGACTCGAAGTCGACATCGATCAGCAGCAGCCCGGCCTCGATCCGGGCCATGACCAGGGCGATCTGGCCGAACGGCATCAACCCGTGACCGGCCCCGGATTCGACCACCGCATCCCACACCGCCACCGCATCGGTGGCGGGGACCCAGATCTCGTAGCCGAGCCCGCCGGTGTATCCGGTGCGCGACACGGTGACCCCGCCATCGGCGATCTTGGCCGGGGCCAGGTCGAAGAACTTGAGGTCGGCCACCTCGGGGGCGAGACGTCCCAGCACGGTGCGCGCAGCCGGCCCCTGGACCGCAAGGATCCCCCAATCCTCGGATACGTCTTCGATCTCGACCGCCTCGTAGCCGATCAACCCGCGCAGATAGGCGAGGTTGGGCCGGGCGGCGGTGAGCATGAACTCGTCGGGCGCCAACCGCAGCACCACCCCGTCCTCGACGACGAACCCGCGGTCGTCGCACCACACCGTGTACTGCGCCTGCCCGGGACGGCACCGCCGGATGTCCCGTGCCAGCACCCCGGCCAGGTAGTGCTCGGCGCCGGGCCCGACGATGCGGTACTTGTAGAGGGGAGACGTGTCGAAGACGCCCACGGCGTTGCGAACGGCGAAGTATTCGAACTTCTCCGACATGTGGTATTTCTCGGCGACGAGGTAGCCGGCCCAATGGCTCCACAACCCGGTGGTGTTGGCCGCCTCGACCCTGGGATGGAACGGTGTGGTGCGGTACAGATGGCCCTCCCGTACGGTGCGCCGCCACAATAGAGGGGGCCCTGTCTCGATGCCGCCGACCGAAGGTCCTCGGAGCGGTGGCCCGGGCGACCACACCCGACCGAACGTAGGCTGGTGGGATGGTCTGCGAGCCGTGACCGAACCTGTGGAGACCGCCGCCGTGGAAACCGAAGACGTGCGCCTGGCGGTGTACGAGAACTTTCACCGTGATGGCCGGGCCCCGAGTGTCGCCGAGCTGGCGGAACAGCTCGGCACCGACGAGACCGACGTGCGAGGCCGGCTGGAGGATCTGGCACGTCGGCGCCATCTGGTGTTGGACGGAGACGGGAACATCGTGATGGCACACCCGTTCTCGGCGGTGCCGCTCGGGTTCTCGGTCATGGGGAGCAACACGTTGTGGTGGGGCGGGTGCTGTTGGGACTCGTTCGCCCTCGCCCACCTGCTCGAGGACGAGCCCGATGTGCTGGTCGCCACCCGCTGTCCCGGGTGCGATCGCCCCGGCGCATGGGTGGTCGATCGCACCTCTCCGCCGGCAGGCGATTGGCTGGCCCACTTCCTGGTCCCCGCCGCCCACATGTGGGAGGACGTGGTGCGCACCTGTGGCAACCAGCGGCTGTTCTGCTCCGAAACGTGTATCGACAGGTGGCTCAGCCAAAACGGCCACGAGCGGGGGTATGTGATGGACCTCGACACGCTCTGGCGGTTCTCCGCCCGCTGGTACGACGGCCGACTCGGCCGCGGCTACACCCGTAGAGAGCCCGGCGAAGCCGCTGAGTACTTCCGTGATGTCGGTCTCTCCGGACCGTTCTGGGGTCTCTAGCGGTATGTCCCTAGGTGACCCCGAGAAACGGCGCCGCAAGCGGCGATAACCTCGGGACGTGACCATTGCAGCCGCTTCTCCCCGTGACGACCTCGAATGGCGGCTCAACAAGCTCGTCGACCGGCTCGGGTCGCGGCGCCGGATTCCCCATGTGGTGATCTCGGTCGAATCCGGCGACGGGTCCTTCCAGTGGTCCCAGGCAATGGGCGATGCTGCACCGGCGGGACCGCCTATGACTCCGGACACCCCGTTCTTCATCGCCAGCATCGACAAGCTGTGGGTCGCCGCCATCGTCTTCATGCTCCACGAGGACGGTCAGCTCGACATCGGGGACCCGCTGACCGCCCATCTCGACCCGGCGCTGATCCGCCGCATCCACGTCCGCGACGGTATCGACCACACCGGGTCGATCACGATCCGGCACCTGCTGGGCCACACCTCCGGGCTCCCCGACTCGCTGGAGGAACGCCCCGCCGACGGCAAGAGCCTGATCGAGCAGCTTCTCACCGCCGGCGACCGGGGCTGGACCCTCGACGAGGCGATCTCATGGGCGCGGGACCGCCTCACCCCACACTTCGCCCCGCAGGACCCCGACGCCCGCAAGCCCAAGCTGCGCTACTCCGACACCAACTACCAGCTGCTGGCCCGCATCATCGAAGAGATCACCGGCGACACCATCGCCGCCGTCCTCGAAGCGCAGGTCGTCCGCCGTCTCGACCTGCGCCACACCCATATCGAGGGCGGATCGCCACCCGCCGAGGAGACACCGCACCCGGCGGCAGTGTGGGCAGGGTCCACCCCGCTGCACCTGCCGCTCGCCATGGCCTCGTTCCCGGCGGTGTACAGCACACCCGCCGACAGCATCTCGGTGCTCCGGGCGCTGCTCGGTGGAGATCTGGTCGGCGGGGAGTCCGTCGCTGCCATGCAACAGGTTTGGCACCGCTTCGGGCTCCCCCGTGACACGGTGGCGGCACGGGCCCCGAGCTGGCCGATCGAATACGGGCTCGGCATGATGCGGTACCAGCCGCCACGGTGGATCTCTCCGCTGCGGCGGGTTCCGGCGATGATCGGGCACACCGGCTCCACCGGGTCGTGGCTGTTGTTCTGTCCGGAGCTCGACCTGTACCTGGCGGGCACCGTGGATCAGGTGGCGGCCGGGGCGGTGCCGTTCCGGTTTCTCCCCAAGATCCTGGATGTGGTGGCGCAACGACCCGGGTGATGAGCGTATGACAACGCTGCGATGAGTTGCCGGTCGCCAGAAGGTCTCACTCTGTCAAGGGGCCCTGTGGGGCCGAGCGACCAGAGAGGCGTGAGCGGCGATGGCCACGTTCGTGTTGATCCCCGGGGCGGCTTCCGATTCGTCCTACTGGTATCTGGTGGAACCCGAGTTGCGTGCCCTCGGTCATGAGGTCGTGGCTCCGGACCTCCCGGTCACCGACGACTCGGCGGGTTTCTCCGAATATGCCGATGCGGTGATCGCCGCCGTCGGAGACAGCTCCGACGTGGTGGTGGTCGCCCAGTCGTTGGGGGGCTTCACCGCGGCGCTGGTCGCTGATCGGATCGAGGTGGACCTGGTGGTGCTGGTTGCCGCCATGGTCCCGATGCCGGGAGAGGCGCCCGGTGACTGGTGGGAGAACACCGGGTGGCAGTCGGCACACGATGCGCTGGCGCGACAGCAGGGCCGGGCGGTCGACGACTTCGACCCGATCAGCGAGTTCTTCCACGACGTCCCCGCCGACGTCACCGAGTTCGCCATGCAACAGGAACCCCTCGACCAGGCCGGGACCCCGCTAGAGCAGCCGTGGCCGTTGGACGGTTGGCCGGATGTGCCCACCCGGTTCCTGCTGTGTCGCAACGACCGCTTCTTCCCCGCCGGGTTCATGCGGACTGTGGTCGAAGAGCGTCTCGGGATCACCCCCGACGAGATGGACAGCGGACACCTCCCGGCGCTGGCACATCCCGTCGAACTGGCCCGACGCCTCGACGCCTACCGTGCGGAGCATCGACAGCGGCATCTCCCGACGGAGACCTCTGGATGACCTGCCGCCGGGAACGGACCATGATGAGGGGATGATCGATCTTGCCGCTGCCCTCGTCTTCGTCACCACCCATGCCCGTGTTCTCGATCGACGGCTGCTCGGGTTCCGCCTCGGGGACACCGCGCCGACCAAGGTCGTCAATGCGCTGAACGCCTACCGCAACGAAGACGGCGGGTTCGGATGGGCCATAGAGCCCGATCTGCGGTCGGCATCCAGCCAGCCGGTCGGGGCGTTGCTGGCGTTCGAGGTGCTGCACCAGATCACACCGACCGGCGACCGAATGGGGGTGGCGCTGTGCGACTGGGTTGCCGGGATCACCCTGCCGGGGGGCGGTGTCCCGTTCGCCCTTCCCGCCGACGACGACGCCGGGTCGGCCCCGTGGTGGGCATCTGCCGACCCGACCGAGCCGTCGCTTCACATCACGGCCGCCATCTGCGGCGCCGCCCACCGGGCCGGCGACGGGAGCCCCGGGGTTGCGGGCCATCCCTGGCTCACCGAGACCACCGACTGGTGTCTGCGCCGGATCACCGACGCCGAAGGTCGCCATCCGGCATACGAGCAGCTCTATGTGACGAGGTTCCTCGATGCGGTCGCCGGCTCCCGACCCGAGGCAAGGGACCATCTGGAACGCCTCGCCGATTCGATGCCGCCGACGTGGCAACTCCCCGTCGAGGGAGGGACCGAGGACGAGAAGCTGGAGCCGATCCAGTTCGCCCCGCATCCCGATCGCCCGGTCCGCCGCCTGGTCCCCGACGACGTCATCGAGGACGACCTCGACCGGCTCGAAGCCGCACAGACCAGCGACGGCGGCTGGGCGGTCGACTTCGTCCCCGTGACCGCAGCGGCGACCATCGAGTGGCGGGGCTTCGTCACCGTCCAGGCATTGCTCACCCTCGCCGCCAACGGGCGGCTCGACCTGTCCGACTGAGCCGCGACCGGCACCGCGGGTACTTTGGTGCGTCCAGGCCCGTTCAGGGTTCCGGGCGGGCAGCCGACGCCGCTACCGTGGTATCTGTCCGGAGGGATGGCCGAGCGGACGAAGGCAGCAGTCTTGAAAACTGCCGGGCCTCTAGGGGTCCCGTGGGTTCGAATCCCACTCCCTCCGCCTTGAAAGCCTTGCTAGGTAAGGGTTCCCGGACTACCGGTCGGCAGCTGAACCAGCTCACCATGACCCCTCGGGCGCGCTGGGGGTGCGGGAGAAACACGACAGCGGTCGAGGGCGTCCAGATCCGCGTCGGAGAAAGCCCGTTCACGCAACCCGGCCGCACCGCCGCTCGGTACCCCCGCCGCACCGACGCCCAGCGTGTCGACCCGTCGGCCGGTTGTGGATCAGCAGCCCATCCACCAGACCATCACCAGGCATGCGCCAGAGGGGCCCTTGGCGGCCCAAGTCCGTGTGGGGGGCAGACCCGCATCGACGTCCCCACCGCCTATGTGTACCAACTAGGGTCAACCGGAGGAGGCGACAGCACATGGGGCGACGACGAAGCCGGGTAGCAGCCACCGAGCGGACCCACCCCGCGGAGGCGCCCCGCGGGGGACGAACCTCGGAGGCCACGACGTCGCCGGTCCGGCGAGGGGCAGGCACCGACCTCAAAACACTTCAGAACACTGCCGGCAACACTCGGGTGGCCCGTCTGGTCGGCAGTGGGGCGGTGCAGCGCACCGGGGCCTACGAACTCGACTTCGGTCCCTCGGCGCCCGGCATCCTGTCCGACAGGAAGCTGGAGCAGAACAACCGGCTCCGTTCCGTGTCTGCGTGGTTGGCGGCCAACTACAAGAAGCTGAAGTGGCTGGGGCTGTTCGATTCGGAGAATCCGACGGACCGGACGCTGGGGGACGGAATCGAGTGGGCGCGCACCCACATCGACATGTGGCTCGATGCCGACGAGGCGCTCGAAGACGATCTGATGGCCGATGTGCGGCAGGTTCAGCAGCTCGGATCCACCTGGCTGGCGGACAAGCAGCAGGCCCGCTTCGAAGAGGCGGCGGCCACCGAGGCGAAGGCCCGGGACCTGGGGTTGGGCTGGCTGGCGGACGCCATTGCAGGTCAACGTCGATCCATCGAGCAGGCGCTTGCGTCCGCTGATGCGTACTTCGGCAAACCGCTCAACCGGGCCGGCGCAAAGCTCGACAAGTCTGTCGCCAGTTGGAAGGCGCTGCTGGTCCCCATCGACAAGGCACTGAGCGCCTACGAGCCGATCCGAGGCGACTACGCCGAGATCCTCGACATCACCAGGGATGCCCTCGAACGGTATGAACCGCTCCCGAACAAGACCAAGATCAAGCTGGCGCTGGCCGGTCTGGAGAGGAAGATCGACGGGATCACCAGGGTGGCTGCCCAGCACGCGGCGCCTCCAAGGGGCAAGGCAACCACAGAGGACACGCTCAGGGCCGCTGCGAACGCCTACAACAATGCGGTTGCCAACCTGAGGGCGCTCAACGACGACATGTACGGATTGGGTGCGCTTCAGGAAGAGGCCGTTGAACGGGCTCGCTCCAACCCGAAGACGTCGGGCGGCAAGCAGCGAACATCGCTGCCCCGGATCACCCAGACCCAGGCAGCCACGCTTCCCATGGCTGAGATGCTGGTGCAGGCGGTGCGGGAGGCCAAGACGCCCGAGTGGAAGCAAGCGGCGGTGGACTTCGTCCTCGGCAACCTGGCCCTGGGCCGTCCCGACCACATCCACATCTGCGGTGGGGGTAACACCCTCGTCTACCGCGACCGCCTCATCCGCGGCTTCATGACCGTCCATCTCGACAGCAGCACCGCCTCTCAGTCCCAATTCGGACGAGTCCTCTATCGCGAAACCGCCTTCCCTGTGCCCGTCGCCGTCCGCGGCGGCGTCCTCCACGAAGTCGTCCCCGACTGAAACGGGCGATTCGATCGCGCTGATCACGAGTCAGAGGGCGCCAACGCGCCTGGAGCGATCCCCACGCAGTCGATCGATCTCGATTACCGTCGGGGCTCACCGAAGCTTGCACCGTCCCCGCCCCACCGAGGTGAACGATGTCCGACCCCAACGATCCCACCGAACCGATGGACCCGATCGGCGGTCCGGAGGACGACACTCCCGACATCGACCGTCACGACGGAGAGTTCGAGGGGGGCGACCCGTCTGCGGTGCCGATCGACCCGGCCGACGACCCGACCTTGTTGTACGGGGCGCCACCGGTCGTCGCCGGGAGTATCCCGGACACCCCACCGGAGCCGGTGGAGGCGACCGTGGTCGACACCTACACCGAGGAATACGTCGAGGAGGACCCGGAGGGATGGTGGGCGCAACGGACCACCGGTGAACGGGCCGGCATCGCAGCAGGGATCGCTCTGCTCGGCATCCTGATCGCCGTGCTCTTCGCCTTCGGCGGCGACGATGAGCCCACCACCACCACGCTGCCTGTGGTCATCGGCGGGACCACAACGACCGCTCCCGGGGACGAAACCACCACCACGGCTGCACCCGGCGCAACCACCACCACCGCAGCCGGCGAAACCACCACGACCACCGCACCGGGCGAAACCACGACGACCACCGCACCGGGCGAAACCACGACGACGGCCCCCGGTGGGACTACCACGACCAGCACACCTGGCGAGACGACCACCACCGCGGCACTTCCGACGTTCCCCTCGATCAACGGTACCGGGAGCGCCACCGTGCCGTTCGCCACCCCCGACGACCTCTCGGCGGCGGTGACCATCACCCACGACGGCACCAGCACCTTCGTGGTCATCGCCAACGACGGCAACGGCAACGAGATCTCCACGCTGGTCGAACGACCCGGCAACTACTCCGGCACGGTGGCGATCAACTTCGACCCGGCGAACTCTCCCGTCAAGGAGCTGGAGATCATCGCCGACGGCGACTGGACGGCAGAGGCGACCTACAGCGGCGATCTCGATGTTCGATCGATTGGTGGGTTGAGCGGCAACAGCGACCAGGTGGTGCGACTCGACCTCGTCGACGCCGAGCAGACGGCGTACACCCATGACGGAACCCGCGAGTTCATCGTCACCGCCTACGCCTCGAGCGGGTCGCCGACCGTGCTGGTCGATATCGACGACGACGACACCGGGAACATCACCGTGCCGGCCGGCACCGCCTTCCTCAGCATCGTCGCCGACGGCAACTGGACGTTCACCTCGGGTACCTGATCCGTCGGCGAGGCATCACCTCGCTTGGACGACCGCGGAGAGAGAACTGCGCAACCTCGCCCGGGCGCCGGTCGGTGGCATTGCCTGCTTGCGGACTGTGACGTCGCGGCCCGAGCTGCGCGTCCGCACGGCGATACGCAACAGCACGGGGTCCTCGACGGTCAGGGAGCCAGACGCCGCGCCCCGCCCCGACTGCGTCCGCAAGCGTCCGCAGCCACCCCGCCCCCCAGGGCGGGGAGGGCCAGGAAGGGAGGCGCTGCATTCGGTCGCCGCGCCCTGCCCCAGGAGGTCTGTCGAACTCCTCCATTTGCTCCTTCGCGGGTCGTTTGGGCCACGCCGATCTTTAGGGCGCCCAGACGACCGATCCGCAGGTACTCCGACACTCCGCCCAAGCGGGGAGGGCCAGGAAGCACCTCCGAACGCAGACAGACACGCGGGGATGGAAAGAAAGAGCATCAATCGTTCGGGGGTGCCTGTCAGTGCAGCGAGGTCCGATGGTCCGGGACGCGAGCGAGCCCGGCGCAGGGGGGCACGCCGGGCTCGCGAGGTGGCGGTCTGTGGGCGGTGACGATCAGGGTCGATAGAGCCAGATCACGGTGCCGTCGCTGTCTCCGTCGGGATCGGTGTTCGCTGACGGGTTGTAGGTCCGAGATGGATGGGTGATGTTGACCACGGTCCAACTCATCGCCACCTTGCCATTGTTGAGCGTGATGGTGCACGAGCCGGCACTGTTGGTGACACAGGTACCGAATCCGGCACCGCGCCATTCTCCGGTGACCGTCGCTCCGGCTACCGGGGCTCCGGTGTTGTCAACCACCCGGTTGGTGACCACGGCGTCCCATTGGCGGCCGGCCGGCTGTGCCACACCATCGAGGTCGGCGATGTGCATCGTGGTCCCCCCGCCTGGTGCGGTCACGGTCACCTGCTGCGAGGTGGAGTGGGTGGCACCGCCGTTGTCGGTGACCGTCAACCACACCAGATAGGTGCCGGCGCCGGCATACGTCCGGGACGGATTGGTCGCCGTCGAGGTGCCGCCGTCACCAAACGTCCACGACCGCGACACGATCTGACCATCCGAATCGGTCGACGCATCGGTGAACGAACACACCAGGAACGTACACGACGACGAGAAGGCAGCGGTCGGCGGGACGTTCGGGGCGGTGACCGTCACCTGTTGGGAGGTCGAGTGGGTGGCACCATCGTCGTCGGTGGCGGTCAGGGACACGGTGTAGGTACCGGCGTTGGCATAGGTGCGGGCCGGGTTCCGCAATGTCGACGTCGCCCCGTCACCGAACGACCACGCCCACGAGACCACCTGACCATCGGTGTCGGTCGAGGTGTCGGTGAAGCTGCACGTCAGGAACGTGCACGACCGGGAGAACGACGCCGTAGGAGGGAGGTTCGGTGGTGCGGTGACGGACACCTGCTGTGAGGTGGAGTGGGTGGCGCCGCCGTTGTCGGTGACCGTGAGCCAGACCAGATAGTTCCCGGCGGCACCGTAGGCCCGGGACGGGTTGGTCGCCGTCGAGGTGCCGCCGTCACCAAACGTCCACGACCGCGACACGATCTGACCATCCGAATCGGTCGACGCATCCGTGAACGAACACACCAGGAACGTACACGAAGCGGTGAACGCCGCCGTCGGCGGATTGTTTGGCTGACCCACGACCGTCACCTGCTGGGAGGTGGCATGGGTCGCCCCGTCGTCATCGGTCACCGTCAACGACACGGTGTAGGTCCCGGCGACGGAGAAGGTGTGCGGTGGGTTCTGCAGGGTCGAACCCCCGCCGTCCCCGAACGACCATGCCCACGCCACCACCTGGCCGTCGGAATCGGTCGAGGTATCGGTGAAGCTGCACGCCAGGAACGTGCACGACGACGCGAACGCCGCAGTCGGCGGTGTGTTCGGTTCGGCGACGACCACCACCTGGCGGGTGGTGGAATGGGTCGCCCCGCCGTTGTCGGTGACGGTGAGCCCCACCGTGTAGGTCCCGGCCGTGGCGTAGGTCCGGGACGGGTTGGTGGCGGTCGAGGTGGCCCCGTCACCGAAGGTCCACGACCGCGACACGATCTGGCCGTCCGGGTCGGACGAGCCATCGGTGAACGAGCAGGCCAGGAACGTACACGACGACGTGAACGCGGCGGTCGGCGGTGCATTCGGGGCGGTCACCACCACCTGCTGGGAGGTCGAATGGGTGGCCCCGTCGTCGTCGGTGACGGTCAGCGAGACCGTGTAGGAACCGGCGCTGGCGTAGGTCCGCGACGGGTTCTGTGCGGTCGAGGTGGCGCCGTCACCGAAGTTCCACGACCACGACACCACCTGGCCGTCGGAGTCGGTGGAGGCATCGGTGAAGCTGCACGCCAGGAAGCTGCACGACGGGGTGAATGCGGCCATCGGAGGCAGGTTCGGAGGGGCGTCGCCACCGGCACCGTCGACGACCAGGGCGAACGGCTGCGGACCGAACGGGACGTTGTAGCCCGAGACGGTCACGGTCCAGGTCCCCGGGGTCGGTGACTGGATGTAGACGTTCTCCAGGTTGTTGACCCGGTCGGCCGACCCGCCGGAGACCGACCACCCGCCCGAGAAGGCGTTGCCGCGGTAGACGACACCGGTCGGTGACGTCACGGTGAGGTCGAGATCGTTGACCAGGTTGACCGCTGCGGCCGGGGTGGACGGATAGTCGGTCCATGCCAGGCTGACCTTGAACGGTGTCGCTCCGCCGACGGTGTACGTCTTGGAGCTGGAACCGCCGGTGATCACACCCGGCGCCTCGTCGGCGAACTGGGCGGTCCCGGTCACGGCGTTGGCGACGTTGACCCGGCCCCATCCCTCGTGGTTGTTGGGGATGGGGAAGGCGTTGTCGGCGACGCCGTCGTTGTTCTCGTCGACCAGATCGACCGCCGAGTTGATCAGCGAGGCCTTGGTCAGGGCAGCACTGGCGGAATGGTTGTGTTGCTTCTGGTAGTAGTCGCGCACCACGGCGGCGGCACCGGCGACCAGCGGGTTCGACATCGAGGTTCCGCCGTTGTACTTGTACAGGATGTTGAGGGGGCGACCCCAGCCGTTGCCCTGGAAGCTCCCGGTCTGGGGGTTGGCCACGGCGTCGAATCCCTGCTGATACAGATCGGAGAACCCGGAGAGGATCCACGTCCCCGGTGCAACCACGTCGGGCTTGATCCGGCCGTCGGTGGTGGGGCCGCGGCTGGAGAACGCCGCCATCTGCTGGGCGTTGCGGGCGATCTGATCGGAGAACAACGGAGCGACGGGGAACGAGGACGGCCAGTTCTGGCCGTAGGTGAAGATGATGTTCGACCCGGTGGTGCAGCCGTTGCCGAGACCGGTCTGGCACTGGTAGTTGTTGTTGCGGTCGTTCTCGCTGGCACCGACGGTGAGGATGTTCTTGGCGGTGCCCGGCGACCCCACCGAGGACAGATCGACGACGCCGTCGCGGTTGGCGTCACGGCCGGCGTTCCCCGACGAGGTGGTGACCAGGAACGACTTGTTCGACCACATGAAGTCGTCGACGGCGACCGAGTCGGAGGTGTAGGAGCCGTTGACGTTGCTTCCCCACGAGTTGGAGTGGATCCGGGCGCCGGCGTTGAAGGCCTGCTGGAACAGCGAACGGAGGTCGTTGGGGAGCCCGATGAGGTAATAGCCGTCGGCATTGCTGAGGGCGCAGGTGCTGCGGAAGTCGACGTAGTCCTCGACCGCCTGGAACACCAGCTTGGCGGCGGGGGCGGTGCCCTTGGCGACACCGGTCGGGCTCCCGTCGCCGACGGCCGACACGGCGACGTGGGTGCCGTGGCCCGATGCGGGGTCCTGGGCGCCGTCACCGAGAACGCGGTAACAGCCGGTCGAGTCGGGGGCCTGCCAGTTAAAGACGTTGGTGATGCGGGACGCCGGGATGTCGGCGTGGGCGGTGGCGGCCGTTCCGCCACCGAGCCCGGTGTCGGCGACGGCGACGGTTTGGGTGGAACCGTCGTACCCGGCGGCGTTGGCGGTGTTCGATCCCATGATCACGCCACCGGCGTACTCGTTATGGGTCTCCCGCAGCGAGAAGTTCTCGATCCACGAGATATCGGCGATGGCGGCGGTGCCACGCAGGGTGGCGAGGTCGGAGGCGACGAGGACGACCTTGCCGTCATCACCGATCACTTCGACCCCGGCGGCGGTCAGTTCGGCGACTGTGGCGGACAGGTCGGCGTCTCGGGCCAGCCGGATGCGGTAGACACCGTCGGGGGAAAGATCGGCGGCGAGTTTGTCGTCGGTCTGGAAGGCGTCGACGGCGACGACGCCTTCGAGGGCAGCGGAGGCGGTCGCCTGATCGGGCGTCATTCTCACCTGATAGGCAAAATCGGGGAGATATCCGAGAAGATCACCGCCGATGCGGCGGAGGGCGTCGGTCTGGCTGCGGAGGATCGGGCCGGCGTACTGGACGACGTACTGACCCCGTCCCCGGCGATCGAGCTGCGGGGCGGGTTGTCCGGCAGGGTCGAGGTCGCCGGCGGCGGTGGCGAGATCGAGGTCGGGGGGGTCGTCGCCCTGGGCGGAACCGGCACCGGCGGTCGTTACGAGAGCACCGACGAGCAGCGCCAGTACGACAAGCAGCCGCATGGATTTACGTACATGCATAACCAGGGTCCTTTCCCAACGACGTCGAGTCCCCCTCAGGCCCCTGAGTGACGTCGCCGAATGAGCGTAGCTGCGGGATCCCTTCGGGGGAATGAGTTTCTTGTCCGAGCACTGCCACGGAGACTCGGGTCCACCGACCGTCCCCGGTGGAGTCAGTCCAGGGTGCGGGTAACCAGGTCGTTGCCGGAGCGGACTGTGCGCTCGTGGACGGTGTAGGCCAGTGCGACGCTCATCCCCACCGACTCATAGAGGCGTGTGGCCCCGGTCAGGCTGGAACTGTCGACGCTGAGCCCGGCTCCGGTCTTCCCACGGTCGGCAAAGGCGCCGAACGAATGGAGGAGGAGGGCCCTGGCCAAACCGTGGCCGCGCCACGGTCGCCGCACCCCGAGCGAGCCGACGAACCCGTGGCTCGGGTTCGTATCGCTCGTCGGCCAGGCGAAGAGATGCCCGGCGATGACCTCACCGTCCCAGGCCAGCCACCACAATGTCGGGTCGGCTCCGTCCGACGTCATCCAGTGTCGTAGCCGCTCGACCACCTCGTCGGGAGGGCGCGGCACATGGCCGTAGTGATCGGCGAACGCCTCGTCGGAAGCGAGCGCACCCGCCGTGTCGTCGACCCCGACCCGGAAGGGTCGGATCTCGATCCCCGGCGGAATCTCCGGTGACTCCAATTCCGTCCCGAAGTCCACTTCCATCGCCTGAAAGGTGCGGACCGGCTCCAGATCCTCACCGGCCAGCAGGGCTTCGCCGGGGGCGTGTCCGGCGAAACACCAGATCTCCTGACTGATCTGCAGGTCCGGCGGTGCTTTGGCGATCCGGGACTCGGCTTGGCGCTTCGCCCATCGAACGAGTTGGGTGCCGATCCCGTTGCCGGTGTGGGCAGGGTCGACACACCCGAACGAGAAGTTGCGGACGTGCGGCGGCAGGTTCTCGATGAACTCCACCCCGACCATTGCCCGGTGTTCGTCGAGAACGAACACGACGTCCCGCGCCACGTCGAACCCTGGCATCGTCCACATCGACCGCAACGAGGTGGCGCTGAGGTCTCCCCGACCTGCCTCGGCGATCGCACACCGCTCGATGACTGCGGCGGCATCTCCGATGCGGTCGAGGTCGCCGGGTACGGCGTGGTAGCGGCCCGGGAGTTGGATGTGCTCCATCACCGGCAGCGTACGCCACCAGCCAGTGCGGCGAAGACGGCACGATGGCGTGGCACCGTTCCGACCCGCGCTGGCGACCGTTTCGTTCGCCGCTACGCTGTCACCTACCGTGCTAGGCGGGGCGTTAGGGGTGCCTTGTACCCGAAATCCCCTTCATGCGGGGCCGAACCCCCGCCCGAGGGTGAGCGTCTTTCGGGCTAGCGCCGGGATACATCGATGTTGATGGCCGGGTCCCGCGCGGCGGGGCGCCGTGAAATGGGTCAGGTCCGGAAGGAAGCAGCCCTAAGCGGGTCGGTCCCGGGTGCCGTGGGAGCGCCCGACCGGAGTCGATGTCCCGGAACGCACCGGGGGACGATCATTCGAGGGCGGGGCCGCACGGTGCCCCTCCCCTCCCCCTTCTGTGGTTATGAGCCTCCACCTTGTGTGGTGGCGAGAAAGCGCAGCACCCGTCCGGTCAACTCGGCAGCGGCGCCGGCGTCATAGGAGGACAGGCTGGAGTCGGCGAAAAGGTGCCGGTCACCGGGGTAGAGGAACAGCTCGCCTTTGTCGGCCAGTTCGACCAGCTCTCGGGCAGCCTCGAGATCGCCCTCGCCGACGAAATACGGGTCGGCATCCATCGCATGGACCTGAACGGGAACTCCGACCGGCCAGCCGGAACCGAACTCGGTGACCGGGACGCATGCGTGAAACAACAACGCCCCCTGCGCTCCAGCGCGCGTCTGCGCCAGCATCTGTGCGGGGAGCACCCCCAGTGAGAATCCGGCATAGACCAGTTCCTGCGGAAGTCCGGCGGCGGCGGCGACACCACGCTGCAGGATCTCGTCGAACCCAATCGCTCGAACGTAGTCCAGTCCGGCGTGCAAGGTCGGGAACGTGCGCCCGTCGAACACATCGGGGGTGTGCACCGTGTGCCCGGCCCGCCGCAGCTCGCCGGCGAAGTCCATGAACCCCGATGTCTGCCCCTGCGCATGATGGAACAGCAAGATTTCGGCCATCTCTCGCCTTACCTCCCCTGCCGAAACCGCTGGATGATTGTCGCCCATCATGACGCCTCGACGGAGATAGGTTGGCTCGCAACAGGGATGCCACCGGCGACCTTCGGTGCGGACCTAACGGATTGCGGGACCGGACTCGGCCCACCGCAGCACACGCAGGGCGCGCAACGTGTTCCAGGTGCTCGGCTGACCCTCACCGTCGTCGATCTCGATGTGCCGGCCGCCCGGATGCGGGTTCTCGAGCAGCCACCTTCCGTCGGCCCGGCGCTTGGAGCGGACCAGGTCGACGGCGTCGGCGACCCGCTCGTCCGGTGTCAGCCCGGCGCGGCGAAGGTGGTCGAGCCCGCGCAACACGTCGTAGTACCAGGCGGTGGGATACGAGAAGCGGGTCCAGCTCTCGTCGATCACCTCACCGTTCGACAGTCGGCGGAACATACGGCGTTCGAGCAGGTACTCATGGCCACGGTCGAGAGCGGCGGCGACCTCAGTGCTGCCGCCGACAGCCCGCTCGTACTCCAGCAGACCCTCGAGAACGCAGATGGTGGAGTGGAACGATCCCCTGGTCGATCCGTTCTCCTGCTCGCAGTTCCAGCCACCATCGGCCATCTGCTCGGTCAGTAGCCGCTCGACAATCCGTTGGACATCCTCACCGAAGTAGGCGCCGATGGCGACCGCCATCCCGTTGATGCACGGCTCGACCTCCCCCTCGAAGAAGGGCTGACCTTCGTGCTCCCACCGGCTGTTGTCCCGGACGAGGGCGATGGCCCGTCGCGCCTGGTCGCTGTCCGGAGACAGACCCATGTCCCGCAGCAACAACAGCGTGGCCGTGGTCGACAGTCCCCTCGGGAAGTAGGTGCCGCCACCCCACTGACCGTCCGGCTCCTGAACCGCCAGCAGGTGGGCGCCCCACCCCTCGGTGGCGACCCGCTCCCGCTCGGCGGCGACCTCCTCGGTCGAGGCATCCAGCAGATCGCCCTTCACCTGCCAACGTATTGCCGGGTCAGAATCCAGCAACCAGTCCACGACATCCATCGGCTCACCTCAACACTGGTTGTTTGCTTGTGATCTGTTGGGGGGTGTGGGCAGGTGGCCCGCACCTTGGCGATCACCAGGCTACGCAGCAGACGACCGAATGTGGTCTGCGTCGCCCATCCACCAGTTCGTCGCGCTCATACCGACGGTGTGATCGTCGGCTCGGGGGTCTGGGAATCGGGCAGCGGCGTTGGAGCCATCGTCTCGCCCTCCGGCACGGATTCGAAGGTGACCGGGGCGCCGAAGGCGGCGCGGTGTGAGGCGCGGCGGAGGGTGGCGAGGACGGCTGGGCCGAGCAGGAGGATCAGGACCACGTTGGTGATGGCGCGGCCGATGTCCCAGCCGAGTGAGGTGGTGAGGGTGAAGATGGCGAAGCGGTGGAGGTTCTCGACCACGGCGGCGCCCGCCACATAGGACAGTTCGGTGTCGGCACCGAGGGTGAAGGGCCAGAACGAGAGCGTCATCGCCACCCCGTAGAGCAGTGCCGAGAGTGCGCCGTATCCGGCGAGCATCAACAGTTCGATCCGTCCCCGGGCCGGGGGGAGCAGACCGGCGCCGAGCCCGACGAAGGACGCCGCCAGCATCTGATAGGGCAGCCACGGTCCGACACCGCCGGTGACCAGCGCCGAGGCGAACAGGGTGGTGGATCCGAGCACGAACCCGAAGCCGGGGCCGTAGACCCGCCCACCGAGTACCAGCAGGAAGAAGACCAACTCGATCCCGGCGGTACCCGCACCGAGTGGGCGCAACACGGCGCCACACGCCGACAGCACGCCGAGCATCGCCACCGCCTTGGCGTCGAGACGGCCGTTGGAGAGTTCGGCGAGGACCACCGCAACCACCAGCGGCAGGATCATCGCCAGCACCAGCGGCGCCGACCGCGACTGACCGAGCTCGCTTCCGGCATCGGCCAGCAGCGGCCAGGTGAATATGGCGACCCCGGCGACCGAGGCGACGGTCAGCATCATCCCGGAACGGAACCGGATCCCGATGGCGGCAGACCGCCTTCGAAGCCCGCTCATGGCGCCACCGGTTGCAGGGCGGCCCGCACCTCGTCCACGGTGAGCCAATCGGGGCCGACGATCTTCGTCACCTGCGGTGCGAAGGCGGGTGACGAGGTGAGCACGTCGCTCGCCGCCCCATCGGCGACCAGCTCGCCCTGGGACATCACCACCACCCGTTCAGCGACCGAGGCGGCGAACTCGACGTCGTGGGTCGACACCACCACGGTCTTGCCTCCGGAAGCGAGATCGGCGATAACCACACCGAGCCGCCGCTTCGCCGCATAGTCGAGCCCACGGGTCGGCTCGTCGAGCAGCACCACCGGTGGGGCGCCGGTGAGCTGGATGGCCAGCACCAGCCCGAGCCGTTGACCTTCGGAGAGGTCTCGTGGGTGGTGATCGCCGGGAACCCCGGGGACGATGGTGTCGAGCAGGGTGCGGCACGTCCCGGGGGAGACGCCCGCTTCGATGTCGGCCTGGGCGCATTCGCCGTCGACGGTCTCCAGGTAGAGGAGGTCGCCGGGTGTCTGCGGGACCAGACCCACCGGTCGGTCAACGTCTGTGCCGACCTCGAACGTGACCCGACCGCCGCTGCGTTTGCCGGCACCGTGAATCGCCCACAGCAGCGACGACTTGCCGGCGCCGTTGCGACCCATCAATGCCGTGATCTCGCCGCGGTGAAAGGTCAGGTCGACATCGGCGACGGCGACGGTGGCGCCATGGACCACGGTGAGATGGCGTACCGCAACCGCGATCTCGTGCCTGATCGGTGGATGCCGCTCCGGGACCGTGGCGAGCCGGCTGGTCAGTTCCGGCATCAGGCGCCGGGCGTCGCGGACCGACAACGGTGCCGGGGCCCATCCCGCCAGGCGCGCCAGGTCCACCACCGGTGGCGCCACCGGCGAGGCGGTGAGCACGGAGGCCGGGTCACCGGACGTGACGTTGCCGTCTCCGTCGATGTGGGCGACCCGATCGGCGTACTGGGCGACGCGTTCCAACCGGTGCTCGGCGAGTAGCACGGTCACCCCGAGGTCGTGGACCAGTCTGGTGATGGCGGCGAGCACCTCCTCGGCGGCGGTCGGGTCCAGCGCCGAGGTCGGTTCGTCGAGCACCAGCACCCGGGGGTGGCTGGTGAGCACGGCGCCGATGGCGACCCGCTGCTGCTCACCGCCGGAGATGTCGGCGAGGGGACGGTGGCGCAGATCGGCCAGCCCAAGCAGGTCGAGGGTCTCTTCGACCCGTTTGCGCATGGTCGCCGCCGGGACCGCAAGCTGCTCCATCCCGTAGGCCAGTTCGTCCTCGACGATGTCGGCGACGAACCCGGCCGCCGGGTCCTGACCGACCCAGCCCACCAGATCGGACAGGTTGCGGGGATGATGGAGACGTGTGTCGCGCCCGTCGACGGTGACCCGTCCCTGGAGCGTTCCCCCGGTGAAATGAGGGACCAGACCGTTGACGGCGCCGAGCAGGGTCGACTTACCGGTTCCGGTGGCGCCGACCAGCAGACACAGCTCGCCTTCGGCGATGTCGAGGTTGACCGCCCGCACCGTCGGCTGTGGCTGGTCGGGGTAGGTGATGGTGACGTCGTCAAAGCGAATCACTGGTCACCACCCTCGGTCGTGCAGCATCTGCGGGATGCGGTTGCGCGAGACGCACCGGGGGCGCCACCGCCGCCGGGGTGGCGGCGATCAGGACCCCGATGGCGGGGACGATGGGGAGCACCGGCCATACGAGCGGCTGGAGTGAGGGATGGAGAACGGCGGGGTCGGTGAAGCCGACGGCGATGGTGGCGACGGCGGCGGCGATCCCGGCGGCGGCGACCCCCCACTCCGGGAGCAACCACGGGTCGGGTCGGTACACCGTGCGTTCGATGCGGCGACCGGCCACCACGAACCCGACCGCGGTGAGGCCACCACCCACCAGCAGCGGTGGGACGCCGATCAGTGGGGAGGAAGTGGTGGCGTCGAGCAGCCCGTACAGACCGAGGCAGACACCGACCAGCCCGCCGAGCATCAGGACCGCTGTGGCGTGGTGGCGACCCCGGGAGGTCGGCCGGAGCCGGCCGTAGCCGCGGGCATCCATCGCCGCCGCCAGCATGATGGAACGGTCCAGTCCATCCTCGAGGACGGGGATGGCGATGCTGCGGATGGCGGCGAGGCCTCGCCCTTGACCACCGCGGAGGCGGCGCGCCCGGCGCACCCTGGCGGCACTGGTGATGACCTCGGGGACGAACGAGATCGCTACCACCACGGCGGTCCCGACGTCGTGGAGCGCACGCGGGACGATGCGGAGCAGCCGCTTCGGGTCGGCGAGGCTGTTCGCCGCTCCGATGCAGATGACGAGCGTGGCCAACCGGAGCCCGTCGTAGGCGGCGGCCAGGATGCTCTCCAGCGTGACCGGACCACCGATGACGATTCCGGCGGCCCAGTCGGGCAGCGGCACGGTGGGAAGCGTGAACAAGAGCCGCTCGCCATACAGTCCCCCGACCAGGATGCGGAACACGATCCGCACCGCGATGATCGCTGCACCCAGCATGAGGTAGAAGCGGAAGGCCCGACCCCACGGCGAATCGGTGCGGCGGGCAGCGACGACCAGTCCGGCGACGCCGACGATCAACAGCAAGAGCAGCGGGTTGGTGGTGCGTGCGGCGGCGGTGGCGAGTCCGAGGGCCCACAGCCACCAGGCCCCCGGATGCAACCGGCGGGGCAGCCGGTCCTCACCGGGACGCCGCAAGGTGGTCACGGGCCCGCACCGCCGGGTGGCCCGTCCAGATGACCATCGGTCGTGTGTCGGCGACGCCATGCGAGGGCGGCCGCCCCTGCACCCACCAGCGCCACCAGGGCCAGTCCCAGCAGGGTGGGGACGGCGTCGCTCGATTCAAGATCGGCGGCGGCGGCGGCGGTATCGGTGCCGGCCACGGCGGGGACCACGTCCGGTGAGTCTGTCGGTTCGCCGGAGCCGGGCGGGGGCGGCCCGGTGGCGGGAGCGGCCGTGGTGGTGGTCGCATCCGCATCGCCCGCCGCTCCGGACAGCGCCGTCGTGGTGGTGGTATCGGTGCCGCTGGGGAGTTCCGAAGGTGCAGCGGGATCGATGGTGGTGGTCGGACTGGTCGACCCGGACGCCGAGGACGGAGGAACCGTCGTCGGCGACGGAGGGGTCGTCGTCGGAGTCAGTGCCGTCGTCGGGGGCGGCCGGGTGGTGACGGTTGGCGGCCTTGTCGTTGTCGGAGCGGTGGTGGTTGTCGCCGGTGGCCGGGTGGTCGTCGGCGGACGGGTCGTCGTGGTAGTGGAGGTGGTCGATGTCGACGGCAGTGCGGCGGGAGGACTCACTCCGGGCCGTGGAGCGCCGGAGCCGCCGATCGGCTCGGCGAACACCCATCCCTCGACGGTGCCCGGTGGCGGCTTCCGGTAGGCAGCTCCCGTGTTGCTGTAGCGCCAGTCCGCACCGCGGTCGGCGATCCAGTATGCCCAGTAGGCGTCGGCGGGTGGCGTGTCGACGCAGTCCTCACGGTCGGCGCCGGGTCGACCATCGATCCTGCACAGGAATCCCGCCATGGAGGTGACCTGGGTGATGGAGAACCCCGCCGCGGTCAGGGCGGCGAAGCCGCTGGACTGGCCGCCCCGCGCACACCGCACCACGACACCGCCACCGAGACCCTTGAAGTCGACGACGACGGTCACCCCGTTGGCATCGGTACATGCCCCGTCGGCGGCGGCCGGTGCGGCCATCGCCGAGGGCGCCGTGGCCGCGACCGGTGCCAGTAGGGCGACGCCTGCGACCAGCAGTCCCAGTCGGCGCAACACCGGCGGCCGGGGACGACGCAAAGGTCTCCCCCGGCCGTCCGGGGCAACGCAACGAAGGTCGGTACGGGTGCTCAGCCGAGTGCCCGTCTCAGGAAGGCCGCCATCTGCTCGCGGGTCACCGGGCGATCCGGGCAGAAGCGGTCGTTGGCGGGCGGGTTGCAGCCGAAGGTGATCCGGGCGGTGGCCAGCTTCTTGATGTCGGTCTCGAACACGCTCCCGGTGGTGTCGACGAACGACACGTCACCGACCGCCTTGAGGTCGAGGGCTCTCACCAGGAACGCCGCCATCTGGGCACGGGTCACCGAGCGACTCGGGCAGAACCGGTCGTTGAGCGGCGGGTTGCAGCCACGGGTGATCCGGGCCGTTGCCAGCTTCTCGATATCCGTCTCGAACACATTGCCGGCGGTGTCGACGAACGACACGTCGCCCACGGCGGACAACCCAAGGCCCCGCACCAGAAACGCCGACATCTGGCCCCGGCTCACTGGATCCTTCGGACAGAACTCGTCGTTGGCAGGAGGGTTGCAGCCACGGGTGATCCCGGCGGCAACCAGCCAATTGACATCGGCAGCGAACGTCGACCCGGGGGGAACGTCGGCGAAGCTCAGATCCGGGGCGAGCAGCAGGTCGAGTCGGGGAGCCCCGTAGGCGAGGATGCCCTGGATGGTGGCGAAACCGTTGGCCTCGGTGTCGGTGACCATCCACCGCATCCCGCCACGATTGCCCGTACCGGACCCGGCGAACTGCAACTCGGTGGCGATGAAGGCGGCGGCCTGGTCGGCGGCGGCGGTCTTGCCTCCGGTGCGCAGCGCCTGGGCGGCGACCCCGGTGGTGTTGGCGTTGGCGCCGTACGAACCGAACGACCCGTCAGGGTTCTGCTGGGCGGCCAGCCAGTTCACCGCTTTGGCGGCGGCGGCGTTGCGACCGGCAGCGAACAGCGCCTGGGCAGCGAGCGCCGTGGTGTCCTGGTCATCGCCACCGGGACAGGTCCCCGAGTAGGTGAAGTCACCTGCGGGACACTGCTTGCTGACCAGCCAGGTTGCGGCGGCAGCGGGGACGCCACCGTCGCTGGCGGCGAGACCGAGGATGGCCAGCGACTGGTTGAAGTTGTCGTCGGCGAAGCGCCCGGCGTTCGCACCCGACCCCATTGCGGCGCGCAGTTCGGCCTCGACGTTGCGACCGGGGACGAAAGTCGCCGGGTCACGACGCTGGACGACGGCGGTGAGCAGCACCTTGCCGGCGGCGCCCGGACGAAGGGCATCGGGTGCGCCGATGTACCCGCCGGCCGATGCGGCGAGCTGATCGGCGGCGGCGTTGGCGACGTTCTGGTTGGTGCCGGGAACCGCCAGGGCGTAGACGATGTCGGCGAGGACACCGGGGAGGAACGCCTCGAACTGTGAGTCGTCGGCTACGTACTCGGCGCCGATCCAGTTGGCGGCACGTCGTGCGTCGTTCGCCCGGTCGTCGACCTGAGCGGTCGCCAGTGCGGCTGGGGCGGAGACGGCAATGCTGGCGAGCACGGCTACTGCAGCCAGCAACGAACCAAGGCGTGGTCGCCTGAGAGTGAGAGACATCGTGTGGGATTTCCTTCCATTTGCGGTCGTGACAGACCCGCAACTGAAAGTGGTCCCTTGGTGCCGGCACGGCACCGGGGGGTTTCCGGTTCCGGGCTCCGTCCCGTAGGCCTCGACGGTTGATGTGGAGCCGCAAGTCTCCGCCGCGGTATTCCGGCTCGCCGCCCGCTCGGATGGATTCCGATGAGACGACCTACGGTTGCGGGTCAGCGCCGGATTTGGACCGGCTTCCCCGCCACGGAGACTGGTTCGGTTGTGAATGTCCGCCGGTGCGAGCCGGCTGACACCCCCGATGGTAGCGCCCGCATTCGACCGCCGGGCCCGGTCCCGGCCGTCAGCGTCGACGAAGAATGACGGCGTACACGAATCCCAGGGGACCCATCCGCCACAGATCCTCCAGGACCAGCGGTCCGTCGGCATAGAGCAGCTCGGCGGCGGGGAGCCGGTCGAGGCTGCGGTGGAGGTAGGTGTATTCGTCCTGTGCCCCGGCGAGGCGTCCGACGGTGGGGAGCACGACGGCGCTGCCCGCCCGGTGCGCCGCAGCCGCCCACCGGTTGCGGGGGCGACCCAGATCGACCAGACCCGCCTTCCCGCCGGGGCGGAGCACACGTGCGATCTCGGCCAGGGTGGTGTCGAGCGAATCGAGGTTGCGGACCACATAGGCGGAGAACACCGCATCGAAGGTCTCGTCGGCGAAAGGCAGCCGCTCCCCTACCGCCACCACCCTGGAGGCGGCGTCGTTGAGACCGAGCATCTGCGGCGACGGGTCGAGCGCCACCACCGAGCGGGAACCGAAGCCGGGGTTGGCGGCGCCGGTGCCGCCACCGAGGTCGAGAATGCGCCCGGTGGGGAGCCGGTCGATGACCCGTCTACGCCACGCCTGATCGCGGCCCATCGAGAGGATGGCGTTGATACGGTCGTACTTGGCCGCGATGTCGGTGAAGACTTCACCGTTGGACATCCAGCCTCCCTGGCGACGGGTGCTGCGACCGCTGACGTTCGCCGCGTTCAGGACGGCCAGATGACGTCGCTAGCTGCGTCCTCGTCCTCGACGTATCCACTGATATGCCTTCGTCCTGCGTCCTTGCCAGCAACGCCCCAATCTTGATCATCGGGCCTCGCCCTGAACCTCGACAACATCAGCGGCCACAGCACTAGCCGCCGATGCGGTCGAAACCCGCATACGACTGGAGCACTTCGGGGACCAGGATCGAACCGTCCGGCTGCTGGTGGTTCTCCACAAGGGCGATGAGCCATCGCCCGACGGCGACGGCGGTGCCGTTGAGGGTGTGGACCAGTTCGTTGCCGGTCTCGGCCCGGTAGCGGATCTTGAGACGCCGGGCCTGGTAGTCGGTGGTGTTCGAGGTCGAGGTGATCTCGCGGTAGCGACCCTGACCGGGGAACCAGGCCTCGATGTCGTACTTCTTGGCCGCCGACGACCCCAGATCACCGGCGGCGACGTTGACCACCCGATACGGAATCCCCAGCTCGCGAACCAGCTCTTCCTCGCGGGCGAGGAGGAAGTCGTGCTCCGCCAGCGAGCGGTCCGGGTGGCAGAAGCTGAACATCTCGACCTTGTCGAACTGGTGGACCCGGAAGATACCGCGGGTGTCCTTGCCGTAGGTCCCGGCCTCCCGACGGAAACAGGTCGAGAATCCGGCGTAGCGGATCGGCAGATCGGCTTCGTCGAAGATCTCGTCGCCGTGCATCGCCGCCAGCGCCACCTCCGAGGTTCCCACCAGGTAGAGGTCGTCGTCAGGAAGGGCGTAGACCTGCTCGCGGTCACCGGGAAAGAACCCGGTGCCGTACAGGGCGTGTTCGCGGACCAGCACGGGGGTCACCACCGGGGTGAACCCGTGCGGATCGAGCCGGTCCAGCGCCCACTGCACCATTGCCAACTCGAGACGGACCAGCGGTCCCAGCAGGTAACCGAAGCGGCTGCCGGATACCTTCGAGGCCCGTTCCAGATCGAGGAAGCCGTGCATCTCACCGAGCTCTACGTGGTCGCGACCACCTTCGGCGGGGTCGCCCCAGCGGGTGATCTCGATGGCGTCTTCCTCGGTGAACCCGTCGGCGGCGCTGGGGTCGACCAGGTTGGGGAGCGTGGTCCATTGCGCCTCGAAATCGGCGTCGATCCGGTCCGCCTCCGCCAGCGCCGCCTTGTAGGCCTCGGCCAGTTCACCGGCCTCGGCGATGGCGGCGGTCCGCTCGTCGGGCTGCAGCATGGGGATCGATTTGCCGATCTCCTTCTGACGGGCCCGCAGCTCTTCGGCGCGGGACCGGATGCTGCGGCGGTCCACATCGAGTTGGGCGAGGGAGCCGACATCCAGGTCGATGCCGCGACGGCGCAGCGACGCCTCGAGGGCATCGGGATCGTTGCGGAGGACGGCGACATCAATCACGGGCACTCGATGTTAGGCGGCGTACACACAGCCCAGGAATGCCGAAGGCCCGGAACGCACTCGCCGGGGTGGCCGGCAGGGTCAGGTCGACAACGCCTTGGTCACCGCAGCCGTCTCCTCCGGGGAGAAGCTCCTCGGTGCCCTGGCGACCCCGCACCTGTTTGGTGAAGAAGCGGCTCTCGTTTCGGCCGACCAGCAGCGAGATGACGATCCCGTTGCCGAGACCGTCCACCATCGCCACCGAGCGCGACATGTTGCCGGTGATGTCCCCGAAAGCGTCGTAGGTGACCACCCCGATGTGCGAGACGGCATAAGGAATCCGTTCCTCCACCGCTGCCAGACGGGGAGCGAGGCCGGCGACAGCGGTCTCGGTCGCTGCCAGGTCGGTGTCGAGATCACGCAGCATCCGGATCACGTCGCCGTCCTCGGGTACGGCGGCGAGTCGCCGCTTCAGCGACATCACCTGAACGGTCAGCCAGGCGGCGAGACCGAACGTGACGACGGCGATGGCGAGGGCGGGTACGTCGAGGTTCATCGGTTCTGCTTCATCCCGTGTTGGTGGCGAACGTGATCTTCCACACGTTGTTGTCAACGCTGGCGTCGTCGGCGATGTCGGCGGTGATCTGCAAGGTGTACAGCGAGCCAGGCTCCAGCGCCAGTCCCACGAACTCGATGGTTTCCGAGGTCTGTGGGCCGAGCGCAGCGATGATACGCGCTTCACGCAGCGGGTCGCCCGTGTCCCCGTCGCGACGCAGTTCGAGGGTCACGTCGATTCCCTCCTGCATCACGTTGCCGGAATTGGTCACCACGGCGGTGACGTCGAAGCGTTCGCTGAACGGCATGGCGAGGATGCCATTGGCGTTGCCGGCCGGCTCGGGTGAGGTGTTGGCGGTGATCTCGACGTCGCGACGCTCGTCGAGGTTGCGGCTGAGGCGGAGCTGGGAGGCGATGGCCTGGACGTCGCCGAGATGCTCTGCGCCGAGGAAGGCAACGGTGGGGAACGTCGGCGCCTCGACCTCGATGTCCAGCACCGCCACCGCCTCGAGGAACGACCGGTAGGCATGATCGCCGATCCTGAGCAGATCGAAGGCCTCGGAGAGCCGGTCGGCATCGACGAGTTCTTCGAGCGTGGTCGAGGGCTGATCCATGACCTCGATGATGGCGTCCTCCATCTCGGCCATCGCCCCGTGCCACGAGTCCACGGCGACGGCGAAGTAGCCGTGGACCGAGGCGACGGGTCGGGTGACCACGGCTTCCGCCATGGTGGCCTCGATCCGATCGGCCTGCTCGTTGATGGTGGCGAGACGACTCAGGATCGCCGGTCGATCCAGACCGTTGAGGGACGCAAAGAGATCCTGCAGTGACTCAGCCACTGCAATCTCGCTGTTCGCCGCGTCGCCGATGAGCGCCAGGTACTCAGTGGTCTCGCGTCGTTCGGTGCGGTAGGCCATGGCGAACCCGACCACCGTCACCACGACGACGAGCGTGAGCAGTATGGCGATCTGGCGACGTCGCCGGTCGCGACGGTTGATCGCCAAGGAAGATGGTGCCATCTGGGTGGGCGAGGAGGGACTTGAACCCTCACGAGTGTTACCTCACAGGAACCTGAATCCTGCGCGTCTGCCAATTCCGCCACTCGCCCGACCAGAGAATCGTACCAGCCCTGTGCACCACGTCGCCTCCTTCGACTCCCCGGTCGGAGTTGCCCCCTCTCGGTCCGCCCCGCCCGGACGCTGCAGGGGCATTGTCGGTGACACATCAGACAGCCGGATCTTGAGGTCGCGCTCCGCCCCGTCTGCGTCCGCAAAGCGGCCGCAGCCACCCCTCCTCCCGAGGAGGGGAGGGCCGATACGAAGCCGCCCCTGTTCGCGTTGTTCTCTCCTTCCTGGGTTTCACTTGACATCCGTGGAGCGTCCCCCCGGGGCGGGCAGGGCCAGAAGGGGCGGCTTCCGTGTGTACTGGGGGTTCTGGCGCTATGAGACCTGTGTCTTTCGGCCCTCCCCGCCCCGGGGGGCGGGGTGCCTCCGAGGTTCTGGGAGGAGGCGGGGCGGGGCGCGAGGTCCTCGTCCCCGCGGTCGACTTGTCGCATGCGGGCCTACTCGGTCGGAGGACGCGCACGCTGCTCAGTTCGAGTCGGCACGCTGCGGGCAAGGCAGCATCCCCGCCAGGCGTTTCCTCCTCGGGGAGCGAAAGGGGCTCCTTCACGCAGCGTTGCTTGTAGGCCTGCGCGCCCGAGTGGGGGGTAGGTCGTACAATTGCGGGCCATGGGACTGGCACGGAAGATCGAGAAGAGTCTGGAGCAGCTTGTCGACGGGGTGTCGGCGGCGCTGTTTCGAGGTGGGATGCATCCGGTGGAGATCGCCGGGAGGCTGATCCGTCAGGCTGATCTGCTGATCCAGGACACCTGGATGGGGCCGGCGGTTCCGAATACGTTCACGGTGCGTCTCAACCAGAAGGACGTCGCCGAAGGGGTCGACATGGCGGCACTCGACCGTGAGCTGGCCACCGCACTCGCCTCCACGGCTGCCGAGCGGGGGTGGCGCACCGGTGGTCCCGTCGGTGTGCATGTGGTCGTCGATCCCTCGGTGCCCGCCGGGTCTATCGCCTGCGACGCCGCCGTTACTGTGGGGCAACTGCCGCCGTGGGGGCGCCTCATCGGCACCTCGACCAGCGGCACCCACGAACTACGCGACAACCGGATCCTGATCGGACGGCGCACCGAGGCCGATCTCACCCTTCCCGTCGCCGAGGTTTCCCGCAGCCATGCGCTCCTGGTCCGCCAGGGTGGGGGCTATTCGATCACGGATCTCGGTTCCGCCAACGGCACGTCGGTCAACGGCGTCCGGATCGACGCCGATGCGCATGCGATCCAGCCCGGTGACCAGTTGACCTTCGGACCCGCTACCTTTGCCTTCCGACTTGTGTAGGAGAACCCCCAGGCATCACGCCCTCGCCGACCGATCCGCCAGCCGGTCCGTCCACACATGATCCCGACCCAGTTAGGTGGCGACTTGCCCGCCCTGTTCCTCAACCTCTTGAAGCTCGTCTTCCTGGCCCTGATCTACATCTTCCTGTGGCAGATCGGAAGGTCGATCGGCGCCCACATCGGGCCTGCCGCCTCGTCCCGTCCTCCGAAGCGGGTCAGCGAGATGGTGGTGGTCCGATCCGACACCCTCAGCGGGCTTCGCTTCGCCATCGGCGCCGGGTGTACCGTGGGGCGCAGCGCCGATTCGGATGTCGTGGTGGACGATCCCTACGCTTCCGAGTTCCACTTCCGAGTCAGCGTTCAGGACGGCAATGCCGTGCTCAACGACCTCGGCAGCACCAACGGCACCTACCTGAACGGGAGACGGGTCACCGTGCCGACGACCCTCGGAAAGGGCGACGCGATCCAAGTAGGCAACACCATTCTCGAGATCCGATGAAGTACTCCTGGGCCATCGAGAGCCACGTAGGGCTCGTCCGCAGCGGCAACGAAGACTCGTTCTGGCCGGCGAACGACGACGCCACCGATGGACCGGTGGTGATCGCCGTCGCCGACGGGATGGGCGGCGCCACCGCCGGCGAGGTGGCCAGCCGTCTTGCCATCGACGCCGCAACCGCCGACGACGTCGAGACGATCCCGGACCCGGCCGACCGGATCCTGCGCGCCAACATGGTCCTCAACGACGCCATCGAAGCCGACCCCGCGCTCGCCGGGATGGGCACCACCCTCACCCTCGGCGTGTTCCATCCGGACGGCTCCCTGCAGGTCGCCCACGTCGGCGACTCCCGCGCCTATGTGCTCCACGATGGGGATCTTCGCCAACTCACCGAGGATCACACCCTGGTGGCGCGGTTGGTCGCCGACGGGCTGATCACCCCCGCCGAGGCCCGCACCCACCCACGCCGCCATGTGGTGATGCAGTCGGTGGGGATGCCCGACGTCGCCATCGACCGCATCGACAATCACCTCGAACCCGGCGACCGGGTCCTGATCTGCTCCGACGGTCTCACCGGGATGGTCGAGGACGACGAGATCGCCCGCCTCCTCACCGAGGCGGCAAGCCCCTCCGAGGCGGCCTGGAGACTCATCGACGCCGCCAACGCAGCCGGAGGGCACGACAACACCACGGTGGCGGTGGTGGACGTCGCCCCATGACCCGCGACGCCGAGGCGGCCCTCCTCCTCGCCGCCACGGTGCTGGCCACGCTCGGGGTGGCGATGGTCAACTTCACGCTGGGCGTCGGCTTCGACGCCCAGGTTGCCCTGACCTTCATGGTCTTCGGTCTCGGGTTCGGCGGCATCCACCTGGCGCTGCGTCGCTGGGCGCCCACCGCAAACCCCTACCTCTTTCCCATCGCCGCTTTCCTCTCCGCCATCGGCTTTGTCGCCGTCTACCGGCTCGACCGCGATCTGGCCGCCATCCAGCGATGGTCCCTGCTGGTCGCCGCCGCCATCGCCGCACTCCTGCTGTTCGCCATGCGTGACGAGGGAGTGGCGGTGCTGCGCCGCTACCGCTACATCTTCCTGCTGGCGGCCGTGGTGCTGCTGCTGCTGCCGTTGCTTCCGGAGAGTCTTCCCCTCCACGGGCAGGAGATCTCCGGATCGAGGCTGTGGGTCCGGCTCGATCTGCCGTTCGGGGGACGCACGCTGAGCTTCCAACCCGGCGAGCTCGCCAAGGTATTGCTGACCATCTTCCTCGCCTCGTACCTTGCCGACCGCCACCTGGCGATGGCGGCGTCGACCCGCAAACTGGGACCGCTCGCCCTCCCCGATCCCCGCCAGATGTTCCCCATCGTCGTCGCCGCCCTGGCATCGTTCGCCGTGCTCATCTATCAGCGGGACCTGGGGGCGTCGCTGCTGCTGTTCGGCCTGTTCGTGGGGATGATCTACGTCGCCACCAACCGCTTCGCCTATGTCGTCGCCGGTGGGCTGTTCGTCGCCGGAGGCGGATTCCTGGCCTACCGGATGTTCGACCATGTCCAGCGCCGGGTCGAGGCGTGGCTGGACCCGTTCGCCGACTTCACCGACACCGGCTACCAGATCGCCCAGAGCCTCTTTGCGCTGGGCAGCGGGAGCCTGACCGGGGCCGGGTTGGGTCTGGGGCGTCCCGATCTGATCCCCGCCGCCGCCACCGACTTCGTGTTCGCCGCCATCGGGGAGGAGATGGGGCTCGCCGGGTCGATCGCCGTCATCACCGGGTACGCCCTGCTGCTCGCCGCCGGTTTCGGGATCGCCCTTCGTTCCCGTGACGTGTTCCGCAAGTTCCTCGCCGCCGGGATCACCATGGTCTTCGGGCTTCAGGCGTTCCTCATCATCGGCGGGGTGATCCGGCTGCTCCCGGTCACCGGGATCACCCTGCCGTTCATGTCCTACGGCGGCTCGTCGCTGGTCGCCAACATGGCGGCGATCACCCTGCTGGCAAGAATCTCGCATGGGGAGCGGTCATGAACGGGCCGATCCGTCGTCTCGCCGCCGGGCTGTTCGGGGCCATGATCCTGCTGGTGGCGACGGTGACCTGGGTCCAGGTGATCAGGGGTCCCGAGTATCGCGAGGATCCCCGCAACGCCCGGGTGATCGCCTCGCGGATGGGACGCGAGCGTGGCACCATCATCACCGCCGATGGTGTGGTGGTCGCCGTTTCCCGGGCGAACCCGTCCGACCCCAGGGTGTTCCGCCGCGAGTACCCGGAGGCGGAGTTGTATGCCCACTCCGTGGGGTTCTCTTCGGTGTTGTTCGGTGACCGCGGGATCGAGGCCACCTATTCGTCCGAGCTGGTGTCGGATCGGGACTCGACGATCTCCGGGGTGATCAACGCCATCCTGGGTGGCGATCTGCGGCCGCGTGGTCTTCGGTTGTCGTTGATCCACGACCTCCAGGAGATCGCCGCCGAGTCGCTGGGAGACCGCAAGGGCGCCGTGGTGGCGATGGATGCACAGACAGGTGCGGTGCTGGCGATGGTGTCGTATCCGAGCTTCGATCCGAACACGGTGCTCGATGTCGACGCCGGACCGGTCGGTGACGCTCTCGAGGCCGACCCCGACCAGCCGCTCCTCAACCGCACCAGCCAGTCGACCTACAGTCCCGGCTCCACCTTCAAGACCGTGGTGTCGGCGGCGGCGGTGGAAACCGGGATCGCCAGCCCGGCCACCACCTATCCCGATCCCGTCGAGCTCGAACTCCCCGGCTCGACCGCCACCATCCGCAACTACAGCCGCGGAACCTGCGCCGGAGGGGGTTCGATCAGCCTGGCGGTGGCGTTGGCGGTTTCGTGCAACACCACTTTCGGGATGATCGGGATGGATCTCGGCGCCGCCGACCTGGTGGGGCAGGCGGAACGGTTCGGGTTCAATCGCGACCCGGCCACCGAGTTCCCGGCGGTCGCATCGGTGATCCCCCCGGTCAGCGCCTTCGACAACGACCTTCCGGCGCTGGCTCAGACCGCCATCGGGCAACGTGACGTCCGCGCCACGGCATTGCAGATGGCGTCGGTGGCAGGGGCGATCGCCAACGGCGGAGAGGTGGTCGAGCCCTATCTGGTCGCCGAGGTGTTCACCGCCGACGGCGAGGTGGCGTCGGTCACGGAACCGACACTGCTGCAGCGGGCGGTGAGCCCGGCCACCGCCAGCGCCGTCGCCGAGATGATGGAAGGGGTGATCACCTCCGGTACCGGGACCCGGGCCGCCGTGTCCGGTGTGCGTATCGCCGGCAAGACCGGCACCGCCGAAGTCCCCGACAGCGACCCGCATTCGTGGTTCATCGGCTTCGGACCGGTGAACCCCGAACCCGGCGAACGCCAGATCGCCATTGCGGTGATCGTGGAATCCGGGGGTGGTGGCGAGGACGCCACCGGAGGCACCGTCGCCGCACCCATCGCCCAACGCGTCCTCGCCGAGTTCTTCGGGCGCAGTTAGCGGCAACCCTCCGGTCGGCGGTCGCAACCCGCCGGGCGACCCGGTGCCGAGTCGACACCATTGACAGCGGCTATCGGTACCATGCGGCCCGTGAGCGAACACCGAGTCCTGTCCGGCCGCTATCGCATCACCCGACATCTCGCCCGAGGCGGGATGGGCGACGTCTTCGAAGCCGAGGACGAGCTGCTGGGGCGACGTGTGGCCATCAAACTCCTCCATGCGCAGTTTGCGCAGGACGAGGCCTTCGTGACGCGCTTCCGGCGTGAGGCACAGCGTGCCGCCGGACTCAACCACCCCAACATCGTGTCGATCTACGACTGGGGTGAGTCCGAACAGAACTACTACATGGTGATGGAGCTGATCGATGGGCGCACGCTGCGCGAGATCCGCCGCTCCGAGGGGGCGCTGCTGCCGCGGCGGGCCGCCGAGATCATCGCCGAAGTGGCCGCCGCGCTGACCGTCGCCCATGAGGCCGGAGTGACCCACCGCGACATCAAGCCGGGCAACATCATGCTGACCCCCGACGGCAGCGTGAAGGTCACCGACTTCGGGATAGCCCGAGCCCTCGACGACTCCGAGGAACTCACCCGCACCGGCGCCGTCATCGGCACCGCAACCTATTTCAGCCCCGAACAGGCGCAGGGTTTCCCCGCCGACGCCCGCTCCGATGTGTATTCGCTCGGTGTGGTGCTCTACGAGCTTCTGTGTGGCCGACCCCCTTTCCAGGGGGAGAGCCCGGTTGCGGTCGCCTACCAGCATGTGTCGGAATGGGCGCCACCGGTCACCAGTGTCAACCCCAATGTCCCGGCGGCGCTCGAAGCCATCGTCGAGCGTGCCATGGAGAAGGACCCGCTGGGTCGCTACCAGACCTCGTCGGAGATTCGCACCGACCTGCTGCGGTATCTGCGCGGGGACATGCCGACGGCGGCCGCCATCATCGCCCCGGTAGGGGCCGAGGCCGCCACCCAGCTCATGTCGTCGTCCGCACCTCCGTTGCCGCCACCGACCGTGACTCCGGACGAGACGGCGCGCCACGTCGCCACGATTCCCGACGAACCGGAGTCGAACCGCAGGTACGTCTGGGGGATCATTGCGCTGGTGCTGCTGCTCGCCGCCGGGATCTTCCTCCTCACCCAGCTTCTGTCGGGTGGGGACGACGAGCCCGATCTGATCGCCATCCCCAACGTTGCCAACCTCACCCGCGACGCCGCCGCCGAGGAGCTCCAGGAAGTGGGCTTCCGGGTCCGGCAGCGAGACATCCCGAGCAACGACATCCAGGCCGGTTTTGTCATCGAGACCGATCCACCCGCCGGCACCCAGGCCGAGATCGACTCCTTCGTCACCCTGATCGTGTCGGTCGGCCCGGAGAACTTCCCGATCCCGCCCGTTCTCGGGCTTACCGAGGATGAAGCACGGGAACGGATCACCGAGCAGGGTTTTGTGGTCGGCACCGTCACGCGGCGTTTCAGTGACGACGTCGACGAGGGTCTGGTCCTCGAACAGGACCCGGACGGAGGCGAGCTCGCCCCACCCGAGGCCACGGTGGATCTGGTGATCTCGGATGGCCCGTTCGCCCTCACCGTCCTCGATGTGACCGGGCTCACCGAGGACGCCGCACGTCAACTCCTCGAGGACGAAGGCTTCGACGTCACCGTCGAGGAGGAATACGACGACGAGGTGGAAGAGGGCATCGCGACCCGGACCAGTCCGGCCGCCGGTCAGCTCGTGGCCCGGGACAACCCCGCGGTGACGCTGTTCGTGTCGCTCGGGCTGGAACCCTTCGATCTCCCCGATCTGGTGGGACGCACCGTCGAGGAGGCACAGCGGGTCGCCGCCCAGCTCGGACTGGAACTGGTGATCTCCGACGAGACCGTCGAGGTCGGTCCGGAAACCGGGCTCGACGGCCGGATCGCCGATCAGACGCCCCCGTCGGGGACCTCGGTGACCGTCAACGACCAGGTGCGGGTCCGTCTCGGCGCCATCCGCCAGGTCACCGTCCCCGACCTGCGCGGGCTCACCGAGTCCGAGGCGCGCACCGAGGTCGAGCGGGCCGGTCTGCGTTTGCTGGTGGTCGGTTCGGTCCCGGTCGATCCCGGATCGGGCGACGATGGCAGGGTGGTCGGGCAGGACCCCCGGGCCGGCGGGACGGTCGACCAGGGAAGCACGGTCAGTGTCCAGCTCGGGGTCGAACCTCCGCCGGAGACGACCACCACGACGACTACGACCACCACGCTTCCACCGCTGCCGTGACCACCCTCGAGGACGAGCGCAACGAAGCGCTCGTCGCCTGGTACCGCACCAACCGGCGCGACCTGCCGTGGCGACGCTCCGACAGCCCCTATCACGTCCTGGTGTCCGAGATGATGCTGCAACAGACCCAGGCCGATCGGGTTGTCCCGTTCTACGAGCGTTTCATTGCCAGCTTCCCCACCGTGGAGAGCCTGGCGGCAGCGCCTTTCGCCGAGGTGGCCGGGGTGTGGAGCGGGCTCGGTTACAACCGGCGTGCAAAACATCTCCACCAGGCGGTGAAACAGGTCGCCGTCGACGGCTGGCCGGAGACCCTCTCCGGACTGGAAGCGCTGCCCGGGATCGGTCCGTACACGGCGCGGGCGGTGGCTTCGATCGCCTTCGGCGAACATGTGGCGGCAGTGGACACCAACCTGCGTCGCGTGCTCAGCCGTTGGCACGGCGAGCAACTGACCGGTGCGGCGTTGGCCGCTGCTGCCGAGGCGGATCTGGGTCACGATGCGTCCGAATGGAACCAGGCGATGATGGATCTGGGCGCCACCGTGTGTCGACCCCGGACCCCTGACTGCGAGGCGTGCCCGGTCCACGTCTGGTGCGCCGGCCCCGAGGTGTATGCGCCACCGCGGCGTCAGGCCCGCTTCGAGGGTTCCCTGCGCCAGATCCGTGGGGCGGTGGTTCGCCATCTGGTGACCGGAGCCTCGTCGCTCGAGTCGCTGGCACGGGCCACCGGATTCACCGTCGAGGACCTGGAGGACGCCGTCGACAGCCTGATCGACGACGAACTCGTCGCCGAGACCGAAGAAGGGGACTTCGAGCTCGCCGAGGACTGAAGTGGACCGTCGGCCGGCGATCCACCGGAGTCGTCACCCGAGGAAGTTGGCGAGAAGTCGCTTGCCGTCGGCGGTCATGATGCTCTCGGGGTGGAACTGGACACCCTCGATCGGCAGATCGCGGTGGCGGAGCCCCTGCACCACCCCGTCCTCGCTGTGGGCGGTCACCACCAACTCGTGGGGAAGGTCGGTGACGGCGAGCGAGTGATAGCGGGTGGCATCGAACGGGTTCTCCATTCCGGCGAAGACGCCACGGCCATCGTGGACGATCGGCGAGGTCTTGCCGTGTCGGGGCTCCGGGGCGCGATCCACAGTGGCGCCGTAGACGGCGGCGATCACCTGGTGGCCCAGACACACCCCCAGGATCGGGATGGTTCCGGCCAGGTCGCGAACGTAGTCCATCGAGTACCCGGCCGACTCGGGACGGCCCGGGCCCGGCGAGATGATGATGCGGTCCGCTTCCACCGAGGCGACGTCCCCGGGGGGCAGGGCGTCGTTGCGGTAGACCACCGGTTCGGCGCCCAGCTCACCGACGTATTGGACGAGGTTGTAGGTGAACGAGTCGTAGTTGTCGATGACCAGCACCCTCATTGGATACCCCCGCCGGGATCGAGCACGGTCCGACCCAGCCAGTCGTAGAAGAAATGCAGCGCCACCAGGGCGATGGCGATGATCACCGCCGCCAGCACGATACGAACCGCCAGTGGTCCGGGCAGCGCCCGGAATCCGCGGCGGATCATGGTGAAGCTCCGATCACATCGGCGTTGGGACCGTCGACGAGTTCGGCGACGATGATCAGTCGCTGCGCCGCCGAGAACTTGGGGTGGCAGGTGGTGAGGGTGAGCCACGATCCCTCTCGCGGATCGGTCACCCACACGTCGGTCGGGGCCACGACGAACGTCTCCCGCACCGCGTAGCCGTGGGTGCCGGAGGCGGTGTCGACTTCGATCCGGTCGCCTGCCTCCAGCTCACCGAGATCGTGGAATGGGGCCCCGTAGGTGGTGCGGTGACCGCTGATCACCGCGTTTCCGGGTTGGCCGGGGAGCGGGGTGTCCGGCATATGCCCCGCGCCATTGCGCAGGTCGGCGACGGTGACACCGGACACCACCTCCCAGCCGTCCTCGAGCGAAGCCAGGCTGGGGATCCGGATCACCATCCCGGCGGTGCCCGGCGGTGGGGGCTCCTCGGTGACGATGACACCGGTGCGACCGTCCGGTCCCACATACTCGACCTCGTCGAGCTGGGCCATCTCCTGGAAGGCCACCCGCTCCTCGGACAGGACGGTCTGATGACGCTGCGCAAAGAACGACGTGATCCAGAGCTGGTGGGCGACGAAACCGAGGGTGAGGAGTCCGAGCCACACCAGGGTCCACCCGAGACCGCGCACGATGCGGTGGGCTCCGCCGTAGTGCGGCTCGGCCGCTTCCGGCGCCGGTGCGGTGACGATGGTGTTCGACAAGATCCGACGACCTCGGCTCGGTGCAGTGTGACGGTCAAGGCTACCGGCTCGGCGTGCCGACACCGCCGGGAGACGGGACACTTGACGGACCCGCTACGCTTCCAGACCATGCCGGAATCAAAAGGTCGCAAGAAAGCCACGCGGCGTCCCACGCCACCGAAGACAGTCGATCCCGTGAAGGCCAAGGGCCCTTCACCCCAGTGGTACATGGTGACCATGTTCACCTTGATGGGGATCGGGATGGTCATCATCCTCGCCAACTACATCGGGCTGCTGCCCGGCGGAACCTCGAACAACTACCTGTTCCTCGGTCTCGCCGGAATCGCCGCCGGATTCGGGATGACGCTCAACTTCCGCTGACGTCGTCGTCTCCTCCCCGTGGAGAAGACACACCGCCGGCCGTCGCAATGAACATCCACCGCCTCCAGCGGACCTTCATTCGTACCCCCTCGAACTACACGTGTGTAGTTATCCACGCACCCACAGCTGTGGATGCCGGCGACCCGCCGCACATCCCGGCGCCCGCTTCTAGACGGGTTCCATGTCCTCGCGGCAGTGGCGGGGGGCGGCGGCCTGGTCGTCCTGGGCGTGGGTAACGGTGAGCCGCAGACCGCACAGGGTGCACTTGTAGGCGACCTCGACCTCTTGGACGTCGGCGGGGTCGGGTTCGGGGGGCTGAGGGGTGGCAAGTTGTTTCACCAGCCAGACGGCGGTGGCGAAGATGGCGATGCCCATGGCGGCGGCGATCAGAACGGTGAACATGGGATCGGGCTCAGTCGAGTCGCTCGATGATGGTGGCGTTGGCCATGCCCCCACCTTCGCACATGGTCTGAAGCCCGAACCTACCGCCGGTCCGTTCCAGCTCGTTGAGCAGCGTCGCCATCAGCTTGGTGCCGGAGGCCCCGAGGGGGTGACCGAGCGCCATGGCGCCGCCGTTGACGTTGGTCTTGTTCCAGTCGGCGCCCGTCTCGGCGAGCCATGCTGCGACGACGGTGGCGAACGCCTCGTTCACCTCGAACCGGTCGATGTCGTCGATGGTGAGCCCGGCGCGGGCCAGAACGCGCTCGGTGGCGGGGATGGGTCCGGTGAGCATGGTGATCGGATCGACACCGACCACTGCGAACGAGGTGAGCGTCGCACGGGGCCGCAGCCCCAGTTCCTCCGCCTTGTCGCGGCTCATCACCAGCACCGCCGATGCACCGTCGGTGATCTGGGACGAATTGCCGGCGGTGACGATGCCATCCTCACGGAACACCGGCTTCAGCTCGCCGAGACGGTCGATCGTCGTGTCGGGACGGATGCCCTCGTCACGTCGCATCTCGGTGCTGACGCCGCCCTCGGTGCGCACCTGGATCGGCACGATCTCGGCATCGAAGCGACCCTCGTCGCTGGCCGCCGCCGCCCGCATGTGCGAGTCGTAGGCAAGCTGGTCGGCGCCCGTGCGGCTGATCCCCCACCTGTCGGCGATGAGTTCGGCCGAGATCCCCTGGGGAACCAGGTCGTAGCGGGCGAGCAGCGCAGGCCCGAAGGGCTGCCCGGGACCTTGTTGCATGGTGACGCCCATCGGGACCCGGGTCATCGCCTCGACGCCACCGGCGATGACCACGTCGTAGGCGCCGGCGATGACGCCCTGGGCGGCGAAGTGCACGGCCTGCTGACTCGACCCGCACTGCCGGTCGAGGGTGACCCCGGGGACCGTGTCGGGAAACCCGGCGGCGAGCACCGCATTGCGGGCGACATTGACGCTCTGCTCACCGGTCTGGGAGACACAGCCGAGGATGACGTCGTCCACCAACGCCGGGTCGAGATGGTTTCGGGAGACGGTCGCCTGGAGGATCTCGGCCGCCAGATCCACGGGGTGCCAACCCTTGAGCAGGCCACCCCGCTTGCCGCCGGGAGTCCGGACCGCATCGATGATCACTGCCTCGGCCATCGCCTCCACCTCCGTCCTGACCCTCCACCGGTGTCGTGCACGCCACCTTCGTGGTGCGGGCCTCGTGGTGCCGGGTTCTGTGACGCAGGGTACCCGGGGGATGCGCGATACTCACCGGGTGCGCACCTCTCCGAACCGACTTCCGGCGACCTGCGGGCGCCGCCTCCGCCGATGCGTTGCCGGACTGGTGACGGTGACCCTCCTGGCAGGGTGTGCCGGCGGCGAATCCATCGACGAGGACGAGTCGAAGCTGATTGTCAGTGTGGTCAACCGGAGCACCGACGAGGACCCGGTCAGTGTCCGCGTCACCCTGGACGGTGAGCTGGTGGTCAACGACGACTTCGGTCAAGGGCTCGACCCCGGCGAGGTCGAGGTCCCGAGTGACTCGGGGCCGCACCTTCTCGTCGCCACCAGCAGCTCCGGGGTGATCCACGAGTTCGAGGTGGAGCTGGAGCCCGGGGCGAGCAGGTGGGTACGGATCGACTTCTGGTACGCACCCGACGATCCTCGCCACTTCACCGTCACCGAGAGCGACCGCCCCTTCCCCACCGACCGGGCCTGACCACGACCGCGTCCGGAATCGGTGACGGGCCGTCAGCAAAGGTGCGGCAGGGGCGCCGGTCGTGTCGAGGAATGAGTGGTGGAGACGATGGGATTTGAACCCACGACCCCCTGGATGCAAACCAGGTGCTCTGCCGGGCTGAGCTACGTCCCCTTGGAAACCCTTGCACCGCAAGGATAACGCGGCCGGGCAGTCACCCTTCCGAGGGTCGAACGCTACCACATCGCCGGGGACCGGCTTCGACCACGGCCCCGCCGCCGGGGCGGCGAGGATGTGAAACCCATGGCACGCAACAGAGGTGTGCGGTAAGGTCGTAATCAAGGGGGGCTACCCAATCCCCCGAGGCACGGGAGCAAGAGCTGCTACCCGGAATATGGGAGGCAAAGACCTATGGGGAGAAGAAGCATCTTAACGGTGCTCGCCTTAGGCGTGGTCATGGCGGTGATCAGCACGGTAACGGCGACGGCACATCCTGCGGGGAGGAGCCTCGAGGCAGAGGCTTACGGACTCGTCGCACTGCAGAACGACAATCGCGAATCCCGCTACGAGCCCGTGGTGTGCGAAGACGGCATGGCAGGCGACTTCGCCTGCTCGAACGTCGACCTGATGTCGCACATCGGCATGGCCGAGCTGGGATCCGTGTTCATCAACGACATCTGGGGCTGGTACGACTCGGTGACGCGGCGCGACTACGCCATCCTGGCCGGGTCTGAAGGCGCCTGGGTGATCGACGTGAGCGCTCCGCTGAAGCCGTGGGTCGTCGGGCACCTACCGACGTGGACCACCGCAGGCGGCGACTTCTGGCGTGACATCAAGGTCTACGCCGATCACGCCTTCATCGGCTCGGAGAACACCGGTCACGGGATCCAGATCCTCGATCTGACCCAGGTGCGCAACATCGCCCAGGCGGATGCCCCGGTCACCTTCACCACAACGGCGCGCTACACCGGCGTCACCGGCAACGCCGTGGGCAACTCGCACAACCTGAACATCAACGAGGACACCGGATTCCTCTACGTCGTCGGCAGCGGAAGCTGCAGCGGCGGTCTCCACATGGTCAACATCTCGAACCCGACCAGCCCGACCTTCGCCGGATGTTGGTCGGCCGGTGGCTATGTCCACGACACGCAGTGTGTCGTCTACGCCGGTCCGGATGCGGCCTACCGGGGTCGTGAGCTGTGCTTCAACTCGTCGGCACCGAACACCAACCCGAACTCGAACCATCGCCTGACCATCGTCGATGTCACCGACAAGGCGACGCCGGTCCTGCTCGGGTCGAGAAACTATCCCAACCAGGGATACAGCCATCAGGGTTGGCTGACACCGAAGCATGACTTCTTCCTGCACGGCGACGAGCTCGACGAGATGACCCATGGCAACAACACCAAGACACGGGTGTTCGATGTGCGCAACATCGCCGATCCGCAACTGACCGCCGAGTACGTGAATCCGAGTGCCACGTCGATCGACCACAACTTGTACACCAAGGGTCGATTCTCGTACCACTCGAACTACACCTCGGGTCTCCGTGTCTACTCGAACGCCGACGTCGCCAACGGGGTGCTCGAAGAGGTTGCCTTCTTCGACATGTACCCGCAGAACGATGCCCCGACGTTCGAGGGCGGTACGTGGAGCAACTACCCGTACCTGCGTCGTGACAACCTGGTGGCAGTGTCGAGCATCGACCGCGGGTTCTTCCTGCTTCGGGTTCGACTTGCCGGCGGGCGCGACTGACCACTCACCAACCGATTCGACAACAGGAAGGGGACCGGCGTCTGGCCGGTCCCCTTCTTCGTGTGTCGACTCTTCTTGTGTCGGCTCCCCTTGTGTCGGGTCTGGTCACCCGGCGAGGAGGAAGAGTCCGAGCGAGCTGAGCCCGACGATGAAGCTGAGCAACGCATACTGGATGCGGGTTGAATCCTCGCCGTCGTAGTCCGCCAGGGCACGGTCGTGGGAGAGCACCATCGCCGCCGTCTGACCGACCGCCATCGCCGCCACCTGGAGATACCACACCACGGTTGGGCTCAGGAACAGGTTCATCTTCCAGTCGGCGGTCCCGAACAGGTCCCAGCCTCTACCGATGGGATCACTGGCCGTCGAGATGAGGATCTGTCCCTCGTAGAGCACCACGGTCAGGTAGTGGGACACCATGAACGCCAACGCCACCGGAACCAGGACATGGGCGAATCGCCGAACCACCTGTCGTGCGGTCTGGTCACCACCGACCAGGTGTGCGGCCCACGCCGAGATGGCCGCATAGATCCCCCCGAGCACGACCACCACCGCAACCAGCGACATCGTGGCGAACCAGGTCTCGTGGCGGAGATCGCCGGTCAGATCGATCCACATCTCGTTGCCGGTGAGCCCGTCGTAGGCCACCACCCCGATCATCGTGATGACAAAGGCGGGAAGTCCCGGCCACTCCGGCACCTGGGGGAGCCCGCGCAGCCACCCCCGCCGCACGATGGCGCCCTGCTCGTGCTCTCCGGCGGGAGTCGGGCCAGTAGCGTCCACAGGAGCGGGGATGTCGAGATCGATGGGCGCCACCGCTCCGGCAAGTGCGTTCGAGGTGTGGAAGGCGTCGACGAGGCGCAGCCCGGTAGCGACCCCGACCAGACGGCCGGCAAGAACCACCAAGGCGGTGTAGACCACGGCTGCCAGCGCCAGCGACTGCGGTTGCGCCGCCGCCGGTGATACCAGCGTCATCCACGAGAAGACCAGCAGCGTCAGCGCCGCCGGCCACACCCCGAACCGTTCCACCAGGTGGGGGCGTTCCGGCACGTTGCGGTTGAGCCACATCGACAGGGTGCGCCACGGGCTCAGCCAGCGCCACCAGTCACCGATGAACACGGCGCCGAACGGGACCACGAGCCAGAAGTACACAAAGACGAGCACCGAGGCGATGTTGAGCGGGGTGACGTTGGCATCGAGGAATCCGGCGCCGACCACCACGGCGAGCCCGGACAGACCGGCCACCCTGAACACCACCACCAGCCACCGCACCATTGCGGATCTGTTGATTCGAGGGGGCCGCGGTTGCTGGAGCCGCGGCTCGGTCCATCGGAGGGTGAGGCCGACGAACGTCGCCACCAGCGCCATTCCGATCACGAGCCCGAACAACCCGGCGGGAACCGGAAGATCGGCGCGGCCGCCGATCGGGTGGGCGACGGCGACCCCGGGACTTGCGAGTGCCCCGACCGTGACCCCGACGAAAATGGCGCTGCGCCGTCCGGCTCGCCGCCTCACTGCACGACCAGCTCCGTCAGGTACAGCAGGTTCGCCTCGAGTTCGACAAGGAAGATCCCGGGAGCGTCGGCGACGAAGTCGATGCGGTTCTCGGCATCGGGTCCGACCGACGACCACAGGTCGTAGCCGTGGAGATGGGCGTCGCCGGGCTCGAAACTGGAGAACACCAGCGAAACCTCGCTTCCGAGCTCGATTCTGGGACGCTGTGGGGCGTCGACCCCGGTCTCGGAGATGTCAATGGAGATCTCGACAGGGCCCCCGCCGCCGGTGTCGCCAGACTCGACCTCATCACCGCCGCACCCCGCAACGGCGAGGACCACCAGAAGGAGCCCGCATGCCCACCATCGATGTGTCCTGCTCAACCTGCTCATCCGGTCTCCCCGTTGCCATCAGTGCCGATGAAGGCGCCGAACATCCTACGAAAACCCTCGAACTCTCCAACGTGGAGCGGATGGGAAGCGTCCCAGTGCATGGCGAAGGTGCGGGCGACATCGGCACCGTCCAGATCCGATCCGTCGTGGAACTTCACGCCGTCGAGGAGCCGGAACGTCCAGATGGTGGCATCATCGTTGGCGGACCAGGCCTCGGTGATCCCGTCGGTGATCTCCCCGCTGCCGATCTCGTACCGCAGCAGCGGCTCGACGACCTGCGCACAGGCCCGCAGCGTATCGACGTCGGTCTCGTCGGCGCAGAACAGACTGCCCGGCTCTGACGCCTGGAGCCAGACGAAGGTCTCGCGGTCCCCCGGATTCATGCTGTAGAAATACTCGATACCCATCGGGCTGGCGGTGGGCTGGAACGAGTCGAGCCCGAACTGGACCACCTGGGTGTCGTCGACGTCGGTGCGGTACGCCGCCGCACCGTTGACGGTTCCGAGCGGAACCAGCGGTGCAACCTCGATGATGGCATCGCCGGCGGTCTCGTTCGCCAGGTAGCGCTGGTCCGGGTTGCCGATGTGGGCGGCAGCGACCGCATCCTGCACCAGTCCCAGGTCGCCGCCGAAGCGGGCCGAGCCTTCTCCCATGAACATCTCCTCGAAGAACGCTCCGACATCGGCGGTGGTCGCCTCCCAGACATCGAGGAACATGGGGAGTTCCCCGGCGTCGCGCGCCGCGGCGAATGCGGTCGGCTCCATCGACTGCAGGTCGATCGAGAGACCCAGCGCACCAAGCTGTGCCTGTACCGCAGCGGCCACCGCCTGCGGGTCGGGAAGCAATGGTCCCGCCGTCTCCGGATACGTCAGGGTGATGTCACCCTCGGTGCCGGCACCGTCAAGGGCTGCCGATGCGGCTCCGGTATCGGTGTCGGGCCAGACCGGGCTCGGTGTCCAACCGGCCAGAGACGACGGGTAGGTCTGGACGGCAGGGATCGAGGCGGCCGGGAAGCTGTCGGCGACGAGCCGTTCCCGATCGAGACCGAGAGCGACACCCTGGCGGCGTTGCAGATCCGACCACGGTTCGAGACTGGTGTTGAAGCCGAGGTAGACGAGGTTGACCCCGGTGCGGGGATACAGCTCGATCGACGCATCGTCGGCAACGCCCTGGTGGTCGGCTGCGAGCGGTCGGTCGATTCCGTCGACGTTGCCCGCTCGGAGCTCGGCGAGCCGCCGGCTCGGATCTTCATCCCACCGGACGTGCATGGTCTGGGTCTCGGCACGGTTGTCCCGGTACAGCTCGAAGCGCTCGAGCTGTAGTTCCTCGCCTTCCTGCCAGCTCCCGAACTGATAGGGACCCGTCCCTACGGGCTCATCGAAAACCCCCATGCCGTCGTCGATGGCGGTGTCGAGCAGCTCACTCGGGAAGACTCCGAAGACCGGCGAGGCGACTTTGGAACCGAAGGCGACATCGGGGGCACACAGCTCGAAACGCACCGTGAGGCGGTTGTCCGACGAGATGCGCTTGATCAGCCCGCCGTAGTCGCAGTCCGGGGCCTCGAAGCTCACCGGCTCGAAATCGGCGGCAAACAGCCCCAACGTCGTCGAGGATCCCGAACCGTTCCCGGTACACGCCGTCCCCATGAAGAGAAGGGTGAGAACGGTCGCACCTGTTCTCCCGATGGCCCGCAATCTGTCCCCTCCGTGTTCGCTGGACGGGGACAACGTAGCGGAACCGGCGCCCACAGCGCATCCGACCAGCGGGACACTTTGGTCCGTAGAAGTCGCCTCGGTCACTCCACCGAGCGACCCGGACCTGGTCCGGTAGTCTCGACCATCCGTCATCGAGTTGAGGAGCGAAGCGAAGATGCGAGCTGTCCAGGTGCCGGAAACGGGCGGGCCCGAGGTAATGGCAGTGGTCGAGATCGACGCCCCTCGCCCGGGTCGCCACGAACTCGTCATCGATGTCGCCGCCGCCGGGATCAACTTCATCGACACGTACCACCGTACCGGGCTGTACCCGAAGCAACTCCCCTTCGTGCTCGGCGCCGAGGCCGCCGGGATCGTGAATGCCGTCGGCGACGATATCGCAGGATGGAGCGTCGGAGACCGGGTGGTCAGCATCGCCGCCCAGGGCGCCTACGCCGAACAGACCCTGATCGGGGCCGGTGACGTTCTGGCGGTCCCGGACGGACTGGAACTGGACCTGGCAGCGGCGGGGGCGCTCCAGGGGTTCACGGCGCACTACCTGGTGCGCGACACGTTCCCGGTGGCGGCCGGGGACCGGATCCTGGTCCATGCCGGTGCCGGAGGTGTGGGCGGGTTGCTGATCCAGATGGCGAAGATCATCGGCGCCGAAGTGTTCGCCACCGTGTCGACCCCAGCCAAGGCCGTGGTCGCCACCGAGGCGGGCGCCGACCACGTGATCACCTACACCGACGTCGCCTTCGACGATGCGGTACGGGAAATCACCGGAGACGAACGGCCGCTGGACGTGGTGTACGACGGGGTGGGACGGGAGACGTTCGATGCAGGTCTCACCCTGCTCCGGCCGCGCGGCACCATGGTCCTGTTCGGTCAGTCGAGCGGTCCGGTACCCCCGATCGACCTGCAGGTTCTGGCCCGCAACGGTTCGCTCTACGTGACCCGCCCCACCCTCGGCAACTACATGGGGAGCGAGGGCGCCCGCCGGGCCGCCGAGGTACTGGAATGGATCCGGGACGGTCGGCTCCGGGTCCGGATCGACTCCCGCTATGCGCTGGACGACGTCGCCGACGCCCACCGGGCGCTCGAGGCCCGGCGCACTACGGGCAAGGTTCTCCTGATCCCCTGAGCGGCCTCGCCGCCGAGTCTCCCGAATGCCTGGATCGGGTTGGTCCTCTGTCCGAATCCGCCGGAAGCGTTCCGTCCCGATGCGGGAGGTGCGCCGGATGTGCGGCCTGTCCCAGGGAGCCACCGATCCGACCCCCCGGCTGCCGCTGGGGAAGCGGGTCTCCCGGCCCGAACTGGGTGATCGGATCGATATCGGCGCCGCCGGGGCCGCTTGACAGCGCCAACAGACTCCGTACCCTGAGTCATATTCCTGGCGGCTCCAACCCAAGGAGAAACCCCCCGATGAGTGCCCTCTTCCGGCAGCGGCTTCGGCTGCTTCCCGTAGCCCTACTGACCCTGATCGCCACATTGCTCCCGATGGCCGCATCGGCTCAAGTGGCGACAACCCCTGCCGATGTCGTACAAGAGCGTCTCGACGCACTGGTTGCCGTCGGCGGTATCGACACCGCCAGCGCAACCCGCATCGAGACGCTCCTCGACCACATCGCCGCACCGCTGACTGCGGCGCAGCTCCGCAACGCCGCCGGTCGCGCCGACAGCATCGCCGAGCGGCTCACCGCCCCCGCCCAGGCGTCGCTCCGCAACGGACTCGACGACCTGGGTGAATACCTACGGTTGCGGTCGACGTTCGGTGACGATTGGGCATGTGTCGAGTACCCCGAGAGCCAGGGCATTCAAATCGTCGACGCCTACTACCAGCCGCACGAGGTCGACGCCTTCGTCAAGGCGATCGGCCGTCGCGACACCGTCGATACCGACATCATCGGAATCTCGAACCGTGGCCGCCCCATCCACGTCCTCCGTGTCGGCACAGGTGACACCGTGGTGTTCATCCAGGGTGGGATCCACGCCAACGAACCCACCGGCACCACCGCCGCCATCGACCTGCTGCGCCAGGTGTCGAACAACTCGGTCCGTTCGCAGGAGATCCGCGAGGCGCTGACCATCATTGCGGTGCCGCAGCTCAATCCGGATGGTGCGGTCCCCTACCAGCGGGCCAACGATCAGACGTGGGAAGAGACCGTGGGGATGTTCCCGCAGCTCGCCACTGCACCGCGGGCGTTCTACCACTCCCTGCCGGGACCGCGATTCTGGAACGACCCGCGGGTCGCCGGTTACGACATCAACCGCGATTTCAACCCCGACTTCAACTACGTACCCCAGGCCGCCCACCTGCCCGGCAACAGCGGGGTGCGGGGCATGTACCTGACGCCGGAGGCCCGTGCCTCCCGTGATCTGTATGCCACGCTCGAGGCCGAATTCGGGATCGTCGACGTATTCATCGACCTGCACAACCAGGCACCCTGCAACACCTACGACCACGACGGCCACCCCGAGACGGCTGGTCGCTACACACCGATGTCGATCTCGGCGCAGATGTTGCGGGATCCCGAGACACTCCATGGCGCCGGCACGACGTACCCGAACTGGGATTGGGATGCCTCACGGCGCGCCAACGTCGCCGCCTGGCAGGCCACCGCCGACATGGGCGCCCCCCACGCCAACATCACCCGGTATCCGCAGAACCTGAACCTGGCGGGTTCGGCGGTCGGCGCCTATCAGCTCCGCGGCAGCGCCGGTGTGTTGATGGAGGCGGGTCGCCAGCGGCATTCCACCCCGGAATGGCGCCACGAGTTCATCGCCGAAGTCCACCAGAAGGCGATGATGGGCATCCTCGACAGCCTGACCGACGGGACCTTCGACGACATCGATCCCGACCTCTACGACGCCATCCCCATCCGCAACTGAACCCCGGGCGGAGCGCTTCAGTTCGGCCCTGCAACGCAGTGCTCCGGGTGGGAGCGGGTCTCCCCGCGCCCACCCGGACCGTGCGGGCCCCGCATCGCTCACCAAACGCAACACAACGACCTTAGGGATGCAGACCTCGCGCCCCGCCCCACCTCCTCCCAAAACCTCGGAGGCACCCCGCCCCCCGGGGCGGGGAGGGCCGAAAGAAGACGCTTGCTGACGCAGACCGAGCGGGGCGCGACGCCAAGGTCCACAAGCCAACAGTGTCAACTCACCCGCCGCCGTGGCCGGCCGTTGCACCGCAGGACGCAAGCAACCCCACGCGACACAACGACCCTGGGAATGCAGACCTCGCGCCCCGCCCCACCTCCTCCCAAAGCCTCGGAGGCACCCCGCCCCCCCGGGGCGGGGAGGGCCAAGAAGAGACCTGCCTACGGCAGGCGACCGGGCGCCCCTCCGCTGTGACGCACCCGCATCGAGACCCGCAATACCATGCAGAACAGCCCCTTCTGGCCCTCCCCTCCTCGGGAGGAGGGGTGGCTGCGGACGCTTGCGGACGCAGACGGGGCGGAGCGCGACGTCAATGTCCGCCCCACCCGCAGAATCACCGACGGAGCACGGTGGAGGCCGTGACGTCTCCGACGTGCCAGCGGACTTCGCGCGACAGTTCGGCCGCACGCCCAACGATCTCGCGCCCCGCCCCCACCTCCTCCCAAAACCTCGGAGGCACCCCGCCCCCCCGGGGCGGGGAGGGCCGAAAGAAGATGCTTGCTGACGCAGACCGAGCGGGGCGCGACGCCAAGGTCCACAAGCCAACAGTGTCAACTCACCCGCCGCCGTGGCCGGCCGTTGCACCGCAGGACGCAAAGCAACCCCACGCGACACAACGACCCTGGGAATGCAGACCTCGCGCATCCGCGTGGCCGTCGACACAAGAGAAGGGGCGCCCCTGTCGGGGCGCCCCTTCTGCGTCGTGGTTCGGTTGTCGGTCTGTCAGCGGGTCTGGGCTCAGCGGGTCTGGGCGTCGAGATCGTCGGCGACGGCCCGGATGGCGGCGATGAGGTCGCCCTGGGTCGCCGGATCGAGACGGTCTGCAACGTAGTGCCCGTAGGCGGCGGCGGTGCGCTTCTGGCGAAGCGTCTCGGCGGCGCCGGCGTCGGCGAGGAAGTCGTTCACACGGATGACCTCGCGGTCGCTGATCCCCCCGATGCGGCCAAGCTGGTCACGGTAGGAGCCGATCACGTTAGTGACGGACCCCATTCGTATCCGACCTGAGCCTGGGCGTTGAACTCGTCGTAGTGGATCTCGTCCGAGGCGTCGATCTCCGCCTGCGACAGGAAGTCGCTGGCGGTCAGCTTGAACGAATCGAAGCCGAGGAAGATCTCGTTGCCGTAGATGTATCCGTTGTAGTGGTACGACGACCAGTATCCGCCGGCCGGCGACTGGGTCGGGTTGTAGGGACCACGGTCGAAGTAGGCGATCTCGACGGGATTCGACGAGTCGGTGAAGTCGAACACCGAGGTGCCGCCCTCGTACCAGGCCTGGACCATGATGTCGCGGCCCGGGACCGGGACCAGCGAGCCGTTGTGGGCAACGCAGACCTCATTGTTGGCCTGGACGTTGGGGACCTTGTAGTGGCTCCGGAACTCCATCTTCTTGCCGGCGTCGGTGTCGACGATGTCGAAGATGGCGTTGGCGCCCCAGTTGTCTGGGTCCTGGGGCCGGCATCGTGCCGCCCCGCCGCCGCCCCACTCGTCGGTGAAGATCACGGTGGTGCCGTCGTTGTTGAACGTCGCCGAGTGCCAGTAGGAGAAGTTGGTGTCGATCACCGCATCGATCCGGACCGGGTTCGCCGGGTCGGAGATGTCGATCAGGATGCCGTTGCCCTCACAGGCGCCGGCGGCGAGACCGATCTCCGGGTAGGCGGTGATGTCGTGGCAGGCATCGGTGGCAGTGGTGGTCTGCGTCCCGGTGCCGTGGTTGCCGCCCTCCCACAACCCGTGCGGGTTGTTGGTGACCGGGTCGGACATGACACGGGCTTCCTTGACGATCGCTGCGGTGGCCGGTGCCGCCAGCGGCACCTTGATGACCTCGACCTGGAAACGTGACGTCGGGACCGGATTGCCTTCAGCGTCGAGGAACAGCGCCCGGTTGTTGGAGCTGGTCACCGTGTTGACACAGCCCATCTGCCACAGACCGGTGCCGGTACGGACCGCCGCCGTGCCCGAGACGTACACGTAGACGTTCTCGTCGTCGTCGGGATCCTCGACCACGGTGTGGGTGTGGGAACCACGGCAGGTGTTGACCGCTCCGACGTACTGCGGATTGGTGACATCACTGATGTCGAAGATGCGGATTCCCGCCCAACCCTGCGACAAGGTGGTGCTGGCGCACGACGAATCGCTGCGCTTGGATTCCACCGACACGAACAGCAGGTCGCCGTACACCGACAGGTCGCCCTGACCGCCGGGGCAGTTGACGATGGTGGTCAACACCGGGTTGGTCGGGTCGGAGATGTCGAAGACGCCGAAGCCGAGATAGTTGCCGGAGAGGGCGTAGTTCCCGGTGAACGCAAGGTCAGAGCCGATGTTGCTCTGATTGAATGCCCCGGCATTCGCCATCCACACCGGCTTGTTGCGGTGGGCCACCAGGTCCATGTTGAACGAGACAGTGGCCGCATCTCCGTTCGGAATGATCTGCGTGGTGTTGTTGGTGTTGTCCGTCCCAGGAGTGAGACCCTGGCGTGGGTCGGTCTGGGCGCTCGCCGGGATGGCGGAGAACATCCCCACCATCACCATCACCGCTACAACGAGTAGCCCCGCTTTCCGCCTCTTCACAATTCGCATGCTGCCTCCCCGATCTCGATCTTTGTCGGCAACGGGAACTGCAAGCGATCCGGAAGGTACCTCGAGCCCACGACCGCCTCGGCGACGTAAGCCATTCCCCCAGTGCTCAGGTCGCAACCCGTTGCGCGTCTGGCCGGAAGCACGTTACCTGGGTAGACCTTGCAGGGGAAGGGATATCTCCCGCACCGCCGCCCGGCTCCGTTCATCGAGCCGACCCGAACCGGCAACACTCCGCTACGGAGGGTCGGTCACTCTGGCCGGGTCGGTGCTCCCGATCGGGGTGCGGTCTCCAACCATCTGATCACCACGGCGGTGACGACACCGAACACCAGATGAGCACCCACCATGGTCCGGCGTCGACCCGGATCGTCCTTGTCGGGCGGCGGGAGAAGGTTGAGCCACGGAATCCAACCTCGGTAGCTTGCCGCCCAAATGGTCAGTCCGCTTCCGACTCCGGCGACCACCGACTGCCACCGACCGCCCCTGGTTGCCGGGAGCGCACTCATCGCCGCACCGGCCACGGCCCCGAAGCCCACATGCGCCGCACTGGCCGCCACATCGAGCGGGGCCCCCGGAGACAAGTCGAGCGCCTTTCCCGTGATCACCTCAGGGGGAAGCCGGGCCGACACACCGAGGCGCCGCGCCAGGAGCATGGGAACGCTCATCGCCGCGGTCCCGACGACACCCGCCAGCGCCCCGCGCACCGATCGGGGGATGCGGGCCACCTGGCGCATGAGGACACCCCCGGTGGGCGGATCGCCGACGGGTGAGATGGAATGGGTCACGACTCCTCCGGTCTTGGTCGGTTCTGTGCAGGTTCGGCCGGTGCCGTATCCACCGGCGTCTACCTCGGTGCCAGGTGCGGGATGGCGACGACGGTGGCCAATGCGATGACGGTGACGACGACGGCGACCGTCCACAACACCGTCGTGCCCAGACGACCGCTGAGCAGCCACTCCGGGGGCGGACCCAGGACGATACGGAGGGTGAGCAGCATCGACCCCGCGGTGGCCACGGCGACGACCAGCCATTGCGAACCCAAGACCATCATCGCGATCGACCCGTAGGCGTGCTCGGTGGGTCTCAGGTCGGCGTCGCCGATCACCGCCACCAGCGCCACCAACGCACCGATACCGGCAAGCCACGCCACCACCAGACCGCCGGTGAGCCGAACGCCGTCGCCCCGCGTGGCGACGGTATTGGCGAGCGTCGCCACCAGCGTCAGGGTGGCGACGAGGGCGGCGCCACCCCAGGCGATGGGCTCGTGTCCGGACGGTGGCCACTGTTCGGCGTTCGCCCACAGATACAGATAGCCGAAGGCGATGGAGACAACGATGGTGACCATCGCCACACCGCCCAGGATGGCTCCCCAACGAACCGGCGTCCTGTCCTCGGTGAGCAACGTCCGGGCATCGGTCATGGCGTCTCCTCGGTCTCGGCTTCCCATGCCCATGCCAGCGTTCCACCCAGGGTGACCAGGATGCTCGATGCCGCCACCACCCCGTTGTCGTAGAGCGCTCCCACCAGGGCGACGGCGAGGGAGCCGGCGACGATCAACGGCCACCACGAGTCGGTGGGGAGCGTCATGGCGCCCTCGAGCTCGGCGTCGGTCGCCGAGGTGATGGCGACCCTCCGTCTCGGATGGTCCGGGTCGTCCAGGCGGTCGAGGGCCCGGGCCAGGTCCGGGTCGACCCGGTCGGCCGGTTCCCACAACGGCTCGCTCGATGCCACCACGGGGATTCGCTCGAACCCGTACGGGGCGGGGGGAGACTCGGTGGCCCATTCCAGGGTGCCCGCATCCCACGGGTTCTCACCGGCAGGCGGCCCGTACCGCAGCGATCGCCCCAGATTGAGGGTGAACACCAGCACACCGAGCGCCAGGATGAACGACCCGACCGTGGAGATCATGTTGTGGACCTCCCATCCCAGCCCGACCGGATAGGTGTAGATGCGTCGCGGCATCCCGATCAGACCCAGGTAGTGCTGGACGAAGAAGGCCACGTTGAAGCCGATGAACATCAACCAGAAGGACCAGCGACCGGCGCCGGGGTGGGGCAGCCGACCGGTCCACTTGGGGAAGTAGTAGTAGAGCCCGGCAAAGATCGGGAACACCACCCCCCCGATCAGCACGTAGTGGAAGTGGGCCACCACGAAGAAGGTGTCGTGGGCCTGCCAGTCGAATGGGGCGGCCGCCACCATGACCCCGGTGATGCCGCCGAGGACGAAGATGACCACGAACCCGAAGAGGAACAACATGGGGGGCTCGAAGCGGGGTCGCCCCACCATCATCGTCGCCAACCAGGAGAAGATGAGCACCCCGCTGGGGATGGCGATGATGAAGCTGGCGGCGGCGAAGAAGCTGAGGATCATCATCGACAGCCCGGTGGTGAACATGTGGTGGGCCCACAGACCGAAGCTGAGCACCCCGATGGCGACCAGCGAGGCAACCACCCAGCGGTAGGCGACGATCCGTCTGCGGGTGAAGGTGGAAACGATCATCGAGATGATCCCGACGGCCGGGATGAGCAGCAGGTAGACCTCGGGGTGACCAAAGATCCAGAACAGGTGCTGCCACAGCAACGGATCTCCGCCTGCTCCCGCCTCGAAGATCTGGAACCCGAGCTTGCGGTCGAACTCGAGCATGAGGGTGCCGGCGATCAGCGGGGGAAAGGCGAAGAGCATCATCCCGGCCATCACCAACGACGCCCACACGAACACCGGCATCCGTGACAGGGTCATCCCCGGTGCGCGCTGCCACAGGATGGCGACGATGATCTCGATGGCGCCGATGATCCCCCCGACCTCGACGAAGGTCACCCCGATCAGGAAGAAGTCGAGGTTGAGACCCTGGGAGAACTCCGGGCCGCTCAGCGGGACATAGGCGAACCACCCGGTGTCGGGAGCAGAACCGAGGGCGAACCCGGTGTAGAGGATCAATCCGCCGAACAGATAACACCAGTACCCGAATGCGTTGAGTCGGGGGAATGGCAGGTCCCTGGTTCCGATCATGGTCGGGACCAGGTAGATGGCGAGCCCCTCGACCATCGGCACCGCAAACAGGAACATCATGGTGGCGCCGTGGAGTGTGAACACCTGGTTGTAGGCCTCCCCGGAGAGGAAGCTGTTGTCGGGGACGGCGAGCTGCGTCCGAGCCGCCAGGGCCAGGAGTCCACCGATCAGCAGGAACACGAAAGAGGTGACGATGAACCGCAGTCCGACGATCTTGTGGTTCACCGCGGTCAGCCACCCCGGAAGACCGGGGTTGCGGTCCCACACCCGGCGCAGCGTGGGCTCGTCGATGAGCCGGGCCGTCACGGCGCGACCCCCATCGTTGCGGAAGCTTCGATCAGTCGGGTTTCGGGCTCACCGTCGATGGCACCGAGCCATCGGGTGAACAACACCACCATGGCGGCGATCCCGACCAGCCCGGAGGGGATCCACATGATCAATGCAGCGGTGCGCTGATCCTCGATGGCGGAAACCGCCATCCGGGAAGCTTCTGCGGCGTACTCGGGGTAGAGCGGTGAGCCGGCGAACAGCAGCAACGCCGCCAGGATCGAGGTGCCCATCCCGGCGAGGAACAAGGACAGTATCGAACCGCCGAGCCGGCGGTTGTGGCGCACGCCGAGCGACGCCCAGAACAGCACCGCCGTGCCAAACAGGGTGATGTGCTCGACGCTGTGCAACAGGGGGATACGCACCGCCGCCTCGTAGGCGGTCGGCACGTGCCACGCCCAGAGTGACCCCATCATGAGCACGAGCGCCACCGGCCGGGCCATCAACACGTTGACCCCGAGGCGGTATCGCCAGCGGGTGACCGGCCGCCGGTGGGATCGGGGCAGCGCCCACACCAGCGCCATCCCGGGACGGCCAAGGATCAGCAGCGGGGCGGCGCCCAGCATCAGCAGCTGGTGCTGCACCATGTGGGCGGAGAACAGGCGTTCCGCCGCCGCCGGGATCGGGCCGACAAGGGCCATCAGGATCACGACGAGTCCGACCAGGAAGCCGCCGACCCGGCCCATCGAGATGCCCCGGCCGCGTCCGGCCTGGTTCCAGAGCGTCGCCACACCCCGGGTGTAGACCCATGCGGCGGCTGCAATCGAAGCGACGAGCACGGCCAGCTCCCCGGTGCCCTCGATGTGAGCAAACGTTGCCCCGTCTGGCGCTGTGGGGAGACCGGGAGCCATCGGGATGACCTGGAGCATGACGGCCGCCGGAGTCACGGCAGCGTGGCGAGAATTCCGCCGGTGATCCGTTCGAACTCGGACGGCGGGTGGGGCCGCCGGCTCGACCCGCCGTCGGCACACCGCCCGGCTCGGTCGCGTAGATCCGTCATCCGTCCCACATCCCATCGTCGTCTCGGCGATCATCGTCTGGTCGCTGGCCGGTGGTGGAGCGGCTGGTACCCACTCCGACGGGATCTCAAACCTGACCGCGTCGCCAGGTGTGCGCCACCGGGGCGCCCGTGGGGCCGACGCAGGGCCTGAGGTTTGAAAACCGCCGACACCGGGTACCGGGCCTCGGCATGTTGGCTGACCCGATATCGTCCCGTCACCATGCCACCGCGGGCGTCCCCGCTCTCGCCACCGTTTCGCTCGCCCTTGCGCTGGTCCTGGGTTCGGCCGTGTTACCGCCCGGCTCGGCGATCGCCGCCTCCGGCGACGACCCCGAAACCACCACGATCGGGCTACGCAGCATTGCGACCGGTCTGGGTGTCCCGGTCGACCTCACCCAAGCGGACGACGGAACCGATCGGCTCTTCTTCGTCGATCAGGTCGGTCGTATCGCGGTCAACTCGGCGAACGGCGCCGTCACGACCTTCCTCGATCTCACCGACCGCATCGTCGGGCTCGACCCCGCCTACGACGAACGTGGCGCACTCGGGCTGGCCTTCCACCCCGACTACGCCGCCAACGGTCGGTTCTATGTGTACTACAGCGCCCCGCTGCGGCAGGGGGCTCCGGAGGGTTGGGACCACACCAGCCATATCTCCGAGTTCACCGTCTCCGCCGACGACGCCAACGTGGCCGATCCTGACTCGGAGCGGCTGATCCTGGCGGTCGACCAGCCCTACTCCAATCACAACGGCGGGCAGATCCGATTCGGTGACGACGGCTATCTCTACATCGCCCTCGGCGACGGCGGCAGCGGCGGCGACACCGACGACCCGGGCGACGACCTGGGCCGCCCCGAGATCGGTAACGGACAGGACGTCACCACCATCCTCGGCAACATCCTGCGGATCGATGTCGACGGCGGAGACCCGTACGCCGTGCCCGAGGACAACCCGTTCGTGGGCGAGACCGGTGTCGACGAGATCTTTGCATACGGGTTCCGCAACCCCTTCGGGCTCTCCGTCGACCACGATACGGGCGAGCTGTACGCCGCCGACGCCGGCCAGCTCCGCTTCGAGGAGATGAGCGTGGTCGAGTTGGGCGGCAACTTCGGATGGAACATCAAAGAAGCCACCCACTGCTTCGATCCGGACAACTTCCTCGAACCGCCCGCCGAATGCCCGGACACCGGCGAGCAGGGCGAGCCTTTGATCGACCCCATCGTCGAGTACGAGCGCGGGCCGGACTCCGGGTCGGTCATCGCCCCGGGGATCCGCTACCGCGGGTCGGCCATTCCCGAACTGTCGGGCCACATGGTCTTCGCCGACTATGCGACGATCCGTTTTATCCCGACCGGCATCGTCTATGCCGCCGCTCCGGTGGAGGAGGGGCTGTGGCCGGTGCGCCAGATCGAGGTCGCCGAGGACAACTTCGCCCGCTTCATCCTGGGTGTCGCCCAGGACCGCAGCGGCGAGATGTACCTGCTGACTTCCGAGGAGGGGGGCCCGACCGGTTCCACCGGTGAGGTGTTCGCCATCGAGCCCGTCGATGCGGATATCGCCTTGGACTGGCAGACCTGGTGGCCGTTGGTTGCGGTGCCGCTCGCCGGCATCCTGATCGGCTGGTTGGTGTGGCGTCAGGGTCGTCGCCCCGAGGACGTGACCACATGAGCCGACCCATCCCGTTGATTCGCCGGCGACACCGCAGGTGGCGACCCGCCTATCCGGTGGGCGCCGTGCTGGCGGTGGTCGCCCTCGTCTCGGGTTGCGGCTCGGCGACCGCCCTGCCCCAGGGTGATCCGGTGGCGGGCGAGGCCATCGTGGAGTCGCTCAACCCGACCTGTGGGCAGTGCCACCTGCTGGAGAGCGCCGGGTTCACCGGGAACAGCGCCCCCGACCTCGATGCGCTCCGACCCGGGTATCAGCGGGTGCTCGATGCGGTTCGCACCGGTCCCGGGTTCATGCCGTCCTACGCCGGGGTGCTGAGCGAGGCGGAACTGCAGTCGGTTGCGGCGTACGTGTCGGGCGAGGCGGCGCGATGAGCCGTCTCGGTGCCACCGCCGTCGTCGGATGTGCCCTGCTGCTCGGGGGATGCGCCGGTGCGCTGGCCCCCAAAGGCGAGGGGGCCCGCCGGATCGCCGACCTGTGGTGGCTGATGTTCTGGCTCGGGATCTTCGCCTTCGTGGTGGTGATGGCACTGCTCGTGGTGGTGTGGATGCGGCGCGGCGCCGAAGGCTCCGACGGTGAGGGGCACCGCTGGGTGGTCGGCGGGGCCGCCTTCTCGGCGGCGCTGCTGGTCCCGGTGGCGGTGGTGACGGTGACCACCGCATTCGGTCTCTCCAGCGACGAACCCGAGGCGGTGCAGGTGACGGTGGTCGGCCACCAGTACTGGTGGGACGTGTTCTATGAGACCGCCGACGGGACGCCGGTACGGACCGCAAACGAGCTCCATGTACCCGTCGGTCGGGCCGTCGATCTCGTCCTCGAGTCGGCCGATGTCATCCACAGCTTCTGGATCCCTGAACTCCACGGCAAGATGGATCTGGTCCCCGGTCGGAGCAACGAGCTGCAGCTCCGCGCCGAGGAGCCCGGGGTGTTCATCGGTCAGTGTGCGGAGTTCTGTGGTCTGGCGCACGCCCAGATGCGTCTCGTCGTCGTTGCCCATCCCGAGGAAGAATTCCAGGCGTGGTGGGAGCAGGAACAGGCGCCGGCCGAGGTCGAGGTCGAGGTCGGGGTACTGCAGAACTTCGCCAACTCCTGTGCACCGTGTCATACGGTGCGGGGTCTGTTCGAGGATCCGATGTACGAGGGCGACTTCGGCCCGGACCTGACCGGTATCGCCTCGCGGCGGATGCTCGCCGCCAACATCATGCCCAACACCGTCGAAGGGCTGGCGCGCTGGATCATCGATCCGGCAGGGGTGAAGCCGGGGACGAAGATGCCGGCCATCGACCTCGAAGGCGAAGAACTCGACGGCATCATCGACCTGTTGCAACAGCTCGACTGACGCAACGCCGGCGCCGCCGTCGGGACCTGTACCCGGCCGCTACCCGTCTTCGTGGGGGGTCGAGGGGACCTTCGCCTCTGGGCGGTGTCGTCAGCGCGTTCCATGCTGAAAGGGTCAACGAGAGGAGCATGCGGTGACCCACACGACACCGATGGTCACGTCCTTGCGACCCGCCACGGCGGTCGCCTACCGAGCCACGGTCGGCTTGCTCGTCTTTCTCGGGATCAGCGCCCTCGGCGGTGGCGCCGCGATGGCCTTTGCAGGCGACGCCGTGTTTCCCGACGAATGGCTCACCGCCTTTCCGATCATCGACGGCTGGGTGGTTCCCGGCTTGGTGCTCGGCGTCGGCTTCGGGCTGGGATCACTGGTGACCGCATACGGCGTGATCCGTCAGCCGACGTGGGCCGTGATGAGCCCGATCGAGCGGTGGACCCGTCAGCACTGGTCGTGGCTGGCCACCAGCCTGCTCGGTCTGGGTCAGATGGTGTGGATCGCTCTCGAACTCATCTACCTCGAGGACGTCGTCTGGTTGCAGGTGCTGTACGGCTCGGTTGGGCTGGCGCTGTTCCTGCTGCCGTTGACGCCGGAACTGCGGCACCGGCTGGCCGTCGACCGCGCCTGACTCCCGGCTGTCCGAATCCGGCATTCGAATCCCGGCCGGGCGGGTTGCGGCCGGACTGGACGAGATGAATCCCCATCCTTACCCGACGCGGGGCTTAGCCCTCTTCCTGGGTCGCCCAGTCGTCCCACTCGGGGAAGCTCGGAGCGGTCCGGGATCTCGACGAGAAGTTCGTCGGGGTCGGCGGGTTCCTCGACGAAATCGAGACGCTCGATCTTGGGGTCGTCGCCGTCGGTCATCTCGACCGCAAAGTACCCGACCATGTCGTAGCGGTTCTGTTCCTGGTCGAACACCCAGGCGGCGGCGATCGGCTCCAACCCGAGGTCCCCGCGGGTAAGGACGAGATCGGGATAGCGGAGCAGCAGATCGGCGAGACCCTCGAGCACACCGGGACGCGACACCTCACCGAGCAGGCTTGCTTCCACTTCTGGGGCCAGCATGTCTTCGAGCGAGTCGAGGTCGCGGGCCATCATCAGCTCGACGAAGCAGTCGATGGCGTCGTCGACGCCGTCGACACTCACCCACGGATCCTCGACCTGCTGGTCGGGTCCGTCAGTGGCATCCGTCTGGACCTCGCCGTCGAGCTCCGTCTCGTCGCGGGTTTCGATCCCGTCGAACTCGTACTCGAGCACGATCTCCTCGTGGTCCTCGACCGGCAGGGGTTCGGTGTCGATGTTGAACAGGTCGCGATCCATGTGCCCGCTCCTCGTCACTTCGGCCAGTCCCCAGCATGCCTGTCTTTGAGGGATTGCGCCAGAGGAAATGGTCCCGGACTCCGATTCCGTGGTCTGGGGCCGTCGCGGCACCGACGTCACGAAGCCGCCCGGACGTGCGAAACCGCCCGAGGTCTTCGGGATGACACCCACGTCTGTCGGGTCGGTCACTCGCCGGTGGGTCGCACCTGACGGTCCTCCGGGCCTGGCGCCGCGGTGGTGCGACGGGCCATCTGATAACCGAGTGCCGCAAAGATCCCGGTGATGGCCTCCGGGCCCTGGAGGAGCTTTCGACCCTCGAGGTCCTGGCGGGCCGCCGTCGAGCACTCTTCGCAGAGATCGCTGTTGAGGCTGAGACCGTGACGGAACGCAAAGTGTCCCCCATCGACGGCCACCGTGAACCCCACCGAAGGCTCCGGGCCGCAGTTGTCGCAGATGGCGTCGGCGGGTTCGGGTCGATCGAGGTCGATCTCGGCGGGTGCCGCCGACCCGTCTCCGGCTGCGCGATCGCCAGACCCGCCCTCGGGGAGGTCCCCGCCGACGGCTCGCCGTTGGTTCCGGTCGTAGTCCGCCCGCCTCGTTCCGTCGGAGAGCACGGTGTAGGCCGAGGTGAGCCGCTTGGCGGCATCCTCGTCCCCGTTCTCCACATCCGGATGGGCCCGCCTGATGGCGGCCAGATAGGCGCTGCGGACCTGTTCGATGGTTGCATCGGGCGGAATGCCCAATGCGGCATACAGGTCGTCCATTGTTTCCCCCACGTTCCCCCTGGCCATCCCCCCGGCCCTGCCGGTGAGACGCCCTACCCGGCGTCACACCTACCGGGGGAAGTTTGCAGCGTATTGCGAACCGTGCCGTAGGGCATGGGTCCACCGGCCCGAATCGGTGAACGACCGGGCAATGGTGGCGGGGCAACCTGGTCGCAATGGTGAGCGGGAAACGGGGAAGACCCGGCCGGCAAGATGCCGACCGGGCCTTCTTCGTGACACCGAGGTGTCGTCTGGTCACCACATGGAGATGCCGTACTTGGGGCCGAAGTAGGCAAGGCTGTCGGCGACCGGGAAGTACCAGGACGTGTTGGCCACACCGACCTGCTCACCGCACTTGAAGTCGGCGCCGTACAGCGTGGCGCCGCTGCTGACACCCTCGGCGGCGTAGCCCAGGGTGAAGCTCAGTGGGAAGAAGGAGGTGATGTTGAGCTTGACGGAGACGTTGGCGCCGCCGGAATCACCCTTGCGGACACAGGCGTTGTGGCGGGTGAGCCCGTACACGGTGCCGGAGCCGGAGTAGGTCACGCTCTGGTTCTTGGCGGTGATCTGACCACAGGTGTACTTGGTGGTCTTGCCGGACTTGCAGATCGCCGTCCCGATCGGGGCGTCGGTGAAACCGGAGACGATGTTGACGCCACCGTTCGACGGGTTCTTGTCGATCCACGGACCCTGGGTCCACAGCCCCGGGTTGTCGTTGCGGGCAAGCGCATCGTCGTAGGTGGGGAACCACTCCTCGAGCACCTTGCCGAAGTTGTTGCCGTTGGAACCCTTGAGCGTGGCGTTCTTGGTGACACAGTGACCGGCGGTCAGCAGGTAACCCTGACCGGTGTTCTTGTTGCGGAGGTTGAACCCGGCGGAACAGTTGGTACCGCTGCCGCCCTTGCCGTGGATGCCGTCGCCGCCGTCCATGAAGGCCGCCGGCAGCGCCACGCCGCCCTTGGGGGCCTCCTCCAGCGAGACGGCCTCACCGAACTGGGCCAGGTACTTGGCGGCTTCGTCCAGCTTGCCGTGTTCGGCGGTGACCCGGATGGTGTTGGATTCGGGGTCGAGGAACCAGCCCTGGAGCCCGGCGAGGATCACGGGGCGCTTGACGGTGGGACGCTCGCCGGGTCGTGTCGGCTGCTGGTAGCCGGTGGCGGCATCGAGGGTGGCGGCGATCCGGTTCAGCTCGGCGCCGCTGCGGGCGACCAGCTTGACCTCGGCGCCGGCGCGCTCGGCGGCGGCTGCGGCGTTCTTGTCGGAGACGAAGACCCGGAGACGTCCGGACTCGATGTCGAACACCGATCCGGCGAACGCATCGCCGAGTTCCTGCTGGAGCTTGGCGTCGAGGACGATGGCGCGATCTTGTGCTTCGACGACGGCGAGGGCCTGCTTCTCGGTGAGTCCGAGATCCCGCTCCAACGCCTTGAACACCTCCCCGTGCTCGTCAGTTGGTCTATCCGATCCGTCACCGGATTCACTTGCGGCGCCCGGGGCGATGGCGCTCATCAGGAACACTGCAATGGCCATGGCGGTCAACAGGACACGTCGGAAACTCATGATCATCCCTTCTCGGAGGTACGAGCGGCTCGCATCGTCCGCTCCGGTACACGAGAGGGGTGAGCCCCGACCTTGATACAGATTTCCGCGTGGCGAGCCCCGACCTCGTCCGCCGAGACCGGTCAGCCTTGTCAGCCGGCGACGTCGGCGACGGCCCGGTCGAGGATGCCGAGCCCCAGATCGATCTCGGCGTCGGTGACGGTGAGCGGAGGGGCGATCCGGAAGACCCCGCCCATCCCGGGGAGACCGACGATGTTCATCGACAACCCGAGCTCGAGACAGCGGCGGGTGATGGCGTCGCCGATTCCCGAGGCGGGTTTCTTCGATTGCTTGTCGGTGACGATCTCGACGCCGACGAGGAGGCCACGGCCCCGGACATCGCCGATGCAGTCGTAGCGGTCGCGGAGGGTCTCGAGCCCGCTGCGGAGGCGGGCACCGGCGGTGACGGCGCGCTCGGCGAGGTGATCCCGCAGCACCACCTCGATGACTTTGAGCCCGACGGCGGCGGGGAGCGGATCGGAGACATGTGTGGTGTAGAACAGGAAGCCGGCGTCGTGGGCGCGCTGTTCGATCTCTTCGGTGGTGAGCACTGCCGCCAGCGGGAGCCCGGCGCCGAGGGTCTTTGACAGGGTGAGGATGTCGGGGACGATCCCGTCGGGTTCGAACGCAAACATGGTGCCGGTGCGCCCGATCCCGGTCTGGGCCTCGTCGAGCATCAGCAGCATGCCCCGCTCCCGGCAGCGCTCGTGGAGGGCGGCGAGGTACCCGTCGGGGAGTTCCAGGATCCCGCCGGAGGAGAGGATCGGTTCGGCGATGAAGGCGGCGGGAGCGCCGGCGCTCTGCCGGTCGATGAGGTCGAACCCGTCGTCGAGTTCGGCGAGCCAGTCGAGGTTGCCGTCGGCGTCGACGAACCGCGGGCGGTAGGTGTTGGGGGCGAACATCGCCATCGAACCCGACGGGGCGGGCCCGTGGCCACGGCGACCCGCCGAGTAGGTGGCGGCGGCGGCACCGCCGGTCATCCCGTGCCAGCTCTGGGCAAACCCGACCACCTCCCAGCCACCGGTGGCGGCCTTGGCGATCTTGAGCCCGGCCTCGTTCGCCTCAGCGCCGGTGGTCAGCAGCAACACCTTGGTCAGCCCCGGTGCCAGGGAGCCGAGCGCTTCGGCGAGGTCGATCACCGGTGCGGACAACATCCCCGAATACAGGTGGTCGAGCCTCCCGATGAGGTCACGCACCACCGCCACGATCTCCGGATGCGAATGTCCGAGGATGGCGCTCATCTGGCCGCTGGTGAAGTCGAGGATGCGCCGCCCCGAGGCGTCCTCGACAAACGACCCCTCGGCCCGGTCGGCAATGAACGGCATCCAGGTGCCGCCGTACCGGATCATATGGCGTTCGGCCCGGGCGAGCCCGTCATCGAGGTTCATGGCGGCATTGTGGCATCCGGCGGGCGCGTACTGGCGATGGGTCGCCGGGGACCGCCATAGATCGGTGCGGACCTGCCCGTGGTCGGCCGGTACGCTCCCGTCGATGCCTGACGCCCTCGAGAACCCGGTCGTGGTTGATTTCCCTTTGCGTGGGGAGGGCTGGATGGCGGTCACGACACCGGCACACCGGGTGCCGAGCCACGGCACCGACATGTTGGGTCAGCGGTATGCGTATGACCTGCTCAAGGTCGACGGGCGCAGAGGGGTCCACTATCACCCTGCCGGCAGGGTGCGGGGCCCGATCTTCGGTGGCCGGACCCGTGAGTCCTACGCATGGGGAGCACCGGTCCACGCCCCGTTCGACGCCGAGGTGGTGGCGGCGAGCGACGGGATTGAGGAACGGGCCTGGATCCATCCGCTGCGCGAGATCGCCCTTGCCCTCAAGAACGCCGTGACGTTCCGGCCGGACAAGATCCCGGCGATCATGGGCAACCACGTGATCCTCCGCTCCGGCGACGTCTACGCCGGTTTCGCCCACTTCGCCCCCGGCTCGGTTGCGGTCGCCGCAGGTCAGCATGTCCGCACCGGCGACATCATCGGCCGGATCGGTCACACCGGGAACTCGACCGCCCCCCACCTGCACTTCCAGCTCATGGACTCGGCGGACCTGATGAACGCCCAGGGCATCGCCTGCGCCTTTCGCAGCTACGAGGTCGACCGCAACGGGGTGTGGGTCGAGATCACCAACGGAATCCCCGGGCGCCGCGAACGCATCAGATGGACCGAGGCCCACACCACTGCACCCTGACATCGCCGGGCTGCCCCGTCGACATCAGGGCCAGCACATTCGGCCCCACCGCCCAGTGCGAGTCGCCTCCGTCAGTGAGCAGGCTCGGTCTAGCGGAGAAGGTCACGAACCGTCGACGGAACGAACTCGGGCCACCTCATCACCGCGGGCGGGCTGACTACTGGTAGCGGATGTTGTCAATAGTGCCCGGTCCGGCGGGCTGCAATCAGGCTTGCTGCCGTGAACGGTTGAGCCGGCGGAGGTGGATGGCCTTGTCGATCGCGGTGAATGCCGGTGCGACGAGCGACAATCCGAGGACGAGACCCCATTGGGCACCGGTGAGCGGGACAGTGTCGAGAAGGCGCTGCAGCATGTTCAGCTCGACGGCTGCCCAGGTGAGTAGCCACCCTCCGATGATCCATCCGAGGTAGGGGAACATCGGTGTGGACCACCACGCTTCGCGTTCGCGGCGCATGACGAGGCCGTTGTTGACGGCGCTGAGGGCGACAACCGCAAAGGCCATCGTCATCGACACCGAAGCGTCCGTGGTGCTCGGCTCGTCGGGGCCCCAGGCCAACAACATCAACGCCAGGGAGGCGATGATGAAACCGGTGATCGCCCAGCGCACAGTCTGGGGGCGGGTGGCGATCCGCGATCCCGGCGTACGCGGAGCCCGCTGCATGACACCGGGGTCGGGCACGTCGACGATGAACCCGACGACCACGGTGACGACGACGAAGAACTTGGCGAACAACAGTTGCATCGGGAACAGAGCGACGCCGCCGTTGATGTTGAGGATGGTGGCGAACAGCATCAGCTGGAGGACCGACGACAGGATGGTCAGCTGAAGCTTCACGTACGACGAGATCCGGCGGTAGATGTCCCGCCCGTATTCGACGGCCTTCACCAGGGTGGCGAAGTTGTCGTCGGTGAGCACGAGCTTTCCGGCCTGCTTGGTGACTTCCGAGCCGCTGCCCATGGCGACGCCGACGTCGGCCTGCTTCAAGGCGGCGGCGTCGTTGACCGCGTCGCCGGTCATCGCCACGACCTCGCCGGCCTCCTGCATCAGCCGGGCGAGGCGAACCTTGTCCTCGGGGGCGACACGACCGAAGACGTGGAGCTGCGGGAGCTGGGCGATCACTTCGGCGTCACTGAGGTGAGAGAGCTCGGTACCGGTGATGACGCCCGGGCCCAGCCCGAGCTCGTCGGCGATCGCCCGGGCGGTCACGGTATGGTCACCGGTGATCATCCGGACGTCGATCCCGGCGGTGCGGGCGATGCGGACGGCGTCGACGGCCTCGGCCCGCAACGGGTCGATGATGCCCACGAGGGCGATGAACATGAGGTCGTGCATCTCGCCCATGGGGTCGTCGAGCGCGGCGTTCATGGTCGGCGGGCGGGAGGTCGCGGATGGCGAAGCCGAGCACGCGGAGCCCGCGCTCGGAGAGTTGCCGGTTGGCGTCGAGCAGCTCGTCGCGGACCTGTGCGATCGGGACCTGCTCGCCGTGCCACAGCGCCGTCGCGCACCGCTCGATGATGATGTCCGGCGCACCCTTCACGCTGGCGAGGTGGGGTTCTTGGAGGACGCCCCCGGTGCGCCGTCCGGGCGGTCGTGGAACGTCGCCATGAACTTGTACTCGGAATCGAACGGCACCGCTGCCCGCCGGGCATGTCCGGCGGGACTCCTCGGCGTCGACACCGGTCTTGGCGGCGAGCACCACCAGCGCGGCTTCGGTTGGGTCGCCGATGATCGACTCATCGTCGGCGACGGTGGCGTCGCTGCAGAGCACGAGTCCGAGCGCCAGGCGGGTGAAGTCGGGTGTCGGGGCGCCCGCCGCGCCGAGGATGGCGCCGGACTTCTTGTAGCCGCCACCTTCGATCTTGTACCAGTCGCCGCCGGCCAACATCGTCGTCGCCGTCATGGCATTCATCGTCAGCGTGCCGGTCTTGTCGCTGTTGATCACCGTCGTGCCGCCGAGCGTCTCGACGTCGGTGAGCGACTTGACGACCGCCTTGGCCTCGGCGAGCCGTTGCGCCCCGGACGACAGCATCAGCTGCACGAACGTCGGCAGGCCCGTGGGGATGGCCGAGATCGCCGTCGACACGCACAGCAGGATCAACGTCTCGGATTCTTGCCCGCGAGCGATCCCGAAGATGGCGATGACCGCCACCGCCGCCCAGGCGAGCATCCGAACAACTTGGTCAGACCGTCGAGCTCCCGCTGGAGCGGTGACTTCGTGCGCTTCGTCGCCGTGACCATGTCGGCGATGTGACCCATCTGGGTCGCCGCGCCAGTGGCGACGACGACCACGACCGCCGAGCCCCTGGTCACTTGCGTGTTCTGGAAGACGAGGTTCGTCCTGTCGCCGAGCGCCGTCTCCCCCGCCGGCAGCGTCGTCGCGTCCTTGGCGATCGGTGCGCTCTCACCCGTCAGCGACGCCTCCTGGACCTCCAACGAGGCCGCCGTGACGATACGCGGTATCCGCCGGAACGAGCTCACCCGCCTCGATCAACACCACGTCGCCCGGCACGAGACCGGACGAATCGACCTGCTCGACGCTGCCCGACCGGCGAACCCGGGCCATCGGGACCTGGAGCTGGGCCAGCGCCTCGACGCTGGCCATCGCCTTGCGCTCCTGGCTCGTCCCCATGATCACGTTGAACGACACCAACGCCAACACGATGATGCCGGTCGCCACCTGCCCGATGGCAAGGCTGGCGACGCTGACGATCAGCAACATGATGTTCATCGGGTTCATCAGCTGACTCTTGGCCACCTCCCACAACGTGGGAGGCGGCTCGGAGGCGATCTCGTTGCGCCCGAACTCCGCCAGGCGTCGCTGCACTTCGTCGTCGTCGAGTCCACGCTCGGCGACGACCCCCACCCGACCAACGACATCGTCCACCGACAACGCGTACCACTCCGCTTCGGACGTGACCTGCTCGATGCCTGTCATTGCAATACCCCGATCATCCTCGCTCGACTCAGGTCTCCCAGGCGCTGCCGAGCCTCACGCTCGATCAGCACAGGAAGGTACTGGCGCACACGCGCCGATTCGTAACGCGCCACGCAGCCGACCAAACAGGCATGCACCTCTTCCGGACGCAACGGAGGACTGAACCTGGCGATCAGCTGCGCCTCCAGGTGCCTGAGCTCACGCGACTCGAATGGGTCGTGGGGGTCGACTTCGTCCAGCGTCGAGAGCGTCATCAGTGTCACAAGCCGACTTACGCGGCGGGACGGAGCTTGCCGGCGAAGTAGTTCAACGCCGTCGCAGTCTTCGTCTGCTGCACCCCAGCAAGATTGACACCGTGCTCGGTGAGGAAGCTCTTCGTCTCGGCGGCGACGTCGAACGTTTCCGCGGGGGCACATTTCGTGGAGAGCTCCAAGATCCGCGATCCGTTGGGGTAGAACCACAGCTCGGCCACCAGCCGGCGTTCGAAACTGCCAGGCGTGAATTTGAGCTTCATGATGTTGATCGGGCCCAGCATCGAGAGATCGTCGAGATCGATGCCCTCCGGTGCGTGGTCGGTGTAGAAGGCGCGTTGTTCCTTCGTGAACAGCTTGGACGCCCGGCGCTGGCCGGCGAACGCCTCTTTCGCCTTCAACGGATCGAGCTCCTTGGCCTTCATCGAGCCGGAGCAGACGAACCCACCGGGCATCGCGTCGACCTCGACGCCGAAGTTCGGCGACTTGCGGAGCTTCGCATCGAGGTCGTCAGGAACGACCGGCCGCAGCTTGACGACCGAATCGCTCGGTTTGCCCTGGATCCGCCTCGCTCGCACCACCACACCCTGCTTGTTGAGCGTCAGATCGGGCGTGTCGAAGAACATGATCTGACGAATCTCGGCGTCGAGCACATCCATACCCAGCGCGGCGACTGCCGATGCATGGTCGGAATCCGGCACCGTCAACTTGAGCTCGACAGTATCGGCTCCCTTGATCAGTCGGAGCACCTCCGACAGCTGTTCGGCGGAGAGCACCGGTGAAGACTTCGTGGCCATGACTACCCCAATCACTCGAACAGCGGGTTTCGTCGCGCTTGTTGACACTCAACGTAGGGATCGCAAGGGTGAGCCCGCCTCACCTCGTGCAAGGTGATTTGCCGGCGCAAGCCGCCCTCACGTCGCGGAGGGTGAGGCGCGCCTCACCCTGACAGTCGCTAAAGAAGTGCCGACGAGGTACTCATGAGCAACGCTTACGAAGTTCGATTGCAGGGCGTCGTGTCGCCGCGAATTCTCGACACCCTGCGGGCCGGTAGCGCGATGCGGACCGACACGATTCTCTACGGCGACATTCAGGACCAAGCCGCACTCCACGGTCTCTTGGCACGGATCAGCGACCTCGGGCTCGAGCTCGTCGACGTCCAACGGATCCATCACGACGCATCGCCGCCGCCGGAGTCACACCCGCCGGGGTGAGGCGGGCTCACCCTTGCCGCACGTACTGTCCGCGCACACCGTTCAACCGACACGACAATCTCCAGGGAGCTGTGACATGAACTCGCAATCGACGTACGTAGATGATTCGGAAGAGGGGCTGGGCTGGTTGGTGTTCGCCGGCACGATCCTCGGCATCGCCGGCATCATGCGCATCTTCGACGCCTTGTGGGCATTTCGCTTCGACGGCGCGGTGCCCGACGAGCTGGAGGGTGCACTCCTCGGCACCAGCATGACGACCTACGGGTGGGCCTGGCTCATCGTCGGTGTGGGCTTGTTGGTGGCATCGTTTGCCGTCTTGAAGCGCTCCCAGTTCGCTCGTTGGATCGGGATCCTCGCCGGCGCAGTCCTGGCCATCTCGGCGACTTGGTGGATGCCGTTCTACCCGGTGTGGTCATTCACGTTCGTCGTAATCGGCATTCTGGTCGTGTACGGCCTCGCCGCTCACGGGGGACGTGTCAGCGCCCGCTGACGCTGCCGGACGTGACGTCATCGCCGGGTTTGGACGGAGGTGACTGCGGGTACGACCGGCCCGTGACAGCGGCGCGACCCGTGTGAGTAGGGCGATGCGTACTGACTGTGTTCGCCACAGGACGCTTCCCTACGGGGAGGTGCGAGTCGGAAATGCGGAGCTTGCCTTCGGTTTCGAGTCGTTGCCATATGTCAGCCCATCCCAGCGCACTCTCTACGAGCAGGCGGTCACTGCGGCTGACGTCCGTTCGGAGAACGTGCTGGTGATCCGCGTCCACCGAAGCCGGCATCGAGGTGGACACCCTCGACTTCGACGATGACCGCTGGCCGGTGCGAACGCTGCGCGTCGAACCGAGCGCAGGCGATCATCGATCGTGTTCCCCGTTCGCGATCGGGTTCGACGCGGCCCACGACAGGTAGGCCTCCTCGGCGACGGGGAGGGTCGGGAACAGCATGTCCTCTCCGATCAGGTCGGCCAGCCCGGCCCGTTCCAGCGGGATCCGCAGGTCGGTCTTGACCCGCGCCAGCGCGAGGCGGACGCCTCTGGCGGCGAGGTCGGCGTGGAGGTCGCGGAGCCCGTCGGCGGCGGTGATGTCGACTTCGACGTTGGCTTCGACGTTGAGGATGAACCACCGCACGGGGTGCTCGGGGAAGGCGGCGTTCTCCTGGTCCACCGCGAGCAGGGCCCGCCGGCGCATGTCACCGACGTTGGCGAAGAACAGCGGGGCGTCGTAGCGGTAGACGACGAGGCCCGGCAGGGTCTCGGCGTCGGGGTAGTCGTCGACGTCGTGCATTCCGGCCAGCCCCGGCACGCGGCCGAGCACGCCTTCGTGGGGGCGAGCCAGCCGGTAGAGGATCTCGACCAGGCTGAGCGCGATCGCCACGCCGACGCCGACGAGGACGCCGAACAGGACCGTGCCCAAGCGTGGCGGTGACGGCGAGCAGCAGTTCGGTGGTGCGGAAGCGGGCGAGTCGCACGACCTCCTGCCACGACACGAGCTTGCTGGCGGCGTAGAACACCACGGCGGCGAGCGAGGCTTGGGGCAGGTTCTCGATCAGCGGCCCGGCGACGAACAGGACGAGGACCACGAACGCCGCCGCGACCAGCGAGTAGAGCTGGGTGCGGGCACGGGCGGCGATGGCCAGCGCCGTGCGCGACCCGGACGACGAGACCGGGAAGCCGCTCATCAGACCGACTGCGACCTGAACCCCGGCGAGGGCGGCGAGCTCCTGTTGCGGGTCGACCGGCTCGCCGGTCGGCTCGTCCTCCGTCGGCCGGCGCCGGGAAGGCGCGGGCGATCAGCATGTTGTCGCCGTAGCCGATCACCGCGATCCCGAGCCCGGCGAGCACCAGCGTCCGGAACTCCTCCCACGTCACGTCGGGGAGGCCGGGCGTCGGCAGCCCGGTCGGGACCGCGCCGACCACCGCGACCCCGTGGTCCTTCAGGTCGGCCAGCACGCACACGACGGTGGCCGCGGCGACGGCGATCAGGGTCGCCGGCCAGCGCGGTCGCAGGAAGTGGATCACCAGCAGCAGGCCCAACGTTCCCGCGCCGACCGCGAGGGTCAGCAGGTGGGTGTCGTCGACGACCGCGGCGAAGGACCGGAGCTGAGCGACGAGGTTGTCGCCCTCGACGGTCGTGCCGGTCATCTTGCCCAGCTGCCCGACGACCATCAGCACGGCCGCACCGGCGAGATAGCCGACGAGCAGCGGCTGGGAGAGCAGGTCGGCGATCACGCCGAGGCGGGCCAGTCGGCCGACCAGGCACCACCCGCCGACGATCAGGCTGAGCGCGGCGGCCAACGCCACCGCCCGGTCCGGGTCGGCTCCGGCCAGCGGTGCGATCGCCGTGCCGGCCATCAGGGCGATCGTCGACTCGGGACCGACCGACAGCACCCGCGACGAGCCCGAGCGCGGCGTACACGATCAGCGCCGCCAGGGCGGTCCACAGCCCGGCCACCGGCGGCACGCCGACGAGCGCCGTGTAGGCCATCACCTGCGGCACGAGGTAGGCGACGACGGAGATCCCGGCGTACACGTCGGATCGCAGCCAGCCCCTCCGATAGCGCCGCAGCACCCCGATCCCCGGTGCGGCGCCGGCGACGGCCTGAAGCAGGGCGCGATCGCGTCGCCGGGCTCAGCTCGTAGCGCGTCGCCGGGCGACGGGCCAACCTGGCGGCCCTTGCTGCTCCTCCGCAGGGCTCTGCCCGGCCGCTGAACCCTCGCCATCAGGGTCGCCGGGCATCGCATGGTCATCCTTCATGGCCACTCCAACCCGCGTAAGCGTCACCGGCCGGGCGGCGACGCGCTCCCTCACGGCCTCGCGGCAATGCTAGATGAACCAGTGCTCACCACGCCCTCCCGAGGCGGCGAAGCGCTCATCCGCGCCGCCATTCAGTCTACGAAGCGGTCGATGACGACTCCGTGGCGCAGGCCGCGATCACTCACCGTCATCGACGTCGGTCTCGAGCTTGGTCGAGATCGTGCGCACGATGCACGCTCCGGCGAGGATGACGTCGGCACGAGCAGGTTGAAGTCCGGCGATGTCGCGCCGTTCGCCTGCGCTGCGGGTGCGGTACAGCTCGATCTGTCGATCGAGTTCGGCGATGTCGAGGACCGTTCCGTGGACGACGGTCAGGGTCGTAGCGAGCGAGTCCGTGCTTGACCGCGGCGAGGTTGGTTGCGGTGCCGCCGATCGCCACGATGGCGTCGGGCCTCGGACGGCCGTCGAGGCGTTCCAACTCGGACGAGAGCGCGGCGAGCGCCGCGTCGAGTGTTTCGTGGCGACCGCCGAGGCAAGCCCGAAGCGCTCCGCGATTCGCACCGCTCCGACCTCGAGGCTGAATCGTTCGTCGATGTGGTGCGCCGACCGAAGGTGAACTGCGTGCTGCCGCCGCCCGAATCGAACACGGCGAGCTGGCCCTTCGACGGCGGGCAACGCGGAGGTGGCCGCGAGGTACGCGAGTCGGCCTTCCTCTTCGCCCGTGATCACCTCGACGGTGAGACCGGCACGAGCGCTCACGGCATCGATGAGCGCCGATTGATTGGGGGCGCGGCGCAGACCGGCGGTACCGACGCCAACGATGTCGGTGGCACCGGCCCGGCGGGCCTCATCGACCATCGCCGCGATGACCTCGACGGTCCGAGCGATCGCGGCGCCGGCGAGCACACCGGAGTCGGCCTGACCCTCACCGAGCCGTGTGATGTCGGCGCGGTCGACGACAGCGTGCCGCGACCCGTCAGCGTGGCGTTCGACGATGTGGAACTTCACCGAGTTCGTGCCGACGTCGATGACGGCATGACGGCGGGTTCCGAACCCGACGAGCGTCTTGAGCCCGCGGGCGAGACTCACGTTGCGACGGTCCGCAAGTCCGAGCCGGCTGACGGTGGCCGACACCAACGACGGGTCCGGCGACTCGATCGCCAGGGTGTGCGTCGTCTCGTGACCGACGGTGATCTCGGTCGACTCGACACTGCACTCGTCGACGAGGTAATGGGCGCGTTGCTTGTGCACCTCCACGGTGCGCACGTCGGCGAGGGGGCGGATGAGTTCATCCACGAAACCGTCCAACGAGTACGACGTCAGGCGGGGAACCGAGCCCGCGACCCCCAGGCTTGTCAGCACCGTCGAGACGTCCTCGCGCGAGAGCGGGAAGCTGGCTTGCAACACCGGTGTCCAGAGTTCGAGTCCGTCATCGTCGACACGTAGCAACTGCTTCACATCCATCAGGCCGTCACGCACCTTGACCGATGCATCGCTGTGCAGCGAGACGAAGTAGAGCTCTTCACTGCTCCGCGCCCGCTGCGGCGTCAGATCGGCCAGCACCTCGGCGGCGGTGCCGAAGGGCGCACCGAAGGTTCGCCATTCCCAGCGCGGCACAACACCAGCAGGAGGCGTCGTCGCCGACTCCCCGGACCCCACAGCCATCACCGAACCGTACTTGCTCCGTCAGGGCTCGGTGAGCGTCTCGATCTCGTCGATCAGATCCGTCGCGGTCGGCATCGACGCGATCTCGTCCGCGACGAGCGTCGCCGCGTCACGGTGCGCTGCGCCGCCGAGCAGCGTGCGCAGCGCCGCATCGATGTCGTCGGCGCTGCGGTTGTCCGGGCCGGCGAGCACACCGCAGCCGGCATCACGGACCGCAACGGCGTTCTGCCACTGATCGGCGAAGAGCGGCACGACGAACTGGGGCAGCTCCGTACGACGCCGCGCCGAGGACGGTGCCCGCTCCCCCGTGGGAGATCACCACCGCCGTCCGCGGCAGCACGTCGGCCTGCGGGACGAAGCGCTCGAGGCGAACGTTGGACGGAATGGGTCCGAGGTCGGCGGGGTCGACATGTGATCCGATGGTCGCCACGGCGTCGACGTCGAGTCCTGCGATGACCGCGAACACGTCGCGCCAGGGAAACGTCGTTGCGGTGCGTTCGGTCCCGGACGTCACGTACACGCACGGCCTCGCCGCACCGAGCGCCTCCACCCACGCCGGTGGCTGTCCTGCTGGCGGTGCGCCGGTCGCCCGGGCGGGCCGAACTGCCGGCGAGTCCGGCCGCTGACCGAACGACGGCGGGAACGGATGGAGGTACATCTGGCCGTAGACGTCGTCCCATGATGGATCGTCGAGACCTTCGGCGTGCCAGAGCGGCCCGAGGTCGTCCATCACCTCGCGTCGAGCGGCCTCGGGCAACACGCCACTGAACGCGACCGTGACGAGGGGGATGCCGCGCGCCGCTGCCATCGGTGCCACTCCGAGCTCGGCCACCTCCCGCACCACCACGTCCGGTCGCACCCGGTCGAGGATCGGAGCAAGATCGCGTTGCATCACCGGCCCGGCGGCACGCGCGAAGAAGGCGGCGAACATCGGCCCCCGCCGGTCCGCCATCGGGAGCTGCATGATCCGCACGAGCTCGTCCGCCGCGGCCTGCACGGCGATCCGCCGTCGTCATTCCTGCGGCCGACCATTCGAACCCCATCGCCGCGACCAGGGCGCCGCCATCGGCGGCGGTTGCCCACTGCACGTCGTGACCACGGCTGCGAAGCGCCAGCGCCAACGGCGCGAGCGCGTGGATGTGGCCGGCACCGCCCGTGCTCGTGCAGAGCACCCGCAGCTGACGACCTCCAGGGAGCGTCACGCGTCGCATCCTATGGTCCGGTCGTCCCGCAGATCGGCGACACACTTGACGGGCATACCGACGTCGACGACCGTCGCTACGACGGTGCCTTGAACACTGCGGTGAACGCGCCGCCCGCCCAGCCGAGCGCTCCCAACGCAAACACGTTGATGGCATCGGGCGCCTCGTCGGGATTCGCCAGCCAGACGAGCAGGATCGCAATCCCGACGAAGAAGTACACGAGAATGCCCGTGATCAGAAGCGGCGAGTCCTTGCCGGCTTCTGCCAAGCGAGCGCCGAATGTCGTCTGCGTTTTCCCCTTCGTGTCAGCGATGGTGATGCCCAGCACCGACGCTGTCCCGGCTCCAACCGTCGCCGCCAGGAATCCAGCGGTGGTAGCCAAGGGACCCGACATCGGGTACGTCTTGGCGATGTCAGTTGGGATGTATCTCGCAACCTTCCAAGCAACCCACAACCAAATGCCTGCGAACGTCGCGACAAATGTCATGGCAATGACATTGAGCGCCTTCTGCACTTTTCCTCCCGCCATCGAGCATGTCGTGCGCCCGAGTTGCGTTGAGACTAGTCGCGGCGTCGAGCATCGATTCTGCGGCCGCGCCGCAGCAGCTGGCCAGCATCGGCCGCCAACTACGACCTCACGTACGGTCTGGCCGCCGGGCAGCGGATCGTCAACCAAGCCGACCACCGAGCCGTCGGCGTCGCGGCGCTGGACGCCGCCCGGGACGCCGGCAACCGCTGGATCTTCCTTGAGCTCGGCGAGCAGGGCCTCGAACCGTGGGCAGGGGTCAGTCACGTGTACGTGATGAGCTCCAACGAGCCGACACACGCGGTTGACGTCCAGTTGCAGGGCGTCTGACCGCCGTTCGAGGGAAACTGTGACATACCCCTGGCGCATGATGGGAGGATGCCGTTAGTCGTCGAGTTGCCGTTGCCGGAGGAGCTGGTGGCTTTGTCAGCCGGCGGGCTCGAACAGACCCTGGTCGCCACCGAACAGGTGCGCCGGTTGGTCGAAGCAACCCTGCTCGATGTCATCGATGTCGCCGATCAGCGCGGCATCTACGCCGACGACGGGCATGCCACGGTCCGCCAGTGGGTACAAACCTTGACGAACTGCTCCCGCACCGAAGCCACCCGGCGGGTGCAGTCGATGCGCGCCCTACGCGACCTCGAACTGCTCCGCAGCCGTCTACGCGCCGGGGACGTCGGTGTCGATCAGGTGCGGGTGGTCGCCAAGGTCCACGCCAACCGGCGCTGCACCGCCCAGCTCCCCGACTCCGAAGCCCTCCTCGTCGACCATGCGAGCAACCTCGAGTTCGCCGACTTCGCTGCGGTGATGGCCCGCTGGGAGACGTTGGCCGATGCCGACGGGGCCCACCGTGATCATGAACGGGCTCATGAGGACCGCGACGCCTTCGTGGCCCCCGTCGGTAGTGAAGTGCATCTGCCGCGCCCACGTCGGCACCACCCAAGGGGCCGTGTTGCGGGAGATCTTCGACCGGTTCGTGGGCACCGAGTTCCACGCCGACTGGGATGCCGCACGCGCCACCCACGGGAACCTCGTCACCAAAGCGTTGTTGGCCCGCACCGATCGGCAACGCCGAGCCGATGCCCTGGTCGCCATCTTCACAGCTGCTGTCTCGACCGCCCCCGGCGCCACCGCACCGGAACCGGTGGTCAACATCGTCATCGATCACAAGACGTTCGAAACGCACCTCGCTCACCTCGCCGGCGGACCAGCACCGGTGAGCGACCCGACCGACGTCGACCGGTACCGGTGCGAGACCACCACCGGCATCCCCATCGACCCGACAGATGCGGTGATCGCCGCGCTCATCGGCCACATCCGCCGGGTCGTGATCGACAGCACCGGCACCGTGATCGACCTCGGACGACGACGGCGACTGTTCACCGGCGCCGCCCGCACCGCCATCGAACTCATCAACCGACGCTGCGGATGGGGTGCCTGCGACATCCGCGACACCCAAATCGACCACACCACACCATGGGCCGACGGGGGCACCACCAGCCCCGACAACGGCGGACCCGCGTGCGGACGCCACAACCGGATCAAAACCCGCGGCTACACCACCCACCGCCACCCCGACGGACACTGGAGCACCCACCGCCCCGACGGCACCCCCATCACCCAACCACGCGCCCCCTGAACCCGGTACGGTTGAGTCGTGACGTTGTGCGTGCTCCCGGTGTGCCGGCCGATTCGGCTGCCCGGGTACGCGCACTGCGACGGGGACAAGCCGGCGAACTGACTCGCCGATCGTCCTGTCCCGTCGATCCTGCTCGAGGTTGGTATGTCACGCGTTCGCATGTCCGCGTGGTCGCTCGTTGCCGCAGCTGCGTGCTGGGGCACGGCGACCGCGATCAGTAAACGGGCCGTCGATGAGATCGCCCCGCTCACGCTGCTTCCTGTTCAGCTTTCGGTGAGCGTGGGCGTTCTGCTCGTCGCGTCGTTCGCCGCTGGTGAGCGTCGGTTTCCGGTACAGCATCGTGCCCCGTTGGCATGGCTCGGGGTGCTCAACCCTGGCGTCGCCTACGCGTCTGAGCCTGGCCGGCCTGTCGCGAATAACGGCTGCGGGGTGGCGTTCTGGTTCTACCTTCGTGGCTTGCGAACGTGTTCGCCGGCAGTGGCCGGCCTGTTCATCAATCTGGTCCCCGTGTTCGGTGTGACGGCGGCGGCGGTCTTATTCGACGAGCGATTGGTCGGACGCCAGTGGCTGGGCGCGGTGATCGTGCTGGCGGCGGTGGCAGTGCTGGCGTTGGCTCAGTCGCGGCTGGATCGACCGAGCGCCAGGTAGCGCTCGCCGGCGACAGCGAAGGCGGCGAGACAGCCGGCCCAGGCGATCGGCCATCCGAACGCGGTTGCGGCGACACCGAGCACCAGCGGTGCGGCCGCACGGGCGAGTGTCGAGGCGCGCTGGATGCGGGCGTTGGTGGCGGCGAACGGGGCGGCACCGACGAGGTCGACCACGATCAAGGGGCGCAGCACCGTGGTCGCGCCCGACGCCGATCCGACGACGAACATGGCTGGGAACACGACGAGTTGCTCCGGGTCACGGCGAGCGGCAGGGCGAGGCCGGCGAGTTGCACGGCGGTGCGAGATGCGCGGCGAGCGCGGTGAGCGAGCTGTCGTCCGATCGGGCCGAGCAACAGCAGGCGACCTGCGACCTTGCCGAGCCCCATCACGCCGAGCGCCGCCGCGGCGATCGGCAGGTCGACGCCACGGTCGACGAGCAGCGCGATCAGATAGGCGGTGGTGGCGATCATCGCTGCCTGCTCGAACAGCACCGCGCTGCGCAGTTGTCGGAGCGGCTTGTCGACGGGCGGCGCCGGCAGGTGTGGCGACCTGGGTCGTCGTCGGTGTGGGCATGCGCCGGTGGCAGCACGACCGCGTGCAGGACGGCGGTGACCAAGCCGCCGCCGACGCCGAGTACGGCCAGCGCCTGGCGCCAGCCGAGCGTCCTCGACGAGCCAGCCGCCGAGCGGAGCGAAGACGGTGCTGGCCAGGCCGCCGGCGACGGTGACGACGGCGAGTGTGCGGTGGCGGCGGGCCGGGTCGAGGGCGACGAGCACCGCCATCGCCGGCTCGTACAGCGTGGCGGCCATCGCCACGCCGATCACGATCCATGCCAGGTACAGCACGAGCGGGTTGGGCGCGGCGGCGAAGGCGAGCATCCCGAGCGTGCCGACGACCGATCCGGTGGTGAGCACCAGCCGCGGGTCGAACCTGGCGAGCGCGCGGGCGATCGGCGGGTGCGCCGAACCCGGCGATCAAGTAGCCCGAGCGCGAACGCGCCGGACGACGACGCCCTCGGACCAGCCGGTGTCATCGGTGATCTCGGGTGCGGCGACGGCGAAGCCGTAGAACAGCACACCCCACGACACAAGTTGGGCAGATCGCCAGGGTGAGGGTCGCCCGGCGCAGCGCCGAGGACCCCCACCCGGTGACGGTGGGCGTCAGTTACAGCAGGCGCTGGCCGCATCCGGAACCGTGACCAGATCTGACAGACCGACGGCGCCGCCGCCGCGGCCGTGGGCGAGCGGTCGAGCGAGCAGACTCCGGTCTCGGGCAGGATCAGCTGCACGTCGTCGGCAGCGGCGCGGTCGCCGGCGAGCTCGGCGACGACGGAGCGGACCTGTTCGTAGCCGGTGGCGAGCAGGAACGTCGGCGCCCGGCCGTAGCTCTTGGCGCCGACGATGTAGAAGCCGGGTTCGGGATGGGCGAGCTCGGCCGCGCCGTGCGGGGGGACCGACCCGCACGAGTGCACGTTGGGGTCGATCATCGGCGCCAGGGTGCGGGCGCTCTGCAGGACGGGGTCGACGTCGACGCGCAGCTCCGACACCATCTCCAGGTCGGGCCGGAACCCGGTGGCGTTGACGATCCGGTCGAACGGTCCGGCCTCGCGGCCGTCGACGGCGACCAGCGTCGCTCCGTCGGGTCCGTAGCTGATGCGGTCGGTCCGGAACCCGCGTCACGAGTTGCACGGCACCATTGTCGACGACGTGCTGGGCGTCGGCGCCCAGCCGACCGCGTTCGGGCAGCTGGTCGTTGGCCTTGCCGCCGAACATCTGCCCGGCATCGCTGCGGCGGACGATCCACGTGACCTGGGTGCCGGGCGAACGGTCGGCCAGTACGGCCAGGTCACGGACGGCGTTCTGGGCGGAGTGGCCGGAGCCGACGACGGCGACGCGACGCTTGGCGTAGCGACGCCGGTCGCGGCCCAGCACATCGGGGATCCCGACCTCGATCAGATCGCCGGCGTGGCGTTCTCCGATCGCCGGCCGCCCGTCGGCACCGACCGGGTTGGGGGTCAGCCACGTGCCGGAGGCGTCGATCACCGCCCGGGCGAGTGTGCGTTCGAGCCCGAACGGGCCTTCGGTCGTGATCACGAACGGTGCCTCGCTGCGCCCGGAGGTGGTGACCTTGTCGGTGCCGGCGCGGGTGATGCCGGTCACGAGCCGGTTGGTGCGCAGCCCGCTGCGCGATCTCGGGCAGCAACGCCAAGCGGTTCCAGGTAGCGCTCGATCAGCTCGCCGCCGGTTGGGTGCTCGTCGCCGGTCGGGAGCGATCCATCCGTCGGCCTCGAGCAGACGGCGGGCGGCAGGGTCGATGTTGTAGCTCCACGGCGAGAACAGCTGGACGTGCGCCCACTCGCGGATGCTGGCGGCGACGTCGTCGCCGACTTCGAACACGACGAACGGGATGCCGCGCTCGTGGAGGTGGGCGGCGGCGGCCAGGCCGACGGGTCCGGCTCCGATCACGGCGACGGGAAGATGTGGTGGGGTTCATCGGTGCGTCTCCTTGAGCTCAGGGGATTGGGTGCTGGTTGAGACGAACGGCGCGCGACGGTGGGATGCTTTTCGGGGAATGTTGCGTCCGTCGCCGCCGGCGAGCGTCTGCATGGCCATGGGGATGACGATGACGCTCGACCGCAACACCGACCAGCGACTCGATCTGGACACGATCTGGGCCGAGGTCGGCGCGTCGATGGAGCGTTTCGTGCGCCGCCGCATCAGCGATCCCCATCAGGCCGACGACGTCGTGGCCGAGGTCATGCTGCGCATCCACCAGAACCTCGGCGACGCTCGACGACCAGGAGCGGGTCACGGCCTGGGTGTTCCGCATCGCCCGCAACGCGATCACCGATCACTACCGCCGCACCGGTCGCCGCCGCGAGGTGCTCGCCGCCGAAATCGAACCGGTCGCCGACCCGAGCGCCGACGCCTGGCTCGACGACCAAGAGGCCACCCTGTCCGAGCTCGCCGTCCTGCATCCGACCACTCGTCGATGCCCTGCCCGCCGACTATCGGCGTGCGCTCGAACTCACCGACTTCGAGGGTCACACCCAAGCCGACGCGGCGCGGATCGAAGGCATCTCGCGTGTCGGGCATGAAGTCGCGGGTGCAGCGCGGCCGACGCCAGTTCGCCACGCTCGTCAAGCAGTGCTGCGACGTCACCACCGACAGCCGCGGCGAGCTCGTCGACTTCCAGCTGCGCGCCGACGGTTGCGGCTGCCCGCCCCCAGTCCTGAACTCGTCCACTGATCATCGATCACTGTTGTTCACCCTGCCATTCATCGATTATCGTCGATCATAGATGAATATTGATCGTGACGACGCCGAGACGTGGGCGACCTGGTTCAAGCGCTGGGCGATCCGACCCGGATCGTGATCCTCAACCTGCTCGCCACCGCCGGGCGGCCGATGAGCGTGGCCGAGATCGTCGACGCCGTCGACGTCGGCCAGTCCACCGTCTCGCATCACCTCAAGATCCTCGGCGACGTCCGCTTCCTCCTCGTCGAGCGCGAGGGAACCTCGAGCCGGTGGCGGATCAACGACAACTGCCTCGGCTGCTTCCCCACCGCCGCCGAACTGGTCATGGGTCGCGCCCCCACCGCAGCGCCATGGGACACCGTGACCTGCGACCCCGTGACCTGCGAACCGACCACCGCGAGGAGCACACGATGAGCACCGCCCACGAACGCATCTACATCGAGCCCGCGATTATTACGCCGACGCCGCCCGAACTGCCGACTCCGGAGGCGGGATCGACGTGCTGCTGTCCGCCGAGCGGGTCGGTCCGACCGGCTTGGCCTACGGACTCGACATGACCGACGAGATGCTCGACCTCGCTCGGTGACGGTGTCCACAGCGCCATCGTCAAAGCGATCAGGCCCACCTCGTAGCCCCAGTTCGCGGTATCGCCACGCTGACGACGCACGGCGCTGACAGACGCAGATTGCGACTCCCGTCATCGTCGCGCCGTCTCTCCAGGTGTCCACCTCTCACCAAGGAGCACCTGCCATGAACCAGCTCATCCGTCCCGTCCAGATCACCCCCGAAGCGCACCTGATCCAGAGCTTCTGGAAGGCGCCTGGCGACGCCGAAGGGGTCCACTTCAACACAATGGTCCTCACCGGCCGCGAGCCGGTCGTGTTCGACACCGGCGTCGCCGCCGACCGCGACGGCTGGCTCGACTCCGTCAGCTCGGTCGTCGAGCCGGACGACGTGCGCTGGATCGTGCTCAGCCACGACGACCACGACCACACCGGCAATCTCGAAGCCGCAGTCGAGCACTTCCCCAACGCAACGGTCGTGGCGTCGTGGTGGATGAACGAACGCCTCGTCGGTTCGATCGAGCTCGACCCGCGCCGCATGCGCTGGGTCGTCAGCGGCGACACTCTCGACATCGGCGACCGGACCCTCGTGTTCCAACGCCCGCCGATCTTCGACAGTCCGACCACTCGCGCCGTGTTCGACCCCAGCACCGGTCTGTTCTGGGCCGGCGACCTCGGTGCCGCCCTCGGTCCTGAGCCCGTCGTGCACGCCGACGAGATGCAAGCCGATCAGCTGGCCGCCACCTTCGTCGTCGCCCATCGCTGGATCAGCCCGTGGATCGCGTTGGTCGATGATGCCAAGTACCAGGCAGAGGTGACCCGTATCGCCGACCTCGGGATCACGACATGGGTGCAGACCCACGGCCCTGTCTACGAGGGCTCCTACATCGATCGAGCGATCGACCTGCTCCGCCGCATTCCGAGCAGCGAGGACGTCCCTCAGCCGGGCCAGGCCGACCTCGACGCGATCGTCGCCTCGACGCTCGTTGCCGCCTGAGCAGCGGCTCGCTCATCGACGAGCCGTCGGCGTTGCCGCGACGATTCCCCACATGACGACCGCAGCACGACGTCCCACAACTCGTTGTGGCCGGGCGTGTACGCCGCCGAAGCGGACGTGCACGCCCTCGACGAGCACCGCCGGGGTGCTCACGTCCCGGTCTCCGGGGTGGGCCCAGCACAGCACGGCCCATCCTGGCTCGGCGCGGTGGAGCAGCAGGCGCTCTGGACATCGGCGGCATCGTCGCCCTTGTCATCGGCGAGAACTGTGTAGAACTCCCACGCGCCGAGTGGCACGTCGGGGGCGTCGACCCACACCTTGTCCTGCACGGCGTGGCAACAGCGATCGGACTCCGTCATCCTGTGATCCAGACCCACGGCGCGGAACCGTTCGGCAGCAGCGACCACGTCGCCGCTCGACGGCACTTCGACTCCAAGGTGGTTGAGCGCCGAGGTCGCCATCGGGTGCTCGAACAGGACGAGCTTGAGCGGCGGATCGGCGATCTCGAAGTTGGCGTACCCGGCGCGCTGCTTTGCCGGACCGACGCCGAACATGTCGGTGTAGAAGCGGGTGGCGGCATCGATGTCGCTCACGTTCAACGCGAGCTGGACACGGCTGGTCTGCATGGAAGGGTCTCCTCCGTACCGCTCCCACCGGATGCGGGAGTCGTCGCCGATGACGAACAGAGCTCCGGATGGACGCACTCCACGTCGAGTTGCGTCCTTTTCGATCCACGTTCGTCAGCACAGGGAGGAGGCGAACGTGGAACGAACGGTGACGAACCCAGCCAGCAATCGCGGCGATCTCGATGTTCGGTGGGCCGACACCCTCGACCGACTGCGAGCCTTCGTCGCCGCCGAGTAGAGGACCGCGAGATAGCAGCCGACATCACCCAGGACGTGATCGTGCGCAGCATCGCCTCCGGCGCGCTCGAGCGGGTCGACAACCCCGTCGCCTGGCTGTACCGCTCGGCCCGCAACGCCGTCATCGACCACTACCGCACCCGCCACCGCCACGACTCACTCGACGACGACGACCACTGGCCAGACCCCGACACACACGACGGCGAGCCGAACGATGCCGACCCGCGAGCTGTCGCGCTGCCTCCAACCACTCCTCCGCCAGCTCACCCCGGCGGCTCGTGACGCGCTCGAGCGAGTCGACGTCGCCGGCGAGACCCACCATCGCGCGGCCGGCACATTGGGCATCTCTGTGTCGGGAATGAAGTCCCGGGTCCAACGCGCCCGACGCGAGCTCAAGGAGCTGCTCGAGCAGTGCTGCATCGTCGAGCTCGACACCATCGGCGCCGTCGCCGACTACCACCCCAACACCGACACCTGCAGCTGCGCGACAGCACAGTCGTCATGAGGGGCGCCGATCACGACCGGATCCGGTTCAGCTTCCGTCGCGGAGATCGCCCAGGCGGCGCCACGCCCCGGGGTGCGAGGCAGCCACGGGAAACGGGAGTGCCACGACGGGAAGTGCGGTCGCCATGGCGCAGCAGTGTAGGAGCGCGACCCCGATGCCGCCCCTGAGCAGATGCGGCTTGCACACAACTCTATCTAGGTAGAGAATCGCGGCGTGGAACGGAAACGACGGCCCTCGCCGCAGACGGAGGCAGTGCTCCTCGCGCTGGCCGAGCAGGACGGCGATTGGAGCCACGGCTATGGACTGTGCGCCCGGCTCGGTCTCAAGGCAGGCACGATGTACCCCATCCTCATGCGACTGGCCGACAGCGGCCAGGTCGAAACCGCATGGGAGTCGGAGGTCCCGCGCGGCCGACCGCCCCGACACCTGTACAGGCTTTCGCCCATCGGCGCGGAGCTCGTGGCGAAGCTTCGTGTCGAGCGCGCCGCAATGGCAGGCGGAGCGGTGGCGCGCGCCGTGCCAACGCGGCGGCCAGCCATCGGGACGGCGGGAGCATGAGGCCGCACCGGCGGGATCTCGCGGAGCGACTCCTCGCCTTCGCGACCGCGGGGCTGCCGGCCCGGCGTGCCGAGTGGGGTGTGGCGATGCGTGCCGAGCTCGCTGCCATCGACGACGCCGCCGAGAGACGGCGCTTCGCCCGCAGCGCCTCCGCGGCGGCGTTCGGCCACGGTCTCGGCACCCGCATCAGCGTCGCGCTGGGCACGGGAGTGGTCGTCGCCGGTGTGACGCTGGTTGCGTCGCGGATGCAACTGCACGACGGGAGCCCGGGAGTCCTTGGCGTGACCGTGCCCGTCCCGGCGATCCTCCTGCCCGCGGTCGCTCTCGTCTCGGCCGGTGCAGCGCGATCGTTCCGCATCGGATTGGAGACCGGAGCCTTGGCCCTGGTGGCCAGCTTCGCTGCCGTGTTCTCGGTCGTCGCCGTCGAGGGACTCGTGTGGATGGATCGCCGTGGCGTCTTCGTGCTCGACGGCGACCCGCCCCGCCACGACGTCGGCACCGCCGACGTGGTCTTCGACTTCTTCTCCACCGGGATGTGGGTCGGGCACCTGATCTTCTGGGTGCCGTGGCTCGTGATCGGCGCCGCGCTCGGCGGCTGGATCGGCGTCCAGAGGGGCTCCTCCGATGCGGACACGGATGTCGATGCGAGGTCGATCACCGCTACCGGCTGAATCGTCGGCGCGCCAACCAGATGAGCGATCCGATCGTCAGCACGGCGGCGCCGCCGACGATGCTCGCGGCGGGAAGGGTGAACGCGAGCACGACACACCCGACGAGGCCGACGATGGCGATGCTGCGCGGCCACCGGCGGTGCTCGGCCGGGAGCGTCCACGCAGATGTGTTCGCGATCGCGTAGTAGGTCAGCACGGCGAACGAGCTGAAGCCGATCGCCCCGCGCAGATCGGCGACCAGTACGACCACCGCGACGACCGCGCCGACGGCGAGTTCGGCATGGTGCGGAACGTGGTGGCGAGGGTGAACGGCGTCGAGCCATCGCGGCAGCTCGCCGTTGGCCGCCATCGCGAATGCGGTGCGGCTGACACCGACGATGAGTGACAGCAGCACGCCGAGCGCGGCGATGGTGCCGCCGACGCGCACGATCGGCGCAAGCACATCGAGCGAACCGGCACGCACGACCGCATCGAGCGGTGCGGGGGCGGCGGCCAGTACTGCCGGCCCGACCGCCAGCAGCGAGGACACGGCGACCGCCGCGTAGATTACGAGCGTGATGCCGAGCGCGAGCGGGATCGCACGAGGGATGGTCTTGGCCGGGTCCACGACCTCCTCGCCGAGGGTGGCCAGTCGTGCGTATCCGGCGAAGGCGAAGAACAGCAGACCGGCGGATTGCAGGATGCCGAACCAGCCCCCAACGACGGCGAGGTCGCCGAGGTTGTCGACCGACGCCTGGCCACCCGCCAGTGCGCCGACCACCACGGTCGCCAAGGCCGCTAGCACGATGGCGACGATGATCCGGGTCAGCCATGCCGTCTTCTGAACGCCCTGGTAGTTGACCGCCGTGAGGGCGACGACCGCTCCCACGGCGAGCGGGCGTTGCCACGCCGGCCACGCATAGGCACCGAACGTGAGTGCCATCGCCGCACAGCTCGCGGTCTTGCCGACCACGAACCCCCAGCCGGCGAGGTAGCCCCAGAAATCACCGAGCCGCTCACGGCCGTACACGTATGTGCCGCCCGACTTCGGATACAGCGCCGCGAGCTGAGCGGACGACGCAGCATTGCAGTACGCCACGATCGCGGCGATGCCGAGGCCGACCAGCAGCCCGCTGCCCGCTGCCGCAGCGGCAGGGCCGAGCGCCGCGAACACCCCCGCCCCGATCATCGCACCGAGCCCGACGACCACCGCATCGAACAATCCCAGCCGGCGCGCCAGCCGACTTGGCGCCGCATCACCGACTGCGCCGCGGGCGGGCGGCTCGAGGTGGCAATCCATCAATCTAGTTTGATATAAATGGTACGTGCGCGCCAAGGAACTCGAGACGTCGTCCGCCCGGTTCCTGCAGCTGGTTGCTGATCCACAACGGTGGATGTTGTTGCGCGAGCTCGCACTCAGCGATCGCCGCGTTGGCGAGCTGACCGCACGGGTCGGAAAACCGCAGAACCTCGTCTCGTACCATCTCGGCGAACTCCGCTCCGGCGGTTTGATCTCGTCTCGCCGCAGCTCGGCCGACCGTCGCGACACGTACTACCGGATAGATCTGACTCGGTGCCGCGAGATGTTCGTCGAGGCCGGGATCGCGCTGCACCCTGGACTCCGCCTCGATCGGGGCCGACCCACCCTGGCGACGACGACTCGAACGCGCAAGCAGCGGGTGTTGTTCCTGTGCACCGGCAACTCCGCCCGATCACAGATGGCCGAGGCGTTGTTGGAGCATCGCTCGGCCCACGCCATCGAAGCCTGCAGCGCGGGCAGTCACCCGAAGCCCCTCCACCCCGAAGCCGTGCGCGTGATGGCCGAACGGGGCATCGACATCGAAGGACGACCGACCAAACACCTCAGGCGGTTCGCCCGCAGCCGGTTCGACCAGATCATCACGCTCTGCGACAAGGTCAAGGAGATCTGCCCCGATCTCCCTGGCCATCCCACCACGGCGCATTGGAGCATGGCCGACCCCTCCGCCGCGCCCGACTCCACCTACCGGAGCTTCGTTCGCACCGCCGACGAGATCGAGGAGCGCGTCGAGTTCTTGATCGCACAGATCGCGGCCGAGAGCTGACGACAACATGACACGACACGAGAAAAAAAAAAGGAGCAAATCAATGAATATCGACGACACTGTCAATGTTCGCTACATGGTCGATGACGTCGCCGACGCCGTGGACTTCTACACGACCCACTTCGGGTTCCAGGCACAGACGACCGCCCTCCCGGCATTCGCAGACGTCACCAGGGGAAACCTGCGACTCCTGCTCAGTGGTCCGGCGAGTTCGGCCGGGCGCCCGATGCCGGATGGGGCTCAGCCTCGGCCGGGAGGATGGAACCGGGTTCACTTCGTCACCGCCGACCTCGACGCTGAGATCGAACGGCTCCGGGCCGCCGGAGTTCGGTTCCGCAACGAGGTGGTCTCCGGGCCGGGAGGGCGCCAAATCCTTCTCGAGGACCCGTCCGGGAACCCCATCGAGTTGTTCCAGCCCGCACTGCGCTAGCGACCCCCAGGATCACGTCGGCCGGTGGGCGCGCTCCCATGCGTTGTGCACCATCCGCTCCAGCACGGTCGTGTCGATCTGGCTGAGCTGCTTGATGTACAGGCACCCCTTGCCGGTGGTGTGGGGACCGAGTTCGGCGAGGAGCGGATCGGGGGGCCCGTATCCGTCGTGGATCCCGTACAGCGTCATCGCCTGCTTGCGGGGTGAGAAACCGACGACGAACCAGTCGTTCGTTCCCGTCGTGTTCGTGTATGGCTGGGAGCCGAAGCCGACCATCGACGGTCCCCACATCGTCGCCGACGCCCCGGTGGCCTTCTGCATCAGCGCCAGGAGCGCAACGCCATCCGCTCGACGGCGCTCGTCCGGCACCGAAGCGAGGAAGTCCATGACGTCCTCACCAGTAGCTCGCGTCTTGATCGTGCCCATCACGGCAAGTATCGCGCCGCCCGCCGTGCCGAGGTGCCGGGCGACCCGTCGAGCTCCTTCTCGTCATCCCCGTGAGGCTCGTGATGGACGTGGGCGCGATGGCCGTCGCGGTCGAAGATCATGATCAGTTCGGCTGGTCCGTCAAGGGCGGCCCAGGAGTGGGGGGTCATCGTGGCGAACTCGGCGGCTTCGCCGGCCTCGACGATGAGCTCCCGCTCGCCGAGGAGCAGCTGCACCCGGCCTTCGATGACGAAGAACCAGTCATGACCGGGATGGACTCGCTGCCTCGGCGCCCGGGCCGTCGGAACGAGGCGGATCTTGACGGCGACAGTGTTGCCAGTCGGCCGGCTCAGTTGCCATGTCGTGCGATCGCCCGAGTTGCTCGGCACCGGGCGGATGACCACGTCGTCGTCGCTGCGCACGTCGAGGAGTGAGTCGAGGTCGACCTGTAGGGCACGGGCGAGCGGGAGGAGCACGTCGAGACTGATCGTGCGTTTGCCCGTCTCGATGCGGCTGATGGTGGACGGACTGAGGTTCGCACGTTCGGCAAGGTCACCGAGCGACAGCCCGAGCGTGGTGCGCAGGCTCCGCAACCGGGTCCGCACCACCCACTCGATCTCGTTCAGCTCGGTCATCCTCAGCTCCACCTCCATCCTGTCGATCCTGGCGATTTGCAGATTCCGCAAGATGACTTGCAACTCGTGACGGAGAACGTATCGTCAAAATCATGAGTGAACACGGACCACGCACCATCGAGCGCCACTGCGACGTCGCCGTCGTCGGCGGGTCGGCCGCTGGCCTCGCCGCCGCCCTGCAACTCGGCCGCCAGCGCCGCTCGGTCATCGTCATCGATGCCGGCGAGCCCCGCAACGCCCCTGCTGCCCACATGCACAGCTACCTCGGCTACGACGGACTCCCGCCCGCGGAGCTGGCCGCGATCGGCCGCGAGGAGGTTCGCAGCTACGGCGTCGAGGTCGTTGCCGGGCGGGCCGTCGACGTCACCCGCACCGACGACGGCCGGTTCCGCGTCGAACTCGTCGGCGGCCATTCGGTGATCGCCCGACGGGTGCTCGCCGCCACCGGCCTGGTCGACGAGCTGCCCGACATCGACGGCCTGGCCGAGCACTGGGGCGGCGATGTCATCCACTGTCCGTTCTGCCACGGTTTCGAGGTCCGCGACCAACGCATCGTGCAGATCGTCACCCACCCGATGGGGCTCCACCCCGCCGGGCTGTTCCGCCAACTGAGCGACCGGTTCACGCTGGTGCTGCACGACGGCGTCGACGCCGACGCTCCCGAGCTCGATGCCCTGCGCGCCGCCGGGGTGAACGTCGTCGACGGGCGGGTGCGCAGCATCGTCGACCGGCGACGACGGCCGCGTCGCCGCGGTCGAGTTGACGGACGGCGACCCGCATCGACGCCGACGCGGTGGCGGTCGGCCCCCGCTTCAGCGTGCGGGCCGACGCCTTCGCATCGCTCGGCCTCGAGCCGATCCGCGCACCCGAACGGGCTCGGGGACTTCGTCGAGACCGATCCGATCGGCGAGACGTCGGTGCCCGGGCTCTACGCCGCCGGCAACGTGACCGACCCGAGCCAACAGGTGCTGCAGGCCGCGGCCAACGGCAGCCGGGTCGGCGGCATGATCAGCTTCAGCCTCGCCCACGACGACATCGAGGCCGCGGCCCGACCGTCGGCCAACGAGGCCGATTGGGATCACCGCTACGGCGGCGACCAGATGTGGAGCGGCAACCCGAACGGCACGCTCGTCAACGAGATCGACGGCCTGGCCCCCGGCCGTGCGCTCGACGTCGGCGCCGGCGAGGGCGGCGACGCGGTCTGGCTGGCCGAGCAGGGCTGGCAGGTGACCGCCAACGACATCTCGCAGCGCGCGCTCGACCGCGTCGCCGCCGGTTGCCGACGAGCGCGGGCTGCCGATCGAGTGCCACCACGCCGACGCCAACGCGCTACGGCGCGTTCGAACCCGAGGCGTTCGACCTGGTGTCGGCGCAGTACGCGTCGATCCCGCGCACGCCCGACGGCCGCGGTGTCGGCAACCTGCTCGACGCCGTCGCCCCGGGCGGCACGCTGCTCGTCGTGAGCCACGACCTCGAGCCGATGCGGGCGCCGATCGACACGCACGAACACAGCCGGCCGTTCGACCCCGACGCCTACGTGCGGGTCGACGACTTCGTGGCGGCGCTCGGCGACTCACCGGACTGGGACATCGAGGTCCACGAGAAGCGGCCCCGCCCGCCCGGAGCCGCGTCCGCCTCCCACCACGTCGACGACATCGTGCTGCGCGCCCGACGCGTCGCCGGCTGATCGACCGTCAGGAACCTCACGACACCGCCGTTTCGATCGACAGGGCAGCCGACGTCGCCGTGTCAGCCGCCGGCTTCGGCGCCGAACCGATCGATGAGACCGGTCCAACCCGTCGGTGCGTCGAAGATGCCGTACCAGTTGTTGCTGTCAAGACCGGTGCGAGACTGGCGACATGGGCGACGAGCTTCGCATCGACCGTCGCGCCGTCGTGCGCCGCATCGATCTGGGCCCGGGGTCGTGGGTCGACCTCGTCGAGGGTTTCGTCCGCGACGCCGATCAGGAGTTCGCGGCGCTTCGCCAGTCGGTCGCCTGGGAGCAGACCGAGGTGCTGCGGTACGACCGATACGTCCCGGAACGGCGACTCGGCGCCGGCGTGCACCCCGAGTCACACCCGTTGTTGCGGCAGACGGGTCTGCACGTCCGGTCGGCGTACCGGGTCCCGTTCACCGGTGTCGCCGCGATCCTCTACCGGGGCGGTGACGACTTCCAGGGGCTGCACAGCGATCGGGAGATGCGCTGGCTCGACGACACGCTGATCGCCATCGTGGTGCTCGGTGTGCGCCGTCCGTTCGTGCTGCGTCAGCGACGTCCTCTGTCGGAAGTGGTCGATCGGGTCCCGGCGGGAGCGACCCCGACGACGTGGTGCTCACCCCCGGACAGGGTGACCTCCTGGTGATGGGAGGCGCGCTGCCAGCGCGACTGGCTGCACGGCGTCCCCGCCGCCGACACCGGCGAGGACGCGCATCTCGCTCACGTGGCGCTGGACGAGCCGGCGCGGTCGCCCCGACACCAACCCCGGCTACTACGACGGCCGGCAGTACGGCGATCGTCCCCGCCGCCCAGGCTCACGCACCCGGCAGCCCTGATGATGCAACGACGACCGCTGGTGATCTCCTGGATCGGCGGTCGATCGCATACCGTCGTCGCAGACGTCTCCGCTGACGACTGCTGTTCGTGCCTCGATATTCTCTTGCCCGCTTGGAGTTCTGTGTGACTGATCCCGCCATCCCTTCCTCGGCTGCACCGCTACTCGGGGAGGCGGCTGACAGCCGCACGCCGCGCAGCGTGGCCCGCATCGTGGCGGTCGGGCTCGTGGCCGGGTTCCTGTCGGGGCTGTTCGGCGTCGGCGGCGGCATCCTCATCGTCCCCGCACTGGTACTCGTGCTCGCACTTCGACCAACGCCTCGCCCACGGCACCTCACTCGCCGCCGTCCTGCCGATCGCGGTGTCGAGCCTCGCCAGCTACGCCCTCGAAGACAAAGTCGACTGGCCGGTCGGCGCTTGGCTCGCGCTCGGCGCCGTCGGCGGCGCGATCATCGGCACCCACATCCTGCACCGACTCCCCCACGACGTGCTCGCGTTGGCGTTCGCCGTCTTGCTGGTGGCCACGGCCGTGCGGCTCCTGCTCGACCACAGCGAAGCCACCGGGCGAAGCCCGCTCGACGTGGCGTCGGTCATCGCCCTCGTGCTGATCGGGCTCGCCACCGGCATTCTCGCCGGGCTCCTCGGCGTCGGCGGCGGGATCATCATGGTCCCGGCGATGGTGGTCGGCTTCGGCATCCCGGCCGCCGTCGCCAAGGGAACGTCGCTGTTGGTGATCGTGCCCACGGCGGTGATGGGAACCGTGCGCAACCGCTCGAAGCGAAACGCCGACATGCGAGTGGCAATGATCCTCGGCTTCGCCGGCGTCATCTCCGCCTTCCTCGCCAGCAAGATCTCCGTCGGCATGTCGGAAACGACATCCAACATCCTCTTCGCCATCCTCCTGCTCGTCGTCGCCGCCCGCATGCTCTGGCAACTCACCAACGACCGACGCCGCACCACGAGCGCTCCCTGACGGATCACTTGCTGAGGAACCACTTCAGGATGGCGATGGCAATCCCGATCATCAACGCGATGAGGCCGTACACGAGCGCCCGGCCGCGCGAGAAGCCATTGCTCCGAGCTTCGAAGCCGACCAGGCCGGCGATGAAGAGTGCCGCGGTGACTCGTGCGCCGAGGCGCTCCAGGTCGTCGGAGAGCGCGGCGACCACGACCGTGGCGACGACGGCGATCCCGAGGGCCATCACCAACTGGGAGTAGAGCATCTCCAACGGTGTGTGGTGGAGACCGGGGTCGTGCACGACGCGGGTGGCCAGAATCATGGCGAACCAGTGAGCGACGGCGAGGCCGACGGTCGTTCCCCAGACGATTCCCAGGACTTCGAGCTGCGTGTGCTCGGCGCCGTCGCTCCCGGCGCTCAACGCGGCGATGAGCGCCACCGCCACGTAGAACCCCATCATGTCGGCCTCACGACGAAGCCCCGGGTCGTCCCGCGTGCGACGGAACACCTGTCGAAGGCCGCCCGTGGCATGGGATCCGTCGATGTCAGCCTCCATTCGATACCGCTTGCCTACGGCGCGGACCGACGTCGAGGGACGATCTCCCTCGACGTCGGTCGCACAACATCATCGAACGCCTCGTCGGACGTTCGCTCGTCGGATCAGGCGAGGTCGAACCGATCGAGATTCATGACCTTGTCCCACGCCGCCACGAAGTCGCCGACGAACTTCTGCTCGGCATCGTTGCAGGCGTAGACCTCGGCGAGGGCCCGGAGCTCGGAGCTCGACCCGAAGATGAGGTCGACGCGGGTGCCGGTCCAGCGATGCTCACCGGTCTGGCGATCGCGACCCTCGAACACGTCCTCGGACTCCGACGTCGCCTTCCACTCCGTGGCCATGTCGAGCAGGTTCACGAAGAAGTCGTTGGTCAGCGTCTCGGGTCGGTCGGTGAAGACGCCGTGGTCGGACTGCCCGACGTTGGCGTTCAGGACGCGTAGGCCGCCGAGGAGCGCGGTCATCTCGGGAGCCGACAACCTCAGCATGAACGCCTTGTCGACCAGCAGGTGCTCGGCCGCGAGGTCGTGCGCCCTTCTGGAGGTAGTTGCGGAACCCGTCGGCCGTCGGCTCGAGCACGGCGAAGGACTCGACATCCGTCTGCTCCTGCGAGGCATCGGCGCGCCCCGGCGTGAAGGGGACCTGCACGTCGTGGCCGGCCCGCTTCGCCGCCTGCTCGACCGCGGCGCAGCCGCCCAGCACGATGACGTCGGCCAGCGAGACCGACTTGCCGCCACCGTCGGAGCCGTTGAAGTCCTGCTGGATGCCTTCGAGGGTCGCCACCACCCGCGACACGCCGGAGATCACGTTGACGTCCCACTCGGCCTGCGGCGAGAGGCGGATCCGCGCCCCGTTGGCTCCGCCGCGCTTGTCGGTGTCACGGTAGGTCGACGCCGATGCCCACGCCGTCGAGACGAGCTGGGAGATGGACAGCCCCGAATCGAGGATCTTGCCCTTGAGCGCAGCGACGTCGGCGTCGTCGATCAGCTCGTGCGTGACCGCGGGGACCGGGTCCTGCCACAGCAGCTCCTCGTCGGGAACCCACGGGCCGAGGTAGCGAACGACGGGACCCATGTCACGGTGCAGCAGCTTGTACCACGCCCGGGCGAACGCGTCGGCCAGCTGATCGGGGTTCTCGAGGAAGCGCTTCGAGATCTCCTTGTAGACCGGATCGACGATCAGCGCGAGGTCCGAGGTCGAGCATCGTCGGCGCGTGACGCTTCGACGGATCGTGGGCGTCCGGCACGGTGCCCTGCGCCTCGGGATTCTTCGGGGTCCACTGCTGCGCACCGGCCGGGCTCCTCGTCAGCTCCCACTCGTACGCGAACAGGTTCTCGAAGAAGCCGTTGTCCCACCGGATCGGATCGTTGGTCCAGATGCCCTCCAACCCGCTGGTGATCGCGTCGCCGCCCTTGCCGGTGCCGAAGCTGTTCTTCCAGCCGAAACCCTGCTCCTCGAGGGGAGCACCCTCGGGCTCGCGACCGACGAACTCGTCGGGGTCGGCGGCACCGTGGGTCTTGCCGAATGTGTGGCCGCCGGCGATGAGGGCGACCGTCTCCTCGTCGTTCATCGCCATCCGGGCGAACGTCTCGCGGATGTCCCGGGCCGACGCCATCGGATCCGGGTTGCCGTTCGGGCCTTCCGGATTGACGTAGATCAGACCCATCTGGACCGCACCGAGCGGATTCGCCAGCTCCCGGTCACCGCTGTAGCGCTGGTCCTCGAGCCACACCCGCTCCGGACCCCAGTAGACGTCCTCCTCGGCGCCCAGATGTCCTCACGGCCGCCGCCGAAGCCGAACGTCTTGAACCCCATCGTCTCCAGGGCGCGGTTGCCGGCGAAGACCAGCAGGTCGGCCCACGAGATCTTCCGGCCGTACTTCTGCTTGATCGGCCAGAGCAGCCGGCGGGCCTTGTCGAGGCTGGCGTTGTCGGGCCAGCTGTTGAGCGGGGCGAAGCGCTGGGCGCCGGTGCCGCCGCCACCGCGGCCGTCGGCGATGCGGTACGTGCCGGCGGCGTGCCACGACATCCGGATGAAGAACGGTCCGTAGTGGCCGAAGTCGGCCGGCCACCAGTCCTGCGACTGGGTCATCAGCGCATCGACGTCGCTCGCCAGGGCGTCGAAGTCGAGGCTGTTGAACTCCGCCGCGTAGTCGAAGTCCTCGCCCATCGGATCGGCCTGCGGATGGTTCTGGCGGAGGACCCGCAGGTTCAGGCTGTCCGGCCACCAGTGCTGGTTCGCCGTGATCCCAACCGCCTGGTGGGCGGCGCTCATCACCGGGCACGTCGCTGTCGACGGCTCGTCGCTGGTGGTGACCGTGCCGTGCTCTTCGTTGCTCATGTCTCTCCTCGGTCGATGCTGTGGCTGACTCGAACTGTGCATTGCTCGGGTGCTCAGGCGTCGGCGGCTGCCTGCCGGCAGGTGGGACAGCGGCCCCAGTAGATGACCTCGGCCTCGTCGATCTCGTAGCCCGCGTCGTCGGCCGCGGCCAAGCACGGCGCGGCACCGACCGCGCAGTCGACGTCGACCATGCGGCCGCAGGCACGACAGATCAGGTGGTGGTGGTTGTCGCCCACCCGATCCTCGTAGCGCGCCGCCGACCCGGCGGGTTGGATGCGCCGGAGCAGACCCATGTCGGCCAGCACGCCGACGGCGTCGTACACGGCACGGCGCGAGATGGCGCCGATGTCGGCCCTGACGACTTCGACCACGTCATCCGCCGTGAGGTGAGGTCGCCCCGCCACCGCTCGCAGGACGGCCAGGCGCTGCGGCGTGACCTTGAACCCCTGTTGCCGGAGGAGCTCAGCTGGGTCGATCACCACGAGTACACACTATGTGCAAATTTCGACGATGTGTAAAGACTTTCCTCCAGAATCCCGCTCCGCTCGCGCTCTGCGAGACTGCAGCATGAAGTCGCCGAGGAAATCGATGGGTGCGCTCGAGCCGGACGTGGACTACCTCGTGCTGGCGTCGAGCATTCCGCCGAAAAGCATGCGATCGACGTGGAAGATGTTCCGAGGATCACGTGCGGTGCGACGACAGCTGCTCGAGACCGACGGCGTCATGGGATTCTCGATGCTCGCAGAGCCGTTTCGCCGGCACTACGCGACATTGTCCGTGTGGCGCGATGAAGCCGCGCTCGAGCGTTTT